>NZ_CP169524.1:0-3806177 GCF_041950545.1 Gordonia sp. PS3 | reverse complement strand
TCGGTACACTGGCGCGCACTCTCGACGTCGGCGGCAGACTCTGACGAGTCCGCCGCCGACTTTTTTCACGATTCCTCCGCGAGGGGGACCCCATGGAAAAGCCCAGGACGCGCGTGCGTCGCACGTGTGGATGATCTGGTGACAACAGGGGCGATTTCTGTGGACAACAGGTGCGTGTCGGTTGAACAGTTCGATCCGTCCACAACCGCCCCGATTCATCCACCGCCCTCGTCCACCGGGAGTCCACACCTCGTCGGAGGCCGTGACCAGCACAGACGAGCTGTTACCCACAGAACTCACACCGCCTATTACTAAGAAGATTTCTTCTTTGAAGAACATCTTTTAAAAGAAGCTGTGTGCATACACAGCCTGCGGCGACCGCGCGACCGCGTCCGCTTCGCCGGACGCTCCGAAGTCGCGACCGAGTTATCGATCCGGTTCCGCATCCGAGGCCGAAGCGCTCTACAGTGGGGTTCTGCGACCAACCACCGCCGGGCCCTGCTGCACCCTGCGCCAGACCCGGCATGTCGAGAAGGGGTTACACCACCGATGAAGTTTCGTGTCGTGCGTGACGAGTTCGCCGATGCTGTCGCGTGGGTGGCCCGGAGCCTGCCTTCCCGGCCGCCCGTCCCTGTTCTCGGCTGCGTCGTCCTGACCGCGGACGAGCACGGACTCCAGGTAGCCGGTTTCGACTACGAGGTCTCGGCCACCCAGACCATCTCGGCCGAAGTCGCCGAAGGCGGAAAAGCCCTGGTCTCGGGCCGGCTGCTCGCCGACATCACCAAGGCGCTGCCCAACAAGCCGGTCGACGTCACGATCGACGGCAGCCGCGTCGCGATCAGCTGCGGCAGTGCCAAGTTCTCGCTGCCGACGATGCCGGTCGAGGACTACCCCGAGCTGCCCGAAGTGCCGCAGAACACCGGATCGGTTCCTGCAGAGCTGTTCTCCGAAGCCGTCTCGCAGGTGGCCGTGGCCGCGGGCAAGGACGACACCCTGCCGATGCTGACCGGTGTTCGCGTCGAGATCGACGGCGACAAAGTGGTTCTCGCGGCCACCGACCGCTTCCGGCTCGCGGTCCGCGAGCTGCAATGGAACCCGGCGGATGCGAGTGCGGCCGGTGCGGCGCTCGTTCCCGCCAAGACCCTCTCCGAAGCCGCGAAGTCGGCCGGTGCCGACGCCACCGGCAACGTCGAACTCGCGTTCGGCGCCGTGAACGCGATCGGCTCCGAGGGGATGCTCGGCATCACCAACAACGCGAAGAAGACCACCACCCGGCTCCTGGATGCGGAGTTCCCGAAGTTCCGCCAGCTGTTTCCGGCCAACCACACCTCGATCGCGGTGGTCGAAAGTGCCCCGCTGATCGAATCCATCAAGCGCGTCTCACTAGTGGCCGAACGCGGCGCCCAGGTGCGGCTCGACTTCTCCAGCGACTCGGTGCTGCTCACCGCGGGCGGCGACGAAGCCGGAAAGGCCGAGGAAGAGCTGCCTGTCCAGTTCTACGGCGAACCGATCATCATCGCGTTCAACCCCCACTATCTGCTCGACGGACTGGCGGCGATCGGCACCGACACGGTGGAGTTCGGGTTCACCAACCCGGAACCGGACGGCTCGGGCCAGCGTCGTGCGGCGATCCGCCCGGCGGTGCTGCGGCCGTCTTCCGGTGACGAGCCGGCCGCCGACGAGTCGGGTGCTTACGCCGCGTCGGCGAGCGAATTCAGCTATCTGCTGATGCCGGTCCGTCTCCCGGGCTGAGCCTCTGCAGCCGACCTGAATTCCTTCCCGGAGAGGACGCCATGCAACTCGGACTCGTAGGACTCGGCAAGATGGGCGCCAACATGCGCACCCGAATGAGGGCCGCCGGACACGAGGTGGTCGGCTACGACCCGCGGCCCGAGGTGTCGGACGCGGAGAGCCTCGAGGCGATGGTCGGCGCGTTGTCGACTCCGCGCGCGGTGTGGCTGATGGTTCCCGCCGGGGACATCACCAGGCAGAACGTCGCCGCTCTCGCCGATCTTCTCGCTCCGGGCGACATCGTCATCGACGGCGGCAACTCGCACTACTCCGACGATCGGCCCCACGCGGACCTGCTCGCCGAGCGTGGTATCGGGTACCTCGACTGCGGAGTCTCGGGTGGCGTGTGGGGTCTCGAGAACGGCTACGGTCTCATGGTCGGCGGCTCAAAGGCCGACGTCGAGACGGTGATGCCGATCTTCGACGCTCTCCGTCCGGACGGAGAGCGTGAAGACGGCTTCGTGCACGCCGGCCCCGTCGGCGCCGGTCACTACGCGAAAATGGTGCACAACGGCGTCGAGTACGGGCTGATGCACGCCTACGCCGAGGGGTACGAACTGCTCGATGCCGAGCCGCTGATCGAAGATGTGACGGGCACGCTCCGGGCCTGGACCCAGGGTACGGTGGTGCGGTCGTGGCTGCTGGAACTGCTGGTCCGGGCGCTGGACGCCGATCCCGGCCTCGCCGGGATCTCGGATTACACCACTGATTCCGGCGAAGGTCGCTGGACGGTGGAGGAGGCGATCAGGCATGCGGTGCCCGCGAATGTGATCTCCGCGGCACTCTTCGCCCGATTCGCCTCCCGGCAGGACGAGTCGCCGGCGCTGAAGGCCGTCTCGGCTCTGCGGAACCAGTTCGGCGGCCACGCGATGATCGACACCGCTGGTCAGAGCATCGGCGAGACCGCTGGTCAGAGCGTCGGCGAGACCGGTGGTCAGAGCATCGACGAGACCGGTGGTCAGAGCTCCGGCGAGCCCGCAACGCCGAACTCGTGACGGCGAGGTAGCGGTTCGTTGTTCGTTCGCGAGCTGACTCTGCGCGACTTCCGGTCCTGGCCGCACGCGCAGTTCACGTTGTCGCCCGGGACCACGGTCTTCGTCGGTCGCAACGGTTTCGGCAAGACCAATCTCCTCGAATCGCTGTTCTATGTCGCGACCCTGCGCTCGCATCGGGTCTCGTCGGACGCTCCGCTGGTGCGGACCGACGCCGAGGCGGCTCGGGTGACAGCAACGGTGGAGAACGACGGCCGCGAACTCACCGTCGAGCTGACGATCCCGGCCCAGGGCGCCAACAAGGCGACGATCAACACGCGACCGGTTCGGCGCACCCGCGAAGTGCTCGGAATCCTGCGCGCGGTGCTGTTCGCACCCGAGGACCTCGCACTCGTGCGCGGCGAACCGGGGGAGCGACGCCGCTTCATCGACGAACTGGTGGCGCAGCTGCGACCGCTCGCGGCGGGCGCGAAGGCCGACTACGACCGGGTTCTCCGACAGCGATCCGCGCTGCTCAAGACTGCGAGTGCGGCGATGCGCCGGGGCGGGTCACAGGCCGATTCGGTGCTCGGAACCCTGGACGTGTGGGACGCCCAACTCGCCGAGACGGGTGCGCAGGTCACCGCCTCCCGCATCGCGGTGGTGCGGCAGCTCGCCCCGTTCGTCACCGAGGCCTACTCGTCGATCGCCCCGCACTCGAGGCCCGCGCACATCTCGTACCGGTCCGCCGCCGGCGCCGCCGTCGACGCCAGCCCAGGCGGTGACGACGCGGTGCCCGCGATCCGCGACATCCTCGCCGAGCGTCTCGCCGAACTGCGCAGCAAGGAGATAGAGCGGGGGATGTGCCTGGTGGGACCGCACCGCGACGACCTCCTGCTCGGTCTCGGCGACGAACCCGCGAAGGGTTTCGCCAGCCACGGCGAGAGCTGGTCGTTCGCGCTGTCGCTGCGGCTCGGCAGTGTCGAACTGCTGCGGGCCGACGGCGTCGAACCGATCATCATGCTCGACGACGTCTTCGCCGAACTCGACGTCACCCGGCGCAGACTGCTGGCCGAGTTCACCTCCGGCGCCGATCAGCTGCTGATCACCGCCGCCGTCGCCGACGACATCCCCGAATCGATCGGCGGACGCCGGATCTGTGTCGGAGTCACCGACGATGATGGTCGCAGGCACTCGGTGGTGACCGCCGACGACGCGCCCGAAGGGGGACCGACCTCGGCCGGGGCGTCCGGCGCGGATACCGCTCCGGACGAGGGGAGTGATGATGACTGACGAGAAACCCACTGTGCAGCCGGAGGGGCTGTCGGGGTACGACCTCGCGAGGGCTGCTCTGGAAGAGGCCCGGGCGCTGGCCCGCGCTCAGGGCAAACCCGTCGGCATGGGACGGTCAGCACCCATCAGAAGCAGGCGCCGGACCAGTGATCGATCGCGTCGGCGCTGGTCAGGAGCAGGTCCGGACCCCCGTGACCCGCAACCGCTGGGAAGCATGGTCGGCAGGGTCGCCAAGCAGCACGGCTGGGAGTCCCGCATCTCCGAGGGCGCGCTGTTCGGCATGTGGCCGTCGATCGTCGGCGACGACATCGCCTCCCACGCCGACCCGACGAGGCTCGAGGGAACCGTCCTGCACGTCAGGGCCGAGTCGACGGCGTGGGCCACACAGCTGCGGTACATGCAGGGTCAGATCATCGCGAAGATCGCGAAGGTGATCGGCCACGGAATGGTGACGAGTCTGCGGATCACCGGCCCCCAGGCGCCGTCCTGGCGGAAGGGGCCGCGGCACATCTCCGGACGCGGTCCGCGCGACACGTACGGCTGAGCCGCGCAACGATCGCCCGATTTCGACACGAGAGGCTTTAAACCGGATCGACCCATGATCGGTCCCGGCTTGAACCAAGTTCGTCGGTCTCCGTCGCTACTGGGGCGTGGTAAACGCGGCTCTGGGTTGATTACCAAGTACACTGGTCGGTAACTGTCCCCAACACGAATGGGAGCTGACCGGAGTGGCAGACACCAGCGGCAACGCACCTAAGAAGTCAGGCAAGTCCAAGCCGAGCGAATACGGTGCCGACTCGATCAGCATCCTCGAGGGTCTGGAAGCTGTCCGCAAGCGTCCCGGCATGTACATCGGTTCCACCGGTGAGCGCGGTCTGCACCACCTGATCTGGGAAGTCGTCGACAACTCGGTCGACGAGGCGATGGCCGGCTACGCCACCCGCGTCGACGTGACCCTGCTGGCCGACGGCGGCATCCGCGTCGTGGACGACGGTCGTGGCATGCCCGTCGGCATGCATGCTACGGGTGTGCCCGCGGTGGAGGTCATCATGACCCAGCTGCACGCCGGCGGTAAGTTCGACTCCGATTCATACGCGGTGTCGGGCGGTCTGCACGGCGTCGGCATCTCGGTGGTCAATGCGCTGTCCACGAAGGTCGAGCTGGAGATCAAGCGCAACGGTTCGGTGTGGCGGCAGACGTACACCAACGCCGAGCCGGGTCCGCTCGTCGAGGGCGAGGCCGCGTCCGGCACCGGGACCAGCGTCTCCTTCTGGGCCGACGGGAAGATCTTCGAGACCACCGAGTACAACATCGAGACGATCGCCCGGCGGCTCCAGGAGATGGCCTTCCTGAACAAGGGCCTCACCATCACCCTGACCGACGAGCGGGTCCACGAGGCCGTGCTCGAGGCAGAGGTGGAGGAGTCGGAGGACGGCGACGCCAGCATCAAGACCGAAGAGCAGAAGGCTACGGCCATCGCCAAGGTCAAGACGCGGACGTACCACTACCCGGACGGCCTCATCGACTACATCAAGCACCTCAACAGCCGCACCAAGGCCCCGATCCACAAGACCGTCGTCGGCTTCACCGCCAAGGGTGAGGGCCACGAGGTCGAGATCGCGATGCAGTGGAACGAGGGATACGCGGAGTCGGTCCACACCTTCGCCAACACCATCAACACCGCTGAGGGCGGTACTCACGAAGAGGGCTTCCGCGCGGCGCTGACCAGCACGGTCAATCGCTATGCGATCGACAAGAAGCTCATCAAGGAGAAGGACGGCAAGCTCTCCGGCGACGACATCCGAGAGGGTCTGGCCGCCGTCATCTCCGTCAAGGTGGCCGACCCGCAGTTCGAGGGCCAGACCAAGACCAAGCTCGGTAACACCGAGGTCAAGAGCTTCGTCCAGAAGACGTGCAACGAGCACCTGGCGATGTGGTTCGACGCGAACCCGGCCGAGGCCAAGACCATCATCCGCAAGGCCGCGGATTCGCAGCAGGCCCGACTCGCAGCGCGTCGCGCACGTGAGCTCGTCCGCCGCAAGACCGCGACCGACATCGGCGGCCTGCCCGGCAAGCTCGCCGACTGCCGCAGCAACGACCCCAGCAAGTGCGAGGTCTACATCGTGGAGGGCGACTCCGCGGGCGGTTCCGCCAAGTCGGGCCGCGACTCGATGTACCAGGCGATCCTGCCGCTGCGAGGCAAGATCATCAACGTCGAGAAGGCCCGCATCGACCGCGTTCTCAAGAACGCCGAAGTCCAGTCGATCATCACCGCCTTCGGCACCGGCATCCACGATGAGTTCGACATCAGCAAGCTGCGCTATCACAAGATCGTGCTGATGGCCGACGCCGACGTCGACGGTCAGCACATCGCGACGCTGCTGCTCACGCTGCTGTTCCGCTTCATGCGGCCGTTGATCGAACAGGGACACGTCTTCCTCGCGATGCCCCCGCTGTACAAGCTCAAGTGGCAGAAGGGCGCCGAGCCGGAGTTCGCGTACAACGACCGCGAGCGCGACGCGCTGCTCGAGGCCGGCCGCGCCGCGGGCAAGAAGATCAACCCGGACGACGGCATCCAGCGTTACAAGGGTCTGGGCGAGATGAACGCCAGCGAGCTGTGGGAGACCACGATGGATCCGGAGGTCCGTGTCCTCAAGCAGGTCACCCTCGACGACGCCGCTGCCGCCGACGAACTGTTCTCGATCCTCATGGGCGAGGACGTGGTGGCACGCCGCACCTTCATCGCGCGCAACGCCAAGGACGTTCGCTTCCTCGACGTCTGATCCGTCCACCGACTTCGACTCCGCGGATCCCGGCAGTGCCGGGGACCGCACCCGATGCCAGCACGCGGCGTTGGCCGCAGGAAAGTGATTCATGAGCGACGAAACTGATCTGCCAGAGAACAACGGCGGGGACCGCATCGAGCCCGTCGATCTCGGGCAGGAGATGCAGAACAGCTACATCGACTACGCCATGAGCGTGATCGTCGGACGCGCCCTGCCGGAGGTCCGCGACGGCCTCAAGCCGGTGCACCGCCGGCTTCTGTACGCATCATTCGACGCCGGTTTCCGTCCCGACCGCGGCTACGTGAAGTCGGCCCGCCCGGTGTCGGAGACGATGGGTAACTACCATCCGCACGGCGACAGCTCGATCTACGACGCGCTGGTGCGTCTGGCGCAGCCGTGGTCGATGCGGTACCCGCTCATCGATGGTCAGGGCAACTTCGGTTCGCGAGGCAACGACGGCGCCGCCGCCATGCGATACACCGAGGCCCGACTCACTCCGCTGGCCATGGAGATGCTGCGCGACATCACCGAGGAGACCGTCGACTTCATCCCGAACTACGACGGCAAGACGCAGGAGCCGACGGTGCTGCCGTCGCGCGTCCCGAATCTGCTGATCAACGGTTCCGGCGGCATCGCGGTCGGTATGGCGACCAACATCCCGCCGCACAATCTGCGCGAGGTCGCGGACGCCGTGTTCTGGGCGTTGGAGAACCCGGAGGCCGACGAGGAGGCGACGCTCGCCGCCTGCATGGAGGCCGTCAAGGGGCCGGACTTCCCGACCGCCGGACTGATCGTCGGCAGCCAGGGCATCCGCGACGCGTACATGACCGGCCGCGGCAGCATTCGCATGCGCTCGGTGGTCGACATCGAGGAGGTCAAGGGCACCACTCAGCTGGTCGTCACCGAGCTCCCGTACCAGGTGAACCCGGACAATCTGATCAGTTCGATCGCCGAACAGGTCAACGACGGCAAGCTCAAGGGCATCAGCAAGATCGAGGACCAGTCGTCCGATCGTGCCGGCCTGCGCATCGTCATCACCCTGCGACGTGACGGCGTGGCTCGCGTGGTGCTCAACAACCTGTACAAGCACAGCCAGCTGCAGACCAACTTCGGCGCCAACATGCTGTCGATCGTCGACGGTGTGCCGCGCACCCTGCGGCTCGACCAGATGATCCGCCTCTACGTGGCGCATCAGATCGACGTCATCATCCGGCGCACCCGGTACCGGCTGCGCAAGGCCGAGGAGCGCGCACACATCCTGCGCGGTCTGGTGAAGGCGCTCGACGCGCTCGACGAGGTCATCGCCCTCATCCGCGCGTCGGCCAACACCGAGGCGGCACGGACCGGCCTGATGGATCTGCTCGACATCGACGAGATCCAGGCCGATGCGATTCTGGCCATGCAGCTGCGTCGACTCTCGGCACTCGAGCGGCAGAAGATCATCGACGAACTCGCCGAGATCGAGCGCGAGATCGCCGACCTGAAGGACATCCTGGCCCGCCCGGAACGCCAGCGCGCCATCGTCAGGGACGAACTCAAGGAGGTCGTCGACAAGTACGGCGACGATCGCCGCACCCGGATCATTCCGGCCGAGGGCGATGTGACCGACGAGGACCTGATCGCCCGCGAGGACGTCGTCGTCACGATCACCGAGACCGGGTACGCCAAGCGCACCAAGACCGATCTCTACCGCAGCCAGAAGCGCGGAGGCAAGGGAGTCCAGGGCGCCGGATTGAAGCAGGACGACATCGTCGCCCACTTCTTCGTCTCGAGCACCCACGACTGGCTGCTGTTCTTCACCACCAAGGGTCGCGTCTACCGCGCCAAGGCCTACGAACTGCCGGAGGCCAACCGCACCGCCCGCGGCCAGCACGTCGCGAACCTGCTGGCCTTCCAGCCGGAGGAGCGGATCGCGCAGGTGATCCGGATCTCCGGCTACGACGACGCGCCGTACCTGGTGCTCGCCACCCGCAACGGACTGGTCAAGAAGTCGCGGCTGGACGCCTTCGATTCCAACCGCTCCGGCGGCATCGCGGCGATCAATCTGCGGGGCGACGACGAGTTGGTCGGCGCGCGTCTGTGCAGCGCCGACGACGACCTGCTGCTGGTGTCGAAGAAGGGTCAGTCGATCCGCTTCACCGCCGACGACGAGACGCTGCGACCGATGGGACGTCAGACCTCGGGTGTGCAGGGTATGCGGTTCAATGCCGACGATGAGCTGCTCAGCCTCACCGTTGTCCGGCCCGACACCTTCCTGCTGGTCGCGACGTCGGGCGGCTACGCCAAGCGGACGGACATCGAGGAGTATTCGGCGCAGGGCCGCGGCGGCAAGGGCGTGCTGACGATTCAGCACGATCCCAAGCGCGGCGACCTGGTGGGTGCTCTCGTCGTCGATCTCGACAGCGAGATCTACGCGATCACCTCTAGTGGAGGCGTGATCCGCACCAAGGCCAAGCAGGTCCGAAAGGCCGGCAGGCAGACCAAGGGCGTGCGCCTGATGAATCTGTCCGAGGGCGACAACCTCATCGCGATCGCGCGCAATGCGGACGAGCCCGATGAGGACGAGGGCGCGGCAGACGACAACTAGCCCATCTCAGCGGTTAGGGTTTGGGGTAGTACCCGTTCAGTGAGGAATCGCCTGTGAGCACACCGAATCAGCCGGACGACAAGAACGTCGAACGCGGGGTCGTGCCCCCGCCGTGGAAGCGTGCGGAGACCTCCGCCGCGACCGGGCTGACCGCGGGGGAGATGGCCAAGGCCGCCGGGACGGTCGGCGACGACCGTCCCGGCGGTCCGCCCCCGCGCGGCGTTGTCTCGGGTGCTTCCCCGCGGACGGAGTCGAAGCCACCGGTCCCGTCGAGTCCGCCTTCCGGTCCGATGCCGGCGGTCAAGGCTCAGCAGGGGCAGACGCCTCAGCCCGGAAAGCCCGGTCCTGCGGGACCGCCGGCCGGCCCCCAGCCGGGTGCGAACCAGCCGGGTGCCAAGCCGCAAGCCCCGGCCGCTCCGGCTGCTGCGGGAGCGGCCAAGCTCGCCCCCTTCGTCGAGTCGGAGACGCGGAACATTCCGCGCGAGGATCTCGCGCCGAAGGACGAGCTGCCCGATCTGGACTCCATTCATCACACCGAGCAGGCGAAGGAACAGGCCATCGCCCGCGCCGCGAGTCAGACGATCCCCGCCCGGGCCGTCGGCACGCCGCTGCGTGCCGCGGTTCAGATCCGCCGCGTCGACCCGTGGTCGGTTTTCAAGGTGACCGGGGTCCTCTCGGTCGCGGGGTTCTTCATCTGGATGATCGCCGTCGCCATCCTCTACGGCGTGCTGGGCGGCATGGGCATCTGGGATCAGATCAACAGTTCCTTCGGCACGCTCGTCAGTGCGGACGGCAGCACCAGCGGTCAGGACTTGATCAGCGGCGGCCAGGTATTCATGTTCAGTGCGCTCTTCGGTGTCGTCGCTGCGATTCTTCTCACAGCCCTCGCCACCATCTCGGCCTACATCTACAACGTGTGCGCGGACATGGTCGGTGGTGTCGAGGTGACGCTCGCGGATCTTGACTAGCGCTGTGACCAGCCGTTTTGGAGATGTATCGCGGTTCGGGTAATCTTCATTCTCGGTTCAAGGGCCTATAGCTCAGGCGGTTAGAGCGCTTCGCTGATAACGAAGAGGTCGGAGGTTCAAGTCCTCCTAGGCCCACCAGAATTCACCGGCCGGTGACCCGGCACGGGGCCTTAGCTCAGTTGGTAGAGCGCCGCCTTTGCAAGGCGGATGTCAGGAGTTCGAATCTCCTAGGCTCCACAATTTCGACAGAAGTCAGAGCTACTCCCTCTCACGAGGGGTAGCTCTTTTCCGTCCTCGGGCACATTTCGAGGCACCACACCACCAAGAATGGCCAACCTCCCGGGTAGCGTGCGAAGCCATGAGCGCCATCCCCAGTCACTGGATCCCACACCGTCGTGAGGACGGAGAAGTCGTCGGATGGATCGACCTCGAGTCTCAGGCGCCCGACCTGATTCCGTTCGACCGTCTGGGCCGGCCGCTGGAGCCAGTGGCCGATTGGTCCGCAGCCGAGGAAGCACTCGAGGAGCGCGGGCTGGGGTTCCTGCGCAACCGGTTTCACTACCGCGGATACACGGTGCGGATCCGGCAGCTCTACTCGGATCGCGTCATTGTCACCACCGCGGTCTCCGACGCCATCGGTGACGTCGGCGACGAATTCACACTCCCATTCCCTGCCGGAGAAGTGCTCACCGAGATCTAGTCGAGTTCCCGCCGCATTGTCACCGTCGACCGTCTCCCGACCGGTGATCCGTCGTACGCTGCACTGAGCTGGAACTTCACGAGCTGAGGAGAGAGCGATGCGACCACTCCGATACTCGATCAACGTGACGCTCGACGGGTGCTGTCATCACGAGGCGGGGATCGCGCCGGACGAGGAGTCGATGGCCTACTGGACAGCCGAGATGGCGAGAGCCGATGCTCTGCTCCTCGGCCGGGTGACGTATCAGATGATGGAGTCGGCGTGGCGGAGACCGCCGACCGGCGTATGGCCGGACTGGATGGAACAGTGGGAGGTTCCGTTCGCGGAGGCGATCGACGGGGCGAAGAAGTACGTGGTGTCGAGCACCCTGGCCACCGTCGACTGGAATGCGGAGTTGGTGTCGGGAGATGTCGGGGAAGCGGTTCGGCGGCTCAAACAGGAACCTGGCGGGGGACTGTGGGTCGGCGGAGTGACGCTCCCGCTGGCCTTGGCCGACTCGGGCCTCATCGACGAGTACGAGTTCATCGTCCAGCCGGTCCTGGCCGGGCACGGGCCGACATTGCTGTCGGGTCTGCGCGAGCGCATCCGACTCGAGCTGGTGCACCGTGAGGAGTTCCGGTCGGGGGCGATGGCTTTGCGCTACCGGCGTGTTGAGAATCCGGGCGGACAGTAGAGACGCGCTCCTCAGTCCGCTGAATCCCGACCGGCACGCGCCGTCCGTTCACGATGGCCGTGCGGCGCAGTCACTCCCCATCGTCTTCGGCACGGCGGCGCTGCGCCTCGGCCCGTTCGCGAACCCGGCGACGGAACTCCTCTTCCTCGCGGGCGGCGATCGCCGCCTTGTACTCGGGACGCTCGTATTCGGGGAAGCCGGTGGTCCGGGGTGGCACGGGAGCACCGCCTTCGGGGCGGCCGACCAGGAACCAGACCAGCGATCCGGCCAGCGGAATCAGGATCACGATCAGCACCCAGGCGACCTTCGGCAGGTGACGGACGCGGAACTCGTCGGCGATGATCACGTCGATCAACGCCGCCACCCAGATCAAGAAGACGATTCCACCGAGATACGGCATGCTGACTCCCCCATAGCAGTCGAAACGGATGCCTCACGGTAGCGCAGTACGCACCGCGCCGGAGGCGGGGAAGCCGGAATCGCCCGAGTTCAGGGCACCGGTGCGACGGTCGGCTGGGGCCGCGGGTCGGATTCGAGGTTCTCCTTGGCGAGCTCGCGAATCGTCGTGAACACGCGCTTGGCGGACTCGGCCCACGGCATCAGGATGGGGAAGACGTGGAACATGCCGGGTTCCTCCATCGCATGCAGATTCACGCCGCCCTCGCGCAACCGCTCGGCGAACTCCCGGATCGCGTCGCGGAACATCTCCTCGCCGCCCCAGCACACGAACGTGGGTGGGAACCACTCCGGATCCGGATGGCTGTAGACCGCCGAGACCCGCTCGTCGTTGGGCTGGATGCCCCGGAGATAGAAGGTGACGGGGATGTTCCAGGGCAGGACATCCTTCGACGCGTTGTCGACGATGGAGTCCTGCGACAGGTCGAGGTCGACCTCGGGCGAGAACAGCACCAACGACCGCGGCTTCGGCATGCCCTGCTCCTGCAGGTAGACGACCAGCGAGGTGCTGAGCCCGCCGCCGCCGGAGTCGCCGGCGACGATGATGTCCTCGGCGGGGATACCGAGGTCCATCAGCCCCTGGTAGGCATCGGCCGCGTCGTGCAACGCGGCGGGGAACGGGAACTCCGGCGCCATCCGATAGTCGGGGATGAACACCTGGCATCCCGTGAGGCGGACGAGTGCTGCAGCGAACATCAGATACATGTTCGGGGTGGTGCCGAAGTAGCCGCCGCCGTGCAGATACAGGATGGTCTTGTCGCGCGCCTTCACCTCCGGATCGGCCTCGCGCACGGCGACCTTCTCACGGCACCAGACGCCCTCTTGGCCGCCGACGACGTCGCTCTCGATCTCGACGCCGCCGAAGTATCCGACCACCGGATGGAGGATGGCCCCGCACACGGTGTCGAGGATCTTCTCCATGGAGCGGAAATCCTCGATCGGCAGGCTGACCGAGTATCCCAGGAACGATCGGACCGTGGCCCGGGTGACGGACTGACCTATGTTGTCGAGGATTCCCCCTGCGCCCTGGAAAGGCCGACTGAAGGGCACCCGAGCCAGCCCGTTGAGCATGTTGTCGACCAGACCCACCACCGTCAGCGCGGTGATCGGTCCGGAGGCTGTCTTCACACCGTCGCGGTCTGCCATAACCATGGCTCTCAGGATAGTGACAAGACCGTGCCGGACCGCGGTATCGGCCGACCACCGCATTCTCGATCCGATGCGGCGTCGGGGTTTGACGCCCGTGCACGCGGGTACTCACTGACTGTGGGGGAGAACGCCCCACCTGAGGGAAGGAGAGTTCTCATGGCAGATCCGAACAACCCCGGCCAGTTCGGTAACCGGTCGGACACAGAGGAGCAGGCCCGCAAGGGCGGAGAGTCCAGCCCCGGTCAGTTCGGTTCGTCCGAAGGCGCAGACCCGCATGAGGCGGGCAAGAAGGGCGCCGAGAACGAGCCCCACGAGGCCAAGGTCCGCGGCGGCGAGCACAGCCACGGCGGCGGAGGCGGTCAGAGCTGAGTCGACTGACCGTCGGCGGCGGACGGGGATCTCCCTGTCCGCCGCCTTCTGGCCGTTGCACAGCAGACCGACGGAAGGAGAGCCGACATGGCGGTCTGTGACATATGCGGAAACGAGTACAAACATGCGCTGCTGATCTCGGTGGAGGGCCGTGAAGGACGCGGCGTCTACGACAGCTTCGAGTGTGCGATTGCGGGACACGCGCCCCGCTGCACGGTCTGCGACACGCCGATCATCGGGCACGGCGTGCAGTCGGATGGCAGGGTGTTCTGCTGTGTGCACTGCGCCCAGCGCGGCGGAGACACCGAACTGGTCGACCGGGTCGGCACGGCGACGCTGCATTGACCCGCGGCCTCGGCCCGCACGACAACCGCCCACCCCTACGTCGGGGTGGGCGGCTTCGCGTGTGCGCGTCGAGCCTAGACCGGTGTGATCGCACTCGCGATCGCCGAGCCGGTGAACGCCATCCGGCGGCCGTCCTGCTCGAACTGCACCTCGAGGAAGTCGACCGGGAAGTGCCGCACGGCCACCACGACGCAGTCGGCGACGTGACCGGACGCCAGACGGCACCGCACGCTGGTCCCGGGGGCGTATACCACAGTTGTCGCGGTCATGACGTGCTCCTTCGGTTCGCTGTCGGTGAGTCCTCTCCGGCTACCCCGAGCGGAGCGATCCCAAACACCGGCGATCGATGGTTGGCCGTGCGGTGATCCGGGTACTCGTCGGTGGTCCGACGAACCGAGCCTCAGGAGGAAGCCATGCCGGCAACGAGCACGAGTTCGCTCGTCGAGAAGACTTTCGCGACTGTGGCCGGTCTGCGTCACGGCCGCGCCGTCCATCGACACGGTCTGGTGTGCGCTGGCGACGCCACAATCGAAGCCGAGCAGCTGCCGCTGGCATCGGGTCCGACAGTGGTGCGGATATCGAAGGGACTCGGCACCCCGGCCGGGCTGCCCGACCTCGTCGGAGTGGCCCTCCGACTGCCGACCGGAGACACCGACGACGTCGGCGAGCCCCGGCACTGGGATCTCCTGCTGTCGGGTCCGGTGCGCAGAATCGGTGTCGTCGACGTCCCGACCCCGACTGCCACGTGGAACGACCTCGAGGTCTCGACGATCAGTCCCTTCGCGTGGCAGGGCGAACACTGGACGGTGTCGGCGCGACTGCTGGCCCCGCACGTCCTCGGAGGCCTTGATCTCGCCTCGCTCGCCGACGCACTGCAGGCGGGCGGTGGCCTGTCGTTGGAGGCGCGACGGACAGATCACCGCACACCGCTCGGGTTCGTCGATCTGACGCGGGTCGGCGTCGATCCCGATGTGGCCTTCGATCCGGTCGACACGATGCCGTCGGGTGTCGAACAGGTACCCGCCTGGCTGGGCTCGCTGCGGCGTAACGCCTACCGGGGAAGCAGGCGCGGCCGGCCGGCCTAACGGCGACCGAGCACGATCAAGTCGAACTCGCTTCGGGTCTCCCGCGGCAACTGGGCGTTCCGGATCGCGGATTCGACGATCGCGTCGCACAGATCCTTGAGCTTGATGTTCTCCTGTTGTGATCGCCAGCGCAGCACGTCGAAGGCGTGCTCGGCGGTGACCCCGTAGACCACCATCAGCATCCCCTTGGCCTGCTCGATGGTGGCGTGCGACTGCCGGAAGTCTTCGATGTGCGCGGCCACCTCGGCGCGGACGGTCTCGTCGGGAACGGTGACGTCGACGTAGTAGCCCTCCGTGCCGATCGGGGTTCCCGACCCGCCGTCGAAGGTACGGCCGATCACGGTCACATCATGGACTCGCCCCTGCACGTCGATGATTCGGTGGCGGCTGGACAGGTGCGTGTGTTCCCGGTGCACCCGGGTCAGTTGGTATTCGAAGGCACCGCGGTCGTCGGGGTGCTTATGACTGATGATGAGTTCCGTGGTCGGTTTCACGCTGCCGGGCCGATAACCGTGCATGCGAGCCACCTCGTCGGACCATTCCCATTCGTCGGTCGCGAACAGATACCGGAAACTGCCGACCCGGGAGTCCTGGGAGTGCTCAGTGGTGTCCCCGGTCATCACAGCCCCTTCTCGGGTTGCGGTCCGCGCACGCACGAAGCGTTTGGCGACCCAATCATTCGGATGCGAACGATGTGAGTTCAACATCTACCACGCGGACGGGGCTCGTACCCGGCGTCGGCGTCAGTCGGCGCCGGGGCGGACCGTCACGACGTCGTCGTCGACGGAGACGACGTCGCACCACGGGATCAGCCGGGACCCGCGCTCGCGCCACCTCAAGAGCCGCGCGATGATCGACGGCCGCACGCCGTCGAACCGGTACGAGCCGAAGAACGAGGCTCGAGGCCGCAGGCCGACGACGAGTCCGGCGATCAGCAATGCGCCGCCGTCGTCCTCCCGCAGGCGCACATCCATCACCCGTCCGATCGATCGGCCGTCGCACCGGACCTGCGTGCCGAGGAGTGTCGAGGCCCTCATCGCCGGCCTCCGGAGCCGGGGATGCGGGAGACGATCTGATCGCGGAACCACCGTTCGGGCCAATTCGAGAGCAGGTCCTCTCCGCTGCCGGTCAGCTCGACCGTCACTCCCACGTCGGCGATCGCCTCCGCCGGGATCGATTCCAGCGCGGTGGTGTCCGGTGTTTGCGCCACCAGCCGGTCGAGCAGGGCCCGCCCGGTGAGCAGGGCCACCACTCGTGGCGTCTGCCCGCCGGGCGACATGTCGAACTCCACGTCGTCGACCACACCCACCGGCACGCCGTCACAGTCGATGATCTGGCGATCGAGGAGATGCACCCGTAGATCGAGGGTGCGTTCGGAGTCCGTCATCGGCCCGCTCCCGTCGCGATCATCAACGGGATCGCCGCCGCCGACGCCACGAGGACGACGCCGAGGAAGATCAGGCCGAAGAAGTTGGTGACCCGGCCGTTCACTTGGTCGCCCATGTACTCGGGATCGTTGGCCACCACGAGGATCGGCAGATAGGTCAGCGGCAGTGCCACCGCGGAGAAGACCACCGAGTACTCGGTGACGGCGATCGGATCGACGCCGGTGGCGAGAATCGCCGCGGCGATGAGGATGAACACGCCGATGGTCACGTGGAATCGGGCGGCCTCGCGCGGCGGGCGGGACGCCCCCCACGACCACCCGGCGTACTGGGCCAGTGCGTAACCGGTCGACAGGGCCGTCTCGAGTGCGGCGCCGGTGGTCGCTGCGAGGATTCCGACCAGCGCGAAGCCGACTGCGACCAGGCCCCCGGCCTGCGCCACCGGAAGCATCAGTGCCGACAGGGAGTCGACCTCGACCGACATCGGCTGGAAGGCGACCGCGGTGACACCCATGATCGCGAGGGCGCCGAGACCGCCGAGCGGGAATCCGACGAAGACGTTCAGCCGCATGCGCCGCAAGTCGCGGGCTCCCCAGCGTTCCTCCACACCGCCCGACGAGAAGAAGAAGACTTCGTACGGTGTCATCGCGGCGCCGAACAGCGCGATGGCGTAGTACCAGTACGCCGGAACCGTCTCGTCTTGCGGCACCGCGGGAACCAGATCGCCGGCGAGCTCCGGCGCCGGCCGCAACAGGAAGAAGACGACGGCGAAGACCATCAGGAAGAGTCCGAGCAGACCGGTGACGTTCTCCATCGCCGAATACTTCGCTCGCCAGAGGATGATCCAGACCCCGAAGGCTGCGACCGGGATGCAGAGAAAGGGCGCCACACCGCTGACCAGTTGCAGAACCAGCGCGATGCCGCCCAGTTCGGCCGTGAGTGTGAGACCGGTGACCGCCAGCGAGGCGAGCAGGTTGAGCCCGCCGACTCGAGGTCCGAGACGCTCGCGAATGATCTCGAACGTCGCCCGGCCGCTGCACGCCACCACTCGCCCCGACATCTCGGCGAACAGGATGATGCCGACCACGCCCACCGGAACCACCCACGCGAGAGACAGACCGAACCGCGAGCCGACCACTCCGTCGGTGACGATGTCGCCGATGTCGAGAAACCCACCGATCGCGGTGAGGATCCCGAGTGACGCGGACGTGATGCGAATCTTGTTCTGCTGCAACATCATCGACCACCACTGACGTCTTCGGACAGCGTGTCGAGGCCGGATGCGACCCGCTCGAGCCGACGTTGCGCGGACTTCGCGGCCGCGGATCCCGGGTCGCCGAGCAGCACGCCGCGAGCCTCCACCGCGGCTTCGACCGACGAGGCCAGAGCCGCGTGCACTCGCGCCCGGACCCGCTCGTCATCCGCCGACTCGACCTTCAGCGCGACGATGATCCCCTGAGCTTCGAGCGCATGCGAGACGGCGTCGTCGAGCACGACGCGGGCGGTGGGGCGCAGCAGGTTCCGCTGATTCCACTCGTCGATTCCCCAGGCTGCGGTCAGCACCGCCGACCTAGAGCTGCGCAGCGATTCGGCGAACTCACCCGCCGGTCCTCCCGGAGCACTGGCGCAGGCGCAGATCCCCACCGCGGTCACGATCGCGCAGACGGCTGCCACCGTGCGCCGCGCAGTCCTCCGCCGTCGTGACGGCGTACCGGTCACCGGCACCCGATCAGGCGATCTGGGTGCGCAGCTGACCCAGCGAGGACGCCAGAAGACGAGAGACGTGCATCTGAGAGATACCCATTCGCCGCGCGATGTCGCTTTGTGAACGACGCTCGAAGAACCTCATGCCGACGATCCGCCGGTTCCGTTCGGGGAGGCGGCGCAAGGCCGGCCGGAGAGTGAGCGAGCGTTCCACTTGCTCGTAGCCGGGCTCGTCGGAGCCGACCGTCTCGAGCAGCGAGCGTGCGTCGTCGGTACCCGACGTGCTGCCGTCGAGAGAGACGGTGGACTGCGCGGCCGACGCGGCCTGCGCACGTCGTACAGCGGACTCCGGCTCGTCGAGCGCCTCGGCGATCTCGGCGACGCCGGGCATGCGTCCGTGTGCCTGGGCGAAGGACTCCTCGGCCTCCCTGATTCGGCTGCGGAGTTCACCGGCGCTGCGTGGAATCCGGATCGACGCCGATCGGTCGCGGAAGTGCCGTCGCACCTCGCCGGTGATGGTCGGTACCGCGAAGGACAGGAAGTCGGTCCCCATCGAGGGATCGAATCGGTCCACCGCGTGCACCAGCCCCACGCGCGCCACCTGGATCAGGTCGTCCATCGACTCTCCGCGTTCGCGGTACCGCTGGGCGATGTGTCCGGCCAGCGGCAGACAGGCTTCGATCGCCTCGTCGCGGAGACGGTCGTTCCGCGGGTCGGTGACGGGGATGTCCGCGCGTCGGCGCAGAAGTTCACGGACACGGTGGTACTCGTCGGTCATCTGCTGAGCTCCTTTGATCGCACTCTCGCCGTCGCGCGGCGGGTCCGAAAAAGGAGCGGCCGCGCGCGGCGGATCGGAGAGTTCTTGCTCGACGAGAGCGGGAGAATCCGCCGCTCAATCGTCTGCGGGAACCCGGCTGTGCGTTCAACCGAGTGATATCGACCCTACCGACCGGGCAGGTCCGCGACAACCGCTTGAAGGGATCAATCCTTCTTTCGCGCCGAACGCGTCGCCTTGCGGTTCGCCTTCTCGATGGCGTCGACGAGTTCCGCCTTCCGCATACGCGACCGACCCCGGATGTCGAGCTTGCGGGCGACGTTCATCAGATGCTCCTTGGTGGCCTTGGTGTCCACTCCGCCGGCGCTCTTGCCCGATGGATTGGGCCCGCCGCTCTCGTCGCGGGAGTCGGACGGTCCGCGCCTGCTCTTGGCCTCCCAGTGGTCGCCGACCTTCTCGAACGAGTGCTTCAGCGCGCTGTAGGCCACCCGATGCGCTCGCTCTTCCGAGCCGTACTCCTCGAGCGCCGCATCATGGGCCTCGGCGAAGGTGCGCTGAGCCTTGGCGGGCGATCGTTTGATCGTGTCGGGGAGTTCGGACTTCTTCGGTCGGTTCTTCTCATCGGTCTTGGGCATGACCGTCACCTTCCTCTCGGATCAGCCGGGCAGTGTCTCGCCGCCGGTGGGCGCGAGAACCTCTCCCGTGTAGTACGACGACAAGCGGTCTGCGGCGAAGAAGACGTACGAGGGCGCGATCTCATCCGGCTCCGCGGCGCGGCCGTACGGGGCCTGCTCGCCGAACCCCTCGACCTGGTCGGGAGGCATGGTGGCCGGGATCAGCGGTGTCCAGACGGGACCGGGCGCGACGCAGTTCACCCGGATCTCGCGATCGAGCAGGGCCTGCGCGAGCGAGAAGGTGAGGGCGTGCACTGCGCCCTTCGCGGCCGAATAATCGATGAGCTTGCGGTTTCCCCGCAGACCGTTGATCGAGCCGGTGTTCACCACCGTCCCGCCCGGCGTCAGATGCTCGAGAGCCGCATGAGTGGTGTGGAAGACGGCCGCGACGTCGACGGCGAAGGTACGGTTCCACTGCTCTGCAGTCAGCTCCGCGAAATCGTCCACCACCGTCTGAGTGCCCGCGTTGTTCACCAGCAGGTCCAGGCCGCCGAGGGCGTCGACGGTGCCGTCGACGATCCGGCGGCATTCGGCGGCCTCGCCCAGATCGGCTCGCAGGGCGACGGCGCGTCGTCCGGTCTGTTCGACCAACGCGACGGTGTGCTCCGCGTCCGCGTCCTCAGACAGGTAGGCGATCGCGACGTCGGCGCCCTCCTTCGCGAAGGCGACGGCCACCGCGCGTCCGATGCCCGAGTCGCCGCCGGTGACCAGTGCGCGCCGGCCCTCGAGCAGACCGCTCCCGACATAGCCGCGCATCTCGTCCTTCGGCTGCGGATCCATGTCCGCGGTGTCGCCGGGATACGCGATGTTCTGCCGCGGCGCGCCCGCGCCGCTGCGTTCGGTGCTTGCGTTCATGGTCGAGGCTTCCCGGTACGCCCGCTTCTGAAACATTCGCCAGTGAGCCCGACGGTACTCGGCCGCCGCCGTCGGATCCGCGGAATCGCGGGTACGTCGAACGGCCGACACGTACCGTCGACGAACATGAGATCGGGTATTCGCGGAACACTGGCGGGCCGAATCTTCGTGCTGGTGGCGCTGGTGGGGACGGCCCTGGCGCTCGTGCCGGGGACCACTCGGGCGGCGCCGTCGAACTCGGCGGGTTCGGTGATCGACGTGGTGACCCGACCGCCCGGCTGGCGCGGTCTCCAGAACGGCCGCGCCATCGACTACTGGACTCAGGACCCGCAGGGACGACCGGTACCGACCAGCGGCGCACTGTTCGTACCGGCCGGACCGGCGCCGAAGGGCGGCTGGCCGGTGGTGGCGTACACGCACGGCACCTCCGGATACGGTCCCGGCTGCGGAGGCCAGAGCGCACCGGACGCCGAGCCGAATCGGTACATCACCCGCCTCGTGCACTCCGGCTACGCCGTGGTCGCCACCGACTACGTGGGCTTGGGCCGCTTCGATACAGGCGTTCACCCCTACCTGAACACTCGCAGTGAGTCCGCCGCGACCATCGACATGCTGCGCGCGGCCCGCAGCGTGGAACCCACGCTCTCGAACCGCTGGGCCGTGACGGGCGATTCGCAGGGTGGCCAGGCCGCACTGGCGACCGCGCATCGACAGCGGTGGTACGGCCCGCGCACGGACTTCCGCGGCACCGTCTCCCTCGATCCGGAGTCGGACGTCGAGAAGGTCATGCCCTTCCTCGGCCCGTACATCCCGGCGATGCCGACACCGCTGAACGGCTCGTACAACTTCCTGCTCGCGATTCTCGCGGGCCTGCGAGCGGCCGACCCCGCTGCGGACGTGAACACCTATCTCACCCCGAAGGGGGAGGCGCTCGTCGATCAGGTCGGCCGGACATGCGACGGTCCGGCCGTCGACCCGGGGATCGCCTTCGGTTCGCTGCTGTCGCGGCCGCTGGGCACCGGGCCGCTGGCACCCGCGCTGATGAAGTACATGGCGGTGCCGGTGTCGGAATACGACGCGCCGATACTGCTCCTGCTCAACACTCGGGACACCACCGTGCCGTCACCGCTGCACGCCAAGCTCGCGGCGGACTTCGCACTCAATCGAGTCGATTACCGAATGGTGGTGGGCAACGGCTCACACACCGACATGGACGCCGCCCAGTGGGCAGCGTTCGACCGCTTCTTCGCGACTCACTTGAAGTGAGTCTGAGTCAGATCAGAATCCACAGGTACGCGAGCAGGCCCAGGACCACGAAGACGATCCACAGCCATCCGATGATGATGGCGGCGGTCGCGAACTCGCGGCCGAGCTGCCGCTTCGCATCGATCTGCCTGCGGGTCTTGTAGCCCAGCCAGATGCCGACCGGCGACAGCAGACCGATCGCGGACAGGACGAAGGCGATCACCGCGTTCCAGTTCAACGGGGCGGCGACTGACGATCGAGCGGTCGATGCGTTGGTCACGGGCTGGGAGTCCTTGTCGGTGACGGGCGACGGCTTGGCCGGTGCGGGCGCGCCGGCCGCCGGAAGGGCGGTGGTGGGGTCGGGTCGCTGCTGATCACCGACCGCCGAGTAAGCGAGTGCGGGTCCCGCACCGGGGCGTTGACCGCCGGTGGGGGGAAGAGGGCTGTTCGGCGGCGGAGAGCCCGCCGGCCGTTGCTGCGCCGGAGGCGGGGGAACGCTGCCCGGCCGGGGCGGTGCCGCGCTCGGAGACGGACCTCCCGGCCGGGCCGCCGACGGCGCCGGACTGCCGGTGGGCCGGACCGTCGGCGGTGGCGTGGGCGCCTGCGGAGTGGGGGTCGGTGCACTTGCGTGACTCGGCCGCCCCGGCGGGCCGGCGGGAGCGGGTCGCTGCCCGGGTGCCGTGTTGGGGGCGACCGGCGGCTTCTCCCACGGCGCGGCCTGCCGGCCGGGCTGCGGGGTCGGCGGTGCCGGGGGCGTCGAACCCGGTCCCGGAGCGGGATTCGGGCTCTGATCGCGCGAGTCGTCGGAAGTCACGATCTACAAATTACCTGTCGGCGGTCAGTCACCGCTCCCGCGCACGTCTTCGATACGCGGTACCGCGGCGGCGACGGGCGGATGCGCGGTCCGCGACCGACGCAGCACCACGGTGATGGCGGTCAGCAGGAGAAGCAGCGTGGAGGCGAGGGCGACCAGGAGTTTGTTCGGCATCCGTCCAGCGTGCCAGGAGGCACCCGGTGCACGCCACTGCCGGTCACGGTCGGCGCCGACGTGGTTTCATGGAGCGTGTGAGTGAGCAGAACAAGACCGCGACCCTGCACACCAATCGCGGCGACATCGTCATCGAACTCTTCCCCAACCACGCGCCCGTGACCGTCGAGAACTTCGTCGGGCTGGCCGACGGCTCCAAGGAGTACTCCACCCAGAACGCGAAGGGCGGCACCAGCGGGCCGTTCTACGACGGGGCCGTCTTCCACCGCGTGATCGACGGCTTCATGATCCAGGGCGGCGACCCGACCGGCACCGGCCGCGGCGGCCCGGGCTACCAGTTCAAGGACGAGTTCCACCCGGAGCTCCAGTTCGACCGCCCGTACCTGCTCGCGATGGCCAACGCGGGACCCGGCACCAACGGCTCGCAGTTCTTCATCACCGTCGGCCCGACCCCGCACCTGAACCGTCGCCACACCATCTTCGGCGAGGTCAAGGACCCGGCGTCGCAGGCCGTCGTCGACGCGATCGCGACCACCGCGACCGACCGCATGGACCGTCCGGTCGACGCCGTCGTGATCGAGAGCGTCGAGCTCAGCTGAACTTGACCCAGACCTGTTACCGGCACCCCGACCGCCCGACAGCGCTGTCCTGCACACGCTGCGGGCGGTCGGCCTGTCCGGACTGCCTCCGGCCCGCCTCCGTCGGGCAGCACTGCGTCGACTGCGTGAACGAGGCCAACGCCACCGCCCGAGTACGGACCGACGCTCCCGTCGTCGACGCCTCGGCCGCCGCCCGCAGACCGATCGTCACGTACGGTCTCATCGCGGTGAATCTGGCGGCCTTCATCGCTGTGGTGCTGCAGGCGGGCGGGACGTCGAACCTGCTCGTGAAGTCGAGCATCATGCAGCAGGGCGCCCTGGTCACCGGACTCGGTCTCGAGAACGAGTACTGGCGACTGCTGACTTCCGGCTTTCTGCACTGGTCGATCCTGCATGTGGCGATGAACATGATCTCGCTGTACCTGATCGGCGCCGATCTCGAACGCGTCCTCGGTCCGGCCCGCTATCTCGCGGTCTACCTGATCGGCCTCTTCGGCGGCAGTGCGGCGGTGGTGGCGCTGGGTCCGGAACTCGCTGCGACCGCCGGCGCGTCGGGTGCGATCTACGGACTTCTGGGTGCGCTGCTGATCGTGGTCATCCGGCTCAAACTGCCCGCGACCACGCTGATCACGGTGATAGTGCTGAACGTGGTGCTCTCGCTCAGCATTCCGGGTATCTCGATCTGGGCGCACTTGGGCGGTTTCGTCTTCGGAGCTGCGAGCGCGGCCGCGATCATCTGGCTCCCGGTCAAGGTACTGCCGCCCGAGAAGCGGACGTATCAGCAGGTCACGCGCGTCGGGTGGATCGGTCTCGTGGCGCTTCTCGTGATCGCGCTGGCGATCGGAACCGGGTTCGCCGCAGCCATCGGCTGAGCGCTTCGGTTCTCAGTTCGTCGAGTCCTTCACCGGCAGGCCCGCGGCGCGCAGCTTCTCGGCCACGGCTGCCGGCTCCTCGCCGAGATCCCACCGGCCGAACACCAGCAGGCGGTCGTCCGGCAGGTCGATCACCAGTTGGCGGCTGCGTCCCACGATCCGCCGCGTGGTCAGCACCGACACCGCGGCGATATCGCCTGATCCGAGGCGGACGGTTCCCCGGAGCGTTCGCACTTCCAACTCCGGACCGTCGAGCAGGACCAGCCGCGGTCTGCGGAGCAGGGAGACCGCGCCGGAGACGATCAACGCCACCGCGGCCAGCCCGATGAAGACCATCGCGGGCGGTTCGGCGTAAGACGCGGCCGCCGCGGCGCCCAGCGCGATGCCCGCTCCCACGAGTGCGAGGGCGGCGGGAAGCGGCGTCGCCCACTGTTCATGCACAGCCAAGTCGTTGTTATCCACAGGATCTATCCACAGTGGGGATGAATAACATGTGTGTCATTTCGGCAGCGGCAGTCGCGACCTGGGACTTCGTCGTTTCGGCAGCGGTCAGCGCCAACCCATGGTCATCAACAGGCCGACGACCATGAAGCCGAATCCGATCAGCATGTTCCACGGGCCGAGCGAGGTCATCCAGTCGAGCGCCGAGTACTTCGCCGTCGACGCGCCGAGGTAGTACACCATCAACCAGACCAGACCGATGAGCATCAGGCCGAACATGACGATCTGGTACCAGAGGCCGGACGGTCCCGCCTTCACCTTCACCGGAGTGCGGCTCGCGGTGTTGATGGTGTAGTCGGTCTTCTTCCGGACTTTTGACTTAGGCATATGTCTACGGTAACTGAGTCGAAGCCCAGGTGGGGAACCCGTTAATCTGGACGACGTGCGCATCCTCGTCATCGACAACTACGACAGCTTCGTCTACAACCTGGTCCAGTATCTGGGTCAGCTGGGTGTGGATGCCGTCGTGTGGCGCAACGACGACGAGCAGCTGGCCGACCTGCAGAAGGTGGTCGGCGAATTCGACGGAATCCTGCTGAGCCCCGGGCCCGGAACCCCCGACCGTGCGGGTGCCACCGAGCCGATCATTCCGGTCGCGGCTGCCGCGGGCACCCCGATCCTGGGCGTCTGCCTCGGCCACCAGGCGATCGGGGAGGCGTTCGGCGCCACCGTCACCCGGGCACCCGAACTCCTTCACGGCAAGACCTCGCTCGTCTTGCACGACGGCGTGGGTGTGCTGGAGGGACTGCCGCAGCCCTTCGTCGCGACCCGGTACCACTCGCTGACGGTGGCACCGGAGACGATCCCGGACGAACTGGAGGTGACCGGCCGCACCGAGACCGGCATCGTCATGGCGATGCGGCACCGGGAGCTGCCGATCCACGGAGTGCAGTTCCACCCGGAGAGCGTGCTGACGCAGGGCGGTCACCGGATGCTGGCGAACTGGCTCCGGATCTGCGGCCTCACAGTTCCCGAGGGCAGGGTCGCCGAACTCGAAGATCAGATGGCGAAGGCGCTGGCCGGCGCCGAGTAGCCGGCGTCCCGGTCAGCCGGGGAGCAGGCTCGCCCGGCCGATGACCACCGACACCGTCGCGTTCTTGCGCAGCTTGCTGCCCGCGGCCGGGCTCTGCGAGATGACCTTGCCGTCGTCCTTGCTGGCGAGACCGACGCCGCGCTCGCTGGAGCTGAGAGTGTTCGGCTCCCAGCCCGCGTCCTCGAGCGCCCGCTGGGCGTCCTCGAGACTCTTGCCGCGCAGATCCGGCATCACGAACATGTTGCCGCGCGAGACCTGAACCTGGATCACGCTGCCGACCTCCACCGTCGCTCCGGGGTTGGGCGAGGTGCTGACCACCTGTCCCGCCGGAAGCTCGGAATCGACCTGCACGGTCTTCATCTCCAGTTGGAGCTGGTCGAGCACGTTCTGGGCCTGGCCGGAAGTCTGGCCGCGCAGGTCCGGAAGGGTGACCTCCTTGGGGCCGGTACCGATGTACAGGATCACCGGTGCGTTCACCGCCGCGGGAATGCCCGTGCGCGGATTGGTCCGGACCACTTTGTCCTTGAGCGCGACCGTGGATTCGGAGTTCTGCGTCTTCACCTCGGTGAATCCGAGCACCTTGAGAGCTTCGGTGGCCTCGTCGGCGGATTTGCCGCGCAGATCGGGGATGGGCTGTCGCTGGGGCCCGGACGAGATGTACAGCGTCACCTCGGAGCCCTTGGGGGTCGGGACGTCGTCGCCGGGCGCCGTCCGGGTGGCCAGGCCCGCCGCGATGTCGGTGCTGGCCTCCTCGGTCCGCTTCACCGTGAAGCCGGCCTGCTCCAGGTTCGCCTGTGCGGCGTCGGCGGCCAGGCCGGCGACTTTCGGAACGGCGATGAGCGGCGCCGTGGTCTTCCACGGCGACCACGCGAACAGACTGATCAGGAGCACGACGATCGCAGCGATAGCGATCGCCACCTGCACGCGCCCGCGCCGCAGCAGACCGCCGCGTCCTCCGGTCTCCTCCTCATCGCCGTCGTCTCCGGTTCCGCGACGGCTGGGCAGGGTCTCGTTGCGCACCGCGAGGCGCGGCGACTCGATGAGGGCGGTCTGCTCCTCGTCGGTCAGCAGCATCGGCGCGGACGGTTTGCCGCCGGCGAGGACCTTGATGAGGTCGGCGCGGAAATCGGCCGCGGTCTGGTACCGGTTGGCCGGGTTCTTGCTCATCGCCTTCATGATCACCGAATCGAGTTCGGGGGTGATCTCCGGCCGGATCGACGACGGGCGCCGCGGATCCTCGTGCACGTGCTGGTGGGCGACGGCGATCGGCGAGTCACCGGTGAACGGCGGTTCTCCGGTGACGAGTTCGAACAGCACGCAGCCCATCGAGTAGATGTCGCTGCGGGGATCGACCTTGATGCCGCGCGCCTGCTCGGGCGAGAGGTACTGCGCCGTCCCCATCACCGCGGACGTCTGCGTCATGGTCGCCGACGTATCGTCCATGGCGCGGGCGATGCCGAAGTCCATCACTTTCACCGCGCCCGTGCGGTCGATCATCACGTTGGCCGGCTTCATGTCGCGGTGGACGATGTTGTTCCGGTGCGAGAAGTCCATGGCCGCGGCCACGTCGGCCATCCAGGTCATCGCCTGCTTCTGCGCGATGTGTCCCGACGAGCGCAGCAGATCCCGCAGAGTCTCACCCTCCACGTACTCCATGACGATGAACGGCAGCGGGCCCTCGTCGGTCTCCGCTTCGCCGGTGTCGAAGACCTGCACGATGCTCGGGTGGTTCAGCTTCGCGGCGTTCTGCGCTTCGCGGCGGAACCGCAGATAGAACGTGGGGTCCCGGGCGAGATCGGCACGCAGGACCTTGATGGCCACGTCACGGTGCAGCAGCAGGTCGCGCGCGAACTGCACCTCGGACATACCGCCGAAACCGAGTGTCTCACCCAGCTCGTAGCGGTCAGAGAGATAGTGCGGATCGATCATGATCGCTCACCCCCCGCCGCCGGGCAGGCCCGGAATCGTGATCGGGGGGAACAACGGCCGCGTCGTCGGCTCCTCCGTCGTCGGCTCCTCGGAGGTCGTCGTCGGCTCCTCGGTGGTGGTGGGCTCCTCGGTGGTGGTGGTCGTGGGCGTGTCCGACGTCGTCTCACGAGTCCGGGTTGTGGTCTCGTCGGTCGTGGTCTCCCGCTCGGTCACCGTGGTGGTGACGTGCGAAGACGAGGGCGTCGGTGCGGTGGGCGTGCGAGGGCTGGTGGTGAGCCAGTAGGCGACGAGCGCGATGGCTGCGAGCAGCAGCAGTGCGGCCACCGCCGTGAGCACCTTGTGCGTGGTGCTCCATCCGCCGTCGTCGACCGGCGTGGCGGCCGTCGAGACGCCGGTCTGCGGCGGCTGCTGCTGGCCGGGCGAAGTCATCGCACGGGTCGACGGGCGCGGTGCCGCGGCAGCGGCGGCGACTCCGGCGGCGCCGAGAGCGCTCCGGGGAATCGGCGGACGGTTGCCCGCGCGGACCGCGGCGACGGCGTCGGCGAACTCGCCGCCGGTCGCATACCGCTGCGCGGGGTCCTTCGACAGCGTGATCTCGATGAGTTCACGCACCGGTGCCGGCAGGTTCTGCGGCAGCGGCGGCGGAGGCTCCTGAATGTGCTTCATCGCGACGGTGATGGCACCGTCGCCCAGGAAGGGCCTGCGGCCGGTGAGCGCCTCGTATCCCACTACGCCGAGCGAGTACACGTCCGATGCGGCGGTCGCCTCGCCCCCGGTGGCCTGCTCCGGAGAGATGTACTGGGCGGTGCCCATCACCATGCCCGTCTGGGTGACGGGCGCGGCGTCGACCGCCTTGGCGATGCCGAAGTCGGTGATCTTGACCTGACCGGTGGGCGTGATGAGGATGTTGCCCGGCTTCACGTCGCGGTGCACGAGACCCGCCGTGTGCGCGGCCTGCAGTGCGCGGCCGGTCTGCTCCAGCATGTCGAGGGTGTGCGGCAGCGAGAGGTGGCCCATCCGGGCGATCACCGAGTTCAGCGGCTCACCGTCGACGAGTTCCATCACCAGGTAGGCCAGCGGGTCGCCGCCGTTGCGATCGGGGGTCTCGCCGTAGTCGAAGACGTTGGCGATGCCCGGATCGTTGAGCCGCGCGGTGGTCTGCGCTTCGGTGCGGAACCGGCCGAGGAACTCCGAATCGTTGGAGTACTCGGCCTTGAGCACCTTGACCGCCACCCGGCGGCCGAGACGTGTGTCCAGGGCTTCCCAGACCTGGCCCATGCCACCAGTGGCGATCAACCGGACCAGTCGGTACCGGTCGGCGATGATGGTGCCGTTCTGCAGGCTCATCGAGCACCTCCCGCGTATGCGTTGATGACAGCGCGTCCGATCGGGGCCGCTGCGAGGCCGCCGTACGAATTCTGTCCCCTATTGCCGTTTTCAATGATGACCGCGACCGCGATCCGTGCGTTCGAACTCGGCGAGAACGCGATGTACCAGGCGTACGGCGTCTCACCTCCGCCGGCCGTGTCCGAATGCTCTGCGGTGCCCGTCTTGGACGCGATGCCCGCCTGGGCGCCGGACGTGTGCTGCTCCGACTTCACCATCATGTCGGTGATCTGATCGGCCTCCTCGGCCGTCAGCGGCCGGTTGAACGCCGACGGCGCCGTGGTGGAGATGGTCCGCAGGTCGGCGGTCTGCAGCTTGTCGACGAGATACGGGCGCATACGGACGCCGCCGTTGGCGACGGTCGCGGCGATCTCCGCGTTCTCCAGGACGGTCAGCCGCACATCGCGCTGTCCGATCGCCGACTGCGCCAGCGCGGCCCGATCGTCGCCGATGTCGCCGACGGTCGACTTCGCGACGTCCATCGGAATCCCCGGGGGATCCTCGCCGACGCCGAACTGCTTGGCCGTGGCGGTGAACTCCTCCGACGCGTCACCCGGCACCTTCTCGGTCATCAGCTGGGCGAAGGCGGTGTTGCACGAGTACTCGAAGGCCTGCGTCAGGGTCACCGTGCCGTTCGAGGCGCCGGGACACGTGCTGCCGCTGTCGTTCGAGAGGGTCGCGGTGCTGTCGGGAAGCGTGATGACCGACGACGACGTCAGCCGTGCGTCCGGCGACACCCCGGCCTTGAGCGCGGTCGCAGTGGTGACCACTTTGAAGGTCGAACCCGGCGGATACAGCGCGTTGATCGCACGGTTGGTCAGCGGATCGTCGTTCCCCTCCGCGTTGAACTTCTCCCACGCCTTCTCGGCCTTGCTGAAGTCCTGGGTGGCCAGCGCGTTCGGGTCGTAGCTGGGAGTGGACGCGAGCGCGAGGATCTTGCCGGTGCTCGGTTCGAGCGCGACCACCGCGCCGCGGCACGGCCCCTCGCAGCCGGCGTCGGTGAGTTCGCGGTAGGCCACTCGCTGCAGCTTCGGGTCGATGGTCGTCACGACGTTGCCGCCGCGCGGATCGCGGCCGGAGAACATGTCCATGAACCGCTGGGTGAAGAGGCGGTCGTCGTTGCCGTTGAGGATCGAGTCCTCGGCGTACTCGATGCCGCGGTCGGCCCGGTACACGAACGAGAAGTAGCCGGTGACCGGGGCGAACGTCGTCGGATCGTTCGGGTACTGGCGCAGGTACTTGAAGCGGTTGTCGGTGGGGACCGATTCCGCGAGCACTGTGCCGTCCGCGGCCACGATCACGCCGCGCTGACGCGCGTACTCGTCGAGCAGGACACGTGAGTTGCGCGTGTCGGTGCGGAGCTTGTCGGCCTTGAAGACCTGCACGTAGGTCACGTTGGCGAGCAGGGCCACGATCATGACGATGCAGGCGATGGCGACCTTCTGAATGGGACGGTTCACTGGCGACGCACCGCCCGGGTGGCCATCGCGTCGACCGGACGGCTCGGGCGCGGCTTCGGAACGTCGGGCTCGCGCGAGGCGTTCGAGACCCGGATCAGCAGTGCCAGGAGGATGTAGTTCGCCAGCAGTGACGAGCCGCCGTAGGCCAGGAACGGCGTCGTCAGACCGGTGAGCGGGATCAGCTTGGAGACGCCGCCCAGGACGACGAAGACCTGGAAGACGATCGTGAAGCTCAGGCCGGCGGCGAGCAACTTGCCGAAGCTGTCGCGGACGGCGACTGCCGCGCGGAGTCCGCGGATCGTGACGATCAGGTAGAGCATCAGGATCGCCGCCACGCCGACCAGTCCGAGTTCCTCGCCGAACGAGGTCAGGATGAAGTCGGTGTTGGCGAACGGCACGATGTTGGGACGCCCGGAACCGAGTCCGGTGCCGAACATGCCGCCCGTCGCGAAGCCGAACAGGCTCTGCGCGATCTGATATCCGTACGTGTCATACTGCGCGAACGGGTCCTGCCAGATGGATACGCGGATCCGGAGGTGCTCGAACAGCTGGTAGGCCACCGTGGCGCCGAGGGCGAACAGCGTGACGCCCAGCATCAGCCAGCTCACCCGCGAGGTGGCGATGTACAGCATCGTCAGCACCGTCGCGAAGATCAGCAACGGCGTGCCGAGGTCGTTCTCGAGCGCGAGGACGCCGATCGCGATCACCCACGCCGCCAGCAGCGGACCGAGGTCGCGCAGGCGGGGGAAGTCGATGCCGGCGAACTGCTTGCCCGCAGTGGTGAACAGGTCGCGCCGGGACACCAGGAACGCCGCGCTGAAGATGATGATGAGGATCTTCGAGAACTCACCCGGCTGGATGCTGAATCCGGGGAGGATGATCCAGTTCCGCGAGCCGTTGACCTCGGCCATCGACGCGGGCAGGATCGCCGGGATGGCGAGGAAGATCAGCCCGCTGACACCCAGGGTGTACGCGTAGCGCGACAGCGTCCGATGGTCGCGCACCAACATCAGGGTGACGCAGAATGCGACGATGCCGAGGACCGCCCACAGCAACTGCTGGTCGGCGTTGTGGGTCACCTCGTCTGCCTTGACGACTTCGTCGTGCCGTGACGATCCCAGGTCCAGACGGTGGATCATCACCAGGCCGAGGCCGTTGAGCAGGGCCACGCACGGCAGCAGCAGCGGATCGGCGTAGGGAGCGAACCGGCGGATCGCCAGGTGCGCGACGCCGAAGAGCCCGATGAAGGCCGCGACGTACTTGACCAGATCCCAGCTGAGGGTCTGGTCCTGCGCGGCCTGAACCGTCAAGAGTGCCGCGAAGACCACGAAGACCGCGAACGAGAGCAGCACCAGCTCGGTGCGCCGTCCCGCGCTCTTGGGCCGCGGAGCGGGAGGTGCGTGGACAGGTGGAGCCGACGTCATCCGTCGCTCCTGCAGGTGTTGTGGCCGTCCGCACCGACCGTCGGAATGGGCGCAGACGAGGTCTCACCGGACTTCGGCGCACCGCTGGGTTTCGGGGCCTCCGGCTTGGACGTCTCGGGCCTGGGCGTCTCCGAGCGCGGCTCGCCCGGCTTGGGTGCTTCGGGCCTGGGGGTCGCCGGCGGCTCGGGCGGTGCGCACTTGGGCAGGAACTCGAGTCCGCGGACGCGGTCCCGGGTGCTCTCGAGCGAGTTGTTCTTGATGCTGTTGGAGGTCACGGCGCTGCGGCCGATACCGGTGAGGTCGTCGACCTTCATCGGCGTGCACGACGCGGTCGAGTCGGACGGCTGGAACCGGACGGTCGGCGAGTCGGCGGTCAGGTCGTCGACGCAGACCCGCTCCTTCGGCGCCCGCACCGTGAAGAACAGCAGGTTGTCGGGGGTTCCGGAGTAGATCTCGACGTTGCCGTCGACCGCGGTGACGAAGGTGCTCGCCATCGCCTTCGACCGCACCACGAAGAACGCCGTCACCAGAAGTCCGATGATCGCGAGGACCGCGATGATGAGGACCGGCCAGCGCCAGCTCGCCTTCTTGACGGGCTCGGGTTCGGTGGCGGTGATGGTCGGGCGCGCCGGTGCGGGTGCGGGCGGGCGGAGGGCGGCCGCGCGACCGGCCGCCGTGGCCGGATTGGGGACGTATCCCGCGGAATCGTCCTCGCCCGCGGCGCCGCCGACGATCGGCGTCGAGTCGCCGTACTCGTCGTCGACGACGTCGGCTACCACGACGGTCACGTTGTCCGGACCGCCGCTGCGCAGTGCCAGCTCGATCAGCCGGTCGGCGCAGGCCTTGTGGTCCTCGATGGAACCGAGGGTATCGGCCAGCGTCTCTTCGCTGACGACGTCCGACAGCCCGTCGCTGCAGAGCAGGTAGCGGTCGCCGGCCCGGGCTTCGCGCATGATGAGTGTCGGTTCCACGGCCTGCCCCGTCAGGGCGCGCATGATCAGGGAGCGCTGCGGGTGGCTGTGAGCCTGCTCGGGGGTGATCCGGCCTTCGTCGACCAGACTCTGGACGAAGGTGTCGTCACGCGTGATCTGGCTCAGCTGGCCGTCGCGGTACAGGTAGCCGCGGGAGTCGCCGACATGGCACAGGCCGATCCGGCTGCCGGCGAAGAGAATGGCGGTGAGCGTGGTGCCCATGCCGTCGAGTTCGGGTTGCTTGGCGACTTGCTCGGCGATGGCCGCGTTGCCGTCGGCGGTGGCGCGTTCGAGTGCCGACAGGAGATCGCCGCCGGGCTCGTCGTTGTCGAGCGGTCGCAGCGCCTGGATCACCAGTTGGCTGGCGACCTCGCCCGCCGCGTGACCGCCCATGCCGTCGGCCAGCGCGAGGAGTCGCGCGCCGGCGTAGACGGAGTCTTCGTTGTTCGAGCGGACCAGGCCGCGGTCGCTCCGCGCGATGTAGCGCAGCACTAGGGTCACGGGCGTAACTCAATCACGGTCTTGCCGACCCGGATCGGTGTGTTGATCGGAGCGCGGACGGCGGTGGTCACCTTGGCACGGTCGAGGTACGTGCCGTTCGTCGAACCGAGGTCTTCGACATACCAGTCGTCACCGCGCGGAGAGATGCGCGCATGACGCTCTGAGGCGTAATCGTCGGTGAGAACCAGCGTGGAATCGTCGGCCCGCCCGATCAGGACCGGTTGCGTGCCGAGGGTGATGCGGGTGTTGGCGAGAGCGCCCGCCGTCACCACCAGATAGCGCGCGGTACCGCGGGATCGCGCGGCCCGCTGCTTGCGCTCGGCTCGTCCGGAGGTCAACGGCATCCGTGCGCCACCGGCCGCGGCCAGATCGGCGCGCATCGCCCGGATGATGGCGTACACGAAAAGCCAGAGCAGGATGAGGAATCCGAATCGGATCACCTGCAGCAGGATGCCCTGCATCTACTCCCATCACCTCCCTCACAGACGGGTATCCGGTTCCTCGTACCCCCGGATGCATTCAACGGTCGGGTGACCGTGCAGTCACCCGATGAGCATCTTATGCGGAAACTACTACTGGAACCGGACGGTGATGTCCGAGTGGCCGAGCCGGATGCGGTCGCCGTCGGCGAGCTCCCAGCTGCTGACCTGCAGGTCGTTGACGGTGGTTCCGTTCGTCGAGTTGAGGTCGGTCAGCATGGCGGTCTGACCGTCCCAGCGGATCTCGACATGGCGGCGCGAGACGCCGGTGTCGGGCAGGCGGAACTGCGCGTCCTGGCCGCGGCCGACCACATTGGAGCCCTGCCGCAGGGAGAAGGTGCGGTTGCTGCCGTCCTCCAGCACGAGGGTGATGGCCGACGGCGCGTAGCCGGCCGGCTGACCGTAGGCGGCCGGAGCGTACCCCTGCTGCTCGTAGGGCGGCTGCTGCGGAGCGTACTGCTGGTCGTACGCGGGCTGTCCGTACTGCGGCTGGCCGTAGCCCGGCTGCGCGTACTGCTGGTCGTAGCCGCCCTGGTCGTACTGCGGCTGCTGGCCGTAACCCTGCTGGCCCTGGTCGTAACCCTGCTGGCCCTGGTCGTAACCCTGCTGGTCGTACTGGGGCTGCTGGGCGTACTGCTGGTCGTAGCCGGGCTGCTGGTTGTAGTCGTACTGCTGGCTGTAGCCCTGATCGGCCGGCTGCTGCGGCGGGTACTGCTGCGGTCCGTATGCCTGCTGGTCGTAGCCGCCGCCCTGGTCGTACTGCGGCTGCTGGCCGTACGGCTGCTGCGGTTCCTGACCCTGCTGCGGATACCCGCCCTGCTGGTTGTAGTCGTACTGCGGGTAGTTCGGATCGCCCTGCGGGGCGTAGCCGTAGTTCTGGCCGCCCTGGTCGTTTCCGGGGGGATTTGTCATGGCTCGGGCTCCTCGGTCGAGACTTTCAGGTCGGTATGTCGGCTGCTGCTCCGCCGGCGCACGGCGCTGTGCCAGTGGTCGTGGCGCGACGTCGGGGTCGACGACGCCACGAGTGTGGAACTGACCGGTGTGCAACGACGGCGCTTGTTCGAACTCTACGACGACAGACCCGTAAGTCTGCCACCCATTGTCCCGGATGAAGTCCTCCAAATGGCGCGAGAAGATCTTCCGGTTCAGTTCGTACTCGGTTGCGACGTGATCAAGATCCGAGTCGCTCAGCGTCACCACGTAGCTGTTGGCCACCAAGGTCGCGCCGTCGCCCAGGTCTTCGGCCGAGGTCTCGGCCTCCCGCTGCAGGGCGTGCTCGATCTCCTGCGGTGCGACCTTGCCGCCGAAGACCCGGGCGAACCCGCCGTCCACGGCGGACTCGAGCTTGCGCTCGATCCGGTCAAAGAAACCCACGAGATCTCGTGCCCTTTCCCTCGGTTGGCGTGTCGACGTGCATACCTTGTCTCAACATGTTACCGGCCGGAAAGACATGACGGAGACTCGTGAATGACTCCTGTACCGGGCGTCACAGGAGTAACAGGTGGGGCAGGCGGGCGCCAATGTGCGTCGTCGCAGGTCATCACCTCTGTGGAGGCGTGGTTTTTCATTTGGCCGGGTGTGCGTGCTATCTTTTTCAAGTCCACACGGACGCCGGTCGTTCGATCGACCAGCCACGGGCGAGTGGCGGAATGGCAGACGCGCTGGCTTCAGGTGCCAGTGTCCTTCGGGACGTGGGGGTTCAAGTCCCCCTTCGCCCACAGTTGTGATGAGTCGCGACATCGTTTACACACGATGTCGCGACTCATTGCTTTTCCGGGGGGTTCAGGTGTGGCCTTCCGGGCCGGAAACGCCCGAGACCTTTAACCACCCGATGGCTTGAGACCCAAGACCGGTAGGGCGAATCCTCTTGGTCGCAGCACGCACAAGACTGCCAGGACTGCCCACCTCCGCACGCGGAGGCGGGCAGTCCTGTGCGTGCACCTGCACGCTCGCGCCGCTTTCGTGACTGCTCCGGAGTGACGTGGTCAAACGCCCCGCGTTGGATCAGGGCGTGACGATGGAGAAGTCGGGGTCGCCCGGATCGATGACCGAGGCGAGTCGTTCCAGCACCGTCGTGTCACCGCTGAGTTCGATGCCCGCCTCGGTGAGACGGTCGGCGGAGAGGGCTCCGGTGGCGAGCACCGGAAGCGCCTGCTTCGTGGTCGTGATCGTCAGCTCCGCGTCACCGCTCTGGGGTGCGGAACTGTAGGTCAGGGCGCCGTTGGACAGCCGGAGCCGGTAGCGAACGTCGGCGTCGGTGAGCACGACGTCGATGCTCAGCTTCAGTTCCCACGCGCGCGGACCGTTGATCTGGATCGCGACAGCGTCGAAGAGCATCTCAGGGGTGAGCGCGGAGATCACGTCGGGCGACGCCGAGACGGTCGGCGTGCCGAACTTGCCTTCGCGGAGCTCGGTGGCGCCGGACAGGTAGATGTTGCGCCACACGCCGTTCTCGCATCCGTAGCCGAGCTGCTCGAAGGTATCGGCCAGGAGGGTGCGGGCCCCGGCGTGGTCGGGCTCGGCGAACACGACGTGACTGAGGACCTCCGCGGCCCATCGGAAGTCGCCTTCGTCGAAGGCCGCCTGGGCGTTCGCTACGGCCGCATCGGCGCCGCCCGCGAGCTTGACGTAGCGCTTGCCCTGCGCGACCGGCGGATGCTGCCAGAGGTGGGCCGGGTTGCCGTCGTACCAGCCCATGTATCGCTGGTAGATCGCCTTGAGATTGTGGCTCACCGAGCCGTAGTAGCCGCGCGCATGCCAGGCGTTCTCCAGCACGGGCGGGAGTTCGAGGTGCTCGGCGATCTCGATTCCGGTCCAGCCCTGGTTGATCAGCCGCAGCGACTGGTCGTGCAGGTAGGCGTAGAGGTCGCGCTGCTCGGAGAGGAACTTGACCACGCGCTCGTTGCCCCACGTCGGCCAGTGATGAGAGGCGAAGACCACCTCGGCCTCGCCGCCCCACAGGTCGATGGTCTCGGTCAGGTATCCGGCCCACGCATGCGGGTCACGCACCAGCGCGCCACGCAGAGTCAGCAGGTTGTGGAGCGTGTGGGTGGCGTCCTCGGCCGCGCACAGCGCCTTGTGCTCGGGGAAGTAGACCAGGAACTCGGCCGGCGCCTCGGTGCCCGGGGCCATCTGGAAGACCATTCGGACGCCGTCGACGACTTCTTCCTGGCCGGTGGTGGTGATGTCGAGTGTCGGCGCGATCAGAGTGATGTTGCCGGTGGCGACGGTCTGCGCCAGACCGGTTCCGATGGCGCCCTGGGGGCCGCGAGCGAGGGCTGCACCGAACATGTACGCAGATCGGCGGGCCATGGCAGTGCCCGCGTAGACGTTCTCCGACGCGGCGTGCTCGGTGAAGTGCTCGGGGGCGATGACCGGAACTCGGCCCGAGTCCACGTCCTCCTGACTCACGATGCCGCGAACACCGCCGAAGTGGTCGACGTGCGGATGGGTGTAGAGCACGCCGGTGACGGGCCGGTCGCCGCGGTGTTCGCGGTACAACTCCAGTGCGGCCGCGGCCGTCTCCTCGGTCACCAGCGGGTCGAGGACCAGAACACCGGTGTCGCCCTCGATGAAAGTGACGTTGGAAAGATCGAACCCGCGAACCTGGTAGATCCCAGGAACGACTTCGAAGAGGCCCTGGATCGAGTTCAGCTGCGACTGTCGCCACAGGTTCGGATTCGCGGTGTCGGGGGCTTCGCCCTGCAGGAAGTCGTAGGTGTCGTTGTCCCACACCACGGTTCCCTCGGCGTTCCTGATCGCATTCGGAACGCGCTTGCCGAGCAGACCGCGATTGGCGTCCTCGAAATCCTGCGTGTCAGAGAACGGAAGCCGTTCTCGAAGTGCGGCGTTCTGCGCGATGATGGTGGCCGTCGCCTCGCGTGAATTGGATGACATCATTTCCTCTCATAAACCGCCGGTTCGGCTTCACCGTAGGTCCGCACGATCGGACTCAGTGGAACCACTCACCGGCAACGGGTGACCATCCCAGGGCGAAGACTGCACATCCGGAATTCGCGGTGTCGAGTGCGCCGAACTCCTGAGAGATGCCAGGATCACCACACGTCTACCGAGTGGTGTGGGAGTCCTCGGCCACGTCTCGGAGATTCTCGGGATCCCGGCGAACTGCGCGACAACCGAGCGGTACCGCACAGCGACTCCACCGGCACGATCATCCACCCGAGCCGTTGTTCAGGGCGCCGAGGCGGCCATGAAAGGCAGGATCAGCGCCGGCAGCATCATGGTCAGCAGCAGCCAACCGACGCCCTGCCACTCCACCCAGCTGCGTCCACGGCGGTATGCACGGAAGGCCATCGCCAGAGCGACGAGGCCGCCCACCCCCAGGACTCCGGGGACGGCGGCCGCCAAACCGATCGGGGCGCCGCCGATCACGAAGGCGACCAGTACACCCAATGCGATCACCACAACGGCGCCGAGGAACAGCGCCGGCGACCTCAAGTCCTTCGGGTGGCCCCAGCGCTTCTCCGCATCTCTGCGCGCGGCGTCCGGCCTGCTGTTCATGCCGGACGGATACCCACGTGAGGCCGGGATCAACCATCCTGTGGCCCGGAGTTTGATCCACGTCACAGTCGGGTATCCGACACCAGGTTCCCCGTGTCGGGGACGAGGTGGACAGGAGTGACGATATGGCTTCTACTGCACCGGGATCGGTTCCTGGATCGCCGGCTCGACGCCGATTGACCTCCGGTCACCTCGCCGATCGCGACGTGGTCGTTCACAACGGTCTGCGCACGGCGTCGACGGGCTCCGCCGTCGCCACGACGATCACGTCAGTCCGATGAGGGCCGCGTCATCGGTCGATCGCCCGCTGCTCCCGCCCGCTCGAGGCCCGGTCTCCGACGTGGTGATCGACTGTCTTCGGCGGAACCGCGAAGCGGCGGTCATCTCGTACGACCGGACCGTGTGTCTCTCCGAAGCGTGGTCCGACGACGCGATGCTCGCGCTCGTGGTTCTTCACGAACTCCACTACCGCGGGTGGCACGGGGTCGACTCGGAACGTTGTTCGGACCGGCATCTGACGAAGATTCGCCTGCTCCTCGAAGATCGATTCTTCACGAAGGTCTCATCGAGGTATTGCGGCGCTCGGGGTTCGACGCGCGGGGTGCCGAGCACCGAGCCCGCACACTCGTCCGGCGGCGACGCCTTTCTCGCGCTGGACGGGTATCTCGCCGAGGTGGCCGATCTGCGGGAGTTCGCCGACTATTTCGCGGTGGGCTCGTTGTTGTCTCCGCGGGGTTCGTCGTCGCAGCGGGAAGTGTTCGACGGAGTACTCGAATCGTTCGGGCTCGACACGGGCTATCTGGCTTACCTGCCGACGGCACCGGCTGCGGCGCTCGGCCCGCTGGTATTGACCGATTGCGTGCGAATACGGCCGACGTGGCGCAGCGCTGCGGTCGGCCGTGCCACCGCGGCGGAAGTGAACGCCACGACGAGGTCCGCCGGCATCCTCCTCGGACTGCAACGGCTCGGAGCGGCCGACGCCGCGATCCATCGCTATCTCGCGCAACTGCAGGGACAGGCAGGCCCTTCAGGAGACGTGCGTCGAACCGGCCTCGACACCTCGAACCCGGCGAGCAGGAGGTGGTCGCGGGTATGCGCGCCCATCAGACCGTGGAGGAACGATTGTCGATCGCCTTCCGCGACGCCTGGCGCCGCGGCCGCACACTGGTGACCTGACCGCTCCGCAGCCGGGCCCGGGCCTTCGGAGACGACCGCTCGACGCAAGATCAAACGAGACGACGCGGAATCCGCCGATCCCAGCTCTCCGCGTACACCCGACGAGAGCCTCGATCGTCGAGCTCGTAGGCATCGAGTTCGGCGGTCAGAATGAATTCGTTGCTCGTCGAAGAGAGCACGGTGTGCGTCTTCACCTCGATACGCCAGTCGCCGCGTTCGACGCGCCGCACCGTGCGCGTGGTACCGCGCGCGGATGTCACGTCGTTGTTCCGGTACTCGAACCACTCGGTGGCCGACCGCGTCACCGCGGTGTCGGTCTCCTCGATCAGGGTGGTTCCCTGATCGTCTTCGATCTCGACTGTGGTGGTGCCGAACGCGAGGTCGCGGGTGGTGCGCCAATGGTGCCGACCCGACTCCAGGTTCCGGCGAGCCATCGGCGGCGCGCTCTTCGGCGTACCCAGGTCCTTGAGTAGGGCGTCGGCGTCACGCGGAGGACGCACCGGGACGCTGAGCCGGGATTCGCCGGTGTAGACGGTGACGGTCGCCGGCTCCGGCGGCGGCCAGGCGAGCGGGAAGTACGAGGTGGACAACGACAGCCGCAGTCGGTGCCCGGCGGGCAGACGCTGTGCCAGTCCGTTGAGTTCGACGTCGATTCGGTATTTGGTTCCCGGTTCCAGAGGCTCCGGCGCAGCGCTCGAATTCCGGTGCGTGAGATTGCAGAGACCGTAGGTGATGCGGGTGGCCTCTCCGTTCGGGGCGATGTCGGAGAGACGGGCCGCGATCTGAGCGACCGGCTTGTCCGCCTCAACCGCCGCGGTCAACGTCGGTCGCCCCAGGATCTCCATGTCGTGTGCCATCGGCTCTGTCTCGAACACGAGTGCGCCGCCGTCCTCGTCGCGCTGGTCGGTGGGGAGGTCCGGCGTCGCGGCGTACGACGCCCACTTCCCGCCCGATCCACCGACCGACAGCGGCGACAGGATCGCCAACGGTCGCGGCCGCACCTCGGTGCTGTCGACGAAGTCGTCGAGCGTGTATCGAGTGAGTACGTACTCGTGATCGTCGATGCGCGACGACGGCCAGCTGTCCTCGCCGACCCAGCGGCCCGGCCGTTCGTCGTACGCGGGGTTCGGCGCGATGCTGTCCTGCATCCAGGCCCGCAGCATCGGCCCGTCCATCGCTCCGTTGTCGATGCCCTTGAGCCAGTGATCCCACCACCGGACGGTCTCGTTCAGGAAGTCGATCGCCGGACCGGGCACACCGAGGTGCGGATACTTATGACCCCACGGGCCGATGAGCCCCTTGCGCGGAACGTCGAGGTTCTCCAGCAGGCGGAAGATGGCGTTCGTGTAGCCGTCGGCCCAGCCGCCGACGGACATCACCGGCACCTGGATCTGTGAGTAGTCCTCCGAGACGGACGCGCGCTTCCAGTAGTCATCGCGATGCTGGTGCTCGATCCACTCCGCGGCCCAGAGACCGCTGCCCTCCAGTCGTTCGCGCCACATCTCGCGCCACCGCGGTCCGACGATGTCCGGATCCGGGGGGAGGCTGTTATTGACGAACATGACGGTGGCCTCCGAGAGATTGTCGGAGAGGAGGCACCCGCCCATGTAGTGCATATTGTCGACGTAGAGGTCGTCGGTCGCGGATGCGCTGATGATCGCTCTCAGCGCCGGTGGTCGGCGCGCCGCAACGTGCAGGCTGTTGAAACCGCCCCACGAGATGCCCATCATCCCGACATTGCCGTCGCACCAGGGCTGCTCGGCGAGCCAGGCGATCACTTCGCAGGCGTCCTCCTGCTCGCTCGGCAGGTACTCGTCCCGCAGCACTCCGTCGGAGTCGCCGGTGCCCCGGATGTCGACGCGCACGGACGCATATCCGTGCCCGGCGATATAGGGGTGATGCAGACTGTCACGCTCACGCGTGTCATCACGCTTGCGGTACGGGAGGTACTCGAGCACTGCGGGCACCGGTTCGGAGTTCGCGTCCTCCGGCATCCACACGCGGGCGGCGAGCCGTGTCCCGTCATGCATCGTGATGAACAGGTTCTCGATCACTTCGACGCGGCGGTCGAACCGGTTGACAACCTCCATGCTCTATCCTCCCCGTAGGTCACTCGAACGTGAACGGCAAGAGTTCCGACGCTCGCTCGTAGGCCTGCTCCAGATCGTCCACCTCCTGACCGCCGACGTACACCGTCGCCAGGACGTAGCGGTAGGGGTCTTGGTTGGGCAGTTCGCTGAGACGATCGCCCGGCTGCACATCCACCTCGACTGTGCATCCCGGTTCCTCTGCGCGCAGCCGTGCCAGATCGTGCTGGGTCGGCGTCGACGTCACGACCCCGTCGTCGGCGCGGCCGAGCAGACACTTGGACGCCATCCGGTACGGGCCGCGCCGAGAGCCGGGTTCGGGCCGTCGCCCGAGAGCCACATCGATGGCGTACTCGTGGTTCGACGTGCCGTCCACCCGCAGGAACAGCTCACTGTGCGACTGCGAGATTCGTGTGTTGACCTCGATCACCCAGAGTTTGTCGATCTCGTCGTCCCACATGAATTCGACGTTGAAGCAACCGTTGTCGAACCCGATGTGTCGCAGGTAACGTTCGCTCACGTCGAGCATCCGGGCGATGAGTTCGTCGCCCACCGAGCCCGCCGGGTAGTCCAGTCGGTCGAAGGTGAGACCGTTGGAGCTCTTGCGCATGTCGAAGACGCCGTGGGTGATGAATTCTCCTCGGTACATTGAGCCTTCGGGCGCCACCTGCCGTCCCGAGATGATCTGCTCGGCAAGACAGCTGTTGCCGCTGAAGCGCTCGATCTCCGGAGGTAGGTCGACCATGCCCAACGCCTGATTGAAGGCGTCGCCGATCACCGTGATCTCGCGGCGGATCTGGGCCACCGCCTCGTAGAACTCGTCAGCGTCGTGGATTTCGAAGCCTAGTTGCGATGAGTGCGACTTCACCGGCTTCACCCAGAACGGGAATGCCACCTCGATTCCGCTCAGCGGGTCGTCGTCGAAGGGGTCGAACGCCGCGAAATCCGGGACGCACTCGGGTACTGCCTCGGCCTGCATCAATCGAGACCAGTACTTGTGTTCGCACGTCAGGAAGCTCTTGAGACTGGGCGACGGTATCGAGTTCTCCATGGCCAGGATCGGCACCAGGATGCTGGTCGGAAAGTCCCAGTGGGCGACGATGGCGTCCACCCGGCCCAGCGTCGCGAGTTCTTCGCGGGCTCGGTCGAGCAGCGACTCGAGGTCGAAATGAGGCGCGGCGGTGAGCGTCTCGACGTCCAGGAGACTGTGGAACCGCATCTGGTCGGCGCCGGGCAGTGCCTCGAGTTCGGCTCGCTGCCGGTCGCTGAGGCCCGGGACCACCACGTTGACAGTCACTGCATCGACCCCTTCGAGGTCGTGGATCGTCCCCGCAGGTGCGACCCTCCGTCTTCGAGACGTTCGGAAATGAAGGCCTCGAGTTCCCTGCGCGCCCGACTGGCCTCCGGGATCTTGTGCATGATCCAGTTGTGGAACATGCCCGGATGCTCCTTGAGGCTGATCGTGGCGCCTGCTGATCGCGCCCGGCCGACGAAATCGCGGGCATCCGGGTTGAGGACGTCGCGTGTGCCCGTGAAGACGATCGTCGGGGGCAGCGCCGAGAGTCGCTCGCCGTCGACGGGCCCGAAGTCGGTGGGCGGCGCGTTCCCGGCGAACCACCGTCCCGCTTGACGCAGACCGGCGATCCCGAGTTCCGGATCATCGGGGTCGATCGCGTCGGCTTCCGGCATCGAGACCGTGAGATCAATCCATGGCGAGAGCAGTACGACGGCGTCCGGTTCGGTTCGCAATCTCCGATCACCGCAGCACAGTTCGAGAGCCAGTCGGCCGCCTGCGGAGTCACCCGAGAGCACAGTGGGCCCGGGTGCGCCTGCTAGATAGGTGTGCGCCGCATCGGCCACCGCCGGGATGATCGTGCGGTGATCCGCCGATGGGCAGAGCGGATAGATAGGCATGATCACAGAGGCGTCGGCGGCCCGCGCCAGCCACGCGAGGAACCGCCAATGATGGCGCTGCGGCTCCTCGACGAAGCCACCGCCATGAAGGTGCAGTATGCGGGTGTCGCCTGCACCGTCGCGCGGTTCGATGCGGTAGCAGCGCATGTCGCCGACGTGTTCGAGAGAGACCTGCACCGTGGGCAGCCACGGCGGCGTGGTCATGCTCTTGCGCTGGTGCCGGGGGAGGCGCTCGGTCATCACCGCCGGGTCTGCATAGAACTTCTTGCTCCTCGTCGCGCGCAGTGAGGCCATCGTCAATCGAGCCGGTATCGAGACCATCGGGTCCCTTCCCTTCCGTGTCCGTTCAATGTCCTGGGGCACGGGGTTCCCGGGTCGCGGTTGCGCGAAACGTGGGGTGCGGCGACTGCCAGCCGGCGGAAACGGGAGGGTGCGAATGCCTCAGGACTTCGCGACCGCGGCGTCGTTCCGGTGATGCCAGGACGCGGAGGCGACTCCGGCGGCGAGGATCGCAGCGACCAGCGCGGCCAGCACGAGGAGCTCGATACCTGTCGATGCGGCGACAACGCCGATTGCCGCCAGGACGGCGAGGGTTGACGCCGTGACAGTCGATTCGAAGCGGTCCAGGCCGCCGATCGACGCCACGAAGAGCGCGAGGCCGATGTAGAACAGCGCCGGGCCACCGGCGAGGAGCAGCGCGTAGACGGTGGTCGTCTCATCGTGGGGATGCGCGAGCATCTTCTCGGTGCCGACGGCGGTCACGATCACGCCGCCGACCAGGATGGCGTGCGCATATGCGAAGCCTCCGCGGGCGAGGGCGGTCGGATCGTCGGCCTCTTCGAGCCGTCGTTCGGTGCGCTCCGAATGGTGGGCGAAATACAGCCACCAGAAGGCGACCGGGACGGCGAACGCCACCCCCAGTGCAACGAATGAGTACAGGCTCGATTCCATGTGCATGAACTCGCGCCCGATGGAAAGGACCGTCTCGCCGAGCGCGATGATGAAGATCAGCCGATTACGTTCCACGAGATGTGCGGGCGTCAATTCCCACATCCGCATGTCGATTCCGCCGAACCGCGGCAGCCAGGTGCGCAGGAGCGGGGCGGCGACGTCGATGGCGAGGGCGACGATCCAGACGATCAGCCGGGTGTCGGGTTCGCAGAACGCGCCGATCACCCACACCGCGGCGGCCACGGCGGACCATGCGAGCAGATGCGCGTAATTGCGGCCGATCTGCTGTCCGCGCATCGCAATCGCGATGAACAACGGCCTGACCACCTGCATCGCAGCCAGCGCGATGGCGAACTGGGGTCCTCGGTCGCCGAACGCCTCAGGGATGGACGCGGCCATCACCAGGCTCAACAGCATGAGGACGACCAGCAGGATCCGGACGGGGATGCGGGCTGGGTCGACGAAGTTGGTGGCCCACGCGGTGTAGTTCCACACCCACCAGACTCCGCCGAACATGACGATCACCTCGACGGTCCCGCGGCCGGTGAGGTGCTCGGCGAAAAACGATGCGAGTTGGCTGAACGCGAATACGTAGACGAGGTCGAAGAACAACTCGATGGTCGCGACCTCGCCGCCCTTGCTGCGTGCTCGCCCCAATGCCGGCATAGCCACGGCCGACCCCCTTCGTCGAACTCCCTGACGGTGCGGCTCAGCGTAGCTTGACGCCGACTCGAGCTGAGGGCGTAACGACGTCGCGGGGAGTGCCGATGCCGGTTTCACGTGGAACCAGTCGGCAGAATCTCTCAGCGCCACTCCGGTGCGCTTGCTCCGGGAGTACCGTCGAACGACGATGGCACTCGCTGACGCGTTGGAGCAGCAGGGCTGGCCCCAAGTGGGTGAGCTGGTACTCGCGTTTGTCCTCAGCGCGCTGATCGGGCTTGAGAGACAGCTTCGCGGGCGCAGTGCCGGGCTCCGCACTCAGGCGATCGTGGGCACTTCCGCCGCACTGTTCATGCTGATCAGCAAGTACGGATTCATGAATGTGCTTTCGGACGAAGTGGTCGTCGATCCGTCGCGAGTGGCCGCTCAGGTGGTGTCGGGCATCGGCTTCCTTGGAGCGGGCATCATTCTGACGCGCCGGGGTGCGGTGCGCGGCCTCACGACTGCGGCCTCAGTGTGGGAGACCGCAGCGATCGGCATGGCGGCCGGCGCCGGCCTGTGGCTGCTGGCCGTGGTGGTGACCGCGCTGCACTTCGTGACGGCGTATGGACTGCGGGCCCTGTCGCGACTGTTGCCCGGGCAGGTCTCCGAATCGCAGATCGAAGTCACCTACGCCGACGGGCACGGATTACTGCGGCAGATCATCGAGTCGATCACCAGCGGCGGGTGGACGATACGGCAGGCCCGGCCTCAGGACGTGGAAGTCGACGGCACCGCCGCACTGATCCTGGAGGTGGCCGGGGGAGCGAGGACGGAGGCGTTGGTCGCGGCTCTCGCCGAGATCGACGGCGTCCGTGAGGTGCAGGTCCTATCCGAGCAGGAGTCGGAATAGCTACCCTGGGCCATCGCGAGTGCGAGGAGACCAGGGTGGCGGAAGTGGCGAGCGGCAACCGACTGCGCAGCGGTGTGCGCGGGTACGCGGCGCCGCTCGCCCTGGCGACCGCGGCACTGGTGGTGACGGTGGCGCTGCTTCTCCATCTGACGTGGAACACGAACTCTGCCGCGGTGCAGCCCGCCACGCATGCCGCGGCGGTTCCGGCGAGCACGATCTCCGATCCCGCCGCCATTCGCGCAGCAGGAAGTGCCGAGTGCCGGACCAACGCGCCCGGACGACGACTGATCCGAGTCAGTCTGTCCCAGCAAGCCATGTGGATGTGCGACGGGCGACGTCCGGTGTCGTCGTCACCGGTGACGACGGGGAACGTCGCGCGCGGTGACGGCACGCCGACCGGCACCTGGACCGTTCAGAGCCGAGAGACGAATCGGGACCTCGTCGGACCCGGCTACCGAGACCATGTTCGCTACTGGCTGCCGTTCTTCGGTGACTTCGGATTCCACGACGCACCGTGGCAGAAGACGGCGTTCGGCGACCGCGAAGCCTTCAAGACCGCGGGATCTCGCGGATGCGTCCACGTTCCGGGACCAGAGATGAAGCATCTCTACGACTGGGCCGAGGTCGGCACGACGGTGACCGTGGCCGAGTGAGGCGCTACTCCCGCGTCCACTCGTCATAGAACTCCGGCATCCGAGACGCCTTCGAATCGAACTCGGCCGGTCGCTTCTCGAGGAAGGCTCGAACACCGTCGTCGCCGTCGCCGATGCTCGTGTAGAACATCGCGAGCGAATCGATGCGATGGGCCTCTGTCGGATGTTCTTGCGCCGCGTTGCGGTACAGCATCTGGCGGGCGAGCGCGACGGCCACCGGCGAACGGCCCTGAGTCCAGGAGTCGGCGAGCGAGCGCGCAGCGTCGAGCAGATCCTCCGGCTCGTGGACGCTCTGTGCCAGGCCGGCGTCGAGTGCGCTCTGCGCATCGAGGATGTCGGCGCGGTACACCAGGTCGAGCGCTTTCGGGAGGCCGACCACTCGAGGGAGGAACCACGATGACGCCGCCTCGGGAACGATGCCGAGACGTCCGAACACGAAGCCGATCCGGCCCTTGGTCGATATGAGTCGAGCGTCCATCGGCAGCGTCATCGTGGCGCCGATGCCGACTGCGGCGCCGTTGACGGCCGCGATCACCGGTTTGCGGCAAGCGTAGATCGCGAGCGTCACCCGCCCGCCGGTGTCGCGAATCCGCGCGATTCCGGGATCATCCAGATCGGCCATGTCCGCGAGCGTGGGCCGCTTGGCGCCGTCGAGCCCGAACACATTGTCGCCCTCGGTCGCCAGGTCCATGCCGGCGCAGAACGCACGTCCGTTGCCGGTGACGATGACAGCCCGAACGGAGTCGTCATCGTTGACCGAACGGAAGGTGTGCTCCAATTCCTGCGCCATCTCGACGGTGAAGGCGTTGAGATGGTCGGGGCGGTTGAGCCGGACTGTGAGGATGCCGTCTTCGTTCTCGTGCGTCAGCGTCGTCAGTTCCATGCGATGTGCTCCCTGGTCGGCGGGTGTGTCGATTGCAGCTTAGAAGCGCGGCGCACCTTGGGAGGACGCGTCAGGCCGCGGCGTGGGGTGACTGGGCAGATTCGGAATCTGCCGGGGGAGCTTGTGACTCCTGCGGTGGAGTCCGAGGCGGCGGATGCGCCGGCGGTGGGCCCGATTCTTGCCGATGCAGTTCTGGCGGGTGCAGGTGCCGTGCTTGTCCGGCGTGGTGGATGGGGTTCAGGCGCCAAGGTTGATCGGTGGTGGCCGGTCGCCAGCCCATGCGTCCGGCATCGGGTCCGTCGGTGAGGGTGGTGGTCTCCCATTGTCCGCGGTTGGTGCCGACGGCGCGGTTGTGGCGCCCGCACGCGGCGCCGAGGGCGTCGATGTCGGTGCGTCCGGCCGGGGTGATCCAGTCCGGTGCGTGATGGGCCTGGGTTTGGGCGAAGGGGCGGTCGCAGCCGGGGGCGGTGCAGCCGCGGTCGCGGGCGAACAACGCCAACCGCTGCGCCTTACTCGCACACCGCGCACCGCGGCCTTGGTAGAGCACTTCGCTGGTGTGATTCCGGAAGACCGCCAGGTGCGGCACAGCCTCGGCAGCGAGCCGCACGAGTTCACCGATCGGGATGCGGGTGCCGGTGGCGGTCAACGCGATTCCGGCATGCGCGGCGAGTTCTTGATCGGTGACGGTGATGACGAGTTCGGCCGGTATCCGGTTCGGTGCACCGAGTCCGCCGTGGGCGAGAACGTAGTCGCACAGGGCCAGCAGCGCGTCGTGTGTGCGTTGGGCGGCACTGCGCAGATCCCGACCCCGCGCCGCCGCCAAAGCCTCGGCATCGATGCCGTCGGCGTCAATGGTTCCGGTGGGCGAATCCGGGTCGGCGGGATTGTTCATCCCGGGTGCGGCCCAGGCGGTCAAGATCACTTCGAACTTGGCCCGCAACTCCGGGGTCATGGCGCCGCGGACTTTGCTCATGAGTTGTCGGTCTTGCGGGAGGATGGTGATTCCGCGTTGGCGTTGCCGGTCGACGTGATCGCTTTCCTGCCCGTCGGGGTCCAGGTGGGCGAGCAGCCGGTCGCCGACTTTGCCCAGGTCGTCGGGGTTCAGTCCGGCGGCAGCCTCGGCCAACTCCGCCTCGGCACGGGCTTTGACTTCCGGCGAGATGCAGCCGGGCACTTTCGCCAGCACGGCCGAGATGACGAGAGCGTGTTCGGCGCCGACAGTCCCGGCCGCCACCGACGCGGCGGTGGCGGGCTTGCGGGGAGGCAGGGTTTCACCTTGAAAGTTGGAGAACTCGCCGATGGTCTCAGCCATCCGCAACCGCCGACCCGCCTCCCGGGTTCCCAGCCGCAGCCCTTGCGACAGGTATTGATGCGGATTCAGGTAGCCGGCGGTGCGGTGGGCGTTGCGGTCGGAGACCTCCACCAGCAGCGCAGCGGAGATGCCGTCCCAGCGGCGCCGGATGCGTTCGGCGGTCTGTGTGTGGGCCAGCAGTTCCGGTTCGGTCTCCGGTGACAGGGAGGTCTCGGCGAGTTTGACCGCCGCGGCATCGATCAGGGCGAGTAGTTCGGCGGGCTGCTCCGGCAGCGCACCGGTGGCGACGACAGTCGCGATCGGATCGGTGATCGGATCGGTCATCGCTGCCACCTCCCCCGAGTGTTTCAGCTGGTCACACCATGTTTTCTTGACCTACCTGAAAGCTATCACCCACCTATGACAAACAACATTGACGCGATCGACCTACGTTCGATTCTCAGTCGCCGACGCGAACAACACCGGCGGCCGACATCCGCTGCACGTCCTGCTCGTCGTAGCCGAGTTCCGCGAGCAGCGCGGCTGTATGGCGGCCGAGTGCCGGAACGTCGCCCATCGCCGCCTCGACGTCATCGAATGTGACCGGCGGAAGTAGTGCCTTGACCTGCGCGAACTCGGTACCGACAGTGCGCCAGCGATCCCGTGCGGAGAGCTGCGGATGCTCGGCGACCTGTTCGAGCTCGTTGATCTGGGCTGCCGGAACACCCGCGGCGGAAAGCTTCGCGTCGAGCTCCGCAGTGGTCCACAGCCTGGTCCGTTGCGCCACTGCGGCGTCGCACGCCGCCCGGTTCTCGACTCGCTTCATATTGGTGGAGAATCGCGGGTCGGTCGTCAGCTCGGGGACGCCCAACACTGTGGTGAGCGCCTTCCAGCCTCCTTCACTCTGAACGCCGATCAAGATCTGTCCGTCGCTGGTGGGGTACGAGTCGTACGGCGCGATCGACACATGACTCACGCCCATCCGCGGCGGCTGCACGCCCGTGTACATCTGCGTGTAGAGCGAATGTCCCATCCATTCGACGGTCGATTCGAGCATCGAGACCTCGACCGCCGCTCCGACTCCGGTGCGGCAGCGACGCAGGAGCGCCGCGAGAACCGCCTGTGCGCAGTACATACCGGAGGCGATGTCGGCGGTCGGAATCCCGGTCTTGGCGGCATGCTCCGGTGTACCCGTGATGGAGATGAGGCCGCTCTCGGCCTGAATGAGCATGTCGTACGCCTTGCGCTGCTCGAACGGACCGCCTCGGCCGTAGCCCGACAGATCGACCGTGACCAACTCGGGGTGACCCTCGCGCAACTCATCGGCCCCCAGGCCGAGCCGCGCCGCTGCGCCCGGCGCCAGGTTCTGCAGAAAGACGTCCGCGTCGCGGATCAGCGCACGGACCACCTTGCGCCCCTCGTCCGACTTCAGGTCGACGGCGATGGATTCCTTCCCGCGGTTCAGCCACACGAAGTGCGCGCCGGTGCCGTGCACGGCGTCGTCGTAGGCGCGGGCGAAATCGCCGCCGTCGGTCCGTTCCACTTTGATGACGCGGGCGCCGAGATCGGCCAGATGGCGGGACGCGAGCGGCGCGGCGACGGCCTGTTCGAGAGTCACGACCGTGTAACCGGCGAGGGGGAGGAGTTGGTCGGGACGCAGTGCCATACACTCCACTATCGCACCGCGGCGATGGGCGGCTCCGGCGGGCGGCGTGTCACCCGATCGAGCGATTTGTGGTGTGACGACCGGCTCCCGCGACCCGCCCGAATCCGTCGTTCGGGGCCGCTGCACACGGTTTGGACCTGCACCGTTATCAGATTCATCGCGCTCTGACCTGCAGGTCGAGACGGATCGTGCCATTTGTCGTTGTGACAACGCGGTGATTCACTATCCCGGACCAGCGAGCCGGACAGGCTCGCGTGATCGGTGCGGCCTCGAGTCGCAGGAGGTGACCGATGCGTTCAATTCGCACGATCGGCTGGAGGGCCGTCGTTCTGACGGCAGCGGCTCTGGTGGTGGCCCTGGCCGGATCGGCCGTCCTTGCGCCGCCCGCGTCGGCCGCCGGAGAGTTGGATCGGTACCTGGATCTGCCGTTGGTCAATCGCCATGCGGATCACGGTCCCGGCGGGGTCAACCCGGCACTCCCCACCGACCCGAAGGTCCTCAAGAACCTGCTCGACGAGGCGCGTGAACGAGGGGTCGCGCCTACGTCGTACCAGGCCCTGTTGCTTCAGTACTGGCTGGCCGACACCACAGTGGCGGCGGGAATCGACCTCAAGTCGTGGAACCCGCGCGCGGGAGTGACTGCGAACCGCGGAAACCTCACGAAGTCGTACCAGTTCTACAAGAACCTGCAGCTCAAGCACCGCGAACTCCAGTGGGCCGGGATGGGCGGGCTCGTCGGTGCCGATTTCGGCGGCGGGCTCCTCGACTTCGAGCTGGCCACCGACGTCTACGAGTTCACGCGGTTGGCACCGGTGGCGAACGCCATCGTCACCGAGACCAACAGGGCGTTCGGACCGACGATGATCGACAAGCTCCCCAAGGGTCTGCGCGCGCTGGCCCGCGTCGGCGCCACCCTCACGCCGGCCGACCTCCAGTACGTGCAGGGCTCGATCCTCGTGATGCAGAAGAACATCTTCAGCGACCTGATGCCGATGCACCGCGCATACGTGACCGGCGGACTGTCGGCACTGCGAGAGATGTACCGAGCGGGACTCTTCCCCGCCGACGTCATGAAGGCGTGGGAGGATGTCGCGAGCAAGACGCCCGACGGGATCGCGGCGGGCAATGCGCGCCTGCTGAGGCGTGAGCAGGGCGAGATCATCAACGAGCAGTGGGACACGGTCCGCGCCTACCGCGGGGACGTCGGTGAGGCGATGACCTACGCAAGCACCCTCGCCGGGTCGCCGTCGGTGGCCGGAGTCCTTCCGCTGCGCTCGTACAAGCCGCTGAAGCTGACGGGGACCACGCCCGACGGGCGGACCGTCACCGCGACCGTGCCGCTGCCGTCGTGGAACTGGTCGGTCTTCGACGAGCGATGGGATTACATCACCCACGAACTGCTGCCGAAGTACCGATTCCAGGTGGAGAACCGCTGGCCGGACCTGCGCCGAGAACTGGTGATGCCGGCCGATCCGCAGATGGAGCAGCACCGCCCCATCTTCAATCTCCTGCCGATGATGCAGTCGGCGCTCGACACGCTGAAGGTGGAGGTCCGATGAAAGCGCAGCGTTGGATCGTCGCGGCGGTCGCACTGCTGAGCGCCCTGACCGTCGGTGCCTCCCTCACGGCCGCGCCGGCCGCGGCCGGACCGCCGAACCGCACTCCCCAACTCGGCGAGGTCTTCAACGGTTTCGTACTCGGGACCTTCCAGCACGGCAGGATGGGTACGCCCGACGAGATCCTCAAGCCGCTGCAGTCCACCGACCCGTTCTACAAGGAGCCGCGACTCACGGGATCGGAGAAGGCCGGGACGCTGCTGAAGGCCGAGCCCGTGGCCGTCCAGTTCGCCGGCTTCCGCCCGGGCGACGTGGATGCGTACAAGATCATGTACGTCACCACGGCGCTCGACGGTGAGCCCGACATCAGCACCGGGCTGATCATGATCCCGCGCGACGGCCGCAAGAACGCCACGCGGCCGATCGTCAGCTACCAGATGGCCAACGACAGCGTGGGCGCCAACTGCCATCCGTCGGTGATGTGGACCGGTGGCGATCCGATCGACGGCGCCTCGTGGTCGGCCCTCGGGCCGCTGGCACAGTTGTTCGGCAAAGGGTACGCCGTCGTGATGTCGGACGTCGGTAACAACGGCGACCCGCGTCCGCACGGCGTGTTCGCCGGAAAGTACAACGCCCGCACCAGTCTCGACGCGGTGCGCGCCGCGCTCGCGGTCCGCGATGCCGGTCTGTCCGCATCGTCGCCGATCGGCATGTTCGGCATCGCCGGCGGCGGTGTCGGCACCGGTCACGCGTTGGAGATGAAGGATCAGTACGCGCCGGAACTGAACATCAAGGCCGCGGTGCTCGAGGGAATGGTTCCGAACTACCGGAACTTCATCGCGACCGCCGACGGCTCCGTCGGTTCGGGTTTCGCGATGGCGACCCTTCTGGGCCTGGAGCCGCACTACCCGGACATGCGGATCGACGACCACCTCACGGATGCGGGACGCGCCGTGGCCGATTACTACCGGACCCAGTGCCAGACGCCCGCGTACTTCACATTGCCGCTGGTACCGCTGAACACGCTGTTCAAGGGGAATGAGTCGCCTGCGACGATCCCCGCGTTCCAGCGCGCCTACCGGGACAACGTGATGGGGCAGGGGACGGCAGCGAAGGGCGTGCGCACACTCGTCGCGTCGTGCGTGGCCGACGACTCGCCGATGTCGCTGGTACCGGCTGCCGATTCGCGCAAGCTGGTCCGAGCGTGGCGCAGCCGAGGCGCTCGCGTCGACTACCAGCCGACGGACTGCAGCATGGTCAAGTTCATCACCGACATGTACGGCTGGGGCACTGACCTGTTCGGCATGCAGACCGTCGACTGGCTGGCGGCGAATCTGAAGGGGTAGAGGGGGTTTCGACTCGCTTCGCTCGCTCAACGAGCCTGGGGAGGGATGCTCGCTCAACGAGCCTGCGGGGTGCGCTGGGCGGGGTCTGGGGTTTCGACTCGCTTCGCTCGCTCAACGAGCCTGAGGAGGACGCTCGCTCAACAAGCCTGCGGGGGTGCGCTGGGCGGGGTCTGGGGTTTCGACTCGCTTCGCTCGCTCAACAAGCCTGGGAGGGATGCTCGCTCAACGAGCCTGGGGAGGACGCTCGCTCAACCAGCCTGGGGAGGGCCTGGGAGGCGCTCGTCAGGACTTCTTCGACGTACCGGGGAGCACGCCGGCGTCGAGCACCGGCTTGACGAAGGGGCGAGTGCGCTCGATGAGGTCGGCGACGTCGGTGCCCAGACTCGCGCCGGTCAGTAGGTCGGTGCGTGCTTCGATGTCCTGATACAGGTCGAAGCCCGCCGAAGTGAGGCGGTGTCCGTCGTCGCCGATCTCGACGAGACCGCGCCGCGCCAGTCGGTCGACGGAGGCGTCCCAGTCGTCCTCCGACCACCCGCGGGTGAGTAGGAAGAACCGATGCCCCATCACCCGTCGACGGACGGTCGGGTCGGGCAATGCGGCCTCGTGGAAGACGCCGGCGTCGATCCCGTCCAGACCGTGGCCGATCAGCTCGGCGATGTGGTTGTCGCCGCGCCATTCCCGGAGTACCGACAAGTGACGCCAGAGGGCGAGGTGCGGCGCGTCGGGAATCGGGGTGGACGCCCATGCCGCGCCCAGGGGCCGACCGGAGACGGGCAGTCCTCCGACCGCCTTCTCGTACTCGGGCAGCAGCGGCGTGATCCGCTCGCACGCGGCACCCGGATGGCGCGGTACTGCTCGTCGAGCATCGCGTACCGCCGTTCGGCGACCTTCTCGAGGCCGACGGCCCGAGCGCGGTCCCATGCGGATTCGACGAGCGCGGGTGAGAAGTTGTAGAAAGCGGCGGCTACGACCGCTCCCGTGGCATCGCCCATCGGGGCGCCGGTAGAAGGCGTGGCCGTCGAGCCCGAGGTCGGTCTGGGCGTCGCCGAGGCCCGGATTGAAGTAGGCGAGGACGTGGAAGGGTTCAAGAGTCTCGTAGGCGCGGCGCGCGATCGCCGCCTGTTCGGTGCTCATGAGTGTCACTGTGCCATCACCGGACCGGCTCCCGCGCCCGGACGGACACGGATCACCGTCGGACGCGGATCGCCGGCATCGGCGACGAGACCCGGCAACGTGCTCTCGATCCGCATCGCGGCCTCGGCCGGTGCCAGGGCGACGACGCTGCCGCCGAATCCTCCGCCGGTCATCCGGGCCCCGAAGGCGCCGAGGTCGCGGGCGGTCTCCGCGATGCGGTCGATGCGGGGTGTGGTGATCTCGAAGTCGGTGCGCATCGAGTGGTGCGACTGATTCATCAGTTCTCCGAAACGCGTGCAGTCTCCGTCGCGCAACGCCTGTGCTGCGTCCCGGACCCGTCGGTTCTCGGTGAGAACGTGCCTGGCGCGGCGCCGCAGTTCGTCGTCGCGGAGTGCTCGCCAGCCGTCGTCTCGGACATAGCGCAAGCTGGGCGCCGACAGGCGGCGGGCGGCGTCCTCGCACGCCGCTCGTCGCCTCCGGTACTCGCCGTCGGCGTTCCGGTGCGGGGACCGCGAATCGATGACGAGGAGCACCGCGCCGCCCAGAGCCACCGGCACCGGCGTCACCTGCAGTGAGCGGAAGTCGAGGAGCAGAGCGGTGCCGTCGGCGCCGAACAGACTGCTCAACTGGTCGAGCAGACCGGTGGGGGCGCCCACGTATCGGTTCTCGGCGCGCTGGGCGATCAGCGCGAGGGTGCGCCGGTCGACGGTGGCCCCGGCCGCGGCGGCCAGCGCGTGGAGCACCGCGCACTCCAGAGCAGCAGACGACGACAGTCCCGCTCCGACCGGCACATCGGAGCGGATCTCCATGCGCCCGCCGGGCACCCGGACACCGTGTTCGCGCAGCGCCCAGACACAGCCCGCCACATACGACGCCCAGCCGGTCACCCGGGTGCCGTGCGCCGCGTCATCGTCGGGAGCGGTGTCGATGGGCACGCCGGCCCGGCCGGGCGCGAGGTCGGAGGAGACGACGACCGATTCGGCGGCCGGGTCCGGCCGGAAGCTCACCGTGGTCCCGAGCTGCAGCGCGATCGACAGCGCCAGCCCGTCGTTGTAGTCCGTGTGCTCACCGATCAGATTGACGCGGCCCGGCGCATATGCGCGCACCTCCGGCTCCCGCGACCGCGGTCCGGGAGACGAGGTGCTGCCGGCCGATCCCTCAGGCATGTCTGCCATGGTCCGCCTGTCGGCCGAGCGCCGCACGCAATTGCTCGGCGATGTCCTCGGGGGTCTTGTCCGTGATGAAGGCATCGCGCGCCGACTCGGACCCGGCCAGGTATTTGAGTCTGTGGGCGCTGCGGCGGATCGAGAAGATCTCGGCGTGCAGGTAGCCCTCGGCCGCGTCGGCCGGATACTGATGCCACGACGCGACGTAGGGCAGCGGGGCGTCGTACAGGGCGTCGCAGGCTCGAAGGACCGCGAGCTGGGTCCGCGCGAGGTCGTCGGCCTCCCGGTCGGTGAGTTCGCCGAGACCGCGGACGTGCCGGTTCGGGTAGACGTGCACCTCCACCGGCCAGCGCGCCGCGAACGGTACGAACGCAGTGGTGTGCGCGGTCGACAGGAGAATTCGCTCGCCGTCTTCGAGTTCGCGGGCGAGGATCGCTTCGAAGAGGTCTGCGGAGTGCTCGCGCCGGTACCGACCGGCCGACCGCAGCATCGATTCGGTGCGGCGGGTACGGAACGGGTAGGCGTAGATCTGGCCGTGCGGGTGACCGAGGGTCACGCCGATCTCCTCGCCGCGATTCTCGAAACAATGGACCTCGCGCACGCCGTCCAACGCCATGAGCTCGGCGGTCCGGTGCGCCAGAGCGTCGAGGACCAGGCGGGCGCGGCGTTCGGGGAGTGCGCCGAACGAACCGTCGTGGTCGCTGGTGAAGCAGACCACCTCGCAGCGGCCGGTGCCCGGAATCTCGGTCCGCAGCGGATCGTCGCTCGCCGGCGGCGACGCTCCGGCACCGGCAGGCTCCGGTGGTGCGGCGAGCGACGGGAAGCGATTCTCGAACACCGCCACCCCGTAGTCCGACGCTGGGATCTCGCTTCGGAGACCCTCCGGGTCGGGGCACAGCGGGCACTGCCGCCGCGGCGGCAGATGGGTACGGTCCTGGCGCGCGGGCGCCACGATCACCCAGTCGTCCGTGACGGGGTCTCGGCGGACGGTCGTCGCACCGCGATCCGTCGGCAGGTCGCGGCGGTCGGGGCGCAGGACGGAGGCCTCGCCGTCGTCGAACAGCAGTATCTCGCGTCCGTCACTGAGCCGTCCGCGGACCGGTTCGGGGAGAGACCTCGCCGTCGACACGCGGCGAATCTACCATCGGGCTCCGGTCGCGACGACCTTCCGCGACCGGAGGCCGGCACGCGTTTTCAGATCGTCACGGGGAGACGACCCCGGGTCCGGCTCATCCCTCGACCACCTCGGCGTCGATACGCGTACCCGCAGGGACCAGGGCGTACACCGCCGCGGCGACCGCCAGCATGATGAGACCGCCGGTGAGGCTGGTGATCTGCAGCGAATCGGTGAACGCGGTACCGGCTTGCTGTGCCAGGTTCGGCATGTGCAGCTGATCGGCGACGCCCGCCGCGGACCCGATCGACTCGCGGGCCGCGTCGTGCAATCGGGGATCGAGGTCGTCCAGCGCGCCGGACTCGTCGAGCCGGCTGCGATAGAGCACCGCGGCGACGCTGCCGAGGAGCGCGACACCGATGACGCTGCCGAGTTCGTAGGAGGTCTCCTCCATCGCGGCGGCGTTGCCCGCGCGGTTCTCGGGGCTGCCCGACATGATCAGCGCCGAGCCGATCGCCAGCGATCCGATGCCGACACCCACCAGGATCAACGACACGACGGCCGACGCGTAGTGCAGCTCTCCGGGGATCAGGTACACGGCGATCATGCCGATGCCGGCCACCGCGATGCCGCCGGCAATGACGATTCGCGGACCGATGCGTTCGGCCAGACGCGGTGCGGCGAGCGACGCGGCGGCCGAGGCGACAGCGAGCGGGACCAGCTGCAGGCCGGCACGGATCGGTGAACTGCCCTCTACCGACTGCAGCCACTGGGCGAGCAGCAGCAGGGCCGCGGCCATCGCGAACATCGAGCCGAGGGCGCCGGCGATACCGCCGGTGAAGACGCGGCTGCGGAACAGTCCGACGTCGAGCATCGGCCGGTCCTGGCGCAGACTGCGGCGGACGAAGACGGTCAGCAGCAGCACTCCTGCGGCGAACGCGGCCCAGCCCTCGGGGACCAGCAGACTCGATTCGGCACCGAAGTGCTTCACCGACCACATCAGGAGCACCATGCCGGAGAACGAGAGGGCGATGCCCAGCCAGTCCCAGACTCCCGGGTCGGCCGACCGCGACTCGGGGAGCAGGAAGACCCCGGCGACCACGGCCAGCGCCATCAGCGGAGCGTTGACCAGGAAAGCCGACTGCCAGGAGAAGTGCTCCACCAGGAAACCGCCGACCAGCGGGCCGATCGCCGCACCGAGACCGGCGACCGACGACCACACCGCGAGTGCGCGCGCCCGCCGGCGCGCGTCGGTGAACAGGACGCGGATCGTCGACAGTGTGGTCGGCATGATGAACGCGCCGCCGGTGCCGAGGAGGGCGCGGATGGCGATCACCGCGGTCGCCGACTCGGCGACCAGGACGAGCAGCGATGCGGCGCCGAAGACGGCGTACCCGGCCAACAGCATCCGCTTGCGTCCCCAGCGGTCGGCCAGCGATGCGGCCGGGACGAGCAGCCCGGCGAGCACCAGCGAGTAGACGTCGACGATCCACAGCAGCTGGGAGGCGGTGGGCTCCAAGTCGGCCGACATCGCGGGAAGAGCGATGTTCAGGATCGTCATATCCATCACGATCACGAGCAGGCTCGCACTCAACACAGCGGTCGCGAGCCAGGCGCGGACGGTGGAGTAGCCGGTGCTCCCCGTGGTGGGTGAGGCAGTCATCACGGTTGTCTTTTCTGCGCCATGAACGGCGCGACGAGAGTGTGCAGGAAGTCTTTGGAGACGACGGTGTTGTGCAATGCCGCGTGCATCACGACACCGTCGGAGACGATCGCGAGGGCGAGCGCGTTGTCGGGTCCGACGTAATCGCTCAAGATCTCGACGAGATTGGTCTGCCAGCGGAGCGACAGCGCGCGCAACTCGGGATCGAACAGGCCCGCCGATATCAGCGAGACGTCGGCCGCGACGGCGCGGCTGTCGGCGAGGTAGTCGTGAATCTGATCCACCAGCGCTTCCGCTGACCCGCCGGCCGCGACCAGGCTGCTCCGCACGGCGGCCAGGTCTTCGTCGACCTCCGCGGCGAGCCGCTCCAGGGCCTGGGTGCGCAGGTCGTCGATGGAGGTGAAGTACTGGGTCGTCGATCCCAACGGCACACCCGCACGCTCGGCGACGCGGCGGTGCGTCAGCGCGGCCGGTCCGAGTTCGATCACCAGATCCGCCGCCGCGGCGAGAATCGCCGCCCGCCGTGCCTCCGGGTCGTGCTTGGCCATGACTCCCTCGCAATTCTGTACGAATGTACATGTACTTTTGTACAGGGTTGGCGGAGGTCTGTCGACCGAATATCGGAGGGCTCAGCCCCACGTCTCGCGGATGTGTGACGACAAGGCGTCGAGCGGTGCGGTGGAACGGGTGGCGCGAGAGGTGATGATGGCGCCTTCGAGGGCTGCCACCAGCATGTCGCCAGCCCGTCGGGCGGCGTCCGCGGCCAGTCCGTCGGCCTCGAAGGATGCGGCGATCTGGCCCGCCAGCGTTTGGAAAGCCGTGGCGGCGCGCTCGGCCGCACCCGGGTACTCCGCGGCGGAGGTGGAGGCGGCAACCAGGGGGCAGCCGAGGCGGTAGTCGTGGCGCACCAGGGTCTGCTTCCACTCGTCCACGATGACGATCAGACCCTCCACAGCGGTCCGGCCGTACAGTGCGGCCGCGAGGCGCGACGAGGCGTGCCTGCCCGCCTCGTCGGTGGCCTGCTCCAGCAGTTGCGCCTTGCCGCGGGGGAAGTGCTGGTACATCGAGCGCCGCGCCACGCCGCTGTGCTCCATGAGCTCCGACATTCCGAATCCGTCGGCTCCCTTGCTCCGGAGCAGCTGAGTCGCCGACAGGAGCAGTCGGTCGCGGACGGGGAGTGTTGCCATGCACTCAGGGTACGCGTGAGTAGAACGATCGTTCTGTTACCGTCGACGCATGACTCACGTTTTCGATGAGGCCATCGCCCTCACGCCCACGGCGTCGGACCATGTGGTCCGCGCGCAGACGCATCCCGCGTACAACAACATGGTCGGCCCGTTCGGCGGCATCACGGCCGCGACCGTCGTCAACGGCATCCAGCAGCGGCCCGACGTCCTCGGCGATCCGCTCGCGCTGACCATCAATTACGCGGCACCGATCGCCGAAGGACAGTGGGATCTCGACCTGCGGCCCGTCCGGACCAACCGCACCAATCAGCACTGGGTGGTGACGATCAGCCAATCCGGACAGGTGGCGGCCACCGGCACCGCGGTCTTCGGCGTCGCCCGTGACACCTGGTCCGACACCGAGCCGACGCCTCCGGCCGCACCGCCCGCCGAGGAGGTCGAGGTCAGCGAGTACGTGGACTTCATCGCCTGGGCCAAGAACTACGACAAGCGGTTCGTCGCGGGCGGCATGGACGGGAGGAACGACGCCGACTCGACGTCGACGCTGTGGCTGCGCGACCGGCCCGAGCGGCCGCTCGACTTCCCGGCGCTCACCGCGATGACCGACGTGTTCTACCCTCGTGTCTTTCTCCGGCACGGAACCTACATGCCGGCGGGCACCATCACCCTGACCACGTATTTCCACGCCACCGCGCAGGAACTCGAGGCGCATGGAACCGGACACGTCCTCGCGACGGCGCGCGCCGCCCGGTTCGGGCACGGTCATTTCGACCAGTACGGACAGCTCTGGTCGGGCGAGGTGCTCCTCGCGACCACGCACCAGCTCGTGTACTTCAAAGACCCCGCCTGATTCGAGGTCGCCCGAGTGTCCCGGCCGTGCCCGGATACACTCGGGCGATACGTCACGGTGCTCGGGAAGTCCGGTGAGAAGCCGGCGCGGTACTCGCCACTGTGAACAGGTCCGGAAGTCGCCGGGAGTGCAGGACTCCAGCCACTGGGTGCTCGTCATCTGGGAAGGTGTGACCGCCGGCAGTCCTGTGTAGCCAGGAGACCGGCCGCGGCGTACCCCGAAGTTCCACGAGTATCTGGAAAGGGGGTCGCATTGCGCACCCTGAAGAACGCGGTGATCCTGGCCGTCGCCGGCACCGTCCTCACCGTCTCTGCCTGTTCCGGCGACGATCCCGCATCCGGCGCCGACGGCTCGGCGATCAGCCTGCAGAACTGCGGCCGCACCGTCACCCTGAAGAAGCCGGCCGACGCGGCCATCACCGTCAACCAGGGGGCCACCGAGTCGGCCCTGGCCGTCGGCGCCGGCGGGCAGCTGGTCGGCACCGCCTACCTCGACAGCGCCATCGCCCCGCAATGGGCCGCAGCCTACGGCGAGATCCCGGTGCTGTCGGAGAAGTACCCCACCCGCGAAGCGGTCCTCGAGAAGCACCCCGACCTGATCGCCGCGTCGTACAGCAGCGCCTTCGACGACAAGGCGCTGGGAAGCCGGCAGTCGTTCGACGACCTCGGTGTGGCGACCTACGTGTCGCCCTTCGGCTGCGAGGACAAGTTGAAGCGTCCGGCCTCGTCCTGGGACGCGGTGGCCGGTGAGACCAGCGACTACGGCGTGCTCTTCGGACGGACGGCCGATGCCGACCGGGTGAACGCCGACATGCGCGCGAAGCTCGCCGACCTCACCGCGAAGTCGGCCGGACGGGGCAAGACGGTTCTGTGGTGGGATTCCTCGACTGACAAGCCCTTCGTCGGTGCCGGCGACGGCGGGCCGCAATTGGTCATCGACGCCGTCGGCGCGAAGAACGTCTTCGGAGATCTCTCCGGCAACTGGGCCGAGACCGGCTGGGAGGCGGTGCTCAAAGCCGATCCGGACGTGATCGTCCTGGTGGACGCCGACTGGGATCCGGCCGCCGCCAAGCGGAAGTATCTGGAGTCCGACCCGGCGCTCAAGGACCTGAAGGCCGTCGCGAAGGGATCGTTCGTGGTGATCCCGTTCGCTGAGAGCACCCCCGGTCCGCGGCTGATCGACGGCGCCGCCAAGCTGTCGGACGCGCTCGCGAAGTAGTCGGCGCGTGCGCGAACGGCTCCGCGGTACACCGGCCCTGGCGGGTTGGCTGGCCGGACTGACGATCCTGCTGCTGATCAGCATGGCGCTCGGAATCGTGGTCGGATCGGCCGATCTGCCGCTGGGCACAGTGGTGCGAGCGCTCGGCAGCAGCGTGGGCATCGGCACGTCCGATGTGCTCGACGAGAACATCGTCGTTCAGCTGCGGCTGCCGCGGGTGGTCGGAGCGGCACTCATCGGTGCGGGCCTGGCGGTCTGCGGCACCGTCCTGCAGTCGTTGACGGGCAACCAGCTGGCCGACCCGTACATCCTCGGGATGTCTGGCGGTGCGTCTCTCGGCGCCGTGGTGGTGTTGAGCACGGGAGTCGGCATGGGCAGCATGGCCGGTGGCTCAGTGGTCTCCGTCGCAGCGTTTCTGGGGGCGATGGGTGCGCTGCTGCTGGTGTTCGCGATCGCGGTCACGCGCGGGGGCGCGCTGCTTCCGGGCAGACTGATCCTGGCCGGCGTCGCCGTCGGGCAACTCGCCGCGGCGCTGAGTTCGGCGTTGATCTACTTCGGCCCGCACGGCACCGCCGACCGCGTCATGTTCTGGTCGATGGGGTCGGTGGCCGGCATCCGCTGGAACACCCTCGCGCTGACCGCGATCGTCACCGTGTGCACGATCGTCGCCGTGCTGGCCCACGCCCGAACGCTGGACGCCTTCGCCTTCGGTGAACGCGCCGCCGCGAGCCTGGGCACTCACGTGGCCCGCACTCGCTGGGTGCTCTACGCGCTGGTGTCGCTGTGCACCGCCGTCCTGGTGGCGCTGTCGGGGATCATCGGGTTCGTGGGGCTCGTGGTGCCGCACATGGTTCGCTTTCTCGTGGGCCCGCTGCACTATCGGGTCCTGCCGGTGGCGGTGGTGCTCGGGGCATTGGTGGTGGTCTGGGCCGACATCATCGCCCGCGGCGTGATGCCGTCGCGGGAACTGCCGCTCGGGCTCGTCACCTCGGTGATCGGCGTGCCCGCCTTCATCTACCTGCTCCGGCGACAGCGAGGCACCGAATGACCGGTACCGAGACCGGGATGCCCGGCATCGAGATGCGGGCGGTGAGCTTCGCCCGCGGCGAGCGGAGAATCCTCGACGACGTCACGGCCCGGGCGCCCGCCGGCCGATTCACCGGCGTGATCGGCCCGAACGGGTCCGGAAAGTCGACCCTGCTGTCGATGGTGATGCGTTGGCAGCGGCCCGACGCCGGACAGGTGCTGCTGGGCGGCACCGACGTCCGGGAGTTGGGCCGCCGCGAGTTCGCGCGCACCGTCGCCGAGCTGGAACAGCACTCGGCGACCGTCCTGGAACTGTCGGTGGAACAGATTGTGGAGCTCGGCACCATCCCGCACGCCGGCGGATGGGCCAGGCCGCTCGGAGACGCCGCGCACGAGGCGCATCAGGCCATCGGAACGCTCGGCATCGAGCATCTGCGGCACCGCACCTGGCAGACCCTGTCCGGCGGCGAACGGCAGAAGGTCCAGATGGCGCGGGCGCTGGCGCAGCGCCCGAAGGTCCTCGTCCTCGACGAGCCGACCAACCATCTCGATGTGGCGGCCGGGCTTCACCTGCTGCAGCTGGCCCGGGATCTCGGCCTCACCGTCCTCGCTGCCCTGCACGATCTGCAACTCGCCGCGATGTACTGCGACCACCTCGTCGTGCTCGACGAGGGCCGCGTCCGTGCGCAGGGCAGCGCCTCCGAGGTGCTGACGCCCGAGTTGCTGGCGGACGTCTACGGCCTCGACGCGCAGGTGCTTCGCCATCCGGTCACCGGCGGGCCACTGATCGTCATGTGCGGCGTGGTTTCGGCCACAGGAGGGGAGAAGTGATGATCGACGCCGACTGGGTGATCGTGACGGCGCCGACGGATCGCGGCGCGGATGTGCACGGCGAACTCGCCCGTGCGCTGGGAGAGCTCGCCGAACGCCATCCGGGCACGGTCTTCCGCTCCGCCGTCCTGGGCGGTGAGTCCGACACCGTCACCGAGGTGCTCGACGAGGCGGCCCGCGAGGGCGCCGACTCGGTGGTGGTGCTGAGCGGTCAGACGCTCGCCGACCGAAAGATGGACGCTTGGTTCCGCCGCGTGATCGGGCACTGGCTGCGGAACCGCCCGGCGGGCTCCGCGCCGGATATCAGAATCGGCGGATCGCTTTGCCAGACAACGGATTACGCGAATCTGATCGAGCGGGCTGCCGCCGACGGCGGGGCCCCGGCCCGCGATACCACCGCCCCGCTCGCGACGAAGGCCTGGGACGCGGTTCCCGGGTTCGCGCGACACGTGCTGGTCTGCCGCGGTCCCCGATGCTCGGCGCGAGGGGGCGCCGAGACGCAGTCGGAACTCTCCGCCGAACTCGACGCCCGGCGGCTCGGCGACGACGACGTCCTCATCACGCTCACCGGGTGCCTGTTCCCCTGCTCGCAGGCGCCGGTGGTCGCGGTCTACCCGGACGACGTCTGGTACGCCGGACTCACAGCGGCGCGAGTCGCCGATGTGGTGGAGCGGCACCTGGTGGGAGGTGAACCGATCCGGGAGTGGTTCGGAGACCGATCGGCGAGCCGGTGAACCGGACGCCCGAGCGGAGACGGCCGGGGACGGCCCGGATGTCCGGCAAGTACATTCAGTACTGAAACCACAGTCGAAGGGGACACATGGCGGGCAGGGCGATCCGGATGTCGGTGGCGATGCTGGCGGGTGGCGCAGTGCTCGCCTCGGTGGGATGCAGCACCGACGGCTCGTCCACCGCTGCCGAGCGCGAGGCCGCCGAGCTGCCGCTGACACAGGCCGAACTGCCCGCCGGTTTCCACACCGCCCGGCTCAGCAAGGACGCCCTCGCGCAGATGACGGAGCAACTCTCCGATTCCACCGCACACGTCGACATCGCACCCGCGCAGTGCGCGGCATCCGGAGCGATGGTCACCACGATCGACCCGAAGAGGGTCGGCGTGATGGCGGCGACCGATGGCGACGATGCGATCAGCGAGTCGGTGCAGCCCGTCGCCGAGATCGACGGCGGCGTCGACCTCGAGGCTGCGCGCAAGCAGGTCACCGGCGACTGCGGCGTCGTCCGGGTGCACGTGAAGGCCGGCCCGGTCAAAGGTTCGGAGATCACCGTCACGCACACCGTGATCGACGTACCGCGCGGGGCCGCCGACCAGGTCCTGGCGGTGGAGAGCCGGAGTAGGACGGTGAACGGTTCCAAATCCGGTGAGACGAGTCTGCTGGTAGGAAACGCCCTCGTCAACGGTTACGCGGTCACCGTACAGATGAGCGCCGTCGACCAGACCGCCGATCTGAATCGTGCAGTTTTCGAGGACGTCTTCGCCAGGGCGATCGCCAAGGCCGCGCGCTGACCGCCGCCTCGACGGGATGCCGGTGCCGCGCCCGGATTCCGCATCGGTCAGGATTGTCCCGTCTACTCAGTATCACCAGATAGGGATGAAGACCGACGTGATGACAATGAAGAGGATTGCCGGCGCCGCCGCTGCCGCGAGCGCGGCATTGCTGCTCGTGACCGGCTGCAGCTCGACCGAGGACGGCGCACCGGTGCCGGGTGCCGCATCGTCGGCCGCCGCACCGTCCGCCGATGCGGGCAAGGCGCCGACGCTGGTGATCGGCAAGGCCGAGTTTCCGGCCGGGTACCAGGTGACCCCGGTTCCGCGAGACCAGATCCAGAAGGTCGCCGATTCCGTCCTCAGCTCGACGAAGAGTGCCAAGGTGACGCCGGCGAACTGCATGCAGCTGAGTGCGTTTCCAGACAAGATCGACCTCGCCAAGACCGGCTTCGTCATCGCGATGAAGGGCACCTCCGTGCTCGCTGAGACCGTCTCCGTGGTCGACCACTCCGTGGAGGACTTCCGCAAGGCCGTGACCGGCGACTGCGGCAAGATCAAGGTCGAGATCACCGAGGGCCAGGCCGCGGGCGCGAAGGGCACGGCCGTCTCGAAGGTGATTCCGGCGCCGAAGACGAAGGCGGACGACGCGATCGTCGTGCAGCAGAGTTCCACGATCGACTTCAAGGGAACCACCACCAAGACGTCGATGATCGTCGGTTACGCGATGGTCAACGGCTACCTGGTCAGCGTGCAGGCCAGCGACGCCTCCCCGCAGTCGACTCCCGACCTGGCAGCGTTCAACAAGGTCTTCACCAAGGCCGTCGATCGGGTGGCCACCGAGACCGCCTGACCACTCCCGGACAATGAGAAAGGCCCGCCGACGGCGGGCCTTTCTCATATGACTGCGTCGGTCAGATGACGCCGAGCGCGTTCATCGCGTCGGCGACCTGAACGAAACCGGCGACGTTGGCGCCCAGGATGTAATTGCCCGGGTCGTTGTACTCGTCGGCGGTCTGCAGGCAGGTGTGGTGCAGGGTGCGCATGATGGAGCTCAGACGCTCCTCGGCGTACTCGAACGTCCAGGAGTCGCGCGAGGCGTTCTGCTGCATCTCCAGCGCGGAGGTCGCCACACCGCCGGCGTTGGCGGCCTTGCCCGGCGCGAAGCCGACGCCCGCAGCGAGCAGGACCTTGGTGGCCTCCGGTGTGGTGGGCATGTTGGCGCCCTCGGCGACCACCTTGCATCCGTTGCGGACCAGTGCCTCGGCGTCCTTCTCATCCAGCTCGTTCTGCGTCGCACACGGCAGCGCGATGTCGGCGGGCACCTGCCAGAGGTTGCCCTCGGTGACCAGGCGGGCACCGCCGCCGCGCAGTTCGACGTACTCGCTCAGGCGGGCCCGGCGGACCTGCTTGACCTCCTTGAGGATCTCCAGGTCGATGCCGTTCTCATCGACGACGTAGCCGGAGGAGTCCGAGCAGGCGATGACCGTGCCGCCGAGCTGGTGGATCTTCTCGATCGCGTAAGTGGCGACGTTTCCGGAACCGGAGACGAGGACCTTCTTGCCCTCGAAGCTGTCGCCCTTGGCCTTCAGCATCTCGTCGACGAAGAAGACAGCGCCGTAACCGGTGGCCTCCGGGCGGACCTGCGAACCGCCCCACGACAGTCCCTTGCCCGTCAGGACGCCGGACTCGTAGCGGTTGGTGATGCGCTTGTACTGGCCGAACAGGAAGCCGATCTCGCGGCCGCCGACGCCGATGTCGCCGGCGGGAACGTCGGTGTACTCGCCGATGTGGCGATACAGCTCGGTCATGAACGACTGGCAGAAGCGCATGACCTCGAGGTCGGAGCGGCCCTTGGGGTCGAAGTCCGAGCCGCCCTTGCCGCCTCCGATCGGCAGGCCGGTCAGAGCGTTCTTGAAGATCTGTTCGAAGCCGAGGAACTTGACGATCGACAGGTTCACCGACGGGTGGAACCGCAGGCCGCCCTTGTACGGGCCGAGGGCCGAGTTGAACTCGACGCGGAAGCCGCGGTTGATCTGGACCTGGCCGGCGTCGTCGATCCACGGCACGCGGAAGATGATCTGACGCTCGGGCTCGCACATCCGGGCCAGGACGTCCTGGTACTCGGGGTGCTTGACCATGACGGGGCTCAGCGACTCGAAGACTTCCTGAACGGCCTGGTGGAACTCGGGCTCACCGGGGTTGCGGTTGATAACCATGTCGTAGCAACCCTGGAGATCGCTGTCCCATGCGGTCATGTGTAGTACTCCCAACTGGTGCGCTGGACGAGGCGGGCTCGGCGCACACCGCAAATTCCGGTCCTCTCGGGCCAATTTCCGTTGGTCACTCTATCGGCGCAGCGGGTGCGGCATGAAACCGGATGCTCGTTTCGTGTGGTTGACCACTGCATTACATGCTTATTACGGCGCAGCCGCCACGACGACGGGGCCGGCGCGCGATGCACCGGCCCCGTCGCGGGAGAGCGGGTCAGATCCGGCTGGTCTTGCCGTACGCGTAGTAGACGTAGACGCCGGTTTCGGTGGTGACGGAGATCTTCGTGAACGGACGCACCGAGATCGGGCCGAGCGCGTTGGTCGCGTGAAGCTCGACGCCGGACAGCACGATGTCGGCCGTCGGCTTGGTGAGCGCGATCTTCGCGAGCGAGACAGTGGTGATCTTGCCCGCGGCCACCTCGAACTCGAGGTCGGTGGCCGGGATGATCGTCGACTCCGCGCCCAGGCTGACACCCACGTCGCCGACCGAGCCGCCGCCACCGGTACCGGAGACGGTGACGTTCGGGTTCACCTTCGCGTCGACGCCGCCGGTGAGCTTGAGATCCGGGGTGTGCGCGGTGATCTTGACGCCACCGGGTGCGATCGAGACCGGATACCCGATCTGGTAGCCGACCTCCAGCGTGGCGCTGACCTTCTTGTCCTTGATGCCGGTCAGCGCGGCGTGCACGTCGGACGAGAGCAGGGCCTCGGCCGAGGTGGGAGAACCGTCCAGCGGCGGAATCCGCTTGGCCGAGAGCTGGCCGGTGGTCAGCTCCACGGTGACACCCTCACGGGTGTGGTGGGTGGCCGCCGTTGCGGTGGCCGGAATCAGTGCGGCGGTCGCGAAGAACGCGACGAGCAGCGTGAACGCTGTGATCAGACGCTTGGTCATGTGTTGATTACCCCGACGGTAGAAGAGAGAGACCCGCCCGGCGGCGAGTCCATATCACAGTAGGAATCCGCGATGTGCCGATTCAACGAATCTCTCGCCGATGTCCGCATCGTCACTGGTCACAGGTGTGGATGAGTTATCCGGACCGGAGAAATTCCCCGGAATCCGGTGCTCGGATAACCTCACAGTCGTGACCTCGACGCCGCCGGAGAGCGAGTTCGGTCCGGCGCTCGCGAGACTCTTCCGCCAAGCCGGTAAGCCGACGCTGCGTGCGGCATCGGAGGGAATGGCCAGATTCGGTCGCGCCGAGGCCACGCCGCAGCGGATCAGCGACTGGCGCAACGGCAGACACGTCCCGCGGGACTTCGACACCGTCCTGCCGCTGATCATGTGGCTCAACCGGCGGGCGCTCGACGCCGGTGCCGACGACCTCGTGTCCATGCCCGAATGGAGACGGCTCTGGGAACGCCACCACGACCCCGCGTCGGGCGCCAGGCTGGACACGCCCTTTCCCGGACTCGCCTCGATGGGTGCCCGCGACCGCGACAGGTACTTCGGACGCGACGACACGATCGCCGCCCTCTCGGGGCTGCTTTCCGAGGCACGGGACTCGGCGGGCAATCGGGTCGTCGTGGTGACCGGAGTGTCGGGGGCGGGCAAGTCGTCACTGCTCGGTGCCGGGCTCGCCCGCGCCGGTGAACCGTGGAACACCGCGATCGCGCTGCGCGTGGGGCCGTCCGGACTCGTCGGAGACGAGGTGGCCGCCGGTGCGGCGCTGGTGGTGATCGACCAGTTCGAAGAGGTCTTCGCGCTCGACGACGAGACGCGGCGACGCGCCGTGCTCGATCGGGTGCAGGAACTCTCGGACGCCGGGAGCGTGGTGGTCCTGGGTATCCGCGCCGACTTCTTCCGCGCCTGCGTCGAGTACCCGATGCTCGCCCGAGCGTGGCAGGACCGTTCGATGATCCTGTCCGAGATGTCCGACGACCAGCTCCGTCAGGTCATCATCGAGCCGGTGCGGATGGCCGGCGGCCGGATCGACGAAGGTCTGGCGGATCTGATGATCGACGATCTGCACCAGGCCTCCACCGAGGGCGATCGCGCGGGACGGCTCCCGCTGCTCGCCCACGCTCTCCAGGTGATGTGGGCGAAACGGACCGGGAACCGGCTGACGGTCGGGTCGTACCGCGCCGCGGGCGGGATCACCTCGGCGCTCGCTGAGACCGCGGAACGCACCTGGGCCGCACTCGACCCGGCCGACCACGAGGAGGCCAGGGCACTGCTGCTGGCGCTGGTCCAGTTCGGTCCTCGCCGGACGCCGATGCGCAACGCCGTCGCCCCGAGTGATCTGCGGGAGCGCTTCCCGGAATCGGCCACGCGGATCATCGACGCCTTCTCCGACGCCCGATTGCTGACGGTGAGTTCGGAATCGGTCACCTTCATCCACGAGGCGGTCATGTCCGCATGGCCGCGGATGGCCGACTGGATCGCGGAAGACGCGGATCTGATCCAGTGGATGCAGCAGTTGGCGGCGGACACCGACGCGTGGAACGAGAGCGGCCGCGCAGCGGACCACCTCTACAGCGGAGCCCGGCTGGCGACCTCGCAGGCCAACCGCGCCGAACTGGGCGCTCACCGTCAGGTCCTGCTGCCGGCCGGTGCCGCGGAGTTCCTCGACGCCGCAGGCAGGCAACGGACCGTCCGCAAGCGCCTCCGGTTCGCTTCGATCACGTTGGTGGTGGTCCTCGGCCTGGCGTCCGCGATCACCGCGATCATCGCCACGCGGCAGGCGAGCGATCTCGCACGGCAGCGCAACAGCGCCGAACACGCGGCCGTCATGTCCAGCATCGAAGGACTGGTGAGTTCGGATCCGTCGCTGGCCGCGCGGATGCTGGCGGTGGCGGATCAGCACTACGCCGACGACACCGAGGTCAGCAGTGGCTTGCTCGCGGCATACACCTCACCGCTCGCACGCTCGCTCGACGGGCACACCGGCGCGGTCTACGACGTCATGTTCTCCCGCGACGGACGGCTGCTCGCGTCGGCGAGCAACGACCGCACGGTCCGCGTGTGGCAGCGCACCGACGGTGCGGTGAAGCCCTTCCGCGAGGTGGCCCGGTTGGGCGGCTTCGGGTCGTTCGTCACCTCGGTGGATTTCGATCGCTCCGGCCGGCTGCTCGCCGCGGCGAGCGGCGACGGCACGGTCCGGCTGTGGAACGTCGCCGATCCCGGGTCTCCTCGGGAGATCGCGACATTGAGGCCCGGCAGCGGCGCGGCGTATCTCACGCGCTTCAGTCCCAGCGGCGCTCACCTGGCGGCCTCGTCCGACGACGGAACGGTCACCGTGTACCGCGTCGACGGCGACCGTCCGCCGACGCAGACCGCGGTGCTGCGCGGCCACACCCGCGCGGTCCGCTCGCTCGCGTTCAACTCCGCGGGCACGGTGCTGGCGACCGGCGGGGAAGACCAGACGGTACGGCTCTGGACGGCCGCCGACACCGACACCCCGCGGCCCGCGGGCGAACCGTTGCGCGGATTCCCCAGCATCACCCACGCGCTGGCCTTCACCCGCGGTGACTCGGTGCTTGCCGTCACCGGCGACAGCGCCAACGTGCAGTTGTGGAACGTCACCGACCCGGCGGCGCCCCGGCCGGACACCACGTCGCTGGCCGGCGTCACCGGCGGCTCGTGGTCCATCGCCGCCAACCCGGTGCGCCCGCTGCTGGCCCGCGCCGGGACCGACGGGATCGTGCATGTCTGGAACACCACGTCGATCTCCGATCCGTTGCCGCTCTGGGAGCTGCAGCGATCGGCCGCACCCGGAGCGGTGCGCATGGTCAGCACCGTGTTCAGCCCCGACGGTCAGGAACTCGCCGTCGGGCGGTCGGACGGCGAGGTGGACCTCTGGACCCTGCCGCCGGGCCTGCTCCCGGACCGCGGCGCACTGATCAGCGGCGTGGGCATGGACGCGTCGGGCCGCCGGCTGGTGACGGTCGGTTCCGACGCCCGGCTGAACGTCTGGACCCGGGACGACGGGCAGTGGCACCAGCGGGGCGGTGTCGACATCGACCGCCGGGCCAACAACCGGCCCAGCGTCGCGGTGACCACCGACGGGATGCTCGCCGCGACGGCCAACAACAACGGCGGCCTGGTGGAACTGTGGGATCTCGGCGATCCCGATCGCCCGCGCCGGGTGGGCGAACTCCGAGTCGGGACCCGATACACCAATGCGCTCGCCTTCGCTCCCGGCACGCGGGAACTCGCCGCCGGGATCGACGACCGGCGCGTGCAACGTTGGGATCTCACCGATCCGGCGGCGCCGCGACCGGTGGGCGATCCGCTCGGCGGGCCGGGGGATCTCATCCGCAGTGTGAGCTATGCGGTCGACGGTTCTCGGTTAGCCGTCACCGCCGACGACGGCAACGGCTACGTGTACCGGCTCGACCGGGCCGATTCCCGACCGCTGGTGCTGCCGATGGGCGAGGAGGTGGCCGACGCGACGTTCGCCCGCGACGGCAGGTACGTGGTTCTGGCGGCCGGTGATCTGGCGGTGTGGCGCATCGACGACGGCCCGCCGACGGTGGTCAGCAGGGTCAGCGACCTGCACGCCGAGTCCATCGGCCGATCGGGAGGCCGGCTGATGATCAGCACGGGGACGCGGGAGGTGGTGGACTTCGCCCTGGGCGCCGACGGCTCGCTCACTCAGGGGGCGGCGGTCTCTCCTGTGCTCGGCGGGTCGCGGACGGTGTCGAACTGGGTGCTGCCGACCGATGCCGGTTCGGGTCCCGGGTATCCGGTCGCCGGCGACGGCACCGGCGTCGTATACTTGCAGACCACCGACCGCGAATCCGCGCGCCGCTGGGTGTGCACTGCCACCGACCCGCTCTCGGGTGCGGAACGCGACCGCTATCTCGGCAGGCTGTCGGCGGACGACGGCTGCCCGTGACCCATCGGGTTCAGCGCATCTTGGGTTCGCGCGCGGCGGCGTCCGACGTGATGAACGTCCGCAGCACGTCGTCCTGGTCCGCCACCAGATAGCTCGGATCGGGCACGCCCCACACCTCCCGCAGGGCGTACTGTGCGGCCATCGCCGCGGCGTCGACTCCGCGCCGGGCGAACTCGACGATGCACGTCTGGTCGCGCAGCGAGCGCCAGCCCCGGTCGGTCAGCATGGCCACCCGCTGCCGGTCCTCTGGCCCGTACGGATACAGATCGCGATGCGCGACGGTCAACCGCAGGCGGGAGTTCAGCGTGTGGGTGAATACGACGGTGGGCTGCGGGCCGAACAACTCGGTCCAGAGTGCGAACACGGTGACGGGGTGGTCGTGACTCATCCGGTCGAGTTGGTCGGCCAACTCACACCGGAATCTGACCCAGACTCGATCGATCGCCGCGTCGAACGCGGCCTCGGAGAAGACGCCGGATGAACTGTCCATCGTGACCTCCTGAGCGGATGGCCCTACGGTAACAGCGGACACCGACAGATCGGGCGCGCTCAGCCGCCGATCTCGGCGCGTTCGCGCGTGGCGGTCTCGCCCGGCGCGGTGCGCGCGGACGCCTTGCGGCCCGAGACCGCGAGCACGACGCCGGCGGTCACGGCGAGCACTCCCACCACGGCTGCTGCGACGGCCGGAGCCCAGAACTCCACCGAGTTCGTCCACTCGAAGGCCGCCAGACCCGCGACGGCGCCGAGAGCCAGGGCCACGGCGAGGGCCAGGACTCCGATCACTCCGAGCCCGATCGCGAGCGCGGAGGCCCGGCGGCCGAGATCCTCGCCGATGAACCCGGCCGGGCGCTCGCCGGTGTACGGGCGCTTCCAGATGTGGAAGTCGGCGGCCTGACCCACGTGCTCCCAGCCCTGCGCTTCGCGGAACCGGAAGTAGTCGACGGGTGCGGGGACGGCGCGCCGCTCCACCGCGTACCGGACCCGGGCCGGAGCGGACTCGGTGAACCGCATTCGCAGCGGACTGAGCAGCGAGTAGTCGGTCAGCACGCGGCCGTCCGCCGCCTGGGCTTCGAGCCACAGTTCGAGATCGGCGGGCGACGGGTGCCGGAGCGCGACGAACCATGATGAGGAGCTCATGAGAACCTCCTGGGGAGAGCTGCCTGAGTAGAGCTTGCACTCCACTGTTCCGCCGGTCGGACGACCCGGTCAAGGAATTTGAGACTGAACTCACCAGTCGTCTCTTCCTGCAGTTTGGCGCCGATCCGCGGCGTCGCCGGCGATACACTCCGAGCCACTGGCGTCGAGTCGATTCGCGGAAGGGAGTCCCTTGAACGAGACGATGATCATCGCCGCGGGCACGCTCGTCGCCGACGGCGTGGTCCACCGGCCGGGCTGGGTGGAGATCGCGCAGGGCTTCATCACCGGTGTCGGCGCGGGTCCGCCGCCGGCCGCGGCGAGTGCGACCTTCGCCGACGGAGTGATCGTGCCGGGTTTCGTCGACATGCACGTCCACGGCGGCGGGGGATCGTCGTACACGGACGGGATCGGCGACGACGTGCGGGCCGCCGCCCGATTCCACCGGGAGCACGGAACCACGACGACGGTGACGAGCACGGTGAGCGCTGGTCGCGCCGAGCTCCGCGACATCGTCGCGCGTCTGAGCGTTCTGGTAGGCGAGGGGATCAGCGCGGGCATCCATCTCGAGGGACCCTGGATCAGCGGTGCGCGGTGCGGGGCGCACGACCCGGACGTGCTGCGCCCGCCGTCGCCGGGCGAGATCGACGAACTCCTCGAACTGGCCGACGGCGCCGTCGTGATGGTGACGCTGGCTCCCGAGCTTCCCGGCGCGATGGAGGCGATCGACCGCTTCGTGAGTGCGGGTGTCACGGTGGCCGTGGGGCACACCGACGCCACCTACGACCAGGTCCGAGAGGCGATTGCGCGGGGAGCTCGGGTCGCAACGCATCTGTTCAACGCGATGGCGCCGCTCGGCCACCGCGAACCAGGACCGCCGCTGGCCCTCATGGAGGATCCCCGCGTGGTGGTCGAGCTGGTGGCCGATGGGGTGCATCTGCATCCGGCCCTGGTGCGCGACGTGCAGCGTGCCGTCGGCTTCGACCGCGTCGCGCTCGTCACCGATGCGATGGCGGCCGCCGGCATGCCGGACGGCGCGTATCGACTGGGTGCTCTGGACGTCTCCGTCGCCGACGGCGTCGCGCGGGTCGCGCGGACCGGCGCGATCGCGGGAAGCACCGCCACCATGGCCGGATTGTTCGCGCGGACGGTCGCGGGCCTGCGCTCCGACGCCCCGGGCGTGCGAGACCGCGTCTCCGACGAGATCCTGCTCGGGGCGGTGGCCATGACCTCGGCCAACCCCGCCCGCGTTCTGGGGCGCGCGGACATCGGCGCCCTGGCATCGGGCCGCCGCGCGGATCTGGTGGTGCTCGACGCCGACCTGCGTGTGGTTCACGTTCATTCCGCACGCTGACCCCGCTGTTCGGATCTGCGGCGACGCATGCTACCTGCGAGTCGCATCGCGGGGTTTGCTCACAGTAGGGTCACAATTGGCCCGGTCGGGCACTCCGGCTGGAGCCACAGACATATGGAGGTACACCAGTGATGAGTGGCAAGAAGAGCTTGATCAAGCGACTGGAGAAAGAGGTCAAGCGCCTCTCCGCCGAAGTTGTCGCGCTCCGCGACACGATGCTCGCCCGTTCTCCGATGCTGCCGAAGAAGCCTGAGATGCCCGCGCCCGCGTCCAAGGCACCGACCGCCGTGAAGCCGGCGCAGCCCAAGCCCGCCGAGCCGAAGGCTGCTGAGCCCAAGTCCGCCGCGAAGCCGGCGACTGCGAAGCCCGCGACTGCGAAGCCCGCCACCCCCAAGACCGCCGAACCCGGCGCCAAGACCACCGGCGCCACCGCCAAGCCGGCCACCGCCAAGCCGGCCGCCGCGAAGGCCGCCACCGCCAAGTCCGCCACCGCCAAGTCCGGTGCTGCCAAGCCGAGCGCCGCGAAGACCGCCGCCAAGTCCGGTGCCACCAAGCCGGCTGCTTCCGCCAAGCCCGCGCCGAAGTCGGGAACCGCGTCGAAGACGGTGGCGGATCTGCGTGCCGAGGCCAAAGCGGCCGGAATCAAGGGATACTCGACGATGAAGAAGGCAGAACTCATCGCCGCTCTCGGCTGAACGCGTCGAAGTGCGGCCGTCCGACTAGGAGAACACGTGCCCATCGTCGTCAAGGGAGTCGTCTCCCGCAGCAAGAACGCGCCTACCGAACTGGTCGACATCACGATCCCGGATCCCGGACCCAATGACGTGGTGGTCAAGATCAAGACGTGCGGCGTCTGCCATACCGACCTCGCCTACGCCACCGGCGGCATCAACGACGAGTACCCGTTCCTGCTCGGACACGAGGCGGCGGGCATCGTCGAGACGGTCGGCGACGCGGTGACCCACGTCGCGGCCGGCGACTACGTGATTCTGAACTGGCGTGCCGTGTGCGGCGAGTGCCGCGCCTGCAAGCGCGGTCGGCCCTGGTACTGCTTCGACACCTTCAACGCCAGTAAGCCGATGACCCTCGCCGACGGCACCGAACTGACTCCGGCGCTGGGCATCGGCGCCTTCGCCGAGAAGACGCTCGTCCACGAGGGACAGTGCACCAAGGTCGACGAAGCCGCGGATCCAGCCGTCGCCTGCCTCCTGGGCTGCGGGGTGATGGCCGGGCTCGGCGCCGCGATGAACACCGGGGAGGTCGGTCGCGGCGATTCGGTAGCGGTGATCGGCTGCGGTGGAGTCGGCGACGCGGCGATCGCCGGGTCGCGCCTGGCCGGTGCCACGACGATCATCGCCGTCGACCGCGACCCGAGCAAGCTCGACTGGGCCAGAGAACTGGGCGCCACCCACACCATCGACGCGTCGGCGATCGACGACGTCGCCGAGGCCGTCAAGGAACTGACCGGGGGATTCGGCGCCGACGTGGTGATCGACGCCGTCGGCCGCCCCGAGACCTACCGGACGGCGTTCTACGCCCGCGATCTCGCCGGTGTCGTGGTGCTGGTCGGTGTGCCGACGCCGCAGATGCGCCTCGAGATGCCGCTGGTCGATTTCTTCAGTCACGGCGGGGCGCTCAAATCGTCCTGGTACGGCGACTGCCTGCCCGAACGCGACTTCCCGATGCTCATCGACCTGTTCCTGCAGGGCCGTCTTCCGCTCGACAAGTTCGTCACCGAGCGCATCGGCATCGACGGTGTGGACGACGCCTTCAAGGCCATGGAGGAGGGCCGCGTCCTGCGTTCGGTGGTGGAGCTGTGAGCACCGAGTCCACCGGACCCGAAGGATCGGTCCCCGCCGGTCTGCGGATCGACCGAGTCGTCACTTCCGGAACGTTCTCGCTCGACGGCGGCACCTGGGACGTCGACAACAACGTCTGGGTGGTCGGCGACGACGACCAGGCCGTCATCATCGATGCCGCGCACGACGCGGCGCCGATCCTGAAAGCCGTCGGCGACCGCGACGTGGTGGCGATCGTCCTGACCCACGCGCACAACGACCACATCGGAGTCGCCCCGGAACTCGCCGAGGCGACCGGCGCACCGATCCTGCTGCATCCGGCCGACGAGATGCTGTGGGACCGGACTCACCCGGGAGTGGCCCACGACGAACTCTCGGACGGACAGCGGATCGTGGTCGGCGGCCACGAACTCGAGGTGATCAACACGCCGGGCCATTCCCCCGGCTCGTGCGTGGTGTGGGCGCCGTCGGCGAACGTGCTCTTCAGCGGCGACACCCTGTTCCAGGGCGGACCGGGCGCCACCGGGCGTTCGTTCTCCAGTTTCGACGACATCATCGCATCCATCCGCGACCGAATCCTGGTGCTCGACCCGCAGACGCGCGTGTGCACCGGGCACGGCGACGAGACCACCGTCGGTGCCGAGGCAGGTGACCTCGACGAGTGGATTCGTCGTGGCCATTGACCGGCTGACGCGTCTTCGCCCGCCCGCGCTGAGCGGCTATCAGCGCTCCTGGCTGCGGGCCGACGTCCTCGCCGGGGCGTCGCTCGCAGCCGTCGCGATCCCGGAGGCGATGGGCTACAGTTCCATCGCCCATGTCCCGATCGGCGCCGGCTTGTACTCGCTGATCGTGCCGGCGGTGGTCTTCGCGCTGATCGGTGCGTCTCGGCTGCTGGTGGTCGGAGCGGATTCGGCCACCGCGGCGCTGCTCGCCTCGGGCATCGCGGGTCTCGGCGTGGCCGGGTTGCGGCCCGACACGGAGCAGTGGCTCGCCTGGGCCGGCCTCATCGCGCTGGTGACCGGCGTGATGCTGCTGGTCGCCCGAGTGCTGCGCCTGGGCTTCCTGGGCGATTTCCTGTCGACCTCCGTGCTCGTCGGCTTCCTGGCCGGCGTCGGCGTGCTCGTGGTGACCGAGCAGATCCCCGGTATGCTCGGCGAACCGAAGCGCGACGCCGGCCACACTCTCGAGAAGTGGGCGCACGTGATCGGGGACGTCGACCGAGTGCACTGGCAGTCGATGCTGTTCGCCGCGGTGACGCTGGCCGGCCTGCTCGGCGTCCGACGGCTGCGGCCCAGCCTGCCGACGCCGATTCTGATCGTGATCGGGTCGATCGTCGCCGTGGCGGTATTCGGCCTCGATCGCTGGGTGCCGACGGTCGGGCCCGTCGACGCCGGTCCGCCGTCGATCGACTTTCCACCGATGAGCGAGGTGCTCGGGCGCCTTCCCACCGTTCTCACGGTCTCTTTCGGGTGCGTCTTGGTGATCTTGGCGCAGAGTGCGGCGACGGCACGCAGCTTCGCTCAGCGCCACGGAGATCGGATCGACGTCAACCGCGACATCCTCGGGCTGTCGGCGGCGAACGTCTCCGCGTCCCTCACCGGCTCGTTCGTGGTGAACGGCAGTCCCACCAAGACCGCGATCCTCGACCGTCAGCGCGGCCGCACTCAGGTCGCGAACATCACGACCGCCGTTGTGACGCTCGTGGTGGTGGTTGCCGCGTCCGGTCCGCTCGGTGATCTCCCGGAGGCGGTGCTGGCAGCGATCGTGTTCATGGTCGGACTCGATCTGATCGACTGGGCGGGGTTCGCGCACATCTGGCGGATCCGGCGCGTGGAGTTCGCCATCGCGGTGCTGACGACCGTGATGGTGGTGGTCTTCGGCGTGTTGACCGGCATCGTCGCCGCGATGGTGATGTCGGTGCTGCAGATCATTCACCGTCAGTACCGCCCGGAGCGGTTCGTCGTCGGGGTCGGCCGGAACGGGCAGCGCGAGTACGAGAGCGCCCGACCCGGGCATCAGACCCTGCCGGGACTCATCGTCTTCCGTTACGACGCGGACCTCTTCTATGCCAACGTCGGACGGTTCACCGACGACGTGACCGCGCTGATCAAAGCTGCGCCCGACCCGGTGCGATGGCTGGTGCTGGACTGTTCGGCGATCTCGGACGTCGACTATTCGGCGGCGAAGGCACTGCGCGATCTCATCGACTACGTGCATTCGGTGCATGCGAGGTTCATCCTCGCCGGTGTGACCCCGGAATTGCGGGGCGCACTCGAGACCGCGCAGTTGCTCGCCGATCTGGCACCCGACAGCGTGTATCCGAGCGTCGGCTCGGCGGTTCGCGCGTTCGAGCAGTCACCGCACTGAGCCGGTCCGCGCCGAGTCGTCACGCCGCGCAGGCGCCGTTCCGCCGGCCGCCCTGTCAGGATGTCGCCGACAGCGTCAGCGTGGCCGCCGCGACGATGGCCGGAGCGGCGACAGCACCGACGAAGACGTATCTGCGCCAGCCGAACTCGACTCCTTCGTCGACCAGCCGTTGATGCCAGAGCAGCGTCGCCAGCGAGGCCCACGGCGTCACCAGAGGTCCCGCGTTGACTCCGATCAGCAGTGCCGCAAGGGTGATCGGCGAGGTGGTCGCCGGTTCGAGGAGCAGGAAGCCCGGCAGATTGTTCACCAGGTTCGCGCCGACTGCGCCCGCCCCCGCGAACGCCCAGACACTCGCCGTGCCGTGTTCGGAGAGCCGACCGAGGGGGTCGAGCAGGCCCGAGGCCTCGACCGCGCCCGCCACCAGGAACAGGCCGCCGGCGAACAACAGAAGCGACCACGGAATCAGGCCGAACTGCAGCGCCTCGGGTCGGCGGAGGGCGAACGTCGCCGTGAGGGCGAGCGCGGCGAGGCAGGCAGGCACCCACGGTGCGGGCATCACCACCAGCAGCGGGATGAGAAGCGCGAGTATCGACGAACAGATCCGAAACAGTGTCTGGTCGCCGACGTACGGGACCGGCGACGCACGGAATCGGCCGCGGAGCTCGCGTCGATGCAGCAGCCACAGGACCCCGACCGTCGCGGCCGTTGCGCACACGGCCGGCAGCCCGAGCAGGGAGACGAAGCCCGCGGCGCCGTGAACGTTCAGACGGTCCAGTGCCAGCAGATTCGTCAGGTTGGAGACGGGAAGCAACAACGAAGCGGTGTTTGCGAGCCACACCGTGGTCAGCGCGAACGGTGCGGGCGCGACGCCCGCGACGCGCGCCAATGCGAGTACGACCGGTGTCAGCAGGACCGCGGTGGTGTCGAGCGACAGGAAGGCCGTGCAGACCACGGCCAAGAGGACCGTCAGCAGCCACAGGCCGAAGACCCGGCCGCGGGCCAGAACACCGAGCCGCGCCGCGACCACTTCGAACACCCCGGCCTCCGCGGCCAGTTGCGCGACCACCGTGATCGCCACGACGAACAGCAGCACCGGCCACGCTCGGTCGAATGTCGCGGCGGCGTCCGCGGCGGGCAGAGCTCCCGTCACCAGGGCCGTCGCACCGGCGAGCACCAGTGCGCCGCCGATCCACGCCATCGCCACGGATCAATGATGCCCGGCCGAACAGCGACCCGCGGGACCGGACACCGCCGGCCGCCTGCACCGCCCCGTCACCGGTCGGTTCAGTACGCCGCGCGCGGATCGTTGGTCGAGACGATCTCGGCGCCGAGCGGTACCAGGGAGATGGGGATCATCTTGAAGCTCGCGACACCCAGCGGGATGCCGATGACGGTGATGCACAGGGCGAGGCCGGTGGTGAGGTGGCCCAGCGCCAGCCAGATACCCGCGACGATGATCCAGATGACGTTGCCGACCGTCGACGCGGGGCCCGCGGTCGGCTTGCGGACCACGGTGCGTCCGAAGGGCCACAGCGCGTAGTTCGCCATGCGGAACGACGCGATACCGAAGGGGATCGTGATGATGAGGATGCAGCAGACGATGCCGGCCAGTACATAACCGATCGCCATCCACAGTCCGCACAGGACCAGCCACAACACGTTCAGTATCGTCCTCATGGCCCCATTGTCCTGCGTCGCCTACGCTTTCGGAATGGGTATTGACCCCGAACCCGGAGCCGGTCGCCGAGCGATCTGGTCGGCGGCCGCGCTCATCGTCCTCACCGTCCGAGTCCTGGCGACCATCGCGACCGTCTTCTTCACGATCGCCTGGCTGGTCGCCGCGGTGCGTTCGAGCCTGCTCAACGGCTGGCTGTGGTGGGCCGCCGGCGCGGCCATCGCCATGGCGATCAGTTGGTATCTGTACAGCTACCTGCGGGTCCGCTATCCGAGCACGAGCCGCCGGTGGGAGCCCTGATGAGGCCTTCCCTCCCGGCGGCTCGCGAGTGCGCTGCTGCTCAGAACTGAACCTGCGGCGGCTGCTCCTGTCCCGCCGGGGCCTGGTAGAACTCGCGGACGCGAACCCCGGCCATGCCGGAGAACAGCATCCACGGGATGGTCTGCACCGCCTGGTTCAGGCGCGAGACGGCGTCGTTGTAGTACTGGCGCGCGAACGAGAGCTTGTTCTCGGTTTCTCCGAGTTCGGTCTGCAGCGCCATGAAATTGGGCGCTGCCTGCAGCTGCGGGTAGTTCTCAGCGACAGCGAACAGCCGCCCGAGGGCTCCGCTCATCTGCGCCTCAGCGGCGGCCTTGTCGGCCACTGACGCCCCCTGCGCCGCCTGCTGCATGTGAGCGCGGGCCTCGGTCACCGCCTCCAGCACGCCCGACTCGTGGGCCGCGTACCCCTTCACCGTATTCACCAGGTTGGGGATCAGATCGGCGCGCCGAGTGAGCTGGACGTCGATACCGCCGAGCGCTTCCTGAGCGGTGATGTCCGCCTTGCGGAGTTTGTTGAAGCCGACCATCACGAAGACGGCCAGCAGGACGAGCAGGACAACGATGACGATCAGTGCCCAGATCACGATTGGTGCCTCTTTCTATTAAGGGACGTGCACAGAGAATGGCATGGAGGGACGGCCGGCCGCGACGGGCTCACCACGAACCGCCTCCTCCGCCACCGCCGCCTCCGCCGCCGAAGCCGCCGCCGAATCCTCCGCCGCCGCCTGAGGACGACTGCGACGAGCTGTACGCCGACAGGGACGACGAGAGGCTCGATTCGAAGCTGTCCATGCCGGAGCCGGCGCCGCCGAACAGGGCATGCGAGCTGCCGATGTAGAAGCCGGGGAACCAGATCGGGTCGGGCGGTTCCTGCCCGGTCGCATAGCGATACTTGGCAGCCCACGCGTCGGCGCAGTCGAAGGCCATCGCGTACGGAATGTAGCTGGTGAAGAGGTCCTTGCGGGCGGAGAAGTCGAGTCTTTCCCGGTTCGACGTAGTCGACAGGAGCCGCTCGAAACCGCCGGCCCGCGACCACACCTCACGGCCCAGCCGCGTACGCCGGGTGCCGACCCCCGCCACGTAGAGTCCGGCGCCGCCGACCGCGAACGCTGCGAACGGCAGCGCCATGATCGTGCCCGGGAGGAGTTGGAAGATCATCAACACGGCTGCGACGACCACCGCCGCCGCCACGACCACGCGCCCAGCGAGCTCCGAGCGGCTGACCCGCAGCGCTCCGCTCCCGGTGCCCCAGTTGGCGGTCGCGGCGTCCATCTCCTTGGTCGCCGTGGACAGCCGCAGTCCGGCGTTCTTGGACCCGTCGGCGGTGAAGGTCGAGCCCTCGTGCGACAGGCCCAGTGCCGCGACCACCGCGTTGGCGGCGGGATCGAGTGAGGCGAACCGCTCCGGCGTGAGCTGCGAGATGACGGTCCAGTCCTTGTTCGACGTCCGGTCGAGCCGGACGTGTCCCTGCTCGGCGAGGTGGAAGAGGGTGGCGACCAGCGCCTTCTTGGGCATGTCCTCGTATGCGACGTAGTAGGTCTGGACCGGTCCGAGCTTGCGGCTCTGCTTCTGCGGGTCGGCCGGCGGCTCGTACATGACCGGTAGCAGCGGCGCGTGCTCCCGGCTGCGCCACATCCAGTAGAAGCCCCCGGCGAACGTCAGAAGCGAGAGCAGAACGATGACGATCGGCATGGCCTTCGACGTGCCCAGAATCGGGTCCATCGACACCGACCACGGCAACTGTGCGCGGCCGGGACCCGGGAAGGGCAGGTCGGCCTTCACCGCGACGCCGACGTTCGGTTCCAGCGGGCCGGTGGTGACCACTCGCGTGGCCGGGTCCGGTTCCGACACCTGGCACGCGGTTCCGTTGTTGGTGCTGCACGCGAACGACGTCGGCGCCTCGGGGAAGTGGACGGTGCTGGTGGAGCGCTCCATCCGCATTCGCCAGCCGTTGCCCACCACGCGCCAGATGAAGCGGCCCGGGTCGCCGTCCGCGATGGTGTCTGCGATCCGGTACGACACCCGGTACACGTGCTCGCCGGGTGAGACGAGGGTGTCGGCGTCGCCGATCCGTGCCGTCTCGAACTTGCCGCCCTCCTCGGAACCCAGCTCGAACGGAACCGCCTGCCCGTCCATCGTGATCCGGATGTCGCGGGGTTCGTAACGCACGCCCTTGTTCTCCGGGTTCGCGTCGGAGACATCCCAGAATTGGAAGATCCCGTGCTTGCCCTCCGGCAGATCGACCGTCAGCGTCTCGTCCACGGCCAGTTCGCCGTCGCGCGCGAGGGCGTAATCGGCGCGGTAATCGGTGATCACGGCCGTGTCGACGGTCTCGTCGCCCGACGACGCCGAGTTCGCGACCAGCGGCCAGAAGACGCCGATCACGGTGGCGATGAGCGCCACCAGCGACAGCAGGAATCGTTTCATGCGGCGATCCTATGCGCCGCCGGCCGAGTTCTCTGTTCGATGAATGACTCGGCCGGCGACGCCCAGGATTACCACGACGGCATCACTGTGCCGCGCGCACTCCCGCCTCGATCGCCGCACCGGTGTCGGCGTCGATATTCCGCCAGTACTCGAAAGCCCTGGACAGGACCGGCTCGGAGACGCCGTCGAGCAGGTGACCGACCACGTTGTCGACCAACCGGCTTCGCGCGGCGTCGTCCATCACGTCGCGGACGAGTGTTCCGGGCTGCGTCACATCGTCATCCTCCGGGTGATCGACGTAGGCGCTGCGCACGATCTCACCGTCGGCCGCCCACTGCGGTTCGGCCTGTCCGGGGTACACCGCGGCCGGACCGCCCTTCGAATTGGGCGCGTACACGGGGTCGGTGACCGGATCGATCCGCATCGCCCCGTCCTTCGAGTAACTGCGCACCTCGTTGCGCGGACGGTTGACCGGGATCTGCTTGTAGTTGGCTCCCAGCCGTGCGCGGTGTGCGTCCGAGTACGAGAAGACCCGGCCCAGGAGCATCCGGTCGGGGCTGAAACCGATTCCCGGGACCACGTTGCTCGGCTCGAAGGCCGCCTGCTCGATCTGCGCGTGATTGTCCGTCGGATTGGTGTGCAGGGTCATCTTCCCGACCTCGTGCAGCGGATAGTCGCCGTGCGGCCACACCTTCGTCAGATCGAACGGATTGAAGCGGTAGCCCGCGGCGTCGTCGAACGGCATCAGCTGCACCTTCAACGTCCACGTGGGATGATCGCCGCGATCGATCGACTCGTACAGATCCCGCATGTGGTAGTCGCTGTCCTGCCCGGCGAGCCGGTCGGCCTCCTCCTGGGTCAGGAACTCGATGCCCTGATCGGTGATGAAGTGGTACTTCACCCAGTGCTTGACGCCCTCGGCGTTGACCCACAGGTACGTGTGGGAGCTGTAGCCGTTCATGTGCCGCCAGGTGCGCGGGATGCCGCGATCGCCCATCAGCCAGGTGACCTGGTGTGAGGACTCGGGCGACAGCGTCCAGAAATCCCACTGCATGTCGTGGTCGCGGAGATTGTTGTCGGCACGCCGCTTCTGCGACCGGATGAAGTGCTGGAACTTCATCGGGTCCTTGATGAAGAACACCGGCGTGTTGTTGCCGACCATGTCGTACACACCCTCGTCGGTGTAGAACTTCAGGGCGAATCCGCGGGGGTCGCGCCAGGTGTCGGGGCTGCCCCGCTCGCCCGCGACGGTGGAGAAGCGCGCGACCATCTCGGTCTTCACTCCCGGCTGGAACAGCGAAGCGCAGGTGTAGGGCGAGACGTCGGCGGTGGTCTCGAAAGTGCCGAACGCGCCGCTTCCCTTGGCGTGGGGCTGGCGCTCGGGAATGCGTTCACGATTGAACTGGGCCATCTGCTCGAGCAGATAGTGGTCGTGCAGAACGATCGGCCCTCCGGGGCCGACGGTGAGCGAGTGCTCATCGCTGCCGGCCGGAGCGCCGGAGTCGGTAGTCGTGTAGTTGGTGGTCTCCTCGGACATATCACCCTCCCAGGAAGGTTGAGTGCGGGCTGTACGGGGCTCGGCGCCTGCCGAGGCCCCGCCTTCGACACTATCGCCCGTCCGGCAGACGTGCCCGACAAACGGACATCGGTCGCCGCGTGGCGTCCGCTATCGGCGGCGCTGCCGCGAGATGAACTCAGCGGCCGCGCCCACGGCCCGCTCCGACTCGGGGGAGAAGTACGGGAACATCTGGAAGACATGCCCCTGACCAGGCCACTCCTGCAGCTCCGACAGTCCACCGGCGTCGAGCAGCCTGCGGTGGACGGTGCGGGCGTCGTCGGCCATGATCTCTCGCGTGCCCACCTGGATGAGGGTCGGCGGCAGGTCCATCGCGGGGGAGAGCTTGATCCGCATCCGCGGATGGTCGGGATCGGCGCCCGCGGTGTAGAGACCGAGGAAGGTCACCGCCGCGCCGACGTCGATGATCGGGTCTCGGACGCCGCGGTCGGCCAGATCTCGTGCGAGCTGGAAAGTGGGGTCGTACAGCGGCGAGAACAGTGCCATCGCCCGCGGTTGCGGCACGCCGTCGGAGTGATTGGCGGCCAGGAGGTCGAGCGCCAGGTGGCCGCCGGCCGAGTCGCCGGCCACGATGATCTGCCCGGCGTCGAACCCCTGATCGAGCAGCCAGCGGTATCCGCGGACGGTGTCGTCGCCGCCGCTGGGCCAACGATGCTCCGGACCCAACCGGTAGTCGAGGCTGAACGCACCGATCCCCGCGCGCCCGGCGAGCCGTGCGACCAGCCCGCGATGGGTGCGCGCCGAGCAGATCACGTATCCGCTTCCGTGCAGGTAATAGAGAATCGTGTCGTCCGTCGACGGTGCCGGGACGTCGGCTCGCCCGCGCCCGTGAACCCACTCGCCGCGGACCTGCCCGGAGTTGGTGAGTTCGCGGACCGGGGTGATGCGGGTGCCGCGCGGAACCGGGCTCAGCAGCGACAGGCCGCGGTTGACGCCCGGGCGGGTCATCGTCAGGAGCCGCGGACTGGCCAGGACACTCCGCCCCGCCGCGGCCATCAGCGGCCGCGAGGCGAACGTCGACCTCGAGAAGGCGCGGGCACGCAGTGACGCGCGACTTTCACCCGCGTGTGACGTGGTGTACACAGTGGGACTGTATCCACTTTTTGCCTCAGCCGGGCCCGAGTGGAATACTTGAAGTACTGCGCTTTGCGTCGAGGGGTCACCCCCTGCGACCTGAGCGGGCCAGCAATGAAGCTGAATCCCCGGGCGGTGCGCTGGTTCGCACTGACCTCTGACCCGGGACTCTCTCCAGTACGTATCAGTACGCAGCGTCGCGTGCGGAGTAGGCAGATTCATGAAGCACTTGCCGGGGCCCGTCGGGCTCTACGATCCGATCAACGAGCATGACGCATGCGGCGTCGCGTTCGTCGTCGACATGCACGGTCGCCGCAGCCGCGACATCGTCGAGAAGGCCATCACCGCCCTGGTGAACCTCGAGCATCGCGGTGCGGCCGGTGCCGAGCCCAACACGGGCGACGGCGCGGGCATCATGATTCAGGTCCCCGACCGCTTCCTGCGCGAGGTGGTGGACTTCGACCTCCCCGCCGAGGGCTCGTACGCCACCGGCATCGCCTTCCTGCCCCAGTCGGCCGGCGACGCCGCCGAGGCGGTCGAGGGCGTCGAGGAGATCATCGCCGCGGAGGGGCTCACTCTCCTCGGATGGCGCGACGTGCCGGTGGACGAGAGCTCGCTCGGCGCACTGGCGCGCGATGCGATGCCGACCTTCCGGCAGGTCTTCCTCGCGCTCGCCGGGAGCGAGGCGAGCGGGCGCACACCGTCCAGCGCGGAGATCATGGAACTCGAGCGCAAGGCCTACGTGGTCCGCAAGCGCGTCCAGTACGAGCTCGGCGAGAAGGGCGCCGGCCAGGACGGCCCCGGCCGCGACACCGTCTACTTCCCGAGCCTGTCGGGGCAGACGTTCGTCTACAAGGGCATGCTGACCACGCCTCAGCTGCGCGACTTCTACCTGGACCTGCAGGACGAGCGTGTGGAGAGCGCGCTCGGCATGGTCCACAGCCGCTTCTCGACGAACACCTTCCCGTCGTGGCCTCTCGCCCACCCGTTCCGCCGAGTCGCGCACAACGGCGAGATCAACACCGTCAGCGGTAACGAGAACTGGATGCGCGCCCGCGAGTCGCTCATCAAGACCGACGTCTTCGGCGACAGCCTCGACAAGGTGTTCCCGGTCTGCACTCCCGGCGCGTCGGACACCGCACGGTTCGACGAGGTCCTCGAGCTGCTGCACCTGGGCGGACGCACCCTGCCGCACGCCGTGCTGATGATGGTCCCGGAGGCCTGGGAGCGCAGCGAGGACATGAAGCCCGAGCATCGGGCGTTCTACGAGTACCACTCGGCACTGATGGAGGCATGGGACGGACCGGCGTCGGTCTGCTTCACCGACGGCACTGTCATCGGCGCCGTCCTGGACCGGAACGGACTGCGTCCGTCCCGCATCTGGGTCACCAAGGACGGGCTCGTGGTTCTGGGGTCGGAGGTCGGCGTCCTCGACATCGACCCCGCCGATGTGGTCGCCAAGCAGCGACTCCAGCCCGGAAAGATGTTCCTGGTCGACACCGCGCAGGGCCGCATCGTCGCCGACGAGGAGATCAAGGACTCGCTGGCCGGCGAGCAGCCGTACCAGGAGTGGCTCGACGCCAACCAGGTCGCACTGTCCGACCTGCCCGCGCCGCCGCACAAGCACATGGCGCACGATCGCGTGACGCTGCGTCAGCAGATGTTCGGCTACACCACCGAGGATCTGAAGCTGCTCATCTCGCCGATGGCCGCGACGGGCGGCGAGGCGCTGGGCTCGATGGGCACCGACACCCCGGTCGCCGTCCTGTCGAACCGGCCGCGGATGCTCTTCGATTACTTCCAGCAGCTGTTCGCCCAGGTCACGAACCCGCCGCTCGACGCCATCCGCGAGGAGGTGGTCACCAGCCTCGGCGGCCGCATCGGCGGTGAGCGCGATCTGCTGAACCCGGCCGCGGGTTCGGCCAAGCAGATCGTGCTGAGCCAGCCGATTCTCGACAACGACGATCTGGCGCGGCTCGTGGAGATCGACCCGGCCACCGGCTTCCCCTCCGTGCACATCCACGGTCTGTACCCGGTCGCCGAGGGCGGCGAAGGTCTGCGTCGGGCACTCGACGGAGTCCGCAGCAAGGTGTCGGCGGCCATCGCCGACGGCGCCCGCATCATCGTGCTCTCCGACCGCGAGTCGGACGAGACCCTCGCGCCGATCCCGTCGCTGCTGCTGACCGCGGCGGTTCATCACCACATGGTGCGTGAGCGGACCCGGACCCGGGCCAGCCTCATCATCGAGTCGGGCGACGCCCGCGAGGTGCACCACATGGCGCTGCTCGTCGGCTTCGGCGCCAGCGGCATCAACCCCTACATGGCCTTCGAGACCATCGAGGACATGCTCGAGTCGGGCAGCCTCGACGTCCCGGGGACCGAGGACATGAGCCACGAGGCCACCTTCGCCGTCGCGCGCGCCAACTACATCAAGGCGGCGGGCAAGGGCGTCCTGAAGGTGATGAGCAAGATGGGCATCTCGACGGTGCCGTCGTACACCGGCGCTCAGCTGTTCCAGGTCATCGGCTTGGGGCAGGAGGTCGTCGACGAGTTCTTCACGGGTCTGAACAGCCAGCTCGACGGCATCGGGCTCGACGAGATCGCCGACGAGGTGGCCCAGCGTCACGCTCTCGCGTTCACCAAGCGTCCCGCCGAGCGCGCTCATCGCGAACTCGAGGTCGGTGGCGAGTACCAGTGGCGCCGCGAGGGCGAGTACCACCTGTTCAACCCGGACACGGTGTTCAAGCTTCAGCACTCCACCCGCACCGGTCAGTACTCGGTGTTCAAGGAGTACACCAAGCTGGTCGACGACCAGGCCGCCAAGCTGGGCACACTGCGCGGTCTGTTCGACTTCAACTTCGGCGACCGCGACCCGATCCCGATCGACAAGGTGGAGCCGGCCAGCGAGATCGTCAAGCGTTTCTCGACGGGCGCGATGAGCTACGGCTCCATCTCGGCGGAGGCGCACGAGACGCTCGCGATCGCGATGAACCGTCTGGGTGGCCGGTCGAACTCGGGTGAGGGCGGCGAGGACCCGCGCCGCTTCGTCCACGACGAGAACGGCGACTGGCGCCGCAGTGCGATCAAGCAGGTCGCCTCCGGCCGCTTCGGTGTCACCAGCCACTACCTGAGCAACTGCACCGACATCCAGATCAAGATGGCGCAGGGCGCCAAGCCAGGCGAGGGCGGCCAGCTGCCTCCGCACAAGGTGTACCCGTGGGTCGCCGAGGTGCGCGGCAGCACGCCCGGCGTCGGCCTCATCTCGCCGCCGCCGCACCACGACATCTACTCGATCGAGGATCTCGCTCAGCTGATCCACGACTTGAAGAACGCGAATCCGCAGGCCCGGATCCACGTGAAGCTGGTGTCGGAACTGGGTGTGGGCACCGTCGCCGCGGGCGTCTCCAAGGCGCACGCCGACGTCGTCCTGATCTCCGGACACGACGGCGGCACCGGTGCGAGCCCGCTGACCTCGCTGAAGCACGCCGGCGCCCCGTGGGAGATCGGCTTGGCCGAGACCCAGCAGACACTGCTGCTCAACGGTCTGCGCGACCGCATCGTGGTGCAGGTCGACGGTCAGCTGAAGACGGGCCGCGACGTGATGATCGCCGCCCTGCTCGGTGGTGAGGAGTTCGGTTTCGCGACCGCTCCGCTGGTGGTCTCGGGCTGCATCATGATGCGCGTGTGCCACCTCGACACCTGCCCGGTGGGCGTCGCCACGCAGAACCCGCTGCTGCGTGAGCGGTTCTCCGGCAAGCCGGAGTTCGTCGAGAACTTCATGCTCTACGTCGCCGAGGAGGTGCGCGAACTGCTCGCGCGCCTGGGCTTCCGCACCCTGCAGGAGGCCGTCGGACGGTTCGAGGCGCTCGATACGCGCAAGGCGCTCGAACACTGGAAGAACCACAAGGCCGGCAAGCTCGACCTGACGCCGATTCTGACGATGCCCGAGTCTCCGTTCATGAACCAGGACCTGTACTGCTCCGGCACTCAGGACCACGGCTTGGACAAGGCCCTCGACAACGAGCTGATCGAGAAGGCCCGGGCCGCGATCGAGTCCGGCACCCGCGTCACGCTGGCGTCCCCGATCAGCAACGTGAACCGGACGGTCGGAACCATGCTGGGCCACGAGGTCACCAAGGCCTACGGTGCCCAGGGACTGCCGGAGGGGACGATCTCCATCGACTTCACCGGTTCGGCGGGCAACAGCTTCGGCGCCTTCGTCCCGCGCGGTATCACCATGCGCATCGAGGGCGACGCGAACGACTTCGTCGGCAAGGGGCTCTCGGGCGGCAAGATCGTCGTTCGGCCGCCGCGCAACGCGCCCGCCGAATTCGTGGCCGAGGACAACATCATCGGCGGCAACGTGATCGCATTCGGCGGCACGGCGGGCAAGATCTTCCTGCGCGGTGTGGTCGGCGAGCGGTTCTGTGTCCGCAACTCGGGTGTCCAGGCGGTCGTCGAAGGCGTCGGCGACCACGGATGCGAGTACATGACCGGCGGTACCGCCGTGATTCTGGGACGTACCGGACGGAACTTCGCGGCGGGCATGTCCGGCGGCGTCGCATACGTCTACAACCCGCACGGTGAGTTCGAGGCCGACCTGAACACCGAACTGGTGGAGCTCGAAGAGCTCGACGCCGACGATCTGACCGTGCTGTCGGGCCTGCTCACCGAGCATCGCGACGAGACCGGTTCGCCGGTCGCCGCGGCGATCCTCGACGACTGGGACGTCGCCCGCGGGCACTTCGTGAAGGTGATGCCCCGCGATTACAAGAAGGTGCTCGTCGCCATCGACGCCGCCGAGCGCTCCGGACGAGATGTGAACGAAGCGATCATGGAGGCGGCACGTGGCTGATCCGAGAGGTTTTCTCAAGCACCCCGAGCGGGAGACGCCGGTCCGCCGGCCCGTCGAACTGCGGCTGCTCGACTGGAAAGAGGTGTACACCGAGTTCGACAAGGGCACCCTGCAGACGCAGGCGAGCCGCTGTATGGACTGCGGAATTCCGTTCTGCCACAACGGATGCCCGCTCGGTAACCTGATCCCCGAGTGGAACGATCTGGTGTACCGCGACCAGTGGGACGCAGGCATGGACCGACTCCACGCCACCAACAACTTCCCGGAGTTCACCGGACGGCTGTGTCCGGCGCCCTGCGAGGCGTCGTGCGTGCTGGGCATCAATCAGCCCGCCGTGACCATCAAGCAGGTCGAGGTGGAGTTGATCGAGAAGGCCTGGGGCGACGGGACGGTGACTCCGGTGATCCCCACGCAGCGCACGGGCAAGAAGGTGGCCGTGGTCGGTTCGGGACCCGCCGGACTGGCGGCCGCACAGCAACTCACGCGTGCCGGCCACGATGTGACCGTCTTCGAGCGCGCGGACCGGATCGGCGGTCTCCTCCGATACGGGATTCCCGAGTTCAAGATGGAGAAGCGGTTCATCGACCGCCGGCTCGAGCAGATGGAGGCCGAAGGCACCGTCTTCCGTACCGGAGTCAACGTCGGCGTCGACGTCACGGTGGAGCAACTCCGCGGCGACTTCGATGCGGTGGTCCTCGCCAACGGTTCCACCATCGGCCGTGATCTCCCGATTCCGGGACGCGAGCTCGACGGCATCCATCAGGCGATGGAGTTCCTGCCGCAGGCCAACCGCGTCCAGCACGGTGACGTGGTGGACGGCCAGATCACGGCGGAGGGCAAGCACGTCGTGATCATCGGCGGCGGCGACACCGGCGCGGACTGCCTCGGCACCTCGCTGCGCCAGGGTGCCGCGCAGGTGCACCAGTTCGAGATCATGCCCAAGCCGCCGATCGAGCGTGCCGAATCGACTCCGTGGCCGACGTACCCGCTGATGTACCGGGTCTCGTCCGCTCACGAAGAGGGCGGCGAGCGCGTGTACAGCGTGAACACCGAGGAGTTCGTCGGAGAGAACGGCAAGGTCACCGCGCTCAAGGCCCACGAGGTCAAGATGACCGGCGGCCGCTTCGAGAAGGTGGAGGGCACGGACTTCGAATTGAAGGCGGACCTGGTGCTGCTCGCGATGGGCTTCGTCGGCCCGGAGCGCGGCGATCTGCTCGACAAGCTCGGAGCCACCTACGACGCTCGAGGCAATGTGGCCCGCGGAGGCGATTTCGGTGCGGTCGGACTCCCCGGCGTGTTCGTCGCGGGCGATGCCGGACGCGGACAGTCGCTGATCGTCTGGGCGATCGCCGAGGGACGGTCCGCCGCCGCCGGCGCCGACGCGTACCTGATGGGTTCCACCCAGCTCCCGTCGCCGATCCTCCCGACGACGGTCGCGCAGCGGTAGCGACGCGGGGCCGCTGATACGTCCAGACTCATCGAACTTCTCCGAGGCTCGTCGAGTACTTCTCCCAGGCCCAGCGAATGTCCTTCTAGGCTCATCGAGTAAGCGGAGGAGCGAAGCGGGGGAGCGCATCGAGATCCCCCACCAAAACACCCCAACAGGGCGGTCCGGCCGAAAGGCCGGGCCGCCCTGCGCCGTTCCCCCCACCACTGCGCCAAGAACTTGTCGCAGGTCACACCTGCGGCGATTTGACCTCACGTCCATCTGTGCGTAACTTATTCGGAGTCAGAGCGGCCCGGCCGCGACGACGTCCCCTTACTCTGATCGCCGCGATTTCGGTCGCGGTGTTCTTGTGCGGGGTCGGCCGAATCGGGTCTGAAAGCTTCGACTATTCGGTGAGTCCTGTGAGGGATCACTGATTGGTGGGTGTCTGGAGGATTGTGTTAGGCTGGTGAGGTTGCTCCGGAGACGGGGTGGCTGACAGATAATTGCAGATGTCTGCTGGTGTTCGGCCCTTGTTTGTGGGGGTTGGTTCTGGTGGGTGTGTGTTCTTTGAGAACTCGATAGTGTGTTTTGGATTTCTTGTGCCACTATTTTTTTGTTTTGTGGCGTGGGAGATTTTTGGACAGATTGTGCTTGCCGGCCCTTTTGGGGGTTGGTGAGTGTTTTTGGATGAATTTTTTACCATGTCAGTTTTTTGGATTTGGTCAGGTTCTGTTTTCTGGCTTTGTGTTGAAATCTTGTGGTTTCTGCATTTTTTGTTGGAGAGTTTGATCCTGGCTCAGGACGAACGCTGGCGGCGTGCTTAACACATGCAAGTCGAACGGAAAGGCCCAGCTTGCTGGGTACTCGAGTGGCGAACGGGTGAGTAACACGTGGGTGATCTGCCCTGGACTCTGGGATAAGCCTGGGAAACTGGGTCTAATACCGGATAGGACCACTGATTGCATGGTTGGTGGTGGAAAGCTTTTGCGGTTCAGGATGGGCCCGCGGCCTATCAGCTTGTTGGTGGGGTAATGGCCTACCAAGGCGACGACGGGTAGCCGACCTGAGAGGGTGATCGGCCACACTGGGACTGAGACACGGCCCAGACTCCTACGGGAGGCAGCAGTGGGGAATATTGCACAATGGGCGCAAGCCTGATGCAGCGACGCCGCGTGAGGGATGACGGCCTTCGGGTTGTAAACCTCTTTCGCTAGGGACGAAGCGTAAGTGACGGTACCTGGAGAAGAAGCACCGGCCAACTACGTGCCAGCAGCCGCGGTAATACGTAGGGTGCGAGCGTTGTCCGGAATTACTGGGCGTAAAGAGCTCGTAGGCGGTTTGTCGCGTCGTCTGTGAAATTCTGCAACTCAATTGCAGGCGTGCAGGCGATACGGGCAGACTTGAGTACTACAGGGGAGACTGGAATTCCTGGTGTAGCGGTGAAATGCGCAGATATCAGGAGGAACACCGGTGGCGAAGGCGGGTCTCTGGGTAGTAACTGACGCTGAGGAGCGAAAGCGTGGGGAGCGAACAGGATTAGATACCCTGGTAGTCCACGCCGTAAACGGTGGGTACTAGGTGTGGGGCTCATTTCACGAGTTCCGTGCCGTAGCTAACGCATTAAGTACCCCGCCTGGGGAGTACGGCCGCAAGGCTAAAACTCAAAGGAATTGACGGGGGCCCGCACAAGCGGCGGAGCATGTGGATTAATTCGATGCAACGCGAAGAACCTTACCTGGGTTTGACATACACCAGAAAGCCGTAGAGATACGGCCCCCCTTGTGGTTGGTGTACAGGTGGTGCATGGCTGTCGTCAGCTCGTGTCGTGAGATGTTGGGTTAAGTCCCGCAACGAGCGCAACCCTTGTCCTGTATTGCCAGCGGGTTATGCCGGGGACTTGCAGGAGACTGCCGGGGTCAACTCGGAGGAAGGTGGGGATGACGTCAAGTCATCATGCCCCTTATGTCCAGGGCTTCACACATGCTACAATGGCGCGTACAGAGGGCTGCGAGACCGTGAGGTGGAGCGAATCCCTTAAAGCGCGTCTCAGTTCGGATTGGGGTCTGCAACTCGACCCCATGAAGTCGGAGTCGCTAGTAATCGCAGATCAGCAACGCTGCGGTGAATACGTTCCCGGGCCTTGTACACACCGCCCGTCACGTCATGAAAGTCGGTAACACCCGAAGCCGGTGGCCTAACCCTTGTGGAGGGAGCTGTCGAAGGTGGGATCGGCGATTGGGACGAAGTCGTAACAAGGTAGCCGTACCGGAAGGTGCGGCTGGATCACCTCCTTTCTAAGGAGCAAACAACACGTCGATGCTGGTGCCGAATGTGTATCGGGTCGGTGTTTGTTCATGGGTGAAACACAAGAATCCATCATTTGTTTGTCGGTGGCCTGCGAGATGCGGGCGGGCCGGCGGGTGGTCGACCGTGAGTGATTGCGGTTGTGGACGAAGCACACTATCGGGGTTCTGAGGGAACACGCGTTCTGCGCGGGTTGTCTTGGTGCTCACTGTTTTCCGCCCCGGAGTGTGGGGTGTTGGGGGTGGTGGGTGTGTGTTGTTTGAGAAGTGCATAGTGGATGCGAGCATCTAGCCCGGCAGCATTTGTTGTTGTTGGGTTTGTGTGTTCTGCAATTTCGATTCTGGTTTGTGCGATCGCGTGTTGTGATCGTTGTTTTTGTTTGTTGTCCGCATTCGCGTCTCGGGCACTGTTTGGTGTGTGGGGTGTGTTTGTGGGTGTTGTTGTAAGTGTTTGAGGGCGTTCGGTGGATGCCTTGGTACCAGGAGCCGATGAAGGACGTGGTAGGCCGCGATAGTCCTCGGGGAGTTGTCAAACGAGCTGTGATCCGAGGGTGTCCGAATGGGGAAACCCAGCACCAGTGATGTGGTGTTACCCACTCGTGAATGTATAGCGGGTGTGGAGGGAACGTGGGGAAGTGAAACATCTCAGTACCCACAGGAAGAGAAAACAAGTGTGATTCCGTGAGTAGTGGCGAGCGAAAGCGGAGGAGGCTAAACCATGCGTATGTGATACTCGGCAGGGGTTGTGCGTGTGGGGTTGTGGGGTGATCGTTCATCGTGCTGCCGTGCGGTGGGTCAGTGATAAATCGACATGTTAGGTGAAGTGGCCTGGAATGGTCTGCCGTAGTGGGTGAGAGTCCCGTAGCTGAAAGCGTGTTGACTGGCTTCGATTGTTCCCAAGTAGCAGCGGGCTCGTGGAATCTGCTGTGAATCTGCCGGGACCACCCGGTAAGCCTAAATACTTTCTGGTGACCGATAGCGGACTAGTACCGTGAGGGAAAGGTGAAAAGTACCCCGGGAGGGGAGTGAAATAGTACCTGAAACCGGACGCTTACAATCCGTCAGAGCCTGCGCACCTTTGGGTGGTGGGTGATGGCGTGCCTTTTGAAGAATGAGCCTGCGAGTTAGTGCTCAGTGGCGAGGTTAACCCGTGTGGGGTAGCCGTAGCGAAAGCGAGTCTGAATAGGGCGTGTGAGTCGCTGGGTCTAGACCCGAAGCGGAGTGATCTACCCATGGCCAGGGTGAAGCAGCTGTAAGAGGTTGTGGAGGCCCGAACCCACTTCAGTTGAAAATGGAGGGGATGAGTTGTGGGTAGGGGTGAAAGGCCAATCAAACTCCGTGATAGCTGGTTCTCCCCGAAATGCATTTAGGTGCAGCGTTGCGTGTTTCTTACTGGAGGTAGAGCTACTGGATGGCCGATGGGCCCTATCAGGTTACTGACGTCAGCCAAACTCCGAATGCCGGTAAGTGAGAGCGTGGCAGTGAGACTGCGGGGGATAAGCTTCGTAGTCGAGAGGGAAACAGCCCAGATCGCCGGCTAAGGCCCCTAAGCGTGTACTAAGTGGAAAAGGATGTGGGGTCGCTGAGACAACCAGGAGGTTGGCTTAGAAGCAGCCACCCTTGAAAGAGTGCGTAATAGCTCACTGGTCAAGTGATTCTGCGCCGACAATTTAGCGGGGCTCAAGTACACCGCCGAAGCCGCGGCACTCACACATTTCATCCATGCCTGCCTGCGGGTGGGTGTGTAGTGGTGTGGGTGGGTAGGGGAGCGTCCTGCATCCGTGGAAGCAGCGGAGTGATCCAGTTGTGGAGGGTGTGGGAGTGAGAATGCAGGCATGAGTAGCGAAAGACAAGTGAGAAACTTGTCCGCCGGATGACCAAGGGTTCCTGGGCCAGGTTAATCCGCCCAGGGTGAGTCGGGACCTAAGGCGAGGCCGACAGGCGTAGTCGATGGACAACGGGTTGATATTCCCGTACCCGTGTATCCGCGCCCAGTGATGAATCATCTGTACTAACCATCCAAAAGCTGTCGTTGATTTCTTCGGATTTCTCTGATGGTGGCTGCGTGGGACCTTGGGTGTAGTAGTCAAGCGATGGGGTGACGCAGGAAGGTAGCCGGGCCAACTGGTGGAATAGTTGGTGTAAGCCTGTAGGGTGAGACATAGGCAAATCCGTGTCTTTTTGAGCCTGAGAGGTGATGCGTAGCCGTTGTGGTGAATTCGGTGATCCTATGCTGTCGAGAAAAGCCTCTAGTGAGTTGGTACACGGCCCGTACCCCAAACCGACACAGGTGGTCAGGTAGAGAATACTAAGGCGATCGAGTGAACTGTGGTTAAGGAACTCGGCAAATTGCCCCCGTAACTTCGGGAGAAGGGGGACCACGACCGGTGATCACTTTTTCGGTGTGAGCTGGTGGTGGTCGCAGAGACCAGAGAGAAGCGACTGTTTACTAAAAACACAGGTCCGTGCGAAGTCGTAAGACGATGTATACGGACTGACGCCTGCCCGGTGCTGGAAGGTTAAGAGGACCGGTTAATCATCTTTCGGGGTGGTGAAGCTGAGAATTTAAGCCCCAGTAAACGGCGGTGGTAACTATAACCATCCTAAGGTAGCGAAATTCCTTGTCGGGTAAGTTCCGACCTGCACGAATGGCGTAACGACTTCTCTGCTGTCTCAACCACAGGCTCGGCGAAATTGCAGTACGAGTAAAGATGCTCGTTACGCGCGGCAGGACGAAAAGACCCCGGGACCTTCACTATAGCTTGGTATTGGTGTTCGGTGCGGTTTGTGTAGGATAGGTGGGAGACTGTGAAGCCGGCACGCTAGTGTGGGTGGAGTCGTTGTTGAAATACCACTCTGATCGTATTGGGCTTCTAACCTCGGACCCTGATCGGGTTCAGGGACAGTGCCTGGTGGGTAGTTTAACTGGGGCGGTTGCCTCCTAAAGTGTAACGGAGGCGCCCAAAGGTTCCCTCAGCCTGGATGGCAATCAGGTGTTGAGTGTAAGTGCACAAGGGAGCTTGACTGTGAGACGTACATGTCGAGCAGGGACGAAAGTCGGGACTAGTGATCCGGCACCGGCGTGTGGAAGCGGTGTCGCTCAACGGATAAAAGGTACCCCGGGGATAACAGGCTGATCTTCCCCAAGAGTCCATATCGACGGGATGGTTTGGCACCTCGATGTCGGCTCGTCGCATCCTGGGGCTGGAGTAGGTCCCAAGGGTTGGGCTGTTCGCCCATTAAAGCGGCACGCGAGCTGGGTTTAGAACGTCGTGAGACAGTTCGGTCTCTATCCGCCGCGCGCGTGTAGAAACTTGAGGAAACCTGTCCCTAGTACGAGAGGACCGGGACGGACGAACCTCTGGTGTGCCAGTTGTTCCGCCAGGAGCACTGCTGGTTAGCTACGTTCGGAAGGGATAACCGCTGAAAGCATCTAAGCGGGAAGCCTGTTCCAAGATGAGGTTTCTCACCCACCTTCGGGTGGGGTAAGGCCCCCTACAGATGATGGGGTTGATAGGCCGGAACTGTACGCACAGTAATGTGTTCAGGTGACCGGTACTAATCGGCCGAGGACTTACCAACAACACTCACCAACAATTCTTTTTTCGGATTCAACGAATCACGAGGTTGTGTGAGTCGGTTTCGGTGATTGCGTACACGCACACAGAATGTTTGCTCGTTCATCCACTATGTACTTCTGAAACAACACACAAACCACAACTCTGGTGAGGGGTTGTGGTGTGGATGGTTTCATATTGTTACGGCGGCTATAGCGGTGGGGAAACGCCCGGTCCCATTCCGAACCCGGAAGCTAAGCCCACCTGCGCCGATGGTACTGCACTGTAATGGGTGTGGGAGAGTAGGACACCGCCGAACACAACTTGTTGAGCCCCGATCAGACACCGTCTGATCGGGGCTCAACCCATTTCCCGGGACGTGACCCCCGGCCGGCGGGTGGTGTCTGGGGTATGGCGCGCCTGACGGACCGCGAACGCGCACTCTTCAGGTTGGTTGAGCGAGCGAAGCGAGTCGAAACCACCACACGAGGGGTGCAGGCTGGTCTCGATACGGCGTGCTCGCTACGCTCACCCGCCTACTCGACAAACCTCGAGGGAGCCGGAGATTCCAGGCCGGTCGAGCGAGCACCCCTCTTAGGCTTGTTGAGCGAGCGAAGCGAGTCGAAACCACCACACGACGGGCAGAGCGGTCTCGATACGGCGTGCTCGCTGCGCTCACCCGCCTACTCGACAAACCTCGAGGGAGTCGGAGAGCGGTTCCCGTAGGCTGGTTGAGCGCGCACCCCTCTTAGGCTGGTTGAGCGAGCGAAGCGAGTCGAAACCACCACACGGTGGGAGCAGAGCGGTCTCGACACGGCGTGCTCGCTGCGCTCGCTCGCCTACTCGACGAGCCTCGGGGGACGGCGATCGGCTTCCCGCAGGTGTGGACTGTGTTGATACGGCGGGGTTCGTGTGAGGGGGCCGCGGCGCGGTCTGGGCTACGAGGTTGCGGGCAGCAGCTCGCGGCCGAGGCGGTCTCGTTCGGGGTCGGGGGCGGGGACCGCGTGCACCAGAGTGCGGGTGTAATCGGTGGCGGGCTGAACGAAGATCCTTGTCGCACTGCCGGACTCGACGACACGCCCGGCCTTGAGGACGGTCACGCGGTCGGACACCTGGCGGACGACGGCGAGGTCGTGGCTGATGAACAGTGCCGCGAAGCCGATGTCGGCCTGCAACTGTGCGAACAGCTCCAATACGCGGGCCTGGACGGAGACGTCCAGCGCGCTCGTCGGCTCGTCGGCGATGAGGAGTTTGGGGTCCGTCGAGAGCGCACGGGCGAGGGCGACGCGCTGACGCTGACCACCCGACAACTCGTATGGCAGGCGAGAGGCGAACGAGGTCGGCAAGTGCACGGCCGACAGCAGTTCGGCGACCCGAGCCGCGCGTGAGCGGCGGTCCCCGATCCTTTGGATCTCCAGCGGCTCACGGATGGACTCGGCGACGGTGAAGCGCGGGTCGAGAGAGGCGGTCGGGTCTTGCGGAACGAAGGCGATGCGGCGCCGCGCTGCTCGGAGGTCCTTGCCGGAGAGTTCGGCGAGATCGTCGCCATCCAGCAGGATACGGCCGCCGGCCAGGGGCAGCAGGCCGCCGATGGCTCGCCCGAGGGTCGTCTTTCCGGAGCCGGACTCGCCGACCACCCCGACCACCTCACCGGACTCGACCACCAGCGACACGTCCGACAGCGCTACGTGCGGGTTCGACCCGAACGATCCCGGATGCTCGACGGTCACGCCGTCGACCACGACGACCGGCGTCGGTCCGTGCGCGGCGTGGCGTCTGCTGTCCCGCGACGCGGTGTCCAAGCGCGGAACGGCGGCCAGCAACTGGCGTGTGTAGGGTGCGGAGGGCTCGGCGAAGATCCGTCCCACGTCGCCGGTCTCCACCGTCTCCCCGAGTTGCACCACCACTACGCGGTCAGCGATCTCGGCGACGACACCGAGGTTGTGCGTGATGAGCAGAATGCCTGCGCCCGTGCGCTCGCGGAGACGGACGAGGAGTTCGAGGATCTCTCGCTGCACCGAGACGTCGAAGGCTGTGGTCGGCTCGTCGGCGAGCAGCAGGGCCGGGTCGCCGGCGAGCGCGAGTGCGATGACCACACGCTGTTTCTGGCCGCCGGATAGCTGGTGCGGATAATAGCCGACACGGACCTCCGGTTCAGGTAGGTCGACGAGTCGGAGCAGTTCCACGGCCCTGGCGCGCACCGCCGCCCGGGACAGACCGCTGTGCCGGGTGAGCGCCTGGCGAAGCTGCCAGCCGATGGTCTGGACCGGGTTCAGCGCGGTCTGCGGTTCCTGGAAGACCATGGCCACGCGGTCGCCCCGAAGGCGAGCGAGGTCCTTCTCCGGAAGACCGAGAATCTCGCGTCCGTCGACCCGAACCGAACCGGTGGCCGTCGCACCGTCGGGCAGGAGACCGATCGCGGCCCGTGCGGTCATGGTCTTGCCCGATCCGGATTCTCCTACGAGAGCGACGATTTCGCCGCGATCGACGCGGAGGCTGATTCCGGAGACCGCCGGACGCGGATAGGCGAACCGCACGTGCAGGTCGGTCACTTCCAGGGCCGGAGGAACGGACGGTACGGGTACGGCGGGGGAGGACGCGGCGGTCATCGGAGGTTCCTTCTGTCGTTCGAGATCGACTGGGCGATCAGGTAGAGCCCGAGTACGAGAGCGGAGATGACGAACAGTGGTCCGAGCGAGAACCACGGATTGGTCTCCAGGTAGTTGTTTCCGGCGGCGATGAGGCCGCCGAGCGACGGAGTCGATGGGACGACGCCGATCCCCAGATAGCCCAGCGCACCTTCGATGAAGACCCCGAGCGACAGCGACAGCGCGAACTGCACGCCGAGCGCCTCCACCGAGTTCGGCAGCACATGCCGCAGCAGGATCCGTCCGGTCCCGGCGCCGCTGACCCGCGCTGCTTCGACATACGGCTGCTCGCGTACTCGCAGTACCGAGGTCCGCACCAGTCGGCCGAAGACGGGGATCTCGGCGACCGCGATGACGATGCCGACCGTGAGCGCGCCGGGACCCAGGATCGCGGCCAGCGCGATGCCGAGGATCAGCGCCGGGAAAGCGAGAATCACGTCGAAGACGCGCTGCGCGACGCTGTCGGCGAGCGGCACGGTGACCGACACAAGCCCGACGAGCGTGCCGAGGGCGGCACCGATGGGGACGGCGATGAGAATGATGAGCAGGTCCACGCGGATGCCGACGAGAGTGCGTGCGAGGACGTCGCGGTTCACGTCGTCGGTGCCGAACCAGTGATCGGCGCTGGGCGCAAGCAGATACGCACCCTCGATCTGCTGGTCGGCGCCGTGCGAGAGGAAAAGGGGACCGAATACCCCGGCGGCGACGACAGCGAGGACGAGAACGGTCCCGACGAGGCCGGAGCCGCGTAGGAGGCTCCGGTAGAGCGGCAGCCGCGCGCGTGTCTCGTCACGGTCTGCGGGTGCCTCCGGCAGCAGTCCCGGACCGACGGGCAGGGCTTCGCCGGACGAACTGGATGGTGGCTGCGGTATCAGCACCCCGGGCCTGGGGTCGGATGGTCGGGCGTCGGAAGAACGAGTCACTGTGCACCTGCCAGTCGGATTCGAGGGTCGAGCCAGGCGTGTACGACGTCGGCGGCGAGCTGAATCAGCACGAACGCGGTGACCGACAGGAGCACGAGCACCTGGACGAGGGGGTAGTCGCGGGCGGAGATGCCCTCTTCGGTGAGCAACCCGAGCCCCGGCCAACCGAAGATCGATTCGACGAGCACCGCCCCGCCGAGCAATGCGCCGACGATCAGACCGAAAGCGGTGACGGTGGACGGCAGCGCGTTGCGCAGAGCGTGCTTGAGGACGACATCACGACGGGTCGCGCCGGTGGCGATCGCAGTGGTGGCGTACGGCTGTGCGAGTTCGGTCCGCAGGGCTTCGGTGAGGAACCGCGCCAGCATCGCCCCGGCGGGAAGCCCGAGGGTGAGGGCGGGCAACAGCAGATACTGCGCGGTGATCCCGAGGTCGTCGGTGAGTCCGTTGGGCGGGGTGCCGCCTGCGGGCAGTACTCGCCAGCGGATGCCGAAGAGGGCGATCAGGACAGTGCCGACCACGAAGGTGGGCAACGCTATCGCGACCGCGTTGATCCCGGTGAGGACCGCGTTGAGTACCCGTCCTCGCCAGATCACGGCGCTCAGCGACAACGCCAGCCCGAGGCTCACCGCCACCGTGGTCGCAGCCGCGGTCAGCACGAGGGTGTTGGTGAGGCCGAAGGAGATCAGATCGCCGATGTCGCCGCCCACCTGGTAGCTGGTTCCGAAGTCGAGGGTGACCAGGGCGCTGATCCATGCCCAATACTGACTGAAGAAGCCACGGTCGAGTCCGAGGTCATGACGGATGGCGGCGAGTTGCTCCGGCCCGGCGTCGGGACCCGCCAGAGCCGATTCCGGACCTCCGGGGATGAGCCGGAGCACGGCGAACACGAGCAGAGAGGCGGCGAGCAGAACGACGACGGCCGTCGGAATCCGGCGAATGAGATATCTGGTCATGGTCAGGACCTCCGATCAGAGGTGGCGAGGCTGGTGTGATCGAAATGGAGCTGGTCGCGGCGGTCCCAGTCGACTCCGTGGACCGTCGGCGCCGCGGTCACGCTCGAGATGACGACACCGATCTCGATCAGGAAGAGGTCGTCGAGCCAGACACGGTCGAGTCGGCGATAGGCGTCCAGAGCCTGCGGAGACGCCGGATCGGCGATCTTCCAGGCGGCGTCGGCCGCCGACGAGTACTCGGCGCTCGAGTAGTTCGAGGAGTTCTTGGCTGCGTTGAACGGATACGCCGAGACCGCCAGCGTCGACGGTGTGAACTGCGCGAAGGCATGCTGCAGTATCCACAGCCCGGAGAACTGACCGCCGATCAGTTTGGTGGCCTGCACGGTCCGGTCATTGGGAACGAGATTCGCGGTGATCCCGACCTCGCGCAGGTTCGACTGGATGATCTCCGCAACGATCCGGTCCGAGCCGCCGGTGGTGTAGTCGAGGTCGATCGGCGGGACCGGCCCGGCCTCACGCAGGAGGTCGCGGGCCCGCTGGAGATCCCGGCGATAGGTACGGTTGCCCGACTCGTCGTAGGCGGGCGAGGTCCGGGGCCACGGCAGATTCACCGGATAGCCGGAGCCGCGATAGACGTCCTTGATGATCCGATCCCTGTCGACCGCGTAGGCGATGGCGCGACGCACCCGGGGGTCGCCGAGCGCTGGGTTGGCCACATTGACGCCCACATACACCTGGGACTCGCCGCCGGTGAGCTGAATGTCGCTGAAGCCGTAACGGCGCGTGGCGATCTGGTGGTCGCTGTCGGTCAGTCCGCTGGCCACGTCGAGCTGTCCGGTGCGCAGCCGGGTGTAGAGCGACTTGGGATCGCGGGCTTCGACGAAGGTGACGGCGTCGAGCGGCGCCGACCCGCCCCAGTACCCGGTGTTGCGGACCAGACGCACCGAGGAGTTCGGCGTCCACGAGTCGAACCGGAACGGGCCGGTGCCGTTGAACGACTTGCCGGCCTTGAGTTCATCGATCTTGGATCCGTCGAGGACGGGCGCGGAGTCGAGCAGGTCGAAGACGTTGCCCGTGGGGTGCGCGAACGTCAGCACGATGCGGTGGGGATCGCTGACGTCGTACGAGGTGATGGCGGCCGCGGTGCGCTTGAACTGCGGTGTCCACGGACCGCCCAGGTACGCCTGGAGCGACGCGCGAACGTCTGTCGAGGTGAACGGGCGGCCGTCGTGGAAGCGGACGTGCTCGCGCAGATTCAGCGTCAGCGTCTTGCCGTCCGGTGCCGTGCTCCACGAGGTCGCCAGTGAGGGCCGCGGCGTGAGGGTGTCGTGGTCGTAGGTGATCAGAGTGTCGTACACGTTCGCGAGAACGTGGCCGTTGACGCTGCCGGTACCGATCTGCAGGAAGGTCTTGGGCGAGAGGTCGCCGAGTACTCCCACGCGCAGATCACCGCCGGCCGCGACGGGGCCGGACGTCGCGGTGGTCTGCTGCGCCTCGACCGCGCTGCGGCAACCACCGAGGCCGAGCACGACGACGACGGTCAGGGCGAGCACCCACGGTTTTCGCGAGCGCGGAATCGGGAACATGCGAAGGTCTGCTTTCTCGAAGAGGACGGTGATCGCGGAAATGCGCGACTTCGAGGAATCATTCGCGGGTGGCGGCCGAATGTAATCGGTTGCGTTCAGCCCGAATCTAAACTTTGACCGCAGATCGGAGAGTGAGGCATCTTCGCGCAAGCGCCGAAACGCTGATTCGGCGAATAACGCGAACAGGAAGCAGGCAGATGTCCGGCAACGACGGCAATTCAATTCCCGCTCACGCGCGAGGTTACGAGGATTTCGGCGGCGCAGTCGGCCGCACCACCTCGGTGTCGACGCCGTGGTGGCCGCCCGAGCCCGAACCGCCGGCCGGCGCGCCGAACATCGTCGTGGTCCTGGTCGACGATCTCGGATACTCCGATGTCGGTCCCTTCGGCGCCGAGATCCCGACGCCGAACATCGACCGGCTCGCGCGGAGCGGGTTCCGGCTGAGCAACTACCACACCACACCGGTGTGCTCACCGGCGCGTGCGGCGCTGCTGACCGGCGTCAACCCGCACCGTGCGGGCTACGGCAGCGTCGCCAACTCCGACCCCGGCTTTCCCGGGCTGCGCCTGGAACTGGCCGACGACGTGCTCACGCTGCCGGAGATACTGCGGGAGTCCGGGTACGCCACCTTCGCTGTCGGCAAGTGGCATCTGGTGCGGGACGCCGACATGAGCCCGGGGCGGTCGCGGAAGTCGTGGCCCCTGCAGCGCGGCTTCGACAGCTACTACGGTTCGCTGGAGGGCTTGAACTCGTTCTTCAACCCGAATCAGCTGATCGCCGACAACTCGGTGGTCGACGTCGACGAGTATCCCGACGGGTACTATGTCACCGACGATCTCACGGACCGGGCGATCGACCAGATCACAGCGTTGCGCGCACACGACGCGGACAAGCCCTTCTTCCTGTACTTCGCGCACATCGCGATGCATGGACCGCACCAGGCGAAAGCCGACGACCTGGCTCGTCACCGCGGCAGGTACGCCGAAGGCTGGGACGAGGTGCGCCGCAAACGCTTCGCGCGACAGATCGCCGACGGTTTGTTCGACCCCGGCACGCCGATCGCCGAGCGCAACACCGAACCCGGCTACGACGCGCCGTGCTGGGACGACTTGAACGACGACGAGAAGCGCCGCTACCAGCGTTACCAGGAGGTGTACGCGGCGCTCGTCGACAGCGTCGACCAGAGCGTCGGGCGGCTCATCGGCCTACTCGAGGATCTCGGTGAGCTCGAGGACACGATCATCGTGTTCACCTCCGACAACGGTGGCACCGCAGAGGGCGGGGCCACCGGAACACGGTCGTACTTCAGCCAGTTCGTGCACGGTCCGGTGCCCGATGACTGGGAGCGCGACGTGCCGCACGACGAGGAGCTGATCGGCTCGGCCGACCTCGGCGTTCATTATCCGCGCGGCTGGGGCCAGGCGTCCAACACCCCCTTCCGCTTCTACAAGGGGCAGACCTTCGCAGGCGGCGTGCGGGTGCCGTTCGTGATGTCGTGGCCGAGCGGGCTGCCGCGGACCGAGGGAGACAACGGCGTCCGGCGGCAGTTCTCGTACGTCACCGACCTCGCGCCGACTCTGCTGGAGCTGGCCGGCGTGCCGACTCCCGCGACACGTCAGGGCGTGCCCGCGGTGGAACGGGACGGCGTCAGCATCGCCGAGGTGCTCCGCGACCCGGCGGCGTCCTCGCCGCACATCGAGCAGTACGCGGAGTTCGGGGGCCATCGCGGTTTCTATCGTGACGGCTGGAAGCTGTTGTCGCTGCACGACCACCGCCCTGACCACGTCGACGCACCCCGCTGGCAGCTGTACGACGTGCGCACCGACCCCGCGGAGACGAACGACGTGGCCGCGGAACATCCCGACCTCGTGGCGGAACTGGCGCGAGCATGGGACGCCGCGGCCTGGCACAACACGGTGTTCCCGCTCTTCGACACCGCGGACGCACCGCAGCGGCGACGCCCGGCCGAGGACCGCCGGTACGCATCGCCGGTCCGGATCCTGGCCGGGACGCCGACGCTCGAACGGTACCGGTCGAGTCGGCTCATCGCCTACCGAGACTTCGACGTGATCGTCGAACTGCGGGGCTGGTCGGCCGAGGACGAAGGGGTGCTGGTCGCGCACGGCGACCAGCAGGGCGGCTACCTGCTGGCGGTGGAGGACGGGCGGCTGACGTTCACCTTCAATTCCTACGGCCGGATCCAGCGGGTCACCGGTGCTCTGCCGCCCGGAACGGACACCGTCACCCTCCGGGCGGCCGCGACACTGCGGGTGAGGTGGGACTTCACCGTGCTCGCCTCGGCCTCAGGCGATGAGACGGTGGTCGCGTCCCTGCCCGATGCGGTGCAACTGGTCGGAATGGCGCCGTGGACCGGGATCTCGGTGGGTCGCGACGCACGCGGCGCCGTCGACCCGCAGCTGCGCCGCCGTCGCGGCGTCTTCCGTGCCGGTCCCGCCCTGGTGGCCGTCACCTACCGGCCGGGCCCGGTGCGGGTCCCCGAAGACGTGCGGCGAGAGATCGACGATCACGCCGCCGACCACGCGGATTGAGGCTCTGCGTCCTTTCGATCAGGGTGAGTGAATATCTCGCGGCAGGTCGAGCCGACTGATTTCATTGAATTACCGAATCGGTATCTCATCAATCAGTTCCTCACTCACAGGCGAAGCATCGGCATTCGCCGATTCAGTGATGAATTCACACCATTCCAACCACATTCTTCGAGAGGGATCTCGCTATGACCGTCACGTCCATCTCCAATCGCGCCGACCGCGAAGAGGCCGCGCGAAAGATCTATTCCGAAGCAGGCATCACCGTCGACCGACTCGGCGAGAACATCGGCGCCAGAATCGGCGGAGTGCGCCTGGGCGGGGAGTTGCCCGCCGAACAGGTCGAGGCGATCCGCCTCGCCCTCGCCGCGAACAAGGTGGTCGTCTTCACCGACCAGCATCATCTCGACGACGACGGTCAGTACGCGTTCGCCGAACTGCTCGGCGATCCGACTCTTCCGCACCCCACGGTCACCTCCCGCGGTTCGCAGCTGTTGACGATCGAAGGCGCCGCCAACAGCTGGCATACGGACGTCTCCTTCGTCGACCGCGTCCCGAAGGCGTCCATCCTGCGTGCGGTGACGCTGCCGGCGTGGGGCGGAGCCACCACCTGGGCCTCGACCGTGGCGGCCTACGAGCAACTGCCCGCGCCGCTGCGGGCGCTGGTCGACGGGCTGTGGGCCAAGCACACCAACTTCTACGACTACGTGACCGCCGAACACGACGGCGGTGACGAGGAGACGCGCCGTCGCGCCGACCACTACCGCGAGTTCACGAGCGCCGCGTACGAGACGCTCCATCCGGTGGTGCGGGTGCATCCGGAGACCGGGGAGCGGAGTCTGCTGCTCGGACATTTCGTCAAGGAGTTCCCGGCGCTAAAGCCCGCCGAGTTCGGTCCGCTGTACCAGCTGCTGCAGAACCGAATCACCCGGCTCGAGAACACCTTCCGGTGGAATTGGAGTCTCGGCGATGTGGCGATCTGGGACAACCGTGCCACGCAGCACTACGGCATCGCCGACTTCGGCGGGCAGAAGCGGGAACTGCACCGGATCACGCTCGCCGGCGACGTCCCGGTGAGCATCGACGGCGAGAGCAGCCGGATCATCGCCGGCGACGCATCGCACTACTCGGTGGTGGAGGAGCCGCGCCGGTTGGGCGTATACGCGGCGTGACCTACGCTGCGTGACCTACGCGGCGGCGGCCCGGCACTGCGGTGTCGGGCCGCCTCGGGCTCACCGCGGCCGGGGTCCGACCGCCGTCTCACTACTCTCCCGCGCAGGAGAACGCCCACATCACGCCGAATCGGTCGAACACCTGGCCGTACCATCCGCCCCAGGGCGCGCGGGCGAAGGGCATGGCCTCGCGGCCGCCGCCCTCGACCAACCGCTGGAGGTAGGTGCGCGCCTGGTCCGGAGTGTCCGTCGTGTAGAGCAGCGAGTAGGCCGTTCCCTGCACGGCGTAGTCGTGACCGTCCGGCATCGCGTCGGCGCCGGCGATGATGCCTGCGTTCGTCACCAGAGTCGCGTGCGCTACCGCCTGCGGGTCGGGGTCGAAGGGCATTCCGGGCATCGGGTTGTCTCCGTAGCGGAGGATCTGGAGCTCCCCTCCGAAGACGTCGTGCCAGTGCTGCATTGCCTCGGCTGTGGTGCCGGGCAATGCGATGTACGTTGCGATCGACTCTGCCATGTCTCGCTCCTTCGGGGCCGGTGGTCTCTGTAGTATGCGCGCACCTAGAGGGCGCGGGGGAGGTGTCCGGCCGACCTGGCTCATACCGCGGCCCGTGAGTGAAACCGGACTCTTTCCGCGCCGGAGGCTAACGCGTGGTGCGTCGTCGACGACACTCTGGATAGGGAGTGAGCCTACTGCGGGCTCGGAGCGGAAAGGACAGACATGCCGACGAGTCGCCAACGACGCAAGACCCCGCGAACGATGCTCGCGCGTGTCGTCGGCAACTGGCGCCGTGTTCCGCGGGAGCTGTCTGAGCAGCGAGAACGTCTCGTCACTCAGCAGGAGCTCACGGAGCTGAAACTCGCACGCTGATTCCGCCCAGCTCGACCACGTCGCCGTCGCGCAGCTGACGGCCGCGGCGGATCTCCGGCCGGCCGTTGACCGTGACCAGCCCGTCGGCGATCACCGCCTTGGCGTCGGCCCCGGACTCGATCAGGTTCGCAAGCTTCAGGAACTGCCCGAGTCGGATGCTGTCATCCCGGATTTCGATCTGATCCACTCCTGCATTGTGCCGCGCGTCCTTCTCCGCCGGCCGGGCGCCCGGATAATTTGAAGGCATGCCAGAACTGGAGAACGGATCCCGTGACGCGATGCCGAGTGCGGCGACGCGGGAGGCGAGTCGACACGCGACCGCCAATCGTCGATCGTCCGCGATCGTCCGGCGCATCTCCAATCCCAGCGGCTTCGGCCGGCGGATACCGCGGATCGCGGGGACCGTCGTGGGGCTGCTCGCGACCGTCTCACTGCTGTCGACGCTGATCCCGCCGTTCCGGCATCTGGTCCGCATTCCGCGGATGTTCGTCGACGACTACCTGTTCCCCATGCCCAGCACCAGCCTCGCGTGGACGGTGGTTCTGGGGCTGCTCGCGGTGTCGCTGTCGCTGCGCAAACGTGTGGCGTGGTGGATCACGGTCGCCTACTTATCGCTCTACACCGTGCTGAACCTGCTGGTGGTCCTGGTCGCCGCGTCGGACCCGGGCTGGGCGGACGAGTGGCGGCAGTCGGTGAGCGGTCTGATCGTCAACATCGCGCTGATGGTCGTGCTGATCGCGGGCTACCGGCAGTTCAACACCCGTGTCCGGCGCGGCGCGCTCCGGTGGGCGGCGGTGGTGCTGGTCGGCGGGCTGGCCGCCGGAACCCTCGCCGGCTGGGCGCTGCTCAGCGTCGCACCCGGTACCGTGGCACCGAACGAACGGCTGCCGTACGCCTTCAACCACGTGGTCGCCTTCGCGACCATCGATGTGAAACCCTTCGCGAATCATCACGCGCCCTGGATGGTGAACTGGCTGCTCGGTCTGTTCGGGGCGCTCGCGCTGATCTGTGCGGCCGTCGTGCTGTTCCGGTCGCAGCGGCTCAGCTCGCTCATGACCGCCGAGGACGAACGCCTGGTGCGTGCACTTGTGGACGCCTACGGCGACGAGGACTCGCTCGGCTACTTCTCGACGCGGCGCGACAAGGCGGTCGTCTTCTCCCCCGACGGACGTGCGGCGATCACCTATCGAGTGGAGATGTCGACAGCGCTCGCCGGCGGCGATCCCGTGGGCGATCCGGACTCCTGGACCGAGGCCATCGCCGAGTTCTTCGCACTCTGCGAGACCTATGGGTGGCATCCGGCAGTGCTCGGCGCCAGCACCAGGGGAGCCGAAGTCCTGCACGCTGCCGGCCTCGACGCGATCAACCTCGGCGACGAGGCGATCCTGAACGCGGCCGACTTCAGCCTGTCCGGGCCCACCATGAAGGGTGTGCGGGGGTCGGTGTCGCGGGTCAGACGGCTCGGTGTGACCGTCCGGATGCGGCGCATGAGCGAACTGCCGTGGGCCGAGGTGGAAGGAGTGGTCCGGCGCGCCGACGAATGGCGCGACACCGAGCAGGAGCGCGGCTTCGCGATGGCGCTGGGCCGGGTGGGTGACCCGGCGGACGGCGACGCACTGCTCGTCGAGGCGGTGGAGGCCGAGGGCACCGCCGACGAGAAGGTCATCGGCATGCTGTCGTTCGTTCCCTGGGGCCGCAGCGGTGTCTCGCTGGACCTGATGCGGCGCGACCGCAACGGCCCGAACGGCGTGGTGGAGACCATGGTGTCCGAGCTGGCGCAGAACGCCGAGTCGGTCGGCGTCACGAAGATCTCCCTCAACTTCGCCACCTTCCGAGACGTCTTCGAGCACGGGCCGCAGGTGGGGGCCCGACCGGTGCTGCGGCTGGTGTACGCGGTGCTGAAGTTCTTCTCGAAGTTCTTCCAGATGGAGTCGCTGTACAAGTCGAATGCGAAGTATCAGCCCCGGTGGAAGCCGCGCTACATCTGCTACGAAGACGCCAAGGTGATTCCACGCGTCGCTCTGGCCGCGATGGTCGCCGAGGGATTCGTCCAGCTTCCCGGCAAGCACTGGCGGGCCAGGCACTATCGGAGCGGTGCGTCGTCGGTCCCGGACGGCATCGACGTCGACGAACTGGTCGCCGAACTCGAATCGGAGTCGCGGACCCGAGGGATCGCCGAGGTGCGTCGGCCCGAACAGGTGCGCGTGCGGCTGGACAAGCTGGAGCGGCTGATCGACGACGGAGTGGACCCGTACCCGGTGGCGCAACCGCCCACGCACACCGTGGCCCAGGCCGCGGCCGCGCCGCTCGGGACCGTAGTGCGCATCGCCGGAAGGCTCACGCGCAAACGCGATTTCGGTCGAGTCACGTTTGCCGACGTGCACGACCAGAGCGGCGAGATCCAGATCCTCGTGGAGCCCGCGGCGATGGGGGAGCACTCGCTCGACTTCGCTTCCACCGTGGATCTAGGAGACCTCGTCGAGATCACCGGAACCATCGGGACCAGCCGATCGGGCGAGCTGTCGGTGCTCGCGACGCAGTGGCGTCTGAACGGCAAGTGTCTGCACCCGCTTCCGGACAAATGGAGCGGTCTCACCGATCCGGAGGCCCGGGTGCGGCAGCGCTACCTCGACCTGGCGGTCAACGCTCGCAGCCGCGAACTGCTGGCGACCCGCAGCGCCGTGGTCCGCGCCCTCCGCGATCATCTCGCCTCGGAGGGATTCCTGGAGGTGGAGACGCCGATCCTGCAGCAGGTGCACGGAGGGGCGAACGCGACCCCGTTCCGCACGCACATCAACGCCTACGACATGGACCTGTACCTGCGCATCGCCCCCGAACTGTTCCTGAAACGACTGTGCGTGGGAGGCATCGAGAAGGTCTTCGAGATCGGCCGGAACTTCCGCAACGAAGGCGTCGATTTCTCACACAACCCGGAGTTCACCAGTCTGGAAGCCTATGCGGCACACCATGATTACGAGTCGATGATGACGCTCGCGCGGGAGCTGATCGTCGCAGCGGCCACCGCCGCCAACGGGCGGGCGGTGATCGAGCGCACCGGGGACGCCGGCGTGGAGACGGTCGACATCTCCGGACAGTGGCCGGTGAAGTCCGTCCACGCCGCGGTGTCGGAGGCTGCGGGAGTGCAGATCACTCCGGAGACGGGTGTGGACGAGTTGCGGCACGTGTGCCGCGGGCTCGACATCGCGTTCCGCCCCGACTGGGACGCCGGGCATCTGGTCCTGGAACTGTACGAACACCTGGTGGAGGCACGGACCACGTTCCCGACGTTCTACAAGGACTTCCCGACCTCGACGTCGCCGCTCACCCGCGCGCACCGCCTCGTCGACGGCCTCGCGGAGCGCTGGGATCTGGTGGCCTGGGGTGTGGAACTCGGCACCGCCTACACCGAACTGACGGACCCGGTGGAACAGCGCACGAGGCTCACCGAGCAGTCGATCCTGGCGGCGGGCGGTGACTCGGAGGCGATGGAACTCGACGAGGACTTCCTCACCGCGCTCGAGTACGCGATGCCTCCGACCGGCGGCCTCGGCCTCGGCGTGGACCGCATCGTCATGTTGATCACCGGTCAGTCAATCCGCGAGTCGCTTGCGTTCCCGCTGGCCAAGCCGCACCAATAGACCCCGAAAACTTTGGCTCCCGGAACGGGCTGTGAGACCGGTCCGGGAGCCAAAGTTTTCGAGCGCGTGCGGTCAGACCGCGGCGAGCGACAGCGTGCTGTCTGCCGCGGCCATCACCTCGGGGTCGTGGGTCGCGATGACCGTGATGCAGCCGGACTCGGCGGTCACCTGCTTGATCAGGGCGGTGATGCGGCCGGCCTGGCTGCGGTCCACCGCAGCCGTCGGCTCGTCGATCAGCAGCAGTCGTGGCTCGTGGACCAGGGCGCGTGCGATCGCGACTCGCTGACGCTGGCCGCCGGAGAGTTCATCGGGCCGCTGCTTCTCGTGTCCGGCCAGCCCCACTTCATCGAGCAGGTGCAGGGCGCGGTCGCGGGCCTGCGACGGTCGGCGTCCGGAGATGACGGCCTGGGCCAGCACCTGGTCGAGAACGGTGAGTCCGGGAAACAGGTTGCCGGACTGGAACACGTATCCCACCCGGGTGCGCCGCATCCGGTCGCGGGCGCGGACCGACAGGCCCGTGACCTCGGTGTCGTCGAGGGTGACGCTCCCGCTGTCGGGCTGTCGCAGGATGCCGCACACACCGAGAAGGGTGGACTTGCCCGAGCCCGACGGGCCGACGATGGCCGTGGCCTCACCGGCTCGGAAGGTCGCGTCGAATCCGTCGAGGACGGTGAGACGCTCCTCACCCGAGTGGTATTCGACGCGGACGTCGCGGAGATCGAGGCTCATCGGGATGCTCCCAGCATGGTCAGGGGATCGGCGGAGACCACCCAGCGGAGGGTGACGGCGGAGCCGACGAGCGATGCCGCGATCACCGCCAGCGTGGTCGTCGCCAGGGACGAGAACGAGAGGTCGAAGGGAACGGCGTCGCCGAGCAACAGGCCGAGCAGATACGCGACCGCCGAGCCGATGATGGTGGAGAGCGCGACGACCACCGCGGCCTGGGCGAGTGCGGAACCGATCAGCGACCAGCGAGACACGCCGAGCGCCCGCTGCAACGCGTACACGCCCTGACGCTGCAGCACCCAGACGGCGAAGAACGCGGCGACGATCAGCGGAGCGATCACGTAGAGGAAGGCGAGGATCGAGTTCATGGTGAGCCGCTCGCCGGAGTAGCCGGGAGCCGCGGCGAGCAGGACGTCCTCGCTCTGCGTGGTGGTGCCGCCGAGCGTATCGGGCGGCGTCCCGCCGACGATGACCACGGCGGCGGCGGTTCCCTGCTGGCGCGGGCCCAGATCGGTGGTGCCGTACCGGATGGTCCGCCAGGTGTCGAGCGAGGTGTACGCGGCGGGGACGTGCCCGTACGAGCGGGCCTCGGAGATACCGACCACCCGCAGTCGGACGTCGCTGTTGTCGATCGCGAGCACGTCGCCGATGCCGACGCCGTCGTCGTGCAGCTTCTCGGAGACGACCACTTCGCCGGGTGCCGGCGTCAGTCGATCACCGCTCTCGGTGTCCGGAGCCAGCGGACCGTCCGGATCGACGCCGAAGACCGCGAGGTCGACCATCGTGCCCTTCTCCGTCTCGCCGTGCGACATGGTGACGCCCATCGGCGCCGCCTCGACGCCGGACTGGAATCGCCAGGCGTCCACGTCTTTCGCCGAGATCACGCTCCGGTTGAAGTCGGAGGTTCCGTCGGCGAAGGCCACGGACTGGGCGTTGAGCGCACGCAGCGCCGACACCGTGTCGTTGCCCAGGCCGATCGTGAAGCCCGACACCATTCCGACCAGGGCCGCGACCAGCGCGACCACCAGGCCGATCATCGCGAAGCGGCCCCAGGCCGCTCGCAGTTCACGCAATGCGATGAACACCATCGCTCCCATCTTAGAGACACTATGTCGCGAAGGACGGTACATGATCGCGACAGGGTGTCCCTAACTGGGCTCAGTCGGAGTCGACGATCGCCTCCGCGGCGCCGCACATGAAGTCGATGACCGACTCCGAGTCCTGTTCCGGACCGACCAGCGCGAGTGAGGAGTCCACGAGCGCCCCGACCGCGGCGATGACCAGGTCGGGGTGCGCGGCGCCGGAACGCGCGACCGCCTCGTGCAGCACGGCTGCGATCTGTCCGTGCAGGTCGGAGATCCGCTCACGGGCGGACTCCGACAGGCCGGCGTGGGCGAGTGACCGCTGCAGAGCGTGCTCGCCGCCGGCCGCGAGTGTGAGGTTGCTGCGCACGTAGGCGACCACGGCGGCGCGCGGGTCGGCAGCGGCGGCGACGTCCGCGCGGACCTGCGACGCCCACTCCTCGAAGCCTCGCGCGACCACCATGTCCACCAGATCGTCGATCGAGGAGACGTAGCGGTAGATGCTGTTCCGGGCGATGCCCGCCTCGGCGGCGACCGAGGCCGCGGTGAGCCGTTCCCGGCTCAGCAGAATCCGCTCGGTTCCGTCGATCAACGCCGACAGCACTGCCTCGCGGTGCTCGGCGAGCGAGTCGGCACTGATCTTCGGCACGTCGGTCGGCCGCCTTTCCGGAAGTGGAGACTCGGGTCGTACGGATAGAACACGCTACCGCCGCCGCGCGGGCCGCCGAAGCCGGTGCCCGAAGCCGGTGCTCACCGGCTGCGGCAGCTGTGACGTAACCGGGCGTTACAGATAAGAGTCCGCCCGCCTAGAATCGATGGCCATGAGCACGTTGAACTTCACCCCGACCGCCGACCTCGTCGACGAGATCGGCGCCGATGTCCGGAGCTGCGACACCCAGTTCACCCAGTACGGCGGGAACCGTGAGTTCGTCGGTACCGTGACCACGGTCCGGTGCTTCCAGGACAACGCGCTGCTCAAGTCGATCCTGTCGGAGCCCAACCCGGGCGGCGTGCTCGTGATCGACGGCGACGCGTCGGTGCACACCGCGCTCGTCGGCGACATCATCGCCGAACTCGGTCGGTCCAACGGCTGGGTGGGAATCATCGCCAACGGCGCCATCCGCGACGCGAAGACCATCGGCGGCATGGCCATCGGCGTCAAGGCGCTCGGGACCAACCCGCGCAAGTCGACGAAGACCGGTGCGGGCGAACGGGACGTGCCGGTGGAGCTCGGCGGCGTCACCTTCAATCCGGGCGACATCGTCTACTCCGACGACGACGGCATCGTCCTCGTCGCGCCCCAAGCCTGACCGCAGGCCACAGAACTCTAGGAGCACATCATGCCGAAGCCCGCACCCGCATACTTCCAGCGTCTGGCCGCGCTGGCCGCGATCGACAACCCGGCCGACCGCCCGACCCGGCCGGTGCTCGAGGCCTACAGCGGCGTCGAGATGGCGACCGTGCCAGTGGGCACCGCCGAGGATCTCGAGTTGGCCGTGGCCCGCGCCCGCGCCGCTCAGAGCGCGTGGGGCGATCGTTCGGCCGCCGACCGAGCCAAGGTGATCAACCGCTTCTCCGAGCTGGTCAACGACCACGCCGAGGAGCTCATGGACATCGCGCAGGCCGAGACCGGCAAGGCGCGGATCTACGCGCAGGAAGAGGTCATCGACGTCGCGCTGACCGCCCGCTTCTACGCGCAGCACGGTCCGAAGATGCTTGCCGATCGCAAGGTGCAGGGCATGCTTCCGGGCGCGACCGACACTCGGGTCCGCTACCAGCCCAAGGGCGTCGTCGGCGTCATCAGCCCGTGGAACTACCCGCTGACGCTGGCGGTCTCCGACGCGGTGGCCGCGCTCATCGCGGGCAACGCCGTCGTCATCAAGCCCGACAGCAACACCCCGTACTGCTGCCTCGCGCTGGCTGAACTCCTGTACCAGGCGGGACTCCCGCGCGAGCTGTACGCGGTGGTGCCCGGTCCGGGCTCGGTGGTCGGGCAGGCGATCGTCGCGCAGACCGACTACGTCATGTTCACCGGATCATCGGCCACCGGGTCGACTCTCGCGGCTCAGGCGGGCAAGCGGCTGATCGGTTTCTCGGCCGAGCTCGGTGGAAAGAATCCGCTGATCATCACCCGCAACGCCGATGTCGACCGGGCCGTCGCCGGTGCCGCCCGCGCGTGCTACTCGAACTCCGGGCAGCTGTGCATCTCGATCGAGCGGATCTACGTCGATCGGGCCATCGCCGACGAGTTCTCGGAGAAGTTCGCCGAGCACGTCAAGGGCATGAACCTGGCGGGCACCTATGACTTCAGCGCCGACATGGGCTCGCTCGCCTCGGCACAGCAGGTCGACACCGTCGACGCGCACGTCACCGACGCCGTCGCCAAGGGCGCCAAGGTGCTCGCCGGCGGACGCAAGCGCGCCGACCTGGGCCCGTTCTTCTACGAGCCGACTGTGCTCGCCGGCGTCACCGAACAGATGACCTGCTACGCGGACGAGACCTTCGGCCCGCTGGTGTCGATCTACCCGGTCGACTCCACCGACGAGGCGATCAAGCGCGCCAACGACACCGAGTACGGTCTCAACGCCAGCGTCTTCGCGGGCAGCAACGACGAAGCGCAGAAGATCGCCGAGCAGATCCACGCGGGCACGGTCAACATCAACGAGGGCTACGCCGCCGCATGGGGTTCCACGGCAGCTCCGATGGGCGGCATGGGCATCTCGGGCATGGGACGCCGACACGGTGAGGAGGGGCTGCTCAAGTACACCGAGCCGCAGACCATCGCCACCCAGCGGTTCATCGGTCTCGACGGCATCCGCGGGATCCCGCAGAGCCTGTACTTGAAGCTGACTCCGCAGATCATCAAGTCGCTCAAGTACCTGCCCGGCCGGTAAGCGTGGGTTCGAGGCCCGGTCGCGCTACCCGCGGCCGGGCCTATCGTCAAGGTGGCAGATCTGCCAATGGCTCCTGTCGACGGCTCCGAGTGAACTGTGGGACACCTCATAGTTTCGACAAGGAGTCCCTGATGCACCTCGACGAGTACACCACCCACGACGCCACCGGTCTGGCCGAGCTGATCTCGACCGGTCAGGTCGGTGCCGACGAAGTCCACGCCGCCGCGCGCGAAGCACTCGCCACAGTCAACGACGATCTCAACGCCGTCGTCGCCGGACCGTTCGAGGAACCGCTCGAGTACTCGTCCGACGGTCCGCTGGGTGGCGTCCCGTTCGTCATCAAAGACCTCATCTGCCACGCGGCCGGAGTCCGGACGTGGATGGGCACCCGGCTGACGGGCCCCGACGGCGTCGTGTTCGATCACGACACCGAACTGATGTCGCGGTTCCGCGCGAGCGGTCTGGCGACGCTGGCCACGTCCACGACCCCGGAGCTGGGCTACAACGCGAACACCGAGCCGGTGACGTCGGGATCGACCCGCAACCCGTGGGACACCTCCCGGTCGGCGGGCGGATCCAGCGGCGGCTCGGCCGCGTTGGTGGCGGCCGGTGCGGTGCCCGTCGCGCATGCGAACGACGGCGGCGGTTCGACGAGGATTCCGGCGGCGTACAACGGTCTGGTCGGATTCAAACCGAGTCGTGGGCGGGTCAGCCTGGCGCCGGACATGCAGGAGGCCTTGTACGGGTGCGCGGCGGAGTCGGTGGTGACCAGGTCGGTGCGCGACACCGCGACCGTGTTCGACACGATCTGCGGAGCCGCACCGGGTGACAAGTACGCCTGGTCCGGCGAGGACTACGGCTTCGCCGGGCTCGCTCGGCAGGACCCGAGGCGATTGCGCATCGCCGTCCACACCGAGTCGTGGGCTGGCACGTACGTCGATCCGGAGGTCGTGGCCTCGGTGGAGGCCGCAGCGCAGACGCTGCAGGATCTCGGCCATCGTGTGGAGGTCGCGACGCCGTCCTTCGACTGGGACCAGTTCATGGAGGCGCACTACCGCTACTGGGGCGGGTTCGTCGCCGAGTCGATCGCGGGGATCAGCGCGATGTCCGGCCTGGAACCCGGGCCGGAGACCCTTGAAGCCGCGATCCTGAAGGGCTGGGAGTACGGCAGGTCGCTGACCGTGCTCGACATGGCGGAAGCGTCGGCCGTGGTGAACACGATCACCCGGTCGGTCGCCGCGTTCTATCGGGACTACGATGTGCTGCTGACCCCGACCACCAACACGGTCGCGCCTGTTCTCGGTCATCTCGACTCCGACGACTCCTCGTTGAGCCACGAGGAGTGGACTCGGAGGATCTTCGACACCGTCAGCTTCACGCCGTTGCAGAATCTCACCGGGACCCCGGCGGTGAGCGTTCCGGCACGGCCGAGTTCCACCGGTCTGCCGATCGGTGTGCAGTTCGCCGGGCGCATCAACGAGGACGGGCTGCTGATGCAGTTGGCCGGCGAGTACGAGCGGGCCGCCGGATGGTCGGACCGTCGTCCGCGCGTTCACGCCTCGGCGATCAGCTGACGGGGACTTGTCAGGAGCTCGGGCTGCGGAGATCCTGGTCTGAGGTCGACGGACGGAGTGGTGCATGGCCGATGGCATCGGGTCGCTGGGGTTCGAACTGGCCGAGATCTGCGTCGCCGAATCCGTCGACCGCGCCCGGAGCGTTCTGCAAGTGCTGATGAATGCGACGGGCGCGGTCGCTGGTCTGCTCGCCGGACCGGATGGTGTCCGGACCGGTCCGGTTCTGGCGGTTCAGGAGTATTCGCCGCCGCTGGTCGAGGCGATCACCGGCGATTTCACCCGCGGACCCAGTTACCGGGCGCTGGCCGACGACCCCGTCCGGCCCCTCCGCAGCTGGCGGGACGTGGGTGAGGAGTTCGTGTCCAGCGCCATGACCCGCGACCTTCTCATCCCTGCCGGATACCGGGGCGGGGTGTCGATGAGGATCGTCGACGAGACCGACGGCTACGTCGGCGACCTCCACCTGAGTACGACCTGCCGGAGTCGGCCCACCGAGTCCGGGATGGTGGCGTTGCATCGGGTCCGCCCCATCCTGGCCGGTCTGTGCCGCAGCGAACTCCCGCGGACCGAACCGGTCCACGGGACGGGTGACGATGCTTCCGTGCAGACCGTGGCCCGGCTGATCGTCTGCTCGGACGGCCGCGTGGAGACGCTGCTCGCGCCGGGTGGGCCCGAGGGGAGTCGGCTGAGGGCTCTGGCGGCCAGTCTGAGCCGCGTTCGCGATCGACGTGATGTGCGCTGTCTGTGGTCGGCGGCGGACGGTCGTCCGTTTCGGGTCCAGGTCCGCTACTTTCCCGACGGTGCGTCCGTGACGGTGCTTGACGCGCCTGTCCCGTATGGACTGACGCATCGGGAGACCGAGGTGCTCTCGTACGTCTGGGCGGGGCTGTCGAACTATTCGATCTCCATCCGCACCGGCGTTCGCGAACGCACCGTCGCCGCCCACGTCAGTTCGATCCTGGCCAAAACGGGCACGTCGTCGCGGGCACGGGCGGCGGTGCTCGCTGAACGGGAAGGGCTGGTGTGGGCAGGGCTGCTCGCGAACTGATGCCGCCGGGCCCGGCCGCCTGACCCTCAGGCGGCCAGGGCCGATCGGCCGGGCGCCAGGGACGCCGCCGTGATGCCGAAGTCGGCGAGGTCGGCGGGCAGATCGCCGGTGAGTGCCAGCGACGCTCCGGCGCGCGCGAGCGCCGGAGCCATCTGGATTCCGTAGCCGCCCTGGCCTGCGAACCAGAAGAGGCCGTCGACCGCGGGATCGGGTCCGACCACCGGCGTGCGGTCGGCGGTGAAGCTGCGGAGGCCGGCCCACGACGTCGAGACGCTGCGCACGGCCAGCAGCGTCGCCTCGTTGAGCCGTTCGATCGCGCGGGCGATCTCCAGATCGTCCGGTTTGGCGTCCGAGGGCGGCTGCGGTGTCTCCTCCGCGGGCGAACACAAGAAGCCGGCGCCGTCGGGTTTGAAGTAGAAGTCCTCGCTCGCCGACATCGTCATGGTGCGGCGCGCCGCGATGGACCGGGCAGGAGTCTCCCGCGGGCCGGGAACCATGAACGCGGTCCGGCGGAGCGGAGCGATGCCGATCGGGGCGGCGCCGAACATGCCCGCGACTTCGTCGCACCACGCCCCCGCCGCGTTGACCACGGTGCGGGCGCGCAGTTCGTCGCCGGCCGCATCGCGCAGCACCCAGGACGACCGCTCGCGGCGGGCTTCGACGATGCCCGCCGACTTGAGCACGGTGCCGCCCCGGCGCCGGAGCCCGCGCAGAAAGCCCTGGTGCAGGCCGTGAACGTCGAGTTCCAGCGAACCGTAGTCGACCATCGCGAGGTCGGTGTAACCCGACCGGAGCATCGGATTCAGCTGTTCCGCCGCGTTCCCGTCGACCAGCTCGATGGTCTGGCTGCGTGGACTCACCGTCTCGTACAGGGCGCGAAGTCCGTCGACCTCGGTCTCCTCGGCGACGATCAGCAACGGCAGTTCGGCCACCAGCGGGCCGTCGACGATGTCGGGCGGCGCGACGAAGAAGTCGCGGCTGGCCCGGGTTAGCGCACGCACGGTGGCGTTGCCGTAGCTCTCCAGGAAGGTCGCGGCCGAACGGCCGGTGGTGTGGTAGGCCAGCGTCGATTCACGTTCGACGAGGGCGACCGATCGGTGGGCGGCCAGTTCGTACGCGATCGAGACGCCGGCGATTCCGCCGCCGACGACGATTGTGTCGAAGTCGGCGGCGGTGATCGAAGCGGTGTTGTCCATGGGGCTTCCCCTCGGCAGGTCGAAGAGGCGAGATGTGTCCTCCCCTCCGAGGGTAGGCACGAGATGTGATCCACGTCTTGGTCATCAGCACGAATCGGTAGGCCGCAGATCGGTGAGATCCACAAACCGACCAGTCGGAGAGGTCAGTCGGGCGGACGTCCGCCGGCGAGGCGCTCGATCAGCGGAAGGGTCCGATACCCGATCGCCTCGTGCATCACCACCGATACCGTCGTCCGTTCCACTCCCGGAACGGCCAGCACATGTCCGGCGATCCGGTAGAGATCGTCGGCGTCGGCGGCGACCACCAGCAGCTGCAGATCGGCGATGCCGGAGACGCCTACGGCTTCGAGTACTTCGGGAATCCCGTCGAGCGAGTCCAGCACCTGCTCCAGGCGATGCTGGTCGACCACCACGGCGATATAGGCGCGCAGGGGGAAGCCGAGGTCGCGCGGATGCACGCGACGGTCGAAAGGGGCCAGCACGCCTTCGGTCTCCCACCGCCCGATCCGCGCCTGGACGGTGTTGCGCGCCATGTCGACCAGTCCCGCCAACTGCACGCCGGTGGCGCGCGGGAACTCGCACAGAGCACGGAGAATCTTCGCGTCGGTTCGGTCCAGCCTGGCCATAGCGCACAGTATCGCTCGTCGAACGGTGCCGATGTTGGGCATTCTGATCAATTTCCCCGATGGACCTTGCGCAGGCTGCAATCTACTGAGACGGTGGCCACACGGACCAGGAAGCGTGCGATCCACGCGGACGTCCCGAAGGAGGCAGTCGTGTCCGACATCGACGAAATCGTTCAACTCGTCACCATCACCGGCGAGCGGCACATCCATCCCGACTTCTCGACCTACGTCGACGACATCGACATGGCCGAACTGCGGAGACTCTACGAGGACATGGTCGTCGTCCGACGCATCGACGCCGAGGCCACGGCGCTGCAACGCCAGGGGCAGCTCGGTCTGTGGGCGCCGCTGCTCGGGCAGGAGGCCGCTCAGATCGGTTCGGCCCGAGCGCTCGACGCCGAGGACTTCGTCTTCCCGAGCTACCGAGAACACGGCGTCGCCTACTGCCGCGGCGTGGCGCTCGAGGAGATGATGCCGTTCTGGCGCGGCACGTCACTGTCCGGCTGGGATCCGCACGAGCACAACATCGCGACTCCGGCGATCATCATCGGGGCGCAGACCCTGCACGCCGCGGGCTACGGGATGGGACTGAACCTCGAGGGTGCGGGCAGCGCGGTCATCACCTACTTCGGCGACGGCGCCACCAGCCAGGGCGATGTCTCGGAGGCGATGGGCTTCGCGGCGAGCTTCGCCGCGCCGGTGGTCTTCTTCTGCCAGAACAACCAGTGGGCCATCTCCGAGCCGGTGACCCTGCAGAGCAAGACGCCGATCGTCAACCGCGGCCGCGGCTACGGGATGCCGACCGTGCGGGTGGACGGAAACGACGTGCTGGCCGTGCTGGCGGTCACCCGGGCGGCTCTGGAACTGGCGCGAGAGGGCGGCGGCCCCACCTTCATCGAAGCGGTCACCTACCGCCGCGGACCGCACACCACGTCCGACGATCCCACCCGCTACCGCACCGCGGCCGATGATGCCGAGTGGATCCGGCGCGACCCGATCGAGCGCATCCGCCTGCTGCTCGAGGCCGCGGGTGCGCTGTCGGACGAGGACGCGAAGCTGATCGGTGAGCACGCCGACGCCGCGGCCGCCGAACTCCGGCGGGGATGCCTCGCGCTGGACGACCCGCCTGCGCTGTCGATCTTCGACGACGTGTACGCCGAACCGCACCCGTTGATCGACGCCGAACGGCGCGAGTACGCCGCCTACCTCGACACCCTGGAGGCATGATGACCGCCGCGGCGCCCGCCCCGACTCCACTCGGGAAGGCCGTCACCGCGGGTCTGCGAAAGGCGCTCGCCGACGATCCGAAGGTCGTCCTGATGGGCGAGGACATCGGTCGCCTCGGCGGGGTCTTCCGCATCACCGACGGATTGCAGGAGGAGTTCGGGACCGGCCGGGTCATCGACACCCCGCTCGCCGAGTCCGGCATCATCGGTACAGCGGTCGGGCTCGCCTTCCGCGGCTACCGCCCGGTGTGCGAGATCCAGTTCGACGGCTTCATCTATCCGGGGTTCGATCAGATCGTGTCGCAGGTGGCCAAACTGCACTACCGGACCGCGGGCCATGTCTCGATGCCCATCACCATCCGGGTCCCCTTCGGCGGCGGCATCGGCGCGGTGGAACATCACTCCGAGTCGCCCGAGGGCTACTTCGCGGCGACCGCCGGTCTGCGGGTGGTGACCTGCAGCAACGCGGCAGACGCCTACACGATGATCCAGCAGGCGATCGCCTCAGACGATCCGGTGCTGTTCTTCGAGCCCAAACGGCGCTACTGGGAGAAGGGCGAGACGGACTACCCGGCTCTGGACGCCGATCCGTATCCCCTCCACAAGGCGCGCGTCGCACGTCCCGGCGAGGATGTCACGCTGGTGGCCTACGGGCCGCTGGTCACCACCGCGCTGCAGGCGGCCGCCGTCGCAGAGGACGAGGGACGGTCCGTCGAAGTGGTCGATCTGCGATCGATCTCGCCCCTCGACACGGACACGCTCTCGGCCTCGGTCCGGCGCACCGGCCGGCTGGTGATCGCGCATGAGGCGCCGGTCTTCATGGGCGTCGGCGCCGAGATCGCCGCCCGCGTGATGTCGGAGTGCTTCTACCATCTGGAGGCACCGATCCAGCGGGTCGGCGGGTTCGCGACCCCCTATCCGCCGGCGAAACTCGAACGTCACTTTCTGCCCGACGTCGACCGCATCCTCGCCGCCGTCGACGCGGTACTCCTCGACTGACTCCTGCGGAAGGACCCGGCATGTCCGTCATCTCGACCTTCGATCTGCCCGACCTCGGTGAGGGGCTCACCGACGCCGAACTGGTGCGCTGGGAGGTGACGGTCGGTGACACCGTGGAACTCAACCAGGTGATCGCCGAGGTGGAGACCGCGAAGGCCGCCGTCGAACTGCCGTCGCCGTATGCGGGCACCGTGGTGAAACTGCACGTCCAGGAGGGGGAGACCGTCGACGTCGGCAGCCCGTTCATCGACATCCGGGTCGCCGGCGACGAGGCGGATGCGCCGGAGGCCGATGCCGTCGAGCCGCAGGCACCCGAACCCGTGCTCGTCGGGTACGGCGTCGCGGCGGAGAGCGGCACCCGGAGGCGGCGGAAGCCCGCGCCCGCCTCCGACGCGCGCGACACCGTCGGGGCGGTCGGCCACAGCGCTCCGGAACGACCGCTCGCCGCTCCGCCCGTCCGCAAACTCGCGCGCGAACACGGCGTGGACCTGACGGACGTGCGGCCGACCGGACGCTCGGGCGAAGTGACTCGAGCCGACCTCGACCGGCATCTGACCGCGGTGAAGGCCGGTGCGGTCGACGAGGCAGCGCCGACCGCGGCGGGGGCCGCCGGGCCGGACGAGGAGCGCACCGCGATCCGCGGCGTCCGGCGCCGCACCGCCGAGGCGATGGTGGCGAGCGCGTTCACGGCTCCGCACGTCACCGAGTTCGTGGACGTGGACGTGACGGCGATGACCGAACTCGTCGACGACCTCGCCGCTCACCGACGCTTCTCCGGAGTACGGCTGACACCTCTCGCACTCGTCGCGAAGGCGGCGCTGGTGGCGCTGCGCGGCAACCCGTCGCTCAACTCGACGTGGGACGAGGACGCGCAGGAGATCGTCACCAAGCACTATGTGAACCTCGGGATCGCGGCGGCCACGCCCCGCGGACTGCTGGTCCCCAACATCAAGAACGCCCACACGATGAGCCTGCTGGAACTCGCTCGGGCGCTGGGCGAACTGACGACCGTCGCGAAGGCCGGTGCGACGCCGCCCGCCGACCTGCTCGGCGGCACGTTCTCGATCACCAACGTGGGCGTCTTCGGCGTCGACTCGGGTACGCCGATCATCAACCCGGGTGAGGCGGCGATCCTCTGCTTCGGCGCGGTCCGGCCTCGACCCTGGGAATGGCAGGGTGAGATCGCGTTGCGGCAGGTGACGACCCTCAGCCTCTCCTTCGACCATCGGCTCGTCGACGGCGAGCAGGGCTCGGTCTTCCTGGTGACGGTCGCCGACGCGCTCTCGGACCCGCTGTCGCTGATCGCCCTGAGCTGAGCGGGGTACCGGGCCGGGGCTCGCGGGTCGCGCTACAGGTGCCGGGCGACGTAATCGGCGGCCTGATCGGCCATGCCGTTCACCGAGTACAGCAGGTGCAGCGCGTTCGGGCCGCCGAGCGGTGCGCCGTTGCAGATCGTGTCGCCCTGGATGCAGTACTCGACGGTCCGGTTCCGGTAGACCGCCTGCGGCTGGACCGGGGGAGCGCCTGCCTCGCGGAGGAAGCGCGCCGACGGCGGTGCGAACTCCACTACGGCGGCGATGTGGGGCGCGACGGCCGCGGGCAGGGGTTCGGGCACGTATGTGCGGTACTGCTGATAGCGATCGGGGACCCGGTAGGCCGAACTGATCGCGTATCCGGCGAGTGCGCCGCCCTGCGAGTAGCCACCGATGACGATCCGCGTGTCCGGGCACGCGGCGGCGATCGACTTCACCCGCCGCTGCGCGGTCTTGACTCCGTCGACGAAGGTGCGCGCGAACGCGAGCCGGTCGGTGAAGTTGCCGCTCGCGGCGTAGTCGACGGCTTCGATGCGGACAGACTTACCGGGCAACCGGTTCCTGACGGCGTTGCCGAACGCGATCCCGGTGACGCCCAGCGGGGGAGCCTCCTCGACGGTGCCGCGCGCGAACAGGACGTGCACGTCGACGCACCGCGGTGCCGCGGTCGAGGGGGCGCGGCCGAGGGTCGCGCCGCCGGTCAGCAGACCGGCGGCCGCAACGATCAGGCAGGACAGCAGCGCGAGTACCCGGCGCGTCACGGCTCAGCCCGCCTGGACCGGATGGACGTTGAGCCGCGCCAGCAGATCGTTGTCGATCGCCGTCAACTCGTTGTCGATGGCGCGCTGGGCGTTCTTGCGCTGCTGAGCGGGCATGGTGTCGGCGGCATCGGCAGCGACCTGGAGGTTGTCCAGGCGGCTGGACATCGCCGAGACGAAGGCCTTGCCCTCGGCCGACTGCTCGAGCGCCGCGACCTCGTCCGCGGTGGCGCGACAGGCCGCGATGCGCGCCCGCAGCGATGCGCTGGGGCCGCCGTACTGGGTCAGGAGCGCCGGCGACACGCCCGCTCGGCGGGCCTGGACGGCGGTCACCTGGCTGCGGGCGCCGACCGCGGCCCGATACGCGATCGGAACCACGATCGGGGCCGCCATCCGGGCCACCGCGAGGTACCGCTTCATCTTCGCCGGCGTGAAGAACGCCGCGGCGGCGTCGGCCTTCGCCTGTTCGGCTATCGCCTTGGCCTCGGCGGCCGCCGCCTTCTGCTGGGCCTTGCCGGTGGCCTTGACCGTTTTGCGATCCTGTTTCTGCGCCCGCTTGTGGAACTTGTGCTCATCCTTGAGCCGACGCTTCTGCGCCTTGCGGCTCGCGCGGGACTCGGCCTCCGCCTGGACCTCGGCGCGCTTGCGGATCGCCTTCTCCTCCGCCTTGCGAACCTTCGCATCGGCCTTGCGCTGAGCCCTCTTCGAGCTCATAGATGAGAGCAGTCCCATGGCGACCTTCCCGTCGGATACCCGACACCTGCGATCAGTTGTCTCCAGCTTTGCATAGTCTCTGTGGGTAATGAACAACTCGGCCCCCGTGGCCGTGTTGCCGCTCGGAAACGGAAAGTCGAGGCCGATCACGTGGGATCTGCGATTCTCGGTGCGCGGAATCTCACGGGTTGCGAGCACCGGCTGGCGCTCGACTCCGCGGCTGCCGCGGACGGTGTCGCGAAGCCGGAGACCGCCGAGGCGAATCGACGGATCGAGGCAGCTCAGGCGCATCGACGTCACGTGCTCGATCTGATCCGCGGGTTCTGGAGCGACCGTCCGGAGGGAACGGTGGTCGTGGTGGAGGCGGCCGATCACCGAGACCGGGTGGCGGCGACCCGTGCGGCGATGGACCGCGGGGCGCAGTGGATTCTCCAGGCCGCACTGCCGACCGACGTGGAGCGCGGCCGTCGCGGTCACGCCGAGGCGCTGCTGCGGCATGGGGAGGGCTATCTCCCGATCATCGTCGTCAACCACCGTGTCACGACGACGATCGCCGAACCCCGCGAGGGCGAGGTGCCGACGTTGCGGACCAGTCCGTTGTTCGGCTGGCATCCCGAGCCGGATGCGACGCGGTCGTTCCGCAGCCGGCGCGGCGACGTGATGCGGCTGGCGCAGATCGCGGCGATGCTCGACGACCTCGGACGGCTGCACGCCCCGCGGGAGGAGGCGCTCGGCGGACTGATCGGTCTCGACGCCGACTGCATCGTCGTGGTCCCGCTCGGCGAATCGGCCCACGACTACGACGAGACCTTCGATCGCCGCCGGGCGATCGCCGCGGGGGACATCGCGACCTCGCCCCGACGGGTGAGCGAGTGCCGCAGTTGTCACTGGTGGCCGCGATGCGAGGCCGAACTCACCGAGAAACGTGACGTGAGTCTGGTGGTCGGCGGGAACCAGGGGCAGATTCTCCGCGACATCGGGGTCGTCACCATCGATCAGCTCGCCGATTATCGCGGCGCGGAGCCGGCCGAGTGGGTGGGTGCGGTGCGCTTCGACGACACCGTCGTGTCCGCGAAGTGCTGGGTCCGCGACATCCCGCTGGTCCGGCGGCACGACCGCCCGCGCGTCCAGCGGGCCGATGTCGAGGTCGACGTAGACATGGAGAGCTATTCCGAGCGCGGTGCGTACATGTGGGGCACACTCCTGACCGACAACACCGATCCGGCGCGGCCGGTGGCCTATCGTCCGTTCGTCACGTGGGATCCGCTGCCCACGCGCGACGAGGGGCGGTCGTTCGCGCAGTTCTGGGCGTGGCTGACAGCCGAACGCGATGCGGCGCGTGCCGCAGGCAAGACCTTCGCCGCCTACTGCTATTCGCAGCATGCCGAGAACCGGTGGCTGCGCGGCAGCGCCGACCGGTTCGCCGACATGCCGGGTGTTCCGTCGCGGACCGCGGTGGACGCCTTCATCGCATCCCGCGAGTGGGTGGACGTGTTCGAGGCCGTCAACGACAACTTCGTGTGCCCGAAGGGCAAGGGACTCAAGCGCATCGCTCCGGTGACCGGATTCAACTGGCGCGACGACGAGGCGGGCGGCGAGGCGTCGATGGAGTGGTACGCCGCCGCGGTGGGTCTGGACGGCGCGGTGCGCGACGAGAGTCAGCGCGAGCGTCTGCTTCAGTACAACGAGGACGACGTCCGCGCCACCAAGGTGCTCCGCGAATGGATCGACTCGGACGAAGTGCTCGAGCTTCCGCTGGCCGCCGATCTGTTGGCCGAGAACGCCGGCGGCGGCGTTCTGCCCGGCGGGCGGTGACGGGCCGGCGTTCACCGGCCGGCCCGCCACCGCTGCGCGAGGTCCTCTAGCGCGGAGCCATGCGCAGTGCGCCGTCCATGCGGATGGTCTCGCCGTTGAGGTAGTCGTGGGAGACGATGAACGCCGCGAGGTCGGCGTACTCCGAAGGCTCGCCGAGACGCTGCGGGAACGGGATGCCCGCCTCGAGCGTCTTCTTGAACTCGTCGGTGACGCCGGCGAGCATCGGGGTGTTGATGGTGCCCGGGGCGATGGTGCACACGCGGACGCCGGCTCGAGCGAGGTCGCGGGCGGCGGAGATCGTCATGGCATGCACGGCACCCTTCGAGGCCGTGTAGGCGATCTGCCCGATCTGGCCCTCGAAGGCCGCGACCGACGCGGTGTTGACGATGACGCCGCGAGCGCCGTCGTCGGTGACCGCGGACTCATGCTGCATCCGGTTGGCGGCCAGGCGCATCACGTTGAACGTGCCGACGAGGTTGATGTCGATGACCTTGCGGAAGAGCTCCAGATCGTGCGGGCCCTCCTTGCCGAGGATGCGTGACGCCCAGCCCACGCCCGCGCAGTTGACCGCCGCGCGCAAGGGCAGACCGGCTTCGACGATCTGATCGATGACGGCCTGGACCTCGGATTCGCTGGTGACGTCGGCGGCCACCAACTGCACGCCCGGGACGGACTCCGCCTTCTCGATCGACTGCGGCAGGTCGATGCCGAAGACGGTCGCTCCCTGCTCGGCGAACCGCCGGGCCGTGGCGGCACCCAGGCCGGATGCGGCGCCGGTGACGATGACTGCGGAACCTGTGACGTCCATGGACGAATTCCTTTCAGGCGGGTGCGGCCCGCACCGGACCGGGCACCGTGACGGATTGATCGGCCACAACCCCGAGCGCTCGCTCGGTAGGGCCGATGCAATAGTACCCGCAAGCCTCTCTCAGTACAGTTCGCGGATCCGGTCGGCTTCGGCGACCTGCGAGCGCGCCTGCCTGCGCCGATGCGTCACCCGGATCCAGAACACACCCGCGACGACGATCAGGACCGCGGCCGGGACCGCGACGGCCACGAGGACTCCGGAAGCACCCGACAGACCCTCGACCAGCAGCCAGACGGCGAATCCGAAGAACAGGACCGCCGCGCCCACCGCGATGGCGCGCTCGGGGAGATGCCTGCCGAGCAGTCGGCCGACGGCGATCGCGAGCGCGTCGGCGGCGACCATGCCGACCGTCGAGCCGATCCACACGCCCACCCAGTCGTGATCGGTGGCGAGCGTGATGGTGGCGAGCATCGTCTTGTCGCCGAGTTCGGCCAGCATGAACGAGCTCATCACGGCCAGGAACACCGATGCACCGACCCGTCGCGCCCGGGCGGACTCCTCTTCGTCGAGCTCGTCGCCCCGCAACGTCCAGAGTCCGAAGACCAGCATCGACAGTCCGGCCAGCACCGACATGATGTCGGACGGTATCGACAGGCCCAGGAAATGACCGAAGAAGACCGAGACGGCGTGGACGAGGGTGGTCGCGGTCAGGATCGCGGCCAGTACCACCCACCAGCGGTATCGGAGAGCGTAAGTCATCGCCATGAGCTGAGACTTGTCGCCCAGCTCGGCGACGAAGATGATGCCCGAGCTGAGCATCAGAGCGGCGAACATATCGCTAGGTTAGGGCGGCCTATCTGCCGTACGCAACAGATCGACGGCCTGGAAAATCGCTGGTAGGGAGCCCAAAAGGGGTGATTCGGGTACCCGTACCGACCCGCCCCGGGAGCCCTGAGCGTCGGTGTCCGGCACCCCGACCGGGCACAATGGACAGGTGGTCAGCAAAGCAATCGACGTCCCGGCGACGCCGACAGGGGGCCTGCGTGCCCGTGAGATCGCGGCCATCGCGATCTTCAGTGGTCTGACGGTGGTGCCCGCCGTCATCGTCTCCGTGGTGCCGTTGGCGGCGGCGCTCGGGTTCATGACACCGGTGCCGGTCGCGCTGCTCGCGGCGCGCACCCGCCCGCGGGCGGTCCTGGCGGCGATCGTCACGACGGTGGCGGTGACCTTCGTGGTCGCCGGACTGGGGCCCGCCTTCGCGGTGCTCGTCTCGGCGGTGATGGGCGGATTGATCGGCGAGGTGCATCGGCGCGGCGGGCGGATGCCCGCCATGGCGCTGATGTCGCTGCTGGCCTCGCCGATCCTCGCCGGGGTGTCGGTACTGCTGATGTGGGTACTGGTGCCGCTGCGCAAACTGGCACTCGAAGTCCTCGACAACGTGCTGACCGGAATCGCGAAGACCGCGCGCGCGATCAGACTCGACGCCGTCGGCGACGCGATGGACGCGCTCTCGCGCAATGTGGTCGACAACTGGTGGCTGTGGATGTGGATTCCCGGCGTGATCGGAACGCTGGTGACGCTGCTGATCGCCGGGTGGCTGCTGGGCAAGGTGCTCGACCGCCTCGACGAGGTGCCGCTGGAGGACACCCTGGAGATCGCCGGGATCGCCGACGGCGATCGCCCCGTGGAGCCCCTTCCGCTGCGCATGGCCGGGGTCGGCTACACCTATCCGGGGTCGGACCGGCAGGTGCTCCACAACATCGACCTCTCGCTGATCAGCGGTGAGTTCGTGGCTGTCGTCGGCGCAAACGGTTCCGGGAAGTCGACGCTCGCCAAGCTCTTGGCCGGGGTGGATCCGACCATCGGTATCGTCGACCGCCCGGGTGCGCCCGGCCTCGGCCGAGAGGGCGGAACGGCACTCGTCCTGCAGCGGCCCGAAGCCCAGATGCTCGGTGCGCGGGTCGCGGACGACCTCGTGTGGGGACTGCCCGACGACGCGGAGGTCGACGTCGACGGACTGCTCGCGGAAGTGGGTCTCGCCGGACTCGGCGACCGCGAGACCACTGATCTGTCCGGCGGTCAGCAGCAGCGACTGGCGGTGGCCGCCGCGCTCGCGCGCAGCCCGCAGCTGCTCATCGCCGACGAGGTGACGTCGATGGTCGACCCGGTCGGGCGCGCCGAGTTGATCGAGATCCTCGCTGAACTCCCGCGCCGCCGGGCGATCACCGTCGTGCTGATCACCCACCGCGACTCCGAGGCCCGCGCCGCAGACCGCGTGATCCACCTCGAGGCGGGCCGGGTGGTGGAGCACCATCCGGAGTGGATGCGGCCGGAGGCGATCAGCCCCCCGCTACCGCAACGGCACGACGAGCACGGGCAGGCGCTGCTCGTGGTCCGCGATCTGGCGCACACCTATCTGCCCGGATCGCCGTGGGAGGTCACCGCGCTGAAATCGGTGAACTTCCAGGTCAATTCCGGTGACGGTGTCCTCATCGTCGGCGGCAACGGCTCCGGGAAGTCGACCCTCGCCTGGATTCTCGCCGGACTGATCACCCCCACCCGCGGCTCGGTGCTGCTCGGCGGTGAGCCGACGGCGGAGCGGGTGGGCGACGTGGGACTCGGCTTCCAGCACGCGCGACTGCAATTGCAGAAGACGACGGTCGCCGACGAGATCATGGCGGTGGGCGGTCTCGAAGTCGGTACCGCCGAGGTCGGGCATGTGCTCGACCTGGTCGCGTTGCCGAGGGAGATCGCCGCGCGGCGGGTAGACGCCCTCTCCGGAGGTCAGATGCGCCGCGTGGTGCTCGCCTCCCTGATCGCCTCGGGGCCGGAACTCCTGGTGCTCGACGAGCCGCTGGCCGGACTCGATCCGCAGGCGCGCGAGGAGGTCCTCGCCGTCCTCGCCGGACTGCGGGAGAAGGGCGCGACCATCATCATCATCTCGCACGATCTGGAGTCGCTCGATCGGGTGTGCAACCGTCGGATCGAACTGGTCGACGGTGTGCTGGAAGGCGGTCTGTGATGCAGATTCCGATGCTGCGCGAGATCCCCGGCGATTCGCCGGTGCACCGGCTGTGGGCCGGCAGCAAGCTGATCATCATCTTCGTCCTGGGGCTCATGACGTGGGTCCTTCCCTCCTGGCCCGGGCTCGGCTTCGTCGCGATCTGCCTGATCGCCTTCGTGCTGATCGCCAAGATCCCGCTCGGCGCGCTGCCGCGGCCGCCGTGGTGGTTCTGGGCGCTGATGGCGGCGACGGTGGTGTGGTCGTGGATCGCCCGCGGCAGCGACGGCGGCATCACGGCGTTGCGCGGGGTTCTCCTCGGCCTGCTGGTGGTGTCGATGTCGGTGCTCGTGATCTGGACGACTCCGATGGCCGAATTGGCGCCGGCGCTGGCGCGCCTGATGTCGCCGCTGCGGATCCTCCGGCTTCCCGTCGACGAATGGGCCGTCACCATCGCCCTGGCGCTCCGCGGCCTTCCGCTGCTCGTGGAGGAGATCCGGCTCCTGTGGGCCGCGCACCGACTGCGACCGCGGTCGAGTTCGGACTCCGGACACCCTTCGGCGGAGCTGTCGGTGCTCGACATCATCGTGGCCGCGATGTCGTCGGCCATGCGGCGCAGTTCGGAGATGGCCGAGGCCATCACCGCGCGCGGCGGCACCGGGCGGCTGACCGCGTATCCGTCCCGTCCCGGCCGCATCGATGCGCTGGTGCTCGGGGTGTTCGCGGTGGCGTGTGCGGCCGCGGTCACGGTGAGCGTGATCTACCTGTAGTCAGCGGCGGCCCGTCGAACACAGCAAGAACGGTCAAGCGTCCGGCCGAGCGCCCCGGGGATACTCGGTGCATGAGCGAACCGAGGCCCGATCCGCTGCGCATGCTCCTCGACGCGGTTCTCGACGACGCGAACGACGATCTCGATGCGATGGCGGGCGAGGCGTACACCTCGCAGTTCCACTTCGCGCGGCAGGTGCGGCAGGGAAGTGGCGAGTCGCCGGTGGCGCTGCGGCGCAGAGTGACCCTGGAACGAGCCGCGTGGCAACTGCAGCGCGGCGCCTCGGTGACCGAGACGGCCTTCGCCAACGGCTACGGATCGGTGGAGGGGTTCAGCCGGGCCTTCGCCCGCGCGTACGGACACCCCCCGACGGCTCTGCCGCCCGCCGATCGATCCGGCCACTGGCTGCCGGCCCCGAACGGCATCCACTTCCATTCGCCGACCGCGCTCTACGTGGACGCCGGCGACAGCCGCACGGCAGGCTCCGGACCGGCCGGGGACGTCGTCGAGATCATGTCCAGGCACGACGTCGCGGACATCGGTGTGCTGATCGACGCCGTCGCGCAACTCGGCGACGACGAGTACACGCGGCGCAGGCTGCCCGGGAGCCGTCCGCGTTCTTGGGACGGGCCGGACGAATCACTGTCGGAGGTGATGTGGCATCTCGTGGTCAGCAAGCAGCCGTGGCTGGCGACGATCGCCGGCGAACAGATGCCCGACCTCACACCGGTCCGCGAGATCGGGGCGCTGAGGGACCGGCACGCCGATGTCTCCGCGCGCTGGCTCGCCACCGTCCGCGACATCGATCGTCGCGACGCGTGGTCGGACCGAGTGGTCGATGCGCTGTGTGTACCGCCCGAGTCCTTTCTGCTGGGCCAGATCGTGGCTCATGAACTGACGTTCTCGGCACACCGTCGGCTGCTGGTGCGATGGATGCTCCGCGACGCGGGCGTCGACGTCGACGTTCCGGCCCTCGACCCCGACCCGATCGTCTGGCACCGACGCCACACCGGAGGAGGAACCCCATGACCGACTACACGTACTACACCGCTTCCACACTCGACGGATTCCTCGCTGATCCGGACGATTCGCTCGACTGGCTGCTGTCGCAGCCGATCGACGAGGACGGTCCGTTCTCGATCGCCGACCTGATGGCGGCGACCGGCGTGATCGTGATGGGCGCGACCACTTACGAGTGGGTGCTCGAGCACACGCCCGACGAGCCGTGGCCCTATCCGGATCAGCAGACCTTCGTCTTCAGTCACCGCGAACTGCCCCTGGTGCATCCCACGGTGAGAGTGATCTCCGGAAGCCCTGCCGAGCACCGCGAACTCCTGGAGACCGCGGCCGGTGAACTCGGCGTGTGGGTGGTCGGCGGCGGCGGCCTCGCCGCCGCCTTCGCCGCGGACGGGATGCTCGACGAGATGGTGGTCTGCTACGCCCCGGTCGCGCTGGGAGCGGGGCGGCCGCTGTTCACCCGGCCCTTCGACTTCGAATTGCTCGAGACCGCCCGGAACAAGGCCTTCGTGATCGCGCGCTATCGCGTGGTGGGGGCCAGGGGCCCGTCGCAGTGACAGTCGGACCGGTCCCTTCCGGGCCGGCCCCTCCCGAGACGCAGAGCGGCCCGGCACCTTTCGGTGCCGGGCCGCCGTGCCGGGTATGTCGCCGGGCCCAGTGTCAGGCCGGGACGATGAGGCCCGCGCCCTGGGTGCGGGCGCGATCGAAGCGCTCGCCGGCGTCGGCCCAGTTCACAACGTTCCACCAAGCCTTGACGTAGTCCGGCTTGACGTTCTGGTAGTCGAGATAGAAGGCGTGCTCCCACATGTCGAGCATGACGACCGGGATGAGGGCGGCGGAGGTGTTGCCGCTCTGGTCGGTCAGCTGCTCGATGACCAGACGCTGTCCGATGGTGTCCCAGCCGAGGATGGCCCAGCCGCTGCCCTGCAGGGTGGTGGCCGCCGCGGTGAAGTGGGCCTGGAACTTGTCGAAGCTGCCGAAATCGTTGGCGATCGCGTCGGCGAGGTCGCCGACGGGCTTGTCGCCGCCGTTGGGCGACAGGTTCTTCCAGAAGATCGAGTGGTTGGTGTGGCCACCGAGATGGAACGAGAGGTTGGCCGACAGTCCGTAGACCTTGCCGGCGATGGTGCCGTCTTCGCGCGCCTCGGCCAGCTTCTCCAGAGCGGTGTTGGCACCGTTCACGTAGGTCTGGTGGTGCTTGCTGTGGTGGAGCTCCATGATCTTGCCGGAGATGTGCGGCTCCAGGGCGCCATAGTCGTAGTCCAGCTCAGGCAGAGTGTATTCAGCCACGATGGTCCTCTCTGTGGAAAGTGTGAAAGATCCGTACCCGGGTCTGGTTTCTACATTTCCGTAGACCGAGACGCTTTGCAACAGAGGGCGGCCGACTGCGCGAAACCCGCCGACCGCCCGGGCTCAGATGAGCACGACGAGCACGATCGCCACGATGATCGCCGCGATGGTGGCCGCGGTCGCGGCGCACTGCTGTCCGATGTGCAGGTCGAGACGTGAAGTGTCCTCCGCGGGCCGATCGAGTGCTGACCGTGCCTGTCCCGCCATCGTTGAGCCTCCCCGACTGTTGGACGTGATGTGCCTCACACCAGACTTCCTGGGTACCAGACGCTACTCGGGATCGACGGCCCCGACAACCGTCCGGATCGACGTACGCTGGAATGCATGAGCCTCTTCGATCGGATTCTGGCCGCAGCCGACGTCAAACGCGTGATGGTGGCTCGCGACGACGCACTTCCCGGCCGTCGGGCGCCGATGCCGATACCGGCGGAGCATCGGGTGCTGCATCGGCCGCTGCGTGGGGCGGCCGACGAGAACGGAGAGTTCGCTCCGGCGGGTATCGGCGACTGGGGCCCGGACCTGCGCGCCGTGGTGTTGGCCGGCGGATGCTTCTGGGGGTTCGAGGAGATCTTCTGGCAGCTGCCCGGAGTCCACACCACCGCCGTCGGGTACGCGGGCGGCTACACGCCGAATCCCACGTATGAGGAGGTGTGCACCGCACAGACCGGCCACACCGAGTCGGTGCTTGTGGTCTACGACCCGGAGGTGCTGACCTTCCAGAAGATCCTCGAGGTCTTCTTCACCTCGCACGACCCCACCCAGGAGATGCGGCAGGGCAACGACATCGGCACTCAGTACCGGTCGGCCGTCTTCACCTTCGACGAGGCCGAGGCCGACCAGGCCGCGGCCGCCGCACGCCGGTTCGAACCGGTCCTCGCCGCTGCCGGCTACGGTCCGGTGACCAGCCAGATCTCGCTGATGTCGGAGGCCGGCGACGGGATGTTCTACTACGCCGAGGACTACCACCAGCAGTATCTGTTCACGAACCCCAACGGATACCGCTGCCATGCCACCACGGGCCTGGAGTTCCCGGCGGCAGGCTGACTCGCGGCCGTGACCGGAGCGATCAGTCTGCGCCAATGGAACCGCACGCTGCTCGAGCGGCAACACCTGATCGAGCGGGTGGACGAGGACGCCGTGGAGGTCGTCGACCGGTGCGTCGGCCTGCAGTCGCAGGATCCGCAGGCCGCGTTCTATGCGCTCGCCTCCCGGATCGAGGACTTCGATCCAGCCGAATTGGACAGTTTGATCCAGGATCGATCGATGGTCCGGATGGCGCTTCAGCGGGGCACGGTCTTCCTGATGGACGCCCTCGACGCGCGGTGGATCAGGGCGCTGCTGAGCCCGACGCTGATCAGCGGGGCTCGCCATCACGTCCGACGACTCAACGGTCCGGCCCCGGACGAGGTGGCGGCCGTGGGCGCGCGGATCATCGGCGGTGGACCCGAGCCCGTGACGGCGGCCCGGCTGCGTACGGCGCTCTCGGAGACCTGGCCGGCCGAACCCGTCGACGCGATGGCCGCGGTGGTCCGGGCGTGGATGCCGCTGGTCCAGACGCCCCCGCGGGGACTGTGGCGACGGTCGGGCGGCCCGGCCTTCCGCCTGCTGGACGACTGGATCGGACCGGGGGAGCCGGCCGTCGCCGGTGATGAGGCGATTCGCGACCTGATCCGCCTCTACCTGAGGGGTTTCGGGCCGTCGACGGTCGCGGCGGTGCAGACCTGGTCCGGTCTGCGCGGACTGCGCCCGGTACTGGAGCAGATGACGGACGACTGGGAGTTGGTGCGTCTCACCGGACCCGACGGACGGACGCTGTACGACCTGGACGGGCTGGCGCTCGCTGATCCGGAAACCGCGGTGCCGATTCGGCTCGTCGCGCCCTTCGACACCGTGATCTTCACCGCCGCCGACCGCGCTCGAGTCGCCGACCCGGACGTCTACGCGCGGACCGTGACACCGAACGGGCAGTCGCCGGGATTCATCCTGGCGGACGGGCGACTGGCCGGGACCTGGCGGCGGACGGCGGCCGGCGTCGAGCTCACCGAGCTCGTGGACCTGCGGCCGGCGCAGCGCCGTGAGTGTGAACGTGAGGCCCGCAGACTCGCCGAATTGGGCTGACGGACGCGTGGGGCAGTCGGGGGTGGTCTCACACACCGGTCCGCGGATTGCGCGCAGTGATGCAGTAGAGCCGGCCGCACGGGTCGGCCATCTGCACACAGTCGGCGGAGCGTGCGACGACCGTCGCGCCCCAGCCCTCGTGCCGCTCCACTTCGTCCGGCACGTTGGTGGCGGCGATCGCGGTGTGCGCGCTGGCGACGCTCTCGTCGGTCCGCATGATGACGACCTGCAGCGAGAGTCGGGGACTGTTGTTGAGAGCGACCGCATCGACGCCCTCGGTGGGGCCGGCGTCTTTGCCGGTGAGTCCGGCCCAGAACTGCACCTCGGTGCCGAAGTCGGCGGACGGCACCTGGAATCGGAGCTGATCGATGATGCTGATGCCTCCTCCGGGCCACCGGATGGGCCGGGCCCGGACTGATTCGTTCCGCCACGGGATGAGGCAGAACACGCCGCCGGCGGGCGAGCGCATCGTCACGACACCGTCGGCGACGGACTCGACCGTCGCGCCCCTCGACTCGGCCTCGAGCATCGCCTGCGACGGATCGTCCACGTGGAGATCCAGATGCATCCCGCCCGGACCGTCGTCGACCCGCTGAACACGCAGATAAGGGTCGCCGTGGAACGGTTCGAGCGTCGCGAACTCCTTGAACTCGCCGCGCGGCGGGGACACCGTACTGCCGGAGATCGCGCGCCAGAAGGTCACCTCCGCGCCGAATTCGGAGGCCGGGAAGTCGAAGAAAGCGGTGAGCCAGCGCACGTGCACAACCTCGGAGTGTAGTGTGCCGCGATCAGCGCCCGAGCAAGTCGCAAGTAGAACTTGAGGTTTTGTCCGACTGGGTTATCCCCACGCTGTCCACAGTGCACTTGGGGAAGAATCGCTTGGCCGTCAGGCGACAATCCAGGGGAAATGCGATGAAGATTCAGGGAACTGTCAGCCGGAATGAGACGTTCGACACAAAAAGTCTTACTTTCACCTCCCCTTATCCACAAATCCACAGGGCTGTCCACAGGACTGGCGGAGGTTGTGGGTATGTGTGGATCGACAGTGCGACACGCCGCTGTGGATAAAAATATGCAGCCTTGCATATGGGTGAGCGCGTTGCGCCGCTGGGCGGTTGTGGTAGCGCCGAAGGCTCCGCGATGCGATCATCCGCGGCGGCTCCGCATCGAGTTCGGGGCACTTGTGGAAGCATGGGAACGGTGAGCATGGACGAGATCGAGACGGTGGCGGTCACCGACCTCCCCGACGACTTCAGCGATGTCACCGACAAGGTCCTTCTCGACGTTCGAGAGAACTACGAGTGGGAGGAAGCCCACGTGCGCGGGGCGCTGCACATCCCGCTCGACGACGTGCCCGCGCGGATCGACGAGATCGACCTCGACTCCGAACTCCTGGTGATATGCCGGACCAGTGGGCGATCGTTCCGCCTGCTCCAGTACCTGGCGATGCGCGGTATCGACGGAACCTGCGTGGAGGGCGGCATGGTGGCGTGGCAGGCGGCGGACAAGCCCGTCGACACCGGAACCGAAGGGATGTACGGGAGCGGCGACGCCTGATGCTCGACGTCTGCCCCGGCTGCCGCATCCAGGCGCCGCATCGCGAGGGACGTGAACTGTGCCCGCGCTGCGGCCGTCGGCTCATGGTGCTCGACGCACAGGGCCGCGTGGTTCAGCGGCCGCAGTCCGGTGCCGCGCGAGGGGCTTCGGCACCGCGCACGAGTGTCGCGCGGGCCGGTCTGCGCTGGGTCGCCGACCGTCCGGCCGAGGCGCGTCCGGCTCCGGTCACGGTCCGCGCGCACGAATGGACGCCGACCCCGTCGTACCGGTACATACCGCGCTGGGGTCTGTCGGATCGCGGGCCGATCTCGCCGGGGGAGAACCCGGAGCCCGCGGACCCCGGCGACGTGCTGCTGCGCGCGCTGCGGATGGCGACCTCCATGCTCGGCGCGGCGGCGGTGGTGCATCTGATCCGGTACGTCATCGCGGCCGTCAACCGCTCGACGCCGATTCCGATGTGGCTGGATCTGCTCTCGGGCGCCGCGGTGCTCGTCTTCGGAGTCTTCGCCTTCGTCGCAATGCTGGTGGCACTCGTGGCCTTCGTGCGCTGGCTGCTTCCGGCGCGGGCCGCAGCGTATCGGGCCGCCGACCGCCGGGACCCGCGGCCGGCCCGCGTGGTACTGGCGCTGGCGGCGGTGCCGCTGGCCAATGTCGTCGGAGTTCCCCTGCTGCTCAGCGAGGCCGCGCTGTGCGGCGACGCTCCGGCTCCGGCGATCGGACGCATCAAGCGTCTGGGGACCGCGTGGGCGATCGTCAATCTCGTCGCGCTGATCGCGGTCTGCTATCGAATCGGCTCATGGTTCAGCGACTCGGTCCAGGTGAGCGCCAATGCGCTCGCGCTGGTCACGTTCTCGCTCGCGGTCTCCGCGGTCTTCGCCCACTGGGTGGGTCCGCGGCTGGTGACGGTCCTCACCGGCCCGGTCGGTTCCAGCGCATCCGGACGACGACTGGTGGCGGCATGATGTCGGCGGGTATCTCGCGCTCGGGCAAGCCCGCGGTGGTCGCGCATCGCGGCGCCTCCGGCGAGTTGGCCGAGCACACGTTGGCGGCTTACGAGCTGGCGCTGTCGCAGGGCGCCGACGGCCTCGAATGCGACGTCCGGCTGACCGCCGACGGCGAACTGGTCTGCATCCACGACCGCACCATCGACCGGACGTCCGACGCGAGTGGTGTGGTGAGCGAGATGAGCCTGGCGCAACTGCGTGAATACGACTTCGGCTCGTGGCACCGAAGCGGCCGGGCGGCGTCGGTGCTCACCCTGCGCGAATTGCTCACCCTCACCCTGGACTGGCATCGGCCGGTGCGCTTGTTCATCGAGACCAAGCATCCGGTCCGCTTCGGCAGCATGGTGGAGCTCAAACTCCTCGAAGTCCTCCACGAGTTCGGCGTCGCTGCGCCGCCGTCGGCCGACCACAGCCGTGCCGTCGTGATCTCGTTCTCCCCGGCGGGCGTGTGGCGGGTGCGGCGCACCGCACCGATACTCCCGACGATCCTCCTCGGCGACAGCATCCGCATCATCGGCGGGACGGCGGCGACGGCTGTCGGCGCCACCGGTGTCGGACCGTCCATCGAGACCCTGCGTCTGCACCCCGACCTCGTCGATCGGGCCGCCGCAGCAGGCCGCGTCACTTACGCGTGGACGTGCGACGACCAGGCCGACGTGCAGCTGTGCGCCGACCTCGGCGTGCGCTGGCTGGCGACCAACTACCCGGCCCGAGTGCGGGACTGGCTCGTCACGGTGGAGTGAGACGTCAGCGATCGGGTGCCCTCGTGCGCCGCGTCCCGGCGGATGAGAGGCTGGTCGCATGGGAAAGAAGAGCAAGCGCGGCAGCGGCCCGCGTCCGGGGAGCAATCGAGCCGAGCGGGTCGCCGCCCGCAAGGCGCGGCAGGAAGCCGCACTGGCGGCGCCGGCGCGCCCGTTCCAAGGACTCAAGGCGGAATGCGATCTGGTGGCGTTGCGCGCCTTCATCGCTTCCGCCACTGCCCGGGTGCCGTTCGCCGCAGGGTTCGACGCGGCGCACGAAGCCGACTTCGCGACCATTCTGCCCGGTGCGGTGCCGGCCCAGGTCCGGCAGCGCGACGCAGCGGTCTTCGGCGAGCGCGGAGCGGCGGAGGGGGACGAGGGCGGGAAGGTCACCGGAGGCCTCGTGGCCCTGCAGACCAACCCCGAGCCGGCCGACCTCGCCGGCTCGCTGTCCGCGGCGCTGACCTGGGCGAGTGCAGCCGCCGCCGGCGACACCTACCCGGGCGGCGTACTCGGTCGTCCGCTCACCGAGATCATCGACCCGGAGGCCGAACTCCAGGTGGTCGTGCATGAGGACTTCGGGTGGTGGTTCGCCGACGACTCCGACGTTCCGGCGGAGCTCTCGATGATGCTCGAGCGCGCCAACGCGACAATCCTTCCGACCGCCCGGCTGCACCCGTCGAGCGGGGTCGGTGCACCGTGGTGGGTCGACGCAGGCGATCGTGCACATCTGAGGTGGGTGCGTCCGGAGGAGGAGACCGCGTTGATGAACGCACTCGCCCGCGTGCACGCGGCCGGCGGGCTGACCTTGGGCGAGGGTTCGCGCTTCGCGGGTTCGTTCCGCACCCACGGTCTGGTGGTTCCGGTCTTCGACCTCGATCCCGAGGCGCACCACGAGGAATGGCACTCGGGAGTCGAGGAGTTCGACGCCCGGCTGACCGAGGCGCTGGCCGAGACCTCCGACCTCACCGCCGCCGAGCGAAGCTCCCGGGCGGGCATCATCGGGCGTCAGGTCACGCTGCGGTAGCCGCCGGAGCCCTCCCGCCGGCCGTCAGAGGTTTCCGCCCGCGGCCGGCGGTTCGGCGGCGTCGGGTGCGGGGCCGCCGTTGTTGACCTCGCGTTCCACGAAGTTCTCGAGATCGAAGATGTTGCCGTTGGCGCGGTCGGCGATGGTCTGGAGCGTGGTGATCGTCGCGACCTCCTCCACCTGCTCCTTGAGGAACCACTGCATGAACTGCTCGCCGAGGTAGTCGCCGCTGTCGCGGGCGGTCTTCGCCAGATCGACGATCTGCTGGGTGACGATCTTCTCCTGCTTCAGCGCGAGTTCGATCGGGCCGCGGTAGTCGTCGAACTCGGTGATCGGGGCGTCGGCGGCGGGGATCTTGACATCGATGTCGCGGTCCAGGAAGTACTGGACGATCATCATCGCGTGATTGCGCTCTTCCACGGACTGGGCGTAGAAATGCTTCGCCAGCTGCGGCATGTCGTGGCTGTCGTAGTACACCGCGAGCGCGATGTACTGCTGAGATGCGGAGAACTCGTTGCTGATCTGGTCGTGCAGCAGCTGATGGAACGGCGTGCGCGGCGTTTCGGTCATGGGACGAGTCTAATGGCCCGGCTCCGCACCCGGCTGGTGGCGACGGGCGGCGCCCGACTCCGATCCGGTGGCGGCGGCCACTACGACACGGCGCCGGTTCCTCCGCTCAGCAGATCGGCTGGAACCGCCCGGCCGCGCGCGATGTAGTCGAAGAAACTCTTCGTCGTCTCGCCAGGTATCAGCGAGTCGCCGTCGTCGGTGAACTCGTCGCCGTCGGCCGGCGCCGTCGTGGTGATCGGATCACCGCTGATCTTGTACGCGAGCCAGGCCAGGTTCCAGATGTGGTCGCCGCTGTCGACGGTGACCGCGTCGACCGCCCCGCTGACGAACGGGAACAGCCGGAACGGGTTGAGCAGCACCCCGGGGCTCGTGGCCTTCGACATCAGTGCCGCGAGGAACTTGCGCTGGTTCACCACTCGCTCCAGATCGGCGTTGGGGAAGGCGCGGGTGCGCACCAGTCCGAGTGCCTGAGCGCCGTCGAGTCTCTGGCATCCCGCGGGCAGGTTCAGCCCGGCCTTGGGGTCGTGCAGGGGCTGATCGAGGCACATCTGAACCCCGCCGACGGAATCGACGAGGTTGTCGAAGCCGCCGAACCCGATCTCGGCGTAGTGGTCGATGCGGACGCCGGTGAACTCTTCGACGGTCTGGACCAGTAGTTGCGGCCCGCCGTTGTTGAAGGCGGCGTTGATCTTGTGGCTGCCCATTCCGGGGATCGGCACGTACAGATCGCGGGGGATGCTGATGAGCATCGGCTTACCCGAGGTCGGCAGGTGCGCCATCATGATGGTGTCGGTGCGCGCTCCGTCGGCGTCACCGGTCGCCAGGTTCTTCTTCTGTTCCTCGGTGAGTCCCTGACGGGAGTCGGTTCCGACGATCAGCCAGTTGGTTCCGGGAGTATCGCCGATCCGTCCGGGATAGCCGGACAGGGCGTTGACCCGATGCAGCTTGCCGTCGTAATAGAACAGCAGCCCGACTGGAATCACGACGAGCAGGAGCACGATCACGAGCAGGATCCGGCCCAGCCGGAACCGCCTGCGCTTGCGCGGTTCGGGAGAGGTCGCGGCGCGGCCGCGGCGCCGGGGCGGAGTCGGCGGCGGTGTGGACCGCCTCTCGTCGGAGCGACGGCGAGGCGGTGCGCCACCTGCGGCCGGTGCGGGAGACGGAGGGCGCCGCCCCGCCGGGACCGGCTGGGGCTCCTGGCGCGGGGCGTAGCCGACCGCGCCGGGAGCGGCCGGGCGGGGACCGGCGGGCGGCGCCTGCCGGTTCGAGGGCAGCGGGTTCGGGGGCGGCGGCGCGGGCGAACGTCGCCGCGATCGGGGGTCGGGTTCCTGCGACCACGCGAGTGGCGGCCGGTAGCCCGGCTCCCCGGGCGGCGGACCGGAGACCCTGCGGGTCGGCGCCTCCGGTCGAGGGCCTCCGCTCGGTCGCCGCTGGTACGGCGGCTCGGGTCGCTGGGAGTTCATCTGAACTACGCTACCGGTCTCGCCACCGTCGGTGCGGCCGCCGAGCGGCGCGGCACCTCGGGCGAGGTCGCCGGTCAGACCGTCGCCGCAGCCGTCCTCTCAGCGACGAGACTGTCAGGCTCGTCGTGAAAGGGCCTTGAGGACGACGAGGAGCAACACCGCACCGGCGAGCGCGGTGAGGAATGTGAACCACATCCCGGCGCTGGCGGTGTCGAGGAAGAAGCTCAGCACGAATCCGCCGATCAGAGCACCGACCACGCCCACGACGATGTTGGCGAACAGGCCCATCTGTGCGTCCACGCCGGTGATCTTGCTTGCGAGCCATCCCGCCACGCCGCCGATGATGATGTAGCCGATCCAGCCCACAGAGGTGAACATGGACGAGCGCGCCAGAACCTCGTCGGCGAGCAGTAGGTGGTCGGTCATGCCGGCTCCTTGAGTGAGATCTCGGTCTTTGCAGGTCGGTGGAGAACTTCACGGGGAATGCCCGCGGACCCCGGAGACGAAACATCCGTCGGCATCGGCTGTGCGCGCTCGTACGCCCACGTACGACCGCGAGAGCCTTCTCCTCGGGGAGTCGCGTCGAGATTCGCCGAGGTTTCAGAGCGGTTCGGTCGGGTACCCGCTGGGCAGCGACAGCGTTGTCAAGCAGGGGAGTGATGGCCGTGACCGACATCTGGGGGCCGCGCACCCCGTACAAGAGGGCCCAGATGTGGCCGCGACGGGTCGATACCGAGCTGGCGGCCGGCACGACGTCAGACGACGTGGACTGTTGGGTACCGACCGCGTCGGTTCTTCACTCGAATGGCGACGGCCTCGAGATCGCCGTCCGGAGAGGTCGGATCGTCGGAATCCGAGGCCGTGCCGACGACCGGATCAACCGCGGAAGGCTCGACGTCAAAGACCGCTACGGCTGGAAGGCCAACGCCTCCCCGGACCGGCTCAGCACGCCGATGGTGCGCAAGGACGGTGAACTCGTCCCCACCGACTGGGACACCGCGATGAGCCGGATCGCCGAACACGCCGAGGACCTGCTGAACTCCAGCGGCCCGAGTTCGATCGGGTTCTACACATCCGGCCAGCTGTTCCTCGAGGAGTACTACGCGCTGAGCGTGATCGCCCGCGCCGGGATCGGTACGAACCACCTCGACGGCAACACTCGCCTGTGCACCGCTACCGCCGGTGAAGCACTGAAGGAATCGTTCGGCAGTGACGGCCAACCCGGTACGTTGGCAGATGTCGACCATGCGGACGTCATCGCGCTTTTCGGGCACAACGTCGCGGAGACCCAGTCCGTCACCTGGATGCGGATACTCGACCGTCTCGCGGCTCCGGATCCGCCGAAGCTCCTCTGCGTCGACCCGCGGACAACCGCGGTCGCGCGACGGGCGAGCGTCCATCTGGCGCCGCTGCCCGGAACGAACCTCGCACTGATGAACGGTCTGTTGCGCGAACTCGTCGTCAACGGGTGGATCGACGACGAGTTCATCCGGGAACACACCGTCGGATTCGAGGACCTGTCCGACCTCGTCTCGCAGTACCCGCCGGAGCGAGTATCAGACATCTGCGGAGTCGGGGCCGACGACATCCGGCATGGGGCGAGGCTGATAGGCGAAGCCCAGAGACTGTTGTCGACGGTCCTGCAGGGGTTCTACCAGTCGCATCAAGCCACGGCGTCGGCGGTACAGGTCAACAACATCCACCTGCTCAGAGGAATGCTGGGACGTCCGGGCTGCGGCGTACTGCAGATGAACGGGCAGCCGACCGCACAGAACACCCGTGAGTGCGGCGCCGACGGCGACCTGGCCGGTTTTCGGAACTGGGCCAACCCCGCACACGTGAGAGAGCTCGCCTCGGTCTGGAACGTCGATGCGGCGACGATCCCGCATTTCGCGCCGCCGACCCACGCGATGCAGATCTTCCGGTACGCCGAGCAGGAATCGCTGAAGATGCTCTGGGTCTCCGCGACCAATCCCGCTGTCTCGATGCCGGAGCTGCGCCGGGTACGGTCGATCCTCTCGAAGGAGAGTCTGTTCCTGGTGGTGCAGGACATCTTCCTCACCGAGACCGGCATGCTCGCCGACGTGGTGCTGCCCGCGGCGGCGTGGGGCGAGAAGGTCGGTACCTTCACCAACGCGGACCGCACCGTGCACCTGTCGGAGAAGGCGGTGGACCCACCCGGAGGGGCCCGTGCGGATCTGGACATCTTTCTGGACTTCTCGCGACGGATGGACTTCCGTGACCGAGACGGCCGCCCGCTGACGCCGTGGTCGAACGCGGAGGCCGTGTTCGAAGCGTGGAAGCGGTGCAGCGCCGGCAGACTCTGCGATTACAGCGGCATGAGCTATGCGGGGCTGCGTGAGCAGGGCAGCGTGCAGTGGCCGTGCACGGACACCGCGCCCGGCGGCACGGCACGCCTCTATGCGGACGGTCGTTTCTGGACCGCGGCCGACGAGTGCGAGACGTACGGCAAGGACCTGATCACCGGATCTCCCGTCGACGCCACCCGGTACCGGGCGAACGATCCGAAAGGACGCGCGCTGATCAAGTCCGCAGACTATGAGACGCCGCACGAACCACCGTCGGCGCAATACCCTTTCGCCCTGATCACGGGGCGGACCGTCTACCACTTCCACACCCGAACCAAGACCGCCCGGGCACCGGAACTCAACGGTGCGGCCCCGGAGGTGTGGGTCGAGCTGTCAGCGGCAGATGCGGCCACCCACGGCATTCGCGACGGCGATCCGGTCGAGATCCGAAGTCCCCGCAGCACGGTGCGCGCCGCCGCACGGATCGCGGACATTCGACCGGGGGTGCTGTTTCTGCCCTTCCATTACGGCTATTGGGACGTGGAATCACCGGCAGCTCACGACCGGGCCGCCAACGAGCTGACGCTCACGGACTGGGATCCGGCGTCCAAGCAACCGATATTCAAAACCGCGGCCGCCGCCATCGCATTGCTCTCCAGGGAGAGCGAGGGGACGCGATGAAGAACCTGGGCCTCCTCCTTCGTGAACTCGAGCGCTCCGAACGACTTCTCGCCCTGGAGCTGGAATCGATCGCACGAGACCACCCGACCGACCCTGAGATCCACTATCTCGCTGCGGATCTCGCGGCCTGGTCGCGCAATCACGCCGGTGCCGTCAGATCGCTGGCCGTCGCTCGCGGCGTCGAGTCGGAGGCGACGTTCGACACTCAGGCCGCCGTCGGCCCGTCGAGTGTGTTCGAGACTCCGGCCCGAGAGCTCCCCGCGTCGCTTCTGCCGGTCGCCGAATTGTGCGGCGTCTGTCAACGGATCGCAGGGCTGACGATGCAGTGGGAGATCCTCGGCCAAGGCGCCGCCGCTACCAACGATTCCGAGTGCTCCGCGCTCGTCGATCAGTGTCTGTCACAAGCTGAGCGCCAGTTCGAATGGGCCAGGAATCTGGTCAGAACCCTCTCGCCGCAGGCACTGTCCGCCGGCTGACGCAGATCTCACCGCTGTCGATTCTCACCTGCCAGCGCGGCTCCGGCACCGCGGCCGGCCCTCGCTCGATGCCGCCGTCCGCGAGACGGAATGTACTGCCGTGCAGCGGACACACGAGGCACGGGCCGGAATCTTCATCGATCACCATCCCGTCGTCGAGCCGGCCCCGGCGTGGATGCACGTGGCCGAGAGCGCATGGACGCGGCCGTCGACGAGCACGAGAACGACGGGCACCGCCGCGGCCTCGACACGCAGGGGTTTGCGTTCTTCGAGCTCGTGCAGCGCCGCCACTCGCGTCCACTCGGTGACCGCTGGTTCGAATGCGGTTCGGTTGACGCCGACGCCGCGGGCGAACGAGAGATGGCCGCCGAGGTACCCCGCCCCCGCCGTGAGGGCGAGACCTATCGTGCTCAGCGCCACCCCCGCCTTCGATCGCCCGCGCATCCGGGCCACCCATGAGCAGGCGTGCACACCCGTGGCCGCCAGGTTCATCACGCCGTGGACGAGGCCTATCCGCCGGTCGCCGCCGTACGAATCCGACCAATCGGAGGCTCCGGCCGCAGCGGCGGGCGCAGCGCTGAGCACACCGAGCGCGACCAGCCGCCTCGCGCCGTCCGCGTGACGAGTGCCGCCGAAGTAGTCGAGCGCGGACGCCATCGTCCAGGCGCCGATCGGCAGATCGGTCAGCACCGGATGCAGTTGATGGCCGAGTGCGCTGCCCGACAGTGCGTTCTTCACCGCATCGCGCCGAGTCACGCGGTGTACCGCACCGGCGAGCGGCGCTGCGGCCCGATCGGCCTCCTCGAACTCGCTGATGCGATCGATCAGTCTCTGTGGCACGTCCATCGACCCGAGGTCCTCTCTGGCGGTTTCATCCGTGCCGTCGGATACCCGGCGACGGCACGGATGAAACGGTTTCGAGGGCGCGGACGACGACGTCCGGAATGCCGACTACACCGGTCGGATGTGTTCCACCCCGACGAACCGCGCGAGTTCCTCGGGAAGGCGAACCGAACCGTCCGGCTGCTGGTGGTTCTCGAGGATGGCGACCAGCCACCGGGTGGTCGCGAGGGTGCCGTTGAGGGTCGCCGCGATCTGAGGCTTGCCGTTCTCGTCCCGGTAGCGGACAGAGAGTCGTCGTGCCTGGAAGGTGGTGCAGTTGGACGTGGAGGTGAGTTCGCGGTACGTGCCCTGCGTCGGAACCCATGCCTCGCAGTCGAACTTGCGGGCGGCCGAGCTGCCCAGGTCCCCGCCTGCCACGTCGATGACTCGGTACGGCACGTCGATCGCCGCGAGCATGTCCTTCTCCCAGCCCAGAATCCGCTGGTGCTCGGCCTCGGCGTCCTCCGGCTTGCAGTAGATGAAGCCCTCCACCTTGTCGAACTGGTGCACGCGGATGATGCCGCGGGTGTCCTTGCCGTACGACCCCGCCTCGCGGCGGAAGCAGGTGGACCAGCCCGCGTAACGCTTCGGTCCGCCGGAGAGGTCGAGGATCTCGTCCTTGTGGTACCCGGCGAGAGGCACCTCCGACGTGCCGACGAGGTACAGGTCGTCCTCGTCGAGGTGGTAGATCTCGTCGCTGTGCGCGCCCAGGAAGCCGGTGCCGCCCATGATCTCCGGTTTCACCAGGACCGGCGGGATCATCAGCGTGAAACCGTTGGCGGTCGCCTTCGCCGCGGCCATGTTGAGCAGACCGAGCTGCAGCATCGCGCCCAGACCGGTGAGGAAGTAGAACCGCGAACCCGACACCTTGACACCGCGGGCCATGTCGATGAGGCCGAGGCTCTCTCCGAGTTCGAGATGGTCCTTCGGGTCGTCGATGGCGCGCGGTTCACCGACGTGTTCGAGGACGAGGTAATCGTCCTCGCCACCGGCCGGGGCATCGGTGATGATGTTCGAGATGGCGCGGTGCGCGGCCTGCGACGCGGAGTCGGCGTCGTTCTGCTTCGCGACGGCGGCCTTCACCTGCTCGGCCAGTTCCTTGCCCTTGGCGAGCAGAGCGGTCTTCTCGTCTCCGGATGCCTTGCCGACGAGTTTGCCGAGCGACTTCTGCTCCGCGCGCAGGGCGTCGGCTTCGGCGATCGCCGAGCGCCGTGCCGCGTCCGCCTCCAGGAGCTGGTCGACGAGTCCGGGATCCTCGCCGCGGGCACGCTGGGAGGCACGTACAAGGTCGGGGTTCTCACGCACGATCTTCAGGTCGATCACACGTTGAACCCTACTCGGAACACGAGGCGAGCAACGACCAGGCATGATGGAACGCGATGACTTCGAAGAGGGATCAACCGATGCATGACGGCCGCGGCGACGACGAGGCCCGCCCCGTCGTCGACGGCGATGCCGACGTGTGGGGGCCGGTCGGTGCCGTCGAAGGCGATGAGCAGGCGACCGCAGAGCTCCCGGAGATCGGCGGGGAGGCGGAGCCGACGGCCGGACTCGACGACTACGACGCGGAGGTCGAGGACGACGTCGAGGAGTGGGGCGTCGAACCGGAGGACGCCTACGACTACGGCGACGACGGATACGGCGACGACGACTACGGTGACGACGGAGAGCGCGATGGGGACGACGGGGGGCCCGAGCCCGCCGACGGCCGCGAGCCGGCCGACTCCCGCAACCGGATGCCGAAGAACTCGTTGCGGCTGGTGCTCGGGGCCGTGCTCGTCGGTGCGCTCGCCGCGGGCGGAGTGATGCTCGGAACCGGTGTCTTCGACGACGTCGGCGATGTCGGCTCGTCGGTCATCGGTGAGGGATCGCCCGCGCAGGAGAACGACTTCACCCGATCCGAGGCGGGCGACTGCCTCACCTGGAGCGCCGACACACCCGGCGAGCCGAGCGCGGTGGCGTGCGAGTCGCCGCATCGGTTCGAAGTGGCCGGTGTGCTCGACACCTCCGCGTTCCCGAGCTCCGAGTTCTCCTCGGAGGCACCGTGGCCCGGACCGGAGCGCTTCGCCGCGATCCGCGATGAGAGCTGCGGCGTGATCGTCGACCGCTACCTGGGCGGTGGACTGGATCCGCAGGGCCGGCTCTCGCCCGGACTGATGTTCCCGTCGAAGGTGGAGTGGGAACGCGGCGTGCGCAGTCTGCGCTGCGGAATCGAACAACCCGGTGCCGGCGGCGGCCAGGAGGAGTTCACCGGCCGCGTCCGCGATGTGGACCAGTCGTTCGCATGGCCCGACGGCACCTGCATCGGCATCGACAAGACCACCCGCAAGGCCACCAGCAGCGTCGTGAACTGCGCCGAACCCCACGCCTTCCAGGTGACCGGCACCGTGGACCTGTCCCAGCGCTTCGGGGGCCGCAACTCCGGCAAGCCGTGGCCCAGCGTCGCGGATCAGAACGACTACCTGAAGACGATCTGCCCGACGCAGACGAACAGGTTCTTCGGCGGCGCGCAGAAGTTCAAGGCGACCACGCTCAACGTGCAGTGGTCGGTGATCTCCGAGGTGAGCTGGCTGACGGGAAGCCGGCGTGTGGTCTGCTACGCGGCGCTGCCCGACCGCGGCGGCTTCGCGACCCTGGTCGGCGACGCCCGCGGCGGACCGGACACGCTGCTCATCAACGGCGGCAGTCCGAAGCCGGTCGACGTCGGCCCGCCGGGACGGTCGGTGGGCGAGCCCGTGCCACTGCCTCCCGGTTACACGCCGAACGACGCGCAGCTTCCCGCGCCGGCAGGCGGCTGACATGCCGCTGCGGATGTCGGAGCGAGAGTTCGAGAACCTCGTCGGCGATGCGCTCGACCTCCTCCCCGAGGAGCTGATGCACGCCATGTCGAACGTCGTGATCCTGGTGCGTCCGCACAACGAGGACGATCCCGGCATCCTGGGCCTGTACACGGGTGTGGCGCTCACCGAGCGGACCACCGAGTACAGCGGCTTCCTGCCCGACACGATCGAGATCTATCGCGAGCCGCTCCTCGCGATGTGCCATTCGGCCGAGCAACTGCGCCGAGAGGTCGCGATCACCGTGCTGCACGAGGTGGGGCACCATTTCGGTATCAGCGACGAGTGGCTGCACGCCAACGGTTGGGGCTGACCGGATCAGGCCGTCGGGGCCGGGTCAGCCCATCGGATCCTCGTAGCCGGGTGCGGTATCCGAACCGTCGGCGTCCGGCAGTGCGGCTTCGCCCCATCGGTGGCAGACCCACAGATCGCCGGTGAACTCCAACTCCACCGAACCGGTGTTGTTCAGGTAGTTCTTCATGGCGAACTCCGGGTCGAGCCGCGTCAGGTGTGCGGCGATCAGCCGGATCGCCGCACCGTGGGAGACCAAGTACACGTCCCGCTGATTCGCGCCGGTGAGGTACCGCGACGCCAGATCGTCGATGATCGGCAGATAGCGGTCGTGAAGCATCTCCAGCGACTCGCCACCGGGCAGCCGGGCGTCGAGGTCGCCCCGGTGCCAGCGCGCGACGATCTCGTGGAACTGCTCATGCGCCTCGCGGTCGCTGCGCCCCTCGAGGTCGCCGACCTGGATCTCGTGAACGCCTTCCACGGTCTCGGTGGACGAGTCCCACACCGATCCGATCAGTTCCGCGGTCTGCTGCGCCCGATTGGCGACAGAGTTCACCAGCACCGCCGAGTCGGTCAGCGGGTGTTCGAGCCCGAACCGCACGCCCTGTCGCGCGCCGAAATCGGTCAGCGACGCGCCGGGAAGTGCGGTGTCGAGACGTTTGAGCACGTTGGACGTGGTCTCGCCGTGCCGGACCAGGTGAAGCCTTGCCATGTCTTTAGAGTTCTCCAGAAAGAAGACGGTGGAACCACTCGCGTGACTCGGTGTGGTCGGGCGGTGTCGCGGCCGTGGTCACGGCCAACTGCGGGTCGACCGGCCACGATCCGAGAAAGACCACACGTTCGGCACTGCGGTGCAGGGCGCGGAGCGCCTCGCCGACCGCAGCGTCCCGAACGTGGCCTCGCGCGTCGAGATAGAAACGGTACTGTCCGGGGCCGACCGGCCGCGATTCGATACGGGTCAGGTCGATGCCGCGCATCGCGAACTCGTTCATCGCCGCGACCAGGCTTCCGGGCGTGTTCGGAAGGTCCAGAATCACCGACGTGCGGTCTGCTCCCGTCGGTTCCGGCGGCGGCCCCGCAGGCCCCAGCAGCAGGAACCGGGTGACGGCGTCGTCGGAGTCGGCGACGCCGTCGGCCAGCGTCGCCAGCTCATGCATCCGCGCCGCGGCGGCCGTGGTCACGGCGGCGTCGGCGCGACCCTCGGCCACGTCGCGCGCTGCGCCCGAATTGGAGGTGGCGACGACCACCTCGGCCCGCGGGAACAGCTCTTCGATGCTGCGGCGGACCTGACCCGCGGCCACCGGATACGCCGCGACGGTCCGCACGTCGGCGGGGTCCATGGGCGTTGCCGCGGCGACGGTGAAGGAGATGTCGAGAGCCGCCTCCGCGTACGCCTGGACGCGCGGGAGGCCGGCGCTCGGCGACAGGGCGTCCATCGTGGCCGGGACCGCTCCCTCGAGCGAACTCTCGATGGGGACGCAGCCGAAGTCCGCGCCCCCGCTGCGGATCAGATCGATGACGGCCGGCGGATTGCTCACCGCGATCTTGGTCGCCGTCGATGCCTCGCCGCGTCGGCGCAGGACGGCATCGAGCGCCATCTCGGTGAACGTGCCGGCGGGGCCGAAGTAAGCGTAGACGGGCACCATTTCACAGTAGTCGAGAGAAACCGGCCGTGCGGCCGGGGCGTTGACGGCGAAAAGCCCTCAGGTTAGGTTAGGTGAGCATAAGTTAGGCTTAGCTAATTAGACCGTTTCCTGGAGGTGGACGTGAACACGATCCTCGCGCCGTGCGATGCCGAACTGATCCAGACGGCCTGCCGTCGTGCTCATTCGGGAACGCTGTCGGTCAGTGCGCCGGACTGTGCGGCGACCGAGCCGAAGGGGTGCGATTCGGTCGGGATGGTCCATCTGTTCGAAAGCGACGCCTTTCTCCTGGTTCCCGACGAGACGCCGGCGCTGCGCCTGGTCCGCGAGGGCGGAGACGTCACGGCGATGGTCGAGGTCATCGACGTCGCACCGGTCAGGATGCGCGAGCGGGTGCGGTCGCTGATCTGGTTGTCGGGCACGCTTCACGAGGTGCCCGCACGGCTCGAGCGCGACCTGGCGGTGGAGATCGCCGGTGACCACCCGGACGAGAAGCTGCTCGACGTGGGCCACGGATACAGCCTCATGCGAATGGCGCTCGAGTCGGCTGTCATCGCGACGTCGACCGGGGCGGGCGGCGTCGACGTGGACGCGCTCGCCGCCGCGAGTCCGGATCTGTTCTGGGAGTTCGAGAACGACTGGCTGGTGCACCTGGACGCCGATCACCAGGACCTCATCTGCCAACTCGCTCAGCGCTTGCCCGACCACGTCCGAGGCGGGCGCGCCCGGCCGCTGCGCCTGGACCGGTTCGGCATCACCTTCCGCGTGGAGGTCGGCAATCGCGATGAAGACGTGCGGATGCCGTTCGCCCGCCCGGTCTCCCGCATCCCGGAACTGTCCGCGGCGATTCACTCGCTGGCCCTGCATCCCTGCTTCGGCGAGGACTGAACGCATCGCCTCAGTGCTGCCGCTACCGTTGGAGCGGTGAGTTCTGAGGCGGGCGGCATCCGCGGACTTCTGCGGGCTTTCGTCCACCCGCCCGCGCCTGCCGTGGGACGCGTCGACGACCGCGGCGAACGGCGTGCGATCGTCGTCGAACTGATCCTCGTCGGCGTTCTCACCTTCGGGTTCTCGGCCGTGTACGCGGTGCTGTCGTTGGCGGAGAACGCTCTCACCGCGGGCATCGGCGACACGACGGTCGCCCTCAACCCGGTGAGCTCGTCGGTGGCCGCGATCGACGTGATCCGTCAGTCGATGAGCGTGGTCCGCCTGCTGGCGATCGGTGGGTTGGGCGCGTACCTGCTGTGGCGCAGCGGAATCGGCCTTCGGCGGATCGGCCTCGGGCGGCCCGTGCGTGCGGATGTGCCGCCCGCCGCAGTCCTGGCGGCGATCATCGGACTGCCCGGTCTGGCGCTGGTCGCGTTCTCTCAGGCGATGGGCTGGAATTCGCAGCTCGTGGCGGCGCCGGACGACGGTCTGTGGTGGCGGATCCCGGTTCTGGCGATGAAGGCGTTCGGCAACGGGTTCGCCGAGGAGGTCGTCGTGGTCGGCTACTTCATGACCCGGCTACGGCAGTTGGGCGTCGGAGAGCGGGGTGCGCTGGCGTCGTCCGCGCTTCTGCGCGGCGGCTACCACCTGTACCAGGGCGTCGGTGCCGGCGCGGGCAACCTCGTGATGGGTCTGGTGTACGGACGCTGGTATCAGGCGACGGGGCGGCTCTGGCCGCTCGTCCTGGCGCACGCGCTGATCGACACCGTGGCCTTCATCGGTTATGCGGTCCTGGTCGCGACCGGTGTGCTGAATCCGTCCTGACCTGTGGCAAGAGAAAGCGCGGCGCAGTTTGCGGATTCTCCCCCAAACCGGCGCCGCGCCCTCCGGCGATCCGAGCAGCTCCCTCCCAAGAGCCCCGATTCCACCCGGACCGAGCACGCGGTGTGAGACTCTAGCGTCTCAGAACCTGTGCCAAAGCTATCACGGTTAACCGGCTGTGTGCACTAGTCAGTGCGGTCGATTGCGATGTGAACGAGTATGTCCGACAGCAGATCTACGATCTCCGACCGGTCCGGACGCTCCTGTGCCGTCCCCCAGCGGTGAACGACCGAGGTCAGCGCGCCGATGAAGGCAGTCGCGGCGTAGTCGACGTCTTTGCGCGTGGTTCCCGGGATCGTTGAAATCGTGTCGGCGATGAACCGCGCCCATGTCACACGACCGGCGAGACGACGCCGTTCCACTTCGGCGGAGACCCCGACGACCTCGATGAAGGAGCATCGGATAGCTCGCGAATCGGTCGCGATCGTGTCGATGTAGGCGCTCATCGCCGCGCGCGCCGCCTCGCGGGGATTCGTCTCCCCGAGCGCCCGCACCGCGTCGACGACAGTCTTGCGTGCGTGCTCCTGGATCTTGTCGTAGACCTCGGCGAGCAACGCCTCCCGGCTCGAGTACTCCTCGTAGAACTGTCTGCGCGACAATCCGGCCTCGGCGCACAGCGCCGAGACCGTGACGGAGGAGAAGCCGAGGGTGCCGAACAGCTCGAGGCCGGCCTCCTGGAACCGTTCCCGCCGCTCAGCCCTCCGCTCGGCCAGTGAACGGCCGGCATAGCACCGGCTGGGGGCGTCCGGACTAGGGCTCGGCACGCTGTGCTCGCAGCTCGTGTCCCTTCGACGTCAGGCAGCGCCCGCTCGCCAGATCCCACTGCCAGCCGTGCAGGTTGCACGTGAGCTTCTCGCCCTCGATCACGCCGAACTTGCTCAGATCGGCCTTCAGGTGCGGGCAGCGGCGCTGGATCTCCCACCCGTCGAGCTCGATGGACGCCGAGTCGTCGTGCGCCTCGGAGAACCAGCCGTCGGCGTAGGCGATGCGCTCATCGGTGAGGCACTTGAAGAAGGTGTACAGGTACTCGTTGTATCCGCCGATCCGCCAGGTGGTGAACCGGGTCGAGAGGAAGATGGTGTTCACCCAGTCGGGTTCGTCGTCGCGCAGCACCGTGCGCACCAACTCGGGGGCGATCCGGAATCCGTACCGGTACTTGCCGTCGCCGTCCTCGCGCATCCGCACCGTTCGCTTGGGGAAGTCGAGCACGTACGTCTCTTCTCCCACCACCAGACCGACGGGGTAGCCGATGCCGTCGCAGATCAGGTCCGACTGCTTCATGATCGGCTCGAACTTCTCGCGCAGCGGTTCCAGGAGCGACGGTCCGTCGGGTGAGGCCCAGGTGGCCTTCTGCGCGGCGATGACCGGAGCGAACTTCTCCTTCATCGCCTCCAGGTAGGCCTTCTTGTTCTCGCCGAAAACCGTCTCCGGGGGATACGGGTGCACGATCTCGCGAAGTTCGTCTCCCGCGAAGTCGGCCGCCGACCCGGAGACCATCATCAGTCCGCGATGTTTGACCCCGTCGTCGGTGCCGTGCGTGCGCATCTGTTCCAGGAACTCCGCCTGATCGGGGAAGATGCTGGCCTTGTCGGCATCGCTGCCGGTGTTGAAATCGTTGAGACCGAACAGGTCGTCGTCCAGGAACATCGGCGGCCCGGCCGACGGGACCACCCACGTGGCACCGACCTGCTCGATGTACGAGCGTGCGCGGTCCATGCCGCGCTGGCGCTTCTGCATCGCGAAGTTGGCCTTCGACTTGCGGGGGATGTCGTAGACCATCGGGTACCAGATGGCGCCGGAGTACTGCAGCAGGTGCACATCGACGCGGCCGAACTCGTCGGCGATCACGTCGAGATCGATCGGGCGGGCGTCGTTCATGTTGAAACAGACGGTCTCGCCGTCGTCGACCACCAGACCGGAGTCGCCGATGGGGCCGTCGGCGGGCGCGCGGAGCGCGATGATCATGATGTCCAGATCGCCCTTGGGTCCCGAGACGGTGTGCTTCGTGGAGTCCTGCGTCTCGACGAACTTCGTGAAGCCGAGGCGTTCGAGCTCGCGGCGCAGATCCGGCACCGGGTAGTCCGGCAGCAGCACGGTCGCGTCCTTGTTCACGTTCTCGAGCAGGTTCTGCTCGTCGTAGTGGTCGCGGTGCAGGTGCGAGACGTACAGGTAGTCGCAGTCGCCGAGCGCCTTCCAGTCCAGATCGGAGTTGTCGGGGAAGGGCACCCAGGAGGCGAAGTACGCGGGGTTGACCCAGGGATCGCAGAGAATCGATCCGGCTGCGGTCTGGATGTGGAATCCGGCGTGGCCGATGCTGGTGATCTGCACGGGGTGCTGCCTTTCGGGTGGCGCAGGGGCTGTTGTTCCAGGGTATCGCCGAGCACGGTCGGCGGTGGGGGCAGATCGTCGCGCCGTGACCGGCGTCGCTATCGCGGATCGGCGCGCATCAGGTCAAGTGCGAAGCCGACGTACAACTGTGCCACCCGCTCCGGCGACAACGGGCCGCCCGGTCGCCACCAGCCGGAGATCGCCGTGCACATGGTCACGACCGCGCGCGAGGCCTCGTGCGGATGGTCCGGGTGGAACCGCCCCGCGCGCACGGCGGCGTCGACCTCCTCGTCCACCATGTGCTGCAGATCGGTGCGGCGTCCGGCGATCCGGCGCCGATTCTCCGGATCGAGACTGCGCAGTTCGCTGGTGCCGATGAACGCGAGCTCGCGCCGGTAGGTGTGCAGCAATGCCAGATGCTCCACCAGGAAGCAGAAGCGTTCGACGGGGTTCCGGCCGTCCGCGCGGGCGATGGCGCCGCGGTCGGTCGCCGCGCTGACGGCGAGCTCCTGCAGCGTCATCAGGATGTGCTGCTTGTTCTCATACCTGGTGTAGAGAGCCGAGACCGTGCTTCCGCACCGGTTCGCGATGCTGCGGATGGTCGCGCCGTGGTATCCCACTTCGACGATCTCGTCGAGCGCTGCGGCGAGAACGGGATCGAGGACGAGTGGGCGGTACCGTCGCCAGTCGCCGTCGTCGGGCAGGATGCCGCCGGCTGTGGGCGGCCCCGGAGCCGGCGGTTCGGGGACTTCGGGGCACAGGAGCGCCGCCGGCGGAAGTCCGAGTGCGTCGGCGATCCGGGCGAGCCGAGCCACGCGAAGCCCGGATCGCCCGTTCTCGATCAGGCTGAGCGTGGCCGTGCTGACGCCGACCGCCGCGGCGAGATCGCGGAGAGTCCGCCGCTGAGCTAGGCGTGCCGCTCGGATCCGCGATCCCAGCTCGGCTTCGATAGTGGCGGCCGACGCCGAATCATCGTTCATGGATTTAAGGATACTAAATCTGCCGTGTGCGATCGGAGCGGTTCGCGAAAGGACTGACGGTCTGTTTTAACGGGCTTGAAGTGCGTGGATCGGGCTATTGACGGATCGCGTCCGAGCCTTCTACGTTCGGATCGAATACGAACGATCGATCTGGGCCGTCACGGCTCGGATCGGTGGACAGGAAGGCGACCATGACCGAAACGGGTTCACTGCGCGGCAAGACGCTCATCATCTCCGGCGGCAGCCGCGGCATCGGCGAGGCTGTCGCGATTCGCGCGGCGCGCGACGGCGCGAACATCGCGCTGCTCGCCAAGACGGCCGAGCCGCACCCGAAGCTCCCCGGGACCATCTACACCGCGGCCGCGGCGATCGAAGAGGCCGGCGGGCGGGCGCTGCCGATCGTGGGCGACGTCCGCGACGACGAGTCCGTCGCCGGCGCCGTGGCGCAGACGGTGGAGCGGTTCGGCGGCATCGACATCGTGGTCAACAACGCATCGGCGATCGATCTCACCGCCACCGAAGACATCCCTATGAAGAAGTACGACCTCATGCAGGACATCAACGCGCGCGGCACGTTCGCACTCTCGAAGGCGGCGATCGAGCACCTGCGGAAGTCGGAGAACCCGCACATCCTGACCTTCTCGCCCCCGGTGGACCTCGCGCCCGAATGGTTCGATCAGGTCGGGGCGGCGTACACCCTGTCGAAGTTCGGCATGACCATCCTGACGCTCGGCTTCGCGCGGGAACTCGCCGCGGACGGCATCGCCGCGAACACGTTGTGGCCCCGGACCTCGATCGCGACCGCGGCGGTCCGCAATCTCCTCAGCGAGGAGATGCTCCGGGGTGCGCGCAGTGCCGACATCATGAGCGACGCCGCGTACGCGGTCCTGACCAAGCCCGCGGCGGAGTTCACCGGCCGGTGCCTGATCGACGACGACGTGCTCGCCGCGGAGGGGATCACCGACTTCGAGCCGTACCGGGCCGAACCCGGCACCGGACCGCTCGAGTTGGACTTCTGGATGCGATGGCCGGACCGGTCGCCTGGGCGCTGACCTGGCCGCGGATGATCCGGGTCAGGCGCTGATCCCCGCTGTGAGGAGCGCAGCCAATTCGCGGTAGGCGCCGGCGTCGTCGAGGCCGGTGACCGCGCGCACGTCGCCCTGCTGGATCCGGACCATCGCGGTCGCGGCCAGGTCGGCGGCGAAAGCCGCGTGCACGTCCCGGAACTGGCCGGTGGCGACGCCCTCGTCGATCAGCTCCCGCACGCGCGCCGCCGCGATCCGGGTGTTCTGCTCGTACGCCTCTCTCGCCGGAGCGAAGGCGGCGAGATCGGTCATGAACGCAGGCGAGGCCCCGCCGAGTGCGTCGCCCACCGCCTCCAGATAGGCGGTGATCTTCTCGCGCGGCGACGCGGCCTCCGCTACGGCGGCCTCGACGTCGTCGGTGGCCCGGCGGAAGAAGTGGATGGTGGTCGCGCGGACCAGTTCGCCCTTGCTGGCGGCGAGCGTGTAGAGCGTCGACTTGGAGCACCGCAGGCGCCCGGCGATGGCGTCGAGGGTGAAGTGGGCGAAGCCCTCCTCGAGGAACATCGCGAGCAACTCGTCGAACAACTGCGAGCGGCGTCGCGTGGCGAAGTCGGGATCGGTCGGCGCGGACATGGGTTCGATAGTACTGACCAGGGGTACTGCTCCTTGTCTTGTAGTACTGCCGGCCCGGCAGTACTCTGAAACCGTTCCCAGTACTGTTCGCTTTCGAATCCCGAGGAGTCCGACGTGCCCGTCGACCGCCTGCTGCCGACCGAAGAAGCCCGCGATCTGATCGACCTGACGCGCGACATCGCGGACAAGGTGCTCGCTCCGATCGTCGACGAGCACGAGAAGGCGGAGAAGTATCCGGAGGGCGTGTTCGCGAAGCTCGGCGAGGCGGGGCTGCTCAGCCTCCCGTATCCCGAGGAGTGGGGCGGCGGAGGGCAACCGTACGAGGTGTACCTGCAGGTACTCGAGGAGATCGCGGCGCGCTGGGCGGCGGTCGGCGTCGCAGTGAGCGTGCACAGCCTGGCATGTCATCCGCTGTTCGCCTTCGGCACCCGGGAACAGCAGGAACGCTGGCTTCCGGAGATGCTCGGCGGGGCGAGCATCGGTGCGTACAGTCTGTCCGAACCGCAGGCCGGATCCGATGCCGCGGCCCTGGCATGCCGCGCGGAGGCGGTCGGCGACGACTACCGGATCACCGGCGAGAAGGCGTGGATCACCCACGGCGGCGTCGCGGACTTCTACAACCTGTTCGCCCGGACCGGCGAGGGGTCCAAGGGAATCTCCTGCTTCCTCGTGGCGGACGGCACGGAGGGCCTCAGCTTCGGGCGCCCCGAGGAGAAGATGGGCCTGGCCGCCGTGCCGACCACCTCCGCCCGGTACGACGGTGCGCTGGTGCCGGCCGAGCGCCGGATCGGTGCGGAGGGCCAGGGACTCCAGATCGCCTTCAGTGCGTTGGACTCGGGACGCCTCGGCATCGCGGCGGTCGCGACCGGCATCGCACAGGCGGCCCTCGACGAAGCGGTGGCCTACGCCAAGGAGCGCGAGACCTTCGGCCGCAAGATCATCGACCACCAGGGCCTCGGCTTCCTGCTCGCGGACATGGCCGCGGCCGTCGACTCGGCGAGGGCGACGTACTTGGACGCGGCACGGCGCCGCGACGCCGGACTGCCGTATTCGCGCAATGCGTCGGTGGCCAAGTTGGTGGCGACGGATGCGGCGATGAAGGTGACCACCGACGCGGTCCAGGTGTTCGGAGGCAACGGCTACACGCGCGACTTCCGGGTGGAGCGATTCATGCGCGAAGCGAAGATCACTCAGATCTTCGAGGGCACCAACCAGATCCAGCGGCTGGTGATCAGTCGATCGCTCGCATGAGCGCGGGAGCCGGCGACGACGCCTCGCGGAGTCCTGCGGTGTCGGAGCCGGTGACTAAGCTCTGTTGACATGGAACCCGTGTACGCCGGAGTCGTGTCCACCGCCCGTCTGCTCTGGCTCGCCCAGGGCTTGAAGTTCGATATCTCCGGTGTGGAGAACATGCCGGCCCACGGTCCCGGGGTGGTGGCCATCAACCACACCGGCTACCTCGACTTCACCTTCGCGGGCATTCCCGCATTCCTGCAGAAGCCGCGGCGGTACGTCCGCTTCATGGCCAAGAAAGAGGTCTTCGACAACGCCGTCGGCGGACCGATCATGCGGTCCCTGAAGCACATCCCGGTCGATCGCGCCAACGGTGCGCAGAGTTATCGCGACGCCGTCGACTACCTCAAGCGCGGTGAGTTGGTCGGCGTCTACCCGGAGGCGACGATCAGCCGGAGCTTCGAACTCAAGGAGTTCAAGTCCGGAGCGGCGCGGATGTCGCTGGAGTCGGGCGCGCCCATCATCCCGACCATCATCTGGGGAGCGCAGCGGATCTGGACCAAGGGACATCCGCGGCAGCTCGGCCGGACCGGATTCAAGATCATGGTCGGGGTCGGCGAGCCCCTGAGGCCGGAGGGCACGCCGGAGGAACTGACTCAGCGGTTGTTCGACTCCATGCGAGCCAAGCTCACCGAACTGCAGGACGGCTACGGCGAGTACCCGGCGGGTGAGTTCTGGGTGCCCGCGGCGCGCGGCGGCGGTGCCCCCACGCTCGAGGAGGCCAACGCGATGGACCGCGCGGATGCCGAGGCCAAGGCGGCGAAGAGGGCTCGGCGCGAGGCGTCCGGAGATGCGGACTGACGATGGAGCCGGTCTATCGAACCCTCGAGGGGATCGCCGGATCGATCATGCTGGCGCAGGGGGTTCGGCGTCGCTACTTCGGCCTCGAGAACGTTCCCGCCGCGGGCGGGGGTGTCGTGGTGATCAACCACACCAGCTACGTGGACTTCATTCCGGCCGGTCTGGGGCTCCACCAGCGCGGTCGACGCGGGCGGTACCTCATCAAGTCCGAAGTGATGGACCTGGGCATCATGAGATTTCTCGTCAAACACGCCAGGGCGGTGCCGGTGGACCGTTCAGCGGGCGGGGACGCATATCGATCCGCCGTCGACGCGCTTCGCGGCGGTGAACTCATCGTCGTGTACCCCGAGTCGACGGTCAGCCGCAGCTTCGAACTCAAGGAGTTCAAGTCGGGAGCTGTGCGGATGGCGGCCGAGGCCGGCGTACCCGTGATCCCGACGATCGTCTGGGGCGCACAGCGGCAATGGACCAAGGGCGCCAAGCGCCGGATCGGATTCCATCGCATCCCGATCGACGTCGAGTTCGGTGCGCCGATGACCTTCTCCGCCGACGAGGATCCCGCCGTGGGCACGGCCCGACTGCGCGAGACGATGACCGTCCTTCTGCACCGGGCGCAGGACCGGTACCCGGAGGCGCCCGCCGGTGCCGATTGGTTGCCGGAGAGACTCGGCGGCAGTGCGCCGACACCCGCGGAGGCACTGGTGATCGAGGACGCGGAAGCAGCGGAGAAGGCGCGACGTCGCGCAGCCAAACGGGGGAGCCGATCCGAATGACCACCGACTCGCCGACTCCGACGATGATCGCCTCGGACGTCGACGGCACCCTGATCGACGACGACAACCGGATCTCCGGCCGCACGGTCTCGGTGCTGCGCCGCGCCCGTGAGCGCGGCGTCGAACTGGTTCTGGCTACCGGTCGCCCGCCACGCTGGATTCCCGAGATCACCGATCAACTCGCGGACACCCCCGCCGCCGTGCGCTACGCGGTCTGTGCCAACGGCGCCATCGTGTATGACGTCGCCACCGACACGGTGCTGCACGCCGCGACCCTCGAACCGGGCGCACTCGCTCGGATCGCCGAGATCTGCGCGGACGTACTGCCGGGATGCGGGCTCGCCGCGGAGCGGGCCGGAGGCTCCGCCTACGACACCGCGACGCCGCCGTTCGTCGCGACGCCGGGCTACGAACACGCCTGGCTCAATCCCGATCACGTCTATGTGAGCCAGGACGAGGTCGCCGCGTCGCCTGCGGTCAAGCTGCTGGCACGAATGCCGAGCATGTCCTCGCGCGCGATGGCGGAGGCGGTGGCGCCGCGCGTCGGCGACCTGGCGGAGATCACCTTCTCGATCGACACCGGCCTGATCGAGTTCTCACTGGCCGGAACGCACAAGGCCGCAGGGCTCGCGTGGCTCGTGGAGCATTCGGACGTCGACGGACGGGCACCGATAGCGTTCGGCGACATGCCCAACGACGCCGAGATGCTGCGGTGGGCGGCGCACGGCGTGGCGATGGGGCACGGCGATCCGGCAGCGGCGGAGGCGGCCGACGAAGTGACTTCGTCGAACCTCGACGACGGTGTCGCCCAGGTCCTCGAACGCTGGTTCTAAAAGCGTGACTCGGTTGTGACCGTCTGAACTTGTCGTGTCCGCAGTCTGGTCACTACTGTCACAGGAGTCCCACTAGTCACACGGGCCACACGCATGCAGTGGTCCCGCCATAAGGGGTTGTGCAGTTGCCGAATGTTCGACCGAGCCGAGCCAAGAAGCGAACTCTGACCTTCGCTGCCCTGGGCCTGGCGCCCGCGTTGCTCGCGGGTGGTCTGGTCGTCGGCGGCACCGACGTGTTCTCCTCCGACGGGGTCGCCCTGGCGGCGAACACGCCGATCGTCCTCGACGGGCACGGGCACGGGCACGGACGCGGTCTGGGCCAGTGGGGTGCGTACGGCTACGCGAAGCAGGGGTGGTCGGCGGATCAGATCCTCCGGCACTACTACGGAAACACAGTCGCGGGGAAGGTGAGCACCCCCGACGTCACGGTCTCGCTGAGCGAGAAGGCGTCGGTCGGTGTTCATGCGGCTGCCGGAATGCGCGTAGGCACGCAGACGGTCGCTCCCGGACAGGCGGTCAGCCTGTCCGGGGGTACGGCCACGATTACCGACGGCTGCGGCGGCGCCGTCGTCAGCACTGTTCCGGCCACGCAGGTGGACCCGATCAACCCGGGGACCAACCGGCGGGACCAGGAACTGCTGACCTTCTGCAACGGGGGCGACAAGTACCGCGGCTCCATCGGCATCGGTCCGGGCGGCGTCTACAACAAGCTGCACGTGGACGACTACGTCAAGGGTGTGATCCCCAAGGAGTCGATGCCGTCCTGGGGTGACACCGGCGGATTCGAGGCCCTCAAGGCGCAGGCGGTCGCGGCGCGCTCCTATGTGTTGGCCGGACTGGCCGCGGGTCGCAAGATCGACAACACCCAGGCGTCCCAGATGTATCACGGCGCCTCCGGCGAGGATCCCCGGACCAGCCGGGCCGCCGACGCCACCGCCGGGCAGATCCGGTTGCTGAACGGCAAACCCGCTCTCACCGAGTTCTCGGCCTCCACCGGCGGGTACACCGCGGGCGGACTCTTCCCGGCCGTCCGCGATGCGGGCGACTCCATCGCACCCGACCACTCGTGGTCCGCGACCGTCAGCGCGTCGAGCATCGGCTCCGCGTTCGGCGTCGGGTCGCTCAAGAGCTTCGAGGTGATCGAGGCCAACGGTCTCGGCGAAGGCGGCGGCCGCGTCGTCAAGGTCCGGGTGACCGGCACCGGCGGAACGGTGGAGGCCTCGGGCAACGACGCGCGGGTCAAGCTGCAACTGAAATCGGACTGGTTCTCCGTGCGGGGCCAGAAATCGATGCCGAAGATCGTCAAGCCGCAGGTGGGACCGGACTCGCCGGGAGGGGGACTGCTCGACCTCAGCCCGCTGGGCGCCGTCCTCAACCAGATCGTGCCCGGGCTGTCGGCGGTGGGACTGCCCGACGTGACCGGCATCGTGGGCGAGGTCACCCCGATGCTGGAGAAACTGGTCACCGAGGGACTCAAGCAGCTCACCGCGAAGCAGGTGGATCTGAAGCAGGTGAATCTGGAGCGCAGCGACAACTCGCAGGGCTCCACGGGCACCGTCGCCAAACCGGAACTGCTCACCGACGGCAAGGGACTGCCGGGTCTGGTGCAGGTGCTGGAGAACGGCGTCATCTACTTCAGCCCGCTCACCGGCGTGCACGCGCTGATGGGCCAGTCGCTGACCGACTTCCTGAACGCGGGCGGCCTCGCCGCGCTCGGTTTCCCCACGCGGGACGGCCTGGGCTGACGGTTCTCACGGCCTCTTTCACGGACGAATCTCACACCGCCGGGCGGGCCGTCGCGCGTGCTCGCTGCGGGAATACTCAGGATCGGTCCGATAGGCTGAACAGTCGTGACGAACAACAGCACCTACGACTTGATCGTGGTCGGCTCGGGTTTCTACGGCTTGACCGTCGCCGAACGCGCAGCGACGCAACTGGGGAAGCGAGTGCTCGTCGTCGAACGGCGTGACCACATCGGTGGCAATGCGTACTCGGAGGCGGAGCCGGAGACCGGCATCGAGATCCACAAGTACGGCGCGCACCTGTTCCACACGTCCAACGAGCGTGTGTGGGAGTACGTCAACCAGTTCACCGACTTCACCGGCTACCAGCATCGAGTCTTCGCGATGCACAACGGCCAGGCCTACCAGTTCCCGATGGGCTTGGGCCTGGTGTCCCAGTTCTTCGGCCGCTACTTCACCCCCGACGAGGCGCGTGCGCTGATCGCCGAACAGGCGTCCGAGGTCGACACCGATGCGGCGGCGAACTTCGAGGAGAAGGCGATCAGCCTGATCGGCCGTCCCCTCTACGAGGCATTCATCAAGCACTACACCGCCAAGCAGTGGGAGACCGATCCGAAGAACCTCCCGGCGGGCAACATCACCCGTCTGCCGGTCCGTTACAACTTCGACAACCGCTACTTCAACGACACCTACGAGGGTCTGCCGGTGGACGGCTACACCGCGTGGCTGGAGAACATGGCGGCCGATGAGCGCATCGAGGTGCGGTTGTCGACCGACTGGTTCGACGTCCGCGACGAGCTGCGCGCCGCGAGTCCCGACGCACCCGTCGTCTACACCGGCCCGCTGGATCGCTACTTCGACTACTCGGCGGGCCGGCTCGGCTGGCGCACGCTCGATTTCGAGCTCGAGGTGGTGCCGACCGGCGATTTCCAGGGCACCCCGGTGATGAACTACAACGATGCCGACGTGCCGTTCACGCGGATCCACGAGTTCCGCCACTTCCACCCGGAGCGGAAGAGCTATCCGACCGACAAGACCGTCATCATGCGGGAGTACGGCCGCTTCGCCAAGGACGACGACGAGCCCTATTACCCGATCAACACCCCGGACGATCGCGCCATGGTGAACGCCTACCGCGAATTGGCGAAAGCCGAGGCGGCCTCGTCCAAGGTGCTCTTCGGCGGTCGCCTCGGCACCTACCAGTACCTGGACATGCACATGGCCATCGCCAGCGCGCTGACCATGTTCGACAACACGCTGGCGCCGCACCTGCGCGACGGTGCGCCGCTGGCCGAGGGAGCGGCCCGATGACTCAGGCACAGCAATCCGGAGCGGTCAGCCTGCTTCAGCGCGTGATCTTCCCGCGTCCCGGTGAACCGCTGGACGTTCGGTCGCTGTACCTCGTGGAGTCGCCGAGCAACGCCTCGCGCGCCCACGCGCCCGACCGCACCAGCGTGCGGCTCGGCGCCGATTCGGAGATCAGCTTCGCGACCTACTTCAACGCCTTCGCCGCCTCGTACTGGCGCCGCTGGAGCGTCCTGGACTCGGTGGTCCTGCGCGTCGAGGTGCGCGGAAATGCGCGCGTGGACCTCTACCGATCCAAGATCGACGGCTCCCGTATCGCGATCGGCGGCGATCTGGTTCCGCTCGGGGACGACGGGACCGGCGTGTTCGAGTTTCAGACCGACCTCGGCCCGTTCGAGGACGGCGGCTGGATCTGGTTCGACATCACCACCGACACGGACACCGAGATCCTCTCGGCCGGGTGGTATGCACCGATCGAGCCCGCACAGGCCGGCACCGACCGCGTCACCGTGGGCATTCCGACCTTCAACCGCCCGGCCGACGCGGTCGCGGCATTGAGCGCGCTGACCTCGGACCCGATGGTCGACGCCGTGATCGACGCCGTCCTGATGCCCGACCAGGGCACCCGCAAGGTGGTCGACGAGGACGGCTACTCGGCCGCCGCCGAGCGCCTCGGTGATCGTCTGCACATCTTCGACCAGGGCAATCTCGGTGGGTCGGGCGGCTACGCGCGCATCATGTACGAGGCGTTGCGGCTCACCGACAGCCCGTACATCCTGTACATGGACGACGACATCATGATCGAGCCGGACTCGATCCTGCGTGCGCTCGCGATGTCGCGCTTCGCCAAGTCGCCGATGTTGGTCGGCGGTCAGATGCTGAACCTGCAGGATCGCAGCCATCTGCACTGCATGGGGGAGGTGATCGACCGCAACCGGTTCATGTGGACCGCCGCTCCGTTCGTCGAGTACGACCACAATTTCGCCGAGTATCCGCTCAGCGATCGCGAGAACTCCAAGAACCTGCACCGGCGCATCGACGTCGAGGGCAACGGCTGGTGGATGTGCATGATCCCCCGCGAGGTCGCGGAGACCATCGGCCTGCCGATGCCCCTGTTCATCAAGTGGGACGACTGGGAGTTCGCGCTCCGTGCCGAGCGGGCGGGCTATCCGACCGCGACCATCCCGGGCATCGCCATCTGGCATATGGCGTGGAGCGACAAGGACGACGCCATCGACTGGCAGGCGTACTTCCATCTGCGCAACCGCCTGGTGGTCGCGTCGATCTACACCGACGGCTCCATCGACGGCATCCTCAAGTCGATGGCCAAGGCCACCGCGAAGCACCTCCTGTGCCTGGAGTACTCCACGGTCGCCATCCAGAACGAGGCGATCCGCGACTTCCTCGCCGGGCCGGAGCACATCCGGTCGCTGCTGCCCACCGCCCTGGGCAAGGTGGCGCAGATCCGCAAGGGCTACCCCGACGCGGTGGTGCTTCCCTCGGCCACCGACCTGCCGACCGCCACTGGGGAGGCCACGGCGCTGGGCGCAGACGTCCCCACCGGCCCGGTCGCGAAGGTGAAGGCACTCGCCGCGGCGGTCGTGAACAACGTGCGCCCGGCCGATCCCCGGCATCACAGCGTCCCGCAGGCCAATTATCCGCCCATCGAGGCGCGCTGGTTCTCGCTCGGCCGGGTCGACGGCGTCACCGTCACCACCGCCGACGGTCGCGGGGTGGTCTACCGCCAGCGTGATCGCGACAAGATGCTGTCGTTGGCAAGGGAGTCGGCGGCTCTCGTCAAGCGTTTGCGCGATGAGTTCGACGCGAAGCGGGACGAGTACCGCGCCGCACATGACGATCTGGTGAGCAAGGAGAGCTGGGCCCGTGTCTTCGGAATCGATTGATCAGATCGCCGCGCCGGAACCCGCGACCGGCGAGGCGGCGATGCTGGTGGCCGTTCAGTCGGCGATCGCCGACCGGCCCGGCGTGCTCTCCGGCGCACGCGGACTCTCGCATTTCGGAGAGCACTCGCTGGGCTGGCTGGCGCTCGCCGGGGCCGGCGCCTACGCCGCGCACCGACGTGGCGACGAGGTCGCGCGCCGCCGCTACCTGGAAGCCGGTGCCGGCGCATTCGTGGCGCATGCCGCGTCCGTGGTGATCAAGCGCGTGGTGCGCCGCAGGCGCCCGAGCCACCCCGACATCCGCGTCGGCGTCGGGACCCCCAGCAGGCTGAGTTTCCCGTCCAGTCACGCCACGTCCACCACCGCTGCGGCGATTCTGCTGGGGCGGGCCGCGGGCAGTCCCGTCGCGCAGGTGCTGGTGCCCGCCGCGGTGGTTCCGCCGATGCTGCTTTCGCGTCTGGTTCTGGGTGTCCATTACCCTTCCGATGTGGCCGCCGGCGCTCTTGTCGGTGCAGTGACCGCGGGAGCGGTGATCGCCGCCGATGCACAATCCCGCAACCGAGACTCGAGCAAGTGAGGAAGCACCGATGAGCGAGGAGCCGATCGAGCACGGCGTCCCCGGTCCGCCGAAGAATCTGGCGACGGGTCTGATCAAGGCACTCCGCCCGCGCCAGTGGGTGAAGAACGTCCTGGTCTTGGCGGCGCCGCTGGCGGCCGGAACCGAGGTCCTCAAGGATTCGGACCGGATGCTGAACGTCGGCATCGCGTTCATCTCGTTCTGCCTGGTCGCGTCGTCGATCTACCTCATCAACGACGCTCTCGACGTGGAAGCCGACCGCAACCATCCCACCAAGCGCTTCCGGCCCATCGCGGCGGGCGTGGTACCGCGTAACCTCGCCTTCGTGCTCGCCGTGGTGCTGGCCGCCGGATCGATCGGCATCGCGTTCATCGCCAACTGGCAGACGGCCGTGACGATCGCGGTGTACCTGGGCGTGCAACTCGGTTACTGCTTCGGGCTCAAGCACCAGGCCGTCGTCGACATCTGCATCGTGTCGTCGGGCTTCCTGCTGCGCGCCATCGCCGGCGGCGTGGCCGCCGAGATCGACCTGTCCAAGTGGTTCCTGCTGGTGATGGCCTTCGGTTCGCTGTTCATGGCCGCGGGCAAGCGCTACGCCGAGTTGCAGCTGGCCGAGCGCACCGGGGCCAAGATCCGCAAGTCGCTCGAGTACTACACCACCACGTACCTGCGGTTCGTGTGGACGCTCTCGGCCACCGCCGTCGTCCTCTGCTACGGACTGTGGGCCTTCGACGGCATCCACTCGCAGAACGTCTATTACGCCATCTCGATGGTGCCGTTCACCGTCGCGATCCTCCGCTACGCCGTCGACGTCGACGGCGGTCAGGCCGGCGAGCCGGAGGACATCGCGCTCGGCGATCGGGTGCTGCAGTTCCTTGCGGTGGCGTGGGTCGTGCTGGTGGGTGTTGCGGTCTATGTCCCGCTCTGATGAGTCCCGGTCCGATGATCCGACGACGGTGATCCCGGTCGTCTCCGACGACCCCGATGGCCCGGAGGCCCTCGACGAGCCCCGCGACGGCGGACGGCCCGCGAACCGCGGCGACCGGCGCAGGCTGATCGCACCGATCGCCAGCTTCTCGATCGGAGCCCTCGCCGTCACCGTGCTGTTCGCGATCGGTGCGTGGCAGCGCCGCTGGATCGCCGACGACGGCCTCATCGTCCTGCGCACCGTGCGCAACCTCCTCGCGGGCAACGGACCGGTCTTCAACGCCGGTGAACGGGTGGAGGCCAACACCTCCACCGCGTGGACCTACCTGATCTGGTTCTGGAGCTGGGTGACCGGCGCCGAGCACACCGAGTACGTCGCACTCTGGGTGGCGCTGGTGCTGTCGGTGGCCGCGCTGCCGCTCGCCATGTACGGCACGGCGCGCCTGTACGGTCGCCGGGCGCTCGGGCCGGGGCTCACGCTGCTGCTGCCGTTGGGCGCGATCGTGTACATCGTGATTCCGCCCGCGCGCGACTTCGCCACGTCCGGCCTCGAGAACGGTCTGGTGATCTTCTGGATCGCCGCGCTGTGGTGCCAGTTCCTCGCCTGGGGCCGGCGTGACCCGGCCGACGGGAGCCGGCGGTCGCGGATCGCCTTCCTGCTCCTGGCTTTCACCGCGGGCATGGCGCCGCTGATCCGTCCGGAGATCACGGTCTTCGGCGGACTGGTCCTGCTGGTGCTGTTCGTCTCGCGGATCGGCTGGCGCATGCGTGTGGCGATGGTGGTGGTCGCGGGAGCCGTCCCGATCGGCTATCAGATCTTCCGCATGGGCTACTACGCCGTCCTGGTGCCGAATCCGGCGATCGCGAAGGATGCGAGCGGGTCCAAGTGGAAGCAGGGCTTCGCCTACCTGGACAACCTGTTCACCCCGTACACCCTGTTGCTGCCGGTGATCGTCGCGATCGTGGCGGGCGTACTGCTCGCCGTCGGCGCGTACCTGACTCGCCGCGAGGCTCCTCGGGCGGCGTCTGCCGTCTCGGCGGCCCCCGCCGACGATGCCGATGCGCCGGAGATCCTCGGGGCGCCGCCGGTCCCGCCGATGCAGCGGCTCCGTCGCACGTGGTCGTCGGCCGTCGACCACGTGCAGTCCCAGAACGCCGTCGTCGTCACGACGCTGGTGGCCGGGCTGATCCTCGGCCTGTACTGGATTCGGCAAGGCGGGGACTTCATGCACGGCCGCGTCCTGCTGGCGCCGCTGTTCATTCTGCTGCTGCCGGTGATGGTGATCCCGGTGACGATTCCCGCCTCGCTCTCCAGCGCGCGGTCGCGGTACCAGTTCGGCGCCGGGCTGCTGCTGCTCGGCGGCGTCGTCACCACCGTGTGGTGGGGGGTGGCGGTCAATCAGACCGTGCTGCCCAACGCCGGTATGGACATCGGCCGCGACGGCATCGTCGACGAGCGTCGCTTCTATGTGACGAACATGGGCAACGAGAACCCGATCACCGCAGAGGACTACCTCGAGTATCCGCGGATGCGCGCGATGGTCGAGAAGATCCGGCAGACCGAGGCCGCCGGAGGCGGGGTGATCCTCCCGTCGGCGAACTTCGACGAGTGGTACGTGGCTCCGCTGCCCGAGCACTTGAAGCCCGGGATCCCCAGACAGACCACGGTGTACTTCCTCAACCTCGGCATGACGAGCATGAACGCTCCGCTCGACGTCCGGGTGGTGGACCAGATGGGCCTGGCGTATCCGTTGGCGGCGCACACGCCGCGGCTGACCGACGGGCGCATCGGGCACGACAAGCATCTGCCGACCGAATGGGTGGTCGCCGAGAGCGGAAGCGTCTCGGGTTTCCCGGCGTTCATCGACCGGGACGAGGTGAAGATGGCCCGCGTGGCACTGACCTGCCCGATGACCGAAGCGCGATTCGCCTCGTACAAGGGCACCTGGACATTCGCCCGATTCCGGCACAATCTGCGGCAGGCCGCAGAGTTCAATTCCTACCGGATCGCCCGCGAACCGAAATACGAGATCGAGCGGTGCGGCTTGGCGATGCCCAAGGGGCTGACCTCGGATAACTGAGAGCCGCCTCAGGTGAAGCTGAGACGGACATGTGTCAGATAGCTCTCACCGATTGGCGGGCCAGATATCGAAACGGTAACGTCCTTGCTCGGTTGCACGATAGAAACGGCGTGGCCGCAACGAGGGTGAAGGCCCGCGGAGCGGCTGTGCACAAGTCGACTGACCAGGCTATGTGATTGCGATCACAGGGTTTGGTGAGGGTGGGAGAGTCGAATAGGCTCGCTCTATCCAGTTGCAGATGTGACTTTTGTGACGTCAACGACGGTGCCCACGCGTGCCGAAGAGGTTCACAGGTGGTCTCAGGACCGCCGGTGAGTGCAAAGCAGAGTTAGGGAGAATGCAGTCAATGCGCGTAGCTAAGAGCAAACCGCAGGCCGGCCATCGCCGGTTCACCGCGGTCCTCGTCGCAGTGCTCACTGCCATGGGGCTGATGGGTACCGCCATCGGAGCGGGTCAGGCGAGCGCCGCGTCGTACGCGGGGTTCTGGATCGACGCCTGTGGCATGCCGACCAACGGCGCCTTCGGCAACAAGTCGATGGCCCCCGGTCAGGTGAAGGTGCAGGCCTGGCGCAAGCCCGGCAACACCCGCACGGTGATCTTGCTGGACGGAATGCGTGCGCGCTACGACCGCAGCGGCTGGGACATCGAGACCAACGCCCGCGCGATGGCCGATCGCGGCGTCAACGTCGTCATGCCGGTGGGCGGTCCCGCCAGCTTCTACACCGACTGGGATGCGCCGTCGAACTTCAACGGCCAGCGCAAGGCGTACAAGTGGGGCTGCGTGCTCGACAAGCGCCTCGTCCCGGCTCTGCGCAGCAAGGGCTTCGCGAGCAAGGGCGGCAAGTACGCCATCATGGGTCTGTCGATGGGCGGCGGTGCCGCGCTGACGCACGCCGCGCAGCGTCGTGACCTCTACTACGCGGCCGGCTCGCTGTCGGGCTACCTGACGCTGTCGGCGCCGGGCATGCGCACCGCGCTCCGTCTGGCCATGCTGGACGTGGAGCCGCAGCCGTGGAACGTCGACGCGATGTGGGGTCCGCCGTGGAGCCCGCGTTGGACGCAGAACGATCCGTTCATGCTCATCAACCGCATGCACGGCCTCAAGATCTTCGTCGGCTCGGGTAACGGTCTGTTCGGCCGCTACAACTACCCGCAGAACACCTTCGACGACCTGTTCAAGGGCACGCCGCTCGAGCTCCTGGCGTTCGCGCAGGCCAAGGCCTTCGAGGCTGCGGCCTTCGTCCAGGGAGTCCCGGTGATGTCGTACTCCGCCAACGGCACCCACGCCTGGGGCTACTGGAGCGACATGCTGTGGAACGCCAAGGCCCGGGGATTCTTCAACTGATCCCACTGGCCGCGCGCTAGAGCACATCTCGCCTGAGCCGCGACATCGCATCCGCGATGTCGCGGCTCAGTCCGTTGTCGGGCCGACTGTGGCCGGGCGGGGCTGGTTCGGTCGCGTCATTCCGGGACGTCTTAGACACTTCAGTCACATAATTCACACGAGTCACAGCGTGGCGCGCACCGAACTGAGGATTTCCCGTGTAAAAACACGGGAGACGCCCGGTGTCGCGTGGGCGCGAGAAGGCACGGCCGGGGACTTGTGAGGAGTACGCAGTGAAGATCTGGACCAAGACGACGACCGCGAGACGAGGCGCGGCGAGTCTCGCCGTGGCCGTATCGATGGTCGCCGCCGGTGCGGGGCCCGCGCTCGCCGATCCGGCGCCCCAGCCGCCGCAGCAGGCGCCCGCCAAGCCGGCTCCCAAGCCCGCGCCCAAGCCGGGCGCCGACAAGCCCGCCCCCGCCAAGCCGGGCGCGAAGCCGGACGCCAAGCCCGGCGACAAGCCGGGAGCCAAGCCCGCTCCGGCCAAGCCGGCACCGCCGGCCGTGGTCACCAAGACGTACTGGTACAGCTCGCACCGCGTGGCGCTGTGGGTGCACTCGCCCGCGATGAACACCGACATCCAGGTTCAGATCCTCCTGGCCCGCGACTGGTTCTCGAACCCGGGCGCCAAGTTCCCCCAGCTGACCATGCTGGACGGACTGCGGGCGCAGGACGACCAGAGCGGTTGGCTCATCAACACCAACGCCGAGCAGTTCTATCAGGACAAGAACGTCAACGTGATCATGCCGGTCGGCGGTGAGTCGAGCTTCTACACCGACTGGAAGGAACCCGACCGCGGTAAGAACTACCAGTGGGAGAGCTTCCTGATCCACGAGCTGCCGCCGATCCTCGAGGGACAGTGGCGATCCACCGACGTGCGCGGCATCGAAGGTCTGTCGATGGGCGGGTCGGCGGCGATGATGCTCGCTGCCCGCAACCCCGGCTTCTACCGGTTCGCGGCGTCCTTCTCGGGCATTCTCCAGCTGTCGTCGTACGGGATGCCGCAGGCCGTCCAGTTCGCCCTGCGCGACGGCGGCGGCTACGACTCGATGAAGATGTTCGGACCGCCGAGCGACCCGGCTTGGAAGGAGCACGACCCGTACGTGCTCGCATCCAAGCTGCGGGGCACCAGCCTGTACATCTCGTCGGGCAACGGCGTGGTGGGCCCCCACGACAAGCCCTCCGACATCCCGCTGTTGGCGACCAACTACTCCGGCGTGGGCCTGGAGGTCCTCTCTCGGGTCACCAGCCAGCAGTTCGCCTTCCGCCTCAACAAGCTGGGCATCCCGGGGCAGGCCGTCTACCGGCCGTCGGGTACGCACACCTGGCCCTACTGGGAGTTCGAAATGGCACAGGCGTGGCCGCAGGCCGCGAGCGCGCTGGGACTCAGCGGCGACAAGGTGGCGTGCCAGGTGGGCGACGCCTTCAAGAAGGCGCCGCAGGTCAAGGATCTCGGCGGCTGCCTCACCCCGCAGTACCCGGTGCCCGGTGGCAGTGCCCAGGACTTCCGCAACGGACGCATCTTCACCGGACCGAAGGGGCCGAAGGTGGTCGGCGGCGCGATCGGCGGCGCGTACGTGCCCGCCGCGGACCGGTTGGGACTGCCGACCAGCGACGAGCAGACCGGCCGCGACGGCGTCAAGTTCAACACCTTCGAACGCGGCAAGATCACCTGGACTCCGCAGGGCGGTGCCCGGGTCGAGTGACCCGCACCACCACTGCCTGAGTTTCGTCTGAGGAATTGCCATGTCTTCGCAGGTGAACCCCTTTGCGCGGCGGGTCGGGCCGCTCGACGGCGGTAGGCTGGCCGTCATGACTGCCAAGTACCTCCGGCTCGCCGTCGCGGCGGGAGCGCTCGCCGTCGCGGTCGGCGCGCTCACCGCGTGCAGCGATTCGTCGACCGCGAGCGCCCCCATCGGCACCGCGCCAGTCACCACCACCACGATGCCCGGATCGGATTCGAGCAAGGCATCCGCATCGGCTGAGGCGTCCAAGCAGGCCGAGAGCGGGGCGTCGAAGGCCGCCGTGTCGCCGCCCGAGACCAAGCCGAACTCGTCCACCACGCCGCCGGGCAACTTCCCGGGCGGATCGCCGCCGCCGAGCGGCATCAAGCTGAGCGACAAGGACAAGGCGTATCTGACGGATCTGAAGAAGCAGAACGTCTCGTTCATGGGCGACGACGACAACAACGTGGCGCTGACCATGGGTCACTACGTCTGCGACGCGAAGTCGCAGAAGGCCGATCCCATGCTGGTGAAGGCGTACGTGCGTGCCGCGATCGGCCCGATGACCAAGAGTGACGCCGAGGCGAACACGAAGTCCGACAAGGTGATCACCGCGGCAGAGAAGAACCTGTGCTGAAGCGCCGCCGAATCGGGCGGCTGCTGCTGATCGTGCTCGTCCTCGCGATCGTCGCTGCGCTGCTGATCGGATTCCTGATCTATCAGTGGCTCAAGCCGCCGCCCCCTCCGCCGGGGCCCGGGCAGCCGGGCACCACCACCACGGCGCCGTCGAACCGTCCGCAGGCGCAACCGGCCGACTGTCCCGACGTGTTGACCCTGGTGATCCCGGGAACATGGGAGTCGAAGGCGGGCGACGATCCGTACCATCCCACCGCGAACCCGAAGTCGCTGATGCTGAAGGTCTCCTCGCCGCTGGAGGAGAAGTTCGATCGGTCGCGGACCGAGGTGTACACCGTGCCGTACAAGGCGCAGTTCCGAAATCCGACCAACCTGGCGGACCGTCAGGCGAGCTACGACGATTCGCGTGCTCAGGGCACCCGGCGTGCAGAGGAGAAGCTCCGCAAGACGCATGCGCACTGCCCGCTGACGCGGTACGTGCTGATGGGCTTCTCCCAGGGCGCGGTCATCACCGGCGATGTCGCGAGCGATATCGCCAACGGCCGCGGTCCCATCCCGGCGGCCGACCAGGACCTGGTCCTGGGCGTGGGGATGATCGCCGACGGCCGTCGTCAGCCGGGCGGTCAGCACGACGTGGCGCCGAGCCCGGCCGGTGTCGGCGCCGAGATCGCACTCGGCGGTTTCGGCAGCATGGTTCCCGGAACCACGCTGTCCGGCGCTCGCAGCGGCGGTTTCGGCGACCTCTCCGATCGCGTCTACTCGATCTGCGCGCCCGGCGACCTCATCTGCGATTCGCCGACCGTCAACGATCCGCTGAGTGCGATCGGCAAGCTGGCGAACGCGGCGGGCAACCCGGTGCACGCCCTGTACGCGACCACCCGGTACTGGAAGTCGAACAGCGGACAGAGCGCCACGCAGTGGATGACCGCGTGGGCCTCGAAGCTGATCTCCGGTGCGCCGCATCCCGAGCACACCTGAACCGGAGACCGGCTCCCCGAGATCCGCGCCGTCCGACAGGGGCGGTATCAGTGCCGGTCAGCTTGGGCGATGCGACTGCCTGCGATAGCCTTCTCGGGTTGGGGCCCGCGCAGCGGGCCGCAGACCTATGAGGAGAACGCTTCGTGACGACTGCCAAAGACTCGTCGACGCATACCGCCGACGGACTTCGGAAGTTCCGCTTCGGCGCGGGCGGCGAGGGCAACAAGGACGAGGGCGGCGCCCGGAAATTCGTGAAGCTCGCCCAGACCGCTGAAGAGTACGGGTACGACACCTTCGCGATACCGGATCACATGGGCAACCAGGTGGGGCCGCTCGCGGCCCTCGGTGCGCTCTCGCAGGCCACCAGCACCATCCGTCTCGCGACGTCCGTGCTGGCCAACGGTTTCCGGCATCCGGCCGTGCTGGCCAAGGAGGCCACCACCATCGACGTCCTGTCGAAGGGCCGGCTGGAGCTGGGCATCGGCTCGGGCTGGATGAAAGAGGAGTTCGACAAGGCGGGCATCGAATTCGGCACGCCCGGCGAGCGGATCCGCAGGCTCGACGAGTCGTTGACGATCCTGGACAAGCTGATGCGAGGCGAGACCGTCGACTTCGACGGCGAGTTCTACCAGATCAAGGGCCTCGAGGGGTCGCCTCGACCGCGCCAGGGGCCGCGACCGCCGATCGCGGTCGGCGGCGGAGGTCCCAAGATGCTCGCGCTCGCCGCCAAGCACGCCGACATCATCTCGGTGGCGACCGGCACCACCCGCGAGGGCAAGCTCCGGCTGTCGGACATGACGATCGAGAAGACCATCGAGCGCGTCGACCGGATCCGCGAGGCCGCCGGCGACCGGTTCGATCAGATCGAACTGAACTGGACCATCGCCACCATCGTCGTCACCGACGATCGCGTGGCCACCGCGGAGATGGCGCTCAAGGCTCTGGAGCAGGGGTATCCGCCGAACATCGCGCGCGATGTGGAGCTGACCGTCGACGACATCCTCTCGTCGCCGTACCTGGCCTTCGGCTCCTTCGAGGAGATCGCCGAGCAGATCCGTGAAGTCCGCCGCCGGACCACGATGAGCTACGTGGGAGTATTCCCGACGCAGATGGACGCGTTCGCGCCTGTCATCCCGCTTCTGCGGGGAGAGTAAACTGACCGAGGTTTTCGTACGTTCGGGGGGCTGGGCACCGTGGTGCCACTGGGGGACGCGTGCGGATCAATTGACCCAAGGCCGTGCAAGAGTGCGGGTAACAGGAGTTAACGGATGCTGAATACCGAGTTCGAGCAGTTCCTCGACGAGACCGGCAACCTCCATTTCGAGGACGACGTGACGCTGGTCGACTATGTCGAGCGCAACGTTCGGGAACAGGCCGACACCCTGGCCTACCGCTTCCTCGATTTCAGCCGGGAGCGGGACGGTGAGCGCATCGACCTCACCTGGGCGCAGTTCGGCAAGCGTCTGCGCGCCGTCGCCGCGCGGCTGCAGCAGGTGACGCAGCCGGGTGACCGGGTCGCGATCCTCGCGCCGCAGTCGCTGGAGTACGTGATCGGCTTCTTCGCCTCGCTGTACGCGAGCAACATCGCCGTGCCGTTGTTCAGTCCCGACGAGCCCGGCCACACCGACCGGCTGATCGGTGTCCTCGAGGACTGCAAGCCCTCGGCGATCCTCACCTCGACGAAATCGGCCGAGGCGGTGCGCGACTTCTTCGCCGACCGTCCGGCCAAGGAGCGCCCCCGCGTGATCGCGGTGGACGCGGTTCCCGACTCGGTGGGCGCCTCCTGGGTGCCGCCGGTGGCCGACCGGAACAGCCTCGACTCGGTCGCCTACCTGCAGTACACCTCCGGCTCGACCCGCGTGCCCGCCGGCGTGGAGATCACCTACCGGGCGGTGGCAGCGAACTGTCTGCAGATCTACGACACCATCGAGATCGACCGCAACGCCCGCGGCGTCACCTGGTTGCCGCTGTTCCACGACATGGGTCTGCTCACCGTGATCCTGCCCGCGCTGGGCGGCCGCTACGTCACGATCATGAGCCCGATGGCTTTCGTGCGCCGCCCGGGCCGCTGGATCCGCGAGCTGGCGGCGGTCGACGACCACGCCCCGACCTACGCCGCGGCCCCCAACTTCGCCTACGAGCACGCGGCGCTGCGCGGTCTGCCCCACGAGGGCGAGACGCTCGACCTGTCGAACGTGATCGGCCTGATCAACGGTTCCGAACCGGTCACCGTCAGTTCGATGCGCAAGTTCAACGAGGCCTTCGCGCCGTACGGGCTCTCGCCCAAGGCGATCAAACCCTGCTACGGCATGGCCGAGGCCACGCTGTTCGTCTCCGCCACCCAGCGCGACAACGAGGCGCTCGTCCGGTACGTCGACCGCGAGAAGCTCAATCAGGGCGAATTCGTGCCGGTCGACCCGGAGGCCGAGGGCGCCGTGGCGCAGGTCTCGTGCGGTCAGGTGGCGCTGAGCCAGTGGGCCGCCATCGTCGACCCGGAGACGGGCGAGGAGCAGGCCGACGGGCGGGTCGGTGAGATCTGGCTGAACGGACTGAACATCGGCGAGGGCTACTGGAACAAGGACGAGGAGACCGTCGAGACCTTCCACAACCGGCTGGCCAAGCGGCTCGAGAGCGGCAGCCACGCCGAGGGCGCACCCGACAACGACCGCTGGATGCGGACCGGCGACTTCGGCGTCTGGTACGAGGGCGACCTGTACATCACCGGGCGAGTCAAGGACCTGGTGATCGTCGACGGCCGCAACCACTACCCGCAGGATCTCGAGGCGAGCGCCCAGGAGGCGAGCGTCGCGATCCGTCCGGGCTTCGTCGCCGCATTCGCGGTGCCGGCCAACCAGTTGCCCGACGAGGTCTTCGAGGGCGGTTTCAGCGGACTCACCCGCGATCCCGACGACTCGTCCGAGCAGTTGGTGATCGTCGCCGAGCGTCCCGGACGCAAAGCCGACCCGCAGGAAGTGGCCGACGCCGTACGCGCGACCATCGCCGGCAGGCACGGCGTGATGGCCCGCGACGTGCTGCTGGTCCCGAACGGTTCCATTCCGCGTACGTCCAGCGGCAAGATCGCACGCCGCGCCACCAAGGCCGCGTACATCGACGGAACCCTGCGCGGCGGGTACCAGCAGACCGCGTTCCCCGACGCCGACGCATGAGACGGCGACCGGCCCGGTATGTCACGCCGTGACATACCGGGCCTTTTGCTGAGTAACGAAATGATTAACGCCACCGGTAGGCTGAATACGATGTCTGAAACTGAGAACACCGCGCCGTCTGACAGCACTGCGCCCTCCGACACCACTGGGCCCACCGAGCGCACCGGGCCCTCCGAGAGCACTGAGTCCCCGGCCGGCCGCGCCGTCTCGAACGGCGAGACCGTCGGCGACCTGACCGTCGACGAACTGCGCGACTGGCTCCGCAACTGGGTGTCGCGGGCCACGGGTGTGGCCGTCGAGCAGATCTCCGACGACCGCCCGATGGAGGAGTTCGGACTGGCCTCGCGGGACGCCGTCGCGCTCGCGGCCGACGTCGAGGACTTCACCGGGGTCATCCTCACCGCGACCGCCGCGTACAACCACCCGACGATCGCGTCGCTGGCCAAGCGGATCATCGAAGGCGATCCCGACGAGGGACTCGACGTCGAGGCCGACCGGTTCTGGGAGCGTGAGCGATCGGCCGACGACGATATCGCCATCGTCGGCCTGGCCACCCGGTTCCCCAAGGCGGGCACCACCCCGGAGTCGACGTGGGAGGCGCTGATCAGCGGCGTCGACGGCATCACCGATCTGCCGGACGACCGGTGGCTCGAGTTCAAGGCCGACCCGCGACTGGCCGAGGCCATCGAGAAGGGCAACGTCCGCGGCGGCTACCTGGACGACGTGACGGGCTTCGACGCCGACTTCTTCCAGATGAGCCCGCGCGAGGTGGAGAACGTCGACCCGCAGCAGCGGCTCGCACTGGAGCTGACGTGGGAGGCGCTGGAGCACGCGCACATCCCGCCGAGTGACCTGCGCGGTGGCCAGGTGGGCGTCTTCATGGGCACCTCGACCAACGACTACCAGTTGCTGGCGACCCTCGGGCTCGGCGAAGGCGCATCGGAGACGGCCGCGTACGCGCTGACCGGTACGGCGACGTCGATCATCGCGAACCGAGTGTCGTACTTCTTCGACTTCCACGGCCCGTCGCTCGCCATCGACACGGCGTGCTCGTCGTCGCTGGTCGCCGTTCACGAGGGCGTGCGCAGCCTGCGGAACGGTGATTCGGATGTCGTCATCGCCGGCGGCGTCAACATGCTCATCACCCCGGCCGCGACGCTCGGCTTCGACCAGATCGGCGCACAGGCGCCGGACGGTCGGATCAAGGCCTTCTCCTCGGACGCCAACGGCATGATCCGCGCCGAGGGCGGCGGCGTCTTCGTCCTCAAGCGGATGGCCGACGCCCGCCGCGACGGCGACACCGTTCTCGCGGTGATCGCCGGTTCCGCGGTCAACTCCGACGGACGCTCGAACGGCATCTTCGCGCCGAATCCCGAAGCCCAGGTGGAGGTGCTGCGATCGGCGTACGCCGACGCCGCCATCGACCCGCGCACCGTCGACTACGTCGAGGCGCACGGCACCGGAACCGTGCTCGGCGACCCGATCGAGGCCGATGCGCTCGGCCGCGTGGTCGGTCGCGGCCGCAGCGGCGACGCGCCGATGCTGCTCGGCTCGGCCAAGACCAACTTCGGTCACATGGAGTCGGCGGCGGGCGCCGGTGCGCTCGCCAAGGTGGTGCTCTCGCTTCAGAACGACAAACTCCCCGCTTCGCTGAACTACGCAGGACCCAACCCGTACATCCAGTTCGAGGCCACCAACCTCCGGGTGATCACCGAACCGACCGAGTGGCCGCGGTACTCCGGGCACGCCGTCTCCGGTGTCTCCGGATTCGGTTTCGGCGGAACCAACGCGCACGTCGTGGTCCGCGAGGTGCTGCCGTCCGACTTCGAAGACCGCGCGGCCTCGCCCGCCGACGCCGACGCCGCCGCCGGGGTCCCGGTGCCCGACGATCTCGACGACGACGACTTCCTCACCGAGGCCGAGCGGGCGGTGCTCGCGGCTCAGGCCAAGCGTGAGCCGGTCGCCGCGGAAGCACCCGAGGCCGATCCGGCGGAGGGCTTCGCGCCGGCCGCCGTCCCCGGCGCTGTAGTGCCCCTGGTGATCTCCGGTTTTCTGGCCTCGCGCCGGCGCAAGGCCGCCGCGGAGCTGGTCGAGTGGCTGGAGTCGGACGAGGGCAGGCAGACGCCGCTGGCGGAGATCGGCCGTGCCCTGGCTCACCGCAACCACGGCCGCACGCGCTCGGTGGTGATGGCTCGTACGTACGAGGACGCGGTCAAGGGCATGCGCGCGGTCGCCGAAGGCAAGTCGCTGCCCTTCGTCTACACCTGCGACTCTCCCGACGCCGCGTCCGCGGTGTGGTTGCTCTCCGGTTTCGGCTCGCAGCATCGCAAGATGGCCAAGCAGCTGTACACCGAGAACCCGGTGTTCGCGAAGTACGCCGACCGCGTCGACGCCTACATCCAGCGGGAGCTGGGGTATTCGATGGTCGAGATCTTCCTCGACGATGCGCGGACGTACGAGATCGAGACCGCGCAGATCGGCATCTACACGATCCAGGTGGCGCTGGCCGACACGATGCGCCACTACGGCGCTGAGCCCGGCGTCCTTGTTCCGCACTCGATGGGCGAGGCGTCGGCCGCCTACATCAGCGGCGGACTGTCGCTGGAGGACGCCACGCGGGTGATCTGCCAGCGTTCGCGCTTGATGGGCGAGGGCGAGGCGATGCTGACCGGCGACGCGGTGCGCTTCATGGCGTTGGTCGAGTACAGCGCGGAAGACATCAACGACGTCCTCGTGGACTACCCGGACCTCGAGATCTGCGTCTACGCGGCTCCCACGCACACGGTGATCGGCGGTCCGGGACCACAGGTGGACGCGATCGTGGCGCGTGCCGAGGCCGAGGGCAAGCTGGGCCGCAAGCTGCAGACCAAGGGCGCGAGCCACACCTCGCAGATGGACCCGCTGCTCGGTGAACTCTCCTACGAGATCACCGGCATCGAGCCGCAGCCGTTGAAGTACGGCGTCTACAGCTCGGTGGACCGCGAGACCTTCTACCGTCCGGGCACCCCCGACGTGTTCACGATCGACTACTACCTCAAGGGCCTGCGCCACAGTGTGTGGTTCGCCCAGGCGATCGCGAAGTCGGTGGAGGCCGGGCACCGCACGTTCGTCGAACTCTCGCCGAATCCCGCCGTCCTGATCTCGGTGGCTGCCACCACGTTCGGCGCCGGGGTGCACGACGCGGAGCTGATCGAGACGCTGCGCCGCAAGGAGGACGAGAGCTACGGGCTCGTCAACGCGCTGATGAAGCTGTACGTCCACGGGCATCCGGTGGATGTGGCGGCGCTGTTCGGCACCGGACCGGATCAGCGGTTCGCGAACATTCCGCGAACGCGGTTCGAGCGCAAGCCGTATTGGATCGATGCAGTGATCTCCGGTGGCTCGGGTGCCGGTTCGGTGCCGGGCGCGCACGTCGCGCTGCCCGACGGCAGGCACGCCTGGGAGGTCAACGCCGCGGCGGTCACCGATCCGCGGGAGCTGGTGCTCGCCGCGGCGAAGCAGGTGCTCGGTTCCGGCGCCGCGGTGGCGGCAGTCGAGTCTCTCGGTGATTTCCCGACCGACGGCACGGTCACGACCACGCTCACCGGCCACCCGGGTGGCGCGGCGATCAGTGTGCACGCCGGTCCGCAGGGCGGATTCGCGTTGCTCTACCAGGCCGCGGTGACCGGCGGCACGGTGCGCGAGCCGGTGCCGTCCGCGACCGGCGCGGACGCGCAGACGCCTGCCGAGGCCGCGAAGGCCTCCGGCTTCGTCGACGAGAAGGTGGTCGTCGAGGACGAGGTCGTCGACGTGATCGGCGACCGGTGGAGCCCGGACTCCGGAGAGAGCGTGGGCGACCGCCTCGCGGTCATCGTCGGCGAGTCGATGGGCTACGACCCCGAGGACCTGCCGCGGGAGATCCCCCTCATCGAACTGGGCCTCGACTCCCTGATGGCGGTTCGCATCAAGAACCGCGTCGAGTACGAGTTCGAGATCCCGCAGCTGCAGCTGCAGGCGATGCGACAGGCTGATCTGTCGGACGTCGAGAAGTTCGTCGCCTTCGCGGTCACCCACCGCGATCAGCTCGACGACCTGGAGAAGGCCACCGGCGGCGGAGAACTCGACACCGCCGCGCTGAACGCTTACATCGATGCGGAACTGGCCAAGGATGCTTTGAAGGGACAGGCGCCCGATGCGCCGGAGCCTGCAAAGCAGGTCGAGCCCGTTGAGCCGACGACGAGCGCGAGCGAGGAGTCGAGTCGGAGCCAGGTGAGCGAAGCGCCCAAGATGGCCGAGACCGCCACCGACACCCCGCCCGCACAGGCTCCCACCATCACCGACCAGGCGTCGGTGGCGGAGGCTTCGGGCACCGATGTGCCGCCGCGCGATGCTGCCGAACGCCTGACCTACGGTGCGTACGCGGTGGTGACCGGCAAGTCGGCCGGTGGCGTCTTCAACAAGCTGCCGGTGCTCGACGACGAGACCGCGGAGAAGCTCACCGAGCGGCTGAACGAGCGCACCGGAGGCGAGATCGACGTCGAGGACGTCCTCGATTCGGAGACGATCGAGGAGCTCTCGAACTACGTTCGTCAGCACATGGAGGCGTCTGCCGACATCGACGGCTTCGTGCGGTTCCTGCGTGTCCCGAAGAATTCCGACGGCACGCCGAAGCACACGTTCGACACCGCCGCGGGCGACCCGACGCCGATGCTGGTGTTCCACCCCGCGGGCGGCAACACCTCGGCCTACGAGGCACTGCTCAAGCGGCTGCCGGACGACCAGCCGGTGATCGGCTTCGACCGAGTCGAGGGCACCATCGAAGAGCGGGTACGTCAGTACATGCCGCGCCTGCGCGAGGTGCAGCCGCACGGTCCGTACGTGCTGGTGGGCTGGTCTCTGGGCGGGGCGCTGGCCTATGGCGCCGCACAGCTGCTCCGCGAGGAGGGCGAGGAGATCGCCTTCGTCGGACTGATCGATGTGGTGCGCCCGACCCGGGACGTGCCCGACACCCCGGAGAACAAGCGAGCGCGGCTGGAGCGTTGGAAGGCGTTCGCGATCAAGACTTACGGGCTCGACGAGGACGTGCCGATCCCGATGGACCGGCTCGTCGCCGCCGACGACAACGAGCAGTTCGCGATCATCACCGAGATGATGTCGATGTCGGGGACCAAGATTCCGGGCGGGATCATCGAGCATCAGCGGACGTCGTTCCTCGACAACCGTGCGCTCACCGAGATCGATCCCACGCCGTACGACGGCAAGGTGGTGCTCTACCGCGCGGACAAGATGCACGACGGAGCCATCGAACTCGAGCCGCAGTGGGCCGAGATCGATGAGGACGGGCGCTGGGGCGAGGTGGTGGACGATCTGGAGATCATTCACATCGGCGGCGACCACCTGGCCATCGTGGATGAGCCCTACGTCGCGAAGGTCGCAGCCGACCTGGCCCGCCGCATGGCAGATATCAGTACCGAGAAGTGACGGAAAGGGCACACGTAGTGACTGACACGACTGCTGCCAAGCTCGCCGATCTGCGCGAGAAGCTCGAACTGGCGAAGGAACCCGGGGGCGAGAAGGCGATCGCCAAGCGCGCCAAGAAGGGCATCCTGTCGCCGCGCGCACGGCTGGAGTTGCTGTTCGACCCGGGGACCTTCGTGGAGGTCGGTGCGCTCGCCAAGATGCCGGGAGCCGGGGAGACCGGTTACGGCGACGGCGTGGTGACCGGTCACGGGCTGGTCCACGGACGGCCGGTGGCCGCCTTCAGTCACGACCAGACCGTGATGGGCGGCACCGTCGGTGAGATGTTCGGCCGCAAGGTGTCAGCGCTGATGGAATGGGCGGGCAAGCTCGGCTGCCCGATGGTCGGTATCAACGACTCGGCCGGCGCCCGCATTCAGGACGCCGTCACATCGCTGGCCTGGTACGCCGAGATGGGACGCCGCAACGACCTGCTGTCGGGTCTGGCGCCGCAGGTCTCGGTGATCCTCGGCAAATGCGCGGGCGGCGCGGTGTACACGCCTGCCAACACCGACATCCTGGTGGCGGTCGAGGACAAGAGCTACATGTTCGTCACCGGGCCCGACGTCATCAAGCAGACCACGGGTGAGGAGATCTCGGCCGAAGACCTCGGCAGCGCCCACAACCAGGCGCGGTGGGGCAACATCCACCACATCGCACCGGATGAGGCGGCGGCATTCGAGTGGGTCCGCGAGTACCTGCAGTACATGCCGTCGAGCGCACACGAGGAGCCGCCGATCATCAACCCGGGTCTGGAGCCGGAGATCACCGAGTCGGACCTCAGCCTCAACACGTTCATGCCCGACAACGACAATGCCGGCTACGACATGCGGGACATCATCATCCGCCTGTTCGACGACGGCGCCTTCCACGAGGTCGGGGAGCTGTTCGCCCCGAACATCCTCACCGGCTACGCGCGAGTGGACGGTCGGAGCGTCGGCGTGGTCGCCAATCAGCCGAGCGTCATGGCGGGAACCCTCGACACCGACTCGGCGGAGAAGGCGACGCGCTTCGTCCGGATCTGCAATGCCTACAACATCCCGCTGATCTTCCTCGTCGACACCCCCGGCATCCTGCCGGGCCTGGTGGAGGAGCAGAAGGGGACCATCCGGCGGTCGGGCAAGTTCCTCTACGCCTACGTGGAGGCCGACGTTCCGAAGATCACCGTGGTCTTGCGCAAGGCCTACGGCGGCGCGTATGCGGTGATGGGCTCCAAGCAACTGGGCGCCGACATCAACTTCGCTTGGCCGACGGCCAAGATCGCCGTCATGGGTGCGGAGTCGGCAGCGGCCGTGCTGACCCGCAAGCAGACCGAGGGTCTGTCGGCCAACGACGCCGACAAGGTCCGGCAGGACTTCATCGCCTTCTACAACGCGATGATGGCGACCCCGTACCTCGCCGCGGAGAAGGGGTACGTCGACGCGGTCATCGAACCCGCGCAGACTCGACTCCAACTCCGCAAGGCGCTGGCACAGCTGCGCGACAAGCAGGTGCTGCGGAACCCGCGCAAGCACTACTTGATGCCGATCTAGCGATCGGTATCCTTCCGGCCGCGGCCGGTCTCTGCTCGTGGTCAGGCGGCCAGGAGGGTGTCGAGGTAGTTCTCGATGCGAGATTCGCTGGGTTCGGGCGGCGGCTGGGGTTGGTGGTCCGGTAACAGTTCGGCGTGGTGGATCTGGTTGATCCGCCATCCGGGTGGTCTTGTCCCGCCGCGGCTGGTGTTGCCGCTGGGTCGCCAGGCGACTCTGCCGGCGTGGGGTCCGTCGATCAGGATGGTGGTCTGCCATTGCCCGGGGCGGGGGCCGACGGAGCGGTTGTGGCGTCCGCATGCGGCGCCGAGGTGGTCGATGTCGGTGGGTCCGCCGTCGGCCCAGTCCGGGAAGTGATGGGCTTGGGCGCGGGTGAACGGGGCTGCGCAGCCGGGGGCGGTGCAGCCGCGGTCGCGGGCGAAGAGCATCAACCGCTGCGCCCGCGACGCCAGCCGGCGACCCCGACCGAGATACAACGCCTGCCCGGTATGGGCGGAGAAGACGGCCAGATGCGGGGTCGCGGTGGCGGCGACCTCGATCAACTCCGCCACCGGCAGCCGGGTCCCGGTCGCGGTCAACGCGATCCCGCCCCGCTCGGCCAATTCGTGGTCGGTGACGGTGATGACCAGATCACCCGACCGCCGACCACCCCCAACGCCAGTGCGTGAGGTGCGCAGCAGGGCTTGCAGTCCGTCGTGGGTGCGTTGCGCGGGTGTGCGGGTATCGCGTTCGACGGCGGCGGCGAGGGCGGCCGGGTCGGCCGATTCGACGGTCCCGGATGGGGAGTCCGGGTCGTCGGGATTGTTCATCCCCGGCGCCGCCCACGACGGCAGTGCCGCCTCCATCTCCGCCCGCAACGCCGGGGTGAGGTAGCCGCGGACTTTGCTCATCAGCCGCAGATCCTGGGGCAGGATCGTGAAGCCGCGCAGGCGTTTGCGGTCGCGTTCGTCGGTGACGGTCCCGTCCGGATCCAGGTGCGCCAGCAGTCGGATGCCGGCGGTGCGGACACCGGCCGGACTCAGCTCGCGGGCGACCCACGCCAACTGCACCTCGGCCCGCGCGCGTACTGATGCGTCGATGGCGGTGGGGATCTTGTCCATGATGGCGTCGATTTCGCGGACGTGGTCGGCGCCGATCGCTCCCTCGCCGACCGCGACCGCGGTCGCCGGCAGTACCGGTGGGCGGGTTTGGCCTTGTAGGTCGGTGAATCGTCCGATGCCGGCGGCGCTGACGCGTCGGGATCGGGCGGCACCGTCACCGAGCCGTAACCCCTGCGCCAGGTACTGGTGCACCGATAGGTATCCGGCTTTGCGGTAGGCGCCGCGGTCGGAGACCTCCACCAGCACCGCGGCGTCGACACCGTCGAGACGACGATGAGTACGTTCCAATGTCTCGACGGTTTCCAGCAGGGTGTCTTCGGGGACCGCGGACAGTGGCAGGGACGCGAACTTGGTTGCCGCAGCTTCCAACAGGCGGGCGAGGGCGGCCGGGTCGTCCGGGAGCAGCACTTCTGACGTGACCATCGAACCCACCCCCTTTCGACCTGCACAGTGTCCGAGAACACTCCTGCTGTGTTTCTATGTTCGAATCTTACCGATCCCCTCTGACAACGAGCGCACTCATTGGCTGACGAGAGGGGACCAGGAGGGAATGAGAGACTCGCCTGCCCAGCGGGCAATCAGTGCGGGTCAGGTCGAGGACGACGCGCGGGATAGCGCTTCCGCGACAGCCGGGGCTTGCATCATCGCGCGGATCGCGGCGGCAAAGGTCGGGGCTTGAGCGGCCTCGAGGCGATCGGCGAGGTTGAACGGTCTGCCGAGACGGCAATGGTAGGTGATCTGGTCGAGTAGAGCCTCGCGGACGGTGGCGATTGCGTCCCGATGGACGAGCATCAGGAAGTCGTCGGGGGTATATACCTCGTATCCGAGACGTTCGTCGTTCGCCTCGGCGAACCGGTGGAATCCTCGATCGTTGGTGACGACGTATTGTATGCGGCCGTGCTCAGCCGCGGCGTGCAGATGCGCGTCGTACTCATCGGTGTACTCAAACGCCGAGTCGACCTCGTATCCCTCGATCCGACCGTGCACCGCGACTTTGATGATCCGTTGTCGGACGCCGCCGACCTGGTGATCGGAGTAATGCGGGTGATTCTTGCGCAGGTGGTAAACCAGTTCGGCGAGCACATCCTCGGTCCAGCGCAGGTGGAACAGCGGCGGACCTGATCTCGCGGCGAGGAGACAAATCCAGTCCCGAAGTGTTCGCGAATAAAGCACGTTCGCATCCGGCAGCACGTTCGGCACTCCTGAAGTCACTCAAGTCACAATAGATCCCGTGCGGGACAGAGTCGCCGACAGGAGGTGCCGTTTCAGTAGTCTAGGTCCTCCGCCTGCTCGAACTCGCGTAGCTCCCACAACGCTGCCCGCTGTTGCTCACGCAGCCGGTCTCGGTAGGCGAGAACGTCGGACGTGTTCAGTCGAGTGTGGGTGCCGACCTTGTGCGCAACTATCTGTTCATCTCGAATCAGCTTCATCAATGTCGGTCGTGACATGCCGAGTAGGTCTGCCGCGGCGGTGGTCGTCAGCTCATCCGGCATCGATCCCACGGTTACCGTCCCGCCGGCGGCGACGATCCGGAGCACCTCAATAAGGACTCCAGCCAATTCTGCCGGCACCGCCGCACGCAGGGCCGCCAGATCGACTGCACTGGCTTGCGACACTTGGTCTGACGTCACGGTCACTGTGGTCTTTCCGACGCCCCGATCGATCACTGCACTCATCGCTACACACCTCCCAGTCGTTGTCTCGACACTAAACCAGTTGCACTTATAAGTGAAACTGGTTTTCTGCAATCCGACTCTGTCGGGCAGCTGAGCCGCCGCGAGACTAACCGCCCCACACCGCGCGGGCACCGCTGTCGCCGACGAGCACCACCATCACCAGCGAGGCGATCGCCGCTGCGACGACCGCGACTCGCACGACGGCGTCGACGACTCCGATAGTTTTGTCCGACAGCGGAATCCGTTCGGTGACGAATGGATACCGCAGCAGTTGGAGCAGGGCGATCAGCCCGAACAGCGGACCGACCGCGAGGATCAGCTCGTCGCCGAGCTGGGTGTGCTGCTCCAGCTGAGGAGTCGAGCCGACCTTCTTTTCCAATGCCTCACCAGCGGATGTGGTGATCGGCACGGCGATCAACGTGACGAGTGCGAGGATCGACGGGAAGACGCCGAGGGCGATCCGGGCCCTGGGCCATACGGCGATGGCGATCGCCACCAGTGCGGTGACTGGAACCGCGACCACGACGAAATGTACGAGAAGCGGGTGCGCGGGCAGCCCGTTGATGGTGTCCATGCGAGTGAATCTACGGTATCGGCGGGAACCGGTCAGGACGCGCGGCCGGACTCTACGGAAGTTCACGGGTAACCCTCGGCTCACACTTCTCAGCCCTGCCAAACCTTGCTTGCCGGGACGCTGACCAGCTGCGACCATGGATTCATGACGACGGAGACGAGGCCGACGCCCGACGGCGGGCATGCCGACGAGCCCCACACCGGCGCGCTGGCGAGCCGGCTCAACTGGTTGCGCGCCGGAGTCCTGGGCGCCAACGACGGCATCGTCTCGACGGCGGGCATCGTCGTCGGCGTGGCCGCGGCGACCGCCGACCGCGGTCCGATCTTCACCGCGGGGATCGCGGGCCTCGCGGCGGGCGCGGTGTCGATGGCGCTGGGGGAGTACGTGTCGGTGAGCACGCAGCGCGACACCGAGGCGGCGATGCTCGCGAAGGAGAAATGGGAGCTGCGGAACCAGCCCGAAGAAGAACTCGAGGAACTGGCGGGCATCTACGAGAAGAAGGGCATGTCACCGGAGACGGCGCGGCGGGCCGCCGCCGAGCTGAGCGACCGGGACGCCTTCGCCGCCCACGCTGAGGCCGAACTCGGAATCGATCCGCACGAACTCACCAACCCGTGGCAGGCCGCGTTCTCATCGGCGGTGTCGTTCACCGTGGGAGCACTGCTTCCGCTGATCGCGATCCTGGTACCGCCCGCACAGTGGCGCATCCCGGTGGCGGTGGTCGCGGTGCTGGTGGCACTGGCCGCCACCGGGGTCCTCGGTGCGTACCTCGGCAAGTCGTCGCCGTGGCGGCCGACGCTGCGGATGGTGATCGGCGGCGGCATTGCGATGGCGGTGACATACGGCATCGGTTCGCTGGTCGGGACCGCCGTCGGGTGAGGTCGGGCCGAGGCGTCCGGGCCCTACCTCCGAGCCCTACGTCTGGGACTGCACCGACTGAAGCAGCCCGTCGACCAGCGCGGCCAGGCCCTCGCGATACGTGTCAGCCGAAGTGAGTGGCGCCCAGCGGTCGGCGGCCTGTGCGAGTCTCGGTAGTTCGCTGCGATCGAGGTCGGCGAAGACCTGATCGCGGAAGGTGCGGCGGTCGTCCGACCGCCGGCGCGCCGCGGTGGTCTTCACGACGATCTCACCCGCCGTGTAGTACCAGATCGACCGATACCCGCGGACGGCTTGATCGAGCGTCAGGCCGGCCTGCACGAGACCGTCGACGATCTGTTCGACGAACCAGAGAGCCGAGGTCGAGAGCAGATCGTCGGCGGTCAGCACCTCCACGATCCACGGGCAGCCGACGAGGGCCTCGTGGATCGCGTCGGCCCCGGACAGGACGCGATCGCGCGCCCGCTCCGGCGGTTCGAATCGCCGCAGGTTCTGCGCGGCGTAGTCGTCCAACAGCATCACCAGCAACTCGTCCTTGTTCCGGACGTGGTGGTAGACCGCCATCGGCGCAATTCCCAACTCCGACGCCAGCCGCCGCATCGTCAGGCGGTCCACACCGTCTTCGTCGACGATGCGGCGCGCCGCGTCCAGGATCTCCGAGAGCGATATCCGTGGTGGCCTGCCTGTGCTCTTTCGGGGAACTGAAGGTTGCGCCATGCCCTCATCATTCCTCAGGGGTCGACAATCGAGGGGCGCGCCGTTAGTTTTTATACATGTACAAAAATAGGATCGGGAAGCCGACGGTGGTGCTCGCCGCGGCCTGCGTCGCTCAGTTCATCGTCGCTCTGGACATGTCCGTCGTCACCGTCGCGCTCCCGACCATCGGGCTCGACCTGGGTTTCGCTCCGCTCGATCTGTCGTGGGTGGTGCACGTGTATGCCCTGGTCTTCGGCGGACTGTTGCTGCTGGGCGGACGCGCCTGCGACCTCTACGGCCGCCGCCGGGTCTTCGTCGCGGGACTGATCGTGTTCGGCGTCTGCTCCCTTGCCGGCGGCGCGGCGCACGCGCCGTGGCAGTTGATCGCGGCCCGGGCCGGTCAGGGCCTCGGTGCCGCGGCGGTGGCACCGTCGGCACTGGCGATGCTCACCGCTACGTTTCCCGAGGGCGGGGCCCGGGTGCGGGCCCTCGGGGTCTGGAGTGCGGTCAATGCGGCCGGCGGCGCGCTGGGGGTGCTCGCGGGCGGACTCTTGACCGAGTACGCCGGCTGGCGCTGGGTCATGCTGGTCAACATTCCGATCGTGATGACGGCGCTCGCGCTCATCCCGCTCGGAGTGCCTGCCGGAGAATCGTCCGCACGGGGTCAGCGGCTCGATTGGCCGGGCGCGCTCGCCGCGACCGCGGGCGCCGTACTTCTGGTGCTCGGCGTCGTGCGCGCCGACACCGTCGGCTGGGGATCAGCGATCACGATCGCGACGCTGGCCACCGCGGGGCTGCTCCTGGCGGGTCTGATCGTGATCGAGGCGAAGTCTGCCGCACCGCTGCTGCGTCCGGGTCTGCTCGCCGACCGGTGGGTCTCGGGCGCGAACATCATCGTCTTCCTGGCAGCTGCCGGGCAGTTCGCGGCGTTCTATCTCGTATCGCTGTACATGCAGAACATCCTCGGCCTGAGCGCGGGGACCACAGGAGTGGCGTTCCTGCCCTTCACGGCCGGACTGATCGCCGGGACCGTCGTCGCCGTCCGCATCACGGCGGCGCACTCGCCGCGCACCGCGCTGGTGCCGGGGGCAGTGGTGGCGGCGGCCGGACTCTGCTGGTTCGCCACGATCGATCCAGGTGGCAGCTTCATGGTCGATGTGCTCGGCCCGTCGATCCTCACCAGCGTCGGTGTCGGCCTGGTCCTGGCGCCGGTCGCGACCGCCGCGACCACCGGCGTCGCTCCGCACGAGGCGGGCATGGCCTCCGGACTCATGAACAGTTCCAGGCAACTGGGCGGTGCAGTCGGAGTGGCAGCCCTCGCCACCATCGCAGCGCACCGATCGGGGACGTCGGTCGACCCCGTGGCGGTGAGCGGCGGCTACGCCCTGGGGCTGGCGGTGGCCGCCGGGTTGTTCGCCCTGGCGGCAGTGGCGGCGATCGTGCTCTTGCCGCGCCGCACGCCTCGGCGGACGCGCACCGTCACGCCGCTCGTGGAGGCCGCGGCGCGTGACCGCAGCGATGCGAACGAGAAGGGCGATACGAACGAGAAGAGACTGGAAGGAACGCACTCATGACGATTGACGCGATCGACCTGTTCACCTCGGCCCGGCACGAGAAGCGCACCGACTGCCGTTGACCGCCGGGCGCCGCGATCCGTGGCCGGTACAGGCGGGACGACCGATAATGGGATCGGCAATCGTCCCAACTCCAGACAGGACCCGCATGTACTTCATCGTCGTCAAATTCCAGGTCAAGCCCGACAGCGTCGACCGGTTCCCGGACGTGGTGGCCGAATTCACCGCGGCCACGCGAGCCGAGCCGGGGAACCTGTGGTTCGAGTGGTCGCGCAGCCTGGACGATCCGTCGGAGTACGTGCTCGTCGAGGCCTTCACCGACGAGGGAGCGGGCCCGCACGTCTCCAGCGACCACTTCGCCGCGGGATTGGAGGCGATGCGCCCGCACCTCGTCTCGACCCCGAGGATCGTCTCCCGTCAGGTCGACGGCGACGGCTGGGACGAGATGGGTGAGCTGCGGATCGACTGAGAACGCCGCGGCCCGCGGCAGCCGGTCCGATCCGCTGCTCACCCCTCTCCCGAGCGGAGCCTCAGTAGCCCTTCGAGCGCATCGGCGCGGGGCTGTACAGTCCGCTCACCTGATGCGACCCGTGAACCATCTCGGCGGGCTCGGCGTCGACCACCATCGCGTACCGTTCCAGGCCGCCCCAGTCGCGGCCCCAGTTGTTGCGCAGGTACGTCGGCACCAGCGTGCCCTTGAGCAGTCCGTCGGTGATGCCGAGCGGACCGCCGTTGACGCCCGCCGACCAGGTCTGGCTGTTGCGCTTGGTGGCGTCGGCGTCGGGCATGATGCGCCAGTCCGGGATCTCGAGGATTCCGTAGCTGACGGCCATCGGCCTCTGGCACGGGAACACCAGTCCCGGCATCCAGTCGATGAACACCGGGTCGGTCCGCCCGACGACGTCGTTCAGGGTGCGCAGTGCGGGCACGCGCGGCGGCGTGAACGCCACCCATTCGTTGACCGCGGCGGCGTCGTCGAGCACGCTGAGCCGGACCACATCGGCGCGCGGCGGTGCGTCGGCGAACGCGAACCGCATGTTGCGCCAGTACTTCTGCTCCATCGCGTCCACCGGCGTCAGCGCCCGGCCCAGCGGGGTCACCCGGCCGTTCGCCTCCCGGCGGCCGAACTGTGCGGTCAGTTTCCGTCCGGGGGTGAGGGCGCCCAGGCCGTTCACCGCCTCGATCGAACCCGCCGCGGCGACGGTCAGCAGCGGTTTGTCGGCCGGGGCGCTGCCCGCCTCGAAGCCGAGGTCGTACCAGTCGGTGGTCACCGAGTTGACACCCGGCGAGCCGTAGCTGCCGAGCACCGGGGTGGTGGCCGGATCGAGGCCGTAGGGCAGCCGGACGGCGCTGGTGGGTGCCGTCGGCTCGGCGCCCACCGGATTCTGCTCGGTGTCGTCCGTGCCGTTGTCGGCGGTGTCCGCGGTCGCGGCGCCGCCCCCGGCGGTCGGGGGTGCGGTCGCCGGATCGGTGTCCTCGTCGGTTCCGTCCTTCTCCTCCAGCGGATCGATGAACGTTCCGGCCGGGATGCCGTCTCGAGTGAAGCCGACGTTCTGGCCTGAGAGGGCCGCGCGCGGCGTCGGCGCGGGATGTCCGTCGACGGCCGCCGGATGCAGAATCGCGGCATTCGGATCGTCCTCGACGAGGACGTCGTTGGCCAACCCGCACTCGTCGCCGGTGAGCGCGCGCACATTCGACTTGGCCCACGACCAGCTGTCGCGCTGCACCCAGGCGCCCTTGACGAAGGAGCCGAGCATGAAGACGACCAGCAGTCCGGCGATCACCGGCAACGGCGAGAACTTGAACCGAGCCAAGCCGGTACGGACGGTGCCGGTGCGGGTCGCCTCGTCGACGTAGTCGTCACGGAAGTGGTACCACAGACCCACCGCGGCGGTGAGAACGGCGAAGAAGAGCACGATCCAACTCAGCTTGATCCCGCCCAGGGCCACCGGGCGGTCCCACCAGGGAACGCCGTAGCTTCCGACGTACCACCACATGTTGGTGCCCGCCGCCGACACCGCCGTCACCAGCAACACGGCCGACGCGAAGAATGCGCGGTTGCGCCGCGAACGGAGCAGGGCCGGGGCCATCATCGCCGCCACGCCCGCACAGAGCGCCGCGCCGATACCCGCGTAGATGCCGAAATGGTGCGTCCACTTGGTCGGGGTGAAGGAGGTGAAGAACATCGTGCCGATGATGACGGCGACCAGCCTCCACATCGGAGCCCGCGCGATGCCCTGCGGCGATCGTCTCGACGCGAGCCGGAAGATCGCGATCACCAGCGCCAGGATCATCATCAGGATGCCGAAGCGGCGTGGGAAGGTGCCGTCGCCGGTCTGCAGGATCAGGTAGTAGTAGCGGACCGGTTCCTGCCACCACTGTTCGGTGGGGCCGACCTCGCCCGCCACCTTGTTGCCCTCCAGCAGCGGTGCGAGCGCCTGCGCGTAGAAGATCATGAACAGCACGGCCGTGCCCGCCGCCAGCAGCGGCGCGATCATCGGGAGCAGTCCGTCGCGCCTGCGCCGGTCGACGATCGTCTTGACGATCCCGCGCAGGCCCGCCACCAGGGCGGCCGCCGCCATCAGACCGCCCGGCGCGAGAGCCAGGGTGAAGGCCGCGGCGATCGCGGCGATCGCGTAGGGCAGCAGCCGCCGAGTGGCGATCGCGCGCTCCACGCAGCACCAGGTCAGCAGCGCGCCCACGGCTTCGGCCGGTTCCGGGCGGATGCCGTTGTTGTACGGCATCCAGATGGTGAGGAACACCATCGCGCCGGTCCAGACGGCCGCCGAACTGTTGCGCACCGACCGACCCAGCCGGGGGATCACCTCCCGGCTGATGAGCCACCAGCCGAGCAGACCGAGCAGCAGGCTCGGCAGACGCAGCCAGGGGGTGGCGACCGAGATGTGCGTCATCCACGACAGGACTTGGAAGTGCCAGCCGAACGGGTCCTGCGGGACGCCGAAGTACCGGAAGTAGTTGTCGGCGTAGCCGGCCTCGCTCGTGATCCGGGCGACGGTGATGTTGTAGCCGTCGTCGGAGGTGTTGCCGCCGATCAGCCACCACACGGCCAGGACGAGGAAGACGGCGACGTCGGGGCCTCGGATGGTGAACCATCCGGCGGGGAGGAACCGCTTGTGCCCGCGGCCGTCCCGTGCGTCGAGCACCCCGAGCGCCAGCAACGACAACAGTGTCGCGATGATGCCGACGATGATCGCCGCCAGCTTGAGCGGCGTGGGGGAGTTGACGAAGCGGGTGTCGACGGTCGCGTTCAACGACAGACCGTCGCGTGAGACGTCACGGGGCAGATCGGAGAACACTCCGAGGATCTGCGGCCGCATGTCCGGATCGTCGGTGCGGTAAGACGTGCTGTCGCCGGGCGCGACACCCTCGATCGATGCGGTGACGCCGTCGCCGTCGCCCGTCATCACGAAGCGGCAGCCGGGGTCGCTCTGCGCCGCGGCGCGGTCAGTCGAGAGCAGCACCACGTCGCGCACGATCATGCTGATCGACTTGTCGGTGGCGCGGACGAACAACCCGCGCGCGGTGGCCTGACGTCCCTGTCTGGGCACGGTCGACATCAGGACGCCGCCGTCGGCGGGCAGACTCCGGGCCAGTGAACACGGCACGGAGACGTCCATCGAGGTCGGGACGTACGAGACCATCGGCGCGGTGACGTTGGTGACCGCGTCGTTCTGCGGCCAGTGCAGCTCCGACGTCTTCTGATCGATCGGCAGGATGGGCGTCAGCGCCGCGAGCACGAAGCCGAGCAGACCGGCCACCGCGGCGACCAGCTTGGCGTTGCGGTAGTCGCGCGTCTTCAGCCGACGCAGGCGGCCGGTCGCTCCGGCCTCGGCGGTCTGCGGAGAATCGTTCACGGTCACCGTTTCTTCATTCCCGTCACGCTCGGTCATTTACTCGGCTCCACCCGGATCGACCCGGTTCGCGTCCAGCCCCAGCTGCGCACCGGATCGGTGACGACGGCGGCGGGGACCGCGCCCGGACTGAGCGGGAACTCCTTCTCCAGCGAGCCCCAGTCCTGATGCCAGTCGTCGCGCAGATACGTCGGGACGGTGACTTGCGACGTGGTGCCCTCGGTGACGGCGAGCAGACCGCCCGAATTGGCGGCCATCCAGGTCTTCGACTGGGAGTTGGCCGTCACGTAGTCGGGCAGGATGCGCCAGTCGGGGACCTCGGCCACACCGTGCCGGATCGCCAGCGGTCGCTGGCACGGGAAGTGCGCGGCCACCGGGAAATCGATCAGCACCGGTGCGGTGGAGCCGACCAGCTCCTGCAGGGTCTGCAACTTGGGGGCGCGCGGCGGCGTGATGCCGATGAATTGCATCGGGCCCAGGTTGGTGTCGGCCAGCACCAGGCGCATCACCTCGGCCTGCGGCGGCACCTGCGTCATCGGAACGCGTAGGTTGCGCCACGGCCGGTTGGGAATCACCGGTCCGGGATCGATCGGAACGACCTCCGGGCCCACTTGCACGAACGAGCCGCCCGGGCCCTTCTTGCCGAACTGGACCACCAGCTTCTGTCCGAAGGTCGGCACGCCGTCGGCGTCGATGGTCGAGACCGCGCCCGCGGTGGCGAAGGCGATCAGCGGCGACGCGTCGCGCGCCGGGAGCTCGTACCAGCCGGTCGTCAGATGTGCGTTGGCGTTGTACCCGTAGCTGCCCAGCACCGGGGTGGTCTTCGGATCGAGACCGAAGGGCAGCAGCGCCGTCGAGCCGTTCACCGTCTTCGGGCCGACGCCTCCGGTGGTGCCGGCGCCGAGACCGCCGATGATGGCGAAGGGCTTGGAGGTGGAACCGCCCACGTGCATCTGACCGGCGCGGGAACTGCGGGTGTCCGGAGAGAGGTCGTCGGGGATGCCGTCCGGGGTGAACCCGACCGGATCGGCGCCGGTGAGCGCGGCGGTCGGCGACGCGCCACCGGCCGGGGTCAGCATGTTCGCGTTGGGATCGGGTTCGGCGAGAACCTGATCGGCCATACCGCAGGTGTTCCCGGTCAGCGCGTCGACGTTGTTGGAGGCCACGGTCATCGCCGGGTGACGGATGACCACGGCGCGGCCGAAGGCCAGGATGGTGGCCACCACCATCAGGGAGGCGATCACCAGGAGCGGCGTGGACGCGAGGGCGATCCGGCGCTTGTCGGCGGGGCTGTCCGGGACGCCCTCGGCGTGATGGGCGAGCCCCTTGTTGGCGACGTAGTCGTTGCGCAGATGCAGCCAGAGGGTGACGGCGACGGCCACCACGGCCAGCGCGAGCAGGATGGTGGAGACCTCGAAACCGGCGGCCACCGGTGCGATGTTGAACCACGGGATGCCCAGGTTGTACGCGTACGGCCAAGCATTGGTGCCCGCGGCCGCCGCGGCGAGTGCGAACAGCAGTCCCGCGGTCAGCGCGGACAGATTCCGCAGCGAACGGGCGCCGCTCTGTGCGATCGCGATCGCCGCGAGCGCGGCGAGGGCCGATCCGAGACCGGTGAGCACGCCGAACTGGATCGTCCACTTGGTGGGCGTGCCGAACAGCAGCAGCAGGGTGACGCCGAAAGCGCCGATCATCCGCCAAGCGGGCGAGGTGGCGACGCCCTTGACGCCGCCTCGGCGCAGGAGCACTGCGGCGACCAGGAACGCGGCGACGAATGTCAGCAGTACCGGGATCCGGCGGGCGAGCGCGCCGTCGGGGGTGCCGACGGACAGGAAGTAATAGCGCAGGAACTCCTGGTGCCACGGCACGATGGGGCCCGTCTGGTAACGGATCTTCATGGCCTCCAGCACGGTCATCAGCGTCTGGTCGCGGAACACGACGACGGCGACGACGGTCCCGGCGGCGGCGATGGGAGCCAAGAGTGCGAGCAGTCCCGATTCGCGCCGGCGGTCGATCAGAACGTGCAGCATCGGGCGTGCGGCGACGAGGAGGATCGCCACACCGACCACGCCCTGGGGCGCGAGTGCGAGGGTGAGTCCGGCAACGGTCGCGGCGAGTGCGGCGGGCAGGATCCGCCTGCGGGTGATGGCCGACTCGGTGGCCCACCAGGTGAGCAGCGAACCGAGGACGATGATCGCCTCGCCGCGCAGACCCGAGCAGAAGGGCAGCCAGAAGGCGAGGAAGACCGCGCCGGCCGTCCACTCGGCCCATGCGTTCCTCGCGACGGCCTTGCCGAAGTGGGGGAGCACCACGCGCGAGAGGATCAGCCACGACGCGACGCCGGCGACGAGCTGCGGAATGTGCATCCACAGGATGGTCGGAGAGACCTTCGCCCAGAGGGCGAGGAAACTGTAGTACCAGTCGAACGGTGCCTCGGCGATGCCGTAGAACCGGTAGTAGTTCGACATGTAGCCGGCCTCGCCCGCGGTGCGGCCCATGTTGAGGATGTAACCGTCGTCGGGAGCGCCGGCGCCGAGGAAGGTCCACAGCAGCAGCACGCCGCTGACGACCAGGTCGGAGACCTTGGGACGCAGTCGCGACAGCCGGGAGCCGCTTCGTGCGATGAGGGCGCCGGTGTGGCCGTGGATGCGGTCGAGGCACCAGAGTGCGAACAGCGCGACGAGAGTCGCGAGCACGGCGATCACCATCGCGGCGATCTTGGCCGCCGAGGCGTGGCTCTCGTAACGGTCGTCGATGACGATTCGGGAGCGGATTCCGTCACCCGCGGCCTTCACCTGCGCGGCGGTGAGCGAGGTGAACAGGCCGTCGATCTGCGGGCGCGTATCGGGTTCGAGGATCTTCGCCGGACCGAGACCGACGAACTGCGCCCCCGTCGCGGTCGCGGAGGAGAAGATGTGCAGACGCTCGCATCGACCCGAGGCGATCTCGCCCCGATCGGCGACTGCGGCCAGATTGCTGCGGAACAGAACCGACACCGCGGAATCGGTAGCGGTGACCGTGAGGGCCTTGCTCGCGGCCTTCTGCGCGCCGGGCGGCATCGTCGACAGCACGGTGGTCTTGCCTGCGGGTAGCTGCGCGAGGACGCGGCAGTCGAGGGTGATGTCGACGTCCTGGGCGGTCTGCGCGATGAGCGGCGCGACGACAGACGGGTTGTCGGGATTCAGTGACTGTCCCTGCGGCCAAGAGATGGTGGCCGACGTGGTCGCCACGGGCAGAAGCGGAGTCACGGTCGCAGCCACCACGGCGATGAGGCCCGCCACGATGGCGACCCATCGCGCGGTCGACGCCGTCAGCGGGCTCGAAGGACGGTCGGGCTCGGCGTCCGGCGGAGTGGGAGTCGGGTCTGGCACGCCCTATGACGTTAGTCGACCGGGCTCGGAACGGCCCAAACGTGCCGCGGGGCGTCACATCCGCCCGTTATCCGCCCTTTGTCCCGTGCGGTGGTGGCCTGTTCCTCGTCACCTCTTCTCGGCGCCTCTGTTCTCGGCGCCTCTGGTCTCGTCAGGATCCCGCGTATCCGGCTCCGGGTGTCAGTAGCGGATCGGCGCGGGACTCCACAGTCCGCTCCGTACCTTCTCGCTGTAGTCGATCTGGGCGGGCACCGCGGCGTCGTACGGCGTATAGCGTTCGAGAGCTCCCCAGTCGCGGCCGATGTCGTCGCTCAGGTAGGTCGCGACGGTGTCGGCGCGCTGCGACACCTCCAGCCAGCCGAGCGGTCCGCCGCCCAGGGCTCCCTGCCATGCGCTCACTGCGGCCAGGTCGGCGCCGGGACGGACCCGCCACTTGGGGATCTCGGCGACGCCCGCATGGAAGTCGAACGGGCGCTGGCACGGCACCACCAGACCCGAGGTCCAGTCGACGTGTGTGGGGTCGGAGCTGCCGACGGTCTGCTGCAGCGTCGTCATCTCCGGCAGTCGCGGCGGCGTGACCACGATGAAATGGTCCTTCGCGAGGTCGTTGTCGGTGGCGACGATGCGGACCGCGGTCAGATCGTCGGGCAGCGACGCGGTGTCGATCCGCACGTTCCGCCACGAGGGCCGCGGTCCGGGGTCGATGAGGCCGATCGAGCCCGTCGACTCGATCGCATCGTCCTTGATCCCCGGCGTCAGGCGGGCGTCGGTGTACTCCAGCCGCAGATTCCGCGACGGGAACACGCCCGCGGCAGACAGGGTGATCAGCGGGCGGCTCTTGTAGTCGGCGGGCAGCCGGTACCAGCCCGAGGTCAGCGACGACGGCGTCTGCTCGTCGGCGTCGTAGCTGCCCATCACCGGCGTGCGGGCGGGGTCGAGCTCGAACGGGAGCTGGGCGTGGCTTCCGTTGACGCCCGCGGTCTCGGTGGTGCCGCCGCCGGTGCCCCCGCTGTTCGCGATGAGCAGATCGGGGTCGTAGGCGGCGTCCCGGGCCAGAACTCCGAGCGAACCCGAAGAGGCCTTCGTCTCCACCTCGTCGGGGATGCCGTCCGGCGTGAAACCGGTGGTCGGACCGTTGTCGGAATCGGAGTGCGTCGGCGACCCGGCGAGCGGGTCGGCCAGCGAGGCGTCGACCGGTGTGAGCTGGAAGCGACTCGGATCGGTCTCCACCAGGACTTTGTCGGCCATCGCACACGGACGGCCGGCGAGGGCGGCGAAATTCGATCGCGGCACCGAGAAGGAGTCGCTCTGATGGACTCCCGCCATCGCGGCGGTCGCGATGAGGAAGACCACCAGGACGCCCGCGACGATCCCGAGCGGGGCGGCGGCGATCACGTGGGTCGCGGCGCCGGCCGAGCGGCGCAGCCGTGACGGATGAGCGGGCGGAGCCGGGTGCGGATCGGTGCCGGTGAACGGTTCGCGGAAGTGGAACCACAACGCCAGGCAGAGCAGCGCCAGAGCCGCGTAGAGCAGGATGTCGCCGAGCGGGACGCCGGCGACCATGACCTGCGAGACGCCCCACGGCATACCCCACGCCGAGGCGTAGTAGTACGAGTTCGGTGCAGTCATCGCGAGCGCGGCGACGAACAGGACCAGCGCACCGAAGATCGTCCGATTGCGGCGCGAATGGGTGGCTTGACTGCTCGCGGCGATGGTGGCGAGGGCGGCCAGTGCGGCAGCCAGTCCGGCGAACACGCCGAAGTGATGCGTCCACTTGGTAGGCGTGAACATGAGGAACAGCAGCGAACCGAAGGTGATGCCGACGATGCGCCGCGCGGGTCCGAGTGCGGTTCCGGGAATGCGTGACTTGCGGATGAGGACCGCTCCGGCGACCGTCATGCCGAGCACCATCGCCAGAACCGCGAAGCGCCGGGCGATGCCGCCGTCGGCGGAGAACGCGAACAGCGACGAGTAGCGATCGATCTCGTTGTACCAGTTCAGTGACGGTCCGAGCGCGGTCTTCATCTTCGACGCCTCGCTGAACGCGCGCAGCGTGAGATTGGAGAAGACCACGAAGATCACGAAGGTGCCCGCGGCGGCGATCGGCGCGAGCAGTGCGGCGTAGGCCTGGAACCGGCCGCGGCCGGTGAGCGCGGCGACCTCGATCGCGCGGCGGCGCAGGGCCAGGAACATCGGGCGCGCACCTGCGACGAGGGCCGCGATCGCGAGCACGCCGGTGGGCCCGGCCGCGATGCTGAACGCGCCGGCCGCGCAGGCCACCGCGGCGGGGAGCAGCCTGCCGGTGGCGATGGCGCGTTCCACCGAACACCAGGTCAGCAGGGCGCCGAGGCAGATGATGGGCTCGGGCCGCAGGCCGTTGTTGAACGGGAACCAGGCGACCAGGAAGACCGCGGCGGCGGTCCACGGCACGGCGGGGCGGATGCGTGCGGCGCGTCCCAGCCGCGGTATCACCTCGTGACTGATGATGAGCCAGCTGACGATCCCGCAGGCGAGGGCGGGCAGCCGCATCCACGGGCTCGCGACGCTCACGTGGCTGAGGAGACCGAAGACCTCGTAGTACCAGCCGAACGGTGATTCGGGCGCGCCGAACCACCGGAAGTAGTTGGCGGTGTAGTCGCTGTTCTGGGCCACCCTCGACATCGTCATGAGGTAGCCGTCGTCGGAGGTGTTGGGCCCGATCATGTGCCAGACGGCCAGCAGCCCGATGACGGTGTAGTCGCGAGGGTTCAGCCGCCACCAGCGTGCCGGGAAGATCCGGCGGTGCCCGCGGCGGTCGGTGGCGTCGAGCCGGGCCAGCGCGGCCAGCGAGATGAGCGTGCAGAGCACTCCGACGACGATGGCGATCCACTTGGTGATCGTCGGCGCCGTGCTGTAGCGGGAATCGATCACCATGTGGGCATCGAGACCGTCGAGCGTCGACGCCGGGCCGGTGAGCTGGGTGAACAGCCCGGTGACCTGCGGACGCTGGTCGCCGCCGGGGATGTTGCCGGATCCGGTCGCGGCCTCGAGGGGCTCGCCGGATGCGGTGCGCAGGCCGGTGAAGGCCGCGCTGACCTCGTCGGAGGTGGCGCGGACCCGGATCTGTTCGCATGCGCTGGAGCGCACCTGCGACAACGGTGCCGACAGAATCGGAATGTTCCGGGTGACGACCTCCACGCTGGGGTTCTCCGAGCCGGTGACCCGCACGAACAGTCCGCGGTCGGTGGCCTTCGGCGCAGAGGGCGAGGTCGTCGAGAACAGCACTGTCTTTCCGGCGGGCAGGGAGCCGACCGCGGAGCACGGAATGTCGACGCTCAGGTTGATCGGTGCGTAGGAGAACAGCGGTGCCGAGACCGATTCCACGACGCCGTGCTGCGGCCAGCTCACTTCGGCGACAGTCTGCTTCACCGGGAGCAGCGGGGTGGCCAGAGCCAGGAGGACGCCCAGTGCGCCGGTGACGATCGCGGTTATCTGGGCGCGTCGGACGGTGAAAGCTGGCACAGGTCGTCATCCTAGCCCGGCGGTTCGCGGTGCCCGCCGCCCCGCCGCCGCGCGCACCGCCGGCCCGATCCGGGCCGGCGGCCGTTCCTCACGCGAACGGTGAATCCGCCAGCGGGGTCAGCGGAGTCACGTCGCGCTCGGCGAGATAGTCCGGCCGCGGTGCGGTGCCCCCGTACGGTTCGCGGGGCGCGTTCTCGACACTGTTGAACACGAGGAACACATTCGCCCGCGGGTAGGGCGAGATGTTGTTACCGGAGGCGTGCATCGAGTTCGAGTCGAAGAAGAGGCCGGCGCCGGCGGCGCCGGTGAACTGCTCGATGCCGTGTTCGTATCCGAGTTCGGTGATGGCGCTCGGCGAGGGGACGCCGACGCGCTGGTCCTGCAGGGACTCGTGGAAATGGCCTTCGGGCGTCTCGCCGATGCAGGGCACGAACGTCCGGTGGGCGCCGGGCATGAGCATCAGGCCGCCGTTGAACGGGAAGTTGTCGGTGAGCGCGATCGACAGGCTCACGGTGCGCGGCGCCGGCAGGCCGTCTTCGGCGTGCCAGGTCTCGAAGTCGGAGTGCCAGTAGAACCCCGTGCCTGCCATGCCCGGCATCGCGTTGATCCGCGACTGGTGGATGTAGACCTCTGAACCCAGGATCTGGCGGGCGCGGTCGAGGATCCGGGGTGTGCGGGCCAGGGCCTCGAAGACCGGGCTGACCCGGTGGACGCGGAAGATCGACCGGATGGCCCCGGACTCCCGTTCACGGATCAACAGTCCGCTGTCGGCGAGGTCGGCGTCGTCGGTCATCCGGTCGAACTCCGACCAGCACTCCTGCACCTGAGCCGGGGTCAACAGACCGTCTTCGATGTGGAACCCCTTGCGCTCGTACTCGGCGAGCGCCGTCGCCGGGAAGGGGCCGGGGGTGGCGCCCCAGACCGTCGGATCGGGCCGGGGAATGGTGTTGATGTCGTGGGTGGCACTGGCGTCGAGCCGCGAGGGGTAGCGGTCGTCGACGGCCTCGTGGGTGCTCCGCGCGGTAGTCAAGGAATCCTCCCTCCAATAGCGGCGGGCCGGACCGGCCCGCGTGTGATGGACCTCCTCCACCGTTACCAGAGTCGGGCGGCCGGTGGGTGAGGCAGTATCGGGAGAGCATCACATCGCCGAGATGCGAAAGGACCGACGATTGATCGCCTACCAGCACCGGGTTCGGTATCACGAGACCGATACGCAGACATTTCTCTTCAATGCGCGGTACATGGAACTCGCCGATGTGGCGATGACCGAGTGGTTCCGCGCGATCGGCCACCCGTATCCTGGACTACTGGACGACGGCCTCGACCCATCCGTGGTGAAAGCCGAGATCACCTTCTCCCGGCCCGCGAAGTTCGACGACGTGATCGACGTGGACGTGACGTGCCTGTCAGTGGGCCGGTCGAGTTTCTCCCTGCGGTTCGCGATGAGCAGGGGCGGGGAGCCGGTCAGCGAGGTGCGGCTGGTGTACGTGAACGTCGACACCGCGACTGAGCGGTCCCGCCCGCTGCCGGAGTCGGTCGCGCACACGCTGCGCGGTCTGGTGGAGCCGTCGCCCACGGCGGCGCACGGCGGCGCCGAGTAGAGTCCCAACCATGTCTGATGCCCCCGAGACTCCGCCGATTCTGCTGCTCAACGGCCCGAACCTGAACATGCTCGGGGTGCGTCAGCCAGAGGTCTACGGCGCGGACACCCTCGAAGACGTCGTCGAGTCGACCCGCCGGACCGCGGCCGAGTTCGGCCTGACGGTCCGGGCGCTGCAGACCAACCACGAGGGCGAGATGATCGACGCCGTCCACGCCGCCCGCGGCGAGATCGGCGGCATCGTCATCAACCCCGGCGGATGGACGCACACCTCAGTCGCGCTGGCCGACGCCCTCGTGGTGCCCGAGGTGCCGGTGGTGGAAGTGCACATCAGCAACGTGCACGCCCGCGAACCGTTCCGCCATCACTCGTACATCTCGCCGATCGCCGCGGGGGTGATCGTGGGCTGCGGAACCGCCGGATACGAGTTCGCGGTGCGCCGAATCGCCGCTCTCATGGGGCGCTGACCTGCTCGTTCACCGCTTATCGGTTCCGATGCCGTAGGATGGACGAGTCGGAGCGTGCTACTGCGCACGCTCGTTCATTCGGCGCAAATGCGCCGTGCGTCGTAGAACGCCTCCACGCAGACCCCGGATCCAACGCGGGTGCGTCGAACTTTCATACGGCGAACCGACACGCGCCCGCCGCGCGTGTTCGCCACCTGAATCCGCTCTGCGGCGCCTATGTGCCGTACGCGGATGCCCGCATGCAAAGGCTCCCACCTCCATGACCACATTCGCCGATCTCGGTGTGCCCGCCCCCATCGCCGACGCGCTCGCCGCCGAAGGCAAGGCCGAGGCGTTCCCCATCCAGGCGCGCACGCTCCCCGACACTCTCGCCGGCCGCGACGTCCTCGGCCGCGGCAAGACCGGCTCCGGTAAGACTCTCGCCTTCTCCGTGCCGCTGGTGACCCGCCTGGCCGGAGCCGGCGTGCGCCGCAAGCCCGGCCGCCCGACCGGACTGGTGCTGTCGCCGACCCGCGAACTCGCCACACAGATCGCCACCGCGATGGAGCCGCTGGCCTCGGCGGTGGGCCTGCGTGTCACCACCGTGTTCGGCGGTGTGAAGCAGACCCGCCAGGAGTCGGCGATGCGCGCGGGAGCCGACATCGTCGTCGCCTGCCCCGGACGTCTCGAGGACCTGATGCGACAGCGCATCGTCAGCCTCGACGACGTCCAGATCACGGTGCTCGACGAGGCCGATCACATGGCCGACCTCGGCTTCCTTCCGGTGGTGACCCGCATCCTGGCCGCCACCCCCGCGGGCGGCCAGCGGATGCTGTTCTCCGCGACGCTCGACAACGGCGTCGACAAGCTGGTGAAGCGATTCCTCTCCACGCCGGTGACGCATTCGCTGGAGGACGCGACCTCGCCGGTGGCGCAGATGACCCATCACGTGTTCCGCGTCGGCTCGGCCGCCGACAAGACCGAGTTGGTTCGCGAGCTCGCCTCGGGTACCGGACGGCGCATCCTGTTCACCCGCACCAAGCACCAGGCCAAGAAGCTGGCCAAGAAGCTGACCGCCGAAGGCGTGCCCGCCGTCGATCTGCACGGCAACCTGTCGCAGGCGCAGCGCGACCGCAACCTCGCCTCGTTCGCCGCACCGGACGGCTCCAAGGTCCTCGTCGCGACCGATGTCGCGGCGCGCGGCGTTCACGTCGACGGTGTGGAACTCGTCGTCCACGTGGATCCGCCGGCCGAGCACAAGGCGTACCTGCACCGTTCGGGCCGCACCGCGCGTGCGGGCTCGGCGGGCGACGTGGTCACCATCTGCCTGCCCGAGCAGTGGGGCGATCTCCGCAAGCTGCTGCAGAAGGCCGCGATCAAGGTTCCCGGCCAGCAGGTGACGGCGAAGTCGGATGTCGTCGACGAACTCGTGGGTGAGCGTGCGCCGTACCGCGAGGCGCCGCCGGTGGCGCCGCAGCAGTCGCAGCGGCAGGGCGGCGGCCAGGGGCGTCGCCGGTCGGGTCAGGGCTCCGGTTCCGCATCCGGCGGCGGTGCTCGCCGCGGCGGTTCGGGGCGGGGTGCTTCGGCTCGCGGCGGTTCGGGACGTCCGCGTTCCGGCAGCGCGGGCCACGGCGAGACGCAGCCGTCGCGCCCGGCCGCCAAGGCGGTCCACACGTCCTCGACGCCCAAGTCCGATGCGGGTTCGGCGGCCCCGCGCCGTCGTCGCCGCGCCAGTCGCCCGGCGGGCGCCCCGCGCGGCTGACGGTTCGCCTCGGGCCCGGCCGAGGCTATCGGCTCAGGGCCTGATCGACGAAGGTCGAGACCCGGCCGCACAGCATCGGGCCGTGGCCGGGCATCACGATCACCGCGTCGAGGTCGCGCAGTGCCGCGACGGATTCCTCGTTCGCGGGGACGTCGTGGGTGAAGACGTGGTCGAGGCACTGCGGTCCGCGGCGTTTGGTAGTGGGGTGAGCGCTGATCAGCGCGTCGCCCGAGATCAGCACCTCGCCGTCGCCCGCGAGGAAGGCGCTGTGCCCGCGGGTGTGCCCGTGGGTCGGCACCGCGGTCGGCGAGCCCGGCAGCAGCGAGAGGTCGCCGAGCGGCTGAGCGTCGCCGATGCCGGACTTGTCGAGGGCGCCCAGGCGCACCACGCCCTGCAGCCAGCCGAGGACCCGCGGACGATAGGCGATCGGAGCGATGGTCGACGCGTCCGCCTGCTCGAGGAACTCACGACGCGCATGCGGCACCTCCGCAGGGTCGGCGTAGACCGGGAACGACCGCGTCCGGCCGATCCGCGCCAGCCCGCCCAGATGGTCGATGTGCGCGTGGGTCAGCAGGGCCGCGTGAACCTCCGACAGGTCGCTGCCCACCCGACGCAGCGACTCGGCCACCGCGTCGGCGTGACCGGGATACCCGCCGTCCACCAGCGTGACGCCCTCATCGGACTGAAGGATCACCCAGTTCACATACTTCGTGTGCACCAGGTGCGTCTTGGCCGAACCGTGGTCGATGGTGGTGATGTCGAGGTCTGCCATGCGATCAGCTCTTCTTCACGACGAGAACGAACGGCCCGATCTCCGTCACGGTGAACGCCGGATCGTCGAAGGCCGCGGGGTTGAAGGTGACGGTATACCGCTTGACGTTCGGATCGTTGGGATAGACGTCCTCTGCGAGTCGCAGCGTGTACCCGTCCGGGCTGTAGCGGAACAGGAAGACGTTCGGCGGCCGCCACGGGCTGGTGCGGAGGTTGTCCTTCATCTCCTGCGGCGTCGACGCCTGTGACCACTTCTCGATCGTCGCCGCACGCTCGGTGAACTCTGCCAGCGGGTTCGCGTAATGCGAGGTCAACCCCTGGAATCCCCAGTACGGGTAGAGCGAGAGGAAACCGAAGTCGGCCGTCAGCACCACGTTGTCGGTGGCCGGCCGGCCCGTCTGGGCACGGATGGTCTCGTCGATCTTCGGGTAGTACGACTCGGCGCCGGGAGCGTGCTGATCGGCGCGCACGCCGCGGCCGTCGGTGTCGGTGTACGCGGTGGTGATCTCCACCGACAGCACCGACGGAATCTGCTGGGCGACGGCCAGCGCGGCGGCCGCCGCCACCACTCCGATCACGGTCCGGATGTCGCCGAATCGGGCGATCGCCGCCCGGCTGAGCCACACCACGCCGAACGCGCCGGCCGCGGCGAGGACGGCGGTGCTGACCGGCTCGAGGCGGAACGACAGCAGGGTGGTTCCCTTGGCCGTGAGGGCCAGCGACAGCAGCGTCAGTCCGACGACGCCGACGAGAGTGCACGCCATGCTCATCGCGATGGTGCGCCGGCGGCACTGCATCAGGATCCAGACGAAGCCGATCAGGCACAGCAGGCCGAGCAGGCTCACATGAAACATGGGCAGCGCGAGAATCGAACCGGACTCCGGCAGGTAGTGCTCGGCGCTGCCGCTCACCGCGACGTCGGTCCTGAACCGCTCGACGAGGTACGGACCCCACACGATGAGCGCGATGGCGCCGGCGAGCACCCCCATCACGACGAGCCGGATGAGAACCGCGACTATGCGGGGCCGTCGCTCCGCGGAGATCGTCTCGCGCGGCACCGTCTTGTTGCGCGGCAGCAGCCAGGCCTGCACCAGATAGACCAGCGCCATCAGCACCGCGGTGCCGGCGAAGAGCGCGGTGAACAGGGTGTACACGGTGGCGGAGAGGCCGATGAAGACGCCGCCCGCGATCACCGCGAGCCAACTCGTCTGCGACAGCGGCGTGGGACCGCCGGCCAGTCTCGACCGGCCTCGAAGCGCGTACGCGCACACCACGAGCATCGGGATGCCGACCAGGATGAGGGTGGCGGAATAGGGTTCGGGCGACGCGAACTGCAGGGTCACCAGGGTCACGGCGATCGAGACGGCGGTCCCGGCCGTCACCCCGACCATCCGGTTCCACAGGGCCGCGCCGAGTGCGGCGGCCACCGCGACCGACAGGATTGCCCACGGCTTGTAGGCCTCCCAGCCGGCCAACCCCAGGGTGTTCGCGTACCGGCCGCCGAGCCAGAACCAGGTCGCCGGATAGTACGGCGGCAGATCCGCGTAGGTCATGTCCGCCAGATGCGGGCTCGACGTCAGGCGCGTCAGATACTCGGTGCGGAACTGCTGATCGACGGACAGGCCGAAGAGATACAGCTTGGTGGCGCCGAGCGGCATGCCCAGCGTCACCGTCACCAGCCCGGCGGACGCGAACGCCGACAACAGCGAGGCCAGGATCCGCGAGCCGTAGCGCGACCACACCACGGCGACCACGGCGAGCAGCAGACAGGCCGTCTGCCCGAGCGTGGTCAGCGCCCGCGTGACATTGGAGGTGTTGAACGCAGGCCAGCCGACTGCGCCGATGATCTTGAGCCCGGCGAAGGCGATGACCGCCGCACCGAGGACCGCGCCGCCGAGTTCGACGACGTCACGGGTACGACCGGAGAGCCGGGGCCGGTCGGCAGCGGAGGTCTCCACCGGCCGTCAGATGGGGAGCTTGCGGAACACCGGGCGCGGGATGTGCCGCAACACCATCATGATGAAGCGGAACGGGCCGGGCACCCAGATGACGTCCTTGCCCTTGTCGACCGCGGCGACGGCCATCCGTGCCACGTCTTCCTTGTTCACCGTCAGCGGGGCCTCGGCGACGTGCGCGGACAGGCGGGTACGGACCTGGCCTGGGCGGATGACCAGCACCCGGATGCCCTCGGGACGCAGCGCGTCGCCCAGCCCGAGGTAGAAGCCGTCGAGGCCGGCCTTGGTGGAGCCGTAGACGAAGTTGGAGCGGCGGACGCGCTCGCCGGCCACCGAACTCATCGCGATGATCTGACCGTGGCCCTGCTCGCGCATCTTCTCGCCCAACAGGACACCCACCGAGACGGCGGCCGTGTAGTTGATCTCGGCCTCGAGGACCGCGAGCTTCTGGTCCTGCCAGGCCTGCTCGTCGTCGCCCTGGATTCCGAACGCGACGATGGCGACGTCGATGTCGCCGCCCTCGAAGGCCTTGTCGATCACCTCGCGGTGGGTGTCGGTGGCGAGCGCGTCGAAGTCGATCTGCTCCACCGACGACGCGCCGGCGGCGGTCATCTGCTCGGCCGCAGCGGCGGCCGCCGGGTCGTTCGGGACGGTGGCGAGCACCACGCGCATCGGACCCCGGGTGAGGAACTCCGAAGCGATGGCCAGACCGATCTCGGAGCTGCCGCCGAGGATCAGGATGGACTGCGGAACGCCGACGGCGTTGAACATGGGTGTCTGCTTTCTCACGTGCGGTCGGTGTAGGGCTCGTCGAGCCGGTTCGGACTCAGCCGGCTCGGGTCAGACCAGTTCCAGTCTGCGGCCCATGTCGGACATGAAGACGTGGTTCGGGTCGACGCGGCGCCGGGTGGCGATCCACTTGTCGATCTCGGGGTACATGGCGTGGAAGGTCTCCGCGCTCGTCCGCGAGTCCTTCGCGGTGTACAGGCGTCCGCCGATGGACATCACGCGACGGTCGAGTTCGGTGACGAACTCGTGCAGGCCGCGCTTGATCGGGAAGTCGACGCAGATGTTCCAGCCCGGCATCGGGAAGCTCAGCGGCGCTTGGTTGCCCTCGCCGAACAGCTTGAAGACGTTGAGGAAGCTGACATGGCCAGACGCCTGGATGTCGTAGATGATGCCCTTGAACTCCTCGACGGCCTCGGGCGGAACGATGAACTGGTACTGCAGGAAACCCTTCGATCCGTACGCGCGGTTCCAGTTCCCGAACAGGTCGAGCGGGTGGTAGAACTGCGTCAGATTCTGGATCTTGCCCTGGTAGTCGCCGCCCATCCGGTAGTAGGCCTCGCCGACCAGTGAGAAGTTCAGCTTGTTGGCCAGCCCGTTCGGGAAGATGTCCGGGAAGTTCACCAGCGTGGGCGCGTCGAACTTCAGCGGGTCCTTCGCGAGCTTGTCGGGCAACTGGTCGAGCCGCGCGAGGCTCCCGCGCGAGAAGGTGCCTCGGCCCAGACGCGGAGGCTTGCTGATCGCGTCGAACCAGCCCGAGGAGTACGTGTAGTTCTCCTCCGACCCGTCCATGTGCAGGGCGATGGTCTCGTCGAGGCTGTTGGTGACGCTGCCGTCGGCGATGAAGTACGCGGTCTCGGTGCGCGTCATCTGGATCTTGGCGCGCAGGATGATGCCGGTGAGGCCGATGCCGCCGATCGTCGCCCAGAAGATGGAGGCGTCGGGGTCGTCGGAGGTGCCGCCCGGGGTCAGCGTCAGGATCTCGCCCGACGCGGTGAGCAGCGAGATCTCGACCACGTGGTTGCCGAAGCTGCCGGCGCTGTGGTGGTTCTTGCCGTGGATGTCGCAGCCGATGGCGCCGCCGATCGTCACCTGGCGCGTGCCCGGCAGCACCGGAACCCACAGGCCGTGGGGCAGCGCGATGCGCATGAGGGTGTCCAGGTCGACGCCGGCGTCGAGATCGATGATCCCGGTCTCGTCGTCGATCTCGTGGATCCTGGTCAGCTGGGTCATGTCGATCGTCAGACCGCCCGAGTTCTGGGCGTTCTCGCCGTACGACCGGCCGAGGCCGCGGGCGATGACGCCGCGGCGAAGGTAGCTGGGCTTGTCTGCGTTGTCGTCGGCCACGCGTGCCACCGCTTCGGCGATGAGCTCCGGGTACGGAGTCGACAGGACATGGCCTTCTGTCGGCATGGTCCGGCCCCACCCCATGAGCTTGCGGGTCTCGATCGGGAGTACAGCTGTGTTCGTCATCGGAGTAGAGACTACTCGTCGGTCAGCTGGTCCGGGATCCTTGAGTCGGCGCTGTGTCGGGCGGCACTGCGTATCGAGGTCGGGCTGTGGCCGCCGCGGACTGTGGTGATCGCCGGCGTCGACTACATTCTGTTCTCGAGACGTGTGACAGGAACCAGGGAGGTGGCGGGCATGATCGTCGTCGGATACTCGTCCGGCTCGTTCGGGCGAACCTGCCTGGAGCACGGCATCGATGAGGCGCGCCGCCGCGGGACCGATCTCCTGGTGATCAACGCGGTCTCCGAGGCACGCGGCCAGCGTTACGCCGAGGCCGACGAGATCGTGCAGATTCAGGAGCGGCTGTCGTCGTCGGGGGTGAAGTTCCGTATCACGCAGCCGATCGGCACCACCCCGGCCGAGGAACTCCTCAACGCGATGGACGATCCCGAGGCGGAACTGCTCATCATCGGCATGCGGCGACGCACCCAGGTCGGCAAGCTGCTGCTGGGCAGTACCTCGCAATACCTGCTCGTCGAATGCCGCAAGCCCGTCCTCGTGGTGAAACCCGAACCCTGAGCCGCGCGCCTCCGCGCCGTTCGACGACAGAACCCCCGTCCGGGACGGGGGTTCTGTCGTCGAATGGAGTGTCTACTGTGCGCCGGGCGTCAGCGCAGAATCCGCGCGACGAACGGCGTCGAGTCCTTCATCGAGGCCAGGACGGTGCCCGAGTGATCCTGGGTCGGGTAGACGTGCAGTTCCACGGGCTGCCCGGCCGAGACCATCTGCGCGTACAGCGACAGCGCCGACGGAGCCGGGACGTCCATGTCCTTGAGCCCCTGGCCGAGGAAGATCGGACGGTCGTAGCCGCGATACGGGGTGCTCATGTAGTCCACCAGCGCGCCCTGCACGCCTGGGATGGAGGTGACGGGCTTGCGGAACCAGTCGCGGATCTTCGCTCCCTCGACCACCGAACGCATCTCCGGGTAGCAGCGGGTGCGTGCCTCGTTCACCACTCGACGCCCCTCGGGAGTGAGGATCGACAGCGGCTTGAGGTCGGGCCGGGCGTCGGAGAAACCGGCCCAGATGTAGGCGGCGTAGACGTTCAGACCGGTGGGCAACGCGACCGGAGGGAAGCCGGGACCGGCCTGCCAGACGATGTGCTCGATGTTGGCGGGGGTGCCGGTGGCGACCACGCCGCGGTAGTCCAGGCCCGATCCGCGCGAGTACTCGGTCGCACGGCGGGCGCCGTTGAGCGCCGCGCTCGCGCCCTGCGACTGTCCGACGATCGCCCACGTCTTCGACAGCGGCAGGCCGGAGTGCGATGCGGCCTTCACCGAGTCGACGATCGAGTGGGCCTGCACCTTGCTGCTCAGGTAGTTCATCAGGCCCGGAGTGCCGAGGCCCGCGTAGTCGGTCGCGACGATCGCGTAGCCCTGGTTCAGCCAGTGGTTCAGGTACTCCTGGTCGCGATCGCTTCGCGGCTGGGCCGACGGGGTGCAGTCGTCGCCGAGCCCGGTGGTCCCGTGCGCCCAGGCGATCACCTTGTAGCCGCCCTTCGGTGCCGGGCGCTTCGGGAGGAAGACGGCGCCGGTGCTGACCGCGGGGGCACCGTGGACGTCGGTGGTCGCGTAGAGGATGCGATAGGCGCTCGACGCGCCGGTCAGGTCGACCGACCCGGCGAGCGGCGTCTTCTGGATCAGTGTGCCGGGTGCGCCGATCGGGCCGTTGTAGCCCCGGGCGTCGAGACCCGACCAGACCGGTGCGCCGGTGGCGGCGTCGTCGGCGCGAGCGGCCGGAGCGGTGGCGAAGAGGCCGGCGGCCGCAGTCGCCGCCACGGTGAGGGCGACCACCGATCGCTTGAAACGGAGGAGGGAGGGACTGCTCATAGTGGACGACCCTAAGCCAACCGCCTCACAATCCGGTAGCCGGACGGCTCGATTGCGGGACCGCGTTCTCAGCTTTCGCTCATATCGACCTCGGTCGGCCACGGGCTAGGCTGGCACGGTGTCAGATACGTCGCCCGTGAACGAGGATCCTGCGAAGCCCGGACATCATCCGGAGCACGAGGACTTCCACACCCGTCACGCACCGATGCCGATCGAGCTGCCGCTCGACGACGAAGAGGCGTCGACCGATGTCGACATCAAGACCCAGATCATCCGGTTCATCGCGACTGGAGCGCTCTCGGCGGTCTTCGACTTCAGCCTCACCTTCCTGCTCCAGGAGGTATTCGGTGCGCCGTTCTGGCTGGCCAAAGCGGCGGGCTTCATTCTCGGCACCACGATCGCCTATCTGATCAACCGCCGGTGGACCTTCCGAGCCGAGCCGAGCACCGCGCGGTTCATCGCCGTCGTCCTGCTCTACGCGGTGACCTTCTTCGTCAACATCGGTCTCTACAACTGGCTGATGCACGCCTGGGGGACGGGCTTCCTCCTCATCGTCCTGGCTTTCTGCATCGCGCAAGGTGTCGCGACCGTCATCAACTTCGTCGTCCAGCGTGCGGTGATCTTCAAGATCCGCTGACGTCCGAGAAGTGTTATGCCGTATTCCGTTACCCGAATCGGGTAACGGAATACGGCATGAGAGTTGAGACGATCAGGCGAACTGGACGGTCGCGGTGCAGCGGCCGAAGACGCGCTTCCCGTTGACGCTGGCGCCGAAGACGATCAGGGCGCGACGGGTCTCGGGGTCGAGCGACTTGACCTTCGCGGTGTATTCGACGACCGCCGGCTCGTGAGCCGGGACGTAGACCGGGCTGGTGAACCGTGCGCTCATGTCGCGGAAGGCCGCGGGGTCGCCCACCTGCGAGGTGAGGTAACCGGCGGCGGTTCCGAGGGTCAGCATCGCCTGCGCGACCACGGTGTCGAGCCCGGCGGCCTGCGCCACCTTCGCGCTGTGATGGATCGGGTTCGGATCGCCGGATACGCCGATGTAGTTGATGACGTCGCCGCGGGTGAAGCGCTGCGCGCGGACCGGCAGGTCCATGCCCTCGGTCAGCGAGTCGAACGGAATCGTCGTCCAACGCACATCCGACTCGGGCGGGATCGCCGCCGGTTCGGCCGGGCTGAGCGGCTGCACGTGCCGGTCGCCACCGGTGAACATGATGCCGTCGACGATCTCCTCGAAGTCGTCGGGAAGACGGTCGGCGTCCTCGCCGGGACCGGCCAGCGACGTCCACGACTCCTGCAGCACGCCCTTGTCGATGTCTCGGACCAGGGTCTTGACAGTGAACAGGTCGGCTCCCGCCACGGTGCGGTACGACTCGAGGGAGACGTCGCAGTAGAGCCGGTCGCCGGCCTCGATCGGCCGGTGGAAGGCGAACCGCTGGTCGATCTGCAGGACGCCCGACTTCAGCAGGTCGCCGGGGACGGCCTTCTCCAGGAGCTGGGCCTGCGCCTTGGCACCCATGATGGCGACGATCGTCAGGGGTGCGACGAGCGCGGCGTGCCCGCCTTCGCGGGCCTTGGCGTCGTCCCAGTGAAGCGGGTTGTCGTCGTGCAGGGCGCGGGCGAATTCGCGGATCTTCTCGCGACCCACCTCGTAGTAGTCGGCTGTCGTGAAGACCTTTCCGATCGCCTGATCGATGGCCTCAGCGCGAGTCAGTTCACGGCTGGTCATTCGAATAAGGTACCTGACGTGCGAGGGAGCAGAAAAATGCCGGGTTCGGGGCCGGTCGGCGCCCGGTGGGGCCGTCGCACGACTGCGATCACCCGTTGACTTTCGCGATCACCGACTCGCCGAAGCGCTCCAGATTCGCGATCTTGGTCTCCAGCGGCTCGGTGTCGCGGCCCATGATGTAGGGCAGCCGGAACCCGACGATCACGTCCGTGACGCCCTTGTCCTCGAGGCGGCGGCACCCGTCGACGGTGTACGCATCCAGGGAGATCACGTGGATCTCGAACGGATCGTTCTCCTTGCCCTCGGCCTTGCGGATCGCGCCGAGCTTGTCGATCAGAGCGTCGAGTTCCTCGGGGGCGCCGCCGCCGTGCATCCAGCCGTCGCCGCGGATCACGGCTCGCTTCAGTGCGGCGTCGGCGTGCCCGCCGACCAGGAGCGGAATCGGCTCGGAGGGTGTCGGACTCATCTTGATCTCGGGAATGTCGTAGAACTCACCGTGGAACTCGAAGTACCCGGGAGTCGTCAGGCCGCGGATGATGTCCATGCATTCGTCCATGCGCTTGCCGCGGCGGGCGTAGTCGACGCCCATCAGGTCGTAGTCCTCGCGCCAGGGGCTGGTTCCGACGCCCAGGGCGAGCCGGTTGCCGGTCAGGCAGGCCACCGACGCGGCCTGCTTGGCGACGAGTGCCGGCGGTCGGACGGGCAGTTTGAGCACGAAGGGCAGGAAGCGCAGGGTGCTGGTGACGGCGCCGAGGGCGGCGGCCTGGATGAAGGTCTCGATGAAGTCCTTGTCTTCGAGGAACTCCCGCCTGCCGTCCGGGGTGTAGGGGTACACCGAGTCCGATTCCTTGGGGTAGGCGAGGGAGTCGGGGATCGTCATGCCCGCGAACCCGGATCGCTCGGCCGCCTGCGCCAGCGCCGGATAGTAGGTGTAGTCGGTCATCGCTTCGGCAAAGGTGAATCGCATGGACCCCAGACTAGAACACGTTCTAGTGCGGGACGAGGTTTCCGGATCTCCGGCGACCGGGTCCGCCCATCCGCCTCCGCACGTGGCTCAGGGGCGGCCGAACCGCTCCGCGCGACCGAGGCGGCGCAGCCGCATCCACTCGCGGAACCCCGCCGGATCGCGCTGCTGCACGAGGAAGTACCACGCGAATCGCGCATACTCCTGCGGAAGCAGCTTCCGCATGCCGGGCTGGCTCATCAGATAACCGCGATTGCGGTAGGTGAAGAACCGCTTCACCTCGTTGTCGGGGTACTGCGTGTGCATCCGGCCTCCGAGGATCGGCCGGAACTCGTCGCTGCCGTCGGGGTGCAGATAGGCGGTGGTCAGACAGGTGCCGAAGCCGATCCCCGAACGTGCCAGGCGTCGATGCATCTCCACCTCGTCGCCGCGGAAGAACAGCCGGAGGTCGGGGACGCCGATCGCGTCGAGGGTGTCCGCGGAGAACAGCGCACCGTTCATCAGTGACGCGATGCCCGGCAGCAGATCGTCGTGACCGGGTGTCTCGGTATCGGTGAAGAGTTCCGACCGCTTGCGCCGCCACACCAGACCGCGGCGCAGCGGGAAGGCGAGGTCGTCGGGCGCGTCGATGTTCACCACCACGGGGGAGACCTGGCCGAGGCGGTGGCGGCGAGCGCAGTCCAGCAGTGTCGAGAGCACCTCCGGGCCCTCCGGCCGGCCGTCGTCGTCGGCGCACCAGACCCAGTCGGCGCCCAGCGCCAGCGCGTGCAGCATGCCGAGGGCGAAGCCGCCGGCACCGCCGAGGTTGTGCCGCGAGGGCAGGTAGGTGGTCGGCACGGGCTGGCTCGCCACGAGCTCGCCGACCTCGGGCTCGGCGGCGTTGTCGACGACGATCAGGTGGTCGAGCGGCCGGTCCTGCGCCGCCAGCACCTTCAGGGATTCGGCGAGCAGTTCGCGGCGCTTATGGGTGACGACGACGCCGACGACCATCTCGGCGGTCGGCGCACTCACGCCGAACCCGGGGTGCCGGAGGCGCCGTCGCGCTCGTCGGCGAGTTCGTCGAGCACTTTGCGCACGTGCTGCGCGGCGTCGGGACCCTCGTAGGCGCCGACGACCTCTTCGATGCCGCCGTCCATCCGGATCTGACCGTGGTCGATCCACAGTGCGCGGTCGCAGAGCTGAGCGAGGAACTCGTTGGAATGGCTGGCGAAGACCAGGATTCCCGAACGCTCCACCAGGGCCTGCAGCCGGACGCGGGCCTTCTTCATGAACTCCGCGTCCACCGCGCCGATCCCCTCGTCGAGGATGAGGATCTCCGGATCGATGCTGGTGACCACGCCCAGCGCCAGACGCACGCGCATGCCCGTGGAGTAGGTGCGCAGGGGCATCTCGAGGTAGTCGCCGAGCTCGGAGAACTCCGCGATCTCGTCGGTCTTCTTCAGCATCTCCTTGCGGCTCATCCCCAGGAACATGCCGCGGATGATGATGTTCTCGTACCCGGAGATCTCCGGATCCATGCCGACGCCGAGGTCGAAGACGGGCGCCACGCGGCCGGTGACGCGGCACGATCCGCGGGTCGGCTCGTAGATACCCGAGAGCAGACGCAGCAGTGTCGACTTTCCCGCGCCGTTGTGGCCGACGAGGCCGACGCGATCGCCGTGCTGCAGGTGCAGGTTGATGTCGCGCAGGGCCTCGACCACGACGGTCTTGGAATTGTTGGCGCCGATCACGCCGCCGGCGGCGCCGATCACCGCCTTCTTGAGGGAGCGCGTCTTGGCGTCGAAGATGGGGAAGTCGACGCAGGCGTCCCAGGTGTCGACGCGGATGTCGGTGTTGGCTGTCACAGGTCCTCCTAGACCCAGTACGCCACGCGGGCGCGGTAGTTGCGCATCACGAACATCGCTGCCGTCCAGCCGACGGCTGTGCAACCGATCACGATCAGCCAGTGGTACAGCGCGACGTGCTGGCCGAGCAGCGGGCCGCGCGCGATCTCCAGGTAGTGGTACATCGGGTTCAGCTCCACCAGCTTCAGCCGGCTCGACTCGTCGGCGCCGGTGCTGCTGAGCGACTGCGCCGACCAGATGATCGGCGTCATGAAGAAGACGAGCCGGACGGCGGTGGTCAGCAGCTGGCCGATGTCGCGGAACCGGGTCGACATGATGCCGAAGACGATCGTCGTCCAGACGGCGTTCAGCGCGTACAGCAGCAGCGCCGGGAAGACGAGCAGGACCGTCCAGCCCAGGGGCTGCGGGAACACCGCGAGCAGGATCAGATAGATCACGATGTTGTGGGCGAAGATGATGAGGCTGCGCCACACCACCCGGTACACGTGCACGCTGGTGGGCGCGGGGAGCTGTTTGATCAGTCCTTCATTGGTGGAGAAGACCACCGAGCCGTCGAGGATCGAGGTCTCGATGAAGCCCCAGAAGATGAAGCCGAGGGTCACGTACGGCAGGAAGACCTTGATGTCCTGGTGGAACAGCTCGCCGTAGAGGATTCCCATCGCGACGGCGGTGACGCCGGTGGCGACCGTGATCCACAGCGGACCGAGCACCGAGCGCTTGTAGCGCTGCTTGATGTCGGTCCAGCCGAGGTGCAACCACAGCTCGGAGTTGCGGAACCCGTCGACGAGGTCCTTGAAGCCACGACCGAACGTCTTCGAGTCGGAGGCCTGGGGCGCGGGCGGGATTCCGCCGTCATTGACTACGGCTGACACAAGGCCACAGCATACAAGTGCCTCAGAGGTACTGACCTGTGCTGTGCCCGTCGTGTGGCACAGCTCCCGGAGGCAGCGCGCCCTGGCGCATCTGTTCGAGTTGGCTGCGGGCGGCCATCTGCTGAGCGAACAGCGCGGTCTGGATGCCGTGGAACAGGCCCTCCAGCCAGCCGACGAGCTGAGCCTGCGCGATCCGCAGCTCGGCGTCAGACGGGGTCACATCGTCCGAGAAGGGCAGGGCCAGCCGGTCGAGCTCGTCACGGAGTTCCGGCGCCAGCCCGTCGGCGAGCTCGGCGATCGACGTGCGGTGGATCTCCGCGAGCCGGTTGCGGCTGGCGTCGTCGAGAGGAGCCGCGCGCACCTCTTCGAGCAACTGCTTGATCATCGTCCCGATCCGCATCACCTTCGCGGGCTGTTCCACCATCGACGCGACGGTGCCGGGCTGGTCGTCGTCCGCGGAATCGCGGCTCTCCTCGTTCGACGGCAGTCCGCCGGGGAGGATGATGGACTGCTGCTGGGGAAAGCCCGAATCGGGCTGGTCGTCTGGGCCGCCCGGTGTCGGGGAGCCGAACATTGCGGGGTGCATGGCGTCCATTGTGCCTTTTCGGTGCCAGTATCGTTGTGCGCATGCCGTTCGACGTCGCCTCGGTCAGGGGGCTCTTTCCCGCGTTGGGGGACGGCTGGATCTACCTCGATCCGCAGACCGGGATGCAGATCCCCGATTCGGTGGCGTCCGCCGTCTCGACCGGATTCCGGTCGCTTCCGGTGGTCGCGGGCAGTCGTAGCCCCCAGGCTCGCGCAGCGGCGGAGACGATCGAGAACGCCCGGCGGGCGGTCGCGGATCTGCTCGGCGCCGATCCCGCCGGTGTGGTGCTGGGGTCGTCTCGAGCGGCGCTGATGTCGGCGCTGGCCGACGCGTTGCCCCTGTCCGCGTGGCTGAACCGGAACATCGTGCTCTCGCGGTCTGACGACGAGGCCGTTCTGACGCCGGCGCTGACCGGAGCGGCACGCCACGGGACTCAGGTCCGGTGGGCGGAGATCGACGTGGAGGACGGGACCCTGCCGACCTGGCAGTTCGCCGACATCATCGACGACCGCACCTCACTGGTGGCAGTCACTCTCGCCTCGTCGGTGAACGGCGCGATCACCGATATCGGTCCGATCGCCGGGCACGCCCGCGCCGCGCGGGCCCGGCTTCTGGTGGACGCGACCACCGCGGCGCCCTATGTGCCGCTGTCGATGGACGAGCTCGGCGCCGATGCGGTGCTGGTCAGCGCCGAGCGGTGGGGCGGCCCGCGGGTCGCCGCCCTCGTCTTCGCCGATCCGGAGCAGTTGGGCTCACTGGTCCGCGTGTCGATGAATCCGAAGGCCGCCGGCGCGGCACGCCTCGAACCCGAGCCGCTGCCGGGCGCCCTGCTCGCCGGGTTGATCGCGTCGATCGAGTATCTCGCCGGCCTCGATCAAGCAGCTGCGGGCACCCGCCGCGAACGCATCACCGCGTCGATGGACGCGACCTTCGAGTACGTGCACCGTCTGCTGTACTACCTGGTGAACTCCCTGTCGCATCTGTCGAACGTGCGGGTCATCGGGCCCGATGTGCACCGGGTCCCCGTGGTCAGCTTCGTCGTCGAGGGTGTTCCGGCCACTGAAGTCTGTGTTCGGCTCAGCGACAACGGGATCGCCGCACTGGCAGAGGTTCCCAGCCGCGCGCTGGGGGCGATCGGCGTCGACGAGATCGGCGGCGCCGTCACGGTGGGGCTCTCTCCGTACTCCACTCCGTACGAGGCAGACCAGCTGGTGAGGGTGCTCGGCTCGTTCGGCTGATCGCGCATACGGTGTTGATCCGTTCGGCGGACGTCGAGTTTGGCCACCGCGTACCCGCCGGTAGGGTCGTGATCGGCCGACCGTGACTCGTCGTGGCGGTCGATCGAGAATCTCATGAGGGTGGAGGACACGACCTTGGCGGAACCGGAAGGTGGCGATTTCGCTGAGCGCGGCGCTGATGGGCCTGCGTTGACGCCGGAGCAGCAGAAGCTGTGGCAGCAGTTCGTGAGCGGCGGCTGGATGATGTACCGCGCGTTCTTCCGCGAGATCGACCGTGCGGCGCCGCTGACGTCGGCGGACTGGCGACTGCTCGAGGTTCTCGCGTCCGCGCCGCAACTGCGCATCAGCGATCTCGCCGATGCCACCCAGATCGGTCTCAGCACGGTGTCGCGCCAGGTCAGCCGCTTTCTGGAGCGCGGCTACGTGGTGCGCGCGGAGTCGGTGGAGGACGATGCCCGTCAGAAGTGGGTGCAGATCACCGACGAGGGTATGGAAGCGCTCAAGCCGATCCTCGACACGCGTGACCGGGCGGTGCGCCGACTCGTCGTCGACCAACTGACTCCCGAGGAGTTCGAGCAGCTCTGCACGCTCTTCGGCAACCTCGGCGCGCGCATCGCCGAGACCGAGGACTGACGCCGAAGGGCGATGCCGCCGCGGCCGTCAGGCGATGGTCAGAAGCACTTTGCCGACGGCGTCGCCGGATTCGAGGCGCGCGTGCGCCGCATCGACCTCCGCGAGCGGGAAGGTGGAGTCGATCACCGGCCGGATGTCGCCCGACTCGATGAGCGGCCAGGTGCGTGCCACGGTCTCGGTGACCACCGCGGCCTTCGAATCCGGTCCGCCGCTGGCGGGGCGGGTACGCAGGGTGGTGCCGCTGACCGACGCGCGCTTGGCCATCAGTTGCCCGATGTTCAGTTCGGCCTTGGCGCCGCCCTGCATGCCGATGATGACCAGGCGGCCGTTGGTGGCCAGCGCCGAGACGTTCCGGGCCAGGTACTTGGCGCCGATGATGTCGAGGATGACGTCGGCGCCGCCCTCGATCTTGAGGCGCTCGACGAAGTCGTCGACGGTGTAGTCGATCAGGATGTCGGCGCCCAACTCGGCCGCGCGTGCGAGCTTCTTCTCGTTGCGCGCGGTGGTCGCCACGCGCGCGCCGAGCGCGCTCGCCAGTTGGATGGCGTGTGTGCCGATGCCGCTGGTGCCGCCGTGGACGAGGAAGAGCTCGCCCGGCGCCAGCCGGCCGGTCATCACCACATTCGACATCACCGTGCACGCGACCTCCGGCAGCGATGCCGCCGAGACCAGGTCGATGCCTCGCGGAATCGGCATCACCTGGACCGCAGGCACGGCGACCCGCTCGGCGTAACCGCCGCCGGCCAGCAGCGCGCAGACCTCGTCGCCGACCCGCCACCCGGTGACGCCGGTACCGAGCGCGCTGACCACGCCCGACACTTCGAGCCCGAAGATGTCGGAGGCTCCCGGCGGCGGGGGATAGTGCCCGGCGCGCTGGAGGAGGTCGGCTCGATTGACTCCCGCCGCGGCCACGTCGATGACGACCTCGCCGGGCTGTGGTTCGGGGTCGGGGACGTCGGTGAGGGTCGCGGACGCGGTACCGGGGATGGCTCGCATACGGTTCAGTGTTCCAGCACGAGCCCGGTCGCGTCGAGAGCCCATTCGTCCGGTGCGGCCCGGGACCACCGGCGGGCTCCCGGCCACCGGTCATGCGATAACGTGGATCGCCAGGGAAGCGTGGCAGAGCGGCCGAATGCACTCGCCTTGAAAGCGAGCGTGGGTAAAACCACCGGGGGTTCAAATCCCCCCGCTTCCGCGGATTATCGCAGGTCAGATGTGGTAATTCTGACCTGCGACCTGCTTCAGTGTGGATGCCGAGGAACCGCTAATGCGCTAACGCTGCGCTAATTCTCGGGTGAGCGCACGTGGCCGATCTCGTGACTTTCGCCGGTCAGGTCAGAGAGTCGACGATCTTCATGGTCTTCACGGCCACGGTGGTTACCTTGCGGATCAGGTCGACGATGTAGGTCGGATCGTCATGTTCGTCGCACCAGTCGTTGGGGTCGTTGACGATCTTGGAGTCCTTATCGGTTTTGACCTGGTAGCGCTCGATTATCCAGCTGAGGGCGGTCCGTGATCCGAGGAGGTAGCGTTCCGCGTCTTCGGGGATACCGGAGATGGTCACGTGAGGGTTGTAGACGATCGTGGAGTGGTCGGCTTTGGAGCGCCACTTCATCTTCTGCACGCGCCAGGTGTCAGGGTCGCCGGGGTTGTGGCCCTTCTTCACGGCAACGTCGAGCGGGTACGGCTCGGCGTCTTCGTAGTCGGTGTGCAGCTCAAGCAGTTGTCGGCCAGCGTTGGTGTAGGTGTCGAACTCGGTACGGGACTCCGGTGTGGGGATGCGTGGCAGCATCTTCTTCAGGTCTGCTGCATAGGTGGTGCGGTAGGTCGGTGAGTGCAGGAGTCCGTAGACGGAGTTGAAGATGTCGTCCTTGGTGATGTCTTCGCCGAGTTTCGATCGGTACAAGGATGCGATCTCGTCGGTGATGTTGTCGACGCGCTCGTAGCCCCATTCGTCGACGTTGACCTCACCGGTCGAGAAGTCGAGTGCCCCATCGTCCGTGTCGGGTTTGCGGTAGGTGTACCGAGAGAAGAACTGGCCTGTGTCCAGAGTGTGGAGATTCGGCAACTCCCTCGTAGCGAATGGTGTGAACTCAAAGTGCGACGCTGGAGCCGTCAGAACGATCCCGATGTTCGTGTGGTGCGGGGTTGGGTACATGCTTGGAATTTGTGATCGCTCGTGGTTGAGGTACTTGTCGAAGTAGACGTGCTGCTTATCGAACGGACGGTAAGTTCCGGATGTGAACTCTCCTGCTCTCTCGATTACTCGATTCCGTGCGGCATGGGTTCGTAGACTACGAGACCATTTGATGCGCCCTGAGTCCGACGCGGTCGGTGAGGTTTTGAGGAACTCGGTGACAGTGGCTTCTTTGGGCTTCGTGATGTCACGATCGGCGCAGTACGCCCGGAAGTCGGTGAGTGCGGCGTTGTAGTTGGTGATGAGGCGTGCGACGGACTCTTCGAGCTTGGTCCGGCTGTAGTTGTACACCCAAGCGTCTCGATTGGTCTGAAGACCGGCAGAGAACGTGCTGAACACCGTGATGTCTCCCGGCTTCGTCTTCTTGTCGCCGATTGCGGGGTATGTGGCGAAGGTGTCGTTGCGTTGGTTGATCCAGTCACCTGCGGTGTTGGGGGTGATGGTGTCCCAGTCGATAGTGGGTAGTGGGTCGGTGTCGAGGATGCGGAGTTTGTCGTCGAGGTTGAGGTAGTCGCCGATGTCGCGGTAGTGGATGGTGGCGGGTCCGGTGTGGGTGGGGTCTTTGACACCGACGAAGATGGCGATCGTTGTTCGTCCACCACTGCCGAAGACGTTGCCCTTCTCCTTCTTGCGGAGTTCGCCTGCGGTCCGAGCGTTTCCGCGGAGGTTGTAGACGTAGAGGTCGCTGTAGTCGTTGGCGAGGGTGAGGCGCATGCCGTCGTGGGCGTTGCCGTCGATCCAGCCGCCGTTGGAGACGAATGCGACGATGCCTTGGTCGCCGATGCGGTTCGTGGCCCAGCGGAATGCTCGGATGTAGGAGTCGTACAGGCTGTTCTTGTTGGTGGCCGTTGAGCGGGCGGCGTAGGTGTTCTCGATGTGGCCGTCGAGGGTGGGGTACTTGATGTTGGCGTTGTTGTCGTTGGCGCTGTCTTGGCCGACCGAGTAGGGCGGGTTCCCGATGATGACGTTGATTTTGGTGCCGAGTTGGCGGGTGATGCGGTCGTTGTTTGCCGGGAACATTTCAGCGTCCATAGTGTCGTCGGATTCGCTGATCTGGAACGTGTCGGCGAGGACGATGCCGGGGAACGGCTGATAATCGGCTGTGTCGACCTTGCCGACCAGGGCGTGGTAGGTGGCTTCGATGTTGACTGCGGCGACGTAGTATGCGAGCAGCATGATCTCGTTGGCGTGTAGTTCTTGGGTGTATTTGCGGGCGAGGTCGTGGGGGGTGACCAGGCCGGTCTGCATGAGTCGGGTGATGAAGGTGCCGGTGCCGGTGAACGGGTCGAGGATGTGGACGTTGTCGTCGGTGAGTCCCTTGCCGAAGTGCTCGCGGGAGACGGTGTCGGCGGCGTGGAGGATCCAGTCGACGACCTGGACGGGGGTGTAGACGATGCCGAGGGCATCGGCCTGCTTTTTGAACCCGATTTTGAAGAAGCGTTCGTATAGGTCTGCGATGATGCGCTGTTTGCCTTCGGCGCTGGTGACCTGGGAGGCGCGGAGTCGGACGGAGTCGTAGAAGCTGTCGAGACTTGCTGTTTCTGATTCGAGGCCGGTGTCGCCGAGGGTGTCGACCATGCGTTGCATGACGATCGAGACCGGGTTGTGGGAGGCGAAGTCGTGTTCGCTGAACAGGGCGTCGAAGACTGGTTTGGTGATCAGATGCTGGGACAGCATGCTGATCGCGTCGTCGGTGCTGATGGAGTCGTTGAGGTTGTCGCGCAGCCCGTCGACGAACTTGCCGAACTCCGCTTCGATGGCTGGATCGCCTTGGGCGAGGATCGCTTTGATGCGGGTGATCTGCGCGGCGGAGATGTCGGCGACGTCGTGCGCCCAGTCTTCCCAGTAGGTGCGGGTGCCGACTTTGTCGACGATGCGGGCGAAGATCGCTTGCCGCCACTGCGACAGGGAGAACAACGCCAACTGCGAGGTGAAGTCAGCGTCGTTGCTGGTGTTGTCGGACCCGGTGCCGTCGGACGGGCCGATCGACTCAGTCTCGTCGGTGGCGGCCGGGCCGATGTGTCCGCCCATCAACGAGTCGGTACCAGCACCGAGCTTCTTGGTGTCGGCGGCGTTGAGGTTGATGGCGTTGACGTGGGCGTCGAAACGCTCGTCGTGGGAACGTAGCGCGTTGAGGACCTCCCACACGACCTTGAATCGTTTGTTGTCCTGCAACGCTTGTGACGGGCTCATCTCGGCCGGTACGGCCACAGGAAGGATGATGTAGCCGTAGTCCTTGTCATCGGACAGGCGCATGACGCGGCCGACGGCTTGGACGACGTCGACGATCGAGTTGCGTGGGTGCAGGAAGAGGACGGCATCGAGGGCGGGGACGTCGACGCCCTCGGACAGGCAGCGTGCGTTGGTGAGGATTCGGCATTCGTTGTCCGACAGCGGTGCGCTGATGCCTTTGAGCCAGTTGATGCGGGACGTGCGTTCCAGTGCGTTGTAGGTGCCGTCGACATGTTCGACCGAGCAGTACAAGTCCGTGTTGTTGGTTGCGGGGTCGTCGCTGTCTTCATCGTCGAGAGTGTCGCGGTAGGCGTCGACCACAGCGGGGAACATCTCGGCGACCGACTTCGAGGTGGCGATGTCTTTGGCGAAGGCCACAGCACGGCGCATGGGGTTCTCGCCAGGGGCAAAAGTGGAGCCGTCGATCGCAGCGCCGGCGCGTTTGGCCAACCCGTTCCAGCAGCCGACGATGCGGGTGGCGTCATCCAGGCTCAGCTCGCCGTCGGGGCCGGCGAGTTGTGCCTGCATGGGGCCTGCGACCAGGGACTGGTCGACCGTCAGCACAAGGACTTTGTAGTCGGTGAGCAGCCCTTTTTCGACGGCTTCTCCGAATCCGAGGTGGTGGAACTCTGGGCCGAACAACTCTTCGTTGTCCATCGAGGCGACCTCGGCCGAATGCTCTTCGGCCTTGTCTTTGAGCTTCTGGTCGTAAATCCGTGGGGTGGCGGTCAGGTACAGGCGTCGAGTCGATTTGAGGAAGTCAGGGTCGTGGACTTTGACGAAGTTGGACTCATCCGCGCCGGTGAGGGTGACGCCGGTCGTCCGGTGTGCTTCATCGCAAAGCACAAGGTCGAAGTCCGGCAGTCCTTGGGCCTGGGCGTCGGAGACCACTGGCAGGGACTGGTAGGTAGTGAAGACGACCGTTAGGCCGTTGCTGTCGAGGTCTGCGCTGGTGAGCGACTCTGCCAGCTTCGCTGCGTTGGTGGTGACCGGGATGGCAACGTCGTAGGTGCGGGAATCCTCAGCCGCCCGTGAGACCTTCTGGTCAGAACAGACAGCGAACGCACGCAACGGCATTGAGGTCTGTGCGGTCCACTCACGGAGCGTCTGAGACAGCAGAGAGATCGATGGAACGCAGAACACGATGCGTGCGTGCCCGCCGTTCTCTGTTGCTGTGCGTTCGGCGATCTTGAGCGCGGTGAACGTTTTGCCAGTGCCGCACGCCATGATGAGCTTGCCGCGGTCGTTTCCGGCAGCGAATCCCGTGAAGACCTTGTTGATTGCGAGTTGCTGATGGTCTTTGGGCTTGTGCCGGGTGATCTGCTCGACTCCGACGGTGAAGTCGTCGTCGGCCCACTCGATCTGCCAGTCGATCGGTGAGTCGGCGAGGAGGTCCAGGCCGATGCGTTGTACGGGTTTGGACTGGTCGTTCAACGCGTCTTCGGCGTTCTTCCCCCAGCGGTCGGTGGTGGAGATGATGATGCCGCGGGTGAACGGGGCTTTGCCGAGCGCGGTGAAGAAGCTGTCGATGTCGTCTTTCGCCAGGCGGTGGTCAGGTTCGTAGAACTTACACTGGATCGCTGTGAGTTCACCGGTGATGCGATCGCGTGCGACGAGGTCGATGCCGGTGTCGGGCTTGCCGTTCCGGCCGTCCCAATCGATCCAACGACATACCGACTCGTAGCGGTCGGCGAGCAGGGGGTCCAGCTCGAAGTAGCGGACCATCAGCTTCTCGAACTTCGTGCCGCGCTCCGAGTTTGACGGGGCCTGCCTGAACGCGTCGATGACTTCGTGGATCGATCCCACCGTGGTGCTCCCTCTGCTTGCAACTCTGCGGAGTACCAATCTTGCCTTGTGAGGGAGCCTCCGACCCGTCCGACGCCCCGACTGGGTCTAACGCCATGTAGGTTCACTGCTGTCGACGAGGGACCGAGGACGGGCCTGGCGTTACTCTGAACGGCACGAACGCGTTCCGAACGCTGATTGTTCGTGGTTGCGGACGACAGCAGACCGACCTGTCTGTCTACAGGGTAGGAAATAGACAGGTTGGTCTGTTTGGGGGTTCACAACATCTCGGATCCGCAATCCCTTCCGGCGTCACCTTTCGTGTTTGAATCGCCCCGGGTTTCGTGGAGGCTCGGTTAGTTGGATCCGACCTCGGTGAGGACCGGATTCTGACGGTAGTGCTTCGTGGGTTGTGATGCCCAGTGGTTGGCCTCGAATTCAGCTGGCGGGACGAGCCCGATCTCGCCGTGAAGCCGTCGGTGGTTGAACCAGTCGACGTATTCAGCGACCGCGATCTCGATGTCACCGACGTTCTTCCAGCCGCCCTTGGGCCGCATGACGGGGTTGCGGATGCACTCAGCCTTGAACAGCGAGTTGAGCGCCTCGGCCATGGCGTTGTCGTAGCTGTCGCCCTTCGACCCGACGGATGCGACGGCGTTGGCCTCGGCGAGCCGCTCGGTGTAGCGAATCACTCGATACTGGACTCCTCTGTCGCTGTGGTGGATAAGGCCAGTGAGGTCCTGGTCGGCGCTGCCGGGCCCACAGCCCCATGTCGAGGGCGTCCAAAGCGAGGTCAGTGCGAAGCGAGGTCGACACCTGCCAGCCGACGATCATCCGGCTGAACACATCTAGGACGAACCCGACGTAGGCCCACCCGGCGTGTGTTCTGACGTAGGTCAGATCGGCCACCCACAGCTGGTTCGGTGCAGTGGCGACGAACTTCCTGTCGACGAGGTCTTCCGGACGTTCGGTCTCGGCGTCGGCGCCGATGGTGGTCTTGCGGGTCTTCTCCCGACCGATGCCACGTAGGCCCTCATCCTTCATCAGTCGCTCGACGGTGCACCTGGCGACCTTGAGGCCCTCGCGGTTGAGCTCGGCGTGAATCTTGCGGGCGCCATAGACGCCGAGGTTGGCCTTGTGAGCATGCCGGATATCGATGACCAGCTCAGCGTCTCGTACCGCACGTGCCGAGGGTGGCCGCTTCTTAGCGGCGTAGTAGGTGCTCGGGGCGATCTGCACGCCGGCGTCCTTCACCACAGCGCAGATCGGCTCGACCCCGAACCGGTCGCGGTGCTGATCGATATAGTCGACCAGCACCGCGGTGGGTACCTCTACTTGATCTTGCGGTCGAGCTCCGCTGCCGCGAAAAACGCCGCAGATGTCTTCAATATCTCGTTCGCCCGACGCAGTTCGCGGACCTCGCGCTCGAGCTCGGCCAGCCGCTGCGCGTCGTCGGTCGTGGTACCCGGCCGAACACCGCCGTCGATCTCGGCCTGACGGACCCAATTCCGAAGCGCTTCGGGATGAACCCCGAGCTGATCGGCGACCCGCTTGATCGCCCCACGAGCGGACTCGGGGTCCTTCCTGGCGTCCATCGCCATCCGCGTCGCCCGCTGCTGGAGCTCAACGCTGTACTTCCCCGGTCCTGCCATGACTCTCATCATCCTTCCCAGGATTGAGAGCCTCCATCAGACCCGGGGCGATTCAGTACTGGAGGTAGAACGCATGCTCCCACGTGTCGAAGACGAGAATCGGGGTGGTCGTCGGTGCGACGGTGATGTGGTGATCGTGGATCTGAGTCACCACCAGCCGTACGCCGAGCGGGTCCCACGACAGGGCCGCCCAGCCGGCTCCCTGCACGCTCGCGGCGGCGGCGTTCATCTCGGCCTGGAATGAGTCGAAGTCGCCGAAGTACTCGTCGATCGCGGCCGCAAGTGCGCCGGCGGGCCGGCCGCCGCCTTCCGGCGACAGGTTGGTCCAGAACATCGAGTGCAGGATGTGTCCAGCCAGATGGAACGCCATCGCACGCTCCAACCCGGGGAGATTCGAGAAGTCGCGCTCGGCCCGAGCCTGTTCGATCCGCTCGAGCGTGGTGTTGGCTCCCTTGACGTAGGCGGCATGGTGCGCGCCGTGATGCAGCTCCATGATCTCGCCGCTGATGGCGGGTTCGAGATCGCCGTAGTCGTAGGGCAGGTCGGGCAGGTGGTAGACGGGCACCGGTGACTCTCCTCGTTGAGCGTGACTCTCGTACGTCACGCCACCCTAGCGAGTATTCGGACACCCGAACAAATTAATTCAACACGTCGTCTATCTATTGTTCGAGCGCTAGTGAATAGGCATTGAGCGGGAGCCGGTGTCAGCGGCTGATCCAGCCGGATGTCGACGCCTGAGCCATCGCATCCGGAATGGTGGTGCCGCGGAACCCGAAACGGTCGACGAAGGGCCGGACCAGCCCGGGGATCCGCGCCGCGAGCGCGTTCGTTCGCGTCGGGACGATCAGATCTTCACGCCGCTCGATGCCGCGGACCACGGCGTCGACCACCGTCTCCAGCGGGATCATCTTCCACAGTCCGCTCTTGTTCCCTCCCCAGAGCGTGTTGCCTGCGGGATCGGAATGCACGTCGTCCATCATCGGCGTCTTGAAGAAGGTCGGGTGCACGCTGCCGACACCGACACCGTGATGACGCACTTCGAGACGGGTCGCATCGCACAGGGCCCAGACGCCGGCCTTGCTCGCCACATAGGGGCCGTTGAGCGGAGAGTGCACGAACGCCGCCATCGAGGAGACGGCCAGCATGTATCCGCGCTCGGACTTGACATGCGGAAGGGCGGCCCGGAACGTGCGCCACACGCCGTTGAGGTTGATGTCGATGATCCGTTCCCAGGCCGCGGGGTCGATCGTCTCGAGCGGCGCCATCGATCCGACGCCCGCATTGGCGATCACGACGTCGATGCGGCCGAAGTGCTCGGCGGCCGCATCGACCGTGGACTGCAGGCTGTCCAGGTCGCGTACGTCGGCGGACCAGCCGCGTGCGACCGTCTCGGGTCCGAGCTCGGCGGCCTGGCGCTGGGCGAGATCGGCGTCGAGGTCGACGAGGGCGAGGTTGGCGCCGCGGTCGCGCAGTGCACGGGCGACGGCCGACCCGAGGCCTCCGGTGGATCCGGTGATGAGAACGGTGCGGCCGGCGAGCTGGTAGCGGGACATTCGAAACTCCTGAACTGGTGGTGCGGTGGGTGTGGCGGTGGGCGGGTCAGTCGCCGGCGGGAACGTGCTCGGCGAGGAATGCGAGTTGTTGTGCGACGTTGGTCTCGAAGTCGTCGCCGACGTAGATGTCGAAGTGGCCGCCTCGCTGGATTCGGATCTCACCCTTGGGCGCCTTCGCGGCGTGACGCAGGGTGGCGCGCGTGGGCGCGACCGTGTCGTTCTCGCAGACGGCGAAATGGATCGGACAGCTGACCCGGCCCGCGTCGTGACCCGGAAAGTACCTGATGATGTCGAGCGCGAAGCGAGCCGCCACGTCGGACCTAATGTCGGCGCCGGGCGGCATGAGGGCCTCCACTCCCGGTGCCGAATCCGGTGCGGTCATCAGGGCTGTCGACCCCGGCGGCCCGTAACTAGGCACCATGATCGGCGCGCGTCCGAGGCGAGCGCCGATCAGGTCGCGCACCGCGAGTGCGGTGACCTTTGCGGATGTGACCGGCGGAATCGCCATCGACGCCGCCAGTCCGTCGGTGAAGGGGCACTGCGCGATGACTGCGGCGATGCGGTGATCACGCGCGGCGGTATGGATCACGTGGCCACCGCCGAAGGACGTTCCCCAGATCACCACGCGCTCGGGATCGACGTCGTCCAGAGTCCGCGCGTACGCGATCGCCGCGCGCCAGTCGTCGAGCTGGCTGCCGATGTCGAGCAGTTGGCGTGGCTCACCGCTGCTGGCGCCGAAGTGCCGGTAGTCGAAGACCAGGCATCGGTATCCGGCGTCGGCGAAGCGGTCCGCGAAGGCGTCGAGCCGCATCTCCTTCACGCCGGCGAGACCGTGCGCCATGACGATGATCGGCCTGGGCGTGCCGGCCGCGTCGGCGGGCTCGTACAGCCAGCCGGCGCAGGTCCCGCCGGTCGAAGGAAAGGTCGCATCATTTCGAGGCATGCTCCGACGATATAGAATGAGATCCAAATATGGAAGTGATTCCAACTGTGGATTGTCTTCGCCGGCGGTCCGAGCGGTGTTGCTCCGCCCGGACCGGCGATTCGACTATCGGGGCGTGACGCCGTAGCGTTTTCGGGTGCACTCCGACGACGACACGAGAGTCCCCGCATGGCGGGTGGCCGGCGAAATCCCCGTTCCGTTCTCCGACGCCCTCGCCGCGTGGGCCGTCGCGGCCCGGGAGGCCTTGATCGAGACCGCGCGCGTGTACGGCTCCCTCATCACCCAGGCTGAGCTGGGATTCCAGGTTCAGAGCCAGACCGGCATCAAGGCCGGCGCTCCGGTGCGCAAGTGGATCGCCGATCTCCTCGGCGCCGTCACCGAGGGGCAGGACGACGGCGAACCGCTCCTGGCGTCACTGTGTGTGCTGCTCGACCAGACAGCCGGTGATGCTTACGCGCATGCGCTCGGTGTCGCGGGCCGGTCCGTCCCCGCCGATCTCGACTCGGATGCGGCGCATGTGCGGTTCCGCTGCTACGAGTTCTTCGGCGCGACGATCCCGGCGGGTGCCCGCCCGACGCTGGCTCCCCGGGTAGCGGAGAAGCGCGCCGCTCGCGGTCCGGCACGACCGCCCAAGGCAGCCAAGTCGCCGGCGAAGGCGGCCAAGTCCGCTGCGCCGGGAACGAAGCCCGCGGCCGCGGCCGAACCGAAGCCGAAGAAGGCCAAGGCCAAACCCAAAGCCGACCCGAAGCCGGAAGAGCCCAAGCCCAAGCTGTGCCCGAACTGTTTCACCGTGCTCTCGACATCGGGTGAATGCGGCTTCTGCTACTGAACGCCGCGCTCGCGGGCTCTATGGTCGAACTGTGAACCCCGAACGTGCTGAGCGCGACCTGGACGAGTCGATCCGCATCCACGCGGCACCTGATCGAGTGTGGTCGCTGCTGATCGATCCCCGGACGATGACGCAGGCGAGTCCGGAACTCTTCGCCACCACCCGCCGTCGTCGCGGACCGCTGCGCGCCGGCGAGACGTTCGTCGGATGGAACCGGAACGGTCTGGCGCTCTGGCCGACGGTCAACACCGTGACGACGTTCGACATCGGCCGGGAGATCGCGTGGCATACGCGATCGAGCGGAGCGGTGTGGACCTACACCTTGACCGCCGACGGTGACGGGACCGTGCTCCGCGAGCGTCGCCAGATGCCCGACGGTGCGTCGGCCACCGCACGGCTGTTCGCCCGCGTCCTGCTCGGCGGTATCGAACGCCATACCGATGAACTCTCCGAGCACGTGTCCGCGACGCTGGCTTGGATCAAGACGGCGTCGGAGGACGCACCCGGTGACGGCCGTCCGGAGTGATCGAGCCGCTTCGGACCGTCATCGGCGAGCGGACCCGCGACCTGCCGGCGCCGCCTCGGGCGGTGTTCGAGGACTTGATCGATCCGAAACGACAGCCCGCGCGTCCGTGGCTGAGCCTCCTGGACGACGAAGCGGTTCCAGGAGTGACGATCGTCGCTTCCGAACATCGGGTGATCTGGTCGTCGATCTGGAAGAGGCGCCCGGACGCCCGAATCGAGTTCGAGCTCGCCTCGCGCGGCAGCGGGACTCGGCTGACGTGGCGGCTCGATGTCACAGGCGAGGTGCCGGACGCATCGTTGACCGGTCATATGCGCAAGCGAGTCAACGAGTTGCTCTTCGCCGGGCTCCGATACAGCTACGGGCAGTGATGTCACCCGTCGACGAACCCGTCAACGCTGCTGCGCCGTCGACCCCCGCACGACCAACCGGACCGGGAGCCGGACGTCGTCCGGTTGGGGGTCGGTGCCGGTGACCATCCCGAGCAGTAGGCGCACTCCCGCTGCACCGATCTCGTGTGCGGGCGTGACGACGGTGGTCAGCGGGACGGGGAGCTGTGCGGCCACCGGGATGTCGTTGTAGCCGACGACGCCGAGATCGCCGGGGATGGACAGACGCAGGTCGCGGGCCACGCCGAGCAGGCCGATCGCCATGGTGTCGCTGACGCAGAAGACGGCGTCGGGCCGGTCGTCGCGGGTGAGCAGTGAGCGGGCCGCGTCGATCCCGCCCTGCACATCCATTCGAGCGTGCGCGATGCGATGGTCGGGGATGCGGACGCCCGCGTCGCTCATCGCGTCGAGGAAGCCCGACAGCCGGTCGTGGCCGGTCGTCGCGAACAGTGGACCGCCCACCGCCGCGATGCGCCGGTATCCGCAGTCGAGCAGATGCCGCCCGGCGAGCGCGCCGCCGAGACGGTCGTCGCCGCCGGCGAAGGGCAGGCCCGACCCGGCATGGCGGTTCAACGCCACCGCGGGGACGGTGAGCTTCAATCGGCGGACGAACTCGGCCGCCGGGCTGTGCAGACTGCTGAGGATCAGACCGTCCACCTGACGGCCCGTGAGCAGTTCGATCGCCTGTCGCTGCGCGTCGGGGTCGTCGGGCGGGCTGGACAGGAGCACCGAGTACGAGGCTTCGCGTGCGGCCTGCTCCACGCCCTGGTAGACGGTCGCGACCACGCCGTCGGTGAGCCGCGGCATCACCGCGCCGATGGTCGTGGTGCGCCGGGTGCGCAGGCTCGCGGCCCACAGGTTGGGCTGATAGCCGAGTTCCTGCGCCACCTCGCGGACGCGCTTGGCCGCCTCGGACCATCCGTCGACCGGTTCGGTCTGCCGTAGTACCCGCGAGACCGTGGAGACGTGCACACCGGCACGTTCGGCGATCTCTTTCATCGTCGGCGGGCGCGTGCGGCGCGGGCCGGAGTGATCTGTCATCGGGTGGGTCCTCGTCGATGGGCATTGACGTCGATGGGCATTGACGGCTCGCCGCCGTGATGGATACTCTCACTCCACCATATGCAATCGATTGCGCAAAGCATTGCAGCCACCTCGTCCCCGAACTCAGGAGAATCCTCATGGCCGACACCCGCACCGTCACCGAACTCTTTGCCCTCGACGGACTGCTCTCCGACGAGGAGAAGGCGATCCGCGACACCGTCCGGAAGTTCGGCGCGGAGAGGATCCGGCCGCACATCGCGGGCTGGTTCGACGAGGCGCGGATCCCGGCGCGCGAACTGGCCAAGGAACTGGGCGGACTCGGGGTGCTCGGCATGCACCTCGACGGTTACGGCTGTGCGGGGATGAGTGCGGTGACCTACGGCCTGGCGTGCCTGGAACTCGAGGCGATCGACTCGGGCATCCGTTCGCTGGTCTCGGTGCAGGGCTCGCTCGCGATGTTCGCCATCCATCACTGGGGCAGTGATGAGCAGAAGCAGCAGTGGCTGCCGCAGATGGCGGCGGGCGACGCGCTCGGCTGCTTCGGGCTCACCGAACCGGATTTCGGGTCCGATCCGGGCGGCATGCGCACGCGGGCGGTCCGCGACGGCTCCGACTGGGTGCTCAACGGCGCCAAGATGTGGATCACGAACGGTTCGGTGGCCGACGTCGCGGTGGTGTGGGCCAAGACCGACCTGGCGCAGGGCGCCCGGGGGATCCGCGGCTTCGTCGTCCCGACCGACACGCCCGGATTCTCGGCGCCGGAGATCCGCGCCAAGATGTCGCTACGCGCATCGGTGACCTCGGAGCTGGTCCTGGAGGACGTGCGTCTGCCCGAATCGGCGATGCTGCCCGAGGCGGCGGGTCTGAGCGGTCCGCTGAGCTGTCTCAACGAGGCGCGCTTCGGGATCATCTTCGGCTCCATCGGTGCCGCCCGCGACTGCCTGGAGACCGCGATCGAGTACGCGTCGACCCGCCGGGTGTTCGACAAGCCGCTGGCCGCCTACCAGCTCACCCAGGCCAAACTGGCCGACATGGCACTCGAGGTCGGTAAGGGACACCTGCTCGCCTACCAGCTCGGCCGGCTCAAGGACGCCGGTGAGGTGGAGCCGGCCCAGGTGAGTCTCGGAAAGCTCAACAACTGCCGGGAGGCGATCAAGATCGCCCGCGAATGCCGCACCATCCTCGCCGCCAACGGGATCACCCTGGAGTACCCGGTGATCCGGCATGCCAACAACCTCGAGTCCGTGCTCACCTACGAGGGCACGTCCGAGGTCCACCAGCTCACCATCGGCCGCGCCCTGACCGGCGAAGCCGCCTTCCGGTGACGGGCGACGGCGCTGGCGGAGCCCTCGACGGGCTGCTGATCGCCGACTTCGGCCGAGTGCTCGCCGGGCCCTACGCGACCATGCTCCTTGCCGACCTCGGCGCCGAGGTGGTGAAGATCGAACGGCCGGGATCGGGTGACGACACGCGGTCGTGGGGGCCGCCGTACGCGGGCGGGCAGGCGACGTACTTCCAGGCGGTGAACCGCAACAAGTCCTCGCTCGCGCTCGATCTGCGCGACGCCGACGACCTCGCCTCGGCTCGGGACCTCGTCGCACGGGCCGACGTGGTGGTCGAGAACTTCCTGCCGGGAGCCATGGACCGGCTGGGTCTGGGCTATTCCGAAGTCGCCGCGGTCAACCCCGGCGTCGTCTACTGCTCGATCACCGGCTTCGGCGGACACAACGACCTGCCTGGATACGACCTCTTGGTGCAGGCCGTCGGCGGTCTGATGAGCATCACCGGCGCGTCGCCGGAGGAGCCGACGAAGGTCGGCGTCGCGCTGGTCGACGTGGTGACCGGTCTGCACGCGGCCGTCGGCATCCTGTCGGCACTGCGCCACCGTGACCGCACCGGCCGAGGGCAGCGGGTGGAGGTGAACCTGCTGTCGTCGCTGCTGTCGGCACTGGCCAATCAGGGTTCGGGATACGTCGGCGCGGGTGTGGTCCCGCGGGCCATGGGCAACATGCATCCGAGCGTGGTGCCGTATCAGCCGTTCCCGACGGCCGACCGTCCCCTGATCCTCGCGGTAGGCAACGACCGCCAGTTCTCCGCGCTGACCGCCGAACTCGGCGCCCCCGGGATGGCCGACGATCCGCGGTTCGCCACCAACTCCGACCGCGTCGCCAATCGCGAGTCGCTCATCGACGAACTCACCGAGCTGCTGCGCGCCGACACCGCCGACGGCTGGTTCACCCGATTCGCGGCGGTCGGAGTCCCATGCGGACCGGTCAACGACATCGCCGAGGCGTTCGCATTGGCCGATCGGCTCGGACTGGAACCGATCGCGCAGGTCGACGACCCGCGCCGCGACGCGCCGGTCAGGACGGTGGCCAATCCGATCCGGATGTCGGAGACGCCGCCGGTCTATCGGAGCGCTCCGCCGGAGCTGGGAGAGGACTGACGGCGCGGATGCGTCAGGCGACGGGCCCGGTGGCGCGCTTGCGCGCACCCGGACCCGGTTCATTGCGTACCTCGCGCTGGGGCACGGGGTGCCCGGCGTCGCAGACGATCTCGGTGCGCACCGGAGCGCCGCACCCGCGGTGCACCACGTTCAGCGACGGGCCCGCCGGGTCGGCGCGGTGCTTGTCGCCCCACCGGAGCATGGAGATCAGCACCGGCTGAAGGTCGAGCCCGGCGTCGGTGAGTCGATACTCCTTCCGGCGCCGCGACCCAGGCTCCCGATACTCGGAGGCCACCAGCACGCCGGCGTCGAGGAGCCTGCGCAGACGGTCGGACAGGACAGAGTCGGAGATCCCGGTGTGCTGCTTGATGCGGTCGAACCGGCGCACACCATTGAATACCTCGCGCAGCACGAGCACGCTCCAGCGGTCGCCGATGACGTCGAGCGTGCGCTGGACGGAGCAGTTGTCGGTGTCGAAATCCAGCCAGTCCACGTCGCCAGTCTAGCTGGCTTCGATGTTGACAGTCAGTTGATCGGCGATCTAACTTCTCTATCAGAAGTCAGCGGCAACGTGTCGCCGACATCGATCGCAGGAGAGACACGATGACCGACACCGCACCGATTCCGTCGACGTCGAGCGAGTTCATGGACGCTTCCGGCCTCGTCGTCACCGAGGCCTCCGGCACGCGCGTGGAGGGATACGCCGATCTCGACGAGCGGCACCACACGCCGTTCGGTGTGGTCCACGGCGGCGTGTACGCGGCCATCGTCGAAAGCGCGGGCAGCATCGGCGCCAGCGTGGCCGTGGCCGACCGCGGGCAGTTCGCGGTGGGGCTGAACAATTCGACGGACTTCCTGCGGTCGTCGCGAGGCACTCGTGCGCGGGTGGTCGCCGAACCGATCGTTCAGGGCCGCACGCAGCAGCTCTGGCTCGTCCGGATCAGCGACGAGGCCACCGGCAAGGATCTCGCCCGCGGGCAGCTGCGCCTTCAGAACATTCCGCTGCCGGCGGGCGACTGACGCTCTGCGCAGCGCTGTGCGACCATCGATGACGTGGCCGACTACCTCGTTCCCGACTGGGCCGACGCGGCGCTGGTGCTCATCGACGTCCAGCGGGACTTCGTCGACGGCCCGGCTGCTGTGCCGGGCACGCGCGAGGCCCTGCCGGCGATGACGGCGGCGGTCGCGGAGTTCCGTCGGCTCGGCCGGCCGGTGGTCCACATCGTGCGGTCGTACCGCCCGGGGGAGAGCGACGTCGACCTGCTCCGGCGCGCCGCGGTCGAGGCCGGTGACGCGGTCGTCGCGCCGGGCACTCCGGGAGCTGAGATTCCCCCAGATCTGCTGCCCGGTCCCGTCGAGTTCGATTGGGATTCACTGCGATTCGGTGCGGTGCAGCAGATCGGCGCTGCGGAGTACGTGGTGTACAAGCCCCGGTGGTCGGCGTTCTTCCGCACGCCCCTCGACTCGCTGCTCGGTGACCACGACGTGAGCACCGTGGTGGTCGCGGGCTGCAATCTGCCCAACTGCCCCCGGGCCACCCTCTTCGACGCCTCGGAACTCGATTACCGCACCGTCCTGATCTCCGACGCGACCTCGCAGGTCACGCCGGCTCGGCTGGCCGATCTGGAGTCGATCGGCGTGCAACTGCGCACCGCCGACGAGGTGGTCGCAGCACTGGCCGGCGACGAACTGCTCGGTTCCGCGGAGACGCTGTGGGTGGAGTTGCTGGAGCGGGTCGACGGCGATCTCGACCGCGCCGGCGGCTGCGGCGACTGGACGGTCCGACAGCTCGTCGACCATGTCGCGGGCGGTGCGCAGCGGTACGCCATCCTGCTCGACGGCGGCAGCGCGGCGGACACGGCGGCTACCCGCGGTGTCGACTACATCGGCGCCGATGCTGTCGGCAGCTTCTGGGAACAGGAGCACCGACTGCGGGAGGCGGCCGAGCACGCGGATCTGAGCGCGCTGGTCGATCACCGGGCCGGGCGGCGCACCGGCGCCTCGCTGATGCATTTGCGGCTGCTGGAACTGACCCTGCACAGCAAGGACCTCGCCGACGCGCTCGGCGTGGAATGGACGCCCCCGGCGGAACTGGTCGCTCACCTGCTCGATGTGGGCACGCCCATCATCGAGGACCTTCGCGCGCTCGGGTTGTTCGGTCCGGAGCTGCCCGCCGCCTCCGATCACCCCGCCGACCGGCTGCTCGCCGTCGCCGGACGCGGCGCGTGACCGCCCGGCCCCGATAGTCTTTCCCCGTGACTCCCGACTCGGCCGAGAACGCCGCCGCGCACCGCCGCTTCCGTCTGGCGTACGTCCCCGGCGTCACGCCGGCGAAATGGGAACGCAAATGGCGCGAACGGTTCGCCGACGTGCCGCTCGAGTTGGTGGCGTGCAGCGTGTCCGACAGCGTGCGGCTGCTCGCCGACGGCGCGGTCGACGCGGCCGTCACACGCTTGCCGGAGGCCCTCGACGCCGTCGATCCCGGACCCCATCACACCATCGATCTGTACGTCGAGACCACTGTGGTCGTGGTTCCGAAGGACCACTACCTGACCCTGACGGACGAGTTGCGCGCCGACGACGTCGCCGACGAGACCTTTCTGTCGCCCCTCGACGACGCCCTCACCTGGGATCGGTGGCCCGGGCCGTTGCTCGACCACCGTCCGGCGACCACCGCCGACGCGATCGAACTCGTGGCGGCCGGCACCGGACTGCTCGCCGTGCCGCAGTCGCTGGCCCGGCTGCACCATCGCCGCGACCTCGTCTACCGGCCGCTGCTCGACGCCCCCGTCAGCCGGGTGGGACTGGTCTGGCCGTCGCCCACGTCCCAGCTCGCCGACGAATTCGTCGGACTCGTCCGTGGTCGCGGGGCGAACTCGTCGCGCGGCAGGGAGCCGCAGCCCAAGCGGACCGCGAAGGAGAAGGCTGCCGCCAAGCGGGCGAACCGCGAGGCGGCGGGCAAGATCGCAGGCAATAGCTTCGGCAAGGCCGCACGACGCGGTCGGCGGTAACGATGAGGGTCGGAGTCTAGTAGCCCCAGGTCGGAGTCCCGTCAGTGTCGGACTCACAGGTTGCGATTGCGTCGGTACCGCTGATCCGGGCGCGCGCCCCGGGTTCGGAACACTCAGTACCGTACGTCACAGCAGGACGAGACTGGTGTGTACGGTCGGTCCACGCGCCGTTCTCTGCGCTGCAGAACAGTGTGCCGTCAGCGGAGATGTCACCGAACTGATCCAACCCGCACTCCTGCCCTTCGACGGGTTCGGGCGTGACGGTCACGGGTTCGGGCTCCTCGGTCGGCGTGACCTGCTCGTAGACCGTGGCGATCGCAGGAGCAGTGGTGGTCGATGGCGTGGATGTGACGTGCGTCGTGACCGTGGTCTGTGTGATGGGTGCCGAAGCTGTCGGCGTCTCGTCCCGTTGCTGGAAGTACGCGTACGCGGCGGCTCCACCGACTGCGAGGACCGCGGTCGCGGCGAGTGCCGAGACCGCCGTGATCCATCGGTTCCGGCGCGACGACGATCGGTGGTGCGGATGGCGCCCTGGAACCGAGTGCGTTCCGACAATCGTCTGGGCGTAGGCCGGACCGGTCAGCGGCGTTGTTCTGCCATCCAGCGCATCGGACAACGCAGCCACGAATTCGGCACAACTCGAGTATCGCGAGTCGGGCTCTCGCGACAGGACTCGAGTGAACACCGAATCCAACGTCGCCGGCAGATGCGGGGCGAACTTTGAAAGGCTGGGCGGCTCACCGTTCAAATGAGCCGACATCAGCGCGGTCATAGTCTTACCGGTGAAGGGAGCCTGCCCAGAGAACAAATGGAACGCGGTACAACCGAGTGAGTAGATGTCTGATCGGTTGTCGATTTCCGCGCCCTCAATCGCTTCCGGGCTCATATACGCCAAGGTGCCGACGGTGATTCCGGTGGAGGTCAAGGTCGTCGTCTCTTCGGCCGCTTTTGCGATGCCGAAGTCGGCGAGCTTCACTGCCTCGACGGTGTCGTGATCGTCGATCGCGAGAAGGATGTTCGCGGGCTTCACGTCGCGGTGGGTGATCCGCTGCTTACGCCACGCGTAGTCGAGCGCTGACCCTGCGCTCGCGACTAGAGACATCACTCGGGTAGGCGACAGCGGGCCAGTCGATTCGAGCAACTGGCCGGCATCGGTGCCTTCGACGAACTCCATGGTGGCCCAGAGACGGCCGTCGTACTCGCCGCGGTCGTACAGCGTAACGATGTTCGGGTGTGACAGTTGGGCCAGAAGATCCGCCTCACGCTGGAACCTGGCTTTGAACTCGCTGTTCCGCGAGACACCCGCGTCGAGCAGTTTCAATGCATCACGACGCGGCAGACGGGGATGCTCGACGAGAAACACCTGTCCCATCCCGCCGGCGCCGAGAGTGCGCAGGATCCTGTACCCGGCGATTTCCGTCATCTCCATGAAGTGCTCTTTTCGGTCGCAGCATCGACCGGGCAAGTGTGCCATGCGAGCCGATGGTGAATCGAACGAATGGCACGCGTGATCGGAACAGAGCATTCGGTCTACCGTGGGACCGGAGATTGAGGAGGCGCTCGTGAAGATCGCGATCGAACCGGTTGTGGACCGGCACCTGTCGGAGGCGGTGACCGGAGCCGGAAGTGAGGTGACCGGGCTCGACGACGCCGAGGCTCTCGTCTGGATCGGCGGGCCGGACGGCTTCCCGCAACTCGGCGACGCCGTCCGCTGGGTGGCGCTCAGCACCGCCGGTATCGAACGCTTCGTCGACGCCGGCGTCTTGGACGGCCGTCGACTCTGGACCAACGCCTCGGGCTTCTACGCAGCGGGCGTCGCCGAACACGCCCTCGCGTTGCTGTTGGCCGGGCTGCGGCAGATCAACACGGCGGTCCGGGACGGGTGGGCGAAGGAACGGATCGACCCGGCCGTCCGGACACTGCGGGGTGCGACGGTCGCGATCATCGGTGCGGGCGGGATCGGGCGCGAGCTGACGCCGCGTCTGGCGGCGTGCGGCGCCTCGGTGATCGCCGTCAACCGCAGCGGCCGCGCCGTCGAAGGCGCTGAGCTGATGCTGCCCGCCGACCGAATGGACGAGGTGTGGGAGCGTACCGACCACGTGGTGCTCGCCGCACCCGACACTCCGGATACCCGTCACCTGCTCAACGACGAGACCCTCGGCAGACTGCACCCGCACAGCTGGGTCGTCAACATCGCCCGCGGGCCGCTGATCGATCAGGCTGCTCTTCACCGGGCGTTGTCGGAGGGAGTGATCGCGGGCGCGGCGCTCGACGTCACCGATCCGGAACCGCCCGCGGACGACGATCCGCTCTGGTCGCTGCCCAACGTCATCATCACCCCGCACGTGGCCAATCCGGCGTCCGGGCTCACGCGCGAGATGGCGCCCTTCCTCGCGGAGAACATCCGGCGGTTCGAAGCGGGCGAGGAGCTGCTGGCGGTGGTCGAGCCGGATGCGGGGTACTGAGGGGGTCGGTGAGTGGGGGTGTGGCGGTCGGTAGGGTTTCGACTCGCTGCGCTCGCTCAACCAGCCTGTGGAAGGCTGCTCAACCAGCCTGTTGGAGGTCGCTCAACTGGCCTGTTGGAGGTCGCTGGGTCGGGAGGGTTTCGACTCGCTGCGCTCGCTCAACTGGCCTATATGAAGGCTGCTCAACCTGCCTGTTCAGGGCCTCGCTCAGTCGGGGGAGGGGTGAGGCCGATCGTGCGGCTCGCGGTGACGCGGTCGGCGAGGTCGGCGCGGATCGTCTCGCCGATCAGGGTGTCGGGGCCGGCGCGCCAGCAGGCGCCGAGCGTGTCGTAGCCCACGGATCGGACCGCCGCATGGGCGGGCCAGTAGCGGTACGCCCAGGCGGGCTCGTCGTTCGCGCTGTCGGTCGCGGCCAGCTCGGCTTCCAGCAACTGCCACTGGAGGTCGCGCCGCGACACGCGCATGGACGCCGACGCGGGGACATCCGTGCTCGCCCGGTTCAACACATCGGAACACGCCGCCCTGGCCGCCTCGTCCGCGGAGCGGAGGGTGCTGCGGTGGATCCGCGGGAACAGCAGCCACATCGTCGCCACCGCGAACGCGACGCCCAACAGGGTCTCGATGACGCGTGAGAGCATCTGCTCGCCGAGCGGCTGAGTCGGCGCTCCCATCAGCAGCGCGAGCGGCGTGATGAAGGTGACCGCGAGCGCGTAGTTGGTGGTGACGGTCAGCTCGATCATGATGTTCAGCACGGCCAGCACCACGATCAGCGCGGCGACGTGCAGATCGAGTGTGTGCAGCACGGCGAAGATCGCCAGACCGCCGAGCGTTCCGAGCACGCGGTGCACACCGCGCACCGCGCCGCGGACACGGTCGGGCCCCAACTGCAGCACCAGGACCGCGCCCATGATCGCCCAGTCGGGGCGTCCCAGGCCGGCGAGGACCGAGACCCCGCCCGCGAGCAGCGTGGCCACCGTCGCCCGGGTGGCCGTCACTGTCGCGTGGCTGTCGAGGCGCGCTCCGAATCTGAGGCGGTGCACGATGCTGGGACGGGGGAGCGGCGCCATCAGCGCGCCGGCCTCGGCGCCGTGAACGCGGTGATGAGTGAGCCAGAGACGATGTGCGAGATCGCCGTCGATCTGCGCCGCGTCGTGCAGCACCGACCACGCGTTCAGCGTCGACGCCGCGACACTGTGCCTGCGGGAGGGCTCGCGGTTGTCGGCGAGGAAGCGCTCGCCCTCGGCCAGTGCGGTCTCGGTGGCGGCGATCTCGGGTCCGTGCGGGCGCCACAGTCCGGGCGACATGCTGACGATGAACGCGGCGGCCGCGCCCGCGGCCGTACACAGGGCCACCGTCGCGGCGGAGCCGCCGGCGCGGCAGACGACCACGGCGACACCTCCGACCAAGACCAGGAAGAACGGACCGGGAGGCCCCAGACGCAGGGTGTTCACCCCGAATACCGAGACGGCGGTGAGCGCCGCGAGCGCGCCGACCATCGTCATCTCGCGAGCCGTCGATCCACCCGGACCCATCCATGAGCCGAGCGCGCCGAACAGGGCCGCGGAGGCGACCAGCAGCAGACCCGTGGTGAGGTTCACCCGCCACCTGATCCGGTACGGGCGACGTTCGCCGTACATCAGCGCGAACGAGCCCAGTGCGGCGAGGACCGCGTTTCGCTCGAATCCCAGCCCGTACAGCGTCAGCGCGGGCAGCAGGAAGGCCAGCCCTCCGCGCAGTGCCGGAGCCCAGCGTCCACGGGTGGACGGCCGCGACAGGAGTAGTGCGCGGACCGACGGTCGCGACGGCGGGACCGGTGCGTGATCGGTCATGGGCGCCGCGCCGTCAGATGGACGTCGGGGAAGCGGTGGTCGGCGTCCGCTCGGCTCACCGTGCGCCAGATCTCCGCGAAGCCGGCCGCGACGACCGCGTCGGCGAGCGCGTCCGGATGCCAGCGCCACGCCTTCGCGACGGCGTGATCGAATTCGTGCACACCGGGCTCGTCGGCGGCCTGCGTCGAGATGAGCACCACGGCGCCGGCGGACAGTCGTGCCGACCAGTCGACGAGGATCTCGCGCACCTCGTCCGGAGGTACGTGGATCAGGCTGTGCCGCGCCACGACGCCGCCCACCCGTGACAGGTCGACGGTGACGAGCCGGGCATCGTCCGTCCGGAGCGTCAGCTGCGGGTGCCTCCGTCGGGCCACCGCCAGCATTCCGGCGCTCGGATCGACGCCGCACACGCTCAGCCCGCGTCCGGCGAGATGCGCGGAGACACCGCCCGTGCCGCAGCCGACGTCGACGACCCCCGCATCCGGCCGCGACTCGAGCACCATGTCCGCGAAGGCGTCGACGGCCCGGCGCTCGAGCGCCGTCTGAAACGGATCCGGAAACGTTCTGTCGTAGAGGTCGGCGAGGGCGTCGTAGCCGGGCTGGTCGGCGGTCACGGATCTATTGTGCCGACCGGCGGGCGATCCGGACGAGTTCGGTCGCGGGGCCCTGGAGAGTGCGTGGCGGTCGCCACACGGCGCGCAGTTCCCGGGTCAGATCGAGCCCGTCCACATCGATCACGCGCAACTCGCCGCTGCGCGCGGACTCCTGGACGGCGAGGGTGCTGAGCACGGCGGGGCCGACCCCGCCGGCCACCGCGGTGCGGATCGCGGCGCTGCTGCCGAGTTCGAGGATCGGCGGGGCGATGTCGTATCCGGTCAACGCCACCTCCAGTGTCGTGCGCGTGCCCGATCCGGGTTCGCGGACCAGCAGCGGCGTCGCGGCGAGTTCGGCGATGTCGATGGGGCGCCGACGGCGCGACCATTTGTGGCCGGGCGGAACGACGAGCACGAGGCGGTCGCGCGCGACCACCGCGCTGTGCAGTCCGGACGGAATCGACGGGCTCTCGACGAAGCCGACGTCGCAGCCGCCCGAGGCGACGGCCTCGAACACCGCGCTGGAGTTGCGGACCCGCAGGTGCACGGTGGTCTCGGGATGGTCGGTGCGGAATGTCCCGAGCCACAGGGGCATCAGATGTTCGGCGACCGTCATCGAGGCGTCGACGGTCACCTCGGCGGCGGTATCGCTGAGCAGCCCGGCCGCCACATCCAGCAGTGCGCGCGCATCGTCGACGGTGCGTCGGGCCCAATGCACCAGCACGGTCCCATCCGGGGTGAGGCGGGAGCCGGTGGTGACCCGATCGAGCAGACGGACGCCGAGCAGGCGTTCCAGCCGCCCGATGGCCCGTGACGCATTGGGCTGTGCGACGTGCAACGCGCGGGCCGCCGCGCTCAGACTGCCGTGGTCGTCGACTCCGACGAGCAACTCGAGCGCCCCCAGGTCGATCGATCGCAAGTCCACGGCTGGACAGTACCCCGGTCGCGCCGGCGGTCGTGCATCGTTCAGTGCGCGACGGCGTACTCGGTGTGGTCGGTCCGGAACTCCGGCTTGCCGTAGTCGGCGAGCCGTCGCTCGACCATCCGCGTCGCGTACCGGTCGACGTGCGGGGCGAGGAACGGGATCCGCGTCGCGTACTGGGCGGCCGCGAGGCGACCGACGATGAACGGTGCGGTGACCGCGATCCTGGCGAAGTCGGCGGCGGCGATCTCGACGCCCATCCGTGCCGCGGCACGGCGATTCCCCTGGCAGAACGCGATCATGAACGCGATCTTGCTGTAGCTGCGCTCGACGGATTCGGCGGCACGGTCGAAGGCGGTGTGTCCCGAGCGCAGGTAGGCGTTCATCGTCGACGAGACCAGTGACGCGCACGAGCCGTCGAATCCGGCGCGCAGCAGCGCAGCGCGGCCGGTGAACACGTCGACCACTCCCCGGGGCGTGGCGGGGACCAGTTCCTCGGGAAGCCCGAGCAGGAAGCAGCGGTACCGGTGGAACTCCACCGTCGCCCGCTCGGCCCGGGTGAACTCGGAGCGACCCTGTCGCAATGCGCGCTGGGCGAGGATGAACGCGCCCATCAGACCGGCCGGTGCCTGATCGAGTTGGGGGATCGGGATTCCGTAGGTGTCGACATCCCAGGTTCCGGATCGGCGCAAGGCGTTGTACCGCACCATCGAATGCATCAGTCGCACCATCGCGGCGGCCTCGAACCCCGCGCCGTCGCGGTCGAGTGCGCCGGGCAGCGTGGTGACCGCGAAGAAGCTCGTCGTCTCGTTGACCCGCCGTGCCGCGCGTTTGCCGGTCAGTGCGCCGGTCATCACCATCGGAAGTGCGGCGTACAGATTCGTGAAGGTGGCGATGAACGCCCCGCGGGTGATGAACGGCGAGAGCAGCGCGGACGGCACTCGCGACAGGCGGGCGCCTTCGGCGACCAGGTCCAGATCGATCCAGTCGGGGGTGGTCTCCATCGCTTCCAGGAACGACGCCAGTTCGGAAGGCGCGTCTTCGACGGCGTCGATCCCCTCGCGGCACGCCGTGCGGAGCATCGAGATCAGCTCCGAGACGCTGTGGTCGGCCGCGAGCGCCGCATACCTGTCGGCGACCACGTCGCCGAGCATCGTCGACGTGGTCATCAGCTCCACGATTCGCTCGTCCGACAGGTAGCGGGACCGGCCGCCCACCCACGCCGGTAGTGCCGATTCGACGTCCGGGTCAGTGGTGAACCGGTAGGGAACGCCGCTGAAGTCGACGTCGCCGTACACCTCGGGCAGGGCGTCGGCTTGTCGGCGGACCACGTCGGCGAGATCGGGGTAATAGGTGGTCACGGCGGCCCTCCGGGGTAACTAACACATTGTTAGTTACTAACTAACAATGTGTGAACTACGATGTCAAGGGTGGCTTCGGAGAACGTGCGTCGGCGGATGAGCGGTGCGGCCCGGCGTGAGCAGATTCTCGACGTCGCTCTCGCGATCGTCGACCGCGAGGGCTTTCACGCCGCGACCCCCGCCCGCATCGCCGACGAGGCCGGAGTGCACCGGACGCTGATCTATCAGCAGTTCGGCGACGTCACCGGACTGTTCGTCGCGCTGGTCGATCGCGAGGGCGACCGAGACCAGGCCGACTTCGCGGCCGCTGTCGCGAGCGCGGAGGGTCTCGCCGGACTCGAGCAGCTGCGTGCGGTGCTCGCGCGGCTGATCGAGGCGATCGACGAGAATCCGGCGAGCTGGCGGCTGTTCCTGTCGCCCCCGCTGGGGGCGCCTGCCGAGTTCGGCCGGCGGCTCGAAGTGTCGCAGGAGCGGGTGCGGAAGTACCTGGCGGACGTCGTCGCCGACATCGGGCTCGACCAGCTCGATCCGGAACTGACGGCGCGCGTGATGCACGCGGGTGCCCGGGAGTTGCTGGCCTTCCGGCTGGAGAATCCCGGCTCGGCCGCCGTCGACCGGCTGCTGGAGTTCGCCGACCGGATGGGCGCCGGGCTGCTGATGCTGCAGAAACTCGCCTCCCGGCTCGGCCGGGAGGCCAGTCTCTAGCGAGACGGACGGGGGCATGACCATATCGATTTGATATGTCTGTATATCGGATCTCCGGGTTCCCGATCGCCTCCGGTTCGCCGACCGTGGAGGTATGACTCAGACACTGCATCGTGCCGGAAAGTCCGGGAGAGGCGACCGGCCCGATCCCCGCGCCGTGGTTCCGGGGCTGCTGATCTGCGGCGCGGTCGCCCTCGCCGCCACCGGCATCACCTTGCTGCTGCCTGCGGTCAGTCCGCTCCTGCTGGCCATCGTGATCGGCGCGGTGGTCGCCAACGTGGTCCGGCTGCCTGCCGCCGCGGCGCCCGGACTGACGCTGGCGTCGAAGACGCTGCTGCGCATCGGTGTCGCGCTGCTGGGGCTGCAACTGGTTCTCGGCGATGTGCTCGGACTCGGATTCGGGATGATTCTGGTGGTGGTCGCGATCGTCGTCGGCGGCATCGTCGGGGGTCTGCTCATCGGACGGGCGCTGGGCATTCCGTTCGCCCGCCGGCTGTTGATCGCCTGCGGCATGTCGATCTGCGGTGCGGCGGCGGTCGCGGCGGTCGACGGCGTGGTGGAGGCCGACGACGAGGACACCGCCACCGCGGTCGGCACCGTCGTCATCTTCGGAACGCTGATGATTCCGGCGATCCCGCTGTTCTCCAACGCGATGGGGCTCTCGGACGAGGTCGCGGGGCTGTGGGCCGGCGGCTCGATCCACGAGGTGGCGCAGGTGGTGGCCGCAGGCGGGATGATCGGCGGAGGCGCGCTCACCGTCGCGGTGGTGGTGAAGCTGGCCCGCGTGATGATGCTCGCGCCGGTCGTCACCGTTCTGAGCATCCGTCAGCGCCGCGCCACCGGGGTAGCGGGCAAGCGGCCTCCCATCGTCCCGCTGTTCGTGGTGGGATTCGTCGCGTGCGCGATCCTGCGGTCCACCGGAGGGCTGCCCTCGGCGGTCATCTCCGTGGGGCACGAGGCGCAGGTGGTGCTGCTGACGATCGCGATGGCGGCTCTCGGACTCGGCGTCCGCATGGAGGTCATGCGCAGGGTGGGATGGCGTCCCTTCGTCCAGGCGGCGCTGACCACCGTCCTGGTGGCCGGTGTGGCACTCGGCGGGGTGCTGCTCGCCGGGTGAGCTCCGATCGGGAAAACTTTGGCTCCCGGAACGGTCTCTCAGACCGTTCCGGGAGCCAAAAATTCTGCGGGTCGCCGCTACACGTCCAGGTCTGCCCCGGTCAGGGGCGGCGAATCCGCGAGTGCGGCGTTCTCCTCATCGGTGAACACCCGCGATCGGGACAGGAACCGGACGCCCTCGGGGGCTTCGAGGGAGAATCCGGCTCCGCGGCCGGGAACCACATCGAGGATCAGCTGCGTGTGCTTCCACAGTTCGAACTGGTCGCCGTTGATCCAGATGCGCACCGCGGGCAGCGGTTCGGGCAGTTCGACCTCGCCGACGAGCACGTCACGCTGGCCGACCCGGTACTCGCCGACCGGGTAGCACATCGGAGCGGAGCCGTCGCAGCATCCGCCCGACTGATGGATCATGAGCCCGCCGTGGAGCTCCGACAGCTTGGTCAGGAGCTCCACGGCGGAGTCGGTGGCAACCACACGCGCGACGGTTGCAGGCTCGTTCATCGCACGCCGGCTTAGAAGAAGCCCTTGGCGCTCTGCGCGTAGCCGACCAGCAGGTTCTTGGTCTGCTGGTAGTGGCTGAGCATCATCAGATGGTTCTCGCGGCCGACGCCCGACTGCTTGTAGCCGCCGAAGGCGGCGTGCGCCGGGTAGTCGTGGTAGGTGTTAGTCCACACCCGGCCGGCCTGGATGTCGCGGCCCGCGCGGTAGGCGACGGCGCCGTTACGGCTCCACACGCCGGCGCCCAGGCCGTACAGCGTGTCGTTGGCGATGGAGAGCGCGTCGTCGTAATCGGTGAACGAGGTCACCGACAGGACCGGTCCGAAGATCTCCTCCTGGAAGATCCGCATGTCGTTCTTGCCGCCGAAGACGGTCGGCTGGATGTAGAAGCCACCGGAGAGGTCGCCGCCCAGATCGGCGGGCTCGCCGCCGGTGAGCACCTTGGCGCCCTCCTGCTTGCCGATCTCCAGGTACGACTTGATCTTCTCCCACTGATCGTTGCTCGCCTGGGCGCCCATCATGGTGTCGGTGTCGAGCGGGTTGCCCTGCTTGATGGCGGCGACCCGGGCGACGGCGCGCTCGAGGAAATCGTCGTAGATGCTGCTCTGCACCAGCGCGCGGCTCGGGCACGTGCACACCTCACCCTGGTTCAGGGCGAACATCGAGAAGCCCTCGAGCGCACGGTCGAGGAAGCCGTCGTCGGAGGCCATCACGTCCTCGAAGAAGATGTTCGGGCTCTTGCCGCCCAGCTCCAGGGTCACCGGGATCAGGTTCTCCGACGCGTATTGCATGATGAGGCGGCCGGTGGTGGTCTCGCCGGTGAAGGCGATCTTGCGGATGCGGTTGCTCGAGGCGAGCGGCTTGCCCGCCTCGACGCCGAAGCCGTTCACGATGTTCACGACGCCGTCCGGCAGCAGATCGCCGATCAGGCTCATCACGTACAGGATCGACGCCGGGGTCTGCTCCGCCGGCTTCATGACGATCGCGTTGCCCGCGGCCAGGGCCGGGGCCAGCTTCCAGGTCGCCATCAGGATCGGGAAGTTCCACGGGATGATCTGACCGACGACGCCCAGCGGCTCGTGGAAGTGGTAGGCGACGGTGTCCTTGTCGATCTCGGAGATGCCGCCCTCCTGGGCGCGGATGGCGCCGGCGAAGTAGCGGAAGTGGTCGATCGCCAACGGGATGTCGGCGGCGAGTGTCTCGCGGACGGCCTTTCCGTTCTCCCACGACTCGGCGACGGCGATCGCCTCGAGGTTCTCCTCCATGCGATCGGCGATTTTATTCAGGACGGCGGCGCGCTCGGCGACCGACGTCTTGCCCCACGCGGGTGCGGCGGCGTGCGCGGCGTCGAGCGCCAGATCGATGTCCTCGGCGGTGGAGCGGGCCACCTCGCAGAAGGTCTTGCCGTCGACGGGCGACGGGTTTTCGAAGTACTGACCCTTCACCGGCGGAACCCACTTGCCGCCGATCCAGTTGTCGTAGCGGGACTGGTAGCTCATCAGCGAGCCGTCGGCTCCGGGCTTTGCGAAGACGGTCATGATGCTTGCACTCCTTCGTGGATTCACTTCAATTGGTGAGGTGAATCACACACTAGGGGTGGTGTGGTTGCAGTCGCGTTGCATCGCGGCGCGGGGTGCGCCCGGCGCCCTCAGCGCCGCACTCCGAACCGCCGATCGAGCAGCCGGACCCGCCCCTGTGCGACCGCCCGCTGCGGATGTCCGGCGGGGAGCCGCTGGGCGAGCGCGTTCCACGCGGTGATGTCGTCCCGGCCGTGCGGCGAGGCGACCCACGCGTTCAGGGCGACGAGGTCGCCGGTGCCGAACATGCGCGATCGCAGGTCTTCGCGCACTTCGTCGAACAGTTCCACCACGCCGGGGGCGAGGGACTCGGCCAGCAGTCCGCCGCGCCCCAACGCCCGGACCGCCGCGGTCAGATCGCCCGCGGCGATGAGCCCGCGCAACTCGTCGACGTCGGAGCCGGCGTCGACGGTGAGCCGGTACGGGCGGGCGGCGATCACATCGCCGAGGTCGCGCCGCAGCCGCGAGATCTCGGCGCGCACGGTGACCGCGCCGAGCACCTCGTCCGAGAGCATCGTCGCGAGTTGCTCGGTGCCCAGGCCTTCGGGGTAGCTCTGCAGCAGGAGCAGGATCTCCGCGTGCCGCGGCGACAGCGGTCGGGCGGCGCCCGCGGCATCGTGCCAGTGGGCGGGGCCGTCGGTCAGCACGGTCAGCCGGGGGCGCGTGTCGGGTCGGACGAAGGTCTCGGGTGCGGCGAGGTCGACGGCGCGTGATTGCAGTTCCCGCTCCACCGCGGCGACCACCGATCGGACCGCCGCGAGAGCGAACGGTGCCGCGGCCGCGGGTCCGCCGGTGACGTCGACGACGCCGAGCAGTTCGCCCGACACCGGATCGTGCACCGGGGCCGCGGCGCAGTTCCAGTTCTGGACGGGACCGGAGAAATGCTCCGGACCGATGATCTGCACACCGCGATTCATCGTCAGGGCGAGTCCGGGCGCATTGGTGCCGACGGTGTCCTCGCTCCACACCGAGCCCTCGACGAAGTTGATGCGGGCCGCGGCGTCACGGGCTCCGTGGTCGCCCTCCACCCACAGAAGCCGGCCCTGGTTGTCGGTGAGCGCGACCACCACGCCGGAATCGGCGATGTCGTCGAGCATCAGCGACTGCACCAGCGGCCGCACGGCCGCCAGCCGATGCGACGAGCGGTACGCGTCGAAGGCATCACCCGACATGGGGGCACCGGCGTCGTGGCCGGGTTCCACCTCACCGGGATCCACTCCTCGGCTGCGGGACCGCTCCCACGATTCCCGGACCAGCGAGCGCACGGAGTCGTCGGCGGGTGAGACACCGGCGAGGAACTGCTCGTAGGCACGGCGGACGCGAGTCGACACGCCGGCGCCGTCTCTCATCGCGTTCAACTCCCGACTGTTTTCGCAGGTCCTCGTCCTTCGATTGTGCCTGCACGGTGTGACCCGGGCAACGACCGGCCCCGTCGGCGGCCCGGGCTACACCGATTGCCGCGATCGCGAATCGTTGTGCCGGGCCCATGACAAACGTCATGGCGAACCGATGACATCCGCTCTGGGTGACCGGCGTCCCCCGGCGGGAGAGTGAATGTCATGACACAGCGACATCTCACCCCAGCGCGAACCGCGTCGACGGTTCCGGCCATCGCCATCTCCGATCTGTCGAAGCGGTTCCGCGGCTCGAAGGGCGAGACCGTCCAGGCCGTCGACGGCATCGACCTTCAGATCCAGCCCGGCGAAGTGGTGGCCTTCCTCGGACCCAACGGCGCGGGCAAGACGACCACCATCGACATGATCCTCGGCCTCACCACACCCGACTCCGGCGAGGTGAGGGTCTTCGGCCGCGATCCGCGCGAGGCGGCGCGCGCCGGCCGGATCGCCGCGGTCATGCAGACCGGCGGACTGCTCGACGACTTCACCGTCGCCGAGACCGTCTCCACTGTCGCCGCGCTTCACGGGCGCACCGCCGACATCCCCGAGGTGATGCGCCGTGCCGACATCGCCGATCTCGGCGCTCGCAAGGTCTCCCGGTGCTCGGGCGGTGAGCAGCAGCGACTCAAGTTCGCGCTGGCGTTGCTGCCCGATCCCGACCTCATCGTCCTCGACGAGCCGACCGCCGGGATGGACGTGGAGTCGCGCAGGACCTTCTGGGCCGCCATGCGAGCCGACGCCCAGCACGGCCGCACCGTCCTGTTCGCCACCCACTATCTGGAGGAGGCGGACTCCTTCGCCGACCGCATCGTGATGATGGCGAGCGGCCGGGTGGTCGCGGACGGCTCCACCGCCGACATCCGCGCCCGGGCCAGCCGCCGCATCGTCTCGGCCGTCCTCGACGACGACGCCGTGCCCGGTCTCCAGCGGGTGTTCCCGGACCTGGAGATCACCGAACGGCGCGGCGGCCGGATCTATCTGTCTCTCGAGAACTCCGATGTCCTCGCCCGCCACCTGCTGACCAGCACACGCGCCCGCGATCTCGAGATCGCCAGCCACAACCTCGAAGACGCGTTCGTCGCGCTGACCACCGGCGCCTGACGCGCCGAGACCTGAAAGGCATTGCCATGAGTCTCAATTCCACCCTCGCTGCGAGCAGCGTGTCGACCGTCTATCTCCGTAACGACATCCGCCGCGTTCTGCGGAACCGGCGAGCGATGATCTTCACGGTCGCGATGCCCGCCCTCCTGTACCTCGTCTTCGGCGCCACCCAGAAGAGTTCCGAGACGGTCGGCAGCGGCAACGTCGCCTTCTACGTCCTGGTCGGCATGGCGTTGTACGGCGCGGTCCTGGCGGCGGCGTCGAACGCCGCCGCGGTCTCCATCGAGCAGCAGGCCGGCTGGACGCGCACACTGATGATGACCCCGCTGCGGCCCGCCGGTTACGTCTCGACCAAGGTCGCGCTCGCGTTGACCATGAGCGCACTGCCGGTGGTGCTGCTGGCCGTGGTCGGCGCGATCTCCGGAGCCACCGCCCCGGTCGGAGTCTGGGCGGTGTGCCTGGTGTTGGCGTGGCTCGGCTCGGCAGTCTTCGCGGCGCTGGGGCTGGCCCTGGGCAGCATTCTGAAGTCCGACGGCGCCATGCAGGCCCTCGGCGGCGTGCTCGCGCTGCTGGCCTTCGCGGGCAACGTCTTCGTCCCCCTGAACGGAACCATGCTGCGGATCGCCGAATTCACCCCGATGTTCGGCGTCGTCTCGCTGGCGCGGTACCCGCTCGACCACGGGGTCACCGTCTACGGCACCCCGATCTCCCTGTGGGTGATCATCGCGAACATCGCCTTCTGGGCCATCGCATTCGCCGTTGCGGCAAGCTACTTCTACAACCGCAGCACGCGCAGGCAGTAGTTCGCGCCGTGCCGGGACCAGTTTGGAGGAACCGATGACCGCAGCGCCCGCCCCCACCTCACCGTGGCGGAGCGGGCGCTGGCTGTTCGCGGCCGTGTGGCTGCTGTTCATGGGGTATCCGATCGCCGGGATCATCACCGCCGACGCGCGATGGCTGATGAAAGCTCTGGCCCTGGCGATCATCGCGGTGTTCGTCGTCGTCTATCTGCTGCTGTGCGTGTACTCGATGTTCGACTGCGATCCCCGCTCCGCGCCGGCGCGCAACGCCGCGATCGCCCTGCTCGCGGTTCTGATGATCGGACTGATGCCGCTGCTGCGCGCGGACGCGTTCTCCGTGGCGCCGTTCGTGATGGCGGCGGTCGCCTTCGCGGCACCGTGGCGGGTGGGGTATTCGCTGGCCGGGGTGGCGGCGGTCCTCGTCTCGGCGGTGGTCGTCCCGGAATTGTTCGGGTGGGAGCTCGACAGCGGCTTCCTGATCGTCCTGCTGGTCGTCGGCATCACGATGGGGTTCTCGCGCGTGATGCGCGACGGCGAGCGCGACCGGGAACTCGCCGCCGAACGCCAGCGGGAGCTGAACGGGCAGCTCGCGGTGGTCGCCGAACGCGAACGCGTGGCCCGCGACGTGCACGACATCCTGGGGCACTCGCTGACCGTGATCTCGGTGAAGTCCGAGCTCGCGGGCCGGCTCGTCGATCTCGATCCGGCGCGGGCGAAGCAGGAGATGGCGGAACTGAACGCGCTCGCCCGGCAGGCGCTCGCCGAGGTCCGGTCGACGGTCGGCAACCTGCGTGCGCCGGAACTGCCGAGTGTGGTCGCGGCCGCGGAGATCGCGCTGACGGCGGCGGAGATCGACGCCGACCTGCCGGATCCGGACGCCTACGACGGTCCGCACGCGGCGCTGTTCGCATGGGTGCTGCGCGAGTCGGTGACGAACGTGGTCCGCCACAGTGGAGCCACCCGATGCGTCGTGACGCTCACCGATCACAGCCTGACCGTCGCCGACAACGGTCACGGCTCGCCGCTGTTGACCTTCGGGAACGGCCTGCGCGGGCTCGCTGAACGGGTCGATGCCGGCGGCGGACGCCTGACGGTCGATTCCGATGCCACCGGCACCACGGTGACCGCGAGCGTGGACGAGGGACGGTAGGTTCTTCTCCGAGAGGGGGACCGGTGGAGACCATCCGACTGCTGCTGGCCGACGACCAGGCGCTGGTCCGCGGTGCGCTCGCGGCGTTGCTCGATCTCGAGCCCGACCTCGCGGTGGTCGCGCAGGTGGGCCGGGGAGACGAGGTGGTGGACGCGGCGCGGTCCAGCGGCGCCCAGGTGTGCCTGCTCGACATCGAGATGCCCGGGGCCGACGGCATCGAGGCGGCCTCCCGCATCACGCGGGAACTGCCCGGAGTCCGCTCGCTGGTGGTCACCACCTTCGGCCGGCCCGGATACCTGCGCCGCGCGGTGGACGCCGGTGCGTCCGGATTCGTCGTCAAGGACACCCCCGCCGCCGAACTGGCCGACGCCGTGCGACGCGTCCACGCCGGGCTCCGCGTCATCGATCCGACGCTGGCCACCGAGAGCCTCACCAGCGGTGACAATCCGCTCACTCCGCGCGAGACCGAGGTTCTCACCGCCGCGCTCTCGGGTGCGACCGTCGCGACCATCGCGTCGCAGGTGCACCTCTCGGCGGGCACCGTGCGCAATCACCTGTCGTCGGCCATCGGCAAGACCGGCGCGTCGACGCGGGCCGAGGCCGCGCGGATCGCACGCGATCGGGGCTGGATCTGACCCCGGTGCGACGCCGCGTCCCCGCACTGACCGGTGTCCGGACCGTCGCCGCGCTGTCGGTCTGCCTCACGCACGCCGCGTACTGGACCGGCCACTACACCGACGACTACGTGGGTCGGTTGCTGTCTCGTTTCGAGGTCGGCGTCGCGCTCTTCTTCGTCCTCTCCGGCTACCTGCTGTTCGCGCCCTGGGTGCGGGCGTTGCAGGAGACGCAATCCGGAGCGCCGGCCGAGTATCCGGGGCTGCGGCGCTACACATGGCATCGGGTGCGGCGGATCGTGCCCGCCTACTGGGTCACGGTGCTGGCGGTGTACGCGATCTTCCTGGTGCGCACGGACACGTCCGACTTCGGTCAGGGGTGGTCGGACCTGCTGCGGAACCTCACATTCACCCAGGTGTACGGGCTCGGACACCTGCACACCGGCCTCACCCAGATGTGGAGCATGGCGGCGGAGGTGGCCTATTACATCGCGCTGCCGCTGGTGGCGTGGCCGATCGCGCATCTGGTGTGCCGCGATCGGTGGCGGCCCGACCTGCTGCTCGTGTGCCTGGGCGGGCTGCTGCTGGTCTCGCCGTTGTGGACGGTGGTGGTGCACGGGTCCGACGGCGTCGACCCCACCGCGCGAATGTGGCCGCCCGCCTTCGCGAGCTGGTTCGTCGGCGGGATGGTGCTCGCCGTCCTGGCCCGGACGGTGACGCGGTGGCCCGCGATCCCGAGCGTCGCTGTCGCGGTCGGTGCGTTCCTGATCAGCGGCGGCGCGGTCGCCGGAGAGCCGACGATCGTGCCGGCCGACGCCGGAGCGACGGTCGTCAAACACACGCTCTACCTGGTGGTGGCCCTGGGTCTGGTCGGTCCCCTGGCGATCGGCCCCGGCGACGACGCGTGGTCCCGGGTGTGCGGCAGTCGGCCGATGGTGTGGTTCGGCGAGATCTCCTACGAGTTCTTCCTGGTCCACGTGATGGTGCTGGAGTTCACGATGGATCTTCTCGGGTACTCGGTCTTCACCGGATCCACCCTCGCGGCCTTCGTCGTGACCAGTGTCATCAGCGTGCCCGTCGCGTGGTCGCTGCATCGCCTCACCGCCCCGCTGTGGCGGGATTCTCCCACGCGATCTGTCGGGGTCCGCGGGTAGAATCGGCGCCATGACCTCACCGCAGCGTGCTGTCACGGCAGCCGATCTCCGTCAGTGGACGACGGATGCGCGGGTGCCCGGGCAGCCTGCGGAACTGTCCGACACCGCGTGCATTCTCATCGCTGCCGGCTATCTCGTGCCCACCGCGCGGGCGACGGTGGTCCGCCGCGTCTCGCAGGGACTGCCGATGCCGGTTCCGCAGTCGGGATTCAGTGAACTGCGGCGCGTGCAGCGCGGAATCGTGCACGCCGAGCGCAAACTGGCGTCGACGATGCTGCCGGGCGTCGTGGTCCCGATCATCCGGTCCCGGATGGCCGGGCTCACCCGCCGGCGCGACGAGGCGCACCGCGCGGTCGTCACCGGCAAGGGCGTCTTTCCGTCGGGTATGCGGGCCATTCGCCGAGAACGCCGCGAGAACGTCTACCTCGAGGTCGATGAGCGCGAGCAACTCTTCGCCGGGCTGCTCTGCACACCGGTGGCGAACCTGTCCACCTCGGGTGCCCGCTGGGCCGGCACCGATGCCCTGGACAAAGTGGCGGGAATCGTCGACAAGGTCGCCGGGCGCGCCGGACGCAGGCAGGTGGAGCACTGGGCCGACGAAGTCTTCGGAACCATGCCCACCACGCAGGACTCGTCGCGCGGTTCGAGCTTCGCCGACGGCTACGAGGCACTCCTGTTCGTCGCCGGCCACTACTACGACCGCATCCGGACCAACCCGGCCTGGCTGTCGGACCACTTCGAGATGCAGCGGGTGCAGGTGAACCTGCACGCCGAACTCGCCGAGATCGCCTCCGACGTCGTGGCGCTGCGGGCGTTGCGCGTCGATCTCGACCGCGCTCGGGACAACGGCGGTTTCGATCCCGGCTTCGTCGCCCACATCAGAGAGCGCGAAGAGGCGTTGCGGCCGGTGTGGACCGAACTGATCGACCGCGTCCACGCTCTCATCGACATCTGTGCGACCGTCGAGTCCGCGGCTGTCGAGTTGCGGCTGCTCAACGAGTTCGACCGTGCCACCACCATCGACGCGCGCATCGACCATCTGCTCTCGCGCTCCGGCGACCGCGAACTGTCCGCGGACCATTCCCGCAGGCTGTCGCAGCAGGTGCGCAGCGGCGAAGAACAGCTGCGCATCTACCGGGACGTCCTGCAGGGCAACATCGCTCAGCTCGGCACGGCGGCACCCGCGCAGCTTCCGGCGAAGTACGAGCCCTGAGCCTCAGGAGCGGGTCCACTCGCGCAGACGGTCCTTCTCGGCGGCGGTCAGGCGTCGCAGACTGTGCTTCTCGATGTCGACGACGGCCATCTGAGTGGTTGCGACGCACGCCGGGCGCGCCCCCGCGGGCGCGGCGGCGCCGGCGATCTCGTAGCCGATCGTGAAGTCGACCGATCGGAAACCCTTGATCCACATCCCGATCCGGAGCGGCGAATCGTCGTGGTGCAGCTGTGCTCGGTACCGGATGTCGACGTGGACGATCATCGCGCTCTTGATGAGCGGTGCGTAGTCGTCCCCGGCGCTCAGGAGCCACTGGATACGTGCCTCCTCCATGAGGGTCACCATCCGCGCATGGTTGACGTGACCGAAGGCGTCCATGTCCGACCACCTGACGGGGACCTGCGCGGTGAAGGCGTGGCGACGGCCGTCCGGCAGCGTCGACGTCTCGGTCATGTCGCCGATCCTAGTGCCGGCCCAGCACGCTGCTCGGCATCGACGTTCACACGGTCGACACTTTCGCCGGGTACGCTGGGCGACCATGTGGTGCGATCGTATGTCACTGAAGCTGGTCACCGCCGGGTCTGTCGTCGCGGCTGCGGCCATGCTGGCGTCGGTGTCGACCGCACCGGTCAACGCCGCTCCCAAGGGGGCGCACGTGGTCGCGGAGAAGGTTCGGAGCATTCACCGGGTGGACCTCACCGTTGAGTCGGCGGCGATGAACGGCTCGGTGCCGGTCACGGTTCTCAGCCCCGGCGGCTCCGGTCCGCGGCCCACTGTGTACCTGCTCGACGGCGCGGACGGCGGAGACAAGGTCAGCGACTGGATCACCAAGGGCGGCGCCGAGTCGTTCTTCGCCGGGCGCAACGTCAACGTCGTCCTGCCTGCCGGTGGAGCGGGCAGCTTCTACACCAACTGGGAGAAGCCGGACAAGAAGCTCGGCAAGCCTCAGTGGGAGACCTTCCTGACGCAGGAGCTGCCGCCCGTGATCGACGCGAAGTTCAGCGGGTCCGGACGTAATGCGGTGATGGGTCTGTCCATGGGCGGCCAGTCGGCGTTCGCCCTCGCCACCCGCCACCCCAAGCTGTACCGCGGTGTCGCCTCGATGAGCGGCTGCCCGCGTGTCTCGGGCCAGGCCAACGAGGCCTACGTCCGCGCGACCGTCGCGAAGAGCGGCGCCAACGCCGACAATATGTGGGGTGCGCCCGGCTCCAAGGACTGGGTGCAGCACGATCCCGCCCACAAGCTGGACGCCCTGCGCGGGAAGGCGTTGTACATCTCGTCCGGTTCGGGTGCGGTGGGACCGCTCGACCTGGCCGCCAAGCGTGACCCCAAGGACGGCCCGGAGAACGCGCAGATCGCTGCCGGTTCGGCGCTGGAGGTGGGCGCGAACCGCTGCTCGCTCGAGTTCGCGACACTGCTGCGCGCCAACGACATCCCCTTCACCTCGGGATTCCGCCTGATCGGCACGCACAGCTGGGACTACTGGAAGCGCGACCTGCCCGAGGCGTGGAACGCCATCGCGCCCTCACTCTGACCGCGCGCCGGCGTACTTCTCCGCGAAGGTGAGGAAGGCGTCGTTCTCTGCGGGATGGGTGACGGTGACCCGCACCCCGTCGCCCGCGAACGGTCGGACGATCACCCCGGCCTCGGCGCACTCGGTCGCGAAAGGCATGGAGTCGTCGCCGAGCATCAGCCACACGAAGTTCGCCTGTGAATCGGGTACCCGGTAGCCGAGCTCGCGCAGTCGTGCCGTGACGCGTTCACGTTCGGCGACCACCGCGTCGGTCCGTGCCAGCAGCTCGTCCTGTGCGCGCAGGGAGGCGACGGCCGCGGACTGGGCCACACTGCTGACGGTGAACGGCACGTGCACCTTGTTGAGCGCGGTGATCACCTCCGGATCGCCGACCGCGTATCCGACCCGCAGGCCGGCGAGTCCGTACGCCTTCGAGAAGGTGCGCAGGACCACCAGGTTCGGGAACTCGCGCCGCAGTTCGAGGGCATCGTACGCGAACGGTCCGGTCAGCCGCATGTACTCGAAGTAGGCCTCGTCGAGCGCGACGACGATGTCTGACGGCACGGCGGCCAGGAAGTCGCGCAGCGCCTGCGCCTCGACCACCGTGCCGGTCGGGTTGTTGGGGTTGCACACGAAGATCAGGCGCGTCCGGTCGGTGATCGCGCCCGCCATGGCTGCGAGGTCGTGCACGGCGTCGCCGGTGAGCGGGATCTGGACCGGGGTGGCGCCGACGACGCGCGACGCCACCGGGTACATCTCGAACGAGCGCCAGCCGAACAGCACCTCGTCGCCCGGGACGGCGGTGACGGTGATCAGGTTCTGGCAGAGGATCACCGATCCGCAGCCGACCTGGATCTCCGCGGGGGTCACGCCCAGGCTCTTGGCCAGTTCGTCGGTGAGCTCCACCATCCCGTTGTCGGGGTAGCGGTTGGCCGTCGCTGCGGCCTCGGCGATGGCAGCGGCCACGCCGGGGAGCGGGGGGTCGGTCACCTCATTGCTGGCGAGCTTGATCGCGCCCGGAAAGGTCTTGCCGGGGACGTAGACGGGCAGGGTGTCCAGATCGGGGCGGATTCGCATGCTCACCCCTCAAATGTACGTCTGACCTGCGGGTCGATGCTCATCCGGTCGGCGATTTGCGTCCCGACGCTCCCTCTGTGTAATGTTTTGCCCCGGCGGCCCGAAAGGACTCCACCAGGGAGGCGTGCCAGAGCGGCCGAATGGGACTCACTGCTAATGAGTTGTTCCATGAAAGTGGAACCGGAGGTTCAAATCCTCTCGCCTCCGCCGACCGGGACACGCACCCGGTACAATTGAAGAAGTGCGGATCGCAAGATCCACTACGCGCCCGTAGCTCAACGGATAGAGCATCTGACTACGGATCAGAAGGTTTGGGGTTCGAATCCCTACGGGCGCACTCCGAGAAGGTCCCCGTCGTTCGCGACGGGGACCTTCTCGTCGGTGGACTACGGCACAAGTTCCTAGAACGACGAACCGGCGCCATTGGGCGGACCGTCAGCGCCCTCGTACCGGCTCACTCCGCGGCGATCCGCCGCAGGACCGTCAGCGCACGCTCGACGACGGGAGACGCCGGCTCGGGAATCCATGCCGCGGACAGATCGATTCCTGCCTCGGGGCGCAGCGGAAGGTACCGGACTCCGGCGATGTCGAGAGCCGACGTCGGCTCGGGAACCACCGACACTCCGAGCCCGGCGGCCACGAGCGTGACGAGAGTCGAGGTCTCGGTCACCTCGTGCCGGATCCGCGGAACGAACCCGGCGTCGGCGCACAGGCCGGTGACCAGTCCGTTGAGCGCCGAGCGGCCGTGGCCCGCGTGCATCACGAAGTCGTCGTCGCGCAGGTCGGCCAGATCCGCCTCGCCGCGTCCGGCGAGCCGGTGACTGTCGGGAACCAGCGCGATCAGTCGATCGTGGCGCACCGGCTCCACCACCACGCGCGCACTGGTGACCGGGGGCCGCAGCAGCGCCAGATCGATCCGGCCGGCCTCGAGCGCCGTCACCTGGTCGGGGGCCAGCATCTCGCCGCGCACGCTCACATCGACGCCGGGCAGCTCGTCGCGCAGTGCTCGCACCAGACGCGGGAAGAGTGAATAGGTGGCCGATCCGACGCACCCGATCGTCAACGCGCCCTGCATGCCCTCGGCCACCCGGTGCGCCTGCTCGCCGGCCGCATCGACGGCGTCGAGGATCTCGCGGACCCGGTCCAGATACACCTCCCCGGCCGGAGTCAGTTCCACGCGACGGGTCGATCGCGTCAGCAACTGGACGCCGAGCTCTTCTTCGAGCTGTCTGATCTGCGAAGACAGCGGCGGCTGCGCGATGTGCAGACGTTCGGCGGCGCGACGGAAGTGCAGCTCCTCGGCGACCACGCGAAAATACCGGAGATGCCGCAGTTCCATGATTGATACCTCTCCTGTTTCAGCGATCGTAGAACATGTACTTCACGATATGGGTCCGGCTTTCTAGGCTGGACGCATGGTTACTGCGTCCGGCATTCGCACCCACGACGACATCGTGATCTGTTCCCCGCTGCGGACACCGGTCGGCCGCATGGGCGGAGCGCTGGCGAAGCTGACGGTCGACCGCCTCGCGACCGACCTGCTCAGCGAGCTCGTCGCCCGGACCGGTCTCGGAGAGAACGAGGTCGACGACGTCGTGCTGGGACAGGGGTATCCGAGCGGCGAGTCGCCGGCTCTCGGCCGGATCGCCGCCCTCGACGCCGGACTCGGCGCCGGGGTGCCCGGAATGCAGCTCGACCGCCGCTGCGGCTCGGGTCTGCAGGCCGTCCTGTCCGGGGCGGCGCAGATCGCCGGGGGAGGGGCCGATCTGATCGTCGCGGGCGGCGCCGAGTCGATGTCCACCGTCGAGCACTACGCGCTCGGCCTGCGCACCGGGGTCGGGCAGGGCGGCGTGGAACTGCGCGATCGCCTCGATCGTGCTCGGTTGACGGCGGGCGGGCAATCGCATCCGGTGCCGGGAGGGATGATCGAGACCGCCGAGAATCTGCGCGCCCGCTACGGACTCACCCGAGAGCAACAGGATCGGCTGTCCGCCGAATCGCATCGCCGTGCCCTCGCCGCCATCGAGGCCGGCCGATTCACCGACGAGATCGTTCCGGTCACCGTCCCGGGCGGCCGCCGCGACCCCGACGTCGTCGTAGACCGGGACGAGCATCCACGTCCCGGCACCACGGCCGAATCGCTGGCCCGACTGCGCCCGATCCGCCTGGCCGTCGACCCCGACTCGACCGTCACTGCCGGAAACGCCTCGGGCCAGAACGACGGCGCCGCGATGATGGTGGTCACCACACTCGCCGAAGCGGAGCGGCGCGACCTCGATCCGATGCTCGCACTGCGTTCGTGGGCCGTCACCGGATGCGCACCCGAGGAGATGGGGATCGGGCCGGTCGGTGCCACCGCCAAGGCACTCGCGCGCGCCGGACTGACACTCGACGACATCGACCTCATCGAACTCAACGAGGCCTTCGCCGCGCAGGTGCTGGCCGTCCTGGCCGAATGGGGAGTCGAGCCCGGCGACGAGCGGCTCAATCCCAACGGCTCGGGCATCTCGCTGGGCCACCCGATCGGAGCGACCGGCGCGCGGCTGGTGGTCACCGCTGCCCATGAGGCGAAGCGACAACGCGCCCGAAACGTGCTGGTCACGATGTGCATCGGCGGCGGCCAGGGACTCGCGGCCGTGTTCGAGGCGATCCGATGAGCGCCGTCGACGTCCACGCGGTGGTCAGCGGCCGGCCCGACGGACCCGCCGTCGTGCTCTCCAACTCGCTCGGCTCCACGCACCGGATGTGGGACGCGCAGATCGCCGACCTGGAACAGCACTTCATGGTGATCCGCTACGACACCCGCGGTCACGGGCAGAGCCCGGTGCCGGACGGACCGTACAGCATCGACGACCTCGCCGATGACGTGCTGGCGCTCCTCGACGGTTTCGGCGTCGACCGCGCCCACCTGGTGGGGCTCTCGCTCGGCGGCATGACCGCGATGCGGGTCGCGGTCCGCGCACCGCACCGCGTTCGGCGCCTGGCGCTGCTGTGCACCGGGGCCCGGCTGGCCAACGCCGAGTCGTACGCGGAACGGGCGGCCGCCGTGCGTGCGGACGGTGTCGCGCCGATCGCCGAGGCGGTGGTGAGCCGCTGGTTCACCCCCGAGTACCTGTCCGCCGACGCCGAGCGGAAGCGCTACTACGAGGCGATGGTCGCGGGCACGCCCGCAGAGGGGTACGCGGGCTGCTGCGAGGCGATCGCCGCGATGGATCAGCGCGCCGATCTGCCGTCGATCTCCGCGCCGACCCTGGCGATCGCCGGCCGCGACGACACCGCGACCGGACCGTCGGTCCTGGCCGAGATCGTCGACGGCGTCCAGGACGGTCGGCTGCTGGTGGTTCCCGAGTCGGCCCACCTGGCCTGTGCTCAGCAACCGCAGATCGTGAATCCGGCATTGCTGGACCATCTGCTGGCGCAGTAGCCGCTGCCGAGATCACCGGCGCAGCGCGGCCAGCTCCGAACGCGACCGGACGCCGAGTTTCGCGTAGATGCGGGTCAGGTGGTACTGCACCGTCTTCGGTGAGATGTAGAGCTCGGCGGCCACCTCCCGGTTGCTCATCCCGGAGGCCACCAGCGCGGTCACCGACTCCTCCTGCGGTGTCAGCTCCGCAGAACTGCGGTCGCCGCGAACCGCGTGCAGGCCGCCGGCCTTCAACTCGCGGTCGCAGCGGTCGACGTACGCCGTGGCTCCGAGCGACCGGTAGATGTCGCGGGCGTTGCCCATCACCGCATCGGCGGCGCGCCGCTTGCCCGCCCGGCGGAGAGTCTGCCCGTAGGCGAAGTTGACGCGCGCTTGGTCGTGCCGCAGGGGCAGACCGTCGAGAAGCTCGAGGGCCTCCTCGAACTTCCTTCGCGCGGAGGCGATGTCGCCGATGGCACCGAGATAGCGGCCGCGGGCGTAGCGGAGCCGGGCACCGGCCGAACGATGCCCGCGCAGGTCGGCCAGTTCCTCGTGCGGGCGGAGCAGACTGTCGGCGGCCTCGAGCCGGCCGTCGAGTACCAGCGCGTTGGCCAGCACGTCCACCCACGGCCACCAGCCCGGTTCGGTGAGAGCCGGAGTGTCCTCGGCGAGGAGCCTCAGCGGGGAGAGAACTCGGGTGACCTTGTTGTAATCGGCGGCCGCCTCGGCGATCTGCGCCTGTGCCAGCAGCAGCGGAATCTGCATGATCTCGTAGTCGCCCGCCAGTCGGGCCGAATGCGCGACCGCGGCGTCCGCGGCCTCCCGGTCGCCTCGGAGGCAGTGGACCTGAGCCGCGGTCCAGTCGGCGAGCGGGGTGGCGAGGGTGATGCCGCTGGTGGTCGCGAGCTCGCGCGACTGCGCGACGGTGAGCAGTGCCCCGTCCCAGTCGCCGCTCACGAACCGCAGACGGGCCAGCCAGCCCAGTGCCCACAGCGTGATGCGTTTGGAGCCGCCCAGATTCGCCATCGACACCGCCGTCTCGAGACTGGTGCGCGCGGAGTCCACCTCGTCCAGCCCCAGCTGCAGCCAGCCGTGGCCGATGGCGACCCGCTGCGTCTGCGCTCCGAACCGGACGTCGCGGCCCAGCGCGTCGTACGACGCGACGGCGTCGGCCGTGCGGCCGGACCATGCCAGGCCGAGCCCGCGGATCGCGGCGGCCTCCACACCGGCGGGCGAGGCGGTTCCGGCCATGTCGATCGCGCGGTCCGCCCAGCCGACGAGGCGCTCGCCCTGACAGCGGACCAGGCAGTGCAGTACGTAACGCTGCGCGATGAGGGCCGCGATCGCGGGTTCGCGCTCCACGCTGACGATGCCCCACGCTCTGTCGAGCCGGATCCGGGCCTCGGCCGATCGTCCGCGCAGGATCGCCAGATAAGCGAGTGTCGCATTGCGCAGCGGAGTCTCGCGAAGGCTCTCCACCGTCGGCACCATGGAACCGGCGGTGAGGCAGTCACCGTCGGCCAAGAGCGCGTCCACCGAGAGCGTCACTCGTTCGGCATGCCGGAGCGGCTCGTCGGTCAGCCGCCCGGCCTCACGGTAGAGCTCGGCGGCCTCCGCCCATTCGCCCGCGCCGCCCCGATCGGCCGCCAGTGCGGCGACCTCGTCCGCGAGTTCGGCGTCCGGCACCGGTGCGGCGGCGACGCGATGATGCAGTCTGCGTGCCGGATCCGCCACCAGCTCCGAGGCTCGGCGGTGCAGCAACCCGGTCCGCTTGGGCCCCAGCACTTCGAGTACCGCGGCACGGGTGACCGGAGTCGGCACGGCCAGGGCCGAGGCGGCCGGACCGACGGCGGCGGCCGGCTCCACGAGCCCGGTTCCGACCGCCTCGTCGACGGCGGACAGCACGTCGCCGACCGCCGAGAGTTCCACGGCCGTGCCGAGTGAGTTCGGATCGTTCAGAATCGCGATCGCCTCGATGAGCCGCCGCGTCTCCGGTCGACACGCCGCCAGGGCGGTCTGGACCCGTTCCACCTCACGGGCCGGTGCGGGCAGGGCTGCGTCGGCCCGCGACCACAGACGGTCGGGCAACTCGTCGAGCAGTTCGACGATCTCGCGCGGTCGGCCCATCGTGTGCCTGGTCAGTTCGTCGAGAAGAGACGGGTGCACCGACCGCCCGCGGGCCGCGGCGATCTCCGCCACGGCGCTGCGGTCCAGACCTGGAAGTCGCAAGGTGTCCGGCAGCAGGTCGGCGATGGCGGGCGTGGACCGCTCCGCGGCCAGGATCACCGTGACGTGGGCCTGCGGACGCGCGGCGGCGAGCCGCCCGAGCCGGCGCAGAGCCGCGTCGTCCGCATGATCGGCGTCGTCGATCAGCAGCGCTGCGGGGTCGTCACCGAAGAGCTCGGCCGGATCGCCGAGCTCGGGTGCGGCGGCGACCCGGACCCGGCGACCCCGCAGGATCTCCGACAGGCGCCGCAGCAACGTCGACTTCCCGGCACCGTGCGGGGCTGTGATCAGCACGAAGCCGGGACCGGCGGCGTCGGCGACGCGGCCGGTCAGCTCCGACAGTTCGTTCTCCCGGCCGACGCAGGCGGCCTCGATGATCATGGTTGTCGAGGTTATTCCTGTCAGGGCGGACGCGTGGCGTCGCTCGCGGTCGACTGCCGCGAACGACGGGCACGCATGGGGCTCACCCCTGGTCGCCGCCGGCGACCGGAAGCACCGAACCGGTGATGTACGAGGCCTCGTCGGAGGCCAGGAAGCAGATCGCCGCGGCCTGTTCGTCGAGGGTTCCGTACCTGTTCATCAGGGAGGCGTCGAGCGTCTGGTCGATGTGTGCCTGGAACCATTCGCGCTGCGTGTCGTCGGCCGGCACCGGTGTTCCCCGTGAAACACGGCGCGGCGGGGCGTCGGTTCCGCCGGGGGCAGTGGCCACCACTCGCACACCGGCCGGTGCGTACTCCATCGCCAGGGAGGCGGTGATCGCGTTGACCCCGCCCTTGGCCGCGGAGTACGGAATCCGATGGATGCCCCGGGTGGCCGCCGAGGAGACGTTGACGATGACGCCGCCGCCTCGCTCCACCATCGTGGGCAGCACCGCGCGGCAAGCGTAGAGCGTGGTCATCAACGAACGGTCCACCTCGGCGCGGATCTCCTCGTCGGTGAACTCGGTGAAGGGTTTGAAGTTGATGGCGCCGCCCACGTTGTTGACCAGCACGTCCACCCGCCCGTAGGCGGCCAGCGCGCGATCGATCACCTCCGCGGCGCCGGCATACGACTCCAGATCGGCGTTCACCGCGATCGCGCCGGGTCCGCTCGCCGACAGATCAGACGCGACCGTGCGCGCGTACTCGGACCGGTCGGCCACCACCACGCGTCCGCCCTCGGCGCTGATCCGGCGGGCCGTGGCCTCGCCGATGCCCTGCCCGGCGCCCGTCACGACGACGACCTTCCCGGCGAACCGTCCCGGAGTCACGAACCGTGGCTTGCGAGCGGCGAGTTCGTCGGCCATCGCTCGCCGCATCGTCTGCTTGGATCGTTCGCCGTGTGCGCTGATGAGGGCGCGGGCGGTGTCGCGGTCTCCGGCTTCGAACGCGGCGACGATGTCGAGATGGTCCTGGGTGCACAGGGGATGGCACCAGGTGGCGGTCCGCAGTACTTCGCTCATCCGGCCCTTGACCCCGAGCGCGGTGTACGCCTCCAGCAGGTGGGTGTTGCCGGTGACGTGGAACAGGTAGTCGTGGAAAGCGGCGTTGGTGGCCGTGTACTCGGCTGAGTCGACGAAGCGATCGCCGTCCACGTACGGGACGGTGGCCTCCGCGAGGAGGCGATACCCGGCGAGTTGCTGCGAGGTCATCCGGCCGATCATCAACTCGAGAGCACCGAGTTCCAGCGCGGCTCGGGCTTCGAAGAGCGCATCGGATTCGTGGATCTCGGGATGCTCTTCGCCGATCTCATAACCCTCGGAACCGACCGTCGGGACCTCTGCGGGTGCAATGCTCGCGGGCTCGTCCGCCGTGGTCCCGGGCTGGGTCGCCACCGATTCGGCGGCCGCGTCGACGTCCGCCACGGGGGCGGCAGCCGAGCCGGGGAACACCTCCTGCCCGGCGATCGACCTGGCCGCACCGGGTTCCAGGACTCCGGTGTCGGCGTCGAGCAGAGCAGACGGTTCGGCGGCGGTCGGCTCCGGCCAGATCCGCTGCCCGGCGATGCGGGCCCGGGACTCGTCCGCGCCCGGCGCGGACCGCGGTTCGAGACCGGGCAGGCTGATCGCCGGAAGCACCGGCTGCCCCGCGACGGCGCGGGCGTCGAGGGCGGGCGCGATCGGCACGTCGACGGGCGCCTCGGCGTTCGCCGACGCCGATGCCGCGACTGCGTCGGTCACCGGCTCGGCGGGCGACGGGCCCGCAGCGAGGGCGAACTTCTCGTAGTAGAACCCGGTCAGTTCGATCCCCGCCTCGACGAAGTGTCTGCGCACCGATTCGACCATCGGCGGCGGCCCGCACAGGTAGGTCGCGACGTCGCCGCCGTAGAGGTGACGGGGAGCGATCAGCGAGGTGACGTAGCCCTTGTTCGCGGCGCTGCTGCCGGGATCGGAGACGCAGTGGTCCCAGGTGAATCCGGCGACCTCCGACTGCATCCGGTCGAGCGTCTCGGTCTCCACGAGGTCGTCGTCGGTGGAGACGCCGTAGATGAGATGGATGCGGCGCGCGCTGCCGTCGTGGCGCAGCTTCCGCAGGATCGCGAGGATCGGCGCGAGGCCCGTGCCGCCGGCGAGCAGCAGTGCCGGCCGCATCGATTCGCGCAGGAAGAACGATCCGTGCGGCCCGCGCAGCGTCAGCAGATCGCCGGTCGACGCCCGGTCGGTGAGATAGGTCGACATCGCGCCGCCGGGAGTCAGCTTCACCAGGAAGACGAGAGTGTCCTCGTGCGGTCCGTTCGCGAAGGAATACGAGCGGCGCACCGGACTCCCGCTGCCGTCGTCCGTGCCCGGAACGTCGATGTTGACGTACTGACCGGGCAGGAACGCCAGCTCGGAGCGGTTCGGGATCTCGACGGACAGGCGCATCGTGGTGGGCGAGAGGCGCTCGAGCCCGACCACGGTGGCGCTGAACTCGGCGGCCTGGGTCTTGGCGACGTCCGACGTGGCCGCGATCTGCAGCACCAGGTCCGACCGCGGCTTCATGCAGCACGGCAGGGCGTAGCCGTCGGCCGACTCCGCGGGCGACAGGGCGTCGTCGATGTACGTGCCGCCGTCGTAGTCGCCCGATTCGCACATGGCCTTGCAGGTGCCGCAGGCGCCGTCGCGGCAGTCGAGCGGGATGTTGATCCGCTGCCGGTACGACGCGTCTGCCACCGTCTGGTCCTCGCGGCAGTCGATGAACTTGGTGACCCCGTCCTCGAAGGCGAGTGCGACGCGGTGCGTCGGCGCCTCGGCGGGTGCCGCGGTGCGTCCGGATGCGGGGCCGGAAGTGACAGTCATGGTGAGTCCCTAGAAGTGGTAGACGTCCACCACGTGGTGGATGTAGTCGTTCTTGAGGACCACGGTCTTGCGGCGGATCAGCGGTGCCTCGCCGGAGAAGTCGATCGTGTAGAACGACGTGCCGTAGTACGGGTCGACGGTGTGATAGCGGAAGTACATGGTGTGCCAGTTGAACCGGACGTCAACCATGTCGCCGCGCCGTTCGATCACCTCCACGTTGGTGATGTTGTGGCTGGTGCGCGGCTCGGGAAGCGACGTCGCCGACGACCGTTCGGTACGGATCCGGAACACCCGGTCCTCGAGCCCGCCCTTGTTGCCGTAGTAGATCAGCGAGATCTCCCGTCGGGGGTCTTCGGTGAGGCGATCGTCGTCGGCCCACGACGGCATCCAGTAGACGACGTCGTCGGCGTAGCAGTCGAGCCACTTCTCGAACTCGCGGTCGTCGAGGTACCGTGCCTCGCGGTAGAGGAACTGTTCGATGGCGTTCTGGGTGATGAGCTTGCGGCCGTCGGTGTCGGCCGGAGTGGTCTGGGCGGTAGTCATGAGTCCTGTCCGATCTCGGGTACGAAGTGGTGGTCCGATCGCGCTCAGCCGACGGCGGTCTCGACGTCCTCGGCATCGACGGCGCGGCGCATGGTCTTGAGCCAGTAGCCGTGCTGCACGGGGTAGAGACCCTCGTCCTCGTTCTTCAGGCCGGCGGAGATCACGTTCGGCATGTCGAGCGCGGTGGCGACCTCGTCCGGACCGGTGAGCCAGTGTTCGGCGCCGCGGCTCATGTCGTTCCAGGGCGCGGCGGTCGCGCGGAAGGTCAGCTGGCACGACCGGAACTCCTCGAGGTCGTCCGGCGTCGCCATTCCCGACGCGTTGAAGAAGTCCTCGTACTGGCGGATGCGGTGGGCACGGGCGGCGTCGCTCTCACCCTTCGGCGCGATGCAGTAGATCGTGACCTCGGTCTTGTCCGGTGCGATCGGGCGGAAGTGCCGGATCTGGGTGGAGAACTGGTCCATCAGGTAGACATTCGGATACAGGCACAGATTGCGTGAGCCCTTCACCATGAACTCGCCCTTGGCCTCGCCGAACTGGGCCTTGAGTTCGTCCATCCGGTCCCACAGCGGCCGGTCCTGCGGGTTGGCCGCCCAGGTCCACAGGCACAGGTGACCGTGCGGGTACGACCAGTAGCCGCCGCCGGACTTGCCCCATCCGCCGGCGTCGAGCACCTTCGCGTCGTTCTTCGACTCCCCGGTGGTGCGCCGGGAGGTGGTGGCGGCGTAGTTCCAGTGCGTCGCGGTCACGTGGTAGCCGTCGGCGCCGTTCTCCGCCTGGACCTTCCAGTTGCCGTCGTAGGTGTAGGTCGACGCGCCGCGCAGCACCTCCAGGCCGTCCGGCGACTGGTCGACGAGCATGTCGATCACCCGGCGGGTGTCGCCCAGGTGTTCCTCGAGGGGGAGGACGTCGGCGTTGAGGCTGCCGAAGAGGAACCCGCGATAGCTGTCGAACCGCGCGACCTTCGTGAGGTTGTGCGATCCCTCGCAGTCGAAGGTGGACGGGTATCCGGCGCCGTCGGGGTCCTTCACCTTGAGCAGGGTGCCGTCGTTGCGGAAGGTCCAGCCGTGGAACGGGCAGGTGAGCGTCATCCGGTTGTCGGTCTTGCGGCGGCAGATCATCGCTCCGCGGTGCGCGCAGGCGTTGATCAGGCAGTTGAGTTCGCCGTCGCGGCCGCGGGTGATGACCACCGGCTGGCGGCCGATGTAGGTGGTGAAGTAGTCGCCCGGGTTCGCGACCTGGCTCTCGTGCGCGAGGTAGATCCAGTTCCCCTCGAAGATGTGCCGCATCTCCAGTTCGAAGATGTCCTCGTCGGTGAAGATCCGGCGGTTGGCGCGGAACACCCCGGCCTCGCGGTCGTCGATGACGGCGTCCCGGAGTACTTCGCGGACGTGCTCGCGGGTGTCCGCGGTGATCGCCGTACCGGGAATCGACGCGCTGGGGCGAGAACTGGTCGCAGTCATTGAGAACCTCCTGTGTGCGTTGTCCCTCGACGGTCCCATCTCGTGATGGCACTCACACCAGTAGAAACCCCAGTGTTGACCCAGGCGTAGATTCATAAACAGGACAGATCAATAAGGCGAAAATGAGTCCTGGTGTCGTATGGATCTTGTGCTTACCGTGGTCGTACGGATGATCCGGATCACACAGAGGGGCGACTATGACGATGCGTCCCGGCCGGTGAATCGACACACCGACAGGAGCGCGACATGGAGCTACGGCATCTGCGATATTTCGCCGCCGTCGCCGACACCTGTCATTTCGGGCGGGCGGCGGACCGGTTGCACATCGCGCAGCCGGCGTTGTCGTACGCGATCCGCCAACTGGAGGCCGAGCTGGGGGTCTCGCTGTTCGCCCGCACCACCCGTCAGGTGACGCTGACCGCGGCGGGTGAGTTCCTCAAGGGCGAGGTGGACCGGATTCTGGTGGGCATCGACGCGGCCGTCGACGGCGTGCAGCGCGTCGCGGCCGGCCGCAGCGGTGTGGTCCGCCTGGGACTCACCGGCATCGCCGTGTTCTCGCATCTGCCGCGCATCGCCCGGGCCGTCCGCAGCGAACTGCCGCACGTGGAGTTGCGGATCGTCTCCGATCTGCTGACCCCCGACCAGTGCGATCGGCTCCGCGACGGCGCCATCGACCTCGGCGTACTCCGGCCGCCGGTGGTCGGAGAGGGGATCGAGGTCCGGACGATCGACGTGGAGCCACTCGTCCTGGCGGTCGCCTCCGACCACCGTCTCGCGGTGGAACCGGTGGTCTCGGTGGACGATCTGCGCAGCGAATCGTTCGTCATGTACGACAGTCGCGACTCGGCGGTCAACGAGGCCGCCGTCCGCACCTGCCGCACAGCGGGCTTCGTCCCGCACCGCGCCCACGACGCCTCCGGCACCCCGGTGCTCCTGGCGCTGGTCGCCGCCGGACTCGGCGTGGCCCTGCTGCCCGCCTCCGTCCGCGCACTGCCGCTGGAGAACGTCGTGGTGCGCGACCTGCCCGACACCGGAACCATGCCGGTGGCTCTCGCCCGGCGCGCGGGCGACGACAACCCGGTGGTCGACGCCGTGGCCGCCGTCGCCGCCGCTGCATTCGCGTCCGCGTCCGCGCGGGCCCTGGACTCCTCGATGGGAGAGACACGTTGAAGATCACCCGGGTGGAATCGATTCCCTTCTCGATTCCCTACCTCAAACCCCTTCACTTCGCCTCGGGCGAGGTGCACGCGGCCGAGCACGTCCTGGTCCGCGTGCACACCGACGACGGGGTGATCGGCGTCGCCGAGGCGCCGCCGCGGCCCTACACTTACGGCGAGACCCAGCGCGGCATCGTCGCCGTCATCGAGGACGTCTTCGCCGAACAACTGCACGGCCTCACCCTGCTCGAACGCGAACAGGTGGGGGCGAGGCTGGCACGGACCGTCGGCAATCCCACCGCCAAGTCGGCGATCGACATGGCCCTGTGGGACGCCTTGGGCAAGACCCTCGGGCAGCCGGTCTCCGAACTCCTCGGCGGATACACCGACCGCATGCGGGTGAGCCACATGCTCGGCTTCGACGATCCGGCGAAGATGGTCGCCGAAGCTCACAAGGTGCGCGAGCGGCACGGTATCTCGACGTTCAAGGTGAAGGTCGGGCGGCGCCCGGCCGAGCTCGACATCGCCGTCGTACGGGCGCTGCGCGAACACTTCGGCGACAGCGTCGAGCTGTACATCGACGGCAATCGCGGCTGGACCGCCGCCGAATCGGCCCGCGCCATGAAGGAGATGGCCGACCTCGACCTGCTGTTCGCCGAGGAACTCTGCCCCGCCGACGACGTCCTCGGGCGTCGCTGGCTGGTCGGCAAGCTCGACATCCCGTTCATCGCGGACGAATCGGTTCCCACGCCGGCCGACGTGACTCGCGAGATCCTCGCGGGATCGGCCACGGCGATCAACATCAAGACCGCCCGCACCGGATTCACGCAGTCGCGGCGTGTGCATCACCTGGCGGAGGGCCTCGGCCTGGAGATGGTGATGGGCAATCAGATCGACGGCCAGATAGGCACGGCCTGCGCGCTGGCCTTCGGTGCGGCGTTCGAAGCGACCTCGCACTATGCGGGCGAACTGTCGAACTTCCTCGACATGAGCGACGACCTGCTCGCCGAACCGCTCCAGATCCGTGACGGCTGCCTGCAGACCTCATCCGGCGCCGGACTCGGAATCGACATTGACCCCGACAAACTCGACCGCTACCGCACCGACAAGTGAACGACTCCTCGCACAGCCCATGGGCGAGACGACGAACTGAAGATCAAAGGAGACAGTCATGACCACCACCGAGCACAGCCCGTCCGCCGCGGCGTCAGGCGCATCCGCCACCGAGCGCTTCCAGCAGGACAAGTCGCCGTACGACGCCGTCAAGAACGTCAGCCCCGAGCGCGTCGACAAGCTCGCCCGCCAGGTGCTGGCCGGGGTCCACCAGACGATCCGCGACAACCAGGTCACCTACGACGAGTACAACTCCCTCAAGGCGTGGATGATCCAGGTGGGCCTCGACGGCGAGTGGCCGCTGTTCCTGGACGTGTGGGTGGAGCACGTCGTCGAGGACGTCAACACCGCGCACCGCCACGGCAACAAGGGCTCGATCGAAGGGCCGTACTACGTCCCGGATGCGCCCGAGCAGGGCGCCGAGGGCACCATCCCGATGCGCGACGGCGAGGCGGGCGATCCGCTGGTCTGGGAGGCGCAGATCACCTCCACCGACGGCACCCCGCTGCAGGGCAAGGTGGAGCTGTGGCACGCCGACGCCGACGGCTACTACTCGCAGTTCGCCCCGGGCATCCCGGAGTGGAATCTGCGCGGCACCTTCTCGACCGGCCCCGACGGCAAGTTCAAGATCACCACGATCCGTCCCGCCCCCTACCAGATCCCGACGGACGGCTCGTGCGGCAAGCTGATCGCCGCGGCCGGCTGGCACGCGTGGCGCCCGGCTCACCTGCACGTCAAGGTCTCGGCTCCGGGGCACGAATTGCTGACCGCCCAGCTGTACTTCCCGGGCGATCCGCACAACGGCGACGACATCGCCGACGCCGTGAAGCCGGAACTGATTCTCGACCCGAAGCCGGACGGTCACGGCGGCTACACGATCGATTACGGCTTCGTGCTCGATCCGGTGGAGGGCTGAGCCGATGCTGTTCCACGTCCGGATGGATGTGCGGATTCCGCACGACATGGACCTGACGGTCCGTGAGGAGACCGTCGCGCGGGAGAAGGCGTACTCGCAGGAGCTTCAGCGGTCGGGCAAGTGGCCGCAGATCTGGCGCATCGTCGGCGAGTACTCCAATTACTCGATCTTCGACGTCGAGTCGAACGACGAGTTGCACGAGATCCTGTCGGGGCTGCCGCTGTTCCCGTACATGGACATCACGGTGACTCCGCTGGCGACGCATCCGTCCGACGTCAAGGCCTGACCGATCCGGCCGCGACCGCCCGGATTCCCGATCGGGGATCCGGGCCGTCGGCGTGCCCGGGCCGTCGCCTCTGGCACCATCGAAGGGAGGACGTCGTCGGGAGGAGCCGCCGTGGACCGGTCATCGCAGCCGGCGCCGGGATACCGGCCGCCGCTGGCTCCCGGGCAGTCGTACCCACCGCTCGGCTACAGCGAGCACGGCGCTCCGTTGTTCACCTACGACGACCGGGAACGCGCTCTCGCCGGGCCGCCGCCCGCGGCCGCGCCGCCCGATCCCACCCCACCCGCGCCCGCGCCGCAGCCACCTCCGGATCGACGTCGCGGTCTCGCCGTCGGCGTCGCCGTCGTCGCCGTCGGGGTGCTGTGCCTTGCGCTCGCCTTCCGGATGTTTCCGACCGGCGACGACGACCCGGTGCGGCGAGCCGATCCGCCCGACGCGCAGTCGACCGACGATCCCTATCTGCGGGGCCTGCCCGACCAACCCGAACAGTCGGTGCCGCGCGATCCCGACAGCGCACAGCCGCCGGTCCACTCCGGCGCCGCGACGGTGGAGTACCAGGTCGACTCCGGGCGCGCGACCATCCTGTACGTCGACGACACGTCGGTGAAGATCGAACGCAACGCCGGCGGCACGTGGCGGCACACCGTGCGCGGCAGCCAGAACGCGCTGCTGCGGGTCAGCGTGATCCTCTCGGACACCGATCCGGCGTCATGCAGCATCACGGTCGACGGCAAGGTGGTCGACCGTCAGACGACGCAGGACGCGCAGTCTTCGGGCATGCTCACCTGTCGATACGAGGGATGACGCTACCGTTAGAGAATGACTTCCTTCGACGCGTCGTCCGCCGATGCCGGCGTGAAAGCGATGCTGACCTGGCGTAGCGCCGACGGCGATCGGTTCGAGCAAGTGCGGCTGAATCTGAGCGGTGCCCGGGTCCGCGCGTACGGCCGCATCGTGGCCGCCGCCACCGACACCACCGAGGCCTACTCCGCATCGTACGAACTCGTCACCAACGACAGCGGGGTGACGCGGCGGCTGTCGGTGCGCCTGCTGCGCGCCGGCGGCGAGAGCTCGCTCGACATCAGCCGTGACATGGACGGTCGCTGGATGGTCCAATCGCCGACCAGCACCGTGCGCAGTGACTTCGACGGGGCCGAGATGATCGACTTGGAGCTCTCGCCCTTCTTCAAGGGACTGCCGATCCGGCGCTTCGGGATCGCCGACGGCGTCCGCCGCGACGACGTCCCGGTCGTCAGGCTCCGGCTGCCCGACTGTGAGATCGACTCGGTGCAGAAGAGCTACGTCGGCGGCCCGGAAGGCCGCGTCACGGTGATCGGTCCCAAGGGACGTCGCGATCTGACGGTCGACGACGCAGGCATCGTGCGCGACTACGCGGGTATCGCGACGCTGATCTGATCCGGGCCGCTCAGCCCATCCACACCCGGGCCAGGTGGGCCTGCCTGCGCAGTTCCTCCTGCCACCGGGCATCGCCGATCCGGACGCCGGTGATCGGCTCCGGCGGCGATCCGGCGATCCGCTCGTACTTGCGCCGCGCGCGGTGGCCGTCGTCGACGATCACCGCGACGTCGCCGTGCTCGCGCAGTGCGTCGCGCGCGGTGATCAACCGGTCGATCGTCTCGCTCAGCGTGTTGAGCAGGGCCACCGAGTTGGCTTCGAGCATCGCCCGCTGCAGGTCGGGGGCGGTACCCGCCACCCGAGTGCCGTCCCGGAAGCTGCCTGCGGCCAGCCGGAGCGCGAGGTCGCTCTCACCCGCGCCGACCGTGGCGGTCACCGCGGCGGTCAGATGCGGGTTGTGGGAGATCGCCGCCGCCGCGCGGTCGTGCGCGTCGTCCGCGGCGGGTACCACGTACGAGCCTGCGGCCAGGGCGATCCCCGCGACGTCGAGCCAGTCGTCGGCGACGGTGTCGTCGTGCGTCGCGACCATCCACATCGCGCCCTCGAAGAGCCCCGGATCGGTGGCCGGCCAACCCGACGCGGTGGTGCCTGTCATCGGATGCCCGCCGACGTACCGGGCCCGCGGATGGAGCCGTCGGACGAGGTCGGAGACCTGCTCCTTCACGCTCACCACATCGGTGAGAAGACAGTCCGGCGCCAGCTCCCGGACCGCGGTGATCATCGGTTCGAGTGCGGTGAAGGGAGTCGCCAGAACGACGATCGCGTCGTCGTTCCGGGCGCGCTCGAGGACCGCGGACAGGTCCGTGGAGGCGTCGTAGCCGTCGGCCGCCGCGGCCTCGACGGTGCCCGCCGAGCGGTTGTAGCCGAACGCGGGACCGCCCGTGTCGGAGAGGCGGCGGAGCAGGGACCCGCCGATGAGGCCGAGACCGAGGATGCAGACGGGGCGAGACGGTGCAGCAGACACGGTTCCAGCGTGGCACATCGGGGTCGGTTCGACTTGGGAGAGTCCCGAAAACCGACTACGGTGGCGGTCATGGCGAAGCCCGGTGCGCAGAGCGAATACGACGAGGTCGAAGGATTCGCTGTCGCGGTCGTCCGCGAGGAGTCGGGGTGGAAGCTCACGACGCTGAAGCCGTCCGCTCTCGACAGTCTCGACGACGCCGAACTGCAGCTGCGGGAGCTGCGGGCCACCGGAGCCGTGTTCGGCCTCCTGGACGTGGACGACGAGTTCTTCCTCATCGTCCGGCCGGCTCCCGCCGGAGCCCACGTGCTCCTCTCGGACGCCACCGCCGCGGTGGAGTACGACATCGCCGCCGACGCCCTCGACGCGCTGCACGTCGACATCCCCGACATCGATCCCGACGAGCTCGACGACGTGGATCCGTGGGAGGAGGGCGACCTCTCGATCCTGGCCGACCTCGGTCTGCCGGACGCCGTGCTCAGCATCATCGTCGGTGACACCGATCTGTACGCCGACGAGCAGATCGGCATGATCGCCGCGCGCCTCGGCTTCGCCGACGAGCTCGCCGCGGAACTCGACAAGCTCGGTCGCTGACCGGGTCCATGCCGGTGGACCCCAGCCCGCGACCGGATCGGGGAGCGGTGGACCGGGACGCGGCGGCCCTGATGTCCGTCGCACTCGAAGCGGCACGGGATGCGGACTCCCGCGACGTCCCGATCGGGGCAGTCGTCTTCGGGCCGGACAGGAGCGAGCTGGCCCGTGCCGCCAACCGCCGCGAAGCCGATGGCGATCCGACCGCTCATGCCGAGATCCTGGCGCTGCGGGCGGCCGCCGCCCGCCACGGCGACGGATGGCGGCTGTCGGGCTGCACCCTGGTCGTCACCGTGGAGCCGTGCACGATGTGCGCCGGCGCGATCGGACTGTCGCGCGTCTCGCGGCTGATCTTCGGTGCCTGGGAGCCGAAGACCGGCGCCGTCGGGTCACTCTGGGACGTGCTGCGCGATGAGCGGCAGCTGCACCGCCCGGAGGTGCTCGGCGGGGTCCGTGAGGACGAGTGCGCCGCGCTGGTCCGCGACTTCTTCGCCGGCCGTCGGGGTCAGCCCTGAACTATCCCTGAATTCGCTTCCGGGCTCTCGCCGCGCGCGTGCGCCTGTGGCAGATTGAGGAGGTGGGCGCAGCCCGCGCAGACATCGCGAGAAGGGGAATGAGATGTCCGATCCCATCGACAAGATCACCGAGGTCGTCGACACGGTGGTGCGCAAGGTCGACGAATTCGCCAACAGCGAGCAGGTCGCCGGTGCCGTGGAGAACGCGAAGTCCGCGTTGACCGAGTTCGCCGCCAACGAGCACGTCGCCGGCGCCGTGGAGACGGCCAAGGACAAGCTGTCCGAGATCGCGAGCAACGAGCACGTCGTGAGCGCGGTGGAGACGGCGAAGGGAAAGCTGGCCGAGATCGCGAACAGCGAGCAGGTCACCGGCGCGGTCGAGACGGCTAAGGAGAAGTTCGACGATCTCGTCAACAAGCGCTCCGGACACTGAATCGTCGAGAAACTGGGTCTGACCTGCCGATTTCGTGCTGGTGACGGGCTGCGGTACAGTTCTTCGCGGTGGCGTGTCCGAGCGGCCGAAGGTGCGACACTCGAAATGTCGTGTGCGGTAACCCCGCACCGGGGGTTCAAATCCCTCCGCCACCGCCGATGTGATGAGTCGCGACATCGTTTACACACGATGTCGCGACTCATTGCTTTTCCGGGGGTTCGCGGGTTGTCGGTGTGTTCTTGTCTGGCGGCTGGTAGTCGCGGGTGTCGTCGATGTGGTGGGTGGCGATGATTGTGCCGGTCTCTGCGTGGGTGGTGATGACGTCGTGGTCGTGGATCAGCATGAGTACTGGCTGGCCGATGTTGGCTCGGCCCATTCCGAGGTGTCGTAGGCGGCCGGCGTAGCGGAGGCTGACTTTGCCGTGGTTGTCGATCCGGTCGGTCCGGGTACGCCACTCTGGTTCAGTGGTGGTCTGCGGATGTGCCTTCGCCAGCGCGGTGTAGGCCTGGCAGGGTGTGCGGCGGCCTAGCGAACGGTGCGGACGGTCGGTGTTGTACCAGGTGCGGAAGTCGTTGAGATGTGCTTGTAGGTCCTCGATGGTGGTGGGTCGGGGGCGGGCGCGGAGCCACCGTTTGAGGGTTTGGTGGAAGCGTTCGATCTTGCCTTGTGTCTGCGGGTGTCCGGGTGAGCCGTTCTTCTGGGTGATGTGGTGGGCTTCGAGGAGTTTCTCGAAGCCGTTACGGCCGGCGTTGCGTGCGGTGAGTCGGGTGGTGAACACCATCCCGTTGTCGGTCAGGGTCGATGACGGTGCCCCGTACTGGTTGATCAGTGCGTTCATGACGGTGACGACATCTGTTCCGGTGTATGCGTTCTGCGTGCTGATGTGGAGCAGGAATCGAGAGTGATCATCGAGAAAGTCGAGGATCTCTACCCGGTCTCCGTGGGCGAGGTACCAGTGAGTGATGTCGGCTTGCCAGCATTCGTTGGGCAGGTCGGCTTCGAAGCGGATGTAGGAACTGCGGGGCCGTTTGCGGGGTTCTGGGGTGATCAGGCCCGCGGCGTGCAGGATGCGGCGGATCGTCGAGGCCGCAGGCACCTGCAGTCCTTCCCTGTGCAGGTGCCATCCGATGGTCTCTGGTCCGGCGTCTTTGCCTTCGGCGGTCAGTTGTCGGCGCAGTGCGATGATTCGGTCGGTGATCACTGCCGGGGTCGTTCCGGGGCGATGACGGGGAGCTCGTGAGCGCGGCACCAGACCTGCGGGTCCTTCGCGGTCGTATCGCTTGAGGAGTTCGTACACCCACTGCCGGGACACTCGGTAACGCGCGGCAGCCTGTGTCGGTGTGAGGTGTTGGTCGCGGACCGCGCGGACGATCACCAGTCGTTTGTCTTCGGTTGTCATGCCCGATCGTGGCATCGGCTCACCGTCGAGGTCACTGTCAACGATGTCGCGCTGCAGGTGTCAACGATGTCCGCGGCCAAAACGTCAACGATGTCGCGCCGCAGGTGTCAACGATGTGCGCGGAAAACCCCCGATGAGACGTGTCAACGATGTCGCAGTCTCACACACCTCCGCCACCGCCGAGGGCCCCTGATCTGCAGAGCAGGTCAGGGGCCTTTTCCAATGTCCGGCCCGGAGAATGTCCGTACGGTGTGAGTCACGTGACGAGACTTCTCTTCTGGGAGGACACGCCTTGAACACACATGCGCTGAACGTCAGACTCTCGGCAGCCGCGGTACTGGCCGCGGGCGCAGGTCTGCTCGCCGGGTGCGGAACCGACGACGCGACGCCGGAGACGAAGACCGAGACGATCACCCGGACCGCCGGGTCGCAGTCGCCGGAGGCGTCGGCCGCGCCGTCGCGAAGCGGTGTCGATCTCGCCGCGACTGCGCCCGCCGTCTCCTGGCGCGACGCACTGCGGACCGCCGGAGCGCAGTTCACCGGGTCGCCCACCGCGGTCAAGCTCGAGACCGAGCACGGCCGGACCGTGTACGAGATCGAGCTGGCCTCCGCCACACAGGAATCCGACATCACGATCGACGCCGCGAACGGCGGCGTGGTCGCGAAGACGACCGACGATCTCCACGGCGACGACGCAGCCCACGCCGGCGCGGAGCGGTTCGAGGCGGGTGAAGTCACCGTCGAACCCGATCGCGCCATGAGGGCCGCGCAGGCGCGAGTCGCCGGACCGGTGTCCGAGTGGAAGCTCCATCGCGAGAACGGCCGCCTGGTGTACGAGATCAACGTCGGCACAGCCGGCGACGACACCGAAGTGGTCGTCGACGCCGCCACTGGTGAGGTGATCGGCACCGACCGATGACGCTCAGTGCTCGGTGGAGAACGAGCTCCGTCGGCGATGCACTTCGAGCGCCAGCGTCACGAGGCGGTCGATCAGGTCGGGATAGGTGATCCCGGTGGCCTCCCACATCTTGGGGTACATCGATGCGGGGGTGAAACCGGGAATCGTGTTGACCTCGTTGAGAAGCCAGCCGCGACCGTCCTCCTCGTAGAAGAAGTCGACGCGCGCCAGACCCGCGCAGCGCAGCGCCACGAAGGCGTCGGCGGCCAACTCGCGCACCTGCGCGATCGCCTCGTCCGACAGCGGTGCGGGAATCATCAGCTCGGCGGCGCCGGTGACGTACTTGTCCTCGTAGTCGTAGAAGTCACTGCCGGGCTTGATCTCTCCGGGGAGGGACGCGTCGGGGGCGGCGTTGCCGAGGACGGCCACCTCGACCTCGCGGCCGGTCACCGTCTCCTCGATGACGACCACGTCGTCGTAACGGAGGGCGTGGTTGATCGCCGCGTCGAGTTCCTCGATCGAGTCGGCGCGGCTGACGCCGACGGACGAGCCCATGTTCGCCGGCTTCACGAACACCGGCAGACCGAGTTGCTCGGTCGCGTCGGCCAGCACCTGGCGGGCGTCGTCCACACCGTCGCGGAAGGTGATCCACTTGCACTGCGGGATGCCCGCGCGAGCGGCGATCTCCTTCGCCATCGCCTTGTCCATGCAGACCGCCGATGCCAGCACTCCGCAGCCGATGTACGGCAGCTTGAACAGCTCGAGCATGCCCTGCACGGTGCCGTCCTCGCCGTGCGGCCCGTGCAGCAGCGGGAACACCACGGTGAGGTCTTCGGGACGGCCGGCCAGCACCTGAAGCGGATTCACCTCGGGGCCTTCGACGTCGAGACTGTTCGGCAGTTCCGCGCCGGCGGCCAGGGCTTCGGCCGCGGCGTCGTTGCGGTGCCATCCGCCGCGCTTGTCGATGCCGACCGGGATCAGGCGGTACTTGGAGCGATCCGCGGCGGCCAGTACATGGGCGGCGCTCACACGGGAGACGTCGTGTTCGGCGGACACTCCGCCGTAGAGGACGACCAGGCGGATGAGGGGGGTGCTCATGGATGCAACCATACGTGCTTGCTTGTACCGTGGTCTGTCGTGCATCTCCTCGCCAGTCAGATCGCCGCCGCGACCGGCGGCACCCTTCACGGACCGGATGTGACGGTCGATTCCGCGAGCATCGACTCGCGGTCCGCGCGGCCCGGTCAGCTGTTCGTGCCGATCGTCGCCGCGCGTGACGGCCACGACTACATCCCGGCGGCGGTGCAGGCCGGCGCTCCCGTGTACCTGACCGATCGGACGCCGGATCCGGCCCTCGCCGCGACGGCCGTCCAGGTCGCGGACACCGCCGAGGCGCTCGCCGATCTCGGTCGCTTCGTCCGCGCCGGACTCACCGGCAGCGTCGTCGGCGTCACCGGCTCGGTCGGCAAGACGTCGACCAAGGACCTGCTCGCCGGCGTGCTGTCGACCACCTTCCGCACCGCCGCGAGCGAGAAGTCGTTCAACAACGAACTCGGGCTGCCGCTGACCCTGCTCGGCGCACCCGACGACACCGAGGCCGTCGTCCTGGAGATGGGCGCGCGCGGTGTCGGTCACATCGCACAGCTGTGCTCCATCGCCTCCCCGACGGTCGGAGTGCTCACCCGCGTCGAGGCGGTGCATCTGGAGATGTTCGGCAGCATCGAGGATGTGGCACGGGCGAAGGGCGAACTCGTCGAGGCTCTGCCTGCCGACGGGCTCGCCGTTCTCAACGCCGACCACCCGGTGGTCGCGGCGATGGCGTCGCGGACCAGCGCGCGGGTCGTGACCTACGGTGTCGATCCCGCCGCGGACGTGCGCGCCACCGACATCGTGCTCGACGACCAGTTGCGTGCGGCCTTCACTCTGCACAGCCCGTGGGGCAGCGTGCCGGTGCGGCTCGGGGCACGCGGGGAGCACCAGGTCGGCAACGCCCTGGCCGCGGCCGCTGCCGGCGGCGGCGTGGGGGTGTCGGTCGAGCGGATCGCCGACGGTCTGCTGCGCGCGGGTCTGTCCGGACTGCGGATGGAGATGAGCACCACGGCCGCGGGAGTCGTCGTCATCAACGACGCCTACAACGCCAACCCGACGTCGATGGCGGCGGGCCTGTCGGCACTGGCGCGCGTCGAGGCCGGACGCCGGTTCGCGGTGCTCGGCACGATGGCTGAACTCGGAGACGACAGCGACGCCGCCCACCGCGCCGTCGCCGAGCAGGCCCGTGAACTGGGCGTGACGGTGATCGCGGTGGACGAGCCCGCCTACGGCGACGGCGTGGCGCATGTCTCGGGCATCGAGGGCGCCGTCGACGCCCTGAGCGGACTCCGCAGCGGCGACGCCGTGCTGGTCAAGGGCAGCCGGGTCGCCGCCCTCGAACGAGTGGTGCAGGCGCTCGGCTGAGCGTCGCACCGCGCCACCACACACAGACGCGACATTCGGCGACAGAACCCCCGTCCGGGACGGGGGTTCTGTCGCCGAATGTCGCGTTTACTGCGCGGTCGACTGTGCGTTGGCCTGCGAGCCTCAGTTGGGCATCAGCGCGAAGGCCTGGCCGCCCTTGGTGCAGCGGGCGAGTTCGCCGACGGTCGTCGACGGTCCGCAGTCCCAGCCCGACACGGTCTGCGGTGCGCCGGTCGCGATCAGGGGTCCGTACTGCTTCGCGATGTCCTTGGCGGACGAGCAGGACAGGTCGCCCGCGACGATGTGGATCTGGAGGGCGCCGTCGGGCCCCTTGGTGGGGCCGCAGGTCTTGTCCCCGGACGACGACGTCGCCTCGCCGGTGCTCTCGTCCGTGGCGGCGGTGCTCTGGGGCTTCGGTCCGCCGACCACCGGGACGCTGGTGTCGCTGGAACCGGTGACCGCGGAGGCCCCGGACTTGTCGGCGCCGGACGACGCCTCGTTCTCCGAACCGCAGGCGGTGGCGGCCAGGGCGATCGAACAGCCGAGGAGTGCGGTCGCGGCCAGTTTCATCGTGCGAGTCATGGGCACAACGCTAACGAATTTGAGCGGCCGAGCGCACGGCTGGGATGATGGCCTGCGTGACCACCAGCCACTTCGCTCCGCGAACCCGCCTCGAAGGCACCACCGGGCGCACCGGGACCATCACCACACCGCACGGCGAGATCCAGACCCCTGCCTTCATCCCGGTGGGAACCAAGGCCACCGTCAAGACGGTCCTGCCGGAGTCGGTCGCCGCGCTCGGCGCGCAGGCCGTGCTCGCCAACGCCTATCACCTCTATCTGCAGCCGGGGCCGGAGATCGTCGATCAGGCCGGCGGTCTCGGCCGGTTCATGAACTGGCCCGGACCCACGTACACCGACAGCGGCGGCTTCCAGGTGATGTCGCTGGGCGCGGGCTTCAAGAAGGTCATCGCGATGGACCTGGTCGGCGAGCAGGACGACCACAAGATCGCCGACGGCAAGGAGCGGCTGGCCAACGTCGACGACGACGGAGTCACCTTCAAATCGCACCTCGACGGGTCGATGCACCGGTTCACCCCCGAGGTGTCGATGCAGATCCAGCACCGGCTCGGCGCCGACATCATCTTCGCCTTCGACGAGCTCACCACGCTGATGAATACGCGCGGGTACCAGGAGCGGTCACTCGAACGCACTCGGCAGTGGGCCATTCGGTGCCTCGCCGAACACAACCGGCTCTCCGTCGAGCGCTCGCATCGTCCGCAGCAGGCGCTGTGGGGTGTGGTGCAGGGGGCGCAGTACGAGGACCTGCGGCGGAAGGCGACTCGCGACCTCGTCGAGCTGAGCCGCATCGATCGTGAGAACGGCGGCAAGGGTTTCGGCGGTTACGGCATCGGCGGCGCGCTGGAGAAGGCCAATCTCGGCACCATCGTCGGATGGGTCACCGACGAGCTCCCGGACGACGCCCCGCGGCATCTGCTCGGGATCAGCGAGCCGGACGACATCTTCACCGCCATCGAGAACGGCGCCGACACCTTCGACTGCGTCTCGCCGACCCGGGTGGCGCGCAACGGTGCGATCTACTCGTTCGACGGCCGGTACAACATCACGAATGCCAAGTACCGCAACGACTTCCGGTCCCTCGATGAAGAGCTGGACAACTACTCGACGCAGTACACCCGTGCCTACCTGCACCATCTGTTCAAGGCGAAGGAAGGTCTGGCGTCCACGCTCGCGACCCTGCACAACCTCTCGTTCACGATCACCCTGGTCGATCGCGCCCGGCGCGCGATCGACGAAGGCGACTACGTCGAGTACCGCGACGAGTTCCTGCGCCGCTACTACGCCGGAACCCGGCAGGCCGAAGCCCGATAGGTCCGGATCGCGCGGCGAATCGTCGGGCGAGGCGGTGATTCCGGGTGGTCCCTGATGCGCGGGCGGCGCAATTCTGACACCTTTGTCTGCATGACAGAAACAGCACCGGCAGGCAAGCATGCAATGATCGCGGCGCGTGCGGACGACGTGGTGAAGACGTACGGCAGCGGCGACACCGCCGTGCACGCGCTTCGGGGCGTGTCGATCGGATTCCGTGCGGGAGAGTTCACCGCGATCATGGGGCCGTCGGGCTCCGGCAAGTCGACCCTGATGCACTGCCTGGCCGGACTCGACACGGTCACCGAGGGCGAGGTGCACATCGGTGACGTCGGTCTGGCCGGTCTGTCCGACAAGGAGATGACCAAGTTGCGGCGCGACCGCATCGGATTCGTCTTCCAGGCGTTCAACCTGGTGCCGACGCTGACGGCCGAGGAGAACATCACCCTGCCGCAGGGGATCGCCGGCCGCGAGGTCGACCGCCCGTGGTTCGACACGGTGATCGACCGCCTCGGCATCCGGCCGCGACTGAATCACCGTCCCAGTGAACTCTCCGGCGGCCAGCAGCAGCGCGTGGCCTGCGCCCGCGCACTCGTCGGACGTCCGGACATCATCTTCGGCGACGAACCCACCGGCAACCTCGACTCCCGCTCGTCCGGTGAAGTGCTCGCCATCCTGCGCGCCGCGACCGACGAGTTCAACCAGACCGTGGTGATCGTGACCCACGATCCGCGCGCGGCGTCGTACGCCGACCGCGTCGTCTTCCTGGCCGACGGCCAGATCGTCCGGGAACTGCAGCGCCCGTCCGCCGACGACGTCTTCGAGGTGATGCGCAATCTCGACGACTCGGCACCGGGACAGGACGACCACGGGCAGTCGACGCGTCCCGCCGGATCCGGCGAGGTGAACTGAACCGATGGCTGCCAACGTCATGCGCAAGGTTTCTCTGAGAAGCCTTGCGTCTCACAAGATCAGGTTGATCCTGACGGTGTTCTCGGTGGTGCTGGGCACCAGCTTTGTCGCGGGCGCGGTCATCTTCACCTCGACCGTGGCCACCGCTTTCAACTCGATCTTCGACAACGTCGCGCAGGGAGTCGCGGTCGAGATCACCGCGGCGGGCAACGAAGCACCCGGCGTGCCCGTGACGATCGTCGACGATCTGAAGAAGAACGAGCAGAAGCTCGGAATCGAACGGGTGGCCGCCTCGAACTCCGGGCCGGTGACGCTCGCCGATTCGTCCGGCCGGGCCGTCCAGACCGGCGGAGCGCCGAGCGTCGGCATGAGCTACCTCCCGCCCGACGAGGCGGTCGGCGAGGACATGAAGTTCAGCGAGGGCCGCGCACCGGAGAAGTCCGATGAGATCGCGGTCAACTCCCAGGCCGCCGACAAGGGCGGGCTCAAGGTCGGGAGCCGGACGAAGGTGGTCGTCGGAGCCGGGCTGGCCCCGCCGATGGACGTCACCGTGGTCGGTCTCACCGACATGCCGTCGTCCACCGGCGGTTATGTCGGGGTGCTCTTCGACCAGGCGACCGCCGCCAAGCTGTTCTCGGATGGCAAGTACGTCTCGACCGTCGACCTCGCGGCCCGTCCCGGGGTGTCCGACGACCAACTGCGCGACGCCGTCCACGCCCATCTGGCCGACGTGGTCGCCCGATCGGGGAAGACCGACTTCGACCAGCTGTACAAGGTCCGCACCGGCGAGCAGGTGCGCGAGGACCAGAAGGAGAGCATCCAGCAGTTCCTGACGATCTTCCGGGCCATCCTGCTGGCTTTCGCCGCGATCGGCCTGCTGGTCGGCACCTTCATCATCTACAACACCTTCTCGATGATCGTCGCCCAGCGGAACCGTGAGCTCGCGCTGCTGCGCGCGATCGGCGCGAGCCGGGAGAACGTCTCCCGGTCGGTGCTGCTCGAAGCGCTGATCGTCGGCGTCATCGGCGGGCTGATCGGTCTGGCGCTGGGTGTCGCGATCGCCGCAGGCCTGCTCGCGTACACCCAATCGCAGGGCCTGCCGTCCAACGGCATCCAGGTCGGCGCGGCCGCGATCATCTCCGCGGTGTTCGTCGGAGTCGTCGTCACCCTGCTCAGCGCATGGATTCCGGCACGCCGAGCCTCGCGCATCCCGCCGGTGGAGGCCATGCGCGAGAGCACCGTGGAACCCGGCGCCGGCTCGCTCCGCGTCCGGACCCTGCTGGCGGCCGTCTTCGGTGTCCTCGGCGTCATCGCGCTGGTGATCGGCGGACTCGGGGAGGGGGCCGGCTCGGCCACCATCGTCGGAATCGGGGCGCTCCTTGCGGTGATCGCCGTGGTGCTGGGGGCACCCGCCATCTCCCAGCCCGTCGTGGGCGCGTTCGGCGCCCTCTTCCAGAAGCCCTTCGGCACCGTCGGCAAACTGGCCAGGACCAACGCGGTCCGCAACCCCCGGCGTACCGCGGCCACCGCGTTCGCACTCACCCTCGGCCTGATGCTCGTGGTGGTGATCGGCACTCTCGGATGGTCGTTCAAGGGCACCGTCGACTCGTCGGTCGACAAGGGCATCCGCGCCGACTTCATCGTCACCGGCACCAACAACATGCCGCTGCCGCTCTCGGTGGTGGACGCGGTCAAGGAGGCTCCGGGAGCGGACAAGGTGGTCGCGCAGGCATACGGCGAGGCCCGCTACGACGGGAAGGACACCTACGTGACCTCCCCGTACGGTGGTTCGATCGGTGACGTCGCGTCCATCAACGTGCTCGAGGGCAGCCTGGATCTGCCGGACGACGGGCTCCTCATCAGTTCCTCGCAAGCGCGCGACAACGGTTGGAAACTGGGGCAGACGGTCACCTTCACCAGCGGTACCGGCGACGAGGTCGCCACCGAGGTGACGGGGATCTTCGAGGACAACCAGGCGATCGCGTCGTCGATGGTGGGCTGGCCGACGTACGAGCAGCTCATGCCGGTCGCGATGAAGCGGATCGCGGGCCCGGTGCTGGTGACCGCGAAGCCCGGGGTGAGGGCGGCCGACCTGCGTAAGCAACTCGAGGACGCCACCGCTGAGTACCTCACCGCCCAGGTGCAGGATCGCGATCAGTTCAAGAACTCGATCTCCTCGCAGATCGACCAGATGATGGCGACGCTGTACGCGCTGCTGGCCCTGTCACTGGTGATCGCGGTGCTCGGCATCGTGAACACGCTCGCGCTGTCGGTGGTGGAGCGCAGACAGGAGATCGGCATGCTGCGTGCGGTGGGCATGAGCCGGGCGCAGGTGCGCCGCACGATCTACCTCGAGTCGACGTACATCGCGGTGTTCGGGGCGCTGCTGGGCACCGTGCTGGGTCTCGCGATCGGCATCCCGCTGGTGCGGACGCTGGCGTACTGGGGTCTGGAAGGCGTGGTGATCCCGTGGGCGCTGATCGGCGGGACGCTGGTCGGAGCCGCGGTGGTCGGGGTGATCGCAGCGCTGTGGCCTGCGGTGACCGCCGCTCGCACCCGCCCGCTCGAGGCCATCACCGCAGAATGAGGGGCTTCTCGCACCGGGTATACGGTGGTCGGCATGACTAGCCCCTCGCCCTCGGGCCGCGGCCGCACGGTGGTCCTGTCGTTGATCGTCGTCCTCGCGGTGATCATCCTGGCGGCCGTCGGTTTCCTCGTGTTCCGGTCGGGTTCGCCGAACTCGGGAACCGACCGGCCCTCGGCGACGCCGACCACCGTCACGACCACCAGCGAGGAGAGTGAGACGATCTCGTCGCCGAAGCCGACGCCGACCCGGACCACCCCGCGGGTGGAGCCCGGCTCGGTCACCTATCAGCTCACCGGAGACGGCGACGTGGTGGCTCTGGCCTATCGCGATTCCGGCGGTCGGGTGGTGGTCGCCGCGACGGGGACTCCGTGGTCGGCCAAGACGGTCGTGCCCGACCGCGAGGTCGAGATGACAGCGATCGTGGTGCGCGGTCCGGTCACGTGCACGATTCTGCAGGGCGACGACATGATCTCGTCGAGCACCAGCCGCGGCGGTCCGCTCCGCTGCGCGGGACGGTTGCCGCGCTAGACCGGTCCGTCTGCCTGCGAGGCACGCCGCGTTACGCGGCGTGCCTCGTTTCGTACTGTGCTCAAACACCTGTTCGGGATAGTTATCCACAGTTATCCACAACCTTCATCCACAATGTGCATGAATTACACACATGTAATTTCCACAGTGTGGATGGATTCAGGTGTGGGAAGCGTGTCCCGAAACCGCCCCTGACCTCAGTTTTTCCGGAGCACGAGGACCAGGTTGGTCGCTGCCGCCTCGCGGACCACGGGGATGTGCACAACTGGCCATGCGAACCTGGGGAGATAGCGCGGAATGGCGGCCAGCAGTTCGGCGTCGGCTGTGGATCGTGCCCAGCGCAGTCCCGCGGCAGCGGTGATCGGAAACAGCGACACTCCGTAGAGGTTCTTCGGCAGGTGACCGGTGCGCCGCGTGTACCAGCGCGCGGCGCGGTGGCCGCCGAGGTAGTGAGTCAGTCCCATCTCGTGGCCGCCGAACGGACCCCACCAGAGGGTGTAGCTGAGGACGATCGTTCCGCCCGGCCGGGTGACCCGGACCATCTCGTCGGCCATCGCCCACGGGGTCCGAGTGTGCTCGGCGACGTTCGACGAGTAGCAGACATCGACGCTTCCGGTCCGGAACGGGAGATGCTCGCCCTGCGCGCGGACCGCCGACCGTTGGTCGATCCCGGCGGCCGCCATCTCTCCCGCGTCCGGTTCCACCGACAGATAGGCGGCACCGCGATCGCGGAAGGCGTCGGCGAAGAACCCGGGCCCGCCCCCGACGTCGAGCACGGTGGCGCCCCGCAGCGGGCCGGGGTGGAGAGAGTCGATCATCACGGCGGTGTCGTGTGCGAGCGCCGAATAGAACCGGGCCGGGTCGGACTGCTCGTACCGGAAGGCGTCGAGGAGCCGCACCGAACGACGGATCGTGGCGTGCCGACCGAAGGCGGCGGCGGGAGCGGGGAACCGGGAACGCGGCATGCAGCCAGGTTCGCATACGCTGGAACGAATGAGCGTCCCGACCGATGTCCTGCTGCTGTGCTGGCGTGACACCGGCCATCCCCAGGGCGGGGGCAGCGAACGCTACCTCGAGCGCGTGGGCGCCGAGTTCGCCGCCCGGGGTTCGCGCGTCACCCTGCTCACCGCCCACTATCCCGGTGCTGCGAGGAAGCAGACGGTCGACGGGGTGCGCATCGTCCGCGCGGGCGGTCGGCTCACCGTGTACCCGCGGGCTCTGGCCACCGTCGCCGCGGCCCGCTGGGGACGGGGACGGCTGGCCGGGTATCGGCCCGACGTCGTCGTCGACACCCAGAACGGCGTTCCCTTCTTCGCGCGCCTCGTCGCTCCCGCGCCGACGGTGGTCCTGGTCCACCACTGTCATCGGGAGCAGTGGCCGGTGGCGGGGCCGGTCCTGGCCCGGGTGGGTTGGTGGATCGAGTCGAGGATCGCGCCGCGGATCCACCGCCGGAACCGCTACATCACGGTCTCCGAACCGTCCGCGGCCGAACTCACCGGTCTCGGTGTGGACCGGCACCGCATCACCGTCGTGCGCGGCGGAGTCGACCCGGTGCCGGACGGTATCGATGTGACCGGGCGGTCGGGCGGTCTCCGCCTGATCGCCGTCTCGAGGCTGGTGCCGCACAAGCAGATCGAGGACGCGCTCGAGGTGGTGGCCACGCTGTCCGCCGCGGGCGCGGACGTGCACCTGGACGTCGTCGGGGACGGATGGTGGGCGGGCCGGCTGCGCGCGCAGGCGCAGTCTCTGGGGGTCGTCGACCAGGTCAGCTTTCACGGGCACGTGAGCGATCGGCGCAAGCACGAGTTGCTCGCCGCCGCCGACGTCCATCTGATGCCGTCGCGGAAGGAGGGATGGGGGCTGGCGGTGATCGAAGCCGCACAGCACGCGGTGCCGACGATCGGCTATCGCAGTTCGGCGGGGCTGGCCGACTCCATCGTCGACGGGGTCACCGGCGTGTTGGTGGACGACGCCGACCAACTCGCCCGGGCCGCCGCGGCCCTCGCGGCCGACCCGGATCGGCGGCGCGCGTTGGGGGAGGCCGCACGGGACCGTGCCGAGCAGTTCTCCTGGGCGGGAACCGCGGACGGGTTCGCGGCCGTCTTCGACGAGGTGTGCGGCTGACTCAGGCGCCGGGTTCGGTCGGCGGAGTCCAGCGTGCCCCGAGCAGGTCGGGGCGCGCGGCGATGCGTTCGTCGGGCATCAGCGCCGTCACCAGGTAGTCGGCGAGCCGGTCGATGCGTGCGGGCAGATCGTCGTGGCCCGACACGGCGTAGGAGAGGACGTGGGCGCCGACGAACGACTCGGTGACGAATACGGCGGCCTCCTCGGCGTCGGTGTCCGGGGGCACGTCGCCGTCTTCGACGGCTTTCGTGACGAAGTACTTGATCGCTTCGATCCACGCGAGGTACACGGGGATCGGGGCCTCGCCGGAATGCAGTTCGATGATGAGGCGGATGCCCGCGCGGACCACCGGGTCGTCCACCAGCAGGCGGCCCATCTCCCGGCACAGCATCGCCAGCTGTCGCATGCCGTAGGTGTCGGTCTGCGCGATGGTTCCGACCGCCCTCATCGAGGTGGCCTGGAATTCGTCGACGACGATCGCCGCGAGGTCGTCCTTCGACTGGAAGTGGAAGTAGATCGCGCCGCGGGTGAGGCCGGATTCGCCGACGATGTCGTTCAGTCGCGCCCGTTCGTAGCCGACGCGACTGAAGAGATTCGCGGCGGCGACCACGATCTGACGACGTGTCTCCACAGCCCTGGCCTGCTGGGCCATCGCCGCCCCCTCGGTGTATGAGAAATGCGCTCTGATGTGGTCGTATTCGGCACATATGGTAACCGAGCGCGCTTGCGCGATATTACTTCAGAGTATACGGTTACATACCGGTGGACCGGTTTAGCCGGACACGACAACTGGAGCTGCGACATCGGCTGGGACACGGAGGATTTCCGCCGACTGACCGAGGGGTGCTTCAGCGACGTGCCGGACCGGGTGCACCGACGCCAGTGCGCGACCCCCGCGCTCGATCCGAACGCGAGGGTGGCGCACTGGCGTGCTTCTGCGGCGTGCTCGCCGCATCACTTCCGTTGAGCCGCTTCGTCTTCCTCGGTCTCCGGGGCCCTTCGACGGACGACGGCCGCGGCGAGACCGGCGGCCACCGAACAGATCCAGAGGACCAGGGCCGCGAATGCCGCCGCCCGCGCGGCGGTCGCCGGAACGGGCGCGGCCACGGCACCGGGAATCCGGTACACGGTCAGATGCTCGCCCGAGTAGGCCGGAGCGGTTGCGGCCAGCAGGGTGGGCGGGTCCGACTCCTCGGCCACCACCCAGCCGACGCCGAGCCGTGCCAACCGCTGCGGGTCGCCTCCGTCTCGGAGAACGTCGAGGACCTGCGCCGTCCGGCCGGTGGGGGAGTCCACCGTCGTCCCGTCCACGGTCAATTCGCCCGAACCGATCACCGGTGCGTCCAGCATGCGCGGGAGCGGAGACAGCGACGGCCCCCGGGCCCACGACAGCCGTCGCACGGCGTCGCCGGGCCACAGGGCCACTGAGCCGCGGGCGCCGTCCGTGTCGTGGCCGACGAGCGCCGTCACCCGGGCGTAGTCGTCGGGGTAGATCACCGGCCGGATCTTGCCGCCCACACCCCAGGCGAGGTCGGGGAGCGGTGCCACGATCAGTGCGATCACCGCCGCTGCGGCGAAGCCGGCCGGTACGAGTGCACGCAGTGCGGTCACGGCGGCCGCCGCCGCGACCGCGACGAACGGGACGGCGAGCGCGAGGTATTTCTGCGTGTCGCGCAGCAGCCCGGCACCGGGCACATGCGCCAACAGGACGTCCATCACCGCCAGTCCGGGCGGTGTCGCAGCGACCACCACCGCCGCGATCGCGACCGCCGCCAGGAGTGCCTGCCCGGCGACCGCGGGGCTCAGTGCCCGGCGCATCCGGACCAGGACGCCGGTGCCGACCGCCACCACCGCCAGCAGCAGCAGTGTCGCGACCAGGGCCCAGGGGGTGGTGCGGCTGGCGGGGACGGCGTCGGCGTTCCAGATGCCGCCGAGCCCGAGGGCGGTGCCGAGCAGCCCGAGCCCCGGCTCGGCACGCAGCGCGAACACCGCGGCGCCGCCGGAGGACCCGACGTCCGACGCGACCGCGGAGGCCACCAGCCAGGGAGAAGCGGTGATGAGCCAGCATCCCGCGGCGAGTCCCGCCGTCCGGATCGGCAGCCGCACCGCCGCCGCGGTGGCCACCGCCACGATCCCGGCCAGAAGCGAACCGGTGGGCGTCAGGCCGGCTGCCGCGAATATCCCGGCGAGACCGGCCCATTGGCGCCACGACCGCCGGCCGTCGGCCAGGTCGAGCACCGCGCACACCGTCCACCCGAGGGCGGCGTAGCCGGCCAGCAGACTCCAATGCCCTTGCAGCAGGCGCTCTGCCACGTAGGGATTCCAGATCCCGACGACGGCGGCGGCCACCGCACCGGCGGTGGCGGCGCGCGGGACGAGCCTGCGGGCCAGCCGCCCATAGCCCACTCCGGCCGCGAAGACGGCCAGGATCGTCAGGCCGGCCACCAGGAGGCCGCCGTCCACGAGACGCGAGCCGAGGGCGAGCAGCGCGTCCTGCGGGACCGCTCGCGGCGCCGTGCCGTCGATGCCGAGCGCGGCGGCCGTCAGCGCCGACTGCGGAGTCGCGACCGCGTCCCGGTAGAGCAGGTGGTTCCCGACCAGGGGCGCGCAGATCAGGGCGGTGAGCAGAGCGCTGACCGCGTAGACCGCCGCCCCGGTCGTGCGCGTGGAGGTGGCGGTCACCGCACTGCCGTCGGATCAGAAGTGGTACGTGTCGGTCGGTGCGGGCATGTGGTCGTTGATCCCGTAGTCGCTCGGGACGATCTCGTATGCGCGGGCCAGTTCCAGAATCTTGGTGGCACGGGCGATCCGAGGCAGGTCGGAGCCGTTGCGGATCTCGCCGCCGTCCGCCTCGAACTCGGTGAAGAACTCACGCGCCCACTTGATCTCATCGTGTGACGGCGACAGCCCCTCGTTGACCGACGCGCACTGGTCGGGGGTGAGGCAGATCTTGCCGGTCATCCCGAACTCCGCGCTGACGGCCGTCGCCTCCGACAGCTTCAGGGCGCTGGAACCGACGGTCGGGCCGTCGATGGCCGACGGCAGGTTGGCGGCCTTGGCCGCGATGGTGAACCGCGACCGCGCATAGGCCAGCGTGGTCGGCTGCTCACCGAAACCGGTGTCGCGGCGGAAGTCGCCGATGCCGAACGCCAGGCGGAAGGTGCCCTTGGCGGAGGCGATCTCGTTGATCCGTTCCAGGCCCCGGGCGGTCTCGACCAGCGCGACGATCGGCACGCCCGGGACACGCTGGGCCGTCTCGGTCACGTGATCGACCGATTCCACCATCGCCAGCATGATCCCGCCGATGGACGTCCCGGCCAGCGCGGCGAGATCCGCCGCCCACCACGGGGTCCCGAAGCCGTTGATGCGAACCCAGTCGGAGTGACCGTCGGCGAGCCAGCGGACCACGTTGTCGCGGGCGGAGTCCTTGTCCTTCGGTGCGACGGCGTCCTCGATGTCGAGGATGACGATGTCGGCGCGGGAGCGCGACGCGGCCTCGAACCGGTCGTACTGCGCCCCGTTCACCAGGAGCCAACTGCGGGCCAGTACCGGGTCGATGCGGGACCCGACATCGGAGGGGTCGGGCTCGTTGAATGGTTCGGTGTCGTACATCGACTCTTAGCGCTCGTCTCGATCAGCTACGGATACTGCCGATGCAGTCTATCGCGCAGCGGCCGGGCACACTGGTCAGCATGGTCGACGCCGCCACGCCCCGCCGCGGGTCCACCGTGCGGTCGGTCGGCTGGGTCACCGCGGGTTCTCTCCTGGCCAATCTGCTGGCGTACGTGGTGCAGGTTCCGGCGAGCCGTGTGCTGGGGCCGGACGCCTTCGGCGAGTTCTCGGTTCTCAACGCGGCCATGCTCATCGCCTCGGTGCCGGCGCTGGCTCTGCAGGCGGTGGTGGCGCGCGAGGTGGTGCGGGGAACGCCGTCGCGTCGGCTGTGGAGGCTGATCGGCGTGGTCTTCGGCGTCGTCGCCCTGGTGTCGGTGCTCGCGGTGGCCGCGATGATGAGGATCGCGCACACCGATCTCGGACCCACCGCGGCAGCGCTCGCCGGTGCCGCACCGCTCGCGGTGGTCTCGGGCGGCCAGGGGCTGCTTCAGGGGGCGGGGCGGTTCCGGTTGCTCGGGGCGGTGCTCGCCGGCGTCGGGCTCCTGCGGTCGGCGCCCGTGGTGGGCGCGGTGTACGCGGGGGCGGACGCGGCCGGCGCGCTCGCGGCGGGGACGCTGGGAACGGCCGTCGCGGCGGCGCTGGTGGCCGCGGTCGCCGCAGCCGCGATCGGTCCGGCCGGACGCTCCCGAGGCGCGGCAGTTCCCGGGTCGCGGCTCACGCTGTCGGCGGTGGTCGCCGCGTCGGGCGTGCAGTTCGTGATGATCGTCGCGGTGTCGGTGGATCTGCTGCTGTCCCGATCGGTGCTGACCGCCGCGGACGCGGGCGTCTACGCGCTCGGCGCCGTCGCCACCAAGGCGGCGTTCTGGCTGCCGCAGGCCATCGGCGTGGTGGTGTACCCGAGGCTGGCCGACCCGGTGCGTTCGGCCGCCGCTCTCCGCGGCGCGGTCGGCGTCCTCGCGCTGACGGGTCTGGTCACCACCCTGATCGCCGCCGTCGGCGGCGGATTGGTGCCCGTGGTGATCTCCGACGACTACCGGCCGGTGGCGGGGTTGATGTGGTTGTTCGCGCTCACCGGAGCCCTGCTCGCGGTGCTGCAGCTGATGCTGTTGACCGCGATCGCTCGCGACCGCGCGCGGGGTGCGATCCCGGCGCTCGTAGTCCTCGTGGTGGAGGTGTCGGTGATCCTGACCGCGGTCGATTCGGTGGCCGGGCTCGTCGCCGTCGCCGCCGGGGCGGCGGCCTGCGCGGTGGCCGCGACCGGCGTCTGGCTCACCGCTTCCTGACGCCGTCGTCTTCCCGCCCGTTCCGCACGCCGGTGCGGTAGACGTACACCGCTCCGCCGATCAGCGCCAGCACGCCCACGGCGCCGAGTGCGACGGGCAGGGTCCGCGTCACCAGAGTCACCGGGCGGGCGCGGTGCCGGGCGGCGTCGGCCCCGTCGATTCGGCTGTGCCGATCACCGGTGAGGACGGTGCTCAGATTGGGCAGGCGAAATCCCGTCAGCGCCGGATTCGACCCGGCTTCGCCCGGTGCGAACCGGTACTCCTCCTCGATCTCGATCCGCTCGTCCACCACCACGCCGGTCGCCGTGTCGACGAACAGGTCCCGGGTGGCGCGGTGATGGAGGCTGGCGGTCAGTCGTCGGCTCGGCGCCACTCCGGGGAAGGTGCCGAACCACGAGGCCGGGCGGGTGATCACTCCGCGCGGATCGGTTCCCAGCGCGCCCAGGTCGGTGTCGGGGATCACCGCGCGCAGCCGGACCACCCTGCGGCCGTCGATCTCGGTCTCACCAGCGGCCTGCAGCGGAACCGTCTGCCTGGTGGTGACGTCGAAGTAGTCGCCGGGATCGTCGAAGCCGTACGGCAGTGCGTAAGTGCGACCCCGGCGGTCGGGGACGGCGACGGCGGCGTGCTTGTCGTCGTACTGGATCTCCGACCGCCCGGTCGGCGACGCCGTCACCCGGTTCACCGTCACCCGGTCGATGGTCGCGGCCAACGTGGGCTCTGCGCAGACTCGCTCGGCGTCCTGGGCCCTGCCGTCGACGAGGTACGAGTCCACGCCCAGCGCCGTGGCCGCCTGCAGTGTGACCACGTCGGAGTCCGACGGCCTCACCGCGACCGTCCGGCGGCGCTGCTGCAGATGCGCCTCGAGCACTCTCGCCGCGGGCGAGTCGATGGAGCAGCGGTCGAGGACCGTCGTGTCGTCGGAGGAGTCGGCGATCCATGTCTGGTCGACGCTCAGCGGAAGTTTCCTCAGGCCGGGACCGATGATCGGGCCCATCGCGACCGCCGCCGCCAGCAACAGTGCGCCGAGGAAGAACGCGGTCGGGGCGATGAGGTCCCGGGTCGACCAGCGCGGACCGGTCCGGGGGCTGTCGGGAGCGGCGTCGGACATAGCGTCGACTGTATGTGAGGGGGCCGGCCGCTCGTCCGGGCTCCCGCCGCCGCCCTCGCGCGGCTTACCCTGGGCAGGACATGTCTGACTCGCAGCCGGCACCGGCCCGGCGTTTCTACCCCCAACTGGAGGGCCTGCGCGCCGTGGCCTCGCTCGGCGTGCTCACGACGCACGTCGCCTTCCAGACGCGGGTGACGCAGTGGCCGGTGCTCGGAGAGATCCTCGGCCGCCTCGACCTCGCCGTCGCATTGTTCTTCGCGCTCAGCGGATTCCTGCTGTGGCGCCCGTATGCCGCGGCGGCCCGCGACGACGGGGCTCCTCGGCCCGCCGTGCGCCGCTATCTCCGACATCGCTTCGTCCGCATCTGGCCGGCGTACGCGCTGGTGGTGGTCGCGGTGCTGGCTCTGCTGCCGCAGGCGCGCGGCGCCTCGGCGACGGTCTGGCTGGCCAATCTCACCCTCACCCAGGTGTTCGTCCCCCTCACTCTCGCGCCCGGCCTCACCCAGATGTGGAGTCTGTCGGTGGAGGTCGCGTTCTACCTGCTTCTGCCGGTGATCGGCTTCGCGCTGTACCGGGTACGGGGTGCCGCCGCCCGCCGCCGCATCCCGATCATCGTCGGGGTCGCGATCGTCAGCCTCGGGTGGACCTGGGTGACGCGACTGCTCGCGCTTCCCGCCGGTGTCGAGGCGCGCAACTGGGTGCTCGGGTACCTGCCGTGGTTCGCCGTGGGGCTGGTGCTGTCGGAGATCGCGGCCGCCCTCGCCATCGGCGGGCTCGACCGCCGATCGCGCGCAGTGCGGCTCGGCGCCGACCGCCGGGTGATGCTCGTGGTGTTCGTCGTCGCGTACGGACTCGCGTGCACGCCGATCGCCGGACCGGTCGGGCTCGGCGACATGACTCATCTGGCCTACGTGGCCAAGATGGTGCTCGGCGCCGTCGCCGCATTCGCGGTGCTGGCGCCGCTGGTGCTGTCCGACGGCCCGTTCGTCTTCCTCGACTCTCGGGTGATGAACGCGCTCGGCCGATGGTCGTACGGCATCTTCATCTGGCATCTCGCGGTGCTGAGCGTGGTCTTCGGGCTGTTCGGCATTCCGATGTTCGACGGTCACTTCGTATCTGTGTGGCTGCTGACGGTGATCATCACCGTCGCGCTCTCGGCCGCCAGCTACGCGTTCGTCGAGGAACCGCTCCGGGCGCGGTTGTCGGCGCGGGAGAAGCGACGGACCGCGGAGGTGCCCGCCGACGAACCGACGCCGGAACGCGCCGGCGTCACCGCGGCCGGCCGAACAGCGCCGCCGCCACCGCCGCGCTGACGGCGATCAGCGCGAACGCCTGGGCCCAGCCGCTGTAGCCGGTGTAGGCGGTGCCCGAATGCCAGGGTCCCGCGGCCAGCACCACCGTCGCCGCGAGCATCGCCGTGAACGTCAGCGCCGGTCGTAGGCGGGCGGAGAGCCGCCAGGTGACGGCCCCGGTCGCCGCCGCGATCAGCGCCCCCGGCCAGCCGGTCAGCAGGAACGCCGCCGCGAGGGCCGCGGCGGACGCCGCGGCGACCGCGCCTCGTCCGGCGCGCACGCCGTCGTCCGGCCGCACGGCCGGCTCGCAGCGGCGCCGTCCGAACCTCGGACCGAAGGCGACGGCGAACAGAACCACCACCAGCGCCAGACCGGCGCCCAGCGCCCACCGGTACGGCGAGTCGAGGTCGACGGTGAGCGCGACGGTGCCGCCCGTTCCCGCCGGCACGATCCAGCCCTGCTGCCAGCCGTTCACCACGACCGGCTTCAGTTCTCGGCCGTCGGCGCGTGCATGCCAGGCGGGATTCGTGCTCTCGGGAACGAACAGGATGCGGTCGGTGTCGGCGGCGTCCACCGTCAGCCTCCGGTCCGTGGGCGCCCATTCGGTCACCTGCGGGTGTGTCACCGCAGGCGAGGAGGCCTCCGCGCCGGGACGCCGGAGGGTCACCGCGTCGACGGTGAAGGCGCGTCCCGGATTCACCGCGACCTCCTGCTCACCCGCCGGCAGTCGCAGCGACGGGCCGGGGCACGCGGTCGCCGATACGCTCTCGCCGCGGCGCAGCGCGCCCACGGTGGTGCGGACATGCAATCGGAGCATCTGGCCGGCTGCCGTGACACCCATGCCGTACGGGCCGGACGGGTCTGTGGCGCAGCCGATCTCGATGATGCGATGGTCGTCGTCGGGTACGTTCGGGCCGCCCGGCAGCACTTGGGCCTCGCTGATGCCGACCGGTGCGTCCTTCGCGAAACCGAGATCGTTGACGTCGATCAGGTCGCTCTGCTTCTCGATCGTCAGCACCACGGTGTCGGCCCGGGCGGCGGGAACCGACAGCACCCCGTCCGTGCCGACCCGCGCTGTCGTCCGCGCCACCGTCCGATCACCGTTCCGCAACTCCACGGCCACGCGGGTCGGGTGCGCCGGATAGTCCGCGGGCGTCTGGAGACGGATCCCGGACACTTCGCGAGGGGCGGGCAGATGAAGGGTCAGAACGGGTTTCCTTCCCTTCGGGAACGTGTCCGGATCCGGTGCGGTCCACGTGGTGTTCGGATCACCGTCGACGGCGGCCGATGCGTTGCCGCGCGGATCGGCCACCGACGACTGCGCCTCCGCGCGGATCACGCCGGTGCGGGCCAGCAGATCCGAGAGTTCACCGCCGGCCTTCGGTCGCAGCGTGACATGCACATCGGCGTCGGTCTGCGACGGCACCGACAGGGTCCGGGAGAACACGCCCGGCGTCTCCGGACTCAACCCCACCGCCGGCGAGCAGCGCACCCGGCCGTCCGCCGCGGTGACGCAATCCGGGATCGGACCGAGTTCGGGGGAGAGCACCCAGCCGGACACGTTGTCTGCGGCGTCGAGTGTCGGCAGCACCGTGCGCTGCCGGATCGACAGCGGGACACCGGTGTTCGCGTCGGCGACCGACAGTTCGGCGATCGCGAACTGATTACCGGCCGAGCCGTCGGCGGTGTCGATGGCGCGGACCTGGACGCTCGACGTGGGCCCCGACGGCACCAGGATCCGGGTCGGCACTCCGGGTTTCACTCCCTGAGCCACGGTGCTGCCGGAATCGGATGAGACCAGCAGCGTCGAGACGTCCGGCCCGAGCGCCTTGGCCGTCGTGACGGTCACCGCGAGGTCGTCCCGCGGATGGGTGAAGTCGATCGAGAGCCACCTGCCGACCGCCGACTCCAGACCGCGACTGACCCAGGCGGTGTCCGGATCGCCGTCGAAGGCGGCGGCGGTGGAATTGGCAGGCGACGTCCGGCCGGGCTGCGTCGCGTCGGCGGCCGAGCCCGAACTGGTCACGCGCACCATGCCCGGCTGGTTGTCGAGCAGCCATTGCGCGCGGACCAGCGGCTGGTCCGGCACCGGGTAGTCCGGCGCCGCGTTCTTGGTCAGCCGGGGATCGTCGGGGCCGCGAATAGCCGAGGAATGGTCGTCGACCCGCCCGAAGTCGGTCTCCCGGTCGACGGGGGCGTCGGTCACCACCGCCGGAGCGTCGGGCAGGCCCGCGCGCCTCGCGTCCGCGGTCAGCAGCGCCGGACCCAGCGGTTCCTCTCCGGCTCGGCTGCGGGCGTCCTCCACCGCGGCGAGGGCCTCCGGTCCGCCGGTCACCCGCGTCATCGCGCCGACGTCCACCAGTCCGGGCGCGCCGGCGGTCGTGGCACCGGTGCCGTCGGGAGGTCCGACCCGGTAGACCGTCACCGCCGGCATCGGCGGACGCAGTCCGTCGTCCACGACCACGCCGTCGAGCGTCGGCGGTGAGACGTCGGGACCGAACCGGGCCGCCTCCGTCAGTCCGGGTGAGTTGCGGATCGCCTGCGCCACCAGCAGCGGTCGTGCCGACCGTGACGTCACCGCGTCCAGATCGGCCCGCAGCACCAGGTATCCGACACCCTGTTCGGCGAGTGTCGCGGCCAGTCCCGGTGATCCGCGGCCCGAGCTCAGCGCCCGTTGCACCGAGTCCATCGCGCGGATGGCGCCCGGCGGCGTCAGGGGAATCGCGTCGCGGACGGCCCACGGCGAGTGCGCCAGCGCCTGCAGCGGTTCGTCGCGCGTGAGACCCCAGATCTGGTCGGCGAAGGGCGCTCCCGGGACCACCAGGGCGCGCGACGGAGTCGGGGAGCCGGCCTGCGCGGCGTCGAGCCAGTCGGCCGTCTGCTGCCAGTAGTCGGGGACCGCGCGGTAGCTCTTGGCCGGTGCCAGCCCGCCGGTCCACAGCAACGACCCGGAGCCGAACGCGGCGATCACCACCACCAGTGCGGCGGCCACACCTCGTTCGGCACCGCGGCTGCGGATCGGGACACGGACACGCGCGAGCAGATGCGCGATTCCCATCGCGAGGGGGAGCCGGACCAGCGGATCGAACTTGTGGATGTTGCGCAGCGCGGCGCCCGGACCGTCGAGGAAAGCGATGACGGTCTCACGCACGGGCGAGCCGAGTGCTCCCGGATATCCGAGACACAGGGCGAGAAGGCCGATCACCAGGATGGTCAGGAAGCGGCGGCGGTGCGGCATCGCCCGCATCGTGAGACCGGCCAACCCGGCGGCGGCGAGGATGCCGGTCGCGACCACCGCGGCCGGCTCGGAGACCAGAACGGCGCCCACAGCGCGTTCCGGGGAGACGAACGGCGTCCACGAGTCGGTGCCGCGCAGCACTTCGGTGAGGGAGGTCCATTCGGTGGTGACGCTCGCCGACTCGATGAAGTCGAGGAAGGGCGGGGAGACCCGCGAGAGGATCAGCAGCGGCACCACCCACCACAGGCACGCCATCGCCAGACCCGCCGCCCACCATGCGCCGAAGACCAGTCCGCGACGGCGGTGTCCCCGGTCGCGCCGCGCAGTCGCCAGCAGCCACCAGATCGCCGACACCGCCACGGCCGCAGCCGTGGCGACGGCGTTCACCGCACCCATCAGCGCCACCGCGCATGCGGACCGGGCCGCGTTGCGCCACAGTGGACGGGGGTCGGACGCGTCGAGAGCCCGGACCACCGGGAGCAGCACCCAGGGCGCCAGCATCATCGGCAGCGTCTCCGAGGAGATGGTGCCCAGCGTGGTCATCACGCGGGGGGCCAGTACGAAGACCCAACCGGCGATCAGCCGCGATGTGAACGACCCGACGCGCAGCGCCTCGGCGAGACGGACCACGCCCAGGAAGCCGACGGTCAGCAGAATCGCCCACCAGAATCGCTGAGTGATCCACGGCGGCACGTGCAGGATCTCGCCGACGGCGAAGAACAGGCCGTGCGGGAAGAAGTATCCGTAGGCCTGGTTCTGGATCTGGCCCATCGGGGCATCCGGCGACCACAGGTGCGCGGCGCGAGTGAGGAACCCGATCGGATCGGCGGTCAGGTCCAGCTTGGTGTCGGGCGAGATGCGGCCGGGGCGCTGGAGCAGACAGACCGCCAGCGCCACGACAGCGACGATGAGTGCCTGCGCCCGCGTCAGAATCCGGCCCGGGCCGCCCGGCTCAGTTGCTGCGGGACTCGACCGAGCGGACCGGCGGAGGAGTGCGCGAGTCAGTTGTTGGCGTCTCCGCCGCCGCGGGATCCGTAGTCCACCGATCCCTGAACGAAACCGTTGTCGGCGTTGAAGCTGTTCACGTCGGTCGACGGCTTGGTTTCGGAGGCGAGCTGCCCGCCGAGGAAGACGGCGCCGATGCCGACGAGCACGCCGGCCACTCCGGCGACGGCACCATAGATCAGGCGTTCACGCAGCATGGATTCCAAGGTACCAGTTCAGTCGGCGCCGCCCGGGCTTCGTCCGCCGCGCCGATCCGGCCGTCGCGAGCGAGCATGAAACACTGGGTGGATGAGCCCGCTCACGCATCTACGTCCCAGCCGTGCTCTCGTCGCCCTCGTCGCAACGGCAGGCCTTCTCGCCTCCGCGGCGTGCTCGGACTCGACCGGCGATCAGGCCGCACCGTCGTCGCACACGACGACGAGTTCGCGGACCGTTTCCGCCTCGAGCAGTGCTCCGACGGTTCCCGCCGCGTGCGGCTCCGAGGAACTGGCCGGGATGAAGCTGCGCGACAAGCTCGCTCAGCTGCTGGTGGTCGGGGTGCAGAACGGGGCCGACGCGCGGCGGGTGGTCGCGAAGGAGCACATCGGCGGAGTGTTCGTCGGCAGTTGGACCGACCTGTCGATGCTGAGCGACGGCACCGTCGCCACGCTCTCGAAGAGCCAGAAGGTCCCGCTGATGGTGACCGTGGATCAGGAGGGTGGCCGAGTGAGCCGCCTCAAGTCGCTGGGCATCGACATGCCGTCGGCGCGTGTGCTGGCGCGCACCAAGACGCCCGAGCAGGTCCGGCAGCTCGCCAAGGCGGCCGGCGAGAAGATGGCGAAGCTCGGTGTCACCGTCGACTTCGCTCCGTCGGCGGACGTCAGCGCCGAGCCCGACGACGAGGTGATCGGCGACCGGTCGTTCTCGAACGATCCCGAGGTGGTCACCGAGTACGCCGGTGCCTATGCGCGCGGGCTCCAGGACGCGGGCATCATGCCCGTGTACAAGCACTTCCCCGGCCACGGGCACGCTTCGGGGGATTCGCACACCGGCGCCGTCACCACGCCTCCGCTGGCGGACATGCAGAACACCGATCTCGTTCCGTACCGGACTCTGCTGCGCAGTCCCGGGACCGCGGGCGTGATGGTCGGGCACCTGATCGTGCCGGGTCTGACCGGGCCGGAGACGCCCGCGAGCATCAGTCCGGCGGCGATCGGCATGTTGCGCACCGGCAAGAAGTACAACGGACCGGCGTTCGACGGCGTCGTCTTCTCCGACGATCTGTCCGGCATGAAGGCGATCACCGACAAGTACACGATCGAACAGGCGGTGCTGAAGGCGATCACCGCAGGCTCGGACGTCGGCCTGTGGCTTTCCACCGATCACGTGACCTCGGTGCTGGACACTTTGGAGAAGGCGGTCGCGGACGGGAAGCTGTCGCAGCGCCGGATCGACCGCTCGGTGCTCCGGATCCTGAAGGCCAAGCATGTGGTGAACTGCTCCTGACGCGTTCTTACTCGATGGTAAGTTTGTAGTCATGGCTAGCGGAACCAAGCGGCTGCCGCGGGCAGTTCGAGAGCAGCAGATGCTCGATGCTGCGATTTCAGCGTTCGCCGCGAATGGCTTCGCGGATACCTCGATGGACGCCATCGCCGCCGAGGCCAAGATATCCAAGCCGATGCTCTACCTCTACTACGGCTCCAAGGACGAACTGTTCAGCGCCTGTATCGCGCGCGAGTCCGGCCGGTTCATGGAAGCCATGTCGGCGGGTTTTGATCCCACGATGAGGCAGAAGGACCAGGCGCGCACGCTGGTGCGTGAGTTCCTCCGGTTCGTCTATCAGAACTCCGATTCGTGGCGAGTGCTCTACCGGGTCGCGGTCGGGACCGCGACGTTCGCACACATCGTCACCGAGAGCCGCGAGGGAATCACCTCGATGATCACTGATCTCATCCGCCGCGGCACCACCACCGAGGGTGCGAGCGACGTCGATTTCGAATTGACGGCGGTGGCCCTCGTCGGCGCCGGCGAGGCCGTCGCCGACCGGATCGCCGAAGGCGACATCGACCTCGAAACGGCCACCGACCTGCTGCTCGGCATCACCTGGCGCGGTCTGCGCGGTGTCGGAGTGTCGGAGGACGCCGTCGGCGACGAGACATAGTCGGATCCCTCACGCCGGCCGGGCCCGGTTTGAGTGAGCCTTCCAGGCCAGTTGAGCGAACTCTTCCCAAGCTTGTTGAGCGAGTTCTTCCTGAGGCCTGTTGCGTGGGTTCTTCCTTAGGCCTGTTGAGCGGGTTCTTCCTTAGGCCAGTTGAGTGGGTTCTTCATTAGGCCAGTTGAGCGAGCGGAGCGAGTCGAAACAGACGCGCACATGTTTCGACTCGCTGCGCTCGCTCAACAAGCCTGGGAGAGGACTCGGTGAGTTGCCCTTGCGGCGTGTCGTGCGGGTTCTACCTTCGGCCAGTTGCGTGGGTTCTTCCTTAGGCCAGTTGAGCGAGCGGAGCGAGTCGAAACAGACATGCACATGTTTCGACTCGCTGCGCTCGCTCAACAAGCCTGAGAGAGGACTCAGCGAGCCTGGGGAGGACTCGGCGAGTTGCCTTTGCGGCGTGTCGTGCGGGTTCTTCCTTCGGCCAGTTGCGTGGGTTCTTCCTTAGGCCTGTTGAGCGAGCGGAGCGAGTCGAAACTGACATGCACACGTTTCGACTCGCTGCGCTCGCTCAACAAGCCTTGAGGAGGACTCAACGAGCCTGCGGGAGACTCACCGAGCGCGGGCAAGCGGTCAGACGCGCGGACGCGTCGTGGCGGTCAGATGCGGATAGCCCTTGCGGCGGTTCAGGATCGACAGGTCGTATCCGTCGGCCACCCGGTCGGTGTACATGTTCACCTTCGCGGGCAACAGGATCGGCTTCCCGAAGCGGACCGAGTACACGACCGATTCGGGGAGCTGAGCCTCGACGTTCGCGAGCACGGCGGCCGCACTCCACATGCCGTGGGCGATGGCGCGGCTGAAGCCGAAGGCCTTCGCCGTCAGGTCGGCCATGTGGATCGGATTCCGGTCGCCCGAGGCGTTCGCGTACTGGCGGATCAGACCGAGGTCGACGCTGACCACGCGATCGGGCGGCGGCGGTGCGACGTCCTTGGGCGCCGGGCCTCGTTCGGCGTCCGACAGGCTCGTGCGCTGCTGCTTGAGGAACGTGCCGGTCTGGACGGCGACCAGTTCGCGGCCGACGCGGAACTCCGATACCACGTCCACCAGCATGCCCTTGCGGTGCTCCCGGAGGTTCTCGGCGTGAGTCGAGACGGTCAGCGGCTCGTCGACGCCGATGGCCCGGATCCGCTCGATCCGGTTCTCCAGATGCACCGCGCCGACCGCGCCGAACGGGAAGTCCGGCGAGACCATCACGGTCATCGCGAGCGGGAACTGCAGAACGAACAGGTATGTCAACGGTACCTGCGCACCGAACTGCAGACCCGTGGTGCGGCAGTACTCCTTGAGCTGCGCCTCGTCGACGCGCAGGTTCTCGATCCGGTAGACGGTGTCGGGCAGTGACGCGTCCGCGCTGACGCGGGCCGGCTTGCCGATCACCGGGAGCATCGCGCTCACGGCTTTCGGGTAGATCTGGCCCGCGCCCGGCAGGGACGTCAGAGTGACGGTCTTGGTCATGGCGGGGTCCCGTCAGGCGCCGAGGAGGCTCTGACCGCACACGCGGACGACATTGCCGGTGACCGCGTTGGACGCCGGGTTGGCGAAGTACGCCACGGTCTCGGCGACGTCGACGGTCTGTCCGCCCTGCTGCAGCGAATTCATGCGACGGCCCACTTCGCGCGTGGCGAGCGGGATGGCGGCGGTCATCGCGGTCTCGATGAAGCCCGGGGCGACGGCGTTGATGGTGATGCCCTTCTCAGCCAGGATCGGGGCGTAGGTGTCGACGAGGCCGATCACGCCGGCCTTCGACGCGCCATAGTTGGTCTGGCCTCGGTTGCCCGCGATGCCCGCGATGGAGGAGACGTCGACCACGGCGCCGCCCGACCGGAGGGCCTTGCGCTCGACCAACTCGTTCACCAGCGTCTGCGGTGCGATCAGGTTCACGCTGATGACCGAGTTCCAGCGGCCGGCGTCCATGTTCGCGAGCAGCTTGTCGCGCGTGATGCCCGCATTGTTGACGATGATGTCCAGGCCGCCGTGACGCTCGAGAACGTGCTCGGCGACCTTGGCTCCCGCGTCCTCGGCGGTCACGTCGAGCGGCAGCGCGGTGCCGCCCACCTTGTTCGCCGTCTCGCTGAGGGCCTCGCCCGCGGCCGGGACGTCGGCGGCGATGACATGGGCGCCGTCGCGCGCCAGCACCTCGGCGATCGTGGCGCCGATGCCGCGTGCGGCACCGGTGACCAGGGCCACCTTGCCGGCGAGGGGCTTGTCCCAGCTCTCCACCGAAGCGGCGTCGGCGGCGCCGACCCGGATCACCTGGGCGTCGACGTAGGTCGACTTGGCCGACAGCAGGAAGCGGAGGGTCGACTCGAGACCGGACAGGCCGGTCTTGGCCTCGGGCGAGACGTAGACCAGCTGGGCGGTGGCGCCGTTGCGGAGCTCTTTGCCGAGCGAGCGGGTGAAGCCCTCGAGTGCGCGCTGCGCGACGTGCTCGTCGGGCTCAGCGGTCAGCTCGGGTGTGGTGCCCAGCACCACGAAGCGCGCCGAGTTGCCCACCGAACGCATGATCGGCGTGAAGAACTCGAACAGCTGCTCGAGATCGGCGGGCTTGGAGATGCCGGTGGCGTCGAAGACCGCGGCGCCGAGCTTGTCGGCGCTGCGTCCGCCGGCGTTGTTCTCGACCAGCGTGTAGTCGTCGCCCGCGCTGAGGATCTCCCGCACCGGCTCCACCAGACGTCCGGCGCCGCCGAGCAGGACCGGACCGGCGAGAGCGGGCTGAGACGGCGAGTACCGACGCAGTGCCGGCGGCTGCGGAAGACCGACGCGCGAAGCGATGAAAGCGCCCGGGCCGCTGTTGACGATGGACGAATACAGGTCGGTGTTGCCTGCCACGACTATCTCCTTCGATGTCTGTGAAACGAATCCGTGTCCCGTGTCGGGTACCGGTCCTGCCGGAGACCCTAAGCGGATGCCGCCGACGAGCAGTAGCCCGCTCGTCTGTGACATGTGCCGCAGGTTCAGGAGTCGACAATTAACTTACTCGGGAGTAAGAATACTCTCAAGGTCGATCTGTCGACATCCGAGACTCTCCAGGAGAAGTTGTGGCCTCGTACACGCCCCGCCAGCCGGAAACCCGTCAGCAGCGCCCGGTCGCCATCCTCGGCGGCAATCGCATTCCGTTCGCGCGTCAAGACCGCGCGTACGCGACCGCGAGCAATCAGGACATGTTCACCGCCGCCCTCCAGGGGCTGGTCAGCCGTTTCAGCCTGCAGGGCGAGAAACTCGGCATGGTCGCCGGCGGCGCGGTGCTCAAGCATTCGCGTGACTTCAACCTCATCCGCGAGTCGGTGCTCGGTTCGTCGTTGTCGCCCTACACCCCGGCGGTGGACGTCCAGCAGGCGTGCGGCACCGGTCTCCAGGCCATTCAGATCGTGGCCGACGGCATCGCCGCAGGCCGCTACGACGTCGCGATCGGCGGCGGCGTCGACACCACCTCCGACGCCCCGATCGGCGTCTCCGAGGACATGCGCAGGCAGATGCTCGAGGTGAACCGGGCCAAGAGCACCGTGGACCGGATCAAGGCCGCACTCGGTCTGGCGACCAAGCTGGGCATCGAGATCCCGCGCAACGGCGAGCCGCGCACCGGCCTGTCGATGGGCGAGCACGCCGCCATCACCGCCAAGGAGTTCGGCATCAGCCGCGCCGAGCAGGACGAGCTGGCCGCCGCCAGCCACCAGAAGATGGGCGCGGCCTACGACCGCGGCTTCTTCGACGACCTCATCACCCCGTTCATGGGCCTCACCCGCGACGAGAACCTCCGTCCGAACTCGTCGGTGGAGAAGCTGGCCACCCTCAAGCCGGTCTTCGGCGTGAGCCTGGGCGACGCCACCATGACCGCGGGCAACTCCACCCCGCTCACCGACGGCGCGTCGGCCGTCCTGCTCGCCACCGACGAGTGGGCCGCCGAGAAGAATCTCCCGGTGCTGGCCTACCTGCGCGACACCGAGACCGCCGCGGTGGACTACGTGAACGGCCCCGACGGGCTGCTCATGGCACCGACATACGCGGTCCCCCGCCTGCTGCAGCGCAACGGCCTCACCCTGGCCGACTTCGACTTCTTCGAGATCCACGAGGCTTTCGCCTCCGTGGTCCTGGCGACCCTGCAGGCGTGGGAGTCGGAGGAGTACTGCACCGAGCGTCTCGGCCTGGACGGGGCGCTGGGCTCGATCGACCGCAGCAAGCTCAACGTCAACGGCTCCTCGCTGGCCGCCGGGCACCCGTTCGCCGCCACCGGCGGCCGGATCATCGCGCAGGCCGCCAAGCAGATCAAGGAGAACGGCGGCGGTCGTGCGCTGGTGTCGATCTGCGCCGCGGGCGGCCAGGGCGTCACGGCCATCGTCGAAGGCTGATCCCCGCATCGGATCGCAGGCCCCGGTCGGCCGCCGCACGGCGCTGACCGGGGCCTGCGATCATCGATGAGAACTCCGAAGTTTTTTCCGCGGATGTGTAACGCCCCCGCACCCGCCACCTATAAACCGGATAGCTCCGGCTGAACCGCCAGACCCCCGACCCGGCGGTTCAGCCGGAGCTCTTGTTCCCGGCTAGGATTCGACAGTTGTGACCTCTTCCGACGATCGCTCCGATCACCGCCGGTGGGTCGCCCGCGCGCTCATCGGTGCGCTGCTGCTCGTCGGCGCGATCTTCGGGATCGACGCGATCCTCACCCACGGCCACACGGCCCGCGGCGCACACATCGCCGAGTTCGATCTGGGCGACCTCACCGAAGATCAGGCGCGCGCGAAGCTCACCGGACTGACGGTGGCCGCACACAGCCCGGTCTCGGTGCGCACCGACTCCGGCTCGGCGCAGATCGATCCGGCCGCGCTCGGTGCCGACTTCGACGTCGAAGCAACGCTCGCGCGCCTCATGGACCAGCCGCGCAATCCCTGGGATCGATTCCTCGGCATGATCGGCCTCTCCCGCGATGTGGCCCCGGTCGTCTCGCTCGACGACGCCGACTTCAACGCGGCGCTCGACGAGCATCGGGAGTCGCTCGAGAAGGCGGCCGTCGAGGGCGGTGTCCATTTCGACGGTCTGCAACCGGTCGGCGACTTCCCGTCCAAGGGACTGCGTATCAAGCGCGAGGCCGCGAAGCAGGCCATCGCCGACAACTGGCTCAGCGGTCACCCGATCGACCTCGAGATGGAGCCCTTCTCGCCGACCGTCTCGGCTGAGACGGTTCAGGCCACACTCGACGGGCCGGCCCAGAACGTGACGGCGTCGGCGGTCCCGCTCGCCGGACGCGGAGCGCGAGTGATCGTCTCACCGCGGGAGGCGGGCGCGCTCGTGTCGTTCGTGCCCGACGGCCGCGGCGGTCTGACCCCGCACGTGGATCCCAAGAAGGCGCGGGAAGTCCTCGGCGACCGCGCAGCCAAGACCGAGTCGACCCCGGTCGATGCGAGTTTCCGGCTGACCGGCGGCGCGCCCGTAGTGGTGCCGTCGTCCGACGGCGCCGCGGTCGACTGGACCCGGACAGCCGCCGAGATCGAGAAGCTGGCTGTCTCCGCCGACTCCCGGTCGGGTCGGGTGGCCTACAAGATCACCCGACCCAAGGTCGACACGAAGCGGGCGAAGAAGCTGGGGGTGAAGGAAGTCGTGTCCGAGTTCACCACCGGCGGGTTCAGCGGACCGTCAGGGGAGAACATCCGGCTCGTCGCCGAAGAGGTGGACGGCGCGCTGGTGCTGCCCGGCCAGACCTTCTCGCTCAACGGTTACACCGGACCGCGGGGGACGGCCCAGGGCTACGTCGAGTCGGGGATCATCGATCACGGCCGTCCGTCCGAGGCGGTCGGCGGCGGCATCTCGCAGTTCGCCACGACGCTGTACAACGCCTCGTACTTCGCCGGGCTGGAGGACGTCGCCCACACCGAGCACAGCTACTACATCTCGCGCTATCCCGAGGCGCGCGAGGCCACTGTGTTCGAGGGCGCCATCGATCTGCAGTTCAAGAACAACACGCCGTACGGAATCGTCATCGACACGTCGTGGACGCCGTCGAGCATCACCGTCCGGATGTGGAGCACCAAGACGGTCGAGGTCCAATCGGTGACGGGCGACCGCACCGATCCGACCTCACCGACGACCGTGGAGGTCCCGGCGGGGCAGAGCTGTGTGCCCAGCAGCGGTCAGCCCGGCTTCACCGCGTCCAACACCAGGATCATCCGCAGTCTCAAGACCGGCCAGGAGACCTACCGGCACACCCGGACCGTCAAATACGACCCGGAACCGGTGGTCCGCTGCCGCTGATCGGCCCTGCGGAAGCCGCGGACTGAAACGTGTTTCAGCCCCGGCGCTGTGCTGCCGGTCACCGGCAGATATGCTCCCCGACATGGATATCAATGGAGCAAGTGCAATCGTGACCGGAGGTGCCTCGGGCATCGGCGCCGCGACGGCTCGCCGGCTCGCCGCGCGGGGCGCCAAGGTGGTCATCGCCGACCTGAAAGCCGAGGACGGCGAGGCCCTGGCCAAGGAGATCGACGGCGTCTTCGTCGCTGTCGACGTCACCGACACCGCACAGATCGAGGCGGCGGTCAACAAGGCTGTCGAGCTCGGACCGCTGAAGGCCGTGGTCAACTCGGCCGGTATCGGCTGGGCCCAGCGCACCATCGGCCGCGACGGCGAGTTCGCCTCGGCGCACAACCTGGACCTCTACAAGAAGGTCATCGCGATCAACCTGATCGGTACCTTCGACACGGTCCGCCTCGCCGCCACCGCGATGAGCCGCAACGAGCCGAATGCGAACGGAGAGCGCGGCGCCATCGTCAACCTCGCATCCGTCGCGGCCTTCGACGGCCAGATCGGCCAGGCCGCGTACTCGTCGTCGAAGGGCGGCGTGGTCGGCATGACGCTGCCGGTCGCCCGCGACCTGTCGGCGGCGGGCATCCGCGTGAACTGCATCGCCCCCGGCCTGATCGACACCCCGATCTACGGCTCGGGTCCGGAGTCGGAGGCGTTCAAGGCCAAGCTCGGCGAGAGCGTGCTGTTCCCGAAGCGACTGGGCGTGCCGGACGAGCTCGCGTCGATGGTCGAGGAGCTCATCACGAACTCGTACATGAACGCCGAGGTGGTCCGCGTGGACGGCGGCATCCGGATGCCACCGAAGTAGAGTCTCCGCACCGGATCGACGCCTGCGACGGCCCCGCACGAATGCGGGGCCGTCGCTCGTCTTTCAGCGGTGCTCGGCCGGCGGTCGCAGCCGCAGTGCGCGGGCGGTCTCGGCCGTCGCGCGGCGCACGTCGTCGTGGGTCCACTCCTCGACGCGCAGATCGGGCACTGCCGCGTGCAGGTCCTCTGCCCACCGCTGCGACCATTCGGCGGGGAAGGCGCGTCGGAGCAGATCGATCATGATCGGCACGGCCGTCGATGCACCCGGCGATGCGCCGAGCAGTCCGGAGACCTGCCGGTCGGCGCTCACGATCAACTCGGTGCCCTGCTGCAGCACTCCGGCGACTCCCGGGCCGGGCGTGACGAGCTGCGCGCGCTGGCCGGCGTGCACCAGGGTCCAGTCCGCGTCGCGGGCCTCGGGGAGGTACCGCTGGAGCTGTGCGAAGCGTTTCGCGCGCCCCGCGAGCAGTTCGGAGACGAGGTACCGGACGAGATCCAGGTTCGTCGCCGCGGCCGACATCACGGTCCACAGATTCCGCGGATGCAGTGTGGCGAAGAAGTCCCACAGGTGCCCACCCTTGAGCAGCCGGGTGCTGAACGTGGCGTACGGGCCGAACATCAGATGGTCGCGGCCGCGAACGGTCCGGCGATCCAGATGCGGCACAGACATCGGCGGGGCGCCGATCGGGGCCTGCCCGTAGACCTTGCCGTCGTGCCGTGCGACCACCTCCGGCGCGTCGCACCGGAGGAAGGCCGCTCCGACCGGCAGCACCCCGTAGCGGCTCACCTCGTCGAGCTTCGCTTTCTGCAACTGCCGCAGGGCCTGTCCGCCCGCGCCGACGAAGACATGCCGAGCGCGGATGCGGAAGCGGCCCGCCCGACCGCGGCCGGTGACGGTGGACCGGCCGTGAGCGTCGCGGGCGATCCGGCGCACCCGATGGCCGAACAGGACCTCGGCACCGGAGGTCTCGAGCAGACCCGTCGACAGCGCCCCGAAGTCGACGTCCGTCCCGTCCGGATGCCGCGTGGCGGCGATCGGTCCGGGCGCGCGACCGTCGGTCACCAGTGGGGCCCATGCGCCGACGGTCGCGGGATCGTCGGTGAATTCGAGGCGGTCGAAGAGCGGCGACCGGCGCAGTGTGGCGTGACGGCGCCGCAGGTAGTCGGTGTCCCCGTCGAAGACGACGCTCAGGTGCCCGGTGGTGTGGATGAACGACGCGGGGTCGAGCCCGCCGGCCGCTGCCAGATGTGCCCACCATTCGCGGGTCAGGAGGAACTGCGCCGCGATCGATTCGGCCTTCGCGGAGTCCTCCGGGTCGGGCATGTAGTTGAGTTCGCAGAAGCCCGAGTGACCGGTGCCCGCGTTGTTCCACGGATCGCTGCTCTCGGTTGCGGCGCGATCGGCGGCTTCCAACACCACCACCGACCACTCGGGTTCCAGGTGACCGAGCATCGAGGCCAGGGTGGCGGACATGATGCCCGCGCCCACCAGGACGACGTCGGCGTCGGGAAGGTCGACGGCTGCGTTACGGATTCTCATCGGGCTCTCCTTCGCGTCGAGGTGACGTATTCGATGCTCGTCCGCCGCTAATGATCCGTCTAATGTCATTCGGCTGGAATATGATCCGATTGTGCATGAATGGACCGGGGAGCTGTCCCCTCGACTGCGCGCGCTGACCGCACTCGAATCCCACGGCGGTTCGATGACCGCCGCGGCGGCTGCGCTCGGCGTCTCGCAGAGTTCGATGAGCAGGCGCCTGCACGCGCTCGAAGCGCAGATGGGCGTTCCGTTGTTGATCAAAGACGGACGCAAGGTGCGGTTGACTCCGGCCGCGCTGTCGTTGGTCGCCGATATCCGCGCACCGCTCGCCGCGCTCGAACACGCTGTGGAGCGCGCGGTCGACGCAGGAGACGGGAGCACCGGATCGGTTCGTTTCGGCTTTCCGCTGACGATGGGTTCCGGCGAGGTGCCCGAACTTCTGGCGGCCTTCCACCACCGCAATCCGGGGATCCGCCTGGAGCTCAAACAGGCTCACGGCGCACAGTTGGTGGCCGATCTGCGGTCCGGGGAGCTCGATCTCGCGATCACCATTCCGCTCGCGCACGAGGTGGAGCACGCGATGGTCGGCTCACAGGAGATCGTCGTGGCGGTACCCGAGAATCACTGGAGTGCGCGGCGTTCCTCGGTGGCGCTCGCGGAGCTGTCGGGCGAAGACTTCATCGCGAACCCGGAGACGTATCACCTGCGGCGCGCGACGCAGGAGTGGTGCGCCGCGGCGGGATACACGCCGAGGGTCGCGATCGAGATCACCGAGTTCGCGACCGCCCGCGAGTTCGTCGAACGAGGTCTGGGCATCGCGTTGCTGCCGCGGGCCGGGCGCCCGATCGCCGGCGTGGCCGAGGTCCCGGTGGCGCCGGAGACGCTGCGCCGCGACATCGGGCTGGCCTGGGCCTCGACGATCCGTACGCCGGCCGTGGAGAGATTGAGCCGATTCCTCCGGGAGAACCTGCCGGTGCGACCGCCCGCGTGAGCATTCCCCGATACGCTTCGACCATGCGGAATCTGGTGCTGTCGGTGATCGGGGACGACCGTCCGGGGCTGGTGTCGGCACTCGCCGATGCGGTCGCCGCGCAGGGCGGCAATTGGGAGCGCAGTCAGCTGGCACAACTCGCGGGCAAGTTCGCGGGCATCGTCGTCGTGGCGGTTCCCGACGAGCGCGCCGACGCACTGATCGCCGCGGTCACCGGACTGGACGGGCTGCTGGAGGTGGCGGTCCATTCGGCGGACGGCGCCGAACCGAGCACCGCCGATTGGCCGGCGCTCACGATCGGACTGCTCGGGAACGATCGTCCCGGCATCGTTCACGAACTCTCGGCGGCGCTGAGCGCCGGCGGGGTCTCGATCGAGAAGATGACGACCGGCACCCGGGAGGCCCCGATGGCCGGTGGGATGCTGTTCGAGGCGGAGTTGGAGGTCCGGCTGCCGCCGAATGTCGACCCCGCGCGCATCCGTGCCGATCTGGAGCGGATCGCGGAGGAACTGCTCGTCGATCTCGGCATCGAGGGCTGACGGGTCCTTCCGCCCTAGGCACCGGCCGCGGGCACCCGATCCGGCCGACCGCCCCGGAGGCCGAGCACCGCTGCCGTGAAGCACGCCAGGGCCACGGCACCGGCGAACCACGGGAACACCTCGGCGGTTCCGTACGACGACGACAGCGCCCCGGCGATGACGGTCGGAACGCCCATCGCCAAGTAGCCGAGCAGGTAGTACGCGCTCATCACCCGGCCGCGCGCATCCGCGGGCGTGACGTCGTTCAGATGCCGCAGAGACCCTCCGAACGCCAGACCGAAGGCCGCGCCGAGCACGATGGAATCGACGATCACGAATGCCGTCGACCCGGTGTGCAGCGCCCAGATCGCCGACAGCAGTGCGACGATCATCCCCAGGTCGCCGGTGATGGCGGCGGTGCGGGGATCGAGCCGGCCGCCCACCCACTGGGACGCCGCGGAGGCCGCGGCCATCACGGCCACGACGACGCCGACGAAGATCACCGACGTGTGGCCGGTGGCGTGCTGGGTCAGCGCGGGGTAGAGGCTCAGGAAGACGCCGAGGACCGACCACGCCGTCATGATGCCGATTCCGGAGAACCAGAAGTCGGAGGTGATCTCCTTCGGGATCGACGGACGCTGCAGGCGGATGCGGCCGCCGGTGCGTTCGGTGTGCGGTTCCACGAGTGCGATCACGGCGACGAGCATCACCACGACCACGGCGCCGACGATCGCGAAGGGCACGCGCAGCGGGTTCGATGCCCACTGCGCCGCGGCGGCGGCACCGAAGACGGTGATCGTGATCCCCACGTTGAGGGCGATACCGCTGGCCATGCCGTTGCGGGCGCCGTCGCGCGGTCGGACGTCGAGCAGTGCCGCGCCCGCCACCACGGTGATGGCACCGATCGCGCCTCCGTGCAGGAAGCGGGCGATCATCAGCTCCCACGCATTGGTGGCGATGAGGAACAGGCCGAGTCCGGCGAGGATGGAGATCAGTGCGGCGATGAGCACGGGTTTGCGGCCCACGGCGTCGGAGACCGGGCCCACGGTCAGCGCCGATCCGAGCGCGCCGATCGCGTACACCGCGAAGACGATGGTGATCGTCAGCGGGCTCATATGCCATTCCGACTGGTAGATCGGATAGAGCGGCGACGGCAGTCCGGAGCAGCCCAGTGCCAGCGCGAGAAGCGCGAGCAGGAGCAGGTACGACCACGCCTGCGGATGCGTGGTCCGCTCCACCGGTCGGTCGGTGACGGTGCTGCTGGTCATGGCGTCCTCGAGTATGTTTGATAGAGATCGAACAGTGACGACAGTACCGCAACTGTTCGACAACCATCAAACTGTTTTCGAGGAGGTGGACCCGTGACGGGGACGACTGCGCGGTTGGACGTCGCCGACCTGCACGCGGTGCTGAGCGCGTTGGCCGATCCGGTCCGTCTGGAGATGGTGCGGCGGTTGAGCCGCGCGGGCGCGCCCGTCTCGTGCGCCGGGTTGTACGACACCGTCACGAAGGCCACCGCGAGCCATCACTTCAAGATCTTGCGCGAGGCGGGCGTGATCGAGCGCCGACCCGCCGGCCAGGGAGCCGAGTACGTGCTGCGCGACGCCGAGATGGAAGCCGCCTACCCGGGACTGCTGACCGCGGTGATCGCGGCTGCGAACGCGCGGTAGCGGATCGTCGCTACGCGGTGAGCACCACCTTCAGCGCCTTGGTCTCCGCGGCGCGTTCGAAGACGTCATAGGCGTCCATCATGTCGTGCAGTGCGAACCGGTGGCTGATGAACACGTCCGGGTCGATCTTCCGCTGCGCCACCATCTTGAGCAGGGTGCCGAGGGTGTCGGTGTTCACCAGTCCCATCGTCATCGTCACGTTGGTGATCCAGAGATCCTGCAGCGGCAGGTCGACGCCGGTGCCGTGCACTCCGACGTTGGCGACGTGTCCCGCCGGGCGCACGATGTCCAGGCACATGTTCCAGGTCTGCGGCACTCCGACCGCTTCGATGGCGACGTCGACGCCGAGGCCGTCGGTCATCGCGAGGATCTGCTCGCGCCAGTCGTCGTCGGACGATACGACGCCGTCCGTGGCGCCGAACCTGCGGGCCTGCTCGACGCGGCCTGCATCCACATCGACGGCGATGACGCGGCTCGGGCCGTAGAGTCCCGCCGTGGCGATCGCGGCCAGGCCGACGGGGCCGGCACCGATGACCGCGACCACGTCCCCGGGCTTCACCGCGCCGTAGCGGACGCCGATCTCGTGACCGGTCGGAAGGATGTCCGAGAGGACGACGCCCTGTTCCGGACGCATGGTGTCGGGCAGCCGGTACACGGAGGTCTCCGCGTAGGGCACACGGACGTACTCGGCCTGCGTCCCGTCGATGAGGTGGCCGAAGATCCAGCCGATCCCCGAGGTGCCCTCGTCGCCGAGGCAGTGCGAGAACACGCCCTGCTTGCAATAGGCGCACTTACCGCACGCGCTGATGCAGGAGATGATCACCTGATCGCCGACAGACAGCGTGGTCACCGCCGCGCCGACCTCGGTGATCGTCCCGACGCCCTCGTGGCCGAGGATGCGTCCCGGCGTGACAGCGGGGACGTCGCCCTTCAGAATGTGCAGGTCGGTGCCGCAGATCGTCGTCGCGTCGATCTTCACGATGACATCGGTGGGCGCCTGGATCCGAGGTTCGGGCACGTCGTCCCACGACTTGTTCCCGGGCCCGTGATAGACGAGTGCTTTCATTGCCTCGCGCTCCAATCGGACGAAGTTCCCCCGATCCGACCGTAGACCGGATCCGGTGACGAGAGAACCCCGCCGGGAAACTGGCTGCTCCCGGCGGGGTCCCTGCGCTTGCGCCGGTCGGAGTGGACCGGATCTGAACCGCCCGATCAGAACGCGGCTTCGTCGAGCTCCATCAGGTCGTTGTCGACGTTGTTCTCGACGATCTGGCGAACGGAGGTCAGCAGCGGCAGCATGTTCTTCGCGAAGAACACACCCGAGGCCACCTTGCCCTCGTAGAACGCCTTGTCGTCACCGGAGGCACCGGCGTCGAGCGCGGCCTGCGCGACGACGGCCTGACGCAGCAGCAGCCAGCCGATCAGCAGATCGCCGACGGCCATCAGGAAGCGGACCGACGCGGTGCCGATCAGGTACAGCTGCTTCGGATCCTCCTGCGCGCTCATCAGCCAGCCGGTGAGCTTGGCGGCCATGGCCTGGACGTCCTCGTTGGCGGTCTTGAGCAGTGCGCGCTCGGCCGCAAACTGTTCGCCACCGTTGCCCTGGCCGTTGTCGATGAAGTCCTGGATCTGGCCTGCGACGTGGGCCAGTGCCTGGCCCTTGTCGCGGATGATCTTGCGGAAGAAGAAGTCCTGCGCCTGGATGGCGGTGGTGCCCTCGTACAGCGAGTCGATCTTCGAGTCCCGGATGTACTGCTCGATCGGGTAGTCCTGCAGGAAGCCCGAACCGCCCAGCGTCTGCAGGGACTCGGTCAGCTTCTCGTAGGCACGCTCGGAGCCGACGCCCTTGACGATCGGGAGGAGCAGGTCGTTCACCTTGTGCGCCATCTCGGCGTCCGCGCCGGAGACGATCTTCGCGGCGACGGCGTCCTGGTGCGACGCGGTGTACAGGTACACGGCGCGCAGACCCTCGGCGTAGGCCTTCTGGGTCATCAGCGCGCGGCGCACGTCCGGGTGGTGCGTGATCGTGACGCGCGGAGCGGCCTTGTCGGTCATCTGCGTCAGATCGGCGCCCTGCACGCGCTGCTTGGCGTAATCGAGAGCGTTGAGGTAGCCGGTCGACAGCGTCGAGATGGCCTTGGTGCCGACCATCATGCGGGCGTGCTCGATGACGTCGAACATCTGGGCGATACCCTTGTGGACCTCGCCGACGAGCCAGCCCTTGGCCGGGGTGCCGTGCAGGCCGAAGCTGACCTCACAGGTGGCCGAGGCCTTGATGCCCATCTTGTGCTCGACGTTGGTGACGAAGGCGCCGTTGCGCTCGCCCAGCTCGCCGGTCTCATGGTCGAAGTGGAACTTCGGAACGAAGAACAGCGACAGACCCTTGGTGCCCGGTCCGGCGCCCTCGGGGCGGGCCAGGACCAGGTGGAAGATGTTCTCGGTCATGTCCTGGTCGGCCGAGGTGATGAAGCGCTTGACGCCCTCGATGTGCCAGGTGCCGTCTTCCTGAAGGGTGGCCTTGGTGATGCCCGCGCCGACGTCCGAGCCGGCGTCCGGCTCGGTCAGGACCATGGTGGCGCCCCAACCGCGCTCGGAGCAGATGGCGGCCCACTTCTTCTGCTCGTCGGTGCCGTTGTCGTAGAAGATGTTCGAGAAGCCCGAACCGGCGGCGTACATGAACACCGGCGGGTTGGCGCCCAGGATCATCTCGCCGATCGCCCAGTACAGCGAGCGGGGTGCGGGCAGGCCGCCGAGTTCCTCGTCGACGCCGACCTTGTCCCAGCCGGCCTCGATCAGGGCGTTGTACGACTTCTTGAAGCTGTCGGGAATGGTGACGCTGTGGTCCTCCGGGTTGAAGACCGGGGGATTGCGGTCGGCGTCCGCGAACGAGTCGGCGATGACGCCCTCGGCGAGGTGCTTGACTTCGCGGAGCATGTCGACCGCGGTGTCGTGGTCGAGGTCGCCGAACTCGCCGGAGGCGAGGACCTCGTCGAGCTTGTACATCTCGAAGAGGTTGAAGTGCAGATCGCGCAGGTTGGACTTGTAATGGCCCATGGTTTTCCTTACTCGCTGTTCTAGAAGTTCGTTTCCCGGGGGCGTGGCTCCGGTGGCTGACTCGGTGCCGACTATGTTACTTGCCGGTAACTATTGACAGCGTACCGCTAGCCGTTCAGACGGACAATATGAGTGCGGTGTGGCCCCGCTAACAAATGCAAGCGGACGGCGCCCGGTGCCCGTCAGAGCGATCGCAGATACGCCAGATCGTCGGGAATGCCGTCGGCGGGCGTCTCCAGCACACCGGGTGCACCGGCGGTCTTCATCAACTCGGCGAGCACCTCCGCATCGATCTGGCCGGACTCGAGGTTGGCGTGCCGGTCGCGGCCCGAGTCGAACTCGTCACGCGAGTTGTTCAGATGGATCAGATCGATCCGGCCGGTGATCGACTTGATCCGTTCCACGAGGCCGACGAGGTCTTCACCGCCGGCCCAGGCATGGCAGGTGTCGAGGCAGAACCCGGCCTCGGGGAAGTCTCCGACGGCGTCCCACAGGCGCTCGATCGACTCCAGTGTCCGGGCCATCGCGTGATCGCCGCCCGCGGTGTTCTCGATCAGGATCGGCACCCCGAAGCCGCCCTTGTCCGCCTGTCGTTCGAACAGCTTGCGCCAGTTGGCGAATCCGTCGGCCGCGTCCTCCCCGTCCTTCAGATGGCCCCCGTGCACCACGAGGCCGATCGCGCCGAGGTCGGCGGCCGCCGCGGCCTGCTGCTCCACAGCCTTGCGTGACGGCATCCGCAGGCGGTTGTTCAGGCTCGCCACGTTGATCTGATAGCTCGAGTGCACGACCACGTCGATCGGCGACTCGCGGATCTGCTCGGCGTGCGGATGCGGCTCGGGCTTCTTCCAGCTCTGCGGATCGGTGACGAACATCTGGAAGATGTCGATCCCGAGTTCCTCGGCGGTGGCGACGGGGTTCTCGTCCTGGCGAAGATGGGCTCCGACTCGCATGAACCCAGCCTATCGTCTGGCCGACCGCCTCCGGGGTGGCCGCAAGGAAGACATCCGGTGCACTGACAGCCAGTTCCCGGAGAACTTCTATAGAGTTCGCCATGGACGGTGGCACCGTCCTCGACTGGGGCAGGAGGCTCGGGCGTGAGCGTGGACACGGCGTCGCCGGGTACGGCGGGTGGATCCGACCCCGACCCAGACGATCCTCCCGCCGGTGCGGACTCGATCCCGGATCTCCCCCCGGACGACGCGCCCATCGAAGTCGTCGAGGAGAAGGTGCGCGACTTCCGGTTGCTGCGCCGGATCCTGCTGACGATCTGGGCGGTGAGCCTGGCCGTCTACTTCTGGCGGTACGGCATCGCCGCAGACCGGACGAGTCTCATCTTCTTTCTCGCGTTCGGGATGGCGGCCGCCACCATCGGGCGCCGTCGCGTCAGCACCGTGCTGATCGACTGGCTGCCCTTCGTCCTGATCCTGATGCTCTACGACTGGACCCGGAACATCGCGGTGTGGCTCGACATGCCGACGCACTGGCAACTCGCGCCGGACGTCGACCACTGGATCTTCGGGACCAACCCGACCGTCTGGCTTCAGTCGCATCTGAAGGAGTCCTCGCCGCCGTGGTGGGAGGTCATCACCAGCGCGGTCTACATGTCGTACTTCATCGTTCCGTACGCGACCGCCGCGGTGCTGTGGGTGCGCGATCGGGCGCTGTGGCGCCGGTTCGCCGCGTGCTTCATCGCGGTGAGCTTCCTCGGCCTGGTCGGTTACACGCTGGTCCCGGCGGCGCCGCCGTGGGCGGCGGCCCGCTGCACCGTCGCGCAGGTCGCCGACAGTCCGCACGATCCGCCGTGCATGTACCGGGCCGACGTCGAGGTGCCCGGCAACCTGCTCGGTGAGGTGCATCCGGAGAATCCCGGCGCCGAACCGTACGTGGAGCGGATCTCCGACCGCGGCTGGAGTGTGATCGGCTTGGACATGGTGCTGCGAGCGGTCCGGTTCGGTCAGACGAAGTCGAATCTCGTCGCCGCGATCCCGTCCCTGCATGCGGGACTGACGATGCTGCTCGCGCTGTTCATTTGGCCGCGAACGCGCTGGTTCGGCAAGACGATGTTCATGGGGTACGCGCTCACCATGGCGTTCGCGCTGGTCTACAGCGGCGAGCACTACGTCTTCGACATCCTGCTCGGCTGGGGCCTCGCCGGAGCGGTCTTCGCGGCCTATTGGCTCATCGACACCCGGTACATCCTCCCGCGCAATGCGCGCCGGCGGGCGGAGAGAGCAGACGCGGCTAAGCAGGAGCGTCGAGATACGGCTCCGTCTCAATCGTGATCGGCACCCCCGCGGCGATCAGCAGCCGGCACTCGGCCTCGCTGTCGGGGTAGAGGTTGAGCCACTCGTGGCCCGCGCTCCCGTCGGCGTAGACCTTGTCGAGCGCGCGGTGAAGGCGGGCTTCCGTCTCGCGATTGATGATGAAACGACGATCACCGTACCTGAGATACCTGTTCGTCACGACAGCCTCCGGAAATAGCTCGCTGTGACTTAGAACACTACTCGCCCAGGTGTGGTCGCCGCCGGTTCTCCCGGGTCAGCTCAGTTCGGGGGCCCGGTTGGTGTACGGCTTCACGGTCGTGAAATCGATCATCGCGCGGGTGTTGTCGACGGCGGTCACCATTCCCACCCCGAACTGTCCGTGCTCGTCGTACAGGTTGGCGGTGCCGACGGAGACGCCCGCGTTCTCGATGTGCGAGTCGGCCTCCACGCCGACGCGGACGCCCTCCGGCAATCGGGCGACCGCGACGGTCAGATCGCAGTTGATGAACCCGATACCGCCGTCGCCGATGTTCGTGACCAGGCTCGTCGACTCGGCGGCGATCACCGCGCGCTGGAAGGGCGTCAACTCCTCATCGGGGACGGCGTTGAACGGCCTGCTCCAGATCGTGAGCCGCTCGGAGTTCTGGTACTCGCCCATGTCGTTGGACCACGTCCCGCCCTCGGTCCGGAACCACGGCCGGTAGCCGTCACCGGCGTCGGCGGGCGGGGTGAAGGTCCGCTCCCGCGCGGGGCGCTCCCATCGCTCGCCCGGCGGATTCGAACCCGTCTTCAGGAACACGACGTTGCCGCGCGCGACGAGGATCTCGGCGTCGCCGTCGTACTGCCGTACCGACACCTCGATGACCCGGATGCGGTGACCGTCGCGCAGGACGGTCGTGGTGGGCACGGTGGGCAGCCGTCGTGCGCTCTTGAACAACTCGAGGGTGAACCGTGCGGGAGTGAAATCGGCACTGCCGCCAGCGTTCTCGGCGGCGCGGGCGGCGATCGCGCAGACCGACGGTCCGTTCAGCGCGTCCGGGCCCCACAGTCCCACCGCATACCCGGTGGGGTCGTACCGACCGGCGCCGTCGACGGTGAAGAAGGCCTTATCAGTCATAGGTCTGCACGCTACGCTGCGTGCATGACCACTCAAGCATCGCCGTCGGTTCTCCCGAACGACGCGGTCGGCGCCGTGCGGACCTTCGTCATCTTCTCCTCGCTCGTCGGAATCGCGCTGGGCATCGTCGCGCTCGTCTGGCCCGCCGCGACACTGGCCGTGATCGGTGTGCTGTTCGGCATCTCGCTCATCGTCGCCGGGCTCTTCCGGCTCTTCGTCGCCTTCGCGCTGACCCGGGCGACCGCGGGGACCCGGCTGCTCCTCGGCGTGTTCGGCGGAATCGTGCTCGCCGTCGGCGTACTCGCCACCATCAACCCGTCCAAGTCGCTGGTGCTCCTGGGTGTCTTCATCGGCATCGGATGGATCATCGGCGGTCTGCAGGATCTGCTCGGGTCGCGCTTCACGGTCACCATGGCGCCCCGCTGGTTGGTGATGCTCTCGGGTGTGGTCTCGGTGCTCGCGGGTATCGCGATGATCGTGCTGCCCGCCGTCTGGACCCTCTCGACCATCCTGTGGATCCTCGCGGTGCTGCTCATCGTGGTCAGCGTCGTCACGCTGTTCACCGTGCCGGGCAAGGTCAGCGCGCTGGCCGCCAGGATCGAGCGTGAGGAACCGGTGATCTGACCGAGCTCAGCCGGTGAGCGCCAAACCGTCCAGGGTGAGGGTCGGCTCGGCGTCTGCGTGTTCCGCGAGCCGTTCGGCGACGGCGCCCAGCACCGCCAGCAGTTCGTCGGTGTGCGCGATCGGGACACCGTCCACCCGGCCCCGCCACACCATCTCGGCCGGTCGGGCGTCGGGGACGACGGCCGCCGCGCCGATGAGACGGCGCGCGCCCGGCGCGTCCGCATCCCACATGGCGTCGGCGGTGGTCAGATACAGTGCTGTGGCCGGTCGCAGGTCGTGGCGGTGCACCATCGCCCACGCCCAGTGTTTGGCGACGTCGACCGTCACCTCCTGACCGCGACCGAGCGTGCGCACGTACTTGCTGTGCAACTCGCTGCACAGGAGGTCGGCGTCGTCCCACATCTCCAGCATCGACATGCAGCGGACGCTGTTGTGGAGTGCCTCGAGGTACTTCACCGAATACGGGCCCTCGCGGCGTGAACGGATCTCGCGGAGCACCGAGAAGCCGGCGAGTGCCGTGCTGAACTCGCCGGAGTCGTAGTCGGCGCGGGCCTGGTCGTTCAACTCGTCGAGCATGCTTCAATGCTCCCCCTGTGCGGAAGAATCCGCAGCGTAATGCCGACTTTCCGTGGCGTCGGATGGTGCGCGACCCGCCGGCGTGCGGGATGATTCCGGTGTGGTGGAACAGACACGGGACCTGACCAGGTGGGCACTGCTGAGCATCGTGACGGCGATCGTGGTGATCGCGCTGAAGATGGTCGCGTGGTGGATGACCGGATCGGTGGGTCTGCTCTCCGACGCCGCCGAGTCGGTGGTGAACCTCGTGGCCGCCGTGGTGGCGTTCATCGCCCTGCGCATCGCGGCGAAGCCGGCCGACGACGAGCACAACTTCGGTCACGTCAAGAGCGAGTACTTCTCCGCGGTGGTCGAAGGAGTGATGATCGTGGTGGCCGCGATCGTCATCATCGTGACGGCCGTCGACCGGCTGCTCAATCCGCGTGACCTCGAATCGGTGGGCGTCGGTCTGGCGGTCTCGGTGCTGGCGTCGGTGATCAACGCCGCGGTGGCGTGGCAGCTGATCCGCGCGGGCCGACAGCACCGGTCGCTGACGCTCGAGGCCGACGGCAAGCATCTGATGACCGACGTCTGGACCACCGCGGGCGTGATCGCCGGAGTCGCGGTGGTGGCACTCACCGGCTGGACGATCCTCGATCCGCTCATCGCGATCGCCGTCGCGGTCAACATCGTCTTCGTCGGCTACCGCTTGGTGCGCCAGTCGACGCGCGGGCTGATGGACTCGGCGGTGCCCGATGCCGAACGCGCGGCGATCGACCGGGTCCTCGACCGATTCCGGGGCGACGGCGTCGACTTCCACGACGTACGCACGCGCGAGGCCGGCCATCTGCGATTCGTCCAGCTGCACATGCTGGTGCCGGGCCAATGGACCGTGCAGCGCGGACACGACCTGCTCGAGGAGGTCGAGGCCGCGCTGCACGATGAGGTCGAGGACCTCGTACCCACGATTCACCTGGAACCGATCGAGGATCCGCGCAGCTACGAGCCGTGGCGAAGGTAGCGGAGAACACGTCCACGCGCGGACGCCGAAGCATTAGCCTGGAAGTATGAGCGCTCGTGATTCGTACGAAGGTGGCGAGTACGACCAGGACGACACCGATCAGTTGCAGCCGGCGGACACTCTCGCCGACAGCGAACTGTCGGACGTCCTCGACCGCGGTTACTCGCCGCCCGACTACGCGCCTGCATCCCACGAGCACGACTGTCTCGACGAGAGACTCGCTGAAGAGGTGCCCGACGTCGGCTATGCAGACGAGGACGGCGACCCGGACTTCCCAGAGCGCGACGAGGTCGGCGACCGGCGGGCGGGGCGATTGATCGCGCCGGACGAGGGCGTCGGTCCGGATGTGGACAACCAGTTGCTCGCGACCGACGCCGGCGTCGACGGCGCGGGCGCTTCGGCCGAAGAGGCGGCCATGCACTACATCGACGAGGAGTGAGTGATTCTCGTCCAATCGAGACGAGACATCCGCCCGGAACGGTAGTGGGATTCGATACCGTTCAACCCATGGATCGTGACCGGTTGGTGGAAGTGGGCGTCGCACTGGTGTCGCGCTTCGGGGCCAAAGCCCTCAGCCTGACCTCGGTGGCGCGGCAGGCCGGCGTCGCACGCGCCACGGCCTACCGCATGTTCGGCGGGCGCGATGCGCTCGTCGCCGCGATCATGGCGCGCGAACTCGAGCAGCTCCGGACGCAGCTGCGGGTGTGGGGTGCCGATCAGCCCGACCCCGGCGAGCGGATCCGTGAACGCGTCCGCGGCAGCCTCGCCTACATCCGCGAGCACGAGGCGCTGCAGTACGTCCTCCGGAACGAACCCGAGGAAGTGGTGCGGGCCCTGATCACCACGCACGATTCCGAGCGGCCGTCGCTGATCGAGATGATCGTCGACGCCACGGCGCCCGATGTGCAGGACGACGAGGCAGCGGTGCTGTACCCCGACCCCCGCGCGGGCAGCGAGTTCATGGTCCGCGTGGTGTACTCCTGCATGCTCGTCCCCGACAGCGTGATGTCCGACGACGAGATCGCCGAAATGGTGGTGCGTGCCGTCGTCCGGTGACGGGCCGGAGGCGGCCGGTCCGAGCAATGCGTCCCGACCGACTACGCTCGGATGCATGACTGGCACGGGCGCCCGCAGCATCTACGTCGCGTCGGCGGAAGGCGATACCGGCAAATCCACGATCGCGCTGGGGGTGCTCGCCGTCCTCACGGCGGCGGGCGGACGGGTCGGCGTCTTCCGGCCGATCTCTCGGGCCGCCGCCGGCGAACACGACTACATCCTCGACCTCCTGCACCAGTTCGCGTCGGTCGACATTCCGTACGAGCAGTGCATCGGCGTCACCTACGACGACGTGCACGCCGACCCCGACGCCGCCGTCGCCGAGATCGTCGACCGGTACCACACCGTCGCCGAGCAATGCGACAACGTCCTGGTGATCGGATCCGACTACACCGACGTCGCCTCGCCGTCCGAACTGAGTTTCAACGCGCGGATCGCGGCCAATCTGTCGGCGCCGATCATTCTGGTGGTCAAGGCCTTCGAGCGCCAGCCGCAGGAGGTGAAGGCGGTCGCCGAGATGCTGATGGCCGACATCAAGGCCGCGCACGCCACCACTGTCGGCGTGGTCGCCAACCGTTGCGATCCCGACCGGTTGCTCGAGGTGGTGGCCGCGCTCGGATCGGTGGACGTGCGGACGTGGGCGCTGCCTGACGAGCCGCTCCTGGTGGCGCCGACGATGGCCGAACTCTGCGAAGCGCTCGACGGAGTTCTGTACTCCGGCGAGGCGGATCTGCTCGAACGCGAGGCGCTGGAGGTGATGGTCGGCGGCATGACCGTCGAGCACATCCTCGAGCGGCTCAGCGAGTCGATGGTGGTGATCGCACCGGCGGACCGGTCGGACGTTCTGCTCGCACTGGTGAACGCCAATGCGGCGGAAGGCTTTCCACGGCTGTCCGGGATCATCATCAACGGCGGTCTGCGACCGCACCCGATGATCGACGCCCTGGTCAAAGGGCTCCGTCCGACGCTGCCGATCATCGCGTGCGATCACGGAACCTATGAGACGGCGCGGATCGCCGCGCATACCCGAGGCGCGATGGTCAGCGGGTCGGTCCGCAAGATCGACGCGGCGATGAGTCTGATGGAACGGTACGTCTCCCCGCAGGACCTGCTCGCCGAACTCGATCTGCACACACCGGAGGTGGTCACCCCGCAGATGTTCGAGTACCAGCTGCTGGCGCAGGCCAAGTCGGACCGTCAGCGGATCGTCCTGCCCGAAGGCGGCGACGATCGGATCCTGCGGGCCACCGACCGGCTCGTGCGTCGCGGTGTGGCGGAGTTGACGCTGCTCGGCGACCCGGACTCGGTGCGGCGCCGCGCCAACGAACTCGGCGTCGACCTGTCCGAGGTGGACATCATCGACCCGGCGACCTCGGAGCTCGCCGAGGAGTTCGCGCCGATCTACGCCGAACTGCGCAAGCACAAGGGAATGACGCTGGAACGGGCCTCGGAGGTGGTGCGCGACGAGTCGTACTTCGGCACCATGCTGCTGCACACCGGCCGCGTCGACGGCATGGTGTCCGGTGCCGTGCACACCACCGCCCAGACCATCCGGCCGGCATTCGAGATCATCAAGACGGTGCCCGGGGTGTCGACGGTGTCGAGCGTCTTCTTCATGTGCCTGGCCGATCGGGTCCTGACCTACGGTGACTGCGCGGTGGTTCCCGACCCGACGGCCGAGGAACTGGCCGACATCGCGGTGTCGTCGGCGCAGACGGCCGCGGCCTTCGGGATCGAGCAGCGGGTCGCGATGCTCTCGTACTCGACGGGCGGGTCGGGCTCCGGCAAGGACGTCGACAAGGTCCGCACCGCCACCGAGCTGGTTCGCGAGCGAGCGCCGGAACTGCTGGTGGAGGGGCCGATTCAATACGACGCGGCGATCGAACCCTCGGTCGCGGCGGCGAAGATGCCCGATTCGCCGGTCGCCGGGCGCGCGACGGTGCTGATCTTCCCGGACCTCAACACCGGCAACAACACGTACAAGGCGGTGCAGCGCAGCGCCGGTGCGATCGCCATCGGCCCGGTGCTGCAGGGACTCAACAAGCCGATGAACGATCTGTCTCGCGGCGCACTCGTCTCCGACATCGTCAACACCGTCGCCATCACCGCGATTCAGGCGCAGAACATCAAGAAGGCCCTCGCCGCCACGGAGCGGGGACCGCGAACCGAGACCCCGGGCGGGGAAGAGAACGGGAGCGACGCATGAGCCGCACACCGATCGACGGGACGGTGCTCGTGGTCAACGCCGGGTCGTCGTCGCTGAAATACCAGGTCCTCGATCCGGTGACCGAAGAGGTGATCGCCGACGGGCTCGCCGAGCGGATCGGGGAGTCGGCGTCGCGGATCAAGCACTGGTACCGCGGTCACGACGTGGAGGTCGAGGAGACGCTCGCCGACCACGAGGCGGCGATCGCGCGGGTCCTCGCACTCTTCGCCGCCGACGGTGTGGACGTCGCCGACTCGGGGTTGGCGGCGGTCGGCCATCGCGTGGTGCACGGCGGGCGCTCGTTCTTCGAGCCGACTCTGATCGACGACGTGGTGCGCTCGGAGATCGAGCGGATCTGCCCGCTGGCCCCGCTGCACAATCCGGCCAATCTCGTCGGCATCGACGCGGTGTCGGCACTGTTGCCGGACGTGCCGGCGGTCGCGGTCTTCGACACCGCGTTCTTCCACGACCTGCCCGACGCGGCGGCCACCTATGCGCTCGACGCCGCCGTGGCCGAGGAGTACGCGGTGCGGCGTTACGGTTTCCACGGCACCAGCCACGAGTACGTCTCGCGCCGGGCCGCAGAGTTCCTGGGGCGCGACTACGCCGACGTCGACCAGATCGTGCTGCATCTGGGCAACGGCGCCTCCATGTCGGCGGTGGCGGGCGGGCGCCCGGTCGACACCACGATGGGGATGACGCCGCTCGAGGGGCTGGTGATGGGCACCCGTACCGGAGACATCGACGCCGGGATCGTCTTCCAACTCGCGCGGGTGGGCGGGATGTCGGTCGATGAGATCGACACGCTCGTCAACAAGCGATCCGGGCTCAAGGGGCTGTGCGGGGAGAACGACTTCCGCGCGATTCTCGAGCGGGTCGAGGCGGGCGACGCAGCGGCGCGCCTGGCCTACGACGTGTACCTGCACCGACTGCGCCGGTACATCGGCGCGTATCTGATCGAATTGGGCGGCGCCGACGCCATCGTGTTCACCGCCGGAGTCGGGGAGAACGCGGCGGCGGTGCGCGCCGATTCGCTGGCCGGGCTGGAGAAGTTCGGCATCGAGATCGACGCCGAACGCAACGCGGTCCGCAGCAGTGAGTCGCGTGTCATCTCCACCGAATCCTCCGAGGTGACGGTCCTCGTGGTGCCGACCAACGAAGAACTCGCCATCGCCCGCCAGGCCGTCGCTGTCGCCGGCTCTACCTCACAGGCCGGTTGACCGATTTCCCCCGCAGGCTGGTTGAGCGACTCCCACCCCCAGGCTGGTTGACCGACTCTCCCCTCAGGCCTGTTGAGCGAGCGGAGCGAGTCGAAACTGCGTTGTGCAGTCGACTCCCTCCCCCTCAGGCCTGTTGACCGACTCTCCTCTCAGGCTTGTTGAGCGAGCGGAGCGAGTCGAAACTGCGTTGTGCAGTCGACTCCCTCCCCCTCAGGCCTGTTGAGCGAGCGGAGCGAGTCGAAACTCCCGCACCCCGGCAGAGTCACACGACCAGGTCCTCGTACCGGAACTCGGTGACGATCTCCTCTCCCGCCGCATGCGACGCGGCTTCGCGCTGCTGCAGTTCCACACGTCGAATCTTCCCGGAGATGGTCTTCGGGAGTTCGAAGAACTCGACGCGGCGCACTTTCAGATACGGCGCCAGATGGTCCCGGGCGTACTCCATGATCGTCTTCGCGGTCTCGGCGGTGGGCTCCCATCCCTCCGCGAGTGCGACGTAGGCCTTCGGCACCGCGAGACGGGTGTCGTCCGGTTGCGGAACCACCGCGGCCTCCACCACGGCGGGATGCTCGATCAGCACGCTCTCCAACTCGAACGGCGAGACCTTGTAATCGGACGACTTGAAGACGTCGTCGGTGCGGCCGATGTACGTGATGTAGCCGTCCTCGTCGCGGTGCGCCACATCGCCGGTGTGGTAGTAGCCGCCGGCCATCACCTGCTCGTTGCGTTCCGGATCCCCGAGATAACCGGTCATCAGGTTCATCGGGTGCCGGGCGAGGTCCAGACAGATCTCGCCGTCGTCGGAGACCTCACCGGTCAGCGGATCGACGAGCGTGACCGGAACGCCTGGCATCGGACGGCCCATCGAACCCGCTTTCACCGGTTGGCCGGGTGTGTTGCCGACCTGGAGCGTGGTCTCGGTCTGCCCGAAGCCGTCGCGGATCGTGAGACCCCACGACTGCTCGACCTGACGGATCACGTCGGGGTTCAACGGTTCGCCCGCGCCGAGCAGTTCGCGCAGCCCCTCCGGCCGTTCTCCCAGATCCGCTTGAATCAGCATGCGCCACACCGTCGGCGGGGCGCAGAAGGTGTTGACGCGGGCCCGTCGCAGCTGCCCCATGAGGGCGGCGGCGTCGAACCGTGAGTAGTTGTAGACGAAGATCGTCGCCTCCGCGATCCACGGCGCGAAGAACAGGCTCCACGCGTGCTTGGCCCAGCCGGGCGAGCTGATGGTCAGGTGGACATCGCCCGGCTTCACGCCGATCCACGCCATCGTCGTGAAATGGCCGACGGCGTAGCTGATCTGCGAGTGCTCCACCAGCTTCGGCCGGCTGGTGGTGCCCGAGGTGAAGTAGATGAGCATCGGGTCGCCCACCAGGGTGGTCGACTCGAACGGTCCGGCCGACTCGGCATCGGCGCTGGCGGAGTACGACGTCCAGCCGGCGACGTCGCCGCCGACCACGATGCGCCGATAGTCGCCCTCGACCGTGTCGAACTTGGCGGTGTCCGCGGCGTTCGCGATCACACAGCTCGCGCCGCCCCGCTTGATCCGGTCGGTGAGATCGGCCGGGCCCAGAGCCGCGGTCGTCGGCATCACGATCGCGCCGAGCTTCATGATCGCGAGCATCAGCTCCCACAGTTCCACCTGATTGCCGAGCATCAGGACGATGCGGTCGCCCTTCGTGATGCCGAGACCCCGCAGCCACGTCGCCACGCGATCGGAGTTCGTGGCCATCTCGTCGAACGTGACTTTGACCTCCGACCCGTCCTCTTCGGTGATCCACAGAGCGAGACGGTCGTTGCCGCGGGCGAAGCTGTCGAACCAGTCGATGGCCCAGTTGAACGTGCCGGTGATCTCCGGCCAGCGGAACTCGCGGACGGCGCGGTCGTAATCGTGGATCAGCTCGATCATCTGGTCGCGGCTGCTGCGGTAGAGCTCAGTGTTCGTGGTCATGGTCACATGATCCACATCACAGTCGGGTGCGGCCACCCTCCGAAGAGGGGTGTGGGTGTGGTGGGTGGGTGCGGTGGTTTCGACTCGCTGCGCTCGCTCAACCAGCGTGGGGGTGGGGGCGGTGGTTTCGACTCGCTTCGCTCGCTCAACCAGCCTGGGAGGAAGTGCTCAGCCAGCCTGGGGGCGCTCAACGAGCCTGGGGAGTTGCGGCGGTCAGAACAGGGTGGCGGGCCGGATCAGGTTCGCGAGGTCGACCAGCAGGAAACGGTGGGCGCGATTGTCGCGGGTCGCCTTCGCCAGCTCGCGGAGAGAGCGTTCGGTTCCGGCCCGCAGACCGTGCTCGTTGAACGGGAAACCGAGGAAGTCGTCGGCCGGATAGTCCTCGTCGAGGTGAGCGTCGATCCACCCGAGAGCCGTGCCGAGGATGATGAGCTGGAGGCGGCCGCGCCGGGGATCGTCCCAGCTGATCTCTTCGAAGCGCTCGGCCGCCTCGAACAGCTCCGACCTCGTCACCTCGCTCGGCGGGCGACCGTGGACGAGGGTGATGATCGCCGAGATCTGCGCGGTGCCGTAGTGCCGGCTCGTGGTGGGTACCTCATCGAGGGGCTCGATGGCGGCGTCGTACCGTCCCTCCGCCAGGATCATCCTGGCCAGCCCGAAAGCTGCGGACACGATGCTGTGATCGGTCAGCCACAGATCGTGATAGTTCTGCCGCGCGATCTCGTACCAGCGTTCCACCTGCGCCATCTGGTCGTTGGAGGTGTACTCCTCGGCGGAGAGCCAGTAACCGATCAGCTCGGCGGTGCCCGCCACCGCCAGTTTCGGCGCCACCTCACCGGGCATCGCCTCCAGCACTTCGTGAAAGCGGTCGAAGGCGAGTTCCGGCTCGGCGTTGAGCAGCGAGCAGATGCCCAGATACCAGTGCAGCCGCCACGAGTCCCCGTGATGGACCGCGACCTCCCGAAGCAACTGCAGCGCCGTGTCGAGATTGCCGAGCTCCAGATGGGCGCGCGCTTCGGCGAGGTCGAGTTCCATCGACGGGTGCTGCGGTCCGGCGCCGTCGTCGGCGTCGTCCGTCGCGATGAGCGCCTTGTACCCGTCGGCGCGCGCGGCGCGGATGGTGTCGAGCGTTTGCCGCGGGTACGAGAGAGCGGCCGAGGTCAGGACGCTCGCGGCGGGATCGGTCGGGTCCACGAGCGGCACCGGCAGCGCTCGCGCGATGTCGGCGGGGTCGTGGATCGCCGCGTCCTTCGGGTCGAAGAAGCCGTCCACGGGCGCCAGCAGGAGTTCGGTGCCGAACGTCGAGCGCTGCGGGGTGAAGACCGTCGACATGGAGGGCCGGGGGACGCCGGTGTGCAGCGCCACGGTCTCCCGCAGCACGTTGAGCACCTGCGTGGTCATCTCCTCCGCGGACGAGAAGCGTTCGGCGGGGTCGGGGGATGTGGCCCGGTGCAGCAGGAAGTAGAACGACGGATTCTCCACGAACAGCGGAGTGGTTCGCGGGTCGGGCAGTCCGTCGAGGTATCGGCCGTCGGCCATCGGCATGTCGACGGTGAGGACGGCCAGTGTGCGGCCGATGCTGTAGATGTCTGTGACGATCTGCGGGCCCGTCTGCACGATCTCCGGAGCCTGGAACCCGGGCGTGCCGTAGAGATGCCCGGTCCCGTTGATCGCGGACACCGCACCCAGGTCGATGAGCTTGACCTCATCGCTGGTGATCATGATGTTGTCGGGTTTCACGTCGTTGTAGACCAGGCCCACCGAATGCAGGTATCCGACGGCCGAGAGCACTTCGAGGATGTAGGCCATCGCCTGCTCGATCGGGAGCAGCGACGAGGTGCCGTCCTCGTTGGTGGTCAGCTGTTTGAGAGTGTGACCGCCGACGTACTCCATCACGATGTAGCCGACGGACCGCCCGTCCTCCGTGACGCCCTCCACGAAGTTGAAGATCTTCACGATGCCCGGATCGTTCACCGAGGCGAGGAACTGCCGCTCGGCGATGGCTACCGCCTGAGCCTGTGAGTCCGACGAGTTCAGCAGGCCCTTCAGGACGACGGGGCGGTCGGAGACGTTGTGGTCCACAGCCAGGTAGATCCATCCGATGCCGCCGTGCGCGATCGCGCCGGCGATCTCGTACTGATCGGCGACCATCGTGCCCCGTTTGAGACCGGGGACGAACGAGTACCGCGACCCGCAGTTCCAGCAGGTGCCGCTGAGCGGTCCCTTGCCGCGGCCCGACTTCCGGCCCACCGGCTCGCCGCAGTTCCAGCACTTGCGCTTGCTCGGCGCGATCACGGGGTCGGCCAGGACGGCGTCCGCGGGGTCGATGTCGGTGATCTCGGGAAGCTGGACCAGTTCACTGCCGAGGCGGCGGTCGTGGACGTGGGCGCTCTTGCGGCTCTTCCTGCGTGAGGCGGCGATGTCGTCGAGGATCCGCCGCACCTGCGTCGACTGGGTGACGGTCGCCGTAGGCGCGGTGTCCCCGACAGCGCCCATCGGCGCGGGGACGGTGCCCGCCTGTGTCTGGACCGACTCGGAGGCCTCGGTCTGTGCGGGTTCGACTGCCGAGGCCTGCGTCTCGGCCGGGAGCGCGGTCGCCTCGGTGGCGACCGGCTCGGCGTCGCCGTTCTTGTTGCGCTTCTTCTTGATATCGCTCATCACGTCAATCCCGGTACATCGTCGGCGGCGGGGATCCGGGCCCGAGGATCGACAGCCACTCGTCGTAGGACCGCTGCCAGCTGCCGTCGGCCTCGCGGGCCGCGATCACGCCGTTGATGAATCGCGCGAAGTCATCCTGCCCCTTGGGTATCCCCACTCCGTAGTACTCCGTTCCGAGGCTGTCGCCGACCACGTGGACCCACGGGTCCTGCGCGGCGATCCCGGCGAGTATGGAGTCGTCCGAGGTGATCGCGTCCACCTGCCCCTGCTGCATCATCACCAGGCAGTCGGCCCAACTTGCGGTGGTGAGATATTTCGCGCTCGGAACAGCACGTTCCACACGCGCGATGGAAGTGGACGAGCGAGTGGCGCAGACGTTCTTCCCGGCGAGATCGGATGCCTGTGAGATACCCGAATTGCGGTACGCGAGGATCTGCTGGGCGGCGGCGTAGTAGGGCACCGAGAAGTCGATCGACTTGAGCCGATCGCACGTGATCGACATCGTCTTGACGACGACGTCGACCGCGCCGTTCTCCAGCGCCTGGATTCGGTTCTCGTTGGTGATCATCCGGTACTCGATCAGATTCGGATCCCCGAAGATCGCCTCGGCGATCCAGTGCGCGACGTCGATGTCGAATCCTTTGACGTCGCCGGTGATCGGATCGCGGAAACTCAGCGGATTGCTGCCGAGGTCGGTGCCGACGATCAGCCGTCCGCGCTTGGCGATCCGGTCCATCGTCGATCCGGGCGGCATCTGCCGCGGTTCGGGCAGCGGTCCCGGCCGGAGTCCGGCGATCGTGGCGCAGTCGGAGTCGGGCGCCGGCGCGTCGGGCTGCGCGCCGAAACCGACGTCGGGCGGGAACGGCGCGTGCGCGGTGGTGGACGGCGGCTCGCTGGGGGTGCTGGTCACGGTGGCGCATGAGGTGAGGCCGGACGCGATGAGACACAGCAGTACGATCAGGCGGCGGGCGGACGCGGAGGCTGTCATCGGTACTCCCGGATCCGGGGGAACAGGCCGATCGCGACCGCCACGGCGGCCACCCCGCACAGCACGCCGATACCAGTGCCGGTGAAGCCGAGCAGACGCTGGGCGGTGCTGATGTTGTCGCGGAACGTGGTGCGGGCCTGGCCTATAGCCTTGACCAGCGCGTCGTTGACCTCGTTGTATCCGGTTGCGGTGCTGATCTTGCCGTTGCCGATGGTCAGGGCCCGCGCGGCCGTGTAGTCACCGCTCGCCAGCCGACGGCCCACCTCCTCGTGGGCACTGCGCCAACGTTCGAGCGCCGACTGGACGTCGGTGAGCGGCTGCGTCAGGCCGTGGTCGTCGGCGTGGTCGGGGTCGTTCGCGAGTTGGTCGGCGTGATCGTGGATCTCCTCGAGATCCTTGCTGAAGCCGACGTCGAGTTCTCCCGGATCGGACCGGCGGACCAGCGACAGCGTCTCGGCCGACCGCGCCTGCTGTGTGAGGATCCGCATGGTGGTCAGCGTGTGCAGCGGATCGGCACCGGCGGTCTTCGCCGTGTTGGCCGCGGCCACCGACAGCAGTCCCGAGATGAGCAGCCAGACCGTGCCGAGGATCATCGCGGTGAGCGCGCCGATGAGACCGATGTTGAAGTGGCGCCGCGTGCGCCGGGCCAGATAGCGTCCGGTGACGATCAGCATCGCGATGATGATCAGCAGCGCCACGTAGACGCCCCACGGTGGGACGGTGAGGGTGCGCTGGGGGTCGGAGATCGCCGACGACCGGTCCTCGTAGAGGCGTTGCGCCGCGGGCAGGATGGTCTCGATCATCAATGACGAGGCCTCGCTGAGGTAGGCCGATCCGACGGGGTTCGCGAGCCGGTTGTTGGTGCGTGCGGTCTCGATGAGGCCCGTGTACACCGGGATGTTGGTGGCGATGGTGTCGAGATCGTCACGCGAGGGCTTGTCGCGCTCGGACACCTCCGCCGCCGTGGACAGTCCGTCCGCGGCGGCGATGAGCGCGGAGGACGCCGTCGCGATGGAGTCGGTGTACTCCGCGCGGAGGTCGGGGGACTCGCGGCCGCCGGAGATGAACGCGGAGTTGGCCGCGGCGTCGGCCACCGACAGCGAACTGTAGAGGACCTCGGCGGCCTCGGCCTGCGGCTCGGCGCGGTCGACGAGTGCTTCGAGGGTCTGGCTTCGCTCGGTGAGCGAGACGGACGAGTACCAGCCGGTGAGACCGCATGCGAGGACCATCGCGAGCAGGATGATGACGAGTTTGCCGGGCGTGGTGGTCGCGTAGAAGCGCATCGTCAGCAACGGCGACGAGACCCGCTCGCGGGTCATGGCGGCGATCTCGCGCCGGTCGGCGATCACCTGGCGCAGAGTGGGGCTCGGCGCGCCACGGTCGGGCAGCACACTGCGGCCCGCATGCGTGAGTGCCGAGCGCACTCGGTAAACCTGGCCGGCCACGAGTTGTCCCTTTCGGATGTGCTGCGCTCAACCCTAGTCGGCGCGGCTGCGAGTAGACGGACAGCCCGGTACGGTGATTCGTCAGAGAAGCCGATCTGAAGTCGGTGGGTCGGTGCAGGAGGTCGCAGGGTGCGCGGTGACGGTGACGGCTGGGTATTCGGTGCGGACGGTGCGCGCTACTGGGGACGCTTCGGGGCGGCGGGTCTGCTGCTGTGCGCGCCGGCCGACTCAGGCGTCGTGGTGCTGCTCCAGCATCGCGCCGTGTGGTCGCATCAGGGCGGCACGTGGGGGCTGCCGGGCGGTGCCCGCGACTCGCACGAGAGCGTGGAACAGGCCGCGGTGCGTGAAGCGCACGAGGAAGCCGGGATCGCTGAGTCGGACGTCGCGGTGATCGAGTCGATCGTCACGCACTCGGCGCCGGAGTGGAGTTACACGACGGTCATCGCCAAGGCCGATTCGCCGGTCGCGACGGTCGGCAACGGGGAGTCCGCCGAACTGCGCTGGGTGCCCGCCGAGTCGGTGGCCGAGCTGCCGCTGCATCCCGGTCTGGCGAAGGCGTGGCCGGGGCTGCTGGCCCGGCTCACCTGAGTCCGGCCCGCCCGAAACCCGGACCACCTGAGCGAGCTCACGCCAGCTGATTGGCTCCCGCGATCAGCGCGTTGATGGTGGCCTCGTCGCCGGTGCGGCCCCGGCCGTACGACCAACTCCGGTGCAGATCGCGTTCGCAGAGCAGGTAGGTGACGGTCTCGCCGTCCTCCTGATGCTGGTACAGCGAGACGATCTCGACGCCCGCGCCCAGTGCGTACAGCACCTCGGTCATCGCGCCGATGGCGCCGACCGCGGTGGCGCTGACGTCGTGGCATCGTCGGCCGAGATTGATCCGTGCGCGGCAGGTGACGGTGTCGCCGCGACCCGGCTCGATCGTGATCGCCTCCAACGCGATGTCGCCGGCGGGTGCGTAGGTCTGGTCGAAACTCGAAGTGGTCATGTCGGCCGCCTCCCGTGGAAACCAGTTCGGCAGTCGCCGAGAGGAGCGGGACTGCTGCGGACGGTCGTATCCGTTACGGGTACAGGATGTCGGCAGGATCTGAATGGAACGCATCGGGAGCCTTCATTTCGGTCGAAGATTCGATGACCGACGAGCTCAGATATGTGGAGAGACGACAACCCCGCAGCGGGGGGTCGGTCGAATCAGACCCCGCTGCGGCGGGCTACAAGAAGCTTCCACGTCATGATGGCAAGCAGCTTACTCCGCCGTGCCGGAAAGGCAAGCCGTCCGGAGGTCGCGCGCGGCGGTCGCGGGATCGTCGGCACCGGTGATCGCCCGGACCACCACGATGCGCTCGCCGCCCGCGTCGGTGACCTCTCGAACGCGGGGCAGGTCGATGCCGCCGATCGCGAACCACGCCTTGCTGGGCCGCGCCGCGGCGACCGCGCTGACGAACTCCAGTCCGGTGGCCGCCCGGCCCGGTTTGGTCGGCGTCGTCCAGCACGGGCCGGTGCAGAAGTAGTCCACGTCGGGATCGGCATCGGCGGTGAGCGCCTGCTCCACGGTGTGCGTGGAGCGGCCGATCACCACGTCGGGGCCGACGATGCGCCGGGCGGTGGCGGGCGGCAGATCGTCCTGGCCGACGTGGAGGACGTCGGCGCGGGACGCGACCGCGACGTCGGCCCGGTCGTTGACCGCCAGCAGCGCACCCGCGGCGTGCGTCAGTTCGCGCAGCCGCCGCAGCAGTTCCAGCTCCTGCACGGCGGTGAGCTCGCCGAACTCGCGTTCCCCGGGCGAATTCTTGTCGCGCAGCTGGACGATGTCGACGCCGCCCGCGAGAGCGCTCCGGACGAAGTCGATCAGGTCGCCGCGCTCGCGCCGCGCGTCGGTGCACAGGTACAGGCGGGAGGTGGCGAGACGAGTGCGGGCATCCATGACCGACACCGTAGTCGCCGATGCCGGGCGGTAGACTGTGAGGCGTTATCGACACGGGAGTCCGGAGGTCCGCCGGGCTGAGAGTGCGCTGCGCCGGCGCTGACCGTCACACCTGATCCGGGTCATGCCGGCGAAGGAAGGCTGACGTCATGTCTGGTGAAAGCGCATCCGGCGAAGAGTTCGCCTCCCCGAGGGGACATAGCACCGAGCGGCTCGGTGAACTGTCGGTGATCGGGGGCGGCGTCGTCGGCCTCACGTGCGCCCTGTCCGCCGCCGACCGCGGATGGCGGGTGCGCGTCTTCGACGCCGGACCGCAGGAGCGGGCCGCGCACGTCGCGGGCGGCATGCTCGGCTGCTTCGCAGAAGGACATCCCGGCGAGGACCGGCTGCTGGCGATCTCGCGGGACTCGGTGGCGCGATGGCCCGCCCTGCTCGAACGACTCGGCGATCCGACCGTGCGGACGGCCGCCGACAGCTTGCTGATCGGTGCCGCGCCGGCCGATCTGGAGCACCTGCGGACACAGGTGCGGTTCGGGCTGTCCACGTCGCCCGGCGACGCCGACCGGCTGCCCGCGATGACACCGGCCGAGCTGCGTGCAGCCGAACCCGCGCTGGTGCGCGGCGTGGCCGGAGGGTTTCACGCGGTCGGTGAGGGGTCGCTCGACAACCGGCGGCTGATCGCCGCGCTGCAACGCGCGCTCAAGAGCCGCGGAGTGATCTGGGAGCGCGGGCGGGTGACCGATCTGTCGACGATCCCCGGGGATCAGGTGCTGGTCGCGGCCGGCCTCGGTTCCCGCAGGCTGCTGCCGAGCGTGGAACTCCGCGGTGAGAAGGGCGAGATCCTCCGACTGCGCCGCACACGTTGGTCGGTGCCGCCGCCGACGCATGTGATCCGGGCCCGCTGGCATGGGCGCGCCCTGTACCTGGTGCCGAGGGATGACGGGGTGGTCGTGGGCGCCACCCAGTACGAGGCCTACGACGACGGTGATCGGATGCCGCTGGCGGGCGGGGTGGGCGATCTGCTCGCCGACGCCGCCGAGCTGATGCCGGGACTGCGCACCTACGAACTCGCCGAGGCGGGCGCGGGGATCCGCCCGTCGTCGCCGGACGGTGTGCCCGTGGTGCGGCGGGTGGACGAGCGGATTCTCGTCGCCGCCGGGCACGGCCGCAACGGCATCGCGCTCGCCCCGTGGACCGCGGCGCGCGTGGCCGCCCTCCTCCGACCGCCGGATCGGCGCGGACCGGACTCGCGGGTGGATCCGATCGCAACTGACAACACCGACAACAGGGAGCCGACATGGAACTGACCGTCAACGGCGACACCGTCACCTTCGATGACGCGCCGACCGTCACCGGGCTGCTGGCCCACCTCGACCTGCCCGACTGCGGAGTCGCGGTGGCCGTGGACGGGGTGGTGCGTTCCAAAGCCGAGTGGGACCGACCGCTCGGTGCGTACGCCGAGATCGACATCCTGACGGCGGTGCAGGGTGGCTGACACAGCACAGGGACCGGTCGGGGAGGTGCCGCCGCTGTCCGTGGCCGGCCGCGAGTTCGGTTCGCGGCTCATCACGGGGACCGGCGGCGCGCCGAATCTCGCTGTGCTCGAACGTGCATTGATCGCCTCCGGAACCGAGCTGACGACGGTGGCGATGCGCCGCATCAGTCCGGAGTCCGGGACCGGTGTGCTCGACCTGCTGCGTCGCCTCGGAATCGCGGTCCTGCCGAACACGGCGGGCTGTCACACCACGGCCGAGGCGGTACTGACCGCGCAGCTCGCCCGTGAGGCGTGCGAGACGGATCTGGTCAAGCTGGAAGTGGTGGCCGACGACCGCACGTTGCTGCCCGATCCGCTCGAGTTGGTGGACGCCGCATCGGCGCTGGTCGCCGACGGCTTTCAGGTTCTCGCGTACACCAACGACGACCCGGTCCTCGCTCTGCGTCTGCAAGACGCGGGGGTGGCCGCGGTGATGCCGCTGGGCTCGCCGATCGGGACCGGGCTCGGCATCTCCAATCCACACAACATCGAGATGATCGTCGCGCGGGCCGAGGTGCCGGTGGTGCTCGACGCCGGCATCGGGACGGCGAGCGACGCGGCACTGGCCATGGAACTCGGCTGCGACGCCGTCCTGCTGGCCTCGGCGGTCACGCGCGCGGACGACCCGGCGGCGATGGCCGCGGCCATGCGCCACGCCGTCGTCGCCGGATACCTGGCCGCGCACGCCGGCCGGATCCCGAAGCGGTTCTGGGCGCAGGCATCCTCGCCGAGCCGTTCCGCGATCTGCTGAGGACGCGTCAGCGGTCCGCGTCGTCGACCTGCTCGCGGCCGCGGCGCCATCCGCCCTTCTCCGGCGGGGCCTCCCCGAAGTGGTCGGGGTCGCCGGTGCCGTACCAGGCGACGAGGACCGCGCCGACCACGGCGCCGATGAAGCCGACCACCGCGAGCCAGCCGAGACCGGGGTGTGCGCTGTCGCCCAGGAAGGCCACGCCGATGATGCTGGGGCCCGCGGTCTCACCGACCACCAGCATCGCGGTCACGCCGCTGACGGCACCGACCTGCAGCGCCACCGTCTGCACGTAGAAACCGATCGCTCCGGCGATCGCGATCGACCACGCCGCGGGGTCACCCAGGATGGTCAGGATGTCGAACTTCTCCAGGCCGTCGAGCACCCGGACCGAACACGCGATCACGCCGAACAGCAGCCCCGCGCCGGCACCGCCGATCGGCGCGGCGAACTTACCGCCCCGGTACACGCCGACCAGGGAGACGGTGCACAGCAGGATGGTCGCGATCATCAGACCCCAGTGGAAGGTCATCGACGCGCTGTCCTTGACGCCCGGGGACGACGACACGCCGAGCAGGAACAGGGAGAGCACCACGAGCCAGATCGCGACCCAGTCACGGGTGTGCAGAACGATATTGAGCAGGAGTGTTCCGAGCAGTGCCGTGACGACGAGGTTGGCGGACACGATCGACTGAGCCAGGAACAGCGGCAGGAAACGCGCGGCGACGGCGCCGCCCGCGAAGCCGACGATGACCATGACAGTCCCGAGGATGAACGCGGGATCGACGAGCGTGGAGAAGGTCGACTCGACCGACGGCGAGTTGTCGCCGCCGACCCCGGCCTTGCCCTCTTCCCGCTGCTCCACCGCGACCCGGCGGGCGCCGAGTGCTCGGAGCACGGTCGAGACTCCGTAGGCCACCGCGGCCATCGACGCCGCAATGATCCCGATTACGTACAACGAAGAATCCCCTGAGTCGTGAATGAGTACTCGGTAAGAACACGCTACACGTGAGGCTTGTTCACTTGTCTACTCTGTATCTGTGGTCTCCGGTACGCGCAAACATGTCCTCATCACCTTCGGCAGGTCGTTTCTGACGCTCAACCTGGCGCGACAGTTCGCCGCTGCCGGGCACACGGTGTCGACGTGCGACAGCCTCCCGATCACGGTGAGCCGCTTCTCGAACGCCGTCTCGTCGTTCCATCGGGTCAGTCCGCCCAAGTTCAAGCCGCAGGAGTACTGCCGCGAGATCGCCGAACTGGTCAAGTCCGAGGGCATCGACATGGTGATCCCCATCCACGAGGAGACCGACATCCTCTCGATGATGGCCGGTCTGTTCCCGCCGGCATGCGAGCTGTTCCTGTCGCCATTCGAGGTGGAGGACATGCTCCACAACAAGTTCTCCTTCCAGGAGGCGCTGGTGGAGCGGGGCTTTCCCACGCTCAAGTTCAAGAAGCTGGCCTCGGCGCAGGACACGGTCGGGCTCGACTTCGACACGCCCTTCGCCATCAAGCAGACGTACTCCCGCGGCTCGCAGAAGGTCTACAAGGCGCAGCCGGGCGAATCCCTCGACTTCCTCACCTACGACGAGACCAACCCGTGGATCGCCCAGGAGTGGATGGAGGGCGACCGGTACTGCACCTACTCGGTGTGCCGTGACGGCGAGGTCTTCGCCCACGCCACCTATCCCGTCGACTACGCCATCGACGGCAGCTCGTGCCTGACCTTCACGCAGGTCGATCACCAGCCGATCCTCGACTGGGTGCAGCGCTTCGCGAAGTCGGTGAACTTCACCGGCCACATGGGACTCGACTTCATCGACCACCCCGAGAAGGGGCTGTACACGATCGAATGCAATCCGCGGGGCACCAGCGGAATCATGATGTACACCAGGCAGAATCGCCTCGACCGCGCGTTCTTCGGCGAGAACACCGAGATCATCAGCCCGCCCGAGAACCGCACTCGGATGATCGGCGTCGGCATGACCCTCTACGGCTGGCGCAAGTCCAGCCGAGGTGGGCGCAGCCTGCGGCAGTTCGTGCGCGACTTCCGTGCGGCGAGCGACGTGATCTGGGATTCCGAGGACCGGCTGCCCGCGCTGATGCTGATTCCGGCCTACATGGCGATCCTGAGTCACGGATTCCGATACAAGGTGGGCCTCGCGGAGGCTTTCATGCACGACCACGAGTGGGACGGGCACAAGGTCTGAGAGCCGCACTCCCCGAACGGAGCCGCGCGGCTACGACGCCGTGACCTTGCGGCAGAACTCGACCAGCAGGGCCGTCGCGCGGCGATCGGGGTCGAGCATGAGCCCGCCGTGCGCGAGTCCGTCGAGTTCGTGGAAGTCGGCGATCGGCATGTGCGACGCGGCTTCGCGACTGCCCGACGGCGGAAAGAAGACGTCGTGCTGGTAGGCGACGACGAGCGCCGGAACGTCGATCGCGGCGAGGCGTTCGGGCGTCGGCTCCTTGGCCAGCATCCATCCGTGAGACGCCGAGAGCTGGCCCTTGAGGCCGTCCGGTGACGCCCACACCGGCTCGCCCGCCGTCAGCACCTCGCGCCAGGCGCGGACGGTCAGGTCGTCGCCGAGCATGCCCGGTCCGAGAGTGGTCATCAGTTGTTCGAAGACGGTGACCGCTTCGGGGATCTCACCGAGCCGCTCGATGAGCCCGAGTTCCATCTCGTTCACCATCTCCCCGATGGCGGACGACCGAAGCCCGGCGATCATTGCGAGACCGCGGATCCGTCCCGGCCACGACGACGCGAGGACCTGGGAGATGTAGCAGCCCATCGAGTAGCCGGCGATGACGGCGTCGTCCACCCCGAAGTGGCCGAGCACGGCGGCGGCGTCATCGGCCATCTCCGGGACCGAGTAGGGCGCGGGCGGCGCGGACGACGGCACGAGTCCGCGCGCCGAGTAGGTGATGACGGAGAACCCCGCCTCCACCAGTGCGGCGGGCACGCCGGTGAACTGCCAGACACCCGCCGGCATGCCGAGCCCGCCGTTGAGAAGAACGGTGGGGCCCTCACCGACGCGTGTGGCGGCGATACGAACGTCGGCGGCTGTCTGGATCAGTTCTGGCTTCGACTCTGGCTTCGACGCGGTCACGACTGCCGACGTTACTCGCGGCCGCGCAGACCCTCGACGATTCGCTGGAGACTCTCCGGCGTTCTCGCCATGACGGTCCCGGCGTCAGTGACGACCAGCGGCCGCTGGATGAGCGACGGGTGCGCGACCATCGCGTCGAGCAGCGCATCGTCGTCGGCTCCGTCGAGACCGAGGTCGGCATACAGCGGCTCCCCGCTCCGGACCGCGTCGCGCACCGATAGGCCCGCGGCCGCGATCAGTTCGGCGAGTGCGTCTCTGTCGGGGGTGTCGGTCAGATACTCCACGACGGTGACGTCGGCGCCGGCGTCGCGCAAGGCGTCGAGGGCGGTGCGGGACTTGCTGCAGCTCGCGTTGTAGTAGATGGTCGCGTCCACCGCGTCGTCCTTTCGGTATGTGTCTGCGGACGAGCGCAGAACGGGTGTCAGATCAGGCTCGACAAGGGTACTTCGGGGTCGGCCAGCGCGGCGGCGTCCACCGGGCGCCGTGCCTGCACCAGGGCTGCGATGTCGTCGCCGGCGTCCCAGATGTTCACGTTCATCCCGGCCAGAACGGTTCCGGCCTCGTCGAGCCAGAAGGCCAGGAACTCCAGCCCGGAGACGTCGCCGCGCGTCACCACGCGCCGGTAGCCCTCGGCGAGGCCCCGGTACTCCATTCCGAGGTCGTACTGATCGGTGAAGAAGTAGGGCATGCGGGTGTACTCGGTGTCGCGCCCGACGATGTTCTCCGCGACCACGGCTGGCTGGTTGAGAGCGTTGGCCCAGTGCTCGGTGCGGACCCGCGTCCGCAGGATCGGGTGCATGGCGGCGGCGATGTCGCCGGCCGCGTACACGTCCGCTGCGCTGGTCCGCAGCCGGCTGTCGGTGGCCACCCCGCCGTCGGCGAGCGTGAGCCCGGCGGCTTCGGCGAGCCCGGTCTCGGCCCGGGCTCCGACGGCGATGAGGACCGCGTCGGCCGTGACGGTCGTTCCGTCGTCGAGTTCGAGGCCGGTGGCCCTGCCGTCGGCGACGGTGATCGACGAGACCTTGCGCCCGGTGCGCAGGTCGACACCGTGCGCGCGATGCAGATCGGCGAAGGCAGCGCCGATCTCGGGTCCGAGCGCGGCCCGCAACGGCTGATCGGCGGCCTCCACCACGGTCACCTCCGTGTCGCGACGCCGGGCCGCGGCCGCCACCTCCAGGCCGATCCAGCCTCCGCCGATCACCGCGAGCCGCTTGCCCTCGCCGAAGGTCTCCAGAAGCGCGGACGCCTCGTCCACGGTGCGGAGATAGTGAACGCCCGCCGCGTCGGCGCCGTCGATCGGCGGATGCACGGACGTCGACCCGGTGGCCAGCACCAGTGCGGAGTAGGCGACGGCACCGCCGTCGCTGAGACGCACGGTCCGCGATGCGGTGTCGACGGACTCGGCGCGCACGCCCAACCTCAGGTCGACGTCGTTATCTGCGTACCAGGCCTCGTCGTGGACGGTGAACTCCGGCAGCGACTTGCTTCCGGCGAGGAACTCCTTCGACAGCGGTGGGCGCTCATAGGGTGCGACGCGCTCGGCGGCGATCAGCACCACGCCGCCGGAGTATCCGTTCTCCCGCAATTGCTCGGCGGTCTTCGCTCCGGCGAGCCCGCCGCCGATGATCACGACGGGGTCGGAGGGTCGGTTCGGTCCGGTCATCTCACTTCTCCTCACTTCGCCTGTACAGCCGAGTCTAGAGACGTCCGGTGCGCGGGGAGAGGTGTACAGCGACGTCGTCTGGCGCGCTGCGTGCGACTCAGGCTCCGGCGATCAGCATCACGCCGAGAGCGGCCATCACGGCGGCGATCGCGGTGTCGAGGACGCGCCACGCGCGCGCAGAGGCGAACACCGGCGCCATCCGCCGGGCGCCGAGGCCCAGCATCAGAAACCAGATCAGGGATGCCGTGCATGCGCCGATCGTGAACGACCACTTGGCGCCGCCGTGACTGTTGGCGATCGATCCGAGGGTGAGAACCGTGTCGAGGTAAGTGTGGGGGTTGAGCCAGGTCAGAGCGAGTGCGGTGCCCAGTGCAGCCCACAGCCCCACGGTCCGTCCGGAGCCGGAGTGCGCGGGTCCGGAGCCAGGGCGAAGAGCGCGCCGCGCGGCGAGGGCGGCCAAGACGAGCAAGTAGCCGCCGCCGACGAACTCAGCGATCGCGACGGCGCTCGGATGAGCGGAGACCAAGGCGCCGAGCCCCGCCGTTCCCGCGCTGATCAGGACGATGTCGGAGACCACGCAGACCGCGATCACCGGGAGTACGTAGGCACCACTCACGCCTTGCCGGATGACATAGATGTTCTGCGGTCCGATCGCGATGATGAGGCCGGCGCCGGTCACGAGGCCGGCGAGCGCGGCGAGAAGGTACGTGCTGATCACGTGAGTCCACGCTAGGAACGTCGACCTCATTAGTCCAACAAATGATTCTTAGTAAAGATTAGAATGACTTAATATGGAGTTTCCGGTTGAAGGACTCGTGACGCTGGCCACCGTCCTCCGTGAGGGCACATTCGAGGCGGCGGCGGCATCGCTGCACGTCACGCCGTCCGCGGTGAGCCAGCGGATCAAGGCGCTGGAGCAGTCGGTGGGGAGAGTGCTGGTGCGCCGCACCAAGCCCGCGACGCCGACCGTCGACGGCGAGGTGCTCGCCCGGCTCGGCGAACAGTGGGAGGTCCTGGTGGCCGAGGCCCGGGGCGCGCTGATCGGGACCGCGCCGGAGTTCGACGGCGACCCAAGGCATCTGCCGCGGGTGGAGCTGTCGATCGCCTGCAACGCCGACTCGTTGGCGACGTGGTTCCTTCCGGTGCTCGCCGAACTCCACCGCGAGCACGCCGTCTCGATCGACGTCAACCGTGACGACGAGTCGATCACCACCGCGCTGCTTCGGTCGGGCGACGTGATCGGGGCCGTCACCTCCGACCCGGTCGGTGTGCGGGGCTGCGAGACCATCGAACTCGGTTCCCTGCGGTACTTCGCGGTCGCTTCGCCGGAGTTCATCGAGTACTGGCTGCCCCACGGCGTACGGGCCCGAGACATGCGCTACGCGCCGATGGTGATGTTCGACAGCAACGACCATTTGCAGATCAAAACGCTGAAACAGCTCGTCGCCGAACCGATCTCACCGCCCGTCCACTACATTCCGGCGGCCGCGGAGTACCGGCGGGCCATCGCCGCCGGCATCGGTTGGGGAGCGGTTCCCGAAGTGGATCTCGACGACGAGCACACCGGGCGAGACCTGGTGAAACTGTCGCAGACGCCGGTCGACGTACCGCTGTTCTGGCAGTACTGGAAGCTGCGGTCGCCGGCCGTGACCGCGCTCACCGAGATCATCGTCGCGCACGCGCGGGCCGGCCTGGTGCCACGCCGTCGCGCGACCGCCGTGCAGGCCCGCCCGTCGGGCAGCCGCTGAGCGCGTCCGCCGACCGCGGTCGGTCAGCCGGCCGATTCCAGAATCATGGTGACGGCCATGCCGCTGCCCGCGCAGATCGAGACCAGCGCGCGCGAGCCCGGTTGGGAGGCGAGGAGTTTGGCGACCGTTGCGACGATGCGGCCGCCGGTGGCGCCGAAGGGATGACCGGTGGCCAGCGAGCCGCCGCACACATTGAGGCGGCTGCGGTCGATCTCGCCGAGTGCCCGGTCGCGGCCCAGAGCCGTCCGGCAGAACTCATCGTCGTTCCAGGCGGCCAGCGTCGAGAGCACCTGAGAGGCGAATGCCTCGTGGATCTCGTAGAAGTCGAAGTCCTGCAGGGCGAGGCCGTTGCGGCGCAGCAGTTCGTCGACCGCGTACACCGGCGCCATCAGCACGCCCTGCGTCTTCGGGTCGCCGTCCACGTAGTCGACCGCCCAGCTCTGTGCGTCCACCAGCCGGGCGAGCGGGGTCAGATCGCGGCTCTGCGCCCACGCGGCCGTGCCCATCAGGACCGACGACGCCCCGTCGGTCAGCGTGGTCGAGTTCGCCGGCGTCATCGTGCCGTCGGGCCCGCCGAAACACGGTGCGAGCGCCGCGACCCGTTCGGCGGTCAGACCGCGTCGCAGGTTGTCGTCCTCGGCGAGCCCGGCGAACGGGGTCAGCAGGTCGTCGAAGAATCCGTCGTCGTAGGCCCGCGCCAGATTGTGGTGGGAGTCGAGCGCGATGCGGTCCTGGTCGGCGCGAGTGACGTTCCACGCCGCGCCGGTCACCGCCTGGGCGGCACCGGGAACGAGGTTGGTTCGGCGCTCGGCGGGGCTGGGGACGTCGAAGTCCAATGACAGCGGGATCTGCACGGCCTCGCGCAGGCGGTCGGGGAGGCTGCGGGCAGCGTTGACCCGGACGAGCCGGTTGCGCAGCCGAGGACCGAATCCGATCGGCGGATCGGAGGTGGTGTCGGCACCGCATGCGACGCCGGACTCGATCTGGCTGCACGCGATCTTGTTCGCGATGTGAACCACGGCCTGGCCTCCGGTGGCGCACTGCTGCTGCACGTCCACGGTGGGAGTAGCCCGCGACAGCGGGGTGTCGAGAAGGCTTTCGCGGGTGAGGCTGTGGTCGCGGGCGAGCTTGACGACAGCGCCGCCGGCCACCCCGCCCAGGCGTACGTCGTGGAGACCGAAGCGGTCGACGAGGCCGTTCAACGCGGCGGTGAGCATCGTCTGGTTCGTCTCGCCCAGGTAGGCGCCGTTGGAACGAGCGAAGGGGATCCGGTTACCGCCCAGGACATAGACGTTCTGGAGTTCGCGAGGTGACATGGTCCAGAAAGCTACCATCAGCCGATGTAAACGTTCGAGGGGCCGTCGACGGGACTCGGCGCGAACCGGTCGGGCGCCGACCTCGGTAGACTCCGACGTCGTGCACGGATTACGAGCCAGATCCGCCTTCGTCGGCGCGATGCTGGTGTTGGCGGGGGTCTGCTACTCGTCGTGGGTGCTCGACCTGTTCCTGCATTCCGGACTCGATCCGATGCGCTCGTTCCTGTCCGAGCTCGACAGCGGCCACATGCCGCACCGCGATGTCTACGTGACTGGCGACGTGCTGACCGGGGTCTTCTCGCTGCTCGCCGCGTTCGGCCTCGGTTGGCCGCCGTCGCTGGTGCGCAACAGGTTCTCGATCACCGCCGCGGTGGCGATCGGCGCGTTCGGTGCGTCGACCATCGCCGACGCGCTGATGCCGATCGAGTGTCTGGCCGGTCGCGACCCGGGGTGCCCATCCGAGTCACGCGGCCTGCTGCCGCAGTTGCAGCACGTTCACGCCCTCACGAGCTCGCTCGCGGTGTTCGCGATCTTCGTGGCGATGGTCGCGGCGTCATTGGCGGCCTGGCGGCGGGGCGACTGGGCGTGGCTGCGTTACGGGGGCGGTCTGGTCTTCGCCGTCGTCGTGCTCGCGACCGTCTGGATGCTGGCCGCCGACCGGCTCGGCGGCGACTACCGGCTGGGACTGGCCCAGCGGATCCAGGTCGGCGGGATGAGCCTGTGGCTGGCGTTCTGGGGCGTCGCGATCGCCCGGTGGGGACGCGGCGCGCGTGCCGCCTCCGCGAACTCGGCGGACGACGGCACCGCAGGCTAACGGCCCTTGGGTCGCGTCTCGCCGCGCAGCCAGGCCGGGATGTCGGTCTCCAGTCGCGGCCGGGCGGGATCCATCACGACGCGGACCACATCGCTGTTCAGGCGCGGCACCATCCGCGCACCGAGGAGATCGTGCACCGCGTCCGGAACGTCGACCACCGAGCCGACCACACCGACGAGGTCGCCGAGTGATTCGCCGAAGGGATTCACCAGGCTCACGTCGAGCGGGTTCTTGACCGAGAGAGCGATCGGGCCGTCGTCGTGCTGCGTCCGCTGGAACAGGAATCCCACGCTGGTGCAGGAGTCGGTCACCGAGTTTCCGGAGCGGACCTCGGCGGTGCCGAAGGCCGCCGTACAGATCGCGCCGTTGCCGGGCCCCTTGCCACTGCTCGCCGAGGTGACCCCGCCGAACGCCGTGGTCGTCGTGGTGCGTCCGCGGGCGTCGGCGGTGCTGAAGGCGAGTGCCGCGGGGAGGGCGGTGGCCTCGGCGCGCGCGCCCGTCACCGTTGCCACCGCCACGGAGGCTCCGAGCACCGTCGCATTGGCCGAGGCCTTTCCGCCGAGGAGACCGGCGGCGACACCGAGGCTCAGCACATTGGCGAGCGAATGCGCCTCACCGCCGTGACCGCGATCGCGGCGGTGATCCCGCCGCCCGCGATGGAGGCCTTGGTCGGCAGTGCCGGACCGACGGCGATCGCCTGGTTGAGGTCCCGCAGGATCGGTTCCTGACCGAACAGGCGGAGCAACCCGTCACCCAGTGCCGCCGTGACCGGTGCCGCCCGTTTGCAGTCGGCGGTGATCGGGATCAGGACGTTGCCGTTGATCGGATTGCGGATGCTCGCATCGGCCGATTCACCGGGTGCGCATGTCGCCGATACCCCCGGAGTCGACGCCGCGTGCGCCGGTGCCGCTGACGCGCCTGCGGCGACGATGGCCACGGCGGAGGCGGCCAGGATCCGTCGAGTCGTGAGCTTGGACATCTGAAGCCTCCCCTGGTCGGCGACCCGCGACGAGATGCGACGAACGACTGAGATGGATTGCTTGAAACTAGCGCCGTCAGTCGGTCGGGGGAGGGGTTTTCAGCGAAAAGTCCGATGGATCGGGACTGTGCGGTGTAGGTACTTCGACGTCAGCGTCGGTACGTCGTGGTGAAGGCCTCCGTCGGCCCGGACGCGTTCGCGGCCACTTCGTGGGCCGTCAGAACCACCGATGTGGAATCGATCGCGAGCGTCATGAATCCGCGGTCGCGGTAGTTCTCGTACTTGGCCCGGAAGCGGCCGGCGGAGCGGCCGTTCACCGACTTCGCCGCGGCCCCGGACACGATCTGGCGCGTGCCCTTGAGTCCGGAGACGTTCTCGAGGACCTGCTGGCTGTGATCGTGTCCGGAGAACAGGAAGTGCGCGCGGCCCGCGACGTGCTTCTCGATGAACCGCTTCATCTCCACGCCGTTCAGCGGGGCCGGGAGGCCGTCGAAGTCGCCTGCCGGCCCGTGTGGTCCGTTGTTCGCGTACGGGTGATGGGTGCAGACGATCTTCCAAGGTGCAGTCGAAGTCCGCAGCGCGCGGTCGAGCCATGCCGCCTGGCGCGTCATGTAGTGGCCGCCGGGCTCCCACTCGGGGGACAGGAAGGGCGGAATGTAGGCGGCGAGGGGGTTCATGTCGAGGACGAAGACGTCGGCGACGCCGAGCGGGACGCTGTAATAGCGCGCGGGCATGTACCAGCGGCGGGAGCGCCGGTGGTAGGCCACCTCGGCGTCGCCGCGCAGCAGCCAGCCGCCGTCGCCGGGGAACACGGCGGTGTTGTCGTGATTGCCGAGCGTCATCAGCCACGGGAAGTCGAGACCGGCGTTCGGCTTCTCGAACTTGGTGGTGAATTGATGGTCGTCCGGGCCCTTCGGGCCGGTCTCGTAGATGTTGTCGCCGAGACCGAGGGCGAGGTCGAACGGAGTGGTCGCGTGGATCCTCCGAGCGGCGGCGGTTACCGCGTACTGGGGCTTCTCGCCGGTGCCCGCGTCGCCGGTCACCAGGACGTGGAGGCTCGACGCCTTCGACGGGAGGGGGAAGCGGGACGCCGCGGAGGCGGTTCCGGCTCCCCGGGCGGTGGATCCCAGTGCTCCGAGGCCGGCGGCCGCGCCGGTGGCGGCGGCGCCCGCGAGGAAGGTGCGTCGATTGAGGCCGCGGCGGTGCGGCTGGGGGCTGTTGTCGGTCATGGGCGTGATGGTTCCACGTCTACGTGAACGAAAGGTGTTCGATTCCAGCACTATTCGCCATGTCGGCGCCGACTTGCGTTTACTGACGAGTAACCTGTCTCTGCCAGCCTTCTCGCGATGTCTGAGAAACGAACCTCCCTCCCAGTCTCCCGGCGTGCCTTCATGGGCGCCGCCGGGGCCGGCGCGCTGGCCCTCGGTGTTCCCTCTGTCGTCGCGGCGGGTGACGCCCGGGGCGCGCCCGGCCCGCGGGCGGCGTTCCAGCACGGAGTGGCCTCCGGCGATCCGCTGCCGAACGGTGTCATCCTCTGGACGCGCGTCACTCCGACCGCGGAGGCGACGCCCGGCTCCGGACGCGGGCCGTCGTCGAATCTGGTCTGGGAGATGTCGGCGGACGAGCACTTCGGATCGACGGTCGCCTCGGGCTCGGTCACCACCGACGCCTCACGCGATCACACGGTGAAGGTCGACGTCGGCGGACTCGCGCCGGCCCGCGTCTACTGGTACCGGTTCCGGGTCACCGGAGGGCCGGCTGCGGGCGCCGTGTCGCCGGTCGGCCGCACCAAGACCGCGCCCGCCACCGACGCCGATGTCGCGAAGGCTCGCTTCGGAGTCGTGAGCTGCTCCAACTGGGAGGCGGGCTATTTCGCTGCCTATCGGCACCTGGCCCAGCGGACGGAGCTCGACGCCGTCATTCATCTCGGTGATTACATCTACGAGTACGGCGCAGGCGAATACGGCGGGAAGAACGGCCCGGTGCGGATCCACCGCCCGGCGCACGACATCGTCTCGCTGGCGGACTACCGCATCCGACACGGCCAGTACAAGACCGACCCCGACCTGCAGCAACTGCATCGCGCGCTCCCGTTCATCGCGACCTGGGACGATCACGAGACCGCCGACAACTCGTATCGCTCGGGGGCGGAGAATCACGATCCCGCCAGGCAGGGGTCGTGGGCGGCACGAAAGGCCAACGCGGACAAGGCGTATTACGAGTGGATGCCGGTTCGGCCGGTCGTCTCGGCGAACAACCGGCACATCTACCGGCGATTGCGTTACGGCAGGCTGCTCGAGTTGTCGATGCTCGATCTGCGGACCTATCGGGACCGCGAGGCGTCGAGGTTCAGCAAGCAGTCCGACGCCGGCGCCACCACGATCACCGGTCGTGCGCAGATGGAGTGGGTCACCGGCGGCATCGTCACCTCCACCACCCGATGGCAGCTCATCGGCAACTCCGTGATGATCTCGCCGGTGCTGTTGCCGCCGCTGAACCCGGACACGACCAAGGCGATCACCGATCTGATCGGTGTTCCGGAGAACGGCGTGCCCTTCAACACCGACCAGTGGGACGGTTATACGAAGGATCGGGCGCGACTGCTCGACGCCGCCGACCGCGCGGGCAAGAAGAATCTGGTGTTCCTCACCGGCGACATCCACATGTCGTGGGCCAATGAGATTCCGCGCAAGCCCGCCGACTATCCGGGCGCGGGCACACTCGGCACGGAGTTCGTGGTGACCTCGGTGACGTCGAACAATCTCGACGACATGGTGAAGGCGCCCGAGCACACGGTCGGGAACGCCGCCGCGGCCGCCATCACGGCGACGAATCGGCACGCCCGCTGGGTCGACACGGACGCCCACGGGTACGGGGTGCTGACCGTCGATCCCGCAGCGGCCCAGATGGACTGGTACTCGCTCAACGACCGCGCCGACCGGCACACCGGCGAGTATCACGCGCAGTCGTGGAAGGTGCGCTCCGGAACCCGCCGCATGACCAAGGTCTCCGGCCCGGCGAGCTGACTCATGCGATCAGCCGTGCCGCTGATAGCTCAGTGATATCATCCTGCTAGTGGTGGACGACCGGTCCGCCGTCGACGGGAGGGTGTCGCTGTGGACTTTCGGAATGCATGGCGGACCAACGGGTTCATCGGTCTGCTCGGATCGCTGGTGGTGGTGATCGCCTGCGTGGTGGCGGTGATCGCGACCATCGCAGCGGTGTCGGACGGGGCGTCGCCCGCGCTCATCGTCGTCACCGTGCTCGCGGTGATCGTGGGCTTCGCGGCCCTGCTGACGATGACCGGTCTGACGACGGTCAGCCCCAACGAGGCCAAGGTGCTGCAGTTCTTCGGCCGCTACATCGGTTCGGTGAGCGACGCGGGCTTCTTCCTCGTGACGCCGCTGACCGATCGCCGGACCATCTCGCTGCGTATCCGCAACTTCGAGACTCAGAAGCTCAAGGTCAACGATGCGGACGGCAATCCGGTCGAGATCGCGGCGGTGGTGGTCTATCGCGTCGTCGACAGTTTCAAGGCGGCGTTCGCGGTCGACGACTACGAGGAGTACGTCGCCATCCAGTCGGAGGCGGCGGTACGTCATCTGGCTACGAGCTATCCGTACGACTCGCATCAGACCGACACCATCAGCCTGCGCGACGGTGCCACCATCGCGGAGGAGATGACCGTCGAACTGCGTGAGCGCACCCAGATGGCGGGCATCGAGATCATCGAGGCTCGGATCACGCACCTGGCCTACGCGCCCGAGATCGCGCAGGCGATGCTCGTCCGACAGCAGGCCGCGCAGGTGGTGGCGGCGCGTCAGCAGATCGTCGAGGGTGCGGTGGGGATGGTCGGTCTCGCGCTCGACCGGCTCGCCGAACAGGGCGTCGTCGAGCTGGACGAGGAGCGTCGCGCGGCGATGGTCTCGAATCTGCTGGTGGTGCTGTGCGGTGACCGTGCCACGCAGCCGGTGGTCAACGCGGGAACCCTGTACGCCTGATGACCGAGCAGTCGGGCGCTTCCCGTCCGGCGAAGCGCGAGCAGAAGAAGGTGCTGCTGCGGCTGGACCCGGACGTGCATGCGGCGATCGCCAAATGGGCGGCGGACGACCTGCGCAGCGTCAACGGTCAGCTCGAGTACGCGCTTCGGTTGGCACTGAAGCAGGCCGGGCGGTGGCCGGATTGAGTGCCGGTCATCGTGCGGGCATCAGGCAGCTGGCCGGGGCTGCCACCAGTGAGCACACGGTCGCGGGACGGGTCGGCCGGTAGCGCGTCCCGACGCCGCCCTCGGCGGTGATGCCACGGAAGGCGGTCACGGCGTCGGTGGGGATCCGCCGGAGCGTGGGATCGGTCTTGACGTTCACGGTGTAGAGACCGAATCTCGGTGTGTAGCTGCCCCATTCGTAGTTGTCGGTGAGACTCCAGTAGTTCATGCCGATCACCGGGAGTCCGTCGCGGCGGGCGCGCTGGATCCAGTAGACGAGGTCGCGGAGATGGTCGGCGCGCCGGTACCCGTCCGGCCGGGGCTTGCCGTTCTCGGTGGCCATGCCCGCCTCCACGACGTAGAGCGGCTTGCCCGGGAAGCGGTGCGCCATGTCGCGGAGCGCGTAGTACACGCCGTCGGTCGCCGCCGCCGCCTTCCAGAACTCGCTCGTCGCGGCGTACACGGCCGTGGGGTCGGTCGGGGAGATGGAGTAGTAATAATCGAGTCCGACGTAGTCGAGCTGGTTGCGGATGCGGTTGAGGAAGGCCTGGTCGAGGCCGGGCTCGATGGTCGGAATGTAGGCGACATTGGAGCTGACCTGGGCGCCAGGGTCTTTGGCGTGAATGTATCGGTAGATGGTCTGGTGGGCCTTGACGAGTCTGTCGACCATCAGCGTCACCGATTTCTTCGGTATGCCACCGTATTGGACCTCTTTCAGGACGTACGCGGCCGGTTCGTTGATCGTGATCCAGAGCGGGTGGTACTTGGCGTACCGGTCGACGACGATCCGGTTGTGCCGCAGCCAGGCGTCGAGTGTGCCGGGGTCGGACCATCCGCCGCGGTCGGCGATCCAACCCGGGTACACCCAGTGGTCGAGGGTGATCATCGGCCGCATTCCCGCGGCGACGATGGTGCGCACGACGTCGTCGTAGTAGTCGAGTTCTCGTGCAGCCAGGTGGCCGGGGCGCGGTTCGATGCGGGCCCATTCGATGCCGATGCGGTAGACCTTGGCGCCGAGGCTCTTCGCCAGCGCTATGTCTGATGCGTAGCGATGCCGGAAATCGACGGACGTCCCGATCGGATCGTCGGTCGCACCCTTCGCGATGTAGCGAGTCCAGTTGCTGTCGGGGGAGTCGCCTTCGGACTGGAAACCGGAGGAGGCGACACCCCAGAGGAACGTGGACGGCAGTGAGCCGGCCGGCTTGGCCTCGGCGGAGGCGGTGAGACTGGACGGGATCGCCGGGGTCAGTGCGGCACTCAACGCGAGCGCGAGGGCGAGAGCCGCAGCCAGGAGCAGAGCAGGATTGACTCGGACCGACATGGCGCGACGGCGCGACGGATGAGCCCCTCCCATGAGTGTGACGATAGTCTCATTTCGGGGGAAGTGGCCGCATTCGCGGTCCCGCGCGCCCGATCAGGCCGCGTGGTACGGACGGGATCCGGCTCTCGGCTGTGCGGGTTGCGTCTGCGGAGGTGGCTGGGGGAGTTCTCGTGGGTACAGGTGCCGTGCTTGTCCGGCGTGGTGGATGGGGTTCAGGCGCCAGGGGTGATTGGTGGTGGCTGGTCGCCAGGCCATGCGTCCGGCATCGGGTCCGTCGGTGAGGGTGGTGGTCTCCCATTGGCCGCGGTTGGTGCCGACGGCGCGGTTGTGGCGCCCGCACGCGGCGCCGAGAGCGTCGATGTCGGTGCGCCCTCCCGGGGTGATCCAGTCCGGTGCGTGATGGGCCTGAGTCTGCGCGAACGGGCGGTCGCAGCCAGGGGCGGTGCAGCCGCGGTCGCGGGCGAACAACGCCAACCGCTGCGCCTTGCTCGCACACCGCGCACCGCGGCCCTGGTAGAGGACCTCGCTGGTGTGATTCCGGAAGACCGCCAAATGCGGCACAGCCTCGGCGGCGAGCCGGACGAGTTCGCCGATCGGAACGCGGGTGCCGGTGGCGGTCAATGCGATGCCGGCGTGGGCGGCGAGTTCTTGGTCGGTGACGGTGATGACCAACTCGGCTGGTATCCGGTTCGGTGCTCCGAGTCCGCCGTGGGCGAGAACGTAATCACACAACGCCAGCAGTGCGTCGTGTGTGCGCTGAGCGGCGCTGCGCAGATCCCGGCCCCGCGCCGCCGCCAAAGCCTCGGCGTCGATGCCGTCGGCGTCGATGGTTCCAGTCGGCGAATCCGGGTCGGCGGGATTGTTCATCCCGGGTGCGGCCCAGGCGGTCAAGATCACCTCGAACTTCGCCCGCAACTCCGGAGTCATCGCGCCGCGCACTTTGCTCATGAGTTGTCGGTCTTGCGGGAGGATGGTGATTCCGCGTTGGCGTTGCCGGTCGACGTGATCGCTTTCCTGACCGTCGGGGTCCAGGTGAGCGAGCAGGCGGTCACCGACCTTGCCCAGATCATCCGGATTCAGTCCGGCCGCAGCGTGAGCGAGTTCGGCTTCGGCGCGGGCTTTGACCTCCGGCGAGATGCAGGCCGGTACTTTCGCCAGCACCGCGGAGATCACCAACGCGTGTTCGGCGCCGACGGTCCCGGCCGCGACCGCGGCGGCGGTGGCGGGCTTGCGTGGAGGCAGGGTTTCACCTTGGAAGTTGGAGAACTCGCCGATGGTCTCGGTCATCCGGAGCCGTCGACCCGCTTCGCGGGTTCCCAGCCGCAGCCCTTGTGAGAGGTATTGGTGTGGCTTCAGGTAGCCGGCGGTGCGGTGCGCGTTGCGGTCGGAGACCTCCACCAACAATCTGGACGAAACGCCGTCCCAGCGTCGCCGGATGCGTTCGGCGGTCTGTGTGTGGGCCAGCAGTTCCGGTTCGGTCTCCGGTGACAGGGAGGTCTCGGCGAGTTTGACCGCCGCGGCATCGATCAGGGCGAGTAGTTCGGCGGGCCGCCCCGGCAGCGCGCCGGTGGCGACGACAGTGGCGATCGAATCGGTGATCGGATCGGTCATCGCTGCCACCTCCCCCGAGTGTTTCAGCTGTTCAAACCATGTTTTCTTGAATACCTGAACGCTATCACTCAGGTCCGACAAAACTGGTCCGTGAGCGGTCGGTGGAGATGTCGGAAATCTTCAAGACCTCGGGAGTGTGTGGTCGTACCGTCGAATCATGGAAACGTCCACTGCCCTGAACCAGACCCTGAAGAGCCTCGCCGACGTTCTCGACGGTGCCTCAGACACTCCGCTCGACGCTCCGACTCCATGCAGCGAGTTCGACTTTCAGACGTTGCGGGCCCACGTCGTGGGGTGGTTGACCGCGTTCACCGACGGATTCACTTCAGACGACCATCTCTGCAGTGATCCGGGCGCGGTGTCTGTGGCCGGCACCGGCGGCGACCAGGTACGGGAGCTCGCCGAACGACTCGACGTCGTGCTGCCGGAGGCCGCCGCCGAACCGCTCCGAATCGGAGAGTCCGCGATGCCCGGAGACATGGCTCTGTCGATGATGTTGTGGGAGTACCAGGTTCACGGTTGGGACCTGGCTCGCGCGGCCGGGAGACCCTGGGCGCCCGCCGACAGCGCGCTGGAGGCTTCGCTGGAGTTCGCGCCCGGGATGCTCACCCCGGACTTCCAGGGCGAGGGCAAGGCCTTCGCGGCTAGCGTGCCGGTTCCTGAGACCGCCCCGCCGCTCGACAGGCTCGTCGGGTTGTCGGGCCGTGATCCGCACTGGACGGCCTGACGGAAGCCGTCACACCTGACGGCTTCCGGAGCGTCGGTCACTGCGAGTCGACGGCGGTTTGCTAGTCTTGGAGCCGCGAGATCGCCTCGCAGTGCCGATGTAGTTTAGTGGTAGAACATCAGCTTCCCAAGCTGAGAGTGCGGGTTCGATTCCCGTCATCGGCTCCACGAAATCCCCTGGTCAGAGTGCTTCTGGCCGGGGGATTTCGCGTTGCGAGGCAACTGTGAGTCAACATCTGCGAGTAGGTGCGGGCTCGCCCGCACCCGACTCCGGACGTCTCGATCGGACTCTGAGTCCACCGCATGGCGACACTCGACGAGTGCATCTGCGATCGCCGCACCAGGCGCGGTCTCAACGCCACGTCGTCGGGCGAGCTGACGCGGCGCCGACCCGCTGCCCCGACCATTCCTCGGACGGTCCGTACATCGCCCGCCGCAACGTATTCCGTCTGCTGTGACGGCTCGAGCATCCGGCGTCGGCCCCGCCTCCGCGTCCTCATGAGACGGACGGACATGGCGATGCGGCGACGGCGGTCTTGACCGAGCGGGAGCACACGTCTATACATGTATAGACAACGTGGTTGGTGTCACTTACAACGATGCTCATTGCGGACCGGCCGAGCCGCTCCTGGCCGGCTTCCAGCTCGCCGTCGGTGACAGCGACGTCGCCGGCGTCGAAGACGCTGATCGGTCCGGACAGGGCCATCGGCGCCAACGCGCGCCGCAGTGCACCGGGCCCCGTCGCCGCTCCGGTGCGGCCCTTGTTGCGGCGTACCCCTTCGTCGCTGGCGAAGCCGACGATCGTGGTGGGGGCGGGGGAGTCGGCGGCGGGCGGATCGTCGGCGACGAGCGGGCGCACCACGTGATGCCACCGCACATGCCCGGCACCCGGGCCGTCGTCTCGCTCCGACCACGGTTCGGGTGTCACATCCACGAGTCCGGTCATCGACATCGCTTGTGCCTCTCAATCTTCGGTTGTCAGTGTCGGGCGGGGACGAGTGCCCCGTTCTTCCACACCTCGCGGACCAGGGGAACTCCCGGCCGATAGGCCAGATGTATGTGCGACGGTGCGTCCAGCGCGATCGCGTCGGCGCGCGATCCCACCGTCAGCCGGCCGATGTCGTTGCGCTGCAAGGCCGCTGCTCCGCCGGCGGTGGCGGCCCAGACCGCCTCGTCGGGACTCATGTGCATCTCCCGCACGGCCAGCGCGATGCACAGCGGGATGCTCGTGGTGTAACTGGTGCCGGGATTGCAGTCGGCGGCCAGCGCCACGGTGACGCCGGCGTCGAGCATCGCGCGGGCGTCGGGGTATCTGCTGCTGCGCGTGCAGAAGTCGGCGGTGGGCAGCAGGGTCGCGACCGTGCTGCTCGCGGCCAGCGCTTCGACGTCGTCGGCGGTGGTGTGCGTGACGTGGTCCACCGACGCGGCGCCGAGCTCGACGGCCAACTGCGCGCCGGGGCCGGGGCCGAGCTGGTTGCCGTGCACTCGCGCGGTCAGCCCGGCGTCGATGCCGGCACGCAGCACCGCCTCGGACTGGTCGCGGTCGAACGCGCCGGTCTCGCAGAAGACGTCGATCCACTTCGCGTGCGGTGCGCAGTCGGGGATCATCCGCTCGCAGACCATCTCGACGTAATCGTCGGTGCGACCGGTGTATTCGGGCGGCGTCACGTGCGCGGCGAGCAGCGTCGTCTCACCGGTGTGCCGGCCCGCGACGCGAAGGCTGCGCATCTCGGTGTCGATGTCCTGCCCGTAACCGGACTTGCATTCGATCGTGGTGCTCCCGGCGGCGAGCGCCTCGCGCACCAGCCGCGCCATGTTGGCGTCGAGCTGGTCGTCGGAGGCGCCGCGGGTGGCGGCGATGGTGGTACGGATACCTCCCGCGCCGTACGGCTCGCCCGTCATCCGGGCCGCGAACTCCTCGGCGCGTTCACCGCCGAACACCAGATGTGCGTGACTGTCCACGAAGCCCGGCAGCACGGCGCGTCCGTCCACGTCGTAGCGGTGGTGCGCGGCGCCGTCCGGAACCCGGGCGGCGGGGCCGACCCACTCCACGACGCCGTCGCGGAAGACCATCGCGGCGTCGTGGAGCAGTCCCAGCGGACCGTCGCCGAGCTCCGGGCTGTTGGTGATCAACGTGCCGATGCCGGTGATGAGAACCGATCCGTCTGAGGTCATCGGTCAGCTCTCGGCCATCGGGATGCGCACGCCGCGGGTGCGCGCGGTCTCGGTGGCGTGGTCGTAGCCGGCGTCCACGTGCCGGATGACGCCCATGCCCGGGTCGTTGGTGAGGACCCGTTCGATCTTCTGCGCGGCGAGTTCGGTTCCATCGGCGATGCACACCTGACCGGCATGGATCGAGCGTCCCATGCCGACGCCGCCGCCGTGGTGGATCGACACCCAGGAGGCGCCGGACGCCGTGTTGACCAGTGCGTTGAGCAGCGGCCAGTCGGCGATCGCGTCCGAACCGTCGGCCATGTCCTCGGTCTCGCGGTAGGGCGAGGCCACCGAACCGGAGTCGAGGTGGTCGCGGCCGATGGCCAGCGGCGCCGACAGTTCGCCGCTGGCGACCATCTCGTTGAACTTGAGTCCGGCACGGTGCCGCTCTCCGTAACCGAGCCAGCAGATGCGGGCGGGCAGTCCCTCGAACTCCACCCGCTCACCGGCCATCGTGATCCAGCGCCGCAGGTGCTCGTTCTCCGGGAACAGTTCGAGGATGGCCTTGTCGGTGGCCTCGATGTCCTTCGGGTCGCCCGACAGCGCCGCCCACCGGAACGGGCCGAGGCCCTCCTCGAACAGCGGGCGGATGTAGGCCGGAACGAAGCCCGGGAACTCGAACGCCCGCTCGTAGCCGCCCTTGCGGGCCTCGTCGCGGATCGAGTTGCCGTAGTCGAAGACCTCGGCGCCGCGATCCATGAACCCGACCATCGCCTCCACGTGCGCGGCCATCGAGCGCTGCGACTCCGTGGTGAACCACTGCGGATCCTTCTGGGCGTACGTGTGCCAGTCCTCGAGGGAGATCCCGACGGGCAGGTACGACAGCGGGTCGTGCGCGGAGGTCTGGTCGGTGACGATGTCGATCGGGGCGTTCATCTCCAGCAGCTGCGGGAAGATCTCGGCCGCGTTGCCGAGCAGGCCGATCGACAGCGGTCGGCGCTCGTCGCGGGCCCTGGTCGCCAGATCGAGCGCCTCGTCGACGGTCTCGGCCTTCGCGTCGAGGTAGCGATGCGCGATCCGGCGGTCGATGCGGGCCGGGTCGCACTCCACGCAGATCGCGACGCCGTCGTTCATCGTGACCGCCAGCGGCTGCGCGCCGCCCATGCCGCCGAGGCCGGCGGTGAGGGTGATCGTCCCGGCCAGCGTGCCGCCGAAGCGCTTGCGGGCCACGGCACCGAAGGTCTCGTAGGTGCCCTGCAGGATGCCCTGGCTGCCGATGTAGATCCACGAGCCGGCCGTCATCTGGCCGTACATGGTCAGCCCGAGTTCCTCGAGCCTGCGGAACTCCTCCCAGTTGGCCCAGTCGCCGACGAGGTTGGAGTTGGCCAGCAGCACGCGCGGCGCCCACTCGTTGGTGCGGAAGACGCCGACCGGCTTGCCGGACTGCACCAGCATGGTCTCGTCGTCCTTGAGGGTCTTGAGCGTGGCCACCATCGCGTCGAACGCGGCCCAGCTGCGGGCGGCGCGACCGGTGCCGCCGTAGACGACCAGGTCGTCCGGGCGTTCGGCGACCTCGGGGTCGAGGTTGTTCATCAGCATCCGCAGCGCGCCCTCCTGCTGCCACCCGAGGGTGTTCAGCTCGGAGCCGCGCGGTGCGCGGACGGGGCGGGCTTCGTGGCCGGGCGAGGTGATGTCCATGAGAACTCCTGGTGTTCTGCGTCGTGTTTATCGGTGGTTGTGTACTGGCTCACGTTCTGCAAGTATGACTTGTATATTCCTGTCTATACAGATTCGTGTCAAGGGGCGGTTCCGAAACCGGTCCCGGGACGCGAGAAGTTCGACCACCCGAACGGACACGACGATCAGCCGGATGCAGCGTGGTCTCCGGCGGAAGGGTCCCTTGAAATGGACACCGCATCTCCCACCGACACCGCCGCCCTCGTCCACACCGACGCCGACCACACGGACGCCGGAGACACCGCCGCGGGCGGGATCGACGACGCCCTCGCCCGCGTCTTCCGCCGATGGGACGAGGCGGCCCTCGACGGCGCACAGACCGACATCCGCGACTCACTCGCACGGTTCGTCTCCGGGCTGCCCGCCGGGTACAAGCAGGACTTCGAGCCTCGGCGCGCTCGCGTGGACCTGGACGTTCTGGCCGGGCTCGCCGCCGGGGACCTGGATGTCCGCCTCGCCGCTGACCCGGCCGCGGCGGACCGGCACCGGCTGTCGCTGTACGTCGGCGGACAGCCGGCGTCGCTGGGCGACGTGATGCCGTTGCTGCAGAGTCTCGGCGTCGAAGTGCTCGACGAGCGTCCGTACGCGCTGGTCTCGCCGACCGAGGTGCCGTGCTGGGTGTACGAGTTCACGGTCCGCTACCCGAGCGCCCCGACCGACGGTTTCGAGGCCTTCGCGGCGCGCTTCGCCGCCGCCGTGCGGGCGCTGTGGCACGGACGGACCGAGCCGGACGCGCTCGGCGAACTGGCGGCCCGCGCCGGACTGCACTGGCGACAGGTGACCGTGCTGCGCGCCTGCGCCGAATACCTCCGTCAGGGCGGACTGCCGTACAGCAGCGCCTACGTCGCCGACGTCCTGCGCCGTCACCCGGACATCGCCGCGGGGATCGTCGGGCACTTCACCGCCCGGTTCGACCCGGCCGCCGCGACCGGCGACGGGGGCGAGGCCGCGGCGGCCGAGGTATCGGCGCTGATCGAGACGGTGCTCGGTCTCGACGAGGACCGGATCCTGCGCGCATTGGTCGACGTGGTGCGGAACACCGTGCGCACCAACTACTTCGCCACGCCCGAACGCGAGGCGCTGGCACTCAAACTCGATCCGCGCGCCATCGCCGAACTGCCGCAGCCGCGCCCGCGACACGAGATCTTCGTTCACTCACCGTCGATGGCGGGTGTGCACATGCGGTTCGGGGCGGTCGCCCGCGGCGGGCTTCGCTGGTCGGACCGGCGTGAGGACTTCCGCACCGAGGTCGTCGGTCTGGTGAAGGCACAGGCGGTGAAGAACGCGGTGATCGTTCCGGTCGGAGCGAAAGGCGGGTTCGTGCTGCGCCGCCCGCCCGCCGCGACCGGTGACGCCGAAGCCGATCGTGCGGCGCTGCGCGCGGCGGGCGTTTCCGGTTACCGCCTGTTCATCCGCTCGCTGCTCGACGTCACCGACAACGTCGACCGTGCCACCGGTGCCGTGATTCCGGCCGCCGGCCTGGTCCGGTACGACGGTGACGACGCCTACCTCGTGGTGGCCGCAGACAAGGGCACCGCGTCGTTCTCCGACATCGCCAACGAGGTGGCCGCCGAATACGGTTTCTGGCTCGGCGACGCCTTCGCCTCCGGCGGCTCGGTCGGCTACGACCACAAACAGATGGGCATCACCGCCCGCGGGGCGTGGCAGGCGGTGACCCGCCGATTCCGCGAACTCGGCGTCGACGTCGGTGCCGAGGACTTCACGGTCGCGGGGATCGGCGACATGAGCGGCGACGTCTTCGGCAACGGGATGCTGTGCAGCGAACACATCCGGCTGGTCGCGGCCTTCGACCACCGGCACATCTTCCTCGATCCCGACCCGGACGCCGCGTCATCGTACGCGGAGCGGCGGCGGCTGTTCGAGCTGCCGCGGTCGTCGTGGGCCGACTACGACAGTGCGCTCATCAGCGCGGGAGGCGGGGTGTGGGAGCGCGGCGTGAAGTCCGTGCCGGTCAGTGCGCCGGTGCGCCGGGCACTCGGCCTCGACGAGTCCGTCACCGAACTGACCCCGCCGGAGCTGATCCGGGCGATCCTGTGCGCACCCGTCGACCTGCTGTGGAACGGCGGCATCGGCACCTATGTGAAGGCGGGCACCGAGTCTCACGCCGACGCGGGGGACAAGGGCACCGACGCCGTGCGCGTGGACGCCGGCGACCTGCGCGCCCGTGTGATCGGGGAGGGCGGCAATCTCGGCCTGACGCAGGCCGCCCGCATCGAGTTCGCGCGCGGCGGCGGCAAGGTCGGCACCGACGCCCTCGACAACTCCGCCGGCGTGGACTGCTCCGACCACGAGGTGAACATCAAGATCCTGCTGGACGACCTGGTGGGCGCCGGTGAGATCGACGCCGAAGCGCGGGCGCGGTTGCTCGTGGCCATGACGGACGAGGTCGCGGCATTGGTACTGGCGGACAACGTCTCCCAGAACGCGGTGATCGGTACCGCCCTCACCGAGGCGCCGGCGCAACTCGGAGTGCACGCCCGGCAGATCGCGGCACTGGAGGCCGCAGGCGCGCTCGACCGCGCATTGGAAGTGCTGCCGGACCGCGCCGAGATCGCCGCTCGCAAGCGGGCGGGGGAGGGCCTCGCCGCCCCCGAACTCGCGACGCTGATGGCGCACGTCAAACTCGAACTGAAAGAGCAACTGCTGGCAGGCGACCTCGTCGACCACGACGTCTGCGTGCCGATCCTGCGCGAGTACTTCCCCCAGCCGCTGAACCGCGCGCACGCGGACGCGATCGATCGGCATCGGTTGCGCCGCGAGATCATCGCGACCGAACTGACCAACCGCGTGGTCGCGGGCGGTGGCCTCGCCTACGTCTTCCGGCTCGCCGAGGAGGTGGGGGCGTCCACGGACGACGCCGCGCGGGCGTTCGTCGTGGTGACGGAGGTGTTCGGGTTGCCGGAGCTCTGGTCGCGCATCGGTACGGCCGATGTCCCCGCCGCGGTCGCCGACGAACTCGTGCTGGTCTCCCGGCGGCTGCTCGACCGGGCGGCGCGCTGGATGCTGAATCGTCGTCCCCAGCCGCTGGCGGTCGGTGCCGAGATCGCGCGGTTCCGCGAGCGGATCGCGAGGGCGTCGGAACTGCTCGGCGGCTGGCTGGTGGGCGCCGACCGCACCAACCTGCACGACCGTACGCGCGCGATCGCGCGCCGCGGTGCGCACGAAGACCTGGTGCGCGACGTGGAGTTGGTGCTGGATCGGTTCGGTCTGCTCGACGTCGTCGAGATCGCCGACCGGTCCGGATGCGAACTGTCCGTCGCGGGGGAACTGTACTTCCGACTGTGCGAACACGTGGGCCTGGTTCCGCTGCTCGGCAGGGTGTCGGCGCTGCCGACGGAGAGCCGGTGGGACACGCTGGCGCGGCTGGCGCTGCGGGATGAGTTGTACGACAGCGTGCGCGTCCTGACCCTCGACGTTCTCATGCACTCGGTGGCCGGCGACGGCCCCGAACGGATGATCGCGGACTGGGAGGAGCGCAACGGGTCCCGGCTGAGCCGGGCGCGGGCCGTGCTCGACGAGGTCGCCCGGATACCGGTCTCCGCCGACCGCGGGCTGGCCGCGCTGTCCGTCGCGTCGCGGCAACTGCGACGGATGGCCGGCTGAGGTCGGTAGACTTCGTGGGCCGGTGAGATCTCGAGGAACAGGGGCGGTCGATGGCAGTGGTCGAACTCGACGCGGACCTCGCGGCTCTGTTCGACGAGCCCGGCGGCGAGTCGCTTCCCGCCTACGAGCGCGTCAAGCGGTTGGTCTCGGCTCAGATCCGGTCGGGCCGGTGGTCCGAAGGCGATCAACTGCCGTCCGAGAACCAGTTCGTCAACGCGCTGGGGCTCTCCCGGATGACGATCAACCGGGCACTGCGCGAACTCACCGGCGAGGGGCTGATCGTCCGGATGATGGGCGTGGGCACCTTTGTGGCGGGAACGAAGGCGCCGTCGCCGCTGTTCGAGGTGAAGAACATCGCCGACGAGATCCAGCAGCGCGGGCACCGGCACCGCACCGAGGTGGTGCTGGTGCGCGAAGAGAAGGCCACTACCGCGTCCGCGCCGTTGAGCGAAGCCGTCGGGGTCGCCACGGTGTTCCACTCGGTGCTGGTGCATTTCGAGGACGAGACGCCGATCCAGGTCGAGGACAGGTTCGTCAATCCTGCCGAGGCGCCCGACTATCTCGCGCAGGACTTCACCGAACTCACGCCCAACGATTACCTCAGCCGTGTGGCTCCGCTGGTCCGGGGAGAGCATGTGGTGGAGGCGGTGCTGGCCAGTCCCGAGGAGTGCCGGCTGCTGCAGATCGAACGGTCCGAGCCGTGCCTGCTGATCCGGCGCCGGACCTGGTCCGAGCACGGACTGGTGAGTGTGGCCCGGCTGATCCATCCCGGCTCGCGAAATCGGCTGGAGGGCTCGTTCACCCGCTGACCGTTCGGCTGTGGGGGCCACGGTGGAGAACCCGAGCGGGTACGCCGTCCGAATGGTCGCTCTCGCGGCGAGAGGTCCGTCCCGATTAGGTTCGGATCACCGCGATCGGCTACCCACCGGAGACTCGATGACTGAACCACCGCCCGGCGGCCACCCGTCGTGGGGACCCGGCCCGTCGCCGCTTCCGCGGCCGCTCGCATTCGGAATGCTGCCGCAGGGGCCGTACCTGAGCGAAGGGGTGGCGATCATGTGCGGCTTCGCGATCTTCAATCCCGTGCTCGCCTCCTCGGCGATCAGCGTCGAGGTTGACGGATACGAACTGGCACCGGTCAAGTGGGGCCGGATCGAAGTCCCCGTGGTTCCCGGAACGCATCGTTTCCGGGGTTCATCCGACGCGGCGCCGAACGCAAGCACCTCGCCGAGTGCACCGGTGAGGTCCGTGCGGGCGAATTGCTGGAGCTGACCTACATGTTCCCCCGGTTCGGTGGCGTGCAACTGTATTCGACGCCGACCGCGGCGGAGTCGCGGCGTGCGCTGCTGGTGTACTTCGCTCTGGTGGCGGTGATCTGGGCGCTGCTCTGGGGCGTCACGCTGCTGTGAGTTGCTGCGAGACAGGCGCGGACACCGGGCGGTTCGGCGATTCTCTGCGCCTGGTCCGCCGCGCGTGGTGCGATTGATTCGATGAACGATTCCGGCACCGCGCCCCATCGAACGAGCCACGTGGCCGCGGCGTTGCTGCGGCCGCTCGGAGCCGCGGCGGTCCTCCTCGCGGGCTACTTCCTGCTGCCGATCGGCAGCGACAGCACCTGGCGGGTGCCCGGGATGATCGTCGGCGTCGCGCTGCTCGGCGGCTTCTGCGTATGGGAGGTCCGGCACTTCCTCCGGTCCGACCACCCGGTCGCGACGGCGATCGAGATGCTCGCCGCCGTGATCTGCTTCTACATCGTCTCGTTCTCGGCGACCTACTACCTCTTCAGCGAGTACGCGCCCGGTTCGTTCAACGAGGCCCTGAGCAGAGTCGACGCCCTGTACTTCTGCCTGACGGTCTTCACGACCACCGGATTCGGCGACCTGGTCGCGGTATCGCAGAATGCGCGGATCGCCGTATCGGTTCAGATGGCGAGCAGTTTGATCGTGCTCGGTCTCGGTATCCGCTTCGTCAGCCTCCTGGTGCGCGACCGAGTCTCCGGCGGTCGCCGGCTCGACGAGTACCGGCGCCGGCAGCGGGACGAGCAGTGACGTCACCGCCGCCCGGTGCGCTCCGCACTCCCGACCCTCGATGAACTCGGCCTTCATGCTCTAGTCTGAGGAATCGTGCTGCTATCAGACCGCGACATCCGTGCCGAGATCGATGCCGGGAACCTCGGCATCGACCCGTTCGACCCGGGCCTGGTCCAGCCGTCGAGTGTGGACGTACGACTGGACTCGCTGTTTCGCGTCTTCAACAACACCAAGTACACGCACATCGATCCCGCGAAGCGGCAGGACGAGTTGACCACCTTGGTCGAACCCGCCGAGGGCGAGCCCTTCGTGCTGCATCCGGGCGAGTTCGTCCTCGGCTCGACCCTGGAGGTGTGCTCGCTGCCCGACTTCCTCGCGGGCCGTCTGGAGGGCAAGTCGTCGCTCGGCCGATTGGGCTTGCTCACGCACTCTACCGCGGGCTTCATCGACCCGGGCTTCTCCGGCCACATCACGCTCGAACTGTCGAACGTGGCGAATCTGCCGATCACGCTGTGGCCGGGAATGAAGATCGGCCAGCTCTGCCTGTTCCGGTTGACCAGCCCCGCCGAGAGCCCGTACGGCTCCGCGTCGGTCGGGTCGAAGTATCAGGGGCAGCGCGGGCCGACGCCGTCGAAGGCGTACCTCAATTTCCAGAGATGAGCCGGAGCCGGCACCGGCGGCACCGGTGCGGGTGACGGGTTCGAATCACCACTAGGAGAGTCGTCGTGACGGGCCCGCTCAGCCGACCGCCGGCCTGGCTGGCGGACTTCGACCTGCCCGGCGACCCGACGGGTGCGGTGATCGCCCTCGATCTGCGTCCCACCGGACTGTGGGCCGCGCGCATCGAGAACGGTGCGGTGATCGCGTCCGAGGTCGAGGAGCGCATCCACCCCGACGTGCTCGACGCCAGAATCGCCGCGTACCTGCGCGATACCGGTCGCGTCGACGCTGCGGCCCCGGAGGTCTTCGCCGAGCTCGTCACCCTGGTGGGCCGGGCCCGCGCCTCGCTCGCCGGACGCGACAGTGCGCTCATCCTCGGAGACGAGCACATCCGGGTGCTCACGCTGACGCTCGACGACGTCGTCGAGGCCACCGTCCCGGAGGCGAATCGCGCCCACGGAATGGTGGTGGAGCTCGCGGGCGCCCTGCCGGTCGATGCGATCGCGCTGGGGCCCGGCGACACCGCCTGGCCCGGGTTGTCCGAGTCGCTCACCGAACGCGGCTTCTCGGTGATCGCACCGGGCGACGACTTCCCGGCGACCTTCGGCGGTGACGACGAGCCGACCGAGACGCTCGCTCCCGTCCCCGCACCGCCGCCGATCCGCGCGTGGGATGCCGGCGCCGCGGACCCCGGGCTGATCGACCCGGCCGACTACGGACTGGATCGCTTCGGCAACGCGCTGCCGGACGTGTACGACGATGCCGAGGGCGCCGAGGAACCACCTGCCGAGGAGCCGGCGCCCGCGGACGCGGCCGTCGAACCGCAGCCGGGTATGAGGGGCCGGATGATCGTGGTGGCGGCGCTGGCGCTGCTCGCGATCGGGGGCGGCGGCGTGGCGCTGGCGATGAATGCTCATGAGACGTCGGGGCCCGACCGGAGCGCAGCGGAATCGGCGACCCGGCCGACTGCCCGGACCTCGAACACCGCGTCCGAGCCGGTCCGGGTGCCCGGCTCGGTGGATCCGCGCGATGTCGCCGCGGCGCGGGCGCCGCTGGCCAGGTACACCACGCCTCCGCCGCCCCCGCCGCCGCCCAAGACGACGCGGCGCACGCCGACGGAGGCGCAGACCGGCCCTGCGCCGCCGGCTCCGCCCCCGGAGAACCGGCGTCGGACGATCCCGAACCCGATACCGGGTCTCCCGCCGATCGTGATCGGGTAGCGCGGTCTCACGCGGCCCGATCCGAGACGGTCGCCTTCAGCTCTCGCGCTGGTCCCGGCGTTCGCGGGCGACGGCCAGGTAGTCGTCGAGCTGTCGTGCCAGTTCGCGGTCGAGCGCGCGGTAGAGCGTGTTGTGCGCCGCCACCCGGCCGGTGACCTTCAGCTCGCCCAAGAAGGTGGACGCCCAGTCCGACTCGGCGCCGCTCTCCGGGATCCAGCCGTCGAAGCGGCCTTCGGTGATGGCGCGGCGGCCGGCGCTGATCAGCGTCTTTGCGGCACGGTCCATGTCCTCGTCGAGCTGTCGCTGCAGGTCGAGGATGTACGGCAGCGGTATGCCGATCTGCATCAGACGCTGGTAGGCGTCGATGGTCTCGACGTCCTTGATCATGTACTGGCGGGGCGGGTCATCGTCGCCGATCGGCTCGATGAGCCCGAACTCGCGGACCCGGCTCAGCAGCTTCGGATCGCTGGTGTTGAGCTTGGCGTGCAACTCGGCGGCGGTCACGGTGTCGGTGGGGGTCTGCGACCACGGCCGCGACACCACCTCGCGCAGCCCGAGCGACTCGGCGATGTCGTCGCCTGTCTGCACGCGCTTGAAGAAGTCGCCGATGTGCGTCATCGTGAAGCCGCGAGCCAGCAGATCGTTGATGACGCGCAGCTTCGCCAGGTGCTCGTCGCTGTAGATCGCTATCCGGCCGCGGCGGATGGGACGCGGGATGAGTCCCCGATCCTGGTAGCCGCGGACGTTGCGGGTCGTCGTTCCCGCGGCCCGTGCCAGATCATCGATTCGGTACTCGGTCATGGGGTGCATTGTTCCAAACCCCGGACCGGTGCCGGAGCCGTCCTCACATCTCGACGGTCAGGGAGTCGGAACGGCACCGGGACACGCACGGGAGGAACCAGCCATCCTCCCGTTCGGGTCCGGTCAGCAGCGTGTCACGATGATCCACCTCGCCCGCGCTCGTCTTGAGCCGACAGGTGCCGCAGAATCCCTGCTGACAGGAGTACGGGACGGCCGGATCCACCCGCCGCAGCGCGGTGAGCACCGACTCGTCGGCCGCGACCGTCTCCGTGCGTCCGGTGGAACCGATCCGGACTGTGAACTCGGTGCCGTCGAGGATCGGCGGCGGCGAGAAGCGCTCGAAGTGCAGCTCGATATCGCTGCGATCGGCCAGATGCGTACGCAGGCGCTCGAGCATCGGGACCGGACCGCAGCAGTACACCGACAGCCCCGCGTCGCCGGCCGGGACCGGTCCCACCAGTTCGGCCATGCCCGGCAGCCCGTCGACGTCGTCGGTCCGGACCGTCACCTTGTCGCCGTACCGGCTGAGCTCGTCGATGAACGGGATCGAGTCGGCGGAGCGGCCGGAGTAGATCATCGACCAGTCGAGTCCGTAACGGTCGGCCATCGCGATCATGGGGAGGATCGGGGTGATGCCGATGCCCGCGGCGACGAAGCGCAGCGTGCGCGCCGGCGATCCGTAGCCGGGCAGAACCAGCGGGAAGGCGTTGCGCGGTCCCTTGATCTGGATCGAGTCACCGACCCGCAGACCGTCGTGCACCTCGATGGAGCCGCCACCGCCGTCCGGGATGCGCCGGACCGCGATGCGGTAGGTGCGCCGATCGCCGGGATCGCCGCAGAGCGAGTACTCGCGCATGCGGCCCGACGGCAGGAGCAGATCCAGGTGCGCGCCGGGATGCCACTCGGGCAGGATCGAGCGATCCGGCGCGGCGAAGGTCAAGGCGATCACGTTCTCGTCGACGGCCACCACCTCGCGGTCGACGATGTCGAGGGTCATGACGCCGTCGTTCGCGGCCGGATCGCGCAGCGGCGAGATCGGCCGCCAGAACGGGAACCAGACCTTGCCGACCCCGGTGAGCAGCCTCATCAGCGGGTCGCGGCGGAACCGGCCGTACAGGTGCGGCGGTTCGGTGGAGAGGTCGGAGATGGGGCGTGCGGAGCCGTGCGTCATGATCGTCATGCCGCTCGACGAGCTCCGGGCGAGGAGGCCAGGAAGGCCACCGCCTGGGCGGTGTCGCCGATGTCGGTCGGCGCGAAGCCCGGTTTGAAGTAGGTGAGCGTCGCGAGCGCGAGCTTCGAGAGCTTCGGGAACACTCCGGCGCGTGAGTCGCGCACGTAGCTCCGGACGTACAGGCGGGTCTTCGCCACGACTGACTTGTCGGCGACCGTCGGATCCTGACTGTTGATGAACCGGAAACCGCGAGCCATCAGCCAGATCAGGAAGGGGAAGGCCAGCGCCATCGCGCGAGCGCGGCGGAGCGGACTGTCGGCGAAGTACGCGGCGGCGTCGTGCGCCACCGCACGGTGCTCCACCTCTTCGGCTCCGTGCCAGGTGAACATGTCGGTCATCGCGGGGTCGGCGCCGTTCTCGGCCCACGTGCAGTTCAGCGCGAAATCACCGAGGATCGCGGTGTAGTGCTCGATGGCGGCGATGAGCCACAGGCGTTCGATCAGGTGCTTGCGCTTCTGCTCGGCGTTCCCGTCGCGAGGTCCGAGCACCCGCCGGAAGATCCACTCCATCTGCTGCAGGTAGCCGGTGGGGTCCACGCCGTGTCCGCGCAGCCAGTTCTCGACGGCCCGGTCGTGAACCTCGGCGTGCATCGCCTCCTGCCCGACGAATCCGCGCATGTCGGCGGCGAGCGCCTCGTCCTTGATCAGAGGCAGCGCCTCGTTGAAGGTCTCGACGAACCACCGTTCGCCCTCGGGCAGCAGCAGGTTGAGGACGGTGATCATGTTCGACGACATCGGGTGGCCGGGGATCCAGTGCAGCGGAGTCTCCGACAGATCGAATGCGACGTTGCGCGCGTGGAGTTCGATCTTGCCGGGATCGGTGTCGGCGGTGGAGTGTGTGTGCCCGGTGTTCATCTGTCCCTCCGGTTCTAGAGAAGAGTCCTGTTCGAGGTGGATCAGCCTGCGATCTTCTGACGGGCGCCGATGCGCGCCGCCCACGGGAAGAAGCGGTAGACGCGGTAGCCGAACTCGGCTTCGGGCGTCACCGGCACCACGGCCTTGTTCTTCGCGATGGCGGCGACGATGTCGCGCGCGACCCGGTCGGGAGTGAAGTTCCGCTTCTGGTAGAACTTGTCGACCTTCTCGCGGGCCGCCGACTCGTCGGCGGCCCCGGCGTACTCGGTGTTCGCGGTGATGTTGGTGTGCACGATGCCCGGGCAGATCGCGGTGACCCCGACGCGGTGCTCGGCGAGTTCTGCGCGCAGCGACTCGGAGAACATCAGCACACCGGCCTTGCTCGCCGAGTATAGGCCGAGGTCGCGGGAGAGGGTGAAAGCCGCGGCGGAGGCCAGGTTGACGATGTGTCCGCCGACGCCGCGCTCGGCCATCTGCCTGCCGAAGGCGCGGCTGCCGCTGATGACCCCGCGCAGGTTGATGGCGAGGAGCCGGTCCACCTGTTCGTCGGACGCGGCCAGCGCCGATCCGGCGAGGGCCACGCCCGCGTTGTTGACGACGATGTCGGCGACGCCGTGGGCAGCGCGCACATCGTCGGCGAAGCGGGTCACCGCGTCGGTGTCGGAGACGTCGAGCCGGTAGGCGGTGGCCGGGACGCCCTTGGCCTTGCACGCGATCGCGGTCTCCTCGGCCGAATCCAGGTCGATGTCGGCGAGGACCAGTTCGGCGCCGAGATCGGCCAGGGCATACGCCGTCTCACGTCCGATGCCGCTGCCCGCGCCGGTGACGACGGCGAGTTTGCCGATCAGTTCGCGCGCCGGCCCGTCGACGCGGGCACGGTCGATGGTGTTGGGGGACACCGGTGCGCCGCCGGCGATGGTCTCGATGAACTCGATCGCCGTGTCCGCCAGGTAACCGGGGTTGGTGTACGGGAGCCAATGGCCGGTGGCGGTCCGCTTACGCCAGAGCCTGTCCGCGTGGGTGTGCGTGCGTTCGTAGATCGCCGGACGCAGCGCGATGTCGCGATCGTTCACGACCTCCAGCACCGGCACTCGGGTCGGCCGGGGCTCCGGATTCGCCAGCTTGCCGCGGATGTTGGCTCGGTACAGCTTGAGCCCGCTGATCATGTCCTCTCGCAGCGTCGGGCCGAACCGAGCGTTCTCGCGCGGGGTCCCCTCGACGAGGTGGAGGAACTCCGTCCAGACGCGGTCGGATCCGAAGGTCCGGAAGAACAGGTCCGATGCGCCGGGGACCTGGAAGAACGCGGTGTAGGCCGACGAGGCGACCTGGGAGAGCGCCTGTGCGACGCCCCGCGGCGTGGGCCGTGCCATCTTCGCGCGAGCCCACTCGCCGAGGTAGTCGAGGTTCGGGCCCGACACGGAGGTGAACGAGGCGATCACGTCATCGGCGCCGGCGGTGGTGACCGTCTCCCAGGCCTGGACCGAACCCCAGTCGTGCGCGACGACGTGTGTCGTGCCGTCGGGGTTCACGGCGTGGCACACCGCGAGCATGTCCTGCGCCAGGGCGTCGAGACGGTACGACTCCACCGCTACCGGACGCGTGCTGTCGCCGAACCCCCGGGTGTCGTATGCGTAGACGCGGAAATGCTCCGCCAGCCGCGGCGCCACCAGGTCCCACAGGTGGTGAGTGTCGGGCCAACCGTGCACCAGCAGCACGACCGGCTTGTCGGGCGTGCTCTCGCCGGGTGTGCCGTACGAGAAGGTCGCGAGATCGACGTCGCCGTTCGTGACGTTGAAGCGGTGCCAATCGGCCATGGGCGTCTCCATCTGTCGGTGTGACAGATTTGACGTTACCAGGTGTCACATCTAACTGCTAGCAGCAGTTAGCGTCTGTTTTTCCGCTGGTCAGGGCGTCGGAGCCGGTCATTGTCGGTACGACGAGAGGAAGTTGCCGATCCGTTCGATGGCCTCGGCCAGGTCCTGGGCCCACGGCAGTGTGACGATTCGGAAGTGATGGGTGTCGGGGAGATTGAAGCCCGAACCCTGAACCACCAGGATCTTCTCCTGCAGCAGCAGATCCTGGACGAACTGCTCGTCGTCGTGGATCTGGTGCACCTCCGGATCCAGGCGCGGGAACGCGTACAGCGCCCCCATCGGCTTCACGCAGCTGACGCCCGGGATCTCGTTGAGCTTCTCCCACGTCACATTGCGCTGCTCGAACAGCCGGCCTCCGGGGGCGGTGAGCGCGTCGATGCTCTGATAACCGCCGAGCGCCACCTGGATCGCGTGCTGTGCGGGGACATTGGCGCACAGTCGGGTGGAGGCGAGGATCGACATACCCTCGATGAAGCCCTTCGCGTGGTCCTTGGGGCCGGTGCGAACCACCCATCCCGCTCGGTAGCCGCACACCCGGTAGGCCTTCGACAGGCCGTTGAAGGTCAGCACCAGCAGATCGGGGGCGAGGCTCGCGATGTTGATGTGCTCGGCGTCGTCGTACAGGATCTTGTCGTAGATCTCGTCGGCCAGGATCAGCAGCGAATGACGGCGTGCCAGATCCACGAGGCCCTCGAGGACCTCTCTGGAGTAGACCGCGCCGGTCGGATTGTTCGGGTTGATCACGACGATCGCCTTGGTGTTCGGCGTGATCTTCGACTCGATGTCCTCGATGTCCGGATTCCAGCCGTTGTCCTCGTCGCACCGGTAGTGCACGGGCGTGCCTCCGGACAGTGCCGTCATCGCCGTCCACAGCGGATAGTCCGGTGCCGGGATGAGCACCTCGTCGCCGTTGTTGAGCAACGCCTGCATGGTCATGGTGATGAGCTCGGAGACGCCGTTGCCGAGCAGGACGTCGTCGACGTCGAAGTAGGGGAAGTCCGGAATGGTCTCGTAGCGCGTGACCACCGCACGCCGTGCCGACAGCACGCCCGCCGATTCGGAGTAGCCCTGCGAGAACGGGAGGGCGTGGATCATGTCGCGCATGATGACGTCGGGCGCCTCGAAGCCGAACAGTGCGGGGTTGCCGATGTTCAGCTTCATGATCCGGTGTCCTTCGGACTCCAGACGGGACGCGTGCTCGTGCACTGGCCCGCGGATCTCATAACAGACGTTCTGCAGCTTCTCGGACTGTTCCAAGGGGCGCAGGTTCAGATTCTGGTGCGACACGTGGGGGCGGCTCATGGACTCATTCTGTCAGCCCCGGGCAACCGAATAGAATTCCGCGCCCGGGGGCGGCGGATGCCGCCCGCGGAGAGCTCGGGCATTCTGGGGCCGTGGCATCCGAGGAACTGACCGTGGTCTCGTTCAACGTCAACGGCATCCGTGCGGCGCGACGCCGCGGCTTCGACACGTGGCTGGCAGATCGGGCACCGGATGTGGTGGGACTGCAGGAGCTCCGCTGCCCGCCCGAGGAGATCGGCGAATTCCCCGGCTACACGGTGTCTTTCGACACGGGGACCATTCCGGGGCGCAACGGCGTGGCGATCGCGACCCGGCAGCCGCCGGCGTCGGTGCGGAGCTGGGCCACCGACCCGCCGCGGGCCCGCGGGCTGTCCGCGCACGCCTCGCACGGACGCTATCTGGAAGTCGACCTCGCCGATGAGCCGATCACGGTGGCCTGTCTGTACTTGCCGAAGGGCGGCTTGCCCGCGGAACTGCAGCGTCCCGGGAACATCCGGGAGAAGCCCGACGGCGGTGCGAAGTACCGGCGCAAGATGGCGTTCCTGGCCGGCTTCGCGCGCGAACTGGAGCGCAACCGACTCGCCGCTCGCCGCGCCGGTCGGGAGTTCCTGCTGATCGGCGACCTGAACATCGCCCACTGCGAGCACGACGTCACCAACTGGCGCGCCGCACGCAAGATGGAGGGGTTTCTGCCGGAGGAGCGCGAGTGGCTCGATCGGCAGCTCTCGCCGCGCAGGCTGATCGACGTGGTCCGGACACTGTACGGCGACCGGCCCGGCCCGCTCACCTGGTGGAGCTGGGCCGGGCAGTCGTTCGTGAAGGACGTCGGATGGCGCATCGACCACCAACTCGCGTCACCGGGGCTGGCGTCCCGGGCGCGATGGGTGACGGTCGACAAGGAGCCCTCGCCGGATGAGCGTCTGTCGGATCACGCGCCGCTGGTGGTCGGGTACCGGCGGCGGGCCTGAGACCGACACGCCGGCGCCGTGACGCGTCAGTCCTGCGAGGCCACCGCCGCATGCGCCGTCCGGAGGTCCTTCTTCAGGATCTTGCCCGACGGGTTCTTCGGCAGGGCGTCGGCGAAGATGACGTACTTCGGCCGCTTGTAACCGGCGAGGACGCCTTCGAGGTGGGCGTTCACGTCGTCCTCGGTCAGCTCGACGCCGTCCTTGCTCACGATCACCGCCGTCACCGCCTCGATCCACTTGGGATGGGGAACACCGAACACCGCGACCTCGGCGACGCCGTCGAGCAGGTAGATCGCCTCCTCCACCTCGCGGGAGGCGACGTTCTCACCGCCGGTTTTGATCATGTCCTTCTTGCGGTCGACCACCGAGAGGTAGCCGTCGGCGTCGATGATCCCGAGGTCGCCGGAGTGGAACCAGCCGTTTCGGAATGCGGCCGCGGTCTTCTCCTCGTCGTTGAAGTAGCCCAGACAGGCGTGCGGACTGCGGTGAACGATCTCGCCGACCTCGCCCGTCGGCACCGGATTGTCCTCGTCGTCGACCACGCGGGTCTCCACGTTGAGCGAGGCGCGGCCGGCCGATCCGGCGCGCTCGATCTGCTCGTGTGGTTGCAGGATGGTGGCCAGCGGACTCATCTCGGTCTGGCCGTAGAAGTTCCAGAGCCGGACGTCGGGCAGGCGCCGGCTCATCTCCCGCAGGACCTCGACGGGCATCGGCGAGGCCCCGTAGTAACCCTTCTTCAGCGAGGAGAGGTCTCGGGTGTCGAAGTCGGGATGGCGCAGCAGTGAGATCCACACGGTGGGCGGACAGAACAGTTTGGTGGCGCGGTGCGTCTCGATCGCGGCCAGCAGGGCCGCCGGCTCCGGGCTCGGCAGGATGATGCTCGTGGCGCCGAGGTAGACGTCCACCGACAGGAAGCAGTCGAGCTGGGCGCAGTGGTAGAGGGGCAGGGAGTGCACCTCGATGTCGTCGGCGGACATGCCGCCGTCGATGATGCACGAGACGTACTGGGACACCAGTGATTTCGAGGATAAGAGCACGCCCTTGGGACGAGACTCGGTCCCGGAGGTGAACATCATCCGCACCGGATCATCGTCTTCGACGAGAACGTCGGGGACCGAGGCGTCGTCGTGGGCGATCCAGGAGGCGACATCCTCCCAGCCGGCTGTCGTACCGCCGGCGAGGTTGATGACGCCGCGCACCGCGTCGCCGCCGGAGGAGGCGTCGACCGCCGCGCCGACGGTCTCCGTGAGCGCGTCTTCGGAGACGACGATGCGGGATCCGGAGTGCGAGAGGATGAACGCGATCTCGTCGACGCCGAGGCCGAAATTGATCGGCACCAGAATCGCGCCGAGCCGGGCCACCGCGAAGTTCAGCACGGCGAACTGCCAGCAATTGTGACTCACCAGAGCGAGGCGGTCGCCCTTGCCGAGTCCGCGGGCGGTGAGGGCGTTGGCGCAGCGGTTCACCGCGTCGTCGAACTCGGCGAAGGTGAGCGTGGTGTCGCCGTTGACGACGGCGGTCTTGTCCGGGCTGCGCAGGGCGGTGCGGCGTAGCAGTCCGCCGATGGTGTGCGAGCGGGCGACGTCGATCGCCCGCGTGGTCTCGACGCTGAAACCAGTGGTCACGTGTACTCCTCGGGAGGGTTACTGGGCATTCCCAGTAAGTGTCGCCCAGAAGTGACACGAATTACTAGGGCTTCCTACTAATTGTCTCGATCGCGGCGCTCGGCGTAGGCCTCGAGTTCGGCGACCTGCTGAGGATCCAGCGACGGCCGGACCGCTCGCCGGGCGGTCGCGACGTCGTCGGCGGTCACCGTCGCCGCGTCGATGTCCCGGCGCATGGCGGCCAGTGCCGACTCCCGCAGGACGGCGGCGCAATCGGCCGCCGAATACCCCTCCAGTTCGGCGGCGAGCGCCTCGAGGTCGACGTCCGGCATCGGAATGCTGCGGGCGGCGGCGCGGAGGATGTCGGCGCGGGCGGCGGCATCGGGCGGCGGCACGAAGACGAGGCGTTCGAGGCGTCCGGGCCGCAGCAGTGCGGGGTCGACGAGGTCCGGCCGATTGGTGGCGCCGAGGACGACGACGTCGGTGAGCGGCTCGGCCCCGTCCAGTTCGGTGAGCAGCGCGGCCACCACCCGATCGGCGACGCCGGAGTCGGTGGACCCGCCGCGGCGGGGCGCGAGGGCGTCGACCTCGTCGAGGAAGATCATCGACGGCGCGCTCTCGCGGGCGCGGTCGAAGAGGTCGCGGACGGCGCGCTCGGACGATCCGACCCACTTGTCGAGCAGTTCGGCGCCCTTCACGCTGTGGACCGACAGCCGGCCCGACGCGGCCAGTGCCCGGACGACGAAGGTCTTGCCGCAGCCGGGCGGTCCGTACAGCAGGACGCCGCGCGGCGGCTGCACACCCAGGCGGGTGAAGGTGTCGGGATGCTGCAGCGGCCAGAGCACCGCCTCGGTGAGGGCCTGCCGGGTCTCCACCATGTCGCCGACGTCGTCGAGCGTGATGGATCCGAGTGCCACGTCGGGGGATTCGAGTCGGGACGCCGGGCGGATCACGCCGAGCGCGGCATCGAGGTCGTCGGTGCGCAAGGCGGCGGGAGAGCCGTCGCGCGTGGCGCGCGCGGCCGCCCGCAGTGCGGCGTCGCGGGTCAGGGCGGCGAGGTCTGCGGCCACGAAACCGGGAGTGCGTGCGGCGACGGAGTCGAGGTCGAGGCGGCCGTCGGTGGGTGCCTGCGAGAGGATCGCACCGAGCAGTTTGGCGCGTTGGGCGGCGTCGGGCAGACCGATGGCGAGTTCGCGGTCGCACAGATCGGGCTCGCGGACCCGGCTGTCGAGGCCGGACGGGTCGGACGTGGTGGCGACGAGCGCGACGGCACCGTCGGCGACGGCGGCGCGCAGGTCCTGCAGGATCAGCGTCGACACCGGGTCGGCCTGTGCGGGCAAGAGCTTGTCGATGTCGGTCACCAGCAGCACACCGCCGCCGGTGAGCCGGCTCAGAGCGCCGGTGACGGCGGCGCGTCGGTCGTCGGCGGCGAGAGCGCCGGTGGAGGGCCCGTCGACCTCGACCAGCGGGCGGCGGGCGCACACGGCCCGGACCACCGTCGCCTTTCCGACTCCGGCGGGCCCCGAGACGAGGACGCCGAGCCGAGGCTGTGCGCCGAGGGCGCGCAGTACGTCCGGATTGTCGAGAGTCACCTGGAGCCATTCGCTCAGCCTGGCGACCTGCGTGTCGACCCCGACCAGTTCCGACACCGGTCGGACGTGCGCGTCCGGCTCCGCGGCGGTCGCGGTCGGGGCAGTGAGGGTGCTCGGAGTGGCCGGCGTCGCCGCGGCGGTCGGGGCCGGAGGCACCGCGCCCGGAGTCCGGGCGTCCGTCTCCCACAGGACCGCGGTGTTGGTCTGCACGCTCACCGGGCCGGCGGGGGCGGTGGCCGTCACGGTCAGCAACTCGTTGGTCCAGGTGATCCCCACCGAACGCGCGAGGGACCGGGTGGCCTCGGCGGCGGTGAGTTCGGGACCCAGATCGCGGGGCAGCAGCGAGACGGTGTCGCCGACGCTCACGACCTTGCCGAGCAGAGCCCGGCGCAGCGTCGCCTCGCTCACCGATGCACTCGCCAGCCGTGAGCCTCGGACACTCACGCGCGCGGCGCCGTGCACCACCACCGGTGCCACCGCGACCCCCGAGTTCTCGCGGATCCCCAGATTCGACAGCGTCAGGTCGTCGAGCAGGACCAGACCGGTGGGGGAACCGGGCGGCGCGGCGGCGACGACCGCCGCGCTCGTGCGCGCGCCGACCAGCGAGACAGCGTCCCATTCACGCAGCGACAGGGCGGCGAGCACCTCCGGATGCACCCGTACGATGCCGCGGCGCGAGTCGGCCGCGGAGGTGTTGAGCCGGGCGGTGAGCGTCAGCGTCGGGTTCACCGTCAGTCCTCGCGCCGCGCCGGGGGTCGGCGCAGACCCAGCCGCGCATTGGAACGCGCGGGGATCACTCGCCTGCGGGTGCCGTCCGCGACCGCCTGCCGGCGCTCGTCTCGGCGCTGGAGCCTGCGGTCGCGGGCGGGGGCCTCCCAGTGCTCCGGGTGCGCCGCCACCCAGCGCTGCGTGCGCCAGGCGAACGGGATGTGGATGAGGTAGGCGGCCACGCCGATCACCATCAGCAGATACGGGAACGTGAACAGCAGCGCTCCGGCCGCTGCGACCAGGAACAGCAGACCCGCCAGTGAACTCGGCCTGATCTTGACCGACTTGAGCGACAGGGTCGGGATGCGGCTGACGGCGAGGAACCCGATGAACAGCAGCCAGGCGCCGACCGCGGGCACCGACACCCACCATCCGTGACCGAAGTGCTGCTGCAGCCCGATCGGCAGCAGCGCCATCACCGCCGCCGCCGGCGCCGGCACACCGACGAAGTAGTCCTTGGTGTAGCTGGGCGCGCTGTCGTCGTCGAGAAGGGTGTTGAACCGGGCCAGTCGCAGGACCACCGCCACGCAGAACAGCAGCGCGAGCACCCAGCCGAAATCCTGCGCCGCAGAGCCCGCGTTGTCGCGCAAGACCACCGAGTACACGATCAGCGCGGGGGCGACGCCGAAGTTGATGGCGTCGGCCAGTGAATCGACCTCGGCACCGATCTTGGTCGAGGCGTCCATCATGCGGGCGACGCGACCGTCGAGTCCGTCGAAGACGGCGGCCAGGACCAGCAGACCCATCGCGAGGTCGACCTGGCCGGCATCGGCCGAACGCACGGCGGTGAGGCCGGAGCAGATCGCGAGGATCGTGAGCGTGGACGGGACCAGCATGCGTCCCGCGCGCGCCGACCGGGCGGCACGGGAGGCCCGCGAGCGGGCCTCGGGGTCGGACGACGGCGTCGACGTGCGGCGCCGCAGTCGTCTGCCGGACTTGTTGGTGGGATTACGGTGCGGACGGCTCCTGGCCATCAGGGCAGCTCCGCGACAACGGTCTCGGCGCCGACCGCGCGCTGGCCGAGTGCGACCCGGACGTCGCTGCCCTCGGGGAGGTAGACGTCCACACGCGAGCCGAACCGGATCAGTCCGTAGGTGTCGCCGAGACTCAGGACCTCGCCCGGGGCGGGTTCGCAGACGATGCGGCGGGCGAGAAGTCCGGCGATCTGCACCACGCCGACTCGCGGACCGGTTCCGTCTGGGCCGGTGGCGATGGTCATCGCGGTGCGTTCGTTCTCACTGCTCGCCTCCGGGAGGTCGGCGGACAGGAACTTGCCGGGGGTGTGCTGCACGGACAGCACCCGGCCGGCGATCGGAACCCGCTGGACGTGGACGTCGAAGACCGACAGGAAGGTGCACACACGCGGTACGGGCCGGTCGCCGAGCCCCAGTTCGGGCAGCGGCACGGCCTCGTCGACGAGGGCGATGGTGCCGTCGGCGGGCGCGACCACCAGCCCGTCGCCGGTCGGAGGCACACGGTTCGGGTGCCGGAAGAACAGCGCGGAGGCGCCCGCGGCGGCCCACGCAGGTCGCGCGATCCAGCGGTGCCTGCGGCCCAGCAGCGCGAGGGCGGCCGGGGCGGCGACGAACGGCACGCCCGCCGGATGCAGCGGTGGAACCGTTTCGCGGATCAGGTCCACGATGTGGGCGAGGCCTTCGCGGTCGTCGGGTCGGGCGGGACGTCGGGCCACCGGTTCTGCGCTCCTAGTTCGAGGTCGCTGCGTCGGGTCGTTCAGGTCGCAGCGCAAGTGCTTTCAGCTTAATCGTCCGCGGGCCGCGGGTCGCATCTCGTCGAGCACGCACACAGATCCCCGCTCAGCGGGCCGCCGCCGGGATCGGCGGGCGGTGGCTGAGCGGGGATCTGTGGGTTCGGTCCATGCGCGCCCGAATGCGCGCAGATGGCGGTGGTCAGGCGGTCTGCGCAGCGCGCTTGATCTTGCCGAGGGTCTCGCGGATTCCCGCGGCCAGTTCCGCCTCGAACGACTTCTCGCCGCCCATCACCTTGTCGACGAGGGTGGAGGAGATCTTGGTGGTCTGCCCGCCCGGCACCGTGCGGCTCTCCGTGAGTCGCACGCCCGAGTCGGTCGGCTCGATCCGGAACGACCACACGGTCCGGTTGTCGAGCACGCGGAAGGCCAGCTCCTTGTTGGGCTCGAAGGTGACGACCTTCGATCGCGTGGGCCACACGAGCGGGCCGCGGCGGTTCACGTTCAGCGTGGTGGTGCCGAGTTTCACGTCACCGCCGAAGATGATCATCTTCTTGCACTGGGGGCTCCATTCGCCCATGCGGCGCAGATCGCTGACGACGGACCAGACCTTCTCCGGGCTGGCGTCGATCTCGATGGAGTCCTCGATGAGGGGTGCGGCCATTGTTGCCTCCGTTTCGATCGCGCCGAGCGGCTCGGCGCTGGGGTTTCGGTCACCTTAGTACATGTGACCGACGGTCACAGATTCGGTGGCCCGGCGTTCGGGCCGGGCGCAGGCTCAACCCACGGTGACCATGTCCCACTCGCCGATCGACGCCGAAAGCCGCTGGAGATGACTGTCGGCGTCGCCCAGGGTGTGCCCGATCGCGGTGAGCCGGCTGACGTAGTGCGCCACCGGATACTCGGCCGTCATTCCGATGCCGCCGTGCATCTGGATCGACTCCTGCCCGATGTGCCTGCCCGAACGGCAGATCTGCAGTTTGGCGCGGGAGGCGATGACGGGGTCCACGCGGCCCTCCGCGAGCGCCGCCGTCGCGTAGACGCTGAGGCTGGTGGCCAGCTCGAGTGAGACGTACATGTCGGCGGCGCGGTGGGTCAGCGCCTGGAAGGTCGCCAGCGGAACGCCGAACTGCTTGCGGGTCTTCAGATATCCGGTGGTCATCTCCAGCGACGCCCGCATGGCTCCGACCGCCTCCGCGCACAGGGCGGTCTGGGCGAGTACCTCCACCTCGGCGATGACGGCGGTGGCGTCGCCGGAACCGAGGCGGGTGGCCGGCGCACCGTCGAATTCGATCTGTGCGCCACGGCGGCGGTCGTGGGTGCGGTAGCCGGTGCGCGTCAGGCCCTCGGCCGTCCCGTCCACCAGGTAGAGACCCACCTGGCCGGCCTCGTCGCGGGCCGAGACCACCAGGGTGTCGGCGCAGTCGCCCGCGGCGACCAGCGACTTGGTGCCCGTCAACCGGCCGTCGGCGAAGGACGTGGCGATCGCGAACGCCGGCCAGCGATCACCGTTCTCGTGGTGGGCGAAGGCGCAGAGCCGCTCGCCCGACGAGAGGCCGCCGATGAGTTCGGCTCGGGTCTCGGGGTCGGCGGTGCGGGTCACCAGCAGTCCGGGTACCACGACGGCGTCGAGGAACGGTTCGGGTGCGATCGTCGCGCCGAACTCGCCCATCACCGGTGCGAGTTCCTCGGGTCCGGCGCCGGTGCCGCCGTCGGCCTCGTCGAATACCAGACCCAGGATGCCGATCTCGGCGAGCGCCGACCACACGTCGCGGCTCCAGCCCAGTTCGGTGTCGGTGACCGCGCGCAGGTTCTCGATGTCGCCGTATTTTCTGCCCAGTACGTCGCGGACGGTGTCGCGCAGCAGGACCTGTTCCTCTGAGAGTTCGAATTCCATTGTCTTCCTTGTGAAGTGGTATCGGAGTCGGGGTGTCTGCGCGATCAGAGGCCGAGTACGGCCTTGTCGATGATCTGCCGCTGGACCTCCGAGGACCCGCCGTAGATCGTCACCTTCCGGTGGTTGAGATACGCCGGGACGGTCAGCTGGGCCCAGTCGGGGCTCAGGATCTCCGCGGGGTCGCCCTCCGCGGCGGAGTCGATCGCCGACACCGGAAGCGAGTCGGGTCCGGCGATGTCGGCGAGCAGTTCGGTGGCGTCCTGCTGCAGCTGGGAGCCGCGGAGCTTCAGCAGCGACGACGCCGGATTCGGCTTCCCGTCGGCCGATCCGGCGACCACCCGGAGCTGGGTGATCTCCAGCGCCAGCAGCTCGTTCTCCAGGTTCGCGAGCCGCGCGGCGAAGAGCGGATCGTCCAGCAGCGTGCCGGCGGCGGTGCGAGTCCGGGCGGCGAGCTTCTTGGCCCCGGCGACCTTGGTCTTGGTCCATCCGACGCGGGCGATGCCCGACCGCTCGTTGCCGAGGAGGAACTTCGCGATCGTCCAGCCGAGGTTCTCCTCGCCGACCAGGTTCTCCGCCGGGACGCGGACGTCGGAGAAGAAGACCTCGTTGACCTCATAGCTGCCGTCGATCAACTGGATCGGCCGGATCTCGACACCGGGCGTGTCCATGGGGAAGAGGAAGAAGCTGATGCCCGCCTGCTTCTTCACGTCCGGGTCGGTCCGGGCCAGAGCGAAGATCCAGTCGGCGTACTGCCCCAGCGTGGTCCACGTCTTCTGTCCGTTGATGACGTAGTGGTCGCCGTCCCGGACCGCGCGGGTCTTCAGCGATGCGAGGTCGGAGCCGGCCTCGGGTTCGGAGAAGCCCTGACACCACCAGATGTCGAGGTTCGCGGTGGCGGGCAGGAACTTCTCCTTCTGCTCCTGCGACCCGAACTGCGCGATGACCGGGCCCACCATGCCCGCGTTGAAGGGGAGCAGGTCGGGCACGAAGTTGAGAGACATCTCCTCGCGCCAGATGTGATGCTGGATGGGCGTCCAGTCCCGACCGCCCCACTCCACCGGCCAGTGCGGCACGGCGTAGCCCGCCTTGTTCAGAATCCGGGTGGTGGTGACGATGTCTTCGGGGTAGTTCAGCGCACCGGCCTCACATCTCTGGCGGATCTCGGCGGGGATCTCGGTGGTGAAGTAGTGGTGGAGTTCTCGGCGGAAGGCTTCTTCCTCGGGAGTGAATTGCAGCTGCATCTCTGTAGTCTTACCCGCTCGGCCGGGTCGGGAGAAGGGCTCGCGCGAGTTGACTCGGGCGGGGGCCGGAGGCGGGCGGCCTCGGCTAGCGTGATCGGCATGAAACACGTTCACTCATTCGCCGACGACTGCCTCGGTGACCTCGACGCGGTCGGGCTGGCCGCGTCCATCGCCTCCGGAGCGATCTCGGCCGCCGAGGCGGCGCGTGCCGCGCTCGCCCGGATCGACGCGGTGGAGCCGCGACTGTCGGCGGTGGCCGTCGACGATCGGGAACGCGCGTTGGCGCGGGCGGAGGCCGACGACTTCACCGGCGTGTTCGCCGGTGTGCCCTCGCTGATCAAGAACAACACCGATTTCGCAGGGATCCCGACGCTCCACGGTTCGGCGGCGGTGGCGAACGTCCCCGCGCGCGCGGACGAGGCCGTGACGCGTGAGCTCGTCGGCACGGGGCTGAACATCCTCGGTGCATCGACGATGCCGGCCTTCGGTCTCACCGCGACCACCGAGTTCGCCGACCGGCCGCCGACCCGCAATCCGTGGGACACCGACTACTCCTGCGGTGCGTCGTCGGGCGGTGCCGCGGCGCTGGTCGCGGCGGGGGCGGTGCCGATCGCGCACGCCAACGACGGCGGCGGCTCCATCCGCATCCCCGCGGCGGCGTGTGGGCTGGTCGGTCTCAAACCCACGCGGGGGCGGGTGGCGCAGGCCAAGCAGATGCACGGCCTGCCGATCGACCTGGTGAGCAACGGCGTCGTCACGCGGTCGGTTCGCGACACCGCGCACTACTACGCGGATCTGGAACGGCAGCGGGAGGTCGCCTCGCTGCCGCCGATCGGCCTGGTCGAAGGTCCGGGCCGGGCGCGGCTCCGCGTCGCACTGATCAACACGCCTCTGACCGGCCGGCTCCTGGACGACGACACCGATCGCGAGCTGGCGGCGACCGTCGAACTGCTCGAATCGCTCGGGCACCGCGTGGAATCGGTTCCGATGCCCGTCGACCGCTCGTACATCGCCCAGTTCACCGACTACTGGGCGCTGCTGGCGTTCGGCATCGATCGCATGGGCGGCAGGTCGGTGGGCAAGGGATTCGACCGCTCGCGACTGGACCCGTTCACCAAGGGGTTGTCGGCGGCCTTCCTCAAGCACTTCTACCGCCTGCCGGCGTCGGTGATGGGGCTCAAGCGGGCGACGGCGAGATTCCGCAGCGCGTTCGAGGGGTACGACGTCATCCTCTCGCCGACGCTCGCGCACGCCGTGCCGGAGATCGGCTACCTGGCGCCGGACGGCGACTTCGACGAGATCTTCGCCCGGCTCGTCGACTACGTCGCCTTCACCCCCGCGAACAACAGCAGCGGCACCCCGGCCATCACGCTGCCGCTCGGCCGGAGTGCGAACGGTCTGCCGCTCGGGATGCACTTCTCGGCCGACCTCGGAGGCGAGCGCACACTGCTCGAACTCGCCTTCGAACTCGAGGCCGCCCGGCCGTTCGCCCGCATCCAGGACTGATCCACCGGGCGTCTCCGCCCATGTCTCCGCCCACGCCGAACGCGGCCCACGCCGAACGCGGCCCACGCCGAACGCACTGTGCCCCGCCCTTGCGGACGGGGCACAGTGCGTATCGGGGGTCAGTGAGCGAGTGCGCCTTCGGCGCCCACTCCGGTGAGCGAACGGACCTCCATCTCGGCGTTGCGGCCGGGCCGGCCGCGGTCGGGCGACGTCAGCGTCCCGACGATGCCGAGCACGAAGGCCAGCGGGATCGACACGATGCCGGGATTCGACAGCGGGAACCAGGCGAAGTCGGCTCCGGGGATCATCGCCTTGGCGCCGCCGGAGACGGCGGGGGAGAAGACGATCAGGACGATGCACGAGATCAGGCCGCCGTACATGCTCCACAGTGCGCCGCGGGTGTTGAACCGCTTCCAGTAGAGCGAGTACACGATGGTCGGCAGGTTCGCCGACGCCGCGACCGCGAACGCCAGCGCGACGAGGAAGGCGATGTTCTGACCGTTGGCGAGGATGCCGAGGATGATGCTGACCACGCCGAGCACCACGATGCAGCGACGCGAGACTCGCACCTGATCGTCCTCGGATGCCTTGCCGCGCTTGATGACCGACGCGTAGATGTCATGGGCGAACGATGCCGAGGCGGTGATCGCGAGCCCGGCCACCACGGCCAGGATGGTCGCGAACGCGACGGCGGAGATCACACCCAGCAGCACCGTTCCGCCGAGTTCGAGGGCCAGCAGCGGAGCGGCGGCGTTCTCCTTGCCCGCGGCGGACAGGATCCGGTCCGGGCCCACGAGCGCGGCGGCGCCGTAGCCGAGGATCAACGTGAACAGGTAGAAGGCGCCGATGAGGGAGATCGCCCAGACCACCGAGCGGCGGGCCTCCTTGGCGGTCGGAACGGTGTAGAAGCGCATCAGCACGTGCGGCAGACCGGCGGTGCCGAGAACGAGGGCCAGGCCCAGCGACAGGAAGTTGACCTTCGACATCGTCGATCCGCCGTACTGGGCACCGGGCGCGAGGACGTCGCGCGAGGCGACGGCCTTGTCCGCCGAATCGCCCATGGCGTTCTGCGCCTGACCGAGGATCTCCGAGACGTTGAAACCGAACTTGCCCAAGACCAGGAAGGTCATCACCGCGGCACCCGCGATCAACAGGACCGCCTTGATGATCTGCACCCAGGTGGTGCCCTTCATGCCGCCGATCAGCACGTAGGCGATCATCAGCACGCCGACGACGGCGATGACGATGGACTGTCCGGTGCGGTCGTGGATGTCCAGGAGCAGTGCGACCAGGCCGCCGGCTCCCGCCATCTGCGCGAGCAGATAGAACAGCGACACCACCAGGGTCGAGAGTGCGGCGGCCATGCGGACCGGCCGCTCTTTGAGCCGGAAGCTCAGCACGTCGGCCATCGTGAACCGGCCGGTGTTGCGCAGCAGTTCGGCCACCAGCAGCAGCGCGACGAGCCAGGCCACCAGGAAGCCGATGGAGTACAGGAATCCGTCGTAGCCGTAGACGGCGATCGCGCCGGCGATGCCGAGGAAGCTGGCGGCCGAGAGGTAGTCGCCCGAGATGGCGATGCCGTTCTGCGGGCCGGAGAACCCGCCGCCGGCGGTGAAGAACTCGGAGGCCGAGGCGTTCTTCCGGTTGGCGCGGATGACGACGATCATGGTCACCGCGACGAATGCGACGAAGATCGAGATGTTGATGGCCGGGTTGCCGACGGTCTCGGCGGCGAGCACGTGGTTCATCGCTGCGCCTTTCCGGCCGTCGAGTAGGTGCCGTCCGCGAAGTTCTCGCGGATGGCCTCCGACTGCGGATCCAGATCGCGGTTGGCGAACCGGACGTACAGGAATGTGATGCCGAACGTGGTGACGAACTGCAGCAGTCCGAGGATGAGGCCCACGTTGATGTTGCCCCAGACCGGGGTGGCCATGAAGTCGTGCGCGAAGGCTCCGAGGATGACGTAGCCCGCGTACCAGAGGAGGAAGAAGGCGGTCATCGGGAAGACGAAGCGGCGCAGCGCGGTGCGCAACCTCTGGAACTCTGGGCTGGCCTGCGCGACGAGGAACTCGTCCTGGGAAGGACTGACGTCCTTCGGCGCGGCATGATCGGTGACGGTCACGATCACTCCTTTGCTGGTGTGCTGCGGGGATGTAGCTGCACAAAGCATGAGTGAGACGACAGTCACGGGTAATGTCGTCTGTGACCTGAGCGACGAGCCATGGCGGCCGTGCGGTGAACGGTCGCCGCCGCCCGATGAACGGTAGCGGTCAGTCCTGCGCCGACGGGGTCCGTTCCACCCCGAGCCCGAGCCGTTCGGGCACGTGCATCCGAGCGAAGGCCGCGCCGGTGACCGCCGGGATCCGCGACCTGGTGGCCAGGCTGACGAGGACCATCGTGGCGAAGGTCAGGGGAACGGTGACCGCCGCGGGGAACCCGGCGATCACCGACAGCCAGCCGGCGCCCGCACCCTCGTCGATCGCCCCGGTCACCGCTACTCCGACCGCCAGCGCGGACGTGGTCGCGCCCACGCAGAGTCCGGCGATCGCACCGGCGGCGGTGAGTCCGCGCCACCAGATTCCCAGCACCAGCAGTGGGCACAGCGTGGACGCCGAGACCGCGAAGACCAGGCCCACCGACCGTGACAACTCCAGTGTCCCGGCGTTGAGGGCGATCACGATCGGCACCGCCCCGCCGAGCAGAGCGCAGATGCGGAAGCTGCGGACTCCCGGGGGCATCAGGTCGGTCGACATCACGCCGGCGATGCTGACCAGCAGTCCGGACGAGGTGGCGAGGAAGGCGGCCATGGCGCCGGCGGCCACGAGCGCCGACAGCCCGATCGCCCAGGCCCCGTGCAGCGCGGAGGCGGGCAGCAGCAGGACGGCGGCGTCGGCGGTGCCGGTCGCCAAGACCTGCGGGACCCACGCGCGGGCGAGTGCGCCGAGGACGGTCGGGAAGAGGTAGAAGACCGCCAGCGCCGCGATCACGTTCAACGCCGTCCGCCGCGCCGCACGGCCGTCGGGATTGGTGTAGAACCGCACGAGCACGTGCGGCAAGCCCATCGCGCCCAGGAAGGTCGCCACGATCAGCGAGAGCACCTGATAGAGCGGATGGCCCCCGCCCAGGCCGCCGCCCGATTCCATCCAGGCCGACCCGGTCTGCGGCGCGTTCGCCACCACCGGGGTCGCGGCGCCCTCGGCGAGGTCGATGACCGCGCCGCGATCGAGACGGTGCGTGCCCGCGCTCAACGGCTGGTCGACGACCGCGACGCGGTCCACGTCGCCGGTCGCCCGAACGCCCGCCGGGTCGGTCACCGTCACCTCCACCGGGGTGTCGACCCGGACGGTGGTGTCCGCGGACACCCGCGGTGGCAGCGGATCGCCGAGGCGCTGCGGGCTGTTCAGAAACACCGCGGCCAGCACCAGCGCGGGGATCGCGACGGCGGTGAGCTTGAGCCAGTACTGGATCGCCTGCGCGAAGGTCACCGATCGCATGCCAGCGCCGACCACGTTCACGATCACCAGCAGTCCGGTCGCGGTGACCCCGACCCACGGCGGCACGTGCAGCAGGATGTTCAGGGTCAGCCCGGCGCCCTGCAACTGCGGCACCAGGTACAGCACGCAGATCACGATCACCACGACCATCGCGGCCTTGCGCGCCCGAGTCGAGGCCAGCCGGAACTCGGCGAAGTCGGGCACGGTGTACGCGCCCGACCGGCGCAGCGGAGCGGCGGCGAAGAGCAGCAACGAGAGGTAGCCGGCGGTGAATCCGATGGGATACCAGAGCGCGTCGGCACCGTACTTGGCGACCAATCCGGCCACGCCGAGGAACGACGCCGCCGACAGGTACTCGCCGGCGATCGCCGCGGCGTTCCATCCCGCGCCGATGCTGCGCGAGGCGACCAGGAAGTCGGACGTCGACCGCGAGCCGCGTCCGCCGTAGGCGCCGACCGCGACGGTGCCGAGGGCCGCGAGTAGGACGGCGGCCACCGTCAGTGCCGCGACGTGCTCGGTTATCATCGCGTACCGCCGCCCGGGTCGTCGCCGCTGTCGGAGTCGGCGTCCACCAGCCGGACGAAGTCGCGTTCGGCCTGCTCGGCCAGCCGGATGTACAGGCGACCCGCCAGATACAGGAGCGGAAGGGGCAGCAGGCCGAGGATCAGCCAGTTCAGGCGCAGACCGAAGACCGTCGCGTCGGCGAACGGTTCGACGGTCGCGCCGATCAGCGGGATGGCGACGAAGATCGCGAGGACGGCCACGCCGAGCCGCAGCGCCAGCGCCAACTGGGCGCGGACCAGTCCGCGGACCAGATGCTCGCCGACGCCGGTCTGCTCGGCCACCTGCACTCGGGTGCGGACCATGCGCGCGCCTCGCCGCTCGGACAGGACGACGCGTTCGCGCTGTGGGGCCGGTTCACGGGCGGAGTCGGGCGCCACGGATCAGCCGTCCCGCCCGGAACGGAAGGTCCGCATCGGGTCACGGACCAATCGGTCCTTCAACTCGCGCACCTGCCTGCGGCTCACCGGCAGTTCCACCGCGGGCGAGGCGCCGTTGGCCCGGACCCGGACCATGGTCGACGCCCCGGTGGACCGCAGGCCGGTCACCATTGGCAGCGCCACCAGGTACGAACGGTGAACGCGTGCGAAACCTGCTCCTCCCCAGCGTGATTCGAGGGTCGAGAGAGTGACTCGGACGAGGTACGCGCCGGTGTCGGTGTGCAGTCGGGCGTAGTCGCCGACCGCCTCGATCCACGAGATGGAGTCGCGCTGCACCAGCGAGGTGATCCCGCCCGACTCCACCGGAATCACATCGTCGGCGGGTTCGTCCGGCTCCTCGGTCCGGACCGGACCCTCGCCGCCGGCGAGGGAGGCGAGGATGCGGCCCACCGCTTGATCGAGCCGTTCGGCTCGCAGTGGTTTGAGCAGATAGTCGACGGCACCGACGTCGAAGGCCTCGACCGCGCGGTCGTCATGCGCGGTGACGAAGACGATCGGCGGCGGCGCCGAGTAGTTGGCCAGGACCGCCGCCAGCTCCATGCCCGAGAGTCCCGGCATGGAGATGTCGAGGAACACCGCGTCGATCCGGCGCTCGGCGAGTTCGCGCAGCGCCTGGGTCGCGTCGGACGCCTTGTGCACCGCCGACACCGCGTCGTGACGGTTCAGCAGGTAGGTCAGTTCGTCGAGGGCGGGGATCTCGTCGTCCACGGCGAGCACGGTGAGGTCGGTCATCGGCTGCTCTCCTCCCGTCCGTCAAACCGTAGCGCGGCGGCCGGGCCTCCGGCGTGGATGCCCGCGGCGAACTTCGGGATGCGCATGCTGACTTTGGTTCCCGCTCCCACCGCCGTCTCGACGACCAGGCCGTAGTCGTTGCCGAACGCCGCGCGCAGCCGCTGGTCGACGTTCGTCAGTCCGACGTGTGCGCCGTCGGACTCTCGCGGTCCGGCCGGGTCGAGCGCGTCGATCGCACCCGTGCGCAGCAGTTCCGGATCCATGCCGACGCCGTCGTCCTCCACGCTCAGCAGACAGTCGGGTCCCGCGTTGCGCGCGACGATCGAGATGGTTCCGTCCCGGCGCCCGGCGAGGCCGTGCCGCACGGCGTTCTCCACCAGCGGCTGCAGTGCGAGAAAGGGCACGACGACGCCGAGGACCTCGGGTGCCACCTGAACCTTCACCGTCAGCCCGGGCCCGAAACGCGCTCGTTCGAGCGTGAGGTAGCGGTCGATGTTGCGGAGTTCGTCGGCCAGTACCGTGTACTCGCCCGCGGCGCGGAAGGAGTAGCGCGTGAAGTCGGCGAAGTCGAGGATCAGCTCGCGTGCGCGGTCGGGATCGGTGCGGACGAAGGATGCGATCGTGTTCAGTGCGTTGTAGATGAAATGCGGGCTGATCTGTGCGCGGAGGGCGAGGACCTCGGCGCGATCCAGTCGCGCGCGGGAGGCGTCGAGCTCGGCGAGCTGCAGTTGGCTGGCCGCATAGCGTGCGACCTCGGTGATGGCGCCGATACGGCCGGGGCCGGGCTCGGTCACCGATGCCACGACCAGTGCGCCGATGCCGATGCCGTCGGCCATCAGCGGCGCGGCCAGGAGACTGCGCAGGGGACCGACGCCGTCCGCGGGATCTCGCTGCACGCAGTGGCGGCCGTTCGCGAGCGTGTCGGCGGCCAGCGCGGCGGCCGCCGAGCGCATCGGCGGGGTCCACAGCTGTTCGTCGCCGTCGAAGGTCAGGAGCGATCCCTCGGCGTCGTAGAGCGCGAGTCCGTCGGCGCCGGTGAGCGCCCGCAACGGGCCGGCCGCCTCTGCCGCCGACTCGGCGGTGAGACCGCGGCGGAGCGGCCGGGCGGCCAGCGCCGCCGTGTGCAGGGTGTCGTGCACGGCGCGCTCGTGGGGTGTGCTCACCACTCGGCGCGTGCGCAGTGCGACGACGATCAGGACCGTCGCCAGCGCGACGCCGAGAACGGCGATCGCGATCAACTCACCCGACATGCGCAATCACGAATCGACGCTAGCAAGCGTGTCTCGCGGTCGACGCCGGATCGCCGGGCCGCAGGCGGATTCACCGGGCGTTCGCCTCCGGTACGCCGGATCGACTCGGGCGGGCACCCGCTCGTCGAATGGAGTTCGGTTCGAGGCCGACGGCCGTTCATATGCGACTGTTGGCATACCTTTCATGGCTCAGAACCTGGAGAAGAAGGCCCGCAGAGCGGGCGCACTCGCGGCAGCAGCTCTCGGACTCACCGGAGTGCTCGGCGCGTGCTCGGTCGGCGTCGACGGCGACAAGGCCGCAGACGTCGACATCTCGCGCGCGGCCACCGGCGACATCACGGTGCACGGCGGTGCCCGGCGGCTGGCGGAGGATCAGACGCAGGCGATCGCCGATTCGATTCAGAAGTCGGGAGCCAAGAACGTCATCCTGATCATCGGTGACGGCACCGCGAACCAGGAACTGACCCTGGCTCGCAACTACCAGTGGGGTGCGGCCGGCGCGATCCCCGGTATCGACGAGCTTCCGCTGAGCGGTGACTACACCACGTACTCGTTGAACAAGGACACCCACAAGCCCGATTACACGACCGACTCGGCGGCCTCCGGCACGGCGTGGTCGACGGGGACGAAGACGTACAACGGCGCTGTCGGCGTCGACGTGAACGGGGTGCCGCAACGCACGATCCTGGAGATCGCCCGCGCCAACGGTCTGCGCACCGGAGACGTCACGACCACCGAGCTGCAGGATGCGACGCCTGCCGTGCAGGTGGCCCACGTGACTCAGCGCAAGTGCTACGGCCCGAAGGAGACCACCGAGAAGTGCCCGGAGAACGCGCTCGAGAACGGCGGCGCGGGATCGATCACCGAACAGCTCCTGGCGGCCCGCCCCGACGTCACGTTCGGCGGCGGGTGGGCCACCTTCGCGCAGACGGCCACGGCGGGCCGATACCAGGGGAAGACGCTCGAGGCGCAGGCCAAGGAGCGCGGCTATCAGATCGTCCGCTCGGCGGACGAGATGCACGATGTGACCGTAGCGGACCAGGACAAGCCGGTGCTCGGTGTCTTCGCCGACGGCAACCTGCCGCGCATCTGGGACAAGGCGACCGCCGTCAAGGACGGCATCGAGCAGCCGCCGGTCCGGTGCGCGCCCAATCCAGCGTTCACCTCGGCCACGCCCAAGCTCGGAGACATGACTCAGAAGGCGATCGACCTGTTGAAGAACGACAAGGGGTTCTTCCTGCAGGTGGAGTCCGGGTCGGTCGACAAGGCCAACCACGACGCCGATCCGTGCGGTCAGATCGGCGAGACGGTGCAGTTGTCGGATGCGGTGAGCAAGGCGCTCGACTTCGCGAAGAAGGACAAGAACACGCTGGTGATCGTCACCGGCGACCATGCGCACACCAGCCAGGTGGTGGAACCGCATCCGGAGCTGCCGATGCCCGGACTCACCCGGCTGCTGACCGGTCGCGACGGCGACCCGATCGCGGTCAACTACGGGACCTCGCTCGAGCCGGGGGAGGAGCAGCACACCGGCGGGCAGGTCCGGATCGCGGCGTACGGTCCGGGTGCGGCCAACGTCGTCGGCCTCAGCGATCAGACCGATCCGTTCTTCTACATCACCGACCAGCTGGGACTCGACCGCACCAAGAGGTAGCGGCCCTGGACGTGGTTGCTGACCTGCTTATACGCGCCGAAGCGGCGGCCGTCGAGCTCCGGGGCCAGACCTTGCACTCTCACCATGCGAGTGCTAAAACGGAGTCTGGCACTCACGGAGTGTGAGTGCCAGGTCGGAACGGTGAGATCGGTCCAACAGACACCCCGGTCGTCCGTCGCGGGCATCGAGTCCGGCCCAGAAGACTTAGTGTCACCCCCTACCGGAGGATCACTTACCAATGGCAAAGCAGATTGCTTTCGACGAAGAGGCCCGTCGCGGACTCGAGCGCGGCCTGAACAGCCTCGCCGACACCGTCAAGGTCACCCTTGGACCGAAGGGTCGCAACGTCGTCCTGGAGAAGAAGTGGGGCGCCCCCACCATCACCAACGACGGTGTCTCGATCGCCAAGGAGATCGAACTCGAGGACCCGTACGAGAAGATCGGCGCTGAGCTGGTCAAGGAAGTCGCGAAGAAGACGGACGACATCGCCGGCGACGGCACCACCACCGCCACCGTTCTGGCACAGGCGCTGGTCCGCGAGGGGCTGCGCAACGTCGCGGCCGGCGCGAACCCGCTCGGCCTCAAGCGCGGCATCGAGAAGGCCGTCGCGGCCGTCACCGAGTCGCTGCTGAAGTCGGCCAAGGAGGTCGAGACCAAGGAGCAGATCGCTGCCACCGCGGGCATCTCCGCCGGCGACCAGTCGATCGGCGACCTGATCGCCGAGGCGATGGACAAGGTCGGCAACGAGGGTGTCATCACCGTCGAAGAGGCTCAGACCTTCGGTCTGCAGCTGGAGCTCACCGAGGGCATGCGCTTCGACAAGGGCTACATCTCGGGCTACTTCGTCACCGACGCCGACCGCCAGGAGGCCGTCCTCGAGGATCCGTACATCCTGCTCGTCTCGAGCAAGGTGTCGACCATCAAGGACCTCCTGCCGCTGCTGGAGAAGGTCATCCAGTCGGGTAAGCCGCTGGTGATCATCGCCGAGGACGTCGAGGGCGAGGCTCTCTCGACCCTGATCGTCAACAAGCTCAAGGGCACCTTCAAGTCCGTCGCCGTCAAGGCCCCGGGCTTCGGTGACCGCCGCAAGGCCATGCTGGCCGACATCGCCATCCTCACCGGTGGCGAGGTCATCAGCGAAGAGGTCGGCCTGTCGCTGGAGAGCGCCGGCCTGGAGCTGCTGGGCACCGCCCGCAAGGTCGTCGTCACCAAGGACGAGACCACCATCGTCGACGGTGCCGGCGATGCCGACGCCATCTCGGGTCGCGTCGCACAGATCCGCGGCGAGATCGAGAACAGCGACAGCGACTACGACCGTGAGAAGCTGCAGGAGCGTCTGGCCAAGCTGGCCGGCGGTGTCGCAGTCATCAAGGCCGGCGCTGCCACCGAGGTGGAGCTCAAGGAGCGCAAGCACCGCATCGAGGACGCCGTCCGCAACGCGAAGGCTGCCGTCGAAGAGGGCATCGTCGCCGGCGGCGGCGTGGCCCTGCTGCAGTCGGAGCCTGCCATCGACGGTCTCGCTCTCGAGGGCGACGAGGCCACCGGCGCCAACATCGTGAAGGTCGCTCTGGAGGCTCCGGCCAAGCAGATCGCCGTCAACGCAGGCCTCGAGCCGGGCGTCGTCGCGGACAAGGTCCGCAACTCGCCGCTCGGCACCGGCCTGAACGCGTCGACCAACACCTACGAGGACCTGCTCGCCGCGGGCATCAACGACCCGGTCAAGGTCACCCGCTCGGCGCTGCAGAACGCGGCTTCGATCGCCGGTCTGTTCCTCACCACCGAGGCCGTCGTCGCCGACAAGCCCGAGAAGGCCGCTCCGGCCATGCCGGGTGCCGACGAGATGGGCGGCATGGGCTTCTGATCTGATTCAGAATCCCCTGCGATTCCACGCAGAACGAAGGCCGGTCACCCGAAGGGGTGGCCGGCCTTCGGCGTCGCGGGGTCAGCTCCGGTTCAACAGGCCGAGCATCGAGTAGGCGGCGACCTTGGCGCCGAAGGGGATGGCCGACAGGTCCACCAGGTAGTTCGGGTTGTGCGGAGCGAACGGGAACGGCTCGCCCTGCGCCTGGGCCGCCGCGAAGGTCTCATGGTTCGCGATGCCGACCAGGAGGTAGTTGAACGGCATCTCCGGGTACGGGCCCTTCAGCAGCTGGACGTCCTCCGAACCGGTGGCTCGCGGCATGTCGGTGACGATCTGCTGGTCGCCGAGGACCGCCGCGAGCGTTCGGGCCATGCGTTCGGACAACTCGAGGTCGTTCACCAGCGGACTCGACCCGCCCTTCAGGGTGATCTCCGGCAGCTTGTCCTCGGGCATCCCGTACGTCCTGGCGATCCCGTCGGCGACCGACTCGACCGCTGACAGCATGATCTCCCGGACCGCGGGGTCGTACCAGCGCAGATTCGCCTTGAGCAGGGCCTGTGTGGGGATCACGTTGTTGTCGGAGCCGGCGTGGACGGCGCCGACGGTGAGCACGGCGGTCTGCTGCGGATCGATCATCCGCGACACGATGGTCTGGAACTCCACGATGGCCATCGCGGCCATCAGCACCGGGTCCTTCGCCTTCTGCGGCATGGAGCCGTGGCCTCCGACACCGTGGAAGAGGATGTCGAGCTGATCGGTGCCCGCGAGCCGCGGACCCGGAGACGAGACGACCACCCCCACCGGGGCGGGCGCGGTGTGCATGCCGATGAACACGTCCGGTTTGGGGATGAAGTTGTACAGACCGTCGTCCACCATCGCCTTGGCTCCGGTGATCGGCTCCTCTGCGGGTTGACCGATCAGGACCAGGGTCCCGGACCAGCGGTCCTTGAGTTCGATCAGTGCGTGCGCCATCCCCAGCATCCAGGTGACGTGCGCGTCGTGGCCGCAGACGTGGGCCACCGGCACCTCGGTGCCGTCCTCGCGCGTGACCCGCTTCTCACTCGCGTACTCGACGCCCGTCTCCTCCTGCACCGCCAGTGCGTCCATATCGGCGCGGTACATCACCACCGGACCGTCGCCGTTGCGGTAGATGGCGGCCACCCCCGTGGTACCGATCCCGGTCGTGATGTCGAAGCCGAGGTTCTGCAGGGCCAGCTCGATGATGCGGGCGGTCCGGACTTCGGCGAATCCGAGTTCGGGATCGCGGTGGATGTCCTTGAACGTCTCCACCAGCCGGTCGGTGTCGGCGTCGATGATCCGGTCCACGTCGGCGACGAGGTCTGCGGGGAGGGAATCGGTCAGCGGCTCGCCGTCGTGGGCGTCTGGGAGAGTGCTCACATCCGCCATGTTAGACAGCGTGCCGAGCCTCGGCTGAGCATAATGAGACTTCATGACCGACCAGCAGACCCGGGTCCCCGGCGCCCCCAGTCCGTTCCCCGTGCTCCCCAATCTGCGTGATCTCGGCGGATGGGTCGGAGTCGAGAGGCGGCCGGTCCGCCACGGAATGCTGTTCCGGTCCACCGATTTCCGGACCATCGTTCACGACTCCTCGGCGGTCGCCGAGATCGCCGCGACTCTCGGCCTCCGCACCGTCTACGATCTGCGGTCGGCCGGCGAGACCGAAGCGATGCCGGACCCGGTGTGGGCCGACGTCGCCGAAGTGCACCTGGACGTCCTGGCCGATGCGCAGACCGCCGTACCCGCCAACCTGGCGACCGTCCTGACCGATCCGGCGGGTGTCGCCGAGATCAATCGGGTGCTCGAGAGCGGCGGCGCCATCTCGACGATGGCGGGCACGTATCGCCAGATGATCACCCTCGACAGCGCGAAGACCGGTTACCGCCGCTTCTACGAGGGGCTCCTCGGCGAGGACCGATCGCCGGCCTTGTTCCACTGCACCACCGGCAAGGACCGCACCGGCTGGGCCTCGGCGTCCTTCCTGTCGCTGATGGGCGTCGCCCGCGACGACGTCTTCAGCGACTATCTGCTCACCAACGACCGTCTGGTTCCGGCCCTGGCCCCGGTGTTCGAGAAGTTCACGGCTGCGGGCGGCGACGCGGATGCGCTGAGGCAGGTCCTGGGTGTGCGGCCGGAGTATCTCGCGGCGGCGTTCGACGAGGTGGATCGGGTTCACGGCGGCATGGAGGCGTATTTCGCCGAGGCTCTCGGAATCGACTCCGCCGCGCAGTCCGAACTGCGAGAGCGGTTCCTCGAGGCCTGAGGCTGTGAGATCGCCGGAGCCGGACTCGCCGCGGGCCGCGATGGTTCGGTGCGCGGCCGACCTCATCGCCCGCCACGGAGTCGCGGGTACCTCGATCGGCGACGTACTGGCAGCTGCCGACGCCGCCCGCGGATCGGTCTACTACCACTTTCCGGGCGGTCGCGCTCAGCTGATGGCCGAGGCCGTCTACTTCGCGGGCGAGGTACTCGGGGCGGAGCTGAATCGCGCCCGTAGGCGGCCGCTTCCCGACGCGGTGGCCGCCGTCGCCGGCATCTGGCGCCGGAGGCTGATCGAAACCGACTTCGAGGTCGGCTGCCCGGTGGCGGCGGGTGCGCAGGCACGCGAGCGCGACCCTGAGGCGGCCCAGGCCGGCGAAGAGGTCTTTCTGCAGTGGACGCATCTGCTGGCGGCCCGGTTCCGTGAGGAGGGCTTCGACGACCGGCGCGCGGACGAACTCGCCGATGCGGTCCTGTCGGGCATCGAAGGCGCGGTGGTTCTGTGCCGAGCGCGGCGCAGCGTCGAGCCGCTCGACCGCGTCGTGCTCACGCTGAACGAGCTGGTTCGACGCCCCGTTCCCGAAACCGTGACCGATGCGGAACCGCGCTGAGGAGAGTGAAGATTCCGGCGGCGGCCGGGTCCATCGTCACCGGCTGGGGTAGGTTCTGTCCATGGCTGTCTCTGCATCAACAGAATTCGACCTCAAGGCCCCGCTCGCGCTGGTGATGGAGGTGCTGCTCGACGTCGAGTCCCTGCCGGAGTGGTCGGGCCCGCACAAGTCGGCGAAGATCCTCACCGAGGACGCCGACGGGCGGCCCGCTCGCGTGGAGGTCTCGGTGAGTGCGGTCGGCATGACCGACAACCAGACCCTCGACTACTCCTGGACCGACAACACCTGCACCTGGGATCTGGTCGAGAGCGATCAGCTCAGCGAGCAGCACGGCGTCTACACGCTCACCGAGAACGGCGATACGACGCACGTGAAGTTCGACCTCACCGTCGACCTGAAGATCAAGCTCCCCGGACTCATCGTCAAGCGAGCCCAGAAGATGGCGGTCGACACCGCCAAGAAGGGACTCACCGAGGAGGTCAAGCGCCGCAGCTGAGCGCGACTCGGACTCGAGACGCTCACAGTAGACGCGAACTTCGACGACAGAACCCCCGTCCCGGACGGGGGTTCTGTCGTCTCGCGTCGCGCCTGCGGGTGGGGCGACCACGGCCCGATGCCACGGCAGGAATCAGTCCGGTCACGATCGGCTGTGAGGAACCTGGAATCGCGAAACTCGCGAGTAGGGTGGCGGCTGCATCGTGCGCCGGTGAGCGGCCGCACAGTCGCGTCTTGTTGAGAGGGACAGTCATGCGAATCGGGTCGTTGTTCTTTCGTGTCGTGTTCGGGATCGCCGCCGTCGCCGCGGCGTTCGGACTGACGTCGTTGCTGGGCGGTGGTCACGCCGCGGCGTCGACCAACTGCACCGCGAACGACAACCAGCGCGTCGAGCGCGCCAACGGCCAGAGTCATTGCATCGCGAACGCCGGTCCGGGCAGCCGCGCCTCGGCGCAGGACACCACGAACAACGGTGCGGCGCTCGCCGTCGCGACGACCGGAGGGACGGCGACGGCGCAGAACAACGGCGTCAATTCGTCGGCGCTCGCGAGCGGCATCCACCGGGGCAACGGTTACGCGTACACGATGGGCCCGTACTCCACGTCGGTGGCGCAGGGCCGCAGCGGCGGTACCACGGTCGCGGTGTCCGGAGCGGCGGGCGGAGCGTTCGCCACCGGCGACGGCGTCGCGTGCCTGGGCAGCATGGCCGCCACCTACGACACGACCACCGGTCGGGGCTGCTTCCGGTGGGGCGAATTGTACGTGCACTGAGACGAAGTCGGCCGATCCGGCTTATGCTTCGCGAATGACGGTAGTGCGGATCGGTTCCTTCACTCTCCCTTCCTCTCTGCTCAGGCCCGCGCGGGCGGATGATCCGTCGGCGGCGCGGCCGTGACCGCCTCGACGGACTCCCGGCCGGGACCGGTGCGCCGTCTGCAGGCCCTCTGGGGCGGACTGTCGGCGCGCGACCGCCTGTCACTCGGCGGTATGACCGCGGTGGTGGTGCTCCTGCACGTGGTGGGCATCGGTATGCTCGTGGGTCTGGCGGCGCCCGAGCACTTCCAACTCGGGGGTGCCCACACCGAGTTCACCGTCGGCGTGGGCATGCTGGCGTACACCTTCGGCCTCCGGCACGCCTTCGACGCCGATCACATCGCCGCGGTCGACAACGCCACCCGGAAACTGCTGGCGGACGACGCCGATCGCCGGGCCGACGGACTGCCCGCCCGGCCGAAGCCCCTCTCGGTCGGGTTCTGGTTCTCGCTGGGGCACTCGACCATCGTCTTCGGGCTGACGGTCCTGCTGGCGGTGGGCGTTCGGGCACTCGCCGGGCAGATCGAGGACGATTCGTCGACCCTGCATTCGATCACCGGTGTGATCGGGGCGTCGGTGTCGGGAGTGTTCCTGTGGATCCTCGGGGCGGCCAACCTCGTGGTGCTCATCGGCATCGTCAGGGTCTTTCGCGAGATGCGGCGCGGTGAGTTCGACGAGGAGGCACTGGAGGAGCAGCTCAACAAGCGCGGCTTCATGAACCGACTGCTCGGCGGGCTGGCGAAGTCGGTGCGCAAGCCGTGGCACATCTATCCCGTCGGCGTGCTGTTCGGTCTCGGCTTCGACACCGCCACCGAGGTGGGCCTGCTGGTGCTCGCGGGCGGTGCGGCGGCGTTCTACCTGCCGTTCTACGCGATCCTCGTGCTGCCGATCCTGTTCGCCGCCGGGATGTGCCTGATGGACACCGCTGACGGGGTGTTCATGAACGCGGCATACGGCTGGGCCTTCGCACGGCCGGTGCGGAAGGTCTACTACAACATCACGATCACCTCGATCTCCGTGGCGGCGGCTCTCGGGATCGGCACGGTGGAATTGGCCGGGGTGCTCGCCGACGAGACTCACGTCGAGTCCGGGCCGCTGGCGTGGGTCGCCGGAATCGACTTGGACTACGCGGGATTCGTGATCGTCGGGGTGTTCGTCGCCGCATGGGCCGCGGCACTGGCGATCTGGCATTTCGGCGATATCGAGAACCGCTGGAAGCAGGAGGTCCGCAGTGAGTGACGTCGAGACGCGGACGGACGCTCCGGCCGAACCTTTCGGGTCGCCGCGCGACGCGGCGGCCACCGCACTCAACGGGATCGGTCAGATCTACTTCCAGCCGAACGTGTGGTGCGGTCTGCTGATCCTGGCGGGATTCGCGGTCGCGGACTGGGGAATGGCGCTGCTGGGCGTCATCGGGCTGGCGGCTTCGACCGCCGCGGGGGTCGCCCTGCGCGACCGCTTCCCCGGGTCGCCCGACGGTTCGGCGCTGCGCGCCGGAATGCACGGCTTCTGCGGGATTCTCGTGGGTGCGGCGGCCTTCACCATGCTCGGAGCGGGCTGGGCCGGTGTGATCGCCACGGTGGTCGGCGGATTGCTGTGCGGTCCGATCACCGTCGCCTTCGTCGCGCTGTTCGCCGCCCGCGGATTCGCGCAGTTCGCGCTGCCCGCGACGACGGCGCCGTTCTGCCTGGTGGCCGAGGCCGTCCACTACGCCACCGAGCCGCTGCAGGAGCCCGCGGGCGCGCTGGCGGAGATCGACGGCAACCGCTTCGAGGTCGCCGTGCACGCGATCCTCAGCGGGATCTCGCAGGTGGTTCTGATCGACGATCCGATCTCCGGTCTGCTGATCCTCGTCGGCCTGACCGTCGCGGGCTGGCGGGTGGGTCTGGCGGCGCTCCTGGGCAGCGCGCTGGCCGCCGGTTTCGCCGTCGCGATCGGATCCTCGCCGCTGCGCGACTATCACGGACTCGACGGCTACTCGTCGGTGCTGGTCGCGATCGCGATGGCGTGCGTGTTCCTCTCTGGACGGTGGATGCCGTGGGTGATGGCGGTGATCGGAGCACTGCTGGCGGTCTTGCTCGAGCGGCTCATGCTCGGAACCCAGGTGCCGCTCTTCACGTGGCCGTACGTCCTGATCACCTGGATCCTGCTGGTGATCGTCCGCTTCGTGCCGGGTGTGCACCGCGCGCCGGGCTGACCCCGACACGCTGCTGGTGCCGGAGCCGCCGAACCGGGCTAATCTGACGGACGTGGATGGAATCACCGGCGACAGCAACCCCGTTCAGCACGTGGGACCCGACCTCAGCCTGGTCTCCGGGCGCGAGGCTCTGCAGCACCTCGTGGACCTGCGGAACACCGCCGGGTTCGCCGTCGTCGACGATGACGACGACGATCCCATCCTGCTGACTCTCCCGACCCGGAACGTGGTGGACACCTGGCGCGAGGACTACCCGTACGACGAGCGGATGAGCCGCCGCGAGTACGAGGTCACCAAACGCCGTCTGCAGATCGAACTGCTGAAGCTGCAGAAGTGGACCAAGCAGACCGGGCAGCGGCATCTGCTCGTTTTCGAGGGGCGCGACGCGGCGGGCAAGGGCGGCACCATCAAGCGGTTCAACGAGCACCTCAATCCCCGCGGTGCCAGGACCGTCGCCCTGGAGAAGCCCACCGAGCGCGAAGCCACCGAGTGGTATTTCCAGCGGTACGTCCAGCATCTGCCCGCAGCCGGAGAGATGGTCTTCTTCGACCGCTCCTGGTACAACCGGGCCGGCGTGGAGCGGGTGATGAACTTCTGCACCGACGCGCAGTACGCGCAGTTCATGCAGCAGGCGCCCGCGTTCGAGAAGATGCTGGTCGACGATGGCATCCACCTGGTGAAGTTCTGGTTCTCGGTGACGCCGCTGGAACAGCGGACCCGGTTCGCGATCCGGCAGATCGACCCGGTGCGCCAGTGGAAGCTCTCGCCGATGGATCTGGCGTCGCTCGATCGCTGGGACTCGTACACCGAGGCCAAGGAGCAGATGTTCGCCGACACCGACACCGATTTCGCGCCATGGACCGTCGTGAAGAGCAACGACAAGAAGCGGGCCCGCATCAACGCCATGCGGTACGTGCTGAGTCTGCACGAGTACGACGGCAAGGACGAGGCGCTGGTGGGAGTCCCCGATCCGGCGATCGTGGGCCGCGCGCGCGATGTGATCGGTGAATGACCCCGGCCTCGTCGGCTTGGCAGTCCGCCGCGATCACCCGGTAGCCTCGGCACCGTGCGAAGCGTAGTTTCCGGCCTGTTCACCGTGGTCGCGATGATCTGCATGATCGTCGCGGTGCCGAGCATGTGGCTGTCACAGAGAGTCGTGTCGTCGGACGGGTTCACCTCTTCGGCGGCGGAAGCCGCGCACAGTTCCGAAGTGCAGGACTACTTCGCCCAGAAGGTCGCGGCGTCGGTGGAGGAGAACACCGGATCCAAGGTCGCGAGCGACCTGGTACTGCCCGCCGCGAAGAACTACGCGCGCAGCGACGGCTTCGTCGAGGACTTCTCCGAGGTCGCGAGGCAGCAGCACAGTTGGCTCTTCACCGCTCCGGCACCGGACGCCGACCTGCACATTATGGAACTCGACATCAGTCCGATGATCAATCGGGTGATCGCGTCGGCCCCCATCCCGGTGCCCGTGTCCATCGGTCATCCGGTGATCGTGACGATCGATCAGAGCCAGATCACTGCGGGGTCGCTCGAAGACAGCGGAAAGATCATCGACGTCGTGTCGTGGGTGACGGTGATCGGCGCCGTGATCGCGGCGGTCATCGCACTGCTCGTGGCCAACCGCCGCAGCACCGTCCTCGCGTGGCTCGGCGTCGGTGCGGTCCTGGCGGGCGTGGCCGGCTGGGGGCTGGCGGCATTCACCAAGCACATCGTGAGCGAGCGGCTGGCCGACACCGAGCAGGCCGCGCGCTCCACCATCGAGGTGGTGGTCGGGGTGATCGCCGATCACCTCACGACGGTGTCGCTATTCGTCGGGGTCGCCGGCGCGGTGGTGGCGGTCGTGGGCGTCATCGCGCGCGTCGCGGCGGGACGACGCTACGCGTAGCGGTACCGGGGTCGGTCCGGCGGTTTCGACTCGCTCCGCTCGCTCAACCAGCGGAAAGGCGAGCCCGTGTCAGTCGAGTCGAGCCAGCCGCATCCCTTCCATGGGGTTGAGCGGGTCGTGTTTTGTTATTTCAGGCTTGTTGAGCGAGCGGAGCGAGTCGAAACCCCCGACCCCCCATCACGATCGCGGTCGCACGCCCATGAGTTGCGCGAGCTGAGTGGCGAGGGGGTTGAGGTTCAACTTGTCCGGATCCTTCTTGGCCGTGTGATCCCACGGTTGCGCGTAGGCGGGATCGGCGAGTGCAGCGTTGTTCGCGCCGCGGACCGCCGTCGGGCTGCCGGTCGGCACCGTGCAGTGCACATCGGTGTTGAACCGAAAGTCGTCGTAGCGCTGGTCGAAATCCGGGTTCTTGCGCTTGATCTCGGCGATCATCTCGCGGTGCTCTCGTAACCGCGCGTGCACGACGGCGGATTCCCCGTTTCGAGCACGATTCCGAATCGGATCGAACCGTCGGGCGAGGCCGCCGTATGGCTGCCCGCCGACAGTGCCGAGAGCATCCAGAACGTCGGCTCGGCGGCATAGGACGCCGGAGCGATCGCGTGGACCGTCCCGCCGAGCCGGCCGATCAGTTCGGTGGCCTCGTCGCCGGTCTCGTCGAGGAGACGGGAGAGCGCAGACGCAGCGCGCGGACCGTCGGTGAGGATCCGGCGGACCGCCGGATCCGATGACGCCAGCGTCGCGGTGACCGCGTCGAGATTCTTCGACCAGCGCAGAATCTCGTCGGACTGCTCGTTCTGGGTCGCCAGAACCGAGTCGGCGGAGGTGATGAGCCCGATCGTCTCGTCGAGGCTCTCGACGCCCTCCTTCGACAGACGGTCGAGGGAGTCGACGAGCCGGCTCATGTCGTCTCCGCGGCCGTTGAACGCCGCGCCCAGTTCGGTGACGGTTCTGCGCAGCGCATCGACGGGGATCGTGTCGGTCAGGTCGATGGCCGACCGCACCACTTCGTCGAGCCGAGGCGGCAGCCGGTTCTCGTCGATCACCGAGCCGTCGCGCAGGTACGGTCCCGCGTCGGAGGGCGGCTGCAGATCCAGGAACTGTTCTCCGATCGCCGATCGGTCGGAGACGACGGCGACCGCCGAGGCCGGAACCTTCGCCTCGCTCGAGTCGAGGGCCAGAGTGACGTCGATCCCGCCCGGGACGAGCGACATCTTCTGCACCCGGCCGATCTCGACGCCGCGGTAGGTGACCTGCGCTTGCTCGAACAGTCCGCCGGAGTCGGGCATGCGCACGGTCACGTGGTACACCCCGACGCCTGCCGCCTGATCGAGGCGCGCGTATCGGATGCCGCCGTAGACCGACGCCACCAATCCGATCAGCAGCACGACGATCAACTGGTGCGCACGAGACGACTGAGCGGCGGCATGCAGTCCCTTTCCGGTCGGAAGAGTTCGAACGCCCGCGATTCATCCAGGAGCGTAGGAATTGACGGCAGAAGAATGCCGACGATCTGCGATGACGTCGTGACCGTCGGTGCTTGCTGATGTTAAACGCAGGGGTCGGAAGCGAGGCAAGCCCGGTATGTCGGGAGTGGGGCGGGTAACAGTGGTGATTTGGAGTGAGGCGGCGGGAGGAGAGGGCAGGGGGCGGGGTGTGTCACGGTGGGTGGGCGTGCGGGTGCGGATGGTTTCGACTCGCTGCGCTCGCTCAACCAGCGGGCGGGAAGCTCGCTCGGCCGGCGGGCGGGAGGCTCGCTCAACCAGCGGGCGGGAAGCTCGCTCAGCCGGCGGGCGGGAGGCTCGGTCAGCCGGCGGGCGGAGGCTCGACCGCCGGACGCTGCGACGAACCGTCCTTCACCTCGAAGACGAACCTCTCCGGATCGAAGCGGAGCCGGCCTCGATCGAAGGCGGCGGAGACGGCGCCGGAGGAGGCCACGTCGAGCGGGGTGCCGGTGTGCATCACGCCGCCGGGGGCGAGGAGCCAGATCGCGTCCGAGAGGCGCATCGCCAGCTCCAGTTCATGGGACGACACCAGGACCGTGAGATGCTGCTCGCGGGCCAGCGTGCTCAGCAGATCCAAGAACTCGACGCGCGACGGTGCGTCCAGGTGTGAGGTCGGCTCGTCGAGCACGAGGAGTTCCGGATCCTGCGCGAGGGCGCGGGCGGCGAGGACGCGCTGCGCCTCGCCGTCGGACAGGTCGTGGAAGGGGCGGTCGGCCAGCGCCGCAGCGCGAACGGCCTCCAGCGCCCAGTCGACGCGCAGGCGATCATGGGCGCCGAGCCGGCCGGTGGCGCCCAGATAGGGAGTCCGGCCCAGCTCCACCACTTCTCGCGCGGTGAGCCGGCCCGGGTCGACGATCTGGGTCCCGACGGTCGCGATCCGGCGAGCCAGCCGGGCCGGCCTCATGCGTGTGACGTCGGTGCCGTCGGCGAGGAGAGCCGATCCCGACAGTGGTCGCTCCAGACCGCAGACGGTCCGCAGCAGTGTCGACTTTCCGGCGCCGTTCGGACCGATCAGCGTCGTCAACCGGCCCACCTGCGCCTCGGCGGTCAGATCGGAGGCGATGGTGACCGGCCGTCGGCCCCGGTAGCCGATGGTCAGCCCGGCCAGGGTGAGACCGGCCGTCATACCGCACCGCCGTTCCCACGACCGCGCAGCAGAACGGTGATGACCACCGGCGCGCCGATCAGAGCGGTGACCGCGTTGAGGGGCAGCGAACTGTCCTTACCCGGCAGATCTGCGACGATGCCGCACCAGATCGCGAGCAGCGCTCCCACGAGGACGCATCCGGGCAGAATCACCCGATGATTCGAGGTGCGGAACACTCCGCGCGCGAGATGCGGAATCACGAGACCGAGGAATCCGACGGGTCCGCAGTACGCGGTGACCACACCGGTGAGAACCGCGGCCGACAGCAGCGTGACGGTGCGGGTGAGACGCAGGTCGACGCCCATCGACCGCGCGTACTCTTCGCCGAGCAGCAGGGCGTTGAGCGCTCGCATCGAGGTCGACGACAACAGGACGGCACCGAGGATCACAGGTGCGGCGACGCGCAGGTCGGACCACGACGTCGCGGAGAAGGTCCCCAGGCCCCAGATCATGTACTTCTGGACCGAGTCGGGATCGGCGTAGACGATGAGGACTGCGACGAGCGAGCCGGTGACGGCACCGATCATCACGCCGATCAGCAGCAGGGTCACCGCGCTGCGGACCCAGACCGCGAACAGCAGGATCAGTCCCAGCACCGCCGCGGCACCGAAGGCGGCGGCCACCACGCTTCCCGCTCGTCCCCAGCCCGCGAGGCCGCCGGCGAAGGTCGCGGCGCCGGTGACTCCGCCGCCCAGTGCGACCAGCGCCACGCCCAGGCTGGCGCCGGAGTTGGCGCCGAGCACATAGGGATCGGCGAGGGGGTTCCGGAACAGGGTCTGCATCTGCAGCCCGGCCACTCCGAGCGCGGCGCCGACCAGCGCGGCAGTCGCGATCCGCGGCAGCCGCACCTCGCGCAGAATGAAGTCGCTCCCCGCGTCCAGCGCGTGACCGCCGGTCAGTACCCGGAGCGTCTCCGCGGGCGGGATCGCGACCGATCCGACCGCGGCGGCCACCAGCAGCGACGCGAGGAGTGCGACGGCGAGTCCGACCCAGACCCCGGATCGGGCGCGTGGTCGCCGGGCTGCCGCCGAGGTCCGGACCGGTGTCATCGCTGCGGCAGATGGAGGTAGAACTCGAAGGCATGACCCGGGAAGAGATCCGGGTGCGCAATTGCGGCGATGTCCGCCAACACGAGGTCCGGGCGCAGCACACCAGTCTCCCAGTAGTCGTTGCCGCCACCGGAATTGACGGCCTTGGTGCTGTTCCACGCTTGTTTCGCCGGACCGGCGAAGGCGCGGTACCGCGGATCCTGCTTGTCGAGATCGGCCACAGAGTTCACCGTCGGGTCGCTCAGCAGCCACACGGCGGAATCACGGGCGCGGGCGATGACCGATTCGATCGACAACTGCAGGCTGCCCGCGGCGCGATCGTCGATCCACGGATAGGTGGCGCCGGCGTCGGCGACGAGCTTGCCGAAGTAGCTGCCCCCGGAGGGCATGGTCCACGAGCCGTTGGCGATCGAGCCGAGCAGGACCGGCGTCTTCGGCACTCCCGACAGCCGGTCGGCCACGCTGCGGTACTGGGACTTGATGTTCTGGTAGACGCTCGAGGCCTGCTTCTCGGTGCCGGTGAGGGCGGCGAAGAACTTGAGCCATTCGGCGCGGCCGAGTGGGCTCTCCTCCAGCCAGTCGGCGTCGGCGAGGACGGGAATGCCCGCGTCGCGGATCTTGCCGAAGGCCGGACTGTCGCTGCCGTCGGTCACGAGCACGTCCGGGCGTCCGGCGATCACCTTCTCAGCGTTGACGGCGCCGGCGTCGGTGAACTGCTGCACCTTCCCTGCGTCGATCCGCTCGACGATCTCGGGAGTGGAGACGAAGCCGGTGGTCGCGACCCCGGTCACCGCATCGGCCGCGCCGAGAGCGGCGAGTCCCGGCAGATGCGTCGTCGAGCCCGCGTAGACGGTCCGCACGGGAACCTCGACCTGAGGCGCGTCCGCGAGTTCTCCGGTCAGCTCCGGGGCGGGGGCGCCGCATCGCACCAGAACGTACGACGCGGGCGGCGCTCCCTGCGCCGGATGCGCCACGGTAACGACCTGGTACGAGCGGTGATACTCGATGGTCAGGCCGGTGGCGTCCTCGATCGTCGACTTCTCCGGGAAGTAGTCCTTCGACGGGTCGAAGTCGGTGATGCAGTCGCGTGCGGCTCCCGCGGAGCGGGGCGCCGGCGACGAGCAAGCGCTCGCACCGAGCGGAATGAGGACGGCGATGCTCGCGAGCAGGGCGCCGATGCGTGGTGATCGCACGTGCAGACCTCCCTCGGGGAGGCTCCGCCCCCGGGATCTCGGTGGCGCGACGCAGGAGGGTCTGGCTGCCGCCCGCGGGGATCGTCTCCTGCCGGGCAGACCACAGTGGCGGGACCGCACCGGAATCGCACCGGATTTCCTCGTCTGGCATCGCGTGCTGGACGGCGCAAATCTAACACGCGCGGTTCGCGGGCAGATCTGGCGCGCGGTGGTCGGCGGGCCTACCGTGAGACGGTGACCAGCGTTCGGAGCAGGTGGCGCCGCGGCCTCGGCGCCGTCGCGCGATGGATTCGGAGCGCGCCGGTCACCTACGCGTGGCTGGTGATCCTGCTGGCCACCACCATCGTGGCGCACCGGGTGTCGCCGCAGCGGCTGGACCGGATCCTGGGCAAACGGTCGACGAACATCGACAACCTGCTGCACGATCCGGTCCGTGCGATCTTCGGCAGCCTGTTCTGGCTCGACGGCGCGTACTGGATTCCGTACGTCGTCGGATTCACCGTCTTCCTGGTGCCCGCGGAACGCTGGCTCGGCAGTCGGCGGTTCGTCGTCGTCGGCCTGAGCGGACACATTCTCGCGACCCTGGTCAGCCAGGGGCTCGTCGGCGCCGAGATCGCGCGCGGCGACGCCAATCCGTCGCTCACTTACGCCATCGACGTCGGGGTCAGCTACTTCATGGCATCGGTGATCGGCATCCTGGCCTACCGGTTTCCGCGGCCGTGGCGGTGGGTGTACGTCGCCGGGGCGACGGTCGCCTTCTGCGCACCGCTGGCGGTGGCTCCCGTGACCTTCACGGCGATCGGTCACGCGAGCGCGCTGCTCATCGGTTTCGCGTGGTATCCGATGGCCCGGGGACGGCCGATGCTGGACGTCGAGGCGACGGTGCGCCGGCTCCGTCAGCGCTCCGGAGCCGCGGCTCCGACTGTGCGCCACAGGAACTCGTAGGCCAGCGCCGATTTGAACGCCGCCTGGCGGTTGTCGGCCGCGCCGCCGTGCCCTCCCTCGATGTTCTCGTAGTACCGGACCGGGTGACCCTGTTCCTCCATCCGCGCCGCGAACTTCCGGGCGTGGCCGGGGTGCACGCGGTCGTCCCGAGTCGAGGTGGTCACGAGCATCTCGGGCATGGCGGCGTCGGCACTCAGCCGCTGATACGGCGAGTACCTCGAGATGAACTCCCACTCGTCCGGATCGTCCGGATCGCCGTACTCGGCCATCCACGACGCTCCGGCGAGCAACAGGTGGTACCGGCGCATGTCGAGCAGGGGGACCTGGCACACCAGCGCGCCGAACAGGTCCGGATAGGTGGTGGCCATGACCCCCATCAGCAGACCGCCGTTGGAGCCACCCTGCGCGGCCAACCGGGCCGGGGTGGTCAGTCCGCGCCCCACGAGGTCGCGGGCCACCGCCGCGAAGTCCTCGTACACCAGGTGTCGGCCGGCCTTCTGCGCCTGCGTGTGCCAGGCCGGGCCGTACTCGCCGCCCCCGCGGATGTTCGCGATCACGTAGATGCCGCCCCGGCTGATCCAGCTCCGCCCGGCGATACCGAGATAGCTGGGCGTCATCGAGTTCTCGAAGCCGCCGTATCCGTAGAGCAGGGTGGGACCGGACGCCACGTCGTCGCGTTTGACGACGAAATAGGGGATGGCCGTGCCGTCGTCGGACGTGGCGAAGAACTGTTGCGCCGACACGGCGGACGCGTCGTAGAACTCGGGGGACGATTTGATGACCGACACCCCCTCGGACGTGGAACCCTGGAGCAGGCTCGGGGCCTGGACGAAGGTGCTGGCCGACAACCAGATCTCGTCACTGTGATCGGGGTCGGTGTCGAGCACGCCGATCGTCGCGAGTTCGGGCAGCCCGTTCAGCGGCTCGGACTCCCAGGTGCCCAAGCGGAGAAGCTCGACGCGGGTGGCCACGTCGTGCAGCGTCACCATCACCAGGTGCGAGCGGGTGTACGCGAGGTCCTGCAGGCTGGTGTGCGCGTCGGGAGTGAACAGCACGCGGTGGGTGCGGTCGCCCGACAGGTACGAGGGGTAATCGAAGAGCAGCAGCGCTCCGGCCGGATGCTCCTGGCCGTCGACCGTCCACGGCGACCGCGTCAGGACGGTCAGCCAGTCGTGCCGGACGTCGAAGTGCGAGTCGGTCGGCACGTCGATGCGGAGGAGTTCGTCGCCGCGCAGTTCGTAGGCGATCTCGTTGAAGAAGTCCACCGACCGGGAGACGAAGTGCCGCACATGGCCGGGCGTCCGGTCGCAGGCTGCGCCGACGGCGACGTCGGACACCTCGCCCGCGAAGACCGTCGGGGCGTCCGCCACGTCGGTGCCACGCGACCAGCGCCGGACGGTCCTCGGATAACCGGAGGAGGTCAGCGCGGCCAGCCCGTCCGGCGTCTCGACGAAGTCGGTGCCGACGTACACCGTGTCGCGGTCGATCCAGCTGACGGACGACTTGGCCTCCGGCAGGACGAAGCCGTCGTCCACCCAGTCCCGCGCGAGTACGTCGAATTCCCGCACCACTGCCGCGTCGGCCCCGCCTCGCGACAGCGAGATCAGCGCGCGGTCGTACTCGGGCCGGTTCATGGTGGCGCCCGACCACACCCAGTTCTCACCCTCCGCCGCGGCGAGGGCGTCGACGTCGATCAGGACGTCCCATTCGGGTTCGGCGGAGCGGTAGCTGTCGAGAGTGGTACGCCGCCAGAGACCTTTCGGGTGCGCCGAATCGCGCCAGAAGTTGTAGAGGAAGCCGCCGCGCCGGCGCACGTACGGAATGCGTTCGTCGTTGTCGAGCACTTCGAGGGCGCCGGCTTCGAGTTCGGCGAAGCGCTCCGAGCCGGTCAGCTCGGCGACGGTGGGAGCGTTGTGCTCACGCACCCACCGCAGGGCGTCGTCGCCGGTCACGTCTTCGAGCCACAGGTACGGATCGTCGTCGGTCACGGCGTCCAACGTACCGGCGCCGGCGCGGCGGCCTTCCGGTGGCGGGCTACGCGCCCACCCGCGAGGTCTCGACAGCGTCCTCGACCGGCTCGGCACCCGGAGTCTTGGTTCCGGCGATCGAGCAACCGGCGGTCTCGCGCAGGAAGCTGAGGGCGATACCGCCCACCACGCACGCGGCCATCATGTACACGGCCGGGAAAAGGTTCCAGCCGGTCTGGTCGACGACGGCGTCGTTGACCAGGGGTGCCGTACCGCCGAAGGCGGCGGTGGACAGGTTGTACGAGATCGCGAAGCCCGCATAGCGCACGTGAGTGGGGAACATCGCGGGGAAGGTCGCCGAAATGGTCGCCAGCTGCGGGATGTAGAGGACGCCGAGCACGACGAATCCGACGATCGCCCATCCGAAACCCTGGCCCATCAGCCAGTACATCGGCAGCGCGAAGACGAACAGACCCACGAGGGAGACCCGCCACATCGGTTTGCGGCCGGTGCTGTCGGACCACATGCCGAACACCGGGATGAGCAGCATCATCACCACCTGGCCGATCAGGACCACCACCGAGGCGGTGTCCTCGCTCAGGCCGATGGTGCCCTTGAGGTACTGCGGCTGGTAGGCCAGCAGGGTGTAGTTCGCGATGTTGAGCGCGACCACCATGCCGAACATGATGAGGATCGGCTTCCAGTAGTGCACCAGCGTCTGACGCAGCTGACCGGTGATTCCGCCCGGATCGGCGACCTTCTTCTCCACATCGGTGTACAGCGGCGGATCGTCGAGCTGCGACCGCAGGTAGAGGCCGGCCAGACCCAGGGGGAGAGCGATCAGGAACGGGATGCGCCAGCCCCATTCCTGCATCTGCGACTCGCTCAGGCCGAGGTTCATCAGCAGGACGATGGCGGTTCCCGAGGCGAAGCCGGCCATGGTGCCGAACTCGAGGAAGCTGCCGTACCGTCCGCGCTTGTCGGCCGGCGCGTACTCGGCCATGAACGTGGCCGCGCCGCCGTACTCGCCGCCGGTCGAGAAGCCCTGCACCACTCGCAGTGCGATCAGCAGGATCGGAGCCCAGATACCGATCGACGCGTGGGTCGGCAGTACGCCGATCAGCGCGGTGGCCAGCGAGATCAGCAGGATCGTCAGCGCCAGGACGTGTTTGCGGCCGAGGCGGTCGCCGATCGGTCCCCAGACGAAGCCGCCGAGCGGCCGGAGCACGAAGGAGACGGCGAAGCCGAGCATGGTGCCGATGGTGCCGAGGTGGCCGGGGAAGAACGCCTGGGTGAGGTAGGTGGTGGTCGCGGCGTAGACGCCGTAGTCGTACCACTCGGTGGCGTTGCCGATCGCGGACGCCGCGATCGCCTTCCGGAGCGTCGCCGTGGAGGTGGCGTCGGTGGAGACGGTCGAGTCAGTCATCTGACCTCCGAATTGTCGATAGTCGTTTCTCGGGTCGGGCGAACTGGATTCATTCGACGGCGGCGACGTGGAGCGCCGCGGATCTGACTACCACTTCCCCCGGCCGGTAGGGCCCATCGACTCTCGGGTCAGTGACCCGAACGGACTAATCCTGCCTATCACGTTTCGCGGACCAGTGGAAACCGCGCGGACCGCGGGGCGGGTGGTCCCGCGGTCCGCGCGACGGCCGGAATCAGCCTGCGGCGGTCAGCGGATCGGGGACCTCTCCGGTCCGGATCGGGCAGCGGGTGTGGGAGTAGATGGTCGGCATGCAGAGGTTGCAATGCACGCACTTGCTGCGGGTGGACGGGTCCGCCTCGATGAGGTGCGGCAGATCCGGCTCGCGCAGCAGCGCGCGGCCCATCGCGACGAAGTCGAAGCCCTCGTCCATCGCCGTCCGCATCGATGCGTGATCGGTCACGCCGCCGAGCAGGATCAGCGGCAGGGACACCGCCCTGCGGAGTTCGCGGGCGAGCGGAAGCAGGTAGGTGTCGGTGTACGGATAGTGCTTCAGGAACAGACGGCCGCCGAGCTTCATACCGGTCTTGACCGGTCCGGCCATCGCCTCGGCGAACGATTCCAGCGGCGGCTCGCCGTGGAACAGGTACATCGGATTCAGCAGCGAACTCCCCGCGGTGGGCTCGATGGCGTCGATGAACCCGTCGCTCTCGAACAGTTCGGCGTATTTGATCGCATCGTCGAGATTGGTGCAGCTCCAAGGTCTGCCACCGCGTCCGCGGGCGGGTTTGCCGAGGCCGTCGAACATGTTGAGCTTGGCCCAGACAGCGGCCTCGTCGCCGACCTCGTTGCGCACCGCTTCGAGGACTTCGCGGGCGAACCGGGCGCGATTCACGGCCGAGCCGCCGTATTCGTCGCGCCGGTGGTTCAGCAGCGGTGACATGAATGCGCTGAGCAGGTAGTTGTGGCCGCAGTGGATCTCCAAGCCGTCGAACCCGCTGTCGACGGCCAGCCGCGCGGCGGTGGCGAACTTGCGCACCAGTCCGGGGATGTCGTCGCGCGCGACCTTCGCGGTCAGCGACATGCCCATCGGCGCGGGGATCCGGCCCGGACCGAGCGCCGGAAGCCTGTTGGACACGGCGTTCGCGACCGGCCCGGCGTGCCCGAGTTGAGCTGCGGCCAGAGCGCCTTCGGCGTGGATCGCCGAGGTGAGCCGCTGCAGGCCCGGGACCGCCTCGGGTCGCATCCAGATCTGATGGCGGTCGGTGCGGCCTTCGGGCGCGATCGCGCAGTAGGCGACCGTCGACATCGCCGCGCCGCCCGCGGCCACCTCGCGGTGGAACTCGATGAGCTCGTCGGTCACCAGTGCGTCGGGCGTCATGGCCTCGAAGGTCGCGCACTTGATGATCCGGTTCCGGAGCGTGAGCGGTCCGAGCACAGCTGGGCTCAGCGGGTCGTTCCCGGCTCTCGGTGCGGGATCTTTCGGATTCGGGCTGGTGGTCATCGAATGCCTTTCGGTAGGCCGGCGAGGCCGGCGATGAGGAAGTCGGACAGGGCTGCGACGTTGTCGGGGGAGATCTCCCGGGGTGCGGCGAACTCGGTCATCATCAGGCCGAACGCGAAGCGCCAGCGGCGTCGTGCGACGTCGGGGTCCAGGCCGGGCACGGTGGCGGTGAGCAGTTCGGTCCACACGTCGAGCTGGAACCACCGGCTGTCCCACGGCGCTCGCGGATGAGTGAGCACGAATTGGGCGAGGGTGCGGACCAGGGGTGCGGTCTCGGGGGCGGCCTGCAACGCGATGAGCGGGTCGAGAATCGCCTCGACGATGTCGGTGACGGTGCGCGGACCCGCTTGGAGTGTGTCGAGCTGGTCGGACCATTCCGGTTCGAGGCGGTCTTGGAGCAGCGCGGCGACCAGGGCCTCCTTCGATCCGAAGTGGTAGTGCACGGCCGCGGGGTTGGCGCCGGCCTCGCCGCACACCGCCCGCACCGACAGGTCGTCGTAGGGCACGGCGGTGAGGAGTCGTTCGGCCGCGTCCAACAGGCGCGAGCGTGTGGTGGCGGCAGTCGGGTCGACGGGCATCTGTTGAGCAGATCACATTTCAATCAGCGTTTCAATCACTGATTGAATTGTGATGCGTGACTGAGCGTGACCGGACACCTGCGTGGCACACAGGGGAGAAGTACGCTGAACTGCGTGGCTGAACATTTTCAAACAGTTGTCCTGGGAGCCGGTCCCGGTGGGTACGTGGCCGCGATCCGGTCCGCCCAGCTGGGCATGAAGACCGCCGTCATCGAGGAGAAGTGGTGGGGAGGTGTCTGTCTCAACGTCGGGTGCATCCCCTCGAAGGCGTTGCTGCGCAACGCCGAACTCGCACACGTCTTCAATCACGAGGCCAAGACCTTCGGTATCAGCGGTGAGGTGAGCTTCGACTTCGGAGCCGCCTTCGACCGCAGCCGCAAGGTGTCCGACGGCATCGTGAAGGGCGTTCACTTCTTGATGAAGAAGAACGGCATCACCGAGATCGACGGATACGGCGTCTTCCGCGACGCTGAGACGATCGTCGTCGGAGATCGGGAGATCACCTTCGACAACGTCATCATCGACACCGGTTCCACCGTCAAGCTGCTCCCGGGCGTCGCGCTGAGCGACAACGTGGTGACCTACGAGACGCAGATCCTCACCCGCGATCTGCCCGGCTCGATCGTCATCGTGGGTGCCGGCGCCATCGGCATGGAGTTCGGGTACGTACTCGCCAACTACGGCGTCGACGTCACCATCATCGAGTTCATGCCGCGCGTGCTGCCGAACGAGGACGCCGACGTCTCGAAGGAGATCGCGAAGGCCTACAAGAAGCTCGGCGTCAAGATTCTCACCGGCACCGGTGTGCAGAGCGTCGACGACAACGGCGACAACGTCACGGTGACGTACAAGGACGCCAAGGGCGCCGACGGAAGCATCACCGTCGACAAGGTCCTGATGTCGGTCGGCTTCGCTCCCCGGGTGGAGGGCTACGGCCTGGAGAACACCGGTGTCGCACTCACCGACCGCGGCGCCATCGCGATCGACGACCACATGCGCACCAACGTTCCCGGCATCTACGCGATCGGCGACGTGACCGCCAAACTGCAGCTGGCCCACGTGGCCGAGGCGCAGGGCGTCGTGGCCGCCGAGACCATGGCCGGCGCCGAGACGATGACGCTGGGCGACTACCGGATGATGCCGCGCGCCACGTTCTGCCAGCCGCAGGTCGCGTCGTTCGGTCTCACCGAGGAGCAGGCCGAGGCCGAGGGCTACCGGATCACCGTCTCCAAGTTCCCGTTCAGCGCCAACGGCAAGGCTCAGGGCCTGGCCGCCCCGGCCGGCTTCGTGAAGCTCATCACCGATGCCGAGACCGAGGAACTGCTCGGCGGCCACCTGGTCGGCGACAACGTCTCCGAGATGCTGCCCGAACTGACGCTGGCGCAGAAGTGGGACCTCACCGCTCGTGAACTGGCCCGCAACGTCCACACCCATCCGACGATGAGCGAGGCTCTCCAGGAGACCTTCCACGGCGCGATCGGTCACATGATCAACCTGTAGCGACACCCGCTCAGATCCGCTCGGCGAGGGCGCCGCACCGACACCCGGTGCGGCGCCCTCGCGTCTGCGGTCCGCGCGCACAATGGGTGGCATGCTGCAGCGCGAGTGGACGCCCGGATGGCGTGTTCCGGTGCGCGCGATGCTCTCACTGCACCGCCGGGGGCGGGCCGATCCGGCGTACCGGGTGGCGACCGACGGATCCGTGTGGCGCGCGGTCCACACGCCCGACGGTCCCGGCACGCTCGCGGTCGCGGGCCGCGCCGACGGTTCGGTGCTCGCCCGGGCGTGGGGGCCCGGCGCGGGCTGGCTCGTCGAGAACGTGCCGGCGATGCTGGGTGCGCACGACGACCCCGCGGCGCTGACCCCCCTCGATCGGGCGGTCGCACGTCTGGCGGAACGGGTTCCCGACCTCCGCATCGGGCGCACCGACCGCGTCTGGGAGGCCCTGGTGGCGGCGGTCTTCGAACAGAAGGTGGTGGGCGACGAGGCCTACCGGGCCTGGCGCTATCTGCTGACCCGATACGGCGACCGCGCGCCCGGGCCGGTCCCGGCCGACATGAGGGTGCCGCCGCCGCGCCCGAGGTGGCGGGAGATCACCGAGTCGGACTGGCACCGGAGCGGGCTCGAACCGGTGCGCGCTCGGACCGTCAGAGCCGCCGCGACGGTCGACGTGGAGCGGAAGGCGGACCGCCTCACCGCCCTTCGCGGCATCGGCCCGTGGACCGCCGCGCACACCCGGATACGCGCGGTCGGTGACCCGGACGCGGTCCCGGTGGGCGACTATCACACTCCGTCGGTCGTCGGACTCGCATTGATCGGCGAGCGGGTCGACGACGACGGGATGCTGGAGTTGCTGGAACCGTATGCGGGCCAACGCTATCGGGTGATCCGGTTGTGCGAGCTGGGTGCGGGGATGCCGGCCCGTCGCGGACCGCGGATGCCGGTGCGCGACTACCGCTCGTTCTGACATCCGAGTCAGCGTGCAGGGGTGCGAACTTCAGGTGGTGCGAACTGCAGGGGTGTGAACTCCGGACAACCGCAGCACGAGTTCGCAGTCGCCGGCCGAATCGGGCGAGACGTCGACGGCATAGGCGCCTCCCAGTGCCGGCGACGCCTGCTCGAGTGCGAACTCCACCGCGCCGCGGACGATGCCGTGGGCGATCTCGGGATTACGTGACGCGATGCTCTGCAGCGGGCAGCCGCAGACCGACAACTGGTGCTCGCCGAATGCGCTGAGCGCATCGGTCACCCGGAAGCCGAGCCGCGTCAGCATCGCCTCGACCACCGTCACCGGGTCGGGGACAGCGACCGCATCGACGTCGGCACCACGTCGGCCGCGTGCCCAGAGTCGGCCGGTCTCCGCGGCGACCCGTTCGCGTTCGGCCTCGGTCTCGCCGATGCGGCGCAGCAGCAGGTGCACGAGTTCGTCGGCGGACGGGGCGGGCACGATGCGGTAGACCACGCGCGGCCGCCCGACGCCGCGGGGTTCGGTGGTCTCGGTGACGGCCGAACCCTCGTCGACCAGGTTGTTCAGGTGGAACCGGGCGGTCGTGACGTGAACGCCCAGCGCATCGGCCACCTCATGCGCGTCCATTCCGTCCGGGGCGTCGGCGAGGAGCGCGCGGGCTCGGTCTCGAGGGCGCACGGGCATGGCGACCCCCTCCTGATGTCAGCTTCCGTGGATCATCACCAGTGTTACCGCACCGTCGGTGACCGCGTGCAGCGAGTGGGTCACCCGGGCGTCGACCCGGATCGCGGTGCCGGGTTCGAGCCGGACGGTGGCGCCCGCGACCGTGAAGTCCACGGCGCCCGACTGGCCGAGCACCACGATCGGGTGGGCGGCGAGGTGGTCGGGCATCTCCTGTCCCGCGCGGAAGGAGAGCCGAACGACGGTCTCGGTATCGCTCCGATGGATCCGCTTCACCGCCGGCTTCGACCCGGTGTCCCCGGTGTTGGGTGCGTTCAGTCCGGTCAGATAGGTGAACGGCGCCGCCGCCGTCTCACTGCCCGCTGTCTCACTGCTCGACATCGGGTTTCCTCACGATCACTTCGATGGCGGCCATCTGGTCACGGTACTTCGCGAACACCTTGCGCATCCCCAGGATCCGCTTGCGCGCCGACGGGTTGCGGGCCACGTTGAAGGCGATCCTCGCCGTCCCGGCCACACCCTCGTCGGCGATCATCCGTGCGGGTTCCAGGAGCGCCATCGGCGCGAACCGCACGCGCTCGACGACGAACCCCGATCGCTCCAGAGCCTCGCGCCACTCGGCCTCGGTGAGCGGGCGGGCGTTCACCTTGATCGAGCGTGCCAGCGCTTTGCGGATCTCGGTCTTCGCGTCGTCCGGCAGGGTGTCGGGATGCAGCGACAACTCGTGCACGGCGTATCGGCCTCCGGGACGCAGCACTCGGAACGCCTCGTCGATGATGGCGGATTTGCCTCGATCGGACTGCATGGTCAGCATCGCCTCGCCGACCACGACGTCGGCGCTCGCCGCATCGAGCCCGGTGTCGTCGGCGTCGGCGTGAACCACTCGGCCGCGGTCGCCGATCGCGGCCGCGGTCAGTGCGACGGCCTGCTCATCGGCTTCCACGCCGAGGTAGCTCCGCGGCCGGCGGCCGAGGATCTCGACCGCGGTCTTGCCGAGGCCCGGTGCCAGTTCCACCACGTCGGCGCCGGCGAGCGCGGCATCGTCGAGCAAGGCGGCGGTGAGCTCGCGGCCGCCGGGCCGCAGCACGCGCTTGCCGACCTTGGCGAGCAGCCAGTGGCCGGGCAGATCCTCGTCCCGGCGGTCGGACAGAGGGAGCTCTCCTGTATGCGGATCGGACATGACCACTCCTGCCTATTCAGCGGAATAAATTCCTTTAAATAGGCTAGCCTAAGCTAGTTCGCTTGCCTAGGGGTCAGACGCGAGGTCGCCGCGCGTGAACGTATTGGCCGACGCCGGTGATGGTCTGCTCCACGTGTGTCATCCCGAGATCGTCGAACCGGTCCAGCAACTCCCGGCGCCCGAAGATCCGCAGTCCCGACAGCCTGGCGACGAGATCGGCGCCGGGGACTGCGGCGATCGACGATCGCACGGAGGTGAAGACGATCAGTTCGCCGCCCGGCTTCACCACGCGGGCCATCTCGTCGAGCACAGGGAGCGGGTCGGGGATCAGGTAGAGCGCGGCGAGGCACATCACGGTGTCGAACGACGCGTCCGGCACCGGCAGTCGGTGGGCGTCGCCGCGGACGTAGGCGATGCGGTCGTCGCGGTGATCGCGCTGCGCCTGTTCGAGCATGCTCGCGGAGAAGTCGAGGCCGACGTACCGGCCGTCGCCCGTGAGCCCCGAGGCGGCGTCCCGGCTGTAGTTGCCGGGGCCGCAGGCGACGTCGAGGACGAGCCGTTCGCCGGGCCTGGCCAGGTAGGCGCGCAGCGCGCGGTCGTAGTCCAGAGTCTGCGATCCGCCGAGGCTGAAGCCCCTGGTGAACACCGGCCGCCAGAGGCGCTCGTAGATCTGCGAGAACGCCGGGTTGCCCATGAGTCGTTGCGCCACGGAGGTCATCGGCGACCGCTTCCCCGGAACTCGTCACGCTGGACGCGGAGCGCGGTGATGGTGGTCGCGAGCCCGTCGTACTGCTCCACCAGCAGGACGAAGGCGACGGCGCGGCGCTCGTCGAGGTGCCGGCGCAGCGCCTGCCAGGTCTGATCGCCCAGGTCGCGCTCGGCGACGAGTTCGTCCACGGCCGACAGCAGGGTTCGCTCGCGGTCGCCCCAGCCGGCGTCGGGTCCCTCGAGGATCTGCTCGAACGCCTCAGCGGTGATCCCCGCGCGTGCCCCCAGGCGTCGATGGTGGTCGAGCTCGTAGTCGCAGGAGCGCAGGTGGGCGACGCGGATGATGATCATCTCGGTCTCTTTGCGCGACAGTTCGCCGAACGGCATCATGCGCGACGAGTAGTGCAACCAACCGCGGAACAGGCCCCGGCTGCGGCCGAGCGTGGCGAAGATGTGCGGGTCGTCGGTGCCGGTGGCCAGGCCCATCGCGCGGACCACCAGCCAGTTCACCGGGCCGAGTTCGCGCAGAGTGCCGGGGGCGACGCGAGGTGTGTTCATGTCGACCCAAGGTAGTCCAGCCGCGGCTCACCCCGGCATGTACGGAGAAACCGTGCTGCGGTGTTCGTCGATCGCCAGATTGGCACCGAGTTGTGGAAAGGCGCGCTGGGGGCAGTTGAGACGGTCGCAGACCCGGCACCCGGCGCCGATCGGCGTCGTTCGCGCATCGGTGCCGATCTCGGTGCCGTCGGAGTAGACGATGCGTCCGGCGTGGCGCAGTTCGCAGCCCATGCCGATCGCGAACGACTTGCCGGGCTGCCCGTACCGCGCAGCGCGCCGCTCCACGGTGCGCGACACCCAGAAGTACTCGCGGCCGTCCGGCATCTCGGTGATCTGGGTCAGGATCTTGCCCGGCGAGACGAATGCTTCGTACACGTTCCAGAGCGGGCAGGTGCCGCCGCTGGAGGAGAAGTTGAAGCCGGTGGCCGACTGCCTCTTGGACATGTTCCCGGCGCGGTCGACGCGGACGAAGGTCCACGGGACTCCGCGCAGACTCGGCCGCTGGAGCGTCGAGAGCCGATGGCAGATGGTCTCGTACGAGACGGCGTAGAAGGCCGAGAGCCGTTCGATGTCGTAGCGGAAGTCCTCGGCCGCACCGTGGAACTGCCCGTAGGGCAGCATCGCGGCGGCGGCGAAGTAGTTGGCCAGCCCCTGTCGGCCGAGGGCCACGGCGTCGTCTGTGGTGAACCCGCCGTCGGCCACGAGTTCGTCGATCAGATCGCCGAACTCGAGGTAGGCCAGTTCCGCGGCGATCTTGAAGGTGCGCTGGCCGGCGGAGAGCGCCGCGGAGAATTCCAGCTGGCGCCGCTCGGGGTCGAACCGGTGCAGCACGTCGTCGCCCAGGTCGACGCGCCGGATGATCCGCACGCCGTGCCGGTCCTCGAGGCGCGAGGCCAGGCCGGCGCGGATGTCGGCCGAGTGCATGCGCATCCGCGAGGTCAGGTCCTCGGCGGCCTCGTCCAGTTCGTGCACGTAGTTGCGACGTTGGTAGAAGAAGTTGCGGACCTCCTCGTGCGGGGCGCTGATGGTTCCGCGCGTGCCGGAGTCGCCGCGACCGGCCGTCGCCGCCGCGAGTTGCTCGGAGACCACGCGGTACCGCTGGTAGATCCCGACCAGTGCTTCGGCGATCGCCCGGTGGCTGCCGACCAGCGACGCCACCTCACCCGCCTCGCTGGCGGCGGGATCGAAGTCGAGGTCCTCGTCCAGCAGTGCCTCCCGCAGTTCGGCGACGAGCCGGACGTCGTCCTGCGGGTCGAAGAAGTCGATGTCGAGTCCGAACAGGTCGGTGATCTTCGCCAGGACCGGGCCGGTCAGCGGCCGGTTGTCGTGCTCGATCTGGTTCAGGTACGACGCGGAGATGCCCAGCATGCCCGCCAGGGCCTGCTGCGAGAGTCCGCGGTCGGCGCGGAGCCCGCGGATCCGCCCGCCGACGAACATCTTCTGGCCGGCCGGGTGTTCAGTGCTCACGCGATGTGCCTCCCTCCCCGCGGCTCTCCGCCGGGTACGGTGCCGGTGTGCTTCGCTCCATTCTGTCCCGTTCCGCACTCGCCCGTACCACCGCACTCGCGGCCGCCTGCGCGGGTCTGATCGGCGTCGCCGGATGCGGGGACGGCAGTGCGCAGGAGCCGACGTTGCCCAGCCTGCTGCTCACCAGCGATCAGCTGCCGCCGGACTTCACCGCGGTTCCGATGATGGTCAACGATCTGATCGTGTCGAATCGCAGCACGCTGGAACAGTCGAAGACGGTGGCCTTCACCCCGCCGGAGTGCGCGCCCACCGCTGATGCCGAGTTCAATCCGCAACTGACCGAGGACAACTCGGCTCTGCTGGTGGCGCGATCGGACACCGGAGTCTTCAGTGAACTGCTCTCTAGCGTCCGCCGCGACATCGATGCGGACCGTCGTGCGACGACGGGCCCGTGCGCGGTCGTGACGGCGGTTCCCAGCAAGGGCACGCTGGCCGGGGCGCACATCGTGACCACGACGGTGGAACTGCCCGCGCTCCGCGACTCGGCCGTGGAGCAGTCGTTCCTGGTGCGCAGCGATTCGGTGACCACGCTGCCCGGCGGCGCCGTCCGCGCCCGCGCGGGTCTGATGGGCAACATCCTGGTCCGGCGGCCCAGCGGCGAGACCGTCACGCTGCAGCTGGGCCTGTCGACCGACGAACGCGCCGTCAGCGAGCAGGAGCGCGCGGCGGTGGTTCCGGGTTCGGCGCTCGTCGCGGCGCCGGTGACCGACGACGAGTTCGTGCGGCTCGTTCGAGACGCCGTCACGCGTGCCGCACGCTGATCTTCCGTCCTTTCGCGCCGCCGCCGTCTGTGAAGTGCCGCACTTTCGGCCGCGGTGCCCGTAGCCGCCGAGTGCCGCGGTCGGTGTCGCGCGGCCGAGCGTCCCGCGACGAGTTTTCCCAGTACGCGCGTACTTTTTTGAGATTCGGCCCGTGAGGTTCACACATCAATATTTACAAGCTTTGCAAAACCCGTCGGTAACATGCCCGTTATTTGCATCCATGTAGGGATTGAACTGCAGGTTTTCCCTATGGCAACCTGATGTCAGGCATCGCCTCAAGGTGTCAACCGGTTCGCAAGAATCGGATGGGGCCGTAAACCCTCAAAGCACTGCGATCGAGCAGTTCTAACGAAAGCGAAGGCTATGAGCAACGTCGGAAAGCCGCGTACCGCCGCCGAGATCCAGCAGGACTGGGACACCAACCCCCGCTGGAAGGGCATCAAGCGCGATTACACCGCGGAGCAGGTCGCTGAGCTCCAGGGCAACGTCGTCGAGGAGCACACGCTCGCCCGCCGCGGCGCGGAGATCCTGTGGGAAGGCGTCACCAAGGGTGACGACAGCTACATCAACGCGCTCGGCGCACTGACCGGCAACATGGCCGTGCAGCAGGTCCGCGCGGGCCTCAAGGCCATCTACCTGTCGGGCTGGCAGGTCGCCGGTGACGCGAACCTCTCGGGCCACACCTACCCGGACCAGTCGCTGTACCCGGCCAACTCGGTGCCGTCGGTGGTCCGCCGCATCAACAATGCGATGCTGCGCGCCGACGAGATCGCTCGCGTCGAGGGCGACGACTCGGTCGACAACTGGGTCGTGCCGATCGTGGCCGACGGTGAGGCCGGCTTCGGTGGCGCTCTCAACGTCTACGAGCTGCAGAAGGCCATGATCGCCGCGGGTGCCGCAGGCACCCACTGGGAGGATCAGCTGGCTTCGGAGAAGAAGTGCGGCCACCTCGGCGGCAAGGTGCTGATCCCGACCCAGCAGCACATCCGCACCCTGACCTCGGCGCGTCTGGCCGCCGACGTCGCCAACACCCCGACCGTCGTCGTCGCCCGCACCGACGCCGAGGCCGCCACCCTGATCACCTCGGACGTCGACGAGCGCGACCGTCCGTTCATCACCGGTGAGCGCACCTCCGAGGGCTTCTACAACGTCAAGAACGGCATCGAGCCCTGCATCGCTCGCGCCAAGGCCTACGCTCCGTACGCCGACCTGATCTGGATGGAGACCGGCAAGCCCGACTTGGCCCTCGCGAAGCAGTTCGCCGAGGCCGTCAAGGCCGAGTACCCGGACCAGCTCCTGGCCTACAACTGCTCGCCTTCCTTCAACTGGAAGCAGCACCTGGACGACGACACCATCGCCAAGTTCCAGAACGAGCTGGGCGCGATGGGCTTCAAGTTCCAGTTCATCACGCTGGCCGGCTTCCACGCCCTCAACTACTCGATGTTCGATCTGGCCTACGGCTACGCTCGCGAGCAGATGAAGGCGTACGTCGACCTGCAGGAGCGCGAGTTCGCTGCCGAGGAGCGCGGTTACACCGCTACCAAGCACCAGCGTGAGGTCGGTGCCGGCTACTTCGACAAGATCGCCACCACCGTCGACCCGAACACCTCGACCGCGGCTCTGAAGGGCTCGACCGAAGAGGGACAGTTCCACTAGGAACCGACGCGACCTTCGCTTGAAAGGTTGACGATCTCGTGATGATCCCGGGGCAGTGGGGTATTGAACCCCAACTGCCCCGGGATCATTGCTAAACAGGTAGTACTCCGCCGTTCGCGCGGCGCGACACGTCAGACAACACTTCAGGAGCCTTCATAATGGCAGGTGAGAAGATTTCACGCGTCGGTATCATCGGCGCAGGTCAGATGGGTGCAGGTATCGCCGAAGTGTGTGCCCGCGCGAACGCCGACGTCCTCGTCTACGAGTCGACGCGCGAACTCGCCGCGGCCGGCCGCTCCCGTATCCTCCGCTCCCTCGACCGCGGCGTCAGCAGCGGCAAACTCACCGAGCGCGAGCGCGAGCAGGCCTCGTGGCGCCTGCGATTCACCTCCGACCTCGGAGACTTCGCCGACCGCCAGCTGGTGGTCGAGGCGATCATCGAGGACGAGGAGGTCAAGACACAGATCTTCCGGGAACTCGACAAGGTGGTGACCGACCCCAACGCGGTGCTGGCCTCCAATACCTCGTCGATCCCGATCATGAAGCTCGGCATGGCGACCGAGAACGCGAGCCGGGTCATCGGCATGCACTTCTTCAATCCGGTCCCGGTGCTGCCCCTCGTGGAACTGGTGACCACGCTGATGACCTCCACCGAGGTCAGCGAGCGCGCCGAGGCCTTCGCGCACGACGTGCTCGGCAAGCAGGTGGTCCGCTCGTCCGACCGTTCCGGCTTCGTGGTCAACGCGCTGCTGGTGCCGTACCTGCTGTCGGCGGTGCGCATGGTGGAGAGCGGATTCGCCACGGTGGAGGACATCGACAAGGCGATGGTGCTCGGCTGCGCACATCCGATGGGTCCGCTCAAGCTCACGGACCTCGTCGGGCTCGACACCGTCAAGGCGATCGCCGACAGCATGTACGAGGAGTTCAAGGAACCGCTGTACTCGCCGCCGCCGCTGCTGCTGCGCATGGTCGAGGCAGGGCGTCTGGGTAAGAAGTCCGGTCGCGGTTTCTATCAGTACGGCGACGGCGCGGCCAAGTAGGCGTGCGCCATGACACGCGCTGACGGCATCGAGTACGGGTCATCGATTCTCGGGTACCCGAGAATCGGTGCGCGCCGCGAACTGAAATTCGCGCTCGAGGACTACTGGCACGGCTCCGGCGATCGCGGGAAGCTCCTCGCCGCCGGCCGTGAGCTCGCCGAGTCGACGTGGCGTGAGCTCGCCGCCACCGGTCTCGAGCAGGTTCCGGGCAACACCTTCTCGTTCTACGACCACGTTCTCGACAACGCGCTGATGTTCGGGATGGTGCCGCGTCGCTTCGAGCCGCTGCACGCCGAGCTCGATCCGATCGACTTCTACTTCGCGATGGCTCGCGGCAAGCCCGACTTCCCGCCGTTGGAGCTGATCAAGTACTTCGACACCAACTACTACTACCGGCAGCCGGAGGTCGGCCCGGACACCGAGTTCTCGCTCGGCCGAGCGAGTTGGCTCAGCGAGAACCTGCTCGACGAGCATGCGCGCGCCGCGGAAGCGGGCATCGAACTGCGACCGATCATGCTGGGGCCGGTCAGCCTGCTGCTGATGAGCAAGCCTGCGGCCGACGCACCGGACGGGTTCCGTCCGCTCGACCGGCTCGACGACCTGCTCGAGGTGTACATCGAGTTGTTCGAGAAGCTGGCCAAGCAGAACACCAAGTGTGTTCAGCTCGACGAGCCCGCTTTCACCTCCGACCGCACCGACGCCGATCTCGCGGCGCTCGCCCGCGCCTACGACCGACTCGGCGGCGCGGGGCTGCGTCCGCGGATCCTCGTCACCGGCGAGTACGGCGATCTGGGCCCGGCGCTCCCGATTCTCGCGGCGTCCAAGATCGAGGCGATCGGTCTCGATCTCGTGTCCGCGCCCATGACGCCGAGCATGCTGATGGAGATCGCCGGGCTCCGCCGCAAGCGGCTGTACGCGGGGGTGATCGACGGCCGCAACGTCTGGAAGGCGGCCAAGGGCGGGAAGCTCGACTACCTGCTCCAGATCAAGAAGGTGATCCCCGATCTCGTCGTGTCGACGTCGTGCACCCTGATGCACGTCCCGGTCGACAAGCTCATCGAACCCGACCTTCCCGGCGATGTGGCCGACCGGCTCTCGTTCGCCAAGCAGAAGGTCGCCGAGGTGATCGCGCTGGCGAAGGCGATCTCCGAGGGGGCGCCCGAACACTGGTACACGCGTCCGGCGACCGTCCACTTCAAGCTCAAGCACGAGGTCCGTCAACGAGTCGCCAATATCCGACCGGACCAGCGCGAACGAGCTCCGTACGCCGAACGCCGGAGGGCCCAGGCCGCAGTCCTCGGGCTGCCGCCGGTGCCGACGTGCACGCTGGGGTCGTTTCCGCAGACCGCGGACATCCGACGCGCCCGGTACTACTACGGGCAGGGTCGGCTCACCTGGGACGAGTACGCCGAGCGGCTCCGCGAGGAGATCCGGCGGGTCATCGAGTTGCAGGAGGACATCGGGCTCGACGTCCTCGTCCACGGTGAACCCGAGCGCAACGACATGATCCAGTACTTCGCCGAACTGATGGAGGGCTACGCCTTCACCCACATGGGCTGGGTCCAGGTATACGGCTCGCGATACGTCCGGCCGCCGATCCTCTACGGCGATGTGAAGCGGCGGGGTCCGATGACGATCGAATGGATCACCTACGCGCAGTCGCTGACCGACAAGCCCGTCAAGGGCATTCTCACCGGCCCGGTCACGATGCTCGCACGGTCGTTCGTCCGGCAGGACCAGCCGCTGTACGAGACCGCCGAGCAACTGGCGCTGGCCGTCCGCGACGAGGTGGCGGATCTGGAGCGGGCGGGAATCAAGATCATCCAGGTCGACGAGCCGTCGATCCGGGAGTTGCTGCCTCTGCGCGAACGGGGCCGCGAAGGCTATCTCGACTGGGCGGTCGCGGCGTTCAAACTGGCGGTCGGCGGCGCGAAACCCGAGACGCAGATCCACACGCACCTCGGCTACTCCTCGATCGCCGAAGTTGTCGAGGCGTTCAACGCGATGGACGCCGACGTCACGTCGATCGTGGCGACGCGGTCCATCGACTGGGTGCTGAGCGAACTGACCGAGCACGGCACCGCCATCGAGCGCGGGGTGGGGCCGGGGGTTTACGAGAGCCGCAGCGCGGTGATCCCGGACATCGACACGATCGACGACCGTCTCACCCGGGCCGCGTCGGCGATTCCGATCGATCGGCTCTGGGCCAACCCGGACGGCGGATTGAAGACGCGGCACTACTGGCAACTGGAACCGGCACTCCGCAACATGGTTGCTGCAGCACGCAGGTTGCGGCGTCGGATGGACGCTGACAAAGCGCCTAAGGCGTAGATTCTGCTAGCAGCGAACTAAAGGGTTGCGCTGGAGCGGACGGGTGGTAGTTGCGCAAGAAACCACGGTGAACACGACGTTTATTGCAGGCGGAAGTACTTTCAGTAGCAGTGACATCGACCACTCACACGCTCCTAGCGCTAGCATTTGCTAGCACATTGACGCACACTGGTGGTGCAAGTTAAAGCAAGCAAGGAGTTGCCATGAGCACCGCCGAACGTACTCTGCCCACCCCGGTCTACGCCGTCGTCGGCGCCGGCGACGTCGCCGTCCAGGAAGTCAAGGACGCCCTCGCCGAGCTGAAGAACCGCGCCCAGGCCTCGCGCGAGCGCACCCAGAGCCGCCTGGACGAGACCCGTAGCCGGATCACCGATCTGCCGACCGAGTTCCCGTCGATCGAGGAACTGCGCGCCAAGCTGACCGCTGACGAACTGCGCAAGGTCGCCGAGCCCTACATCGAGGCCACCACCGGCCTGTACAACTCGCTCGCCGAGCGCGGCGAGAGCGCCGTGGAGCGTCTTCGCCAGACCCCGTACGTCGAGGAGAACCTGGCTCGCGTCGAGAAGGTCTACAACGACGCCGTCGACCTGACCGAGGACGCCCTGGGCGCCGTCTCGACCCAGACCCGTGCCGTGGGCGAGCGCGCTGCCGCACTCGCCGGCCGCGCCGCCGACCGCGTCGAGGATGCGGCTGTCGCCGCCGACGAGGTCTCCGAGAAGCTGCAGGAGACCGCGGCGGACATCGAGAAGGCCGGCACCAAGGCCAAGGCCGACGCCGATGCCGCCGCCAAGAAGGTGAGCACCGCTGCCGCGCGCAAGCCGGCTCCGGCCAAGAAGGCCACCCCGGCCAAGAAGGCCGCGCCCGCCAAGAAGGCTGCGCCGACCGAGAAGTAGTTCCGGTCCGCCGAAACGGCCCCGACACTCGAGAGAGTGCCGGGGCCGATTCGTTGTCTGCGGAGCGTGGGAGACGCTCAGCGGGGAAGCGCGGCCAGGCGCGCGTGCGCTTGCGTCATGATCGAGGTGATCAGTTCCGCGCAGGACGGCAGATCGTCGATCATGCCGACCACCTGGCCGGACGCGAGCACGCCGGCGTCGGTGTTGCCGTCGACCAATCCGGCCTTGAGCAGCATCGGGGTGTTGCCTGCCATGATGATCTGCTGCCAGGTCCGCTCGCCCGACTTCTTCATCGATGCACCGTCGCGCAGCATGGTGGTCCACTTCATACCGGTGAGCTGCTTGAACTCGTTGGCGTTGCGCGCCGCGGCCAGCAGCGCCTTCGCGCGGGAACCGCTTTCGAGGGCGTTGACGAGCTCGGTCCGCAGCACGCGGTGCGGCATGCCGTCCACCTTGAGCGACACCACCGTGTCGTTCAGTCCCCGTTTGAGGTATTCGCGCTTGACGCTGTCCGGGACGGCGGAGTCACTGGTCAGGAGGAACCGGGTGCCCATCGCTATGCCTTCGGCGCCGTAGGCGAGTGCGGCCACCAGACCGCGACCGTCGAAGAAGCCGCCGGCGGCGATCACCGGGATCGACGTCGTCCCGTCGCCGCCGCCGAGGGCGTCGATCACCGACGGAAGCAGCAGCGTGGTCGCCACGCCGCCGGTGTGGCCGCCGCCCTCGCCGCCCTGCACGATGACGGCGTCGGCGCCCCATGACGCGACCTTCACCGCGTGCTTGGCGGCGCCGATCGACGGCACCACCACCAGGCCGTTGTCCTTCAGCTTCGCGATCAGCTCCTTCTTCGGAGCCAGCGCGAACGAGGCGACCTTCACGCCTTCGCGGATCATCAGATCCACGCGCTCGGCCGCATCGGTCGCGTCCGCGCGCAGGTTGACCCCGAAGGGCTTGTCGGTCAGCGACTTGGTCTTCTTGATCGCGAACTCGAGTTCGTCGTAGGTCATCGTCGCCGATGCGAGGATGCCCAGTCCGCCGGCTTCGGCGGTGGCGGCCGTCAGTGACGGTCCGGAGACCCAGCCCATGCCGGTCTGCACGATCGGATAGTCGATGCCGACCAGCTCGGTGAAGCGAGTCGGCAGCGGAGCCGCGGGCGCCGGTCCGTTGTGAGGCGCGGTCACGACCGGACCTCGCGGTCACGGAGATTCCTGGGGTCGAGGACCTCGCGGATGATCCGCAACTGTTCGTCGGTCGGGTCCGCGGTGGCCGGGGCCGATTCGAGGTCGGCCACCGGGAAGCCGGTGGCGTCGGCGACCGCCTCCGGCGTCACGCCCGGATGCAGCGACAGGGCCCGCATGGTGTGGCCGGGTCCGCGGAAGTCGAAAACGCCGAGGTTGGTGACCACTCGGTGGATGTTCAGATCGTCGAAGGCGGGATTGCGCTCGTCCACCTTGTCGAAGCCGACGCCGGAGACGATGTCGACCCGCTCCGGGAACACCCGAGCCGTGTGGTTCCCGACCCAGTAGCTGGTCGGGTGGTTGATGGTGTTGCCGGGAGCGCCGCGCACGCCGAACATCTGGCGAGTCGGCTGCTGCAGCGGACCGAACGCCGAGAGGTTCTGGTTTCCGTAGCGGTCGATCTGGTTGGCGCCCATCACCACGTGCCGCCGGCCGGAGGCGACCACGTCGAACACCTTGCGGAAGGGCATCCACCCTTCCACCGGACCCGACTGGCCCACCGCGGGTGTGTCGGCCAGGATGAGCGCTTCGCCGTCGGTGATGAGCAGATCGGGTTCGGTGGTCAGTCGCGCCAGCCGGGCGCCGATCAGCGGAGTGGTGGCCATCGGCGACGCCATGATCTCGCCCGCGCCGGTGAAGATGTCGGCACACGCCGCGACGCAGTACTCGGCGCGGGTGATGACAGCGGTGGTCTCGGGACTGCTCACTTGGCTTCCTCCTGCTCGGCCTGCCACTTGGCGACCTCGGTCTGGTATCCGGCCTCGTCGACGTCGAGGAAGCGGGTCTTGAACGCCGACCAGCTCTCGTCGTCTGCCGCAGAGGTCGCGTAGTGCTTCAGGAACGCGTTGTCGCGGCCGTATCCGCCCGCGAAGGTGAAGTGTGCGCCGTTCGGGGTGTGGACCACGCGGTCGACGTTCATCCGGTTGATCAGAAGACGTTCGCGGGCGACGGAGTCCACCAGTTCCTCGGTGGGGACCACCTGGTCGGCTTCCAGATAGCGGCGCCGCGCCGCGGCCAGGTACAGATCGTCGAAGTACGGATCGACTCCGGTGTAGGCGGCGTTCCCGTGAGGATCGGCGATGTCGAGGTGGACGAATGCCGCGTCGAGCTCGAGCGCGGGCATCGCGATGAGAGTCTGGGTGCGTCCGTCGGCATCCGGATACGGGGATTCGACGGTTTTGAGCTCGCCTTCCCAGAAATCGGGGACGGCGGAGCCGAGTCCGGCGCGGATGGGCAGGAAGGGCAGGCGTGCGGCGGCGGCCTCCAGGCCGCACTTGACCATGCCCTCGTCCATCTCGCGGGCCTCGATGGCGCCGGACAGACGCGCCTTGGCGAACCAGGGATCGTAGAACGGTGCGGCGTCGAGGGAGACGAAGCCGTAGTACGCGCGTTTCACCTTGCCCGCCGCGCACAGCAGCCCGAGGTCGGCGCCGCCGTAGGTCACCACGGTCAGATCCTTCACATCCGAGCGGGCGATGGCGCGGACCAGCGCCATCGGCTTGCGCCGGGAGCCCCAGCCGCCGATGCCGATCGTCATGCCGTCGCGCAGTTCGGCGACCACGTCGTCGAGGCTCGACGTCTTGTCAGTCTTGGTGGCCATTCGGTGTCAGTTCCCCTTCAGTGTCTTACCGGTCTCGACGAACGCGTCGCGGTGCTCGTCGGCCACTCCGGCCAGATTCAGTTCGTACGTGTAGCGCTGCTCGAGCAGATAGCTGGTCTTGACGTCCACCGGATCGATACCGTTGATCGCCGCCTTGGCCGCCCGGATGACACGCGTGTCCTTGGCGTCGATCAGACGGGCGACCTCGAGCGCGGTCTCCAGCAGTTCCTCTCGTGGGACGGCCTTGTAGCAGGAGCCGAACTGCACCAGCTGCTGCGCGGTCACGTTCTGCGCGGTGTAGTACAGCGTCCGCATGAGGTGCTGCGGCACCAGGCGTGCCAGATGCGTGGCCGCGCCGAGCGCACCGCGATCGACCTCCGGCAGGCCGAAGACGGCGTCGTCGGAGGCGACGATCACGTCGGCGTTGCCGACCAGGCCGATGCCGCCGCCCACGCAGAAGCCGTTGACCGCGACGATCACCGGGACCTCGCAGTCGTACACGGCGGAGAACGCCGCAGCGCACCCGCGGTTGGCGTCGATCAGGGCACCGAAACCGGTGGTCTGCTGCATCTCTTTGATGTCGACGCCCGCATTGAAGCCGCGTCCCTCTGCTCGCAGGATGACCACGGAGGTCTCCGGATCGGCGCCTGCGGCACTGATCGCGTCGGCGAGTTCGAACCATGCGGCGCTGGGCAGCGCGTTGACCGGCGGAAAGTCGACCGTCACGGTGACGATGCCGGATTCGGCGCGGGCGGTGGTGATCGGCACACCGACTCCTTTGTCTGGGCTGGGTGGGGCTCTGACGAGCCACCCAAGCAAATGCTTGGTTGTTTGTTACAGTAGCACCATGACCGAAGCAGTGCACGGCCCGGTGAATCTGGGGCTGGCAGGGAGAATCGTCCTGATCACCGGCGGTGTCCGCGGGGTGGGCGCGGGAATCGCGCAAGTGCTCGACGACCTCGGCGCCACGCCCGTCGTCTGCGCTCGACGCCCGGGCGACGACGACCGCGAGTTCTATCCCTGCGACGTCCGCGACGGTGATGCGGTGGCCTCGATGATCGAGCAGATCGTCGCCGCGCACGGCAGGCTCGACGGCGTGGTGAACAACGCGGGCGGCTCGCCGTTCGCGCCGGCCGCGGATGCCTCCGACAACTTCTCCCGGAAGATCGTCGAACTCAATCTCGTCGCGCCGCTGATCGTCGCGCGCGCCGCGCACCGAGTGATGTCGACCCAGGACGGCGGCGGCGCCATCGTCAACGTGTCGAGCGTCAGCGGGCACCGGCCGTCCCCGGGCACCGCCGCCTACGGTGCGGCGAAGGCCGGTCTGGACAATCTCACCGAGACGCTCGCCGTCGAATGGGCGCCGTCGGTGCGGGTCAACTCGGTGGTCTGCGGCCCGGTGCAGACCGAGCTGGCGCATCTGCACTTCGGCGACGAGGCGGGGGTGGCCGCCGTCGGCGCCACCATCCCGATGGGCCGCATGGCCCGGCCCGCCGACATCGGCAACGCGGTGGCTTTTCTGCTGTCGCCGCTGTCGCAGTACATCACCGGTTCCACCGTCACCGTCCACGGCGGCGGCGAGAAGCCGGCCTTCCTGTCCGCCGCGAACGCCGGCAACGACGCCTGAGAACCGCGACGGTCGGGTAACCGCCGCAGACTTCCGAGAGAGAGTGAAGAGCATTGAGCAACAAGACCAATGAGGGCCGCGTCGTCATCGTCACCGGTGCCGGCCAAGGGATCGGGCGCGCACACGCGCACGCTTTCGCCGCCGACGGCGCCAAGGTGGTGGTCAACGACTACGCGGCGGAATCGGCCGCGGCCGTCGTCGACGAGATCAGGGCGGCCGGCGGCGAGGCCGTCGCGGCGGTGGGCGACGTCGCCGACTGGGACACCGGCGCCGCGATCGTCGCGACTGCGATCGATGCCTTCGGCCGTCTCGACGCGCTGGTCAACAACGCGGGATTCCTGCGGGACCGGATGCTGCTCTCGCTGAGTGAGGACGAGTGGGATTCGGTGGTCCGCGTGCACCTCAAGGGGCACTTCGTGATGCTGCGTCATGCCGGAGCGCACTGGCGCGCCCAGGCCAAAGCCGGTGAACGCGTGCAGGCCCGGATCATCAACACCAGCTCGGGAGCCGGCATCTTCGGCTCGGTGGGGCAGGGCAACTACGCCGCCGCCAAGGCCGCCATCGCCGAACTGACGATTCAAGCGGCCGCCGAACTCGGCGGATACGGGGTCACCGTCAACGGCATCGCCCCGGCCGCACGCACTCAGATGACGATGGGTGCGGGCGAGGCGATGGCCGCGCAGATGGCGGCGCCGGAGGACGGCTCCTTCGACGCGATGGATCCCGCGAACATCTCGCCGCTGGTGGTGTGGCTGGGCTCGCCGGCGTCGGCCTCCGTCACCGGGCGGCTCTTCGAGGTCGAGGGCGGCCGCGTCACGGTGCTCGACGGCTGGCAGCGTGCGGCCTCGCGCGACAAGGGCGCGCGCTGGGAGGTCGCGGAGCTGACTCCGGTGGTCGCCGAGCTGATCGACGCTTCACCGGTCCAAGTCAAGGCATACGGCGCCCGCTGAGAGGGCTCGCAGATGTCTGAGACCGCGGAGGGATCGGTCCGCTACGAAGCGTGCGACGGCGTCGCCGTGGTGACGCTGAACCGGCCCGAGGCGCTGAACGCGATCGACGGGGCAGTCGCGACCGGGCTGGGGGAGGCGCTGGAGAGGGCCTCCGCCGATCGCGCGGTGCGGGCGGTGGTGCTCACCGGAGCGGGCCGAGCCTTCTGCGCGGGGGCCGACCTCAAGGCCGTCGCACGCGGTGAGCCGATCATCGACGACACCCATCCGGAGTGGGGGCTGGCGGGGCTGGTGCGGCACTGGACCGACAAGCCGCTCATCGCGGCGGTCAACGGAACGGCGCTCGGCGGCGGGACCGAACTCGCTCTCGCCTGCGATCTCGTGGTCGCCGCCGACTCCGCGGTCTTCGGACTGCCCGAGGTGAAACGCGGACTGATCGCCGGTGGCGGCGGTGTGATCCGGCTGGCGCGGCAGCTTCCGCTCAAGCGGGCCCTGGAGATGATCCTCACCGGCGACGGGGTCGACGCCGCGACCGCCTGCGAGTGGGGACTGGTCAACCGCGTCGTCCCGGCCGCCGAGGTCCTGGACACCGCGCTCGCGTTGGCGCACCGGATAGCGGCCAACGCACCGCTGGCGGTACAGCTCAGCAAACGCGCCGTCTACCGGACACATCAGGGCCGGTCGGAGTGGGACCCCGAATGGGGCGCCGAAGAGCCCTGGGCCGTCAATCAGGAGGCCGGGCTCACGGTCCTCGCCTCCGCTGACGCGAGGGAGGGACCGCGCGCGTTCGCCGAGAAGCGCGAACCGGTCTGGCGCGGAGAGTAGGTCTCGGGTATCGGCGGTCCGATCAGTGCCTGACCGGGCATCCGGGCGGTGCGAAGGTGCCCATCCGCTCGATGTCGAAGCCGTTCGGATAGCTCTTGATCCGGGGCAGATCGTGAACATGTCGCGGCCGCCGACGCCGGGGCAGCAGTGAGACCAGCCGGCCCCGGATTCGGAGGCCTGCCCTCGACGCGAACCGCAGCGCGGCGGGCGGACGCCGGTAGCCGAAGGCGTCGAGCAGTGCGTCGTCCATCACCGACAGACTGAAGGCGCCGATCAACGGTCGCAGCGGCGCCGGGTAGAAGGTCTTGAACAGGTCGATCGTCGCGTCGCCGGTGCGGCGGACGCCCGCGGTGCCGCCGGACCGGTAGTGGGCGGCTTCGTACGAGTCCATCAGAGCTGCGAACTCCTCGTAGGTCTCCGGTACGTCCTTGATCGCCATGTGTCTGCCGAGTTGCCGGTAGTACAGCACGGTCGCGCGGATCTCGTCGTCGGTGAGCGGGCGTCTGCCGTAATCGGCGATCCAGCGGACCGGCACGACGACGAAGGTGGCCAGTACGTACCGCATGTCGTCGTTGCTGATCTCGAACATCTTGTGCATCTGGTTGATCCGGCGAATCGCGGCCCTGCCGTCGGTGCTGTCGAAGCCTTTCAGGAGCGGCACCTCGAGCAGGACGGCGGTGTCGTCGTACCGCTTCTGCGGTCGGTCGCGGAACTCGCCGGTCCGGTCGAGGAGGTCGCCGATGCTCGGGACCGCGTACGTCCGGAACAGGGCGAAGCTCAGCGCTTGATTGATGTCCCAGGGGAACTCGTACGTGGCCAGGGCACGGTAGATCTCGTGGAACTCGGTCTCCGGATCCATGCCCGCGGTCCGGGACGGTGTCTGGACCAGCGTCTTGAGTGTCATCGGTCGGCTCCTGCCTGTCGGTGAGCTCACTGTAAGTTGAGTTATAGTTTTGTGCAACGGGTCACGTCGCAGGTGCGGGAGGCGGGTTCGCATGGTGAAGAAGCAATCGGTGCCGTCCGAGCATGCGCGCAGGCGGTTTCTGGACGCGGGCCTGGCGGTGCTGGGGGAGCACGGGCACGCCGGTCTCAAACTGGCGCAGGTCTGCCGGGTCGCCGGCACGACGACGGGCAGCTTCTATCACGCCTTCGCGGACTGGGCCGAGTACAAGTCGGCGCTGATCGACTACTGGCGAGAGGAACACAGCCGCAGACCGATCGGAGACGCGATCGCCGTCGACGACCCCAGGGAGCGGATCGACTTCCTGATCGGCGTCGGCCTCGGGCTCGACCGTGCCTCCGAAGCGGCGATCCGGGTCTGGTCGACCCACGATTCCGGGGTGCTGGCGCACTTGGCGGAGGTCGACCGGGAGCGCGCGGAGGTGATTCGCGAGACGTCGGCCGAGGTCATCGGTGACGCCGACAGGGCGGAGAAGTTCGCGCAGGTGGCCATGTACCTGCTCATCGGCTACCAGATGGGGACGGTCGATTCGCTGGACGCGCTGCGGTTCGGTTTCGAGTCCATGCTGGCCGGCGCAATGGGCGACGGGCCCGGTCCGTCGTGGACCGGGCCCGCCTGAGGGTCTGCAGGGTGCCGCGTCAGGCGCTGGGGGCCCGCACCACCATCGGGACGCCGGGGAACAGCGCTGCCATCTCCGAGCGCGACTTGCGCAGCGCCGCAGTGCCGTAGCCGCGCTTGCGCGATTCCGGGCGAATCCAGATGCGGACGTCGACCTCTCCGTCGTTCAGTTCGCCGAAGACGATGCCCACCTTCTGGTCGCCTTCCACGGCCACCAGCCAGACGGCGTCTTCGGCGTCGACGCGGTCGACGCCCTTGGTGATCTCGTCTGCGACGTCCCCGGCCGGCGCGCCCGACCCGTCGCCTGCGACACCCTGTTCGGCGGTGCGTTCGGCGAACAGATCGGCGTCGTCGTCGGCGGAGAAGGGACGGAGGTCGAGGCTGTCGCCCGAACTCGCCGGCCGCTCGGCGAGCGTGAAGGTGATCTCCTCGTTGAGATTGTCGAGTTCGGCCTGGTTGTGGCGCCGCTCGGTCTTGGTGAGCTGGTAGAAGGACATGTTCAGGACCGCTTCCGCGCCCAGTTTCGACTTGCCGAGAAGGTCGGCGATCGCGGTCGCCGCGGCATCGCGATCCTCTGCGTCGACGATCGCGTCGAGTACCTCGTGCCGCCGCTCCATCGCGGTCAACAGCGCGTCGGTGATGTCTCGTCGGGTTGCTGCCTGGTCCAGATCCGTCATATCTCGATACTAGGTCCGATCCCGGCCGAACGGTTGGACTTCTTTTCGCCGGTCGCGATCTCGGCGCTCTTTTCGTGACGGGATCCCGAATCGGAGACGTCTCGAGAGAGTCTGTGCGGCAACAGTTTTCGATCGAGTGCTTCCAGTCAGCTAGAACACGTTCTAGTATTTGCGCACATGGGATCCGAAATGACTGCGGCCGACGCGCTGCGCAACCCCGTCCACCTCGGCGACCTGATGGTCGCGGCCCTGCGCCGTCACCGGGACAAGCCGGTTCTGAAGCTCGGCGACGCCGAACTCACCGGCGGTGAGATGGCCGACCAGATCAGTCGCTACATCCAGGCCTTCGAGGCGGCCGGTGCAGGCACGGGAACCGCCGTCGGGCTGCTCGCACTGAACCGCCCCGAGGTGCTGTTCGTGATCGGAGCGGGCCAGACGCAGGGCTGGCGCCGAACGGCGCTGCACCCGCTCGGGTCGCTCGACGATCACGCCTACGTCCTCTCGGACGCCGGCGTGTCGACGCTGGTCATCGATCCGAATCCGATGTTCGTCGAGCGAGCGGTGGAACTGGTGAAGCGGGTCGACGGGCTCACCCGGGTCCTCACTCTCGGCCCGGTGCCCGCTGAGCTCACCGACATCGGCGTGGACATCGTCGCCGCCGCTCAGGAGTACCCCGTCCGAGAGTTGACCGCCGCGGTGCTCGATCCCGACCACGTCGTCTCGATCACCTACACCGGCGGCACCACCGGAAAGCCCAAGGGCGTCATCGGGACCGCCCGCGCGATGTCGACGATGACGCAGATCCAGCTGGCCGAGTGGGAATGGCCCGAGCGGCCGAAGTTCCTGATGTGCACTCCGCTCTCGCATGCGGGCGCGGCCTTCTTCGTGCCCACCCTCATCAAGGGCGGCACGATGCTGGTCCTGAGCAAGTTCGATCCGGCGCTGGTCCTCGAGACTATCGAGCGGGAGCGGATCACCGCCACCATGCTCGTGCCGTCGATGCTGTACGCCCTGATGGACCACCCGGACTCCCGCACCCGCGATCTCTCGTCCCTTGAAACCGTCTATTACGGTGCGTCGCCGATGAATCCGGTCCGGCTGGCGGAGGCGATCGAGCGGTTCGGGCCGATCTTCGCGCAGTACTACGGCCAGTCCGAGGCGCCGATGGTCATCAGCTACCTGCGCAAAGACGAACACGACAAGGCCCGCCTCGGCAGTTGCGGACGCCCGTCGGCGTTCCTGCGCACGGCCCTGCTCGATTCGGAGGGCAACCGCGTGGCGCGGGGTGAGCCGGGTGAGATCTGCGTGTCCGGTCCGCTGCTGGCCGGCGGTTATCTCGGGCTGCCCGAGCAGACCGCCGAGACCTTCGTCGACGGCTGGCTGCACACCGGCGACGTCGCCCGCGAGGACGAGGACGGCTTCTGGTTCATCGTCGACCGCACCAAGGACATGATCGTCTCCGGCGGATTCAACGTGTTCCCCCGCGAGGTGGAGGACGTGGTCGCCGAGCATCCCGCGGTCGCACAGGTCGGGGTGATCGGCGTGCCCGATGAGAAATGGGGAGAGGCGGTGACCGCGGTGGTGGTCCTGCGCCCCGACGCCGATGCCGGGGACGCGGCGCAGACGCAGATCGCCGCGGACATCCAGGCCGCGGTCAAGGAACGCAAGGGTGCGGTGCAGGCGCCCAAACAGGTCGTGTTCGCCGAATCGCTGCCGTTGACGGCGCTCGGCAAGCCGGACAAGAAGGCCCTGCGCGCGCAGTTCTGGGAGGGTGCCGGCCGCGCCGTCGGATAGTTCGGCGGGACAGGAGCCGGACGAGTGTGCAGGAATCGTGACAGTTCCGGCGTCGCAGGCCGGGAGACGATGAGCCCGAACCGGCCTCGCCTCTCGGGGCCACCGACAGCGAAAGTCCTGACATGGCTATTCTCCCGAACGGTGTCCGCGTCCGGCTGACGGCTCTTCTCACCGGCCTCGTCCTGCTGACCGCCGGGGCGCCGGGCACGGCACACGCCGGCACCCCGCATCCGCGCTTCCTGCTGACCGCGGGTACCGCGTCCCAGGGTATCAGCGTCCTGCGCGTGCACGACGACGGTGCACTCACCCCGGTCCCGGGCAGCCCCTTCGCCACCGGTCTCGGGGTGCTGTCGCTCGTGGTGAGTCCGGATGGAGAGAAGGTCTACGTTCCGCACGCACTCGATGGCGGGGTCAGCGGTTACCGGATCTCCGGCAGCGGCCGGCTCACTCCGATCCCGGGTGCCGATGTGAAGGTGGGCGGCGCGCCGACGGCCGCCCGGCTCACGCCCGACGGCAAGTATCTGTACGTGGTTCTCGGCGGCGTCCCCGGCCGGGTGACGTCGTATCGCGTCACCGGCAGCGGTGCGCTGATCGCGACGGGGAAGCCGACCGCGCCGGTCGACGGGTTCAGCATGGTCGGTATGGGCGGCATCGACCCGAGCGGCACCCGGATGCGCGTGGTCAGCTACATCGGCAACACGATGACGAATTACGCCCTCGGCCCGGGCGGCGGCATCCGCCGTCTCGGTGTGACGCAGGTGGGGCTCGGGCCGGTCGCCCCCGGTTACTCGCCCGACGGTCGGTTCCTGTACGTCAGCGACGAGTTCTCCATGGGACTGTCGGGATTCCGCATCGGCGACGACGGCTCCGTGACACGGACACCGGGGTCTCCGTACCCCACCGGAGGCGTCCCGCACGGCATCGTCATGACGCCGGACGGCAAGCGCCTGTACGTCCCGAACGCGGTCGGCACATCGATCGCCGCGTACAACGCCCACGCCGACGGGCGGCTGACGCCGATCGCGGGCTCGCCCTACCCGGGGCCGGCCGGAACCCTCCCCGGGCAGGTGCTCCTGCACCCGAACGGGCGCTACCTGTACGACATCGACGTGCTGACCGCACGGCTGACCTCGAGGGTGACCACCTATCGGATCGGGGCCGACGGGTCGCTCTCCCGGACGTCCCGACCGGAGGTGGACACCGGCGTGATCATGTCCGACGGCCCGATCGCCGCGATGACGCCGTGAGCGATCACACCGGTTCGCAGATCACGACCGGGATCTCGCGGTCGGTCCACGCGGCGTACGTGTCGAAGTCCGCGTACATCTCGACCAGCCGCGGCCAGAGTTCGGCGCGTTCGGCGTCGCCCGCGATTCGCGCCAGATAGTTGCGCTCTTCCCGGCCGATCTGGATCCGGACGTTCGGCTCATCGCGCACGTTGTAGTACCAGGCCGGATTGTTCGGCAGTCCGCCCTGCGAGGCGACGAGCACGATCGACTCGCCGTCGCGCAGGAACAGGAGCGGAACGGTGCGCTCCTGTCCCGACTTGCGCCCCGTCGTGGTGAGCAGGCAGACGGGTGTGGGGCGGCGCAGCGCGGCACCGACTCGCCAGGTCCCGCCCAGCCGTCCGCGCGTGAGCCGGTACAGCCGGGTGTTGAGCCGTGAACCGATCCTGATGATCCGCGCGACCACCGGCGAATCGAGTTGGGCCGGTCGGGAGCTCGCCTCCAAATCAGATCCGTTCGATGATGGTCGCGGTCGCCAGCGCGCCGCCGGCGCACATCGTGACGAGCGCGGTCTGCTTGTCGCTGCGCTCGAGTTCGTGCAACGCGGTGGTGAGCAGCCGGGAGCCGGTGCTTCCCACGGGGTGCCCGAGGGCGATGGCGCCGCCGTTGACGTTCACCTTGTCCATGTCGGCACCGTGCACCTGGGCCCAGCTGAGGACGACGGAGGCGAAGGCCTCGTTGATCTCGACCAGATCGATGTCGTTGAGATTCATCCCCGAGCGGGAGAGGACTCGTTCGGTGGCCTGAACGGGTCCGTCCAGGTGGTAGTACGGTTCGGCTCCGACGAGCGCCTGGCTCACCAGCCGGGCCCGCGGACGCAGGCCGAGGGCCTTGGCCTTGTCCTCGTCCATCAGCAGCACGGCCGCCGCGCCGTCGGAGATCTGCGACGAGTTGCCGGCGGTGTGGATGCCGCCCTCGATCACCGCCTTGAGTCCGTTCAGCGACTCGGCCGTGGTGTCGCGCAGACCCTGATCGCGGTTCACCTCGAGGATCTGACCGGTCAGCTCGCCCTCCTTGGTGCGCTCGGGCGCCTTGACCGTGAGGACCTCGCGGTCGAAGCGGCCCTCGTCCCACGCACGCTTGGCCTTGGTCTGCGAGGCGAGCCCGAGTGCGTCGACGTCGGCGCGGGTGATGCCCCGGCGCTTGGCGATCCGCTCGGCGGCGTCGAACTGGTTGGGCATGTCGATGTCCCACGAATCGGGGCGGCGGGGGCCCGCATCCGTGCCGACGTTGGCGCCGAGCGGCACATGTGACATGCATTCGACGCCGCAAGCGATGCCGATGTCGATGGTGCCGGTCGCGATCAGGCCGGCGACCATGTGATTGGCCTGTTGTGCGGATCCGCACTGGCAGTCGATGGTGGTGGCGCCGGTCTGCCACGGTAGGCCCGAGTGCAGCCACGCGGTGCGTGTGACATTGTTGCCCTGCTCGCCGACCTGCATGACGCAGCCGCCGACCACTTGCTCCACCAGGCCCGGATCGATTCCCGCGCGTTCGACGACGCCGCGCTGTGCCGCACCGAGGATCTCCGCCGCATGCAGGCCCGACAGCCAGCCGTTGCGCTTGCCGATCGGAGTACGGACCGCTTCGACGATCACCGGTACACCCATGCCAACTCCTTGTTCGAGAAACGTTTCTCCGTCAAAACTAGAACAAGTTCTTGTTCGCGTCTATCCAGTGTGGCAGAGTGTGAGTTACGCAAATTGTAACGGGTTCTCGTTCCGATCGAGACCGGAGAACATGGCCAGAGAATTGAGGTGATGACGTGACTCAGGCGCAGAGCGTTGAAGCGTCCGGCACGTGTCCGTTCATGCATCAGGAGGGGTGGGATTTCACGAACCCGGACCTCCTGGTCGAGGGTATTCCCGTCAAGGAGTTCGCCGAGCTCCGCAAGACCGCGCCGGTGTGGTGGAACGCTCAGCTGCCCGGCAAGGGCGGCGGCTTCCATGACGGCGGCTACTGGGCCGTCACCAAGCACGAGCACATCCGTGAGATCTCGAAGAACGCCGACGACTGGTCGGCGAACGAGAACGGCGTGATCATCCGCTTCGAGGACGACATGGACCCGGAGCAGCTCGAGGTCACGAAGACCCTGCTGATCAACCACGATCCGCCCGAGCACACGCGCCTGCGCAAGGTGGTCTCCCGTGCGTTCACGCCGAAGGCGGTCCACGCGCTGGAGGAGAAGCTCGACGCCGCCGCGCGAGAGATCGTTCAGAAGGCCGCGGACGAGGGCAAGGGCGACTTCGTCCACCAGGTCGCCGTCGACCTGCCTCTGCTGGCGATCGCCGATCTGCTCGGCGTGCCCGAAGTGGACCGGATGAAGCTATTCGACTGGTCGAACTCGATGATGAACGCCGATGACCCGGAGTTCACCACGGACCCGCTCACCGCGAACATGGAGATCCTCGGCTACGGCTACAACATGGCCGAGGAGCGCAAGAAGTGCCCGGCCGACGACATTGTCACGCAGCTGATCGAGGCCGACATCGACGGTCACGGTCTCACCGAGGCGGAGTTCGGCTTCTTCTTCATCCTGCTGACGGTCGCGGGCAACGAGACCACCCGCAACGCCATCACGCACGGTATGAACGCCTTCCTGGACAACCCGGATCAGTGGGAGCTGTTCAAGAAGGAGCGTCCGGCCACGGCGGTGGACGAGATCGTCCGGTGGGCGACTCCGGTCAACGTCTTCCAGCGCACGGCCAAGCACGACACCCAGGTCGGCGGCGTCGACATCAAGGCCGGTCAGCGCGTGGGCATGTTCTACGGTTCGGCGAACTACGACGAGGACGTCTTCGAGGATCCGTTCACGTTCAACATCCTGCGCGATCCGAACCCGCACGTCGGCTTCGGCGGCAACGGCACGCACTTCTGCATCGGCGCCAACCTGGCTCGCATGGAGATCAACCTGATGTTCAACGCGCTCGCCGACCTGGTGCCCGACATCACCAAGCTCGAGCAGCCGCGCCGGCTGCGTCACGGCTGGATCAACGGCATCAAGGAACTGCAGGTCGATTATGGGACGAAGTCTTGACCGACACCCAGAACTCTCCCGCGTATCTGAACATCGACCGCGCGAACCATCCGGCGGTACTCGCCGGGCGGCGCTCGCGGGAGGCCGTCGAAGCTCGTGACAAGGCGGCATGGCTGGCGAACTTCGCCGCGAACGGATCCGTCGAGGATCCGGTCGGCCCGTCGATGTTCGACGAGGAAGGGCGGGGTCATCGTGGCGCCGACGGGCTGTCGGCGTTCTGGGACAAGGCGATCGCACCGACCGAGAGCATCGACTTCCAGTTCGAGAAGGAGATCATCTGTGGTCGCGAGGTGGCCTACATCGGCACCATCGTCACCCGGATCGGCGGCCACATCTCCGAGGCCGAAGGCGTGTTCACTTACAAGGCGGACGAGAACGGAGACCTGGAGGCGCTCCGCGCGTTCTGGGAGGTCGAGGCGACGATGAAGTCGTTCCGGCCCCAGTAGGTCTGCGGATGCAGTAACGGGCGAAGAAGTCCCGGCGACCGAGATGGTCGCCGGGACTTCTTCATGTCGAGCCTCGCGGCTGCGCCCGACGGACCCGCGTCCGTCTCGATGCGCTCCGTCGCTCCGCTCCTGCGCTTACTCGACTGGCCCTGAGCGGTGCCCCAGGGCAGTCGAGTAGGACGAGGCGCTAGCCGAGGCCGTATCGAGGCTGACGCCCGTCTCGATGCGCTCCGTCGCTCCGCTCCTGCGCTTACTCGACTGCCCTGGCGGAACGGCCCGCTTACTCGGCTGGCTTGACGGAGCGACCCCCAGGGCAGTCGAGTAGGACGAGGCGCTAGCCGAGGACGTATCGAGGCTGACGCGGGGCCGTCTCGATGCGCTTCGTCGCTTCGCTCCTGCGCTTACTCGACTGGCCTTAGCGGTGCCCCAGGGTAGCCGAGTAGGACGAGGCGCTAGCCGAGGACGTATCGAGGCCGCCTCGATGCGCTGCTGGAATCAACGGCCGTTCAGCTGTCGGCGCCGACCTTCCCCGGGAGCCTTGTCCGCGGAGACCGCCTTGAGGAGGTGGGTGTCGACGGCCAGCACTCCCTGCTTGGCGAAACCGACGGCCAGCAGGCCGGCGATCAGGCCCAGGACCAGTTCGTAACCGCCGTCCGAGGCCCAGAAGCCCGCGTCGATGTGGGCGATGAAGATCGCGCCGATCATGTCGACGATCAGGATCACCGACACCACCGGAACCGCGAGGCCCACGATCAGCAGGCCGCCTCCGATCAATTCGGCCAGCGCGGCGAGCCAGGCGCTCACACCGGGGACCGGCGCGCCCATCATCTCGAAGTTGGCCTTGACTCCGTCCATGCCGAACGTGAAGAACTTCTGCCAGCCGTGGGCGAAGAAGATGACGCCGAGGATGATCCGGGCGATGCTGACGGCCAGGCCCTGGCCCTGCTTGAAGTAGGTCATGGTCGAGGTGACTCCTTGTGGGATCGTTCTGTTCTCGCCCACCGAGATGTGTGGGGTCACCGGAATTCAATCACTTACTTTTCGTAAGCGCAAAAGGTCAGGGCTAGTATCGAGGTATGATCCCGTTCGACGTCTTCGCGAAGCAGTGCCCGTCCCGGGAGGTGTTCTCGCACGTCACCGGCCGCTGGGGAGCTCTCGTGCTGGGCAAGCTGAAGACCGTTCCGCAGCGTTTCTGTGAATTGCGTGAGCAGGTGGAGGGCATCAGCGACCGGATGCTGACGCAGACGTTGAAGACGCTGACGAACGACGGCCTCGTCGTGCGGACGATGTCCGACGAGAGGCCGTCGCACCCGGAGTACTCGCTGACCGACTCCGGGGTGGAGGTGGCGCGCGCGGTGCGCGCCCTGGTGGAGGCTGTTCAGAACAACATGCCCGCGCAGGCGTACGTCTGACGCCCGCGCGGCGCGGCTAGGGCTTGTCCGCGCCGAGAAGCCACATCGAGAAGTACTGTGAGCCGCCGCCATAGGCGTGGCCGAAGGCCTTGCGGACATCGGGCACCTGGTGATCGCCGCCCTTGCCCATCACCTGGATCGCAGCCTCAGCGCACCGGATCATGCCCGAGGCGCCGATCGGGTTCGACGACAGCACGCCGCCGGACGCGTTGACGGGGAGCTTCCCGCCGATCTCGGTCTCTCCCGCCTCGGTGAGCTTCCAGCCCTCGTACTCCGGCATGAAGCCGAGGTTCTCCAGCCACATCGGCTCGAACCAGGAGAAGGGCACGTAGATCTCGGCCGTGTCCACCTCTTCCAGCGGATTGGTGATCCCGGCGGCCTTCCACAGCGCGGCCGAGGCGTCGCGTCCGGCCTGCGGGCTGACCACATTGCGGTGCGAGTACGAGAGCGGCTCGGTGCGCATGGCGGTCGCGTGCACCCACGCCACGGGGCGTCCTTCGGCGATCGCATCGTCCGCGGATCGCTCGTCGCCGAGCACCACCGCGCACGCTCCGTCGGACGACGGGCACGTCTCGTCGAAACGGATCGGATCCCACAGCATCTGCGAGGCCATCACCTTCTCGACGGTGATATCGGGCTGGTGCAGATGCGCGAGCGGATTCTTCGCGCCGTTGCGGCGGTCCTTGGCGGCGACCATCGCGCCGATGTGCGCCGGCGCCTTCGAATTGTTGATGTAGGCGCGCACGTGCGGGGCGAAGAATCCGCCCGCGCCGGCACCGACCGGCATCGTGAACGGCACCGGGATCGAGAGCGCCCACATGGCGTTCGACTCCGACTGCTTCTCCCAGGAGACGGCCAGCACGCGTCCGTGGACGCCGCTGCTGACCAGGGAGGAGCCCACGATCGCGGTGGACGCTCCCACCGAGCCCGCGGTGTGCACGCGGATCAGTCGTTTGCCGACCGCGCCGATGGCCTCGGCCATCGCCAGCTCCGGCATCATCGAGCCCTCGAAGAGATCGGGTGCCTTGCCGATCACGATGGCGTCGATGTCGTCGATCGAGACGTGGGCGTCGGCGAGTGCACGGTCGATCGCCTCGCGGACCATGCCCGCCATCGTCACGTCGGTGCGCTTGGCGACGTACTTGGTCTGGCCGGTTCCGAGGACGGCGACGCGATTGCGGCCCATCAGTTCTCTCCTCCTGCGAGTGTGACGACCATGTTCTGCTGCAACAGCGGTCCGCTGGTCGCGTGAGCGACCGCGGTGCGCGCGTTGCCCGCGAGGATCTCGTGCGCGGCGTAGCCGATGCGCTGAAGACCCACGGAGAACAGGGCGTTTCCGGTCAGGGCGCCGCCCGACGGGTTGATTCTGGTGCGGGCGCCGAGCCCGAGTTCGCGCGCGACGATCAGTTCCTGATGCGTGTAGGTGGCGTGGATCTCGGCGACGTCCACATCGCGCGAGCGGTCGCCGAACGCGGTGTTCGCGGCGAGTTCGGTGGACGGCGACCGCGTCAGGTCGCGTGCACCGAAATTGGGTGTGTCGATGCGGTGATCCCAGCCGGTCACCCACGCCGGGTTCGCGACCAGCTCACGGGCGCGGGCCTCGGAGGCCAACACCACGGCGGCACCGGCATCGGCGTACGGCGCGATGTCGTGAGCGCGTAGCGGATCGGCGACGTAGTCGGCGGCCAGCAGTTCCTCGACCGAGGCTCCGGTGGTGCGCGCGGCGACCGCCGCCATGTCGGCCTCGGTCCAGGCGCCCGACTCCAGGCCTGCGCGAGCCTGCAGGCCCGCGAGCGACCGGGCGTCCGGCCACAGCGGAGCCACCGTGTAGGGGTCGGTCTGCATCGCGAGCGTACGGTCGGAGTCGCCGGCCGAGGCCTTGCCGAATCCGTAGGCCAGTGCGATGTCGACCTCGCCGGTCGCGATCTTGACCCACGCCTCGTACAGAGCCCAGGCTCCGTCCATCTCGACGTGCGACTCGTTGATCGGCGGAACGGCGCCGATGGCGTCGATCGCGGAGATGAAGGAGAACGCGCGGCCGGCCAGGTAGTCCGACGATCCACTGCACCAGAAGTCGATGTCGGTGCGGCTGATGCCCAGATCGGCGTACAGCTTCTGGAAACAGGGGATCAGCATCTCGACGCCGTTGGTGGTGCCGGTCGATGCGGGGTCGTTGGTGCTGTGCGCGAATCCCACGACTGCGATGCGCGGGAGTGTGCTGTTGCTCATGTGAATAGCTCCTTCCCGCTCAGAGGTGATTCCGGTACGCGTCGAAGTCGGCGTCCGGTTCGCCGCTCGGGGCGAAGTGGCTGATATTGCGCATGGTGTAGTCCCATTCGGCCTCGGGACGCCATACGGCCTTGACCCGCATGCCCATGCGTACCTCTTCCGCGGGGCAGTCGAGGATCAGGTGCAGGAACGGGATGTCGGCGCCGTCGAGCAGAACGTAGGCGGCGACGTAGGGCGGCTTGATCTGCTGCCCCAGGAAGGGCACGTTCACGATGCAGAAAGTGGTGACGGTGCCGGTGTCGGGCAGCTCCACCCGCTCGACGGTCGGGCTGCCGTCGGCCGGGCTCACGTACCGGGGTGGGAAGTACACCTCGCCGGTACGCACCCGACCGCCGATGAGACGGCCTGCCTTGAGGCCCTCGAGGTACCAGCTCTCGGACTCCGCGGCCGAATGCATGATGTCGGTGGTGATCGGCGTGGTGATGATGACGTCGCCCGCGTCGTCGACGATCATCTCGCCGGTCGCCTCCGGTGCGGTCTCCGGTGTCTCACCCAGGCTGAAGTGGGCGATGTCGGTGATCGCTCCGCTGCGCGCCGCATGCCACACGGCGTGGACGCGTGCGCCGACGCTCATCTGCGACGGCTCGTCGGCGTCCACCACGTGCAGCAGCGCGGTGTCGGCGCCGTCGAGCCTGATGAGGGCGAAGGCGAACGGCCGGTCGAGGATCTGGCCGTCGAGCGGCTCCGGCTGCCAGGACCAGCTCTCGACCGTGCCGACCGGCGCGACCTCCACAAGCGAGGTCGTCGGCTCCCCGGAGGAGGGGTCGAACTCGGCGGGAGGAACCGTGACGCGGCCGTCGGAGCCGCGGCTTCCGACGATGCGGCCGTCGCGCAGGGCGAGGGCGAACTGCGACAGGACCGGTCCGAGCGAGCGTGTGTAGGCGAAGGTGTTGGTCAGCTTCGCGGACAGGATTCGTGACTCGGGTGCGGGGACCTGCACCTCGGGAGTCGGGTGGGTTGCACTATTGGACACCACCAAAGTAGAACACGTTCTAGTATGTGTCGCAAGGGTTCGACGGAAGGGTTCTCGCGTGAAACTTGGCCTACATCTGGGGTATTGGAGTGCGCAACCGCCGCTGGGCGTCCCGGAGATGTTGGTGGCCGCGGAGGAGTCGGGATTCGACTCGGTGTTCACCGCGGAGTCCTGGGGATCGGATGCGTACACCCCGCTGGCCTGGTGGGGAGCGGCCACCGCGACCCTGCGGCTCGGCACGGCGGTGGCCCAGCTGTCGGCCCGGCCGCCCACCACCCTGGCCATGGCGGCCTTGACCCTCGACCATCTCTCGGGCGGCAGGCACATCATCGGTCTCGGCGTCTCCGGGCCGCAGGTGGTGGAGGGCTGGTACGGGCAGTCGTTCGGCAAGCCGTTGGCGCGCACCCGCGAATACGTGCGGATCGTCCGCGACGTGCTGGCGCGCGAGGGCGCCGTGGTCAGCGACGGACCCCACTACCCGCTGCCGCGGCGGGAGGGCGAGGGGGTCACCGGTCTGGGGAAGTCGCTCAAGCCGATCACCCATCCGCTGCGCGCGGACATCCCGATCTGGCTGGGAGCCGAAGGTCCCAAGAACGTCGCGCAGACCGCCGAGATCGCCGACGGCTGGCTCGCGATCTTCTACACGCCGCGGCTCGCGGGCATGTACGACGAGTGGCTCGACGAGGGCTTCGCCCGTCCCGGCGCGCGCCGATCGCGTGCCGACTTCGAGATCTCGGCTACCGTTCAGTGTGTGATCACCGACGACGTCGCCGCGGCGATCGACCGCTATCGGCCGTCGACCGCGCTCTACGTCGGCGGGATGGGGGCGGCGGAGAAGAACTTTCACGCCGACCTCTATCGGCGTATGGGGTACGGCCAGGCGGTCGACGACATCGGCCGGCTGTTCCGGTCCGGCCGCAAGGAGGAGGCTCTGGCTGCGGTGCCCGACGAGATGGTCCGCGAGACGATGCTGGTCGGCACCGCCGACGAGGTGCGCGAACAGATCGGGTTGTGGGAGGCCGCAGGGGTCACCACGCTGATGGTGACCGCGCGCGATGTGCAGACCGTGCGAGCACTCGGCGAACTGGTCTAGCGACGCAGCGGCGAGCGGTTCAGGGCGCGACCACCACGCCGCCGCAGCTGCGCGCGGGTATCGCCCAGAGTGCGTTGCGGTTCACCGTGCTCAGCCGCAACTGCACTCTGCCGGGCCCGAAGGTGCTGCGGGGGAGGCTGAAGTTGTGCACCCCGGTGTTCGGCGGCCGCACCTGGCTGTGGTCGATCATCGTGCCCTTCCGCCCGGTCTGCAGGTTGTGCCAGTCCAGGCGGGCCACCGAGTCGTATCCGACCCCGATCCAGAGGCTGCCGTAGTCGATCTGGATATACGTGGTCCCGGCGTACTCGGCGACGATCGCGCGGAAGGGCCGGTAGGGCATGTCGACGATGTTCGGACTGACGTTGAGGCAGCCGTGGAGCGGGTACTCGCGTGTCACGGCGCCGGCGCTTCCCGCTCCGGCGAGAAGCGACGAGACGACGGCAGCGGCGGCGACCGCCGCGGCGAGGACACGGGTCCGGAGTGAACGACGATGTGTCGGCAGGGTGGGCATGAGCTTCTCCTCGGCGGGCTCGTCGCGTGGCTTCGTACCCGGTATGTCGACGCCGAGGGGGCGATCTGTTAGCCGGATCACAGAATCGGTGAGCCCCGGGCGTCAGGTCTCGCGGTCGGACGGGAACGAGACCTCGGCCACCACGACGTGGCCGTTCGCCAGTCTGCGCGGGTGCCGAGTCCGGACGCCGACGTCGTCGGCGATCGATTTCAGATCGCGATCGGAGACGACGGTGAACCCGAAATCCTCCAGCAGGTCGCGCATCGCCGCCGGTCTCCAGGCCGAGACATGGCGTTCCTCGCCCATCGGATCGGGCCGCCCGGCGATCGCGAAGACCGTCTTGAGCGCATAGTGCGCCGGACGGCTCACCGTGTGGCGTTGCGGATAGGTCGCTATCAGCTGAGATCCCGGAGCCGAGCGTTCGGCGACGTCCGCGAGGGTGGCACGGACCTGGTCCGTCGTGAGATACGGCAGCACGCCCTCCCAGATCCACGTGGTGGGGAGTTCGGAGCGATGGCCGGCTGATTCCAGGGCGCCGGTGAGACTGTCGGTGCCGAACTCGACCGGGACGAAGGTGAGTTCCTCGGTGACCGGCTCCAGATTCCGGACGCGCCTGCGCTTGTCGGCCTGCGATGCGGGGCGGTCCACCTCGAAGACGGTGGTCTGCGGCAGCTTTCGCATCCGCCAGGCCCGGGCGTCCAGGCCCGCTCCGAGGACGACGAGTTGGCTGTGCCGCCGCTGGCGCACGGCGTCGTCGATCGCGACGGTGCGCGCCGCCAGGATCTCCACGGTCGCCGTCAGCAGTTCATAGGCCGGACGGTCACGCCAGTGTCTCGGGGCCGGCCCGCGTGCCGTCTCGACCTCTCTGCGCTCGTCGTCGTCGAGCAGGTCGATGGCGATGGGATCGCTGAACCGTCCGATCGCGATGCGCCCGTCCGCGACGGCGCGCGCCTGGCAGACCAGGACGGCGGTGCGGCTCGCTTTCGGCATGGCAACGACCGTAGGCCGGGACGGACCGATGGGCAACGCAGCCGCTCCTACTCGCCGGTGAACACCGGCTTCTCGCGGTTGGCGAAGGCGCGCGGGCCGATCTTGGCGTCCTTGGACGCGAAGACCTTGGCGCCGAGTTCGGCGTCGATCTTGAAGGCCTCCTCCTCGTGCAGGCCCTCGCTGTCGCGAATGGTCTTGAGGATGGCCTGGACTGCGAGCGGGCCGTTGGCCGCGATCTGGTCGGCGATCTCGAGAGCCTTGTCCAGCGCCGTGCCGTCCGGAACCACGTGGCCCACGAGTCCGTACTCCTTGGCCTCGGCGGCGGTGATGTGACGGCCGGTCAGGAGGATGTCGGCCGCCACGGTGTAGGGGATCTGGCGGACCAGCCGGACGGCGCTGCCGCCGAGCGGGAACAGGCCCCACTTGGCTTCGGAGACGCCGAACTTCGCGCTCTCGGCGGCGACGCGGATGTCGGTGCCCTGGAGGATCTCGGTTCCGCCGGCGATCGCCGGGCCCTCGACCGCGGCGATCAACGGCTTCGACAGCCGGCGTCCCTTGAGCAGTGCGGGGAGCCGCGTGAGGTCCCATCCGCCTTTCGCGAAGGAGTCGCCAGGTGCCGACTGGTTCATGGCCTTGAGGTCGGCGCCCGCGCAGAAGTAGCCGCCCGCTCCGGTCAGGATCGCGACCCGGATGTCCGGATCGTCGTCCACCTGGTCCCACGCCTGCTCCATGATCCGCATCATCGGACCCGACAGTGCGTTGCGCGCCTCGGGTCGGTTCATCGTCACGATCAGCACGTGGCCGCGCTTCTCGACGAGGCACTCCGGTGCGGCGGCGGTGGTGGCGGCAGCGCTTTCTGGGGACATGTTTCCTCCTGGCCCGACGTTTTCCTTGCCGCGAACAGTAACACGTTCTAGTTTTGACGCATGGCCTTCACTGTCGCGGACCTCTTCGAGCACGCTGTGGACCTCATGCCCGACCGCGTGGCGCTGGAATCGGGCGACCGCTCGCTGACCTACGCCGAGCTCGATCGCCGGGCCAACGCGCTGGCGCACCGGCTGCGGTCGCTCGGCGTGGCACCCGGCGAGGCGGTGGGCCTGTACAGCAGAAACACCATCGAAGCAGTCGAGTCGATGATCGCGATCTTCAAGGCGCGGGCAGTGATGGTGAACGTCAACTACCGCTACGTGGAGAACGAGCTGAAGCACATCTTCACCGATTCGCAGATGACGGTGCTGATCCATGAGCGCCAGTACGCCGCGAAGGTCTGCAACGTGTTATCGAATGCGACCACCGACATCACCGCGCGCATCGTCGTCGAAGACGGATCCGACGCGCCTGCCGAGTGTTCGGACGCGGCCGGCGTCTCGGTCGTCGGATACGAGGCGGCGATCGCCGAGTCGTCGTCGGAACGCGATTTCGAGGAGCGGTCGGACGACGATCTCTACCTGCTCTACACGGGCGGCACGACGGGAAAGCCGAAGGGCGTCGTCTGGCGTCAGGAGGACGTGTGGCGGGTGCTCGGGGGCGGGATCGACTGGTACACCGGACGGCCTGTCGAGGACGAATGGGAGCACGCGCGGACCGGATCGCAGGGCGGCCAGCTGGTGCGCTTCCCGATTCCGCCGTTCATCCACGGCGGCAGCCAGTGGGCGGTGTTCCAGTCCCTGTTCGCCGGCGGGAAGGCGGTGGTCTACCCGGATTTCGACGCCGCCGAGGTGTGGAAGGCGGTGCAACGGCACGGTGTGAACGTCGTGTTCATCACTGGTGACGCGATGGGCCGGCCGATGATCGAAGAACTCGAGAAGGGTGGCTACGACACCTCGACGGTGGTGTCGGTGGCCTCGTCGGCGGCCCTGTTCTCGGCGTCGATCAAGGACCGCTACCTGGAGTGTCTGCCGAACGCGGTCATCGTCGACGCGATCGGATCGTCGGAGACCGGCTTCGGCGGCATGGGAGTGGCGGTGAAGGGTCAGAGCCGGGTAGGTGCGCCGACGGTGAAGGCCGACCCGAGCGCTCACGTCCTCGCCGAGGACGGTCGCCGTCTGGAGCCGGGCAGCGGGGAGGTGGGGCGCCTGGCGCGGTCGGGTCACATTCCGCTGCGCTACCACAACGATCCGGTCAAATCGGCCGAGACCTTCGTCGTCTACGACGGTGTCCGCTACTCCATGCCGGGCGACTTCGCGACCATCGAGGCCGACGGCACGATCACGATGCTCGGCCGCGGGTCGATGTCGATCAACACCGGCGGCGAGAAGGTCTTCCCCGAGGAGGTCGAGGCCGCGCTCAAGGGTCATCCGGACGTCTTCGACGCAGTCGTGGTGGGCGTGGCGGACGATCGCTTCGGTCAGCGGGTCGCGGCCGTGCTGCAGACCCGCGACGGGGTCCGGCCGGACCTGGTGACCCTCAACGAGGCCGTCCGCGCCGAACTCGCGGGGTACAAGTGCCCGCGGAGCGTCTGGTTCGTCGACGAGGTGAAGCGCTCACCCGCGGGCAAACCCGACTATCGGTGGGCGCGCGAGGTGACCGGCTCCCGCGAAGCCGACCACGCTCTCTGAACCCGTGACTCCCATCCCTTCTACGACCATCGCCTCTACGACCATCTCCTTTACACAATCTCTTCTACGACAAGGACATCGATGAAAACCCCATTGTGCGAGCGGTTCGGGATCGAATACCCGATCTTCGGCTTCACCCCCAGCGAGGAGGTGGCCGCCGCGATCAGCCGCGCGGGCGGCCTCGGCGTCCTGGGATGCGTGCGGTTCAACGAGCCGGATGAACTCGACGCGGTCCTGGAATGGATGCACGAGAACACCGACGGGAAGCCCTTCGGCGTCGACGTCGTGATGCCCGCCAAGATCCCCACCGAGGGATCCAAGATGGACCTCGACGCGATGATCCCGCCCGAGCACCGTGCGTTCGTCGAGCGGACGCTCGACGATCTCGGAGTGCCGCAGCTGCCGGACGGCGGCGATCGGGTGAACACCGGCGTGCTCGGCTGGCTGCACTCGGTCGCACGCTCGCATGTCGACATCGCGATGGAGCACACGCGCAAGTACGGGCAGATCAAGCTGATCGCCAATGCGCTCGGCTCGCCTCCCGAGGACGTCATCGGCATCGCGCACGACAACGGTGTGGCGGTCGCGGCGCTCGCGGGAGCGCGGGAGCATGCGCTGCACCACCTCGACGCCGGCGTCGACATCGTCATCGCGCAGGGCTATGAGGGCGGCGGGCACACCGGCGAGGTCACGTCGATGGTCCTCTGGCCGGAGTTGGTCGACGCCGCCGGTGAGGCTCCGGTGCTCGCCGCGGGCGGTGTGGGCAGCGGCAGGCAGATCGCCGCCGCCATCGCGCTCGGTGCGCAGGGCGTGTGGATGGGCACCTATTGGCTCACCGCCGCCGAGTACAACCTCGGCGCGCACAAGCCGGGCGAACCGTCGACCGTTCAGCAGGCACTGCTGGCCGCGACCTCGCGCGACACCGTCCGGCGTCGGATCTACTCGGGCAAGCCGGCGCGCCTGCTCAAGACGGCGTGGACCGACGCGTGGGACGCTCCCGGCGCCCCGGAACCGCTGCCGATGCCGCTGCAGAATCTCCTGGTGGGCGAGGCGCACGCGCGGATCTCGGCATCCGACGACCCGAAGGTGGTGGCGATGCCGGCCGGACAGATCGTCGGGCGCTGCAACGAGATCACCCCGGTGGAGAAACTGATCGACGGACTGGTCTCGGAGTACCGCGAAGCGGTCGCGAGGATGAACGCCACCCTGGACTGAGCGTCCGGGTCGGCTCTACAGCCCGTACCGCCGCTTGAACCGTTCGACGCGGCCCTCGGCGTCCACCAGACGCTGGGTGCCGGTCCAGAACGGATGGGAATCGCTCGTCACATCGACGGTGATCAGCGGGTAGACCTCGCCGTCCTCCCACTCGACGGTCGCGTCCGAGGCGGCCGTCGATCGGGTGAGGAAACTCGTGCCGGTGGTCGCGTCGCGGAATACGACGTGGCGGTACTCGGGGTGGATTCCGGGCTTCATCGGTTCTCCCCTTCGGTCTGGTCCACGGTGGCGGACCGGTCGGTGGTCTCGAGGTCGTCGCACGGGTCGCGATGGTCGGTGCCGAACGGGGACGGCAGGTTCGCCAGGGCCCGCGGCCCAGCGGCCAGTTCGTCATCGGTGACGAGCGCCGCGTCGAAGGCGGCGCGGATCTCGTCGGGCGCGGCCCGATGGCACAGGACGACGATGCTGGTGTGGCGATCACCGTGCACGTCGTCCCAGTAGAACGCCGCCGTCGCGGACTGCTGCGGATCCGCGGCGGCCGCGGGATCGGTGGCCAGCCAGGTGCCGACGCGGCGGATGCCCAGGGCGCCGCCGGCCGAGTCGAGCCACAGCACGTCGTTCGGATTCGCCGCGATCCACAGCCGACCCTGCGCGGTCACGACGCCGTCGAGCAAGGCGTCGAGCGCCACGTGCAGCCGCTCAGGGTGGAACGGGCGCGTCGCTTCGATCGTCATCAGCTCCACGCCGCAGTCGGCGGTGAGGTCCGGTCGTCCCGACAGCAGGGGATCGAACGGGCGGCGCGGGCGTCCGTGAGGTGACTCCGCCGTGCCGGAGGCGAGCGCCCGCGCCATCAGTGCGGCGTCGAGCGGCTGCCTGCTGTTGAGCGTGCGCATTCCCGCGGCCGGCGCCAACCGGACGAGCACGGCGTGCAGTCGTGCGAGCTCCCATGCACCCGCGGCCGAGTCGGCGCGCTCCACGATCACGGTGTCGGCGAATCGCACCTGCCCGACGGCCACCTGTGCGAGGGTGCGCTCGTCCTCGGCGGCCGAGAGTCCCGCCTCAGCGAGCGTGAGATCGCCGGTGGCGTCGGCGAGCCACCGTGCCGCGTCGACGCCGCAGACGGTGTGGCTCAGGCACACGTCGTCGCCCGCGGGGGCGGGTGGCAGCCCCGGCACGTGCACGACCGTCTGGTGGACCTCGAGCGCGACGTTCTCCGGTTCCGCCACCGGATCGAGAACCACCACGATCCGGGACACCTGCGTCTCGCGGTGCAGGGTGCGCAGGAGCGGGAGGAGATCGAGTCGGAGTGTGCACGACACGCATCCGTGTTCCAGGTCGATGTCGTCGAGACTGAACTCGTCGTGGCCGTCGGTGTCGATCCGATGCACGGTTCGCGTGACGCGGCCGCGCTCGACGTCACGCAGATCGTGGCTCACCACCGCGGTCCCGGGAGTGGCCAGGGTGTGGGCGATTCTGGCGGAGATAGTGCGATCGAGGCCGGTGACCAGGGTCAACGGTGTTCTGTGCGAACGTTCCTGCGGCATCTCGACTCATTCCTTACTTGTAATGGTTTTCATTAATTTCGGATTTCACTGTACCGTCATCGGCGAAATTAATGCGAATAGTTGTCAGTAAGGAGGCTTCATGTCAGCGAGATGCCAGGTGACGGGGGCGGTACCCGGATTCGGGAAGTCGGTGTCTCACTCGCACCGTCGGACGTCGCGTCAATGGCAGCCCAATCTGTTCCGGAAGACGTACTGGGTGCCCAGTCTGGGTCGCCGGGTGACGTTGCGGGTCAGCGCCAAGGGGATCAAGGAGATCGATCGGGACGGGATCGATGCGGTCGTCGGTCGCATCCGGCGGCGAGGGGAGCGGGTCTGATGGCGAGCAGCACTGATCTGCGGCCGGTGATCAAGCTCCGGTCGACGGCCGGTACCGGATACACGTACGTGACGCGCAAGAACCGCAGGAACGACCCCGATCGTCTCGTCCTGCGCAAATACGACCCGATCGTGCGGCGGCACGTGGATTTCAAGGAGGACCGCTGATGGCGAAGAAGTCGAAGATCGTCCGTGACGGGCAGCGGCGCGCGGTGGTCGAGCGGTACGCCGAGCGGCGGGCCGAGCTGAAGCGGATCGTCGTCGATGCGAGCGCCGAGCCCGCGGCCCGCCGGGCGGCTCAGGCGGAGTTGTCGAAGCAGCCGCGCGACGCCAGCGCCACCCGGCTGCGCAATCGTGACGCGGTCGACGGCCGGCCGCGCGGCTACCTCCGCAAAGCGGGAGTGTCGCGCATCAGATTCCGTGAGATGGCGCACCGCGGCGAGCTGCCCGGCATTCAGAAGGCGAGCTGGTGATGCGTGAGGTGAAACGGCGTACCGCCGGTCCGAACCTGACCTTCGACTACAAGGACACGCAGACGCTCAGGCGCTTCCTGACCGACCGCGGCCGCATCCGGAAGCGATCGGTCACCGGCTTGTCCGTGCAGCAGCAACGCCGCCTCGCGGTCGCGGTGCGGAATGCGCGGGAGATGGCGCTGCTGCCCTGACGCTCAGCCGGCCAGGCGCCAGGTCGGCTCGCCGAGCGACGCGGCGAGGGCGGCGCGGGCGGTCTTGAAGGTCGCGGTCTCGGGCTGCGAATCGGTGAGCCAGACCAGGGTCGGCCACTGCTTCGGCCCGAGATCGGTCTGCGCCTTCAAGAACTCCACCAGCGACTCCCGCGTCAGTCCCGGTGCCACCAGCACGGCACCGACGGCGTCGCCGATGTCGTCGGGGACGCCCAGCACGGTGGCGTCGGCTATCAACCGATGGCGCAGCAGGATCTGCTCGATGGGACGGGTACCGAGATTCTCGCCGTCCACCCGCAGCCAGTCGCCGAGACGGCCGGCGAAGTGCACGTACCCGTCGTCATCCACCCATCCCAGATCTCCGGTGCGGTACACGCCGCCGCGCAGGCGCTGCGCCGTCGCCTCCTCATCGCCGTAATAGCCGTCGAAGAGTCCGGCACCGGCGGTGTTGACGATCTCGCCGATCCGTCCGGCGGCGACGGGTTCGAGTGTGTCCGGGTCGACGACGGCGTTCGGGGCGGTGAGCGGCCCGAGCGCATCGTCCGGGGTGTCCGCGGTGCGGGTGATCGAGACACCGCCCTCGGTGGACCCGAAACCGTCGACCACGCGCGCGCCGAACCGGCGCGCGAACTCGGTGCGATCGGCGGCCCCGGCCTCGTTTCCGTACACCAGGCGGAGGGTGCTGCGGGCGTCGTCGTCGCGCTCGGGCGTGGCCAGGACATAGCGCAGCGGCTTGCCGACGTAGTTCGCGTAGGTGACACCGTACCGACGCACGTCCTCGCAGAACCCGGTCGCCGAGAACTTCCTGCGAAGGACGATCGACGCGCCGGCGGCCACCGCCACCGACCATCCGGCGATCAGCGAATTGGAGTGGAACATCGGCATCGACAGGTAGGCGACGTCGTCGGGTCCGAGTCCGAAACGCTGCGCCAGCATCACTCCCGGCGCACCGAACTTGCGCTGACTGCAGCGCACGGCCTTGGGGTCGCCCGTAGTGCCGGAGGTGAAGATGAGCATCACCAGATCGTCGGGTCGCACGGGCGCCGGTGCGAACCCGTCGGACGACGCCGCGGAGACCGTCTCGGCCCACTCGGCGCCGTCGACGTTGAGCACCGGGACCGGGAGATCCGCCGGAATCAGCTCGGCCGTCTCGTCCGAGACGATCACGATCTGGCAGTCCGCCCGGGCCACGTCCGCGGCCAGCGCCGCACCCCGGCGCGTGCTGTTGAGCCCGACGAGGACGAACGCGCCTAGTGCGGCCGCTCCGAACAGGAAGCTGAACTCGGGGACGTTCGGCAGCAGCACGCCGACGTGCGGAGGACGGACGGGATCGAGTCGTTCGCGCAGCGCCGCAGCACGTTTCCTGGTCGCAGTGAAGTGATCGCGCCACGGGGTGAACCCGCCCTCGAAATGCATCCCGCGGTCGGTGACCTCCGACAGCGAGGCGTAGAGGTCCGACAGGCAGCGGGCGTCGGTGACGGCGGCGGGCGGCGCGGTCACCGAATCACCGCGTCGCCGTCAGCAGGTCGCCGAGTTCGGCGAGCACCACCGGGGCGCTGCCCAGCGTGAATTCGTTCTGCTTGGCGCGCAGGAAGTACCGGTGCACCGGGTGGCTGGTGTCCAGACCGACGCCACCGTGCACGTGAACCGAGGTGTGGGCGACGCGGTGTCCGGCTTCGGCCGCCCAGAACTTGGCGGTGTCGACCGCGGCGGTGGCCCCGTCGGCGTCGGTGTCGGCGAGTCCCGACAGCAGCCAGGCGGCCTGCAGCACGCTCAGCGTGAGTGCCTGGACATCGATGTAACCGTCGGCGAGGCGCGCGGCCACGGCCTGGAACGAACCGATCGGCCTTCCGAACTGCTCTCGTTCGCGTGCGTAACGGGCGGTGGCGTCGAGGGCTCCGGCGATCACGCCGGCCTGGTCCGCGCTGACGGCCAGCCGCAGCAGGTCGAGTGCTCGATCGACGGTGGCGGCGCCGCCGTCGAGGATCTCGTCGGCCGCCACCTCCACCGCGTCGAACTCGACGAGATAGGTCGGGGTGAGACCGGTCGTGACGGTCTCGGTGATGCGCACGCCGGACCGGTCCGCGGGTACGACGGCGATCAGCGGCCCGCCCGCGCTCGCGGCGGTGACGAGGAGGGTGTCCGCGGCCGCCGCGTAGGGGACGTTGACTTTGGAACCGGTGAGAGCCGAGCCGTCGAATGCGGTGAGCCCGTCGACGGGTCCGTAGGCGCCGTCCTCCTCGACCGCGGCGGTCAGCACCTGCTCGCCGGAGACGGCCCGCGGCAGCAGTTCGGATCGGAGCCGGTCGCTCGCGTGCGCGCAGAGCAGCGGAACGCCGGCCACCGCGTGCGGACCGAACGGCACTCGGGCCAGGCCGCGGCCCAGTTCGGTGGCCACCGCGGTGGTCTCCAACGTGGTGAGACCGGCGCCGTCGACGGCCTCGGGTGCGGCCAGGCCGAGGAGGCCGGCCGCGGCGATCTCGGTCCAGAGCCGCCGGTCGATCGGCGCGCGATCGCTCTCGAGTTCGGCGACCCGCTCGGCGGGGCTGAGCCGGTCGACGATGTCGGACGTCAGCTTGGCGAGGTCGGTCGCAGCTTCGGTGGGGTTGAAGTCCATGGGTTCGTCCTTTGAGTACGGCGGCGGTTCAGCGGCGGGCCGGCGGGAGCTTCAATGCGAGCATGCCGATGATGTCGCGCTGGATCTCGTTGGTGCCGCCGCCGAAGGTGAGGATCAGGGAGGTGCGCGCGAAGCGCTCCAGCCGGCCGAGCAGATGTGCTCCCGGACTGCCCTGCCGCAGTGTGGCGGCGGGTCCGACCACCTCCATCAGCAACCGGTAGGCCTCGGTGGCGAACTCGGTGCCGAACACCTTCGTCGCCGAGGCGTCGGCGGGCGACGGCGAGCCGCCCGAGGCGGCGATCGACGCGATCTTCCAGTTCACGAGCTTGAGGAACTCGACCTTGGCGTGGACACGTGCGAGGTTGGCCCGGACCCAGGCTTGATCGGCCGGCCGCCGACCGTCGGTCTCCGCGGTGGCGAACGCCAGCGTCTCCCGCAGTGCGGTCTGGATGGGGGCGGCACTGCACAGCGCCACCCGCTCATGGTTGAGCTGGTTGGTCACCAGGCTCCATCCGCCGCCCTCTTCGCCGACGCGATTCGTGACCGGAACGCGTACGTCCTGGTAATAGGTGGCGCTGGTGTCGACGCCCGCCATCGTGTGGACCGGGGTGTACGAGAAGCCCTCGGCGGTGGTCGGCACGATCACCATCGAGATCCCCTTGTGCTTGCTCGCCTCCGGATCGGTGCGGCAGGCCAGCCAGACGTAATCGGCGTAGGGGATCAGCGAGGTCCACATCTTCTGCCCGTTGATGACGTACTCGTCGCCGTCCCGGACCGCGGTGGTGCGCAGCGCTGCCAGGTCGGTGCCCGCACCGGGCTCGGAGTAGCCGATCGAGAAGTGCAGGTCGCCGGCCGCGATCTTCGGCAGAAAGAACTTCTTCTGTTCGTCGGTGCCGAAGTGCATGATCGTCGGCGCCACCGAATTGATCGTCAAGAACGGGACGGGGGCGCCCGCGATTGCCGCCTCGTCGGTGAAGATCAGCTGATCCATCATCGAGCGGTCGGCTCCGCCGTACTCGGTGGGCCAGCCCAGCGCGAGCCAGCCGTCCCGCCCCATCTGGCGGACGACGTCCCGGTAGGCATCGCCTTCTCCGAGTTCTCCGTCACCGCCGGTGAGTGCGGCTCGGCGCTCCGGCGTCATCAAGGCGTCGAAGTAGGCGCGAAGTTCGCTCCTGAGCTGCTCTTGTTCCTGCGTGTAGGCGATCCGCATGGCTCTCCCGCCGTTGCTGTTTCCCAATCGGGGCGCAATACTGCTTCCCTAGTATTGAAACACGTTCTAACGTGTAGGACGCGAGCCCGTCAACTGTTCGGGCTGCAAGCGGAGGAGGAATAGATGCACATCAAATGCGACTTCGATCTGTGCGAGTCGAACGCTGTCTGCGTCGGTATGGCACCCGACGTCTTCGAGCTCGACGACAACGACTACCTGGTGATTCTGCAGGACGACGTGGCCGAGACCCGGCGCGAGGAGATGCGTCAGGTGGTCGCCAGCTGCCCCCGCTCGGCACTGTCCATCGTCGACGACTGACAACACTCATTTCCCGATCGAGTGGATGCTCGCAGGGATCTGTGTTAGAACAAGTTCTAGTTTTCGCGTCGAAGGGATAGAAGTGAGTCAGTCGTTGGACGGTCGGGTAGCAGTCGTCACCGGTGCGGGTGCGGGTCTGGGGCGTGCGGAGGCGATCGGTCTCGCGCGCGACGGGGCCACCGTCATCGTGAACGACCTTCAGTCGGCGCTCGACTCCAGCGACGTCTTCGACGAGATCGCCGGTGTGGGCGGCAAGGCGGTTCCGGTGGCAGGCGACATCGCCGACTCGGCCACCGCGGCCGAGATCATGCGTGTCGCGACGCAGGACCTCGGCGGTCTGCACGTCGTCATGAACAACGCGGGCATCACCCGCGACGCCATGCTCTTCAACATGACCGATGAGCAGTGGGATCTGGTGCAGCGCGTCCACCTGCGGGGTCACTTCCTGCTCAACCGGAACGCCGCCGCACACTGGCGCGCCGAGTCCAAGGCCTCCGGTGCGCCCGTGTACGGCCGCCTGATCAACACATCGTCGGAAGCGGCGCTCCTCGGTGGCGCCGGCCAGGCGAACTACTCCGCGGCGAAGGCCGGCATCTCGATGCTGACGGTCTCCGCGAGCCGCGCACTGGCCCGCTACGGCGCCACCGCCAATGCGATCTGTCCCCGTGCGCGCACGGCGATGACCGCGGACGTCTTCGGTGCAGCCCCCGAGGACGCCGTCGACCCGCTGTCGCCCGAGCATGTGGTGACCCTGGTCCGCTACCTCGCCGGTCCCTCGGCGCAGAATGTCTCCGGACAGGTCTTCGTAGTCTACGGCCCCAAGGTCAGTCTGATGGCCGCTCCCAAAGTGCAAGAGGTCTTCGCCGCGGACGGCGACCAGTGGTCGCCCGAGGCGCTCGGCGACGTCGTCTCGGCGTACTTCGCCGAGCCGGAGAAGGTCGGCACATTCTCGGCCTCGGATTTGATGGACTAGCACACCTCTCTTTAGAGTGTGTCGGCTCGGCTTGTAACGCAGAGCACAATTTTCGTACGTGATAGGTTGCCAGCATCGGAGCGGGAGGAGGGGCCTTGACGAGCAGACTCGCTGCCCCGATGAACGGCGTGGGAGAGTTCGTCTCCCTGGGTGTGGAATCCGCCCGTGAGCTTTTTCGACGTCCTTTTCAGTGGCGTGAGACCGTCGAGCAGTCGTGGGCCATCGCCCGCGTCTCACTCGTGCCCACCCTGCTGGTCGCGATCCCGTTCACGGTGCTGGTGAGCTTCACGCTCAACATCCTGCTCCGGGAGATCGGTGCGCAGGACCTCTCCGGCGCCGGTGCCGCGCTCGGAACGATCACCCAGATCGGCCCGATCGTCACGGTGCTCATCGTCGCCGGTGCCGGCGCCACCGCGATCTGCGCCGACCTCGGTGCGCGCACCATCCGTGAGGAGATCGACGCGCTCGAGGTGCTCGGCATCAACCCCGTCCACCGGCTGGTGGTGCCGCGCATCATCGCCTCGACCGGGGTGGCGCTGCTGCTCAACAGCCTGGTGTGCACCATCGGCATCGCGGGCGGCTTCATCTTCTCCGTATATCTGCAGGACGTGAATCCCGGCGCCTTCATCGCCAACCTCACGCTGCTCACCGGTCTCGGGGAACTGGTGATCTCCATGATCAAGGCCGCGCTCTTCGGCCTGTTCGCCGGACTGGTGGGCTGCTACCGCGGCCTCAACGTCAAGGGCGGAGCGAAGGGCGTCGGTGACGCCGTCAATGAGACCGTCGTCTACTCGTTCATGGCGCTGTTCGTCGTGAACGTGGTCGTCACCGCGGTCGGTCTCAAGGCGACGATGGGATAATTGATGGTTCTGCCAGGTACTACCCGTCTGCTCACTGCCCGTGTCGCGCTCAAGCGCGCCGGCGAGGACTGGAACAAGATCGGTGATCAGGCCCTCTTCTACTGGGACGCGATCGCCTCGATTCCGCGTGCCGTCCGGCTCTACAAGAAGGAGACGCTCCGCCTCATCGCGGAGATCTCCATGGGTACCGGTGCGCTCGCGATGATCGGCGGCACGGTGGTCGTGGTCGGCTTCCTGACCCTGTTCACCGGCGGCACGATCGCCGTCCAGGGATACAACTCGCTCGCGAACATCGGCGTCGAGGCCCTCACCGGCTTCTTCTCCGCGTTCATCAACGTGCGAATCGCCGTCCCGGTGATCGCCGGCATCGCCCTGGCGGCGACGATCGGCGCGGGGGCCACCGCTCAGCTCGGCGCGATGCGAGTGTCCGAGGAGATCGACGCCCTGGAAGTGATGGCGATCGCGTCCGTGCCCTACCTGGTGAGCACGCGCATCGTCGCGGGACTGGTCGCGATCATTCCGCTGTACTCCCTCGCGGCGCTGGCGTCGTTCCTGGCCAGCCGGTTCGCGACCGTGGTGCTCTACGGCCAGTCCTCCGGCGTGTACGACCACTACTTCTCCACGTTCCTGATCCCGTCGGACATCCTGTGGTCGTTCGTACAGGCGATCTGCATGGCCGTCGCGGTCATGCTCATCCACACCTACTACGGATTCAACGCGTCCGGCGGTCCGGTCGGCGTCGGTGTGGCGGTCGGCAACGCGGTCCGCGCCTCGCTGGTCGTGGTCGTGGTCATCACCCTTCTGACGTCGCTCGCGATCTACGGCGCCGACGGCAAGTTCAATCTGGCGGGCTGAACGGATGGCGAAGAAGAACAGCAGAGGCTACAGCGACCGCACCCGGAAGCTCGCAGCCGTCATCATGGTCGGCGTGCTCGCCGGCATCGTCGCGCTGGCGTCCGGGCAGTTCCTCGGATGGTTCGCCAGCACCGAGACGGTCACCCTCTTCGCGCCGCGCGCGGGACTGGTGATGAATCCCGACGCGAAGGTCAAGCTCCGCGGGGTGGAGGTCGGGCGCGTCGCCTCGGTGACCACCCTCGGTGACCGGGCCGAACTCAAGCTCGACATGGCCTCCGACCAGATCGGCATGGTTCCGGCCAACGTCAAGGCCGACATCAAGTCGAACACGATCTTCGGGGCCAAGGCCGTGAACCTCGTGGTGCCGGAGTCCGGGCCGGAGGGACAGCTGCGGGCGGGCTCGGTCATCACCGCCGACCACGTGGTCGTGGAGCTGAACACGGTGTACCAGCAGTTGGTCAACGTGCTCGCCGAGCTGCAGCCGGACAAGCTCAACGTCACCATCGGCGCCGTCGACGAGGCCCTCTCGGGACGCGGGAAGCAGATCGGCGACGCGCTGGTCCAGCTCACGGACGTGCTCGGCAAGACCAACCCGCACCTGCCCGAGCTCAACCGGCTGCTCCGCGAGGGTGCAGGCGCCACCAACGTCTACGCCGACGCGATGCCCGATTTGATGCGCGTGCTCGACAACGCGACCGTCGTCGGGAACACCCTGGTCGACAACGCCGCGAACCTCGACGCGCTGCTCATCAACGTCACCGGCATGACCAACACCGTCAACGGCGTGCTGACGGCGTCGAAGAAGAACCTCATCTCCACTCTGACCGATCTCAACCCGGTCAGCCGGCTGCTCGGCAGGCAGGCGCCGGGACTGCGGTGCTTCATCACCGCGGCGTCGGACGCCACCGACATCGCCACGCCGCTGCTCGGCGGGCGCAACGGCATGCTGCTGCTCGACGCCGGACTGATCCCCGGTCAGGACCCGTACCGCTACCCGCAGGACCTGCCCGAGGTCCACGGCGACGGCCCGCCGACCTGCCAGGCCGGACTGACCGATGTGCAGTCCAAGGAACACATCCCGTTCTACGTCATCGACAACGCGCCGCAGCCGTATCAGCCGCGCACCACCCCGAAGGTGGAGTCGCGCAAGCTCTTCCAGTTGCTGTTCGGAGGTACCCCCCGTGGATAGTCGCGCACGCGCATTCCGCGCGACCGTCATCAAGCTCGGCGCCTTCGCCCTCGCCATGATCCTGGTGCTCGTCGGCCTGGTGCTGGTGTTCAGCCGTTACCAGGGCGGAAGCAGTGACAAGTACAGCGCCGTCTTCGCCAGCGCCTCCGCCATGAAGTCCGGCAGCGTCGTCAAGATCGCGGGCGTCGACGTCGGTGCCGTGAGTTCGGTGGAACTCAATCGCGACAACCAGGCCGAGGTCACGTTCACGGTCAACGACAACTACCGGCTGCCGAAGTCGGTGCAGGCCCGGATCCGGTACCAGAATCTCACCGGCGACCGCTATCTGGAGCTGCAGCCGGGCACCGGCGACATGAGCCAGACGCTGTCGGCGGGCGATCAGATCCCGCTGAAGCAGACCGAGCCCGCTCTGGACCTCGACAACCTGCTCGGCGGATTCAAGCCGCTGTTCCGGACGCTGGACCCCGATGAGGTCAATCAGCTGACCTCCTCGCTGATCGCGATCTTCCAGGGGCAGGGCGCGGGACTGAACACGCTGCTCGCCAGCACCTCGGAGTTCACGAACAAGATCGCCGACCGCGACCAGCTGATCGGCAGCGTCATCGACAACCTCAACAAGACGCTCTCCACGCTCGAGGCCGACCACAAGGGCCTGGACCAGAGCGTGGACCGGATGCAGAAGCTGATCTCCGGACTCGCCCAGGACCGCGGTGTGTACGGCGAGGCGATCAGCCAGGCGAGCCAGGCCACCACCGGATTGGCGAGCCTGATGAACGCCACCCGCCCGGATCTCAAGGAGACGGTGTCGGCGCTCGGGCGGACCAGCGAGCAGGCGCTCAAGGCCGAGCCCTTCATCCGCAATCTGCTCGGTCGCCTGCCCGGCGACTTCAAGATGCTCTCCAACCTCGGCAGTTACGGGGCCTGGCTGCAGATCTACTTCTGCCGTATCCGGCTGCTGCTGCCCGGTCCGGGCAACACCCAGTACTACTTCACGGCGATCGACGCGATGGGCGATCAGACCAGAGCGGGCGGGAGGTGCGCGAGTTGAGTGAGAACGTGAATCCCGAGCCCGCAGAGTCGCAGGATCCGGACGTCGACGTCACACAGGCCGAGACCAAGCCCTTCCACCGTGCGGGGCGGCCCAAGTATCAGGTCGGAATCATCGGCGCACTCATCACCGCGATGGTCGTGATCATGGCCATGCAGATGGACCGGCTGCCGTATCTCTCGCAGATCAGCACCTACGACGTCTACTTCGACGACGCGGGTGGTCTGGTCACCGGGGACGTGGTGCTGGTGGCCGGCGTCAACGTCGGCACCGTCGAGGGCATCAGCCTGGCCGAGACCGATCAGGGACTCAAGGCCAAGATCAGGTTCCGGCTCAACGACACGGTCGTCATGGGCGATCGCACCCGCGCGGCGATCAAGACCGAGACCGTCCTGGGACGGCGCAATCTGACGATCACACCGATCGGCACCGGCCGGATCAAGCCCGGCGGGTCGATCCCGGTGGACTCGACCGTGTCGCCGTACTCGCTGTCGGACGCTCTGGAGGATGCGACCTCCACCCTGGCGACCACCGACACCGATCAGCTCAACAAGGCGCTGGAAACCCTCACCGAGACGTTCTCGAAGACACCGGCCAATGTCAGCGGGGCCGTCGAGGGGGTGAGCCGGCTGTCGAAGGCGATCGCGGATCGCGACAACGCGCTCAGCGACCTGCTGCGGCAGGCCCGCGGGGTGACCCAGATCGTCGGTCAGCGCAGCAACCAGATCCGCGACATGTTGATCGACGCCAATGCACTGCTCGGCGAGCTCAACATCCGCCGCGAAGCGCTGCGTCAGGTGATCAAGGGGACCAAGGACGTCACCGCCGAGATCACCGGGTTCGTCGAAGACAACAACGCTCAGCTGAAGCCGGTGCTCGACAAGTTCAACGGCGTGCTCGACATCCTCAACGACAACGAGGAGAACTTCGGCAAGGCGATCGACAACCTCGGTCCGTACGCCAACATCCTCGGTGAGGCGGTCAGCTCGGGACCGTACTTCTCCTCGCTCGTCGGACTGCCGACGTGGGGCGACTACTTCGGCACGTTCCTGAAGGTCCTGCAGCGCAAGTACCCCGAGGCGGCGAAGTACTTCTACCAGTACTCGGGTAACCCGCTGTTCCCGAAGAACTGGAACCAGGGGCCGGATGCGGGCGCCCCGGACGTGGGACGTCCCTCGCCCAAGCGTCAGTACCCGACGCCCATCCCGCAGCAACCGCAGAACAACAATGACCTGAACCCCAGCCAGCGTCACGGAACGGGAGGCTGACGTGGGCATCTCGAAACGAGTGTGGGCGATCATCGCCGGAGTCGTCGTACTGGTGCTGCTGGCCGTCGGGGTGTTCCTCGGCGTCCAGAAGGCGACCACGCGGACCATCACCGCCTATTTCCCGTCGGTGAGCGGCCTCTACAGCGGCGACCCGGTGCGCGTGATCGGCGTCAATATCGGCAAGGTCTCGTCCATCGAGACCCGTCGCGGCGATGTCAAGGTCACGATGCGCATCGACGACGACACCCCGATCCCGGCCGATGCGCGTGCCGTGATCGTCGCGCAGTCGCTCGTGTCCGGCCGGTTCATCCAGCTGACTCCGGTGTACGACAAGGGCGCGAAGCTGCAGGACGGCGACTCGATCCCGATGGAGCGGACGGCCGTGCCGATGGAGTGGGACGACGTCAAGAAGCAACTCGACGAGCTCACCAAGGCCGTCGGCCCGCACGGCGCCGAGCCGGGCACCGCCGCCGACGCCATCAACGTGATGGATAAGAACCTGTCGGGCAACGGCCAGGCGATCGCCGACTCGATCAAGCAGATGTCGACGGTCATGGGCACGCTGTCGGACAACCGCGACGATGTCTTCGCCACCATCAAGAGCCTGCAGAAGCTGACCGACGCACTCTCGACGAGCCACGAGCAGTTGGTGCAGTTCAACGGGCGGATGGCCAGCGTCAGCAGCGTGCTCGAAGGCAGCAGCGACGATCTCGGCGATGCGATGACGAATCTGAACGAGGCGGTCGGTGAGCTCGAGGGCTTCCTCGGGACCAACAGCGGCGTCGTCACCTCCACGATGAGCAAGTTGGCGCAGCTGACCGGCACGCTCAAGCGCAAGGACGAGCAACTGCGCGGCCTGCTGCACTCCGCACCCAACCAGCTCGCCAACTTCTTCAACATCTACAACCCGCTGACCGGGTCGCTCGACGGCGTCTTCGGTCTCGGCATGGGCAACAACCTGATCACGCTGCTGTGCGGATCGATGGCGTCCACCGCTCGCCCCGGCGACACCGAGAAGGACATCGAGCAGTGCGTCGACATCATCGGTCCGGTGATGAAGGACGTCGTGGTCAACTACCCGCCCTTCATGGCGAACCCGGTGATCGGGCGTACGGCGAATCCGGACCAGATCACCTACCAGAACGAGAGCGTGAAGCAGCGCGCCCAGGCCGGCGTGCGTGAGCGCGATGCGGCCAGCCGCAACGCCAATCCCGATCCGCTGGGGAAGCTGCTGGTGCCGTTCGGAGGTGAGGGCTGATGAGGTCGAAGAAGTTGGTCGCCGCCGTGGCGTGTGCGGGCCTCATCGTCGTCCCCGTCATGGCGGGCTGCAGCAGCGGCACCATCTCCACGGTGTCGGCCGTCGGCGCCGCGGGAACGGGTTCGGACGCCTACCGGATCACCGCTCGCATCCCGTCGGCCGCGGGCCTGGTGCGCAACGCGCCGGTGATGATGAACGACGCGACCGTCGGCAGCGTCGGCGACATCACGATCGACGACTGGACCGCGAAGGTGACGCTCCGACTGAACGGGGACGTCAAGGTGCCGGTCGGTTCGCACGCGATGATCGGGATGACCAGCGTGCTCGGCTCGTCGCACATCGCGATCGTTCCGCCCGACCACCCGAGCGGGCAGTATCTCCGTGAAGGCGGCTCGTTGGCGCTGCCGAACTGCCCGGAGCAGCAGAACCTGGCCCAGACCGATCCCAAGAAGATCCCCGACATCACCTCGGCGCAGACGGTCGATCCGTGCATGTATCCGACCACCGAACAGGTGCTGAGCTCGCTGTCGGTGGTCCTCAACGGCGGCGGACTGTCGCAGATGGGCGACGTGGTCCACGAATTGGACCAGATCGTCGGAGGTAACGAGGGGACGCTCAAGAGCCTCATCCCGCGGCTGAACACCCTGGTCTCCGACTTGAACACGCAGACGGACAACATCATCGACGCCATGTCCGGCCTCGATCGGCTGGCGGAGACGATCAACCGCCAGACGCCGACCGTCCAGCGTGCGCTGGAGAGCGGCCCGAGGATTCTGCAACTGCTCGTGGATCAGCGCAAGAATCTGACCAGCGCGATGGACGGGGTCGGCAAGCTCTCGGCCACCGCCAACGAGGTGCTCCGCGAGAACAGCGACGACATCAAGACGATCGTGCCGAATGTGCGCGAGTTGCTCGATCAGCTGTCGATGACGGGTCCGGCGCTCACCAACTCACTGCGGATCCTGCTGACCTTCCCGTTCGTCGAGGATCTGATTCCGACGATCGTGAAGGGCGACTACGTCAACTCCGATCTCGTGCTCGACCTGACCTGGAACCGACTGGGCAAGACGATGGTCGCCTCGGTGACCGCGGCCGGGCCGGAGACCGTCGTCGGCAAGCCGGCGGGTGGGGCCAAGCAGGGTGCGAATCCGTACTCGGCGCCCTTGAAGAAGGGGCCGACAGAGCGTAAGCAGCAGAATTCGGCGAATCCCTCGCCGCTCGACCTGCTTCCGAAGATCCAGGGCGGCAACTGATGAAGATCACGCATTTCGTCCGTGTGCAGCTGATCATCTTCAGCATCGTCACGGTCATCTCGATGGTCGCGATGGCGGTGTTCTACATCCGGCTCCCGCAGATGTTCGGGATCGGCACCTACACGATGACGCTGGAACTGCCGTCGACCGGTGGCCTCTACGAGAACGCCAACGTCAGCTACCGCGGGGTGGACGTCGGCAAGGTCACCGGCGTCCGTCTGACGCCGACGGGCGTCTCGGCGACGCTGACGATCGACTCCGGCACCGACATCCCTGCGAACTCCGCGGCCTCGGTCCGCAGCGTCTCGGCGGTCGGCGAGCAGTTCGTGAACTTCGAGCCGCCCAAGAACCCGTCGAGCGACAACCTGGGCAATGGTGCGACGGTCACGAGCAGCGATGTCCCGGTGGAGATCTCCTCGATGCTCGACCAAGCCGACGCGCTGCTCAACCAGGTCAGCGACACCAAGCTCCGCTCGGTGATGGACGAGGCTTTCACCGCGTTCAACGGCACCGGTGAGGATCTTCAGCGATTGATGGACTCGATGGTGCTCTTCGTCGGCGCGTTGAACAAGAACGTGGACGCCACCATCGATCTGGTCGATCAGGCCGGGCCGATACTGGCGACCCAGAACCGCACCGCCGACCAGATCCGCTCGTGGACCAAGGATCTGACGAAGGTGACCGATCAGCTCCGCGCCAGCCGCCCCGACATCACCGACATCCTCGCCAAGGGTCCCGGTGTGGCGTCGCAGGCGCAGAAACTGTTCGAGGACATGAGTGACTCGTTCCCGCTGGCGATCTCGAATCTGTCGGTGGCCGCGCACACGCAGGCGGTGTATCTGCCGAATCTGCGGCAGACGATCGTGTTGTATCCGCGCGTGCTCTCCGCGCTGATCACCGCGATCAACTCCGGCTCCAACCGGCACGGTCCCAACGTGAACTTCACGCTCGGCTTCCAGGATCCGCCGACCTGTACTGTCGGGTTCATGCCGACCGACCAATGGCGTTTCCCGTCAGAGCAGGATGCCCGCGACCTGCCGCCGGGCCTGCTCTGCCGGCTTCCGCAAGACGCTCAGGCCGCGGTCCGAGGCGCACGAAACTTCCCGTGCGTCGAGTATCCGGGCCGCCGTGCTCCGACACCCGAGGAGTGCAAGACCGGTTTCGTTCCCTCCAAGCGCGACAACGTCGCCTTCCCGAACGGCCTGCCGGGCACCGACCTGCCGAAGCAGCCGGCCGGGCGCGTGGTGCCGGGAACCCCGAGCGACTACGATCCGTCGCCGGCGGTCTACGCGACCACCTACGATCCGCAGACGGGACAATTCATCGGACCCGACGGAAAGACCTATGTGACCGCTGAGAATCAGCAGGCGCAGGGCAAGAAGCAGAAATGGTACGACCTGATCACGAAGACGGTGGAGTCCTGAACTCGCCCGAAGACGACGTTGTCCGCCGCTCCAGTCCGCTGAGCCGACGACGCAAGAAGCCGAAGAAGTCCGAGGCCGAACCGGCCGTGGAGACCGAGACCGAGCAGCCGGCCGAGCCGGTCGACGAGGCCCCGGCCGCCGAACCGGAACCGGAGCCCGACCCCGAAGAGGTGGAGCGCAGCGCCGGATACCGTGAGCGTCGGCGCAGCCGCGGTGTGGTGCGCAAGTCCACGCGGCAGAAGGCCGGCGACGGCTCGAAGCTGATGATCGTCGCGGTGGTGCTCACGTCGCTCGTCCTGGTGATCGGCGCGGTGCTGTCGGGCGTGTTCGGCTACCAGTACCACCAGATCGAGCAGCAGCGGCAGTGGCGGGCCGAATACTCCACCTTCGCCCAGCAGATGGTGGTGTCGATGACCACGCTCGACCCGCAGAACGCCGACCAGATGTACAAGAACGCGATCGACAAGACCAGTGGCCGCGCGAAGCAGATGTTCCAGGAGAACATGAAGCAGGTCGCGGACATGGTCCGCAAGGGCGACCTGGTCACCAAGACGACGATTCTCGCCGACGCGGTGTCGAAGGCCGACGAGGACGAGGGCTCGGTGCTCATCGTGTACGGCTGGGAGGGCCACCCGAAGAACGACCCGAAGAGCAGCGAGTCGACGACCTTCCGCGCCCGCGTGGACATGACACGCATCAATGGTGAGCTGAAGATGACGTACTTCGATTGGGTGGCGTGATGAGTCGAGTGCAGCGCTGGCTGCTGCCGGTACTGGGATTGATCGTGGTGATCGTCGTCGGCGTGACGATCGCGCTGGGCATCGTCTACGCGAACGCGGCCGCGCAGGAGCGGGCGCGTGACTCCGCGCTGTCGGCTGCGCAGACGTACGTCGTGGACATGTTCTCGTGGAACTCGAAGACCGTCGACGCGCACATCAACACCACGATGGGCCGGCTCACGGGCGGGGCCCAGAAGGACTATCAGAAGCACATCGTCGAGTCGAAGGTGGCCGAGGGCGTCAAGCAGGAGGGGGTCTCGACCGTCGTGACGGTTCAGGACTCCGGCGTCATGGAGAACACCCGCGACACCGCGAAGGTGCTGCTGTTCATCAACCAGTCGTCGACCCGGAACAATGCCGAAGACGTTCAGGTCGACAAGAGCCGCCTGATCTTCGGCATGGAGAAGCAGGGCGACGACTGGAAGATCAACGAGATCGACATCCTCACCGACGACAGTCTGCAGAAGAACGTGCAGTCCGGTGGCGAGACGCCGCCGTCGAACGCCGTGCCCATTCCGAGCGCCCCGAGCTCTCCGGCACCGCAGTCGACGCCCGCGGGCTGAGCCTCGCGCCGCTCTCCGAGCGGCTCCGGTCTGGTTGAAGCCCTCGGCAGGCTGGTCCCAGGCTGGTTGAGCGGGTCCATCCCAGGCTGGTCCAGTGGCTCTTCCCAGGCTGGTTGAGCGGTCTTTCCCCCAGGCTGGTCCAGTGGCCCTTCCCAGGCTGGTTGAGCGAGCGCAGCGAGTCGAAACCGCGTGACATCCGCTGGGCCGCGTACGGCCTGCCCGCTCGACACGATGTCCGTACGGACGGTGCCAGTGTCTTCGAGCGCCGCCGCCACCGCGGCACTCACTCGAGCCCGTCCAACCGGTCAGGCGGAGAAGGCTCCTTCGATCCAATTGCTGAACTCGCACGCGAGATGCCAGCGGTGTTCTTTAACCATCTGCGGTGCCATGAGTTTCGGGAACTCCACGCACGCGCGGAGGTGAAAGCCGTACCTGTCGTCGCGAAGCTGATGACGTACGCCGCCGACTGCCGTATCCGCGCCGGTCCGAGCGACTCCGGCGAGTTCGAGTGCGAACGCCGGATCCCGCGCGGTGGTCAGCCGGGAGGTGTCGTCGTAGTCGACGAAGAACCGGGTTGCGAAGGGACTGCCACCGGTCGTCTCGATCACCTCCTGCCTGCCGTCCGCCGTGCTGTCGATGATGAAGTGGTCCGGACTCGCGACGACCATGCTCCACGCATAATCGTCGCGGCCCGCATCCGAGAACCAGTCCACGAACCCCTGAGCGTCCCCGCCCTCTACATACAGATCACAGACGCTGGTGGCTCTGCGACCTCCCGACAGCCCGCCGGTGACGCGTGCGACCGCATCCGACAGTCGGATGTCGCGGGCCAGGCGGCGCCGGATCTCATCGACCCCCAGCTCGAACTTGCCATCGCAGAACGCGCGCCGCATATCTTCGACCGGACCCGAGGGAGCCTTCATGCCGAGTTTCCTTGAGGCTCGCGGGATCCGGCGCGCCTCCCAGGCGAGCACTTCGTCGCGGCCGACTCTGCGGCCATCGATCACGGCTGTGATCGTCACATCGTTCTCGTTCACTCGAAAGCTCCGTCCGTCGGTCGCCAATGGAATTTAAAGCAACTATAGTTGCGTTTGTCCGGAGGTGCGACGAGTGCGGCGATGAAAGGGGCTGAGCGGAGATGACCGGCGATGCGGTATCCGAACGTCGACGTCCGGGCGGTCGTTCCGCCCGGGTGGTCGCAGCGGTTCACCAGGCGACGCTCGAGATCCTCGCGGAAGTCGGGTACGCGGGACTGCAACTCACCAACGTCGCGGATCGCGCTGGTGTCAACAAGACGACCGTCTACCGCCGATGGTCGACGAAAGCGGCACTCATCGGCGACATCCTGACTCGGTTCGCTCGCACGAACGTCGCGACGCCCGACACCGGCTCGTTGCGAGGCGACCTCGAACTGCTCCTGTCGGGCATCGTCGAGGCGCTGGGGGACCGCGCGATTCGCGCGGTCGTGCAGGCAGCGGTGACGGTGGACGTGGCAGAGGACGACGTACGCCGCGCTCGCGCCGCCTTCTGGGATGAGCGGTTCCTGCGCAGCGGTGTCATCGTCGAGCGCGCTGTCGCTCGAGGGGAACTCCCGTCGACTACCGATGTGCGGGAGTTTCTGGAGACCGCCGCGAGTCCGCTCTACTTCCGGATCCTGATGACTGACGACGTCGCCGATGCCGCGTACGTCGCGGCTGTGGCGGAGCGGACTGTCCGGGCGTTCGCTGGGGTGTGAGCCGCAGGCGCTGAATGAAATGGCGCCCGCCTCCGGGGTGATTCGGAGGCGGGCGCCGGCTCTTGGGAGGGAGCGCTACGAGGTGTAACCCATCGGCATGAGGATGGCCTTGTGCTCGAGGTAGCTCTCGAGTCCTTCGCGGCCGTTCTCTCGGCCGATGCCGGACTTCTTGTAGCCGCCGAAGGGCGACGACGGGTCGATCGCGTACCAGTTGATGCCCATCGTTCCGGTGCGGATCTGCTTGGCGACCTCGACACCCTTGTCGATGTCGGTGGTCCAGACCGAGCCCGCGAGACCGTAGTCGGAGTCGTTGGCGATGGCGATGGCCTCGTCGAGATCGTCGTAGGCGATCACGCTGATCACCGGACCGAAGATCTCTTCGCGGGCGATCGTCATGTCGTTGGTGACGCCGGTGAAGATGGTGGGACCGACGAAGTTGCCGGTGCCGATCTCCGGTGCGGGCACCTCGAGAACGGCGGTGGCCCCCTCCGACTTGCCCTTGGCGATGTAGCCGGTGACCTTGGCGTGCTGCTTGTCGTTGATGATCGGGCCGACCTTCGTCTCCGGGTCGTCGGGCAGTCCCGGGGTGAAGGTGGAGGCAACCGCGACCATCGCGTCGACCACCTCGTCGTGCTTGCTGCGGGGGACCAGCACGCGCGTCTGTGCGACGCAGGCCTGACCGGAGTTCAGGATGCCCGAGAAGACGAGCATCGGCGCGCTGGCGGCGATGTCGGCGTCTTCGAGGACGATGGCCGCGGACTTGCCTCCAAGTTCCAGCGAGCAGCGCTTGAGCTGGTCACCGCAGCGTGCGGCGATGGCGCGGCCCGCCGCGGTGGAGCCGGTGAACGTGATCTTGTCGACGTCGGGGTGATCGACGAGCGCCTGGCCGGTCTCGACGCCGCCGGGTACCACGGAGATCACGCCCTCCGGAATGCCCGCCTCGGTGAAGATCTCAGCCAGGAGATTCGCGTTCAGCGGCGTCTCGGGGGCGGGCTTGAGCACGATGGAGCAGCCGGCCGCCAGAGCGGGGCCGAACTTGTTGCAGAAAAGGAACAGCGGGACGTTCCACGCGATGATCGCACCGACCACCCCGACGGGCTCGCGGACCACGAGGCTCTCGCCGAACAGGCCGGTCCGCTTCTCCTCCCATTCGTATGCGTCGGCGGCGTCCGCATAGGCGTTCAGGACCCCGGTCCCGGCCAGCTGCTGCAGGGTCGCGACGTCGCCGGGAGTGGCGCCCATCTCGGCCGAGACGAGGGCGCCGATCTCGCCGCCGCGCTCATTGATCAGCTCCGCTGCCCGACGGATCACCGCAGCTCGCTGGGCCGGCGGCGTGTTGCGCCACACGCCGGAGTCGAACGCTTCGCGGGCGGCGCGGACGGCGTTGTCAACGTCGACCTCGTCGGCCAGCGGGACCGAGCCCACCTTCTCGCCGGTGGCGGGCGAGAACACCTCGAGAATCTGCGAGGAATGCGGTGCGACCCACTTCCCGCCGATGTAGAGCTGGGTGGTCTCGATGGGCTCGGTCATACGTGCTCCTAGTATCGGGAAACCTTATTTCCTCGATACTAGAACACGTTCTAAATCACTGCCAGCGTCTTGGCGCGAAAGACGTGTGCGTGACGATCCGTCAGGACTTCGGCTCGACCTCGATCACGACCTCGAACTCGAGGAGGTCGGCTCCGGTGGCGACGGGTTTGCGGTCGCTCTTGTGCGCGGCGCGGGCATCGCCACCGGCCCACGCCTGGTAGCTCGCGTCGTCCTTCCAATGCGTGACGACGAAGTACCGGTCCTCGCCCTTGACCGGACGCAGCAGCTGGAAACCGAGGAATCCCTCGGCCTCGTCCACCACTCCCGCACGCGCGGCGAAGCGCTTCTCCAGTTCGGGGCCGGCGCCTTCGGGGATCTTGATCGCGTTGATCTTCACAATTGCCATGCCGTCCAGCCTACTGACGAACCGCCCGCCGGATTAGGGTCGAGAGTCGTGAATGGACTCCTGGACTACGGCGGCCTCGACAGGGACGAGGGCGGGCTCGGGGCGATCGTTCTGCTGCACGGACTGATGGGCCGCGGACGCACCTGGAGCCGTCAGATTCCCTGGCTGCGCCGCTACGGACGAGTGTTCACCTTCGACGCCGCCTACCATCAGGGCCGGTTCGACGATTCGCGCCCGCCCGCGCCCGAGGACATCGCCACCGAGCGGTTCGTCGCGGACGTCGGAGAGGTGATCACCTGGATCGACCGCGGACCCGCCGTACTCGTGGGTCACTCGATGGGCGGGCTGCACGCGTGGTGCGCGGCAGCCGAGTTCCCCGAACTGGTGAGCGCGATCGTGGTCGAGGACATGGCGCCGGATTTCCGCGGCCGCACCACCGGCGACTGGGCCCCGTGGTTCGACAGCTGGCCCGAACGATTCGCCGGGCTCGACGAGGCGGTCGCGATGTTCGGAGACGTCGCCGGCCGGTACTTCTACGAGGCCTTCGACGACGGTCGCCTCCACGGCAGCATCCCCGTCTGGGCAGCGATAGCCGAGGAGTGGGGCACCAGAGACTTCTGGGCGCAGTGGGAGGCGGTCGACGTGCCCGCGCTGCTGGTGGAGGCGGAGCACTCCGTGACGCCGCCCGGGCAGATGGCAGACATGGCCGTCCGCGGCGGTCAGGCGCGGTACCCGCAGTCGGCCTGTCTGCGAGTTCCCGGCGCCGGGCACCTGGTTCACGACGACCGCCCCGGCGTGTACCGGGGCGCGGTGGAGGCCTTCCTGTCAGGCCTCGCCGGCTAGGCAGAACAATCCGTCGTCGTTGACCTCGATGAGCCCGTCGACGAGCAGTGAGTCGAGCGCGCGGTCGCGCTGGGCGGGGTCGGCGGTCCACGCGAGGTCGAGGCGGGCGCGTTCGACGGGGCCGCGACCGCTGCGCAGCACATCGAGGAGCCGTCCGCGGGCCTGGCGGTCGGTGCCCTCGAACTTCTGGGTGCGACGCGGGGGACCGTCGTGGGCGGGTCGTCCGCGCGCCACCCAGCGGCAGCTGCCGAGCAGGGGGCATTCCTCGCACCGCGGGTTGCGCGCAGTGCACACGAGCGCCCCGAGCTCCATCACCGCGGCCGAGAACGTCGGCGCGGTGCCGTCGTCGGGCAACAGTGCCGCGGCCTCCGCCAGATCGCGCTTGGCGGGATTTCCGGCCTGCGCCCGGCCGTGCACCGCGCGGGCTATCACCCTGCGCACGTTGGTGTCGACCACCGGGACCGATCGGCCGTAGGCGAAGCACGCGACGGCGCGGGCGGTGTAGTCGCCGATCCCCGGCAGCGCGAGCAGGGTGTCGACGTCGTCGGGGACCACGTCGCCGTGCTCGGCGGCCAGGACGCCCGCGCATTCGTGGAGCCGCATCGCGCGCCGGGGATACCCCAGCCGGCCCCACGCGCGGACCACTTCTCCGGTGGTCTCGGCGGCCATCGCGGACGGAACCGGCCACCGCCGCACCCATTCCTGCCAGGGCTCGAGGACGCGCGCGACTGGAGTCTGCTGGAGCATGATCTCGCTGATCAGAATGTGCCAGCCGGGTATGCCCGGTTCGCGCCACGGCAGCGGTCGACGGGCACGGGTGAACCAATCGAGTACATCGCGCGGTGGCATACTTGCGCTCATGGAGAACTTAACCCCCGCGCAAGCATGGCAGGTCATCAAAGAAGGCAACGAGCGTTTCGTCGGTGGGGGGTCGATTCATCCGAACCAGAGTAGCGACCAGCGGGCCGCTCTGGTCTCCGGCCAGAAGCCGCACGTGGTTCTGTTCGGCTGCGGCGACTCGCGGCTGGCCGCGGAGATCATCTTCGACCAGGGGCTCGGCGACATGTTCGTGGTCCGCACCGCCGGCCATGTGCTCGATGAAGCGGTTCTCGGAACCATCGAGTTCGGCCCCGACGTTCTGAATGTTCCGCTGATCGTGGTGCTCGGCCACAGCAGCTGCGGTGCCGTCGGCTCGACGCTCGAGTCCCTCGACAACAACACCCTCCCGAACGGCTACGTGCGGACGATCGTCGAGAAGGTGATGCCGAGCATTCTGGCCGGACGCGCCGAGGGCATCGACGACTACTACGGGTTCATCGGCAGGCACGTGAAGGAGACGGTGCATCTGCTGATGGACCGCAGCCAGATCATCGCCGACCGGGTCGAGAAGGGGACGCTCGCCGTCGTCGGCCTCACGTACCGTCTCGAAGACGGTCAGGTCGAGATGGTCGAGGTGATCGGCGACATCGGCGAGTGAGCCCTCGGTCGGCGGAATCGACGACACGCCGGACGGCCTCGCTGCTCTTGACAGGGGAGCGGCGATACCGTTGAGGGCGTGATTGAACCGCAAGGACCACTGCCGCCCGAGGTGTATTGGCGCCGGCGCCTCGTCGCCGGCGTCGGGGCGGTCGTCGCGATCGTTGTGGTCATCCTCCTGATCGTCTGGCTCAGCGGCGGTTCCGACAGCACCCCCGACTCGAAGAACGCCGCGGCGAAGTCCTCGACCGAGCCCGCGGCGCCTTCGACCGCAGTGGAGAGCGCCCCGCCGAGCAGTGAGGCGCCAAGCGGCGGAGGCGAGCACGGCCAGGGCGGCGATCCGAGTGCCACGCCCTCGGCTCCCGCCCCCGCGCCCGCGCAGCAGTCCGACGCACCCGCCGCGGACGCCGGTGCTCCCGGATGCTCCGACCAGAGCCTGTCGGTGGTGCTCTACACGGACAAGCCCACATACACCGTCGGCGACCAGCCGGTCTTCACGATCGTCACCACCAACGGCGGACTCGCCGCCTGTTCGCGCGACGTGGGCAAGGCCGCCCAGAACGTCATCGTCCGCACGCTGGACGGAAGCCGGACGCTGTGGTCGGCGCAGGACTGCGCGCCGGACAAAGGCGTGAACATCCAGGTTCTTGCGCCGGGCCAGCAGGTCACCGACACCATCACCTGGTCGGGCACCACCAGCAATCCCGGATGCACCAAGAAGCGCGTCCAGGTGGCGGCGGGCGGCTACCAGGCCACCGCGAAGCTGGCCGAGCGCGAGTCGGCGCCGATCACGTTCAACTTCGTCGCTCCGGCGCAGGCACCCGCACAGCAGTAGCGATCCGACGTCAGTCGAACCGTTCGAGGCTGCTCTCGGCGAGCCGCGAGAGCCCCTCCCGGATGTGCCGGGCCCAGATGCTCCCGATGCCCTCGACCGACTGAAGATCGGCTGCGCTGCTCGCGAGCAGCGACTGCAGGGTGCCGAAATGACGGACGAGCCGGTCGATGTGGCCGAACTGCAGGCGGGAGATGCGGGCCAGCAGACGGTAGCCGCGGGGGCTCATCGCGGTGTCCTGGGCCTCGAGCGAGGTCGGGTAGCCGAAGGCCCCGGCCACCATCGTCAGATCGAGCAGATCGGCGTCTGAGAGCGACTCCACCGCTTCGAGTATCTGGCGCACCTGTTCGGTGCTGGCCGGCTCCGGGCTCGCGTGGTAGTCGCGCACCAGCAGTTCGCGCATCGTGTCGTTGTCGTTGATCAACTCCTCCAACTGCAGCGACACCTGCCTGCCGTTGACTCCGAGTTCGAGGACGTACTCGTCGATCTCGACCGAGACGCGTCGGACCATCTCCATCCGCTGGGCGGCACTCATCGCATCGCGCAGCAGCACGTAGTCCTCGATCTCCGCGCGCGAGAGCTGGCTGCTGACCTCGTCGAGGCGAGACTTGTAGCGTTCGAGCGTGGTGAGCGCGACGTTGGCGCGCGAGAGGATGGCGTCCGGGTTCTCGACGACGCGACGCTGCCCGCCCACGTACACGCTCACGATCGACATCGACGCACTCACCGAGATCACCGGGACCCCGGTCTGGATGGCGGTCCGCTCGGCGGCGCGGTGCCGTGTGCCCGACTCCTCGGTGGGGATGGTGGGATCGGGCATCAGCTGGACGTTGGCGCGCACGATCCGTTTGCCGTCGTCGGAGAGCACCACGGCGCCGTCCATCTTCGACAGTTCGCGCAGACGGGTGGGGGCGAACTCGATGTCGAGGTGGAAACCGCCGTCGCAGAGCCGCTCGGTGTCGTCGTCGTATCCGAGGACGATCAGCGCGCCGGTGCCGCCGCGGAGGATGCGTTCGAGTCCGTCGCGAAGCCCGGTCCCCGGAGCCACGCGGCGGAGCGCGGAACGGATCTGCTCGGCGCGGCTGGACTCGGGGATAACGGTGTCGGTCACCTGAACTAGGGTAGCGGTACGTGAAGACCTCATTCGTGCTGCCCGCAGACATCGAGCCACTGTCCCGCGACCCGAAGGCGACGTCGCCCGGCCGTCGAATCAACCTGCATCACAGCATGTGTTTCGGATGCGGCGCCGACGCGCCGGTAAGCCTGCGAATCGACGTGATCGCGGGCGAGGGGCTCACGGTGTCCGCATCGATGAAGGTGGAGGACTGGATGCAGGGCGGTCCCGGCGTGATCCACGGCGGACTCCTCTCCACCGCCTTCGACGAGGTGATGGGAACCTCGCCGCTGCTGCTCCGCATGCCGGTGGTGACCGGGCACCTGGAGATCGACTACGCCAAGCCGATTCCGCTGGGCTCCACCGTGCAGTTCACCGGTGAGATCCTCGGGGGCGTGCGCCGCAAGGTCTACACGCGCGCCGTCGCCCATCTCGGCGATCCCCAGGAGCCCGTCGCCGCGGCGCACGGGCTGTTCATCGCCATCGATCTCGAGAAGCACTTCGCCGGATACCGCGATCGCGCGGTGCATCCCTCAGGGCATCAGAACGGGGCCTGAGCGTAGTCCGACCGCGCCGTCGCCGCCGACTGTGCCTCCAGGAGGTTGTTGACCCGGCTGATGCGGATTCCGCGCGGCAGATCCTCGTCCTGCGTTCCGGCGGGAATGATCGCGTGCCCGAACCCGAGCCGTTTGGCCTCGGCGACTCGGCGGCCCACCGACGACACACGGCGGACCTCGCCGGCGAGGCCGACCTCGCCGATCGCGACGGTCGACGACGGTACCGCGACGTTGTGGTGCGACGAGTAGAGCGCCAGGAAGATCGCCAGGTCGGCGGCCGGCTCGGTGACTTTCATCCCGCCGACGGTGGAGGCGTAGACCTCCTTGGTGCTGGCCTTGATGCCCGCGTGCTTCTCGGCGACGGCGAGCATCATCGCCACACGCGCCGAGTCCAGACCGGAGACCGCGCGCCTGGGCGAGGTCATCTGGGTGTCGTTGAGCAGCGCCTGGATCTGGCCGACGAGGGCGCGGCGGCCGTCCATCGCGACCAGGGCGGCGCTGCCCGCGACATCGGACTCGTGGTGGTGTACGAAGATGCCCGACGGGTCGCTGACCTGATGGATGCCGTCGGACCGCTGCTCGAAGCAGCCGACTTCGTCGGAGGGGCCGAATCGGTTCTTGATGCCCCGGATCATCCGCAGCGACGAGTGGCGGTCGCCTTCGAAGGCCAGCACCACGTCCACCAGATGCTCCAGTGAGCGGGGACCGGCCACGGTGCCGTCCTTGGTGACGTGACCGACCAGGATCACGGCGATTCCGCTCGTCTTGGCGAGCGAGACCAGTGCGGTGGTGACCGCCCGGATCTGCGTGACACCGCCGGTGACGCCGTCGGTGCCCGTCGCGACCATCGTCTGCACGGAGTCGACGATCAGCAGGGTGGGCGCCACCGCCTCGACGTGTCCGAGCACCGTCGCGAGGTCGGTCTCCGACGCCAGGTAGATGTTCTCGTGCACCGCGTCGGTGCGTTCGGCGCGAAGCCGGACCTGGCCGGCCGACTCCTCCCCGGTGACGTACAGGGCCGTCTTGCCTTGCGCCGCCCAGTGTTTCACGGTTTCGAGCAGGAGTGTCGATTTGCCGACCCCGGGCTCGCCCGCGAGCAGGATCACCGAACCGGGGACCACTCCGCGGCCGAGCACGCGGTCGAACTCGGCGATGCCGGTGGGGCATGAGCCCACCGCTCCGGAGACCACCTCGGTGATGCGGACGGCCGGACTGGACGGTGCCACCGACGTGGTGCCGGTGCGTGCGGCGGCGGCCGCCGGCGCCGATTCGGCGATGGTTCCCCATTCGCCGCACTCGGGGCATCTGCCGAACCACTTCGCCACCTGGTGACCGCATGCGGAGCAGCGGAACACCGATCGGGTCTTAGCCATGTCTTCCCCTGTCCGCCGACGCGCTCGTCACCCGGTCCGTCCGGCCACGCAGACACTGTAGGCGACCGGTACGACAAGAGCGGCGCCCCGGGTCGAGTGACCGGGGCGCCGCTGTGAGGAGTTCGGTGCGGCTCAGTGCTCGCTCTCGCCCTGCACGTCGCGGACGACGTCCTGGCGCTCGTTGAGCGTGCCGCCGTCGACCGGGGTGTCGACGGTGGTCGACACGGTCTCGACCTGCTTGCCGCCCAGGTCGTAGACGGCGAAGTTGAAGGTGATCGGGACGGTCAGACCGGCGGCGACGGTGTCGCCGGCGTTGGTGAGCTCCACCGTCCAGCGGCTGTCCGCTCCGGCGGCCAGATCCGGATCCGAGCCGGACGGCTGTCCGGCCAGCAGGGCCTTTCCGGGGGCGATGGAGGCGGGGTCGCCGCCGGTGGTCGAGGTCGGCGGCGTCAGCTTGATGTTGCCGGTCTTCGCCGAGACGCTCTGCAGCTTGACCACGCGAGTGGGGCTGTCGTTGGCGATGTTGAACGCGAGGGCGAACGGTCCGCCGTCGCCGAAGATCTGGTCGGCCTTCGAGACCGGGTACAGCACATGCGCATTGCGGATCGCGATCGATCCGTTCGACATCTCCTGGCCGTCGTACTCGGACGGGGTCAGAGTGATGGATCCGCTCGCGCCGTTGACGGCCGGCTCCTGATTCGCGGTCTGCGAGATCTTTCCCGCACCGCAGGCCGTGGTGCCGAGGGCGATCGCGATGCCGAGCGCGCCGACAGCGGCGGCCGAGGCCAGACGGCGGGTGGACCGATTGAGCACTGACACCATTTCCTCCGGGGTGGTCGTCGCGTTGTCCGCCGGTGATGCGAACTCTCACTACGCAGCGTAGTTGGCGAGGCCGGGAAAAGTTCGCCCGGGTCGCCAGATTGTCCCGATGATATTAGCGCCGGGCCGTTCGGTTCAGGCGTGCAACTGTGCTTCCCGAAGGTGGCAGGCGGGGCGCAAATACCGTCGTTCACCTGCTTGCACCTCGGTTGACCTGCACCGTTGGAGAAGGCTGTCGGCCCTCGCGTGTTAGACTGGTTACATTCGAAAGGGGCAGTGGACATTGAATTTCAAAGTTGGCGACACCGTTGTATACCCCCATCACGGTGCTGCTCGAGTCGAAGACATCGTCATTCGGACCATCAAGGGTGAAGAGATCGAGTACCTGGTCCTGAAGGTTGCCGACGGTGACATGACAGTTCAGATCCCGTCCAGCAAGCTCGATTACGTCGGTGTGCGCGACGTGGTCGGCCAGGAGGGTCTGGATCAGGTCTTTCAGGTGCTGCGCGCACCGCACACGGAGGAGCCCACCAACTGGGCCCGCCGATTCAAGGCCAATCAGGAGAAGCTGATCTCCGGCGACATCATCAAGGTGGCCGAGATCGTCCGCGATCTGTGGCGCCGCGAGCAGGACCGCGGTCTGTCGGCAGGCGAGAAGCGCATGCTGACCCGGGCCCGGCGCGTGCTGGTCGACGAGCTCTCGCTCGCACAGCACACCAACGACGCCAAGGCCGACAGCATGCTCGACGAGATCCTGGCTGCGGCGTCCTGACAGCAGGCAGTGGCCCGGTAGCCGCACTGATCCCGGCAGCGGGAAGAGGTACACGTCTCGGTGAGACCGTGCCGAAGGCGTTCGTCGAGCTCGACGGCGTCACGCTGCTCGAGCTGAGCGCCTCGGCGGCACGCAGGTCCGGCGTCGTCGACGTCATCGTCGTGGCCGCACCTCCGGAACTGCTCGACCGCGCCGCGGCGCTCGTCCCGGACGCCGTCGTGGTGCCGGGCGGAGCCGAGCGGAGCGATTCGGTCCGGGCCGGTCTGGCGGCCGTGCCCGACGCGGAACTGATCCTGGTGCACGATGCGGCCCGGGCTCTAACCCCGCCGGCACTCTTCGCCTCGGTGGTCACCGCGCTCCGGGGCGGCGCCGACGCGGTGGTCCCGGGAATCGCGGTCGCCGACACCCTCAAACGGGTCGACGCCGACGGCTTGGTGCGGGACACTCCCGACCGGTCGGAGTTGCGTGCCGTGCAGACCCCGCAGGGTTTCACCGCACAGGTACTGCGCCGGGCGCACGACGCACAGGCAGACGCCACCGACGACGCCGGACTGGTCGAAGCCCTGGGCATCCCGGTTCGAGTGATCCAGGGTGACGCGATGGCGTTCAAGGTGACCACCCAGTTCGACCTGGCACTGGCCAGGCTCATCACCGCACAGGAGCACTGAGTGTCTGCGATGGACATGCGCGTCGGCGTCGGGACCGACGTCCACCCGATCGAGGCCGGCCGACCCTGCTGGATGCTGGGGCTGCTCTTCGACGACGCCGACGGCTGCTCGGGGCACTCCGACGGCGACGTCGGCGTTCACGCACTCTGCGACGCACTGCTCTCGGCCGCCGGGCTGGGCGATGTCGGCGCGGTCTTCGGCGTGGGGCGACCGGAGTGGTCCGGGGTCACCGGCGCGGCGATGCTCGGCCACGTCCGCGGCCTTCTCGACGAGGCGGGCTTCGCTCCGGTGAACGCCTCGGTGCAGATCATCGGGGAGCGGCCGAAGGTCGGGCCGCGTCGTGCGGAGGCCCAGCGGGTGCTGTCCGATCTGCTGGGGGCACCGGTCTCGGTCTCCGGCACCACCAGCGACGGACTGGGTCTGACAGGACGCGGCGAGGGCATCGCGGCGGTGGCCACCGCACTGCTGGCCCTCAAGTAGAATCGCAGGCCGTGACTCTACGCCTCTACGACTCGGCTGCCCGCGAGGTTCGCGACTTCGTTCCCCTTCGTCCCGGAACGGCATCGGTGTACCTGTGCGGTGCGACGGTTCAGGGCGTTCCCCACATCGGTCACGTCCGGAGCGGCATCGCGTTCGACGTGCTGCGGCGGTGGCTCGCCTACCGCGGGTTGGACGTGCTCTTCGTCCGCAACGTCACCGACATCGACGACAAGATCTTGAACAAGGCCGCCGAAGCGGGCCGTCCGTGGTGGGAATGGGCGGCCACGCACGAGAGGGAGTTCACCCGGGCCTACGACGCCCTCGGTGTGCTGCCGCCCTCGGCGGAGCCGCGTGCCACGGGCTTCATCACCCAGATGGTGCAGTACATGGAGCGTCTCATCGAGCGCGGTCACGCGTACGCCGCCGACGGCAACGTCTACTTCGACGTGCGCAGTCTGCCCGACTACGGAAGCCTCTCCGGCCACCGGCTCGAGGACGTACACCAGGGTGAGAGCGCGGGCACCGGCAAACGCGATCCCCGTGACTTCACGCTGTGGAAGGCCACCAAGCCCGGGGAGCCGTCGTGGCCGACGCCGTGGGGCGACGGGCGTCCCGGCTGGCACCTCGAGTGCTCGGCGATGGCGACCTCGCTGCTCGGTGCCGAGTTCGACATTCATTGCGGCGGAATGGATTTGATCTTTCCGCATCACGAGAACGAGATCGCTCAGAGCCACGGTGCCGGCGACGGCTTCGCTCGGTACTGGCTGCACAACGGCTGGGTCACGATGAGCGGCGAGAAGATGAGCAAATCGCTCGGCAACGTGGTCGCCATCCCGGCGATGCTGGAGCGGGCCCGGGCCGTGGAACTGCGCTACTACCTCGGGAGCGCGCACTACCGGTCAATGCTCGAGTACTCCGACGGCGCGCTGGCCGAGGCCGCGGCCGGCTATCGGCGTATCGAGTCGTTCGTGCGTCGCGTCGCCGAACGCGTCGGCGACGTCGAGGTCGGCGAGGTGAACGACGACTTCGCCGCCGCCCTCGACGACGACCTCGGAGTTCCGGCCGCGCTCGCGGCCGTGCACAACGCCGTCCGCGAGGGCAACACCGCCCTGGAGTCGGGCGACGGTGGCCGCGCGAGGCAGATCGCGGCGCAGGTGAGGGCCATGACCGCGGTCCTCGGGACCGATCCGCTCGACCCGCACTGGGCCGCCGAGGGCGTCGATGACGACGCTCACGCTGCGCTCGACGTGCTCGTCAAGGCAGAATTGGAGCGGCGGGCGCAGGCCCGCGCCGCCAAGGACTGGACCACCGCGGACGAGGTCCGCGACCGGCTCGCCGCAGCCGGCGTCGAAGTGACCGACACCCCCGACGGCGCCCAGTGGGCGCTCAAATCGAAGGAACACTGATGGCCGGAAACTCACAGCGTCGCGGGGCGACCAGGAAGGCCGGAAGCAAGAAGGGTCAGGTCGTCGGATCCGGCGGGCAGCGCCGGCGCGGTCTCGAAGGCCGCGGAGCCACTCCGAAGGCCGTCGACCGCACCTACCACCCCGCTCACAAGAAGGCGAAGGCCGCGGCCAAGGCCGCGGGGCGTCGCAATCACCGCAAGTCCGAGGACGGCGGTCCCGAGTACGTCGTGGGCCGCAACCCGGTCGTCGAATGTCTGCGTGCCGGGGTGCCCGCCACCGCGCTGTATGTGATGACGACAGTGGACGCCGACGAGCGCGTCAAGGAGGCGGTGCACACCGCGGGAGACCGCGGGATCTCGATCCTCGAGGTCGCGAAGCCGGAACTGGACCGGATGTCGCCGAACGGGCTGCATCAGGGGCTCGCACTGCAGGTGCCGGAGTACCAGTACGCGCACCCGGACGATCTCATGGCGGATGCCCTCGCCGCGCCGCAGGCGCCGTTGCTGGTGGCGCTCGACAACATCACCGACCCGCGCAACCTCGGTGCGGTGATCCGCAGTGTGGCCGCGTTCGGCGGACACGGTGTGGTGATCCCGCAGCGGCGCAGCGCGGGGATGACCGCCGTCGCGTGGCGAACCAGCGCGGGTGCTGCGGCCCGGATGCCGGTGGCGGCCACGCCGAATCTGAACCGCACCCTGCTCGACTGGGCCAAGAAGGGCGCCCAGATCGTCGGACTCGACGCGGGCGGCGACGTCTCGCTCGACGACTACGACGGCACGGGCCCCACGGTGATCGTCGTCGGGTCGGAGGGCAAGGGGCTGTCGCGTCTGGTTCGCGAGAACTGCGACTCGATCCTGTCGATTCCGATCGCGGGCGAGGTGGAGAGCCTCAACGCCTCGGTCGCGGCAGGTGTGGTCCTGGCGGAGTTCGCCAGGCAACGCCGCGTCGGCTGAGTGCTGCGGGTCACGTCGTTCGTTCGGTTGAATGACGATTGCGTCACTCTGATTCCTACTGTTAAGTATTCGTTTACTAACGTGTAAGGAATGTTTGCTGAGGATTCCTTGCGGTCGATGTGGGCGCAGCTGCGTTCGGGGCGCCGTCTCGAGTTCTCGGGCCGTGTCTGGGCGCTCATCGTCGGAATCCTGGTCGGGTTCGTCATTCTGATCGAGGTCGTCGCTCGGGTGAACCACCTGCGCGGACCGCTGGATCTCCTCGCCACCGATCTGGTGGGACGGCCGCAGATCGGTGAGATCAAGATCGCGGGCATGCTGCTCGCGCTCGTGTGCATGCCGTCGCGGATGCGACTGCCCGTGGTGGGCGCGGCCGTCGCACTCGAACTCGCCTGGAACACGCAGCGTCTGATCGTCGGCAACGCCCCGACCGTCGGGAACGGCATCCTGTTCGCGTTGATCGGCACGGCCGCCTTCGCGGGATGGCGACTGCACGGGCGCGAGCGGGCCGGAACTCTCAAGGCGGTGGGCCTCGGGCTGCTGTTGATCGTGATGGGTCGCGTCGGCGACGTGTGGCTGGTGCTGTCGAGCCGGGCCAACCCGAACGTGCTCGACGAATACGTCGAACTCGCCGACCGGGCCCTCGGCAGCCCGTCGTGGGCGATCGGCTCGGTGGTCTCCGGTACCCCGTGGCTCACCGAGGTCCTCAGCAAGGTCTACGTGTACCTGCCGGTGGCCGCGGCGGTGATCGCCTTCTTCCAACTCCGCAACAGCGCCCGCGACGGCTTCCCGCGGCATCACATCGTGCGGACCTTCCTGCTGATCGGGCTGATCGGTCCGGTGATCTACTTCCTGTTCCCCGTCGTCGGCCCCACCTACGCCTTCGGTCATGAGCTGCTGGGCGCGGACTGGCAGGACGTGTGGCCGCAGCAGTTGCCGGTGATCGGCGATCCCGCGGCGCACTACTACAACCAGAGCGTGGCACGGAACTGCATGCCGAGCCTGCACACCGCATGGGCGATGTGCATCTTCCTGCACGGATGGCGGGGTCCGGTGCTGTCGAAGGTGTTCGGCACGTTCTGGTTGATCTGCACCACCGGCGCGACCCTCGGCTTCGGCTTCCACTACGCGATCGACGTCCTCGCCGGAGCGATCTTCACCCTCACGCTCGAGGCTGCGCTCACCCGCCCCGAACTGGGCTGGTCGCGTCACCGGCTCGCGGTGGTCGTCTTCGGCACCGCGGCCTTCTCCGGGCTGCTTCTGGCCACGCGGTACCTGGCCGTCGAGATGTCCGACAGCGGTGTGCTCGGCGGGCTCGCGCTGATCGCCACCGTGCTCGCGGTGGCGGCGGCCTTCCTCACCGTGGAGATGCACCCCGGTCGCGATCGGATCCCGGCCGGCGAGATCCCCGCCGAGGCCGGCCCGATGGTGCGGAGGGGACGCGAATGGGCCGCCGCGGCGCGGACCTGGGGAAGCGAGGCCTGGTCCTCGATCACGCGCGAGGCGAAGAAGGCCGGTTCCACCAAGCTCTGAGGACGCTGTCGGTCGCCAGCAGCGCCAGCGCCACCCACACGATCGCGAATCCGATCCAGCGTTCGGGCGGCAGGTGTTCGTCGAGGATCAGCACCGCGCACAGCAACTGCATGATCGGTGTGACGAACTGGATCAGCCCGACGGTCACCAGCGGGATGCGACGGGCGGCAGCGGCGAACAGCAGCAGCGGCACCGCGGTCGCGACGCCGGAGAACGCCAGCAGGCCGGTGTGCCCGACGCCGTCACCGAACGTGAGACCGGCCGGAGTGAATGCGACGACCACCAGGATGACGGCCGCGGCCGGCGCCAGTATCGCCGTCTCCAAGGTGAGTCCGTGAAGCGCGGGCAGAGTGTCGCCGACCTTCTTCTTGACCAGCCCGTACAGGGCGAACGACGCGGCCAGGGCCAGCGCCGTGGTCGGAAACACGCCCGCGGCGAAGGTGAGATAGCCGCCCGCGACCACGCCGACCGCCACCGCCGCCCATTGCAGTGGCCGCAGGCGTTCCCGCAGCAGCACCACGCCCAGGGCCACGGTGGCGATCGGATTCAGGAAGTAGCCGAGGGCGGCGTCGCTGGTGTGGCCGGAGGTGACAGCTGCGACGTACACGACCCAGTTGGTGGCGATGAGCAGGGCGGCGGCGGTGACGCCGGCGATCAGCCGGGGTCGTCGGCGCAGCGGCGCGATCCACGACCAGTCGCGCAGCACGGCGAGAATAGCGGCGCACAGCACGAGCGTCCACAGGATGCGGTTGGCGAGGATCTCCCACGGACCGGCCGGGAGCATCGCGTCGAACAGGATCGGGAACAGGCCCCACAGCGCGTAGGCGCCGAATCCCGCGGCCACCCCGCGGGCGCTGTCGGCGGGTACGGGGGTTCTCACCGAGCGCGCACGTCGACGCCGGCGCGTGTGAGCGCGGCGCGGACACGACGGGCGTGCTCCACCGCGCCGGGGGTGTCGCCGTGCAGGCACACCGAGTCGGCGACCACTTCCACCACCGTGCCGTCGATCGCCGTGATCCGTCCGGTCTCCGCCAGCTCGAGCACTCGCGCGGCCACCTCGGCCGGATCGGTGAGCAGGGCACCGGGCTCGGACCGGGGCACCAGCGTGCCCTCGGGGGTGTAGCCGCGATCGGCGAAGGCCTCGCGGATGACCGGCACGTCCGCTGAGCCGGCGATCCGTTCCACCTCCGATCCGGGCAGGCACATGAGGGGGAGGCCGGACGCGGCCGCCGCCTCGACGACGACGCCGGCCTGCGTCGTGTGATGCACCACCGCGTTGTAGAGCGCGCCGTGCGGCTTCACGTATTCCACGGTGGCGCCGACGGATTCGGTGAGCGCCCGCAGAGCGCCGATCTGATAGACGATGTCGGCGAACAGGTCGTCGGGGGCGAGGTCCATGAAACGGCGGCCGAACCCGGACAGGTCCGGGTAGGAGACCTGCGCGCCGATCCGCACGCCGGCGGCGGCCGCCTCGCGGCAGGTGGCCAACAGTTCGCGCGGAGTGCCTGCATGGAAGCCGCACGCGACGTTAGCGCTCGTCACCAGGGTGATCATCGCCGAGTCGTCGCCGACCCCCTCGCCGAGGTCGGCGTTCAGATCGATGACGCGAGAAGAGAGGCCCACGGTGTCGATGGTAATGACCACGCTCGGGTTAGGGTCGACGCCATGGCAGTAATGGACACTGTGGTTCAGACCCTCGACGGTGCGGTCGACGGCAAGCGCGGGCGCGGAGCGCGTCGCGGCACCATCTCATGGCGGGGCATCCCCTTCGCGGAGCCGCCCGTGCGGCAGCACCGGTGGCGCGCACCGCGCCCGGTGACACCCTGGCCGGGGGTACTCGAGTGCTACGACTACGGGGCCGCACCGATCCAGGACAAGCTCTTCACGGCGCGCGGGGCCGGTAAGTTCCAGCCGCGCAGCGAGGATTGTCTGACCCTGAACGTCTTCGCGCCGTCGACCGTCTCGGCTACGCCGCGGCCTGTCATGGTGTTCAACTACGGCGGTGCCTACATCCTCGGCGGCACGTCGACGCCGATCTACGACGGCGCGTACCTCGCTCGGGCGCGCGACGTGATCGTGGTGACGGTGAACTACCGCTACGGTCCGCTCGGATTCCTCGACTTCAGCGAGTACTCGACCGACGAGCGGCCGTTCGACGCCAACGTGGGGCTGCGCGACATGGTCGCCGGTCTGGAGTGGGTGCAGCGCAACATCTCCGCGTTCGGCGGGGATCCGTCGCGGGTGACGGTGTTCGGTGAGAGCGCGGGCGGGTCGGCGGTGCTCACGCTGCTGTCCACGCCGTCCGCGAAGGGATTGTTCTCGGGAGCCATCTCGCAGAGCCCTGCCCCGGACCTGATCGTCAGCAAGGACAATGCGCGACTGTTCGCCGACGAGTTCGTCCGGATACTGATCGATCCCACCCGGCGCAAGGGGCCCGAGCGCGACGAGCCGCCTCACGATCCGGCGCTGGTGGCACGCGTCCTCGGGGGCGCCACAGCGACCGAATTGCTGCGCGCGGGCAACAAGCTGATCGGCTTCACCCGCGGTGCCCGGCTCACCGACCCGATTCCCTTCGCCCCGGTGGTCGACGGCGACTATCTCCCGCAGCATCCGCTCGACGCGGCGCGCGACGGCAACACCATCTCGGTCCCGACCATCATCGGCAACAACAAAGACGAGGGCGAACTGTTCGCCCGGTTCTGGAACATCCTTCCCGACAGCGACCAGGCACTCGTGGGGCTCGGCGACACCGGCGACGCCGATCTGCTGCAGAACCTCTATCCGGTCAAGCGCCGCGATGTGATGATCGCTGCCGATGCGACGTTCTGGACCCCGACGATCCGGTTCGCCGGGTATCACAGTGACCACGCGCCCACGTACGTGTACCGCTTCGACTACGCGCCGCTGCTGCTGAAGGCCACCGGAATCGGTGCGACCCACGCGACTGAACTGCTGGCGGTGTTCGGCACGTACCGGGATCCGATCGGCGTCGGTCTCGCCGCCGCGGGCAGTTGGGGGTCGACGAAGCGGATCACCGCGACGATGCAGTCGATGTGGAGTTGGCTCGCGCGCACCGGCGTGCCCGCACCGGACTGGCCGCGCTATACGCGCGAGGATCGCAGGGTGATGGTGCTGGACGATCCGACGCGCGTGGAGATCGATCCCGACCGGGACCGCCGCGAGGCATGGGACCGAATTCATCTGGGGGAGCCTTCGTGAGACGTCCCGCGATGATCGCGGCGGTGACGTGCACCGCCGCGATCGCGCTCGCGGGATGTTCCGGCGGGAACGAGTCGGCGGTGTCGCCTTCGGACTCGACCCCGACCCGGGTCACGGCCTCGTCCTCGGTCACGAGCAGCGCCCCGACGCCGGTGCTTCCGCCGCCGTACATCGCGTCGGCCGATTGGGTGCAGACCGAAGTGGGACCGAGCCTGCAGATCGCCCCCACTCCCAACGGCCGGAGGGTGCAGTCGCCGACGGCGGGCGACGAGGCGTGGCGCGAGGTCCTTCGACTCGATCCGGGCGCGGACACCCCGGGGATGAAGGCGCAGTTCGACTGTCACTGGACGTTCGCCCGCATAGTCCAGCCGGACAAGCCGACCTGGAACATCGAACCGAACCGTCCCGTGGTGTCGCCCGAGGAGATGATCTCGAGCCGCTGCAATCCGGGCGGTCCGGAGGAGTAGGGGACCGAGGGTCCCAGGCCGGTCGAGCGAGTCGAGGAGCGTCGCTCGGCCGCCGCCTCAGTCGCGCGACCGCATCCCCACCACGCGGCAGACGAGGTAGATGGCGAACGAGATGGTGGTGACCATCACCGACACCGGGAGTTCGGGCGCGAGCGACAGGATGAGCCCGCCGATGGCGGAGACTCCGGCGAAGACGACCGACAGCACCACCACGACCGTCGGATTGGCCGACAGCCGGACCGCCGCTGCGGCCGGAGTGATCAGCAGGCTCATCACTAGCAGGGCGCCGATGATCTGCACGCCCTGCGCGGCCGCGAGACCGACCAGGATCGCGAACACCACCGACAGCAGCCGCACCGGGACGCCGGACGCCGCGGCGACCCGCGGATCCAGGCTGGCGAACATCAGCGGACGGTAGATGATCGCGTACACCACCACCACGACCGCCGCGGTCACCGCGACGGCGATCAGTCCGGTGCGTCCGACACTCGCCACCTGCCCGGCCAGCAGTGCGAAGCCGGTGCCGACGCGGCCGTAGAGGCTCAGGAACAGCACGCCGAGACCGAGGCCGAAGGCCATGACGGCACCGATCACCGAGTCCCGTTCCCTCGCGCGGCGACCCAGGAGCCCGAACACCGCGGCCGCGAACACCGCGCCGATCACGCCGCCGATGTTCACGCCCACGCCGGCGAGCAGCGCCGCGGCCGCACCGGTGAACGAGAGCTCTGCGGCACCGTGGACGGCGAAACTCATCTGCCGTGCGACGATCATCGGACCCAGCAGGCCGCCGAGCAGCGCGAGCAACGCGATGGCGAGCACCGACTGCTGAACGAAGCCGCGGGAGAGCAGGTCTGCCGTCTGCGAGAAGTTCCAGAAGTTGCCGATGTCGGCGGCGAGCACGGTCGTCGTCGGCGCGATCACAGATCCTCCCCGGCGACCGCGAATCCGGCGTCGGTCCCGAGTACGTCGCCCGGATACTGATGAGCGACGCAGTGGTGATCGTCCTCGCCTCCGATCACCACGAGCCGCCCGCCGATCCGGAGCACCTCCACCGGGCTGCCGTACAGCTCGGTCAGGGTGCGCGTGTTCATCACCTCTTCGACGGCGCCGATGCGGAACGATCCGCCGGCCAGGTAGAGCACGCGGTCGACGAACGGCAGCACCGGATTGAGTTCGTGAGTGACGAACAGGACCGCGGTGTCATCACGCCGCCTCCGGGCGTCGAGCAGATCGACCACCACCCGCTGGCTCGCGAGATCGAGACTGGCGAGCGGCTCGTCGCACAGGAGGATGGCCGGGTCGCGGGTGAGCGCCTGCGCTATCCGGAGCCGTTGCTGCTCGCCGCCCGACAGCAGCCCCAGCGGCCGGTTCGCGAAGCCGGTGGCGCCGACCTGTCGGAGCGCCGAGTCGACGGCGGTGCGCCGACGGGACATACCGCGCAGCCCGATGCCCCAAGCGGAGCCGTCGACGCCGAAACCCACCAGGTCGCGGCCGCGCAGCATCATCGTGTCGGAATCCTCGGCGTGTTGCTGCGGCACGTATCCGAGACTGCCGTGAGCGGAGATGGTCCCGGTGGTGGGTTCGGTCTGGCCGAGGATCGCGCGCAGCAGTGAGGTCTTGCCCGAACCGTTGGGGCCGAGGACGGCGATGAACTCGCCGGGCGCGATGTCGAGATCGAGGCCGCGCCAGAGGACGCGGTCGCCGAACTGCAGTCCGACGTCGCGAAAGCTGAGTACCGCGTCGGTCATCCGTTCAACGCCTTCGCCAGCGCGTCGATCTGGCCGCGCTGCCACGCGATGTAGTCGGTCACGCCCTCGGGCAGGCTCTCGGTGAACTCGACCACCGGGATTCCCGCCTTGCGGGCGGTGTCGAGCACGGCCTGAGTGCTCGGGTCGACGGCCTGGCGGTTGTAGATCAGGACCTTGGCGCGGTGCTGGGTCAGCAGATCATCGAACTTCGCGCGGTCGGCGGCCGACGGCGACTGTCCCTGCTCGACGGCGTCGACGAAGCCCGGGGGAGCGATGTCGACCAGTCCGGCGTCGGTGAGGACGGCCGCGGCGAGCGGTTCGGTGGACGCCACCTCGGCGCCGTCGTGGTGCGCCTTGATGTCGGCCAGAGCGGCCCGCAGTCCGTTGATCTGGCTGTTGAAGACGCCGGCGCGGTCGCGGTAGTAGGCGGCGTTGGCCGGGGCGATCTCGGCGAGCTCGTTCGCGATCGCGTTCGCGGTGTCGGCGACGGCGGCGAGGTCGTAGAAGACGTGCTCGTTGCCGCGCGTCTTGTCCGACCGCACGTCCGCGGCCACCACCTCGGCACCCTTCGCGTCGGCGGCCGCCTCCTCCATGAAGTGGTCGTAGTGGTCGCCGTTCATGACGATGAGGTTGGCGTCCTGGACGCGAGCGGTATCCGCACTCGACGGCTCGAACTCGTGGGGATCGCCGTCGGGCGAGGTGTACAGGGCGCTGACGTCGGCGTGTTCGCCGCCCACCGCGCTCGCGACGGAGGCCCACACGTCGGTGGACGCGACGACGACGGGTTTGTCGGTGGGCGCGGGACCGTCGTTGCCGCCGCATGCGGCGGTGGCGACGGCGATGAGGAGGGCGAGGGGCGCCAGGAGGGCGCGGCGCGCGGACCCGGTCTTCGTCATCGGGAGGTTCCTTTGGAAGATAATGAAAATCGTTACCGGGAAAGTGTATTACCGGGGTGCCGTTGATGTCGAAGCGATGCTCAAGTGCGCATGAGTCGCCGCCTGCGCATGTGTCGAGCGCGGCCGGCCGCATTAGGCTGGGGTCATGACCGCTGGCTCCGCCCCGAGACGCATCGCTCTGATCTCGGTGCACACCTCCCCGTTGGCGCAGCCGGGCACCGGTGACGCCGGAGGAATGAACGTCTACGTCTGGCAGACGGCCACCAGGCTGGCGCGCCGCGGTGTGGAGGTCGAGATCTTCACGCGTGCCACGTCGTCGGCGGACGCGCCGGTGGTCGCGGCCGCCCCCGGGGTCACCGTGCGCAATGTGGTCGCGGGTCCCTTCGACGGCCTCGACAAGCGTGACCTGCCGAGCCAGTTGTGCGCGTTCTCGGCGAACGTACTGCGGGCGGAGGCCGCCCAGGAGCCCGGCTACTACGACCTGATCCACTCCCACTACTGGCTCTCGGGCCAGGTCGGCTGGCTCGCGCGCGACCGCTGGGGAGTGCCGCTCGTGCACACCGCGCACACGCTCGCCGCGGTCAAGAACGCCTCGCTGGCGGCGGGGGACGCCGCCGAGCCGATGCTGCGTGTGGTCGGTGAGCAGCAGGTGGTCGACGAAGCGGACCGTCTCGTCGCGAACACCGCCACCGAGGTCGGCGAACTGGTCCAGATGTACGGCGCCGATCCCTCCCGCATCGACGTGGTGGTTCCCGGCGCCGATCTGGACCGCTACTCCCCGGGCGACCGAGCGGCCTCCCGCGCCGCGCTCGGGCTGGATCAGAACGATGTGCTCGTCACCTTTGTCGGCCGGATCCAGCCCTTGAAGGCGCCGGACGTCCTGGTCTCGGCGATGGCGCCGCTGATCGCGGGCGACTCCTCCGGGCGTCTGCGCGTGCTGGTGGTGGGCGGACCGTCGGGCAGCGGACTGGCCCAGCCGTCGGCACTCATGGACCTCACTCGGCAACTGGGAATCGCCGACCGCGTCGACTTCCTGCCGCCGCAGCCGCCGGAGCGGCTGGTGCACGTCTACCGGGCGTCCGACCTGGTGGCGGTGCCGAGCTACTCGGAGAGCTTCGGGCTGGTCGCGATCGAGGCTCAGGCGTGCGGAGTGCCGGTGATCGCCGCGCGCGTGGGCGGACTCGGCGTGGCGGTGGACGACGGCCGCACCGGTGTGCTGGTGGACGGTCACGACATCGGCGTCTGGACCGACCGCCTCGCCGAACTCGTCGCCGACCCGGATCGCCGCGCGGGAATGGGGCGGGCGGCCGCTCTGCACGCGCGGCAGTTCTCGTGGGAGCACACCACCGACGCGCTGCTGGAGAGTTACGACCGAGCGATCGCGGCGTTCGGCGGCGACGTTCGACGCGATGCCGGGCGATTCGGCATCCGACGCTGGAGGAACCGATCGAGGGTGATGGTGTGAACGCAGACGAGACGGCCGCGGCCCTGAGCGCCGCTCTGGACGAGACCGGCATCGAGTACGTCCGGAAGTCGTCGGGCGGTGCGAAGTCCGAGCACTTCGTTCTCGAGCTTCCCGGAGAACGGAAGCTCAAGACCACGGTGCTGCTCACCGCCGGCGCGCACGGGGTCCGAGTGGAGGCCTTCGTCTGCCGCCGCGCGGACGAGAACCTCGAGGCCGTCTACCGGTATCTCCTCAAACGCAATCGCCGGCTCTACGGGGTGGCGTACACCCTCGACAACGTCGGCGACATCTACCTGGTGGGGCGGATCTCCGCGGAGGCGCTCTCGCGCACCGAGGTGGACCGGGTGCTCGGCCAGGTCCTCGAGGCCGCCGACGGCGACTTCAATCAGATCCTCGAGATCGGTTTCCTCACCTCGATCCGTCGCGAATGGGCCTGGCGCAAGGCCCGGGGCGAGTCGATGCGGAACCTCGCGGCCTTCGAGCACCTGATCGACGAGGACGATCTGCCGCAGATCGCGCCCCTCGACGATCCCGACGCGGAACCGGTGTGGTCGGTCGGCGACGCCGGAACAGCCCCGTCGTAGTGTCTCGAATGTCGGGTAGCGTGGGGACCTGATCAACACGACAATGCCCATTGTCGAATATCCCGTCATCTCCAGAAGGGTCACCATGAGCTTCGCATCGCCGTATCCCGACGTCGAGATCCCGAACGTCAGCGTCTACGACTACCTGTTCGGTGGACTCGAGGAGAACGACCTCGACCGGGTCGCGCTCATCGACTCGAAGTCGGGTGCGCAGACCACGTACCGGCAGTTGGTCGGACAGATCGACGCCGCGGCGGGTGCGATCGCGGCGCGCGGGCTCGGCGTCGGCGACGTGGTCGCGATCCTGTCGCCCAACATCCCGGCGTTCGCCACGGTGTTCCACGGCGTGCTCCGCTCCGGCGCGACCGCCACCACGCTCAATGCACTGTTCACCGCACCCGAGATCAAGAAGCAGCTCCTCGACTCCAAGGCGAAACTGCTCATCACCATCTCACTGCTCGCGCCGGCCGCGATCGAGGCGGCCCGCGAGGTGGGACTGGCGGACGACGCCGTGATCGTGCTCGACGGCCAGGGCCAGGCGGCCACCGGGCATCCGAACGCCGCCGAACTCCTGGGCGGAGGGCATCGCGCACCGGAGGTGAGCTTCGACCCGGCCACCCACATCGCGGTGCTGCCGTACAGCTCGGGCACCACCGGCAACCCCAAGGGCGTGATGCTCAGTCACCGCAACCTGGTCGCCAACGTCGCGCAGATCGAGCCGCTGCAGGGGATGAAGTCCGACGACGTGATCCTCGCCGTCCTCCCGTTCTTCCACATCTACGGCATGACGGTGCTCCTGAACGCCGCACTCAAGGCCCGGGCGAGCCTGTTCGTGATGCCGCGCTTCGACCTCGTCGAGTTCCTCGAGGGCATCCAGAAGCACAAGGTCACCTATGCCTTCATCGCGCCGCCCGTGGCCGTCGCGCTCGCCAAGCATCCGATCGTCGATCAGTACGATCTGTCGTCGCTGCACACCATGCTCTCCGGCGCGGCGCCGCTGGACGAGGAACTGGGTCGAGCTGTGGCCAAGCGTCTCGGCCTGCACATGCTGCAGGGCTTCGGCATGAGCGAGCTCTCGCCGGTGAGCCACCTGATCCCGTTCGACGGCGGTACGGGCACGCGCGGTGTCGAGGCACCGCTGTCGTCGGTCGGCTGGGCCGTACCGAACTCGGAGAACCGGATCGTCGATCCGGCCACCGGGGAGGACATCGACATCCCCGCCGACGGCGTGTCCGAGCCCGGTGAGCTGTGGGTCCGCGGACCCAACGTGATGGTCGGCTACCTCAACAACGAGGCGGCGACCGCCGAGACCATCGTCGAGGGCGGCTGGCTGCGCACCGGCGACATGGCGACGGTCGACTCGACCGGCTGCGTCACGATCGTCGACCGGCTCAAGGAGCTCATCAAGTACAAGGGTTATCAGGTTCCGCCGGCCGAGCTGGAGGCGCTGCTGCTGACGCATCCGAAGATCGCCGACGTCGCGGTGGTCGGCGCGCTCGACGCCGACGGCGAGGAGATCCCGAAGGCCTTCGTCGTGGTCGCCGAGGGCGCGGAGCTGACCGCGGACGAGGTCATGGCGTTCACCGCCGAACGCGTCGCGCCGTACAAGAAGGTCCGGGCCGTCGAGTTCATCTCGGCCGTCCCCAAGTCGGCCTCCGGCAAGATCCTCCGCAAGGATCTGCGGAAGTAGGCGGTCGGGGCGCGTCACTCGGTCGCTCGACCGCCGCGGCCGTATGGGAAACTATGCGGCATGAGCAACGGCACCCTGATCCTGATGCGACACGGCGAGAGCGAATGGAACGCGTCCAACCAGTTCACCGGCTGGGTCGACGTCGCCCTGACCGACAAGGGACGGGCGGAAGCCGTCCGTGCGGGAGAACTGCTGGTGGAACACGATCTGCTGCCCGACGTCCTGTACACGTCGCTGCTGCGCCGTGCCATCACCACCGCGCAGATCGCGCTCGACACCGCCGACCGTCACTGGATCCCGGTGGTCCGCGACTGGCGGCTCAACGAGCGTCACTACGGCGCGCTGCAGGGGCTCAACAAAGCGGAGACGAAGGCGAAGTACGGCGACGAGCAGTTCATGCTGTGGCGCCGCAGCTACGACACCCCGCCGCCCGCGATCGCGCCCGACAGCGAGTACAGCCAGGTCGGCGATCCGCGCTACGCCGGCATCGAGGTGCCCCTCACCGAGTGCCTTCAGGACGTGGTCGAGCGGCTGATCCCGTACTACACCGAGGCCATCGAGGCGGACCTGCGCGCCGGTAAGAACGTTCTGGTCGCCGCCCACGGCAACTCTCTGCGGGCTCTGGTGAAGCACCTGGACGGCATCTCGGACGCCGACATCGCCGGGCTGAACATCCCGACCGGCAACCCGCTGCGCTACGACCTCGGCGACGACCTCCGCCCGACCACCGCGGGCGGGGTGTACCTGGATCCCGAGGCCGCGGCCGCGGGTGCGGCAGCCGTTGCGGCGCAGGGCAATAAGTAGCCCGAATCCGCATGGCGCCGCCGGTGTGGCCTGCGCTACATTGGTACGTATGACTGACGGTACTCTAGAGGTCACCCATCTCTCGGTGCAGGAGCGCTACCGCGCCCATCTGACCGACGGAGACGGTGAACCGGTCGAGGTCGGGTACATCGACTACACGCAGGACGGTGATCGGCTCGCGCTGACCCACACCGTCGTCTACGAGCGCTTCGGCGGGCGCGGCTTCGCGGCCCAGTTGGTCAAACACGTTCTCGAGGACGTTCGCGCCAACGGGCAGCGGGTCGTGCCCGTCTGTTCGTATGTTCAGAAGTACGTCGAGAAGCACCCCGAGTACTCGGACATCGTCGTCTCCTGATCGTTAATCTCCCCGCAACCCAGGAGAACCCGGCGTGAACGAGCGCCGAAAACTGTTCGCCCAGGCTGCGAACACCCGTCGATCCGACGTAAGCTTCGGGATGTGTCCGGCGATCGGACACATTCTGTTCGAATGTCGTTGAGGCGAAGCAGGGAGTCGTGCGGCGGAAGACGCGATCACGGTGAGTACCCGATCTGACGAATCCGGTTCGGAGGACACACCACTGGAAGATCTGGTGATCGTCGACGACGGCCGGTCAAGGCCCGACCTCCTCGGACTGATCGTCGCGCACACCACCACCGGGATGGTCGCCGTCGACGAGTTCCACAACGTGGTCCTCTACAACAAGCGCGCCGTCGAACTCGGCATGGTTCGCGACACGATCGCCGACGGAGTGGCCGAGGCCGTCACCGAGGTCTTCGTCACCGGCATCGATCGGCATTTCGATTTCGTTCCGCCGCATTCGTCGCTGGGCTTCCTGTCGACGGGCCGCACCATGCCGCGGCAGGTGGAGAACGTCCGCTGCATCGCACGGCTCGCGTCCCGAGACGGCGAGCGGTACGCCCTGGTGTTCGGCGACGACGACTCCACCAATCAACGGGTGGAGGCCACGCGACGCGACTTCGCCGCCAACGTCTCACACGAGTTGAAGACGCCGCTCGGCGCCATCAGCCTGATGGCCGAGGCGATGCTCGAGTCGCGCGACGACCCCCAGGCGGTGGAGCACTTCGGCCGTCGGGTGCTGAAGGAAGCGACCCGGATGGGCACGCTGGTCAACGAGCTGATCGGGCTGTCGCGCCTGCAGGAGGGCCGGATTCCCGAGTTCCAGGCGGTCGACGTCGACTCGCTGGTGGAGGATGCGGTGGCCGCCGCCGGCGTCTCCGCGGAGGTCGCCGAGATCGAACTCGTCGCTGATGCGGCCAGCGGACTGCAGATCCAGGGCGACCGCACCCTGCTGCTGACCGCACTGTCGAATCTCCTGGTGAACGCCATCAATCACTCGCCCGCGGGCGAGGTGGTCTCGGTGAGCCGCAAGGTGGTGAACCTCGACGACGAGGAGATGGTCGTGATCGCGGTCACCGACCGCGGTATCGGGATCGCACCCGCCGACCAGCAGCGGGTCTTCGAGAGGTTCTTCCGCGTCGACAAGGCGCGGTCGCGCGCGACCGGCGGCACCGGGCTCGGGCTGGCGATCGTCAAGCACGTGGCGGCCAGTCATGGCGGTCACATCGGACTGTGGAGTCGGCCCGGAACCGGATCGACCTTCAGCCTGTACATCCCCATCGACCCGGCTTCACCGAGCGACGACGGGTCGACGAACGCAGAGGAACTCACGAGTTGACGCACGTACTGATTGTCGAAGACGAGGAATCGCTGGCCGATCCGCTGGCCTTCCTGCTCCGTAAAGAGGGGTTCGAGGCCAGCATCGTCAACGACGGTTCGGAGGCGGTCTCGACCTTCGAGCGAGTCAATCCCGACATCGTCCTGCTCGACCTGATGCTGCCGGGTGTCTCCGGCACCGAGATCTGCAAGTCGATCCGGGCCAAGTCGGCGGTGCCGGTCATCATGGTGACCGCGCGTGACAGTGAGATCGACAAGGTCGTCGGACTGGAGCTGGGGGCCGACGACTACGTCACCAAGCCGTACTCGGCACGCGAGCTCATCGCCCGCATCCGCGCGGTCCTGCGGCGCGGGGGAGTGGTGGCCGACGACGAGGACGCCGCCATCGGCGTCGTCGAGGTGGGACCGGTGCGGATGGACGTCCAGCGGCACACCGTGACGGTCTCGGGCGAGGAGGTCACGCTGCCGCTCAAGGAGTTCGACCTCCTGGAGTATCTGCTCCGGAACTCCGGCCGGGTGCTCACCCGCAGCCAGCTGATCGACCGGGTGTGGGGCGCCGATTACGTCGGCGACACCAAGACGCTCGACGTGCACGTGAAGCGTCTGCGTTCGAAGGTCGAGCCCGATCCGTCGCAGCCGCGCCATCTCATCACCGTCCGCGGCCTCGGATACAAGTTCGAGCCCTGACAGAGCAGCGGGCCCTGACAGAGCAGCGAGCCCTGACAGCGCAGCGGGCCGGTGCGGTCACAGCTGTTCGTACTTGATGTCGGTGCTTCGGCGGGAGGTGGCCGCGGCGGTCGCCGGATGCACCGCGACGAGTCCGAGGTCGTTGCGCCGGCGGCAGGCCGCCGCGAGAACCTCGTAGGCCGCATCGCCGATGAGCTCGATCAATTCGGGCCGGTACGACTCGAAGACCTGCTTGGCGCCCGTGTGCGCCTCGGGTGAGCCGGAGCAGTACCAATCGAGGTCGTGGCCGCCCTCGCCCCAGCCCCGGCGGTCGAACTCCGTGAGCGTGGTCTTGAGGATCTCACTGCCGTCCGGCCTGCTCACCCAGTCCTGCTCGCGGCGCATCGGCAACTGCCAGCAGACCTCGGGTTTCACCGTCAGCGGCTCGATGCCGCGGCGCAGCGCCATCGAATGCAGCGCACAGCCCTGACCGGCGGGGAATCCCGGGCGGTTGAGGAAGATGCACGCTCCGTCGTGCAGACGGGTCTTGAGCGACGGTTCGCCCTCCAGATCCTCGGCCTCCTCGAGGTAGCCGTCGTCGCCGAGCGGGTCGGGCCCCGAACCGCGGTCGAAGAGCTCCCAGTCGTCGCGCGTCAGGAGCGCCACTCCTGCGGCGAGCTTCTCGCGATCGTCGTCGTCGGTCAGGTAGGCGCCGTGTGTGCAGCAGCCGTCCGACTGCCGGCCGGCGACGATTCCGTGACACGCCGGGGTGCCGAAGACGCAGTTCCACCGCGACAGCAGCCACGTCAGGTCGGCGCTGATCAGGTGCTCGTCGTCGTCGGGGTCGACGAACTCGTACCACTCGCGCGGGAAGTCGAGGGGCACTTCGGGGACGCGGTCATTCCGCCGCTTCTTCCCGGGCTTCTTACTAGAGCCAGACACGGGGTTCCTCCATCGGTACAACGCTCCACGGTAGACCTTCGGCTCGCATCGCCGTCCGCCGCGCAGTAATTTTGGTCAGGTGCGATTAGGAGTGCTCGACGTGGGCAGCAACACCGTTCATCTGCTGGTGGTCGACGCGCATCGGGGCGGTCATCCGACGCCGATGAGTTCGACGAAGGCGGTGCTCCGGCTGGCGGAGGAGATCGACGGCACCGGAAAGATGACCAAGGCCGGTGCGGATTCGCTGACCGCGACAGTCAAGGACTTCACCCGGATCGCCAAGGCCTCGGGCTGCGAGCAGGTGATGGCCTTCGCGACCTCCGCGGTACGCGACGCCACCAACACCGGAGAGGTCCTCGACCAGGTCAAGAAGGCCTCCGGGCTCACCGTCGACGTACTGGAAGGCGTCGACGAGGCGCGGCTGACCTCCCTCGCGGTACGCCGCTGGTACGGCTGGAGCGCGGGCCGGATCCTCACCTTCGACATCGGCGGCGGCAGCCTGGAGATGACCAACGGGGTCGACGAGGAGCCGGATGTCGCGCTGTCGCTGCCGCTCGGCGCCGGGCGGCTGACGCGCGAATGGCTGCCCGGCGACCCGCCGAGCAAACGTCACGTCTCGGTGCTGCGGGACTGGCTCGACGCCGAGCTGAAGCAGCCCGCCAAGGAACTCCGTGCCGCGGGGAAGCCGGATCTGTCGGTGGGTTCGTCGAAGACCTTCCGGTCGCTGGCGCGTCTGACCGGTGCCGCGCCCTCCGGTGCCGGGCCGCGGGTGCGACGGACGCTCACCGTGAGCGGCCTGCGTCAACTGATCGCGTTCATCTCGCGCATGACGGCCGCCGATCGCGCCGATCTGGAGGGGGTCAGCGCCGATCGCGCGGCGCAGATCGTGGGCGGCGCACTGGTGGCGGAGGCGGCGATGAGGGCCACCGGTGTGGATACACTTGAGATCTGTCCGTGGGCTCTGCGGGAGGGCGTCATTCTCCGTCGTCTGGATGCGGAGCCGGCCGGGGCGATGGTGAGCACCGGCTAGTCGATCGACTTTTTACGGGGGTACCCCAGGTATGGCGAAGGATTCCGAACCACGCGCGAAGCCGATCACGGTCTCGGAACTGATCGCTCGATCCGAGTCGAGCGGTTCCGCGTTTCCCAAGTCCGACGAGGACGACCGCCCGACGCGACCGGTCATCGGGGCATCCGGAATGCCGTCGCACGTTCCCGCCGCACCGAAGCTCCCCGACCCCGTAGACGACGCCGATCCGAATGTGGTGACCGGAATCATCCCCATCGTCGGCGACGATGACGAGTCGCCGCTGGCGCCGGTGCCCGGCGACGATCTGGTCGGCGTCGACCTGCCGCCGCTGGAGTACCGGTCGGCCGTCACCGATCCGGGCCCGGAGCCGGACCCCGATCTGGTCGGTACCGCGCAGTTGAGCCCGATCACCGACTCGGCGGCAGAGCCGGTGGCCGGCGACGACGTCGCCGACGATCATCGCCGTGTCGCGTCGGCCGCCGATCTGGAGGCCGCGGAGGCCGAAGAGGCCCAGGCCGAGATGGAAGCCCAGCAGCGTGCCGAACACCTCGCCGAAGAGGAGTCGGAGAAGCGCAGGAAGTCGCACAGTCCCTCCGCACTGATGGGCTGGCTGAGTCTTATCGCCGAGGTGGTGATCGGTCTGGCTGCCGGTGCCGGTCTGTTCTGGGGCTTCACCGAACTGTGGAAGCGCTACATCTACCTGGCGCTGATCCTGGCCGTCGTGGTGATCTTCGCGATCGTCACCTTCGCCCACGTCCTGCGGAAACGAGATCTGCCGACCACATTGTTGGCGCTCGGCGTCGGAATGCTGGTGACCATCGGGCCACTGGTCCTTCTGGCGGCCTGAGTCGGTCCCGGTGTCGCAACTGCGTTTCCCGATCCCGATCGGGCTGTCCACCGCGTCGGTCTACCCGCAGAGCACCGAAGCAGCGTTCGGCTACGCCGCCGATCTGGGCTACGACGGGGTCGAGTTGATGGTGTGGGGGGAGGGCGTGAGCCAAGACATCGCCCACGTCGCCCATCTGTCCGCTCGGTACCAGGTGCCGGTGCTCTCGGTCCACGCGCCGTGCCTGCTGATCTCGCAGCGCGTGTGGGGACGTGACCCGAAGGCCAAGCTGCGGCGATCGGTGCAGGCGGCCGAAGACCTGGGGGCGACGACGGTCGTCGTCCACCCGCCCTTCCGCTGGCAGCGCGACTACGTGCGTGGCTTCGACGATCTCGTCAAAGAACTGGAGGCCTCCTCCGATGTGGCGGTGGCCGTGGAGAACATGTTCCCGATGCGGGCCGACAGGTTGTTCGGCGCCGGTCACAAGGCGGCCAGGCGGATGGCAGAGCGGGGCGGGTCTCCGGGACCGAGCGCGTCGGCCTTCGGCAAGTCCATCGATCCCACGGTGGACGGATACGAGCACTACACCCTCGACCTCTCCCACGCCGCGACGGCAGGCGCCGACGCCCTCGCTCTGCAGACGCGGATGGGGGCCGGACTCGAGCATCTGCACCTCACCGACGGCACCGGCGCCGCCCACGACGAGCATCTGATCCCCGGGGACGGCTCGCAGCCGTGCATCGAAGTGTGCAAAAGGCTCGCCGACAGCGACTTCTCCGGCGCCGTGATCCTCGAAGTGCACACCGGATCGGCGCGGACCCGGAACGAGCGCGCCGCGATGCTCGCGCGGTCTCTGGACTTCGCCCGCACCCATCTTCACCGCGACCCGAAGGACACTCGGCATGACGACTGATCTGGCCTCCCTGACCGACCTGGAACCGATCGGGGTGAGCTCGGACGGCCGCGCGGCCTATCGAGCCCGGATCGATCCGGTCTTCACGATCGGGCCCAAGGTGCACGGCGGGAGCGTTCAGATGGTGGTCGCGGCCGCCGCCGAGCGTGCCTACCGCGATCTGGGCGGGCCGGACCCGCAGGCGGCGGTCCTGGCCGTCTCGAGTGATTTCCTCCGGGCTCCGGATCCGGCGGAGGTCGACGTGACGGTGTCGTTGGTGAAGACCGGCGCGACCGTGTCGCTGGTGCGAGTCGATGTGCGCCAGGACGAGCGCGTCTGCGTGACGTCCACGGTGACGCTCGGGCGCCCGGATCACGGAGACGCGCGCTACCGGGGCCACTCGAGCGTCGCTGACCTGCCGGCCGCCCCGCCGGCGGGTTCGGCCGACCTCTACTCCACGCCGGTCGGCGAGGTGGTGCATCTCGGGGCGGCACTCGACGTGGTTCTGGACATGGACCGTTTCCCGGCGCTTCGCGGCGAGACCGGCGACCCGGTGGTCCGCGGCTGGACTCGACCCAAATGCGCCGACCGCCTGCCCGTCGCCGTGAGCGCGGGGTTCCCGATCCTGGTGTGCGACCTGTCTCCTCCGGTGGTGATGAACCTCGGTATGTTCGGCTGGGCTCCCACGGTGCAGCTGACCACCTACCTGACCAGAGTCCCCGCTCCCGGATGGCTGCGATTCGCGGCCGAGAGCCAGGAGGTGGGGCAGCGGATGTTCGCCGAGGACCACATCGTGGTGGACTCGACCGGTGCGACGGTGGCTCGCTCGCGGCAACTGGCACTGACCCCCGCCGGGCGATGACTCTCCCCGGCGCTGATACGCAAGACTTCGACAAACTGTGAAAGGTAGTGATCGCCCATGACCGAGCGGGTCGCGATTATCGGTGGCGGCAAGATCGGCGAGGCACTCCTCGCCGGACTGATCAGCGCGGGGAAACCCGTCAAAGACCTGGTGGTCGCCGAGCGCTCGCCGGAGCGGTCGGCCGAGTTGGTCGCCGACTACGGCGTCCGGGTCTCCGACGACATCCCCGACGCCGTCGAGGGGGCGCGCGTGGTCTTCATCGCGGTGAAGCCGGACGCCGTCGACATGGTGCTGCAGAAGCTGTCCGTCGCCGAGGACAACGGCGAACTGGAGCGGATCACGGTCACCCTCGTCGCAGGTATTCCGACGCCGCGGTACGAGGCGGCGCTGCCCGCCGGTTCGCCGGTCATCCGCGTGATGCCGAATACGCCGATGCTGGTGAACGAGGCCATGTCGGCGGTCAGCCCCGGCCGGTACGCCGAAGACGACCAGGTGGCGCTCACCGTCCGCCTCCTCGAATCGGTCGGCAAGGTGATGGTGGTGCCCGAGAAGCTGATGGACGCCGTCACCGCGATCTCCGGCTCCGGTCCGGCGTACTTCTTCCTGATGGTGGAGGCGATGATCGACGCCGGTGTGGCGCTCGGACTGACCCGTCCGCAGGCGAGCGAACTGGCCGTGCAGACGATCAAGGGAGCCGGGTTGCTCCTGAGCGAGTCGGGACTGTCGCCGGTGGAACTGCGCGCGGCCGTCACCTCGCCCGCCGGTACCACCGCGGCGGCGTTGCGCGCGTTCGAGCGCGAGGGCCTGCGGCATGCGGTGAACGAGGCCACGCTGGCTTGCGCGGAGACGAGCGCCAAAACTGCACGTCGAGTGGAAGTTGAGGGTTCGGGCGGAGGTGTCCAGCTGGGCGCCGAGACCGCAAGCGAGCAACAGTAGCGCCTCAGCCTGCGCTTATCCGGGATCTGCCGTCGGCGCGGCGAGTTGCACCCCTGGGATTCCGCCACTCACGTCGCACTTTTCACATTGGTCACGCTAGGCTGCTAGCAGCACGTACGTGTCTGATGTCCGCCGGAGGGGAAGCCGGTGGCCGCGATGCGTGCACTGAAGGTTGGTATTTTCATGGCTGCTGCAGAAAAGCCCGGCGAACGGAATGAATTCACTGATCGCGGAGTCGGCAACTCCTCCGCCACGCAGTTCCTCACCGTCGCCGAAGTCGCATCGCTGATGCGAGTGTCGAAGATGACCGTGTACCGACTCGTCCACAACGGTGAACTGCCGGCTGTGCGCGTCGGCCGGTCGTTCCGCGTTCACGCCAAGGCCGTGCACGAATACTTGGAGACCTCGTACTTCGACGCCGGCTGACCGGTCGAGATCGCCTGCGATCCCCCTCGCGCCCCGCGCCGAGGGGGTTTCGGCGTCTCTCCGGCGGATCCGCCCGAACGGTGGCGTGGGGCTGATTAGCCTCACGTTCGTCCGATCGGTAAGATTATCCGTCAGGTCGCTGTCGCCTGGTTGCAACCCCTGTCGGCGACGGCCCGGCATGAGTCCTCGGGCCAGGCCACATGAGTTCATCAGTACCGATCGTGAGGGAGACCCCATGGGTTCCGTAATCAAGAAGCGCCGCAAGCGCATGTCGAAGAAGAAGCACCGCAAGCTTCTGCGCCGCACGCGAGTCCAGCGCCGCAAGCTCGGCAAGTGAGCCACTCAGAACCCGCCCTCGTGGCGGGTTCTGTGCTTTGCGGGGTCGGCGATAAAGTGGGCCCATGACCGAGGACCGGAGTGGCGAGCAGCCGCCGCGCTCAGTGCTGGTGACCGGGGCGTCCACCTTCCTGGGCGGGTACCTGGTCACCCGATTGGCGGCGAACCCCGACATCGAACGGGTCGTCGCCGTCGACTCCCGAGTGCCGACCAAGGTGCTGATGCGCCGGATGGGACGCGCCGACTTCCTGCGTCTGGACATCCGGCGTCCGGCGATCGCGAAGGCCATCGCGAGCTACGACGTGGACACCGTGGTGCACGCGGCGCCGTCGATCCTCGACAGCGTGGAGCACACCGCCGCGATCAAGGAACTCAACGTGGTCGGCACCATGCAGGTCTGCGCGGCGTGTCAGCGGAGCCCGTCGGTGCGGCGGCTGGTGCTGCGTTCGAGTGCGATGGTCTACGGTGCGGGGCCCAGCGACCCGGGCTTCTTCTCGGAGGGCACGCCGGCGCGCAAGGAGCCGCGGCGGGGCTACGGTCGCGACCTGATCGACATGGAGGGCTATGCGCGCGGACTCGCGCGGCGCCGACAGGACATCGACGTCTCGATCCTGCGGTTCCAGTCGATCCTCGGCCCGCGGATCCGGACCCGCATGAGCGCGTATCTGTCGCTGCCGGTGGTGCCGACGGCCTTCGGGCGTCAGCCCCGGTTCCAGTTCCTTCACGAGGAGGACGCGCTCGCCGCCCTCGAGCACGCCACCCTGAACCGGCGTCCGGGCACCTTCAACATCGCAGGCGACGGTGTGGTGACGCTGTCGCAGTCGGTGTACCGCGCAGGACATCTGAAACTTCCGGTGCCGGCAGGGTTGATCTCGCCGCTGACGGGCGTGCTGCAGGGCGGCGGCCTGCCGGGCATACGGTCGGAGAACACCTCGTACCTGTCCTACGGGCGGGTTCTCGACACCACCCGGATGCGGACCGAGCTCGGCTTCGTTCCGCGGTATTCGTCGCTGGAGACGCTCGACGATTTCATCGAGCGGGGCGGAAGCGAGCCGGTGATCTCGTCGGACACGTGGCGGGCGTTGGAGCATCAGGCCGTCGCGGCGGCGACGCGGCTTCAGTAGACCGGTGTCGCGCGCATACGATATGAGCAGGGTTTTCCAGAGCGGGGGTATCGAAGATGGCAGCGGCCGAACGGCCCGGTGATTCGCGTACGGCGAAGGTCATCGCGCTCTACACGGATCCGAACGCGCAACGACGTTCAGCGGGAACCGGGCATCCGAACACCGACGGTTTCGGCCGCCCCGCCGCCGGCGTGACGCCGATCCACGAGGGCATCGAACTCCACGACGAACCATCCGCCCCGGTCGAACCGGTGCGGCATTCGCCGCTGTTCAGTCTCGGTGGGCTGCGCGGGGCGATTGCGGACTCGCTGATCGCCACCAGCGGGTTCATCAGGGAACGGCTCACCGGCGACTACGAGGTGGACGAGTTCGGTTTCGATCCACACTTCACCGAATCGGTCTTCTTCCCGGCAGTGCGCCAGGTGTACGAGAAGTGGTTCCGTGTAGAGGTGACCGGAGTCGAGAACCTGCCGACCGCCGGAGCCGGCCTGCTGGTGGCGAACCATGCGGGATCGATCCCGATCGACGCGGTGATCACCTCGCTCGCCGTGCGCGACAACCATCCCGAGGGCAGGTACCTCCGACTGCTGGCCGCCGACATGGCGTTCGAGACGCCGGTGGTCGGAGACCTGGCCCGGCGGGTGGGCGCGACCCTGGCGTGCAACGACGACGCCGACGCGCTGCTGCGTCGCGGGGAGCTCACGGCGGTGTGGCCCGAGGGGTACAAGGGCATCGGCAAGCTCTACAAGGACCGCTACAAGCTGCAGCGCTTCGGCCGCGGCGGATTCGTGACCACCGCATTGCGCACCGGTGCGCCGATCATCCCGGTCTCGATCGTCGGATCGGAGGAGATCTACCCGATGATCGCCGACCTGAAACCGCTGGCGCGGGCACTCGGTCTGCCGTACTTCCCGATCACGCCGCTGTTCCCGTGGCTGGGGCCGCTCGGGGTGATCCCCCTCCCGTCCAAGTGGCACATCCACTTCGGCAAGCCCATCCGGACCGACGGTTACGACGAATCGGCCGCCGACGACCCGATGACCGTCTTCGACCTCACCGATCACGTCCGCGAGGAGATTCAGCAGACCCTCTTCCGGATGCTGAGCCGCAGGGGCTCGGTCTACCTCGGCTAGCGGCACCGCCAGCCGGCCACCGCGCACTGGTGATCGGCGTCGCTGCCCGCCGCCAGGACCGTTCCGTCGGCTCGCAGGCCCAGGCTGTGCTCCGCGCCCGCCGCGACGGCGACCACATCCCGCCACGACGACACGGCGCACTGTCCGCGACTGTCGTCCCCCGCGGCCAGCACACGTCCGCGCTCGTCGACTCCCAGCACGTGGTGGCTGCCCGCGGCGATGTCGACGATCCCTCGCCATCGGCCCGTCTCGGCCAGGCCTTCGCCGGTGGTCAGCACCCGGCCGTCGCGGGTGACCGCCACCGTGTGCAGAGAGCCTGCGGCGACAGCGCGGACCCGTCGCCAGTCCGCGACCTCGCACTGGCCGCGACGATCGTTGCCCGTCGCGACCACGGTGCCGTCATGGCGGAGGCCCACTGAGTGCCAGTCTCCGGCCGCAACAGCCACCACGTCTCTCCAGCAGCCCACCTCGCACGCACCTTCCGCGGTGCGTCCGGCGGCCGCCACCGTCCCGTCGGCCAGGACCCCGAGGGTCCGGCGCCAGCCGGCGGCGATGGCGACGACCCCGGTCCAGTCGGAGACCTCGCACTGGCGGTCGCCGTTCCACCCGGTCGCCGTCACCGTCCCGTCGGCGCGCAAGCCGACGGTGTGCGAGCGGCCGGTGTTGGCAGCGGCGTGGACGTTGCCCGCCGCCACGGCGACCACCTCACGCCAGTGGCTCACGGCGCACTCGGGAGCATTCGGCCTGCCTGCGGCGACCACGCGGCCGTCCCGCCGGACTCCGACGGAGTGGCGGCGCCCGGCCGCGATGACGGGACGCGGATTCACCGCCGGGTCACCTGCGGCGCAGCACCTTCGATGCGACCGCGGCCGCGCCGCCCGCGGCACCGACCACCATGGCGGTCTGCACGCCGTACTTCGCCGCTTTGCGTGCGGTGCGGAAGTCGTACTGCTCCCAGCCCCGCACGCGGGCGATCTCACGCAGGTCGGGGTCCGGGTTGATCGCGACGGCGGTGCCGACCAACGAGAGCATCGGAACGTCGTTGTGCGAGTCGGAGTACGCGGTGCAGCGTTTGAGGTTGAGGCCCTCGCGGACGGCGATCGTGCGGACCGCGTGAGCCTTGCCCGGACCGTGCAGGATGTCGCCGACGAGCCTGCCGGTGAAGACGCCGTCGACGCTCTCGGCCACGGTTCCGAGCGCGCCGGTGAGCCCGAGCCGCTTGGCGATGGTCTGTGCGAGTTCGACCGGAGTGGCGGTGACGAGCCAGACCTGCTGTCCCGCATCCAGATGCCGTTGGGCGAGCGCCGCGGTGCCCGGCCAGATCTTGTCGGCGATGTACTCGTCGTAGATCTCCTCGCCGAGTCGGACGAGTTCGGCGGTCTCACGCCCGGCGATGAACGACAGCGCCTTGTCTCGGCCCTCGGCGACGTCGCCGGCGTTCTCCTTGCCGGTGATCCGGAACTTGGCCTGCTGCCACGCGAATTCCATGATGTCGGTGTAGGAGAAGTAGTTCCGTGCGGCGAGGCCGCGGGCGAACAGCACGATCGACGCACCGTGCACCAGCGTGTTGTCGACGTCGAAGAAGGCGGCTCCGGTCAGGTCGGTGACCTGGCCGCCGTCCGTGTCGGGGGTCCGCGCGCGCAGTGATTCGATCGCGGCCTTCGCGGCGGCCTCGCCGGCGAGCACCTGGCGGAGTTCGCCGGCCGTCTGACGGAACCGGCCGGCGCGCTGGGAGATCCATTCGCCGACCCGTCGAGCGTCCTCATCCTCCGAGCGCTCCTCCGCACGGCCGGCTTCGCTCCCGTCCGGACCGTCGAGCAGGCCGCCGTCCCGGTCCTCGCGCGGTTCGTCGTCGTGCGCCACGTCGTACTGCTCCGCCTCCAACTCGGCGGCCTCGTGCCGGTCCGCCTCGAGCTCGGCCGCCTCCTCGGCGGTGAGGTCCTCCGAATCGGGACGGTCCATCGAGTCGCGGCTCACGGGCCACCCTCCTTCTCCTGGGCGGAATCGGTCGGAGTCCAGCCTATCGCGGGACGGGGCCGGTCGCGCCGGGCCCGTGCGGGGTGGACGGCGGTGATCTTTCGTACACTCGCGGTGTGGAAGCAGTCGTCGAATTGATGTCGCGCACCGGATGTTCGGCGTGTGCCCGCGCCGAAGAGGAACTGCGGGGGATCCTGGCCGACTACGGGCTGGCGATGCAGGTGATCGACGTCGATCGACGTGCACGGGAGGGCGACCCGCTGCCGCGCGCCGAGTACGGCGACCGGCTCCCGGTGGTCGTCCTGAACGGCGTCGAGCACAGTTACTGGGAAGTCGACGAGGGCCGTCTGCGTGCCGACCTGGAGGCCCTGCGGTAGCGGCCGCGGTGTGCGTGCGAGCGTGCATTTGCCTGTGCGCTTGATCTAGCCTGAAAACTGTATGTCCACTCGGCCGACCGGGCCGGGGCTGGAAAGAGGAGCGAGCACCGGCGGGTGGTCGGCGGGCATCGAGGTGTCTCCGGCGACGGCGGGTGGGAGGCGTGTCACTGTGAGTGTCTTGTTGTTCGGCGTGTCCCATCGGAGTGCTCCGGTATCGGTCCTCGAACGACTCGCCGTCTCCGACTTCGACCGCCCGAAGCTGGTCGACGCGCTGTTGTCCTCACGCACCGTCTCGGAGGCCATGCTGGTCTCCACCTGCAACCGAGTCGAGATCTACGCCGTCGTGGACGCTTTTCACCCCGCCCTCGAAGCCGTCGGCAGGGTGATCGGAGACCACAGCGGGCTCTCGGTCGCCGAACTCACCGACCACGCCTATGTGCGGTACTCGGAGGCGGCGGTGGAGCATCTGTTCACCGTGGCCGCGGGTCTTGACTCGATGGTGGTCGGCGAACAGCAGATCCTCGGGCAGATCCGGTCCGCGTACTCCGACGCCGATGACAACCAGTCGGCGGGCAGCACGCTGCACGAGCTGGCGCAGAAGGCGCTCCGGGTCGGCAAACGCGTCCACACGGAGACCGGCATCGACCGCGCAGGCGCCTCGGTGGTCTCGGTGGCCATCCATCGCGCCAAAGCCATCCGGGGCGATCAGGCGCCGATCCGCCGAGCCGTCGTTCTCGGTGCCGGCGCCATGGGGTCGCTGGCGACGAGCCGGCTGGCCGGCGACGGCGTCACCGACATCACCGTCGTCAACCGCACCGCGGCGCGCGCGGACGAGGTCGCCGCGACGGTGGCGGAGAAGTACGGGATCACCGCGCGCGGAGCCACTTTCGACGACATCGCGACGGTGATGGCCGACGCCGACATCGTCGTCACCTGTACCGGTTCGGTGGCCGCGGTGGTCCAGGTGGGCGACGTGCACTCCGCGCTGACTCGACGGACCAACGTGGCACCGCTGATGATCTGCGACCTCGGTCTCCCGCGCGACGTGGATCCAGCCGCGGGCCGGCTGCCCGGCGTGCACATCGTCGACATCGAGGGTCTGCGCGGCGACGACCAGACCCGCGCGGCCGAAGCCGATGCGCTCGCGGCCCGCTCCATCGTCGCGGGCGAGCTGGCCGAGTACCTCGCGGTGCAGCGTCAGGCGGAGGTCACCCCCACCGTCGCCGCACTCCGTCAGCGGGCCGCGGACGTGGTGGAGGCGGAGATCCTGCGACTCCAGAGCCGGTTGCCGGACCTCGACAGTGGCCAGCGCGACGAGGTGGCCAAAGCGGTGCGCCGCGTGGCGGACAAACTGCTGCACGCCCCGACCGTTCGGGTCAAGCAACTCGCGTCGTCCGGTCGCGGTGACCACTACGCGGAGGCACTCCGCGAACTGTTCGAACTCAAGCCCGGGGCGGCCGAGTCCGTCGCGGCTTCCGAGTCGGGCATCGACGAACTGCGCTGACCGCTCCGGTCGGCGCAGGCATCACCACATCCAGCAGAACAGGACGAGTCAATCGTGCAGGATTCCGCCAGCCGGACCATTCGCATCGGGACCCGCGGGTCGCTGTTGGCGACCACGCAGGCGCAGGACATCGCCGACCGGCTCACGGCGGCCGGGCACCCCGCGGAGCTGAAGATCATCAGCACCGCGGGCGATACGTCGACCGCGCCGGTGGCGCAGATCGGCGTCGGCGTCTTCACCACCGCGATCCGGCTGGCGTTGCGCGCCGGCGAATGCGACGTCGCGATCCACTCGTACAAGGATCTGCCCACCGCGCCCGAGGACGATCTCGCCATGGGTGCGGTGCCGACTCGGGTGGATCCCCGAGACGCGCTGGTCAGCCGTGGTGGCATGGTGCTCGGTGAGCTGCCGAGCGGCTCGGTGATCGGCACCTCGTCGCCCCGACGTGCCGCGCAGCTTAGAGCACTGGGTCTCGGTTTGGAAATTCGCCCCCTAAGAGGCAACCTTGATTCTCGGTTGGGCAGAGTCGCGAGCGGTGAGCTGGACGCGATTGTGGTAGCCCGAGCCGGGCTGGTGCGGATCGGCAAGGCCGATGTCGTCACCGAGGCACTTGACCCCTTGGTCATGCTGCCGGCACCGGCACAGGGCGCCCTGGCTGTGGAATGTCGTTCCGACGATGCCGAACTGGTGAGAATTCTCGCCGAGTTGGACGATCCGTCCACCCGCGCAGCGGTCGACGCCGAGCGTGCGGTACTCGCGGCCCTGGAGGCCGGGTGCACCGCGCCGGTCGGTGCGCTTGCCGAGGTGGTCGAATCGATCGACGACGATGGGCGCATCTTCGCCGAACTGTCGCTCCGTGCGGTGGTGGCGGCCGAAGACGGATCCGAAGTGATCCGGGCTTCGGTGGTGGGCCCGGTCGATCGGGCCGCACAACTCGGCAAGGACCTCGCCGCCGAACTGCTCGAGCTCGGTGCCGCCGCACTGGTCCCCAAGGGGGACTAGCCCGCGGCCACGCCGAACCCGCGCAGTAGGAGAACCTTTATCCCGCCGTGGCGGGGTAGGAACGAACTGCAGCCCCGGGGGCGGGGCAGGAGAGTGCGAACGCATGAGCCGTACGAAGAATGCTAATCCCGGCCGGATCCTGTTCGTGGGGTCGGGTCCCGGAAATCCGGATCTGCTTACCGTGCGAGCGCAAAACGTCCTGGTGAACGCGACCTCCGCGTACGTCGATCCCGACGTGCCCGCCGGTGTGCTCGCGGTGATCGGTTCGGCGCACGCCGTGGCCGAGCCCGCGCCGACCAGGGCCGGCCGCAAGGCCGCCGCCGAGCAGGCGTCCGAGGCGCCCGAGGTGACCAAGCCCGCGCTCGGTGATCCCGCGCAGGTCGCCAAGACGCTCGTCGCCGAGGCCAAGACCGGAGTCAACGTCGTTCGCGTGGTCGCGGGCGACCCGATGAGCTCCGACGCCGTTCTCGCCGAGGTCACCGCCGTGGCCCGGACCAGCGTGCCCTTCGAGGTGCTGCCGGGCATTCCGGCGGCCTCCGCCGTCCCGAGCTTCGCCGGCATGCCGCTGGGATCGGGTCACACCGTCGCCGACGTGCGCGGCGACGTCGACTGGGCGGCTCTGGCCGCGGCACCCGGCCCGCTGATCCTGCACGCCACCTCTGGCCACCTCGCCGAACTCGCCAGCGCGCTGACCGAGCACGGTCTCGCGCCGCAGACACCGGTCGCGATCACCGTGAACGGCACCACCTGCGCGCAGCGGACCATCGAGGCGACGCTGGCGACCCTCAACGAGAACGGCAACGCTCTCAACGGCCCCCTGGTGGTCACCGTCGGAAAGATCGTGACCCAGCGGGGCAAGTTCTCGTGGTGGGAGTCGCGGGCGCTGTACGGCTGGACGGTCCTGGTGCCGCGCACCAAGGACCAGGCGGTCGACATGAGCGATCGACTCGTCTCGCACGGAGCCATCCCCAAGGAGGTGCCGACCATCGCGGTGGAGCCGCCGCGCAGCCCGGCGCAGATGGAGCGCGCGGTGAAGGGCCTGGTGGACGGCCGGTACCAGTGGGTCGTGTTCACCTCCACCAACGCTGTTCGCGCCGTCTGGGAGAAGTTCGCCGAGTTCGGTCTGGACGCGCGCGCCTTCTCCGGTGTGAAGATCGCCTGCGTCGGAGAGGGGACCGCGGCGAAGGTCCGCTCGTTCGGTGTGGAGCCGGAACTGCTGCCGACCGGCGAGCAGAGTTCGCTCGGCCTGCTCGAGGTGTTCCCGCCTTACGACGAGGTCTTCGACCCGGTGGACCGCATCCTGCTTCCGCGTGCCGACATCGCCACCGAGACGCTCTCGGAGGGCCTGCGCGATCGCGGTTGGGAGATCGACGACGTGACCGCGTACCGCACCGTGCGCGCCGCACCGCCGCCCGCCGAGACGCGCGAGATGATCAAGACCGGCGGCTTCGACGCGGTCTGCTTCACCTCGAGCTCCACCGTCCGGAACCTGGTCGGCATCGCGGGCAAGCCGCACGCACGGACCATCGTCGCGTGCATCGGTCCCAAGACGGCCGAGACGGCGGTCGAGTTCGGTCTGCGCGTGGACGTGCAGCCCGAGACGGCGTCGATCGTCGATCTGGTCGACGCGCTGGCCGCACACGCCGCACAGCTGCGTGCCGAGGGGGCGCTGCCTCCGCCGCGCAAGAAGTCCCGACGTTCGCGGTCGTGAGGTGAGCTAGCGAGATGACCGGGCCGTTCATCCGCCCGCGCCGGCTGCGGCAGACCCCCGCCATGCGGCGGCTGGTCGCCGAGACCCGGCTGCATCCGTCCCAGCTGGTGCTCCCGATGTTCGTCGCCGACGGCATCGACGAGCCCCGGCCCATCTCCTCGATGCCCGGCGTGGTGCAACACACCGTCGACTCGCTGCGCGCCGCGGCGCACGACGCGGTCGACGCGGGAGTCGGTGGACTCATGCTGTTCGGGGTACCGCGAGCCGAGGACAAGGATGCGACCGGTTCGGCCGGCGACCGCCCCGACGGAGTGCTGAACCGCGGGCTCGAGGCCCTGCGGGCGGACTTCGGCGACGAGACCGTCCTGATGGCCGACACCTGTCTGGACGAGTTCACCGATCACGGACACTGCGGGGTGCTGACCGAGAGCGGTGACGTCGACAACGACGCCACCCTGCGCCGATACGAGTCGCTCGCCGTCGCGCAGGCGCGGGCCGGTGCGCACGTGGTGGGGCCGAGCGGGATGATGGACGGCCAGGTGGCCGCGATCCGCGACGCTCTCGACGCCGAGGGCTTCATCGACACGACCATTCTCGCGTACACAGCCAAGTACGCTTCGGCGTTCTACGGGCCGTTCCGGGAGGCCGTCGATTCATCACTCGTCGGCGACCGCCGCACATATCAGCAGGATCCGGCGAACCGGCTGGAGTCCGCGCGCGAACTGCTCGCCGACCTCGAAGAGGGCGCCGACATGGTGATGGTCAAACCCGCCATGAGCTACCTCGACATCGTCCGGGACGTCGCCGACCGGACCGACGCGCCCGTCGCCGCGTACCAGGTCAGCGGTGAGTACGCGATGATCGCCGCGGCCGCCGAGCGCGGCTGGATCGACTTCGACGCGGCCATCGACGAATCGGTGCTGTCGATCGCCCGCGCCGGTGCGTCGATCGTGCTGACGTACGCCGCGCCCGAGGTGGCGCGTCGACTCGCCCGCCGGTGATTAGGCTGGAGTCATGACCGCTCCTGGACTGCCGACTGCGGACCCGACCGCGCCACCGCGACGACCGGAGACGATCCGGCTGGCGGTGCAGCTGTGGGTGGCTGTGATCGTCTTCCAGATCGTCGCCGTCGCGTCGCGATTCAACGTCCTCAAGGCAAGCTACGAGAAGCAGGCCCGAGAACTCAGCGACCGGATGAACGAGCCGTCGCTGACCGAGAACATGGGCGTGACCGTGCTCGTCGGGATCGTGGTCATCGTGGTACTGCTGACCGCCGTCGCCGCGCTGTTGATGTGGTTCACCTACTCCGGCCGGACCTGGGCCCGACTGCTCCTCGGCTGGGTGAGCGCGTTCCTGACCGTCGAACTGGTCTTCGCGGTGATCGGTCTGTTCGTCGACACCCAGGGCGGTTCGGATCTGCCGGAGGCACCCGCGTGGGGAATGGTTCCGACCATTCTCGGCGGTGTCTGCGCCGTGGGCGCCCTCGCTGCGCTGATGCACCGCGACAGTGCGGCGTTCTGCCGTGAGGTCGCTGCATACCGTTCCCGCAACCGGCAGAATGGCGCCCGATGATTGACATTCCTTCTCGACGGAGGCCGGAGCGGCCCGATCCCAAGGATCGGCCGGCGCTGGTGGTGTGGGCCCTGCGCCTGTGGATGATCTCGGGTGCCCTGCTGATCGCGCTGGGCGTGCTGGGAGTGATCGCCGACGCGATCAAGCTCGGTTTCGATTTCGGGGTCCTGGCGATCGACGTGCTGGTGATGCTGCTCGGCCTCGCCTACTTCCTGCTGGGCGCCAAGACCTATCGGGGAGCGGTGCAGTGGCGGTCGTCGCTGTCGGCTCTGACGTGCGTGGTGGTCGCGATGCTCCTGCCGTTGACCATCGGCTTCCAGAGCGGTGGTCTGGCCCTGGTGCTGGCATCGGCGGTGGTGGGTCTGTTCGGCTCGGTGCTCGCGTACCGTCCGCAGGCCGACCGTTGGTTCAAATGTCGACTCGGTGACTGCCCCGAGCCCGATTCACCCGAGTCCGCTCCCTCCGCGCCCGATTCGCCCGGAGACGGTCGTCCCGGTGAGTGAGGACGCCGCACCGGACCGGAGCGAGGACCACCGGGAGCCGGGCGCCACGCTGCTCCGCGAGCCCGGCGGCAGTTGGTGGGTGGTCGCGATCGGGCCGGTGCTGATCGTCGCGACCCTCGTCATGGAGATCCTGGGCAAGGGACGCATCCACTGGGAGGTGCTCACCATCTTCGGTGTGGTCCTCGTCGGTTTCTCCCTGCTCCAGGTGGTCGCGGCGCGACAGCACGTGTCGATGCACCTGACCGAGACCACCCTTCGCGAGGGCACGGAGACCATCGACATCGCCGACATCGTCAAGATCTTCCCGGAGAACAACGGCGTAGAGCCGCAGGACTGGGAGAGCGCGCCGGCGCTCGGCGAACTGCACGCCGTGCCGCGCCGCCGGAAGGGGATCGGCCTGCGGCTGGCAGACGGCCGGCTGGTCCAGGCCTGGGCCCGCGACGTCGACCGTCTGCGAACCGAACTGACCGAGGCTCATCTGGCCGTCAAGATGGGTCTGCCACCGAAGGGGAACCGGTAACTCTTGGCTGTGACACCGACGCTGCGGGGAGCGCTGGTATCGGCATCGGTGGCCGTGGTGGCGCTCGTCGCCATCGTCGCCGGTGCCGTGTGGATGATCGATGCGACGCCCCATGACCATCCCGAGCCGGCAGCGCCTGCGATGCGCCCCGCACTCGTGCATCTGGGCGACAGCTACGCCTCCGGTGCGGGCACGTCGCCGCTGGTGGAGGATTCCCCGCTGATGTGCCAGCGGTCGGCGGTCAACTTCGGCGAGACGGTCGGGCGGATGCGCGGCCTGAAGGTCACCGACGTCTCGTGCGCGGGCGCGACCACCGACGATCTGAGCGCCTCGCAGTACGACGGGGTGGCTCCGCAACTCGACGCACTGGGACCGGACACCGCATACGTGACGGTGATGATCGGAGGCAACGACTCCGCCCTGTTCACCACGCTGGTGGGCGAATGCACCCGGCTGGCCCAGGACGATCCCACCGGAGCACCGTGCCGGAGCGCGCTCGGCAGGCGACCGTTCCGAGAGATCTCGGCCGGGACCGGACCGGCCGTCGCGGCAGGTCTGCGGGAGATCCGCAGCAGGGCGCCCCGGGCGGAGGTCTTCATCGTCGGCTATCCGTGGTTGATGCCGGAGAAGACCACCTGCCGGCCGGCCGTCGGTATCGCCGACGGCGACGCCGAGTACGTCCACCGGGTCGAGGCCGCGCTGAACGGCGCGATCGCCACGGCCGCGCGGGAGACCGGTGCGACGTACATCGACATGGCCGCCCGTTCGATCGGTCACGAGGCGTGCAGCCCGCGGGGCATGCGATGGATCGAGCCGCAGATCGGCGCCGATTCGCCGATCGTCATGCATCCCAATGAAGCCGGTCAGCGCGCGATCGCGGATGCCGTCGCGCAGCACATCCGCTAGCGCGGCGTGCCTGAGGCCCCTTTAGCGCACCAACCTGGGAATATGCTCAGAACCGGCACTGCGGTGTGACGGAGTAGGCAGCGATTGGGCCGAGCGGCTCTGATTTGGAACACTGGAGGCCATGGCCGCACCTCTCGACGATCCCGTGCAGAACACCGCCGTCAGCGCACAACTGTTCAAACGGGCGTCGCAGGCGGTTCCCGGAGGAGTGAACTCGCCGGTCCGCGCCTTTTCGTCGGTCGGCGGCGATCCGCGTTTCATCACGCGAGCGCAGGGCTGGAAGCTCACCGACGCCGACGGGAACGACTACGTCGACCTCATCTGCTCGTGGGGACCGATGATCCTGGGTCACGCGCATCCGGCGGTCGTCGAGGCGGTGCGAGAGGCCGCCCGGACGGGTCTGTCGTTCGGCGCGCCGACCGTCGGTGAGATCGAGTTGGCGGAGGAGATCATCGACCGAGTCGATCCGGTCGCGCGCGTCCGGCTGGTCAACTCCGGCACCGAGGCGACGATGTCCGCGGTCCGGCTGGCGCGCGGGTTCACCGGCCGCGCCAAGATCGTCAAATTCGCCGGCTGCTACCACGGGCATGTCGACGCCCTGCTGGCCGACGCCGGCTCGGGTGTCGCCACGCTCGGCCTGCCGACCTCGCCGGGCGTCACCGGAGCCGCCGCGCACGACACGCTCGTCCTGCCGTACAACGATCTCGCCGCCGTGGAACGGGCGTTCGCCGAGCACGGTCCCGACATCGCCGCCGTCATCACCGAGGCCGCCGCTGGCAACATGGGCGCCGTCGCGCCGGTCGCCGGGTTCAACGAAGGGCTGCGGCGCGTGACCGCCGACAACGGCGCGCTGCTCATCATGGACGAGGTGATGACCGGCTTCCGCGTGAGCCCGGCCGGTCACTACGGTCTCGACGGTGTGGCCGCCGACCTCTACACCTTCGGCAAGGTGATGAGCGGAGGGCTGCCCGCTGCCGCGTTCGGCGGTCGGTCGGAGGTGATGGACCACCTGGCTCCCATCGGCCCCGTGTACCAGGCTGGGACGTTGTCCGGCAACCCGGTGGCGGTCGCCGCCGGTCTCGCCACCCTGCGCAATGCGACCGCCGATGTGTACGCCGCACTCGACGCCAACGCCGACCGTCTCGCGACGATGATCGGCGACGCCCTCACCGAGGCGGGCGTGGCGCACCGGGTCCAGAAGGCCGGGAACCTGTTCAGCGTCTTCTTCACCGATCCCGACGACCCGGCCGATACGCCGATCGTCGATTACGACGGCGTCAAGGCCACCCAGACCTGGCGCTTCGCACCGTTCTTCCACGCATTGCTCGCGCGCGGCGTCTACCCGCCGCCGAGTGCCTTCGAAGCGTGGTTCGTATCCGCAGCGCTCGACGACGAGGCCTTCTCGATCATCGCCGACGCACTGCCGGCCGCCGCGGCTGCCGCGGCCGCCGCGAGCAATCCCGGGGAGGGAGTCCGATGAAGACGATCGTCCACCTGATGCGCCACGGCGAGGTGCACAATCCCGAGGGCATCCTCTACGGCCGTCTCCCCGGCTACCGGCTGTCGGACACGGGCCGGGCCCAGGCTCAGCTGGTGGCCGATACGCTGGCCGACCATGACATCACCCATGTCTTCGCGTCGCCTCTGCAGCGGGCGCAGGAGACGGCGACGCCGATCGCGAAGGCTCACGGCCTCGAGATCACGACGGTCACCGATCTGATCGAGGCAGACAATCAGTTCGAGGGTCTGAAGGTCTCGGTCGGCGACGGCGCGCTCAGCAAGCCACGGCACTGGCTCAAGCTGCGGGACCCGTTCACCCCGTCGTGGGGTGAGCCGTACATCCAGATCGCACACCGCATGCTGGCCGCGGCCAGCACGGCGCGTGACGCGGCGCGCGGACACGAGGCGATCTGTGTGAGCCACCAGCTGCCCGTGTACACGCTGCGCCGCTTCCTCGAAGGCCAGCGCCTCTGGCACGACCCGCGGGTGCGGCAGTGCTCCCTGGCCTCGCTGACCACGCTCATCTACGACGACGACGCCCTGGTCGACATCGTCTACTCGGAGCCGGCCGGCGAATCGGACCCCCGGGTCACGGGAGCATGACCGGCGGTCGGGCGAGGCCGGGCCGGCGGACCGCCGCCGCACTGTGCGCGGTCATCGCCGCGGCGGGCCTTCTCGCGGGATGCAGCACCGGCGACGACGCGGTCGCGACGGAGAACGGCAATCAGTTCGTCTCTCCGGGCGGTAAGACCGTCATCGAATACGACCAGGGTTCGCGCCGTGACATCGGCGATGTCAGCGGCGAGGATCTGACGGGCGACGGCACCGTGAAGTTCTCGGACTTCAAGGACAAGGTGATGGTCGTCAACGTCTGGGCGTCCTGGTGCCCGCCGTGCCGTACCGAGTTCCGCGACTTGGAGAAGGTGTACGACGAGACCAAGGACCGCGGTGTTCAGTTCGTCGGCATCAACTTCCGGGACTCACGGTCGAGCGCGCAGGACTTCGTGACCGATCGCAAGGTCCCGTACCCCTCGATCTACGACTACGGCGGCGCCAGCCTGGCCGCGCTCGGCGTCCCGGTGGGAGTGGTGCCGACGACGGTGATCCTGGACCGGCAGCACCGCCCGGCCAAGGTCTACTTGCGTGCGATCACCGAGGACGAACTGCGTGATGCGGTCGTCAAGGTGGCCGAGGAAGGTCCGGCGCCGCAATGACCGAGACTCACCTGGCCGATCTGGGCGCCTCCTTCGCCGGAACGGTCACCAGCGGCCCGCTGCTGCTCGCGCTCGGGGTGTGCATTCTGGTCGGCCTGATCTCGTTCGCCTCTCCGTGCGTGGTGCCGCTGGTCCCCGGATACCTCTCGTACCTCGCCGGGCTGGTCGGCGCCGAGGCACCGGCGGTGAGGGCCGACGAGGACCGCAAGGCCGGACGCTGGCGCGTGGTGGGGGCGGCCGGGCTCTTCGTCCTCGGCTTCACCATCGTGTACGTGCTGGCCACCGCCGCGCTCTTCGGCGTCACCTCGGTGTTCCTGGACACCGACCGGCTGCAGCTGATGCAGCGCATCGGCGGCGTGTTCACCATCGTCATGGGCCTGGTGTTCATCGGCATGATCCCGTTCCTGCAGCGTGACAAGCGGATGACGCCGCGCCGCTACTCCGGCGTCATCGGCGCCCCGATCCTCGGCGCGGTGTTCGCGGTCGGCTGGATCCCGTGCAGCAGTGCGACGCTCGGCGCCGTGATCGGCGTCGCGATGAGCACCGACGGCAACACCCCGGTCCGCGGTGCGCTGATGGTGGCCGCGTACTGCTTCGGACTCGGCATCCCGTTCATCGTTCTGGCCTTCTCCTCGGCCTGGGCGGTCCGCAGCCTCGGCTTCGTCCGCAGGCACGCGCGGACCATCCAGATCATCGGCGGAGTACTGCTGATCGTCGTCGGCGTGATGCTGGTGGGCGGCTGGTGGAACGAGTTCGTGGACTGGATCCGGATGTCCCTGATCACTGACGTGGAGCTGCCCGTATGACCCAGCCCGTCCGACCGTCCGTCCTCTCGCGGTTCGTCGTCGCCCCGCTGCGCAAGACCTGGCGCGGACTGACCTCGATGCGTACCGCGCTCGCGCTGCTGTTCCTGCTGGCGCTGGCCGCGATCCCGGGGGCGCTGCTCCCGCAGCGCGACCTCAACGAGCAGAAGACGCTCAAGTACATCGCCGATCACGGCACGCTCGGCACCTGGATGGACCGCCTGCAGCTGTTCGAGGTGTTCTCCTCGGCCTGGTTCACGGCGATCTACCTGCTGCTGTTCATCTCGCTGGTCGGCTGCCTCACGCCGCGCACCTGGGAGCACTACAAGGCGCTGCGGACCCGGCCGGTCAAGGCCCCGCGGAACCTCGCCCGGATGCCCCGGCACATCACCGAGACCGTCGACGGCGAGCCCGCCGAGGTGGCCGATCGGATCACCTCGAATCTGCGCGGCTGGCGGACCGAGGTCCGCACCATCGAGCCGTCGGCGCGGTACCCGAAGGGTGCGGTGGAGGTCTCCGCGGAGAAGGGCTACCTGCGCGAGTTCGGCAACCTGGTGTTCCATTTCGCGCTGTTGGCGCTGCTGGTCACGATCGCCGTCGGCAAGCTCTTCGGGTACGAGGGCAGCCGAACGCTGGTCGCCGACGGCGACCAGGTGCTCTGCAACACCTCGACCGCCGTATACGACTCGTTCCGGTCCGGATCGATGGTCGACGGGACCGGGCTCAAGCCCTTCTGCATCCGCATCGACCACTTCGAGGCCAAGTTCCTGCCCAGCGGGCAGCCCGACATGTACGACGCCACGATGGCGTACACGACCGATGTGACGGCTCCGCCGAACACTTGGCCGACGACGTCCGTCCAGGTCAACAAGCCGCTGAGGATCGCAGGCGACCGCGTGTACGTGCTCGGCAACGGATTCGCTCCGACGTTCACCGTCACCTTCCCGAACGGCCAGACCAGGACCGAGACCACGCCGTTCATCCCGCAGTCGACGCAGACCATGCTGTCGGAGGGCGCGGTGCGGTTCGACACCCCGGCGGGCCTGTATCCCGACGAGGACGAGCGCCGCAAGCACCAGGTCGCGATCGAGGGGCTGTTCGCCCCCGACGCGGTGTTCCCGCACGCGAACCTGCTCGACTCGGTCTCGCCGGTTCCGAACAAGCCCGCGGTCGCCATTCGCGTGTACCAGGGTGACACCGGACTGGACACCGGCCGTCCGCAGAACGTTTACTCGCTGGACCAGACCCTGATCGATCAGGGCCGGCTCAAGCAGAAGGCGTCGGTGAACCTGTCGCAGGGGGCGGACACCGTTCTCCCCGACGGCACTCGGGTGCGGTTCGACGGCTACCAGCGCTGGGTGTCGGTTCAGGTCTCGCACAATCCGGCGCAGACCGGCGTGCTGATCTCCGCGATCGTGATGGTCGCGGGCCTGGTGGTCTCGCTCATGATCCGGCGCAGGCGTATCTGGGCTCGGATCGTGCCTGGTGCCGACGGCGATGAACGACGTACTGTAGTAGAAGTGGCCGGCCTGGCCAGGACCGACCAGGCGGGTTGGGGCGACGGATTCGAAGAGCAGGCTCGCGGACTGCTCAAGACGGATGCGCCGAAGAACCGGGCCAAGCTCTGATGGCTCCGGTGTGGGATGAGATGAGGAAGCGTTCATGAACGACGACGCCGGCTACGTCAACGAGACACTGGCCCGTTACTCGGACTGGCTCTACGCCACCAGCATCACCGTGTACGTGATCGCCATGCTGATGTTCCTCGGAGCGCTGGCGGCGGCACGGTACGCGAAACTGGACGAACGCCGTGAGGAACTCGTCGGTGCGAGCGTCGGGGGATCCTCGTCCGACGACCGGATGCCCGGACGTGTCGCCGGACCCGCGCCGCGGCGGTCGCTCGGCGATCGGCTCGCCGCCATGGCCTACCCCGTGGTGTGGGTCGGGTTCCTGGCGCACCTCGGATCGATCGTGCTGCGCGGCATGGCGACCGATCGTGCGCCCTGGGGCAACATGTACGAGTTCATCTCGTTGACCTGCGTCGCCTGTGTCGGTGCCGGTCTGGTGGTGCTCCGCCGGAAGGAGTCGCGGCCGCTGCTGAGCTTCGTCCTCATCCCGGTGGTCCTGCTGATGTTCATCGCGGGCCGCTATCTGTACACGCAGGCCGCGCCCGTGGTGCCCGCGCTCAAGTCGTACTGGCTGGCGATCCACGTCTCGATCATCTCGATCTCCTCGGGCGTGCTGCTGGTGGCCGGTGTGGCCAGCATCCTGTACCTGGTGAAGAACCGATGGCCCGCAGTCGGGAGCGAGGCGGACGAGCTCGCCACCGGTGTCGGCGCGTCGCTGCGCCGGCTGCTCGATCATCTGCCGAGCGCCGACGCGCTCGACCGCACCGCGTACAAGTGCACCGTGATCGGATTCCCGCTCTTCGGTCTCGGCATCATCTTCGGTGCCATCTGGGCCGAGGCCTCGTGGGGCCGCTTCTGGGGCTGGGACCCGAAGGAGACGGTGTCGTTCATCGCGTGGGTGATCTACGCGGCCTACCTGCACGCTCGCGCGACGGCCGGATGGCGCAACGCCTCCGCGTGGATCAACGTCGCCGGCTTCGTGGCCCTGCTGTTCAACTTGTTCGCGATCAACCTGGTCGTGTCCGGACTGCACTCCTACGCCGGACTGTAGGAATACTCCGGACTGTAGGAACAGCGCCCGTCAGGATCAGCGTTCGTCGAGCCTGCGCAGGAAGTCCGGGTCGTCGTCCGGTCCGCGGGGGACGCTGGACCGGTCGGAACGACCGGTCTGGTCCTGCATCCGGGACTCGACCAGCCGCCACGACAGGTAGGCGGCGACGATCACGACCAGGACTACGAACAAATACGGCACGACCGCACTACCTCCTGACGCACGACCACTGCGCGCACGCGCGTGGAATCGCTGTCAGCCAGGCTACCGGAGAAAGAGCGATGCCCGGTCCGGGCATCGGCCCGAACCGGGCATCCCGAAGGACGTTCCGGCCTCGCGAGGTCAGGAGCGGTTCAGGAGCTCCACGACGTCGGCCTCGCGGAAACGACGGTGACCGCCCGGGGTGCGAATCGACTTGAGCACGCCGGACGAGGCCCAGCGGGCCACCGTCTTCGGGTTCACGTTGAACATCGCGGCGACCTGACCGGGCGTCAGGTTGTGCTGCGTCGCGAGAGCGGGGGTGATCATCCCGGTGTCGGCGGAGTTGTCGGCGAGTGCAGTCATCAGGTTCTCCTTGTCCTAGCTGGGCTTCGGTCACTGCGTTTCGGTAACACGGGCGCGTACGCCGCTAGACACCACAAGTACACGCATTTGTGCTGGTTGCTCGAACAGTCAGGCGTTGGTAAAGAGTCCGTAATGTCTGATGGGCCTCGATTCTTCGCCTTGCCCACGCTGCCCGATCGTGTCGTACGAACGGTGTATTCGCAGGTAGGCGCGCGACGCCAGTACCCTGGCTGTATGACAGATGAACGAGAAGACTCCGGCACCGCCGGGTCGAAGCCCCCTGCGACCATGACGACGTTGGCCGGAGCGGTGGCGCTGTACACGATCGCCCGGCTCGCACTCGTCGTCGTCATCGCGCTGGTGATCATCTTCGGCGCCAAGATCGTCGGAGTCGAGGTGCCGGTACTCGTCGCGGCGGTCTTCGCGGTGCTGATCGCGCTGCCCCTGGGCATGGTCGTCTTCAAGTCGCTTCGCCTCCGGGTGAACGATCAGATCGCTCGAGTCGATGAGCAGCGGGCGGCGCAGCGCACCGACCTGCAGGCTCGGCTGCGCGGCGAGGACTGACGGTACGACGTGGCGACTCGGGTTGTGGAGCGGACGTACGACCGCAGTTGGACCAGCCGGGCGGTACGGACCATCGAAGCGGATGCGCGGCGCAGCGCGGACACACATCTGCTGAAGGTGGACCTGCCGGACTGGGCGGCGCGCGGCGACGGCATCGACCTCTATCTGAAGGACGAGTCCACGCATCCGACCGGATCGCTCAAGCACCGGCTGGCGCGGTCACTGTTCCTCTACGCCCTCTGCAACGGCTGGATTCACGAGGGCACCACCGTCATCGAGGCATCCTCGGGTTCCACCGCGGTGTCGGAGGCGTACTTCGCGAAGCTGATCGGCGTCCCGTTCATCGCGGTGATGGTGAGCGGCACCTCGCCCGCGAAGACGCGGCTCATCGAGGCCGAGGGCGGGATCTGTCACTTCGTCGACTCGCCCTCGGAGATCTACAGCGTCGCCCAGCGACTCGAGCGCGAACTCGGCGGCCACTTCATCGACCAGTTCACGATGGCCGAGCGGGCCACCGACTGGCGGGGCAACAACAACATCGCCGAATCGGTGTTCGCACAGATGGAGGCCGAACGCCATCGGATTCCGGAGTGGATCGTCGTCGGCGCGGGCACGGGCGGCACGTCGGCGACCTTCGGCCGGTACCTGCGCTACCGGCAGCACCCCACGCGGCTGTGCGTGGTGGACGTGGAGAACTCCGTCTTCCTGCCCGCATACGAGACCGGCGACGGAACCCTCACCTCACCGGGGGCCTCGCGGATCGAGGGCATCGGCCGCCCGCGAGTCGAGCCGTCGTTCGTCTCGCAGGTGATCGACCGGATGATCGCCGTTCCCGACGCGGCCTCGATCGCGGCGATGCGCTTCCTCAGCGACCGTCTCGGCCGCCGGGTCGGCGGATCTACCGGCACCAACTTCTGGGGTGTCTGCTCGCTCATCGGTGAGATGACCGGAAAGGGCCGCTCCGGCAGCGTCGTGTCGCTGCTGTGCGACAGCGGCGACCGCTACGATCACACCTACTTCAACGACGACTGGGTGGCCGAGCAGCGGCTCGACCTCGGCCCGCCGACGGCGGCTCTCGAGCGGTTCTTCGAGACCGGAGTGTGGTCGGCCGGCTGACGTCGCGGAGTCCTGCGGAGGGAGGCGATCGTGGCCGTCGTCGAGGCGTCGGGACTGGTTCGCGAGTACCGGATGGGCACGGAGGTGGTCCGCGCCCTCGACGGGGCGTCGCTGACCCTGGACGGCGGGCAGTTCGTCTCGGTGGTCGGCCCCTCGGGAGCGGGCAAGTCCACGCTCCTGCACATCATCGGCGCGCTCGACACCCCGACCTCCGGCACCATCCGCGTGGACGGTACCGATCTGGCGGCGCTCGGCGACGACGAGGCCTCCGAGTTCCGGCGACGGCGGGTCGGGTTCATCTTCCAGTTCTTCAACCTCGTCCCCACGCTGACCGCGTGGGAGAACGTGGCACTCCCGATGCTCCTCGACTCGAAGTCGTTGCGGAAGGCGCGTCCGCGTGCCGAGGAACTGCTCGGCCGAGTGGGTCTGGGCGGGCGAGTGAACCACCGTCCGTCGGAGCTCTCGGGCGGCCAGATGCAACGGGTGGCGATCGCACGGTCGCTCATGATGGGTCCCAAGATCCTGCTGGCCGACGAACCGACCGGCAACCTCGATTCGCGCACCGGCGCCGAGGTGCTCGATCTGCTCGCGTCCGTGGCGCACGACGAACCCGACCGCCTGGTGTTGATGGTGACCCACGACGAGAACGCCGCCGCGGTCTCCGATCGGATCGTCACCGTCCGCGACGGCAGGATAGACGGGCGGCCCGCCTGACATGGGCGGGCTCGCCGCGGGACTGACGCGTGTCCGGATCCTCAATCTCCGGGAACTGGCCGGGCACAAGCTGCGGGTGGCGACGTCCCTGGCCGTGGTGCTGATCTCCTCGGCGCTGTTGGTGGCCGTCCTCGGCACGTACGGATCGATGTCGGAGTCGGTGCGGGAGTTCAGCGCCGCGGTGGCCGGCGACGCGACCGTGGAGGTGGCCGCGATCGCCGACAGCGGGGTGGACGCCGCGATCGCGGGCGAACTGCGCCGCGACGTGCCGGACGCCCGAGCCGTGGTACCCCTGGTGCGCGACACCGTGCTGCTCGACGGGCGCCCGACGGTGCTGCTGGGGTCGGATCTGAACGCGCTATCGCTGTCGAGCGGGCTGCGCGCGGCCGTCGGCGCCTCCGGCGGCGGAATCGACGCCGACCGCCTCGACGACGGGATCGTCGTCGGCGCGGCGACCGGTCTGCGCCAGGGGCAGCGACTGACCGTGTCGGGGATCCCGGTGGCCGTGGTCCGAGTGGTCGACGACCAGGCCGCGACCGCGTTGAACGGCGGACGGTTCGTATTCGCCTATCTCGGTCTCGCGGAGCGTCTCGCCGGACTGAACGGTGCGGTCGACTCGATCCTCGTCGTCCCCGGCCCCGGCGTCCCGGAGGCCCGGTTGCGCGCGCAGGTCGCGCGGGTGGTCGACGGCCGCGCGAGCGTGGTGGATCCGGATTTCCGGGTCGCGCAGGTCGAGACGGCCAACTCGGTGACGCACGATTCCACCCTGCTCGTCTCGCTGGTCTCCCTGATCATCGCGGCCTTCCTGGTGTTCAACATGATGAACATGGCGGTCGCCTCTCGCAGGCAGTCGCTGGCGATGGTGCGGGCGCTCGGGGCGCGGCGCAGGCACCTCGTCGGCGATCTCCTGGCCGAGTCGGCGGTCCTGGGCCTCGTCGGCGGTGCGGCGGGGGTCCCGGTCGGGGTGCTCGCGGGACGGTGGATCGTCGGGCGGTTGCCGGACACGTCCGAGACCGTCGGGGTGGCCGTCGGGTATCACCTGCCGGCGTACGCACCGGTGGTCGCGGTGGCCGCCTGTGTGGTCGCATGCGTCGGCGCGACCGTCCTGGCGGCCAGATCGGTGTTCGCGGTGGCACCGGTGGAGGCGATGGTTCCGGGTGAGGCGGCAGACGCCCGGCCGCCGGCCGCGGGACTGCTGATCGCGAGCGGAGTCGCGGGGGCGGCGACGATCGCGGTGGCCTGGGTCGTCGCCGAGACGGTGCCGGGACGTGCCGCGATCGTCGCCGGCGCCGTCTACTCGGCCGGCGGGCTCCTTCTGTGCTTCGCGCTGATGCCGTTGCTGGTCCGGGCGGTGGTCGGTGCGTCGAACCGCCTGCGCGGACCCGGCCGGCTCGCCGCGGTCAACAGCGAACGCGCACCGCGCCGCGTGTGGGCCACCGTGATGACGGTGGCGGTGGCGATCGCCGTCGGCGTGGGTATCTCCGGTTCGCTGAACAACCTGATCGGGTCGATCTCCAGTTCGCTCACCGGGCTGTCGGACCCCGACTTCTACGTCTCCTCGCGCGACGCGGACTCGATGCCGCTCGGGCCCGCGCTCGACCCGGCCATCGCACAGGAGGTCCGTGCCGTTCCCGGCGTCACCGATGTGGTGGGCGGACAGTGGGCGACGGTCAACATCGCCGACGCGCGCGTCCTGCTCCAGGGCCTCGAACCGGGTGCCGCGGCGCCGTTCGTCCGCAAGTCCTCGCAGGATGCGGTCCGCGAGACCCTCGCCGGGCGGGGCATCCTGCTCTCCGAGGTCCTCGCACGATCACTCGGGGTGCGGGTGGGCGATACCGTTCGACTCGCGACCCCGTCCGGTTACCGCGAACTGGTGGTACGCGACATCGTCGACTACGTGGCCATCGACTCGGGGGTGGGCGCGGTGGCGAACCGGCTCCTGAACGAGTGGTTCCGGCGCGACGGCGATACCTACCTGCAGGTCACGGTGGCGCCGGGCGCCGATCACGAGCAGGTGCGCGAGCGGCTGACCGCGATCGCGGCGCGGCATCCGGGCCGCGGAGACTGGCCGGTCCATGTGTACACCGGGCAGGAGGCGCTCGTCGCTACCGAGCGGAGCGCCCAGCAGGCCGGTGCCTTCACCGTCGCGATCCAGTGGATCGTCGCCGGGGCCGCGGCCGTCGCGCTCCTGAACACGCTGCTGCTCTCGGTTCTGGAACGACGCCGGGAACTCGCTGTGCTGCGGGCGATGGGTGCCTCGCGTCGCTTCGTGTCGCGGATGGTGCTCAGCGAGGCCGCGTCGATCGCGCTGGTCGGCGCGGTGACCGGGCTGATACTCGGCAGCGGACTGCATGTGCTGGCCGACGTGATCCTCACACAGACCACGTCGATCGACATCCGGTACGCGCCGCAGTGGAGCGCCTTCGGTTACGTGGCGATCCCGGTGCTGCTCTGTCTGCTCGGCGCCGGGGTGCCCGCGATGCGGGCCTCGCGGATGAACATCTCGACTTCGCTTGTGGACGACTGAAGAATTGTCAATTTTTCTTGACAGGGCAATTCCGTCAAGATAAATTGACATCATGCACACAGACGAAAGCGTGAACAACCCCGATCCGATGGTTCGGTCGGCGGCCAGCGCCGACCCGGCGACGGGATTGAGTGTGGTTCGGGCGTTGCGGACTCTCGCCGACCGGCTCGAAGACGTCCATGTGGCTTCGGCGAGGTCGCAGGGATGGAGTTGGCAGGCGATCGCCGATGTCCTGCAGATCAGTCGTCAAGCGGTGCATCAGAAGCACTCGTATCGAGAGGTCGCGGAAGCGGCCGGAAAGGACGGCAACGATGTTTGACCGTTTCAACTCAGACGCACGCGCGAGCTTCATGTTCGCGGTGCAGGAGGCCAAAGACCTCGGAAGCCGGCAGATCGGCACCGACCACCTGATCCTCGGAATGCTGTGCAATGCTCGCAGTCCGCTGTTCACCGTGCTCACCGACCAGGGTCTGACTCTGGCGGAGGCACGGAAGGTGGTGCGAAACGACGACGACGGTCCCGTCGAGGACGTTCGCGACCGCTACGAAGAGGACCGGGAGGCCCTGCGCAGCATCGGCATCGACCTCGACAAGGTGCGCGAGGCGGTCGGCGACCGCTTCGGAGAGGACCTGTCGGAGGGCTGGGGGCAGCGCCCCGAGCGCGGCCGCGGCCGCGGCGGGCGGCCCCATCACGGACGTCCGCATGGGGGACCGGCATCGTTCGACGGCCCCGGTTTCCAGGCCCAGTTCGGTCCGGACGGAATCTGGTTCGGCGCCTGGGAGGGCGGCCGTGGACGCCGGGGTCCGCGTGGCCGCGGTCGCGGCGGCCGAATGTCGGAGGCGGCCCGCGAGGCGCTCCGCAGGGCCGCGATGACGGCCCGGGCCGAGAACGAGCGGGAACTCACCGTGGAACGAGTCCTCTTGGCGATCCTCGACGGCGCCGACCCGGCGGCGACCGCCGTGGTGGAGTCGGCCACGACCGTCGACGACCTGCGTGCCGCGGTGACGGCGCTGCTGCCCGAGGGCACCACCGCCGGCTGACGCCAGCCCATCGGGCTCGTCCTATGTCAGGGCGAGCCCGATCGCCGTCGCCACGGACCACACGAGCATCGCGATGCCGGTCAGCGCGAGCACCGGGATCAGGTCGCGTCCCTGGGCGCCGCCCAGGACCAGTCGCACCGGTTTGACGAGGGGGACGATCACCAGCAGGCCGGCAGCGGCGGCGGGGGCGACGACTGCGACGGCGACGCTGACGATCACCGGGATCACGCAGAGGAGCAGGTAGAACGTCCGGGTCCGGCGGTCGCCGAGCCGGACAGCGAGAGTGATCTTGCCCGATTCGGTGTCGCTCGGGATGTCGCGCAAGTTGTTCGCGACGAGGACTCCGCTCGAGAGGCTGCCGACGGCCACAGCGCAGCCGGCGCCGATCCAGTCCACGGAGCCCGCGGCGACGAACTGCGTACCGAGCACCGCGACGAGACCGAAGAACACGAACACGGCTATCTCACCGAAGCCGAGGTAGCCGTAGGGTCGCTTGCCTCCGGTGTAGAACCACGCGCCGGCGATGCAGACCGCTCCGACGAGCACCAGCCACCAGGCCGTCGCCACGGCGAGGACGAGTCCGCAGACCGCGCCGATGCCGAGTGAGATGAGCGCCGCGGTCTTGACCGCTCGCGGGCTCGCCAGGCGGGAACCCACCAGGCGCAGCGGACCGACGCGGTCGTCATCTGTGCCACGAATTCCGTCGGAGTAGTCATTGGCGAAGTTGACGCCTACGATCAGCGCCAGTGCGACGACCAGTGCGAGACCGGCCTTCCACCAGGTGACGTCACCGAGGTGGACGGCCGCGCCGGTCCCGGCGACCACCGGGGCGATCGCGTTCGGCAGGGTGCGCGGTCGTGCGCCTTCGATCCACTGAGTCACTGTTGCCACAGGCCACATCATCTCATCCCGGTGTCCCCAGGTCTGGTGTCGGTCACTCGACCGTCACTCTTCCAGGGACTGTCCGCGCAGGTCACGGCATGTTCTCATAGAATGCTGTCAGGTGCGTCCGAGGCTCGGTGCCGCGGACGCACAGTTCTGCGTCGGGGGAGAGAATCATGAAGCGCACACTTGCCACGTCGACGGCGATCTGCGGAATCTGTCTCGGACTGGCCGCGCCCGCCGCGGTCGCCGCGACACCCACTCCGGTCTTCCTGCCGTCGGTCGCCACTGCCGGTCCGGCGGTCACCGAGTACACCGATGTGCTCGGTGACTGGGTCCAGGGGGCGGACGACGACGCGCACGTCGTCGTCGTTCCCGGGACGGATGACGTCCGCTATCCGCGGATCAACGGAATCGTCGGGGGCCGTGAGTCGACGATCGTGACCTACCCCGAATCGTTCGGCCCGATCATCTCCGGGAAGTCGGGTCGGCTGCTGCCCTTCTTCGCGCCGACCTACGACCAGTCGCGCGACGTCGGCACCGCGAACACCCTCAGCGTGATGCGGGCGTTCCAGGACGCCGATCGGGTGGTGGTCTACACCGGTTACTCGCAGGGTTCCGACGCACTGGGCAACGCCGTGGAGCAGGCGGCAGAGGAGGGGCTGCTCGGATCCGACAGCACCATCCTGCTCGTCTCCGATCCGCGCGGGCCCTGGGGACTGAAATCGCGGCTGAGCCGAACCCCGTTCGCGACGCCGCTGATGGGCTTGTTCGGAGTCGACAACGACGGTGCCCGCAACCCCGCCGACTCCGCCGAGGTGAAGGTCGTTCAGGTCATCGTGCAGGGCGATCCCGTCGCCCACACACAGTGGATCTGGTACCGCCCCGTGGCTTCGGTCCTGGTCAACGCGGCGGGCTTCCTCGCGATCCACTCCGATCCGGGCGAGTACACCTATGCGCACATCGAGAACCTCGAGCACGTCAAGACCTTGCAGAGTGTCGAGGGGAACACCACCTACGAGATCTACGACACGTACCACCCGCTCGCGCTGCTGACCGCGATGGTCTATCGGGCGGTCGGGATCCAGGTGTCCCAGGAGCGGCTGGAGAAGTGGGACCGGGCAGCGGAGTCCTTCTATCCGACTCATGAGATCACCGCCGGCGATGCGGATCCGAAGGCTCCGGTGGTCGACGTCCCGCTCTCCTCCGGCGGAGCGCACCGGCTGCTCGACGCGAACGGCGAATGGGCCGAGCCGCAGCAGCGGAATGGTGCGACGTCGGACGGGCCGCGCCATGCGGCTCCCGAGACGAGCACGGTGGAGACCGCCCCCGAGGCGATTGCGCCTGAGAGCAGTGCGCCCGCGACGACTGCGCCCGAGACCGGTGTCGCCGCCCCGTCGTCGCAGTCCGACGACGCGGCCGAAACCGGTGCCGCGGAGGCGGACTCCGCGAACACGGCGAACCCCGCCGAGGAACCGACCGACGTTCCCGCGGCGGCGTGACGCGTCAGGCGAACCGTTCGCGCAACGCCCGACGATTCACCTTGCCGGGCCCGCGCAGCGGCAGTTCTCCGACGGTGAACACTGCGCGGGGGGCCGCGTAGCGGTCGAGGCGGTCGGAGACGAACTCGCGGACGTCGTCGAGTCCGGGGCGCCGGGCTCCGGGGACGGGGACGATCACCGCGACCACCTTCTCGCCGAGCCGCTCGTCGGGGACGCCCAGGATCGCGCAGTCGGCGACGCCGGGCATCTCGCCCAGGACCGTCTCGACCACCTGCGGGACCACGGTGAGGCCGCCGGTGGTGATCGCCTCGTCCGCCCGGCCGACGATGCGCAGAACACCGTCGTCGAGGACGCCGAGGTCGTCGGTGCGGAACCATCCGGGTTCGGCGAACGCCGGGTGGTCGGGCATGTTGCGGTAGCCGCGGGCCAGCGTCGCGCCGCCGAGGACCACCCGGCCGGGTTCGGCGCCGCCGGATCCGTCGATCCGGACCGTCGCGCCCGGCAGGGGCACGCCGTCGTACACGCAACCGCCGGCGGTCTCGCTCATCCCGTAGGTGCGGACGATCGGCAGGCCGGCGTCGAGTGCGCGGGCCAGGAGTGCCGGCGGGGTGGCCGCGCCGCCGACGAGAACGGCGTCCAACCGGCCCAGCGCCGCGACCGCGGCAGGCACGTCGAGAGCCTTGCGCAGTTGAGTCGGGACCAGCGAGGTGTATCGGCGGTCACCGGGCATGGCGGCGACGAGTCCGGGCAGTGCGGACGGGTCGAATCCGGCCGCGAGATCGAGTACGACGGGATCGTGACCGGCGGCGAGGGACCGCAGCATCACCTGCAGTCCCGCGATGTGGTGCGGCGGAAGCGCGAGCAGCCAGCTGCCCGGGCCGCCGAGCACGTCGGCCGTCGCCGTTGCGGAGGCGCGCAGGGAGGCGGCCGTGTGCACCGCGCCCTTCGGAGTGCCGGTGGTCCCCGAGGTGGACACGACGAGCGCGGCGTCGTCGTCGATGGGCTCGCCGAGCGCCAGGGCGTGCGAGAGCCTCTGCGTCTCGGCGTCGTCGCCGACGGGAAGCGGGAGATAGGCGGCGTCGCCGTCCAGGAGTGCCAGCAGGTCGCGGCGGGCCTCGAGGACGGCCGGTCCCGCCGGCAGTTCGAGCGGTTGCAGGACTCTCAGGACGGTTCCTCCGGGTTCTCGGGCCGATCGGGCGGCGCGAGCGGCTCGTCGTCGAAGGGCCACTCCGCTGCCTTCAGAGTCTGCCGTACCCGGTCGACGTCCTCCTGGCGGGGCAGTTCCTGAGTGACCTTGGAGATCTCGACGCCCACATCGATCCGGTTGATCGGCTCCGGAGCACGCGTGTCGACGAGCTCGAGAGCGACCTGCCTGATCTCGTCCTCGGTGAGCTGTCGGCGCAACAGCGCCAAGAGCGGCTGATAGTCGCGGCTCGGCACCCCCTCGGGATAGCCGGCGCGCAGCCAGCGGACCACGCCGCTCAGGAAGGAGGGGCGATCCATACTCCTCCGTTCAGTCCGATACCGGGACGCGATCGGTGAGCGGCCAGCCGGCGGCCGCGAGTCGTGCGGCGACCTGCCGCGTCTCCTCCTCGGACGGCGCCTGCTCGGTGACGGCGTGGATCGCGTCGCGGATCCGCTCGGGAGTCGCGGGAGTCTCGGTGCCGTGCTCCAGCGCGAGGCTCAGGATCACATCGGTGATCTCGCTCTCCGACAGAACCGGTCGGAGCAGTGCGAGCAGCGGCGGAAACTCGGTGGCGGGGACGCCTTCGGGGTACCCGGCGCGGATCCACTTGATGACGTTCTCAAACAGCGATGGGGGCATGGTGTCTCCTCGTGTCTTAGCGGTCGCGCAGCGGTCAGCTCTTGTAGGCGAAGTCCGGGAAGATCCTGAGATCGAAGTAGTAGTTCAGGGTCTGCCGGCAGATCCAGAGGATGCCGACGACGATGACGGCCGCGGTGAGGGCGAACATCAGGTATCCGATGATGCGGAGGACGGGGTTCGCGGGCTTGCCGAGATCGCCGTGCCCGGCTGCCTCCAGGCGCATACCGACGGCGAACAGTGCGGGCAGACCGGCGCCGAACAACAGCCCGACGGCGAGAACCTTGGTGATGGCGGAGACGATGTCCATGGAGGTGCCTTTCGCGGAAGCTGGGTTCAGGACTGTTCGGTGGCTGCGGGAACCGGCGAGTTCGTCGTCTCGTCCCAGTCGGCGTTGACGTTGTCGGCGTCGACCTTCTGCTGCTGAGCCCGGTAGTACATGTAGCCGGAGAGCCCGGCGAGGATCAGGAAGATGACGATCGCGCCCGGTGCGCCGCCGATCAGGCTGGCGAGCCAGTAGCAGAGGGCGCCGACCGCGGCGGCGGCCGGAAGTGTGGTGATCCAGGCGACGGCCATGCGGCCGGCGACGCCCCAGCGGACCTCCGCGCCCTTCTTGCCCAGTCCGCTGCCCAGGATCGATCCGGTGGCCACCTGAGTGGTCGAGAGCGCCATGCCGGCAGCGGAGGAGGTGAGGATGATCGCGGCCGACGAGGCCTCCGCGGCCATGCCCTGCGGAGCCTGGATCTCGACCAGTCCCTTGCCGAGCGTGCGGATGATGCGCCAACCGCCGATCCAGGTGCCCAGTGCGATCGCCCCGGCACACGAGAGGACCACCCAGAACGGCAGACCGTGAGCCACGCTTCCCGAATCCAAATGACCGGTGGCGATCAGGGCGAGGGCGATGACGCCCATCGTCTTCTGCGCGTCGCCGGTGCCGTGTGCGAGGGAGACCAGCGAGGCCGAGGCGATCTGACCGTTGCGGAAACCGCGTTCGCGCTTGCTCTCCGAGATGCCGTTGGAGATGGCGTAGATGATGAGTGTGCCGACCGAGGCCACGATGCATGCGATCACCGGAGCGAAGAGCGCGGGGACGATCACCTTCGCGAGGATCCCGTGCCAGTTGATGCCCGAGGTTCCGATCGCCGCCAGACCCGAGCCGATCAGGCCGCCGAACAGCGCGTGCGACGAACTGGACGGCAGACCGAAGAGCCACGTGAACAGATTCCAGAGAATCGCGCCGATCAGACCGGCGAAGATGATGATCAGCGCCTTGTTCGCGTCGAGACCGGCGACGAGTTCACCCTTGGCGTCACCGGACGTCTGCTGAATGTTCAGCACGTCCTTGGTGATGGTGGCGGCGACCTCGACCGAGAGGAACGCGCCGACCAGGTTGAGGATCGCGGAGAGACCGACCGCGACCTTCGGCTTCAGAGCGCCGGTCGCGATGGACGTCGCCATCGCGTTGCCGGTGTCGTGGAACCCGTTCGTGAAGTCGAAGCCGAGGGCTGTGACGATCAACAGCACGAGGATGAGCATCTCTGCGGTCATGCGACCACTATGACCGGGGAACCGTGGGTCGAGTCAACTCGCCCAAGGTCCGACTTTTGTGCTCTGACCTGCTAATTTCTGTTCTCCGGAGGTGCGTTAACGGAAAGTTCATCTGTCGGTGGGCTTCGCGCCACCGGGAGTTGCCGGTTGTTTCCGACGTCCCGGTGGAACAGAGGTGACCGGCAGGTGAACGCGGCCTCCGATCAGGTGGCGGCCGGACGCGGGCGGTCTCGCCGATCGCCGGTGAAAAACGTGTGCCAGAATCAGCCCATGACGCCGATGACGCTGGGCATGCCCATCAATTACGCGGGCGACTTCCGCGAGACCATCGATAATCTCCGGGACTTCGAGGGGGTCGGCGTCAGCCGGGTCACCGTACCCGAGGCCTACAGTTTCGACGCGGTCAGTCAGCTCGGGTACATCGCCGCGCGCACCGAGACGATGGAACTGCAGACCGGCATCCTGCCGATGTACTCGCGCACGCCAACCAATCTCGCCATGACGGCGGCCGGCCTCGACTACATCAGCGGCGGTCGTGCGGTTCTCGGCATCGGTGCCTCCGGTCCGCAGGTGATCGAGGGCTTCCACGGCGTCAAGTACGACTTCCCGCTCGGCCGGGCGCGCGAGAACGCCGAGATCTGCCGGAAGGTGTGGCGCCGCGAGCGCGTCGAGTACCGCGGTAAGCACTACCAGCTGCCGCTGACGAAGGAGGACGGCGGCAGCGGGCTCGGCAAGGCGCTGAAGATCATCAACCACCCCGTCCGTGACCGCATCCCGATGCTGCTCGCGGCGATCGGGCCCAAGAACGTCGAACTGGCCGCCGAGATGTTCGAAGAACTGCAGCCCTTCCTGTACCACCCCGACTACGTCGAGGCCGCCTTCGGTGAATCGCTGGCGGCAGGCAGGGCCAAGCGCGACCCGGATCTGCCGGAACTGCGCATCGTCATTCAGGCCAGTGCGCTGATCACCGAGGACGCCGACGAGATCGCGGCGGCGGAGAACGCGGTGCGGCACCACTCGGCGCTGTACATCGGCGGCATGGGAGCCCGCGGCAAGAACTTCTACAACTCGCTGGTCCAGCGGTACGGCTACGTCGACGAGGCCGCGCTGATCCAGGATCTGTATCTGGACGGCCGCAAGGACGAGGCCGCCGCGGCGATTCCCCAGGGTCTGATCGACGCGATCAGCCTCATCGGTCCGCGGTCGAAGGTCGCCGAGCAGGTCGAGCGGTTCCGCGCCAGCGGTGTCGGCGTGCTGCTGGCCTCGCCGGCCGCCGCGTCCCACAACCGCCGGGTGGAGGACATGCGGGTGTTGAAGGAACTCATCGGCTGAGCCCGGCCCGTCAGGTCCGCGCGGGTGCGGCGGCGGCGCGGCGCAGTCGTGCCGCGCCGAGGAAGCCCAGCGCGAGAAATGCGACGGCGACCACCATCGACCATCGGGTGGCGTCGGCGAATCCCTCCGAGAGTGCGCCGACCGCGGCGTCGGTCCGGTCGCCGAGCGGGCTGTGGACCCCCTCGGCGCGCAGCATCGTGATGGTGGTGCCCGCTGACTCGCGGGTGGCGGCGGCCACCTGGTCCGCGGCGGGGCCGCTGAAGCCGGCGTGGTCGAGTGCGGTCGGCAGGGTCGTCGCGAGTGCCACCGACAGCGCCGCGCCGGCGAAGGCCGTGCCCAGTGCCGATCCGACCTGCCGGACCGTGCTCTGGGTGGCCGACGCCTGACCGGAGTCGTCCACCGGAACGTCGCGGAGGACGGTCCCGGTGAGTTGAGCCGAAGCCAGCCCCAGACCGAGGCCGTAGAGGATCAACGGCAGCGCGATGATCCAGCCGGAGGTGGAGCTCCCGATCACCACTACGAGGATCAGGACCCCCGCGACTTCGAGACCGAGGCCGAGCAGCACCACGGCGGGGGCACCGAGCCTGGCCGCGAGGTGTCGTGCCATGGCGCCGGAGACGAAGGCTCCGATCGCCATGGCGGCCAGGACCAGGCCGGCCTGCATCACGTCGAGGCCGAGCGCGTTCACGAGGTACAGCGGCAGCGCGAAGATGATGCCGAACTCTCCGACCGCCACCGCGGCGGCGGTGACGTTGCCCCACGAGAACGTGGGCAGGCCGAACAGCCGGAGGTCGAGGATCGCCGACCGCCCGTTGTTCCGGCGATGACGCTCCCAGACGACGAACAGGACCAGAGCCGACGCCGCCACCGCGAAGGCCACCGGGACGATCGAGATCGGCGCCTGCTCGGGCCACCTCCATCCGAACACCTTCAGCTCGCCCTTCGGCGTCCACCATCCCAGGTCGGGCCCTTCGATCACGGCGAACACCAGTGCGCCGAAACCGATCATGCTGAGCATCGCGCCGTCGACATCGGCGCCGGGCCGATCGTCGCCGCCCTTCGATTCGGACACCGTGAAGATCGCGGCGATCGCCACGACGAGACCGAGCGGCAGATTGACGAGGAAGATCCAGTGCCACGACGCCCATTGGGTCAGGGCGCCGCCCGCGAGCGGTCCCACCGCCGCCGCGCCGGAGATCACCGCGCCCCAGACACCGAAGGCTGCGGCCCGGTAGCGACCGCGGAAGACGGCGTTCACCGTGGAGAGGGTCGAGGGCATGATGAACGCCGCGCCGACCGCCTGGACCGCACGGGCCGCAATCAGCGTGCCCGCCGACCCGGAGGCGGCGGCGAGCAGACTGCCGGCGACGAAGACGGTGAGTCCGAACAGGAACATCCGTTTGCGACCCCAGCGGTCGGCGAGTCGGCCCGTCGAGAGCAGCAGTGCCGCCAACACCACCGCGTACAGACTGTTGACCCATTGGGCGTCGGTGAGGTCGAGACTCAGGTCGCTGATGATCGCCGGCAGCGCGACGCCGACGATCGTTCCGTCGAGCACGATCAGGCCCAGCCCGACCGACAGGACGGCGAGGCCGATCCAGTCCCGGCGGGTGGGCGCTGAGGTGTTTGCGGGCAGGGTGGAACCGGGGGGAGCACCTGTCATGCGTCGATCTCACCAGATCGACCGGCTGCGCGGACCGTGTCTTGGTGTTAGGCCAAGATCAATCAGAAGGTGGATGCGCGGGCGGTCTCAATACTGGCGGGTCTAGTAGTAGTACGGGAACGAGTCCCAGTTCGGATCACGCTTCTCCAGGAAGGCGTCCCGGCCCTCGACCGCCTCGTCGGTCATGTAGGCCAGACGCGTGGCCTCGCCGGCGAAGACCTGTTGACCCATCAGCCCGTCGTCGGTCAGGTTGAACGCGAACTTCAGCATCCGCTGCGCGGTGGGCGACTTGGAGTTGATCTTCCGTGCCCATTCGACGGCCGTGTTCTCGAGTTCTGCATGATCGACGACGCGGTTCACGGCGCCCATCTGATGCATGGTCTCGGCGTCGTAGGCCTCGCCCAGGAAGAAGATCTCGCGGGCGAACTTCTGGCCGACCTGCTTGGCGAGGTAGGCGCTGCCGTAACCGGCGTCGAAGCTGCCCACGTCGGCGTCGGTCTGCTTGAACCGGGCGTGTTCCCGGGACGCGAGGGTCAGATCGGCGACCGCGTGCAGCGAATGGCCGCCGCCCGCGGCCCAGCCGTTGACGACCGCGATGACGACCTTCGGCATGGTGCGGATCAACCGCTGGACTTCGAGGATGTGCAGTCGTCCGCCCTCGGCCTTGACCCGCGCCTCGTCCACTCCGTCGACGGTCGCCGCGGTGACATCGGAATCGTGGCTGGTGGCGTACTGGTAACCGCTGCGGCCGCGGATGCGCTGGTCGCCGCCGCTGCAGAAGGCCCAGCCGCCGTCCTTGGGCGACGGGCCGTTGCCGGTCAGAAGCACTGTGCCCACGTCCGGGGTCCGACGCGCGTGGTCGAAGGCTCGATAGAGCTCGTCGACCGTGTGCGGTCGGAAGGCGTTGCGGACCTCGGGCCGGTCGAACGCGATGCGGACGATGCCGTTGGCGCGGCCTTCACCGGTGTGCCGGTGGTAGGTGATGTCGGTGAGGTCCTCGAAGCCGGGGACGGTGCGCCATGCGGACGGGTCGAAGGGGCTGGAGTCGGTCGTCATGTCTTCCGAGCCTAGTTGGAGCCCGGTCGGCGCGAGTCGGCGTGGGCGGCGACGGTGACGGGGTGGTCTGCCGGCACCGATGCAGTGGCGCTCAAGTCCGTCGTTGGGAGTGCGACCTCCATCTTCTATTACCGATGTTCAGATGCTAGGTTCCAAACTGAGTGTCACTCCGATTTCTCGCGGAGGACGTGTCGATCAAGAAGCAGGAGGCTCGATGAACCAGCCCGTCGTGGTGTCGCAGGAAGGCGGCGTCGGCCGGTTGATCCTCAACCGCCCGAAGGCCATCAACGCCCTGAACGACGAGATGGTGGATCTGATGTCGGCCGCGCTGCGTAAGTGGCGCGAGGACGAGGCGGTGAAGGCGGTGGTGCTCTCCGGCGCCGGCGAGCGCGGACTGTGCGCCGGTGGCGACATCGTGTCGATTCACCGCGACGCCAAGGCACTCGTCGATGCCGGCGCCGGCGACGCAGAGGCTACGGCCTGCCCGTCGGCGGTGTTCTGGCGCGAGGAGTACCAGCTCAATTCCGAGATCGCGAAGTTCCCCAAGCCGTACGTCGCGCTGATGGACGGGATCGTCATGGGCGGCGGTGTCGGCGTCTCCGCACACGCCAACACCCGCGTGGTCACCGACCGTACCCGGCTCGCGATGCCGGAGACCGGTATCGGCTTCGTCCCCGACGTCGGAGGCACGCACCTTCTCTCGCAGATTCCGGACCGACTCGGCGTGTACCTGGGCCTCACGGCGGCCTCGATCAACGGCGCCGATGCCATCGCCCTCGGCATCGCGGACCATTACGTCCCCGCCGCAGATCTCGACGCCTTCGTCAAGGCCGTCTCCGCGACCACCGTCGACGAGGCGCTGGCCACCTACGCCCAGAAGCCGCCCGCGTCCGATCTGTACGCCCAGCGCGACTGGATCAACGAGGCCTTCGCCGCCGACAGCGTCGCCGAGATCGTCCGCCGCTGCGAGGCCGTCGGCACCGAAGCGGCGGAGAAGGCGGCCGCGACGCTCCGGGCCAAGAGCCCGACGACCCTCGCGGTGACGCTGCGGGCGCTCCGCAACCCGCTGCCGACTCTCGACGAGGCGCTCGCCCGCGAATACCGGGTGTCGGTGCGATGCGTCCGCAGCCACGACATGGCCGAGGGGATCCGGGCGCAGGTGATCGACAAGGACCGCAATCCGTCGTGGAGTCCCGCGGAGATCGGCGACGTCACCGAGGCCGACGTGGACGCCTTCTTCGCGCCGCTGCCCGAGGGGCTCGAACTCACCATTGTGAACCCGTGAACCTCATGCCCGACCGCACCCGACAGCCATTGGAGAACCGCAGATGACCGAGTACCAGACCATCCTCACCGAGACCGACGGCCGCGTCGCCGTCATCACCCTGAACCGTCCCAAGGCCCTCAACGCGCTGAACACCGAACTGATGGGCGAAGTGGTTGCGGCCGTGCGCGGCTTCGACGCGGACCCGGAGATCGGCGCCATCGTCATCACCGGCTCGGAGAAGGCCTTCGCCGCAGGCGCCGACATCAAGGAGATGCAGTCGAAGAGCTTCAGCGAGGTGGTCGGCCAGCAGTTCTTCGGCGCGTGGGACGAACTGTCGCGCACCCGCACTCCGATCATCGCGGCGGTTGCGGGCTACGCGCTCGGCGGCGGCTGCGAGTTGGCCATGCTCTGCGACATCATCATCGCCGGCGAGAACGCCAGGTTCGGTCAGCCCGAGATCAACCTCGGCGTGATCCCCGGGATCGGCGGATCGCAGCGACTCACCCGAGCAGTCGGCAAGGCCAAGGCGATGGACCTGGTCCTCACCGGGCGGCAGATGAAGGTTGACGAGGCGGAGCGGGCGGGTCTGGTGTCGCGCGTGGTTCCGACCGACGAGGTGGTCAGCACCGCTCGCGAGGTCGCGGCGACCATCGCGAGCAAGTCGTTCATCGCGGCGTCGTACGGCAAGGAAGCGGTGAACCGCGCGTTCGAGTCGAGCCTCACCGAAGGCGTCCGCGCCGAGCGGAGCCTGTTCTACTCGCTGTTCGCCACCGCCGATCAGACCGAGGGCATGGCGGCCTTCGTGGAGAAGCGGGAACCGGAATTCAAGCACCGCTGATGCGCGAGACGGGACCGGCGTCGTGACGGCGGCGCGGGGGCAGGCCGGATCGAAGAGCGACCGCACGCGCAGCGCCGTGCGTGCGGCCGCCGCGGAGTGCTTCGCGGAGTCGGGCTTTCAGGCGGCTACCACCGCCGAGATCGCCCGGCGTGCGGGAGTGTCGGAGGGCACCGTCTTCCTGCACTACTCCAGCAAACTCGGCCTGCTCACCGCCGTCACCCGGGAGTTCTACGAGGGGCTGCAGGGCCAGGCCGAGGCGGTTCTGGCGCAGGACGGCGCGACGCCGTCGGAACTGCTGCGCCGACTGGTCCACGATTGGTGTGCGGTGATGGCGACGCAGTGGGACCTGGTGCAGGTGTACATCCACACCGCCCAGGCGTTTCCCGGCACGGAGCTGGCGTCGGTCGTCATCGATTCCAACCGCCGCTACACGAGGCTGTACACCGCGGTCATCGACGACATGAAGCGGTGCGGAGAAGTGGACGCCTCGCTTCCGTCGGCGCTGGCGCGCGACATGATCTTCGGGACGCTGGAGCACAGCGCGCGCGGCCAGCGATACGCCGGGCGTCCGGTGCACACGGCAGATGTGGGACGGCAGATCGTCGATCTGCTGATCGGCGCCGGCCACGCCGACGCCCGGCGGTCGTCCGACGACGAGAGGCTCGCTCGTATCGAGACCAAGATCGACAGGCTGCTGTCGCAGGGAGAAGTCTGAGCCGACCACAGGAGGCGGTCGCGCGGAAGATACGGTGAAACGATGACGGGCGCAACCGAACAGCAGTCGAGCACAGAGGCGTCGGAGACGTCACCGCACCAGGGCGGGTTCCGCGCCGACTTCGAGGTCACGACCGAACGCGGGGGACCGAGCTACGGCGAGATGGTCGAGCAGGTCCGCACGTTCATGGACAAGGTGCGGTACGCGTCGCCGACCCCCGAGTTGGCCGACGAGGTGATCGAGGACCTCAAGAAGCTCAACGCCAAGCTCGACACGACCCTCGTCGACGAGTGGACGTCACCGTCGGGGACCCGGATCGACCTGCCGTCGCGAGGCAACATCACCCTGCCGCCGTACGAGGTGCGCAACGGTGGGCCGGAGGGGGTGGACGCGGAGGTGATCTTCCGGCGGTTCCATCTCGGAGGCAACGGTGTGGCGCACGGAGGGCACGTCGCGGTCGCCTTCGACGACCTCGGTGGCATGGCTGCGGCTCTGCGAGCCGGCCGGCCGGCGCGGACCGCCTATCTGACGGTGAACTACCGGTCACTGACTCCGTTGGAGACGCCCCTCGTGCTGCGCACCTGGGTGCACGAACACGACGGTCGCAAGAACTTCGTCCGCGGCACGCTGCATGACGGCGACCGCCTGTGCGCGGAGATGGACGCACTCTTCATCGAGCTGAGGCCCGGTCAGGCGTAGCCGCGACGGGTCGGGCTCACGCCTTCAGTTCGTGCGCCTCGACGACGAAACCCGCCGCCTGCAAGCGATCGATCAACACATCGCCCATCGCCACCGCGGGGGTCAGGACGCCGGCGCGGTCGGGGAGCCGATCACGATCCAGAGCGAGAGCCAGCGATGCCTCGCCGAGCATCACGGCGGTCGCCTTGTATCCGGGGTCGCCGTGCGCGCGCATCTGTGAGCGATACCGGCGTCCGGTGGTCGTGGTGGTGAAGGTCTGGGTGACGAAGTTGCCCGTCTCGCGGGACTTCTCTCCGGGGCCGCTGCCGGGCTTGGGGAGCACCATGTCGAGGACCTTGCGGGTGGGCGCGAAGCTCATCGCGCCGAGGAATGCTCCGGTTCCGACGGTGACGATCCCGGCCAGTGCGGCCGACAGGCCGGGCACGCCGCCGACCGACATCGTCTCCTGGTAGCGGAACGCGTCACCGTACGCACCGTCGAGAAGGTAGTTCGAACGACGCACCACGCGGGTGTTGTAAGACGACATGAAGAACGGTGCGAGCGTGCCCCGCAGGCTCGGGTCGACCTTCTTCGCGTCGACCGGCGTCATATCGCTGGGCTCGGAGTTGAGGCCCGCGCGCGGAGTCTCACCCGACCCGCCGGAGAGTGCCTGCGGGTTCATGATCAGGCTTCTGGTCTCCGCGTCTTTCGCCATCTCTGCGATCACCCGGACCGAGTCGACCGTTCCGCCGGAGACGCCGCCGCGCAGCGACGTCACCACCATGGTGGTGTCGGTCATCTCGCCCGCGCCGTCTTCGGCGATCGTTCGGTGCAGCAGATACGCGCCGAGGTCGGACGGGACCGAATCGAATCCGCAGGAATGCACGATCCGCGCGCCGGACGCGGTGGCCAGTTCGTCGGCCTTGTCGATGGAGTGCCGGACGAACGGGACCTCGCCGGTGAGGTCGACGTAGTCGGTGCCTGCGGTCGCAGCAGCGATCACGAGATTCTCGCCGTAGCGCAGGTACGGACCCACCGTGGTGCAGACCACCTGCGTACGTGCGCACATCGCATCTAGCGACGACGGCGAGTCCGAGTCGGCCACGATCAGCGGCCAGTCGCGCGCGCGCTCGCCGAGGCGTCGTCGCACCGCGGCGAGTTTGGTCTCCGACCTCCCGGCGAGAGCGATGCGAGTGCTCGCCGGTGCATGGTCGGCGAGGTACTGGGCGGTGAGCTCACCGACGAAACCGGTGGCTCCAAACACGACGACGTCGAATTCGCGACTCATGGGGTCGACCCTACTGGCATCCCGACCGCCGACACGGTATCTACACCGCCGGCACGAACCATCCGCTTGCCTGTTCGATTCATCGATCCGTTGTGTCATACCCGATTGGTAGTGTTCTGGTAGGTCAAGAAAATATGGTGTGACCAGCTGAAACACTCGGGGGAGGTGACAGCGATGACCGATCCGTTCACTGATTCGGTCGCGACTGTCGTCGCCATTGGTGCGCTGCCGGACCAGCCCGCGGAGTTGTTGGCGTTGATCGATGCCGCGGCGGTCAAACTCGCCGAGACCTCGCTGTCGCCGGAGACCGAACCGGAACTGCTGGCGCACACGCAGACCGCCGAACGCATTCGGCGACGCTGGGACGGCGTCTCCGCGGCGCTGCTGGTGGAGGTCTCCGACCGCAACGCGCACCGCACCGCCGGCTACCTGAATCCGCATCAATACCTGTCGCAAGGGCTGCGGCTGGGAACCCGGGAGGCGGGTCGGCGGTTGCGGATGGCTGAGACCATCGGCGAGTTCTCCAACTTTCAAGGTGAAACCCTGCCTCCCCGCAAGCCCGCCACCGCCGCGTCGGTGGCGGCCGGGACTGTCGGCGCCGAACACGCGTTGGTGATCTCCGCGGTGCTGGCGAAAGTACCGGGCTGCATCTCGCCGGAGGTCAAAGCGCGTGCCGAGGCGGAGTTGGCCGACGCAGCCGTCGGGTTGAATCCGGATGATCTGGGCAAGGTCGGTGACCGCCTGCTCGCTCACCTGGACCCCGACGGGCAGGAGAGCGATCACGTCGACCGGCAACGCCGACGCGGAATCACCATCCTCCCGCAAGACCGACAACTCATGAGCAAAGTCCGCGGCGCCATGACCCCGGAACTACGCGCCAAGTTCGAAGTCATCCTCACCGCCTGGGCCGCACCCGGCATGAACAACCCCGCCGACCCCGACTCACTGACTGGAACCATCAACGCCGACGGCATCGACGCCGAGGCTCTCGCCGCGGCGCGGGGCCGGGATCTGCGCAGTGCCGCTCAGCGCACGCACGACGCGCTGCTGGCCCTGTGCGATTACGTTCTCGCCCGCGGCGGACTGGGTGCACCGAACCGGATACCGGCCGAACTCGTCATCACCGTCACCGATCAGGATCTCGCCGCGCATGCCGGAATCGCGTTGACCGCGACAGGTAGCCGTGTTCCGATCGGTGAACTCGTGCGGCTCGCTGCCGAGGCTGTGCCGCACCTGGCGGTCTTCCGGAATCACACCAGCGAGGTCCTCTACCAGGGCCGTGGGGTTCGGTTTGCGAGTAAGGCGCAGCGGTTGGCGTTGTTCGCCCGCGCGACCGCGGTTGCACCGCCCCCGGCTGCGACCGCCCCTTCGCCCAAACTCAAGCCCATCACGCACCGGACTGGATCACCCCGGCCGGACGCACCGACATCGACGCCCTCGGCGCCGCGTGCGGGCGCCACAACCGCGCCGTCGGCACCAACCGCGGCCAATGGGAAACCACCATCCTCACCGACGGACCCCACACCGGACGCATGGCCTGGCGACCAGCCACCACCGACCACCCCTGGCGCCTCAACCCCATCCACCACGCAGGACAAGCACGGCACCTGCACCCGCGAGAACGGCATCGGCAAGAATCGGGCCCACCACCGGAAAGACCTTCGGAACCCGGCGGACCCGCGAGCTACCGATTCCGGGCCCAGCCGAGCGAGAACGCCGCGAAGGGCTTCGGCGCCGCGTCGGCGTAAAAGGAGTCGAGCGCCACGATCTCCCAGCCCGCCTCGGCCAACATTGCGGGGATGTCGCGGGTCAGGTGGCATCCTCCGCCGAGACGCTTCTGGATCGGCTCCAGCCGGCGCTGCCATCGGCGTACGCCGGGGTCCGGAGCCCTGCCGTGCTCGAGGAAGGCGAGAATCCCGCCGGGTTTGACGACCCGTCGCAGCTCCGCGAGCGCCACGGGGAGTTCCGGAATGGTGCACATGGTGAACGTCGACAACGCCGAGTCGAACGAATCGTCGTCGAAGGGCAGCCGCTGCCCGTCCAGACCACCCCGCTCGATCGGCACGGACGACGCCGCGACCCGCGCGGCCCCGAGCAGCCAACCGGTATCACTCGGCTCCACCGCGGCGACACGCCTCACATCCGCCGGATACCGGCCGACGTTGAAGCCGGACCCGAAACCGATCTCCACCACATCGCCGGACAGCGGCTCGCAGGCCCGGCGCCGCAGATCGTCCATCGCGGGCATCCCGCAGGTCTTGACGATGATCCGCGGCAGCACGTGCTCGGAGTAGAAGCCCATGTGCCGACGATATTTCATGGCCGCTTCCGGAGGGCGCGGAGTCGGAGCCGACCTTCGGATCGGCTGCCTCGTCCCGGCGCATAGGGTCTATATCCATGAACCCGTCCACCCTGCAGGCGCGTGTGATCGTCGACGAACTGATCCGCGGCGGTGTCACCGAGGCCGTGCTGTGCCCGGGATCGCGGAACGCGCCGCTGGCCTTCGCGCTGCATGCGGCTGACACGCAGGGCCGCCTTCGGCTCCATGTCCGCATCGACGAGCGGTCGGCCGGATACCTCGCGCTCGGATTGGCCGTGGCCTCCGGCCGCCCGGTGCCGATTGTGATGACTTCCGGCACCGCCGTCGCGAACACCGGGCCCGCCGTCTTCGAAGCGAACTACGCGCGGGTGCCGTTGGTCGTGATCAGCGCCAACCGGCCGTACGAGCTTCTGGGCTCGGGCGCCAATCAGACCATCGAGCAGTTCGGCATGTTCGGCACCCAGGTGCGCGCCGCCATCAGCCTCGGGCTCGCGGAGGAAGACCTCGACACCAACTCCCAGTGGCGGTCGGCGGTGGGCCGGGTCCTCGCATCTGCGCGCGGCGCGCGCACCGGCAACGCCGGGCCGGTGCAGTTCGACATCCCGCTGCGCGAGCCGCTGGTGCCCGACGCGGGGGACCTTCCGGACACCGACCTCTCGGTCCTGGACGACGGACGTTTCGCCGGGCGCCCCGGCGACGCTCCGTGGACCCACGCGCCGGTCGGCAAGCTCGACATCCCCCTGGAGATCGACCTCTCGCGCGACACCGTCGTGGTGTCCGGGCACGGCGCCGGAGTTCATCCCGAACTGGCAGCGCTGCCGACCGTCGCCGAGCCGACCGCGCCGAGCGCGGCGAACCCCCTGCACCCGCTCGCACTCGGCAAGCTGAGACCGAAACAGGCGATCATCTGCGGGCGCCCGACTCTGCACCGCTCCGTGTCGAGGCTGCTCGCCGATCCGTCGGTGGAGGTATTCGCGCTGACCACCGGCCCGCGGTGGCCCGACGTGTCCGGCAACGTGGTCGCAACCGGCACCCGGGCGGTGGCCACCGGTGATCCCCGGCAGACATGGCTCGACGAGGCCGCGCGAGTCAACAACCTGGTGGAGCAGGCGGTGACGACCGAGCTCGACGCCTCACACCAGAGCACGGGTCTACACGTGGCTCGGGCCGTCGCCGCCGCGATGACGCCCGGCGACACGCTCGTGGTCGGTGCGTCGAACCCGATCCGGGACATCGCGCTCGCGGGCACCGTCGCCGACGGAGTCAAGGTGATGTCCAATCGCGGGGTCGCCGGCATCGACGGAACCAACGCCACCGCGATAGGCGCGGCCCTGGCCCGCGGACGGACCGTCGCGCTGATGGGCGACCTCACGTTCATCCACGACGCCACCGGTCTCGTCATCGGCCCGGATGAGCCGCGCCCCGCCGATCTGCGCATCGTGGTCGCGAACGACGACGGCGGCGGCATCTTCGGCCTCCTGGAACAGGGCGATCCGCGTTTCGCGCGCGACGCCTACCTCGGCGTCTACGACCGGATCTTCGGCACCCCGCACCGCACCGACCTCGCCGCGATGTGCGCGGGATTCAACATCGGCCACCGCCGCGTGCGACTCGACGAGCTGTCCGACGCTCTCACCGGCCCCGCGCCCGAGGGCGGCATCGAAGTTCTCGAGGTGCGCACCAACCGTGACGGTCTGCGCGAACTCCACGCCCGGATCGCCGCCGGGCTCGACGCGGCACCCGACTATCCTGAGCAGTCATGACCCGGACAGTGCAGCGGCGCATTCAGATCGCGCTGGTGGCCGTCGGCGTCGTGGTGAGTCTCATCGGCGCGGTCATCATCGCCGGCGCCTACCGCAACGACTCGAAGATCGACGCCAACAAGGCCACCGCCGTCGCCGAGGTGATCTCCGCCGACCGCCTGCACGCCGCCGTCAACTTCGTGACCCCGGACGGGGTACTGCGCAACCCCAAACTAGGCCTGCTGTACCCCACGCATCTGTCCACCGGGCAGCGCATCCTCGTCGACTACGACACCACCGATCCCGACAACCTCGCCCGGCCGGTCGGCCGCGATGCCCAGTTGTCGATCGTCCCCGCACTGTCGGTGATCGCCGCGGGCTGGGCGGTGGTGATCGTCCTCATGGTCGGGGTGGCCGAGACCGGGCGCCGCACACGCCGCGATTAGGCTGGACTCCATGACAGACAGCACCGACCACGGCGCCGGAACGCGCGCGAGCCTCGAGAAGGAGCCGTCCGAGGTCGCCGAGATGTTCGACGGCGTCGCACGCCGCTACGACCTGACGAACACGGTGCTCTCATTCGGTCAGGACCGGCTCTGGCGGCGCAACACCCGCCGCGCGCTCGACCTGAAGCCGCGCGACGTGGTCCTGGACCTCGCCGCGGGCACCGCCGTGTCCACCGTCGAACTCGCGGCCTCGGGTGCCACGTGCATCGCCGCCGACTTCTCACTCGGCATGCTCCGAGCAGGAGCGAACCGCAAGGTGCCGAAGGTGGCCGCGGACGCGCTGCACCTGCCCTTCGCGGACGCCTCCTTCGACGCCGCGACCATCTCATTCGGTCTCCGTAACGTCAACGACGTGCCCCTGGCCCTGTCAGAACTCAATCGGGTGCTCAAGCCCGGCGGCCGGCTCGTGATCTGCGAGTTCTCCACTCCGACGCTCAAGCCCTTCCGCACGGTCTACATGGAGTACCTGATGAAGGCGCTGCCCGCCGTCGCCACGAAGGTGTCGAGCAATCCCGCCGCGTACGTCTACCTCGCCGAGTCGATTCGCGCGTGGCCGGACCAGGCCGCTCTCGCGTCGATGATCGGCGACGCCGGATTCGGCGAGGTCACCTGGCAGAACCAGACCGGCGGAATCGTGGCGATCCACCGGGGCGTGAAGAGCGCGCAACCCGCCGCGTGAGTCCCGGACCGGTCAGCTGAACGGCGGCCGGTCCTCCAGAGTCGAAGCGATGCGGCCGGCGCCGCGCCAGGCTCGGGCGATGAGATCGGCGTCGTCCGGGGTCAGTAGATTGCCCATCACGCGCACCACCGCCGACATCAGCCGAGCCGAACGGATCCCGGGCCGGCCGAGCAGCGGCACCGTCTGCGGGACGGTCAGCAGACCCGCGGCCCGGCGCGCCGCGGCGAATGCGACACCGTACTCCGACCGCAGCAGCCCCGGCCACGCGACCGAGTAGTCGTGCTCCGACTCCAGCATGTCGACCGCCAGGGCGGCCGTCTCGATCGCGTAGTCGATCCCCTCGCCGTTGAGCGGATTGACGCACGCGGCGGCGTCACCGATCAGCATCCAATTCGCTCCGGCCACTCCGCTCACCGCTCCGCCCATCGGCAGGAGCGCCGAAGCGATCCGTTGCGGCGCCGACGTCAGCTGCCAGTCACCTGCCACCATCCGCGCATAGTGCTCCACCACCGGGCGCAGAGCCATCGACGCCGGCCGGCCCGCCGTGGCCAGAGCCCCGACCCCGACGTTCACCGTTCCGTCGCCGAGCGGAAAGACCCAGCCGTAACCGGGCAGAAGCGCACCGTCCGGATCGCGGAGCTCGAGATGCGAGCCCATCCATGCGTCGCCGGACCTCCCCGAGTCGACGTACGACCGCGCGGCCACGCCATACGCGGTGTCGCGGTGCCACCGGCGCCCGAGCGACTTTCCGAGCGCCGATCGCACACCGTCCGCCACGATCACGTCCCGCACGCGGATCTGACGCCGTTCACCGTCCCGTCCCACGGTCACCGACTCGATCCGGCCGCCGACCAGCTGCGCGCCGACGGCCTTGGCCCCGGACACCATCCGGGCGCCGCGCGAGAGCGCGAAACGGCGGATCGCGTCGTCGAGTTCGGTGCGGGCGATCGCGCTGCCGTACGCGCCGAAACGGTCGGCGGCCGGCCAGTCGACCCGCTGCCGTGCGCCCCAGCCGTTGAGCTCCAGGCCCCGGATGCGGGGACGGCCGTCGAGCAGAGCGCTCATGCCGAGCCGGTGCAGGCCGGTCACCGCCCTCGGCGTCAGCCCGTCGCCGCACGTCTTGTCCCTGGGGAAGACCGCCGCGTCGAGCAGCACCACATCCGATCCGCGGGCCGCGGCATGGGCTGCGGCCGCCGCACCGGCGGGTCCGGCGCCCACCACCAGAAGGTCGGCGGAATCGGGAACGGCTTCGCCGGGCGTCGCGCTTGTCACCCGACCAGTATGTCTGTCGCCGTGAGCAGTTACGCTTCTGGTGTCGCCGAACGACGAATCCGCGGCGTTCGGATCACCGATGGGATTGGGCCAAACACGTGAAGTCCACTTTTGCCGGACTGGACCTCGGGACCGGCGAGTTCGCCGGGCAGGTGCAGGAGTCGCTTCAGCGCGTCGAGGATCTGTTGATCAGCGAGCTGTCGTCAGGGGACGACATCCTGGTCGAAGCCGCCACCCATCTGGCCAAGGCCGGTGGCAAGCGGTTCCGTCCGATGTTCGCGATCCTCGCCTCGCACTTCGGTACGACTCCGGGGAGCGACGACGTCATCACCTCGGCCACCGTCATCGAGATGACCCACCTGGCCACCCTGTACCACGATGACGTCATGGACGAGGCCTCCCTGCGCAGGGGAGCGCCGAGCGCCAACGCGCGCTGGTCCAACTCGATCGCGATCCTCGCGGGCGACTTCCTGTTCGCGAGGGCCTCGCACCTGGTGTCGACACTGGGTCCGGAGGCGGTCCGGATCATCGCCGACACCTTCGCCGAACTGGTGACCGGGCAGATGCGTGAGACCGTCGGCGTCAGCGCCGGCGGCGACCCCATCGATCACTATCTCAAGGTGGTGTGGGAGAAGACGGGGTCGCTGATCGCGACCGCCGGGCGCTTCGGCGCGTACACCGCCGGCGCCGACGCGACCACCGTCGACACGCTCGCCCGGCTCGGCGACGTGGTGGGCACCGCATTCCAGGTCTCCGACGACATCATCGACATCGCCTCCGTGAGCGGCGACTCGGGCAAGACGCCCGGCACCGACCTCCGCGAGGGAGTCCACACGCTGCCGGTGCTGCTGGCGCTCGCGGGCGACGGGCCGGGCAGCGAGCGGTTGTCGCAGCTCCTCGTCGACCCGCAGAGCGGAGCGGCACGACCACTCGTCGACGACGGCGAGGTGAACGAGGCCCTGAACCTGCTCGTCGACTCGGCGGGCATGAAGCAGGCCCGCGCTCGCCTGGAGGCGATGGCCGACGAGGCCGACGGGCTCCTCGCCGGTCTGCCCGCGGGACCGGCGAACGACGCTTTCAGCTCACTCGTGCGCTATACGGTCGACCGCGTCGGCTGACCGTCGCGACTCGCGTATTCTTCGCGCGTAGTGACTGCGGTAACGGCTGGAACTATCGGGGTGGTCCTGCACGTTTGCCACTGTGAATGAAGTTCTAAGGACAGTGTTCTTCTGACAGTGAGGTGCCATGCATTTCAACGGCCTCAAGACGGCGGCGTTGATGGGCTTGATGTCCGCGATCATCGTCGGTATCGGTGCGTTGTTCCACAACCCGAACATCCTGGTGTTCTCGGTTCTGCTCGCCGTGGGCACCAACGCCTACGCCTACTTCAACAGCGCGAAGCTGTCGCTGCGGGCGATGCACGCGCAGCCGGTGACCGAGGTGCAGGCGCCTGAGCTCTACCGGATCGTGCGCGACCTCGCCACCCAGGCGCACCAGCCGATGCCCGCGCTCTACATCAGTCCCACCGAGTCGCCGAACGCGTTCGCGACGGGGCGCAATCCCAAGAACGCCGCGGTGTGCTGCACGTCCGGGATCATGCAGTTGCTCGACGAGCGCGAGCTGCGGGCGGTGCTGGGCCACGAGCTCTCCCACGTCTACAACCGCGACATCCTGATCAGTTCCGTCGCCGGCGCGATGGCCGCGGTGATCAGCGGCCTGGCCAACATGGCCATGTGGATGGGAGCGTTCGGCGGCAACCGCGACAACGGGCCCAACCCGCTGGCGATGATCCTGATCGCGATCCTCGGTCCGGTGGCCGCGATGGTGATCCAGATGTCGGTGTCCCGGTCGCGGGAGTACCAGGCCGACGCGTCGGGCGCGGAGCTCACCGGTGATCCGCTGGCGCTCGCATCCGCGCTCTCGAAGATCTCGGGCGGCATCGCCGCCGCACCGCTGCCTCCGACGCCGGATCTGGCGAACCAGTCGCACCTGATGATCGAGAGCCCGTTCCGCCCCGGCGAGAAGCTGTCGCGCCTGTTCTCCACGCACCCGCCGACCGCCGACCGGATCGCGCGGCTCCACGAGATGGCGCGCAACGGCGGTCAGCGGTTCTGATCCTGCTTCCGCTTCGCCGCCCAGCGCCCGACGAGCACCGCGGCGAGGGCCCCGACGACTCCTCCGGCGACGGCCCCGCCGACGCCGTCGCCGGGATCGATTTCGGCGATGACGGCTGTGGCCATCGAGACCGCGCAGCCCCCGAAGTAGCAGCCGATCAGAGCGGTGCGCACCCACGACTCGCCGCCGTAGGCGAGGGCGTGGGCGTCGACGCCGCGAGCCCGGCAGTACCGCTGCCACTCGACCGACGGGATCAGCAGTCCGAGGAAGAAGGCCACGGTGACCCAGGCGGGAACGAACCACGCGGACACCGCGGCCAGCGTCCACAGCAGGATCGTCGCCAGTATGAACACGTAGGCGTAGGCCTCGAGCATCACGGCCCGTTCGCGCTCGTCGCCCCACGAGTCGTCGGTGTTGCGCAGCAGGAGCGCGGGAAGGGTCTTCGTCTGCGGTGACATGTCAGTGCTCCTCGGGTAGCGGAAAAAGCTCTTCGACCGAACTGTTCAAGGTCCGAGCTATCCGAATCGCCAGATACACCGACGGTGCGTAGTCGCCTCGCTCCAGCGAGACCACGGTCTGCCGGCTGACACCCACCGCCGTGGCGAGATCTGCCTGCCGCAGACCGGCTCGAGTGCGTGCCGCCTTCACCGGTGACGGAGTTTCGGGCATGCAAGAAGTCAAGCCGACTTGTCATCAGTGTGTCAAGTCGGCTTGACTCGGGGTCTGTCGCTGACGAGCTGTGAGGGCTAGCGGTAGTTCACGAACTGCAGCGCGATGCCGAAGTCCTCGCCTTTGAGCAATGCGATGACGGCCTGCAGATCGTCGCGCTTCTTCGACGAGACGCGCAGCTCGTCGCCCTGGATCTGAGCCTTGACTCCCTTGGGGCCTTCGTCACGGATCTTCTTCGAGATCTTCTTGGCGTGCTCGGAGTCGATGCCCTGGACCAGCTCTCCGGTGATCTTGAAAGTCTTGCCAGAGGAGACGGGCTCGCCGGCGTCGAACGCCTTGAGGGAGATGTCCCGACGGATCAGTTTCTCCTTGAACACCTCGAGGCCGGCCAGGGCGCGCTCCTCGGCGTCGGAGGTGATCACGATCTTCTCTTCACCGGACCAGTCGATGGTGGTGTTGGTGCCGCGGAAGTCGTAGCGCTGCGAGAGTTCCTTGCCCGCCTGGTTGAGGGCGTTGTCGACCTCCTGGCGGTCGACCTTGCTCACGACGTCAAACGAAGAATCAGCCATGAGAACCAGCCTATCAGCGGTCTGAACAGCAGATTTGCGCGGACATACGGGGTACGTTGTATTCTTCTACCCGTTGCCTTCACCGGCTTCTCCGCGCGAGCGGAGCGGTTTCGTGGACGGCGGCACGGCAGATTGCCCGAGCGGCCAAAGGGAGCGGATTGTAAATCCGTCGCGCAAGCTACATAGGTTCGAATCCTATATCTGCCACTGAGGACTTGCACCGCGCATAATCGGCGTGACCAGCGGTTTTGGTTAAACTGAGAGCGTGTGTGTAACCTCGTTGAGGCTCTTCGGTTACGGACTGTTCGCAGGCTGGACCCGGACGGCACGCCCCCTTAGCTCAGTCGGCAGAGCGTTTCCATGGTAAGGAAAAGGTCGACGGTTCGATTCCGTCAGGGGGCTCGCTTGGTTGTGACCGACTCGGTCGCGGCCGAACAGGGCGGTGTAGCTCAGCTGGTTAGAGCGCACGACTCATAATCGTGAGGTCGGGGGATCGAGTCCCCCCACCGCTACACATACCGCCTGCGCACGGTGGGACCTCGGCCCCCAAGCGTGGGACCGAAGAACTGCAAGACGCGAAAGTAGGCAACAAAGTGGCTTCCTCAACCGATGTGCGGCCGAAGATCACCTTGGCGTGCGAGGTGTGCAAGCACCGCAACTACATCACCAAGAAGAATCGTCGCAACGACCCCGACCGTCTCGAGCTGAAGAAGTTCTGCCCGAACTGCGGTAAGCACGAGACTCACAAGGAGTCGCGCTGAGGCGTCGTCGCTTCCGCGACCCCTCCCGAGCATTTCAACGAGCCGTCTCACTTGGTGAGACGGCTCGTTTGATTTTGTCCGGAGCCGATCGGAGTGGACAATCTTCGTAACGAATCAGTTGCGAATCGTTTTCCCGGAGGCCTTGTTCCACACCGATCGCCGGGGCCGTGCGGCCTGACCGCGCCGAGTGAGGAGACACCGTGACCGGTCAGCTGGAGGACATTCGGGTCGACAACCCACTGGAGGCTGCGCCGATGGGCGATCCGACCGCGGCGGAGGTCGCTGAACACACCAAGTCGATGGTCGGTTTCAAGTACACCGTCGACGACTACTACGAAGTCGGTCGTCAGGACATCCGCAGGCATGCGCGGGCGGTCCAGGACTCCCATCCGGCGTTCTGGGACGAGGCAGAGGCCGCGAAGCTCGGCCACGACACGCTCTTCGCGCACCCGACCTTCGTCTCGGTGCTCGGACTCATCGCGCAACGCAGGCTGTTCGACGACGTGATCACCGGATACGACATGTGGCAGATCATGCAGACCGATCAGCGGCTGATCATGCACCAGCCGATGCGCTTGGGCGACCGGCTGGTCTGCGACGTCTCGCTCGAGTCGTTCCGGCAGTCGATGGGCGCCGACCTGCTCGTCAGCAAGAACATCATCTGGAATCAGCACGAGGAGCCGGTGATGACGACCTTCACCTCGGTGGCCGCCCGACCCTCGGTGGATGTGGATCCGGGACTCGTCGCGAAGCTCAACGAAGTGATGATGCAGGTGGACGTCGATCCCGCGGTCGGGAAGACCGTGCACGGACCGTTCAGCAGGTACGACGAGCCCGACCCGGTGGTGGAGCCCAAGGCGTACGGGGCTATCGACTTCGACACCCTCGAAGTGGGGCAGGAACTCCCGCAGGTCACCAAGACCCTCACGCTCGGAAACCTGGTGAACTACGCGGGCGTCTCGGGCGACCCGAACCCCATCCACTTCTCGCCGGAGGTCGCGGAGGCGGTCGGCCTCGAGAGCGTGGTGGCGCATGGAATGCAGACGATGGGCCTCGGTGCCAGCGTCATCGGCTCGTTCGTCGGAGACCCCGCGGCCATCCACGAGTACAACGTGCGGTTCACCAGTCCGGTCTACGTGCCGGCGGTCGGCGCGGCGCAGGTGGACTTCGGCGGCAAGGTCAAGTCTCTCGACCCGCAGACCCGGCGGGGAGTGATCGCGCTGGTCGCCAAGCAGTCCGGGCGGAAGATCTTCGGCCGCGCGCAGGCGCTGGTGCAGTTCAACTGACGCCGCCCAGTCGGGGCGAGTTGGGGCGAGCGGCAGCTTTGCTCTACACTCATCTGAGTCTGATGCTTCAGAATCACGCGCTGCCTGAGGGTGGCGCGTTGGTTTTGTTAGCCTTGGATCAAAGTGTGGGTCGACGGGCCCGCGCAAAGGGGCGTAGCTCAATTGGCAGAGCAGCGGTCTCCAAAACCGCAGGTTGCAGGTTCAAGTCCTGTCGCCCCTGCCCACCGGGGCACTAGCAGACGAAGGGATCGGTGAGAAGGTGGCCAAGCGAGATCGCAAGGCTTCTTCAGACGTCAACGACGATCTGGTGGTCGACGACGTCGCCCAGTCCGACTCCGCCGAACTGCGTCCCAGCGGCAAGCGCTCCGCGCGCGGCCGTCGGGGTGCCGGCTCTGCGACCGCGGTCGCAGAGCGTACCGCCGAGTCCGCCGCGACCGATACCGGCGTCAGCCGCAATCCGTTCGTCCGCATCTGGACCTTCCTCAAGCAGGTCGTGTCGGAGATGCGGAAGGTGGTGTGGCCGACTCGCAACGAGATGGTCAACTACGTGATCGCCGTCTTCGCGTTCGTCGTGGTGGTCACGGCGTTCATCGCCGGCCTGGACATCGGATTCGCCAAGCTGACCCTGCTGGTGTTCGGCTGACAGGCAACTATTACAGGGCGGCCAGCCCGAGTGACCAACGAAGGAGCGTGGGGCAGTGAGCACCCCGGAGAACGAGATCGAATCGCCGGAGATCGGCGACGAGACCGCCGAGGCCACGCCGGTGGATGTGTCCGCTGACGACGTGAACCAGAACGCCGAGGTCACCGAAGCCGTCGATCCGGTCGCCGAGTTGAAGGCGCAGCTGCGCCGCCTGCCCGGGGAGTGGTACGTCATCCACTCGTACGCGGGCTACGAGAACAAGGTGAAGACCAACCTGGAGACGCGCGTCCAGAACCTGGACGTCGGCGACTACATCTTCCAGGTCGAGGTGCCGACCGAAGAGGTCACCGAGATCAAGAACGGCCAGCCGAAGAAGGTCAACCGCAAGGTGCTTCCCGGCTACATCCTGGTGCGGATGGAACTCAACGACGAATCGTGGAGCGCCGTCCGCAACACCCCGGGAGTGACCGGATTCGTGGGCATGACCTCGCGTCCGTCGCCGCTCTCGATCAAGGAAGTGGTGCAGTTCCTGATGCCGCGCGCCGAGGTCCGCAAGGCGGAGGCCGCCAAGGCCGCCGCGGCTGCGGGCGAGAGCGTCGAGGCCGCTGCCGCCGCCGCGTCGAACCTCGTCGAGGTCGACTTCGAGGTCGGCGAGTCGGTCACCGTCATGGACGGACCGTTCGCGACCCTGCCGGCCTCCATCAGCGAGGTCAACACCGAACAGCGCAAGGTGAAGGTGCTCGTCTCGATCTTCGGTCGTGAGACCCCGGTCGAGCTCGGCTTCAACCAGGTCGAAAAGCTCTGACCTCGCGCCGCAGCCGTCGAGCGCTGTGACCAGAATTGAGACTTCCGCGTATCCAGCGTGCGCGGATCTGTAGGAAAAAGGACAAGAGGACATGCCTCCCAAGAAGAAGAAGATCGCCGGAATCATCAAGCTCCAGATCCAGGCGGGCCAGGCCAACCCGGCGCCGCCCGTGGGGCCGGCGCTTGGTCAGCACGGCGTGAACATCATGGAGTTCTGCAAGGCGTACAACGCCGCGACCGAATCGCAGCGCGGCAACGTGGTGCCGGTCGAGATCTTCGTGTACGAAGACCGCTCGTTCGACTTCAAGCTCAAGACCCCGCCGGCCGCCAAGCTGCTGCTCAAGGCCGCAGGTCTGCAGAAGGGTTCGGGTGAGCCGCACGTCAACAAGGTCGGCAAGGTGACCATGGACCAGGTCCGCGAGATCGCCAAGACCAAGACCGAGGACCTCAACGCCAACGACATCGAGGCGGCCGCCAAGATCATCGCCGGCACCGCGCGTTCGATGGGCATCACGGTCGAGGGCTGAATCCCTCATCCGAGAGACCGATACCTGAAACACCCCGTGGGAGGGCCGCGCTCGGCCCACTAACCACTAACTCCCGCCGATACGGCGGGGAGAAGGAACAGAGCACATGAGCAAGAAGAGCAAGGCCTACCAGGCCGCCGCCGAGAAGATCGACCGCGACAAGCTGTACAGCCCGCTGGAGGCTGTGACGCTTGCGAAGGACACGTCTTCGAAGAACACCGACGCCACCGTCGAGGTCGCCATGCGACTGGGCGTCGACCCCCGCAAGGCCGACCAGATGGTCCGCGGCACCGTCAACCTGCCGAACGGCACCGGTAAGACCGCCCGCGTCATCGTCTTCGCCGCCGGTGACAAGGCCACCGAGGCGGCTGCGGCCGGTGCGGACGAGGTCGGCGCCGAGGACCTGATCGAGAAGATCCAGGGCGGGTGGCTCGACTTCGACGCCGCGATCGCGACGCCGGACCAGATGGCCAAGGTCGGCCGTATCGCGCGAGTCCTCGGACCGCGCGGCCTGATGCCGAACCCGAAGACCGGCACCGTGACCACCGATGTCACCAAGGCCGTCAACGACATCAAGGGCGGCAAGATCAGCTTCCGCGTCGACAAGGCCGCGAACCTGCACTTCGTCATCGGCAAGGCGTCGTTCGACGCCGCCAAGCTGGCCGAGAACTACGGCGCCGCGTACGACGAGATCATGCGCGCCAAGCCGTCGGCCGCCAAGGGCCGCTACCTGAAGAAGGTCACCGTCTCGACCAACACCGGCCCGGGCATCCAGGTCGATCCCGCGGTCTCGCGCAACTTCACCGAAGAGGCCTGATCCTCAGCAGAGCCTGAGAAAAGGGGGCACCGCCGATCGGCGGTGCCCCCTTTTCTCGTCATCGGGCGCGGCGATACTCCTGACGCGGACGGCCGGTTCCGCCGTATTGCAGTGACATCCGGAGCGCGCCGCAGTCGACCAGGGCTGCGAGATGGCGCCGAGCGGTCGCCGCGGAGACTCCCACTCGGGCCGACACGTCGTCGGCGAAGAGCACCGAGTCCGGGCCGAACAGGTCGAGTATGCGCTGCTCGGTCGGTGAGGGGTTGTCGTTGCGCTTGGCGGTGGCAGGCTTCCCGAAGCGCAGCGCTCCGAGCGCTGAGTCGACGGCAGACTGATCGACGTCCGCGGAGTCCAGTACACGGCGGTACTGGATGTATCCGGCGAGGCGGCGCGCGAGGTCGGCGTCGGCGAAGGGCTTGATCAGGTAGCTCAGCGCGCCGGCGCGCATCGCCGACCGGACAGCGGCTGAATCGGTCTCCGCGCCGACGACGAAGCAGTCGCGATCGAGTTCGCCGATCAGGTCGATCCCCGAGCCGTCCGGCAGGTACACGTCGAGCAGCACCAGTTCGATCTCGGGGTGGTCGGCCAGTGCCGTACGCGCCGCCGCGATGGAGCCCGCGCGAGCGACCACGCGGAAGCCCTGCACCGCGGCGACGATCGCGGAGTGCAGGGCGGCGACCCGGAAGTCGTCGTCGACCACGAGCACCCCGTAGTCGGTCTCAGTCATCAGATTCATCCTCCGCTGTCTGCTCTGTGGTCTGCTCGGTCGCGATCACGCCGGGAAGGCCGGCCACCAGCACCGCGCCGTGACCTGATTCGCGGCCTCCAGGGTCCGCGACGCGCACTTCGCCGCCGATCCGTCGCGCCAACTGTCGCACGATCGACATCCCCAACCCGCGGCCGCCAGGGACCGCGCCTGTCTTGGTGGTGATCCCTTCGGCGAAGATCTGCTCGGGATCGGAGAAGGGGATGCCCGCGCCGGAGTCGGCGACGGTCAAGCAGGTTTCCGACCACGGCGGTGACGGTGACCGGATCGGTGAGGCTTCCGGTGACCCAGGTCTGGTCGCCGAGACGGAGGGAGACGCCGTGTTCGCGGGCGTGCGCCGCCTTCGCCTCGAGGAACGCGTGGAGGTGGGGTTCGGTGACGTTCTCGATGCCGTCGAGTCCGCCGCTCGCGCCGGTTCCGGTCAGTTCGTCGAGATAGTCGAGGGCGTCGTCGACATGCCCGTGCCGCAGGAGTCCGGCGAGCACGTGCATCCGATTCGCGGTCTCGTGTCGCTGGGCGCGGAGAGCAGTGCTCATCACCTGGATGGAGTCGTTCTCGCGCGCCAGTGCTTCGAAGTCGGTGCGGTCGATCACCGACACCACCGTGCCGAGGTCCTGCCCTTCGGTGATGATGCGGTGCGACGAGACCAGGACGATCCGGTCGCCGACAGTGGCGGCGATGGGATCTGGCGTCGGAGTGGACACGACTCGGCGAACCCGCGGCGTGAGGCCGATGCCGTCGACCGGGCGCCCCACCGGGTGGTGGAGGGACAGGAGTTCGCATGCGGTCTCGTTGGCCACACGCACCACGCCGGTCGCGTCGACGGCCAGCACGCCGTCCGACAAGGAGTGGAGTACGGCACCCTGGTTCCGGACGAGTTCGGCGAGTTGGTCGGGCTGCAATCCGAGGGTGAGGCGCTGCCAGCGCCGAGCGAGAAGGATCGATCCGATTGTGCCGATCGCCATGGCGCCGAGCGCGATCCAGACGGTGGTCAGGATGTCGCGGCGGGACTCGCCGGCGAGTTGACCGGTGGAGACGCCCACGCTCACCAATCCGATCACCTGTCCGCCGGCGCCACGGATGGGCACCTTGCCGCGGACGGATTCGCCGAGCGTGCCGCGGTCGGTCGTCAGGTCAGTCTTGCCGCTCAGAACGCGGTCGGCGTCGGTGGAGACGTGCTTGCCCAGCTCCACAGGGTCAGGATGGGCCAATCGCACGCCGTCGGCGTTCGCGATCACGATGAACAGTGCGGAGGTCGCGCGACGGACCGCTTCTGCCTGGCGCTGGACCGGTCCGTCGACCAAGTCTGTCGCCGGCAGCGACGTGCCCTGGTGGCTGCCGACGCCGGCGACCACGTCGGGGTCGACGGCGACGGTCTCGGCGATCGCGAGCGCCCGCTGCCCGTACTCTTCGCGAACCCGGTCGTCGGCCCCGGAGATCACCGCGCCGAAGCCGACGCCGAGGCTGACCGCGATGACGACCAACTGCAGCAGCAGCACCTGAGTTCGCAACCGCATGGCGACAGCCTAGTGTCGCGATACCGCGTGCCACCGGGTCACAGCGGGATCGCGCCGATCAATCCGCCGACGACGAGCATCGCGAGCGAGACCAGTGCGGCGCGCCAGAGGACCTGCTTGTGATGGTCGGCGAGGCTCACTCCGGCGAGAGCGACCAGCAGCAGGATCGCCGGGACCAGCGGGCTCTGCATGTGGAAGGGCTGGCCGGTGATCGACGCCCGAGCCATCTCGGTCGGATCGATGCCGTATTCGGCCGCGGTCTTCGACAGAACCGGCAGCACGCCGAAGTAGAACGCATCGTTGCTCATCAGGAAGGTGAGCGGGATCGACAGGACGCCGATCACCACGGCCATATGCGGTCCCATCCAGGAGGGGATGCCGTCCGCGAGCCACCGAGCGATCGCGTCGACCATTCCGGTGCCGCTGAACACGCCGGTGAGCACGGCGGCCGCCAGCACCATGGCGACTACCGAGACGATGCTCGAACTGTGCCGGGTGATCGCCTCCTGCTGATCCTTCAGATGCGGGAAGTTCACTGCGAGGGCGATCGCGGCCGCGATCATGAAGAGAACCGGGATCGCGATGATGTCGGCGCCGAGCACGGCCAGCAGCGCCACCGTCAGCGCCGCGTTGACCCAGAACAGCTTGGGACGAAGAGTGGTCCGGGTGGGATCGAGGACGCCGGTGAGCGCCGAGTCTCCGTCGTTCGCGTCGTCCGAACCCCACGAGGAATCGGCTGCCGGCGTTCCGACAGCTTCGGCGGCGGTGATCGAGGCAGAGCCGCCGGTAGGCATGTCGTCGCGTCCGGCCCCGCGCGATGAGGCGAGCACCGATTCCCGGATCTCGATCCGCCCGATGCGGCGGCGCTCCAGCACACCGAGGTGGAATGCGAACGCGAAGACCACCAGCATGCCCGCCGCCAGCGCCGGAAGCATCGGCAGGAACACCGCGTTCGTATCGATCTTGAGGGCTGTCGCGGCGCGGGCGGTGGGGCCGCCCCAAGGCAGGATGTTCATCGTGCCGTTCGCGAGACCGGCGACCACGGTGAGCACGACCGGGGAGACGCCGAGCTTCAAGTACAGCGGGAGCAGCGCGGCGGTGGTGATGATGAACGTCGTCGATCCGTCACCGTCGAGGGAGACGACGGCTGCGAGAGCCGCCGTGCCGACCACCAGGCGAGCGGGATCGTTGCGTACCAGTCGGACGATGAAGCGCACGATGGGGTCGAAGAGCCCGACGTCGATCATGAGTCCGAAGAAGATGATCGCGAAGAACAGCATCGCGGCGGTGGGGGCGAGGTCGGCGATGCCGTCCTTGATCATGTCGCTGACCCCGAGTCCGGCACCGGCGAACAGGGCGAACGCGACCGGGACGAGAATGAGCGCGACCACCGGTGTCGCGCGTTTGGTGATGATCAGGAACATGAAGGTGGCGACCATCGCCAACCCGAGCGCTACCAACATTGCGTGCTCCTTCGTGCCGTGAAGTTCCGGAAGGTCGTGTGACCCGCCACTTGAGCACTCTGGTCGTAACGTGAATCACAGTCGAGGTTGTGTGCGTTAGTCGCCTTTCGCGCATTGTGCGCAGGGCCCGTACAGCGCCGGCGTCGAACGCGTGGGCCTGTGGACAGCGGCCTGGGAGACGTCACGGTGCCCCGATAGCCTGTGACTCATGCGCGACGACAAACTGCTCACCCGGATCGGCGGTCTCCTGCGGCAGGCGGAGGGCACGGACAACGAGCACGAGGCGGAGGCGTTCATGGCGGCCGCTCAGCGGCTCGCGACGGCGGCCTCGATCGATCTCGCGATGGCCCGGGCGCACGATCCCGCAGCCAGGAAGGCCGCCGCGCCGATCACCCGGCAGATCGAGATCGGCAAGGCGGGCAAGCGGGGACTGCGGACATACGTGCAGTTGTTCGTGCAGATCGCACAGGCCAATGATGTGACATGCGACGTGGCGTCCAATTCCACCTTCGTGATCGCTTACGGCTTCGAGACCGACATCGACGCCTGCGAGGCGCTGTACACGTCGCTGGTGATTCAGATGGTGGCCGCGAGCGATGCGTACCTGAAGTCGGGGGCGTACAAGGGGGAGACTGCCAGGCAGATGGTCACCAAGACCGCGGGCTACCGCCGTCGACGTGTGGTCGAGGAGAAGGCGCTCTCGCCGATCACCGCCCGGCTCAACTTCCAATCGGCGTTCGCGGCACGGATCGGCACCCGGCTCCGCGCGGCGCGCGACGAACAGCAGCGGGAGACGGTGCGCATCGAGACCGAGAGCGGCCCGGCGCGCTCGGTCTCCTCGGCGGTCGCGCTGCGGGACAAACAATTGGAGATCAAGGACTTCTACCGCTCCGAATCGAAGGCCCGCGGAACGTGGCGTGCGAGCAGTGCCACGGCCGGGTACTCTTCGGCCGCGCGCCAGGCCGGCGACCGTGCCGGCCGGCGCGCGCGCATCGGCGCCGACCGGGAGTTCGGTGCGCCGCGCGGCGCGCTCGAATCGTGAGCCGCGACCAGACGCGCCGACGGCTGTACGACGCTGAGCGCCTGGTGTTGCGGATGTTCGAGCGGGCGGGCGGCGCGCATACGGTGCAGCTCGCCGGCACCGAACTGACGTTGCCCGCGGAGGCGAGGTTCGGTTCGGTGGACGACGTCTCCGCGTACGCCCGGCGCGTTCTGGCCCTGCCGTCGGTTCGGGCGGAGTTCACTCGGGCGATCGTCCCGGTCCGGGTTCGGACGAGACGAGGCGAACGTGCCGCGCACTACGAGCGGGCGACCGCGACCATCGCCGTCCCGGACTCGGCCGGCGGTCGCTGGGCACTGCGGGAACTCGTCGTCCTGCACGAGTTGGCGCATCACTTGGACGAGGTGGGCGCTCCGGCCCATGGTCCGGCGTTCGTCGGAGCTCTGATCGGGCTCGTCGAGCGGGTCCTCGGGCCCGAGGCAGCGTTGGTCTACCGCGTCGTCTTCGGCGACAGCGGACTGTCGGCGCGCTAACCCCGCTGCGCGGTCGCGGCGACGATCGGCACCGGGGCGGCACCGAGCTCGCCGTCGGTCTGGAAGGTCAGGTAGCTGGGCTTCGCCGGGTCCAGGACCAGCTGCTGACGGCGCCCGCGGGCCTTGATCAGGTCGGGGACGATCGTCAGATAGCGCGGCAGGCTCGCCGCGTACACGTCCACCCGCAGCCGGTGGCCCGGGGCCAGGACCGCGTCCGTGGGCACGAGGTCGACGTCGATGCGGACCGGCTCGTCCGCGGGAACGGGCAGCCGGCGTGACCGCGTCAGGTAGTGGTACGCGTCGAGCAGCACGCCGTCGTCGGTGTAGGTGGACCGCGACGGGTCGAGCGCGCGGTTGGAGGCCGTGAGTGCGCCGTTGGTCAGCACGGTCGACGTCCCGTCGGGTGCGACGTCGTTGACCGTCACGGCCCAGATCCCCTCGTGCGCCGTCGTGGAGACGTTCAGACGCAGATTCATCTCGCCGGAGACCTGCGTCGGCCGGTCGACCGGCTCGCTGGTGAACGACAGGGCCGCCTCCTCCTGGAAGCGGGCATCGGTCGCGAAGCTGTCGCCGAGCACGATGGCGGCGCCCGCGGTCACCTGCGCGAGATCGCGGGAGACGAATCCGCGCAGGCTCGGCCGGATCCGCAGGGAGCGGCGCCGGGAGGCCGGTGAACTGCGCAGCGTGCCGTCGTGTTGCGCGTGCAGTGCGGTTCCGGTGGGCCCCTCGGTCAGGAACAGGCGCCGCGGTGCCACCTCCTGCCGGGGGAACGACGGTCCGCACGACCACGCGCCGCCCTGCTGTTCCAGGGTCACCGGTCCGTAGGCGTCGACTCCGTTCTCGACGCCCTTGAGCCAGCGGTCGAACCACGCCCGCTGGAGGACGTCGAGGCGGGGCGGTGCGAACGGGCGCTCGTGACCGAACCCCGGGTCGAGGTGGTAGCCGTCGGCGATGAGCGCCTGCTTGCGTCCGGGCTCCATCTGCAGCTTGGAGTAGACGCGCGTGGCACTGCGGCCGAAGAGATCGTGCCAGCCGCCGACCGTGAACGTGGGACACACGATGTTCTCGATCGCGGGATCGCGCTCGGCGAAGTACGGATCGTCGAAGATCCGGTCGTCTCGAGCGGTCAGGAAGCCCCACATCAGCGACGGCATCTCCGTGGCCGGAGACTTCACGCGCGCCGACAGCCACCGGTACGCGTCGCCGCGCAGCACGTCGGCGACGGCGGTGGCCGGGTTCGGCAGCCACTTGAGCCCGTTGACCAGTGCCAGCCACAGCGGGATGAAGGCCGACGGCATACCGCCGGTGATGTAGATGTCGCGGACCACGTCCTCGCTGCCCTCGACGGCGAAGACGGCTTTGAGTTCCTCGGGGCGGTGTCCCGCCGTCTGCAGGGAGTTGATGGCCGAATACGACCATCCGGTCATCCCGACGCCGTCGGCGTACCAGTCCTGAGCGCTGATCCAGTCGATCACCTCGAGGCTGTCCTGCTGTTCGCGGGAGCCGAGGATCTGCCATTTGCCGTGCGAGGTTCCGGTGCCCCGGACGTCCACCAGGACCTGTACGTACCCGGCGCGCACCAGATTCCGGTTGATGCCGAAGACGTCCCACAGCCCCTTGGAGAAGGTGCGCGTGATGCGCGTGGCGCCGGCGAGCGGCCCCTCGTCGGCGACCATCATCGCGCTGGCGGTCTGGACGGTCTTGCCGATCACGGGAGCGTGCAGTGCGTGGTCGAGCCCGTCCAGCACTGCCCGGTTATAGGGATTCATGTTGAGGATCGCCGGCAGGGGAGTGCGGATCGGCTGACCGAACCGATTCGCCGGCCGGACGAGCGTGGCGCGCAGGGTGACCCCGTCGCTCATGGTGAGACGAATGCTGCGGTCGATGTGAACGCGCGGATAGGGCTTCGGCCCGTCGACGGCTCGACGCCATTCGAGGCCGGCGACTCCGCCGGCGGCATCGCGGTAGTCGGGTGCCGGGATCAGAGCCGGACGTTCCTGCGGGACTGCGAATCCGCTCTGCCCCTCGGCCAGGCCGCCCAGGTCGTACTGAAGCGTCATTCTCACGTCCCCCCTTTGCATTCGTCACAGTGCGGGCTGGAGTCGGCCCGAGCGCATCGGTGTGGCGTGAGTCACGCGGGCGTCCTCCCTAATCTAAAACGATGCACAGCCAGATCGTTAATCCGGGGTTGCCGAACCGGTGTGCTCGCTTGACCCGATCGTGACCGAGACAGCCGCCTCGAGCAGGATTCCGGCCGAGATCTGAACGGAGAGATCCCGTTCGGGGACGCTCGACGACTTGACTGCGCCGCCGATCCTCTGCGCCGCGGCGCCGGTCGCGTCCGGCAGACGCGCCGGCCTGTGCCAGTCCGGTCCGAAGACCGGCAGTCCCTGCGGGTCGGTGGCGCGGTTGTCCCACGCGGCCTGTGCCGCGGTGAGGACCAGTCCCGCCGCCGCTGAACGCAGTTCGCCGGCGCCCGCCGCCTCACGGGGAAGGTCTGTCGCGACCAGTGCGAGATAGCGGGCGAGGATGCCGGCGAAGAGGCCGCCGTCCCCGCCGCCGGCGCCGCGAATCACACCGTCGACGGTCATGCGGTCGCCGACTGCTCGCAGGATCCGGTCGATACGGTCCAGGTGCACGGGTGAACCGGTGAGGCGAAAGGCCTCGGTCTCGGCACCGAGGGCGACGCCCTGGCAGTAGGTGAAGACCGTTGAGTCCAGCTCACGCGTGCCGTCCGGCCGGGACCACACGCCGTCGGCGATCAATCCCGACGGCAGGCGCAGTTCGCGTTCGATCCAATCGGCCATCTCCACGGCACGGTCGGGTCGGCCGGTGCGGGCCAGCAGAATCGCGGCCGGACCGTTGGCGGGGGTGTTGAAGAACGAGTCGGTGGTCCGCCAGGGGATTCCGCCGCCGAGTTCGGGTGACCACGCGTCGTGCATCCGGTCCCGCAGCGTGTGCAGCGCCCGGCGGTGCGATGCGCCCGCGGTGTCGTGCAGATGGCGACCGGCGCGTTCGAGAGCCAGGCCCAGCCACGCCATGTCGTCGTAGTAGGCATTGGTCCAGTGCGCGACGTTCCGCACCCAGATCCCGCGCAGCAGCGCCGCGGCGTCGTCGGCGCAGCGCCGGTCCTCCCGGTGGACGGCGCCGTCGACGAGCAGGTCCACCAGATGGGCCTGCCACCAGTAGTTCCATGACGCTGTCAGGCGCTCGCGCGAGAGCGGTCGTCCGGGCATCGGCCAGGCGACCCGGCCGATGCGGGTGAACGGCAGCCAGCCGCCGACCCGGCGCAGGTGGCGAGCGGCGATCGCGGATTGTGCGGCGGCGGCTCGGTCCTGTGCCTGCACCTCGGCCGATTTGGAATCGGGGCTCATGCCGGTTAGCCTATTAGCCGGTGCAATGAGTCCGACGAGGTCGGACACTTTGCGTCAGTTCAACCAGAGACCGTTGGTTGTCGGAAGCGTTTCCGATCGAAGGCCCGATGCGAGTCGGCGGCCCACGCAGGATGAACGTGGTGAGACCATCTCACGGCCTTTGTGCCGTGCTATGCGCGCCCCGTGCCTCCTGCCCGGGGCGTTTTTCATTTCTCGCGGACCCCTCGTCGAGCGCCCCCGCCTCCCACCGCATTCTCTGGACAGAGGTGCCCCGGTACGCCGGGGCACGACGAATGTGACACGAGAGGAGGCGAAGTATGGCTAAGGCTGACAAGGTCTCTGCAGTTGCAGAGATCACCGAGCAGTTCAACGGTTCCACCGCTGCTGTGATCACGGAGTACCGCGGACTGACGGTGCCGCAGCTCCAGGAGCTGCGTCGCTCGCTCGGCGAAGGCGCTACCTACTCCGTCGCCAAGAACACCCTCGTCAAGCGCGCCGCTGCTGAGGCGGGCCTCGAGGGTCTCGACGACCTGTTCTCCGGTCCGACCGCGATCGCCTTCATCGAAGGTGAGCCGGTTGTGGCCGCCAAGGCGATCAAGACGTTCGCCAAGGACAACAAGAACCTGGTCATCAAGGGCGGCTTCATGGACGGCCGTGCGCTGTCCGTGGCGGAGATCGAGCAGATCGCCGACCTGGAGACCCGTGAGGTCCTGCTGGCAAAGCTGGCGGGCGCCATGAAGGGCAACTTGGCAAAGGCCGCAGGGCTGTTCACCCAGCCCGCATCGCAGGTCGCGCGGCTCGCCGCGGCCCTGCAGGAGAAGCAGGAAGCCGGCGGCGAAGCCGCGTAGCTCACTGCACTCTCCACTTCGGCTCCGGCCGATCACCCATGAACCAGCCTGCGACGCAGGCGCCCCCGTTCCGGCGGGGATCTAACGGAAGGACGCCATCATGGCGAAGCTCACCGCTGACGAGCTCATCGAGCAGTTCAAGGAACTGACCCTGCTGGAGCTCAGCGATTTCGTGAAGAAGTTCGAAGAGGTCTTCGAGGTCACCGCTGCCGCTCCGGTCGCCGTCGCCGCCGCCGGTGCTCCGGCCGCCGCTGCCGAGGCCGCTGCCGAGCAGGACGAGTTCGACGTCGTTCTCGAGTCGGCCGGCGACAAGAAGATCCAGGTCATCAAGGTCGTCCGCGAGGTCGTCTCGGGCCTGGGCCTGAAGGAGGCCAAGGATCTCGTCGAGGGTGCCCCGAAGGCTCTCCTGGAGAAGGTCAGCAAGGAAGACGCCGAGGCTGCCAAGGCCAAGCTCGAAGAGGCCGGCGCTTCGATCTCGCTCAAGTGATCTGATCGACGATCACGAGATCGCCGCATAGGCGATCGCCGAGGCGGGGCTCGCAGGGATACCTGCGAGCCCCGCTTTCGTCGTTCTCTCAGGCGGTTGTCGAGACGGCCGAAGCGACCGCCGGAGCGGCCGCTGAACGACCCCAGGGCGGGTGGTCTTCGCCCGAGGCGGCGCCGGGGCCGGGCCGACATCGCGGGCCACTGAGGGGCCGCTGGGCACACTTTCCGCTGGTGTGACGGGTATCTCGCTTCAGATCGGCGTTCGCTTTGGACCACGCCGCTTCTTTGGGTATTCTCAGGCCACCAAGATGTTACTAGCGGGTACAGCAACTTCGGAGCAGAGTTCGGCTCCCGACTCCGAAGTGTGACTTGAACCTCTGGTGCGTTAGAGTGACCGCAGCCACAGCCGTCCCAGGTCGGTGGCTGCGAAGACTCTGTAGGGGGAGCGAGGCGCCTCGCCTCACCTACGTGGTACCTAGAAAGGTCTGGAGGAACACTGTGGGTGTTGAGGTCAAGGTCGAGGGACTGACGAAGTCGTTCGGCTCACAGAACATCTGGCGAGACGTCTCGCTGACGCTGCCCGCCGGAGAGGTCAACGCCCTGCTCGGTCCGTCCGGTACCGGTAAATCGGTCTTCCTCAAGACGCTGATCGGCCTGCTGCATCCAGAGCAGGGCTCGGTCGTCATCGACGGCACCGACATCACCGAGTGCTCCGCCAAGGAACTCTACGAGATCCGCAAGCTGTTCGGTGTCCTATTCCAGGACGGCGCCCTGTTCGGCTCGATGACGCTCTACGACAACATCGCCTTCCCGCTTCGTGAACACACGAAGAAGAAGGAAGACGAGATCCGCCGCATCGTAATGGAGAAGGTGGAGCTGGTCGGTCTCGCGGGCGCCGAGGGCAAGCTTCCCGGTGAGATCTCGGGCGGTATGCGCAAGCGCGCCGGCCTGGCCCGCGCACTGGTCCTGGACCCGGAGATCATCCTCTGCGACGAGCCGGACTCGGGCCTCGACCCGGTGCGAACCGCATACATCTCGCAGCTGCTGATCGACATCAACGCCGAGATCGACGCCACGATCCTCATCGTCACGCACAACATCAACATCGCCCGCACCATTCCGGACAACATCGGCATGCTGTTCCGCAAGGAACTCGTCATGTTCGGCCCGCGCGAGCAGCTGCTCACCTCGGAGCAGCCGGTGGTCAAGCAGTTCCTCTCCGGCGACCGGTTCGGTCCCATCGGCATGTCCGAGGAGAAGGACGAGGCGGTCGCGGCGGCGGAGGCGGCAATGCAGGCCGCGGGTATCTCCGGCGGCGGCACCAAGGACGACTTCTCCGAGATCATCGCGCAGGTGCAGCCGAACCCCGGCATGCCGGTGCGCAAGGCGGCCATCCGCCACCGCGCGAACGTGCTGGCCATGCTGCCCTCGCTGCCGGAGAACGCTCAGGCCGCGATCCGCGCGTCGATCGCCGAGGAGGACGAGCGCGCCGCGCAGTCCCCCGAGTCCGTTGCGACGCTCGTGGCCCTCGCCAACACCGACTTCAGCGACCCCGCGGCAGTACAGGCCGCGCAGGACCAGGCTGACACCCAGGTGATCGAACGTCCGACCGACGTTCTCGCCACCGCGGCTGACGATGCTCAGACGCAACCGATCGATACCGCTGCGATCGAGACCGCCGTCAACCAGTCTGATGGACAGGGGAGTACCCAGGCATGACGAGTGCCACCTCGCGTGGCGTCGACAAACTGGCGAAGGCCGGTGAGGGCGCGCTTGCCCAAACCGGCAATATCGTCCAGTTGTTCGTCGACGTCGCCCGCCAGCTTTTCGTGCGGCCTTTCCAGTTGCGCGAATTCATTCAGCAGGCCTGGTTCATCGCCAGCGTCACGATTCTGCCGACCGCGCTCATCGCGATTCCGTTCGGCGCCATCGTCTCGCTGCAGACCGGCTCGCTGATCAAGCAGCTCGGCGCCGAGTCGTACACGGGTGCGGCGTCGGTGCTCGTCGTCGTGCAGCAGGGATCGCCGCTGGTGACCTCGCTGCTCGTCGCGGGAGCCGCTGGCTCGGCGGTCGCGGCCGATCTCGGCTCACGGACCATCCGTGAGGAGATCGACGCCATGGAGGTGCTCGGCATCAACCCGGTCCAGCGGCTGGTGGTGCCGCGCGTGCTGGCGATGGTGCTCGTCGCAGTCCTGCTCAACGGCCTCGTCGCCGTGGTCGGCATCGGCGGTGGCTACTTCTTCAACGTGGTCGTGCAGGGCGGTACGCCGGGTGCGTACCTCGCCTCGTTCGGCGCGCTCGCTCAGTTGCCCGACCTATACATCTCGACGCTGAAGGCAGTGATCTTCGGTGTGATCGCGGGTGTGGTCGCGGCCTACAAGGGCCTCAATCCGAAGGGCGGCCCGAAGGGCGTCGGTGACGCGGTGAACCAGTCCGTCGTCGTGACCTTCCTGCTGCTGTTCTTCGCCAACCTGATCATTACTGCGGTCTTCCTGCAGATCGTTCCGCCGAAGGTAGGTTAGTGATGACTCGTGGTGTGACGATCGCCAAGAGCCGGCCGGAGTACCTGCTCTACGAGACCCGCAAGCAGCTCGGGCGTCCGCTCAAGCTCCTCGACGGCGCCGGCGAACAGATGTCGTTCTATGCGCGCACGCTCGCTTGGATCCCGCGGACCCTGGTGCACTACACCCGAGAGGTGATGCGCCTGCTGGCCGAGGTCGCCTTCGGTTCGGGAGGTCTGGCCGTCATCGGCGGCACGATCGGCGTGATGGTCCTGATGTCGGGATTCACCGGCGTCGTGGTCGGTATGCAGGGCTACGCGGCCCTCGACCAGATCGGTTCGCAGGCACTGACCGGCTTCTTGTCGGCGTACGTGAACACCCGTGAGGTGGCACCCCTGGTGGCCGGTCTCGCATTGTCGGCGACGGTCGGCTGCGGTTTCACCGCTCAGCTCGGCGCAATGCGGATCTCCGAGGAGATCGACGCGCTCGAGGTGATGGCAGTGCCGTCGATTCCATTCCTCGTCAGCTCCCGGGTCATCGCCGGCTTCATCGCAGTGATCCCGCTGTACGTGCTCGGCCTGATGGCCGCCTACCTCGCCTCGCGCGTGGTGAACACGGTCTTCAACGGTCAGTCGACCGGTTCGTACGACCACTACTTCAATCTGTTCCTGCCACCCGTCGACGTCCTGTGGTCGTTCGGCAAGGTGCTGATATTCGCGTTCGTCATCATCATGATCCACTGCTACTACGGCTACTTCGCCAGCGGCGGGCCCGCCGGCGTGGGTGTGGCCGTCGGTCACGCCGTGCGAACGGCGCTGGTGCTGATCGCGGTGATGGACTTCTTCCTGGGCCTGGCGATCTGGGGTACGACCACGTCGATCCGAGTGGGAGGTTAGGAAACGTGGGGACGCTCAAACGCAGGCTCCTGGGCCTGTTGTTCTTCGTCGTCGTCATCGGTCTGCTGGCGGTCTCGGTGCTCAAGTTCCGGGGGACGTTCGACGACTATTCGACGGTGACGCTGCGTACGGACAACGCGGGCAACTCGCTGGTCAAGAACGCCGACGTGAAGGCCAACGGGGTGGTCGTCGGCTCGGTGCGCAATGTGGACGTGGAGCCCGGCGGCAAGGTCAACGTCGAACTCGGCATCAATCCCGACCAGATGCACAATCTCCCCGACGGCACCACGGCCCGGGTGCTCCCGAAGACACTGTTCGGTGAGCGGTACATCGCTCTGCAAATCCCGGAGAGCTCGGACGGCGGCACGCTGAAGGACGGATCGGTGATCCTGACCGACCCGAAGGGCAACTCGCAGGAGGTCGAGGATCTCTTCGACGCGCTGCTCCCGGTCATCAAGGCGATCCCGCCGGAGGACCTCAACGTGACGCTGAGCGCGATCTCGCAGGCGATCGGCGGCAAGGGCCACCAGATCGGCGAGATCGTCGATCGGCTCAACACGATCTTCACGCGGGTCAACGCGAACATGACCGATCTGCAGGGCACCATCCGCGGACTGGCGTCGTTCTCGCAGACCTACTCCGAAGCGGTGCCGGACATCATCGACGCGCTCGACAACCTGCGCATCACCGGTAACACCGTGGTGGAGCGGCAGGGCGATCTTCGGTCGACCATCCAGACGCTGAGCGTGGCCGCGGTGGACACGACCAAGTTCCTCAAGGCCAACAAGAAGGACATGCTGAACCTGTTCATCGACTCCGAGCCCTTCCTGAAGGCTGCGGCGCGCCAGTCGCCGACCTTCGGCTGCATGTTCCACAACTTCGCCACGATCGTCCCGAAGGTGGGCCCGATCGTCGGCAAGGGCACCGCCAACCCCGGCGTCCACGTGAACCTGCAGTTCGTGAACCCGCGCGGCCGGTACCTGCCCAACCAGGACGAGCCCCGGCTGCTGTGGGTGGATCCGCCCGCCCGCTGCTACGAGCCCGCAACCAACGGCCGCCCGTTCCCGCAGTACCCCGGCGGCGGTGTTCCCGACGGCTCGTACCAGCCGCCGTCGCGTAACCCGGGTCCCAAGACCTGGCCGGATCTGCCTCAGCCGCAGTTCAGCGGCACGCCGAGCGGCACCGTGTCGGAGACCGACTACCAGCGCCAGATGCAGGTGCTCTACGGGGCGTCGTCGGGTGTGAGCCCGGAGCAGGTGCCGCTGTGGGTCACCTCCATCGGTGCCGGATCGCTGCAGGGAGCGCAGGTGACCGTCAAATGAGAGGCGTCGTCGCACCCCTGGTGAAGCTGATCATCTTCGCCCTCATCACGATCTTCGCCACCGCGATGCTCGGTCTGACCATCGCCAACGCCGGCTCCGGCGGCAAGGCGAGCTTCAAAGCCGTGTTCGACGACGCGGCCATGCTGAACCCCGGCGACGATGTGCGCATCGCGGGCGTCCGCGTCGGCCAGGTCGAGAGCGTGGAGATCACCGACCGCAACAAGGCGCTCGTCGGATTCAGCGCCGACCGTGATCGGCTGCCCAAGGGCACCCAGCTGTTCATCCGGTACCGCAACCTGACGGGACTGCGTTACATGGCGCTGGAGAAGGGGCCCGGGTCGGCGAACGACACCGTCGGCGCCGGATACACCTTCACCAACTCGCCCACGCATCAGAGCACGCACGACGCGGTGAACCTGACCGAGCTGTTCAACGGCTTCCGTCCGCTGTTCAAGCAGATCACCCCGGAGGACATCAACAAGCTCGCCGAGACCATGATCAAGGTCTTCCAGGGCGACATGGACACCACCATCGGCGACCTGATCAGCGACACCGCTGGACTCACCAACGCCCTGGCCGACAAGGACAAGGTGATCGGAGAGATGATCACCAACCTGACCAAGGTGCTCAACACGGTGAACCGGAACGACGACCAGTTCACCAGCCTCCTGGTGAACACCGAGAAGCTCATCACCGGGCTCGCGGCTCAGCGCGGGTCGGTGGGATCGGCGATCACGTCGGTGTCGAACCTGACCACGGTGACCGGTTCGATCCTGAGCAAGACGCGACCGGCCATCCAGGGCGACATCGCGGGGATCAAGTCGCTGTCGGACCAGCTGAACTCGCGCGATGACGACATCGAGAAGGCGCTGACCAACCTTCCGGTCAAGCTGCAGAAGATCGGCCGGGCCGCGACCTTCGGCTCCTGGTTCCAGTTCTATCTGTGCGGCATCGACGTCGTCGCGGGCAACGGTAAGTCCACCCTGCTGACGCAGCCGGTGGTGCCGCTGCCGAACATCAACCACGTCCTCTACACCAGCGCCGCCACGCGATGCTGGCGCGACATGAAGCCCGGGGGGTGAGCATGACCGACCGACAGAACACACCCGACGGGCAGCCGGAAGTTCCGACGACGCCTAAGAAGAGCCGACGGTTCGCCGGCCGACGGAGTGCGACGAGCATCGGCGCACTCGGTCTGCTGATCCTGATCATGGCCGCGGTGTCGTCCTTCTATCTGAAGGACCTGCCGCTGCTGGGCGCGGGAGCGCGCTACACCGCGCAGTTCTCCGAGGCCGCCGGGCTCAAGGCGGGCAACGAGGTCCGTGTCGCCGGCGTCAAGGTGGGCGAGGTGACCGAGGTCGCGCTCGACAACGACAAGGTCGACGTCACCTTCACCGCGAACAACACCTGGATCGGCAACCAGACGCAGGCGTCTATCCAGATCAAGACGGTGCTCGGCCAGAAGTACCTGGCGCTGAACCCGCGCGGCAGCGAACTGGCCGACCCCCGGGTCAAGCTCACCGACACGGTCGCGCCGTACGACGTCATCGAGGCCTTCGGTGACGCGGCCGATCAGATCGAGAACGTCGACACCGACGAGGTCGCGAAGTCGCTGCGAACGCTGTCGGCCGCCTTCTCCGGCACCAACGCCGACGACATCAACTCGTCGTTGACCGGCATCTCGCGGCTGTCGAACACGATCGCGAGCCGCGACCAGGAGGTGCAGCGGCTGCTGAAGGCGACCAAGGACGCCTCCAAGATCCTCGCGGACCGGAACGAGGAGTTCACCCGGCTGATCGCCGGCGCCGGCGTCCTGCTCAAGGAACTGAACAACCGGCAGAAGAGCATCTCGGCTCTGCTCGCGAGCACCACCACGCTGAGCAAGTCGCTCAGCGGCATCGTGAAGGACAACGAGGCGCAGATCGGACCCGCACTCGATTCCCTCAAGGGCGTGACCGACATGCTGACCAGGCAGAACAAGAATCTGCGCGACACGATCACGTACATGGCGCCGTTCTACCGCGTCTACGCGAACGTGCTCGGCAACGGTCGCTGGTTCGAGGCGACGGTCACCAACCTGCTGCCGCCCGCACTGCCGCAGCAGAACACGACCAGGCTGCCGAACATGACTAAGAATCTGAACAACGGTGGAACGGGGGCCGGCGGATGACGGAGTCAGGTCAGACCTCCGGTCTGTTCAACAAGCGCAACATCGTCTACGGCGCACTCGGTCTGGTGCTCGTCCTCATCATCGCCGCAGGCGGCTGGTGGGCGTCGACCCTGATCGGCACCACCAAGGTGCACGCCACGTTCACCAGCGCGGTGGGCATCTACAAGGGCAGCGACGTCCGGGTGCTCGGCGTCGACGTCGGCAAGGTCACCGACGTGACCCCGCGCGGCGATGTGGTCGAGGTCGACATGCGGGTGAACCGCGGTGTGAAGCTCCCGGCCGATGTCAAGGCCGTGCAGATCATCCCGTCGATCGTCGCCGACCGCTACGTGCAGCTCACCCCCGCCTACTCCGGCGGGGCGCAGGCGGGAAGCGACGTGACGCTGTCGACCAAGCAGACCAAGGTGCCGGTGGAGATCGACGCGATCTACGCCAACCTTCAGAAGCTGTCGAAGTCGCTCGGACCCGAGGGCGCGAATCAGAACGGTGCCGTCACGGACTTCGTGGACGTCTTCTCGAAGAATCTGGACGGCAACGGCGCGAAGCTGGGCGAGGCGATCACGAACCTGTCCAAGGCCGCGGGAACGCTGTCCGACGGCAGCACCGACCTGATGAGCACGATCCGCAACCTGAACGTCTTCGTGGGTGCGCTGAAGGAGAACGACGCGCAGGTCCGGCAGTTCAACAGCCAGATGGCCTCGTTCAACACCTTCCTGGCCGGCGAGCGCGACCAGCTGGGCAAGGCGCTCGACAGCCTGTCGTACGCGCTGGGCGATGTCGCGACGTTCATCTCCGACAACAACGACAAGATCGGTCAGGCCGTCCGCGACCTGCAGCCGACGGGTCAGGCGCTGCTGGACAACAAGGATCACCTGCTCGAGATCCTCACCGTCCTGCCGGTCACGATCAGCAACCTGATCAACGCCTACGACGCGGAATCGGGCACCGTCGCGATGCGCGTCAACATCCCGGAGTTGCAGGACCCGCTGGCCGCCGGCTGCCGGTTGCTCGACTTGGGCAAGCTGCTGCCCGGCAATCCGATGGCCGTCGACTTCAGCCGCAAGCTCGCGCCGCTGGTCAACAACTGCAAGAACGTCGCCACGCAGATCACGAAGGGCGTTCTGGAACCGGTGCTGCCGGTGCTGCCCTTCGGAATCATGAGCGGTGACAAGGAGCAGAAGAACCCGGCACCGGGTACCGTCCCGGGCAATCCGGACCCGAGTCTTCCTGGAGGACAGCGATGAAGGTGAAACTGTCGACGCGAGCCCGCGTCGCCGGTATGGGTGCCGCACTCGCGACCGTTCTCGCGGTGACCACCGGTTGCTCCGGTATCCAGTCGGTACCTCTGCCGGGCGGTGTGGACGTGGGGTCGAACCCGCGGACCTACAAGGTGGTGTTCAACAACATCCTGGACCTGGTCCCGCAGTCGGTCGTGAAGATGGACGGCATTCCGGTCGGCCAGGTCACCAAGGTGGAGGTGCCCACCGGTGCCTGGGATGCGCTGGTGACGATCAAGGTCAAGAACAGCGTCGATCTCTCCGACGAGGCCTCGGCCTCGGTTCAGCAGACCAACCTGCTCGGCGAGAAGTTCGTGGCGCTGTCCGAGCCGCAGGGCGTGACGGCGCAGACGCCGCGTCAGCCCGAGTCGGAACCCATCCAATCGGACCGCACCCGCACCGTCACCGATATCGAGCAGTTGCTCGGCGCACTGTCGATGCTGCTCAACGGCGGCGGCATCAACCAGCTCGAGCCGATCATCACCTCACTGAACGAGGCGCTCGGCGACCGGCCGAACACGGTGCGCTCGCTGCTGAAGCAGTCGGAGAAGTTGATCGACAGCCTCAACAAGCAGCGCGACGACATCATCAGCGCGATCGACGGCGTCAGCAAGCTGTCGGCGCGTGCCAATCAGCAGACGGCTCAGATCGAGCGGATCCTGAACCAACTGCCTGCGGGTGTGAAGGTGCTCGAGGAGCAGCGCCCGCAGTTCGTTGACCTGCTCACCAAGCTCGACGATCTGGGCCAGGTCGGCACCGACATCCTCGGCAAGGCGCACGATCAGATCATCACCGACCTGAAGGCGCTGCGCCCGATCCTGTCGGAGCTCGCGAAGTCGGCACAGGACGCGGTCACCGCGTTGCCGCTGATGCTGACCCATCCCTTCCCGGACGATCTGCTGCCCGGTGTGCACGGCGACTCGACCAACCTGTTCGCGACCCTCGACCTCCGGCTGCTGAATCAGCTCGAAGCGCTCGGCGTGGGACAGGGCAAGCCGGTGTACCAGGCGCCGACCGTCAGCCCGCCGAAGATCGACCCGAACAACCCGTACATCAACGGCAACGGACCCCGCTGGGGCTGGCCGACGATCTCGCTGCTTCCGCCGGCGGCCAACTCGCGGAAGGGTCCGAACACTCCTCCGTCGGGTGGCACGTACCCGATGAATCCGTCGTCGGGGACCGCCCAGAGCAAGTCGGGCCAGAAGAACTCGGTGCAGAAGAAGTCGTCGGACAAGAAGGCTCAGTACTCGCCGATGCCGTCGGGAGACGAGAACTTCCTGGACGGGCCGCTGCGGATGCTCGGAGGTGGTGACCAGTGACCAGTCGTCTCGTCAAGATTCAGCTGATCGTCTTCGTGGTGATCGGTGTGCTGGCGATCGTCTACGTCGGTGCCAAGTACGCCCGGCTCGACAAGCTGGTCGGCGTCTCCACCTACAAGGTGACCCTGCACATGCCCGACGCGAGCGGCATCTTCACCAACGCGGAGGTGACCTATCGGGGAGTGCCGGTGGGTCTGGTCGGTGACATGAAGATGGTGCCGAACGGCGTGGACGTGACGCTGGACATGAACTCCGGCGCACCCAAGGTCCCCGCCTCGGCTCAGGCGGTGCTGGCGAACCGATCGGCGATCGGTGAGCAGTTCATCGACCTGCAGCCCAAGACGAGCGCGGGGCCCTACCTGGAGAACGGATCGCGCATCCAGGGCGCCGAGACGCCCCCGAAGCTGCAGGACGTCATCGCCGACACGATCAGCCTCACCAAGACCATTCCGGTCGATCAGCTGAGCAGTGTGATCCGTGAACTCGGCACGGCGTTCAACGGCAAGGGCGAGGACCTCACGCACTTGATCTCGTCCCTGGACAAGCTGTCGAAGGACGGCGTCCGGAACATCGAACCGATCACGCAGCTGCTGCAGAACTCCAATGTGGTGCTGTCGACGCAGGCCGACCAGTCCGACGAGATCCTCGCATGGTCGAAGAATCTCGACCGGGTCTCCGCCCAGCTGGTGAGTTCGGATCCGGCGATCCGCCGCATTCTGACGAACGGCCCGCCGGCGGGCACCGCGCTCTCGACCTTCCTGCAGGACAACGGTGCGGATACCACCAAGCTGATCCATCAGCTCGGCGGAACCGTTCACGCGGCGGCGCCGGCCTCGTTCGCCACCGGTGCCACCTTCGCGATGCTGTCGGCATTGTCGGCGGGCAGCCACAGCGCCGCTCCCGGCGACGGCCAGATCCACTTCGGCATCGTTCTGGAGACCGGCAACCCGGTGAGCTGCACCAAGGGCTACGAGAGCACGTGGGCGATGATCGCCGAGATGAAGAAGCGCAACCCGAACTTCGACGTCAATTACGACGATTTCCCGTTCAACACGAAGGCCAACTGCAACGTGCCCGAGGGGAACCCCACGTCGGTCCGCGGTGCCAACCGCGCCGCGCTGGCGAATCCGTACATCGCACAGCCGTGGGACAACACGCCGAAGAAGGATCCGGACAAGTTGAACCTGAATCCGCTCGCGACCCAGCTGGCCGCTCTGATGGGTGTGCATCCGAAGTGACGCCCGGCCGATCCGTCGCCGTCTCCGCGGCGGCGACGGATTGGCACGGCGTGCCTCGCGATGACTACAGTTGCGCTCGATGACACACGAAGACACCAGCCAGCCGCAGGACGAACCGGTGGACGCCGCGACGTCCGCCGAGCCTCCCGTCGCGTCCGAATCCGCTGAGGCGGACACCGTCGAGGTGAAGTCCGCTGAGGCAGAGACCGCTGAGGCAGAGACCGCTGAGGTGGAGACCGCTGAGGCAGACGTCGACGATGCTGCCGAGGACGACGCAGCCGCGCCGAAACGTTCCCTGCGGTTCTGGTCCCGGTGGTCCAGCGGCACCGAGGAGGCCGACACCGACGACGCGTCCGCGCGGTCGCCCTTCGCCTCCTTGGCACTGGCTGCCGCGGTCGCGGCACTCATCGCTGCGGTGGTGTGTCTCGGATACTTCGGCTACACGGGGATCCGCGCTTACACGGTCGACTCGGAGGCCGATCAGCTCCGCAACGAGTCGGTCGATGCGGCCGAGCAGGCCGTCCTCAACATCACCGCGGTGGACCCCAAGGACACCGCGGGCTGGAAGAAGCGTCTGGAGTCGTCGCTCACCGGAGATGCCCTCAAGCAGGTGAACACCGGCGTCGTGGCCGACGTCGAGCAGCGTGTCGCGGCCTCCGGGGGACAGGTCGGCAAACTCGAGTCGCGTATCACGCGCAGCGCCACCACGGAGCTGAGCACCGACGACGACACCGCCACCGTTCTGGTGTTCGCGAACGTCGCATCGACGATCCCCAATCAGCCCGTCGCGCAGCAACAGATGGGCTTTCTCCTGACGATGGTCGACGTCGACGGTGTGCGTAAGGCGACCAAGGTGGTCGCGCTGAACCCGATCGACTACACCGACACCGGCTCCGGGGTGTCGACCGCGCCCGGCCAGGGCACCGCGGACCAGTCGCAGGACTCGCAGCTGCAGGAGGGTGGAAACTGATGGCCGGCGGACGTCCGAACAAGCCCGGTTCCGGAAAGCGGACACCGAAGGTCGCGGGCCGAGCGGCGCCGCGCGTCACGGTATCGAGGCCGGTTCAGGCCGACACAGACGAGCAGATGCAGCACTCGACGGTTCCTACCGAGCCCGTCGACACCGCCGGAACCACCGTGTCCGGTGTGGAGCGCAAGCGCCAGGTGGCCGCGCAGAAGGCGGCCCGGGACGAGGCCGCCGCCGCTGCCCTGAACCAGGGGCGCCCCCCGCGCGACACCTCGTCGACACTCCGGCTCGCGGCGATCACCGGGGCCGTCGCCGTCGTACTCGGTGTCATCGCCACCGTCCTCGCATTCCACCCCGGTGTCACCGTGAGCGATAACCGTGCGTTCGTCGACCAGCGCGAGACCGACAAGGTGCTCAGCCAGGCGCGGGCCGGCGCGTGCGCGCCCTTCCAGTTCGACTACAAGAAGCTCGACCAGTGGGCCGCGTCCACCCGCGACACCTTCACCGGGGGAGCGCTCGACCAGTTCGAGACCTTCTTGAAGACGAACCGCAGTGTCATCGAACAGTCCAAGACGGCGTCGGAGTGCCAGATCGACGCTCTCGGCCTGTCGGACCTCACCGATGATCGCGCGGTGGTGGTCGGCACACTGATCGTGAGCACCTCGCGGGACGGCGTGATCGCCGACTCCCAGGTGCCGCATGTCCAGTACACCTTGACCAAGGACGATGGCGGGAATTGGAAGATCAGCGAAGTCGGACAGTTCTGATCGAGGGCGCTGAACAGGCTTTTCTGACCGATTCGGCGCGTTTCGCTTGACGTGACAGCCTCGGCACGTCACGCTGTCACAAGTTGATTGTCTCCAGGTAGGCAGCCGTCGACAATCATTCTCCGGCAGGGGTATACCCATTGCCATAGATATCTGATACAGTTGGACGTTGCGCTGGCTGCCTCCTGTCCGCTGATCGATCATCCTTCCAGCCCTCCCTCCGGGGACGGTTCTCGGGTGTGATGTTTGTGCAGGTCGCACGACCACCGCAGGCCACCATGGCCACGCACCGAGAAACTTCGTGTTGGAAGGACGCATCTTGGCACTCGACCGCCAGTCCACCTCAACCACAGCGGGAATCATCCCGGGCGCGCCGCACCGCGCTTCCTTCGCCAAGATCGACGAGCCGCTCGAGGTTCCGGGTCTGCTGGATCTGCAGCTCGACTCGTTCGAATGGCTTGTGGGTACGCCCGAGTGGCGCGCAAAGGCGATTGCACGGGGTGAGGAGAACCCGGTCGGCGGACTCGAGGAAGTCCTCCGCGAACTCTCGCCGATCGAAGACTTCTCGTCCTCGATGTCGCTGTCGTTCTCTGATCCGCACTTCGACGAGGTCAAGGCCTCGATCGATGAGTGCAAGGACAAGGACATGACCTACGCGGCGCCGTTGTTCGTCACCGCGGAGTTCATCAACAACAACACCGGTGAGATCAAGTCGCAGACCGTCTTCATGGGCGACTTCCCGATCATGACCGACAAGGGCAGCTTCATCATCAACGGCACCGAGCGTGTCGTGGTGAGCCAGCTGGTCCGCAGCCCCGGCGTCTACTTCGACTCCACGATCGACAAGACCACCGAGAAGACGCTGCACTCGGTGAAGGTGATCCCGGGCCGCGGCGCCTGGTTGGAGTTCGACGTCGACAAGCGCGACACCGTGGGTGTCCGCATCGACCGCAAGCGTCGTCAGCCGGTCACCATCCTGCTCAAGGCACTCGGCATGACCAACGAGGACATCGCCGAACGCTTCGGCTTCTCCGAGATCATGATGTCGACCCTGGAGAAGGACGCGACCACCAATCAGGACGAGGCCCTGCTCGAGGTCTACCGCAAGCTGCGTCCGGGTGAGCCCCCGACCAAGGAGTCCGCGGAGAGCCTGCTGGAGAACCTGTTCTTCAAGGAGAAGCGCTACGACCTCGCTCGCGTCGGCCGCTACAAGATCAACAAGAAGCTCGGCCTCACGGCGAACCCGATGGTCGGCGAGTCCACGCTGACCACCGAGGACATCATCGCCACGGTCGAGTACCTGGTGCGCCTGCACGAGGCCGACCCCAACATCACCACCATGATGACCGTCCCGGGCGGCGTCGAGGTGCCGGTCGAGGTCGACGACATCGACCACTTCGGCAACCGCCGGCTCCGCACCGTGGGTGAGCTGATCCAGAACCAGATCCGCGTGGGCCTGTCGCGTATGGAGCGGGTGGTGCGTGAGCGCATGACCACCCAGGACGCCGAGGCGATCACCCCGCAGACGCTGATCAACATCCGCCCCGTGGTCGCGGCCATCAAGGAGTTCTTCGGAACCAGCCAGCTGTCGCAGTTCATGGACCAGAACAACCCGCTGTCGGGGCTGACGCACAAGCGTCGTCTCTCGGCGCTGGGTCCGGGCGGTCTGTCGCGTGAGCGCGCCGGCCTCGAGGTCCGCGACGTGCACCCCTCGCACTACGGCCGCATGTGCCCGATCGAGACCCCCGAGGGTCCGAACATCGGTCTGATCGGTTCGCTCTCGGTGTACGCGCGGGTGAATCCGTTCGGCTTCATCGAGACCCCGTACCGCAAGGTGGTCGACGGTGTGCTGACCGACGAGATCGAGTACATGACCGCCGATGAGGAGGATCGCTACCTGATCGGTCAGGCCAACACCAACTACGACGCCGACGGCACCATCACCGACGAGCGCGTCCTGGTCCGCATCAAGGGCGCCGAGGTGGAGTTCGTTCCGGCCAAGTCGGTCGAGTACCTCGACGTGTCGCCGCGCCAGATGGTGTCGGTCGCCACCGCGATGATCCCGTTCCTCGAGCACGACGACGCCAACCGTGCGCTGATGGGCGCCAACATGCAGCGCCAGGCGGTGCCGCTGGTCCGCAGCGAGGCGCCGCTGGTCGGCACCGGCATGGAGCTGCGTGCGGCGGTCGACGCCGGCGACGTGATCGTCACCGGCAAGACCGGTGTCGTGGAGGAGGTCTCCGCCGACTTCATCACGGTGATGGCCGACGACGGAACGCGCGACAGCTACCGTCTGCGCAAGTTCGAGCGCAGCAACCACGGCACGTGCGCCAACCAGGTGCCGATCGTCGACGAGGGTCAGCGGGTGGAGGCCGGTCAGGTCCTGGCCGACGGCCCCTGCACCGACCAGGGCGAGATGGCGCTGGGCAAGAACCTGCTCGTGGCGATCATGCCGTGGGAGGGCCACAACTACGAGGACGCGATCATCCTGTCGCAGCGCCTCGTGGAAGAGGACGTGCTCACCTCGATTCACATCGAGGAGCATGAGATCGACGCCCGCGACACCAAGCTCGGTGCCGAGGAGATCACCCGGGACATCCCGAACGTCTCCGACGAGGTGCTGGCCGATCTCGACGAGCGCGGCATCGTCCGCATCGGTGCCGAGGTCCGCGACGGCGACATCCTGGTCGGCAAGGTCACGCCGAAGGGCGAGACCGAGCTCACCCCGGAGGAGCGCCTGCTGCGCGCGATCTTCGGTGAGAAGGCTCGCGAGGTCCGCGACACCTCGCTGAAGGTGCCGCACGGCGAGACCGGCAAGGTCATCGGTGTCCGCACGTTCAGCCGCGACGAGGACGACGACCTGGCGCCCGGCGTCAACGAGTTGGTCCGCGTCTACGTGGCGCAGAAGCGCAAGATCCAGGACGGCGACAAGCTGGCCGGCCGCCACGGCAACAAGGGCGTCATCGGCAAGATCCTCCCGCAGGAGGACATGCCGTTCCTGCCCGACGGCACCCCGGTCGACATCATCCTGAACACCCACGGTGTTCCGCGTCGTATGAACATCGGCCAGATCCTCGAGACCCACCTCGGCTGGGTGTCGAAGGCCGGCTGGAACATCGACACGGAGAAGCTCGAGGAGGAGTGGGCCAAGCGCCTGCCCGAGGCGATGCACTCGGCTCCGCCGAACACGAACACCGCGACCCCGGTGTTCGACGGTGCGAAGGACGACGAGCTCGCGGGTCTGCTCGGTTCCACCCTGCCGAACCGCGACGGTGAGGTCATGGTGGGTCCGGACGGCAAGGCGACGCTGTTCGACGGTCGTTCCGGCGAGCCCTTCCCGTACCCGGTCTCGGTCGGCTACATGTACATCATCAAGCTGCACCACCTGGTGGACGACAAGATCCACGCGCGTTCCACCGGTCCGTACTCGATGATCACCCAGCAGCCGCTCGGCGGTAAGGCCCAGTTCGGCGGCCAGCGCTTCGGTGAGATGGAGTGCTGGGCGATGCAGGCCTACGGCGCCGCCTACACCCTGCAGGAGCTGCTGACCATCAAGTCGGACGACGTCGTCGGCCGCGTGAAGGTGTACGAGGCCATCGTCAAGGGCGAGAACATCCCCGAGCCGGGCATCCCGGAGTCGTTCAAGGTGCTCCTGAAGGAGCTCCAGTCGCTGTGCCTCAACGTGGAGGTCCTCTCCAGCGAGGGCACCGCCATCGAGATGAGCGACACCGACGACGAGGACCTCGAGCGCGCTGCTGCCAACCTTGGCATCAACCTGTCGCGCAACGAGTCCGCCACGGTCGACGATCTCGCCAACTGATCCTCACCTGACTAGAAGAGACACTGAAAGGCAACTAGTGCTCGACGTCAACTTTTTCGACGAACTGAAGATCGGCCTTGCGACGGCCGACGACATCCACAACTGGTCGTACGGTGAGGTCAAGAAGCCGGAGACCATCAACTACCGCACGCTCAAGCCCGAGAAGGACGGCCTGTTCTGCGAGAAGATCTTCGGACCGACTCGCGACTGGGAGTGCTACTGCGGCAAGTACAAGCGCGTGCGCTTCAAGGGCATCATCTGTGAGCGCTGCGGCGTCGAGGTGACCAAGGCCAAGGTGCGCCGTGAGCGCATGGGCCACATCGAGCTGGCCGCTCCGGTCACGCACATCTGGTACTTCAAGGGTGTGCCGAGCCGGCTGGGCTACCTGCTCGACCTGGCGCCGAAGGATCTCGAGAAGATCATCTACTTCGCCGCCTACGTGATCACCGCCGTCGACGACGAGCTGCGTCACGCCGAGCTCTCGACCCGCGAGGCCGAGATCGGTGTGGAGCGCAAGGCGATCCTCGACGATCTCGAGGCCGCTCTCGCCGAGCGTCAGCAGAAGCTCGAGGCCGATCTGGCCGAGCTCGAGGCCGAGGGCGCCAAGGCCGACGCCAAGCGCAAGGTCCGCGACGCCGCCGAGCGTGAGCTCAAGCGCATGCGTGACCACGCGAACCGCGAGGTCGAGGCTCTCGACGAGATCTGGGACAAGTTCACCAAGCTCACCCCGGGCGATCTGATCGTCGACGAGCGTCTGTACCGCGAGCTCGAGGACCGTTTCGGCGAGTACTTCACCGGCTCGATGGGCGCCGAGGCCATCAAGAAGCTGCTCGAGAACTTCGACATCGAGGCCGAGGCCGAGTCGCTGCGCGAGACGATCCGCAGCGGCAAGGGCCAGAAGAAGCTGCGCGCGCTGAAGCGGCTGAAGGTCGTGGCGGCGTTCCAGCAGTCCGGCAACTCGCCCCAGGCGATGGTGCTCGACGCCGTGCCGGTGATCCCGCCGGAACTGCGCCCGATGGTTCAGCTCGACGGTGGCCGCTTCGCGACCTCCGATCTGAACGATCTGTACCGCCGTGTCATCAACCGCAACAACCGTCTCAAGCGACTGATCGACCTCGGTGCTCCCGAGATCATCGTCAACAACGAGAAGCGGATGCTGCAGGAGTCGGTGGACGCGCTGTTCGACAACGGCCGTCGCGGCCGTCCGGTCACCGGGCCGGGCAACCGCCCGCTGAAGTCCCTGAGCGATCTGCTCAAGGGCAAGCAGGGCCGATTCCGTCAGAACCTGCTCGGCAAGCGCGTCGACTACTCGGGCCGAAGCGTCATCGTCGTCGGCCCGCAGCTCAAGCTGCATCAGTGCGGCCTGCCGAAGCTGATGGCTCTGGAACTGTTCAAGCCCTTCGTGATGAAGCGTCTGGTGGATCTCAACCAGGCCCAGAACATCAAGTCGGCCAAGCGCATGGTGGAGCGTCAGCGCCCCGCCGTCTGGGATGTCCTCGAAGAGGTCATCGCCGAGCACCCGGTTCTGCTGAACCGTGCGCCGACGCTGCACCGACTCGGCATCCAGGCCTTCGAGCCGCAGCTGGTGGAGGGCAAGGCCATCCAGCTGCACCCGCTGGTCTGTGAGGCGTTCAACGCCGACTTCGACGGTGACCAGATGGCCGTGCACCTGCCGCTGTCCGCGGAGGCGCAGGCCGAGGCCCGCATCCTGATGCTGTCCTCGAACAACATCCTGTCGCCGGCATCGGGCCGCCCGCTGGCCATGCCGCGTCTGGACATGGTGACCGGCCTGTACTACCTGACCACCCAGAAGGACGGTCTGACCGGCGAGTACACCGGTGCCACGGACGGCGACGTGGAGCGCGGCGTCTACTCGAGCCCGGCCGAGGCCATCATGGCCGTCGACCGCGGTGCGCTGACCATCCAGTCGCGCATCAAGGTGCGGCTGACCGACCAGCGTCCGCCCGCCGACGTGGAGGCGGAGCTGTTCCCGGAGGGCTGGACCCGTGGTCAGCCGTGGGAGACCGTCACCACCCTGGGACGTGTGCTGTTCAACGAGCTGCTGCCGCGCGACTACCCGTTCATCGACGAGCAGATGCCGAAGAAGCGTCAGGCCGTGATCATCAACGATCTCGCCGAGCGCTACCCGATGATCGTCGTCGCGCAGACCGTCGACAAGCTGAAGGACGTGGGCTTCTACTGGGCCACCCGCTCGGGCGTCACCGTCTCGATGTCGGACGTTCTGGTGCCGCCGGCCAAGGCAGAGATCCTGGAGCGCTACGAGGAGCGGGCCGACGGTCTGGAGCGCAAGTTCCAGCGCGGTGGTCTTACCCCCGACGAGCGTCGCGACGCCCTGGTCGAGATCTGGAAGCAGGCCACCGAAGAGGTCGGTAAGGCGCTCGAGGACTACTACCCCGACGACAACCCGATCACGATGATCCCGAAGTCGGGTGCCACGGGCAACATGACCCAGGTCCGCAACCTGTCGGGTATGAAGGGCCTGGTGACGAACCCGAAGGGTGAGTTCATCCCGCGCCCGATCAAGTCCTCGTTCCGCGAGGGCCTGACCGTTGCCGAGTACTTCATCAACACGCACGGCGCTCGTAAGGGTCTGGCGGACACGGCACTGCGTACGGCCGACTCGGGCTACCTGACCCGTCGTCTGGTGGACGTGTCGCAGGACGTCATCGTCCGCGAGACCGACTGCGGCACCGAGCGCGGCATCGTGGTGCCGCTCGGCGAGAAGCAGCCGGACGGCAGCATCATCCGCGACGCCCACGTCGAGACCTCGGCGTACGCCCGTACGCTCGCGGCCGATGCGGTCGACGCGGACGGAAACGTCGTGGTGGAGCGCGGGCACGACCTGGGCGATCCGGCCATCGAGGCTCTCCTCGCGGCAGGCATCTCCGAGGTCAAGGTCCGTTCGGTCCTGACCTGTGCCACCGGCACCGGCGTGTGCGCGCACTGCTACGGCCGTTCGATGGCCACCGGCAAGCTCGTCGACATCGGCGAGGCCGTCGGCATCATCGCGGCGCAGTCGATCGGTGAGCCCGGCACGCAGCTGACGATGCGTACCTTCCACCAGGGTGGCGTCGGTGACGACATCACCGGTGGTCTGCCGCGAGTCACCGAGCTGTTCGAAGCCCGTGTCCCCAAGGGCAAGGCCCCGATCGCCGAGGTCTCGGGCCGGGTCCGCATGGAGGACGACGACCGGTTCTACAAGATCACGATCATCCCGGACGACGGGAGCGACGAGGTCGTGTACGACAAGCTGTCGAAGCGTCAGCGTCTGCGCGTGTTCCGCCACGAGGACGGCAGCGAGCGTCTGCTGGCCGACGGCGATCACGTCGAGGTCGGTCAGCAGCTCCTCGAGGGCGCTGCCGATCCGCACGAGGTGCTCCGCGTGATGGGCCCGCGTCAGGTGCAGATCCACCTGGTCAACGAGGTCCAGGAGGTGTACCGGAGCCAGGGTGTGTCGATCCACGACAAGCACGTGGAGACGATCGTCCGCCAGATGCTGCGCCGTGTGACGATCATCGACTCCGGCGCCACCGAGTTCCTGCCCGGTTCGCTCACCGAGCGCGCCGAGTTCGAGGCGGCCAACCGGGCCGTCGTCGCCGAGGGCGGGGAGCCGGCTGCCGGCCGACCGGTCCTCATGGGCATCACGAAGGCCTCGCTGGCCACCGATTCGTGGCTGTCGGCGGCGTCGTTCCAGGAGACCACCCGCGTGCTGACCGATGCGGCGATCAACAACCGCAGCGACAAGCTCGTCGGCCTCAAGGAGAACGTGATCATCGGTAAGCTGATCCCGGCCGGTACCGGTATCAACCGCTACCGCAACATCGAGGTCCAGCCGACCGAGGAGGCCCGCGCAGCGGCGTACGCCCTGCCGACCTACGACGACACCTACTACAGCCCGGACGGCACCTTCGGTGCCCCGAGCGGTGCCGCCGTTCCGCTGGACGACTACGGCTTCGGCAGCGACTTCCGCTGATCCGACCGAACGCAGGGTCCCGTCTCCATCCGGAGGCGGGACCCTCGTCGTATCGTGCCTCGACCCGGCGAACGCCGCCGATTTAGAACGTGTTCTACGATGGCCGCATGGCTCTGATCACCGACAGTTCGATCGACATCGACGCTCCCGCCGCCGTGGTGTGGCAGGTGCTGACCGACTTCGATGCGTACGGCGAATGGAATCCCTTCCAGGTGGAGTGCCGATCCACCCTGCGGCCGGGCGATCCGATCGACATGCGCTTCCGGCTCGGTCCGGGCGGGCTGAAGCGGACGCGTGAGTACATCGACGCCGTCGACGAGGGCCGGTCGTTCTCCTATCGGATGAAGCCCGCGCCGTTCGGCGCGGTGCGCAGCCTGCGCAGGCACACCGTGGTGGACCTCGGCGACGGACGCAGCCGGTACGAGTCGCACTTCGAGATCACCGGCCCGGCGTCGGGCATCGTCAAGCTGCTGTTCGGCAAGGAGCTCGTCGCGAAGTTCGCTTCCGTGACGCGGGCTCTGGCGCCACGTGCGGAGGAACTCGCCCGGGAATGAGCGCGGCGTGCGCTCAGGCGCCGATCGCGCGCGCGATCATCGGCCATGAATTGCGAAGGTCGGCGTAGAACAGGCCCCAGGTGTGGACGCCGTCGGGCCGGTGCACGAAGGTGTGCGGGATACCCAGGGCGCTCAGCCGGTCGGCCATATTCGTGGTGCACCGCAGCGCGATGGCCTCCATGATGTTGCCGCCGACGAGCCCGCCGCCGGTGCGCAGCGGATCACCGTCGACGGGACCGGGCAGGCCCGAACCCGCCGACAGGTAGACGGCGGTGCCGCGCAGCTTGGCGGCATTGAGCACTGGATCGTGGGCACGCCAGGCCGGGCCGCCGGGAGGTCCCCACATATTGAGCACGTTGCCGCCGCCGCGGGCGACGATCGCCGTGGCCGCGATGGTGCCGAGCGGATCGGCGGCGCCGGGACAGCCGCTGTACGCGGCCACGGCGCGGTACTTTCCGGGCGCCTGCGTCGCGAGGTCGAGTGCCGGACCGGCGGACATGGAGACACCCGAGAGTGCGCTGACTCCGTTGGTGCGGAAGGCTCGGTTCACCGCTGCGGGGAGCTCCCGGTTGACGAAGGTCTGCCACTTGTTGCGGCCGAGGATCGGGTCGTCGGAGATCCAGTCGGTCATCATCGAGAACCGTCCGCCGATCGGCAGGACCACATTGGTGCGCTTATCGGCGAAGAACCGGCGAACCGGTGTGTTGTTGTACCAGGAGATCCCGTCCTCGGCACCGCCGGCGCCCGGCAGCATGTAGAAAGTCGGAAGTCCGCTCGGCCGTCCGGCGGGATGCAACACGTGCGCGCGGATCGTGCGATGCATCGACGGCGAGTACACCGAGATCAGGCTGACGGTGGCACTGATCCGTTGTTCCGCGGTCACGCGGGGCGCCGCATCGGCCGGAGCGGCGGGCAGCACCAGGAGCGCCATCGTGCCGGCGAGGGCGATGATCGCGAGGCGTGCGATCCAGGGCATGCGTCGAGTAGTGCGAGTTCCTGCCATACAGGGCACCGTACGAGACGGGTGTGACGGATGGGAAACCGGCAAAGCCGGTCGTTTCTGAATCGATAGAGTCGCGAGACTCGGCCCCCGTCGCCGGCGTGCGTTCGCGAGGAATGGATTTGTGCCACCTCGACCTGGGCGAAGTCAGATTCGTGCCACGTCGTCCGTTCAGCCGAAACGAACCCGGAATCTGGCACGAATTATGATTCGACCGATTTGCGAAGAGATCCGCCCCCTTCTGGAGAAGAACTGTGACTGAGCCCATGAACCGTGCGCAGCGCCGCGCACTCGATCGCGCCGAAGGCGCGCGCCGACGCCGGCTGAAGAAGGGGATCGCTGCGGTGGGAGCCGTCGCGGCTCTGGGTGCAGGTGCGGCCATGGCTCCCGCGGGTCACGCCTTCGCGGAGACCTCGACCACCGCGATCGCCGGGCTGGGCGATCTGGACCCGAACGCGATCCTCGGCATGCTCGACGATCCGATGGTCTCCCAATTCGTCGAGATGTGCCGGACGGGTGCGCTCGCGACCGGTCCGGACTCGTCGAAGAGCACGGAGTTCGATCCGGCGGCCCCGCCGCAGGCGATCGCGGACTGCAAGGGCTCCAACGGAACGGGCGTCGCGTTGGTGCTGCCCGAGACTCTCGAGGTCGGCCAGGCGGCCGAGAACATGGTGCTCGACCTCGGTGACGACATCAACCTGCTCGTCGTCAAGTACCGGATGGGGGAGCGGAACCTGCTCGAGATCCTCGGCGGCGTCACCCTCGGCAGGGACTTCGTGAAGGGCGCTGCCTCCGCGCTGGGCATGCCGAGGGTCGATCCGGGCGCGTTCGACAAGTACAAGACCTACGCCGAGATCCAGCGCGACGCGGCCCTGCCGGTGAACAGGGCGGCGAAGGACGGATGCCTCCAGAACGACGGATCGATCAAGAACACGGTGCTGGGCGGCTGCCTCTTCGTCGGCGGTACGAAGGTCACCAAGGGCGAGGATCTCAATCTCGAGAAGCGCACCGAGGCGCTCAAGCTCGCCGAATACCTGACCAACCACAAGTACGACTACACCCAGCCGCAGGATCTGCCTGCTCCGGTGAAGCCGATCGGCAGTTCCACCATCGTCGGCGACGGCATCAACGTCGCGCTGTCGATGCGCGGGGGAACTGCGCTCGCGCAGACCGCCAACGCGCTGGCGGTAGCGCTCGCCGGCGCCGATCACGGGCGGACGTCGACCGCGCAGTCGCAGCTGGGTCTCGCGTCCGCGGTGAACATGGACACCAGCGACATCAAGTTCACCTGGTTCGGACAGGAACTCGACTTCACCCAGCTGCGCAATGCGGGTCTGCTCGACTCCAGCCTCGCGGGTGAGGCCGGGGCCGACGCCGCCGGAATGCTCGATCTGGTCGACGGCATCAACGGCAACCTGCCGGGTCTGAAGGAGGTGGCCTGCTTCGGCTTCCAGACGCGGGCGACGGCGGAGGGCCTCGGTTCGTGTACCAACGCCCTCGGCACGTTCGACTACTACAAGGATCTGCGTCCGGTCACCGACGGCGGTCACCGCCAGGAGCAGTGGGGACTGACCGACGTCACGTCGTTGCTCTTCGGCAACGATGCGCTGCTGAAGCAGATGGCACCGCTGCTGTCGGGCGACGGCGACCTCGGCTCGATGATGGACACTCCGTTCGTGGCCGACATGCTCAAGGCGTTGATGTCCGGCGAGGACCGGATCAAGTTCGCCAAGGACTTCGTGCGGTTCACCAAGGACGTGCAGACGGTGTACGCCAAGGAACCGGTGTTCGAGGCCGACGGGGTGACCCCGAAGCTCGATGCCGACGGCAAGCAGGTGATGCGGGTCAAGACCGCGCCGCGGATGGTCGGCGTGTACGAGTGGGTCAATGAGGAGTACCAGGCGCCGGTCGTCGACGAGAACGGCGCTCCCGTCATCGACGAGGAGACCGGCGAGCAGAAGACCGAGACCAAGACCAGGTCGGTGAAGAAGCCCAAGCTCGGTCCCGACGGCAAGCAGCTGATGGAGCAGGCCACCGATGAGTCCGGTGCGCCGATCCTCGATCCGGTGGTGGAGCGGACCGTCACCGCGCACTGGCTGACCAGTGATTACGGACTGCGCAACCCGATCACCGTGGAATGGCTCGGACACCAGATCGTGTTCTTCCCGCCGGTGGAGGTGAACGGCAGCACTCGCCCGAACCTGATCGGACTGCCGCAGATCACGAGGATCACTCAGGGTGCGCACGCCGGCCTACTGCCGAAGATCAGCCTGGTGCAGGTGGACAATCCGTTCGGACTCGGCACCCTGAGCCTCGACAACCCCTTCGATCCCATCGGGACACTGCGCAACTACCTGAACACTGTCACGATCGGCGACGACGTGAAGTTCGCCAAGAACCTGATCGACGGGCTCACTGCGAAGCAGACAGGGCCGACAGGGCCGGGGAGTCCTGCCGAGCCGACGCAGGATGACGACACGGCGACCCTCGCCGCGGTCACCACCTCCGCTCCCGAGCGTGCGCTCGACGACGCGGTCGTCGGCGAACCGTCGACGAATCTGCCTCCGATGATCGTCAACCCGGCTCCGGAGCCGGCCCCGATCGAGATCGTCGCGCCCGCGCCGTCCCAGGAGACGCCGACCCAGGATTCGCCGTCTGAGGAGCCCGCCGCCGGGACGCCTGCGAGCGAGACCCCTGCGAGCGACCAGCCCGCGCCGGAGACTTCCGCCACCGAGCCCGCCCTCGCGGGCTGATCCGCCCGCCGGTGTTCCCATACAGTTGACGCATGGGTGTCCCGACCCGCTACCGATGGCTGCTCCACGTCGACCTCGACCAGTTCCAGGTCTCCGTGGAGCGGCAGCGGCGACCGGAGTTGGTCGGACAGGCGGTGATCGTCGGCGGGGACGGCGATCCGACGCGTGCCCGGCAGGTGGTGACCTGCGCCTCGTACGAGGCGCGCGCGGACGGAGTACGGGCAGGTATGCCGATGCGCGCCGCGAGCAAGAAGGCGCCCGACGCGGTATTCCTCCCGCTCGACATGGGGGAGTACGAAGCCGCATCCGAGCGCGTGATGGACGTCCTCCGGGGATTCGGCGATGCACTCGAGGTGTGGGGCTGGGATGAGGCCTATCTGGGAATCGAAGACCGCGCGGGCCCGCGTCTGCTGAGTGCCGCCGACGTCATCGAGACGGCGCGGAGCATCAGACGAGCGGTGGTGGCGGCGACCGGGTTGGACTGCTGCGTGGGCGTCTCCGACAACAAACAGCGTGCCAAGGCGGCGACCGGATTCGCGAAGCAGGCCGTCCGGAGTCCGGAGGCCGGCGAGGAACAGCGGGTCTTCGTGCTCGACGACGGCAACTGGGCCTCGCTGATGAACCACCGTCCCTGCCGCGAACTGTGGAGTGTGGGATCGCGGACCGCGGCCAAGCTGTCGGCCGCGGGAATCGACACTGTGGCGCAGCTCGCCGCCGCCGATCGAGACGACTTGACGGCGATGTTCGGCCCGCACCAGGGCGACTGGCTGTACGTGCTGTGCCGGGGCGGAGGCGATGACGCGATCTCCGACGAGCCGCGGATCGCCAAGTCGCATTCGAAGGCGCGGACCTACGACACCGACCTCACCGATCCCGGCCGACTGCACGAGGCGGTGCGGGCCCTCACCGAGGAGGTGCTCGAACAGGTGGTCGCGGAGGGGCGCACCCCGTTCCGTGTCGGCCTCACCGTACGGACGGCCACATTCTTCACCAGAACCAAGATGCGTAAGCTGCCGGCTCCGACGACGTCTCTCGATGCGATCGCGGCTGTCGCGGACGATCTGCTCGACGCCTTCGAGATCGACCGGCCGATCAGACTGCTCGCGGTGCGGCTGGAACTGCTCGACCCGGAGTGAATCCGGCGGCAGTGCGGCCGCCGGATTCCGGCGCGGGTCAGGTGAGGTTCACTCCGGCCGAACGAGCGTGCAACTCGCGGATCTCGTCGGCCAGTTCGGGGGCCGGACCGGAGACGGGGACGTCCGGTGCGACCTCGTTGATCGGCAGGGCCGCGACCGGGCCCTCGGGCAGACCCCACTCGGTGCGCCAGGTGCTGAGCCGGCGGGCGCCGACCGCGTAGACGATCCGCCCCAGCCCGACCCACGCGTGCGCCGCCGAACACATCGGACAGTGTTCGCCGGAGGTATAGACGGTGGCCGCGGCTCGTTGTTCCTCGGTCAGATTCTTCGCCGCCCACCGGGCGATCGCGAACTCCGGGTGCCGCGTGTGGTCGCCGGCACCGACCCGGTTGCGGTCGGCGAACCGGACCATGCCCTCGGCATCGACGATCAGCGAGCCGAACGGTTCGTCGCCCGAGTCGAGCGCTTCGCGGGCGAGAGTGATGCATCGACGCAGGTGCACCAGGTCCACGTCGGTCGGTGCGGTGATCGTGTGGGTCATGCGGCCGACGTTACCGTGGAGAACCCCGCGGTCAGCGGGGTACCCGGAACGCGAGGAGCCGGGCGTCGGCGTCCACGTCGAGCCCGAGGCGATCCCAGGGCACACCGATGCGCAGCACCGCGTAGGCGGAGGTCGGAAACCGGTCGATCTCGCCGGCCGGATCGAGGCTCAGGGCGGTCTCCGGCATGCCGGGGAAGTGCCCCACCACCAGCACGGTGGACGCTTCGGGCGGGGTGTGGATCCGAACCGCCTCGAACACCTCCGACGGCGTCCCGCCGTACAGATCGTCGATGAACTCCACCGGCGCGGCGACGCCGGTCTGTTCGAGGGTCATCCTCGTCCTGAGCGAGGTGGAACAGAGCACCTGATCGACGGCGAGGCGGTCCTCGGTCATCCATCGTCCGGCGAGCTGCGCCTGCCGCATCCCGCGCTCATTCAGCGGGCGATCGTGATCGTAGACACCGTCCGGATAGGCGGACTTGCCGTGCCGCATCAGAATGAGGGTGCGGTCGGTCATGCGGCACCGGTACTGCGCACGGTGCGGTCGGCCGCCATGCGCCGAAGCAGTTGAGCGGTCTCTCGCCACGCCGAGACCTCCTGCACGTAGAGGACGTGCTCCTCGATGCGTTCGTCGGTGAGCGCCTCGTCGGCGAGCTCGGTCAGTTCCAGCAGTTCGTCGACGCAGTGGTTGATCAACGCCGGGATGCGCGAGCCCCCGCAGGCATCGTCGATGTCCTGCGACGACAGTGTCGTCATCCGCTCGAGTTCTCTGCGATAGCTCATGCCCACACGGTAGATCCAGGGGGTGACAGAACCGGGCAGGCGCGGCCGCGGCGGGGCCGGACGAGGCTTAAACCCGCTGTGGCCGCAACCCTGTGCGGCGCCTCGGGATCTTCGTACGGTTCCATCCATGACGACAACACAGCTCATCGACATCCCGGATTCGCGGACCCCGCTCAACTCCATCGCCGCCGCCACGGCCGATGCCGTCGCCGCCAGGGCGAGCAATGCCCAGGTGGTCTTCGGCGCATCCGCGGTGGCGACGGCCGGAGTGTCGAGCGAGGTCTCCCTGCGCTCGTTCAGCGTCCGGGTCGACGAGCCGCCGACCCTCGGCGGAACCGACAGCGCGCCCAACCCGGTCGAGTACTACCTGGCCGCACTGCTGTCGTGCCAGGTGGTGACCTACCGCTTCTGGGCCGAACGGCTCGGGGTGGAGTTCGACGATCTCACTCTGTCGGCCGAAGGTGATCTGGACGTCCGCGGGTTCTTCGGACTCGACGCCGACGTGCGACCGGGATTCACCGCGGTGCGCGTGATCGCCGACATCTCCGGACCTGCGTCGGACGGGGACTACCAGCGGCTCCAGGAGATCGTCGAACGCCACTGCCCGGTGCAGGACCTGACGGTGAACGCCACGCCGGTCACCACCGAACTCCGCATCGCACGCTGAGTCCCACCGGCCGGTAGCCGACTCGGGCGGTGTCGCGGGCACTAATCTGTCAGTGATGCATACCTGGGCACCGATACTGCTCGCGATCACCGCAGCAGTGCTGATCGCCGGCGGAACCGTGCTTCGGCAGCGGGCGTCGGCCGCCAGTGGCGCCATCACCGCCGGCTGGTGGCTCGGAGCCGTGATCGCACTGGCCGGCTTCGGTCTCCAGGCCGCCGCGCTCGGCCTCGGATCGATACTCGTGGTCCAGCCACTGGTGGTGCTGGCGGTCCTGTTCGCGCTGCCCATGGAGGCCTGGATAGACAGACGCCGGTTCGAGCGCGCCGAATGGCTGTGGGGTCTGACGCTCGTGGTGTGCGTGGTCCTGTTCCTGGTGCTCGCGCGCCCGGTATCGACCGATCGGCGACCGAACGTGGTGGTCATGGGCATCACGGTCGGGGCATTGGTGCTGGGGATCATCGGAATCGTGGTCAATGCCGAACGGTGCCGGAGCGCGCATTTCCGAGCGCTGAGCTACGGTCTGGCGTCCGGAGCGTTGTTCGGCGTGTCCGCACTGCTCATCAAGGCTGTCGCCCTGCGCATCGTGGACGACCCGCTGTCCGTGCTCCCGCATGCCGAGCTGTACCTGCTCATCGCGGTCATCGTGCTGGCGATCGTCGCGCAGCAGCGGGGTTTCGGTGCCGGCGATCTGCAGACCTCGTTCCCCGCGATGAACGTGATGGAACCGACCGTCGCCATGATCCTCGGCGTCGCACTGCTCGGCGAGAACATCTACGTCAGCGCGCCGACGGCCGTGTTCCTCTGCGTCGTGGCGCTGGTCGCGGCGACGGCGGTGGTCAAGCTCGCCCAGGACGCGGCGGTCCGAGGCGGACAGCGGAGTGAGACGCGTGAAGAGCGGGTGAACGTCGGACCGTGACGTCCACGCACTGAGTCGGGGTGTGTGCCGGCTCAGTCCTGCTCGATGAGCGCCGGGAGCGACTGCGCCCATTTCTCGGCGGCCTTGGCCGGCTTCACCGCCGAGGACGCGTCGTGGCGGAAATGCTCGCCGACCTGGACCGCGCCCAGCTCGGTGAGCTTGGCAGCCATGATCTCGCCGCCCTTGTTGTAGGTGTCGCCGTAGACGGTGTCGCCCATGCCGAACACCGCGAAACGCAGCCCGGCGAGGTCCGGCTTCTCCTCGTCCAGTTCGTCCGCGAACGGGAGCGCGCTGGAGGGCAGTTCGCCCTCGCCGTAGGTGGAACAGACGACCACCAGGAAGTCGTTCGCGTCGAGATCCTCGACCGCGAACTCCGCCATGTCGTACACCGACGGATCGTGGTCTGCTGCCAATACGTCTGCGATGGCGTCGGCCACGAGCTCGCCGGTGCCGGTCTCGGTGCCGTAGAGGATGACAGCTGACATAGTTGCTTACTCCTGGGTATTGCGGTCTGCGACGACGATTACGGTAGCGTAACCTAATCGCTCAGTCGAATCCCCTACCAGGGACTTTGTTCCCTCATGAGGCCGGGGCGGACCCGTTGCCCCACTGTCGTGACGACCGAGGGGCCCGTGATCGACGCTGCGATGAGGCTCGAGTGGCTGCCGGGACCATAGTCCTTTACGGGTGATGCTGTTGCCCATGAGGTGCCGAGCGTGGATACGATTGACGCCCGTCTAAGAAAGTAGGTCCCCATGGACTGGAGTTCGTTCTGGAACGTGATCTGGTACACGGTGCTGGTCTTCGCCTTCATCGCATACCTGATGGTGCTCTTCATGGTCCTGACCGACCTGTTCCGCGACCACAAGCTGGCCGCCGGATGGAAGGTCGTCTGGATCATCTTCCTCATCGTTCTTCCGTATCTCACAGCGTTCGTCTACCTGATCGCGCGCGGGCGCGGCATGACCGAACGCAGTCAGGCAGCGGCGCTGGCCGCGGAGAAGGCGAACCAGGAGTACATCCGGCACGCGGCGGGCAAGAGCTCGCCGGCCGCCGACATCGCGACCGCGAAGTCGCTGCTCGATGCGGGCACCATCACCGAGGCCGAGTACGAGGCCCTCAAGGCCAAGGCCCTCGCGTCCTGAGCTGATCGCATTCGACCCGATGCCCGGGACCTGCTCGTCAGGTTCCGGGCATCTGCGTCTCTCGGGGCACTGCCCGCGTCTCTCGGGCACTGCGTCTTCCGGGCGGAGTCCGCGGGGCCGATTACTGTGGGGGACGATCGGACTGCCACGGGAAGGGGCGTGATGGCGACGCGCATCGACAGCTGGATCTGGGCGATCCGGCTCACCAAGACGCGGTCGGCCGCGGGTGCCGCGTGCCGCGCCGGACACGTCCAGCTCAACGGTGCGACCGCCAAACCCGCGGCGCCGGTCTCGATCGGCGACCGGGTCACCGTGCGGCTGAACGGTCGCGAGCGGATCGTCGAGGTGACGCGGCTGATCAGCAAACGGGTCTCCGCACCGGCCGCGGCCGAGTGCTACATCGACCACAGTCCGCCTCCGCCGCCGCGGGAGGTTCTTGCCAGCCTCCCGCGGCGCGATCGGGGTTCGGGACGGCCGACGAAGCGCGAACGCAGGCAACTCGACCGTTTCCGCTCGGAGATCATGCTGGTGACGCTCGCCGCGCTCGCGGCACTGCTGCTCGCCGGGTGCTCGGGCGGCGGTTCCGACTCGGCAGATGTCTCCGAGACGCCGAAGGCGGGAACGGGTCCGCAGTTCGCGCGATGCGGTGGGCTCACGACCGACGACGTGGTCCGGATGTCGGGCATGGCGGGTCTGCGGCTGGCGATCGACAATCCCTCGACGTGTGAATGGCGCGCCGACGCGCAGCGCAACGGTTCGGTCTCGTTCAACTGGTACCGCGGCTCGCCGATCGGACGCGAGCGAGGGACCGAACAGCTCAGCCGCGACACGACGCAGGACTACGAGATCGACGGCAATCCCGGCTTCCTCGCCCATACCGCGGGCATCTGCGAGATCGGCGTCGCGTGGGACGCCGACTTCATCGAGATCTCGCTGGCGTCGCCGATCAGTCCGGGCGCCGGTCCCACCATCGCCGAGGACCAGCTGTGCGGCGCCGCGAAGAGCATCACCGAGAAGGTCGTGAAGGGGGCGGCATGACGTCGATCCGGAGGCGGGCGACCGCGGCGGTGCTGGGCCTGGCAGCGGTCGCGGCGTCGGCAGCGTGCACGGTGGACGGACAACCCGTCCGCGAGGGAGGAGCGGTCGGTTCCGACACCGGCCACGTCGACACCAGCCGTTTCGACAAACTGCTCGCCGAGTGCGAGGTACTGCCCGCGGCGACGATCGCGAAGGCGGTGGGCGGAACCACCGCCGAATCGAACTTCTTCGGAGCGAACTGCCGTTGGTCGGTGCTGCCGCAGCAGATCGACGTGACCTTCAACTGGTTCGAGTGGGGCGATTACAACCTGGAGAAGGAGACCGCGCAGCATCTCGGCTTCACCACCGAGAACATCTCGGTGCAGAGTCAAGCGGCCTTCACCCAGCGCGACCCCGCGAGGCCGGCTGTCTGCGGAGTGACCGCGAAGTCGCCCGCAGGCGGGATCTTCACGTGGTGGGTGGAACCAGAGGGGCAGCAGGCCGGTGACGCCTGTGCCGCGCCGGTCAAACTGATGGAGTTGATCCTGACCGGCGCCAACTAGTCCGCGCGGGATTCACGGCGCGGATTGATTCACGGCGCGGGAATCGACGCCACCGAGACCGACGCCGCCACCTGCGGTTCGCCGGCGTCGTCCGGGATGACGAACCAGATCAGCAGGGTGCCGTCGAGCCGCTGCCTGCGGATGGTGACGCGCGTGCCGGGGGTGATCGGACGCAGGTACTCGATGATCGCCCGGTGCGGTCCGTCGATCAGGTCGGCGTGATGGACCAGCTCGTCCTCGACCGCTTCGAAATAGGCGGCGTTGTTGAGGTGTTTGAACGGGTCGAAGTCGGTGATCCGCAGGACGTGTTCCCGGTCGGGCAGTTCCAGTGCTTCGGCCGCCGGCGGGGTGGCGGGATTCATCGCCTTCCAGCGCAACCGGTGCTCGTCCGTCATCGCGGTGAGCGTCTCCATCGCGAGATCGCTGATGCGTGCGGGCGTTCCCGACTCGGTCATGTTGATCCAGAAGGCCTCGGTCTCCACGAGGCCGTCGGGCCGCGGCTCGGGATTGAACCGGTTGGTTCCGCCCTCGGCGGTGATCCGGACGCGCATGTTGGTCCACCGCGTCGACAGTGCGCCGCACCACCGTTCCATCCTCAGCTCCGACGGCCAGGTGATCGGTTCGAGGACGTCGATCACGGTCCGGCGGATGATCCAGAAGGGATCGGTGTCGGCGAACGGAAGGACGGCGATGTTGTCGTTCGCGACGTCCTGCAGATATCGAGCGATCCCGTCGAGCCGAACTCTCATGTCCTGGTCGATGTCGCCGGTCCGGACGCGGTATCCGGCCGAGTAGAAGTCGGCTCCCGGCTTGCGGTCCTCCAGGGGCCGGTAGGCCTGCGGTGCGGTCATTCGGGTGGGGACTCCTCTGCTTCGTCCGGAGACGGGGATACGCTTCGGGCATGGCGGGGGTGTGACCTCGAATACGGTACTCTCGGAGAAACTAGAACACGTTCACCCTTGAGCTCGAAGGGATGTCCCAGATGACGCACGTAATCACGCGATCCTGCTGTAACGACGGATCTTGCGTTGCCGTCTGCCCGGTCAATTGCATTCATCCGACACCGGACGAACCGGACTTCCTCACCGCCGAGATGCTCTACATCGACCCGGAGACGTGCATCGACTGCGGCGCCTGCATCGACGAGTGTCCGGTGAGCGCGATCTATCCGGACGATCAGCTGCCCGAGAGGGAAGAGCCCTTCCTCCAGATCAACGCCGACTACTACAAGGACCACGACGTCGAAGGCGGACTCGTGCGGCATCCCAAGCCGCCGCAGCTGCCCGACACCGAACTCCGTGTCGCCATCGTCGGAGCCGGGCCCGCCGCCTTCTACGCTGCCCAGGAGCTGGTCAAGAAGGCCCAGGTGCGCGTCGACATGTTCGACCGTCTGCCCACCCCGTACGGGCTGGTCCGGGCCGGAGTCGCCCCCGACCACGCGCAGACGAAGGGGGTCGAGGAGACCTTCGCCGCGGTGGAGCGGAAGCGGAACTTCACCTACCACCTGGGCGTGGAGGTGGGCGAGCACATCACCCACGACGAACTGCGCGAACGCTACGGTGCCGTCCTCTACGCCGTCGGCGCCGCACACGACCGCCGCCTCGACATCCCCGGTGAGGATCTGGCGGGCTCGATCGCCGCGACCGACTTCGTGGCCTGGTACAACGGCCACCCCGACCACGCACAGCGGGAGTTCGACCTCAGTGCCGAGCGCGCGGTGGTGATCGGCAACGGAAACGTGGCGCTCGACGTGGCGCGCATCCTGGTCACCGATCCCGACGAGCTCGCACGGACGGACATCGCCGACCACGCACTCGACGTCCTCCGCGCGTCCAAGGTGCGCGAAGTGGTGGTCGTGGGACGGCGCGGTATCGAGCACGGCGCCTTCACCAACGGGGAGTTCGTGTCGCTGGCCGACCTCGAAGGCGTCGACGTGGTGATCGACGAATCGGAGTTGACGCTGTCCGAAGAGACGGCGGCCGCGCTGGCCGACGACTCGCTGGACTCGGTGATCGCGACCAAGATCCGCCTGGCCCGGGAGTTCGCCGCGATGCCGCGGACCGAGGGGAATCGACGGATCGTATTCCGCTTCCTGACCTCTCCGGTGGAGATCACCGGTGACGGTGCGGCCGCCTCGGTGAAGCTGGTGCGCAACCGCTACATCGGCGACGGCGGGATCGAGCGCACCGACGAGATCTCCGAGCTCGACGCCGGGCTGATCGTCCGGTCGATCGGATACCGGAGCCGGCCGATCAAGGGCCTGCCCTTCGACGAGGGCCGGTCGGTGGTCCCGAACGCCGACAGCCGCGTCCTCGACGGGTCGGCCGGGGATCCGATTCCGGGCGTCTTCGTCGCCGGCTGGGTCAAGCGCGGACCCACCGGGGGCATCGGCCGGAACCGGCTGTGCGGCGAGGAGGCCGCGGCGGCGATCCTGGCCGACTTCGCCGCCGGCGCGCTGACGGATCCCGCGGTCGACAACTCCGACGTCGCCGACCTGGTGGCCTCTCGCGGCGCACATCGCGTGGATCTGGCCGGCTGGAAACGCATCGACGCGGCCGAACGCGAGGCCGGGTCGGAGTCCGGCCGCCGACGGGTCAAGTTCGTCTCCGTGGAGGAGATGACCGGCGTGGCCGGTCAGGCCGATCCCGTCGGACAGGCCCTCTAGTGCGGATCGCGCTGCTGTCGTACCGCAGCAAACCGCACTGCGGGGGCCAAGGCGTGTACGTCCGCCATCTCTCGCGGGAACTGGTCGCACTCGGCCACGACGTGGAGGTCTTCTCCGGTCAGCCGTATCCCGAGCTCGACGCCGGCGTCCGGCTCACCAAGGTGCCGAGCCTGGACCTGTACGGCGAACCCGAACCGTTCCGGACTCCGCGGCTCGGCGAGTATCGCGACTGGATCGACGTGCTCGAGGTGGCGGCCATGTGGACCGCGGCGTTCGGTGAACCGCTGACGTTCAGTCTGCGGATGGCGCGGCTGCTGCGCGGCCGGCGAGCCGACTTCGACGTGGTGCACGACAACCAATGCCTGGGCTACGGGCTGCTCGATATCAAGCGTCAGGGTTTCCCGCTGGTGGCGACGATCCATCACCCGATCACCCGCGACCGTTCGCTGGCGGTGAAGGCCGCCGTGGGACTGAAGAAGATCAGCGCGTGGCGGTGGCATTCGTTCCTGGCGATGCAGGGCCGCGTGGCGCGGCGGATTCCGTCGCTGCTGACCGTCTCGAACAGCAGCGAACAGGACATCCGCGATGCGTTTCACGTGGAGCCGGGCGCACTGGCGACCATCCCGCTGGGCGTCGACGTCGATCTGTACGCGCCCCGCGGCGAGCGGGTCCCCGGGCGGATCGTGTGCGTCGCGAGCGCCGACGCACCGCTCAAGGGGGTCTCGTACCTGCTGGAGGCGGTCGCCAAGGTGGCCGTCGAACGGGACGTGCACCTCACGCTGGTGTCGAAGCTGGATCCGGATGGCCCCTCGGCGCGGCTGATCGACGAACTGTCCATCGGCGAGCGGGTGTCGGTGGTCTCCGGACTCGACGACGCCGAGCTGGCCGACCTGTTGGCGAGCGCGGAGATCGCCTGTGTGCCCTCGCTGTACGAGGGCTTCTCGTTGCCCGCGGTGGAGGCCATGAGTTGTGGCACACCGCTGGTGGCGACTCGTGCGGGCGCGATCCCGGAGGTGGTCGGCGAGGACGAGTCGGCCGCCCTCCTGGTTCCTCCCGGCGATGCCGGCGCTCTCGCGCAGGCGCTGCTCCGGCTGCTCGAGGATCCGGAACTGGCGGCGCGCACGGGCGCGGGCGGTCGCGCCCGTGCCACCTCGAGGTACAGCTGGTCGGCAGTCGCCAAAGCGACAGCGGATCGATATCGGGCGGCCGTCGACGCCGCCGCGGGCGAAGGGAACTGACACGTGCTCACTGTGGATTTCGACCGTCTCGCCGTCGGACCGGGAGTCAAGGCCATCGACATCGGCGCCGGTCAGGGCCGTCACTCGTATGAGATGCTGCGCCGCGGTGCGGAGGTCATCGCCTTCGACCAGAACGAGAAGGACATGGCCGACGTCGCGGAGATGTTCGGCGCGCTGGCCGCGGCGGGGGAGGTTCCCGAATCGGGTGTCGCGCGCACCGAGGTCGGCGACGCGCTCGCGCTGCCCTACGACGACGAGTCCTTCGACGTCGTGCTGATGTCGGAGATCCTGGAGCACATCCCCGACGACGAGGCGGCCATCGCCGAAATGGTCCGCATCCTCAAACCCGGCGGGTCGGCCGCGGTCACCGTTCCCCGCTACTGGCCGGAGAGGGTGTGCTGGGCGCTCTCGGACGAGTACCACGAGGTGGAGGGCGGCCACGTCCGTATCTACCGCGAGTCGGAGCTGGCCGACAAGCTCGCGGCCGCGGGCCTGGAGATCACCGGATCGGGACACGCGCATGCCCTGCACGCGCCGTATTGGTGGCTCAAGTGCGCGGTCGGCGTCGACAACGACCGCAACCCGCTGGTCCGCGGCTATCACAAGATGCTGGTGTGGGACATGATGAGTAAGCCGTGGGTCACCCGTGCGGGCGAGCAACTCTTGAATCCGCTCGTCGGGAAGTCGGTGGCGATCTACTTGCGCAAGCCGGCCGGACTAGCCGAATCCGCGTAACGATGGCCGTCCCCTCCGTGTCCGGCGTCCTGACGCCCGCGCAAGTGCGCGCGACCGGAGCCGCGATCGTCGGAATGCAGGAGCCCGACGGTGCGCTTCCGTGGTTCCCGGGCGGCAAGACCGACCCGTGGGATCACGTCGAGTCGGCGATGGCCTTGTCGGCGAGCGGCTACCTCGACGCTGCTCGTGCGGCGTACGAATGGTCGGCGCACACCCAGCGCGACGACGGTTCCTGGCCGATGGAGCTGCGGGCCGGGCGGGTCGTCGACCCCGGCGTCGACAGCAACTTCTGCGCCTACATCGCGGTAGGAGTGTGGCATCACTATCTGATCACCGGTGACGAGGCCTTCCTGTGGAGCATGTGGCCCACGGTGCGTGCCGCTCTGGACCGGGTGTTGATGTTCCAGCGCGGCGACGGGGCGTTCCGATGGGCGGCCGACTACCGGACCGGAGCCATGTTCGACGACGCCCTCCGGACCGGTAATTCGAGCATCTACTCGGCGCTGTGCTGCGGTATCCGCATCGCGGGCGAGGTGGGAGCCGACGCCGGCACGTGGGAGCGTGCGCGCGGTGACCTCGCGGTGGCGTTCACCCGGCCCGACGAGGTCTTCGTCCCGGCCGGCGAGCATTCGATGGACTGGTATTACCCGGTTCTCGGCGGGCCCCTGCGCGGCGATGCCGGCCGCGCGCAGATCGATGCGGAGTGGGAGAGGTTCGTGGTTCCCGGACTGGGAGCGCGGTGCGTGGACCATCGCCCGTGGGTCACCGGCGCCGAGACCAGCGAGCTCGCGCTGGCGCTGGAGGCGCTCGGCGACGTGGATCGCGCGGCGGCGATGGTGGAGTCGATTCAGCACCTGCGTGATCCCGACGGTTCGTACTGGACCGGGCTGGTCTTCGCGGACGGTAAGCGCTGGCCGGTGGAGCGCAGTTGCTGGACGTCGGCCGCGGTGATCCTCGCGGCGGACGCGATCAGCCGTGCGACACCCGCCGGCGGCATCTTCGCCGAACTCGACGACGACCGTCTCGCAGCCGATGAACCGGTAGCGCAAGGGCGATGATTGGACTAGTGTCCAGTCTAGCGTCCAGTGAGGGCGTCTGAGTTCGGAGGGCCAAGTGGATTACGGAATCGTGCAGTTCACCAGCGACCGCGGTCTGCGACCGCACGAGTTGGCGCCGCTGATCGAGCAGGCGGGCTTCGCCGCGTACTACGTGCCCGAGCACAGTCACATCCCGACCAGGCGCGAGGCGGCCCACCCGCGGACCGGCGACGCGAGCCTCCCCGACGAGAGGTACACCCGGACGCTGGACCCATGGACGTCGTTGGCGGCCGCGGCGGCGGTCACCTCGCGCATCGAACTGTCGACGGCGGTGGCGCTGCCCGTGCAGTCGGACCCGCTGACCCTCGCGAAGACGATCGCGACCCTCGATCACCTGTCGGGCGGACGCGTGCGCCTCGGCGTGGGATTCGGCTGGAACCTGGACGAGTTGTCGGACCACCACGTCCCGGCGGGCCGCCGGCGCACGATGCTGCGCGAATACCTCGAGGCGATGCGCGCCCTGTGGACGCAGGACGAGGCCGAGTACCACGGTGAGTTCGTCGATTTCGGTCCCAGTTGGGCGTGGCCGAAACCGTCCCGGACCATCGGGGTGTCGGTGGGCGCGGCGGGCACCGAGAAGAACTTCACGTGGATCGCGCGCAATGCGGACGGTTGGATCACGACACCGGGCGAGACCGACATCGACGAGTCGGTGGCCCTGCTCAAGACGATCTGGGCCGACGCGGGACGCGACGGCGCACCGCAGATCGTCGCGCTCGACATGCGGCCGGACGCCGAGCGGCTGGCGCGGTGGGACCGGATCGGAGTCACCCGCGTCCTCTACGGGCTGCCGGACGAGAACGCCGCCACCGCGCGCTCGTATCTGGAGAAGCTGGCGGGCAAGCTCGGACTCGGAGTCGCCGCGTAGGCTCAGCGGATCCGCCGCAGGACGCGCAGTGAACCGTGCGCGGACTGCTCGGTGAACCGGCCGGAGTCGAGGGCCTGACGGTAGATCTCGTACGGCGGCCGCCCGCCGTCGTTCGGGTCGGGGAAGACGTCGTGGATGAGGAGTGCGCCGCCGGCGCGGACCCACCCGGACCACCCGTCGTAGTCGTTCTGCGCGGCCTCCATCGAATGGCCGCCGTCGATGAACACGAAATCCACCTCGCGTCCCCAGACCCGCGCGGCGGCGGTCGAGGGCGCGAGCAACCCGAGCACGGTCGATTCCAGCCCGGCGTCGTACATCGTCCGCCGGAAGCGGGCGGCCGTGTCGAGCAGTCCGCTGTGACTGTCGACGAGTTCGGTGTCGTGGTACTCCCAGCCCGGCTGATGCTCCTCCGAACCGCGGTGGTGGTCGACGGTGACCACCAGGGCGCCGTATGCTTCGGCGGCGGCGCCGAGGAACACCGTCGATTTTCCGCAGTAGGTGCCGATCTCGACGCCGATGCCGACCGAGTCGGGCTGCGAGAGATACGACGTCGCCGCCTCGTGCAGTGCGAGGGCCTCATCGAGCGGCATGAAGCCGGGCGCTTCGTCGGCTACGCGCAGACGCTCGTCGGACAGTCCGTTGGTGGGGGAGGTCAATGCCATCGTTCAATCGTATAGACAGGTGTCCGACGGTTACCGTGGAAGTCATGAAAGCACAGGTGATCGTCAATGAAGTGGGCCCGGAAGGCCTGGAACTGCAAGAGATTCCGGCTCCCGAGCCGCAAGCGGGTCAGTACCTGGTGGATGTGCGGTCGTGCGGAGTGTGCTTCCCCGACCTGCTGATGAGCCGCGGCGAGTATCAGCTGCGGCCGCCGCTGCCCTTCGTTCCCGGCACCGAGGTTGCCGGCGTCGTCGCCGCGGCTCCGGAGGGCGGTCGGTTCGCGGTCGGCGACCGCGTGGTCGTCGCATCGATGCTCGGCGGATTCGGTGAGCAGATCGCCGTGGCCGAACAGCAGTTGTTCCCCCTGCCCGACGAACTGAGCTTCGACGAGGGCGCCGCGCTCGGCATCAACTTCCAGACCGCGCTGTTCGCCTTGAAGATGCGGGCGAATCTGCGGACCGGCGAGACCGTCGGGGTGCTCGGTTCCGCGGGCGGCATCGGTGTGGCCTCGATCATCGTCGCCAAGGCACTCGGCGCCCGGGTCGTCGCGGTGGTGCACCGGACCGGCAACGAGGAGATGCTCCGGGCGCTGGGCGCCGACGAGGTCATCGCACTGACCGAGGGGTGGAAGGACCGGGTCCTCGAGCGCACCGGGGGAGGCGTGGACGTGCTGATCGATCCCGTCGGCGGTGAGGTCTTCGACGAGGCGCTCCGCACCGTCGCGCCCGACGGCCGTTTCGTGGTGATCGGCTTCGCCGCCGGCGGCATCCCGACGGTGAAGCTCAACCGCGTGCTCTTCCGGAACATCTCCGTCGTCGGCGCGGCATGGGGCGAATACATCCGGACGCACCCCGAGGTGCCCGGGCTGCTGCACGAGGACATCGTCCGGTTGGTCGGGGAGGGGATGCGACCGCCGGTGAACCACGTCTACGAACTCGCCGAACTGCCGCGGGCGCTCACCGATCTGGCCGAGGGTCGCGTGCGGGGCAAGGCGGTGGTGCGGATCTCGTGACCGCGGCCTCCCGGACCGCGGCGGCGAGGTCCGCGAGCAGGGCCGGATCGGCGCGGTAGGGCGTGTTGAAGCCCAGCCGGTCCACCCACGGTCCGTACCGATCCACCAACTCGGCAGCGCCCGAGCCGATGTCGTCGACGGTGACCGCGACGGCGTCGACCAGCGCGTCGTCGACCATCTGAGCCATCGCCGTCCAGTCGCCTGCGCGTGAGAGCTCGTGCAGCCTGGGGCCGAGCTCGGCGCGGCCGACGGCTTCGAGCACCGGATGGTAGGCGGGCGTGGAGCCGTAGAACGCGACCTGCGTCCGCACGGCTTCGCGCGCCGCCGCGCGGTCGGCTGCGTCGCGCCCGGTGATCACCATCGCCGAGTGGTGGACCTCCGGGACCCGGCGCCGCGCCGACGCCGCGCCTGCGGCCAACGCGGGCAGGGTGGTCTCACGCAGGAACGCGGGCGGGCACAGCGGATGCGAGAGGAATCCGTCGGCCGTCTCGCCCGCGACCGCCGTCATCCTCGGCCCCACGCCCGCAAGCCAGATCGGCGGCGGACCGAAGCCCTCCACCTCTCGCGCGTCGGGCCGGAACAGCGGCGGCATCAGCGTGTGCTGGTAGAACTCGCCGCGGTGGTCGAGGCGGCCGCCCGTCTCCCAGCTGTCCCAGATCGCGCGGATCGCAGTGACCATGTCGCGGATCCGGTCGGCGGGGCGGCTCCACGGCATCCCGTATCGCCGGGTGATGTGCGGCTTGATCTGAGTGCCGAGGCCGAGCACGAACCGCCCGCGTGAATAGGCCTGCAGGTCCCATGCGGTGGTCGCCAGCAGCATCGGGTTTCGGGCGAACGCGATCGCCACCGAGGTCCCGAGCCGTACCCGCTCGGTGCGTTCCGCGGCGAGCAGCAGCGGCAGGAACGGATCGTGGGCGCCTTCGAAGGTCCACACTCCGTCGTATCCGGCCGATTCGGCGGCGGCCGATGCCGCGCCCATCTGCTCCAATCGACAGACGATCGTCGTGTCGACATACACGGTGTCAGCCGATTCCGAAGAGCGCGGCGGCGTTGTCGTGGAACACGCCGCGCAGCCAGCGGTCGCCGAGGTCGAGCCGGGCGCAGGCGGCGAGCGCCTCGGTGTAGCTGTACGGAATGTTGGGGAAATCGCTGCCGAAGAGGATCTTCTCGCCGACGTCCCGGAGCCGGCCGAAGAGCTCGCGGGGGTACGGCGCCGACTCCTCCGAGAACGCGGTGAACGACATCGTCGTGTCGAGCCGGACGTTCTCGTACCGTTCGGCGAGTGCGAGGAAGGGCTCGTACTCGGGGGTGCCCATGTGCGCGACGATGAGCGGCAGGCTCGGGAACCGCCGCAGCAGTTCGTCGATCGGTTCCGGGCCGGTGAACTCGCCCGGTGCCGGACCCGAACCGCAGTGGATCACCACGGGGATCTGCGCGTCGTCGATCCGTTCCCACACGCCGTCGAGCAGCGGATCGATCGGCGAGTACGCGCCGACCTGGATGTGCGACTTGAAGATCCTCGCTCCGGCGTCGATCGCCTCGGAGACGTACGCCGCGGCCCCCTCCTCCGGGTAGAAGGTCGCCGTCTGCAGGCAGTCCGGGTGCGCCGACGCGAACTCCGCCGCCCAACTGTTGAGCCATCGGGCCATATCGGGTTTGTGGGGATAGATCATCGACGAGTACGCGCGCACACCGAACGCGCGCAGCGTCTCGACGCGGCGGTCCTCGTCGGCCCGGTAGGCGATCGGCCACTGCCTGCCGAGCATCGGGCCGGCGGAGTCGAAGTACGCCCAGACCTTGTCCATCACCCGGCGCGGCATGAAGTGGGTGTGCACGTCGATGAGACCCGGAATGCCCAGCTCTCGCCAGATGCGCTGAACGGCTTCGGACTCCTCGGCGGAGAAGGGCTCCATGCGATGATCGTCACACATGGCCTCGACGCTACCGAACGGCCGATCGGTGGCCGGCGGACCGGTGGGAACGATCGAGCCGGGTGGGTCATTCGCCGCGGGTGACGCCTCCGGATCCGCCGGCCCACAGTGACCGACCATTGCAGTGACCGACCATTGGGTTACCGACCATGCCGGACGCGTGGGTCGCGCGACGGGCGACGAAAGGACTGCGATGGACGAAACCGGGTCCTGCGCCGCTGCAACGCCGACGGTCCGGCCGCCGGTCGCGCAGATGATCGCGCTGACCCCTGTCGGGATCGCGGTCGGCGCGTTGTGCGCGCTCGGGCTGTGGGGCGTCTCGGCGCTCGCGGAACTGGTTCAGAAACTGGTCTGGGACGATCTCAGTGCCGCGCTCGGCGTGTCCGGCGACAACGGCTGGTTCATCTTCGGGACGCTCACCGCTGTCGGTCTGCTCGCCGGACTCGTGATCCGGTACCTGCCGGGCCATGCCGGCCCCGATCCGGCGACGGAGGGACTCGTCTCCACTCCTCTCGAAATACGCGTGCTCTCCGGCCTCGTGCTCGCCACCGTTCTGACCCTGTCCGGCGGGGTGAGCCTGGGGCCGGAGAACCCGATCATGGCGATCAACGCCGCGATCATCGTCGGGCTGGGTGTCCGGCTCGTGCCGAAGCTGGGGCAGAAGGAGTGGATGGGGCTGTCGACCTCGGCCACGATCGGCGCGATGTTCGGGACACCGGTCGCCGCGGCGCTGATGCTGTCCGAACTCAACAGCGGCGATCCCCGCGTCCCGCTGTGGCACCGGCTGTACGTGCCGCTCGTCGCCGCGGCGACCGGTTCGTTCGTGATGCTGCACTTCACCGATCTCGGGCTGTCGATGGGTCTGCCGGACGAGACGATCGGCGGTGTGGTCCACGTGCTCCTCGCCATCGGTGTCGCGGCGGCCGCGGCAACCGTCGGCGTGGTCGGTGCCGCGCTCTTCGACCCCCTGCACCGACTGCTGAACACCCGGTTGCCCGGTCCCGTGGTGCGGCTGACCGTGGCCGGGGCGGTCCTCGGCGGCCTCGGTGCGCTCGGCGGCACCATCACCCTGTTCAAAGGCCTCGAGCAGATGAACGAGCTGCCGGGCGAGGTGGCGACCACCACCGCCATGGGATTCTTCGTGTTCGCGGCGGTGAAGCTGTGCGCGCTGCTGGTCGCCGGGGCGTCAGGTTTCCGGGGCGGCCGGATCTTTCCCGCGGTGTTCATCGGAGCGGCCTTCGGATTCGGCGTTCACACACTCTGGACCTCGATACCGCTGACCCTGTGCGTGAGCGCGTCGGTAGTCGGGATCTCGGTGGCCGCTGCGCGCAACGGCTGGCTGAGTCTGTTCCTCGGGTTGGCGATCGTGCCGCAGATGGATCTCATGGTTCCACTGCTCTTCTCCACGCTCGCGGCGTGGCTGGTGGTGGCTAACGCACCGGAATTGAGTGCTCGGCCGGTCGAGATCCGACGAGATTCGCAGAATGCGGAGAGGAACGTCTGAGGTGGCCGTGTCAGCGATCATGCGCCGGATCCGAAAGATCTCGCGGCCGAGACCAGCGGATGCCGTATCCGGTCTGGTGACCGCGTTGTTCTCCATCCCGGAGGGGATGGCGTACGCGTCGATCGGTGGATTCAATCCGGTCAGCGGTCTGTATTCGGGGATGCTCTCGACACTCGTGGGGTCGATGTTCGCCCGGACCGCGTTGATGGTCACCACGCTGACCAGTGCTATCGCACTGTCGTCGCAGAGCGTGCTGTCCTCGGCCGGCCTCGACCCGCACGACGTCGGGAACATCGCGATGCTGACGGTGGCGGTCGGTGCCGTGATGCTGGTGATGGGTCTGCTGCGCGTCGGCGCGATCATGGACTTCGTCTCGAGCGCCGTGATGACCGGATTCACGGTCGGCATCGCCGTACAGATCGTGGCGGGGGTGCTCGGCGACGTCACCGGCTACGACCCGGAACGGCACAACACCGTCGTGAAGTTCGTCGAGGTGCTCGGACACGTGCCCCAATGGTCGGGGGCGTCGGTGGCGGTGGCGCTCGGCACCGTCGCGGTGTGGGGAGTTCTGCAGTTCGTCAGACCGGTCAAGTCGTACGCCACGCTGATCGCACTCGTCGCGGTCACCGCGGTGGCCGCGGTGACCGGCGCCGACACGGAGACCGTCGGTGATATCGCGAAGGTGCCGAACAGTCTGCCGCCGTTCACGTTTCCGGATCTGAGTGCATTCCCGAACCTCGTTCTCGGAGCGTTCGCCATCGCCCTCGTCGGTCTCGCTCAGGCAGCGGGCATCTCGGCGGCGGTGCCGAACCCGGACGGATCGAAGGCGAGTGCGTCCGGGGACTTCTCGGCGCAGGGTGCGGCCAACATCGTCGGCGGCTTCTTCGGATCGCTGCCGACCGGCGGCTCCCTGTCCCGCACAGGTGTCGCGGTCTCCGCGGGCGCGACGAGCCGCTGGGCGGGCGTCTTCGCCGGTGCGTGGCTGGTGGTTCTCGTGCTGATCGCCGGCGCCGCCGCGCAGATCATCCCGATGCCTGTCATCGGGGGACTGCTGTTCGTCATCGGGTTCGAGTTGATTCAGGGTCGATGGGCCGACGTCACTCTGGTTCTGCGCACGGCGCCGCTGAGCGCCGTCGCGATGGTGGCGACCTTCCTCGCGACGACCCAGATCCCCCTGCAGTACGCGATCCTCGTCGGTGCCGGAATCTCGCTGGTGCTCTACTGCGTCCAGGCGGCACGCAGCGCCCGGCTGCTGGCGCTGGTCCGAGACGACGAGGGCTGGTGTCTGGAAGAACCGCCGAAGACGCTGCCCGCCAACGGAATCACCGTGCTGTACTACGCCGGCGTCGCGCTGTTCGCAGAAGTGCCCCGCATCTCAGAGACGTGGCCGGCGCCGCCCTCCGCACCGGGCCGGTTCGTGGTGATTCTGAACGTACGCGTCCTGCCCGACGTGCCGTCGGCGACACTGCAGAAGCTGCTGCGCGCGAAGGCCGAGGCATTGCGGAAGTCGGGCGGGCGTCTCATGCTCGCAGGCGTCAGTTCCGCGATGATCGACGCGGTGACGCGAGCGTGCCTGGTCCGAGCGCTGGGCGAGGAGAATGTCGTGCCCGCGTCCCGGCATGTCTTCGGTGGTCTCGACACCGCCTACGCCGATGCCCAGCGCTGGCTCGTGGAGACCGACGGGAACGGTCCGGACGCAGGTACGTCCTGACCTCGTCGTCAGGCGTCGTGATCTGCGGCGGTCGCTGCACGCAACTTCGCGATCTGATCCCGGGACGGGAGATTCCTCGGTGAGACCATGATTCCCTCCGCCGTCACCGTCGGACCGTCCGCGTCGCAGAGTTCGGCCCGCACGAAGACCTTCCGTCCCTCCGATCCGGTGGTGCGGGCGCGCAGATCGACGTCGCCGAGAGGTGTCGGGCGCAGGTACTTCACGGTGAGCGTGCCGGTGAAGCAGGGGGTTCCGTTGCCGACGCTGGCCGCTTCGCCGAGCATCTGATCGAGCAGCATGGCCGAGATCCCGCCGTGGACCAGGCCGGCCGGGCCCTCGTACGCGGCGCCGAGCCGTACCCGAGCGGTGGCCGTCCCGTCGTCGTGGTGGTCGACCCGCAGCGGGGGAGCGATGGCGTTGCGCACACCCACGGCCGCGTTGCCCCACGGCATGCCGGTGAAGTCGCGGGTGAACGGCACTCCGTAGCTGCCCGGCCTCTGCGCTGCGCGCAGTGAGGCGGTGACCGCGTCGATCCGCCGGCGCGCGTCGTCCAGATCGTCGTCGGGCACCTCGGTGCGGATCACCGCGTCGATCAGCGCGCGGACCGACTCGGTCAGCGGTTCCACCACGGCGAGCTGCGCAGCGATCTCGTCGGCGCTGAGGTCTACCAATCGAAAGTCCATGCCGGTCAGCCTATGGTCGTGCGCGGTCTCGACGGGCGCGGGTTCGGGCTCAGTGCTCGGACTTCCGGTGCTTGCCGGCGACCTCGCCGAACATCATCGTCATCTTGGTGCCCAGCGGCCAGCCGACGTAGTAGCAGAGGAACAGTCCGATCTCGTTCAGCTCCTCCGGCGTGAGTTCGCCGTTGCCGAGCGCCGCCGCCGCCTGGATCTCGGCGACGTCCACCTGACCGTTGGCGGCCAGCGCGCCGAGGAGGACCAGCCTGCGGTCGCGGTGGGTGAGGCCCTCGCGGCTCCACACCTCGCCGAAGACCTGATCGGCGGTGTGCGCGAAGAAGTCGCCCGGACCGTCGGACATCTCCCAGCCGTACACCTCCGACATCGTCGCCAGGCCCTTGCGGCGTCGCTCGGTCATCGGGGGCAGATCGTCTTGCGGGGTCGGGTTCACAATGCTCCTTCGGTTCGGTTCATTTCGCTGCGCGCCGGATCAGCCGTCGCGGCGTGCGTCGTGGGCGGAATGGGGCACACCGAGTCCGGCGGCCAGATCGGTGAGGGCGCGGCGGCCCAGCGGGAGGTCGACGCCGAGCCGGTCGGCCAGGGTCAGTGCCAGGGTCAGGTCCTTCTCGCCGAGATCGCGGACGTGCGTGAAGACACCGAACCAGAAGTCGTCGGGAGCGATCGGCCCGGTGGTGTCACGAAGCATGATCGCGCCCGCACCGCCGGTGATCGCATCGGTGTGCCGGACCACTCGCCCGAGTTGTGCGATGTCGATTCCGGCGGCCTCGGCGAGTCGGGACGCCTCGGCCGTGGCGGCGAAGGAGACGAAGTGCAGCAGGTTGCGGGCCAGCTTCATCCGCGTTCCGTCGCCGGCCGCCGGGCCGGCATGGACGATGAGATCGCCCGCCGGCGCGAGTGCGGCTCTGGCCCGCTCGTAGCCGGCGCGATCGCCGCCGATCATGATCGCCAGCCGGCCCTCCGCAGCCCCGGGGGCGCCGCCGGAGATCGGAGCGTCGAGCACGACGATCCCGTCCGCCGCGCACGCGGCGGCCTGCTCGGCCGCCGTCTCGGGGGCGATGGTGGAGTGGATCGCGATGAGCGAGCCCGGCGCCAGGTGCGGCCGCAGTTGCCCGATCACCTCGCGGACCTGGGCGTCGTCGCGAACGCAGATGCTGACCAGATCGCTGGCGGACGCGAGTTCGGGCAGACCGTCCGCGGTGACCGCGCCCGCATCGACCAGGGTGGCGACGGCATCCGGAGAGAGGTCGAAGACGGTGGTCGGAGCGGATCCGGCCAGGCGCGCAGCCATCGGACCGCCGATGTTGCCGAGCCCGACACAGCCCAGCCGCAGTGCCTCGCTCATGAGCGGATGACCTGTCCGCCGTCGACGTTGAAGATCTGTCCGGTGATCCAGGACGCCTCGTCGGACAGCAGGAACAGACACATGCCGACCAGATCCTGCGGCGTGCCCATCCGCCCCAGCGGGAGCTTGGCGACCATGTCGTCGACCATCGCGGCGGGAGTGGTGGAGCGGGTGGCCTCGGTGTCGATGGGGCCGGGGGCGATCGCGTTGATGCGGATGCGCTGACCGCCGAGTTCGACGGCGAGCTGCTGGGTGAGGCCGTTGACGCCCACCTTGGCCAGACCGTAGAAGCCGCTGTACAGCCAGGCCGCCGTCGACGACTGGTTCACGATCGCCCCGCCGTGCCGCATATGCGGGTAGCAGGCGCGGGTCACGTTGAGCGCACCGTCGAGGTTCACGCTCATGAACTTCTTGTAGTAGTCCCACGGCACAGTGGTCAGGAAGTCGAGTTTCATGCCGCCGTAGATCGCGGCGTTGTTGACGAGCGCGTCGATCTTCCCGCGTTCGTCAACGACGGCCGTCGCGAGCGATGCCGCGGAGTCGGGGTCGGAGACGTCGGTGTGCACGTACATGCCTCCGATCGCGTCGGCCACCGACCGTCCGGCGTCGTCGTTGACATCGGCGATCACCACGTACGCGCCCTCGTCAGCGAGTGCCCGCGCGTAGGCCTCTCCGATGCCTCCGGCGGCGCCGGTGACGATGGCGGTCTTGTCGGCGAATCTGGTCATGTTGTTCCTTCGGGGTGTTGTGGGGTGTGGTCGGGGGTGGAGTTGTGGGGGTGGAGGTTTCGACTCGCTTCGCTCGCTCAACCAGCGGGCGGGGCAGGCCAGCGGGAGAGGTGGGCAGCGGGCGGGGCAGGCCAGCGGGAGAGGTGGGCAGCGGGCGGGGCAGGCCGGCGGGAGAGGTGGGAGCGCGAGGGGCCGACCTCCCTATACGGGTGTGGCGACCGCCTTGATCTCGAGGTACTCCTCGAAACCGGCGCGGCCCATCTCTCGCCCGATTCCGCTCTGCTTGTAGCCGCCGAACGGGACGTCGGCGGAGTACCAGATGCCGCCGTTGACGCCCATCGTCCCGGTGCGGACGCCGTCGACCACAGCGTTCACCCGTTCCGGCGATGTGCCCCACACGGCGCCCGACAGTCCGTAGGGGGAGTCGTTGGCGAGATCGATCGCGTCGTCGTCGCCATCGTGCGGGATGATCACCAGCACCGGGCCGAAGATCTCCTCCTGTGCGACGCGAGCGGAGTTGCCGACGCCGGAGATGAGCGTCGGTTCGACGAAGAAACCGCGGTCCAGTCCGGCGGGCCGGCCACCGCCGATCTCGATCACGCCGCCCTCCTCGCGTGCCAGACGGAGGTAGTTCTCGACGCGCTCCCGCTGCCGGGCGGAGATGAGCGGTCCGCAGACCGTTCCCGGGTCCGTCGGGTCCGCCGCGGACAGGCCCTCCATCGCGTTCTTGGTGAGTTCGACGGCGGCCGCGAGCTTCTCGCGCGGCACCAGCAGACGGGTGGTGATGGCGCAGCCCTGCCCGGCGTGAGTCACGACGGAGAACGCCGCCATCGAACAGGCGGCTGCAAGGTCGGCGTCGTCGAGCACGATGAAGGCCGACTTGCCGCCGAGTTCCAGAAAGACCTTCTTGAGCGTGGGCGCGGCGGCGGCCATCACCCTGCGGCCGGTGTCGGTGGAACCGGTGAACGAGACGAGATCGACGCGGGGGTCGGTGCACAGTTGCTCACCGAGTGCGTGGTCGGTGGAGGTGACGATGTTGACCACGCCCGGAGGGAAGTCGGTCTCCTCGGCGATCACCTTCCCGACCAGCGCGGCGCACCACGGGGTGTCCGGGGCCGGCTTCAGGACCACGGTGCAGCCGGCGGCGAGCGCCGGACCGATCTTGGCGAAGTTGATCTGGTGCGGAAAGTTCCACGGTGTGATCGCGCCGACCACACCGATCGCCTCGGCGCGCAGCTCTCGCCGGTTCTTGATGCCCATCGGGCTCGCCTCGCCGAGATCGGTGATCCACGAATAGCTCTCGGCGAGGTCGGCGAAGTACCCGAGATCGGTGATCGGCCCCACCAGCTGCGGGCCGTGCGTCAGGAACGTGGGACAGCCCACTTCGGCGACCGTCAGCTCCCGCAGTTCGTCCGCGTGCGCGAGCAGTGCGTCGCGCAGTTGCCGCAGGCAGTGGGCGCGGAAGGCGTGGTCGCGCGACCAGTCGGTCCGATCGAAGGCTCGGCGGGCGGCCTCGATCGCCCGATCCATGTCGGACGCGGTGGCTTCGGCCGCCTGGCCGATCACCTCCTCCGTAGCGGGGTTGACGACGTCGAAGACGCCGCCGGAACCGGGGATCAGGGCGCCGTCGACGAGCAGGTCGGTGGCGGTGTCGGGCCTGAGTGGGAGGCTCGCTCGGGTCATTGTCAGAACTCCATCTGGACAGGTGTCTGGACTTCGGTTCAACCGTAGAGTAGCGTGCGTCACATGTCCACCCCAGTCGAGTCCGCCGGTGTCGCGGCCGAGTCCACCCGGCGGCGCCTGAGTCCGCAGCAGGCCGAGAAGATCACCAAGATGACCGAGGCGGCCGTCGAGATCCTCGCCGCGGACGGCTTCGATGCGCTCTCGGTGCGTGACGTCGCGAAGCGCGCGGGGGTGGCGCCGGCCACCGCCTACACGTATTTCAGCTCGAAGAGTCACCTGGTGGCGGAGGTGTTCTGGCGGCGTCTGGCCGCCGGAGTGCCCGAGGTGGACGCCTCCCTGCCCCGGGCCGAGCGCGTGGCGCAGGTGCTGCGCGGAGTCTCGACCGTGGTCGCCGGAGAGGGACAGCTCGGCGGAGCCGTCACCGTCGCGCTGCTGGGCAGCGACCCGGACTCCGAGCACCTGCGGTGGCGGATCGGCGGGTTCATTCACGACCGCCTCGCCGCCGCGGTCGGTGACGACCACCCCGATGCCCCTCGGGTGGTGGACGCCCTGCAGATGCTCTACGCAGGCGGACTCGTCACCGCCGGCATGGGACACCTGACCTACGAAGCGACATCCGAGCGGCTGGTCGCGGCCGCCGCACTGCTCTTCAACGATTGATGGGAATGAGACGTTGACCGTCACCGACACCGGAATGCAGGAGTCGATTCCGTTCGACCCGTACGACTACGACTTTCACGAGGACCCGTATCCGACCTACGCGCGGCTGCGCCGCGACGCGCCGGTGTACCGCAACACCGACGGCGACTTCTGGGCGCTGGCCCGGCACGACGACGTCTCCGAGGCCTTCCGCGACAACGTGCGGCTGTCGAACAGCTGGGGCGTCTCGATGGATCCGACGTCGTACAACGAGAACGCCGAGTACGCGATGAGCTTCCTGGCGATGGACGACCCGCGCCACCTGCGCCTGCGCAAGCTCGTCTCGAAGGGATTCACGCCGCGCCGGGTCAGCGAGCTCGCACCTCGGATCCACGAGCTGACGAATCGGCACTGGGCGCGCTGCGTGGAGATGGGGGAGTTCGACTTCGTCCACGACTTCGCCGGACTGTTGCCGATGGACGTGGTCTCGGAGCTGCTCGGGGTCGGGCCGTCCGACCGCGCATACCTGCGACGGCAGTCGGATCTGCTGATCCACCGGGAGGAGGGCGTCACCGATGTCCCCGAAGCCGCTGTGCGCGCCTACCTGGAGTTGCACGGCTATTACGCGGAGTTGCTCGCCGACCGTCGCAGACGCCCGGGCGACGACCTCGTCTCCGCGCTGATCGGCGCCGAACTCGTCGGAGACGGGGTGGCCGCGGCGAAGGGCGAGCGCACCACGATGACCGACCAGGAGATCATCGGCTTCATGATGCTCATGGTGGTCGCGGGCAACGAGACCACCACCAAGCTGCTGGCGAATTCCGTCTACTGGGGTCATCGCAGCGGGGGGCAGGTGGCGGGGATCCTCGATGAGGTCGGCGCGGGCGCCGATCCGGCGGCCGTCGTCGGGGACTGGGTCCAGGAGACGCTCCGGTTCGACACCTCCACGCAGATGCTGCTGCGGCGCGTGGTCGACGACGTCGAATACGGCGGCTACACCATTCCCGCGGGCGATCGGGTGCTGCTGCTGATCGGTTCGGCGAATCGAGACGAAGAGGTCTTCGGGCCGGACGCGGACCAGTACCGCATCGGCCGTGACAGCAGCCGCACCATCCTCTCGTTCGGACTCGGCACGCACTTCTGCCTGGGAGCGCACCTGGCCCGACTCGAGGCCGACCTCGGCCTCGCCGAGATCGCCCGAACCGTCAAGAGTTTCGACGTCGACGTCGACGCCGCCGAACGCGTGCACTCGGTGAACGTCCGCGGTTTCGCGTCCCTCCCGATGAAAGTGGTCCCCCGATGAGATTTCAGCCCCATCCCGGACGTCGGCCCGTGCTGGTCGCCGGTGCCTCGTCCGGCATCGGCGAGGCCACCGCCCTGGCCCTCGCCGCGGTCGGCCATCCGGTCGCCCTCGGCGCACGCCGTGTGGAGAAGTGTGCCGCGACTGCCGCACGGATCGTCGCCGACGGAGGCGAAGCGGTCGCCGTCGCGCTCGACGTGACCGACGACGACTCCGTCCGGACCGCGGTCGACGCGGCGCAGGAGGCGCTGGGTCCCCTCGAAGTGGTGGTCGCCGGTGCCGGCGATCTCCAGATCGGCCGAGCCCACGAGATGCCGGTGGACGAGTGGGCGGCGCAGATCGATGTGCACCTGGTCGGCGCGTACCGGCTCTACCGCGCGGTGGCGCCCGCGATGATCGCGCGCCGCCGTGGCGACATCGTGTTCATCAGTTCCGACGTCGTCGCCCACCCGCGTCCGTGGTCGTCGGCGTACGTCGCCGCCAAATGCGGTGTCGAGGGCATGGTCGCCACCATCGACATGGAGTTGGAGGGCACCGGGGTGCGCGCCGGTCTGGTGCGGCCCGGCCAGACGATCACGGGCATGGGCATGAATCTCGATCAGAAGCAGACCGAGGCGATGCTCAACGACTGGATCGCGTTCGGCCTGGCCCGGCACGGCAACTTCCTCACACCCGAGAATCTGGCTTCGGCTGTCATGGCGATGATCTCGATGCCGCCCGGCGCGCACATGCGATCGGTCGACGTCGAAGCCGAGGGCGAGCTCGTACCGCCGGAATCGTCCACCCCCGCCCAGCCCGAACCGGTCGCGCATTCGGAAGGAGCACCGGCATGACCACGAGCGCATCTCACACTGAACCCTCTGACCACGCAGCATCCTCCGACCCTGCAGCATCGATCCGCGTATCCGGCGGAGAGGGCGAGCACGGACACCTCGACGAGCTCGCCACCGATCCGATCGGCCTGTTCCGGCGTGTCCGGGCCGAGCACGGCGACGTCGGGATGTTCCAGCTCGCCGACCGGGAGGTGGTCCTGGTGAGCGGTGCGGCCGCGAACGAAGAGTTCTTCCGCGCGCCCGACGAGGTGCTCGATCAGGGCGCCGCGTACCCCTTCATGACTCCGATCTTCGGTGAGGGCGTCGTCTTCGACACCAGTCCCGAGCGGCGCAGCGAGATGCTGCACAATCAGGCGCTCAAGGGGGCGCACATGAAGCAGCACGCGGTCACCATCCCCGACGAGGTGGAACGGATGATCGCCGGCTGGGGCGACGCCGGCGAAATCGATCTGCTCGACTTCTTCGCCGAACTGACGCTGTACACCTCGTCGTCGTGCCTGATCGGACGCAAGTTCCGCGAAGAGCTGTCGGGCCACATCGCGCACCTCTATCACGAGCTGGAGAAGGGCACCGACCCGATCGCCTACGTCGACATGCACGCCGACATCGAGAGTTTCCGCCGACGCGACGCCGCGCGCGCCGAGTTGGTGGAGTTCATCGGCGGCGTGATGGACCGCCGTATCGCGAACCCGCCGGCCGACTCCGCCGACCGGGATCTGCTCGACGTGCTGGTGTCGCTGAAGAACGACGACGGTTCGCAGATGTTCAGTCCGGACACCGTGACCGGCATCTTCATCTCGATGATGTTCGCGGGCCACCACACCACTTCGGGGACGGCGGCGTGGACGCTGATCGAACTGCTCAAACATCCGGACCATCTCGCCGAGGTCGTCGGCGAACTCGACGGGATCTACTCGGACGGCGTCGAGTACAGCTTCGCTGCGATGCGTCAGATCCCGAAGCTGGAAGGCGCGATCAAGGAGGCGCTGCGACTGCATCCGCCGCTGATCATCCTGATGCGCCTGGTTCAGGAGGACTTCGAGGTCGGCGGGGTCACGGTTCGCGCCGGACAGTCGATCGCGGTCTCGCCTGCGGTCTCGAACCGGCTGCCGGAGGACTTTCCGGACCCGGACTCCTTCGATCCCGCTCGGTACGAGCAGCCGCGGCAGGAGGATCTGGTCAATCGCTGGACGTGGATCCCGTTCGGTGCCGGACGGCATCGCTGCGTCGGCGCGCAGTTCGCGATGATGCAGTTGAAGGCGATCTTCTCGGTGCTGCTGCGCAACTATGAGTTCTCCCTGGTTCAGGAGCCGGACAGCTACCGCAACGACCATTCCAAGATGGTCGTGCAGTTGCAGCAGCCGTGCCGGGTGGCCTACCGGCGGCGGGAGCGGTGATGCGCGTCGTCGTCGATCTGGATCTGTGTCAGGGACACGGGATGTGCGAGTTGGAAGCCCCCGACATCTTCGAGGCGGGCCGTGACGCGGTGACGATCCTGAACGAGAACCCTGACGAATCGCAGCGCGCCGAAGTGGAGGCCGCTGTTCGGTTCTGCCCGACCCAAGCACTGAAGATCGTGGAGGAATGACATGGCTTTTCCCCGTGCCGAACTGGACGAGATGAAGCAGCGTTGGCTGGATGCCAACGTCGAAGCCGAGAAGGCGGGCGACTGGCGCCCGCTCGCGGATTTCTACACCGAGGACGCCACCTACGGCTGGAACTACGGTCCGGAGAAGGACTTCATGGCCGTGGGCCGCGACGAGATCCGAGAGATCGCGCTCGGCCAGGAGATGGAGGGCCTGGAGGGCTGGGAGTATCCGTACCAGGCGTGGGTGATCGACGAGCGGACCGGCGACATGATCGGGCTGTGGCGCCAGGTGTACTCCGGCGCCGGGAACCCAGTGAGCGGGCCGATTGACGTCAGCACTCGAGCCGACGGTTCCCACTACGCGGTGCACGGCATCGGCGGGAGCTGGTTCCGTTACGCGGGGAACTTCCAGTTCGGCTGGCAGCGCGACTTCTTCGACTTCGGGAACGTCTCGGCACTGTTCCTGGAGATGCTGACCGATCAAGCCTGCAGTGACGGCATGCTCAAGCGCATCGAGAAGTCCGCGCCGGGGAACCTGCCCGGTTGGTATCCGCTCGGGCAGTCGCCCGTCGGCCTGTGGGACCTGCCGTGAGCCTGGCCGGACTGACCCGCGCGCAGTTGGTGGCTCTGGTCCCGGAGTCGCTGCTGTCGGGCCAGCTGATCGATCGGTCCGGGATGGCACACCTGATCGCGGCGTTCGGCCGCGAGGGCATGACCCAGGTCGCCATCGAGGAGTGGATGGCGGCCAGCCCGGTGTACACGGGGCGGATGCGGACCGCGCTCGGGATCGAGGGCGACGGGGTCGAGGACATGTTCAAATGCCTGCAGCTCGATATCGGTGCGCCGCCGCAGTTCATGGACTTCCGCTACCGGATCGTCGATCGGTACCACGGCTCGTTCGTGCTCGATCACTGCGGCGCGCTTCTCGACGTGGAGCCGATGGGCGACGAGTACGTGACGGCCATGTGCCACGACATCGAGGATCCGACATTCGATGCGACCGCCATAGCGACCAATCGGCGCGCGCGGATCCGTCCGGTGCACCGACCGCCCCGCGTACCCGCGGGCCGGACGCCGCACTGCGAGTGGACGGTGACGATCGAGCCCGACCGCGAGGAGCTTCCGTTGCCGGAGGTTACCGAGCCGACTCTGCGAACCCGGGCGGCGTCGATCGCCCTCAGCCCGATCGACGGGTCCGCCGGCGACGGTCTCGCCGATTACCGCGGTCCGCTCGTCGAGGACCTGGCCTTCGACGAGTTCTCCACCTCCGCACTGGTGCGGATCGCGGAGGAGACGGCCTTGCAGCACCAATTGCTCGCGATCGGATTCCTGGCATCCGTGCGACGCCGGACCGATGCTGCGCGCGCGGACGAGATCCTCGAGAAGCAGCTCATCGGCATCGCGGGGATCACCGCCGAACGATTGTCGGCCGCGCTGTTCGACGGTCGGTCCGACGCGACGGCGCTCGCCGGCGTTTTGAACGCGCACCCGGTGTTCGGCCCCGAGCAGTACACGGGGGTGGTCGCGCAGGTGCGCGAAGACGGTGACGGCGTTCGCGTGCGCATTCGAGTGGATTCGCCTGCGGTGGAGGACGGCGCGTGGATGCGGCTGTTGGCCGCGGGCCGGCTCGGTGCGATCGCGTCGGCGGTGCGGGCGGTCGAGCCGACGTGGGTCGTCGAAGAGAGTGCCGTGAACGGCGACGAACTCGTGGTGACCGTCGGCCGCGGCGATCCGCAGCCCGAGTGCGACGAGGTCGCCATCGTGCGCTTCTCGGCCGGGTCGTCGTTCACCTTCGCCGACCGCGGTCCGTCGAAGCCCCTGCCGCTCTCGGTGGTGTGAGGAGAGGGGCGCGCCTGTGGACGTGTGCCTCGGGTAGACGCGAGGCTCGGCGACAGATCCTCCGTCCCGGACGGGGGATCTGTCGCTGAGTGGCGCTGCTGCGGATGGCGGATCGCGGGCTGTGGACGGCGGATGGAACCGTCTAGGGCCCGGTCGCGTCTAAAGAGATATGTGGCCTGCAGATCGATACGGACTCATCTGGCGCGGCGTCGCCCTGGATTCCGGAGTCACCGAACGCGAGATCCGGGAGGCCGTTCGCAGACACACGCTGATACCGGTGGGACGGGGCGTGTACGTGACGCGTGAGTCGCTCGGTCCGGACCCGGGGCAGGCGCTGCGGGACCGCTATCGGCTCCGGTGCGTGGCGGCCGCTGTCGGAACCGCCCGCGACTGCGGCAACGTGCTCAGCCACGAGTCTGCGGCCGCAGTCCTCGGGCTCGGGACTCTGCGCCCCGATCTCACGAGCATTCACCTCACCAACGGTCGCAGCAACGGCGGTCACCGTCGACCCCACCGCGTGATACACAGCGGGGGACTGCGCGACGACGAGGTCGTCGAGGTCAATGGGCTCGCGGTGACGTCGATCTCGCGGACCGCGGTCGACGTGGCGCTCTCGGTGCCGGACTTTCCGCGGGCCCTGTCGGTCATGGACAGCGCACTGCGGCTCGGTGCGGATCGCGGCGTACTGCTCGCGGAGCTGACACGGCCGCGGCGCGGAGTCGCCCGGGCGCGTCGGGCGCTGCGTCATGCGGACGGGCGGTCGGACAACCCCGGCGAGTCGTGGGGGCGGGCACAGATGATCGAGGCCGGACTGCCAGTTCCCGAGCTTCAGACCCGCTACCGTCTGCCGAGCGGCCGGACGGCGATCTGCGACTACGACTGGGACGGGTCCGTGGTGGCGGAGTTCGACGGTTTCGGAAAGTACCGGCGGGAGATGCGGAAGCCGGATCAGTCGGCTGACGACGTGGTGATCGCCGAGAAGCTGCGCGAGGACGAACTGCGCGCCCTCGATCTGCACGTGGTGCGGTGGACGACCGAACACTTGGCGTCCGGGCAGATGGTGCCGCTGCTGCGGCGGCAGCTGTCGCGGTTCGGGATCGTCCCCGCGGCATAGCGGACGCGAGGCTCGGCGACGAAACCCCCGTCCCGGACGGGGGATCTGTCGCTGAGTGGCGCGACGTCAGACGTCGAAGCGCGCGTCGGCCGTCGCCCGTCCGAGGAGTCGGTCGCCGTCGTACATGCGGGCGTCGAAGAGGCAGAGACGGCGCCCGAGCTTGACCGGCACGACGTCGATGCGCACGCGGCGGCCGTCGACGACGGGCGACCGGTGGAATTCGCAGGTGAAGTCGATCAGCTGGTAGCCGCCGCCGGCGCGGACATTGCGCTGGGCTCCGAACGAGCACGCCTGGGCGAGCATCGCGGCGATCACTCCGCCGTGCATGGTGCCCATGAGGTTGCGCATCCACGGTGCGGTGGTGAACTGCACGTCGACGGAGCCGTCGTCGCCGGTTCCCGTGACGCCGCCGTCGAGGATCTCTGAGATCGGGCCCATCGGGAGCGAACCGTCGATCAGCTTCGCGACCACCTCGGCACCGGAGAGGGACGGGTCGATCCGCTCGACCGCGGGTACGCCGTCGGGTGCGGGCTGTTCCGGATGCCACTGAAGGTCGCCGCTGGTGGGACGACCGACCCGGACGTTGCGAGCGGTGCCGAAGCACACCGTCTCACCCGCGGACCCGGCGATGGTGACCGACGTGGTGCCGAACGCGTCGTCGTGCATGCGGAGGTCGGCGCTCGCGCGGAGCACGTCGTGGGGCGCGGGACGCCGCACCATCGACATCGTGAGCCGTGCCTGCATCGACGACGACGCGGCGTCGAGCCGGTAGAAGGGAACGCCACCGACGTCGTCGAAGAGCACCGTGAGAGCCGGCAGTTCGATGAGGCCGCGGTGATCGGTGACGCCGCTGCCGAGCTTCTGGACCAACACCGGTGCGTCGACGTCGGTGTCCCGGCCGATGGCGAACGTGGTGAACGGGTCGGCGATCGGCGGGGCGTGACTCGTCATGGGTCCGTCCTATCAGGGGACAGCGCGCGGGGCGAAACTCGCGGACTCGGATGAGACCGGTGCCACTCGCGCGGGGTCCGGAAGAGAAACAATCATTCACGCTTGATTTGTTTGCCGATCCGTGTGACGCTGGGCGCATGGCGATCGTCGATGAACTCGTTCAGGCATTGCAGGCGGAATCGGAATCCCTCGACGGCCTCGTCGCGGAGCTCTCCGACGAACAGTGGGCCACCCCGACGCCGGCCCAGGGGTGGACGGTGGCGCACCAGATCGGTCACCTGCACTGGACCGACCGCGTGTCCCTGCTGTCGATCACCGATCCCGCGGGGTTCGGCGACCTCGTCGAGCAGGCGATGGGCGACCCGTCGGGCTTCGTGGACGCGGCAGCGGAGACCGAGGCGGCCAGGCCGCCCGCCGAACTCCTGGCTGACTGGCGCAAGACGCGCGACCGGCTCGGCGGTGCGTTGGTCGCGGTCCCGGAGGGCACCAAGCTCACGTGGTTCGGTCCGCCGATGTCCGCGGCGTCGATGGCGACCGCGCGGATGATGGAGACCTGGGCACACGGTCTCGACGTCGCCGACGCGCTCGGTGTGAAGCGTCCCGAGGGCGACCGCATCAAGAACGTGGTGCACCTCGGGGTCCGAACCCGCGATTTCGCCTACCTGGTCAACGGGCTCGACGCCCCGGCCGAACCGTTCCGCTACGAGATCACCGCGCCGTCGGGCCGGCTGTGGACGTGGGGACCGGAAGACGCGACCGACATCGTCCGCGGCCCGGCGGTGGACTTCTGCGAACTCGTGACTCAGCGACGGCACCTCGACGATCTGAACCTCGAGTTCATCGGCGACGAGGCCGCCGCGTGGTCGCGGATAGCCCAGGCCTTCGCCGGACCTCCCGGCGCCGGCCGAGCGCCCCAGAGGTCCTGAGCGCCGGCCGCACCCGCACCCACACGCGTGAAACACCAGGAGGAATGATGTCCGACGCATCGCGTCCGGTCCGGATCGGCAACGTCTCCGGCTTCTACGGCGACCGCTTCAGCGCGGTCCGCGAGATGCTCGAAGGCGGCGATCTCGACTTCATCACCGGCGACTACCTCGCCGAACTCACCATGCTGATCCTCGGCCGTGACCGCATGAAGAACCCCGACCTCGGTTACGCGAAGACCTTCCTGCGGCAGATGGAGGAGAACCTGCACCTCGTCGCCGAGAAGGACGTCAAGGTGGTCGTCAACGCCGGCGGACTCAACCCGCACGGCCTCGCGGTGGCGCTCAGGGAACTGGTCGACCGCCTCGACGTGGATCGCCGGGTCGCCTTCGTCAACGGTGACGACATCGTCGGGCGGGCGGGTGAACTCGGGCTGGGATCACCGATCACGGCCAACGCCTACCTCGGCGGATTCGGTATCAAGACAGCGCTCGACGCGGGCGCCGACATCGTCGTCACCGGCCGTGTCACCGACGCCTCGCTGGTGGTCGGGTCGGCGGCGTCGGTCTTCGGCTGGGGCTACGAAGACCTCGATCAGCTCGCGGGTGCGGTGGTGGCCGGGCACATCATCGAGTGCAGCGCCCAGGCCACCGGCGGCAACTATTCGTTCTTCACCGAGATCCCGGACATGACGCGGCTCGGCTTCCCCATCGCCGAGGTGCACGCCGACGGCAGTTCGGTCATCACCAAACACGAGGGCACGGGCGGCGCGGTGCAGGTCGGAACGGTCACGGCGCAACTGCTCTACGAGATCGGCGGGCCGCGGTACTACAACCCCGACGCGACCGCGCGGATCGACACCGTCGAACTCGCGCAGGAGAGCACCGACCGCGTGCGGGTGAGCGGGGTGCGGGGAGAGGCGCCGCCGAAGGACCTTAAGGTCTCGCTCAATCACCTGGGCGGCATCCGCAACGAGTTCGAGGTGGTGCTCACCGGCCTCGACATCGAGGCCAAGGCCGAGCTGTTCCAGAAGCAGTTCGAGGCCGCGCTCGGGCAGCGTCCCGCCGAACTCACCTGGGAGCTGGTCCGCCTCGACCGTCCCGACGCCGACACCGAGGAGCAGGCCAGCGCGATGCTGCGCTGCGTGGCCCGCGACACCGACCCCAAGAAGGCCGGACGGCAGTTCACCGGTGCGGCAGTCGAACTCGCGCTCGCGAGCTACCCGGGTTTCACTCTCACCGCACCTCCCGGCAACGGTTCGCCCTACGGCGTCTTCGAGCCCGGCTACGTCGACGCCGCGCTGGTTCCCCACCAGGTGAACCAGCCCGACGGGGTCACCGTGCGAATCGATCCGTCGCCCCTTCGCGCGGAACCGATCGTCGACGAGAGCGTCCCGGCGGCGGCGTCGTCGACCGACTGGGGCGAGACCGTCGACCTTCCGCTCGGCACCGTGGCCGGTGCCCGATCGGGGGACAAGGGCGGCAGCGCCAACATCGGGCTCTGGGCCCGGACCGACGACGAGTACGCATGGCTCGACGAGACGCTCAGCGTCGCCAAGCTCAAGGAACTGCTGCCGGAGGTCGCGGACCTGACCGTGCATCGGTACCCGCTTCCGAATCTGCGGGCCGTCAACTTCGTGATCGAGCAGGTGCTCGGGCGCGGCGTCGCCGAGAACGTCCGCTTCGATCCGCAGGCCAAGGGGCTGGGAGAGTGGCTGCGCTCGCGCGTGGTACCGATCCCGACCCGTTTCAGCAAGACAGAAGGGAACTGATCCGTGCCCATCGCCAGTGACATCTGGGATTCACCGGAACGGCGTGAACTCCGCGCGAGTATCGCCGGTTTCGCCAAGCGGCACATTCTGCCGTATCAGGACGAGTGGGAGCGCGAGGGACTGATTCCGCGCGAGACCCACCTGGCCGCGGCCGAACTGGGACTGTTCGGTCTCGGCGTGCCGGAGGAGATCGGCGGCAGCGGCGGCGACCTGATCGACTCGATGATCCTGGTGGAGGAACTGCACTGTCAGGGCGTCGCGGGCGGCGTCTTCGCCTCGCTGTTCACCCACGGCATCGCTCTGCCGCATCTGATCGCCGCGAACGACCCGGCCCAGATCGACAAGTGGGTCCGGCCGACCCTGGCGGGCGAGAAGATCGGCAGCCTCGCGATCACCGAACCCGGTGGCGGCAGCGACGTCGGCCACCTGCGCACCAGCGCCGTGCGCGACGGGGACCACTACGTGGTGAACGGCTCCAAGACATTCATCACCTCGGCGGTGCGTGCCGACTTCGTCGTCGCGGCGGTCCGGACCGGAGGGCCCGGCGCCGCGGGAGTCTCGCTGCTGGTGATCGAGAAGGGCACGCCGGGATTCGAGGTGGCGCGCAAGCTCGACAAGATGGGCTGGCTCAGTTCCGACACCGCGGAACTGTCGTTCACCGACGTCCGCGTGCCGGCCGCGAACCTCGTCGGTGCCGAGAACTCCGGCTTCGCGCAGATCGCGCAGGCCTTCGTCACCGAGCGCGCCTCGCTGGCGGCCCAGGCGTACGCGAGCGCGCAGCGGTGCCTGGACCTGACCCTCGACTGGGTGCGGAACCGGGAGACCTTCGGCAAGCCGCTCATCTCCCGGCAGTCCGTGCAGGACACGGTCACGGAGATGGCACGCCGGATCGACGTGGCGCGGACCTACACCCGGGCGGTCGTCGAACGGAAGGTGTCGTCGGGCGACGACCTCATCGCCGAGATCTGCTTCGCGAAGAACACCGCTGTCGAGGCGGGCGAGTGGGTGGCGAACAAGGCGGTCCAACTGCACGGCGGAATGGGTTACATGCGGGAGTCGGAGGTGGAACGCCAGTACCGCGACATGCGCATCATCGGCATCGGCGGCGGCACCAACGAGATCCTGACCGGACTGGCGGCGAAGCGATTGGGGTACCAGGCATGACGGTTCTGAGGAGCAAGATCGACACCTCGTCGGCGGAGTTCGCGGCCAACGTCGAGGCGATGAACGCCAAACTGGCCGAACTCGAATTGGAGTTCCGCAAAGTCCGCGCCGGCGGCGGCGAGAAGTACGTCGAGCGGCACCGCAAACGCGGGAAGATGACCGCGCGCGAGCGAATCGAGCTGCTGGTCGACGAGGATTCGCCTTTCCTGGAACTCTGCCCGCTCGCGGCGTACGGCTCGCAGTTCACTGTGGGCGCCTCGGTGGTGGTCGGCATCGGCGTCGTCGAAGGCACCGAATGCCTGATCGTCGCCAACGATCCGACGGTCAAGGGCGGCACCTCTAACCCGTGGACGCTGCGGAAGATCCTCCGGTGCAACGACATCGCCCGGCAGAACCGGCTCCCGGTCATCTCGCTCGTGGAGTCCGGCGGTGCCGACCTCCCGACGCAGAAAGAGGTCTTCGTCCCCGGCGGACGGATGTTCCGCGATCTGACGCAACTGTCGGCGGCGGGCATCCCGACCATCGCACTGGTCTTCGGCAACTCCACGGCGGGCGGTGCCTACGTCCCCGGAATGAGCGATCACGTCGTGATGATCGAGGACCGTTCCAAGGTCTTCCTCGGCGGCCCGCCCCTGGTCAAGATGGCCACGGGTGAGGAGAGCGACGACGAGGAACTGGGCGGCGCCAAGATGCACGCCCGCGTCTCCGGACTCGGCGACTACCTCGCGGCCGACGAGCAGGACGCGGTGCGGATCGGCAGGCGGATCGTCGCCCGCCTCAACTGGCGCAAGCAGGGACCGGAGCCGATCGCCGAGCCGGTCCGCGAACCCCGGTACAGCCCGGAGGAGCTGCTCGGCATCGTTCCTCCCGATCTGAAGATCCCCTTCGACCCGCGCGAGGTGATCGCGCGCGTCGTCGACGACTCCGACTTCGACGAGTTCAAACCCGAGTACGGCACCTCGCTGTGCACCGGCTGGGCCCGGATCCACGGCTACCCGGTCGGTATCCTCGCGAACGCGCAGGGCGTGCTGTTCTCGGCCGAATCGCAGAAGGCCACTCAGTTCATCCAACTGGCCAACCGCAGCAACACGCCGCTGCTGTTCCTGCACAACACCACCGGCTACATGGTCGGCAAGGAATACGAGCAGGGCGGCATCATCAAGCACGGCTCGATGATGATCAACGCGGTGTCGAACTCGACGGTGCCGCACATCTCGATCCTGATGGGCGCGAGTTACGGAGCGGGCCACTATGGCATGTGCGGCCGGGCGTACGACCCCCGCTTCCTGTTCGCGTGGCCCAGCGCCAAGAGTGCGGTGATGGGCGCCGCGCAGCTCGCGGGCGTCATCTCGATCGTCTCCCGTGCGGCCACCGAGGCACGCGGCGGCACCGTGGACGAGGAGGCCGACGCCGGAATGCGCGCCATGATCGAGGCGCAGATCGAGGCCGAGTCGGTGCCGATGTTCCTGTCCGGGATGCTCTACGACGACGGCGTCATCGACCCGCGCGACACCCGGACGGTGCTCGGCCAGGCGCTCTCGGCCATCGCGTCCGCCCCGGTCGAGGGCACCAGCAACTTCGGCGTCTTCCGGATGTGAGGAATCTGCACATGACTACAGCCATCTCTCAGAAGCCGATCACCAGCGTGCTCGTCGCCAACCGCGGCGAGATCGCGTGCCGGGTCTTCACCACCTGCGTCACGATGGGCCTGCGCACCGTCGCGGTGTACTCCGATCCGGACGCCGACGCCCCGCATGTGCGGGCCGCCGACGCCGCGGTCCGACTGCCGGGTTCCACCTCGGCCGAGACGTACCTGCGCGGTGAGAAGATCATCGCCGCCGCACAGGCGGCGGGCGCGGACGCGATCCATCCCGGGTACGGATTCCTCTCGGAGAACGCCGAGTTCGCGCAAGCCGTGATCGACGCCGGACTGACGTGGATCGGTCCGCCGCCCGCCGCGATCACCGCGATGGGCTCCAAGGTGAACGCGAAGGCGCTGATGGAGGGCGCCGGTGTGCCGGTGCTCAAGGACATCGATCCCGAATCGGTCACCGCCGATGATCTTCCGCTGCTGATCAAAGCCTCCGCGGGCGGCGGCGGACGCGGCATGCGGATCGTCCGCGAACTGGGCGAGTTGAGCGACGCCGTCGCCGCGGCCCGGCGCGAAGCGGAGTCGGCGTTCGGCGATCCGACCGTGTTCTGCGAGCCGTACATCGAGCGCGGCCACCACATCGAGGTCCAGGTGATGGCCGACGACCACGGCCAGATCTGGGCGGTCGGCGAGCGGGAATGCTCGATCCAGCGCCGGCATCAGAAGGTGGTCGAAGAGGCTCCGGCACCGCTCGTGGAGCGGATCGGTGCCGACATGCGCGACAAGCTCTTCGCGGCCGCGCGCAAGGCGGTCGAGTCGATCGGCTACCGAGGCGCGGGCACCGTCGAGTTCCTCGCCGACGAGACCGGCAAGTTCTTCTTCCTGGAGACCAACACGCGACTGCAGGTGGAGCATCCGGTCACCGAGCTGACCACCGGCGTCGACCTCGTGGAGTGGCAGCTGCGCGTGGCCCGGGGCGAGCCGCTGGGACAGATTCCGGCGACCGCTCCGGCGGGCGGCGTCGGCCACGCGATCGAGGTGCGGCTCTACGCCGAGGATCCCGCGCACGACTGGCAGCCGCAGTCGGGCACCGTCGCGCGCATCGACCTCCCCGCCGCCACCCGGTTCGGGCTGCTGGAGCGGCCCGGGGTCCGCGTGGACTCGGGAATCACCGACGGCAGCGAGATCTCGACCTTCTACGATCCGATGCTCGCCAAGGTGATCTCCTGGGCTCCCGACCGCGACCAGGCGGCGGCCGTGCTGGCCCGTGCCCTCTCGGACGCGCGCATCCACGGTGTCGTCACCAACCGCGACATGCTCGTGAACACCTTGCGCGAGGCCGACTTCCTCGCCGGCGCGACCGACACCGGCTACCTCAGCGACGAGCGGATCGCCGAGTTGTCGCGGCCGCTCGCCGGCGACGGCGCGGACGTGGTGGCGGCGACCGTCGCGGCGCTGGCGCAGTCGGCGCGCAACCGCGCCGACGCCCGTGCGGTCCCGGCGGCGCCGTCGGGCTGGCGCAACATCGCCTCCGACTACCAGCGCAAGACCTACCTCGCCGCCGATGGGACCGAGATCGTGGCGCGGTATCGCTTCGGGCGCGACGGGCGAGCCGAACTGCCCGATCTGGACGATGCGACCGTGGAGTCCGTCGAGCCCACCGAGGTGGTGCTCTCGCGCGGCGGCGTGGTGCGCCGCTACGAGGTGAGCGCGGTCGGCGACCGGGTGTTCGTCGACTGGCCGGGCGCATCGGTGACACTGACCCGCGCACCGCGGTTCGTCGACCCGGCGTCCGTGGAACGGCCCGGTTCGCTGCTGGCGCCGATGCCCGGTTCGGTGATCCGGGTGGCGGTGGCCGAAGGCGATCGCGTGACGGCCGGACAGCCGCTGCTGTGGCTGGAGGCGATGAAGATGGAGCACACCATCAAAGCACCCGCCGACGGCGTGGTGTCCGTCCTCGCGGTTGAGCCGGGACGGCAGCTCTCGGTGGGCGATGTGCTCGCCGTGATCACCGAAGAGGAACCTTCCGCGGAGTGAGTCCTCGCGGGACCAGACCTATCTCCAACCGAACTCCAGGAGCCCCAATGAGTTTCATCGAGACCGAAGAGCAGACAGCGCTGCGCGAGGCCGTGGCCGCGCTGGTGAAGAAGTACGGCCAGCAGTACTTCAGCGACTGCGCCCGACAGGGACGCAAGACCGACGAACTGTGGCAGGAGGCCGGCGAACTCGGCTTCATCGGCGTCAACCTGCCGGAGCAGTACGGCGGCGGTGGCGCCGGAATGTACGAGCTCGCGATCGTGATGGAGGAACTCGCCGCCGGCGGCAGCGGGCTGCTCATGATGGTCGTCTCGCCGGCCATCTGCGGCAACATCATCGCCCGCTTCGGAACCGACGACCAGAAGCAGCGGTGGATCCCGGGCCTCGCCGACGGCTCGATCACCATGGCCTTCGGCATCACCGAACCCGACGCCGGATCGAACTCGCATCAGATCACGACCACCGCTCGCCGTGACGGCGACGACTGGATCCTCAACGGCCGCAAGGTCTTCATCTCCGGCGTCGACCAAGCGCAGGCGGTGCTCATCGTGGCGCGGACCGAGGATGCCAAGACCGGCAGGCTCAAGCCCGCGCTGTTCATCGTGCCCACCGACACACCGGGCTTCGAGCATCAGATCATCGACATGGAGATGCTGAACCCGGAGAAGCAGTTCACCCTCTTCCTCGACGACGTCCGGCTCCCGTCCGACGCGCTGGTGGGATCCGAGGACGCCGCGCTGAGTCAGCTCTTCGCCGGTCTCAATCCGGAGCGGATCATGGCCTCCGCGTCGGCGATCGGCATGGGCCGCTACGCGCTCGACCGCGCCGTCGAGTACGCGAACGATCGGACCGTCTGGAAGACGCCGATCGGGGCGCACCAGGCGATCGCTCATCCTCTCGCGCAGGGCAAGATCGAGCTCGAGATGGCCAAGCTGATGATGCAGAAGGCCGCCACCCTGTACGACGCGGGCGACGACTGGGGCGCCGCGGTCCCCGCCAACATGGCGAAGTACGCGGCGGGCGAGGCCACCGCCAAGATCGTCGACCAGGCCATCCAGACCCTGGGCGGCAACGGTCTCACCGTCGAATACGGTCTGGCCGCGCTGCTCCCGCTGTCGCGCCTGACGCGCATCGCTCCGGTGAGCCGCGAGATGATCCTGAACTTCGTCGCGCAGACGAGCCTGGGACTGCCGAAGTCGTACTGATCCCGTTTCGCCGCCCTTTCCAGCGGACGTCGCGGGGTTTCGACTGCGGCTCTCGCCCTTTCAGGTTCGTCGAGTAGCGAGGAACGGAGTGAGGAGCGTATCGAGGCCGTTGACCTGCGCGGTCTCGATACGCCCGACTCGCTTCGTTCGCGGAGAATCGACAATCCGGTAGTTGCGACCAGCCGAGTACGGGCCTTCCTCATCGACCTTCAGAAGGAGAACCATGACCGACGACATCCTCGTCCACACCGCCGTAGACGCGTCCGTCCTCACCGTCACGCTCGACTCACCCGCCAACCGCAATGCGCTCAGCTCGGCGCTCGTCGCGCAGCTGCAGACGGCGTTCGATGCCTCGACCGACGAGGAGATTCGGGCGGTCGTGCTGACGCACACCGGCGGGACGTTCTGTGCGGGCGCGGATCTGGGGGAGGCGCTCAAGCGCGGTCTGAGCCCCGAGGAGGCGACCGCCGAGGGCGGTCGTGCGATGGTCGGACTGATCCGCACCGTCCTCGAACTCGACAAGCCGGTGATCGTCGTCGCCGACGGACACGTCCGTGCCGGTGGACTGGGGTTGGTCGGCGCGGCCGACATCGCGCTCGCCGGACCGGCCGCCACCTTCGCTCTCACCGAGTCCAGGCTCGGCCTTGCGGCCTCGATCATCTCGATCCCGTTGCTGGCCAAGATGTCCGCCCGGGCAGCCGGCCGATACTTCCTGACCGGAGAGAAGTTCGGCGCCGACACCGCGGCCGGGATCGGCTTGGTGACCGCCGCCTGCGCCACGGACGACGACCTCGCCGCTGAACTCGACAGTGTGCTGGAAGGCATCCGCAAGGCGTCCCCGCAAGGACTGTCGGTGAGCAAGAAGCTGACCACCGCGGCGCTGCTCGACGGCTTCGACGTGCACGCGCAGGCGCGCGCCGAGGAGTCGATGCGACTGTTCGCGTCCGACGAGGCGCGGGAGGGAATGACGGCCTTCCTCAGCAAGCGTCGACCGGAGTGGGACACTAGCCGCTGATGAACGCGCCACTCCGTGAACCGCAGCAGGACCGGTCCCGAGCCACTCGGGAGCGGCTGCTGGCGTCGACTGTCGACTTGCTCGCGACCCGTGGCTGGGCCGCGACGACGGTCGCGAAGGTCGCGGAGGAGGCCGGTGTCTCACGAGGCGCGGCGCAACATCACTTTCCGACGAGGGAGGCGTTGTTCACCGCGGTCATCGAGCAGATGTACGACGACATGACCGAGGACGTCGGACACTCACTGGAGAGCATCCCGTCGGGCCCGGGCCGGATCGCCGCGGTGGTGGAGCAGGCCGTCTCGATCTATACGGGAACGTCGTTCAAGGCCGCGCTTCAGGTGTGGGCCGCCGCGGCGTCCGATCCCGCCCTCGCCGACGTGATCCGTCCGCTGGAGGCCAAGATGGGCCGAGCGGCACACGCCTTCGTCGTCTCCGGACTCGACCCCGACGGGACCCGCCCGCAGGCCTACCGGCTGGCGCAGATCACCCTCGACCTCGCCCGCGGCTTCGGCCTGGCCGACACGCTGACCGACGATTCGCGCAGACGCGCCGGGGTCCAGGCGGCGTGGGTGGAGCAGCTGACCGCGGCCTTGGACTGATCGCGCCGGGGCTCGGGTCAGGAGTGCGCCATCACCTGCAGGGCGATCACTGCCAGCGCCAGCGCGGCTTCGATCGTCAGCATCACCACCTGCTGCTTCCAGCTGAGGCCCACCCGATGTACGGCTCTCGCGCAGATCAGGACCAGGGCGACGGTGAGGGCGATCGTCGACGCGAGCAGCGCCGCGTTCACGTCCCAGCCGGTGATCAGGCTGACACAGAGGAACACGAAGGGCAGCGTCACCGACGACAGCGCGCCGAAACTCGTCCGCACGGCGTGCGCGAACTCGTGACGGCTCATCATCACGCCGTGGACCACCGTGTGAGCGAGGACGTCTGCGGTGAAGACGGCGAGCACCGTGCCTCCGAGCGTCACGGCGAGGGTGGCCAGCGCGGCGGGGGCGCTCACGTCCCCGTGCGCTCGGATCGCCAGCGTCACCGAGAGCGTCGCGAAGACGAGATAGATGGACTCCTTCAGAACCGCAGCCTGTTCCTCTCGGGTCGGCTGCGCGCGGGTGCCGGACATGCACAGAGCGTAGTCGGGCCCGCCGCGGCGTAGGGTCGGTCGTGGTGGCCGGGTAACGGCCACGCGCGAGCAGAAGGGGCGGGCATGGACGACGGTCCGGTGCGCGGTTTCGAAGCGATGATGGCCTCGATCGACTCATCCGTCTACCTGGTGACGGCAGCCGCCGACGGTCGCCGAGCGGGTTGCCTGGTGGGTTTCGCCGCGCAGATGAGTATTGAACCGGAGCGGTTCGTGGCCGGGATCTCGCGACAGAACCACACCTATCCCATCGCCGCGGCGACCGGTCACCTCGGTGTGCACGTGGTCTCCCGCGAGCACCTGGATCTGGTGCGACTGTTCGGCGGAGAGACCGGGGACGAGGTCGACAAGTTCGAGCGCTGTCGATGGGTTCCGGGACCGCACGGCGTGCCGATCCTGTCCGACGCCGAGGCCTGGTTCGTCGGCCGAGTGCTGGCTCGGCACGACGTCGGCGACCACACGTGCCACGTCCTCGCTCCGGTCGCCGGCGGCGGGTCGGCCGGCGGGCGCGGAGGCTTGGCGGGACTGGCCGACGTCGACGACCTCGAACCGGGGCACCCGGCCTGACGCACGGCGGGAGGACATCCTCCTGGCGACCGGCGAATGGAAACCGCGGGCCCACCGGTGTCGATCACCGATGAGCCCGCGGAGTTCGGGGGGACGAGGCCTACGACTCGTGCATGATCACGCCGCGGATGTTCTTCCCGTCGCGCAGATCCTGGTAGCCCTGATTGACGTCCTCCAGTGAGTAACGCTGGGTCACCAGCTCGTCGAGCTTCAGCTGACCGGCGTCGTACAGGCGCAGCAGCTTCACGATGTCGTACTGCGGATTCATCGAACCGAAGAGCGTGCCCATGATCGTCTTCTGGTTCAGCGTCAGATCCGCACCCGAGACCTGGACGGTGAGCTTGGCGGGGTCGGCCAGACCGGTGATGACCACCTTGCCGCCCTTGCCGATGACAGCGGTGGCCGCCTGGACCACCGGGACGTCGACGGTACCGACCAGGATGAGGGCGGCGTCGGCGCCCTTGCCCCAGGTCAGCTCGGTCACCTTCTCCTGCGCCTCCTCGGCGGTCGCGAAGGCGTGCGTGGCGCCGAACTTCAGCGCCTCGGTGCGCTTCATCTCCACCGGGTCGACGACGACCACGTACTTGCAGCCCGCGCTGACCGCGCCCTGAACCGCATTGATGCCGAGGCCGCCGATGCCGTAGATGACGGCGGTGTCGCCCGCGCGCAGATTGCCCGCGTTGACCGCTGTGCCCCAACCGGAGGGGACGCCGCAGCCGACGAGGACAGCGGTCTCCAGCGGCAGCCAGTCGTCGACCTTGACGACCGAGTGCTGCGAGATGGTGGCACGCTCGGAGAACGTGCCGAGCATGCACATGGCGCCGAAGTCCTGGCCGTTCCCGTGAAAGCGGAAGGTGCCGTCGGGCATGGAGCCCTCGAGGATGGTGGCGCCCATGTCGCACAGGTTCTGCCGGCCCGTGGAGCAGTAGCGACAGGTGCCGCAGTTCGGGATGAAGCTGCACACCACGTGGTCGCCGGGCTTCACCTTGGTGACGCCGGGGCCCACCTCCTCGATGATTCCGGAGCCCTCGTGACCACCGACGATGGGGTAGCGGGGCGGGAGGTCGCCGTCGGTGAGGTGGAGGTCGGAGTGGCAGAGGCCTGCGGCGGTGTACTTGATGAGGACCTCGCCCGGGCCGGGGCCGTCGAGGTCGAGTTCCATGATCTCGAAGGGCTTGCCGGGCTCGAGGAGTACGGCGGCTTTGGTCTTCATGAGGGGTCCTTTGATCAGAGAGCGATGTTGACGGACTTGGTCTGGGTGTAGAGGTCGAGGGCGGAGTCGCCGAGCTCGCGGCCCCACCCCGACTGCTTGAAGCCGCCGAAGGGGAGGGCGGTGTCGAAGCCGTTGTACTGGTTCACCCACACCGAGCCGGCCTTCACCTTCGCGGCGGTCCGGTGTGCCTTCGAGATGTCCTTGGTCCAGATGCCCGCGGCGAGACCGTAGACGGAGTTGTTGGCGGCGCGGGCGACGTCGTCCTCGTCGTCGAACGGAAGGGCGGCGACGACCGGACCGAAGATCTCCTCCTCGACGATCGAGTACTCCGGCTTCACGTCGACGAAGACGGTCGGCTCGATGAAGTAGCCCTGATCGCCCCAGCGCTTGCCGCCGGTGAGGGCGCGGGCGCCGTCGGCCAGACCCTCGTTGATGTAGCGGGAGACGCGGTCGAACTGTTCCTGCGAGACCAGCGGTCCGAGCTCGGTGGTCGGGTCGAGTCCCGGTCCGATCTTGGCCTGCGACGCGGCGTCGGCGACAGCCTGCGTGAACTCGTCGAAGATGCTGCGCTGCACGAACAGCCGGGTGCCCGCGACGCAGCACTGGCCGTGGTTGAACATCCACGCGGCCACCGATCCGGCGACCGCGGCCTCGATGTCGGCGTCGGCGTACACGATGTTCGGGCTCTTGCCGCCGAGCTCGAGGGAGACCTTCTTCAAGTTGCCGGTGGCGGCCTGCACGATCTTCTTGCCGACCTCGGTGGAGCCGGTGAACGCCACCTTGTCGACGTCCATGTGCGCCGACAGTGCGGCACCCGCCTCGCCGAAACCGGTGACGACGTTGACCACGCCGGGCGGGAAGCCTGCCTCCTCGAAGACCTGGGCCAGCATCAGTGCGCTGAGCGGCGTCTGCTCGGCAGGCTTCAACACGACGGTGTTGCCCGCGGCGAGCGCCGGGGCGAGCTTCCACGTGGCCATCAGGATCGGGAAGTTCCACGGGATGATCTGCCCGCACACGCCGAGGGACTCTCGGCGGGTGTAGGCGTGGAACTCGGCGTCCGGTCCGGCGAACGGCATCGACGGGGTGATCGACGCGCCCTTGATCTTGGTTGCCAGGCCGGCGTTGTACCGCCACACGTCGGCGGACCAGCCGACGTCGACGGCGGTGGCGATGGCGACGGACTTGCCGTTGTCGAGGGCCTCGAGCTGACCGAAGATCTGGGCGCGCTCGGACAGGATGTCGCCGACGCGCCAGATCAGACGCTCGCGCTCGTTCGGCTTCATTCGACCCCACGGGCCCTCGTAGGCGGCGCGGGCGGCGGCGACCGCCCGGTCGATGTCGGTGGCGTCGCCGTGCGGGACATTGGTGATGGTCTGGCCGGTCGCGGGATCGACGGTGGCGAACGTGCGGCCGGACGCGGCGTCGACCCACTGTCCGCCGATGAGCATCTGGCGGTCGCGGGAGACGAAGTCGGCGACCTCGGGAAGCAGGGCGGAGTCGAGCGTTGCGGTCATGGGACCCTCCTGGTGCGCGTGTGATGGTTCTGCCGCCTGTGATGTGGACCACTGCGCGGCGTGCATCATTTATCGCCCGTTTCCAGGGGGTGTGCGTGTGCAGAAACTGAACAGCGCGGGTGGACGGTGCTGGACGGTCGGGTCAGCGGCCGATGCCCAGCGCCCGGATGCGGGCGTACAGCGTGGTCCGGGAGACGCCCAGGGCCTTCGCGGCGTGGGACTTGTTGCCGGCCGACGCGTCGAGCGCGTCGATGATCGCCTGCCGCTCCGCCTGCTCCATGCCCATCAGTCGAGAGGCGCGGGTGGATCCGCGGTACTCGGCGGGCAGGTCGGCGGCGGTCACCAGGCGGGAGCCGCGCGCCAGGACCGCCGCGGCGGCCTCGTCGAGCACGATCGACAGCTCGGTCAGATTGCCCGGCCACTCCTGGCAGACCAGGGCGTCGGCGGCGTCGGATCCGAGCTCCAGCTGGGAATCGATCCGCTCGACGAGTTGCTGTCCGATGGCGGCGATCTCACTGGTCCGCTGGCGCAGCGGCGGCAGCGTGATCCGGCTGCGGCAGCGGCCGAGCACCGCGGCGAGGGAGGACGAACCACCCGTTGCCGGCTCCGAGATGACGACGATCGGCGGCCTGCCCGGCTCGTACGTCGCGATCGCCGTCTGGAGGAGGCGGAGCGAGCGGTCGTCGAGGAGGTCGGCGCCGTCGATCACCAGTCCGGTCTCCCGCGACCGCGCTTCTCGGATCGCGCCGGCGAGGTCCGGGACGGTGCCGTCGAGCAGGCGGGCGGCGACGTCGAGCAGCACTCGATCGGCGGGGACCAGGGCCTCGGCGCGAGAACTGCGACCGGTTCCCGGCTCGCCGCAGATCGCGATCGACGCCACGTCGGTGGTCGTGGGGGCCGCCAGGACGGAAGCCTGGTCGTGATCCAAGCGCGGGCGCAGACGGAAGACGGCCGCGTGCCGGACACCCGGGAGACGGTCGACGGCGACGTCGGCGACGATCCCCGACACCAGCGTCATGGTGCGGTCGCGAGAGGAACCCTCGTGGACCATCATGCGCAGGGTGCCGAAGTCGCCCGGGCCCAGCAGACCGGCCGCGAGAGTGTTGGTGAGCTGCAGGTCGTCGCCCACCGCGGCGACCGCGACGTCGCGCCGCCGGGATGCCTTCTCGAACGCCGCGACGACGGCCCGGTGCTCGGCGTGGGAGCGGTTCAGCAGTCGCTCGGCGATGTCGTCGACGAGCCCGCGGACCAGCGGCACCGACAGCGGGTTGATGCGGGGCGCGATCTCCGTCATGCAGATCACGCCCGCCACGCGGCGGGTGGCGGGGTGGATGATCGGGCGGCCGAAGCAGCTCAGCCTCCGGAACTGCTCCAGGTAGTGCTCGCCGCCGTTGATGACGAGGTCGCCGCGGACCTCCGCGGTGGTGCCGAGGGCGGTCGTGCCCATCGCCTCCTCGTCGAAGGCGGCGCCATCGACGGCACCGGAGTCGGCGAGATGCCGCTCCAGGGTGGTGTCCGCGGACACCCGGGCCACCATCCGACTCTGGTCGTCGACCAGCAGTAGCGCCGTCTTGGTTCCGCCGAGGACCTCGGCCGCGCGCGCGAGCACGGGCCGCGCGGCGTCGAGGAGCGGGTCGGCGGCGGCGATGTCGGAGAGCGTCGGGACGGGACGATCGTCGGGCTCCAGGCCCGACGACTGCACGCGTCGCCACGATGCTGCGATCACGTCGCGCTGAGGGAGCTGGGTTGTCACGGGTCTACTGTGACACGGATTACAGGTGTCGGGCTAGAAGGGCGGTGCGGGTTCCGAGTCCGCTCGCGGCCCCGACTACGGTGACCGGTATGCGCCTGGCGACCTGGAACGTGAACTCTGTCAAGCAGCGGGTACCGCGACTTCTGCCCTGGTTGGACGACCGTCAGCCCGACGTCGTGTGCCTGCAGGAGACCAAGGTGTCCGACGAGGCGTTCGCCGCCGAGCTCGGTGACGAGCTCGCGGCGCGCGGCTACGAGTTCGCGCACGCCGGGCAGGGGCAGTGGAACGGCGTCGCCCTGCTGAGCAGGGTGGGGCTCGACGACGTCCGCGTCGCGTTCCCCGACGCGCCGGGCTTCCCGGACGCCGACGGTGCGCCGGAGGGGCGAGCCGTGTCCGCAGTCTGCGGCGGTGTGCGCGTCTACTCGGTGTACGTGCCGAACGGCCGCGAAGTGGACTCCGACCACTACAACTACAAGTTGAACTGGCTGGAGAAGCTGCGGCTGGCCGTCGAGCCCGACGCCGATACGACCGTCATCTGCGGCGACTACAACATCATCCCGACCGACGCCGACTGCTTCGACCCGGAGTCCTTCGTCGGACACACCCACGTGACGCCTGCGGAACGCGAGGCCTTCGCGGCGCTCAAGGCCCTCGGTCTGCACGACGTGATGCGCGAGCACTGGCCCGACAAGCAGATCTACACGTACTGGGACTACCGCGCGGGGATGTTCCACAAGGACCTCGGCATGCGGATCGACTTCCTCCTCGCCGGCGGTTCGGTGGCCGAGCGCGCGAAGGCGTCGTGGGTGGACCGGCAGGCGCGCAAGGGCACCAAGCCCAGCGACCATGCGCCGGTCTTCCTCGACCTGGACGTCGCACCCGACGGCGACGTGGGTCCGGTGGTTCCGCCGCCGTCGCGGCCCTCGAAGCCTGCCGCAGGTTCGGTGAAGCTGCCGCACACGATCGGCGACTGAGAAGCCGGGACCCGGCACCACCTCCGTCGGTCGGACGCACGACACCCCTCCACACCGCCGTCACCAGCGGATACGGTCGAGCACATGGGACTCTTCGACAAGCTGACCGGCACCAAGAAACCTGCCGCCGGAACCCCCGCGCAGCGCGCAGGAGGTCGCGAACGCCATCATGGCGGTGAATCGTCCGACGGCGCCCTTCCAGATCCGACCGGCCCGGTCCGACGAGGGCTGCGACTTCGTCGCCGAATGGCGGATCGTCGACGCCCGCTGGTACGAAGTCTTCGCGAAGGCGTCGCTGACCTCGGTCTTCCAGATCCTCCTGAAGCTGGATCCCGCGCAGCACGAGGTCCGTGCCGTCGACCGTGAGTGGACCGTCGAATGGCGCGCGGGGGTGCCGTCGCTGTCGATGAAGGCCGAGGCCTTCCGCGGGCAGAAGGTGGAGGCGTCGTTCGGGACCGCGTACGCGTTCACCGAGCAGGGCCAGTACGGCCAGGTGTACAACTATCGGTTCCGCACCGGGGAGATCAAAGAGCCGATCCAGGACGCCGTGACCGGCGCCGGGTGGACGTACAAGGGCGTGTCGTTCGGGAAGCTCTGACGGCGCAGTCGTCACCCATCCGAATCAGATCCGTCTCCGAATCCTTGATGGCGTCCGTCTTCGTCGACGCCGCCGCGGAAATGTCGCACCACAGGATCAGGAGACCGCCATGTCAGCCCCGACCGCACCAGTCACTATTCGTCGAGCCCGAGGCGGCCTGAGACGACGCGCCCTCGCGATCATGCTTACTGCCGTCGCGTGTACCGCCGCAGTCCCCGCGGCAGCCGATGCGGCGTCACCCGCGCCGTTCGCCGGGTTCGACCTGTCGGAGTACCTGGGCACCTGGCATCAGCTGGCGGCCGTTCCGCAGGCGTTCAACCTGGTCTGCGCACGTGACACCCAGGCGCGGTACTCGCTCAGCCCGCGTGGCGCTGTCACGGTTCGCAATTCGTGCACCACGTGGACCGGGCAGAAGAACCGGATCAAGGGCACCGCCACCGTGCTGGACACGAAGACCGACGCACGGCTGCATGTGAGCTTCCCGGGCATCCCGAATCCGGATCGCGGGCGCGCCAACTACATCGTGACCGCAGTGGGACCGGACTACTCGTGGGCGCACGTCACCGATTCGCGCCGGGGCTCAGGGTTCGTCCTCTCCCGTACGCCGTCGCTGTCCTCGAAGCAATGGTCCGCCGTCCGACGCGCCATCGCGCGAGCAGGCAACGACGACTGCCTGTATCTGACGTCGCCGACGACCGGTGGCTTCGAGCAGATCCGCCGACTCTGCGACTGATCTCTCCGACCGTCGCACGCCGAGGTCGTCGTGAAGGCGACCTCGGCGTGCAGCGGCTCAGTGCATGCGACCCAACTGGTGCCGGAGGCAGGCCTCGAGCGATCCCCTGCGGAACCGATGTCCCCGGTCGGCGAGCGCTGCGGGCACCGCGCGCTGGTCGGCCAGCGCCAGCTCGCGGGCGCCCTGGTCACCGAGAATCAGCCGTGGGCCGAGCGCGGGCGTCGGCAGCAGCGCAGGCCGCCGCAACACCGATGCGAGAGTCTTCGCGTACTCGGTCCCGGTGACGGGTTCCGGAGCCGTCGCGTTCACCGGGCCGGACAGGTCGGCGTCGTACAGTGCGCGGTGATAGACGTCGACGAGGTCGTCCAGGTCGATCCACGACAGCACCTGCTTCCCGCTGCCCAGACGACCGCCGAGACCCGCCGTGAACAGCGGACGCTGGATCTGCAGGGTGCCCCCGCGCGGGCTCTGGACGATGCCGGTCCGCACCTGCACGGTCCGGAGACCGCCCTGCGCTGCGGGCGCAGTCGCCTCCTCCCACGACCGCACGACGTCTGCGAGGAAGTCGTCGCCGGAGGCGGCGCTCTCGTCGAGCGTCTCGTCAGGCCGTTCGTGCCCGTAGAAGCCGATCGCCGAGGCGCTGATGAACACCGTCGGTCCGTCCGTGGCGCCGACGGCCGCGTCCGCGAGGCGGCGCGTCGGTCCGACGCGGCTGTCGCGCACCGCGGCACGGTGCCGGTCCGTGAATCGGCCGGCGATCGGGGCTCCCGCGAGATGGATCACCGCGTCGACCCCGTCGAGCAGGTCGGCGGCCGGGGCGTCGGGGTCCCACCGACGTTCGTCACGGCTCCGCGGGTCGTGGCGAACGAGGCGGATCACCCGATGGCCGCCGGTGGTGAGGAACGCGCAGAGTTGGGAGCCGACCATTCCGGAGGCGCCGCTGACCGCCACCACCGACGGTGCCAGACCGGCAGCGCGGGCCGATGTGTGGGAGGCGAGGTCGTCGGCCAGCTGCCGGTGCCGATAGCGGAAGGTGGACCGCAGCAGCGTACCGGGTACGGCGGTGTGGACCCGATCGGTGAGGCGGGTGGTGCTCGCGCTCTCTTCGGTGAACACGTGCTCATGCCTCCACGGACCGGACAGCAGGGCGGGAAGGGTCGCGATCCCGTCGGAGATCCGCTCGTCGACGAACCGATGCGGCGGGTCGTACTCATCGACGAGATGCTGCGCGCGCCATCGCAATCCGCCGGGCAGACCGAGGATCGCGTGCCCGTCGGCGATCGACGACGCCTCGCGGACCGCCCGCATCGGCTGCCACGGCGGGAGCAGCCGCAGCAATGCTCCCCGGCGTTCGTGCCATGCGAAGACCTCGTCGATCGGGGCATCGAGAAGGACGGTGTGCTCAAAGCTCATCTGGGTTCCTTACCAGTGGTGGTTCGACGCTGATTCATGACGCTGAGTGATTCGGAGCCGATGCTCACCCGGATCGCCTGACGTCATCCACCTGAGACACCGAGGACCGATCCGAAGCGGCGACCGCTCCGAATGACTGCAGTGTCCGGACAACGGAAAGGCATGGAACACCGATGAAACTGCTCGACACAGCACTCGACCGAGCGGTGGTCGCCGGTTACTCGCGGGTGGGGTACCGGGTGCGCGCGGCGTCGTGGCCCGACGACGATCCTCAACCGGAAGTGCTGACCGGGAGGACCGTGGTGGTGACGGGCGCGACCTCCGGCATCGGCGCGGCCATCGCCGCCGGCGCACTGGCGCTGGGCGGTCGAGTGATCCTGGTGGGACGGGATCGCGAACGCGCCGACCGTGTCCGCGCCGACCTCGAGGCACGACGACCCCACGCCCGGGTCAGTATCGAACTCGGCGACATGTCGGACCCCCACGACGTCGACGATCTGGCTGCCCGGCTCGCCGAAGACTCCGTCGACGTCGTAGTGCACAACGCGGGCGTGATGCCCCCTACGCGCACCGAGTCTCCGGACGGGCACGAACTGTCGCTGGCGACCCACGTCCTCGGCCCGATCCGACTCACCGAACGACTGCTCCCGCAGCTCGCGGCGAGCTCGGACGCGCGGGTGATCTTCATGTCGTCCGGCGGCATGTACACCGCGGCGCTGCCGGTCGGTGACATCGACTACCGGTCCGGCGAATACCGCGGTGCGCGGGCCTACGCGCGGAGCAAACGGATCCAGACCGAGATGGTGCCGATCCTCGCCGAGCGGTGGGCGGACGCGAGCGTCATGACGGCGGGCATGCATCCTGGCTGGGTCGACACCCCCGGGGTCGCCGAGTCGCTGCCACGCTTCGGACGCGCGATGGGTCCGCTGCTGCGCACCGTAGAGCAGGGCGCTGACACCGCGGTCTGGCTGGCGGCGACCGCCCCGAGACCTCCGACCGGCCGCTTCTGGCACGACCGCCGCCCGCGCCCGATGAACTACCGGCTGCTGTCGGGAGAAACGAACGAGGCCGACCGTCGCGCCGTCTGGAACGACGTCCTCGCGGCCGCCGGACTCTGAGGAGGAACACAGCCATGATCAGCATGCAGCGCACCGTCACGACGACGGCCCCGGCCGTCGCCGTCTTCGATTACCTGGCGGACTTCACCAACGCCGAACAGTGGGACCCGAACGCAGTGAAGGTGATTCGGCTGTCCGACGACGCCGGCACGCCGAGCGGCGATGTCGTCTACCGCGTCACCAGTCGGTTCGCCGGTCGCGAGACCGACCTCGACTACCGGCTCGTCGACCTGCAGCCGCACACGTTGATCCGCTTGCGCGGGGAGAAGCCCGCGGTGACCGCGGTCGACACCATTCGGATCGAGCCGCGACCGGACGGCACCGCCGTCACCTATGCGGTGGAGTTCGACTTCCACGGGGTGTTCGGCCTGCTTGCGCCGCTGCTGCGCCCCGCGGTCCGCAGGCTGCTGGAACAGGGTGCCGTCGGTCTGTCGGAGGAACTTGCCCGCCTGGGATGATCGGCGTCGGTCGAGCGGGGAAGGGGAGCGGCGCGGCGAGCACCGCGGACCGGCCGACGTCACCCGTACGTGAACGAGAAGACCGTCATGCCCTCAGGGATCGACACCTCGACGCGACCGCGCTCGGCGGCCGAGCTGTGCACGATCCGGTGCAGAGTCGGCGGTCCGCTGATCGGAAGCGAGGCGACCGGCCCGCTGCCGACAGTCCCGCCGTCGCCAGTCCCGCCGCTGCCGGTGACGCTGATCGTTCCGGTGCCGCCCGCGACGATGTAGACGTCCTTCGCGCGGTAGTCGAGGGTGATGGTCGCGTCGTGGTCGGCGCGCGCTCCCTGATAGTCCAGCGTCCAGCGACCGCCGAGAGCGAAGGTGTCGGAGCGAAGTTCGCGGGGCGACTCGAAGTCGGCGGTGCCTGCACGGTAGGGCGTGGAACCGCCGTAGTTGACGACCTTGCCGACTCCCAGATATGTCTCGGGAGTGGTCGCCTCGGTGGGCGTGGTGTCTGTCTGCTCGGTGGGCCGCGGCAGATCGATCCCCGGATGCGCGTCGGTCAGCAGCTCTCGGATCAGCCGCTCGGACTGTTCGTATCCGCCCTCGCCGAAGTCGATGTGCCGGACGGTCCCGGACGCGTCGATCAGGTACTGCGCCGGCCAGTAGCTGTTCCGATAATTCGTCCACGTCGAGAACGCCGGATCGAGCGCGATCGGGTACTCGATGCCCAGGCGCCGCGCGGCAGTGACGACATTGGCCGGCACCTTCTCGAATGCGTACTCCGGGGTGTGCACGCCGATCACCTCCAGACCGCTGTCGCGATACGCGCGGTACCAGTCCACGACGTGCGGGATCGCTCGCTGGCAGTTGATGCACGAGTACGCCCAGAAGTCGATCAAGACCACCTTCCCCCGAAGGTGCGACAGGGGCAGCGCCTGGCCGTCGGGAGTGTTGAACCAGTCGGTGATGCCCGTCAACCGGGGTGCGGCGCCGCAGCTCTGCAACTCCTCGGCGCCGTCGGTGCAGTTGCTGAGCTGTCGGTTCTCGTCGGTCACGATTCCGCCGAGATCGAGCCGGCGGTTCAGATCATCGCCGCCGCCGACGGAGTTCTGCAAGGCTCCGGTGTAGTCGGGGATCGTGCGTTGCAGTGCGCCGGGAACGTCGAAGACCAGTCCGACGGCCAACGCGATCATCACCACGCCGCCTGCGACGCGGATCAGGCGCTGCCTGCGGCGAAACGCTCCGACGCGCTCGGCGACTCGTCGCCCGGCGAGAGCGAAGAACAGCAGGGGCAGTGTCGCGCCGATCGCGAACGACAAGGTCAGGACCACGGTGCGGGCCCCGATCTCACCGGTCGCGCCCGCGACCACGATCGCGGCGAGCACCGGGCCCGCGCACGGCACGTACAGCACGCCCAGCGCCAGTCCCAGGCCGAAGCCGGAACGACCTCGACCGACCGAACGCTGGGGCAGTCGTGCGAAGGGCTTCTCCAGGAGCTGCTCGATCCGCGGGAAGATCAGTCCCAACCCGATCGCGGTCAGCACCACCAGACCGGCCCACCGGATGCTGTCCTGGGGCAGGCGCACCAGCGACAGCAGACTCGACCCCACTAGGGTGACGAGCGAGAAACTCGTCACGAGGCCGGCGATGACCCGGTAGGGGCGGGAGCTCTCGGCGAGGCGGTCCCGTCGCGTCGACGCGTCCCCTGCGTCCTCGGCGACACCCTCGGCGTTCCCGTCTGCGTCGTCGGTGCGCGCGTTCTGGGCGCCCGAGAAGAACAGGACCGGCAGCACCGGCAGGATGCACGGTGAGATCCCGGTGATGAGTCCGCCGACGAAGCCGATCGCTATCAGTGAGGTCATGCAGGTCATTCGGCGCGGTACCGGTCCCGGATGGGTCGCGCGGTCGGGTCTAGCAGGCTCGACCGAGAACGCGTCGACATCGGACCCATCCGTTTTCGCGACCGCCCCGAATGACTGACGGCACTGCTGATGACCCAGGCAACCGCCGCGGTCCACGACAAGGGAGAGCAGCCGATGAGAACACGAACGATGCGCGCAGGAAGAAAGACGGCCGTCAAGGTGACTGCGATGGGATTCGCCCTCGCTGTCGCGGCGTCGATGACCGCCTGCTCGAGTGACGACATGGACAGTGCGGCGTCGAGCTCGCCGATGGCGACCACGGCCATGAACTCGTCGCCGATGAGCGCCGACCCCGCCGCGGATCTGGTGGGACCGGGCTGCGCCGACTACGCCAAGAAGGTGCCGACCGGACCGGGCTCGGTGACCGGCATGGCGACGTCACCGGTCGCCGTGGCCGCGTCGAACAACCCGATGCTGACCACGCTCACCGATGCGTTGTCGGGCAAGCTCAACCCCCAGGTGAACCTCGTCGACACGCTCAACGGCGGCGAGTTCACGGTGTTCGCGCCGGTCGACGACGCCTTCGCCAAGGTCGATCCGGGCACTCTCGACATGCTCAAGACCGACGCGCCCGCGCTCAAGTCCCTGCTGACCTATCACGTCGTCTCCGGTCAGCTCGGTCCCGATCAGGTCGTCGGCAAGCACAAGACCGTCGAGGGCGCGACCGTCGAGGTCACCGGCAGCGGCGATGATCTGTCGGTCGACGGAGCGCGGGTGATCTGCGGTGGCGTGCACACCGCCAACGCGACCGTCTACCTGATCGACAAGGTCCTCACTCCGCCCGCCGACAAGTGATGAGCGCATCGGCGGCGGGGTAGCGGGCGTGCGCTCCGCGCGCCGATGCTGTTCGTACCAGGAACGTTGTGGAGACCAGGAGAATAGACGATGTCGGAGCAGCGTGGAGTGACCGTCCGCAGCGCGGTCGCCACCACCCGCCGAACTGTGTGATCGTGGCGCTCGGCAGGGACTACTCGTGGGCGCTGGTGACCGACCCCGCCCGGACGTCCGGCTTCGTGCTCTCCAGAACACCGGTCCTGTCGTCGACGCAGTGGAAGTCGGTCCGCGGTGCGGGGTGCCGTCGGTCTGCCGGAGGAACTCGCCCGCCTGGGATGACGGGCGTCGCGCGTCACAGATCGCGGTAGCGAGCCAGGGCCACCACGCGTTCCTCAGCGTGGTCGACGATCGGCGGCGGGTAGCCTCGGTCGCCGTCGGCAGCGTCGAACAGGGCGGGCTCGGCCGTGCGTCCGCCCGCCTGCTTCCACGGCCGATGGACGGCCTTGCCTGCGATGCTGCGAAGCTCGGGCACCCAGCGGCGCACGTAGTCGCCCGAAGGGTCGAAGCGTTCGCCCTGGGACACCGGATTGAACACCCGGAAGTACGGGGCGGCATCGGTGCCGCAGCCTGCCGTCCACTGCCAGCCGTGCTGGTTGGACGCGAGGTCGCCGTCGACCAGGTGCGTCATGAAGTACCGCGCGCCGCGCCACCACGGCAGGTGCAGATCCTTCGTGAGGAACGACGCCACGATCATCCTCACCCGGTTGTGCATCCAGCCCTCCGCCAGCAGTTGGCGCATCCCGGCGTCGACGATCGGATACCCGGTCCTGCCGCGGCACCAGGCGTCGAACGCCGCATCCGCGTCCGGGCCGCTGTCGTACTCCATCCGATCGAACTTCGCGTCGACGCCGGTGCGAGCAGTCTCGGGGCGATGGAAGAGGACATCCGCGTAGAAGTCGCGCCAGGCCAGCTCACTGCGCAGGGTGGTTGCGCCGTCGTCGGTCCGCGCCCGCAGATCGTGCAGGATCGTTCGCGGATGGAGGCAGCCGAACTTCAGGTACGGCGACAGGCGTGACGTCGCGTCGAGATCGGGCCGGTTGCGGTCGTCGGCGTAACGATCCAGCTCGCTGGTCCCGCCGTCCCGGAACGCGCGCCATCGCTCGAGCGCGGCCTTCTCCCCGGCGACGGGCAACGCCGCGGCGTCGCTCGCCTCCTCGGTCAGCAGCTCGGCGACGGCGGCACGTCCCACACGTTCGATGCGGCCGCGCGGAAGAATCGAATCCGGGTCGAGCCAGTCGACGGTGTCCGGTCCCGTCAGCGCGGGCGAATGCCAGCCGTGGTCGAGCCACGCCCGCTTGAACGGAGTGAAGACACGGTAGGGCCCGCCGGCCTTGGTGCGGACGCGCCCGGGCGACACCGCGTACGGGGAGCCGGTCCGAATCAGCGGCACCGAGGCCGGCAGGGCCGCCTCCACCGCCTCGTCCCGGGCACGCCCGTACGGGCCGAAATCCTCACTCACATGCACCGAGTCGACGGACAGAACGTCGACGAGCTCGGGGATCACCTGAACCGGATCGCCCGACACCACCAGGAGCCGCCCGCCGAGATCGGCGTCGAGAGCCTCCAGGCATCCGGCGAGGAAGGTGGTCCGCGGTGCACCCGACGGACGCACCAGGGCGTCGTCGAGCACGAAGACGGCGAGCGCCGACTCCGCGCGGTCAGCCGCGGCCGACAGCGACGGCAGATCGGAGAGGCGGAGATCGCGGCGAAACCAGACGATGGCCGGTGAGTTCATGGTTTCCAGTGTGCCCACCCATCCGCTCGCGCGGTGGCTCCGAATGGCTTCCGTGACTGCAACCAATGACCTTCAGCCCACGGCACGACGAGTCGCGGTGATCGGCGGCGGCGTGGCCGGATTGACGGCCGCCTACCTCCTGGCACCGAGCGCTCAGGTGACGATCTTCGAGGCCGATGACCGCCTCGGCGGGCACGCCCACACGCACCAGGTGACCGCCGCCGACGGCTCGCCGATGCCGGTCGACTCCGGCTTCATCGTCCACAACGACCGCACCTATCCCACCCTGTGCCGACTCTTCGACGACCTCGGCGTCGCGACCCAGGCCACCGACATGTCGATGTCGGTCCGTTCGGAACTGACCGGTCTCGAGTACGCGGGCGCGCGCGGCCTGTCGGGTCTGTTCCCTGTCCCACGAAATCTGGTGCGCGGCCGCTACCTGCTGATGCTGGCGGAGGTCAGTCGGTTCCATCGGCTGGCGCGCCGCGTGCTCGACGATCCCGGCGACGACCAGTCCCTCGACGACTTCGTGCGCCGCAGCCGCCTGTCGGGCTACTTCCGCGAGAACTTCCTGTTGCCGCTGGTGGCCGCCGTGTGGTCGTGCGATGAGCAGACGGCCGCCCGCTATCCGGCCCGGTATCTCTTCACCTTCCTCGACCATCACGGGATGCTGTCGGTCCACGGCTCACCCGAGTGGCGCACAGTGGTCGGCGGTTCGGCGACCTATGTTCGCGCGGTCGCCGACCACGTGCGTGCGCACGGCGGCGAGATCCGACTGTCCGCCCCCGTCGACGACCTCGCCGAGATCGGCTCCGGTGTCGCGGTGACCGCCGGCGGAACCACCTCTCTGTTCGACGCCGCCGTGGTCGCGACGCACCCGCACCAGGCGCTGTCGATGCTCCGGGCGCCGACGACGCTGCAGGCCGACGTGCTGGGCGCCATCGGCTACGTCGGGAAGCCTGCGGTCCTGCACACCGACGAGAGCCTGCTCCCCGTCGCGATGAACGCGCGGGCGTCCTGGAACTACCAGATCCGCGACGACAGCGTGCCCGACGGCAGCGGGATCGCCGTCACCTACGACATGACCCGCCTGATGCGACTGCCGGGCGACGGTCCACGCCACCTCGTGACGATGGGACGTACCGACCTGGTCGACCCGACGACGGTCCTCGCGGAGATGCGCTACGAGCATCCGATCTACGACCTCGACTCGGTGGCGGCGCAGCAGCGACTGCCGCAGATCGACACCCGGGCCGTCGTCTTCGCCGGCGCCTACCACGGGTGGGGCTTCCACGAGGACGGCGCGGCCTCGGGGGCGCGCGCTGCGCAGCTCCTCGGCGGCACCTGGCCCACGTCGACGCAGACCCAGGCGGTGGCGGCGCGATGACCGCGCCTTCGACCCCGTCACTCGTCGCGACGCGGATCAACCATGTACGGCGCGAGCCCGTCGACCACCGGTTCGCGCACCGCAGTCTGAGTTGGTTCGTCGACATCGACGAGCTCCCGGAACTCCCGCGAGCCCTGCGCTGGGCGGCGCGCTTCCGGGCGGCCGACCACTTCCCTCAGCCCGCGCAATCGGGCGACACCCTGCGCAGTCGTCTCGACTCCCACCTCGATGATGTCGGCGTCGCCCGCCCGACCGGAGCGGTGACCGCGCTGCTCTCACCGCGGGTGGCCGGCTATGTCTTCAATCCGCTGACCGTGTTCTGGTGCCACGACGCGGCGGGCGCCCTGCAGTACGTCGTCGCTGAAGTGCACAACACGTACGGCGGTCGGCACTGCTACCTGGTGCGCACCGACGCGGCCGGTCGTGCCGAGGTGGAGAAGGAGTTCTACGTCTCGCCGTTCAACGACGTCTCCGGCCGCTACCGTCTGGCGCTGCCCGAACCGGATCCCGCGGGCCGCGTCCGGCTCTCGGTGATTCTGGACCGGCCCGGTCAGGCGCCGTTCACCGCGACGCTCGTCGGCCGAACGCGAGCGGCCACCGTCGGTGCGGTGATCACCGCGCAACTCACCGCCCCGCTCGCCCCGTGGCTCGTTGCCGCTCGCATCCGCATCCACGGTGTGTGGCTGTGGGCGCGAGGCCTGCGCATCGTCGATCGACCCGCTGACCCGATTCCCGCCGACCCCCCGCATGCACTTCGCCGACCGAAGGACTCGTGACATGACCACCGATCACCGCCTCCCGTACTCGCCCGCCGACATCCACGTGGACCCTCGGGCGTGGCCCGATGTGGCACACCGACCGACGTCCCGCCTCCGCGCCCTCGCCGCCGGTCGACTCTTCGCCGCCGCCACTCGACGTCTCCCGATCTCGGTCGAATACCCCGACGGACGGCTGGGAGGTGCCGCGTCCGACGCGGTGCTTCCGCGGATGATCGTGCGCGACCCCGAGTCGTTGTTCCACCGGCTCGGCACGTCCGGGCTCATCGGATTCGGTGAGGCGTACATGGCGGGGGACTGGACCACCGACGACCTCGTCGGCGTGCTCACCCCGTTCGCCGAACGCGTCGCGGAACTGGTGCCCGCGCCGCTCCAGCGACTCCGTTCGCTGGTGCTGCCTGGCCACCCCGATGACGAGCAGAACACCGTCGCGAACACGCGGTCCAACATCGCCCGGCACTACGACCTGTCCAACGAGCTCTTCGGAGCCTTCCTCGACGAGACGCTGAGCTATTCGAGTGCCTACTTCGGCTCGGATTCGGCTGCGGAGACGGCGGACTGGTCGATGCTCGCCGACGCGCAACGCGCGAAGATCGACCGCCTGTTGGACCAGGCGGGCGTCGGCGAGGGAACCCGGCTGTTGGAGATCGGCACCGGATGGGGCGAACTCTGCCTCCGCGCTGCCGCGCGCGGTGCGCACGTCCGATCGCTGACCCTGTCCAGCGAACAACGCGAGCTGGCGCTCGAGCGCGTCGCCGCGGCCGGCTTCGCCGATCGGGTCAGCGTCGACCTGCTGGACTACCGGCTCGTCGACGGCGAGTACGACGCGATCGTCTCGGTGGAGATGCTCGAAGCGGTCGGTCGCGAATTCTGGCCGGCGTACTTCCGCACGCTCGATCGGGTGCTGGTGCCCGGTGGTCGCGCCGCCGTCCAGGTGATCACCATGCCGCACGCGCGGATGCTGGCGTCCGAGGGCACGTACACCTGGGTGCACAAGTACATCTTCCCCGGCGGCCAGCTCCCCTCGATCGAAGCGCTGCGCGAGGTCACGACCGCCCACACCGGACTCGACCTGGTCGATGAGAAGGCGATGGGATGCCACTACGCGCGGACGCTGCGGTTGTGGCGCGAGCGGTTCGTTCGTAGCGACGCCGTCATCGCCGACCTCGGGTTCGACTCCGTGTTCCGTCGGATGTGGACGTTCTACCTGGCCTACTCCGAGGCCGGCTTCCGGTCCGGCTACCTGGACGTGTACCAGCTCGGCTTCGCGAAGCCCGCGGTGTCACAGACGCCCCGTCTGTCATGACTGTCGCGTTCGCTCCGGCTAGGCTGTCACTTGATGACATCCTCCGATCCGCGAGCGAGCGGCCGATGACTGTCGATGCGGATCAGCTGGAACATCTGCTCGCACTCGTGGCAGCCGGTGACCGCGCAGCTTTCGCAGACCTGTACGACCGCACCGGGTCGCGCGTGTACGGCATGGTTCTGCGCGTTCTGCGCGACCCGGGGTACAGCGAGGACGTGACCCAGGACGTCTACCTCCAGATCTGGCGAGACGCCGGTCGGTTCGACGCCGCGCAGGGCAGTGCCATGTCGTGGCTGCTGACCATCGCGCATCGTCGCGCCGTCGACCGGGTCCGTTCCGAGAGTTCGGCCAGTGCCCGGGAGAACCGATACGGCCTGAGGAGCCTCGCCGAGGTGGTCGCGGGCGTCGACGACGAGGTCCTGACGCGAGACGCGGGACGCCGGGTGCGCGACTGCCTCGCCACTTTGACCGAGCTGCAGGCGCAGGCAGTGAGCCTGGCCTACTACGACGGCTTCACCTACCGTGAGGTCGCCGATCGGCTGACGGTGGCGCTGCCGACCGTGAAGAGCCGGATCCGTGACGGCCTGAAGCGATTGAGGGGGTGCCTGGGACGTGAGTGACGACGACCTGCGCGACCTGGCGTCGCTCATCGCCCTGGACGCCGTCGACGACGTGGAGCGCGCACGCATCCTGAAAGCGGTGGCTCAGGCAGATGAGGCCGACCGCCGAGTGTTCGAGAACGAGCTGGCGGCCGTGCGCGCGACGCTCGTGAGCATGAGCGAGGCGACCGCCGTCGAACCGCCGAATCAGCTCCGGGACAGGATCTTCTCAGGACTCGATGAACACCCGTCGGCACGGGGCGATGCGCTCGGATCCCCCGCGCGCGATCGTCGCCGACTGCGCCTCGCGGTCGCCGCGGCCGCTGCGGCCGTGGTGCTCGGCGTCGGCGGCGTCATCGGCTACACAGTCGCCGACCGGAACGAGCAGAGTCCGCCGTCGCAGGCCGAACAGATCTTCGCCGCGCCGGATGTCCGCACGACCACCGGAACGGTCGCGGGCGGCCAGGCGACCGTCACCTACTCCCCGTCAGCGGGCGAGGGCGTCCTGGTGATGAACGACGTCCCGCGACCGGCGCCCGGAACCATCTACCAGATGTGGCTGATCGGTCCGAGCGGGCCGAAGCTCGCGGGAACCATGTCGGACGCCGACGTCTCGCCGTCGACCACCGCGATCATCAGTGACATGAGGGGTGTGACGGCCGTGGCGTTCACCGTCGGCGACTCGGCCACCCCGGACAAGATGATCTCCGCCCCGGTGGCAGAGCTCCCGCTGTCGTGATCAGCTCAGCTGATCCTCCAGATACCGCGGACGGCAGATGGCCCACGCGCCGACCAGCATGATGCCGACGGTCACCGTGAGGAATGCGAACGGCAGCGCCCACGAGTCGGTCGCGTCGTGCAGGATGCCGAACAGCGTCGGACCCGAGCACGCGAACAGGTAGCCGACGCCCTGGCCGAAGCCCGACAGCGACGACGAGCCCGCACTGGTCCGGGTGCGCAGGTTGATCAGCGTCAGCGCCATCGGGAACGTGGTGGGGCCGATGCCGACGAGGACCACCCACAGCCAGGTGAGCGTCAGCGGAGCCCACAGCAGACCCGCGAAGCCGATCAGCCACGACGCCGCGAACAGCACGGCGAACCCGAACGGGTTGGTAAAGCGGGTGCACAGCACCGGCGCGATGAGCGTCCCGGCGAAACCGATGCCCGAGAACAACGCGACCATCGCGCCGCCGAGCGCCTCGGAGCCGCCCGCGTCGTGCAGGACCGACGGCAGCCAGGTGAACAGCGAGTAGGTCATCAGCGAGGTCATGCCGAACATCAGTGTGAGGCCCCACGCCATCGGGGTGCGCCAGACCGGCAGCCGTGCGGCGACCTCGCTCGCGGGGCGCGCCTTCTTGGGCAGGTCTGCCTCGGCGCGCACGGTGCGACGGCGCTCGCGGACCACCCAGACCCAGGGGAGCAGGGCGACCAGCGGGACCAGCGCCCACATCGCCAGCGACATCCGCCAGCCGGCCGCGTCGGCGACCGGGACCGCGATCGCGGCGGGGATGGCCGTGCCCAGCTGGACGAAAGTGATGTACGCGGTGCTGATGACGGCGATCTGATCGCTGAAGTATCGCTTCACCAGCGGTGGGATCAGGATGTTGCCGACGCCCATGCCGAACAGGGCGACGCACGAGAGGATCAGGAACGGCCAGACGTCGTGGACCAGCGACCGCGTCGCGATGCCGACGCCGGTCAGCACGACCGCCGCGAGGGTCACCTGCTCGATGCCGAAACGTCGACCGAGGGCGGGTGCGAAGACACCCGCCGCACCGAACATGAGCGTCGGAAGCATGCCGATCACGCCGATCGTGGACGTGCCGAAGCCGACCTCGTCGGAGATGCGCGTGAGCAGCGGCGCGATGGAGGTGACCGCGGTGCGCAGGCTCAGCGAGAAGATGATGATCGCGGCCAGCACGATGATCCGCCCGCGCCACCTGCCTGCGCGCGTCGGTCGCGGAGGGGTGATGTCGCGAACTGTCGTCGCCTCGGCCGTCATGGAACAAAATCGTAGGATGAATGGTCGTATCGGCGCAAAGTGATTTAGACTGCGGCCGTGCAAACGGTCAAACGGCAGACGCTCATCGGTCAGGTCACGCAGCAGCTGCGCGACGAGATCTCCGCGGGCCGCTGGGCGATCGGGGAGCGGATTCCGACCGAACCCGCGCTGTGCGAGATGACAGGCACCGCCCGCAACACCGTTCGCGAGGCCGTGCAGTCGCTGGTGCACGCGGGGCTGCTGGAGCGCAGGCAGGGGTCGGGGACCTACGTCATCGCCACCGATGAGCAGGAGGTGGCGCTCGGTGACTTCTTCGCCGCGGCCCGGCGGCAAGACCTCTTGGAACTGCGCGAGGCGCTGGAGGTGACTGCGGCCGGACTGGCCGCCCGCCGTCGGGACGACGATGACATCGCCGCGCTGCGTCGACTGCTGGCGCAGCGCAACGGGTTCTGGGACGGCGCCGACGCTGCCGAGTCCGTACACTCGGCAGCGGTCGAGGCCGATGCGCACCTGCACCGCGCCATCGTCGCCGCCAGCCACAACGAGGTGTATCTCGAGTTCTACGACTCGTTGCTGCCGGCGCTGCGAGAGTCGATCGCCGAACACGGTGTCGGCGCGCACCGGTCGTACGAGGCGCTCCACGTCGAGGTCGTCGAGGCGGTGATCGGCGGGGATGTGGACGGCGCCCGGGCGGCCGCTCGGCAGTTGCTCACCCGCGTCGGCGAATCCGGATGATCGGCGCCGGTAGTGAACTGTTTCGGTGCGGTTCGCGCAGCGGTGTCAATCATTTTGACCGTGGTAAATCCGGGCGGTAAAGTATTTCGTCGGCGCCTTGCCAAGCTGGGTGCTGCTCACCTTCCGGCGTCCGAGCGGGCGCCGAGAGGGCGGAGTCGTGGATCGGCGTAGGGCGTGCGACACGCCCGACAACGGGTGCACGATTCGAACCTGACCTGCATAAACGTGCAGGTGGGGCGAGTTGCGGAAGTATCTGTCCACGCGTGAGCGTGGCGGACCGCTTGCCCGGAGCACCAACCGCAACGAATACGAACAAGGCCCGGCGGGAGCCGGTCCTCAAGGAGAAAGAACTCAGTGCCAACCATTAACCAGCTGGTCCGCAAGGGCCGCAAGGACAAGACGTCCGCCAAGAAGACGGCTGCTCTGAAGGGCAGCCCGCAGCGCCGGGGCGTTTGCACCCGCGTGTACACCACCACCCCGAAGAAGCCGAACTCCGCTCTGCGAAAGGTCGCCCGTGTGCGCCTGACCAGTGGCGTCGAGGTCACCGCCTACATCCCCGGTGAGGGCCACAACCTGCAGGAGCACTCGATGGTGCTCGTCCGCGGCGGTCGTGTGAAGGACCTCCCGGGTGTTCGTTACCGCATCATCCGCGGCTCGCTCGACACCCAGGGTGTCAAGGACCGCAGGCAGGCTCGCAGCCGTTACGGCGCCAAGAAGGGGAACTGATCTAAATGCCACGTAAAGGACCCGCTCCCAAGCGCCCCCTGATCAGCGACCCCGTCTACGGTTCGCCGCTCGTCACCCAGCTCGTCAACAAGATCCTGCTGGACGGCAAGAAGTCGACCGCCGAGCGCATCGTGTACGAAGCCCTCGAGCAGGCCCGTGAGAAGACCGGCACCGATCCGGTCGTCACCCTCAAGCGTGCGCTCGACAACGTCAAGCCCACCCTCGAGGTCAAGAGCCGTCGCGTCGGTGGCGCCACCTACCAGGTTCCGGTCGAGGTGAAGCCGGGCCGCGCCAACACCCTCGCGTTGCGCTGGCTGGTCACCTTCAGCCGTCAGCGTCGCGAGAAGACCATGGTGGAGCGTCTGGCCAACGAGCTGCTGGACGCCTCGAACGGTCTCGGTGCATCGGTGAAGCGTCGCGAGGACACTCACAAGATGGCCGAAGCCAACCGCGCCTTCGCTCACTACCGCTGGTGAGGCTGCCGCATCGGACCGGGGGATGCGCACGCGAGCCCGGTCCGATGCGCTCGCACACTGACAGACTCAGTTCCAAAAACTTCCCGAAGGGAACCTAATGGCACAGGAAGTGCTCAACGACCTCACCAAGGTCCGCAACATCGGCATCATGGCGCACATCGATGCCGGCAAGACCACGACCACCGAGCGCATCCTCTACTACACCGGTGTGAACTACAAGATCGGTGAGACCCACGACGGCGCGTCGACCACCGACTGGATGGAGCAGGAGAAGGAGCGTGGTATCACCATCACCTCCGCCGCCGTGACCTGCTTCTGGAACAACAACCAGATCAACGTCATCGACACGCCAGGTCACGTCGACTTCACCGTCGAGGTGGAGCGCGCGCTCCGCGTCCTCGACGGCGCCGTCGCCGTCTTCGACGGCAAGGAGGGCGTCGAGCCGCAGTCCGAGCAGGTCTGGCGCCAGGCCACCAAGTACGACGTCCCCCGCATCTGCTTCGTCAACAAGATGGACAAGATGGGTGCGGACTTCTACTTCACCGTGCAGACGATCATCGATCGCCTGGGCGCGAAGCCGCTGGTCATGCAGCTCCCGATCGGTGCCGAGGATGCCTTCGACGGCGTCGTCGACCTGCTCGAGATGAAGGCCATCACCTGGCGCGGAACCGTCGAGATCGGCGCCGAGCCGACCATCGAGGAGATCCCCGCGGATCTGGCCGACAAGGCCGCCGAGTACCGCGAGAAGCTGCTCGAGACGGTCGCCGAGTCGGACGAAGCCCTCATGGAGAAGTACTTCGCCGGCGAGGAGCTCACGATCGACGAGATCAAGGGCGCCATCCGCAAGATGACGATCAACTCCGAGATCTACCCCGTGCTGTGCGGCTCGGCGTTCAAGAACAAGGGCGTGCAGCCCATGCTCGACGCCGTCATCGACTACCTCCCGAACCCGCTGGACATCGGCGAGATCGAGGGCCACGTCGTGGGCAACGAGGAAGAGATCATCTCCCGCAAGCCCAGCAAGGACGAGCCGTTCTCGGCACTGGCGTTCAAGATCGCCGCGCACCCGTTCTTCGGCAAGCTCACCTTCGTCCGCGTGTACTCGGGCCGTGTGGAGCCGGGCACCCAGGTCATGAACGCGACCAAGGGCAAGAAGGAGCGCATCGGCAAGCTCTTCCAGATGCACGCCAACAAGGAGAACCCGGTCGACGACGCGGTGGCCGGCCACATCTACGCGATGATCGGCCTCAAGGACACCACGACCGGTGACACCCTGTGCGATCCGGCGAACCCCATCGTCCTCGAGTCGATGACCTTCCCTGACCCGGTCATCAACGTCTCGATCGAGCCGAAGACCAAGTCCGACCAGGAGAAGCTGGGCACCGCGATCCAGAAGCTCGCCGAAGAGGATCCGACCTTCTCGGTGAACCTGGACGAGGAGACCGGCCAGACCGTCATCGGCGGCATGGGCGAGCTCCACCTCGACATCCTGGTCGACCGCATGAAGCGCGAGTTCAAGGTCGAGGCCAACGTCGGCAAGCCGCAGGTCGCCTACCGTGAGACGATCCGCAAGACCGTCGAGAAGCACGAGTTCACCCACAAGAAGCAGACGGGTGGCTCGGGTCAGTTCGCGAAGGTCATCATCAAGCTCGAGCCGCTGGTCGACGCCGAGGACGGCGCGACCTACGAGTTCGCGAACGCCGTCACCGGCGGTCGTGTCCCGCGCGAGTACATCCCCTCGGTGGATGCCGGTGCGCAGGACGCGATGCAGTACGGCGTTCTGGCCGGCTACCCGCTGGTCAACCTGAAGGTCACCCTCCTCGACGGTCAGTACCATGACGTCGACTCGTCGGAGATGGCCTTCAAGATCGCCGGTTCGCAGGCCCTCAAGGAGGCTGCGAAGATGGCTCAGCCCGTCATCCTGGAGCCGATCATGGCCGTCGAGGTCACGACTCCGGAGGACTACATGGGCGACGTCATCGGCGACCTGAACTCCCGCCGTGGCCAGATCCAGGCCATGGAGGAGCGCAGCGGTGCACGAGTCGTCAAGGCTCAGGTGCCGCTGTCGGAGATGTTCGGCTACATCGGAGACCTGCGGTCGAAGACTCAGGGCCGGGCTAACTACTCCATGGTTTTCGACTCGTACGCTGAAGTTCCGGCGAACGTGTCGAAGGAGATCATCGCGAAGGCAACGGGCGAGTGATCTCGCCCTCCGCCTTGGCGGAGCTCGCGCCGGGGTCGGCTATCGAATCCGCGCGCACAAACGAATAAGGTGGACGGCCAGGTCCCGGCACGACGCCGGGCCGGCCGGACACCGGTTCAGCAAGACCGCTCCTGCCGACGGCAGGAAGTAAGAAACCCACTGCTGGGAACCACCCGGCAGCAACAGTCCAGGAGGACACAAGTGGCGAAGGCGAAGTTCGAGCGGACCAAGCCGCACGTGAACATCGGCACCATCGGTCACGTCGACCACGGCAAGACCACCACCACGGCGGCCATCACCAAGGTGCTCGCCGACCAGTACCCGGACCTGAACGAGAGCTTCGCTTTCGATCAGATCGACAAGGCGCCTGAGGAGAAGGCTCGTGGTATCACGATCAACATCTCCCACGTCGAGTACCAGACGGAGAAGCGTCACTACGCTCACGTCGACGCTCCGGGTCACGCCGACTACATCAAGAACATGATCACCGGCGCCGCTCAGATGGACGGCGCAATCCTGGTCGTGGCTGCCACCGACGGCCCGATGCCGCAGACCCGCGAGCACGTGCTGCTGGCTCGCCAGGTCGGCGTCCCCTACATCCTCGTCGCACTGAACAAGGCCGACATGGTCGACGACGAGGAGATCATGGAACTCGTCGAGATGGAGGTCCGCGAACTGCTGGCCGCCCAGGAGTTCGACGAGGACGCTCCGGTGGTCCCGATCTCGGCGCTGAAGGCGCTCGAGGGCGAGGAGAAGTGGGTCAAGTCCATCCAGGACCTGATGGCCGCTGTCGACGAGTCGATCCCGGACCCGGTCCGTGAGACCGACAAGCCGTTCCTGATGCCCGTCGAGGACGTCTTCACCATCACCGGTCGCGGCACCGTCGTCACCGGTCGCGTGGAGCGCGGCGAGGTCAACGTGAACGAGGAAGTCGAGATCGTCGGCATCCGCGAGAAGAGCACCAAGACCACCGTCACCGGTATCGAGATGTTCCACAAGCTGCTCGATTCGGCTCAGGCCGGCGACAACGCGGGTCTGCTGCTCCGCGGCCTCAAGCGTGAGGACGTCGAGCGCGGTCAGGTCATCGTCAAGCCGGGCACCACGACTCCGCACACCGAGTTCGAGGGCCAGGCGTACATCCTGTCGAAGGACGAGGGCGGCCGTCACACCCCGTTCTTCAACAACTACCGTCCGCAGTTCTACTTCCGCACCACGGACGTGACCGGCGTCGTGACCCTCCCCGAGGGCACCGAGATGGTCATGCCGGGCGACAACACCGAGATGACTGTCAAGCTCATCCAGCCGGTCGCCATGGACGAGGGCCTGCGCTTCGCTATCCGCGAGGGTGGCCGCACCGTCGGTGCCGGCCGCGTCACCAAGATCATCAAGTGATCTAGTCTGACGACTCAGGACGCCCGTCCCGCTGATGCGGGGCGGGCGTTCTGCTGTTCCCGGGGGCTCCAGGCGTCCGTCGAGTTCGTCGGCGAACCCGAACCGGCGTCGGCGCCGCCTCAGGCTCGGTGGAGCTCGGCGTGCAGATGGTGCGAGACGGGGACGTCGGCGTAGGCCATCCACAGGTCGTACGTGAGGGTGTCGCCGGCGAGTTCGAAACGGCGTTTCACCGCGTGCACCTGTTTCGCGTCGGGGGAGACGCCCAGGGTGTGCTGGGCGAACTCGAGAACGGCGTGGTGAGCGGGGGCGCGCTGGAGTTCCACGAAGCCGGTCGGCTGCGCCACCAACAGTTCCACGTGCTGCTTGCCCGCCAGACGCAGGAAGCCGGTCTCGGTGTGCATCGGGCGGCCGCCGCCCGGTGCGCGCGTGCGCGATCGATAGAACAGGAAGGGCCGTCCGCTCGGCGACAGCTCAATCTCCTCGTCGTAGGTGAAGCTGTCGATCGTCGCATAGTGTCCGGCGCCGGTACCTCGCCAGAGACCGGCGAAGGCAGCGAGCGGGCCGAGGGGGTTGCGCTGTGAATCGGACATGCTGCCAGGTTAGACCCCGACCGGGGTCAGTCCGGGTGCAGTTCGCGCAGCCAGGACGACGACGGCGCGTCGGACGGCGACCGCCAGTCGCCGCGCGGCGAGAGCGATCCACCCGACCCGATCTTCGGGCCGTTCGGCATCGCGGTGCGCTTGAACTGGCTCGACATGAACCGCTTCAAGAAGACCGTCAGCCACTTGTCGATGGTGGCCTCGTCGTACTCGTTGCGTTCGTCGTCGCGCATCAGATCCGACCACGGGCCGCGGCTCCGATCGCCCCACGCCTGCCGGGCGAGGTAGGCGATCTTGCTGGGCCGGTAGCCGAACCGCGTGAGGTAGTAGAGGAAGAAGTCGTGCAGCTCGTACGGGCCGACGTGGTCCTCGGTGCTCTGGATGTTGCCCTCGGCGTCGGCGGGCACGAGCTCCGGTGAGATCACGTCGGAGAGGATCTCCTGCAGGGTGCTGACGGTCTCGGGTCCGTAGCGGGCGGTGCTGATCTTCCAGCGGATGAGATGCTGGATCAGCGTCTTGGGGACGCTGCCGTTGACGTTGTAATGCGACATCTGGTCGCCGACCCCGTAGGTGCACCAGCCGAGCGCCAGCTCCGACAGGTCGCCGGTGCCCAGCACGATCCCGCCGAGGTGGTTGGCCAGCCGGAAGAGGTGGGAGGTGCGCTCTCCTGCTTGGACGTTCTCGAAGGTGACGTCGTAGACCGGTTCCCCGTCGGCGAACGGATGCTTCAGGTCGGCGAGCATCTGCATGCATGACGGCCGGATGTCGAGTTCGTTGCCGGTGACGCCGAGCGAGTCCATGAGGACGTGGCTGCGCGCCAGGGTGGCGCCGCCGGTGGCGAAGCCGGGCATCGTGTACGCGTGGATGTTGGTGCGCGGCAATCCCATCGCGTCGAAGGCCTGGACGGCGACGAGCAACGCGAGGGTGGAGTCGAGACCGCCGGAGACGCCGATGACCACCTTGTCGATTCCGGTGGAGCGCAGCCGCGCGACGAGCCCCTGCACCTGGATGTTCAGCACGTCGTGGCACCGCTCGTCTCGGTCGGCGGCGTCGGCGGGAACGAACGGGAAACGCGCGACCGTCCTGCGCAGAGCCCCGGTGGTCTCGGGGACGTCGAGGTCGAACGAGATGCGGCGCATCGCCCGCGAGCGTTGGGCGAAATCGCCCACCTGGTCGCGCAGGGAGATCATCCGGGACCGCTCCTGCCGCAGCCGGTCGAGGTCCACATCGCTGACGATCAGCTGCGGTTCCATCGAGAAGCCCGCGGTGCGCGCCAGCAGGGTGCCGTTCTCGGCGATCAGTGCGTCGCCGTCCCAGGCCAGGTCCGTGGTCGACTCGCCGAAGCCGGCCGAGACGTATACCTGCGCGGCGATGCAGCGCGCCGAGTGGCCGGTCACCAGCGACCGCCGGTACGCCTGCTTGCCCACCGTGACCGGGCTGCCCGAGAGGTTGACCAGTACGGTGGCCCCGGCGAACGAGGCCCAGGTGCTCGGTGGGATCGGCACCCATCCGTCCTCGCACACCTCCACGTGGATTCGCAGGCCGGGCAGGTCGTCTGCTTCGAAGATCAGGTCGGCGCCGAACGGCACGCGCTGTCCGCCGATGACGGCGGTGTCGCGGACCGCGTCGCGTGCGGCGGCGAAGTAGCGCTGCTCGTAGAACTCGCGGTAGTTGGGCAGGTACGACTTCGGTGCGACGCCGAGCACGCGGCCGCCGTGGATCACGATCGCGCAGTTGTACAGGGCGTCGTCCACCCGCAGCGGAGCGCCGACGATCACCACGGGCGTCGTCTCAGCGGTCGCGGCCACCACGGCGGCCAGCGCGGCCTCCACCTCGTCGAGCAATGCATCCTGCTGGACGAGGTCGTCGACGCTGTAGCCGCAGAGGCCCAGCTCGGGGAAGGCGACGACGGCCACCGACTCCCGATGGGCCTGCTGGATCAGTTCGACGGTGCGCGAGGCGTTCTGACGCGGGTCGGCCAGGGCGACCTGCGGGACGGCAGCGGCGAGACGGGCGAAACCGTGTGAGTAGACCGACACTCCTTCAGGCTAATGCGTCGCTGCGTGCCACGATGGAGGGGAGTCGGCGCGGGCCGCCTCGTCTGTGTCCGTAACGTCTTCAAGGTCAGGTGTTCTGCGCATGTCCAGGTTCCTCGCACGTTCTTCTGTCTTCGCGGTCCTCGCGGCCACCGCCGCTCTCCTGGTGGGGCTGGTGGCGGGCCCGGCGTCGGCGCATTCGGCGCTGGTCGGCTCCGACCCCGAGCAGGGGGCCAAGGTCGCGACGGCTCCCGAACGGGTGACGCTGACCTTCAACGAGAACCTGAAGTCCTCCTACGCGGTGCTCAAGGTGGTCGGCCCCGACGGACACTTCTGGCAGCAGGGCGAGCCCACGGTCGACGGTCGCGACATATCCGTTGCCCTGCACGGACTGGGGCCGGCCGGTGAGTACAAGGTCAACTACCGCGTGACGTCGGCCGACGGCCACCCGGTGGAGGGCCAGGTGACCTTCGAATTGACGGCTGCGGGCAACGGCACCCCCGGCGCCGTCGCCGACGACTGGCAGCCGGAGACCGATAACGGTGTGAAGGTGTGGCCGTTCATCGTCGGCGGTGTGGTCGTGGTGATCGTCGTGGCCGGTGTGCTGGCGCTGCTGCTGGCCCGTCGCCGACGCTGACCCGCATGCCCGGAGCCGAGACGGTGCGACTGCGCGCCGGATTCGCCATCGCCGCGGCGGCTCTGGCGGTGGTGGGCGTGGCGATCTGCCAGGCGCTGGCCGCACCCGAGCCGGCGGCGTGGGCCGGCGCGGTGACGATCGGTTCGCTCTCGCTGCTGCTCGGCCTCGGTGCACTGCCGCTGATCGGCGCGGAGCCCTCGGTCCGGGTGATCGTCGGCGCCGGGGCGATGTGGGGAGTCGCCAGCGTCATCGGCGGATGGCTGCAGGTGGCCGACCGCATCGGGGTCTCGCCGTTCGAGGTGGGTGTCGGTGATCTGACGACCGGCGTGCAGACCGGCTTGCCGGTGCTGGTCGGCGCCGTGGGATCGCTGGCCGTCCTGGGCTGGGGTTATGCCGCACTCCGGGCGGAGCCGCCGGTGCTCTTGGTCTCCGTGATCGCGGGCCTCGGCGTGCTGGCGGTCTCGGTCACCGGCCACGGCGGTGAGTCGGTCTGGACCCCGGTGTTCCTCGCCGTGCATTCGATCTGTGCGGCCTGGTGGGCCGGCACGCTCGCCGCGCTGGTCGTCACGGTGCGCGGGAAAGGCGGCTGGGCCCGGACGCTTCCGGAGTTCTCCCGATGGGCGATGCCCGCGGTAGGCGCGTTGACCGTCACCGGGGTGGTCGCGGCGGCGGTGCAGCTCGGTGTGGGTCCGCAGCTGTGGGAGACCGGCTACGGCCGGATCCTCGTGGCGAAGGCGGTTCTGCTGGCGGTGGCGCTGGCGCTGGCGTGGTGGCACCGGCGGTCGTGGCTGCCGCGCGCACGACGGCACGGAGTGAGCGAGCGGGAGTCCATCGTCCGGGCCGGCACCGAAGTGCTGGTGCTGGCACTGATTCTGGGTCTGGCGGCCGGGTTGGCGACCACCGGGACCGGTTAGCGGCCGGCGTCGCCGCTTCCCGCCGCCGGCCGATCCCAGGCGGCGAGCAGGATGTCGAGCATCTCGATGCTGTGGCCGAGGCCGCTGATGTGGCTCTGGCCGGCCAGCGGATGGAGTTCGGCGTGCGGGAGCAGCTTCACCATGTGCTCGCCGTGGGCGAACGGGATGATGTTGTCGGCGTCGCCGTGCCACCAGTGCACATAGGCGTCCACGTCGGAGATCCGGAATCCCCAGTCGCGGACGAACAATTGCAGGTCGGCGAACGGAGCCTCCATGCGGCGGCTGCCGCCGTGCAGCAGGTCGTCGAGGAACATCGCCCGGAACTCCGGGCGTGAGAGCAGTTCCCGGTCGGCCTCGGGGGAGAGGCGGCCGTAGAGGCTGATCGCCGGGTCGGCGATGGGCCGCGCGAAGCCCAGGACCGTGCTCAGCACCGACCCGATCGGTCGGCCGGCCACGTTGAGCAACGGAACGGCGAACTGTGCGAGGTCCACGGCGCCGCCGCGGATCCCGTCGGGTCCGTTGACCGGAGCCACACCGCCGACGATCCCGGTCGACACCACGCGGTCGGGCAGGAAGCGCGACACGGCGAGTGAGTACGGGCCGCCGCCGGAGAGTCCGATCACCGAGAAGCGGTCGACGCCGAGGGTGTTCAGGACGGTCTGGAAGTCGAGCGTGAAGTCGGCGATCGACTCGTACCGGTGCGGCGTCGACGACCCGACGCCCGGCCGGTCGAGCCCGATCAGGCGGAAGCCGCGCGTCTCGGCGTATTCGCGCGCCTCGGTCGGGATCTGCCGTCGGGCTCCGGGGGTGCCGTGCAGCCACACGACGGCCGGGCCGCCGGGGGAGCCGAACTCGGAGAAGCCGATGCGGCGGCGTCGCTTGTCGCCGACGGCGATGGAGCCCTCGAGTTTCGGGCGGTCAATCGGAATCACGTCGCGGAGTATGTCAGATGCGCGCTGCCCGCACGAGATGGATTCTCATATTTGTCTAAGAGGAGCCTGTGAGCAGGGACGACCCTCTCGGGCGGGTGTATTTTGGAGGGATGCCAGCACTGAGCAGTCGTCTCGCCACCATGCGCCGCGGCATCGGTCACGCCATGCGTCCCTATCCGGTCACCGGGGTCCCGTCGGGCCGGCGGCTCGAGCTTCCGGGGCGCGGGGAGACCTTCGTCACCGACTCCGGGCGGCGCGACGGTCCGGCCGTCTTCCTGCTTCACTCGGTCAGCACCACCGGACTGCTCTGCTGGTATCCGGTGATCCCGCTCCTGGAACGCGACTTCCGCGTCATCACCATGGACCACCGCCTGCACGGTCGCGGGATCGAGTCCGACACGTTCTCACTCGACGACTGCGCGGACGACGTGGTCGCCGTCGCCGACAGCCTCGGAATCGACTCGTTCATCGCCGCGGGATTCTCCATGGGCGGAGGAATCGCACAACTCGCCTGGCGTCGCAGCCCCGACCGGGTGGCCGGGCTCGTCCTCTGTTCCACCGGCCCGTACTTCTCCAGCATCGATCCCGCCCGGCTGGCGCTCGAGCAGCGTCTCGGCAAGGCGCTGAGCGTCGTCGAAAAGGTTCTCCCCACTCCGTCGGAACGGATCCTCGACGACCCGACCGCTCATCCGGTCAAATGGGGTCTGGCACAGGTCACCTCCACGAGACTCGGTCTGCAGGGCGTGTTCGCCGAGGCGATGGCCCGATTCGATTCGCGCGATTGGCTCGGTGAGATCGATGTGCCGACCTCGGTGGTGGTCTCGACGTTCGACAAGGTGGTGCAACCCGAACGGCAGCAACTGCTCGTCGACGGCATCCCGGGCGCTCGGCGTTTCGACGTCGCCGGTGGCCATGCGTGCTGTGTGCTGGGCGCGGAGAAGTTCATTCCGGAGTTCACGGCGGCCGTCCGTTCGGTCGAGCGCCAGTCGTTGACCGTCTGACACGAGAGGTCGTGCCGGAGCGTCGGTCGGCGGTTCGGTAGACTGCCACAAGTCGTGCACCGCACGCGACGCCCCTATAGCTCAGTTGGTAGAGCTACGGACTTTTAATCCGCAGGTCGTAGGTTCGAGCCCTACTGGGGGCACTGGTGGAAGCCAGGCCGGAGAGCATCTCCGGCCTGGCTTCTTCGCTTCCGGTCTCCGACGGCCGCCGGCGCGGCGCTCGCCGATCACCCTCGATGTGCGTTGCGAATAGCCGAAAAACGTCGCTGACCACACGATTTGCGTTCTGTCGACGAAGTGCCATAAAGTTTGTCTCGCTCCCAACGAGGAACACCGGCCCCCTTCGTCTAGCGGCCTAGGACGCCGCCCTTTCAAGGCGGTAGCGCGGGTTCGAATCCCGTAGGGGGTACGCAGTGAGAGTCTGATAAGGTTCTCAAGGCAACAAATTGAATATGGCCCTGTGGCGCAGTTGGTTAGCGCGCCGCCCTGTCACGGCGGAGGTCGCGGGTTCGAGTCCCGTCAGGGTCGCTTTTTGGTTTCGGTTTTTCACCGGCACCGTCCGGCCAGGTAGCTCAGTTGGTACGAGCGTCCGCCTGAAAAGCGGAAGGTCGTCGGTTCGATCCCGACTCTGGCCACATTCGATCAGAGGCCCACCGGCAACGGTGGGCCTCTGATTCTTTTCGTCTGAACATCTCTCGTCTCCTGAACATCTCCGGCAGGCCCGCGGACGGTGTGAACCGGATCGAGTTCACTGTGTGTCCATGTCATTCGGCTGCCGCGTAACCTTAGGGTCCAGCTAGGAAGTTTCTGCCGCCCTGTGGAAGGGTTTCGGTGATAGCAGCGCGCACAAGGAGGGGCGATGGCCAACGGCGGGACGCCGCAGGAGAACGATCCGGCGTTGAACATTGTCGACAACGTCGTCGACCGCGAGTACACCGTCGAGCGGTTGGTGGAGAACCCGGTAGAGAAGGTCATCGATAAGCCGGTCACGCTCGAGCGGATCGTGGAACGGCTGGTGGTCAACACCGTCGACACCATCATCGACAAGCCGGCGACGGTCTCGCGGCTGATCGAGAAACCCGTTGTGACGGTGGTCGACGAGATCGTCGACAAGCCCGTGAGCGTCAGCCGCGCCGTGGAACGCCCGGTGGTGACGATCGAGGACGAGGTCGTCGACAAGCCCGTCAACATCCATCGCCGGGTCGAGAAGCCGGTGGTGACGGTGGTCGACAACATCATCGAGATGCCGGTCGAACTCCAGCGACTCGTGCAGCAGCCGGTGGTGACGGTGGTCGATGAGATCGCTGAGAAGCCGGTGGAGCTGTCGCGGTTGGTGGAGAAGCCGGTGGTGACGGTGGTCGATGAGATCGCTGAGAAGCCGGTGGAGTTGCCGCGGTTGGTGGAGAAGCCGGTGGTGACGGTGGTCGATGAGATCGCTGAGAAGCCGGTGGAGTTGCCGCGGTTGGTGGAGAAGCCGGTGGTGACGGTGGTCGATGAGATCGCTGAGAAGCCGGTGGAGCTGTCGCGGTTGGTGGAGAAGCCCGTCGTCACCTTCGTCGACGAGATCGTCGACACCCCCGTCGACGTGCCGCGCGTCATCGAGAAGCCGATCGTGACGGTGAAGGACGAGATCGTCGACAACGAGATCGACATTCCGAGGTTGGTGGAGAAGCCGATCGTCACGATCCTCGACGAGATCGTCGACAAACCGATCGAGATCCAGCGGCTCGTGGAGAAGCTGCTCGTGACTGTGGTGGACGAGATCGTGGAGCGGCCCACCGAGGTCTCGCGCATGGTGGAGAAGCTGCTGGTCGAGATCACCGACGACGTCGTCGAGAAGCCCATCAGCGTGGAGCGGATGGTGGAGAAGCCGATCGTCACCATCGTCGACAAGGTGGTGGAGGTTCCGGTCGAGTCGGTCGTCGAGAAGGTGATCGAGAAGCCCGTCGAGAAGATCGTCGAGGTGATCCGCGAAGTTCCCGTCGAGAAGATCGTCGAGAAGGAGATCGAGGTCCCGGTCGAGAAGATCGTCTACAAGCCTGTCGAGAAGGTCGTCGAGAAGCACGTCGACGCGACCGAGGAATCGGCGGTGGAGACGACGGTCGAGAAGGAGATCGAGGTCCCGGTCGAGAAGATCGTCTACAAGACGGTCGAGAAGGTCGTCGAGAAGGAGATCGAACTCGTCGTCGAGAAGGCGGAGATCAAGACCGTCGAGGTGCCGCGCGAGGTGATCGTGGAGCAGATCGTCGACAAGCCGATCGAGAAGCCGGTCGACCATGTGGTCGAGCGGATCGTCGAGAAGCCGAACGTGGTCGAGAAGGTGATCGAGAAGCCGGTCGACCGTGAGGTGGAACGGATCGTCGAGATCCCCAACGTCACCGAGCAACTGGTCGAGAAGCCGGTGGACCATGTGGTCGAGCGGGTGGTCGAGAAGCCGAACGTGGTCGAGAAGATCGTCGAGAACCCCGTCGAACACGCCGTGGAGCGCGTGGTCGAGAAGCCCGAACTGGTCGAGAAGATCATCGAGAAGCCCGTCGAGCACGTGGTGGAACGGGTTGTGGAAGTGCCCAACGTCGTCGAGAACGTGGTGGAGAAGCCCGTCGACCGTGTCGTCGACAAGGTGGTCGAGATCCCCAACGTCATCGAGCAGGTGGTGGAGCGGCCCGTCGACCGCGTGGTGGAGCGGGTGGTGGAGCGGCCGAATGTGGTCGAGAAGATCGTCGAGCAGCCGGTGGACCATGTGGTGGAGCGGGTGGTGGAGCGGCCGAATGTGGTCGAGAAGATCGTCGAGCAGCCGGTGGACCATGTGGTCGAGCGGGTGGTGGAGCGACCGAACGTGGTCGAGAAGGTCATCGAGCAGCCGGTCGACCGCGTGGTGGAACGCGTCGTCGAAGTGCCCAACGTGATCGACAAGGTCGTCGAGCGCCCCGTTGACCGCGTGGTGGAGCGGGTGGTGGAGCGGCCGAATGTGGTCGAGAAGGTCATCGAGCAGCCGGTGGACCGGACCGTCGAGCGCGTGGTGGAACAGCCCAACGTGGTCGAGAAGATCGTCGACAAGCCGGTGGAGCACGTCGTGGAGAAGATCGTCGAACGGCCGGAGATCATCGAGAAGGTGGTCGAGCAGGAAGTCCGCCGCGAGTTCGACAAGAACGTGCAGACCCCCGTCCTGGTGGAGAACGTGATCGAGAAGCGGTTCGACCACGTCGTGGAGCGGATCGTCGAGAAGCCCGTCGAGCACATCGTGGAGAAGGTGGTCGAGAAGCCGGTCTACGTCGAGGTCGAGAAGGTGGTCGAGAAGCCCATCGAGCAGATCGTCGTGGTCGAGAAGCCGGTCATCGTCCGCAAGGTGGTCGAGAAGCCGGTGGAGACCTACGTCGAGGAGTCCGAGGACACCGTCCGGACCGTGACCCACGACCAGCCGGAGCCGGCGACCGGCGGCGAGACGCAGTACGTCCAGCCCGAGCCCGACACCGGCAGGCATCACTGGGTGGACGCCGGCACCGGGCAGCACCCGGACCACGGCTTCGCCGGCTCCGAATCCGAGGAGACGCGGCCGCGCGTCAAGGTGGACCCGACGTACACCGTTCGCCGGGCGCGCCACCGCAGTCCCGACTGAGATCAGTAGGCACGACGGCATCCGAGGGGAATGTTCCCTCGGATGCCGTTGTGCGTCCTGATGCCGGCACGCACCCGGCCCTACAGTGGACGCATGAAAGCTGTGGTGTGTCACGAAGGTTCGCTCGACGTGCGCGAGATGGAGGTTCCCCGCCCCGGTCCGGGCCACGTATTGATCAAAGTGCTCCGCGCCGGGATCTGCGGGTCCGACCTGCATGCGCGGGTTCACGGAGACGTCGCGGCCGACATCGGGGAGAAGGTGGGCTACGACCACTTCATGCGCCCCGCCCACGAGGTGGTGATGGGCCACGAGTTCGTCGGGGAGGTGGTCTCGTACGGTCCCAAGTGCCGCAAGCGGTGGAAGCCGGGCACCGCGGTGGTCGCGCTGCCGATCATCCGTCACGACGGCGAGGTCGAAATGGTGGGGCTCTCGGCGCAGGCGCCCGGAGCGTACGCCGAATACATGGTGGTCCAGGAAGATCTGGCGATGCCCGTCCCCGACGGTGTGGACGTGGAACTCGCGGCCTTGACCGAGCCGCTCGCGGTGGCGCATCACGCGGTCCGGCGCAGTGAGATCGGCCGGCGCGACGTGGCCGTTGTGGTCGGCTGCGGCCCCATCGGCCTCGCGGTGATCCTGATGCTGAAAGCGGCGGGAGTGCGCACGGTGGTCGCCGCCGACCTCTCCGAACTGCGCCGCGACCTCGCCCGTCAGTGCGGAGCAGACGTCGTGGTCGACCCCGCCGTCGACAGTCCTTGGGACGCGGCGCCGCAACAGAGGAAGCACTTCACCCGCGTCGGAGATCTGTTCTCGGTGGCATTCGACGCCATGCACGCACTTCAGACCATTCCCCGGACGCCGTGGTGGTCGCTGATGAGCGTCGCCGACAAGCTGTCGCTCACGCCGCGCGGGCCAGTGGTCTTCGAATGCGTCGGCGTTCCCGGAATGATCGACGACCTCGTCGCGCACGCGCCCTTCCGCTCGCGGGTCGTGGTGGTCGGAGTGTGCATGGAGCCGGATGTCTTCCAGCCGGCGATGGCAGGCAACAAGGAGATCGACCTGCGCTTCGTCTTCGGCTACGACCCCGCCGAGTTCCGGGCCACGCTGCACATGATCGCGCGCGGGACGGTTCAGCCGAGGCCGCTGCTGACCGGGACGGTCGGGCTCGGCGGTGCCGCGGGGGCATTCGAGGCGCTCGCCTCGGCACGCAGTCACGCGAAGATCCTCATCGATCCGGCGAGCGACGTCGTGGACGTCTGAGCGTCCGGAGGTGATCCGGCGGCACTTTCCGTGATTGGCGCCACAACAGGAATTATCCGGACCACGGTCCGGTTATGCTCTGTGTGTGCGGCACACGCCGCCGCAGAACCACAGACGCCATCGAGATCGCTTCCGCAAGGAGAACCGTCATGACTGCAGCAACCGTCACCCCCGCTGACCTGACCCCCGGCACCTGGACCATCGACCCGGTCCACTCGACCATCGGCTTCTCGGTCCGCCACCTGATGGTCTCGAAGGTCCGCGGCACCTTCGACGCCTTCACCGGCGCCATCACCATCGCCGAGGACGGCACGCCGTCGGTTCAGGCCGAGATCGACGTCACCTCGATCAACACCCGCAACGAGCAGCGCGACGGCCACATCAAGTCGGCCGACTTCTTCGACGCCGAGAAGTTCCCGACCGCCACTTTCACCTCCACCTCCGTGGTGGAGAAGGGCGGGGACTACGAGCTCACCGGCGACTTCACGCTCAAGGGCGTCACCAAGCCGGTGACCCTGAAGATGGAGTACAACGGCGTCAACGCGGGAATGGGCCAGGGCCCGGTCGCGGGCTTCGAGGCCTCGACCGTGATCAACCGCAAGGATTTCGGCATCGACATCGAGATGCCGCTGGAGACCGGTGGAACCGTGGTCGGTGACAAGATCACCATCACGCTCGAGATCGAGGCGACGCACACCGCCTGATCGCTCCACCCCGACATCACCTCCCGGTCTTCGGTAATCTCAGTGAGATTCCATTGGGCCGGGAGGTGATTGCTTGTGCGTGGCGAGACTCGCACTGAGCTGCACCGTTTTGCCGAATGGGTGGACCGCAGGCTGAAACTGGCCTACTTCGGCGGGCGGCTCGTGGAAGGCGGAAGCGAACGCGTCGCCACCGAGTGGCGGGCGATGGACGTGGAGACCCGCCGCGGAATCGTCGCCCGGGCCATGGTGCTCGGAAGCGCGATTCTCGGCGGGGCCAAGATCCTGATCAGCATCGAGACCTTCATCGCGGTGTTCCTCGCGTTCAGCGGCGGCGAACTCACGCTGCACTCGGGTTCCGAGGATCCCGGCATGCTCGCGGTGCTGTTCTCGACGCTGGTCGGACTGATCGTCAGTCTCGCGATCTCGCTGCTGTTCCTGAAACCGCAGTTCGCGTGGTTCGTCAGCGGCGGTCCCGCCGACGACGACCGTCGAAGACAAGTGCAGGTGATCCCGACCCGCGTGGTGTACGCCGACCTGGTCGGCTGGCTCGCCGCGTACCTGATGTACGTGGTGCTCTCCGACGCCGAGCCGGTGTTCCTGCTCGCCATGCTCGTGGCGTTCATGCTCGCCGCCATCACCTCGGCGTGCCTGAACTACATGTTCATCGAGAGCGCGGTCCGGCCGTTGACGGTGCTCGCCTTCGGCGGGCGGTCGATGCGGTTCGCGATGCACGGCGTGCGCGAGCGCATGGCGGTGATCTGGCTGGTCTCCTCGGCGGTGCCGATGGTCGGGATGGTCACGATCATCGTAGGGCGGGTACTCGGCCTGGTCCCGCAGGTGGAGGATCGTTTCGACTGGCCGATCGCGTTCCTGGCCTTCATCGCGCTCGCCTCGGGCGGGCGCGTCGTCGGACTGGTGGGCCGTGCGATCCGCGATCCCCTCAACGAGATGAGCGATGTCATCGAATCGGCTCGCGACGGCGACCTGACCAGGCGCGTCGCCGTCTACGACTCCTCCGAGATCGGTGTGCTCCAGCACGGCATCAACGGGATGCTCGACGGCCTTCAGGAACGTGACCGGATGCGCGAGATCTTCTCCCGCCACGTCGGAGTGGGGGTCGCCGACCTGGCTCTCGAACACGGCGGAGATCTGGTCGGATCGAACACCGAGGTCGCGGTGATCTTCGTCGACATCACCGGGTCGACGTCGTTCGCGGCGCGGCGCGACCCGCGCGAGACCGCGGTGGTGCTCAACGCCTTCTTCTCCATCGTCGCCGAGGTGGTGGAACGGCACGGCGGCTTCATCAACAAGTTCGAGGGCGATGCGGCGCTCGCCGTATTCGGTGTGCCCGCGCCACTGGACAATCCCGCCGAATCGGCGTTGGTGGCCGCGCGCGAACTCGGTGTGGCGCTCGGTGAGAAGCTCCCGCTGGAGTGGGGGATGGCCGTGGCCTACGGTCCGGTGTTCGCCGGCAACATCGGAGCGCGGACCCGGTACGAGTACACCGTGATCGGGGACCCGGTGAACGAGTGCGCGCGGTTGTCCGACCGGGCCAAGGAGGGATACTCGCCCGTCTACGCCAGCGGCGCGGCCATCGACCGTGCCGGCGCCGACGAGGTGGCGAAGTGGCGCCGCGTGGATCGGGTGACCCTGCGCGGTCGGCCGGAGCCGACCGAGATCTTCGCGCCGCGCGAGTTGCTGATCCGCGCCGAGCCGCCGTCGCTCGGTAGTGTGCTGGCTGACCTGGTGAAGTTCGCCATACCGCGTGAGCGTTCGCCGCGTGCGGCCGCGAAGGAGCAGTGACATGAGCGATCGGCCGACAGCCGGATTACCCGACCAGAGCGGCCGCACCTGGGTGATCACCGGCGCGAACAGCGGGCTGGGTGCCGAGATCGCCAGGGCTGCCGCGGCGGCAGGCGCCGACGTGACCCTCGCCTGCCGCAACCTGGACAAAGCCGAACGTGTGGCGGGCCGGATCGGCGCGTCGGCGCGCGTCGCGCATCTCGATCTGGCCGATCTGGGCTCTGTGCGCGATTTCGCGGCCGGCGTCGAGCCGTTCGACGTCCTGGTCAACAACGCCGGAGTGATGGCACTGCCGCACAGGCGTACGGCCGACGGTTTCGAGATGCAGATGGGCACCAACCACCTGGGGCATTTCGCCCTCACCGGACTGCTGCTGCCCAGAGTGCGCGAGCGGATCGTCATCATGTCCTCGCTCGCGCAGAACTGGGGAAGGATCCACGCCGACGACCTCAACTGGGAGCGGCGGCGCTACAACCGCTGGGCGGCGTACGGCGACTCCAAGCTGGCGAACACCGTGTTCGGACGAGAGCTGGCGCGCAGGCTCACCCAGTCGGGATCCCCCGTGCGGGCGGTCCTGGCTCATCCCGGCTACACCTCGACCGGTCTGATGGGGCAATCCGAGACGCCCGTGGACTACCTGATGAAGGCGGGCGCGATGCTTCGCGTGGGACAGCCGGCGGCTCAGGGGGCGTTGCCCGCACTGTTCGCGGCGACGGCCGACGTCCCGAACGGCAGCTATTGGGGACCCAACCGGGTGCTGCGCGGTACACCGTCGCGCGCACGCTATCGTGCGGCGGCCGACGATCAGCGGGTTCGCGACCGCCTCTGGTCGGCGTCCGAGGAACTGACGGGCGTCACTTTCGACGTCTGAGAGCGCGCGGGTCAGCGCACCCCGGCGGGACGGAACTGGACGCTGATCCGCGGGCCGGCCCCGGGCGTCTTCGGGACCGCGTGATCCCATGTGCGCTGGCATGAGCCACCCATCACCAACAGATCGCCGGAACCGAGGACGAACTTCCGTGACGGTCCGCCGCCCCGCGGGCGCAGCAGAAGGGTGCGCGGAGCGCCCAGGGAGACGATCGCGACCAGGGTGTCGTCGATCCGTCCCCGGCCGATCCGGTCACCGTGCCAGGCGACGCTGTCGGAGCCGTCCCGATACAGTGCCAGCCCCGCGGTGGCGAAGCCCTCGGGCAGTTCTCGTCGGTAGTGGTGCGTCAGTGCATCGCGGGCCCGTTCGAGGATCTCGTGCGGCAGCGCGCTGCGCTGATCGTAGAAGGCCAGCAGCCGCGGGACGTCGACCACCGACTCGTACATCTGCCGGCGTTCGGCTCGCCACGGCACATCGGCGCGCAGGGCGTCGAACAGGTGCATCGACCCGGTGACCCAGCCCGGGCGCACATCGACCCAGGCGCCGTCGGAGAGCGGGTGTTGTACGGTGATCGCGCTCAGTGCGGCCAGGCCGACGTCCGCGTCAGCCGAGTCGAACAACGAGGCCTGAACTCCAGTGCCCATGGCTGGAGCCTACCAGGGTATCGAACGTACGTTCTAGTATGAACGGCGCGCGGTCATCGCAGGCTGCCGAGTCGCTCGGCGGCCTCGGCGATGACCTCGTCGCGCTTGCAGAAGGCGAAGCGGACCAGGTGCCGCCACGGCTGATCGTCGTCGACGAATGCGCTCACCGGCACGGCGGCGACCCCGATCCGCGCCGGCATCTCGCGGCAGAACTCGAATCCGTCCGAATACCCGAGAGGGCGCGGATCGGCGCAGACGAAGTACCCGGCCTCGCTGCGGTGGACGTCGAACCCGGCCGTGCGCAGCGCGTTCGACAGGACGGTCCGTTTGCGCGCCAGGTCGGCGGCGTTGGCCCGCACCCAGTCCATCTCGGTGCGCAGCGCGTGCGCTACCGCGGGCTGGAACGGTCCGCTGCCGACGTAGGTGAGGAACTGCTTGGCCGCACGCGCCGCCGCCACCAGATCGGCGGGGCCGGTGATCCAGCCGACTTTCCACCCCGTGCACGCGAAGGTCTTGGCGGCGCTCGAGATCCGCAGGGTGCGCTCGGCCATGCCGGGCAGCAACGCGAGCGGGTGCTGGCTGCGGCCGTCGAAGAGCAGGTGCTCGTACACCTCGTCGGTGATGGCGACGGCGTCGTACTCGATCGTCAACCGTGCGATCTGGGCGAGGTCGTCGTCGGTGAGTACCGTGCCCGTCGGATTGTGCGGCGAGTTGACCAGCACCGCAGCGGTATTCGGTCCGAACGCGGCGGCCAGCGCCGATCGGTCGAGCACGAATCCGTCGCCGTCGCGCACCAGCGGAACGGTGCGCCGGACACCGCCCGCGAGGGCGACGCAGGCCGCATAGGAGTCGTAGTACGGCTCGATCATCACCACCTCGCGGCCGGGCTCGACGAGCCCGAGCAGGGCACCGGCGATGGCCTCGGTGGCGCCGACGGTCACCAGGACCTGCGAATCGGGGTCGCGGTCGATGCCGTAGTGATCGCGCTCATGTGCGGCGATCGCGTGGCGCAGCGACGGCACGCCGATCCCGGGCGGGTACTGATTGCCGCCTGATTCGATCGCGTCGACGGCCGCCGCCAGCATCGATGCCGGCCCGTCGGAGTCGGGGAACCCCTGACCCAGGTTGATCGCGTCGTGCTTCACCGCCAGGGCCGACATCTCCGCGAAGACGGTGGACGTGAACGGGCGCATGCGGTCGACCAATGGCATGGCTCCAGGTTGGCACACACCCGACCCATGCGGTCAGCGGACGTGCGCCACTCCCGTGCACGTCGGCGCGGCCAGGGTGAGGAAGGGCCCTCGGTTCATCGCTCGCGTGGTGATCCGGACCGGTCCCGGACCCGTGGCGATCTCCGCCGAGAACCCGGCGCCCTCGGCGTCGTGGGTGAAGTGGGCATTGCTCTGGCCGCTCCGGCCGGTGCGCAGGTTCTTCCAGGTCAGGGTGCCGTCGGTGCGGTAGCCCCAGATGCTCGGATTGCCCCAGGTGACGCTGATGCGCCCATTGCCGTCGGGGTAGACGGTGACGCCGCCGTAGTAGGGATTATCGATGATGTTCGGTGACAGGCCGATGCAGTTCTGCGCGACGTACTCGCTGGTCTCGATGTCGGCGCCGGCCGCGCCGGCCCCGGCCGCGGTTCCCGCGACGACGGCTCCCGCTGCGAGAGCGACGACAGTTCCGGTGACGAGACGGTTCACGGTTCCCCCTTGGAATCGACGATGGTGTTCGAACCCCCGACAACCGGTATGTCGCACGAACAGACGACGAGTGTTACGTGCGTCTCACGGCAGCGGCGGTCCGACGATGTCGTCGGCGTCGACGATCCGGTACGCGTAGCCCTGCTCGGCGAGGAATCGCTGGCGGTGCGCGGCGTAGTCGGCGTCGAGGCTGTCGCGCGAGACGACCGAGTAGAAGTGCGCTTGACCGCCGTCGGCCTTGGGCCGCAGCAGACGGCCGAGGCGCTGGGCCTCCTCCTGGCGAGAACCGAACGTACCCGAGACCTGAACCGCCACCGAGGCCTCGGGGAGATCGATGGAGAAGTTCGCGACTTTCGAGACCACCAGGGTCTGCAACTCTCCCCGGCGGAAGGCGTCGAAGAGCTTCTCGCGTTCGGCGTTCCGGGTGGAGCCCTGGATCACCGGGGCGTCGAGTTCCCGGCCCAACTCCTCGAGTTGGTCGATGTAGGCGCCGATGACGAGGGTCTGGGAGTCCCGGTGGCGTTCGAGGATCGACCGGACCACGCGGATCTTGGAGTGGGCGGTGGAGCAGAGCTTGTACTTCTCCTCCGGTTCGGCGACGGCGTACTGCAGCCGCTCCGAATCGGTCATCGTCACCCGGACCTCGATGCACTCGGCCGGAGCGATCCAGCCCTGCGCCTCGATGTCCTTCCACGGGGCGTCGTAGCGTTTGGGGCCGATGAGGCTGAAGACGTCGCCCTCGCGTCCGTCCTCGCGGACCAGCGTGGCGGTGAGGCCGAGGCGCCGTCGCGACTGGAGGTCGGCGGTCATGCGGAAGACCGGGGCCGGAAGCAGATGCACCTCGTCGTAGATGATCAGACCCCAGTCGCGCGAGTCGAACAGGTCGAGGTTCTTGTATTCGCCTTTCGACTTGCGGGTCATCACCTGGTAGGTGGCGATGGTGACGGGGCGGATCTCCTTGCGCTCGCCCGAGTACTCGCCGATCTCGTCCTCGGTCAGGGAGGTCCGGGCCACCAACTCGCGCTTCCACTGGCGGCCGGCGACCGTGTTCGTCACGAGGATCAGCGTGGTGGCGCCGGCCTTGGCCATCGCCGCGGCGCCGACCATAGTCTTTCCCGCACCGCACGGCAGGACTACGACGCCCGAACCGCCCGCCCAGAACGAGTCGGCCGCCAACTCCTGATAGTCGCGCAGATGCCAGTCGGTCTGCTCCAATTCGATCGGGTGCGCCTCGCCGTCGACGTAACCGGCGAGGTCTTCCGCGGGCCAGCCGACCTTCAGCAGGATCTGCTTGAGGCGCCCGCGCTCGGACGGGTGGACCACGACGGTGTCGTCATCGATCCGCGCGCCGAGCATGGGCGCGACCTTCTTGTTCCGCAGGATCTCCTCCAGCACGGCGCGATCCAGACTCACGAGGGTGAGCCCGTGCGCGGGGTTCTTCATCAGCTGGAGCCGCCCGAAGCGGCCCATCGTGTCGACGATGTCGACCAGCAGCGGCTGCGGAACCGGGAAACGCGAGTGCGTGACGAGGGCGTCGACCACCTGCTCGGCGTCGTGGCCGGCGGCCCGCGCGTTCCACAGTGCCAGCGGAGTGACCCGGTAGGTGTGGACGTGCTCGGGAGCGCGCTCGAGTTCGGCGAAGGGTGCGATCGCGGCCCGCGCGGCGGCCGCCCCCGGATGGTCGACCTCCAGCAGGAGGGTCTTGTCCGATTGCACGATGAGAGGTCCGTCGGTCACCGGTCCATTGTCCAGGTTCGGGCGCGGTGCGGCCACCTGCCGTCGGGAGTCAGAGCACCTCGACCCTGGTGATCCGGTGCAGCGCGAACCGGAGGTCGGGCTCGCCGCCCTCCTCGTCGGCCACCAGTTGTCCGGCGGCCAGCGAACGGGCGTGCACCACATGCCGACTCGCCGCGCCCTGCGCGTCCACATAACCGATGCGCAGGCGCCTCCCGGTGCGCAGGGCCAGTTGGATCAGCGTGGACACGGTCTCGCCGGCGGCACCCGACGCCGAGGCCGCGGCGACCGGTCCGGCGGCGCGGTCGGCGGTCCGCATCCGGGAGACGACGGCGTGCGCCTGACCGGGACCGAGAGCGGCGCGTCGATGCGGTGGGGACGACGCCGCACCGCGGGCCGGGACGCGGACGCCTCGGCTGCGCAGGTCGATCAGCGCTCCGGAGGAGTCCTCGCCCGCGGGGCTGAACCCCGATGCGCGCAGCCGGTCGATCACATCGCGCAGCGGTGCCGCCGACACCGCGACCGTCGGGGCCAGGGCGCGCAGGGCCAGCTCGGTCGCGGCCTCGCTGCGCAGCACCTCGGTGAGCGTCGCGGTGTCGTCGCAGCGGATGAACGACGCCGCCACGCCCACGCGCAGCCGGCCGTGTCTGCGGGCGACGTCGTCGATCAGATATGTCAGCGACTGCGGCACGGGCGTCCGTGAGTGCTCGTGGAGGAACGTGGCGATCTCGGCGCTGGTGCGGCCGGTGTCGAGCGTGCGCCGCACACTGTCTTCGGTGATCCGATACATCGAGGCGGCACCGCCCGATTCGAGGTCGGCGATCAACCGGAGCCGGTCGGCCACGTCCGGGTCGAGCGGCCCGGGCACCACGACTGTCAGGTCGGCCTGGACCAGGAAGTAGTCGATGAGGTCGGGCAGGGACGCGTCCATCGCCGCGAGCACGTCGGCCGCCGACTCGGCGTCGGCGGGAACGTCGAGGAGCAGCCGCCCGGCGGTCGTGAGCGAGCCGTGCGCCACGAGTCCGAGTTCGGTCGCCTCGCGCAGGGTCTCGGACACCACATGCACGTTGAGTCGGCGGAGACGGCGCGGATGACGCCATCCGAGTACCGCGGTCAGCGCTTCGGGGGACACCGGGTGGGCGGGCTCGGCGTCGGCGAGCGGAGCCAGCACCGCGCGGCGCGAGGCCGCGGCGGTGGCGTCGAACAGTTCGGACGACAGCGCAGCGAGGGTGTTCCCCTCGCGGTCGGTGTCGCCGATCTGCCAGGGCTGCCGCGGCAGATCGAGCCACGCCCGCGCCATGCCGAGCCATCGTCGCCCGGAACTCAGATGCGCCCAGGCGTCGACGGCGCCGGTGGGCGCGAAGACGTCGTCGGCGAGGTGGTCGCCCGCGTCGGAGTCGGGCGCACCCGCGTCGAGGAGCCGCTGCCTGGCCAGCAGCTCGACGAGCAGGCCGACGCGGCTCACGGTCAGGGCGGTGGTCTTGGCGAGGCGCCGGAGTTCGCGGATGCCCAGGCCGCCGGACCGCAGCAGGGCCGCCGGTGCGGTGCCGAGCGCCTCGATCAGATCGCCGGAGTGACGGAGCAGTTCGAGCGCCTCGCCCGCCCCCGCGGCGTCGACGGCCTTCGCGTCGAACCGCCCGGGGCCGTCCGCACCGGTGAGTGGCGGTTCCCGCAGGACCGCGGTCTCGAGCGGCGGCTGACCGCGAAGCAGTTGTCCCACCTGGGGCGGAAGCTCCACGGTCTGCTCATCGATCCGTGCGAGCAGACCGAGTGAGATGAGGGTGGGCACCGGCGCGCTCGGATCGGCATCCGGTGCGGCGTCGCGACTGCGCCCGAGAGACGACCCCTGGGCGAGTGTGGTGAGCAGTTCCCTGGGCCGCTCGGCGGCCGATTCGATGCGCTCGCGGATCTGCGCGGGAGTCGACTCCGCGATGGGGCCGAGCAGATTGTGAGCCCGCCACGGCAGGGCGGCGGGCAGATGCGCCCCGGCGATCCAGTCGGTGTGCCTGCCGCGCCGGCGGGGGCCGGTGCCCCACAGCAGTGCACGGGTGACCATCTGGTCGAGACGCGCGTCGACGTCGCCGCGCCGCGCCCGCCGACCGAGACGGGCGACGATCGCGTCCCGGCTCACCGGCCCGAGGAGTTCCTTGCGTTCGCCGATCGCACTGGACGCGTCGAGAAAGGCCTCGATCACCGCGACCGCCAGAAGGTCGAGCCCTTCGCCCGCCAGGGAGATCGACGCCGCCGACAGCGCGCGCTGGGCGAGGACACCGGTGCCGCGGGGCGGGGGAGAAGCGAGGTCGGGCCGGGCGATCAGCAACTCGACGAGCGCATCGTCGGACCGCTCGGCGAGATCGTCGGCCAACCCGCGCAGCGGCAGGTCGGGACTCATTCGGACAACTGTACCGCCGGTTCAGCGGGCATGGCACAATGAGGCCGTGGCTAAGAAGAGTGGATACGTGGACAACGGTTGGCCGACGGATATCGGTGAGCAGCACGCGGTGACGGAGTTCACCTCTCACCTGGCGGGTGCGCTCTCGCCGTTCGGCGATTACTACGAGCTGCCGCAGCCCGTCGACAGCCTGCCGTACATCCAGTCGAAGACCGTCGTCAACCGCTGACCTGACCTGAGCTCTGCCGAGACCGGCCGGACCGTGTGGTCCGGCCGGTTTTCGTGCGTCATGTGTCACGTCGGTGCGGGAGCGGTCGCAAAATGCGAGAAGACCCCCGCCGAAGCGGAGGTCTTCTCGGATGAACTTCTCGGGTGATCAGGGGAGGTTGATCAGGCCCTTGTTCTGGTTGTAGAGCTTCAGCTGGTCCGGGGTGAGCTGGTAGCCGGAGTCCTTGGCGGCCTTCCAGGCGCTGCGCACCTCGGGGCTCACCTTGGAGTCGTTGACGACCTTGTCGATCTGCTGCTTGGCCTCTTCGGTGTTCTTCGCGTCGGCAGACTTGGCCAGGCCGGTCTTCGGGGCGTCCTGCTGCTTCGGTGCGAGCGGGTTGGCCGGCTTGGGGGTGGCCGGGGCGCTGCGCTGGGTGGGGCCCGAGAGGGGACCGCCGCAGGTGGGCCATGCGCCCTTGCCCTGGGTGGCGAGAACGCGCTCGCCGACGGCGATCTGCTGCTCGCGGGTGGCCTGGTCGGCGCTCGGTGCGTACTGGGTGCCGCCGTGGGCCGCCCAGGTGCTCGGGCTGAACTGCAGGCCGCCCTGGTAGCCGTTGCCGGTGTTGATGGCCCAGTTGCCGCCGGACTCGCACTGTGCGACCTGATCCCACTCGGAATCGGTCGCTGCCGAGGCGTGACCGCCGCCCATCAGGGCCGCGCCGCCGCCGATGACGGCCGACGTGAGGGCGATCTTCGCGAAAGTCTTGGTATTGGTCGTCTGCTTCGAGTGACGTCCGGACATATGTCTTCGTTTCCTCTCTCCACGCGCCTACGAGGTGAGCTGTCGGGTTCGGGCTGAGAGGTGCCCGGTCCGGCTCGCGTCACTGGGTGCGACGTCTGCCGGGCTTAACCCCAAGGCCGACCACCGAGGTGATCGACCGGTTCCCGGAGGATTGTGGGTCCCCCGTCCTCGCTCCTGAAACTGCATCAGCGGGTGTCCTGCCGGCGGAGCGAGGTTGGGCGCGACCGGCGGAACGGGCGTTCGGGTGGTCGCCTGGGTGGCGGCCGTCATGAACACTACGTCGTCGAGCCCGCGAGAACATCTGATGCGAAGAGGTGCTCTGAGGTGGCGTGAAGCGGCCGATCGGGCGTCGTGGCACGTCCGTGCTGCTCACGGCACTGATACCCGTCTCGTATCCCGTTTGTTATCGGGTTGTTATGTGACAAAGGTCACATCCTGATTGAGAGTTCCGACACGCCGGTATGTCAGGATTGCGCGCGTCGAGCTTCGAGCGCGCGGAAGCTGCTGGCGTGGAAGACAAGTGGTTCGACGTTCGGGTCGCAGCGCAGGGCGTCGATGGTCAGAAGCACCACGAGGTGGTCGCCCGCGGGGATCTCTGAGAACACCGTGCATGCCAGGTGGGCGGCGGCGCCGGGAATGAAGACCGCGCCCGAGTCGTCGGCGATGGGGCGTACCCCGGTGAACCGGTCCTCCGGCGGCCCCGCGAGCCTGCGGCAGACGTCGCCCTGGTGCGCGGCGAAGACACTCACGCCGACGGTGCCGCCCCTCAGTGCGGGCCAGGTGGTGGAGCCGTTGCGGACGCACACCGACACCAGCGGCGGATCGAGCGAGACGGTGGTGAAGGCGCTGGCGGACATCCCGATCGGGTCGCCCCCGGGATCGTCGCCTGTGCGACACACGGCCACCACGCCGGACGGGAAGCAACTGAAAGCTCGTTTGAGTTCGGTCTCGTCGCTGACGGGCCGCAGCGGCCGGTCCGGGTCGATGCGGTTCACCGGCTGCGCCGGCCGGACAGCAGGGCGAACACGATCCCGAGCAGCAATCCCAGCGGTGCGCCCATGGCCAGAACGTAGACGGTCGTGACGACGGCCGTCCCGGTGTCCCGGACCGCCGGGAACAGCAGGGCGATGCTCGCGATCATCCCGATGCCGAACATGACGACGGCGACCCCGAGCAGGCGTGAGGACTTCTGGGTCTGCATGGCGTCAACGGTAGCCCGAACGCTAGAATCTGTTGCAGCGCGCCTCCGCTCGGACTGCCATCGGGCCAAGGCGCTTTTGTCTGTGGCAGACCAGATCAGTTGTGAAGGTGAGCACTGTGCCGACCGGCCGGGTGAAGTGGTACGACTCCGCGAAGGGCTTCGGGTTCCTGTCGCAGACCGACGGCGAGGATGTGTACGTCCGGGCCAACGCGCTGCCCTCGGACGTCTCGGAGCTGAAGGTCGGACAGAAGGTGGAGTTCGACATGGCGGCGGGACGCCGCGGCCCGCAGGCGCTGCGCGTCACGGTCCTCGAACCGGCGCCCAGTGTCGCGCGCAACACGCGCGAGGCGGCACGCCGCGAGCGGGACGCGAAGCGTCTCTCGCCCGACGAACTGCACGGGCTCATCGCCGATCTCATCACCTTGCTCGAAGGCAAGGTGCAGCCGGATCTGCGCAACGGCCGCTATCCCGACCGGAAGACCGCCCAGCGGATCTCGGACGTCGTCCGCGGCGTCACACGCGAACTCGACCGCTGAGGCGGGCCTCCGTCCGGCCGAGCTAGCCGCGCTGGTCGGGCAGCGTCGCGGTGTTCGGAATGCGGAAGTCGACCGGCAGAGTCCGGATCGAGAAGGTGCCGCGGATCGACAGGTCGACGTCGAGCGAGTCGTTGTCCTGGCCGGGGGTCTTCTCCCGGTACGCCGAGATCGACGACACCTCCACGCCCATCAGCACCCGATCGGGTTCGCTGTGCAGAATCTGCGTGAAAGTGGTGCCCGGCAGGTGCAGCCACATCACGCGTGCGATGCCCCGTGGTGTCGCGTATTCGGCGATGAGCGTCCACGGCCCGTCTGAGATCTCCTTCGGAACGCTCAGGGTCACCCGCTCGCCGATGGCGACCGGGTGGTCGTAGGTGCGGAGCTTGAACTTGCCGTTCCGGTCGACGAGTCGGCAGTCGTCCATCTTCACCGAGCACCAGTACGACGGTTCGGCCCGGGTCAGGTGGTCGCCGGCCTGGAACGAGATGGTCGGCAGCGGCTTCTCGTGTCCCCGGACGAGCAGCGTGGTGGCGCCGGCGATGATCACCAGGGCCGCGACCACCACGGCTCCGATGATCGCGAGGGCCTTCTTGTCTCCCGGTTGCATCACGTCGAATACGTCCTTCGGTTAGGGGGCGGGGGCTGGGGGATGTGCGGGCTCGATCAGGGGCGTGTCGGCCGCGGCTCAGCGCGGTGCGCGCAGATGGTCGGGCACTTCGATCGGCATCGTCGGGGCCGCGTGATCGGGGCGGCGGCCGCCGAAGCCCGGCACCATCGTGGAACCGCGGCTGGTCAGGAAGGTCTGGACGAGACCGATTCCGACGAACACGGTGACCACGGTGAAGCCGATCCACAGCTCGGTGGGCAGGAGCACACCCAGGGTGGCGCCGAAGACCCAGCAGAGTTGGAGCACCGTCTCCGACCGGCCGAATGCGGACGCCCGGGACTCCTCCGGTAGATCGTCCTGGATGCTCGAGTCCATGCAGACCTTCGCGATGGCGCTGGTCGCCGAGCCGATGAAGCCTGCGACGACGACGAAGATCAGCGAGTTGAAGATCGCGGCCAGCAGACATCCGACGAATGTGGCCGCGGTGGACCACACGACGATCGCGGTGGGATTGCGCAGCTCGATCCGCGTGCCGAGGCCGTTTCCGGCGGCGTTGCCGACGCCGGCGGCGGCACCCACCGCACCCAGCATCATCAGCTGCGCCCAGCCGGAACCCAGGTGGTCCTGCGCCTTGGCGTAGAAGGCGATGTACAGGGTGAGAAACCCGGTCAGGATGCGGATGGTTCCGTTGCCCCACAGTCCGGTCACCACCGAACGGCCCAGCGGCTGGCGCATCTTGGCCGCCAACCGCTTCGAGAGGCTCGGCTTGTGGGCCCGCTCGGTGGGGGCCTCGGCGTCCGGACTGCCGCGGTAGGTGATCGTCGTCGGGACCTCGCCCTCGGTCACCTCCACCCACGACGGGATCTTCATGCAGTAGTAGCCGCCCATCGCGGCGACCAGCACCAGCCAGATCATCGCGCCCGGAACGTGGAAGGGGAGGAACTTGCCGAGCACCATCTCGAGCGCGCCCGCGATGCCGCCGCCGACGATGGTGCCGCCGATCAGGCCGAACGTGGTGAGCCGGGAGTTGACGCGGGGCAGATCGATCGAGGGCGGCAGCACGCGCGGTGCCACGGCCGATTTGAGCACCCCGAACGATTTCGACAGGACCATGAGCCCGAGGGCGCACGGATAGAGCACCCACGGCTTGTACGTGAGCTGCCCGGATGAGGAGTCCCACGAGGAGTTCACGATGATGAGCAACCCGAGGACCGCGCGGAGGCCGAAGGTCGCGGCCATCGCGATTCGCCGCCCGTTCTGCAGCCGGTCCAGAAGCGGCCCGATCAGCGGTGCGATGAGCGCGAACGGTGCGATCGTCAAAGCCAGGTACAGGCCGACGTTGACCTTCGATTCGCCGGTGGCCGCGGCGAAGAACAGCGTGTTCGCCAGCGCGACCGCCATCGCGGCGTCGACGGCGCTGTTGGCGATCACCGGCAGCGTGAGCGCGGTGAGTCCGGACCGGTCGGCGCCGTCGGCCGTCGCCGCGCGATGCACCATGTTCACGCCGCGGGCGGTGAAGTACTTCGACCGCCGCGCGAAGACCCGGACCACCGTGACCTTCTCGGGTGGAACGTATTCGGTGCCGCGGCGACGGTCCTGCGCGCCGGCCTCCGGCTTGATCCGGGTGGTCGGCTGGTCGACGGGTTCGGTCTGCGGGTCGAGCGGGGGCAGATGCGGGTTGCGGGTGCGCGGAGGCAGATAGCCCTCGCTGGCCGGACGTTCGCGGGACTCGAACGGTCGGGTGGGCACGCGCGGTCGCGGGTCGGCCGGGTAGTTCGCCTGGCCGGGATGCGGCGCCGGCCGCCGCGGAGACCGCGGAGACTGCTGCCGGTCACCGCCGTGGGGGCGGTTGTCACCGGGTTGACGAGGATTCACGTCATCAATTGTTCCCTATGACGCGGACAAGGCTGGGAACAGGCGGCGCCCGATGCTTCGTGCGTGCCTCGCCGATCCCGCGAATCGTCTGCGAAAGGTGCCTGACGTGCATTACCCCGGGCCGCTATTGCACACTGGAAGGGTGAGTGTTGCATTCGAGAACGGCGCCCTGGTGGATGCTGTCGCCTTCGCGCGCGAAGCATTGATCGCCGACGGCGAAACGCCTGGTGAGCATCTGGGGGCGCGCTCGGAGGGCGAGTACGCCGCCACCCACTACTTCGCCGCCGAAGTCCCCGGCTACCGGGGTTGGCAGTGGTGCGTCGTCGTCGCGGGTGCGCCCGAGTCGAGGGAACTGACGGTCAGCGAGACCGTCCTGCTCCCCGGCGACGGCGCTCTGCTCGCCCCCGAATGGGTTCCCTGGGTGGATCGCGTCGCGCCGGGCGATCTCGGTCCCGGCGATCTGCTGGCCGCGCCCGCCGACGATCCGCGGCTGGTCCCCGGGCAGATCGACACCCTCGACGTCGATCCCATCGACCGGGATCAGGTGGGGCAGGTCTCGGCGGAGATCGGCCTCGGACGCAAGCGCCTGCTCTCCTTCGAGGGCCGCGCCGACGCCGCCCAGCGCTGGTACGACGGCGAATTCGGTCCCGATTCGGCGATGGCCCGCAACGCCCGGCACTCGTGCGGGACCTGTGGTTTCTACCTGCCCCTCGCCGGAGCGCTCCACGGCGCCTTCGGCGTCTGCGCCAACGAGCTGTCCGCCGACGGCCGCGCGGTCTCCGCGGAGTACGGTTGCGGCGCGCATTCGGACGTACGGCCCGCACCGGGCAATGGCAGCCCGGCCTACGACGCCTTCGACGACGGTGCCGTCGAGGTCGTGACGCTGCCGGCCGTTCCGGCGAGCGATGCCCCGGCCGGAGACTGATCCCGCGGATCCGTTCGGGACCGCGGACCTGCGCCGGAGCACCCTGCAGGGCTGGCTGTCGTCGCCCACCCGTCTGGCCGAGGACGCTGCGGCCGAGGCGGAACTTCTCGAGATCGGTTACCGCGACCGCCTCTTCACCGAGCTCGCGGCCAATGCGGCCGACGCGGCGAGCCTGGCCGGCATCGACGGCCGAGTGGCGGTGTGGGCCGACGGCGCCACCGTCCACGTCGCGAACACCGGTGCGCCGCTGACGGCCGCCGGAGTCCGGTCGCTCACGGCGCTGCGCGTGTCGCCGAAGAGCCCGCTGATCCACGGCGGGACCACCGTCGGCCGCTTCGGCATGGGTTTCCGTGCCACGTCGCTCGCCGCGCGCGTCACCCTCGCCTCACGCAGCGGATCGATCGAGTTCGACGCCGATCGGACTCGCGGACAGATCCGCGCGCTGATCGACGATCCCGATTCGGAGCTGGATCTTGATCGGGTCCCCGCGCAGCGACTGGCCTGGCCCTCGGCGGCCCAGCCCGCTGCGGGATTCGACACCGAGGTGGTGCTGGAGACGGCCGACGAGGAGGCCGCGGCCGCGATCGTGTCGGCGGCGCAGCACCAGGCGCCCGACCTCCTGCTCGAACTGGAGGCGCTCGCGCGGATCGACGTCGCCGGGCGGAGTTACGAGCGTCTGGCCGACGGCGACACCGTCGTCATCACCCGCGACGGCACCGAGCACCGGCGCTGGCTGATCGCGCGAGCCGCCACCGCCCGATGGCTGGTGCCGATCCGGGACGGACGGATACGGCCGCTGTCGGGCGACGCGCTGCGCAGCCCCAACGCCACGGATATCGAACTGACCCTTCCCGCGCGCGTGATCGCCGACCTGCCGTTGACGCCCGATCGCCGGGAACTGCATCCCGACGCCGACGTCGAGGCGGCGGCCGCGGGTTATCCCGAACTCGCGGCACTGGTTCCCGACGACCAGAAGCAAGCGGTGATTCCCCCGCCGGCGCTCGCATCGGGCCGGGTGGACGCGGTGCTCCGGGAGGCGGTCCGGGACCGGCTGCGCACTGACCGGTGGCTGCCGTCTGCCACCGGGGAGGCGCTCTCGCCCGAACGGGCGTGGGTGCTCCCGGGCCTGACCGCCGACCTCGCGGCGTTGCTCGGCGACGTTCTCGAACCGTTGGCGCATCCGGATGTCAGTGACCGGGTGACGGCGTCGCTGCTGGTGGGGTTGGGCGCTCGGCGCCTCGGCCTGGCCGATCTGGCCGAGCTGCTGTCCGGTGCCGGCGGCGAGGACACCGCATGGTGGTCGCGCCTCTACGCGGCGCTGGCGCCGATGGTCCCGGACGCCCGGACCGCCGAGGAACTGGGAACGCTGCCGGTTCCGCGCGCCGACGGCCGCATGAACGTCGGGTGCCGCGGGCTCTTTCTCATCGAGGGGCTGGACGGGCTCGACGATCCGCCCGTCCCGAGCTGGGTGCCGACCGTCGATCCCGCCGCCTACGACCCGCTCCTGGACCGCCTCGGACTCACGCGCATCTCGCCCGCGGCGGCGCTGGCGCTGCCCGAGCTGATCGCGGAGCTCGACGCCGGCCCCGATTCCGACGACCCCGCTGCCGACCCGGACGCCGTGACCGACGTGGTGCTCAGGATCCTCGGACTGCCCGACGCCGGTCGCGCGCCGGCCGAACTCGGCGGTCTGGAACTGCTCGGGGCCGACGGCGAGCGGTGGCCGGCGGACGAACTCCTGCTGCCCGACAGCCCGCTGGCGCAGGTGCTGGTCGACGACTCTCCGTTCGGAACCGTCGCCGATTCGGTGGTCGAGACGTACGGGCCGACTGCTCTGCGCCGACTCGGCGTCGGATGGGGATTCACGCTCGTGCGCGACGACGCGCCCGTCGCGCCGGATCACGACCTGCCCGACGAGGAGCGATGGTGGGAGGAGCACGAGGTGCCGCCCGAAGAACTGATCGCCGTTCGCGACCTGGACCTCGTCGACCCTCGGCAGTGGCCGGCCGCTCTCGCGCTGCTGGCCGACGACCCCGACACCGCGTCCGCGCTGACCGGCGGGTACACGCGGTGGTGGCTGCGCCGATACGCCGAGATCGACGGCACGGCGCTACGGGATCTCCGATCGGTCGACGAGACGTCGCTGCGCGGGCTGTTCGACCCCGTCGAGGTGCCCGCGGCGGCCGCCGGACTCCTCGCCGCCGGTGAGCCGGACGACGCCGACGACGCGGCCGACTGGCTGGCAAGGCTCGCCGATCCGGCACGGACGGTCGCACCCGGCGTCGCAGTCCGTGCCCATGCCGCGCTGGTCAGTGCCGTGCGGTCCGGGACGTTCGCGGTCGACGACGTCGAACCGCCCCGAGGCGCCCGGACGGTCTCCGGCGAAGTCTCCGACGATCCCGTGGTGGTCGGGGCGCCGTGGTGGACGAGCGTGGTGCCCGCCGGTCGCGCCGTCCTGCCTGCGATCCCGCCCGACGCCGATTCAGCCGCTCTGCTGGCCGATCTCCTCGATGCACCTACCGCGGCCGAGGCCTACCGGGTGATCCCGGACCAGGGCGGCGAGTCCGTCGAACCCGACTCCGCCGACGCCGTCCGGCTGTCCGCGGCGGCCGGACTGCCCGCGCCCCACCGCGTGCGGCTCCACGACGATCTCCACGTCACGGTGACCGGTGAGACCGACGAACGGTGGCGCGTGCCCCTGTGGGTGGACGACGACGGGACGGTGCATCTGAGCCGATGTCGGGGGCGGGCGGACGATGAGCCAGTACCGTGAGCGGCGAGCCGCGAACGACGAGTTCCCTCCAGAGACACCAGCGAGGCAGTAGTGCAGCAGTTCCCGATCGACGAACGCATCACCGACTGGGTGGTGCACTCCCGGCACGAACCGCTGACCTCGGTGATGCAGTTCCTGACCGTCCTCGGTGACACCCTGACGGTGGTCCTGGTGGTCATCGGGGTGCTGGTGCTCGCGTGGGTGGGCAACCGCATCGACCTCTCGGCACTCATCGTGGTCGGCAGTCTGAGCGGCTACGTGCTGATGGTGCTGCTCAAGCTCTTGTTCGCCAGACCCAGACCACCGGTCACCGACCGGCTCATCGACGTCGGGGGAGCGTCGTTCCCCTCTGGGCACGCGATGCTCAGCACCGTCGTGTACGGGCTCTCCGCCGTCATCCTGTACCGGCTGTATCCGCGTGTGCGGGCGCGACCGCTGATCCTGCTGTGGATTCCCGCGCTGATCGCGGTGATCGGTCTCAGCCGGGTGTACCTCGGCGTCCACTGGACCTCCGACGTCGTCTTCGGCTGGTTGTTCGGACTGATATGGCTGCTCGTCTGTCTCGTGGCCCATGCGCAACTGGTGCGGCGACCCGCGCTGCTGCGGGTGGGAACCAAGCGGGTGACGAATTCGGTGGCCCAACAGGCCCAGCACGATCAGCAGGTGAAGAACGCCAGGGATCAGCGCACGTCGAGCCCTTCCTGAGCGCCGCGGGAACCGCGCCGCACGGCGGCCTTCTGGAGGAGTACCACGCCGGTGCCGAGCACACCGACGCCGAGCCCGACCAGGCACACCGGCAGCGCGCTGTCGGGACCGACACCGCCGAGCCACACCACCAACGTGGCCACCGTCCAGATCAGCATCCCGGCCACGATGACCGGTTCGGGTGCCCTGAGCCTGGCCGGGAGCTGCGGGATCTCGGACTCGTCTGACATGGGTCCAGACTAGCTTTCCCGCCCGTGGTGGTTCGCGCGCGCGGCGCATGCGCAACAATTATCCGGTCCATTGAATGCCCGACAGTGAGAGGCCCGCCGATGACCGATCCGGCCGACAACGAACCGCAGGAGGCGAACGGCACCGACACGGCGAAGACGTCGCAGTCCGTGCTGGATCGGTACTTCAAGATCCGCGAGCGCGGTTCGACGGTGGCCCGGGAAGTGCGCGGCGGACTGGTCACGTTCTTCACGATGGCGTACATCGTCGTCCTGACGCCGATCATCATCGGCGGTGTCCCCGGGAAACCGATCAACGCCGACTCCCTCGGCAACGTGCTCCCGATGCTTCAGGTGGCCGCCGTGGTGGCACTGGCCGCGGGTGTGATGTCCATCGTCTTCGGCCTGGTCGCCAACTATCCGTTCGGCCTGGCGGCCGGCATCGGGATCAGCAGCCTGCTGGCGGTGACGATCGCGCCGCAGATGAGTTGGCCGGCGGCGATGGGCCTGGTGGTGATCGACGGTGTCATCATCGTGCTGCTCGGCCTCACCGGTGTCCGGACCGCCGTCTTCAACGCCGTGCCGGCCGAACTCAAATCGGCGATCGCTGCGGGCATCGGCGCGTTCATCGCCTTCATCGGTTTCATCAACGCCGGCTTCGTGACCCGGCCGGAGGCTGCCGGCGCCCCGCCGGTCCAGCTGGGGCACGACGGGTCGATCGGCACCGTGCCGACGGTCGTCTTCGTCGTCGGCGTCCTGCTGATGGCGGTCCTGGTGGTGCGGAAGGTGCCCGGCGGACTGCTGCTCGGGATCATCGTGATGACCGTGGTCTCGATCATCGTCGAGGCCGTGATGCATCTCGGCCCGGCGTCCGAAGGCCACGGGGGCTGGGCGATGAACGTTCCCAAACTCCCGAGCGGCATCGGCGGACTGCCGGATCTGTCCCTCGTGGGCGATGTGGACCTGTTCGGCGCGTTCACCGGACAGTTCGACGATGTCAGCGTTCTGATCGCCTGCGTCTTTCTGTTCACCCTGCTGCTGTCGAACTTCTTCGACGCGATGGGCACGATGACCGGTCTCGGCAAGGAGGGCGGTCTCGCGGACAAGGACGGCAATCTCCCGGGCATCGGACGGGCGCTGATGATCGAGGGTACGGGCGCCATCGTCGGCGGCGCGTCGTCCGCGTCGTCGAACACCGTGCTGGTCGAGTCGTCGGCGGGCATCGCCGAGGGCGCGCGCACGGGATTCGCGAACATCGTGACCGGTGTGCTCTTCCTGGCGGCGATGTTCTTCACCCCGCTGTACAGCGTGGTGCCGATGGAAGCGGTCGCACCCGTGCTGGTGGTCGTCGGCGCGATGATGATGGGCCAGATCAGGGACATCGATTTCACCCGGTTCGAGCTCGCGCTCCCGGCCTTTCTGACCATCGTCACCATGCCGTTCACCTACTCGATCGCCAACGGCATCGGCGTCGGCTTCATCAGCTGGGTGGTGCTCGGAGCGGCGCGGGGACAGTGGCGCCGGATGCATCCGCTGCTGTACGTGGTGGCGGTCCTGTTCCTGCTCTACTTCGCGAGAGGGCCGATCTCCGATCTGATCTCGGGCTGACGCGTCAGAAGAACGTGCCCGCGAACGGCGCCTCGTCGACGGCGAACATCGCCGCCAGCTGCGCTACGACGTCCGGATCCGCGTCGATCCGTCCGGCGGCGGCCATCTCGCGGACGCCGACACCCCCGAGGTAGACGCTCGAGAGCGTGGCGATGTCGATGCCGGCCTGCGGGGCGTCGTCGGTGCGCGTCACCGTCGCACGGGCATCGGCGACCGTCAGCCGGTAGCGTCCCGCACGGTCGCCGAAACCATCGGTCACGTCCAGGACCAGGTCGCCGTCTGCGCCGTAGGTGCGCAGTTCCAGGGCGGCGACGACGTCGAGGATCGACACCCACAGCTCATCGGCCCGTCCCTGCACCTCGAGGGCTCGCGCGTTCACCAGCTTGTGCGGCAGCGGGTCGTCGACCGGGATCGACGCCGTAACGGCCGAGACCAGGTCCAGGCTCGACAGGACGCGCCACAGGTCGGTGTGTGCCTCCGGCGTGGCGGCGACGAAGTCCTCGACGATCGCGGTCTTGTCGCGGGCATCGATCCGGTACGCCGCATAGCCGTCGGCGTGCAGTAGGTAGTGCAGGCCGCTGGTCTGCGAGTTCCGGCGGAAGGCGCGGTCGGCGATGATCGACGGCCACCAGGTCTCCGGGCGGGTGATCGCGCCGTTGCGCCCCGCGGCCCAGCGGCGATGGACCTCGGGGACGTGCCGGACCACCTGCTCGCTGTTGCCGTAGCGGACCCGGGAATCGGCCGGCGGGGGAGTGCGGAACTGCGCGGACGCGGGAGTCACGCGGACGCGATGAGAGAAGATCGCGGGCCCGAAACCGAAGCGTTCGTAGATGCCGCCCTCCGACGCGGTGAGCGTGGCGAGGGGGAACTCGCGTTCACGCCAGGTCCGGTACTGCTCGGTGATCATCCGCCGCAGCAGACCGCGGCGCCGATGGGTGGCCGACACCGAGACCCACGACAGTCCGGCCGTGGTGGCCGACTCGCCGCCGGGGACGGTGAGCGGCACGGGGAAGTACAACGAGACGGCGACGATCGGACGTCCGTCCGAGCCGGTGTCGCGGATGATGACGGTGTCGCCCTCACCCGCCCGGTTGCGGAACTCGATCATCTCGTCGGCGGGCAGCGGCTTCGGCAGGGCGAACGCACGGGCGTCGATCTCGAGGATCTCCGGCCAGTCGGTGCCCCTGGGGCGTTCGAGCGAGAGCGGATCGGCAGCGTCAGACGACGAATTGTTCACCCGTCCAGTGTGCCAAAGCTCACCGACGCCGGTGCAGAGCGCCGCTGACCGGCCACGATGTGGCACCGTTGACTGGTGACCTCGACAGACGCAGTCCGGCCGACCGACCACCTCGCCGTGGACGTCATCGACATCGTCGACCCGTCCGATCCGCGGATCGACGACTTCCGGGACCTCAACTCGGTGGACCGCCGCCCGGATGTACCCGCGCTGCCCGGCGGCCGGGTGGGGAAGGGGCTTGTGATCGCGGAGGGAGTGCTGGTGGCGCAGCGGATGATCGCCTCGAGGTTCTCTCCGCACGCCTTCTTCGGCGTCGACCGCCGGCTCGACGAACTGGCATCGGACCTCGAAAACCCGGCACTGGCCGGGGTGCCCTTCTACCGTGCGAGCGCCGAGGTGATGGCCGAGGTGATCGGCTTCCACCTCAATCGCGGCGTCCTCGCCGCGGCCCGGCGGCCCGTCGAACTCTCGGTTCCCGAGGTGATCGAGAACGCGCGCACCGTCGCCGTCCTGGAGGGCGTCAACGATCACGAGAACATCGGCAGCATCTTCCGCAACGCCGCGGGCCTCGGCGTGGACGCAGTGATCTTCGGGACCGGGTGCGCCGACCCCCTGTACCGACGGTGCGTGCGCGTGTCGATGGGGCATGCGCTTCTCGTGCCCTTCGCTCGCTCGCAGGCGTGGCCGGCCGATCTGGACCTGCTGCGGTCGGCCGGATTCACCACGGTGGCACTGACTCCCGGCGAGGGCAGCGTTCCCCTCGCCGAGGCGGTGACCGACGACAGGGTGGCCTTCCTGGTCGGGGCCGAGGGCCCCGGCCTGGCCGAACACACGATGCGCCGCTGCGACGTCCGCGCGCGGATCCCGATGAGCCGGGGCACCGATTCGCTGAACGTCGCGACCGCGGCGGCGGTGGCCTTCTACGAGCGCGCCCGCTGATCTGTGCCGATGGTGTTCCCGCCTGCTGGTTGAGCGAGCGCAGAGAGTCGAAACCCTCCCAGGCTGGTTGAGCGCGCTTAGCGAGTCGAAACCGACGTGTGCCGGTTCCCTCCCGCCCGCTGGTTGAGCGAGCGTAGCGAGTCGAAACCAAACGCACCAAACGCGTGTCGGTTCCCTCCCAGGCTGGTTGAGCGAGCGCAGCGAGTCGAAACCAACGCGAGCCGGTTTCGACTCGCTTCGCTCGCTCAACCAGCGGCGGGGGCGGTGCTCGCTCAACCGGCGTCGACGGCCGTCACAGACGACCGCGGAAGCCGAAATAGCGGGAGATCGGTCCGGGAGTGCGCGCGGGCGGGGAGTCCGGTTGCTGCTCCGACAGCGGTTCCGGGGTCGCGACCGGCGCGGGAATCCGCTGGATCGGCTCGGTCTCCTCGGTCGACCCCTCCGGAGCGGCGTGCGCGTGATGCGGCTCGGTCGGGGCGTCCGCGCGGAGGGGCACCGACGATTCGATCACGTTGTCGAATCCGTCGTCGGGCCCGACGCGGTAGACGGTGACGGGGATGCGCGCGGGGTCGACGGCCGACGATGTGTCGCCGTGGAAACTGAAGCCGAACCACGCGCCGTGCGCGGCGTCCGCGAGTTCGCCGGGATGGAAGGGCAGCGCGAGCGGATCGTGTTCGGCGGCGGCCTGCGGGTGGTCACCCGCCCAGAACGGCCCTTCGAACGGATACGGCAGCCCCACGTCGGTGCGGATCACCGTCGGCGTGCCGACGAAGGCGCGCTGCAGTTCACCGTCCTGCCAGCGGGCCACACATCCGGTGTCAGTGTCAGGGTCGAGCGAGACGAGAGCCCAGGTCTGGCCGACACCGAGATCCTCGAGATAGGAGGTCAGCTCGTCGGGGTCGGTGGTGCGAAGGCTGGCGCCCGCGAGCACCGCCAGGCGGCCGAAGTGCGCGGCGAACACCCGGTTGTCGGCGCCGTCGACGGCAGCCGCGAGATCGGAGGTTCCGATGGGCGTGATCTCGGTGTCGGCGAAGGCCTTCTCGATGAAGTCCGCCGTCTTCTCCGGATCGATGTACACGCCGCCGGCCAACTCCGCCGCCGGATCGGGGCAGGCGATGAACCAGAGGGCAGATATGTTCGGCAGCACCGAGTCTCCAAGTCGCATCAGTCGTTCGGGTGGCTTCGGACGCCGAGCAGTACGTCCTCCCACGCCGGCACGGTGGGTGTCGCACGCTTGCCGCGGTGCCGCGGTGCCGTCGACTCCCTCTCCTCCTGCGGCGTCGATGCCTCCACTCGACGCTCGTCGTCGTACCGCAGATCGAGGACCTCTCCGAACGGGTCCCGTCGGTGACTCTGCCGTCCGGTGAGGTCGTCGGCATCCACCGTGACGTATTCGTGCCCGTCGGGCGCCACCTCGTGGGCCGGAGGCTTCGGTACCGCCTGCACTGTGGGCCTGCGGCTGCTGCGCGCCAGCTCCGGTTCGGTCAGCTCGACGGCCAGATCGTCCATCGGGTCGGTGGTCCCGCCGTGCGATCCGGGCACGAAGCGCCAATGTGCGAAGAGGTCCGAGCCCGGTTCCGGCGACACCTGGACCACCCACTGACCCGACTCCGTGCGCCACGCGTCCCATTCGGCGTTCTGTGGTGAATGTCCGCGCAGCACAAGGCATTCGGCCACCATCTCGCCGAGTGTGCCTGCGACGGGACCGTCCACCCCCATCGGATGCGAGGCGCGCGCGAGTTCCGCGGCCCGGCTCCGTTCCAGGATCACCGGATGCGCGAACCGATTGATCTTCTCGACTCCGACCCCGGTGGCGGCGGCGAGTTCTTCGACGCTGGCACCGGACCGGACACGAGCCTGGATCTCCCGGGGCGTCAGCGACAACGTCGCCTGCGCATCGGTCGGCTGGTCGGCCACCGACTGAGCGGGCCCGGAGGGGGTCGACTCGGGCCGGGCGGCGTCGGTCGACGCGCACTCGCACTGGGCGGGGACATCCGCCTCAACCGATTCCGGCGGGTGGACGAGCGCGCGCAACGTGCTGTCGACCGGGATCTGAAACTCTTCGCCGGAGTCGAGGTCCATCACGACGATGAACGCACCGTCTGAGTCGGCGCGATCGGCGTGCAGTTCACGCATCGACTCCTCCTCCGGTCACCAGGTACGCGGATACCGCACTCAACACTAGTGAATTTCTGTGCCGGAGCGCGAGAGGACACGCGGCCCTTCTGTGAAGATCAGATCTTCGATCCGGGTCAGAGGCGCTCGACGATGTAGTCGATGCACTGGGTCAACTTGGTGACGTCCTCGGGGTCGATCGCCGGGAACATGCCGATGCGCAGCTGGTTGCGGCCGAGCTTGCGGTAGGGCTCGGTGTCGACGACCCCGTTGGCACGCAGCGTCTTGGCGACGGCCGCGGCGTCCACCGAGTCCGCGAAGTCGATGGTGCCGACCACCTGGCTGCGGTGCGCCTCGTCGGCGAACGGAGTCGCGAACTCACTGGCCTCGGCCCAGCTGTAGAGCCGCGAGCTGGAGTCGGCGGTGCGGCCGGTGCAGAAGTCCAGACCGCCGTTGTCGTTCATCCACTCGATCTGGTTCTTCAGCAGCAGCAGCGAACCGAGCGCGGGCGTGTTGTAGGTCTGGTTCTTGGAGCTGTTGTCGACCGCCGTCGGCAGAGACAGGAACTCGGGGCACCAGCGGCCCGACTCCTTGATCTCCTCGATGCGAGCCAGTGCGGCCGGGCTCATGATCGCGATCCAGAGCCCGCCGTCGGAGGCGAAGCTCTTCTGCGGCGCGAAGTAGTAGACGTCGGTCTGCGCGATGTCGACCGGCAGCCCGCCCGCACCCGAGGTGGCGTCGATGGCGATCAGCGCATCGCCTGCGGCGGCCGGGCGGACCACGGGAACCGCGACGCCGGTGGAGGTCTCGTTCTGCGCCCAGCCGATGAGGTCGACGCCTTCGACGTCGTCGGCGGTCAGCGCAGCCGGGTCGGGTGCGGTTCCGGGATCGGTCGAGACGACCTTCGGATCCTGAAGGAACGGTGCCTTCTTGGACACGGTGGCGAACTTGGAGGAGAACTCGCCGTAGGTGAGATTGAGGGCGCGCTCGCGGATCAGGCCGAATGCCGCGGCGTCCCAGAACGCGGTGGTGCCGCCGTTGGAGAGGACGACTTCGTAGCCCTCCGGCAGCGAGAACAGCTGTGCCAGACCCTCGCGGACCGCGCCGACGACGTTCTTGACCGGTGCCTGACGGTGGCTGGTGCCGAAGACCGAAGCGCCGGTGTCGACCAGCGATTGCAGCTGCTCGGGGCGGACCTTGGACGGGCCGCAGCCGAAACGGCCGTCTGCGGGAAGGAGTTCGGCGGGCAGCGTGATCGCGGTATCGGTCATGACGACGATTCTAAGACAGCCCAGCACGGCATTGCGCAGCAGCGGGCGCCGTGCAAGAGCAGGATGACTCTGGACACCGTTTCGCTGTTTCGTCGAAGGTGAGGAAATGGACACGTCGAAGGTGATCGATGTACGAGCTCTGCGGAAGAACTTCGGCAGGTTCACCGCGCTCGACGGGCTCGACCTGAGTGTCGAGACCGGCGAGATCGCCGGATTCCTGGGGCCGAACGGCGCGGGTAAATCTACTACCATCCGCATCCTGCTCGGCATGCTCCGCCACGACGGCGGGCAGGTCCGGCTTTTCGGTGCCGACCCGCATCGCGATGCGGTGTCCGTGCACCGCCGGCTGGCCTATGTGCCCGGCGACGTCACGCTGTGGCCGCAGCTCAGCGGTGGTGAGTCGATCGACCTCCTGCTGCGGCTGCGGGGTCTGGACCCGGCAGCCACGCCCGCGCGCGACGAACTGATCGAGCGGTTCGAACTCGATCCGACGAAGAAGGCGCGGTCGTACTCGAAAGGGAACCGGCAGAAAGTGGCGCTCGTCGCGGCCTTCGCGGCCGACACCGATCTGCTGGTGTTCGACGAGCCGACGTCCGGGCTCGACCCGCTGATGGCGCGCGAGTTCATGCGCTGCGCTGCCGAGCGCGCCGCACGCGGGGCGGCCGTCCTGATGTCGTCGCACCTGCTCTCCGAGGTGGAGGAACTCTGCAACACCGTCACGATCATCCGGGCGGGAAAGACCGTGCAGGCGGGCCGGCTCGAGGATCTGCGACATCTGCGCCGGTCGCGCGTCACGGCCACCCTCCCCGGTCCGAGCGACCTGTCCGCGGTGCCGGGGGTGCACGATCTCGACACGACGGCTTCCGGGGACGTGACCTTCACCGTCGACGACGATGCCCTCCCCGCCGTCACCGCGGCGCTGTCGGCCGCGGGGGTCGCCCGGCTGGCGATCGAACCGCCGAGCCTGGAGGAGCTGTTCCTGCAGAACTACCGCGATCAGGACGATCAGGACGCGGTCCGCGGCAGCCGGGAGCGGGCATGACTTCGCCGACCACGCGCTGGCCGCTGCTGGCGCGCATGGACGTGCGCCGTGAGCGGCTGATCATCCCGGTGACCGTGGTGCTGTTCGCGGCCATCAATCTGTCGACCGCCGCGATGATCCAGAATCTCGCCGGCGATCCCGCTCAGCAGCAGAGCCTGCGGACGGTCGCGGGGACCAATGCGGCGTTCCGGTTCCTCCTGGGAAGTGTTCCCGGAGACGACTCTCTGGCGGCGCTGGCGTCGTGGCGGGCGGGACTGTTCATGATCGCCGCGCTCGGCGTCTGTGCCGCGATGGCGGTGGTTCGGCTGACCCGCAAGGAGGAGGAAGAGGGACGCACCGAGTTGGTCCTGGCCGGGTCGGTCGGACCGGTGGCTCCCGCCGTCGCCGCGGTGAGCGTCGTCGTCGGTTTCGTGCTCGTCGTGTCCGCGGCGATGGCGGCGAGCCTGCTCACCGTCGACGGCGCGGACCCGGTGTCGCTGCTCGCGGTGTTCGCGCAGTACGCCTCGACCGGTCTGGCCGCCGCCGGCCTGGCGCTGGTCGCCGCCGAGGTGTTCCCCTCGGCCCATTCGGCGAATCTCGCCGCGTCCGGCGTGGTGCTCGCCGGATACGTCCTGCGCGGCGTCGCCGACACGGTGCCCGCCGCGGCCTGGTTGAGATGGACGAACCCGGTCGGCTGGGCCGAGGCGATCGAGCCCTTCGACGGCAACAGTTTCTGGCCGGCGCTGGCCTCCGTCGCGGCGTTCGTCGCAGGTCTCGCGCTGGCTCCGGTGGTCCGCAGACGCCGCGACCTGGGGGCGGGGCTGCTCGCCGCCAGACCCGGCCCGGCGACCGGACCGCACTTGCGGTCGCCGCTGGCTCTCGCGTGGCGGCAGAGCCGTTCGACGGCGGCGGCCTGGATCGGCGGCGTCGCGGTGTACGGCGTCACGGTCGGCGTCATCACCGATCAGGTGGATCAGTTCGCGGGTACCAACAAGGCGATCACCGACTTCCTCGAGTCGTCTGGAGCGGCGGGCACACTGAAACAGGTCTTCCTGTCGACGATGACCGGGTTCCTCGCGGTAGCGGCGGTGGGTGCGGGCGTCTCGCTGCTCACCAGATGGCGGTCGGAGGAAGTGAGCGGTCGCCTCGAGGTGCTGCTCGCCACCCCGGTGTCCCGGCGACGCTACTTCTGGACCCAGGCGGGTGTCATCGGTGTCACCGTGGTGATCGTGATGGCGGCGGCGCCGGCATCGGTCCTCCTCGGCGCCGGACTCTCCGGCGCGGGATGGGGGAGCACGGCGGAGGTCGCCTTCCCGATGGCGGCGGCTTCGGTCCCGGCGGCCGCGGCGACCATGTCGCTGGCCGTGCTGCTGTACGGCGCCCGGGGACGGCTCGCCGTGGTCGGCTGGCCGATCCTCATCGCCTCGTGGCTGCTGGGCCCCTTCGGCGGGATGCTCGGCCTGCCGCAGTGGGTGCGCGACGTGTCGCCGTTCACGCACGTTCCCCAGATTCCGCTGCAATCGGTCCAGGCGCTGCCGCTCGTGATCCCGGCGCTCGCCGCAGCGGCCTTCGTGGTCGCCGCCGCGGCGCTCTGGGAGCGGCGGGATCTGGGGCATTAGCGGGATCTGAGGCATGGGGCAGACCTGCGGCAGAGGTGTGGGCCGCGTCCGTGACGTGGGTCTCGCCGGCGACCGCGCGATCGACTCGCATCAGCCGGGCGAACAGTTGGATGAGCGGACCGACTGCCACCGCGTAGAGCACGGTGCCGACCCCGAGGGTGCCACCGAGAGCGAACCCGACCGCCACCACTGCGACTTCCAGGACGGTTCGGACCACGCGCACCGACCATCCCGTCCGCGCAACGATCCCGGTCATCAGGCCGTCGCGCGGCCCGGGGCCGAGCCGTGCGCCGATGTACAGCGCGGTGGCGAAGCCGTTGAGGACGATGCCGCCCAGCATCATGGGGACCGCGACCGCGAGCCCGGGGCGGTCGGGCAGGTAGGGGGAGACCGCGTCGAAGGTCAGGCCGAGGACCACCACGTTCGCCACGGTGCCCACGCCGGGCCGTTGTCGGAGCGGAAGCCATGCGAGCAGGACCACCGCACCGACGATGATCGACACCGTGCCGATCGAGAGGCCCACCTGGTCGGCGATTCCCTGATGCAGGACGTCCCAGGGGATGTTGCCGAGTCCGGCGTGCAGGATCATCGCCATCGAAGCGCCGTAGAGCACGAGGCCGACGGCGAGTGCGAGGAGTCTCTTGAACATGAGACCACCGTGGCCGAAACTGGCCATTGAATCCATAGCCAGTTGTGGAACACTGGACTTGTGATCACTCCTACCGGCGCAATCGGTGCGGCCGCACTGGCACGACACCTCGGGGCCTGGCGCCCGGACGGTCCGCGGCCCGGCTATCAGGCGCTTGCGGACGCGCTGCGGATGCTGGTGCTCGACGGACGTGTTCCGGTCGGCACCGCGCTGCCGAGTGAACGCACCCTCGCGCAGGCGCTGAACGTCTCGCGCACGACGGTGGCGGCGGCCTACGCGGCGCTGCGCGACGGCGGCCATCTGCAGTCGCGGCAGGGGGCGCGCAGTATGCTCACCCTGCCGGTGCAGGTGCCGCCGGAGCCGATCGATCTCGGGGCCGAAGCCGACATGATCAAGCTCAACATCGCCGCGCCGACCGCTCCCGAACAGATCGTTCACGACGGATTCCGCCATGCACTCGAATGCGCGCCGGGCTACCTCGCCGGAACCGGGCTGTATCCCAACGGCCTGCGTGCACTCGCGGAGACGATCGCCGAGAGGTACACCGCGCGCGGTCTGCCGACCACGCCTGATCAGATCCTCGTCACCTCCGGCGCTCAGCACGCGTTGCGCCTGGTGCTCGACGTCCACGTCGCGCCGGGTGATCGCGTCCTGCTCGAGCAGCCGACTCATCACGGGACCATCCTCGCCCTCGCCCGGCATCGTGCCCGGCCGGTCACGGTGGGACTGCATCCCACCTATGGCTGGGACCTCGACCAGCTCGAATCGGTGGTCCGGCTGCAGCAACCGCGCCTGATCTTCGTCATTCCCGATTTCCACAATCCCACCGGACTGCTGCTCGACGAGGCCGGGCGCCTGCGCCTCGCCGAGATCTCCGCGCGTCACCGGGTGCCGGTGATCGTCGACGAGACGATGGTGGAGTTGGGGCTGGACGTGAGTGCGCCGCCGCCGGTGGCGGCCTTCGCTCCCTCCGCACGGGGACCGAGGCACAGGTCGCAGATCATCACACTCGGTTCGGCCAGCAAGACCGTCTGGCCGGGTCTGCGCGTCGGCTGGATCCGCGTCGACGGCAGGCCGGACGCCTACGCGCTGGCTCGCTACGAATCCGACCTCGGGGGAGCGGTGGTGGAGCAGTTCGCGGCTCAGTACGCACTCGCGAATCTCGACGCCTTCCTTCCCGCACGCCGGGCGGTGCTCCGCGCCCAACGCGCGGCCGCGTTGCGGGCGATCGGCCGGCACCTGCCCGGCGCGGTGCCGGTGCGCGGTGTGGGCGGTCTCTGCCTGTGGGTGGCGCTGCCCCGCCCGGTGGCGACCGCGACGGCCGCGGCGGCGGCCGAACTCGGCGTCCGACTGATCCCCGGCGGCTCGTTCGGCCCGCTCGGCGGCTTCGACGGCCACATCAGGATCCCGTACACGCTCGATGCCCAGACGCTCGTGCGTGGGATCGAACTGGTCGGTCGGGCTTACCGGGCGGTGTCCGGAGTCGACGCCCCGACGCCGGTGCCGGGCGGCGACGGACTGCCGGATCGGCTGGTGGTGTGATCGGAAGTAGCATGCAGGGCGTGAAGAAGCTGGTAGACCTGCCGAGTATGCGAGTCGGATACGGGTCGGGTGCGGACGGTCCGGGTGACGGGGCGGCGGGTGCCGACGGAGTGCGAGCGAACCTCGATCCGTCATGGCTGACCGAGGACCCGCCCTGGCTATCGCTCTTCGAGACATGGCTGGCCGAAGCCATCGCCGCGCGCATCCCCGAACCCAACGCCATGGTGCTGGGAACCGTCGATGCGCAGGGCCGTCCGGCGACGCGCACCGTGCTGTGCAAGGGAGTCAGCGAAGCGGGAATCGTCTTCTTCACCGGCTACGACTCGCAGAAGGGACGGGCCATCGCTGCCAATCCCCATGCGTCGGCGACGTTTCCGTGGATCGCGCTGGAGCGCCAGGTCCACTTCCGCGGCCGCGTGGTGAAGGTGGACTCGGAGGAGACCCGCCGCTACTGGGAATCGCGGCCGCGCGGATCGCAGCTGTCGGCGTTCGCATCGGCGCAGTCGCAGCCGATCGGCTCCCGTGCGGAACTGGAGGAGGCCGCGGCGGCGGTCGCGGAACGATTCGGCGGTGCGGACGAGGGGGAGCCGGTACCGGTTCCGCCGGGCTGGGGCGGATACCGCCTGGAGCCGGACGTCGTCGAGTTCTGGCAGGGGCGCGCCAACCGGTTGCACAACCGGGCCTGCGCCGTCCGGACCGCCGACGGCTGGCGGTTGGAGCGGCTCCAGCCCTGATGGCGCGTGGAATCCTGGCCGATACCCGGCCGCTGCAGAACGTCTACTTCCGCCGGCTCTGGACCGCCAACATCATCACGGTGGTCGGTGCGCAACTGACCATCGTCGCCGTGCCCGCACAGTTGTACGCGATCACCGGAAGCTCGGCGTACGTCGGACTCAGCGGTGTCTTCGGCCTCGTCCCCCTGGTGGTCTTCGGGTTGTGGGGCGGGGCGCTCGCCGACACCTTCGACAGGCGCCGCATCCTGATGGTCACCACTGTCGGCCTGATCGTCACCTCCGCGGCCTTCTGGGCACAGGCGGCGGCCGGAGTCGGCAATGTCTGGCTCCTGCTGGTGATCTTCGCGCTCCAGCAGGCCTTCTTCGCTGTCAATCAGCCCACGCGCACAGCTGTTCTGCCTCGTATCCTGCCGCTCGAACGACTGCCCGCCGCAAACTCGCTGAACATGACCGTGATGCAGGCCGGTGCCATCGCCGGACCCCTGGTCGGCGGTGCGCTGATCCCGGTTCTGGGCTTCTCGACCCTGTACTTCGTCGACGCCGTCTGTCTGTTCGCGACCCTGTGGGCGGTGGTGAGCCTGCCCCCGCTGCCGCCGGAGCACGGCGTCCCCGACGCGGGCGACGGCGGTACGCCGCCCGCGCGGCCCACCGCCGGCTTCCGGTCGGTGGTCGACGGCCTGGTGTACCTGAAGGGCCACCCGGTGCTCCTGATGTCGTTCGTCATCGACCTGATCGCCATGATCTTCGGGATGCCGCGCGCGCTGTTCCCGCAGATCGCACATGAGAGCTTCGGCGGACCGTCCGACGGCGGCGTGGCCTTCGCGCTGCTGTTCATCGCCATCCCGCTCGGCGCGGTGGTCGGCGGCGTCCTGTCTGGCTGGGTGTCGCGGGTGCAGCGGCAGGGACGCGCGGTGGTGGTGTGCGTGCTGATCTGGGGTGTCTCGATCGCGGTGGCGGGCGGGGTGTTGGTGTTCGCCCACGGCTCCATGCTTCCCGTCCTCCCGATCGTGGTGCTGGCCCTGATGATCGGCGGTGCCGCGGACATGGCGTCGGCGGCGTTCCGCCAGACGATGCTGCAGTCGGCGGCCAGCGACGACGTCCGCGGCCGGCTGCAGGGCGTCTTCATCGTGGTGGTCGCGGGCGGCCCGCGCATCGCAGACGTGACCCACGGCGCTGCGGCAGCCGCGGCCGGGACCGCTGCGACCTTCGCCGGAGGCGGTGTGCTGGTGGTGATCTTCACGGTCGTCGCGACGCTGGCCGCGCCGGTGTTCTATCGGTACCGGGTATCGACGGGTTAGCTGTGATGTCCGGGGACGTTCAGTCGAGCGATCGCAGGAACTCGATCATCGCCGCGCTGGCCCGGTGAGCGGGATGCGACGACTACCGACGCGGGGCCGCGTCGTTGCTCTGCCACGGCAAGTTGGCCCTGCGCGAGGCGTGCACCGGACAGTAGTGGATGGGATTTCCCCGTTCTGATTCCGGCGGAAGGTTGCGAAGCGGGCTTTCCAGCAGCGGCGCGTCGGCCGCGACACGGCCCGACAGTCGGTCGACGGCGTCCCGGCGGCGGGGATGACTCTCGTAGCGCGGCGGCAGCAGCCCCATCACCGCGTTCACCGCCTTCCCGAAGAGCCGGAACCGGCGCTCGTCGGTGGGGGTCCACGTCAACTCCATCATCTCGCGGACCGGTTCGTCGTACAGACCGGTGGTGATCCACATGAAGAACCGCCCCATGACTCGGATCTGCTTGCGCCACAACCACATAGGCATCCACGCGCGCATCCAGGGCGGAGGCGGCAGCTGCGAGATGTCCAAGACGGTGCGCACTGCGGCATGGTCGCGGAGCACATGCCGGCACATGTGGTCCCAGTACTCGAGGAATTCCTCGTAGGTGTCGGGGCACGGACGCATGCTGACGCCGTACTGGGCGTACCAGCCACGAGACTCCTCGAACAACGCTCGCTTGTCCGCCTCGGAGATCGGTGGGCCGAAGGCCTCGGCGCACCGGATGTTCCCGTACCAGAACGTCGCGTGCGCCCAGTAGAAGACGTCGGGATCGAGTGCGTGATAGCGCTCGCCGTTGTCCATGGTGCCTTTGATTGTGAGGTGGTAGTCGCGCACGCTGCGGCCCGTCTCCGGGGTCTGGTCGAAGACGACGCCGCTGATCGGGTAGAGCGAGCGCATGAGGCGTTCCCAGCGCTCGCCGAAGAAGTCGGAGTGATCCCAGACTCCGGCGGCGAGCTTGGGGTGCATGTTCTGCATCGAGCCTGACCACAGGCCCATCAGCATCCCCCGCCAGCTTCCGAAGTAGCGCCAGGTGACCGAGCCGGGTCCCGGAGCCGGAATGTCGGATGAGGATCGAGCGCCCGGGACGCGGCCGTTGTCGTCGAATCGCTCACTGCCGGACGGGGCTGCCACCTGGGTCATGAGACAAACGTTAATATCCGTCTCACCGCTAGTCAACGATACTGCTAGTCAACGATCTCGACAGCCAACGATCTCGACAGTCAGTGGCCCGGGGTGCGGGACTCATCGCAGGACGAACCGAACCTCGTCGCCCGCCGTCAGCTGCGCTGCCCGCCAGACCGACTCCGGGTTCAGGACGGCCACCACCGGGTATCCGCCGGTCACCGGGTGGTCGGCGAGGAAGATCACCGGCTGGCCGCTCGGCGGGATCTGCACACCGCCGAGCGGGACGCCCTCGCTGCGCATCTCCGGCAGGTCGGAGCGGTGTTCGAGCGGCGGGGCGGAGTGGGCTCGGTCCAGGCGGACTCCGACGCGGTTGCTCGCCGGCGCCACCCGCCAGCGTCCGGTCCCGAGAACTCCGACGTCGACGAGCCGGTCGTCGCGCGGTCCGGGGGCGGCGACCAGTTCGACGATGTCCGCGATGCTGCCGACCGGTGCGAGCGAGGTTGCGGGCCAGTCGTCCTCGCAAGTTCCGACGGTCAGCACGTCGCCGGCGCGCAGGGGGGCCGGGCCCAGTCCGGAGAGGGTGTCGGTGGATCGGGAACCGAGTTCCGCCGGTACATCGAACCCGCCGCGCACCGCGAGATAGTTCCGGCAGCCGCGAGACGGGGTGTGGATGCGGATCATGCCGCCGTCGTGGACCGCGACGACGCTGTGGCTGCCGACTTCGATGCCGTCGACGGTGAGGCTGACCGCCGGGCCGGTGACCGCGATCAGCATCCGGCCCGTGGCCCGCGCCGCCCATCCGCCGAGCGTCACCTCGATCGCCGCGGCGTCCTCGGGGTTCCCGACGAGTCTGTTCGCCTGCGCGAGGGACGGGAGGTCGGCGGCGCCGGATCGTGGTACGCCGAGATGCGCGAGGCCGGGGCGACCGAAGTCCTGAACGGTGGCGAGCGGGCCCGGAGCCTCGATGCTCAGGCGCGCCTGAGGTTGCTGTGCCGGAGTGGCCGGAGTGGGATGTGTCACGATGGCGCCTCGGTCGGCTCGAAGCGGACCGTCATTCCCGCGGTCAGCAGTGACGGCGGACGGGCCTCGCTGTCCCACATCGGCAGATCGGTGCGGCCGAGCAGGAACCAGCCGCCCGGACTGCTGCGCGGGTAGACGGCGCTGTAGCCGGCGGCGACGGCGACCGATCCCGTCGGCACGGCGGTCCGCGATTGGCCGCGGCGAGTGATGCGAGCGAGGGCGTCGGCGTCCCGAGCGCTGGTCTCGGGGCCGGGTACGAGATAGCCGAAGCCGGGCGCGAACCCCATGAACTGCACGGTCCACAGCACCCTCGAATGCGTTGCGATCAGCTGTTTCTCGGTCATTCCGGCGAGTGCTGCGGCGTCGGCGAGATCGTCGCCGTCGTACACCACCGGGATCACCAGATCCGGCGGTGAAGGAGTCGGGGAGTGCTCGTCCGGGGGAGTGAAGGACCGCCGTGCGTCGTGGACCACCCGCAGCACCGACAACTCGTCCAAGCCGGAACCGGGTCGGGTCTCCACGAGGATCGTGTGTGCGCCGGGCACGATGTCGCACGGCATCAGGCGACCCTCGTCGAGGGCCTCGCGAAGGGCACGCGCGGTGTGTGCGGCTTCGGCTTCGGGGGCCCGGCCGGTGCTGAAGTCCAGGAGGACGGCGTCGCTTCCCGCTCGGAGCTCTCGCATTCCAACACGGTACCGACATGTGAGTAAGCTGAGCACGCGACAAGCGTCGCGGGCGCCGAGGTGACCCTCATGCGGCGTCTCAGTCGAACCACGACTAGGTTGTTACCCAGCAACTGCTCACCCGCGAGTCAAAGGGGTTTGTGTGTCCGTTGACAATGACGTGACCGAACAGGCGACAGGAAAGTTCACCTACCCGGGTGGCGAGATCGACCTGCCGATCCTCAAGGCCACCGAGGGCAGCGATTCCGTCGCTCTGGGCCCGTTCCTCGCCCAGACCGGGTTGACGACCTTCGACGGGGGCTTCGTCAACACCGCGTCGACGAAGTCCGCGATCACCTATATCGACGGTGATGCGGGCATCCTGCGGTACCGCGGTATCCCGATCGAGCAGCTGGCGGAGAAGTCCACCTTCATCGAGGTGAGCTACCTGCTGATCTACGGTGAGCTGCCGACTGCCGCGCAGTTGGAGGAGTTCGCCACCAAGATCCAGCGGCACACCCTCCTGCACGAGGACCTCAAGCGGTTCTTCGACGGCTTCCCGCGCAACGCGCACCCGATGCCGGTGGTCTCGAGTGCGGTCAACGCGCTGAGCGCCTACTACCAGGACTCGCTCGATCCGAAGGATCCCGAGCAGGTGGAGCTGGCCACGATCCGGCTCCTCGCCAAGCTGCCGACCATCGCGGCCTACGCGTACAAGAAGTCGCAGGGGCAGCCGTTCCTGTACCCGGACAACTCGCTGAGCCTGGTCGAGAACTTCCTCCGGATGACCTTCGGCTTCCCGGCCGAGCCCTACGAGGTCGATCCCGAGGTCGCCAAGGCCCTCGACATGCTGTTCATCCTGCACGCCGATCACGAGCAGAACTGCTCGACGTCGACGGTGCGTCTGGTGGGCTCGTCGCAGGCCAACCTCTTCACCTCCATCTCGGGCGGCATCAACGCGCTCTGGGGCCCGCTGCACGGCGGCGCCAACCAGGCGGTGCTGGAGATGCTCGACGAGATCCGCGCTTCCGGCGGCGACACCAAGGCCTTCATGACCAAGGTGAAGAACAAGGAAGACGGCGTGAAGCTCATGGGCTTCGGTCACCGCGTGTACAAGAACTACGACCCGCGTGCGGCGATCGTGAAGAAGACCGCCGATCAGATCCTCACCTCGCTGGGTGTGGAGGACGAGCTGCTCGACATCGCGAAGGGCCTGGAAGAGGTCGCGCTGCACGACGACTACTTCGTCGAGCGCAAGCTCTACCCGAACGTGGACTTCTACACCGGCGTCATCTACCGGGCGATGGGCTTCCCGACCCGCATGTTCACCGTGCTGTTCGCTCTCGGCCGGCTGCCCGGCTGGATCGCTCACTGGCGTGAGATGCACAACGATCCGACCACCAAGATCGGCCGTCCGCGTCAGCTGTACACCGGTTACACCGAACGTGATTACGTCCAGATGGGGGACCGCTGACCATGAGCAAGCCCGAAGTCGACTTTCCGGAGGGCCCGGCCCCGACGTCGCTGGAGATCACCGACCTGGTGATCGGCGACGGTCCCGAAGCGCAGCACGGCGGCACCGTCGACGTGCACTACGTCGGCGTGGAGTTCGACTCCGGCGAGGAGTTCGACTCGTCGTGGGACCGCGGGCAGTCCGCCCGATTCCCCCTCGACGCGTTGATCCCCGGTTGGCAGGAGGGCATTCCCGGAATGAAGGTCGGCGGTCGACGCCGACTGGTGGTTCCGCCGGAGCTGGCCTACGGTCCGGCGGGCGCCGGACACCGACTCTCGGGCAAGACCCTGATCTTCGTGATCGACCTGCTCGGCGTCTGACCTCGGACATGACAGACAAGGCCGCGTCGCTTCCCTGCGACGCGGCCTTCGTCGTCCCCGGGCGGACCGGTCGGCGAGGCAGGCCGGAGCGGTCCGCTGGTTTGAGCGAGTCTCGTAGTCCCGCAGAGTCGAGCGAGTCTCGTAGTTCCGCAGAGTCGAGCGAGTCTCGTAGTCCCGCTGGTTGAGCGAGTCTCGTAGTTCCGCTGGTTGAGCGAGCGAAGCGAGTCGAAACCCCCACACCCCACACCCAAGGAGCGAAGATGACATTCACCGCGATGGTGGCACGCGAGAGCGCTGACGGCATCAGCCTGGCCGCGGAGACGGTCGACGACACCTTCCTCCCTCTGGGCGAGGTGACCATCAAGGTCGAGTACTCGAGCATCAACTACAAGGACGCTTTGGCCGTCACGCCACGCGGAGGCGTGGTCCGCGAGTATCCGATCGTTCCGGGCATCGACATCGCTGGAGTGGTGAGTGAATCGACCTCACCGGAGTTCGCGCCGGGCGACCTCGTGGTCGCTCACGGCTACGACATCGGTACCGCCCGTCACGGGGGGTACGCCGAGTACGCGCGGGTCCCCGCCGACCAGGTGGTTCGTCTCGAATCTCTCTCGACTCGGGAGGCCGCCGCGATCGGCACTGCGGGATTCACCGCGGCGATGAGTGTGAAAGCGATCTTGGACGGCGGCTATCGTCCCTCCGACGGGCCGATCCTGGTCACCGGCGCCAGCGGCGGTGTCGGTTCGGTGAGTGTGGATCTGCTCTCGAAGTTCGGTTTCGAGGTCGTCGCATCGTCGGGCAAACCCGATGCTGTGGACCTGCTCACCCGGTTGGGGGCGTCGTCGGTGATCGGCCGGCTCCCGGAGGACCCCGAGGCGAGGATCCGTCCGCTCGACAAACAGCGATGGGCGTCGGCCGTCGACTGTGTGGGCGGAAGGACGCTCGCCTACGTTCTCAGTACTGTCCGTTACGGCGGTACTGTCGCCGCGAGCGGTCTGACCGGCGGGGCGGACCTGCCGACCACGGTGATGCCCTTCATTCTGCGCGGGGTGACCCTGGCCGGCATCGACTCGGTCCAGCTCGGCATCACCGCCCGGCGTGCCCTGTGGCAGCGACTCGAGACCGACCTGCGCCCGCAGCATCTGGATCTGCTGACCTACGAGGTGGGGCTCGACGAGTTGCCGCAGGCACTCGACCGCATTCTCGCCGGCGGAGCGACCGGTCGAGGAGTCGTCACGATCTGACAGCCGGCTCAGTTGGCCGTGAGGTCGGCCCCGAACTCGAGGAACTGAACTGATCGCGCGGGATCGGTGTTCTGCTGGTTGGCGCGCAGTGCTTCGAGTTCGGTGGCGAAGACCCGCTCCACGCGCGGGCCGCCGTCGTCGCGCACGATGGCCCACACGCCCGGCTCCGCGTCGATGATCCCGGCATCCTGTTCAGGCTCCGGCGACGTGCGCGGGCGAGTGGCAGAGGCCGCGATGTCGGCCCAGGTGAGCGTGGTCCGAGGATTGTCGAGGGCTTGACGGAGCAGCTTCCGCAAGCCTTCTCCGGCTTCGCGGGCGAAGCGGTCGAAGTCGTCGGGACCGAAGTCGTTCGATGGAGCCATGCTGTCCATCGTCCCCACGATCAGGCGCCGGCGCCAGCGGTGTGTCCGGTCAGGCGGCCAGGAGTGTGTCGAGGTAGTTCTCGATCCGGGATTCGCTGCGTTCAGGCGGCGGCTGGGGTTCGTGATCCGGTAAGAGTTCGGCGTGGTGGATCTGGTTGATCCGCCACCCGGGCGGTCTTGTCCAGCCGCGGCTGGTGTTGCCGCTGGGTCGCCAGGCGACTCTGCCGGCGTGGGGACCGTCGATCAGGATCATCGTCTGCCATTGCCCGCGGCCGGGGCCGACGGAGCGATTGTGGCGCCCGCACGCCGCCCCGAGGTGGTCGATGTCGGTGGGTCCGCCGTCGGCCCAGTCGGGGAAGTGATGGGCCTGCGTCCGGGTGAACGGGGCGTCGCAGCCGGGGGCGGTGCAGCCGCGGTCGCGGGCGAAGAGCATCAACCGCTGCGCCCGCGACGCCAGCCGACGTCCCCGTCCGAGGTAGAGGGCTTGTCCGGTGTGGGCGGAGAAGACGGCCAGGTGCGGGGTCGCGGTGGCGGCGACTTCGATCAACTCCGCCACCGGCAGCCGGGTCCCGGTCGCGGTCAACGCGATCCCGGCCTGCTCGGCCAACTCGTGGTCGGTGACGGTGACGACCAGATCACCCGACCGCCGACCACCCCCAACACCACTGCGGGAGGCGCGCAGCAGCGCCTGCAGACCATCATGGGTGCGCTGCCCCGGCGTGCGAGTATCACGCTCCACCGCGGCCGCCAGAGCGGCCGGGTCGGCCGACTCCACCGTCCCCGACGGGGAATCCGGGTCGTCGGGATTGTTCATCCCCGGCGCCGCCCACGACGGCAGTGCGGCTTCCATTTCCGCGCGCAGGGCCGGGGTGAGGTAGCCGCGGACTTTGCTCATCAGCCGCAGATCTTGGGGCAGGATCGTGAAGCCGCGCAGGCGTTTGCGGTCGCGTTCGTCGGTGACGGTCCCGTCCGGATCCAGGTGCGCCAGCAGTCGGATGCCGGCGGTGCGGACTCCGGCCGGACTCAGCTCGCGGGCGACCCAGGCCAGCTGTGCCTCGGCGCGTGCTCGGGTGTCGGCGTCGATGGCGGTGGGGATCTTGTCCATGACGGCGTCGATCTCGCGGACGTGGTCGGCACCGATCGCACCCTCGCCCACCGCGACCGCGGTCGCCGGCAGTACCGGTTCGCGGGTTTGTCCTTGCAGGTCGGTGAACCGTCCGATCCCGGCGGCACTGACGCGCCGGCGGCGGGCGGCACCGTCACCGAGCCGTAACCCCTGCGCCAGGTACTGGTGCACCGATAGGTATCCGGCTTTGCGGTAGGCGCCGCGGTCGGAGACCTCCACCAACACTGCCGCGTCGACACCGTCGAGACGACGATGCGTGCGTTCCAATGTCTCGACGGTTTCCAGCAGGGTGTCTTCGGGGACCGCGGACAGTGGCAGGGACGCGAACTTGGTCGCCGCAGCCTCCAACAGGCGGGCGAGGGCGGCCGGGTCGTCCGGCAGCAGCACTTCTGACGTGACCATCGAACCCACCCCCTTTCGACCTGCACAGTGCCCGAGAACACTTCTGCTGTGTTTCTATGTTCGAACTCTACCGCCGCCCTCTGACAAAACCTCTGGCAACCTCTGCTGCTCAAGCCGGGTGCGCAGCCTCGGCTCACTTCCGGCCCGACACCATCGCGGCCACCTCACCCCACTTGATGCGACTGCCGGTGCGCAGGATCGACCGCGTGTAGATCCGCGATGCGACCCAGACGGCGAGCAGGCAGGCGGCGATCATGATGGCGAAGGTGCCGATCACCTGTCCCGGATCGGTGTCTCCGGTCGCGATGCGGATGGGCATCAGCACTGCGCTGAACGGCGGGATCCAACTGAGCGTCTGAATCAGCGTGGAATCGAGCGCCTGGATGCCGAAGGTGCCGGAGTACAGTGCGGCGAGCACGAGGATCGTCAGCGGTGCCGAACTGGAGTTCAATTCCTCCTGCCGGCTCACCATCGCGCCGGTGGCCGCATAGAGCGCGGCGAAGAAGAGGAATCCGAGCAGGAACCATGCGATCACGGCGGCGAAGACGGTGGTCGCGGTGCCGGTCAGGGTGAGGAGCCCGGTGGCGCGGCCCGCGATGAGCGCGGTCGCTCCGATCAGCACCACCTGTGCCAGAGAGATGGCGCCGATACCGAGGATCTTGCCCCAGAGCAGCTGGAGCGGACGCACGGCCGACAGCAGCAGTTCGACGATGCGCGACGACTTCTCCTCCACCACGCCCACTGCCACCATCAGCCCGCCCATCATGATCGTCATGATCAGCAGGATCGATCCGATCAGGGCGACGGTCACACGCTGCGCCTCGTCGGGCTTCTCGGCCTGCGTCCGGTCCAGCGTGAAACGAGGCTGCGGCAGCGAGGCGGCGTCGACGCCGCGGGCGGACAGCGCCTCCGACAGATCTCGCTGGGCGACGGCACCGCGCAGGACGCCTTCGATCGTCGGATCCATGCCGTTCTTGCTGACGGCGGTGTAGGCACCGGGTCCGGTGACGATGAGAGCCGCGGCCAGATCCCCGTCGCCGACGGCCGACCGCGCCGCATCGGCGTTCGGCAGCACTTCGGTCTCGATCCGCTGTCCGGCGGCGTCTCCGCCGGACTCGATGGTCGCCGACAGTCCGGCGTCTGCGCCGACGATCCCGACCCTGTCGACGCTGTCGCCGCCGGACAGTGCGGACCAGACGATGGCGCCGATGATGATCACCGCCATCATCACGCCGGTCGAGATGATGAACGACTTCTCCCGCGCGCGGGTGTTGATCTCGCGCCCGGCGACGAGCTTGATGTTGTTCAACGTGGAATTCATTTCGTCACACCAACTCTCGGAACAGCTCGGTCAGGGAAGGGGCGGTGGTGGCGAACCGGTGCACTGGGCCGGCGGCCATCGCGGCGGTGAGAATCTGCTGGTCGTCGGTTCCGTGGTCGATGTGCAGCACGGCCGAAGCGTCGCGGTACTCCACATCGGTGACGCCCGGCAGGCCGTCGGCCCAGCGGGTCTCCGACCGTGGGCCGCGCACCTCCAAGCGAAGGCCGTCGCGGGCACGGAGGTCGTCGACGGTGCCGAGTGCCTTCATCACCCCGCCGGAGATGACGCCGACTCGGTCGCAGAGACGCTCCACCAGGTCGAGCTGGTGCGAGGAGAAGATGACCGGGATGCCCTGCGCGGCCTTGTCGGTGAGGACTTCGCTCATCACGTCGACGGCCACCGGATCGAGCCCGGAGAAGGGCTCGTCGAGCACCAGCAAGTCGGGGTCGTGCACCAGTGCGGCGGCCAGCTGCACGCGCTGTTGGTTGCCGAGTGAGAGGTCGTTGACCTGGTCGCCGAGCCGACCGTGGATGCCCAGCCTGCGAGTCCATTTCTCGGTCGCGTCGGCGGCCTCGGACTTCGACAATCCGTGCAGCCGTGCGAGATAGGCGAGCTGATCGCCGACCTTCATCTTCGGGTAGAGACCGCGCTCCTCGGGCATGTACCCGATCCGCTTGCGGCCGTCGAAGTCGATGGGCGCGTCGCCGAGCCGCACGTCGCCGGAATCGGCGGCCAGCACGCCGAGCACGATGCGCATCGTCGTCGACTTGCCTGCCCCGTTGCTGCCGACGAATCCGAAGATCTCGCCCGGCGCCACGGAGAAGGTGACATCGTCGAGCGCCCGCACGGAGCCGTACGACTTGGCGAGGTGATTGATGTTCAGTGCTTGTGGCACGGGGATCTCCTAGATCTCGTCGCTGGAGTGTTCGGGTTCGGGGTCCTGCATCCACCAGGACATGAGGACGTCCGGAACGCAGGAGAGCGCGTACACGGACGCGATCAGCAGCCACGCGATCGACATGACGGTCTCACCGGAGACGTAGTCGCGGTAGCCGAGGACGATGAGGATGGCGTAGACGACCATCATCGGCGGCAGGAGCAGGTTGTAGCTGAGCGCGCGGGCGGCGTTGCGCTGAGTCAGCTGCAACTCGTCGAGGGTGTCGGCGGGTGCGCCCGCGATGGATTCGGTGACCACTCGCAGCATCATCAGCACCACGAGGGAGGTCACCAGGCCGATGGCGAAGGGCACGGCCGACCACAGCGGCGCCCAGAACGATGCGATCGAGGAGATCACCACCACGCAGAGCAGGATCAGCAGGACCGACGACAGCAATCGTCGGCCGCGGCGGTTGCGAAGGCCGGGCAGCCACGTGCCGGTGGTTCGGACGAAGGTGTCGTGGCGTCGCGCCGCCGACCGGCTGTACCGCCGCACCCATTCGGGGATAGCGGAGTCTGGAAACACGTAGTTCGGGTCATGCATGGTCGGGTCCCCCGTACAGTTCCGTCGACATGGCGGTGAACTCGGTCCGGCTGAAGACCGCTTCGACCGGCAGGCCGAAGACGTCGCAGATCCGGAACGCCAGGTCGAGGCTCGGATAGTTGTCGCCACGCTCCAGCGCGCCGACCGACTGAACATTGATGTCGACCAGTTCGGCCAACTGCGCCCGTGACATCTTCCGCTCCGCGCGCAGAACGGCGATGCGGTTGTAGATGGGGAGCTTGGGTCCCCGCCTGATCGGACTCACAGAACACAGTGTTGGGAAAACACAACAAATTGTCAATGGTTCAGTATCAAGTCGGGCCCGGAGGGCACCGCTGAAGCGCGGTGGATAGCATGCCCGCATGATTGTGAGCAGCACCGTGGGATCCGTGACGACCATCGAACTCGCCCGCGAGGAGAAGCGGAACGCCCTCGATCAGGACATGGTCCAGGGCCTCTCGGCGGCGTTCACGGCCGCGGTCGACGGCGGCGCCCGCGCCATCGTACTCACCGGTCGGGGCAATGTCTTCAGTGCTGGCGCCGACCTCTCCGGTCCCGTCTACGACCAGTCGTTCCTGGACCGGCTCGTCGCACTCATCGAGCAGATCGAATCGACTCCCGTCCCCGTCATCGCCGCACTGAACGGCGCCGCGCTCGGAGCCGGATTGCAGCTGGCGATGGCGGCTGATCTCCGGGTGATGGCCGATGTGGCGTTCGCGGGGATTCCGGCGGCCAAGATCGGCGTCGCCGTCGACGAGTGGACCATCAGGAGGCTCGTGTCGCTGGTGGGTGCGGGCCAGGCGCGCGGGATGCTGCTCGGCTGCGAGCCGCTCTCGTCGGACCGTGCCCTCACGCTCGGCTTCGCCAACAGGTTCGGTGATCTGGCCGTCGCCCAGAAGTGGGCCGCCGAGATCGCCGAGTACGCGCCGCTCACCCTGCGGCACTACAAGCTCGTGCTCACCGGAGACGGGGCGCGAGACGACGCGCCAGAGGAACGAGCGGCCGCCATGCGCGCGGCGTGGCTCAGCGAGGACGTTCAGGAGGCCCGTGCCGCGCGGGCGGAGAAGCGTGCCCCGGTGTTTCAGGGACGCTGAGTTTCAGGGGCGCTGATCAGTCGCCGAGGGTCTGCCGCAGATAGGGGTTCGCGAAGGTGCGGTTCGGATCGAAGTGATTCCGGACGGCGAGGAAGTCGTCGAACTCGGGATACACACTGCGGAGGTACTCCGCGTCGCGGGTGTGCATCTTGCCCCAGTGCGGCCGGCCGCCGTGCGCGACCATGATGTCCTCGACGTCGCGGAAGTAGGCCTCGGAGTCGCGCACGTCGTCGCGGTGATAGCGGTGTACCGCGATGTAACCCGATGCCCGGCCGCTCGCCGTCGAGAGCATCAGGTCGTCGGCCGCGGCCGCGCGCACCTCGACCGGGAAGCTCACCTTGTGCCTGCGCCGGTTGATGGTGGCACGCAGTTCGCGCAGCGCCTCCGGTACCGCTTCGAGGGGGATCGCGTACTCCATCTCGCGGAACCGAACGTTGCGTGCGGAGATGAAGATCTTGTCGGAGCGGTCGGTGTATGTGCGCGCCGACAGGGCCCGCCCCGACACCTGATTGATCGCGGGGACCACGCGCGGTTGGGTGGCGCTGAGCGTGCACAGCACCCGGAACATCCCGTTCGAGAGCAGTTCGTCGTCGATGTAGCGGCGGATCTTGGACGGTCCGTTCGCGGGGGTGCCCGCGGGCAGCCGGGTGTTGGTCTTGGTGAGGGTGCGGGTGGTGTGCGGGAACCAGTAGAACTCGTAGTGATCCACGGAGGCGACTCGATCGAGGAAGCCGTCGATGGTCTCGTCCGCGTCGGCGGGCGCCTCCACAGCTTCGATCGCGAAGGCGTCCACCAGCTGGAGCGTGACGTCGGTCAGCACGCCGAGTGCGCCGAGGCCGAGAGCTGCGGCCTTCAGGTCGGGGTCGTCCTCGCCGACGGTGCGGACCTGCCCGGTTCCGTCGACCAGCGTGACGCCGCGGATCTGCGTGGAGATACCGCCGAACGCCCCGCCCGTGCCGTGCGTGCCGGTGGACGTGGCACCGGAGACCGTCTGCCGGTCGATGTCGCCGAGATTGGTCATCGCCAGACCCAGGGGCTCGAGCATCGCCGGAATCTGGTGCAGATGGGTGCCGGCTCCGAGGGTGATGCGCTTGCGGTCGGCGTCGACGGCGCGAACGCCCTGGAATCCCGACATGCCGACCTGGATGCCCGGTGCGACGGCGATCTCCGAGAAACTGTGGCCTGCGCCGACCGGCTTCACCGTCTCACCGCGTTCGGCCGCGGCCCGGACGGCGGCGGCCAGTTCGTCGACGCTCTGCGGGACGATGAGCCTGCTGGGGGCGCAGTGCGCGGTCCCGCCCCAGTTCGTCCACGTACCCGATGCCGCTCGGCTCACAAGAAACACTTCCCTTCTCCACGGTAGGTCGGAACCACCTCGACGACGTCCGCACGCCCGGCGGAGTCTCGTTCGATGAGGGCCACCGACTCCGACCTCTCGCACACTTCACCCGACTTGGTGTGCCGGAACCACACCCTATCGCCGACCGTCAGCGACCGTGCGGCCGAACCGCGCAGCGGAGTCTGCACCTCGCCCGCGGCCTCGGTACCGATGAACTGCAGGCCGGCGGGCCAGACCGGCTTGGGGAGACGGTCGGGTCCCGGGGGTCCGGAGGCGATCCATCCACCCCCGGCACATGTCACGATTTCGTCGTCGGGACGGCGCAGAACGTCGAGTCCGAAGGACAGCGCGGGCGCCGGACGGAAGTGCCTGTACGTGTCGAAGAGATGTCCGCCGAAGAAGCCGCTGCCCGCGGCGATGTCGGTGATCGCCCGGTCCTTGGCCGTCTCCTCCAGCGATCCGGTGCCGCCGGCGTTGACGAACGCCAGGTCGGCCACCTCGCGCAGCGCCGCGATCGCCTTTCCGCGGCGGCGCCGCAGTTCCAGCATCGACACCGCCTGCATGGTCTGCACCGCGGTGTTGGTCAGGAACTTGCCCGCGACCTCGTTTCCGACCCCCGCGACCTGCGCTTCGTACGACATCGCGCCCACCAGACGGAACCCGTCGCGCGCGACGACCGTGCGCGCCAGGGAGCGTGCCTGCTCCACGGTGTGAACGGGGGAGCGGCGGACCCCGACGTGGACGTGGCCGGCGGCGGCGCGCAGGGAGGCGTCGAGGTCGATCGCGATCCGGACCTCCGGTCGCCGCCGCGCGGCGGCGACGTCGTCGACGATGTCGAGTTGAGCCGGGTCGTCGATGAGCAGGGTCACCCGCTCGCACGCCGTCTCGTCGGCCAGCAGCCGTTCCAGGGCGCCCCGTCTGACCGTCGGGTACCCGAGGAGTACGTCGGTGATCCCGGATTCGGTGGCCAGCCAGTGCGCTTCGGCGACGTCGTAGGCCAGGACGCCGGCGAATCCGTCGCGCCCGAGGACGTCGTCGATGACCGAGCGCACACGCAGCGACTTGCTGGCCACCCGGATAGGGACGCCCCCGGCGCGGGCGCGCAGATCGGCGATGTTGTGTTCGAGTGCCCCGAGATCGAGTGCGAGCACAGGGGAGTCGAGTCCGGCGCGGCGCACCGCGTCGTCGATCCCGCCCCAGTAGTCAGCGGGATCGGTGACGTACGGGCTTCGCGTGGGCGGCATGGCGCGGCACTCCTTGTGTAGAACTCCGGCGGTTTCGACAACGATTACGCTAGACAAGCGTGAGGACACTGGGAAACACCGTCGCCGAAAGCGCTTCGGCAGTACAGGCGAGACTCGCGCGGACGGCACGGATCTTGCCGCCCGTGCACGCGGTGGGCGCGAGCCGCGAACAGATCGCACCGATGACCGCGGCTTCGCGGTTCGCGACGGACGGAGTCTTCGCCAACCGCGAGGCCGCCGCTCAGGTCCAGGGGCCGGACATGTCGGTGATGATCGACATGATGCGGCGTCGGGGGAGGCCCGGCCGCCGCGTCCCGGTTCTGCGTCCCGAGTTCTCCGACGAACCCGGTGCGCTGTCGGCCACCTGGCTGGGCCATGCGAGCATGGCCGTCGAACTCGACGGCGTGCGGATCGTCACCGATCCGGTGCTGTCCGACCGTTGCTCGCCCTCGCAGAGCATCGGTCCCCGGCGCATGCACCGGGCGCCCCTGACGGCCGGCGAGCTGCCCCCGCTCGACGTCGTGCTGATCAGCCACGATCACTACGACCATCTGGACACCCCGACGGTGCTGACCATCGCGCTGACACAGCCGAACGCGATCTTCGTCGTGCCGATCGGTGTCGCGGCGCATCTGATCTCATGGGGTGTCGATGCCGCGCGCATTCGGCAGGCCGACTGGTTCGAACAGGTGGATCTGACGGTCCGCGGCACCACGATCAGCCTCCACGCGGTGCCCGCCCGGCACTTCTCGGGCCGTGGACTCTCCCGCAACCTGACCCAGTGGGTCAGCTGGGCGGCCGTGGGACCGCAGCACCGCTTCTTCTTCTCGGGCGACACCGGATTCACGGAGAGCTACGCCGACACCGGCGCGGCGCTCGGCCCGTTCGATCTCAGCCTCGTGGCCGTCGGCGCCTACGATCCCGTGTGGCCGGACGTCCACGTCGACCCGGAAGAGGCACTCGTGGTCCATCGACTGCTGAACGGCGACGAGCGCGACGCGCTCTTCGTCCCGATCCACTGGGGTACGTTCAATCTCGCGCGGCACTCGTGGGCCGACCCCGTCGGCAGACTCACGACCGAGGCGGACCGGGTGGGCGTCGACATCTGCGTGCCGCGGCCCGGCGCCACGCTGGTCGCGCACAGCCGCAGCGGCACAGCCTTTTCCGATCCGACCTGGTGGGAGCGATCCGCATGACCACATCGACGACCACCGAGCGTGATCCGGGGCTCACCGACGAGCAGGTGGCCGCACGCGTCGCGGCGGGGCAGGTCAACGTCACCTCCGACAAGTCGGGCCGCTCGGTCGCCGACATCGTCCGGGCCAACGTGTTCACCAGGATCAACGCAATCCTCGGGGTGCTGTTCCTGATCGTCGCCGCCACCGGCTCGTTCATCAACGGACTGTTCGGGCTGCTGATCGTCGCCAACAGCGGCATCGGCATCATTCAGGAGGTCCGCGCCAAGCGCACCCTCGATCGGCTGGCGATCGTCGGACAGACCAGACCGGTGGTCCGGCGCAACGGAATCGCCGCCGAGATCCCCTCGGATCAGGTGGTGCTGGGCGACGTCATCGAACTCGGTCCCGGCGATCAGGTGATCGTCGACGGCGAGACCATCGAGTCGGAGTCGCTCGACATGGACGAGTCGCTGCTCACCGGCGAGGCGGACGCCGTCGATAAGTCTCTCGGCGACGAGATCATGTCCGGCAGCTTCGTGGTGGCCGGCTCGGGTGCGTATCGCGCCACCAAGGTCGGCGCTGATTCGTACGCCAACAAGCTCGCCGCGGAGGCCTCGAAGTTCTCGCTCGTGTCGTCGGAGCTGCGTTCGGGAATCGATCAGATCCTCCGGGTGATCACCTGGCTGTTGATCCCGGCGGGCATCCTGACGATCATCAACCAGCTGTTCATCAGCCAGAACGGGCTGCGCACCGCACTGCTGGGCATGGTCGCCGCGCTGGTTCCGATGGTGCCCGAAGGCCTCGTGCTGCTGACATCGATCGCCTTCGCGGTCGGTGTGGTCCGCCTGGGGCAGCGGCAGTGCCTGGTGAACGAACTCCCGGCCATCGAAGGTCTGGCGCGCGTCGATGTGGTGTGCACCGACAAGACCGGCACCCTGACCGAGAACGGCATGCGGCTGTCGGAGGTGCGGATCGTGGCACCCGGCTCGGGTCCGGGCGCGGTGAAGCAGGGGGATGTGGAAGCGGCCCTCGCGGCGATCGCCGCGCACGATCCGCGGCCCAACGCCAGCATCGCGGCGATCCAGGAGGCGTTCCCGGACGCTCCCGAGTGGTCGACCTCCGCGGTGCTGCCGTTCAGTTCGGCCAACAAGTTCTCCGGCATGTCGTTCATCGACGCGTCCGGCGTCTCGGTGGGGAACTGGCTGATCGGCGCACCCGACGTATTGCTCGACCCCGACAGCGACACGGCCCGGCTGGCATCCGACCTCGGATCGACCGGATTGCGGGTGCTGCTGGTCGCGACCACCGATGTTCCGGTCGATACCGAGCCGACGGCCGACACGGCGGTGCCCGGAACGCTCGTGCCCACCGCCCTGGTGGTGTTGGAGCAGCGTGTGCGACCCGACGCCCGCGACACCATCGAGTACTTCGAGTCGCAGAACGTCGCGGTCAAGATCATCTCCGGCGACAACGCTCGATCGGTGGGCGCCGTCGGGGAGTCGCTGGGACTCGGCTCGCCCGAGACCGCCGTCGACGCTCGCGAGTTGCCGACCGACGATGTCGAACTGGCCGGAGTGATCGCCGACCACGATGCCTTCGGCCGGGTGCGCCCGGACCAGAAACGCGCGATGGTCAAGGCCCTGCAGTCCAAGGACCACACCGTCGCGATGACCGGCGACGGCGTCAACGACGTGCTCGCGCTCAAGGACTCCGACATCGGCGTCGCGATGGGTTCGGGTTCGTCGGCCGCGCGTTCGGTGGCGCAGATCGTCCTGCTGGACAACAAGTTCGCGACGCTGCCCTACGTGGTCGGCGAGGGGCGCCGGGTGATCGGCAACATCGAGCGCGTGTCGAACCTGTTCCTCACCAAGACGGTGTACGCGGTGCTGCTGGCGCTGCTCATCGGCGGCGCGGGGCTGCTCGCCAAGGTGATGGGCTGGGCGTCGATCAGCTACCCGTTCCAGCCGATCCATGTCACCATCTCGGCCTGGTTCACCATCGGGGTGCCTGCCTTCATCCTCTCGCTGGCGCCGAACAACGAGCGCGCTCAGCCGGGCTTCGTCCGCCGGGTGCTGACGCAGGCGGTGCCGAACGGCATCATCGTGGGCCTGTCCACGTTCGTCTGCTTCCTGCTGGTGAACCGCGACTACTCCGCGGCCCTGGGCGGGTACGTCGCGAACGCGGCGACCCGGCCCTCCGACGGGATCGCCGCCGTCGCCAACGCCACGCAGACCGTCGGCGCGGTCCAGACGCAGGCGGCCACGGCCGCGCTCGCGACCATGATCGCGGTCGCGGTGTACGTGCTCGTGGTGGTCGCGCGTCCCTACAACTGGTGGAAGATCCTGCTGCTCGCGGTCTCGGTCGGGATGTACGTGCTGATCTTCATGCTTCCGCTGAGCCAGCGGTGGTTCCACCTCGACTCGTCGAACGGTCCGATGATGGCGGTCGCGGGAGTGTGTGCGGTCGTGGGCATCGTCGCGGTGGAGGTCTCCACACGCGTGCTCGACGGCGTGCTGAATCGGCGGTCGCGCACCGCTGAACCGCTGGTGTGACTGGACCGCCGGTGTGACGCGCGCCCGCCTGAGTCGACGTACCATCGGCACATGGATCTCAAAGGACTCGTGGACAAGGCCAAGGACGCGCTGAAGTCGAACCCCGATCTCATCGAGAAGGGCGGCGACCTCATCGACAAGGCCACCGGCAACAAATACGCCTCGCAGGTCGACAAGGCTCAGGACGCCGCGCGCAAGGCGGTCGGTGCCGAGCAGTCGAAGCCCGAGGACCGCAGAGCCGAGCACGCCCCGGCCGAGCAGCCCCAGGCCGAACAGGCCGAACCGCCGAAGGGCGAAGGCTCGGCCCAGTAGGCAACTCCCGGGGGTCGGTCAGGCCCGTGGATGCCGCCGGTACGCCGACACCGACGGCTCGCCGTCGATCCAGAACCGCCACGGTCGGTCGGCGGCGAGCCGGACGCCCACGCGCGGCCCGGCGATCACGTGCCCGCCGGTGGTCGGATCCGACGCCGGGTCGGCGGGCAGCAGGTGCACGCCGACCGGATCGAGCAGATCGGTGTCGAGGTCGGCTTTGGTGATTCCGAGTGCGCGGGTGAGATTGCCCGGGCCGCGTGCGAGGAGATGATCGGCGACGCCTCCGCGGCGGTCGCGGGCCGCCTGCACTCCGTCGATCACCGCGCCGGCTCGGATCAGCACCGCCGAGCCCTGCCCCTCCGGACTGGTGACCACGTTCGCGCAGTGGTGGGTGTGGATCTGATACACGTACAGGCGGTTCGGCGGACCGTACATGATCTCCGACCGCGGCGTCCGGGTGAACGCGTGCGAAGCGGGGTCGTCGGGCCCGTTGTAGGCCTCCACTTCGGTGATTCGCACCGACACGCCGTGCCCCACCAGGACACGGTTCAGGAGCGACCGCGCCGCCGCGAGGATCGTCGGCTCGGGTGCCGTCCCGGCGTGGGCCGGATCTACCTGTGACGCGCGGTGGCGGTTAGTCTCTGTACTCATGGCAAAGACCAGTGACTCCATTCATGTCGCGCTCTCCCCGGAAGACGCCTTCAAGTGTGCCGCCGATCTCGCCCGGTACGACGACTGGCTGGTCCTCCACGACGGCTGGCGCAGCCCGCTGCCCGCCCCCGACGACCTCAAGAAGGGCACCGCGGTCTCGTCGGTGGTCTCCGTCAAGGGGGCGCGCGTGCGGTTCGCGTGGGAGATCGAGAAGCTCGACCGGCCCGGCGAGGTCGTGCTCAAGGGTAACGGCAAGGGCGGAGTGAAGGCCAAGATCAACCTGCTCGTGAAGCCGGAGGGCGACGGCTCCCGGGTCACGTTCCTCATCGACCTCGGCGGTCTGCCGCTGATCGGACCGGCGGGCAAGGCCGCGGCGATGGCGGTCAAGGGCGACATCGAGAAGTCGCTCGTCAAGTTCAACGAATTGTTCGGCTGAGCCCGGCAGAGCGGAGCCGACCGATCAGTACGCCGACACGGTGATCGTTCCCGTGTAGGTGCACATCGAGGCGCCGTTCGGGTAGGCGACGGTGAGCGCCGGAGTCCAGGTGCCGGTGTTGAGAACACCGTTCAGCCCAGATCCGCCGCTGGTGAACACGGTCTTCGGCGACGCGAGCGTCTGCGGGCCGGTCGCGGTGCCCGCGACGCCGGCGGGCGCCGTCGCACTGTAGGTGACCTGCGATTTAGGAATCACTGCGCCGTTCGGGCAGGTGAAGTCCGTCGAAGACGCGCTCGCGGACCAGCCCTGTCCCTGCCACGTACTCACCGTGACGGCGGGCAGGATGCCGGTGGCGCTGGTGGCGTACGGCACGATGGTCCCGTAGGAGCCCGCCGAGACCGACAGATCCGATGCCGCCGACGGCGCGACGGCGGCGCGTCCGTGTTTCACGTCCTCGGTGGACGGGTTCGAGGAAGTCGTCGAGGTCGCCGGGGACACCGACGACGGGGGACGGCTGGTGGCGGCCTCGGGGGTGGTCTCGGTGATGGGCTCAGTGGTCTCCGCGGTAGGCGTGACAGTCGGCTCCGCGGTCGGAACCACGGCCGTCGTGTCCGGAGCCGGCGACTCGGAGAACTGCGCATCCGCGGAATCGGCCGGCGACGTCGTCGACGTGGTCGATTCAGAGGGTGTGGCCGAGGCGGGGCAGACGCCGACAGCCAACACTCCGGCAGTCGCGAGGGCGACGGTGCCGAGCGCGGCCCTCAGTGCGCTGTTCACACGGACTCTCCCGGCCCGGACGACGATCCCCGGCGTCGTCGGAGCAGCCACGCGGCGATGCCCGCCAGTGCTGCGGCGGCGATGACGACGATCGTGACGATCAGCGCGGTGTTCGACGATCCTTCGGTCTGATCCGACTGGTCGAAGCTGATCGATGCGGTCGAGTCGTGCGTGTGCACCCCGCTCTCCAACTGCACCTCGGCCTTCCACGGGCCGTCCGGGAGCTGTGCGCTGTTCGGGACTGCGAACACGACGTCGGCCGACTCACCCGGAGCGATGGTCATGCCCTTCGACGAGACCGCCTTGGCGGAGAGCCCTCCGGGTCCCTCACTCAGCTTCAGGGTGCCGGTGACGTCGACGGCGCGCCCTCCGGTATTCGTGACGTGGGCGGTCACTTCGGCGCCGTTGTCCGCACCGCGACGTCCCTCGAGCTTCTCGATCGCGAAGTCCGACGGCGGGCCGTTGCCGGGTCCGGTGGAGAGGTACATGCGGACGCCGACACGGGATGCGAGGCCGATGCCGGTCTCCTTGTTCTGGTTCGGCACCGTGGACGCCCAAATGACGCCGTACTGCTCCATCTCCGGCGCGTCCTTGGGTACGGCGATCGTCACCGCGACTCTGGCCTTCTGTCCCGGCGCGAGGTTCAGATTCGGCTTGTCGACGCTCGTCCACGACGTCAGGAGGTTCTTCGTCCCCGGCTCGCCCGGGACGAAGCTGCCGTCGACGATGCCGGCCGGTCCCGGGTAGACGGCGATCTTCATCGCGGTGTCGGTGCCGTTCGTCACCTGGACATGGCGTGTGATCGTGGTGCCGGGGTTCAGGTTGTCGATGATGTAGAGCTGCGCCCGAGGATCGTCCTTCGACTTCGCGGGGACGTCGAGCAGTCGGATACCGATGGAACCGTCCGGCGTTCCGCGGTCGGCCGGTGCCGTCGACGATCCGGGCGCGGCACCGGCGACGGCGGGACCGGTGAGGAGGACGACACCGGTCAGGAGGGCCGCTGTCAGCGTCGCGAGAAGTGCACGGAGGGAGGAGGTGGGGCGCATGCTGGGCTTTCGAGTGCGGTGGCCGGGACACGCGCGGTGCGTGTCCCGGCCACGAGGTTCTAGCCTGTCGGGGTCAGGCGACGGAGACGGTCACGGTGCCGGAATAGCTCCCAATCGGCAGACCGCCGGTGGGGAAGTCGACCGTCAGAGCCGGACTCCAGGTGATGATCTCGAGCGGCCAGGTGAGGCCGGTCCGGGTGACGACGGTAGCGGGGGATCCGAGGCTCTTCTCTCCCTGCCCGGTGACGTCGCCGCCGCCGACCTTGCCGATGATCGCGTTCGCCTCGTACTTCACGTCGGAGGCGGGAATCGTGACGCCCTGACCGGTGAAGTCGGTGGAGGATGCCGTGGTCTCCCAGGAGCGGGGAGAGCCATTGCGATTGTCGGTCACCGAGGCCGTCGGGAGGCCCCCGGTCGCCAGGGTGCCGTTCGCGTTCGGGACGATGGCGCCGAGCGGCCCCGCGGTGATCGACAGATCGCCGCCCTGGCCGGCCACGACGAAGGTCACCTGGGTGTCGGCCGATGGTGCGGCCTCGGCAGCGCCGGAGGGGACGAGGATTCCGGCGGCGGCAGCGGCGGCCACCGCCGCGACGAGTGGGAGTTTGCGCATGTTTCGGGGCTCTCTGGTGATGTGGCCGATCGGGTGGGAGGAACCTCGGCGACCTGATCGGGTAGACGGCGAGGTGTGCCCGACAGGCGGGCGCGCCGACGGATGTCAGCGCGTGAAACATAACGCGATGTGCCGACTATGAAGCGGGGTCGTGCCGCACTTCGTGTGATCGTCGGACAGTTCCTGTGCCGCAGTGCCGGCCGGTGGCACAAATCGGCGGTTCCGCCGCCGTGTGGAGAGCCGTCGTGTGGAGCCGTCGTGTGGTGGTGCGTCCTCGGGGGCGCGGCCCGGATCGACGGTGTCAGTCCCCAGCCGGCGCGAAGCCGCCTTTATCTGCGGTCGGGGCAGTGGCGAACCAGAGGTCGGGTGTCACTGACGCATACTCGGCGTCGCCCGGCCGGTAGTACAGGCCCGCTTCGACGATCGCCTTGATCGGGTACCCGTCGGGTGCTTGCATCGGATCGTTCGGCAGCGGGCGCGACGCCCCGATCGGCAGCGGCACCTCTCCGCCCTGGGAAGGGACTCGCGCGCCCGGCCGCGCGGGCACCTCGGCGGCCTTCGCCGCTGCGGCGGCCGCCTCGGCCCTCGCGATCGCGTCCGCGGCGCTCGTCTCCCGGCCGTCCGCCAAGGCCCGCAGCCGGTCCGCGCGCTCGTCGGTGACCGGAGGGAATCCCGGTCCGGTCGCCGGGGTGTAGGTCTTGTAGTTGTAGGAGTTCAGGCCGCGCAGCCACGCCAGCATCAGGCCGACGAGCGGGATCAGCAGCAGGAGCATCCACCACCAGGCGGAGATGCCGTCGGTGGAGTCGTCTGCTTCGGCGACGGGGTGGACGGCAGATGCCGGAACGTCGACGTACGTGGCGCCGACGAACGGCTTCACCATCACGACGCCGTTCAACGGCTCATGACCGTCCTCACGCATTGTGCGTTCGGGGTCGGAGAAGACGTTCTGCGCGCCCGACTCCGCGGTCCACACGATAACGCCGTTCTCGTACAGCTGCCGGTAACCGTCGCCGGTCCGGACCAGATCGCCCTGCTGCTCACCGAGGGAGTCCTCCATGGTGACCGAGAGTTGGTTGATCGCCTGCCGTGCGTCGTCGCGCGTGTCGGCGTGAGCGGGGGCCGGAACCGACAGCGCGGCGGTGACCGCGACGGCCAGTCCGAGGGTGAGTGCGCGGATTCGCGACGTCATCACTGAGAGATCCTCCTGAGCTGAACAGCACTGCGGGTGCTTCGCTCACGACTCTAGACACAGCACTCTGGACACTGCGTGCTCCCGGTAGGATTCGAACCTACGACACCCGCTTTAGGAGAGCGGTGCTCTATCCCCTGAGCTACGAGAGCGGGGACCGCGGTGAGCGTCATCGGTTCGCCGCCGGCCCGGTCGGCGGCCGAGATGGGGACGCGGTCGCCGACGAGGAGAAGTCTACGTCACCGGCTCGGCTGCGACGCCGAGCGCCTCTGCTCCTCCGCACCCGCGACGCTCACTCCACATCGCCGGTGTCCGGACCGGTCGTTCGCCCCGCGGCCCGCTGTCCCGGCTACCGTAGGTGCCATGACCAAATCGATCACCGGGCAGCGGACTGTGCTGGTCACCGGAGCGAGCAGCGGAATCGGGGAGGCCGTGGCGCGACAGTTCGTGGCGCTCGGACACAAGGTGTACGGCACCAGCCGCAACCCGGACTCGGTGCGCAACCCGATCCCGGGCGTCACGTACCTGCGCCTCGACAACGAGGACTACGCGTCGGCCACCGAGTGCGCCGAGGCTGTCGGCGATCTCGACATCCTCATCAACAACGCGGGAGAGAGTGCCGCGGGTGCCTTCGAGGACACGCCGATGGACGCCGTCGAGCACCTGTTCAAGGTCAACGTCTTCGGGCCGGTCGCGCTGACGAAGGCGGTGCTGCCGCGTATGCGCCATCGTCGCACCGGGACCATCGTGATGGTGGGGTCGATGCTCTCGAGCTTCCCGGTCGCGTTCCGCACCAACTACGCGGCCACCAAGTCGGCGCTCAAGGGCTACGCGATGGCGCTGCGCCGCGAGGTGGCGCCGTACGGAATCCGCGTCACCACCGTCGAACCCGGCACCATCGCGACGGGGATCGGCGAGCGGCGCACCATCCACATCAAACCCGACTCGGTGTACCGGGAGGAGTACGAGACCCTCGCGGCGGCGACGCGCCGCAATGAGGCGAAGGGGATCTTGGCGGCGTCGATGGCGCAGGAGATCGTCGAAGCCGCGCTCGCGGAGCACCCGCGACCGCTGTACGCCCGCGGCAATCGGGCGCCGATCGTCTTCGCACTGCGGCGTCTGGTTCCGCGTCAAACGGTGCTCGACCTCACCGCGCGCATCCACGGCTTGAAGAAGGTGCGGCTCTGAACGCCGTGCTGCTGCGCGTCATCGGGATCGGACCGGGGTCACCGCGCCAGATCACACTGGAGGCGGTGGATGCGATCGGCGCCACGGACGTCTTCTTCCTGCTCGACAAGGGCTCTCGCACAAGCGAACTGACCGCTCTCCGGGAGAAGTTCCTGACCGAGTACGGTGCGCCCGGACATCGCGTGGTGGCGATCGCCGACCCGCCGCGCGATCGTCGTCCCGACGATTACGAGGCCGAGGTCCGGCGCTGGCACGCCGCGCGCGTCGACGCGGTGCGGGCCGCGGTCTCCGAGCATCTGCGTCCCGGCGAGACCGGCGGTTTCCTGGTGTGGGGCGATCCCGCGCTGTACGACTCCACACTCCGCATCCTGGACCAGCTCGCCGCGCGCGACGACGTCTCCGTCGAGGTCGAGGTGATCGCCGGTGTGACGAGCGCGTCCGCGCTGACCGCCGCGCACGGGATCGTCGCGCACGGCATCGGCGAACCGATCCTGACCACCACGGGCCGCCGGCTCTCGGCCACGCCCGCGGGTGCCGACGCCAATCAGATCGTCATGCTCGATTCCGACCTCGCCTTCCGCGAGACGGCCGCACCCGACGACCTGGTGTACTGGGGCGCCTACCTGGGCACCGAACACGAGATCCTGGTGAGCGGCCGGGTAGCGGACGTGACCGCGGAGATCGAGGAGAAGCGGGCGCGAGCGCGTGAACGGCTCGGCTGGATCATGGACATCTACCTGCTGCAGAAGGCTCGCTGAGCGGCCCTCTCACCAGGGTGTCGCGACCGCCTCGAGAACGGCGTCGGCGATCTCCGTGCGACAGATGACGAAGTCGGGCATGTACGGCTGCGGGTTGTTGTAGACGATCGGCCGTCCGTCGAGCCGGCTGCAATGCAGTCCCGCCGCCAGCGCGACGCCGACCGGCGCGCAGTTGTCCCACTCGTACTGGCCGCCGGAGTGCACGTAGGCGTCGACATCGCCGCGGACCACGGCCATCGCCTTGGCGCCCGCCGAACCGATGCGGACCGCGTCCATGCCGAGCCGATCGGCGACCGCCGCGGAATGATACGAGTGTCCGTACCGCGACACCGCGAGTCGGCCCGTGAGCGGCCCGTGAGTGGCCGGTACGTCGTCGCTGCGGAACACCTCGTTCTGCGCCGGGAGCGACACCGCGGCCGCGGTCGGCGTGCCGTCCACCGCGAGCGCAACGTGCACCGCCCAGTCCGATGTACCCATCGCGAACTCGCTCGTGCCGTCGAGCGGATCGATGATCCACACCCGCTCGGCGCGCGAGCGGTCGCCGACGTCCTCGGCCTCCTCCGAGAGCACGGCGTCCCGTCCTCGGTGCCTGCGCAGGACGGTGGAGATCCATGCTTGCGCCAGTGCGTCTCCCACATCGCCGACCAGGGGGCCGGTGAGCAGATTCCGGTGGCGGATGCCCAGGAGGATCTCGCCCGCGCCTTCGGCGATAGCGGCGGCGAGTTCGGCGTCGGACATCGCGGGAGGGGACGGGCGCATTCTCTAACTAGAACACACGGGCGCAGGCTGGAGCACCGGCGGATTTCCGGTCGGGTCGGTCCGGCTCACGTGAGAAAGTCCGACCCGTGGCGCACACTGGGGGCATGCCGGAGCTTCCCGAAGTGACCGCCATCGCGACGTACCTCGACTCGCGGGCCGCCGGCCTGCCGATCCGGCGGGTCGACGTCGCCTCGCTCGCCGTGCTCAAGACCGCCGATCCGCCGTACACGGCGCTGACGGGCCGCATCGTGTCGAGCGTCGACCGTATCGGGAAGTACCTGGTGATCCGGACCGCGCCCGGGCCCGCGGACGGCGATGCCGCGGTCGACGACGAGATCGACCTGGTGATCCACCTGTCCCGTGCCGGGTGGGTGCGTTGGAGCGACTCGCTCTCGCAGACTCCGCCGAAACCGGGAGGCAAGGGCCCCATCGCGCTGCGCGTTCACTGCGGGCTGCCCGGTGAGGGATTCGACGTCACCGAGGCCGGGACGCAGAAGCGGCTGGCGGCCTGGATCGTCCGCGACACCGCAGAAGTGGAACGGATCGCCGGCCTCGGGCCCGACGTTCTGGCGCTGGACCGCGACCAGTTCGCCGCAATCCTCGCCGGCAGCAGCGCGCGGATCAAGAACCTGCTGACCGATCAGCGGGTCGTCGCCGGCGTGGGCAACGCCTACTCGGACGAGATCCTGCACACCGCTCGGCTGTCGCCCTTCGCCACGTCGAAGAGCCTCTCGGACAAGCAGATCGACGACCTGTACCGGGCCGTCCGCTCGGTGCTGCACGATGCGATCGAACGGCTCGAAGGACAGGAGGTGGCCCGCCTCAAGTCGGAGAAGCGCACCGGGCTTCGGGTCCACGCGCGCACCGGCCTGCCCTGTCCGGTGTGCGGCGACACCGTCCGTGAGGTGTCCTTCGCCGACCGCTCGTTCCAGTACTGCCCGACGTGTCAGACGGGCGGCAAGGTGCTGGCCGACCGCCGGATGTCGCGGCTGCTGAAGTAGGCGATCGACGCGCGTGGCCGCTGCGCTCCGGGCCGTCGACCGCCGCTCCTACACCCGCGTACGCACTAGGAGCACGTTGTAGTCGTCCCAGCGGCTCGCGTTGAAGTAGAGATCGGGACCGGTGCCGCGCAGGGCGGGTGAGTTCGGGAGCATCATCGGCGCGTACAGATCCAGGCTCGCCGGAGCGATCCGGCGCGGGCCGCTCCACGGGCCCTGCGGAGACGGTGCCGTGCGCATCAGCACGCCGCGCGGGCTGTCGAGCATCACGTACTTGTTCAGGAAGGGACTCCAGGCCACCGACAGTTCGGTGACCGGTCCGCGCACCACCGGTCGCGCGGCGTCGGGCGACGGCGCCCAGACGCGCCCGGTCCAGTACTGATACCTGCCGAGGTCGAGGATGTCGGAGGGCCGGAAGCGAGCGACGTACGCGGAACCGAAGCGGCCGTTCGGGGTGCCGTACTGGTAGATCCAGCCGGCGTCGGCGCCGCGCCCCTTCACGTAGGCGCTCTGCTGGAAGTGCGCGTCACCGGCCCGGATCGACGGCGAGCCCGCTCCGGTGGGCACCGTGACTCCGGCATTGACGCGGATGGTGTTCTGCGGGGTGGACCAGGTGCGGCCGTTGTCGTTCGAGACCGCCGTCGCCGAGTAGTTCGTGTACCAGACACTGGGCGGGCCCCAGGCTCGGACCGACATGTAGTTGACGTACTGTCGGCCGCCGATCGAGATGCCGGCGGTCGGAATCGTGGTCTTCTCGATGCCGTCGAACCCGAGCGCGCCGAACATCTGGCCGGCGTAGCCGCTGCCGTCGAGGCGCAGCCCGTCGGACAGGTTCCGGTCGGACGACCGCAACAGCGCGTTGTGGCGCCACTGCTGATCGCCGGTGAGGCAGTTGCCGAAGGTGTCGCCGAAAGCGAGGAGCGTCTGCCCGCGGCCGTTGTCCCAGGCGACTCCGACATCGGTGCCGGAGACGCCGAACCGTCCGAAGGTCCTATTGGGGCTGCGGGGACCGGTGACCCACGCGACGGTCGCGGTGGTCCCGTCGTCGTAGGCGGGCATGGCCTTCTGCGGACCGGCCGGGGCACCGCCGCGGGGCAGGAACTTGCCGATCACGGGAATCGGGACCACCGGGCCGCTGTTGCTGCAGGCGCGAGCGTCGGCGGGTGCGGTCACCGACAGTGCCGCCGCCGCGGCTGCGGCCGTGATGACACAGGCGGTGAGCATCTGGAGCGTTCGGAGTCTCAGACGGCGCATGGTTCCTCATCTGTGGCTGGAGTGCTTACCGTGCCTCTCTTTGGTAACAGGCGGGTTCGGTGCTCGTACAGCGATACGGCACCGGTGTCGCCGACTCGAGGGAAATGGGCGATATCACCGTGACAGGCGAGTTCGCACCAACGCGACGTTGTAGTCGTCCCATCGGCTGCCGTGGAAGTAGAGGTCGGGGCCGGTGCCGGTGAGCGCGGGCGATTGGGGGAGCATCATCGGAGCGTAGAGGCCCAGCGTCCCGGGGACGAGCAGCCTGGGTGCGCTCCACGGTCCTTCGGGATGGTCGGCGGTCCGCATCTGGACCCCGGTGGTGGGACTGTGCAGCATCACGTACTTGTTCAGGAACGGACTCCACGCCACCGACAGTTCGGTGACCGGTGCGGGAAGGACCCTCCCGGCGGAGCCGCCGGGGATGTCGTCGATGGAGTCGGACCAGCCACTGCCGGTCCAGTAGTGATAGCGGCTCAGGTCGAGGACGTCCGACGGCCGGAATCGGGCGAGGTAGGCGCCACCGAACCGGCCGTTCGGGGTGCCGAACTGATACACCCAGCCGTCATCGTCGCCGTGCCCCTTCACGTAGGCGGCCTGCTGGAACTTGCTGTCGTTGGCGTGAACAGACGGCCATCCCTCCGGGATGGGCAGCGAGACGCCGGCGTTCACGCGGATGGTCGCAGGCGGCGTGGTCCAGGTCTGTCCATTGTCGGAGGAGACGGCGGTCGCGGAGAAATTGGTGTCCCACTGGCCGGGGAGTCCCCACTTCCGGACCGACATGTAGTTCAGGTACTGCTTGCCGTCGATGGCGATCGCAGATGTGGGGATGGTGGTGACCTCGACGCCGCTCCAGCCGATCGCCCCGATCATCTGACGGGCGAAGGCCGGCGCGTCCGCGGCCACCGAAGCGCCGGAGTGGACGTCGCCCGGAACGCCGTCCGGCACGGTGAGTCCGTTCGTCAGGTCGTCGTCGGTGGTGCGGAGCAGAACGTTGTGCCGCCACTGCCTGCCCGGTGCTGTGCAGTCACCGAATGTGTCGCCGAAGGCCAGGAGGGTCTGGCCCGCGCCGTTGTCCCAGGCGATGCCCAGATCGGTGCCCGAGATGCCGAAGCGGGTGAAGGTCCGATTCGCGCTGCGGGGTCCGGTGGTCCACGCGACGGTGCGGGTGACTCCGTTGTCGAACTGCGGGAGTGGGCCCTGTGGTCCTTGCGCGGCACCCGAACCGGATCCCGACGAGCCCAGCGATCCTGATGAGCCCAGTGATCCTGATGAGCCCAGTGATCCTGATGAGCCCAGCGATCCGGTGTCGAAGAAGGGCAGGCTCGACCCGTTGCCCTGGGTGCCGCAGGGTGCCGCGGCGGCGTCTCCGACTCCCGGAACCGTCACGAGGACGGCCGCGGTGATCGTCGCAGCCGACACAGTGAGGCTGCGGAAGGGAAGGAGGCGGCGGAAGGGAGGCATGGGCTCACTCCTGTTACGCAAGGTGAAATTGTGATGGAAGTTACTAGAGTGACGTTGATCGTCTCATCCCGTCGGTTCGCCGCGCAACGGCGCGTCCGGCCGATCACGCCGCGGTGCCGACCCTCGTCACGGCCGGTAGATTCGGCTGCATGGTTCGCGAGAAGATCATCATCACCGGTGCGAGTTCAGGTCTCGGAGAGGGGATGGCCCGCGAGTTCGCGGCCCGCGGCCGCAGTCTGGGACTCGCGGCGCGACGGATCGATCGGCTGGAATCGCTTGCCGGGCAACTCGAATCATCCGCGCGCCGGGTGGCAGTCAGGCAACTCGACGTGACCGACGCGGATGCGGTCCCAGTGGCCTTCGAGGCGCTGTCGGAGGACCTCGGCGGTGTCGACCGGGTGATCGTGAACGCCGGGCTCGGCAAGGGTGCTCCGATCGGAACCGGACACGCCGCGGCCAACATGGAGACCGTTCAGACCAATCTCGTCGGTGCGCTCGCGCAAGCCGAAGCGGCGATGGAGATCTTCCGCAGGCAGAACGCAGGACACCTCGTCCTGGTGAGTTCGATGAGTGCGGTCCGGGGTCTGCCGAAGGCTCAGACCGCGTACTCGGCCTCGAAGGCAGGAGTCTCGGCCCTCGGACAGGGGCTCAGAGCCGAACTCGCGGGAAGCCCGATCACGGTGACGGTGCTGCTTCCGGGTTACATCGAGACGGACATCAACCGCGGAGTGAAGACCTCGATGATGACCGACACCGAGCGCGGGGTGAAGGCGATGGTCGCGGCGATCGAATCCGAACGCGCCCGCGCGGCGGTTCCGGCGTGGCCGTGGACGCCGATCTCGTGGGCGCTGCGCTACCTGCCGGAGTCGCTCTCGGCGAGGCTGATCTGAGCCACACCTCGCGAGGAACTCGTTCGACCGAATAATGTGGGGACAATGATGACGAATCTGCGTGGACGGCTCGACGGGACGGACGATTTCGACATCACATCGACTGTCTCGTGGCACGCTCTGGCTGCTCACCAGCAGCATGTGTACTCGCTGCACCTGCGTGAACTCTTCGTGATGGATCCTGATCGCGGACGTGATCTGACGGTCGACGCCGCCGATCTGCACATCGACTTCTCCAAGAACCTGATCACCCGGGAGACCGTGGAACTGCTCGCGGCACTCGCCCGTGAGGCCGGTGTGGAAGAGCAGCGCGATGCCATGTTCGCCGGGGCGCATCTGAACACCTCGGAAGACCGTGCCGCGCTGCACATCGCGTTGCGGCTCCCGCGCGACGCCGAACTCGTGGTCGACGGCCAGGACGTGGTGGCCGACGTGCACGCGGTCCTCGATGCGATGGGCGAGTTCACCGACCGGGTGCGCAACGGCGAGTGGACCGGCTACACGGGCAAGCCGATCACCGACGTGGTCAACATCGGTATCGGGGGCAGCGACCTCGGTCCGGTCATGGCGTACGAGGCGCTCCGCCACTACCGTCATCCGGGGATCGCCGGGCACTTCGTCTCCAACAGCGATCCGTCCGATCTGGTGTCGGTGCTCGAGGGACTCGACCCCCAGACCACGCTGTTCGTCGTGTCGTCGAAGACCTTCACCACCCTCGAGACCATCACCAACGCGACCGCGGCGAAACGGTGGCTGCTGCGCGAGCTCGGGGTCGACGGGGCCGACTCGGACGCGGTCGCCAAGCATTTCGTCGCCGTCAGCACCAATACCGACGAGGTCGCGAAGTTCGGTATCGACACCGCCAACATGTTCGGATTCTGGAACTGGGTGGGCGGCCGCTACTCGATCGACTCGGCGATCGGGCTGTCGTTGATGATCGCCATCGGCCGTGAGCTGTTCGGCGAATTCCTCGCCGGTTTCCACGCGATGGACGAGCACTTCCGGACCGCGCCGCTGGAGCGGAACGCGCCGGCGATCCTCGCGCTGGTGGGTCTGTGGTACTCCAACTTCTGGGATGCGCAGTCGCAGGCCGTGCTGCCGTACTCCGACGACATGGCTCGGTTTCCGGCATACCTGCAGCAGCTGACGATGGAGTCGAACGGGAAGTCGGTCACCGCCGCCGGACATCACGTCACCTCGCCGACCGGCTCGATCTACTGGGGTGAGCCGGGGACCAACGGGCAGCACGCCTTCTACCAGCTCCTGCATCAGGGGACCTGGCTGATCCCGGCCGATTTCATCGGGTTCGCGCAACCGCTCGACGACCTGCCCGCGGCCGACGGACGTTCGATGCACGACATTCTGATGAGCAACTTCTTCGCACAGACGCAGGTGCTCGCCTTCGGCAAGACCGCCGACGACATCGCCGCCGAGGGGGTGCCGCCGAAGCTGGTGCCGCACAAGGTGATGCCCGGAAACCGCCCGTCGACGTCGATTCTGGCGCCCAAGCTCACGCCCTCGGTCCTCGGACAACTGATCGCACTCTACGAGCACGAGACCTTCGTGAAGGCGATGATCTGGGGGATCAACCCCTTCGACCAGTGGGGTGTGGAACTCGGGAAGAAGCAGGCCGTCGATCTGCTCGGCGTGATCAGCGACGACGCCGCGCCTGCGCCGCTGCCGGACTCGTCGACCGACGCACTGGTGCGCTGGTACCGCACCGAACGCGGCCGGCCGTCCTGAGGCCGCCGGGAGGCAGGGAGGTCGCTAACGCCCCAGCGGTCCGCGGCCCAGTCTCAGGAGCAGCATCGCGAGGGTGTGTCCCTCGGACCCCAGCGCGGAGAAGCGGTCGAGGACCTTCATCTCGCGGCTGTGCACCAGGCGCGGTCCACCCGTAGCCATGCGGTGCGCGCCGATCTTCTTCGATACGGCGCTGCGCCGCTGAATGGCGGCGAGGATGACGGCGTCCATGCGGTCGATCTCGACCCGGAGCTCCTCGATGTCGTCGGGCAGGGCGGTGACATCGTCGCTCAGCCCCAGCGCTTCCAGATCCAGCGCGAACCGTCCGCCGCCGTCGTTTCCGTGGGCCGCGCCGTCATTGGTCTGCTGATCATCCTGGTCACTCACGTCTTCCGATTTTGCCACGCAGGGTTCGCAGGCGTGGCGGCGCGTAGTGAACAATGCAGTGATGACCACCGCCGTGATGACCACCGCGAGAACGACCGCCGCGAGAAGAGTCGGAGCACTGGCACTGGCGCTGATCATGGTGCAGCTCGTCGTGCGCGCGGTGCTGGTGATCTGGGGAAACTTCTACTGGGACGACCTCATCCTCATGGGGCGGGCGTCCACGTACCCGATTCTGTCGTGGGATTTCCTGGGTTACAGCCACGACGGTCACTTCATGCCCGCCGCGTTCCTGGTCGCCGGGCTCACCACGGCGCTGGCCCCCGTGCAGTGGTGGCTGCCCGCGCTGACGCTGCTGGTCCTGCAGGTGGTCGCCTCACTGGCGGTGTGGCGGATGATCCGCATCCTCGCGCCGCGGGCGGGGGGCTGGGCGCTGGCCGCCCTGTGCTTCTATCTGTTCGTTCCGATGACCGTCAGTGCCTACGTCTGGTGGGCGGCCGGTCTGAACACCCTGCCGATGCAGGCCGCGATGGCAGTCGTGGTCGGCAACGCGGTAGCGCTGGTCCGCGACCGCCCGGACCCGGTGCGCAGCCGGCGTCTGCTGATCGGCGCGGTGGCCGCCTTCGTGGTCGGTCTGCTGTTCTTCGAGAAGTCACTGTTCATCCTGCCCGTCGCCTTCGTCGCGGCGGTTCTCGCGCTCCGCAGTCGCTCATCGGCCCGCTGGGACGATGAGGCCGACTACCGATCGTCACCGCTGAGCCAGGCCTTTCTTCGGGCTCGTCCGCTGTGGCTGATCCTCGGCGGCGTGTTCGTGGTGTGGGCCGCGGTCTTTCTCGCGACGTCGACGGCCACGGCCGGCGTCCACTCCATCGGGCAGACGGCCCATCTGGTGTGGCGCAGCATCAACAACGCGATCGTGCCCTCGTTCACCGGCGGTCCGTGGGTGTGGGAGCGGTGGACGCCGTCGCCGCCGATGGGATTCCCGAGCGTGTGGATGATCGTCCTCGGGTGGGTGGTGCTGGCGGCGGCGATCGCGATCACCGTGCGCCGCAGACGCGGCGTGGCGCTGATCTGGTTCTTCGCACTGCTGTACGCGGTGGCGGCCCAGATTCCGGTGATGTGGAACCGGTCGAGCGGCAACACCGCGCTCGAGCTGGCGCAGACCATGCGGTACCTGCCCGACACCGCGCTGGTGCTGGCGATCGCGTTGGCCCTGATCGCCGCGGCGCCGTCGATCGGTGCCCACACCGCGGGACCCTCACAGCCCGACCGGCGGATGGCGGTCGCGGCCGCGGTGGCGGGTGTGGCCTTCCTGGTCTCGGCGGTCACGGCCACGATGTCCTTCGGGCAGTCCTGGCGTGACGATCCGACCGGCGACTATCTGCGCACCGCGCGTGCGTCGCTGGCGTCGATGGACGGCAAGACGATGTTCGATCAGCCGGTGCCGCTCGAGGTGCTGCTGCCGGTCGCTTATCCGAACAACATGATCAGCCATGTCTTCGGCCGCCTGCGCGAGCGTCCCGGCTTCGGGAAGGTCACCGATGAGTTGAAGGTCCTCAATCCGGAGGGTCGCCTGGTCGCGGGAGCGGTGTCGCCGGTGCGAACCTTCGAGCCGAGCCGGGGCAGCTGCGCCAAGCCCGGCATCGACGACCTCACCAGGCTGCCGCTGAGCGGCCCGCTGATCGACTGGCAGTGGACCGTCGGTTTCAGCTACTGCGCCGACCGAGCCGGCACCGTGGAACTCCGTCTCGAAGGAGGCGACCCCGTCGAGGTCCCGGTGCGGTCGGGACTGCACGCGGCCTACGTCCAGCTCGACGGGCACGGCACCGAACTCCGGATCCGGCCGGTGACGCCGGGGCTGCGCCTGCACACCGGGGACGGCAGGGTGGGGGCGCCGGTGATGGCCGAGGCGGCGCCGTGACCGATTGTCGGGGGACAGGCGTGACGGCGAGGACTGTCGGGGGCCGAAGGTAGCCTGAAGAGGCCATGAACTCTTCACCTGCCGCCATCGACGAGACCCAGCTGAGCGACCGGGGACGCGAACTCCTCGACGGACTGAACCCCCAGCAGCGAGATGCGGTGCTGCACACCGGGTCGCCGCTGCTGATCGTCGCGGGAGCGGGATCGGGTAAGACGGCCGTGCTGACCCGGCGCATCGCCTTCCTGCTCGCCGAACGGAACGTGACGCCGGGACAGATCCTCGCGATCACGTTCACGAACAAGGCCGCAGCCGAGATGCGCGAGCGGGTGATCGACCTGGTCGGACCGCGCGCGGCCTACATGTGGGTCTCGACCTTCCACTCCACCTGCGTTCGGATTCTGCGGGCGCAGTCGAGCCTGCTCGGTGATCGCAATTCGAACTTCTCCATCTACGACGCCGACGACTCGCGCAGACTGCTCGGCATGGTGGTCCGCGACCTCGACCTGGATCCCAAGAAGTTCAGCCCGCGCGGTGTGGGCACGTTGATCTCCAACTTCAAGAACGAACTGAAGGATCCCGACGACGCCGCGGCGGAGGCGGCGGCCGACGGCCAGAGTGATCTGGCGGCGGGCACCGTCGCCCAGATCTACGCCGAGTACCAGCGTCGGCTGGCGGCGGCGAACGCCTTCGACTTCGACGATCTGATCGGCGAGACGGTGTCGTTGCTGCAGCGGCACCCCAATGTCGCCGAGTACTACCGGCGCCGCTTCCGGCACGTGCTGATCGACGAGTACCAGGACACCAACCACGCGCAGTACGTGCTGGTGCGGGAGCTCGTCGGCGAGCAGACGACCCCGAGCGGCCTGGAGCCGTCGGAGCTGTGCGTGGTCGGCGACGCCGACCAGTCGATCTACGCCTTCCGCGGCGCGACGATCCGCAACATCGAGGAGTTCGAGCGCGACTACCCGGACGCCGAGACGATTCTGCTCGAACAGAACTATCGCTCCACCCAGACCATCCTGTCGGCGGCCAACGCCGTCATCTCACGCAACGCGGGACGCCGTGAGAAGAAGCTGTGGACCGATTCGGGCGACGGCGACCTGATCGTCGGTTACGTCGCCGACTCCGACCGCGACGAGGCCGCGTTCATCGCGAAGGAGATAGAGGAACTCGTCGATTACTCGATCGGGGGTTCGGCGAGCCACACGTACGCCGACGTCGCGGTGTTCTATCGCACCAACACCGGGTCGCGGTCGCTGGAGGAGGTCTTCGTCCGCCACGGAATCCCCTACAAGGTGGTCGGCGGCACCAAGTTCTACGAGCGCAAGGAAGTGCGCGACGTGATCGCTTACCTGCGCGTGGTGGCGAACCCCGACGACTCGGTCAGCCTGCGCCGGATCCTCAACACACCGCGGCGCGGGATCGGCGATCGTGCCGAGGCGTGCGTCGCCGTCCATGCGGAGAATCTCGGCATCAGCTTCTACCAGGCGCTGGTGGAGGCGACCGAGAACCGCGTCCCATTGCTCAATACACGCGCGGTCAAGCAGATCACCCTGTTCGTCGACCTCATCGAAGGACTGCGCAGCGACTTCCTGATGGCCTTCGGCGCCGTCGGCGGCGAATCGGTCGACGACGCCGTCGCCGACGCGACCACGGAGGGCGGCGACATCGGCGAACTGGTCGACGCGATCGTCGATCGCAGTGGCTACCGTGCCGAGTTGGAGGCGTCCAACGACCCGCAGGACGCCGCACGGATGGACAACCTCAACGAACTGATCGCCGTCGCCCGAGATTTCAGCATGGAAGCCGCGCAGCGGGCCGATGAGCCGACCGACCCCGACACGGACGCGGCCGGCGAGATCGTTGGCGACGGTGAACCCGAGCCCGGCTCGCTCGCGGCGTTCCTGGAGAAGGTGGCCCTAGTGGCCGATGCCGACCAGGTGCCCGACGAGGGAGAGGGCGTCGTCACCCTGATGACGCTGCACACCGCCAAGGGGCTGGAATTCCCTGTCGTCTTCGTCACCGGCTGGGAGGACGGGCACTTCCCGCATATGAGGGCTCTCGGCGATCCGGCCGAACTCAGCGAGGAGCGACGGCTGGCGTATGTCGGGATCACTCGAGCCCGCCAGCGTCTCTATCTGACCCGTGCGATGTCGCGCGCATCGTGGGGACAGCCGGTGTCGAATCCGGAATCGCGGTTCCTGCAAGAGGTTCCGCAGCACTTGATCGACTGGCGGCGTACCGAGCCGAAGCGTGGCATGCGAGAGTTCGGCTCTCGCGGCGGCAGCTTCGGATTCGGTTCAGCCGGCGGAGGATCGTCCAACGGTTCCGAGTCGGGTTTCGGCTCGGGGCTGCGCGGACGGTCGTCGTACTCGTCCGACCCGACCCGTGGGCGGAACAAGAACGTCCACTACGAGATCGGCGACCGGATGAACCATCCGCAGTACGGGATGGGGAAGGCCGTGGCGAAGGAGGGGAGCGGTGTCACCGAGCGCATCACGTTCGACTTCGGCGGGAAAGTGGGCCGCGTGACGTTGATGACCGTCGGCGGACTGCCGGGGGAGAAGCTGTAGGGCGGGGGTGGTGGGCAGAGCAGACGTCTCGATACGCTCGCTCACTACGTTCGCGTGCTACTCGACCAGCCTGGGGGGCTGGTGCTGCTCGGCAAGCCTGGGGGGCTGGTGCTACTCGACCGGCCTGGGGAGCTGGTGCTGCTCGGCAAGGTCGGTGGGCCGGTGCGGCTCGGCGAACCGAACCCGTCGGTGTCTGACTAGCCGGTGAGTGCGGAGAGGCGGACGCCCTTCTTGGCGAGCCAGATGGCGGGATCGATCTTCACGTAGGCGCCGCTCGGGCCCTTGATCCACACCTCGAAGTGGCAGTGCGGTCCGGTGGAGAACCCCTCGGAGCCCACCAGCGCGATGGTGTCGCCGGCGGTGACCTGCTGGCCCTTGTGGACCAGCACACCGGAGGAGGCCATATGGCCGTAGACGGTGATGGTGCCGTCCGGCGCCTTGAGCCGCACCCAGTTGCCGAACCCGGAGGCCGGTCCGGCGTCGATCACCACGCCGTCGGTGGCGGCATGGATGGGCGTACCGAGCGGTGCGGCCATGTCGATGCCGCCGTGGAAGGTGCCCCAGCGGGGCGCGAAGGCCGACGTGAGGTTGTAGACGCCCATCGGGATCGGGGAGACCACTAGGGGCTTCTGCTTCGCGGCGATGGCGGCCGCCTGCTCCTTGGCGATCTTCACGCCCTGCGAGAGCTGATCGCCGAAATCGCTCATATCGGCCTGCGAGGCGGCCGGAACGGCTCCGGGGCCGGTGTCGCTCGCGGAGGTGTTCGCCACCGGGACGACGTTCGAGCCGTCGACCGGCGCGGGGTCGGCGGGGGCCTGGGCGAGTGGGCTCGCCTGGCCGTCGGATCCGGAGCCGGTGACGGCGATCGCGGTGGCGCCCGCGGCGATGGCGAATAGGGCGGTACGAGCACGCAGGGCCGACGAGGGGGCGCGGAGGCGGTGCTTCGGCTTGCCTGTCTCGGGCTGCGCGGCCACCGCAGTGGCGGTGGTGTCGGCAGCGGTGTCGTCGACCGCTGCGCCGTCGGTGAGAAGGATCTCGGTGGTGCTGACGGTGTCCTGGTTCAGCGCGGACCCGCCGAGGCCGATGCGCAGCGAGCGCGAAGGGAGCGGGAAGTCGTGAGTGCTGGGGGTGTCGAGAGGAGTGGGGTCGGCTTGGCCGGCTGTTGCGCCGTCACGGTCGAGAAGGCTCCGTGCTGCCAAGTCGTTCACCTCAAATCCTCAGCGCTGCCGCTCGAGGCAGCGGCTCGCATGTCGTGACCTAGTTGTTACCAACCCTGACGACGGTAACGAACGGTCGGCGCTAAGTCCACCGCCTCTCTCTATGACGTCCTCATTCTGGCTGCTCAGCGGCCACAATTGCGGTGCATAAGGGGTTACTGGTCAGTAGCGCGTGAGATGCGGCACAAGGTTGGGGTCGCGTTCGAATGCGACGGCGCCGGGGGTTTAGAGTCGCCTATGGCCCGCGTTACACCGGAGCGGGCGAAACATTACTTCAGATGGTGAGCTGAATGGATCTCTTCGAATACCAGGCGAAGGAACTGTTCGCCAAGCATGGGGTACCCACCACACCAGGTCGGGTGACTGACACTGCCGCCGATGCGCGGGCGATCGCCGAGGAAATCGGCAAGCCCGTGATGATCAAGGCGCAGGTCAAGGTCGGCGGCCGCGGTAAGGCCGGTGGCGTCAAGTACGCCGCAACCCCTGATGACGCACAGACGCACGCTGAAAACATCCTCGGGCTCGATATCAAGGGCCACGTTGTCAAGAAGCTCCTCGTTGCCGAGGCCAGTGACATCGCCGAGGAGTACTACATCTCCTTCCTGCTCGATCGCGCCAACCGCACCTACCTGGCCATGTGCTCGGTCGAGGGCGGCATGGAGATCGAAGAGGTCGCCGCAACCAAGCCGGACCGGCTGGCTCGCATCGCCGTCGACGCGGTCAAGGGCGTCGACCTGGCGTTCGCGCGCGAGATCGCCGAGAAGGGCCATCTGCCCGCCGAGGTCCTCGACGCGGCCGCCGTGACCATTCAGAAGCTGTGGGAGGTCTTCGTCGCCGAAGACGCACTGCTCGTCGAGGTCAACCCGTTGGTGCGCACGCCGGACGATCAGATCCTGGCGCTCGACGGCAAGGTGACGCTGGACGGCAACGCCGAGTTCCGGCAGCCGGGCCACGCCGAGTTCGCGGACAAGGACGCCACCGATCCGCTCGAGCTCAAGGCCAAGGAGAACGACCTCAACTACGTCAAGCTCGACGGTCAGGTCGGCGTCATCGGCAACGGTGCGGGTCTGGTCATGTCGACCCTCGACGTGGTCGCCTACGCCGGTGAGAACCACGGCGGCGTGAAGCCGGCCAACTTCCTCGACATCGGCGGCGGTGCGTCCGCCGAGGTGATGGCGGCCGGTCTGGACGTCATTCTCGGCGACGAGCAGGTCAAGAGCGTCTTCGTGAACGTCTTCGGCGGCATCACCGCCTGTGACGCGGTCGCCAACGGCATCGTCGGCGCGCTCGCCAAGCTGGGCGACGCCGCCAGCAAGCCGCTGGTGGTCCGTCTCGACGGCAACAAGGTCGAGGAGGGTCGCAAGATCCTGGCCGAGGCCAACCACCCGCTGGTGACCCTGGCGGACACCATGGACTCGGGTGCCGACAAGGCCGCTGAGCTGGCGAACCAGTAGGAGACGAAGAAGACTCATGTCGATCTACCTGAACAAGAACAACAAGGTCATCGTCCAGGGCATCACCGGCGGCGAGGGCACCAAGCACACCGCGCTGATGCTGAAGGCCGGCACCAACGTCGTCGGCGGTGTCAATGCCCGCAAGGCAGGCACCACCGTCTCGCACGTGGACGCCGACGGTAACACCGTCGAACTGCCGGTGTTCGCATCGGTCGCCGAGGCCATGGAGAAGACCGGGGCCGACACCTCGATCGCCTTCGTGCCGCCCGCCTTCTCGAAGGACGCCATCATCGAGGCCATCGATGCCGAGATCCCGCTGCTCGTGGTCATCACCGAGGGCATCCCGGTCCAGGATTCGGCCTACGCCTGGGCGTACAACGTCGACAAGGGCGCCAAGACCCGCATCATCGGCCCGAACTGCCCCGGCATCATCACGCCGGGCGAGGCGCTGGTCGGCATCACCCCGAACAACATCACCGGCAAGGGCCCGATCGGCCTCGTGTCGAAGTCGGGCACCCTGACCTACCAGATGATGTACGAGCTGCGCGACCTCGGCTTCTCGACCGCCATCGGCATCGGCGGAGACCCGGTCATCGGCACCACCCACATCGACGCGATCGAGGCCTTCGAGAAGGATCCGGAGACCAAGCTCATCGTCATGATCGGCGAGATCGGCGGCGACGCCGAGGAGCGTGCGGCCGACTACATCAAGGCCAACGTCACCAAGCCGGTCGTCGGCTACGTCGCGGGCTTCACCGCGCCGGAGGGCAAGACCATGGGCCACGCAGGCGCCATCGTCTCTGGCAGTTCCGGCACCGCGCAGGCCAAGAAGGAGGCCCTCGAGGCCGCCGGCGTCAAGGTCGGCAAGACCCCGAGCGAGACCGCCGCACTGGCGCGCGAGCTCTTCGACGCACTCTGATCGGACTCCGGTCCGGACGGACCTGAGAGTCGGACGACGAAACGTCCCGGTACGGCTGCATTGCCGCACCGGGACGTTTCGCATTCAGCCATAATCGTCGAGTGATAACCGATCTGGTCTCGGGTGCCGTGAACCGCGTGCTCGATGTTCCGCGTGCAGTGATCCGCGGCGTGCTGTCCGAGGCGATCGCATTCCTCACCGAAGAGATCGACCTGACCGAGGTGCTGCTCGCGGCCGTCGACCTCGACCGGGTGCTCGGCGAAGTGAATCTGCAGGCCGTCGTGGAACGACTGGACCTCAACGCGGTGATCGACACCATCGATCTGCAGAAGGTGCTCGACGGCATCGACCTGACGCCGATCCTCGACCGGCTCGATCTCAACCCGGTTCTGGCCAGACTCGACATCGACGCGGTGGTCGACGGAGTCGACCTCGACAAGGCGGTCCGGCGCATCGATCTCGACGCCGTCCTCGCGGGCGTCGATCTGGTCGTGGTCGGCAACCGGGTGATCAACGGCGTGGATCTCTCGTCGATCGTGCGCGACGCCAGTTCCACCGTGACGACCGAGATGATCTCCGACGTCCGGACCAGCAGCGAACGCGCCGACGACGCCGTGGAGGGCTTCGTGAACCGGGTCTTCCGCCGGAAGTCCGACGATGACTGAGCCGCGCGACGCGCGGCCGCGGACCGCGGGGATCGTGACCAGGCTGATCGCCGCCGTCATCGACGTGGTGCTGGTGGTCGCGCTTCTCGGTCTCGGTTATCTGGGGACGGCCTTCGTCCTGTTCACGATGGATATCACCAACTTCGCCTTCCCGCAGGTCGGGTGGTGGTTCACCACCAGCGGATTCCTCGGCATCGCGTTCGTCTATCTGGTCGCCGGGTGGTCGGTGACCGGCCGGACGGTGGGGAACGTGCTGATGGGACTGCGCGTGGTGCGCGTCAGCGGACGGCCGATGCACTTTGCGCAGATCCTGCTCCGGGCGTTGACCTGCGTGGTGTTCCCGGTCGGACTGTTCTGGGTGGTGTTGTCTCCGCGGCGGATGTCGTTGCAGGACGCGGTGCTGCGGACCAAGGTGATCTACACCGACGGATGAGAGAGCGGCGGACCGCCGCCGTCGACCGGGCCCGCAGTGTCGGATCCGGGTGGTTAGATACGGACATGACCAACCCGCCGCATCCGGATCAGCCGGACCCGAAGCCGGACTCGCAGCAGGCCCTCGGCCAGGAGACGAATTCCTGGACTTCCGCCAACCCGATGCCCGGATACGGTCCGGGACCGAGTGCGCCGCCGGGACCGCCGCCGATGATGTACGGCGCGCCCGGTTACCCGCCGCCTCCCGCCAGGCCCCCACTCCTCTCGCGCACTCCGACGCCGGTCCTGATGGCTGTCGGGTCCACGGCGGCCGGACTGGTCACGTTCTTCATGGGATTCCTCGGCTGGGTGACGGTCTCCGACGAGATCGACCACAAGGCCGAGGTCTGGGCCACTGGCATGAACGGAACCTTCGATGTGCCCGCTTACCTCAGCCCGTCGCTGATTCTCAGTCCCGGCTGGTTCTTTCTGCTGCTGGGGACAGTCGGTGTCGCGGCAGCGGGGCTGGCCGCACCGAGGTGGCGGCGCTACCTGCCGTTGCTGGCCTTACTCGCGATCTTCGGCTGGCTGGGTCTGCTCGTCTGCGCACTGGGTCTTCCGCCGTTCCTGAGTCTCGGGGCCGGTGCCTATGTGGCGCTGACGGTCGGTTTCATCCAAGCGGCGTTGTTGGCGATCGCCGCGGTGATCGACGGTCGTGCTCCCGCCGACCAGGGGCCGCCGCCCCGATTCTGAGCTCGGTCGGACGCGAGCGGTGATCGTTCGGCCGAATCGTGCTGCGCCCTGGACGAGGCTCGTCGCTCGTCGTAGCGTCGAGGACAGAGCGTTCGCCGGAGGCAGTCCACAGGGGATTGGAGGCTCGCCATGATCCGCAGAATCACGCTCCTCGCCGCCGTGGCGGCGGTCGGACTCACCGTCGCCTTCGCCGGGGCACCGGCCGCGTCGGCCGCACCGACCCACGCGCCCCCTCCGCGGATGTACTGCACGGGTACGGTCTGCTTTCTGATCTGCGCGGCCATCGACGCGATCTCGCCGGTCCCGCAGCGCTGGTGCTACCCGTTGTGGACGCCGAACATGAGTTGACTGCCCGAACGCCCGGCGTCAGGCATCATCGGGCATATGGGTACTGAGCGGCCGGGTAATGGGCGGCCGGGTAATGAGCGGCCAGACGCCGCGGCGATGATCGACGCCGTGCTCGACGACGGGACGTGGTGCAGCTGGGATCGGTCCACCGAGCCGGAGTCGGTCTGTACCGGCTCGGGGCGCGTCTGCGGTCGTCCCATCGCCTTGGTGGTCAGCGAATTCGGCGTATCGGGCGGGTCGATCGGTGCGACGGCCGGTGCGCGGATCGTCGAGGCGGTGCGCCGCGCCACGGCGGAGCGGCTGCCTCTCCTGGCGCTTCCCGCGTCCGGCGGAACGCGCATGCAGGAGGGCACGCCCGCGTTCCTTCAGATGGCCGCCATCACCGCTGCCGTAGCCGAGCACCGCGACGCCGGGCTGCCCTACCTGGTGTATCTGCGACATCCGACCACGGGCGGGGTCTTCGCCTCCTGGGGGGCGCTCGGCGACGTCACCTGGGCTCAACCCGGAGCACTGACGGGATTCCTCGGACCCAAGGTGTACGCGGGCATCCACGGCCGCCAGTTCCCGGCGGGCGTGCAGACCGCCGAGAACCTGCACCGCCTGGGATTCGTCGACGACGTCGTCGACCACCGCCGCCTCGGCGCTCGGGTCGCGAGCGTCCTCGCGGCGCTCGATCCCGCTGCGCCGGCCGTCCGGCACGAGGCGGCGGGACCGCTCGCAGCGGAGGTCGACGACGCGTGGTCGGCGGTGGCCGCCACACGTGACCGGATGCGCCCCGGGCTGACCGAACTCGAGACTCATCTCGGGGCGGTGCGGCTGGCGGGCGACGGGCCGATCCGTATCGCGCTCGCGAGGTTCGGCGGCCGTCCAGTGGTGCTGGCGGGGCAGGATCGCCGGATCCAATCGGAGGGCCGGTCGATCTCGGCCGACGCCCTTCGCGTCGCTCGCCGGGGTATCGCGCTCGCCGTCCGATGGGGACTGCCGCTGGTGACCGTCGTCGACACCAGCGGCGGCGAACTGTCGCGGGCGGCCGAGGAATCGGGCCTGGCTCGGCAGATCGCCGCGTGCACGATGGAGCTGCTGTCGGCCGCGACTCCCACGGCGTCGGTTCTGCTCGGGCAGGGCACGGGCGGCGCGGCGCTCGCGATGTTCCCGGCCGATCGGGTGATCGGTGCCGCTGACGGCTGGCTCGCACCGCTTCCGCCCGAGGGGGCGAGCGTCATCATGCGCGGCGACGTCGACCATGCGGCCGAAATGGCCCGGGCTCAGCACGTCTGGGTGCGCGAGCTGCGCCGGCTGGGAATCGTCGACGAGGTCGTGACGACACTCGACGAGACGGTGGCGGCGATCGACCGCTGGATCGCCACCGACCCCGTCGCCGATCGCTCGGGGCGGGTGCGGGTCGGGCGGTAGAGTCGGCAGCGTCATGTCTTCGCAACCCGTCCCGACGCCGCGACCGGCAACTCGCCGTGAACAGGCGAAGGCGGCGCGGCGCGTGGAGATCCTGTCGGCGGCGGCCAGGCAGATGGCCCAGCGCGGCTACAACGGAGTGCGGCTGGAGGACATCGGCGCCGAGGTCGGGATCAGCGGCCCGGCCATGTACCGGCACTTCCAGTCCAAATCCGAGCTGCTCGACACGATTCTGATCGACATCAGCGAGCGGCTGCACGACGGCGGCGTGGCCGCGGCGGCCGAGGGCGGAACACCGGTCGAGGTGCTCGAACGACTCATCGAGTTCCACATCGACGTGCTGGTGACCCGGCCGGACCTGATCAGTGTGCAGGACCGCGATCTGTGGTCGCTGTCGCCGCAGGCGCGGCACCGTGTGCGTTCGTTGCAGCGCCGGTACGTCGAGGTGTGGGTGCGGGTCCTGATGGATCACGCGGCCGACCGCGGCGTCGCACTCGAGGCCGTGGAGGCGCGGGTGCGCATCCACGCCATGTTCGGTCTGCTCAACTCCTCGCCGCGGCTTCCGGAGTTTCCCCGGGACCGGCTGCGCGGATTGCTGACCGGAATGGCGATGGGCGCGTTGCAGAGCTGACGGCACGCCGGCCAGGCTCCCACGAGACCGTTTCGGGTCCGTGCGAGGGCGCCTCAGCTGCACAATTCACTCATTCCGCTGTGAGCCCCCGCCAGGGACTGGCGAATGTGGGCGCCGTCACCTATCCTGTATTTCAGTTAATCGAAGCTAACTGAAAGGGCGGCATGACGGCGACATCCTCTTCAGACGCGCATCACGCCAACGTGGCCGTGTTGCGGACCCGGCTGCTCGCCGCGGCGCAGGGCGGCGGCGAGAAGGCGCGAGAGCGACATCTCTCGCGCGGCAAGCTCCTCCCACGCGACCGGATCGACGCCCTGATCGATCCGGGTTCGCCGTTCCTGGAGGTGGCTCCGCTCGCGGCCTACGACATGTACGACGGCAAGGCTCCGGCGGCCGGCGTGGTGGCCGGCATCGGCCGGATCCACGGCCGCGAATGCATGATCGTCGCCAACGACGCCACGGTGTCGGGCGGCACGTACTACCCGGTGACCGTCAAGAAGCATTTGCGCGCGCAGGAGATCGCGTCGCAGAACCGGCTGCCGTGCATCTACCTGGTCGACTCCGGCGGTGCGATGCTCCTCAACCAGGACGACGTCTTCCCGGATCGGGAGCACTTCGGCCGCATCTTCTACAACCAGGCCACGATGAGCGCGGCCGGGATTCCGCAGATCTCGGCAGTTCTCGGTTCCTCGACTGCGGGCGGCGCCTACGTCCCGGCGATGAGCGACGAGAACGTCATCGTGCGGAACCAGGGCACCATCTTCCTGGCGGGCCCGCCGCTGGTGAAGGCTGCGACGGGCGAGGACGTGACCGCGGAGGAACTCGGCGGCGGAAGCATGCACTCCACCGTCTCCGGCGTCACCGATCACCTCGTCGACAACGACGAGCAGGCACTGGCCAAGGTGCGCGAGATCATCGCCACCCTCGGCCCGCGCGAGCCCGCGCAGTGGGAGACGGTGCCCACCCGCGCGCCGCAGCGCCCGCAGACCGACATCTACGACGTGGTGCCGACCGATTCGCGGATCCCGTACGACGTGCGCGAGGTCATCGAGATCCTGTCCGACGGCGGCGAGTACACCGAGTTCAAAGCCGGCTACGGCACCTCGCTGGTGACGGCGTTCGCGAAGATCCACGGTCACCCGGTCGGGTTCGTGGCCAACAACGGCGTGCTGTTCAGCGAGTCGGCGCTCAAGGGAGCGCACTTCATCGAACTGTGCGACCAGCGCCGCATCCCGCTGATCTTCCTCCAGAACATCACCGGTTTCATGGTGGGTCGCCAGTACGAGGAGGGCGGCATCGCCAAGAACGGCGCCAAGATGGTCAACGCCGTGGCCTGCGCACGCGTGCCCAAGCTGACCGTGATGATCGGCGGCTCGTTCGGCGCGGGCAACTACTCCATGTGCGGCCGCGCATACTCGCCGCGCTTCCTGTGGATGTGGCCCAACGCCCGGATCTCCGTCATGGGCGGACCGCAGGCCGCAGACACCCTGGCCACGGTCCGTCGGGGCGGTATCGAACGTTCCGGCGGCACTTGGTCGGCGGAGGAGGAAGAGGCCTTCAAGGCGCCGATCCGCGATCAGTTCGAGCGTCAATCCGACGCGTACTACTCCACGGCGAGACTGTGGGACGACGGGATCATCGATCCCGCCGATACCCGAACCGTGCTGGGGCTGGCCCTGGAGGCCTGCCGGTACGCGCCGCTCGACGATCCCGCCTACGGCGTCTTCCGGATGTGAGGGACATGCACGTGAACACCACTACTGACACTCGCAGCATTCGCAAGGTCCTCGTCGCCAACCGCGGCGAGATCGCCTGCCGTGTGATCGCCACGCTCCACGACATGGGCATCAAATCGGTGGCCGTGTACTCGGACGCGGATGCGGACGCCCCGCACGTCAAGGCCGCGGACGAGGCCGTCCGGCTCGGCCCGGCACCGGCGACGCAGAGCTATCTGCGGATCGACGCCGTCATCGAGGCGGCCCGGCTCACCGGTGCCGACGCCGTGCACCCCGGCTACGGCTTCCTGTCGGAGAACCAGCAGTTCGCCGAGGCGCTGGCCGAAGCGGGCATCATCTTCATCGGACCGCCCGCATCGGCGATCGCCACGATGGGCGACAAGATCACCGCGCGCGACGCGGTCACCAAACGCAGCGTGCCCGTTGTCCCGGGCATCTCCCGTCCGGGCCTGACGGATCAGGAACTGATCGACGCCGCGGGCGGCGTCGGCTTCCCCGTACTCATCAAGCCGAGTGCGGGCGGCGGCGGCAAAGGCATGCACCGCGTGGAGGACCCGTCCGGACTTCCCGAGGCGCTGGCCACCGCGCGTCGCGAAGCGGCGTCGGCGTTCGGCGACGACACCCTGTTCCTCGAACACTTCGTGCTCACGCCGCGGCACATCGAAGTGCAGATCCTGGCCGACGAGCACGGCAACGTGATCCATCTCGGTGAGCGCGAGTGCTCCCTGCAGCGCCGCCACCAGAAGGTCATCGAGGAGGCGCCGTCGGCGCTGCTCGACGAGGCCACCCGGCAGCGGATCGGCGAGGCGGCCTGCGATGCGGCCCGCAGCGTCGGCTACACCGGGGCGGGAACCGTCGAGTTCATCGTCTCGGCCACCGCGCCCGAGGACTTCTTCTTCATGGAGATGAACACCCGGCTGCAGGTGGAGCATCCGGTGACCGAGATGGTGACCGGTGTCGACCTGGTGGAGCAGCAGGTGCGGATCGCCCGCGGCGAGAAGCTGGCCTTGACGCAGGACGACATCGTGATGACCGGTCACGCGGTGGAGGCACGCGTCTACGCCGAGGATCCGGCGCAGGGATTCCTGCCGACCGGTGGCGAGGTGACGCGGCTGTCGTGGCCGCGTGCGGCCTCGATGGAGCCGGCTCGGCTCGCCACCGGGGCTCAGCGGCCCGGTGTCCGCGTCGACAGCGGCATCGAGGAGGGGTCGGTGATCGGCAGTGATTACGACCCGATGCTGGCCAAGGTGATCGCTTACGGCACCGATCGCGCCGAGGCGCTCGACCGTCTCGACGAGGCCTTGTCGGAGACCCGGCTGCTCGGCGTCGTGACCAACATCGGCTTCTGCCGTTACGCGCTCGCGCAGCGCGATGTGCGCGACGGTGTGCTCGACACCGAACTGCTCGACCGGATCGCCGCCGACTACGCCGCCCCGATGCCCGATCCGCACGCGCTGGTCGCGGGTGCGCTCGGCGCTCTGGACCTCGGCGACCCGGACGATCTCTGGTCGTCCGCGATCGGCTTCCGCATCGGCGCACCGTCACCGGTCCTCGCGCGGCTGGCCGAGTCCGGGCACGTCTACACGGTGTCGGCGCAGATCGATCAGAACCGCACGCCGCGGCCGGGGACCCTCGACGCACACGTGACGATCTCCTTCGAGGATCTCGACCGCGAACCGTGGCAGGCCCCGGTGCGGCTGCGCCAGGTGCCCGGCGACGCCTTCGACCTGATCGTCGACGGACGTTCGCACCGCTGGGAGGTGGCGGTCGACGCCCGCGGCGGTCGCCGCTGGGTGTCGGGCCGGCCGGGAACCTGGATTCTGCACACGGTCCGTGCGCTGTCGGAGCACGATGAAGGCGATGCCGCGGGCCACATCGTCAGTCCGATGCCGGGCACCGTGGTCGCGGTGCCCGGGGTCGACGGCGAGCAGGTCGCGGCCGGCGACCCGCTGGTGGTGGTCGAGGCGATGAAGATGGAGCACACCCTTCGCGCTCCGATCGACGGAACCGCGTCCATCAAGGTCCGGGTCGGGGACAAGGTGGACGCGCAGCAACTGCTCGCGCACGTCCAGGTCGACGACTGAGCCGCTTCGACGCGAACCACGTCAACGACACACGGCTCCCCAGCCAGAGACTTTCAACCCCAGACAGCGATCCACAGACAGCGCCGGACCGATGGACCCGGCCCCACATACGACGAGGAATCTCACTCCATGGAACTGACGCAGGAATACACCGACCTGGTGAACACGGTGCGCGACTTCGCACAGCAGGTGGTGGCGCCCGTCTCCGCCGAACACGATGAGAAGAAGACCTTCCCGTACGAGGTCGTCGGGCAGATGGGCGAGATGGGCCTGTTCGGCCTGCCGTTCAGCGAGGAGTTCGGCGGGATGGGCGGCGACTACTTCGCGCTCGCCCTCGCACTCGAGGAACTCGGGAAGGTCGACCAATCGGTCGCGATCACGCTCGAGGCCGGGGTCGGTCTCGGCGCGATGCCGATCTACAAGTTCGGCACCCAGGAGCAGAAGGAGACCTGGCTGCCGGATCTGCTCGCGGGCCGCCGTCTCGCGGGCTTCGGTCTCACCGAGCCCGGCGCCGGTTCGGACGCCGGCGCCACCGCGACCACGGCACGCGAGGACGGCGACGAGTGGGTTATCAACGGTGGCAAGCAGTTCATCACCAACTCCGGCACCGACATCACTTCGCTCGTGACCGTCACGGCGGTCACCGGGCAGCGCGACAACGGCAAGAAGGAGATCTCGACGATCATCGTGCCCGCCCGAACACCGGGTTTCACCGCTGAACCCGCGTACAACAAGGTCGGCTGGAACGCCTCCGACACCCACCCGCTGAGCTTCGACGACGCGCGCGTGCCACGGGAGAACCTGCTCGGCGAACGAGGCCGCGGCTATGCGAACTTCCTGTCGATCCTCGACGAGGGCCGGATCGCCATCGCCGGTCTCGCGACCGGCGTCGCCCAGGGCTGCGTCGACGAATCGGTCAAGTACGCCCGCGAGCGCAAGTCGTTCGGCAAGGCGATCGCCGAGTTCCAGTCGGTGTCGTTCGCGATCGCCCGCATGGAGGCCCGGGCGCACGTCGCGCGGATGGCGTACTACGACGCCGCCGCCAAGATGCTCGCGGGCAAGCCCTTCAAGAAGGAGGCCGCGATCGCCAAGATGATCTCCTCGGAGGCCGCGATGGACAACGCCCGGACGGCGACGCAGATCCACGGCGGCTACGGCTTCATGAACGAGTACCCGGTGGCCCGGCACTACCGCGACTCCAAGATCCTCGAGATCGGCGAGGGCACCACCGAGGTGCAGCTCATGCTGATCGCGCGATCGCTGGGACTGCCGGCATGACCGCGGCCGACGGCGGCGCCAAGCACGTCACGCAGCGTGGGCTCTGGTTCGAGGAGTTCGAGATCGGCACCGTCTACGAACACCGTCCCGGGCGCACCATCACCGAGGCGGACAATACGTTCTTCACCACGCTGACGATGAACACCCAGGCCCTGCACTTGGACGCGGCGTGGTCGGCCACGCAGCCGGGCTTCGGCGGTCAGCGGCTGGTGAACTCGATGCTCACGCTGTCGACGATCGTCGGGCTGTCGGTGGCACAGCTGACTCAGGGGACGCTGGTCGCGAATCTCGGCTTCCACGACATCGCCTTCCCGGCACCGATGTTCGCCGGCGACACCCTGTACGGCGAGACCGAGTGCACCGGCAAGCGGCTGTCCAAGTCGCGTCCGGGCGAGGGGATCGTCGACCTGACGCACATCGGCCGCAATCAGGACGGAGTGATCGTGGCCCGTGCCTCGCGCTCGACCCTCGTGCGCGTTCGACCCGAAGGGGAATGACAGTGTCCGGAGTGAGAGGGTCGGGAATGACAGGGTCCACAGCGCAATCCTGGACGCCGGCCGGACCGGCTCTGCTGTTCTGCCCGGCCGACCGCCCCGAGCGGTACGCCAAGGCGCTCGACCGCGCCGACATGGTGATCCTCGATCTCGAGGACGCCGTCGCCGAGGTCAACAAGGCCGACGCCCGGGAGGCGTTGATCGCCGATCCGATCGCGGCCGACCGGGTGATCGTGCGGATCAACCCCGCGGGCAGCGTGGAGCATCAGCGGGATCTGGACGCGGTGCAGTGCACGCCGTATCGGGTCGTGATGCAGGCGAAGGTCGAATCCGCGGCGCAGATCACCGCGCACGGACTGCCCACCATCGCGCTCATCGAGACACCTCTCGGCGCGGTTCGTGTCGAGGAGATCGCGGCGGCGCCCAACTGCGTCGGCCTGATGTGGGGTGCCGAGGATCTCGCGGCCGGGATGGGCGGCACGTCGAGCAGATTCGGTGCGGACGAGCCGGGCACCGGCGGCTACCGCGACATCGCCAGGCACGTCCGGGCACGGGTCCGGCTCGCGGCCGCGGCCTTCGGTGTGGCGGCGATCGACGCGGTCCACATCGACATCGCGGACGTGGACGGACTCGTGGCGGAGGTCCGCGACGCCGTCGCCCAGGGTTACACGGCCACCGCCTGCATCCATCCGAGTCAGGTGGAGCACATCCGCGCCGGCTACGCACCGTCGGCCGAGCGCGTCGAATGGGCCCGCAAGGTGTGCGACGGCGCCCTCGCGCACGACGGCGGCGTGTTCGCCGTCGACGGGCAGATGATCGACGGCCCGGTGATCGCCCAAGCCCGAGCGATCCTCGCCCGGGTGATGCAGCCTCCCGCCGGCTGAGCCGGCACTCGCCCCCGCATCCGACCGACCCACCCGACCCCCACGAGACACCTCAACCCTCACGGAGGACACCATGACCGGCACAGCCGCCGCCCCCTCGTACGCGATCGGGGAGACCGAGCCCCCACTTCTCACCCAGACGATCGGTGCGACCCTCGCCGCCACCGCGGGCAGCTATCCGGACTCCGACGCCCTGATCGACGCCGCCGTCGACCGGACCTGGACGTACGCCGAGTTCCGCCGCGACGTCGTGGCGTTGGCGGCCGGACTTCTCCGGCACGGGGTGACGCCGGGCGATCGCGTGGGGCTCTGGGCTCCGAACCGGTTCGAGTGGGTGCTGACTCAGTTCGCGGCCGCCGAGATCGGCGCGATCCTGGTCGTGATCAATCCGTCGTACCGGCGCCACGAGCTCGCGTACGCACTCAAGCAGTCGGGCACCTCGCTGGTGCTGGCGGCCACGAGCTTCCGCGACTCGGAGTACGCCGTCATGCTCGAGGACGTGCGCGACCAGACGCCGGACCTGCGCGAGGTGGTGCTGTTCGAGTCGGATGCCTTCGCCGAGATGCTGACCCCGCCGTCGGCGGCGGAGGTGGCCGAGATCGCCGAGATCGCGGCCGGACTGAACCCGGACGATCCGATCAACATCCAGTACACGTCCGGTACCACCGGAGCGCCGAAGGGCGTCACGCTCACTCATCTCAACATCGGCAACAACGGTTATCTGGTCGGATCGCTGCTGGAGTACACCCAGCACGACCGCATCTGCCTGCCGGTGCCCTTCTACCATTGCTTCGGCATGGTGATGGGCAACCTCGCGGCGATCGCCTTCGGCTGCGCCATGGTGATCCCCGCCCCGGCCTTCGATCCGAAAGCCACACTCGCGGCGGTCGAGAAGTATCGGTGCACCAGCCTCTACGGCGTGCCGACGATGTTCATCGCCGAGTTGGCTCTCCTGGACTCGAGCGCCGACGAGGGCACCGCCTTCGACCTGTCCTCCCTGCGTACCGGCATCATGGCGGGCTCGCCGTGCCCGGAGCAGGTGATGCGCCGGGTGATCGACGAGATGAACATGTCGCAGGTGTCGATCTGCTACGGCATGACCGAGACCAGCCCGGTCTCGACGCAGACGCGCATGGACGACGACCTCGACCTTCGCGTGGGGACGGTCGGCCGTGTCGGGCCGCACTTGGAGATCAAGATCGCCGACCCGCTGACCGGCGAGACCCTGCCGCGCGGTGAGACCGGCGAGTTCCGCACCCGCGGGTACTCGGTGATGAAGGGCTACTGGAACGATCCGGAGAAGACCGCCGAGGTGCTCGACGCCGACGGCTGGATGGCCACCGGCGACCTCGGGGTCATGGCCGACAACGGATACGTCAGAATCACCGGCCGCATCAAGGACATGGTGATCCGCGGCGGAGAGAACATCTACCCGCGTGAGATCGAGGAGTTCCTCTACACGCATCCGGACATCATCGACGCCCAGGTGATCGGTGTCCCGGACGAGAAGTACGGCGAGGAACTGATGGCCTGGATCCGGGTTCGCGAAGGCGCGGACGAACTGACCGCGGACTCGATCCGTGAGTTCGCCACCGGTCACATCTCCCGTCACAAGATTCCCAAGTACGTGCAGATCGTCGACGAGTTCCCGATGACCGTCACCGGCAAGGTGCGCAAAGTGGAGATGCGCGAACGCGCGATCGAGGTCCTGGGGCTGGGGTCGTGACCGTCTTCGATCGTTTCGCCGAGAAGTTCTCCGAACGCGCCGGAGCGCCGCTGACCTCATACGACGACGTCTGGCAACGGTCGGTGACCGATCTGCCGGGCTTCTGGCGGTGCGTGTGGGATTTCTTCGCGCTCGACGAGATCGCCCAGACGCCGCTGGGCGACGGGGACGACGCGGTGCTTGCCGACGACACCATGCCCGGTGCCGTGTGGTTCCCCGGTACGGCACTGAATTACGTCGACGTGGTGCTGAGACATGCGGATCTGCCCGGCGAGGCGATCGTCGGATTGGACGAGGACGGCAACCGCACGTCGGTCACGTGGGCCGAACTCCCGGTTCGGGTCGGCGCCGTCGCGCACGCGCTCCGCGAGGCGGGTGTCGGCCGCGGCGACGTCGTCGCGGCGTACCTGCCCGACATCCCGGAGGCCGTGATCGCGTTCCTCGCCACCGCGTCACTGGGCGCGATCTGGTCGGGCTGCGGTCAGGACTATGCGCCGGAGGGTGCGGCCGGCCGGCTCGCGCAGTTGGAGCCCACGGTGCTCGTCTCCGCCGCGAGCTACCGATACAACGGCAAGGAGGTCGACAAGCGCGCCGACTCGGTCACGCTCGCCGGACTGCTCGGCGACGAGGTGACGCACATCATGGTCGGCGACCCCGGCGCCGGTGACGTCGGCGACCCCGGCGCCGCAGTGGTGCGCTGGTCGGAGGTGATCGCGGACGAGAGTCGCCGTCCCGAGCCGGTGAAGGTCGCGTTCGATCATCCGCTGTGGGTGCTGTTCTCCTCGGGCACCACGGGCCGCCCCAAAGGCATCGTCCACGGGCACGGCGGCGTGGTGCTCGAGCACCTGAAGGCGGCGGCGATCCAGTCGGATCTGGACACCGAGTCGGTCTTCTTCTGGCAGACGGCCCTGTCGTGGATGATGTGGAACTACCAGGTCGCCGGGCTGCTGGTGGGGTCCCGGATCATCACGTACAGCGGTTCGCCGCTCTACCCGGACGCGGACCGCCTCTGGCAGATCGTGGCCGACGAACGGGTCACCTTCTTCGGCACCAGCCCGGGACAGCTGCAGGCCTCGCGCAAGGCCGGACTCCATCCCGGCGCGGACCACGACCTCTCGGCGCTGCGGCTGCTGGGCAGCACCGGTTCGACGCTCGCGGCGGATCTGTTCGGATGGATCGACGAGAACGTGAAGGCGGGTCTGCCGGTGTCCTCGATCAGCGGTGGCACCGACGTCGTGAGCGCATTCGCGGGTGGTACCACGGGAGTGGAGGTGGTCGCCGGGGAACTGTCGGCACGCTATCTCGGCGTCGGACTCGAGAGCTGGTCGCCGAGCGGTCGGCCGCTGATCGGCGAAGTGGGCGAGATGGTCGTCACCACGCCGATGCCGTCCATGCCGGTCAGATTCTGGAACGACCCCGACGGGGAGCGCTACCGGAAGGCGTACTTCGCTCACGAATGGGAGGGCGAGGGCCCGGCTAAGCCGGTGTGGCGGCACGGTGACTGGGTCACCGTCACCGAGCGCGGATCGCTGGTGATCCACGGCCGCAGCGATGCGACGCTGAACCGGCACGGCATCCGCATGGGTTCGGCCGACATCTACGAGGTGGTCGAGGGTATGCCGGAGATCGCCGAGGCCTTCGTGCTCGGCGTCGACGGACCGGACGGCAAATACTGGATGCCGCTGTTCGTGACCCTGGTCCCCGGTGCCGAACTCACCGATGAACTGTCCGCGCGTGTCGCCGCCGAGGTGAAGACTCGGTTGTCGCCGCGGCACGTTCCCGACGAGATGATCCTCGCGCCGGGCATCCCGCACACCCGGACGGGGAAGAAGCTGGAAGTGCCGGTCACGGCGATTCTCGCCGGCCGGAGCGAGGTCAACGTGGATCCGAAGTCGGTCGACGACTACGGCCTCATCGAGTGGTACGCCGAGCAGGGAAGAGCCCATCGCTGGTGATTCGACCGATGGACGGCGTTCAGCGGACAGACAGGGACGTGTATTAGCGTGGACCAGAAGTTCGCCGGCCATCGCCCACGGTGGCCCTAGTCTCACGAGGAGTGATCGGATGACGTACCCGCAGTCGGGGTCTGGCTATGGCCAGGGCGACGCCGGATCCCAGTCGGCCTACGGTCAGCAGTACGGCCAGCAGTCCGGCTACGGTCAGCAGCAGTACGGCCAGCAGCAGTACGGGCAGCAGGCCGGCTACGGCCAGCAGTACGCGGCGCAGCAGCAGTACGGCCAGCAGGGCTACGGCTACCAGCAGCCGCAGCAGCCCGCGAGTCAGGGCCTTCCCGCCAACACGACGACCATCCTCGCCGCCGTCATCGGCGCGCTCGGCGTCATCACGCTGTTCTGCGGCTTCGTGGCGGTCAAGGAGACCGGTCCGTACGGTGCCCAGTACAGCGCGAAGCTGTTCGAGACCGAGTTCGCGACCCCGTACGGTCTGATCGCCGTCGCGGGTGTGCTGGCTCTCGTGACCTTCCTGCTCGGTACTGAGAAGTGGGTCGCAGGCGTGGTGTTCGCGCTGTCGACCGTCGGTGCCCTCATCACGGTGTTCCAGTTCGCGACCGCTGACGCGGGCAAGGGAGCCGGCGCGATCATCCTGCTGATCACCTCCATCCTGGCCTTCCTGGCCGCGGTGGTGTGGCTGCTCATCGAGGCGGGTCAGATCAAGACGGCCGCAGCCGACGCGTCGGCCGCGGTCGCGGCTCCCGCCGCCGCCCACGCGGCGCCGGCGGCGGATCCCGCGGCGTCGTCGTACGGCTACGGCTACGGTCAGCAGGCCCAGCAGCAGGCGGCCCAGCAGCCGGCGGCCGGATACGGTCAGCAGGCGCAGGCCTCCTACCAGCCCGGTTCGAGTTACGGCCAGCCGTCGGCGACACCGTCGTACGGTCAGGCCGACACCCCGCCGGCCTCGGACGCCGGGGCGACCACCGCCTTCGTGAAGCCGGAGGACGCCGACAAGCAGTAGCACTGCTCGCTCAGTCAAGAAACTGTCGAGTTCGTACCCGTACGGGGTACGAACTCGACAGTTTTTCGTTCGGGGCAGGGGAGTGCGGCGCGTCGGCGGGGCTCGACTGCCGGACCGTGACACCCTGGTAAGCGATGTCCGCGCCTTCAACTCCGAATCTGGCGGCCCGTCTTCGGCAGGTCCGTCTGGCCCGCCGTGCCGACCAGGAGCCGAAACTGCCCGCCACCTGGGACGTGATCAAGGTCGGGCTCACCGTTCCGACCGTCGCCTGGCTGGTGTCGGCGGTGACCGTGCTGATCACCAAGGTCGCGGCGGGCGCGGGGTTCTCCAGCTTCGGGTCCGCGACCGCGGCCGGATGGCTCGCGGCCAATCAGACGGCGCTGACCGTCGGCGGCGTCACCATCGGGGTGCTTCCGCTGGTTCCGACACTCCTGATCGGATACGGAACGTACCGGGTGGTCCGTCGGGCGACGGTCGACGCGACCTCGTTCAACGAGCTCCTGCGCATCGCTGGAACGGCTGTGGTCGGGCCACTGGTCGCGACCGCGCTCGCTCTCGCGGTGGTCGCCGACGGCAGTTCGTCCGGTCCGGTGGGCAGTCCGAGTCCGCTCGCCGCGTTCGGCATGACGATCGTGGTCCACGGTGTGGCGGCGCTGGCAGGCGTGGTCCCTCGCGTGATCGGGCCGTTCCTCGATGAGTTCGCCGTCGCTGCGTCCGACCGGATCGGCGCCGAAGCCGGGGTCGCCGCCTTCTTCGCCTTGATCGCCGGGGGCGGGGTTGCCGTGTTCGCGGGCTTCCTCGCGCATCTCGGCGCGGTCTCCGATCTCCTCTCGCGAGGCAACACCTTCGACGGCTACCTCGGGCTGTCGGTGTTGTCGATCCTCTACCTGCCGAACTTCGTGGTGAACGCCGCGGCCGTCACCGCGGGCGCGAGCGCGACGCTGGGCGGCACGACGATCGATGCGCTGAGCACGCATCCGGGGACGCTGCCGCCGGTGCCGATCGCGGCGGTGGTCCCCGGCTCCGATCTCGGCGCCTGGGGGGCGTTGCTCTACGCCGTGCCCGCACTGGCCGGTGTGCTGATCGGCTGGCACACCCGCAGCGACGACCTCGTCGCCCATCTGCGGGCGATCGGCGTGGGGGCGGCGGTGGCCTCACTGCTGATGGTGGTGGCTGTGGCGTTCTCGGGCGGCACGCTCGGCGAGATGGGGGAGGCCGGCGTCAGTGTTCCGCTGGCCGGGGTCTTCACGCTGACCGCGCTCGGGGTGACGGCGACGGCGACCGCCGGGATCCTCTGGCTCAACCGCAGGTTCGGCGGTCGGCGGGCGTCCGGGGCTCCCGACCTGGATCTTGACGAACTGCTCGACGAGCCGGAACCGGTGGACGCGGATGCGGACTCGAACCCGGGAGCGGACGCGGATTCGGACCAAGATCCGGACTCGGGTGACGAGGACGGGACCGAGGCGCTCGACGACGTCGATCCGGCGGTCGCGAGTGGCGCAGACCACGGACCCCCGGCGGGGGACCGACCTCCCGGTTCAGTGCGGGAGTTGCCCAACTAAGCTGTAGGTCGTGACATCAGCCCAGGACGCCCGTGTGCCCGTGGTCGTCATGGCATCCGGCACCGGATCGTTGATGGCCGCAGTCCTCGACCTCGCAGCAACCGACGACGCACCCTTCCGCGTCGTCGGCGTAGTGGTCGACCGCGACTGCGGGGCCGCCGACCGCGCCGTCGACGCCGACCTGCCCGTGATCCTCTGCGAGTTGCGGGAGTACCCCGACCGTGAGGCGTGGGACGCGGCGCTCACCGCCTCGGTCGCGGAGTTGGCCCCGGAGTGGGTGGTCACCGCAGGCTTCATGAAGATCCTCGGCCCCGCATTCCTCGACCGTTTCGGCGGCCGGATCCTCAACTCGCATCCCGCGCTGCTGCCCGCGTTCCCCGGCGCGCACGGGGTCGCCGACGCCCTCGCGTACGGCGTCAAGGTCACCGGCACCACGGTGCACCTCGTCGACGACGGCGTCGACACCGGACCGATCCTCGCGCAGCGCATCGTGGAGGTGCTGCCCGACGATTCCGAAGAGACCCTTCACGAACGCATCAAAGAAGTCGAACGTGTGCTGCTGCCGGAAGTGGTGCATGCGGTCGTGACCCGTGGCGTTGTCACAGATGGACGAAAGGCACACATCAAGTGAATGCACCTGCAGACTCCGGAGCTCGCGCGGTGAAGCGCGCGCTGATCAGCGTCTACGACAAGAGCGGGCTCACCGAACTGGCGACCGCCCTCCACTGCGCGGGCGTCGAGATCGTCTCGACCGGCTCCACCGCCAAGACCATCGCCGGTGCGGGCGTTCCGGTGGTCGAGGTCAGCGAACTGACCGGCTTCCCGGAGTGCCTCGAGGGGCGGGTCAAGACCCTGCATCCGCGGGTGCACGCGGGCATCCTGGCCGACACTCGCAAGGACGATCATCTGGCGCAGCTCGACGAGCTGGGCGTGGCGCCCTTCGAGTTGGTGGTCGTGAACCTGTACCCGTTCACCGAGACCGTCGCCTCCGGTGCCGCCCCCGACGAGTGCGTCGAGCAGATCGACATCGGCGGTCCTTCGATGGTCCGTGCCGCCGCCAAGAACCACCCGTCGGTGGGCGTGGTGGTGGATCCCGCCGACTACCCGGACGCAGCCGCCGCCGTCGCCGGTGGCGGGTTCACCCTGGCACAGCGGAAGCAGCTGGCGGCCAAGGCCTTCCGTCATACAGCCGATTACGACGTCGCCGTCGCCTCGTGGATGACCTCGGTGGTCGCGCCGTCGGAGGAGACCGCAGGCGAACCGGGTGCGACCACCGGCGCGCAGTTCCCCGTGTGGGCCGGCGCCACCTGGAAGCGGTCGGCCACCCTGCGCTACGGGGAGAACCCGCATCAGGCGGCCGCGCTCTACGTCGACACCGACGCAGCACCGGGGCTGGCTCAGGCCGAGCAGCTGCACGGCAAGGAGATGTCGTTCAACAACTACACCGACGGCGACGCCGCCTGGCGTGCCGCCTACGACCACGCCGGACCGGCGGTCGCGATAATCAAACACGCGAACCCCTGCGGCATCGCGGTGGGGGCCGACATCGCCGAAGCGCACCGCAAGGCGCACGCCTGCGATCCGGTCAGCGCGTACGGGGGCGTGATCGCCACCAACCGCGAGGTGTCGGTCGAGATGGCCGAGCAGGTGGCGGAGATCTTCACCGAGGTCATCATCGCGCCGAGCTACGCCGACGGCGCGGTGGACGTCCTCTCGCGGAAGAAGAACATCCGCATCCTCGTCGCGCAGGCTCCGGCCGGGAGCGGTATCGAGATGCGTCCGGTCTCGGGCGGGTTGCTTCTGCAGGAGCGCGACGTGATCGACGCCGAGGGCGACGATCCGGCCAACTGGACGCTCGCCACGGGTACCGCGGCCGACGAGCAGACGCTGCGCGATCTGGTCTTCGCCTGGCGTGCCTGCCGTGCGGTCAAGTCGAACGCCATTCTGCTCGCCTCCGACGGTGCGTCGGTCGGCGTCGGGATGGGTCAGGTCAACCGCGTCGACTCCGCGCATCTGGCGGTGAACCGGGCGGGCGAGCGCGCGGCGGGCGCGGTCGGTGCGTCCGACGCCTTCTTCCCGTTCCCCGACGGTCTTCAGGTGCTGATCGACGCCGGCGTGCGCGCGGTGGTCCAGCCGGGCGGTTCGGTCCGCGACAACGAGGTGATCGAGGCCGCCAAGGCTGCGGGCGTCACGATGTACCTGACCGGGGCGCGTCACTTCGCACACTGAGTGCCGTACGGCACGTGAGGCGCGCATGAACAGCGCTCTCGCCGCATGACGGTGATCGGGCTCCTCGCACTCGTGGCCGCGGGGTTCGGTGCGGGCGTGGTCGGCTACATGACCGGGCTGGCTTCTATCGTGAGCTATCCGGCGCTGCTCGCGGCGGGCTTGACGCCCCTGTCCGCCAATGTCACCAACACGGTGGCTCTGGTCGCCGTCGGTGTGGGGAGCTTCGCGAAGTCGGGCCGGGCGCTCACTGCCGACGACGGCGGCCGGTCGCTGCTGCGCTCGTCGCTGATGGCGCTGGCCGGCGGAATCGTGGGTGCGGCGTTGCTGCTGCTGGCGCCCGCCGCGGCGTTCGGATACGTCGTTCCGTACCTGGTGGCGCTGGCGTCGGTCGCGCTGCTGGCGCAGCCCGGTCTTCGACGGTGGATCGAGCACGGCTCCGACCGTCCGGTGGCCTGGCCGGTCGCGGTGTTCGTGGTGTCGATCTACGGCGGCTATTTCGGTGCGGGAGCCGGCGTGATCTTTCTCGCGCTCGCGCTGCTCCTGACGAGTCTGCCGCTGTGGCACTCCATGCTGCTGAAATCGGCGCTTCTGGGCGTCGCCAATGCGGTCGCGGCCGTCGCCTTCATCGTCTTCGGTCCGGTGCACTGGCCGGCGGCGGTGGCGATGGGCATCGGCTGTCTGCTCGGCGGCTGGATGGGGCCGTCGCTGGTCGCTCGGCTGCCTGCCCGGCCCCTGCGGATCGCGATCGGTCTGTGCGGTCTCGGACTCGCGGTATGGCTCGGCCTCCGTCCGGCCGGCTGAGCCGTACGCGTACCTGAGCCGTACGCGTCCTACGGAATCGCTCGCCGCAGAGTCGCGTACGAGACGCCCGACAGCGCCGCCACCAGGACGAGCCCGTAACCGCCTACCGCGACCGGCGTGAGACCGGTGAACCAGCGTCCGACGGCCGGCCAGCCGCCGCCGAGACTGATGCCCAAGATCGCGAGGGCGATCGCCGCGGCCAGACCGATGCCGATGAGGACCAGTGTCAGCATGCCGAACCGCTTGTACACGGTGGCGGCGAAGAAGCCGATGGTGAACGTGAGCATCGGCGCCATGAAGTACAGCAGGCCGGCGGCCGCGGGTCCCTGGTTCCAGATCCACGGCACCGCGAAGAAGTAGCCGTCGATCCCCCAACCGTCGGTGGCCTTCTCGATCAGGCCGCCGATCACGTACAGCACGGCGAGGCCGATGGACGCGAGGAGGGCGGTGAGGGTGGTCCCGAGATAGAACTCGCGACGAGTGACGCTCATGGCCTGGGAGAACGGGAAGGTCAGCGACATCGCCTGGATGCCGATCACGGCGAAGTACCAGAGGGGTGCCTGTGATGCGCCGCCGTAGATCGGGTCGGTGAGGTCGCTGACCGAGGCGTAGATCGCCCCGTAGATGATCAGCGAGATCGCGAACGCGGCGCCGAAGATCGTCAGCGGCAGCCAGACGAAGATCTTCTTGTTGATCAGTTGCATGCGGACGACGTTCGCTGTGCGGTTCATCGCGAGGCTCCCATCGGACGAGAGGTTGGCTCACGCCGGTCGGCGCGAGTGGTGAGACGGACGATCAGTTCCTGCATCGAGACCGGAGCGGTGGCGATGCCGCGGGCGGACAGTTCGGCCAGGTCGGTGTCCTCGAGTCGTCCCAGGACGGTCACCGAGGCGACGGAGCCGAGTCGGTCGCGGTGCAGTTCTTCGCGGTCGCCGATGAAGGCGTCGACGGCGGATTCGGCGCCGACCACGGTGAACGCCATGCCGCGGAGGTCGTCGGCCGACTCGTTCAGGACGAGCCTGCCCTCGTCGACCACGAGCACCTGCTCGACGAGGTTCGAGACCTCGTCGATGAGATGGCTCGACAGCAGAATGGTGCGGGGGAAGTCGCTGTAGTCCTCGAGGAGACGGTCGTAGAACAGTTGTCGGGCGACGGCGTCGAGACCGAGGTAGGGCTCGTCGAAGAAGGTCACGTCGGCGCGGGAGGCGAGGCCGATGATGACTCCGACCGCGGACAGCTGACCCCGGGAGAGCTTCTTGATGCGCCGGCAGTCGGGAAGCCGGAACTCCTCCACGAGGCGGTCGGCGAGTTCTTGGTCCCAGTTCGGGAAGAACAACCGTGCCATCTGGAAAGCCTGGGCCGGAGTGGAGTCCTCGGGGTAGCGCTGGCTCTCGCGTACGAAGCAGATGCGCGGCAGGACGTGCGTGTTCTCGTACGGGTCTTCGCCGAAGATCCGGGGCTCACCGGACGTCGCGAAGTTCTGAGCGGTGAGGATCGACATCAGCGTGGTCTTGCCCGCGCCGTTGCGGCCGAACAGCCCGCAGACGGTGTTCGCCGGAAGGTCGAAGCTCACGTCGTCGAGGGCGTTCGTCGATCCGTATCGCTTGGTGAGGCCTCGCGCGCTGATGGCGGGTGCGCTGGTCTGGCTGGTCATGGCCGGACTCCTTCCGACGGCTGATCGATGGTGGTGGAACGTTCGTGAATGAGGGCGACGACGTCGTCGGCGGTCAGGTTCAGCCGGCGTGACTCCACCAGCAGTGGAGTCACGAACCGGTCGGCGAAGGCCTCCCGGCGACGCACGCTCAACGCGGCGCGGGCCCCGGCGGCGACGAACATTCCCACGCCGCGCTTCTTGTAGAGGACGCCTTGGTCGACGAGCAGGTTGATGCCCTTCGCTGCGGTCGCGGGATTGATGCGGTAAAAGGCGGCGAGTTCGTTGGTGGAGGGCGCGCGAGTCTCCTCGGGCAGGGTGCCGTCGATGATCGAATCGGCAACGTGGTCGGCGACCTGCTGGAAGATGGCCCTCCCGTCGTCAATCATTGGACCGCCTCGGTTTCTTGGTTAATTACTCGACTAGCTAACCATGCAACCAGTCGTCGGAGGTTGTCAAGGGGTGCGGTGCGATAGGTTGGCCGAATGAGCGATCGGCGATGCCCGTGCGGTTCGGGAGAGGTGCTGACGGCGTGTTGCGGGCGCTACCTCACGGGCCTCGGTGTGGGGAGGCCGGCGCCGACGGCCGAAGCGTTGATGCGCAGCAGGTTCACGGCGTTCGCACTCGGTGACGAGGAGCACCTGCTCGCGACCTGGCATCCGGACACCAGGCCGGACGAGTGTGCGCCCGAATCCGGCACGCGCTGGCTGCATCTCCATATCGACGAGGTCGTGGACGGGTCGCCCTTTCATCAGACGGGCGTCGTCGCCTTCACTGCCGTCTTCCGCGACTCCGGAGGCCGCGGTGAACTGCACGAGCGCAGTAGATTCGTCCGAGTCGGCCGTGTCTGGCTCTACGTGGACGGCGTGCACGCGGTGTGAAGCGGCCGCCACGCGCTGTGAACGGGCTGCCGCGGCGTTCTCCTGCGACAGGCGGCAGTCGTCGATACTCAACCAAGGGGTTGACAACGCACCTCACGCGGCGTCTACTCGTAGACAACCATTTGGTTGAATAAGGAGGTCGACGGCGATGGCCGACGAGTTGTCTCTCATATTCGCGGCACTGGCGGATCCGACGCGTCGAGACATGGTCGCGCGTCTCACGGCCGCGGACGCGACCGTGGGGCAGCTCGCCGAACCCTACGACGTCAGCGTGCAGGCGATCTCCAAGCATCTGAAGGTGCTCGAAGAGGCCGGCCTGGTGACGCGCTCACGGGACGGGCAACGACGTCCGGTGCACCTGGAGACCGAGGTCTTCGACCTGATGGCCAAATGGATCGAACGGTATCGCCGCCGAGCGGAAGCGCGGTACCAGCGGCTCGACGCAGTCCTCGCAGAGATGACGGGCGCCGATGCCGCGCACTCCACCGACACCGAAGGGGCCGCATCATGAACACCGAGACCTATCCCGAAGCCGCGATCGACGCCGACCCGGCGCTGCCGATCATCCGGATCACCCGCGACTTCCGGGCCACACCGGCCCAACTCGCCAAAGCGCACCTCGACCCGGAACTTTTCATGCGGTGGGTGGGACCCGACGCCATCACCTCGCGCGTCGTGATCTGGGATGCCCGCAGCGGCGGCGAATGGCGGTACGTCTCCGAACACGAGGGGCAGGAGTTCGGGTTCCGGGGCTGCTTCCACACCGTCGGCGACGATCGCATCGTTCAGACTTTCACCTTCGAGGGCATGCCCGACGAGGTGTCGTTGGAGACCCTCCGCTTCATCGATCTGGGCGACGGGCGCACCCGATTGGAGGCGCAGTCGCTCTGCGACTCCATCGAGGTCCGTGACGCCTGGCTGCGGTCGGGTATGGAGGTCGGCGTGCGGGAGGGCTATGCGAAGCTCGACCGATTGCTCGCCGACGGCGAGGTCCGGACGTGAGCCGACTGAGCGGTCTCACGGCGTCCGATCGTCACCGCGTGGTCGCCTCCGACTTCGGTTCGCAGGCGGCCGCCACGGCCGACTGGGACGCGCCGTCGCCCGTCGACGGCTGGCGAGCACGGGACGTCGTCGCCCACCTCACCGGGTGGTTTCCGGCGTTTCTCGCCGACGGCGGCGTTCGGTTCGACGCGGCGCCGTCGGCCGACGATCCGGCCGCCGTCTGGTCGGCGCACTCGGCGCGCGTCCAGGAGCTGTTCATGCGCGACGACGTCGAGTTCTCGCACCCGAGGGTGGGCACGATGCCGCTGGCTGATGCCGTCGACCGCTTCTACACAGCCGACGTGTTCATGCACACCTGGGATCTCGCGCAGGCGAGCGGCCGTCGCCCGGACCTGGACGCGGAGTTCGCGGCGCAGTTGCTGGACGGACTGCGGGGGATGGAAGAGGTGCTGCGCTCGTCCGGTCAGTACGGTCCCGCGAAGACCGCACCGGCCGGCGCCGACCCAGTGATGCGCCTGGCGGCGTTCATCGGCCGCGACCCGCACTTCGCCGACGCCCGATAGCCGTCCGGAGCAGGGCCCTCAGGCGGACCAGTCCGGGTCCCGGCCGGCGAATCCGAGGATGTGGTCCGTCTCGTCGCGATCCGCGCCGACCTCGACGGGGGCGCCGAAAACGCCGGGCCTGCGGGTCACCTCGTCGGGGACGTGGGCGAAGACGTCGCGGATGAACTGGACGGCTGCGGCCGGGAACCGCACGCGCGAGCCGGTGGCCGCGGCGAGGTCCCAACCGTGCAGGTACAAGTCCACCGCGGGGAAGGACAGACCCTCCCTCACCGTCCGGCGTCCGACGGGGCTGTCGACCTCGCGGTCCAGATCGGTCACCTCGGCCAGGGCCTGACGGGCCTGTGCCGCTGCGGCCGCCCACCACACCGCCGGGTCGCCCTCGACCGCCGACGAGGGCGGATCGTGTCTGTTGAACTCGCGCTCGCCTCCGCGGAGTATGCGCGCGCCGACCAGTGCCGCCTCGCCCACGTGCCCGAGGACGTCCAGTGCCGTCCATCCGTCGCAGGGAGACGGAGCGGTCCAGCGGTCGGCGGGCACGGTCTCCACCACGCCGGTGAAGAAGGTCAGCCCGTTGTCGTAGGTGTCGAGGGAATCCCAGGGAGCGGTGTTCGAGGACATGATGCGAATCCTTCCGAAGAGGTGAGTAGAGCGTATCGACGAGCACTGACAGACCACGGACGAATTCGCCGCCTTCAGCGGGCGGGCCGGATCGGGAGGTAGCGTGGATGACGTGGCTGTCACCGATATCGACACTCCTGCACGGGCTCTCACCACCGTCGGCGAACTGCGTGCCTCCGGGCACGTGGAACGTGACGTCCGGGACGAGATCCGTAACAATCTGCTGACGGCGCTGCGCGCAGGCGACGACCCGTGGGACGGCATCGTCGGATTCGACGACACCGTGATCCCGCAGCTCGAACGCGCGTTGATCGCGGGGCACGACGTGGTGATGCTCGGTGAGCGCGGACAGGGCAAGACCAGGCTGCTGCGCACGCTGGCCGGGCTGCTCGACGAATGGACGCCGGTCATCGACGGCTCCGAACTCGACGAGCATCCGTACAACCCCATCCTGCCCGCCTCGATCCGGCGGGCCGCGGAGCTCGGTGACGCGCTGCCGGTGGCATGGCGGCATCGGAGCGAACGGTACAGCGAGAAGCTCGCGACCCCGGACACCTCGGTGGCCGACCTGGTCGGCGACATCGACCCGATGAAGGTGGCCCAGGGGCGGAGTCTTGGCGATCCGGAGACCATCGCATTCGGTCTCATCCCGCGGGCTCATCGCGGCATCATCGCGATCAACGAGCTGCCCGACCTCGCCGAACGGATCCAGGTGTCGATGCTCAATGTGATGGAGGAGCGAGACATCCAGGTCCGCGGCTACAGCCTGCGACTGCCCCTCGACGTCCTCGTGACGGCCAGCGCGAATCCCGAGGACTACACCAATCGAGGGCGGATCATCACTCCGCTCAAAGACCGGTTCGGTGCCGAGATCCGCACGCACTACCCGCTCGACCTGCAGGACGAGGTGGACGTCATCGAGCAGGAGGCCGACCTCGTCGCCTCGGTGCCGTCCTATCTGATCGAGGTGCTGGCGCGATTCACCCGCTACGCCCGCGAGCATCCGTCGATCGACCAGCGCTCGGGTGTGTCCGCGCGGTTCTCGATCGCCGGTGCGGAGACGGTGGCCGCGGCCGCGCTGCATCGTTCCGTGGTGGCCGGCGAGGAGTTCCCGGTCGCGCGACCGGTCGACCTGCACGCGGTGATCGAGGTGCTGCGCGGCAAAGTGGAATTCGAGTCCGGCGAGGAGGGGCGTGAGCTCGAGATCCTCGACTACCTGCTCCGCAAATCCGTCGCCGACACCGTCCGGGCCCACCTCGGCGGCGTCGACATGGCGCCGCTCGTCGCGGCGTTGGAGGCGGGCGAGGAGGTGCTCACCGGCGACCGCGTTCCCGCGGGCGACGTGCTGACAGCGCTCGGCGACACCGGCGCGGTGGCCGAGGTGATCGACGAGATCAGCCGGCGCCTGGACTCCACCGACGCCGCCGAGCGCGCCAGCGCCGCCGAACTGGCCCTGGAGGGGTTGTATCTCGCGCGCCGGATCGGCAAGGACACCGACGAGTACGGCCGCACCGCCTACCTGGTGGAACAGGTCGACGAGGACGACACGGCGTAGCTCATGAGCAGAAGGCGCTTCCACCGCTCGTCCTACCGGCGCTACACCGGCGGGCCCGACCCGCTGGCGCCGCCCGTCGACCTCCGCGACGCCCTGGAGGCGATCGGTGACGACGTGATGGCGGGATCCTCGCCCGACCGTGCGCTTCGCGAGTTCCTCCGTCGCGGGAGCGAGAACATGCGCGGGCTGGACCGGCTGGCGGAGATGGCGAACCGCAGACGGCGCGAACTGCTACGGAACCGGAACCTCGACGGGACGTTCGACGAGATCCGCGAACTGCTCGATTCGGCGGTGCTCAGCGAACGCAAGCAACTCGCGCGCGACCTCGACGACGACGCGCGGCTCGCCGAGATGCAGATCGAGAGCCTTCCGGCGTCGACGGCGCAGGCGGTCCGCGAACTCGCCGACTACGACTGGCGCAGTCCCCAGGCGCGCGCCGACTACGAGAAGATCTCTGACCTGCTCGGGCGCGAAGTGCTCGACCAGCGGTTCGCCGGAATGAAGCAGGCTCTGGAGGGCGCCACCGACGACGATCGTCGGCGCATCTCGGAGATGCTCGACGATCTCAACGACCTGCTCGCCGCGCACAATCGCGGCGAGGACACGAGCGAGCAGTTCGCCGAGTTCATGGACAAGCACGGCGAGTTCTTCCCGGAGGATCCGCGCAGCACCGAGGAGCTGATCGACTCCCTGGCGCGCCGGTCCGCCGCAGCGCAGCAGTTCTTCAACTCGCTGACCCCCGAACAGCAGGCGGAGCTCGCCGAACTGTCGCAGCAGGCCTTCGGTTCGCCTGCGCTGATGTCGCAGCTCGCGCAGATGGACGACGCGCTGCGTCAGGCGCGGCCTGACCTCGACTGGAACGGCGGCCAGGAGTTCTCCGGCGATCAGCCGATGGGACTCGGCGAGGGCGCGGCGGCGCTGCGCGATATCGCCGAGCTCGAGAACCTGGCAGAGCAGCTGTCGCAGGGATACGCGGGGGCGCAGCTCGAGGACGTGGACCTCGACGCCCTCGCGCGGCAACTCGGCGACGAAGCCGCGGCGGATGCGCGGACGCTCGCCGAACTCGACCGGGCGATGCGCGAGGAGGGCTTCTTCGACCGCGCCCCGGACGGTCAGACGAGGTTGAGTCCGAAGGCGATGCGCCGACTCGGGCAGGCGATCCTGCGTGACATCGCCCAGCAGTTGTCCGCACGCGGCGGCGACCGGCAGTCCGACCTCGCCGGCCGGCTCGGGGAGCCCACCGGAAGCAGCCGTGAGTGGCAGTTCGGCGACACCCAGCCGTGGAACGTCACCCGCACCGTCACCAACGCGGTGTTGCGCACCGTCGCCGAGGACCCGTCCGCGGCCGCTCGTCTCGCATCGGGCGACGGCGTGCGCCTCGACGTCGGTGACATCGAAGTGATCGAGACCGAGGCGCGGACCCAGGCCGCCGTCGTCCTCCTCGTCGACACCTCGTTCTCCATGGTGATGGAGGGCCGTTGGACTCCGATGAAGCGGACGGCATTGGCCCTCAATCAGCTCATCAGCACCCGGTTCCGCACCGACGAACTGCACTTGATCGAGTTCGGCCGCGTGGCCCGCGACACCACCGTCGACGTATTGACCGCGCTCGAGCCGCGGATGGAGCAGGGCACCAACCTGCACCACGCGCTGTTGCTGGCGCAGCGGCACCTCCGGCGGTTCCCGAATGCCCAGCCGGTGGTGCTGATCGTCACCGACGGTGAGCCGACCGCGCATCTGGAGCCGGACGGAGAGGACTTCTTCTTCTACCCGCCGCATCCGCGCACTATCGGGCTTACGGTGTCGGAGTTGGATCATCTCTCGCGCATGGGCACCCAGATCACGTTCTTCCGGCTGGGCGAGGATCCCGGCCTGGCGCGGTTCATCGACCGCATCGCGCGCCGGATCGGCGGCCGCGTCGTGGCGCCGGACCTCGACGGTCTCGGTGCGGCCGTGGTCGGGGATTACCTCCGGTCGCGACGGGCCCGGTAGCCGGCGGTGGGGTTCACCCGAGAGGAACTGCTCGACCGGATCGGTGCGACCGTTCCGGATCTGATCGGCTCCGACTGCCGGCTGCTGATCGCGGGCATCAATCCCGGGCTGTGGACCGCGGCGACCGGGGCCCACTTCGCCCGGCCCGGCAATCGCTTCTATCCGGCACTGCACGCCGCGGGCATCACCGATCACGTGATCGACGCATCGGCGGGGATGTCCGACGACGACGCCGCGGCGCTCACCGATGCCGGGATCGGCATCACCAATGTCGTCGCGCGGGCCACCGCGAAAGCCTCCGACCTGACTCGGGACGAGCTGCTGCGCGGCGGTCGGGAACTGGAGGCGACGGTGCTCCGGGTGCGGCCGCGCGTCCTCGCGATCCTGGGGGTCACCGCCTATCGCGCGGCGTTCGGGCGCCGCACGGCCGTGGTGGGCCGGCAGCCGGAGTCGATCGGCGGCGCCGAGCTCTGGGTACTGCCGAACCCGAGCGGGTTGAATGCGCACGAGACCGTCGAGACCCTGGCGGCTGCGTACCGGCGGGCGGCGGACGCGGCCGGGGTACGCGATCTGCGTCGCCGGTGAGCCGGGCGATTCTTGTCTAGGCTTGGGCAGATGAGCGACATCGAGCCCCGCACCTCCCGTGCTCCGCAGCCATCCGCCGGTGATGCCGCCGCGATGCTGGTCAGCGACGCCGACCGCGAACGCACTCATTCCTATCTATCGGCCGCGATGACGATGGGCGTGCTCACTCCGGAGGAGTACAGCCGGCGCGCCGGCGATGCCTCGGTCGCGCGGACGCGGGCCGATCTGGACGCATTGACTCGGGACCTGCCCCTCGATCAGCTCCGCTCGGTGGCCGCCGACGCCGCATTCGGCCAGACCCGCGTCAGTGCCTCCGGTGCCGATCCCGTCACGTCCGCGTCCGGCTTCTTCGGCGGAACCGAAGTCGGCGGGGGCGCGGTCGTGGGTGATCGACTGAAGGCCACCGCAGTGATGGGCGGCGTGGTGCTCGACCTGCGGAACGTCGAGTACACGGCGCCTGTGCTCACGGTGAAGTGCAAGGCGATCATGGGCGGCGTCGACATCGTGGTCCCGCCGGACGTCACCGTGGAGGTGCACGGGAGGGCTGTCATGGGCGGCTTCGACGGCAGCGCCGCCGGTCCCGGCGGCGAGGGCGCCCCGCGGGTGGTGATCACCGGGTTCTCGTTGATGGGCGGGGTCCGTGTGCAGCGGCGCGGCCGGGCCGACCGGCTCGGCCCCCGTCGTGCCCGCTGACGGCGGGCCGGTCAGGCCAGCGTGGCGGCGATCAGCGCGATGACGGGGATCGACAGGAGCGTGGTGATCAGGGCCGAGTCGCGGGCGAGGACCTCACCGCGCCGGTATCTGGTCGCGTAGACCAGGACGTTCTGCGCGGTCGGCAGGGCGGCGATCACGACCTGCGCGAACAACCGATGCCCGGTCATCCCGAATCCCCAGCGTGCGAGCGCGTAGGCGACGAGCGGCATCGCGACCACCTTCATCGCGGCGGCCAGCGCGACGTCTCGCCGCGGACTCTGGCCCTTCTTGAAGACGGTGACGCCGGTGAGCGTGAGACCGAAGGTGAGCAGCGCCAGCGGGACTGAGGCCTGCCCCAGCATGTCCAGTGGTTCCATCACGGCCTGCGGCGGATGCCATCCGGCCACCGAGACGATCAGGCCGATCACGCCGCCGACCAGGATCGGGTTCTTCAACGGCGTGGTCACCGTGCGCAGCGTCGAGGTCCGTCGCTCGGCCGACAGCGCGGTCAGATCGAGGGTCGCGAGGGCGACCGGGGAATAGAAGACGATCTGGAACAGCAGCAGGGGAGCGATGAACGACGCGTCGTCGAGCACGAAGATCGCGATCGGCAGACCCAGGTTCACGCTGTTGACGTACGAGGAGGACAACGCGCCGATCACGATCTCCGGTACGGCGCGGCGCAGCCAGAACCACGCGATCAGCGCGTAGACCGCGCCCACGGCGACGGCCGATGCCGAGGCGACCACGAGCGTGGACGAGAAGATCGCCGACAGATCGCTGGTGGCCAGAGAGTGGATGAGCAGTGCGGGTGTGCAGACGAAGAAGACGGTGCGCGCCAGCACCGCCGCCGCGTGTTCGCCGAGACTGCCCGTCCGGCCGAGAACGTAACCCAGGGCGACGACGATGAAGATGACGGTGAACCCCGAGATGACGCCAGACACCCGACGCATTATGCCCGCGGCGCCCGAACCCTCCGGTCACGACCTCGTCCGGGCCGCCGCGTTTTGCATCCGGGAGCCCGCGGCGGCTAACCTGGTCTGGTTGTGTGCCGCGGCCGCTGTGCCGTGGTGAGAAGACTTCAGCGGGTCTGGCGGGTCGGGAGACAGCCCGAGCCCACCCGCGCCAGGTAAGAGAAGGGCTGGAACCATGGCAGTACCCAAGCGCCGGATGTCGCGGGCCAACACCCGTAGCCGTCGTTCGCAGTGGAAGGCGGACAACGTCGCACTGCAGGAAGAGAAGATCAACGGTGTTTCGCAGCGCATCCCGCGCCGCCTGGTCAAGGCAGCGAAGCTCGGTCTGGTCGATCTCGACCGTCGCTGAGCGCGGCTGACACACAGACTTCAACGGCTGGGGCCGGCGAGAGATCGCCGGCCCCAGCCGTTTCGTCGTGGGGCCTGCGGAGGCTCCGTCTCGTCGGAGGCTACTGCGAGAGGATCTTGTTCACGCCGCGGTTGAGGACGTTGGGAATGAACTTGGCCGCGTTGCCCAGAACCGTGGTCTGCAGCCCCACCGAGTAGCTCGTGCGGCTCAGCACGCGGTCCGCGATGGTCGGATGAACCGATTCCCAGACCTTGTCGGCGACCTGTTCGGGGGTGATGCGGACACCGAGCGTCCTGGTTGATTTCGCATCGTTGTCGGCGAGCGCGGTCTTGGCCCACAGCGGCCAGATGCTCACGACGCGGATGTCGTCGGCCGCCCACTCCAACTCCAGCGCCTCGGTGAGGCCTGCGACGTAGAACTTGGTCGCGCTGTAGGTGGCGATTCCCGGCTGGCCGTAGATCGCGGATGCGGAGGCGATGTTCACCAGATGCGATCCCGGAGTCGCCTTGAGATACCGGTGGGCCGCCTGGGCGCCCAGGGTCACTCCCAGTGCGTCGATGTCGATCTGCGCCTTGATCGCGTCGGTCGAGATCTCGGTGAGGGGGCCCGCCACCAGGATCCCGGCGTTGTTGTCGAGCACGTCGAGGCGGCCGTCGGTGTGCGAGGTGAACTCGGCCAGTGCCGTCGACCACTGCTGCGGGTCGCGGACGTCGAGGTGACCGGTGATGAAGTCGGGGTGCTCCTCGCGGACGGCGGCCAGCGCCTCGTCGCTGACGTCGTAGACGCCGACCGTCCAGCCTTCGAGGGCGAATCGCTCGGCGGTCGCGAGGCCGATGCCCGCGGCACCGCCGGAAATGAAGATCGAAGGCATGACTCTGGATTCTCCCCACTGTGACCTGCGAGGACGCCCCTCGCATTGATATTACTCTCCGGTAGGAACTCTAGACCGTTTACGTCGCAGGACGCGAGTGTTACCGTGACAATGATTGTTGTTACAAGATGCGATGGAACAATGTACCGGAGGTCAACATGACGGCAGCGATCGAACGGGAGAACGCGGGCGACAACCTGATCAGCCTGCAGGACTCGGGTGCCGAGCAGGTGTCCGAACGGTTGCTGCGATCGGCCGCCCGGCTCTCGCGCAATGCGATGACCGAGATCGACTGGTCGTTGCCGATGGATCCCGACAAGTACGGATGCAGCCCGGAGTGGTCGTCGCTGTACGGCACCGACTACTGGGACGAGCTCACCCACGAGCAGCGAGTCGATCTGACGCGTCACGAGTTCGCGTCGATCATGAACATCGGCATCTGGTTCGAGATGATTCTGCAGGAGATGGTTCTGCGCGATCAGTACGTCGGCGACTACCACTCCTCCGAGTTCCAGTTCGCGCTGGTGGAGATCGCCGATGAGTGCCGGCATTCGCTGATGTTCGCCAAGGCGTCGGAGAAGATGGTCGGCACTTCGTATCATCCGCACCCGAAGATCGCCCAGTTGGGCAAGTCTTTCAAGCTCCTTGCGCGCAACGAGGTCGCCTATGCGGGCATTCTCGTCGCCGAGGAGGTTCTCGACGTGTTCCAGCGCGGATGCATGCGCGACGAGCGGGTGCTCCCCTTCATCCGGACCGTCAACGAGATCCACGTTCTCGAGGAATCCCGGCACATGAAGTTCGCGCGCGAACAGGTGCGTGAGTCGGTCGACGGGATCGGCTGGGCCCGCAAGCAGTTCAGCGCGCTGTCGGTGGCGGCGGGCGCGTACCTCATCGTGAGCAGTCTGATCCAGCCGAAGGCCTACGCCGATGCGGGTCTCGACGTGAAGCGTGCGCTGGCCGAGCGCCGCGACAACGGACACTTCCACTCGATGATCCGCAGCAGCTGCGGTCACCTCATGGAGTTCCTCGACGAGGTGGGCCTGCTGACCAAGCCGGCCATGCACTACTACCGCAAGGCGCACATGATCTAGCGGCGGATCGATCGCCGGACCCGCTTCCCGACCAGCCCGGACGCGCTCGAAGTAAAGGGGCACTCGTTGTCGTTCGTCATCACCCAGTCCTGCTGCAGCGACGCCGCCTGCGTGTCGGTGTGCCCGGTGAACTGCATCCACCCGACGCCGGAGGAACGGGGTTTCGGCACCTCCGACATCCTGCACATCGACCCCGACGCGTGCATCGACTGCGGAGCATGCGCCGACGCGTGCCCGGTCAATGCGATCTTCCCGGCCGACCGGCTCGGTGAGCGCGACGAGATCTTCGCCGACATCAACGCCGCCTACTATCGCGACAACCCCGATGTCTCGTCCGGCTGGACCGATGTGGTGTACCCGGAGATCCCGCGGTTGCCGCGCGATCTGCGGGTCGCGATCGTCGGCACGGGCCCGTCGGGCGGATACGCCCTGCGGACGGTGCTGAACCGGACGGACGCGCAGGTGACGGTGTTCGACAAGCTGCCCACACCGGGCGGATTGGTCCGCGCGGGCGTCGCGCCCGACCATCCGAGCACCAAGGACGTCATGAAGACCTTCGACATCCTGTACCGGGACCCGCGGGTCACGATGGCCACCAATGTCGAGATCGGCCCCGATGTACGGGCCGGTCAGATCACGCCGGGCGAACTGGCGCACCACTTCGACGCAGTCTTCTACGCGACCGGTGCATCGCAGGCCCGCCGCCTCGGGATCGCCGGCGAGGATCTGCCGGGCAGTACGTCGGCCACCGAACTGGTGGCCTGGTACAACGCCGTGCCCGGCGCTTCGGGTCCGAACATCCCGGTCGACGGCAGCGGCCGGGCCGTGATCGTCGGGACGGGCAACGTCGCGCTCGACATCGCCCGCATTCTCGTATCGCCGCCGGAGGCACTGGCGGTCACCGACATCGCCGACCGTGCGCTCGACCTCCTGCGCAGGCAGGACATCCATGAGGTGGTCCTGCTCGGCCGGCGAGGTCAGGACGCCGCGGCGTACACCGCGGCCGAGTACCGCGCGCTGTCGGTGCTTCCCGGCGTGGAGGTGGTGGTGCACGACGGCACGGCCTCGCTCGACCCGCTGCCCGACCTGCCGCCCGACCTCTCGGGACCCGCGTCCTACGACCGCCGCCGGATCGTGTTCCTCTTCAACACGGTCCCCGAGGCCGCACACGGAGACGGCGCGCTGCAGTCGGTCTCGGTGAACACCGGCGGACGCTCGTACCGCATCGCCGCAGATCTGCTGGTCCGATCGATCGGTTACCGGTCCGTACCGGTCGGCGGGCTTCCGTTCGACACCGAAGCGGGCCGGTTCCCGGTGCGCGAGGGCCGAATCGTCGACGCCGAGGGCATGCCGATTCCCGGTGCGTACGCCGTCGGCTGGGCCGCCCGCGGATCCACCGGCGGTATCGGCTCCAACAAGTTGCACGCCATCGACACGGTCGAGGCGTTCATCGAGGACGCCGCATCCGGTCTGCGTCGCGCAGGCGGTACCGCCGAGGAGTTCAGTGCACTGTTGCGGCGCAGGCGACGTCAGGCGATCGGCTACCGGGGGATCGCGGCGATCGACCGGCGCGAGCGCGAGCTGGGCGCCCGTCAGGGGCGTCCCCGGGTGAAGTTCACCGAGGTGGCCGACATGCTGGCGGCGGCGGGACGGCGGCGTCGCTGAGCGCGACCGAATCGCGCCGAACGGCGTGTTCGCTCAGTCGAATCTCAGTTGTGGATATAAGACTGTAACCATGCGCATCCTGGTGGTGGACGACGATCGTGCGGTCCGCGAATCGCTCCGACGGTCGCTCAGCTTCAACGGATACTCGGTCGAGACCGCGGGCGACGGGCTGGAGGCGCTGGAGAAGGTGATCGCCGATCGCCCGGACCTGATGATTCTGGACGTGATGATGCCGCGTCTGGACGGTCTCGAGGTGTGCCGGCGACTCCGGTCGGCGGGCGACGACCTGCCGATCCTCGTGCTCACGGCCCGCGATTCGGTCTCGGAGCGGGTCAGCGGGTTGGACGCGGGCGCCGACGACTACCTGCCCAAGCCCTTCGCACTCGAGGAACTGCTGGCCCGGTTGCGGTCGCTGCTGCGCCGCACCACCCGGGACGAGGAGGAGAGCGAGGCGGTCTCCTTCGCCGACCTCACCCTCGACCCCGTGACCCGCGAGGTGACCCGCGGCGAGCGCCAGATCAGCCTCACCCGCACGGAGTTCGCGCTGTTGGAGATGCTGATGAGCAACCCGAAGCGGGTGCTGACCCGCAGTCGCATCCTCGAGGAGGTGTGGGGCTACGACTTCCCGACCTCCGGCAACGCGCTGGAGGTCTACATCGGCTACCTGCGCCGCAAGACCGAGGCCGACGGCGAGCCGCGCCTGATCCACACCGTGCGCGGCGTCGGATACGTTCTGCGCGAGGGCACACCGTAGCCGATGCGTGGTCCGTTCCGCCTGACGCGCGCGGTCTCACTGCGACGCCGCGTCGCGCTCCTGGCCGCCGCGGTGGTCCTGCTGTCGGCGGTGCTGATGGCCGGAGCCGCGTACTTCGTGGTGTCGCGCGCGATGTACAACGACGTCGACACCCAACTCGTCGCCCGTGCCGACGGTCTCACTGCCCTCGCCAAGCTCGGCCGGCTGAGCAACGGTCCCGAGGCGCTGGTGGCGGGCACCGTGTTCTCCACGTCCATCTCGATCGCACTGATCGAGCAGGACGGCCGCGCCATCATGGTCGGCGACGTCCCCTTCGGGGATCCGGAGAAGGATGTGGCGAAGTCGACCAATCCGCCGGGCAAGCTCAATCAGAGTCTGCGAACCACCGCCAACCACCGGGTGCTGGCGCGCAAACTGTCCGACGGCAGCACGCTGGTGTTGGCGCAGTCGCTGGACCGGACGGACGCGGTCCTCGGCCGGCTCGGCTCGGTGCTGTTCATCGTCGGCGGAGCGGGGGTGGCCTTCGCCGCGATCGCCGGAACCGCGGTGGCCCGCACCGGACTGCGCCCGGTCACCCGTCTCACGGCCGCGGCCGAACGCGTCGCACGAACTCAAGACCTCACGCCGATCCCGGTGACCGGCAAGGACGAACTCGCGCGGCTCACCGAGAGTTTCAACACGATGCTGCGCGCGCTCGCCGAGTCGCGCGACAAGCAGGCCCGTCTCGTCGCCGACGCCGGACACGAACTCAAGACTCCGCTCACCTCGCTGCGCACCAACCTCGAACTGCTCATCGCCTCATCGGCACCGGGTGCACCGCCTGTACCCGCGGCCGACATGGTGGAACTGCGCTCGGATGTGATGGCGCAGATCGAGGAACTGTCGACCCTGGTCGGCGATCTCGTCGATCTCGCGCGCGACGACGCGCTGGAGGCCGTGCACCAGGAGGTCGCCCTCGAAGACGTCATCGACGCCGCACTCGAGCGGGTCCGGCGCCGGCGCGCCGACATCGACTTCGACGTGGAAACCGTTCCGTGGTTCGTCTTCGGTGAGGAGCACGGCCTCGCGCGGGCGGTGCTGAACGTGCTCGACAACGCAGCGAAGTGGAGTCCGCCTGGCCGCACCGTGCACGTGCGGCTCCATCAGGTGGGACCGGCCAGTGCCGAGCTGACGGTGGCCGACGCGGGGCCGGGCATCGCCCCGGAGGATCGCGAGATGGTGTTCGAACGGTTCTACCGCGCCGACGCGACTCGATCGATGCCGGGTTCGGGCCTCGGCCTGGCGATCGTGCGGCAGGTTCTCACCCGTCTCGGGGGCTCGGTGGTGGCCGAGGGATCCGACCAGGGAGGTGCGCTGATTCGCATGCGGATACCCGGTCTGCCGCACCATACTGAGCCCGATCCGATCGTCGTGAGACGCTGACGATCGTTCACAGGTACTCGGCAGGAACCTCGCAGTAACTCGGCAACGGGGACTGAGCGGCTTCACAGAATGGTGCAATAGGGTCTAATCCATGACCAACGGCGAACACCCCGGCAACGACGATTGGCGTCAGGTCCCCGGAGATCCGAATCAACCTCCGACCGGCGGACTTCCCACGAATCCCTACGGCAGTGCGGACGCTGGAAACCATTCACCGGGCTCGCCGTCGAACCCGCCCAGCGGTCAGTTCCCGTCGCCGCCTCCGGGAGCGACCGGCCCGCTCGGTCAGTACCCGCGGCCCGATCAGCCGACCGCGCCGTACTACCAGCAGCAGCCGGGCGGAACCGCACCGCTAGGGCAGATGCCGCAGGCGCCCGGATCGTCGGCCGACATTCCGCCGGCACGGTCGAACGGGGGTCGCAAGCTTCTCATCGGCGCCGTGGCCGTCGCGCTCCTCGCGGGCGGCGCGGGAGGAGCGATCGGCGCCTCGGTCGCGGGCGGTTCGAACAAAGACGGATCGTCGACGTCGAACGTCGTCGCCTCCGGACCCACCAACACCGCGCAGCCCAGTGCCGCGCCGGGTTCGGTGCAGGCCACCGCGGCCCAGGTCCTCCCGTCGGTCGTCTCGATCACCGTCGAGGTCGGGAATCAGGTCGGATCGGGCTCGGGCGTCATTCTCAGCGACAACGGCGTGATCCTGACCAACAACCATGTCATCAGCGCCGGCGGCGGTAAGCCCGCGGACAAGATCCTGGTCAGCTTCTACGACGGCAGTCGAGCGATGGCGAAGGTGCTCGGCACCGATCCCACATCCGACATCGCGGTCATCCAGGTCGACAAGACCGGTCTGCGGCCGATCACCATCGGCTCGTCGGCCAACCTCTCGGTGGGCCAGGAGGTGATCGCCGTCGGGTCGCCGCTCGGACTCGAAGGGACGGTCACGACCGGCATCATCAGTTCCCTGAACCGGCCGGTGTCCACCTCCGGCGCCGACGGTTCGGTGGAATCGGTGATGGACGCCATCCAGACCGACGCGGCGATCAACCCGGGCAACTCCGGCGGCGCACTCGTCAACGCCAACGGTGCGTTGATCGGCATCAACACCGCCATCGCGACCGTGAACGGCGGCACCGAGCAGCAGTCCGGCAGCATCGGCCTGGGTTTCGCGATTCCCGTGGACCAGGCGATGCGGATCGCGAACGCGCTGCGCTCGGGCGGCCGTGTCCAGCAAGCGAGCCTCGGCGTCAACGTCCGGCCCAGCAGCGACGTGACGCAGCCGGGCGCCCAGGTGGTGAATGTGGTCGGCGGCGGTGCCGCCGATCAGGCGGGAATCCCGAAGGGCGCGGTCATCACGCAGGTCGAAGACCGCAAGATCGCTTCGTCGGACGCGCTCGTCGCCGCTATCCGTTCCTATGCTCCGGGGGATACCGTGAAGATCACGTACGTCGTCAACGGGCAGACCAAGACCGTCGACGTGAAGCTGGGCGCCAGCTGATCGGCACCGGGCGCCCGGAGGACAAGCCACACACGAGCGCCGCGACGGCGGTGCACTCGAGGAAGGTCGAATCATGATTGACGCCGCAGAAGCCGAAGCCGAAGCCGTGGTCCAGGGCATCGTGACGCCGCGGGCCCTGGTGGTGGTGATCGACGACCGCGCCGTCGGCGGGGAGGATCACGATCTGCTGGGGCCGCTGGTGGTGGAACTGCTCGAGGAGGCGGACTTCCACGTCGACGCGACCACCACGGTCTCCGGCGACGAGGTGGAGATCCGGAACGCGATCAACACCGCCGTGATCGGCGGCGTCGATCTCGTCGTCTCGGTCGGCGGTGTCGGGGTGGGGCCGCGGGACGTGACGCCCGAGGCGGCCGAGCCCCTGCTCGATCGTCGGCTGGCCGGCATCGAGGAGGCCATTCGCAGTTCGGGACTGTCCGCGGGCGCTACCGACGCGGGGCTCTCGCGCGGACTCGCCGGCATCTCGGGGCAGACGGTCGTGGTCAATCTCGCCGACTCCCGCGCGGCCGTCCGTGACGGCATGGCGACGCTGATCCCGTTGGCGCATCACGTCATCGCCGCGATCAGTGAGTTCTGAGACGTCTTCGGCCGACCGGTCGGAGGAGGAGGCGTGGCGTCGCAAGCGGCGCCTCGACGCCGTCTTCGGCGATGAATTGCCCGAGGTCAGGACCGACCCGGGCGAAGACGCGCATTCCGGGCGTGGTCGTCGTTGGTACGACGAGAACCGGCCCCCACACCATAACTAGCGGGTAAGTGACCCTTCTCACGTGAAATCCGGCAATCCTCTCCGGCGCCGAGCGGCGACTGTGCGGCTGGGTTAATCTAAGCCGCGGCTGAGAATCCATTATCTGCCGCACAGTCTTAAGCCGACCGTGGTGTCGGTCACGTTGAAGGGTGATACGTGTGAAGTTCAGTGGTGTCGGTAAGCGCCGCGCTGCAGCCCTGGCTGCAGTCGCGCTCACCGCAGTAACCGGAGCAGTAGTCGGAGCAGGTCAGGCTGACGCAGGTCGTCTGCCGGGTGGCCGCACCAAGGCTGTCGGTGTCGACGGCCAGGTGGTGGAGATCTCGCGCAGCGGCGAGAGCAGCCGGATCATGCCGTCGTTGGCCGCCAACGGTGCGGGCCGCGCGGCCGCCGTGTCGGGAACCTACAAGACGACCTTGAGCAAGGGCACCGGTGTCATGACCGTCGGTTACCTGGTCGGTTGCCAGGTGAACCTGACGGGCTTCACCGGCACGCTCAGCGGATCGTTCGACCTGTCGGGAGGCGTGTCCGGTAGCGGTTCGCTGTCCGTGCCGCTGGCTCCGGGCCAGGTCGTGTACGCCAAGACGGACAAGATCAGCCTCAAGAAGAGCAAGGGCACGATCATGGTCGACAGCTTCTCGATCGACGTGCAGCAGTGCGGCGGGTACGCCTCGGCGCGCTCGGTGGTCCAGGTGGTCGCGGCCGACGGCTACGACGCCGAGGAGAAGTCCCTGTCCGGCAACAGCGGTTACGTGCAGGCCAACCTGCTCGGCACCCCGTTCAGCCTCGGCTGACCCGAGATCACAGACTCACGAGGTAGAAGAATGAACAAGCGCGTAGTCCGCGGTCTCACCGCGTCCGCAGCACTCGCCGGCGCCGTCGCCGCCGGCGCCACGCTCGCCGCTCCGGCCAATGCCGTCGCACTGCCGAGCGTCTCGAAGACCAAGTCGCTGCCCGAGGGCAGCGTCACCATCAAGCTGTACGGCGAGTCGGCCAGGATCGGCCGCGCCGTCACCAGCACCCCGCTTTCCCGAGAGGTCTTCGTCTCCGGCAAGGTCAGCGTCAAGACCACCGGCGGCGTCAAGGGCGGCAGTGTCAATGCCGGCTACATCGTCGGTTGCCAGGTCAACTTCGGTGCCGACATGGGCGCCACCGGCAAGATCACCGGCAGCATCCCGGATCAGACGGTCACGCTAGACCCGAAGGCATTCGGGGGCACGGGCGGCATCAAGCTGTCCCCGGGCAAGGCTGTCTACACGCCGGTCATCCATTCCGTGGTCGACGACTACGAGACCAACGCGTTCACCTTCAAGAACGCTCAGGGCGGCGTCGCCTACAGCAACGAGCGCTTCGGCGTCGACGGCTGCGCGGGCTACGCCCAGGCGCGTGCCAAGGTGACCGTCCGCGTCTCCACCGACACTTACGTCGGCAACGTGACGCTCTACGGCAAGCCGTTCAGCATCGGCTGACCGAGCACCAGGCGAAAAGGGCCGCGACCTCCGAGGAGGTCGCGGCCCTTTCCTGTGCCGGTGGCTTTCGAGCCGGGCGCCGGTCAGCGGCGGTAGTCGTCCAGCAGGCCGACCAGTTCGGCGAAGAGTTGCTGGTTGAGTCGGAAGGCCACCCGGACCTCGTCGACGATGCGCTCGCGGTCGGCGGCGCTGAGCGAATCGCCGATCGCGTCGAGCTTGGCCCGGTACGCGTCCTTGTAGGGCTTGTTCGCGGTGGCGAGCTCGAAGGAGTACATCGAGACGCCCTCGCCGCCGAGCTCGAACTCCCGGTCCAGGAGGCGGCCGATGGCCTGGCCGCCGGACAGGTCGCCGAGGTAGCGCGTGTAGTGGTGAGCCACCAGATGGCCACCCCGCGACGCGGATTCGGTGATGCGCGCGGCATAGGCGTCGGCGGCCGGAGAGTCGACCGGCTCGGGAACGATGCCCCCGCGCGCGCTCCAGTGAGCCAGATCGGCGTCGATCGTCGCGACCCGCTCCAGCGCCGGGTCGTGGACCAGTGACACCTGGGGGTCGTCGGCGAGGGCACGCGATGCGCGCTCGAGCGCGTCGTACACGATGCGCAGGCGCTGCAGGTAAGCGATGTACCCAGCCTCGTTGATCCGGCCGGCCAGCAGCTCAGAGATGAACTCGGAGTTCTCGGCCTGCTCGTGCTCGGAGGACGATCCCTGCTTCATCTGCTCCGACAAGCGGAGGTCTGCCGCGAGGTCGGGAGATGCGGTGGTCGGCATAACGTCCCCTTCAGAGATCGAGTTAAAGGCAAGGCTAAGGTAACAATTTCGCGTCGTACACGCGAGTCGGAGTGCCCGAAAACGACGCACGGCACCCGCCCCGCGGCGGGTGCCGTGCGTCTCGTCGAGAATTCGGTCTCGTCGATGAGTCAGCGTGAGTGACGCGGCGCGTCACCGGGATTCTGACCCGGAGGCGGCGGGTACTGGCCCGGAGCGTACTGACCCTGGGGCAGATTGCCCGGAGGCGGGTACTCGCCCGGCGCCGGATTCGGGGTCGGAAAGCCTCCGGTCGGCGGGCCGGACGGCGGCGTGAAACCCTGGTGCCCCGGCTGCTGCTCGTGCTGCGGGTGGGCCTGCGGCGGAGCCTGCTGCGCCTGAGGCGGGATGTTCATGGTCTGCGTCCGATCGCCGTAGCCGGGTGACGGGGGAGGCGCCATCGGCGCAGGCGGCGTCGGTGCCGGCTCGCGGTTCGCGCGATCGGCGGCAGCCATCTCCGCCTCCTTCGCGGCCTTCTCGGCTTCGTCGCGCTCCTTGGCGTCGGGGTCGAGGGCATTTCGGATCTGCGTCAGCAGGACGATCTCGGGATCCGGATCCTCCTCCTTGTCCTGGAGCTTCCGGAGTTCCTGCAGCTTGTTGTACGGAACGACGATCAGGAAGTAGACCACCGCGGCGACGATGATGAAGTTGATGACCGCGGAGATGACGGCACCGAAGTCGAGGAAGGTCGCGGGGTCGTCGGACTTGATCGAGAATCCGAACCCGCAGATCTGGGCGGGGCCACTGGCGGCGCCGTCCGCGGTGGGGCAGTCGCCGCTGGGAATCGTGGCGAGGAGGGGATTGATGATCTTCTCGGTGAATGCGGTGACAATCGCCGTGAACGCCGCACCGATGATCACCGCTGTGGCCAGTTCGACCACATTGCCCCGCATTATGAAGTCTTTGAAACCTTTGAGCACGCGCGTCCCCTCTGATCTTGGTGCTATTGCTGGTTGCTGAGTCTAAACCACATATAAAGGTTTCGTGCGGTGGAACAGGACCGTTCGGCTGTCATTCAGTGGAGTATGACGGCCAAGGCCATGTCTAATCCGGTCGATGCCACTCGGCGGGCCGCCTGCTCGTTCATCGCCAGAAGAATCGGCGTCGCCGCCGAGTTCATCGGTTTGCCCGACGGATTCGACGGTTCGCCGGCGACTATCGCGCCTCGGGCCAGAACGGTGGCCTCCGAATCGAGGACGTCCACCACGTCGCCCTGGCGGACCAGGGCGACGACCGACTCGTCGGCGGGGCGGATCGGCACCAGCCGCGCTCCCGGATCGCCGGTCAGTGCGGTGGGCAGCCGCGACGTGAGCAGCCGTGTCTCGGTGATCATCTCGCCGCGGCGCACCGGTCCGGTCAGCTTGCGGCCGATCGCGGAGCCGGTATCGGTGAGCGCACCGGGAGGGGACAGGTCGGCCGGAACGGCACGCGCGGCGAGATCCGCGGCGGTGAGGAGAGTGCCCGGTCGAAGATCGGTCGCAGCCGTCAGTACGATCGGCGAACCGACGTGCCGCCGCGATACGGCGAATGCGCCGAGCGCGGCGATGACGAGAAGTGCCGCAGCGATTCGTCGAATCCGAATTGACCGAAATCGTCCAGTGCCGAGAATGGCCTGCACCCGAGACAACGCGCTCGGTGAGAGGTGGCCGGGGCGATGCGAAATCGTCATACCTCAACAGTCCGCTGGGTGGCGCCGCCGGTCGTGGGCAATTCGCCGATTGTGGATGCGCACGCTCGCTCGACAACGATTTCCACAGATTCGGTGTCTGCAAAGATGTGTACATGAGCGATCACGGGGTCTACGGCCCATCGACGACCGACTCGGGGACCGATCAGGGATCGTCGCGGCGACAGGCGTGGAAGGGCTGGATCAGCGGTGACATCCAGGGCGGCGCGGTTCTTCTGGTCGCCGCACTGCTCGGCTTCGCCCTCGCGAACTCGCCGTGGCGCGAGGGGTATCACTCGATGCTGGAAACCGTGGTGGGGCCGGCGTCGCTTCATCTCGACCTGTCGCTGGCCGAGTGGGCGGCCGACGGTCTGCTCGCGATCTTCTTCTTCGTCGTCGGGCTCGAACTCAAGCACGAATTCGTCGCAGGCAGTCTGCGTGACCCGCGCCGCGCCGGTGTGCCCGTGGCGGCGGCGGTGGGCGGGATGGTGGTTCCCGCACTCATCTATGTGGCGATCGTCGCCACCAACGATCCCGAGGCGCTGCGCGGGTGGGCGACGCCGACCGCTACCGACATCGCCTTCGCGCTGGCGGTGTTCGCGATCTTCGGCGCAGGACTGCCCAGCGCGCTGCGCGTCTTCCTGATGACACTCGCGGTGGTCGACGACCTGCTCGGAATCATCGTGATCGCCACGGTCTACACCGAGACCATCGACTTCGTGATGCTCGCGATCGGGCTGGTCTGCGTCGTGGCCTTCGGGTTCGCGGTGAGATTGCGTCGCACGCACTGGTGGATTCTGGCGCCGCTGGGGCTGGCCGCGTGGGGATTCGTCCACGCGTCCGGTGTCCATTCCACCGTGGCCGGCGTCCTCCTCGGTTTCGCGGTCCCCGCCGCTCTGGTATTCGACGAGCGTCACCCGCGCACCGAATCGTTCGCGGAGACCGTGGCGCCGATCTCGGCGGGCATCGCCCTGCCGTTGTTCGCGTTTGCCTCTGCGGGTGTGACGGTCATCGGGGTGGGGCACATCGTGCAGCCGGTGAGCATCGGCGTGTTCTGCGGTCTCGTGGTCGGCAAAGTGCTCGGAGTGGTGGTCACCACCTTCCTGGTGACACGGCTGACGCCGCTGCGTCTCGCGGAGGGCATCTCTGTGCGCAGCCTCGTGCCCGTGGGACTGCTGACAGGTATCGGCTTCACAGTCGCACTGCTGATCGCCGAACTGTCGTTCTCCGACGCCACCGGTCTCCCCGCGGATCACCAACCCGCGGCGAAGGTGGGGATCCTGCTCGGTTCGCTGGTCGCGGCCGTCCTCGGCGGTGCGTTGCTCCGGTGGGACGTGCGGCATGCGCGCGTGAACGGCGAGGCCGCCGTCGAGCTGGACGACTAGGCCGAAAGCACTCGATCCGCACCGTCGCTGGCACTCGGAATGATTGAGTGCCAGATTCGGTTTACACTAGACAACGAGTTCTCGACCTTCGGAGGTTTCCGTGCCCACCTACAGCTACGCGTGCACTGAGTGCGACAACAAGTTCGACATCCAGCAGGCGTTCTCTGACGACTCGCTGACCGAGTGCCCGCAGTGCAGCGGCCGCTTGCGCAAGCTCTTCAATTCGGTCGGCATCGTCTTCAAGGGCAGCGGTTTCTACCGCACCGACTCTCGCTCGGGCGGATCGGTGGCGGCCAATTCCTCCTCCAGCGACTCCGGCTCGACCTCGTCGTCGTCCGACTCGTCGACGAGCGGTTCGGCCTCCGGGACGAGCGCCGCGGCGGCACCGGCGGCAGCCTCCGCCTGACACGGGCTCGCGCGGGTCGCTCCGCGCAAATGTCCGATCAGCCCGGTGACACGCGGCTGAATCCGCCGCCCGGGGTCAGCACCCAGTCCATCGGGACGTCGTTGGCCTCGTGCGGGACGCCGTCGTCGAACAACTCGGCATCGTGCACCACGGCCACCACCGGCGCCTCCACGGCGGCGAGGGTGCGGTCGTAATAGCCGGCACCCCGGCCGAGCCGCGCGCCGGTGCGGTCGGCGGCCACCGCCGGGACCAGGATGAGGGCGGCGTCGTGCAGCACATCCGGATCGAGCCGGTAACCCTGAGGTTCGAGCAGGCGCCACCGGCCCTGAGTCAGTGAGCTCTCGCCGCGGTACTCGCCCCACTGCAGTCGTGCCGGATCGCCCTCGGGGACGATCGGAAGCAGCACCCGCAGCCCCTGATCGAGCAGCGCGTCGAGCATCGCCGTCCCGCCGGGTTCGGCGCGGGTGGCGACGTATGCTGCGACCGTGTCGCCCGCGGCGAGTTCGACGGGCAACCGATACATCCATTCGGCGAGTTCCGCATTGCACTGGGCGAGAACGAAGGGCGACATCCGGGACCTGGCATCGAGGACGCGGCGCCGCATGTCGGACTTTTCGGTGCTCATGGCTCCCTTTCAGAGACTCACGTCCGATCCTGCCAGAAACGGCCATTACGCTGAGGCACATGTCCGACACCTCCGCTCGACCGTCAGGCCGGCGCGCCGTGATGCATGCGCCGCCCATCCCGTACACCGCCGTCGTTCCCGCGGCCGGTCTCGGCACCAGGTTTCTGCCGGCCACCAAGACGGTGCCGAAGGAACTGCTGCCCATCGTCGACACCCCCGGCATCGAGTTGGTGGCCGAAGAGGCGAAGTCGGCGGGTGCCGAGCGGCTGCTGATCGTCACCTCGCCGGGTAAAGACGGTGTGGTCGCGCACTTCGTCGAAGACCTGGTCCTCGAGGGCCGCCTCGCCAAGCGCGGCAAGGAGGCGATGCTCGCCAAGGTGCGGAACGCCCCGTCGCTGCTGGAGGTGGACTCGGTGGTGCAGGACCGCCCGCTCGGCCTCGGCCACGCCGTCGGCTGCGTGGAACCGGAACTGGCTGACGACGAGGATGCGATCGCGGTGCTGCTGCCCGACGATCTGGTGCTGCCCGGCGGAGTCCTCGGCCGGATGGCGGCCGCACACGCTCGGTACGGCGGCAGCGTCCTGTGCGCGATCGAGGTGCCCGGGGAGAAGATCAGCGCGTACGGCGTATTCGACGTCGAGGAGGTCGCCGACGATCCGGAGGTCAAGCGGGTGCGCGGCATGGTCGAGAAGCCGCCCGCAGCGGAAGCTCCCTCGAATCTGGCGGCGGCGGGCCGGTACATCCTCGACCGCAAGATCTTCGACGCGTTGCGCACCATCGAGCCGGGCGCGGGCGGCGAACTCCAGCTGACGGATGCGATCGCGTTGTTGATCGAGTGGGGCGAGCCCGTCCATGTCGTGGTCCACGAGGGCAGCCGGCACGATCTCGGGAATCCCGGCGGATACCTGAAGGCCGCCGTCGACTTCGCTCTCGACCGTGACGACTACGGTCCGGAGCTGCGGGAATGGCTGGTTCGACGGCTCGCCGACGACTGACCGATCTCGCTGTGTTCAGCGCGCCTGCGGGCTCTGCGCGGAGCGGGCCGTTAGCCTCGAACTGCGCGTTGCCCGGTCGTGCGAGCGGTCGGCGCGCACCGATCTGAGACCACTCGGGGGACGTGAGGAGAACTATGCGCTCGGTCGAGGACCATTTGAGCCTCGTGACGGCTTCGGTGGTCGCACCGCGACCGGTGCAGGTGGCCATCTCCGAGGCCGAGGGCCTGCTGTGCGCGGAGGAGGTCGTCACCTCCGACCCGCTGCCCGGTTTCGATCAAGCCGCCGTCGACGGTTACGCGGTGCGCGCGGTGGATGTGGCGCCGGCCGGCGCTCCCGCCCCCGACGATGTGACCGAGCTGAACGCGGACGGGATCGAGGTGGAGGAACTCGACGACAGCGGCCGGCTCGTGGTGCATCTCCCGGTGGTCGGAGACGTGACCGCGGGTTCGCGCACCCCGACCCGGCTGCAGCCGGGACAGGCGGTCCGGGTCGAGACCGGAGCGCCGATGCCCACGCTGGCCGACGCGGTCGTGCCGGTCAGATGGACCGACGGGGGCGAATCGCGGGTGATGGTCGGGCACGCCGTCGACAGCGGCGACTACGTCCGGCGCACCGGCGACGACGTCCGTCCCGGTGACGTCGCGGTCAGCGCGGGCGCGGTGATCGGCCCCGCGCAGGTCGGTCTGCTGGCCGCGGTCGGACGGTCGCGGGTCCTGGTGCATCCGCGACCGCGGGTCTCGGTGATCGCCGTCGGCAACGAACTGGTCGACATCGATCGGAAACCCGGTGCCGGGCAGGTCTTCGACATCAACAGCTATTCCCTCGCGGCCGCCGCGCGCGACGCCGGCGCCGACGTGCACCGCGTCGGGATCGCCGAGCGCGACCCCGCCCGCCTGCGCGAAGCCGTGGAGGCCCAGCTGATCCGGTCGGAGATCGTGGTGATCTGCGGATCGATCGGCGGGGCCGCGTCGCGCGCCGTGGGCGAGGCGCTCGCCGATCTCGGCGACCTCGAGATCGGGCGTGTGGCAATGCATCCGGGATCGGTGCAGGGCTTCGGACGGCTCGGGCGGGACGAGATCCCCACCTTCCTGCTGCCCGCCAACCCGGTCAGCGCGCTCGTCACCTTCGAAGTGATGGTCCGGCCCCTCATCCGCATCGCCCTCGGCAAACGGCAGCCGATGCGGCGCATGGTGACGGCACGGACGATCGGCCCGATTCTGTCGGTGGAGGGCCGGCGCGGATTCCTGCGCGGCCAGCTGATGCGCGACGAGCGGTCCGGGGAGTATCTCGTCCAGGTGATCGGCGAGTCGGAGAGCGGCGCCTCCCATCTGCTGGCGGAGTTGGCCGAGGCCAACTGCCTGATCGTGGTGGACGAGGACGTCGAAGAACTGCGGACCGGTGATCACGTCGATGTCATGTTCTTGGCGCAGCGCGGATAGCGGGCCGGGCCGCCTGACTACAATCGCCCTGTGCTGAGGTGGTTGGTCGATTCGCCGCGGAGCCCGGGTTGGCCGGCGGAGCTGGGACCCGTCCGGGTCAAGTCCGGTGTGGTTCGCGTGCGCCCGATCCGGATGCGTGATGCGGGCGAGTGGAGTCGACTGCGGATCAAGAACCAGAACGACCTGCTTCCGTGGGAACCGACCGGCCAGGGGCCGTGGGACGCGCGCCACCAGCCGTCGTCCTGGGCGCCGCTGTTCTCGCTCCTGAAGTCCGAGGCCAAGCGCGGAACGGTGCTGCCCTTCGTGATCGAGGTGGACGGGCGATACGCCGGGCAGCTGACCATCGGCAACGTTCAGCGCGGGGCGGTGCGCAGCGCGTGGATCGGGTACTGGGTCGATTCCGACGTGGCGGGCGGTGGCGTGGCCTCGGCCGCCGTGGCGCTGGGTGTCGATCACGCCTTCGGGCCGGTCGGACTGCACCGGCTGGAAGCCACCGTGCAGCCGGAGAACGCGGCGTCGCAGGCGGTGCTGACCAAGATCGGCTTCCGTCGCGAGGGATTGTTGAAGCGGTACATGGATGTGAACGCGCGGTGGCGCGACCATCTGCTGTTCGGGCTCACCGTCGACGAGGTGTCGGGGAGCGCGGTCGACACGCTGATCCGCGCCGGTCGCGCCCACGCCGTCTGAGGTGCTGATCGTTCGCTGAGAAATGGAAGTTCCCCGGCGCGCCTGAGCCGCACGCCGTCGGACGGTTCCTACCCTGTGGAGTGGATACTCGTCGCTCGACCCGGAAAGGAGCTGCCGGTCATGCCGACTTCTGTGCTGTGGGTGACCCTGATCGCAGTTTGGCTGTTCGTGCTGGTCCCCATGGTGCTGCGCGGTCGGCCTCAGGCCCGCAAGACAACCGAAGCGGCCGCGAACACCCGCCTGGTGCACCGTGGCGGTTCGAGTCGGCGGACGTCGAGCAGGACCGCGGCTCGGGCGCGCGCCGCCCAGCGCGCCGCCGCGAAGGCCGCCGAACAGGCGAAGGCCGCGCAGCGCAAGGCCGACGTCACGGCCGTTTCCGCGACGCAAGCGGCGGACGAAGCGGATGCGGCAGTCGACGATCGGGATGACGACGTCGACCGTCTGGAGGCCGATTCGGGGGTCATCGAGACCGTCGACGCGGAGCTCGTCGACGAAGCCGGAGACCGGACACCGGCGGAGACCGAGGACGACGATGTGGTCGATGTCGAACTCGACGACGCCGACATGGATGGACTGGACGATGCCGAGATGGTCGACGCCGAAGAGTCTGCCGAGGAGCCTGAGGCGGAGTCTGAGGCGGGGCCGGACGTGGACGTCCTGTCGGCGGTCGAGATGACCGACCAGATCCCGGTGGTTGTAGCGGACGTGGTCGACCTCGACGAGGCACAGGCCGCGCGTGACGCGGATCAGATTCCGGTGGACGAGACAGACGACGAGGCGAACGGCGACGAGGCAAACGACGGCGAGGTGTTCGAGGAAGACCAGTACGAGGAGCACGCCGAGGACGACCAGGACGCGTACGAGTACGACGAGTACGACGCCGAGTACGACGAGACCGAGTACGCGCAGGACGATGACGACGACGCAGCGGCGGCGGGCGAGTTCGGCTCCGTCCTGGACGACGACGCGGGGTCTGCTCCGACGGCGCGCGAACTGCGCGGTCGCGGCGGGCGCGGACCGGACCATGTGGCCGAACGCGAGCGGATGCAGTACCGCGAACGGCAGCGGATGGTCCTCATCCTGGCGGTGCTCACGATCGGATCTATCGTCGGCGCATTCGTCTTCCGGCCGTGGGGGATCATCGCCGCGGTCGCGATGGTCACGGTGTTCTCGCTGTATCTGGTGTTCCTGCGCAGAACGGTGCGTGAGGAGCACGCGCGAGCTGCTCAGCGCGCGGCTCGCCGCCGACGTCAGCGGTTGGAGGACGAGCGGCTGCAGTCTCGTCGAGCCGAACCCACCTACATGGAGCCGCCCGCACGCCTCCGCCGGCCCGGCGGAGCGATCGTCCTCGAGATCGACGACGAGGACCCGGCCTTCGACCATCTCCCGACTTACGACTTCGCCTACCAGTCCGAGTACGACGACAGCGCCGACGATGATCACGACAGCCTGCAGTTCCGTCGAACGGCTGTGTAACGCTGCTGTGCGGCATGATTCGCCCTAGGCTGGAGACATGAGCGACGACGACCAGTGGTACTTCGATCTCTCCACGGGCAACGTGACGCAGGGCAAGATCGGCAACGTATTCAATCGGATGGGACCCTATCCGGATGAGGCGACGGCGCGTCGTGCGCTGGAGATCGCCGCCGCGCGCAACGCGGCGGCCGATTCTCAGGACGACGAGGAGTCGTAGGCGTCTTCCGCGAGATGCACGCTGTCAGGGCTGCTCGCCGGTGCTGATCGTGTCGGGGTGGGCGACTACCCATTCCCTGCACAGTTTGGCAGCGCGGCGAAGTGCGATGAGTTCACCGAGATAGCTCGCGGCGCCGCCGACGAACGGGATCCAGCCCAGCCAGCTCAACAGGCGTGGAGAGCCCGGTCGATCGCCGAGCGACCGGGACAGGTCGTGAAGGGTGCGGCCAACGCTCCACAGCCGGGACACGAACGCCTTCTCTCGGCGGGTCGAACCGTCGTCGAAGGGTTCGGCGTCGGCAGGGGATTCGAGTCGGACATCGAGGTTCCGGCCGAACAGGATCGATGCGAGCATCGTGACCGCGGCGTCGCGTGACACCACGCCGTACTCACGGCTCACCGCACGCAGCACCAGCGCCTGGCTGGCGAATCCCAGGTAATCGGACATCGGCAGCTTCTTGGTCCAGGGACCGAAGATGCTGGGGAACGCGACGCCGCCGGTCGTCACCAGACCGATGCGGGAGACCCACCAGTCGGCGTGGTCGCGCAGTGGCAGGTCGTCCCATCCGGCGGTACCCGGCCAGTCGAGGACGTTGAGAACGCCGGACGCTGCGACGGCACTGCGGTCGAGGCAGTTCCGCGGATTCTGGAAGGCGTGCGTCCGAGGCTTCAGGTCCAGCGGATCGGCGGTGATGAGCACGTCGAGCATCGGGTCGATCGTCGCGATCGCGCGGTCGAGGACCGTCGCGACCTCTGTATCACTGAGCGCCATGCCGCTGAGCTTATCGTCGTGGGCCGGGGCGTGCAGGTCCCGTCATGGCGACGGGACCTGCGGACAACCCGGGCGACTAGCTGCTCGGCTGGCTCTCCTCGGTGGGAACGCTGTAGGTGCAGTTCGCGGTGGCCGCCGGACCCTTGCTGGTCTGGGTGTTCTTCACCTGGCCGTTCACCAGGATCTCGCAGGTGATCGTCTGGCTCGCGTCGGCCTCGAAGTCGTTCGTGGCGGTGAGGCTGGCGATCTTGCCGAACCCCTGCAGGGTCACGTCCTTGGTCCAGGGCAGCTGCGCTGCGGTGTCCTGGGCCATGTTGAAGTCCTTGTCGCTGTAGGTCACCGACGCGGTACCCCCGCCGGTGACCCGGTAGGTGACGGTGGCGGTGCTGTTCGCGGCCTTGTCGATCTCATTCGCGACGCCGCCGACCATTGCTGAGCAGCCCGCGATCACGGCGATGAACAGCACCACCAGTCCGCCGACGATCCACGGCCACTTCTTTCGCTTCTTCGCCGGCGGCTGCGGGGCGTACGGGTACGGCTGACCGTAAGGATTCGGCTGCTGACCGTACGGATTCGGCTGCTGAGGCTGCGACTCGGGGTTTGTCATCTCGGACTCCTGTGAAAGGTGTTGCCTGAGGGATGAAACCCCTCAGTCGGACATCCGGGATGGTATGCGAAGGGTCGGACAAACCGGCTTAAGTCGTCTAGTCGGACGACAGAACGGCGTCGCGTGAACGGACGCGCGCGGTGGAATGGCGCGCTCAGTAACTCCGCGCGAATCCGAGGACGTTGCTGACGTACTCGGCGGAGTTGTTGTATCGCAGGACGGCGCGGCTCTGCCCGGCCGGATCGGCCAGGTCCAGGTTCTCGTCGCAGAGGTAGCGCGCCGTCGTCAGTGCCGCGTCGAAGAGGTTCTGCGGGTCGGCCTTGCCGTCGCCGTTGCCGTCGGCCGCATAGTGTTCCCACGTCGCGGGGAGGAACTGGGTCGGTCCGACGGCGCGGTCGTACTGTGCGTTGCCGTCGAGGCGTCCGCCATCGGTGTCGGCGATGACCTGGTTGCCGGCGAGCGAGCCGTCGAGGACGGGGCCGTATATCGGATGCCGCAACTGGCCGCGCGAGTCGGCGTCACCGAAGTTGGCGTGCTGCGACTCCACCCGGCCGATGCCTGCGATCAGCTTCCAATCGATATGGCATCGGGGCGTGGTCTTGGCCATCGTGGCCGCAGCCGAGCGGTAGGCCTCGAAGTTGATGCGCGGGATCACGCCGGTCGTCACCGAGGCGGGCAGCGCGGGTGCGGGAGGGGTGGCGTGCCGTGTGGCGGCGACCGGCCGGACGGGGGTCTGGGTGGTCGACGGTGCCGGACGGGGGTCGGCCTCGGCACGGATGGGCGTCGAGGCCGCGGCGTGGTCGGGGGATGCCACGCGGTCCGGGGAACTCGACGTCACGCCCATCAGGGCCCCGGTGACCGGAACCAGGCCGGCCGCGACGAGCAGGGCGGACTTCAGCGGTTTGCGATTCGGATGCATGGTCAGACCTTGGTATCGGGGAGGGTGGCTTCCTCTCGACAGCCGGCCACGCAGGCGATTCGGGCCGCGAACGGCGGCTGTTCGAGGACTGCGGACGAACGTACATGAGTTCGTCGCGATACCGTTATTGGGTCGTTACCAAGCGCCTATGGTGCTTTGTAGTAGTTCGGTGATAATGCAGGTCAACGACGGCGCCTCGCCCAGTTTGTGAGGTGAGACACGAAACCGCAGGTAGCGTCCGATTTCCGGAGTTCGGGGTGGAGCTCACGCGCGGTGTGTCTCGCGCGGCTTGCACCTCACGCGACGTGAGGTTGCATGGTGGAGACATGGCGAACGTGTCGAAGCGGTGGAGCGTCGGTCAGGCCGCGGAGACGAGCGGACTGACGGTGCGGACCCTGCATCACTGGGACGAGATGGCTCGCCCCGCTACGGGTGCTGTCTGATCAACTCCGGCGCGTCGATCCGGAACTGATCGCTCTGGGCCGGTTGCGGGAACGACTGGCCGCAGTGGTCGCCGCCGGGGACGCCAGTGTCGAGTGCGTCGACCCTGCGGAGATGCTGCGGCTCATGCGAGCGGCTCGCACCGGCGCGGGCGAGGTGCTCGACCGCCACTTGAACGGGGAGCAACGCGAGCGCCTCGCTGCCGCAGCGGCGGAGACCGGTCCGGGCCTGGCCTACCGGACCGAGATCGAATGGCCTCATCTGTACCGACGAGTCGAGGAATTGCGCCTGTCCGGTGCGACCGCCGACGACCCGCGCGTGCAGAAGCTCGTGAGCCGGATGGAAGAACTCTCCGTACAGGTCACGGGTGATGACGCTGAGATCAGCGCCGCAGTGCGCGGCGCGTGGCGGGATGATCCTGCGGGCATGTCGGGGGGCCGCACAGGTAGCGGACCCGTGGCGTGCGTTGGCGGAGTTCGTCGATCACGCGCGGCGCGTCCACCTACCCGACGCCGCCGCCGGCGACGGCTCATGAGCTCGTGGCCCGGTGCGGGCTCGCTCCTCCCGCTGTTCGTGCCCCTGGTGATGCTGCTGATCTTGGCTGGTCTCGGCGTGATCGCGTGGGCGGTGCCGATCAGCGTGGCGGTGGCGTGCGCCGTCTTCTCATCGCTCGTCTGTTGGCGGAAGCGCTTCCGGGGATGCGGCCGTGAGAACGAGTGAGGCCAGGTCGAGGATTTCCTCTGACCTGGCCTCACTTCTGTGGAGCTAAGGGGAATCGAACCCCTGACCTACTCGATGCGAACGAGTCGCGCTACCAACTGCGCCATAGCCCCTGAGCGTCTTGCCGACGACCGGAGATCAGTCTAACAGGACGCGAACGCCGGTACGCAAAGCCCCTGCGTCGAGGGGCCGCGTACCGGCGTCCAACGGTGGCCTATCCGCCGAAACCGATGGTGATGGCGACGTGCAGGAGGTCGCCGCCGAAGACGGTGAAGTCGTTGAAGAACTGGGTCAGAGCGGGGAACATGTGTTCGCCTTTCGGTAGGAGTTGGCCGCATCGGGCGATGCCAGAAAATCGTTACACAACCGGTCGAATCGGTATCTCTATGCAGACCCGAATCACATTCACCTGCGGTGGTGGCTACGAACACAGTGCCGTTCGTGCATGAAAGAAAGTGCGTTTTACCTGCGGGGTTGCTGTGAATATCTGGTGCGCGCCGCGCTCCGCGGAGATCCGGACACCCGAAGTTAACCTGACCTCACTTCTGGTTAACGCACGGGGCGCCGGGGAAGTCTTGAGTGGCAGTCGAGACTCGCTGGTTCCGGTGTCCGAGGCGCCGTCTACTCTCGCGCATGTGGGAATGACGAGGAGGCCGCGACGGACAGCTCTGGCAGTCGCCTCCGGAGCGCTCGTCGCCGGCCTGGTGTCCGGATGCTCGCTGCCCGCGCCCGCCGCGCAGGCTCCGGCAACTCCCTCGGTGACGCGCTCGCACGTTCCCGTACCGGTGTCCCCGTCCGGGGCCGTCGAGCCGGAGACGCAGGCGCCCGCTCCCGTGGGGACGGCGCGGGCCGGGCTGGCGCGACTCGCGGTCAAGGGGCGGGCGCCGAAGACGGGGTACGCGCGCGCCGAGTTCGGTCCGGCATGGACCGACGACCAAACCGCCGCCTGGGGTCGCAACGGGCTGAGTACGCGGGAGGACATCCTCTCCCGCGATCTGACCGATGTGACGTGCAAGGTCCGCGGCACCTCGCCCCGCGTGCCGCCGTGCGTGGTGCAGTCAGGGACTCTGCACGACCCGTACACCGGCTCGGTGGTCGAATTCGTGCGCGGGAACAAGACATCGGCATTGGTGCCGATCGACCACGTCGTGAGCCTGGGCGACGGGTGGCAGAAGGGCGCACAGCAGTTGAGCCGGGCCGAGCGGATCGCCTTCTCGAACGATCCGCTGAACCTGATCGCCTCGACGCGCGCCCCCAACTCCGCCAAGTCCGACTCGGACGCGGCGTCCTGGCTCGTGCCGAACAAGAGCTTTCGCTGCGCATACGTGGCGCGGCAGGTGGCGGTCAAACTCAAGTACCGCCTGTGGGTCACCGGCGCCGAGAAGGACGCGATCTCCCGGGTTCTCGAGAAGTGCCCTGATCAGCCGCTGCCGACCGAGTCGGACGCCGTGCGCCGCACCTACGGTTGACGGCGAGGTCTTATCGCCGAGTGGGGTCGTCGACGCCGGAAAGTGGCGTGACCATTCGGACGGCCGAAATCCACTGATCTGGAACACATTCCGCGCCATCGGGTGCTACCGTGCGCCGGTCTTCGGGCGAGTTGTCCAGAACTCAGCGGCGAGTCGGAGCCGGTGCTAGTTCAAATCACATGAGTCACACCGCGGTCTTCCGTGCGGAGACGGCGGCGGGATCACCGCTCGATGTCTTTCAAGGGGATGGCATGCATTTGACGCCGCGTGAGCTCGACAAGCTGACGATTCTGAATCTCGCGATGGTGGCCGAACGTCGAAAAGCCCGCGGGCTCAAACTGAACCACCCCGAGTCAGTCGCGATCATCACCGCCGCCGCACTCGAGGGCGCTCGCGACGGCAAGACCGTCGAACAGGTCATGAGCGAGGCCGCCAACGTCCTCACCGTCGACGACGTGATGGAAGGCGTCGGCGACATGATCACCAAGGTCCGAGTGGAAGCCGTGTTCACCGACGGCACCCGTCTCGTGACGGTCCACAATCCGATTCGTTGACCACCACTCGGCGAGCTTACGAAGGGTAGCGCAGCATGGCCTCGGAGAATTCGACGAACGACGATGGGGTGCCCTCGGGAGTCCCGGTGGGCGGGTACGTCCTGCGGGACGAGCCGATCGAGCTCAACGTCGGGCGGCCCCGACAGAAGATCACCGTGCGCAACACCGGTGACCGGCCGGTCCAGGTCGGATCACACTTCCACTTCACGGAGGCGAACCGGGCACTCGAGTTCGATCGGCCCGCCACCTTCGGATGGCGCCTGGACATTCCGGCGGGCACCGCGGTGCGATTCGAGCCGGGCGACGAACAGGACGTGACGCTGGTTCCGTTCGCCGGCAAGAGCCGGGTGTACGGGTTCAACGGCATCGTCAACGGCTGGGCTCCGGTGCGCGACATCTACCGGCCGCGCTATCAGCACGTGGTGGACCTGCTCGAGCAGCGAGGCTTCAAGTCCGCGCCACAGCCCGCACAAGCCCGTACGTCAGAAATTGAGGACAAGTGATGACCAGCATTTCTCGGAAGGATTACTCGGGACTCTTCGGTCCGGTCGCCGGCGACAAGATCCGCCTCGGCAACACCGATCTGTACGTCGAGGTGGAGAAGGACCTCCGGGTCATCGGAGACGAAGCCATCTACGGCGGAGGCAAGACGCTGCGCGACGGTATGGGCCAGGACCCGTCGTCGACGAGCGACACCGGCGCCCTCGACATCGTCATCACCAACGTCGTCATCATCGACGCCGAACTGGGCGTGGTGAAGGCCGACGTCGGTATCAAGGACGGCAAGATCGCCGGTATCGGCAAGGCGGGCAACGCGTCCACCATGCACGGAGTCACGCCGGGCCTGATCACCGGGCCGGCCACCGATGCGATCTCCGGCGAGCAGTTGATCCTCACCGCGGCGGGCCTCGACTCGCACGTCCACATGATCTCGCCGCAGCAGTCGTACACCGCACTGTCCGGCGGCATCACCACGCTGATCGGCGGCGGCGTCGGTCCCACCGACGGAACCAACGGCACCACGATCACCTCCGGCGCATGGAATCTGGAGATGATGCTCAAGGCCAACGAAGGTCTGCCGGTGAATGTCCTGCACTGCGGCAAGGGCAACTCGTCGCGGCGTCCGCCGATCGAGGAGCAGCTGCTCGCCGGGGCGGGCGGTCTCAAGATCCACGAGGACTGGGGTTCCACACCGGAGGCGATCAAGACGGCGCTGGCCGTCGCCGACGATTACGACATCCAGGTGGCGATCCACACCGACACGCTGAACGAGGCCGGCTACGTCGAGGACACCATCGCCGCATTCGACGGCCGGACGATTCACACCTATCACTCGGAGGGCGCGGGTGGCGGTCACGCGCCCGACCTGCTCCGCGTGACCGCGGAACGCAATGTGCTGCCCGCGTCCACCAACCCGACGCTGCCCTACGGGATCAACTCGCAGGCGGAGCTGTTCGACATGATCATGGTCTGCCACAACCTGAATCCGCTGGTGCCGTCCGACGTCGCCTTCGCCGAGAGCCGCGTCCGCGCCGAGACGATCGGCGCAGAGAACGTGCTGCACGACATGGGCGTCATCTCGATCGTGTCGAGCGACTCGCAGGCGATGGGCCGGATCGGCGAGAACTGGCTGCGCACCGTTCAGATGGCTGACGCGATGAAGCGGTCCCGCGGCAAGCTGCCCGAGGACGCGCCGGGCAACGACAACTTCCGCGTGCTCCGCTACGTCGCCAAGGTGACGATCAATCCGGCGATCACCTTCGGTCTGGCCCACTCGGTCGGTTCGATCGCCCCGGGCAAGATGGCCGACCTGGTGCTGTGGGAGCCGGCCTTCTTCGGCGCCAAGCCCCGCACCGTCATCAAGGGCGGAGTGATCAACTGGCATGCGATGGGTGATCCGAACGCGTCCCTGCCGACCCCGCAGCCGGTGATGTACCGCCCGATGTACGGCGCCTACGGGAAGACCCTGCAGGAGACGTCCGCGACCTTCGTCTCCAAGGCGGCGTACGAGTCGGGGATCGCCGAACGGTACGGACTCGAACGCCAGGTGATCCCCGTCCAGGACACCCGTGAGATCAGCAAGGACAACATGGTCCGCAACGACTACATACCCGACATCGAGGTGAATCCCGAGACCTTCGCGGTCACCGTCGACGGCGAGCACGCGTACGTCGAACCGGCCACCCACATCAGTCTCAACCAGCTGTACTTCTTCAGCTGAACTTCATCAGCTGACCGCACCCGCTACCGACCGTATTACGGAGGCAACTCTTCATGAAAAGTCCGGCGACCGGGCTCAACGTCGTGGAGTCGATTCTCGGCAACGAGCACGACGACGAATGGAAGGCGCGGTTGGCCGACGCCGACTGCGACTACGTCTTCCTCGACCAGTGGGAGGCGCAGAAGTCGCGGCTGCGGCGGACCACCGCCAACGGCGACGAGGTGGCCGTGTCGCTGGACCGCGGCGTGCAGCTCCGCGACGGCGACGTGCTCGAATACGACGAGGACGCAAAGACCGCGATCATCGCCCGGATCACCCTTCAGGACGTGATGGAGGTGGACCTGAGCCAGGTGGCTGGACGCGACGAGAACACCGTGATCCAGACCCGTCTGGAGCTGGGGCATGCGATCGGCAACCCGCACTGGCCCGCCGTGGTCAAGGGCGTCAAGGTGTACGTGCCGCTCACCGTCGCGCAGCCGGTGATGAACTCGGTGATGCGCACGCACGCACTCGAGGGCGTGGTGCACCGGTTCATCCCCGGCGCCGAGGTGATCCCGTACATCGCGCCGCACGAGGCTCGACGGCTGTTCGGCGGTGCGGCCCGCGAGGGCGGGGGCCACACCCACACGCATCCGCACGGCCACGCCGGTGACGACCACTGACGTGACCGAGACCGGCGCCGTCCCCGACATCACCCGCTTCATGCGGGCGATGCAGTTCTCCGACACGATGCTGCCGGTCGGCTCGTTCTCCTTCTCCAACGGCCTGGAGACGGCCGTCGCCGAAGGCCTGGTCACCGACGCCGAGAGCCTGCGGCAGTTCGTGCAGGTGTGCGTGAAGCAGGGAGCGTCCTGCGACGGCATCGCCGTGCTGCACGCGCACCGCGCCGCGCTCGCCTGCGACGACGCGGGGCTCGCGGATGCCGACTTCGCGGTGATCGAGCGCAAGCTCAACGAGGAGGGCCGCGTCATGGTGACGCGGATGGGCCGCAAGCTCGCCGAACTGGGACTCCGTCTGGCGCCGATCGCCGACTGGCTCGAGCGGATCAAATCGGGCGAGGTGCCCGGCACCTATCCCGCCACCCGGGCCCTGGTGCTCGCCGAAATCGGTGCCGGCGAACAGGAGTCGTTCGGCATCCACCAGTACGGCGTCGCCGCGACCGTGGTGGGAGCGGCGCTGCGGGTGGTTCGCGTGGACCACATGGACACCCAGCAGATCCTCTTCGATGTCGGCGCGACCGCCGACGAGGACTACCACGCGGTGAAAAACCTGAGCTTGGACGACATGTCCACGTTCGCTCCCATGCTCGACATCTTCGCGCCGATCCATGTCCGATCGCACGTACGCATGTTCTTGAATTGAGGACCCAATGAAGAAGACCACTCGCATCGGCGTCGGCGGACCCGTCGGCTCGGGCAAGACGGCACTGCTGGAGGCGATCACGCCGCACTTCGTGGAGCGCGGCACCAGCGTGCTGATCATCACCAACGACGTCGTCACCACCGAAGACGCCAAGCACGTGCAGAAGGCGCTCAAAGGGGTGCTCATCGAGGAGCGGATCGTCGGCGTCGAGACCGGCGCGTGCCCGCACACCGCGGTGCGGGAGGACCCGAGCATGAACCTGGCCGCGGTCGAGGAGATGGAGGCGACCTTCCCCGACGCCGACATCGTGTTCATCGAGAGCGGCGGCGACAACCTGACGCTCACCTTCAGTCCGGCCCTCGTCGACTTCTTCATCTACGTGATCGACGTGGCCGCCGGCGACAAGATCCCGCGCAAGAACGGTCCGGGCATCGCGCAGTCGGACATCCTCGTCATCAACAAGACCGATCTGGCGCCGTACGTCGGCGCGGATCTGTCGGTGATGGAACGCGATTCGGCCGCGCAGCGCAACGGTAAGCCCTTCGTGTTCACCAACTGCAAGACCGGAGAGGGTGTCGAAGAGGTCGTCGACCTGATCGCCCACGGAGTCCTCTTCGACTCCGTCGGCGGCTGACCGAGGCCGTGGGCGCCGTGGACCTGCCCGAGCTGGCGATCTACCAGGATCAGCCCAGACAGGCCCGGGTGGGCACCCCCGGAAAGATCGGTGCGTTGCGAATGCGATTCGAACAACGGCGTGGCAGAACCGTTCTCGCCGACCTGTACCGCCAGACGCCGCTGCTGGTGCAGCAGGCCCTGTACTGGGACGAGGCCGTCCCCGACATGGCGTGCGTCTGCATCGTCTCCACCTCCGGCGGAGTGGTGCAGGGCGACCGCCTGTCGGTCGACGTCGTGGCCGAGACCGATACGCGCGTCCACATCACCACCCAGTCGGCCACCAAGGTGCAGCAGATGGACGCCAACTACGCCGTGCACGCGCAGACCTTCGTGCTCGGCGACGGGGCCTACGTCGAGTACCTCCCGGGTTCGACGATCCCGCACCGCAACTCGCGGTACGTGGTGACGAGCGACATCGAGATCGCCGAGTCGGCGACCCTGCTGTCCTCGGAGATCGTGCTGTCCGGCCGCAAGCACCACCGCGCCGACGAGGTCTTCGGGTACGACGTCTTCTCCTCGCTGATGAAGGCGCGGCGCCCCGACGGGACGCGGTTGTTCACCGAGAAGATCCTGATCGAACCGCAGCGCAGCCCCATCCGCCATCCCGGCGCCATGGGGCGCTACGACGTCTTCGGCAACGTTGTCGTGCTGACCCCGCCCGAGCACGCCGAGGCCATCCTGGTCCGAGTGCCGACCGGCCTCATCGACGGCGCCTACAGCGGCGCTAGCCGGCTCCCCGGCGACTGCGGACTCATCTTCAAGGTGCTCGGCGTGGAGCGCCAGCCCGTCACCGAACGGGTCCGGGCCTTCTGGTCGATCGTGCGCGAGGAAGTGCTCGGTGCACCGATCGGCCCCGCACAACTGTGGCGGGGCCAGCAGTGACGACGGCCGCGGCTCACCCCGCCCGCGGTTTCGCCAACCCCCTGCAGGAGGAGCCTGCAGACTCCGACAAGCCGAGGAGACGAGTGAATGTCTGAACCTTCAGCGAGCGTGCTGGCCGCCGGAGCGTCCCTGGAAGTGAGTCCGGGTGACACCGGCTGGGTGCTGATCTGCGCGGCCCTGGTGCTGTTCATGACACCGGGTCTGGCGCTGTTCTACGCGGGCATGGTCAGCAAGCGGAACGTGCTGACGATGATGCAGCAGAACATCGTGCCGATCGGAATCGTCACTCTCACGTGGGTCGTCATCGGATACACCCTGGCGTTCGGGCCGTCGAAGGGCGGGGTCACCGGCGATCTCGAACTGTTCGGGCTCTCGGATCTGGGGTCGGTGCCCACCAACCCGCGTCACGTGGTCGACGCCGCGACGCATCTGGCGATTCCGACGCTCGCCTTCGTCGCCTACCAGATGATGTTCGCGATCATCACACCCGCGCTGATCACCGGCGCGGTGGTCGGCCGGTTGAAGGCCTTCGGGTGGGTGGTGTTCCTGATCGCCTGGTCGGTGGTGGTGTACCCGCCGATCACGCACTGGCTGTGGAACCCGGGCGGCTGGCTGGTGAAACTCGGAGCGCAGGACTGGGCGGCGGAATTGTGGTGCACGCGTCGGCGGGAGCCGCCGTGGTCGCGTTGCTGCTGGTGCTCGGCCGGCGGAAGGTGTTCGGGAACCGCGCTCCGCTGCCGCACTCGATCCCGTTCGTGATCGTCGGCGCCGGAATCCTGTGGTTCGGCTGGTTCGGGTTCAACGCGGGCGACGGCCTGCGCGCCGACGGGCTCGCCGCGCAGGCCCTGCTGAACACGCACGTCGCCGGTGCGGCGGCACTGGTGGTCTGGCTGTTCATCGAATGGGTCCTGACCCGCAAGGCCACCGTGCTCGGCGCGGTGACCGGCGGCGTCGCCGGACTGGCGACGATCACTCCCGCGGCCGGATACGTCAGCACCGTCAGCGCGTTGGTCATCGGCGTGCTGGCGGGCGCCGTCTGCCACCTGGCGCTGCGGCTCAAGGACGTCTTCAAATACGACGACGCGCTCGACGTGATCGCCGTCCACTTCGTCGGCGGCGTTCTCGGCACCCCCGCCGTCGGTTTCTTCGGCAGCCGTGAGATCAACGACTCGGGCCACGACGGGCTGTTCTTCGGGGGAGGCGGGGCACTGCTCGGACACCAGGTGGTGGCACTGCTGGCGGTCATCGGCTACTCGTTCGTCCTGACGCTGATCATCGCGCTTCTCATCAAGTGGACGGTCGGGCTGCGGGTGGACCCGGCCGACGAGGACCGCATGGACGAGGTGGAACAGGGGGCCTGCGCCTACAACGACGACGAGTCGGTGACGGGTTCCACGTCGGTCCGGCCGACGGCCGGCAGCTGACCCGCAGCGTCGTCCGACAGATCCAGCACGCATCGGCTGCGCGCTCGCACGAGCGCGCGGCTGTGGCTCACGAGTGCGACGCCGACCCCGTCGCGCGCCAGCGCGCTGATCAAGTCGACGACGGCGCATGCCGAGATCGGGTCGAGCATCGCCGTCGGCTCGTCGCACAGCAGGTATCCCGGACGCTGCACGACCACTCGTGCCAGGCAGGCGCGCTGGAGCTGACCGTCGCTCACTTGTGGCGGGAACCGGTCGAGAAGATCGAGGGCGAGCCCGGCGCGTTGCGCCGCGACGGCGGCGGTGTCGCGCTCGGCGCGCCTGCCGGCGATCCGCGCCGGTTCGGTGATGGTCTGGGCCAGGGTCCATCGGGGATCGGCCACCTGTCGCGGATGCTGCGCGAGCATGGCGATCGATCCCGGCCTCGGACGGACCGATCCGTCGTACGTGACCGATCCGCGAGCGGGCCGGACCAGGCCGGCGAGAGCCCGCAGCAGCGTGGTCTTGCCGCTGCCCGACCGCCCGAGGACACCGGTGATCGAGCCGGGACGGACGTCGACGTCCACGTCGCTCACCACCTCGACACCGTCGTAGCAGACGGTCAAACCCTTCGCCTCGATCACCGGACCTCCTGCAGGAACTGCGCGATGTACTCGTCGTCGGTCAGTCGCGTCGTCGCGTCCGCAGAGTACGCAGCGTCCGCCGCGTCCGACGCTGACGTGGAGGCGAGGCCGTCGAACTCGCCGGCTGAGAACCGGGCGAGCAGTCGGCCCTCGCGCATCACGGCGATCGCATCGCAGACGCCGACCTGCCGGAGGGTCTCGATGTCGTGGGTGACGACGAGGACGCCCGCGCCGTCGGCCGCGGCTCCGGCGAGCAACCGCCAGGTCGCCGCGGCCAACTCGCGGTCGAGCGCCGAGGTCGGCTCGTCGGTGACGAGGACTCGCGGCCGGCCCGCGACGGCCGCGGCTATCGCCGCACGCTGCGCCATCCCGCCGGACACCTCGTGCGGATACCGGTCCAGCGCCCGCGCCGGATACGCGACCGCGTCGGCCAGTTCACGGACCGAGCGGTCCGCGCCCAGTACCGTCACCGTCTCGGACAAGTGGCTTCCGATGGTCCGCACCGGCGTGAAGCTCGTGGCCGGCGACTGCGGGACCAGGCCCACCTCTCGTCCGCGTACCCGATGCCACGCCGAGTCGCGAGGGTCCAGCGTGCGGTCGCCGATCCGCACGCGTCCGGTGGCGACCGAGCCGACGGGGAGCAGTCCGCACAGAGCCGAGGCGACCATCGACTTGCCGCAGCCGGATTCGCCGATCAGCGCCGTGACCGTGCCGGGTGCGAGTTCGAGCGAGACGTCGTCGAGCACGCGCTCCGCGGTGCGCCGCCGGCCCCGGTCCGCGGACACGTCCACCGTGACGCCGGCCAGGGAGGCGGCCGCGGCCGTCACCAGACGCTCCCGGCCGGCGGTCGGTGACGCCGCGCCACCAGTGTTCCCAGGCGCGTCACCGCGAGCGCGGCGGCGATCAGCGCCAGCCCCGGCACCACCAGCGTCCACCACGCACCGGTGAGCACGTCGCCGCGGGCGTCGTCGAGCAGGGTGCCCAGGCTCGCCCGATCCGGCGACAGACCCACGCCGAGGAACGACAGTGTGGTCTCGTGCCAGACCGCGTGGGGCAGAAGCACCACCATCGCGACCAGGGCCTGCCCGGTCACCGCGGGCACCATGTGCCGGGTGGCGATGAAAGTGCGGCCCGCGCCCGCGAGCCGCGCCGACTCGATCCATCCCGCGGTCTGCAGACTCAGGAGTTCGGTGCGGACCACACGAGCCACCGCGGGCCAGTGGGTCAGCGCGATGGACGCGATGATCGCGAGCGGGGCGCCCCGCCACATCGCGGCGATGACCACCCCGAGCACCAGATGGGGAAGGGCGTTGACACCGTCGACCAACCGCATGGTCAACGCGTCGAACCAGCCGCCGAAAGCGGCCGCTCCCACGCCGACGGCGATGCCGATGGCGGTCGACACCAGGGCGCAGATCGCGGCGATGAGCAGGGAGATCTGCAGGCCCTGAGCGGTCCGGATCGCCAGATCGTGGCCCGAATGATCGGATCCGAGCAGGAAATCGTGTCCGGGCGCGGTCAGCGCTCGCGCGAAGTCGGGCTGCTGCGGGCCCGCGACGAGCGGCGCGATCACCACGACGGCGACGGCCGCCAGGCCCGCCGCCAGCCATCCGGTCCGGCCGGGGCGCAGCTTCACTCGCCCGATCATGCGGTGAGCCCGATCCTCGGGTCGATCCAGGCGGCGGCCGCATCCGACAGCGCCGAGCCGACGATGACCAGCACCGCCGATCCCAGGGTGAGCGCGGCGAGCAGCGGGAAGTCGAGTCCGACGGCCGAATCGACGAGTGCCTTCGCCAGTCCGGGCCAGCCGAAGACGGTCTCGACGATCGCGGCGCCCGCGATCAGTTCGGGCAGCCGGGTCCCGATCAGTGCGAGCGTCGGCAGCACCGACACCGGGAGCACGTGGCCGCGCAGCAGCCGCATCCCGCTGATCCCGCGCGCACGCGCCGCGAGGACGGCATCCGAGCCCGTCGCCTCGACCACCGAGGCCCGGGTGGTCAACAGCAGCCACGGGATCATCGACACGGTCAGCGCCACCGTCGGCAGCACGCCGTGCGCGAGCAGATCCGACGGCGAGTAGCGGCTGCCCGGGGTTCGCGCACCCGAGGACGCGAACCAGCTCAGACCGACGGCGAAGACGGTGACCAGCACCAGCGAAACCACGAACGGCGGGACGGCGGCGAGAACGGTGGCGCCCGCGGTGCAGCATCGGTCGAGCAGTCCGCCCCTCCGCATGCCCGCCACGGTCCCGACCGACAGTGAGATCACGGTCGCCAGCGTCAAGCTCACCGCGGCCATGCCGAAGGTGAAGGGCAGGCGTTCGGTGAGCGCCGTCGCGACCGGCTGGGACAGCGTCGAGGACCAGCCGAGGTCGCCGCTGAGTACATCGCGCCACCACTGCCACCACGCCGACCACCAGCTCTGATCGACGTGATAGGCGGCGACGGTGGCCTCACGCTGAGCCTGCGTCGCGCTCTGATACCTGCTGCCCAGATACGCGGTGAGGGGATCGAACGGTGATGCCGCGGCCAGCGCGAAGATGCCGAGCGAGATGAGGCCGACGGTCGGGACCCCGATGAGGGCGCGGCGCACGAGCAGTCGGCCCGCGCGGCGCGTCCGGGATCGGCCGGCGCGCGGTTCGGGCGGTTCGTCGATCGGGGCCGGTCGCCGTACGGCGGGCCGGTTCGGCGCGATGGTCATCGTCTCACCGCCGCCAGGACGGCAGGTTCCACCACGGCCCCCACACCACCCCGTGAGCATGCGGTTCCAGCACCGGGGGATCGTAGCGCCAGCCGTCGTCGCGAACGGCGTAGGTGTGATGGACGAAGGCGAGGAACACCGAGGACGGCACCTCCCGGTACAGCCGCTGGATCTCGCGGTAGCGGGCTTCGTTCGCCGGCCCCGGAGCGCTCGCGCGCGCCTGTTCGAGCAGGCGGTCCATCTCCGGAGAGCCGAAGTCGCCTGGATTGGAGAACGGCGACGCACCGGGCGTCCGGGTGTGCAGTGCGGAGTAGACCTGGGAATCGATTCTGTACAGGAACTCGCCGCCGGCCAGGAGCACCGCGTCGTCGGCGAGCCGGGATTCGGTCTCGTCCCAGCTGGCGCCGTGCGGATCCACGGAGATCCCGACGCGTTTCACCGCGGCGGCGAACGCGACCGCCAGGTCGCGACGGAGGGTGTCGTCGGCGGGGTAGAGCAGTGTGAACTCGGCCTTGTCGCCGCCGCGCCGGCGGACGCCCGACGGCCCGCGGACCCACCCGGCGCGGTCGAGGATCGTGCCCGCGCGAGCGACGTCGACCGTGAACTGGGCGGCGGGCTCGTAGTTCTCGCCGTAGACCGCCGAGATCGGGGTGGCGGCAGGGGCGCCTCGACCGCCGAGCACATCGTCGACCAGCGCACGGCGATCGACCGCGAGATTCATCGCGAGCCGGGCGGCGACGTCCGCCGTGAACGCGTTCTGCGAGGGCAGACTCACGCTGCGCCAGTCGGCGGAGTCGGCGTCGACCACCGTGACGCCGGATCGGTCCGCCAGACTGTTCGCGAGTTTGGGCGGCAGGTTCGCTCCCGACACCTCGCCGCTGACGATCCGTTGCGCCCGGGCGTTGTCGTCGGGCGTGTAGGTGTAGACCACCTTCTTCAGGGCGGGCGCCGACCCCCAGTAGTCCTCGCGCGCGACGAAGACCGCTTGATCGGGCTGCAGGGATTCGAGTCGGTACGGGCCGGTGCCCACCGGATGCCTGCCGATGTCCCAATCCGCGGCCGGACGGTTCTCGACCTTCTCCGAGGGAACGATGCCCAGCAGCAGATACGGCGACGGATCGGCCTCGCCGGTCACGTGGACGGTCACCGCGTGCGGACCTTCGGCCGCGACTTCGGAGATAGGGCCGATCGCCGCGCTCACCGACGAGGCGACCGCGGGGTCGGTGAGCGCGCGGTAGGTGGCGACCACGTCGGCGGAGTCGAGTGCCGAGCCGTCGGAGAATCGGACGTCCTCGCGCAGCGGCAGCCGCCAGACCCCCGGGCTCACCGCGCGCGGGGGCTCACTCGCGAGCGCCGGCACCAGGTCTGGTACCCGGGAGCTGTCCGCTGCCGACGGCCGGAGGAGACCCTCGTAGAGGGGCGAGACGCCGAGTGTCCCGTAGCCGTCGAGGGGGTTGTAGCCGCCGAGCTCGACGGCGTCGGCGAGGACGATCTGGCCGGTGCCTCCGGCGTCGGACGACGTGCACCCGGCGAGGCCGAGGACGAGAGCCGGAACGAGGACGAGGGCGGGACACAGGAGGCGGCTGGTGCGCATGGAGCTGTGCCTGACGTCGAAGGAGGACGGGACATGTGTGTGAACTGACATATGTCGAATTGAACGTGTATCAGAGATTCGGCGGCGCGGCCGGATTCGCGGAAACGATCGACGGACCCGTCGCGGGCGCGGCCCCGACCGTGATGGAATGACCACACGAGTTCGAGAGGAAATGCGCATGGCGGAACGGTCTGCGCAGTCGCGGGAGCGGCTGACGCCGAGACAGATCGAGATCTGGTCGACCCGTTTCGCTCTTCTCGGTGATCCCACCCGCCTCGCGCTCCTGGTGGAGATGCATCGCAAGCCCGATCTGGCGGTGGCCGAACTCGCCGAGCGCGTGGGGATCACCGAGAACGCGGCATCGCAGTCGCTCCGTGCCCTCCGCGACAGCGGGTGGGTGCGGACCGCCCGGGCCGGGCGCCGCGTGCGCTACTCGATGATCGACGACGCCGTGGTGCACCAGATCCTGCACGACGTAGTCGGGATCGCCCACGTACACGGCCATCCGCACACCGCGCGACATCCGGGCGCGGGCGGCGACTGACGTCGCGAGGTCCCCGACACCCGCCGGTCGCTCACAGGGTCAGGGCCAGCCCCAGCAGGCACGCGACCACCGACCCGGCGAGAGTCGACGCCTGATAGATCACCGCGCGGGGCGTCAGACCGAAGAACAGGGTCTCGTACATCGAGGTGGAGAACGTGGTGAACCCGCCGCAGAAGCCGGTGGCGATGATGACGTTCCAGTTCGAGTCGAGCGAACCGGTGGTCGCCCACCCGGCGATCAGACCGATGAGCAGTGAACCCAGGATGTTGATGATGGCGGTCGGACCGATCGCGGTGGTCAGCTTGCGTGTGCGCATCAGCGCGTCGAGGACGAAGCGGGTCACGGCGCCGAGCCCGCCGCCGACCATCATGGCGAGGACGATCACGGTGTCGCCTCCGCGGATTGCGGGACGCACCGGCGCGCGGCGGCGACCCCCACCGCCACCGCGATCAGTCCGATGAAGACGCTCGCCGCGGCGTACCCGGCAGCCAGATACGGGAAACCGTCACGACCGAGGTCGGAGAGGTCCAGGGCGAAGGAACTGTAGGTGGTGAGGCTGCCGCAGAAGCCGGTGCCGACCCCGAGCCGGATCTTCTTGCGAAGACCCGCGTCCGGCCCGAGTCGCAGCAGCAACTGCAGCAGGAAACCGAGAATCAGTGCGCCGGCGATGTTGACGGTGAAGATGGCCCACGGCCACCGCCCCTTGCCCGACGGCAGATTCTCCTCGGCGAGCCACCGGACGAAGGTGCCGGCCATTCCGCCGAGGAACACCCAGATCACGCCGGTGCCGCGCAAGGCGTCCGGTACGTGCATGCGCTCTGACATGTCGGTCCCTCACCCCGTAACTGTCGTGAACAAGCGAATCCTATAAGACGCGAGGCCGGTTTCGGCCGAAGCCGCCGATCGCGAATCCGGCTCGCGCGCAACGGGTGACCGACCGCCGCGCCGGGTAGCGTGGACATGTGACCCACACCTCATCTGCATCTGGACGCGGCGGTGCGTCCGGACTTCCGAGCGGCGGTTCCCCGGTGGTCTCGACCACCGCCGGGCGTGTCCGCGGAAGGATCCGCGGCGGCGTCGCCGCGTTCCTCGGAATCCCTTACGCCGCACCGCCCGTCGGGGCCGCCGCCTTTCAGGAACCGCGTCCGCACGAGCCGTGGGACGGCGTCCGCGACGCCACCTCCTACGGTGCCACCGCACCGCAGGTCGGGTATCCGGCACCGATAGCCGCGATCCTCGACAACGTCGTCGAACTCGGCGACGACTATCTGAACCTGAACGTGTGGACTCCGGATCCTTCGTCCGAAGGTCGACTGCCGGTGATGGTCTGGATCCACGGCGGTGCCTTCGCCCGAGGATCGAACCGGATCGCTATCTATGCCGGCGACACGTTCGCGCGTGACGGTGTGGTGTGCGTCGGCGTCAACTACCGTCTGGGAGTTCCGGGATTCGGCGCCTTCCCGGACGCGCCGGACAACCGGGGACTGCTCGATCAGATCGCGGCGCTGGAGTGGGTGCGCGACAACATCGCCGCCTTCGGCGGCGATCCGGCGAACGTGACGATCTTCGGTGAGTCGGCGGGGGCGATGAGTGTCGCGTCGCTGCTGTCGTCACCACGGGTCACCGGCCTGTTCGGGCGGGCCGCGATGCAGAGCGGCAACGGCATCACGGTGGCCGACGTCGACGACGCCCGGAAGGTGACCGCGCGACTCGCCGAGCGGCTCGGAGTCCCCCATGCCGCAGCCGCGTTCGGCGAGATACCGACGGCGGATCTGCTGAAGGCGCAGACTCAGGCGGTCCTCGAGTTCACGATGAACCCCGACCCGGAGATCTGGGGCAAGACCGTCACCGACATCGGCATGGGCATCATGAACATTTTCCCGGTCCTCGACGGCGAGATCTTGCCCGACATTCCGCAGAATCGGATAGCCGACGGCGCGGGCGCGGGGATCGGGCTGCTCGCCGGCTGGAACGCCACCGAGTTCCGGTTCTTCTTCGCTCCGACCGGAGTGCTCGAGGCGGCGACTCCCGAGATGGCGCGGGCGATGCTCTCACGTGCCGGAATGCCGACCGCACTGCTGGACGAACGGCTCGCCGACGGGGTGAGCGCCGGGGATGCGTTATGCGAGGCGATCACGGCGATCGCCTTCGCCGACCCCACCAGAGCACTCGCCGAACTGCGTCCCGAGTCGCCGACATACCTCTACGAGTTCGCCTGGGAGAGCCCCGTGTGCGACATCCGGGCCGGACACGCCGTCGAGCTGCCCTTCGTCTTCGATCACCTGGAAGCGGCTCACGCGCTCACCGGACCGGACCCGGACCAGTCGGTCGCCGACGCGATGCACGCGGCGTGGGTGCGGTTCGCGAAGACCGGAGATCCCGGATGGGCGCGGCACACCGAAGCCGCCGATCCCCACGTATTCGGCTGAGATCCCGATGGGCCTCCATGGGCCTCGGCGGAGTCATCTTCCGGGCGTCACCAGGCTCAGCCCCTCCTCGATCCATCCGCCGACGACGTCGAGGGCGTCCTGCGCGGCGTCGATATCCGGGGCGCGTTCGATGTACGGGGGCGGACAGCGCCCGGCCACCACGGCGGCCATCGCCCGCATCGCCCCGGAACCCTCGTCGTCGAGATAGCCCGAGTGCGCGGAGCGTCCCGCTACCGGCGTGCCGTCGCTGTAGTTCCCGGTGTCGAGCCGTGTCACACCCGGCGCGGTGTCCGGATCGCCGCCGTGGACCGATGAGCCCATCTGCTGCCAGTACTGGATCGGGTCACCGGGCGGGGTGAGCGAGTACCGCTGGACGTGCGGCTCGGCGTTGTTCCAAGGCCGGTCCTCCACACCGGTGCCCGCCGACGAGGCGTACACCACGCGATCGGATCGCAGCCCCGACTGTTCCGCCGTGCCGACCACGGCTCCGCCGTACGAATGCCCGATGACGGTGGTCTTCAGGTCGAGCCCCGACGCGTCGATCTGCCGGTCGAGCGCCGCGGCGAACTCCACCAGGCCCGGCGCCATCCGGCGTGCGGGCTCGGCGTCGGAGGCGGTGCCCGCGATCGGGCTGAGATCGGCGTCGATCAATTTCTGCGGCAGCGGGCCGTCGGCGTAGACGATCACCGGTGCGCCGCTGGCGTGCGACAGGTTGGCTGCGCGCCGCCGATAGACGTCGACGCTGTGTAACCCGGTTCCGGTGCCGGGGACCAGCACCGCCGCGCCGGTGGCGTCCGCTGTCAGATCTCCGACGAGTTCGATGAACCGGCCGTCACCCACGTCGCGGAAACCCAGAAAGGTCCGCGGAACCGACCTGCCGGGATGCAGCGGGTCGGGTGCGGGACGCAGGAGGGCGCGCAGCTGTCGGGCTTTCGCACCGTCGCGCCGGCCGGCCGCGACTTCGGCGTCGAGCGTCCGCTGAATCGAGATGGTGTTGGCCTCCGCGCGGTCGGCGAAGTCGATGCCGTTGAGGTTCCCGACAACCTCCGGCACGGAATCGATGAGATTGCGTCGCTGCGCCGGAGCGAGTGATTCCCAGTACCGTTCCACCACGTCCGGCGGCATCAGGTCCAGCAGTCGGCCCGCTTCGGTGGCCTCAGCGTATCCGCCGATCGGGAGGGGCACCACGTTCCCCGACCCGTCGAGGTGCCGCATCAGCATCGTGAGCCTGCCGCTCAGCGCGGTGTCGGCGGCGTCGGCCTCAGTGAGGAGGGCGGTGATCCGCTCGGTGAGATAGTCGGCGTCCGCGCGACGTCGAGGATCCGGGTGGGCGACGGCGCCGTCGTCGCCGATGTTGAAGCCCGAGCTCCGCGCCGTGCGGATCTGGCCGACGATGCGGTCGCGCACCGCGGACAGCCGTCCGTGTCCCTCTCGCGTGGCGTCGGAGAGGTCGACGAGCGTCCGCTCGAATCGATGCAGCGCCGTGACTTCGGCGTCGACGCGGTGCCCGGCACTGGTTCGGGTCACTCCCGACCAGGTCGGATCGAGGTCGAAGGACCGGCGGACGGCATCGGCGGTGTTGGCGACGCTCTCACCGCCGACGTCGAAAGCGGTGGCCGTGGCCAGCAGGGTCTCCGGACGCCATCGGAGAACCTGGGCGACGCCGGTCACCGCGGCCTCCGGAGGGCGGCGAGGTCGGCGGCGCAGGCCCGGTCCGACTCCACCGTCGTCGTGTTGAACTTCTCGAGCGCCGCGGCCGAGCCGGCGAGCTGCCGCGAGAGGGCCGCGGCGGCGTCGTGCACCGCTGCGGCGCACGCTCGCAGTGATTCCGCCGACCGGCTGCCCGCCAGAGACAGATCGCCGGCCTCGCAGTCGAGGCCGGCGATCTCATCGCTGGACCGTCGCCAGAGGGCGACGATGCTGTTCAGTTGATCGGGAGTGATGCCGAATCCCATGGACGCCTCCGAATGATCGAGATGAACTCTTCATTCGTTAGACGCACGCGGAGCTTGTTCGGCTCCATCGTTCATCCACAGGCCGGCGTGGCCCGTCTCCTCTCGGGTCAGGCCGGGACCGGTGCGGTTCCGGGCCGGGGGAGGGCGCCGGCCTCGGCGTCCGCGAGCAGATTCGCCACGGTTTCGCCGGAGTCGGTCTTGTTGGTGCCGATGAATCCGGTCGGGCCGCGCTTGATCCATCCGGTCACGTACAGGCCCGGAATCGCCTCGCCGTTCTCCACCACGCGGCCGGCGACGTTCGCGACCGTGCCCTTCTCGTCGTCGAAGGGCAGACCCGGAACGGGGCGACCGCGGTAACCGATGGCCGTGAGCACCAGACCCGCGTCGATCACCGACTCCTCGTCGCCGCCGGTCTTGACGAACCGGACTCCGGAGGCATGCCCGTCGCCCAGGATCTCCACCGGGGTGAGCCCGAACGACAGCCGGATGAAGGGCTCGGCGGGCTTGCTCCGCTGCGAGATCTCCCGCAGTAGATTCACCTTGGCCGCCACCGTCGGGTCGTCGATGTTCGTCGCGTCGACACCGGACAACTCGGCGGGATCGACCCACACTCGCGCGGGACCGTCGGCGAGGCCGATCAGCTCCGGGAGCGTGAACGCCGCGTGCTCGGGACCGCGGCGCGCCACCACAACCACTTCGCGCAGATTGGACGCGCGCAGTGCCGCCAAGGCGGTGGGATCGATCGTCGTCGGTGCGAGCCGATCGGTGTCGGCGGTGAAGATCCGCGCGACGTCGAGGGCCACGTTGCCGTTGCCGATAACGACCGCTCGCTCGGCCGAGAGATCCGGTGCGGCGTACGCGAAATCGGGGTGGCCGTTGTACCAGCCGACCACCGAGGTGGCGCTCTGCACGCCTTCGCGATCCACACCGGGGATCTGCAACGGCCGGTCGGTGGGTGCTCCGCCCGCCCACAGCACTGCGTGGTGAGCACTGCGGAGCTCGTCGAGCGAGACGTCGCGGCCGATCTCGGTGTTGAGCAGGATCTGGATGTTCGGATGACGCGCGATCTCGTTGAAGAGGTCGGTCACCGTCTTGGTGGACAGGTGATCGGGCGCGACGCCGAAGCGGACCAGACCGAAGGGTTCCGGCAGACGCTCGTACACCGTGACCCTGACCTGGCGATGCTTCAGAAGCTCGTCGGCGGCGTACATGGCCGACGGTCCCGAGCCGACGATCGCGATGCGCAGTTCGTCGGGTGTCGCGCCGCCCAGCGCCGCGGGCTTGACGATGGGCGCCATCGGCAGCCGCCAGTCGGTGCGGACCGGGAAGCGCGTCTCGGTCGGCGCCGGATCCGGGTAGTGACCGGCGTTCACGTCGGCGAAGCGCGCGGCCTCCTCGGGAAGTCGGTGCCCCGGGACGATCGCGCCGACCGGGCACGCGCTGACGCACGCACCGCAGTCGACACACGTCGACGGATCGATGTAGAGCATCTCCGAGATGCCGAAGTCAGGCTCGTCTGGAGTGGGATGAATGCAGTTGACCGGGCATGCGTAGACGCACGAGGCGTCGCCGCAGCAGGCCTGCGTGATGACGTGAGGCACTGTTGTCTGTTCAGCTCGCGTTGTAGGTGGGCTCGCTGCGGTAGCGAGAGGAACGGCCGTCGATGCCCATCGCGCGCCACACCTGGCGGGAGGCCGGGTTCATCAGGCCACACTGCTCGGCGAGCATGCGGACGTCGCCGAACACGCCGGACAGGAAGATCTGCGACTGCTCCGACTTCCAGAAGATGTCCTTCATGACGCTCTTCGGCACGTCGAACTCGCGCTCGAAGTCCTTCGGCGGAACCACGATCGCGCTGCACAGCACGCGCATGACGATCGGCATCGCGATCGACAGTGCGAACTTGGTGATCGGGCCCTTGCGGGGGACCGTGTTGCGCAGGTGGTTGTGCGCGAACGAGATGTGCCGGGCCTCCTCGGCCACGTGGAGTTCCATCACCGCGGACATCGCGGGGTGCAGTTCCTCGCGTGCGCGCAGGAAGTCCTTCTGGATGTGGTCGATCGGCTCTTCGCCCGCCAGGACGCCGAAGTAGAAGATCGTCGGCCAGAAGGTGGAGAACAGCGGGATGATCGGCGATGCACGGCGCAGCCACCAGCGCATTCCCTTGGTGTCCATGCCGATGCGGTTCACCAGCTCCTGGAACATGAGGGTGTGGTTGCACTCCTCCTTGGCCTCGTGAGTGGTGTAACGGAACCGCTTGTCACCGTTCGGGAGGCGGTCGGCGTACTGCATGAGGCCGCGGATCAGGATCGACTCGAACTGAAGACCGACCTTCGCGACATTGGCCTGGCGCCACATGCCGATCTTGATCTGCTTCTCCTTGGGGAGGCTCTGGTACCAGGGATGCCGGCCGATCGGGTCCACCTTGTACGAGAGGATCCACCGCGGATCGTTCGGGATCACGGCCATGTGCGGCGCGTCCCAGTCGATGTCGATGTAGGGGTCGAAGTTGCGCCGGACCGACGCGGTCGAGAGGTCCTCGAGGACCTGCTGGTAGTCGGTCCCGGTGTCCTGCTTGGCAGGCGGTGTGTACGTGGTGGGCCGGGGCTGCGTGGACGTCATTGTCTTCTCCTGACTTGCGTCGGTGGACGAAGGCCGCCGAAGTAGAACTTGTTGTCCCAAGCGTCGCACCGCAGCCCGATCTTGTCAATGTTCGATGGCACAGTCAGCGTGGACAAATGGCGGTGTCGCGGGTCACACCGCCGGCAAGGGAGAATGACCGCGTGGAGATCGTGGGAATCGTCGTCGTGTGCGTGCTGGCGGTCGCCGGCGCCAACCAACTCGCCCCCCGCGTGCGGATCGCCGCGCCGTTGCTGCTGGTCGGTTTCGGGGTCGCCGTGAGCTACCTGCCGGGAGTCCCGCCTATCTGGGTGGATCCGGAGGTCGTGTTGATCGGCGTGCTTCCGCCGCTGCTGTACGCCGCGGCCGTGGCGCTGCCCGCGATGGACTTCAAGCGCGACTTCCAGGCGATCAGCGGACTGTCGATCGTGCTGGTCGTGATCAGCGCGCTCCTGCTGGGACTGCTCTTCATGCTGATACTGCCGGACGCGGATTACGCCACCGGCGTGGCGCTCGGTGCGATTCTCAGTCCCACCGACGCGGTCGCGACCACCACCGTCAAACGGGTCGGTGCGCCGCAGCGGCTCATCACGGTGCTCTCGGGGGAGAGTCTGTTCAACGACGCGAGCGCGCTGGTGGTGCTCCGCGCCGCGATCGCCGCGATGGCGGGCGGACTGTCGATGGTGGGCGTGGCCCTCTCGTTCGTCTGGGCGATCATCGGCGCCGTCATCGTCGGCGGCGCAGTGGGCTGGGTCTTCATCGTCGCCCGCGCGCGCATCTCGAACGCCGCGGTGGCGACGGCGGTCTCGTTCACCGCGCCCTACATCGCGTACGTGCCGACCGAGATCATGGGCGCCTCCGGACTGGTGGCCGCGGTGGCCGCCGGACTGGTGACGGGCCGAGGGTCGGTGCGCAGGCTCACCGCGGCGCACCGGCAGTCGGACCAGCAGACGTGGCGAACCGTCGAGTTGCTCTTGGAGGGCGGCGTCTTCCTGCTCATGGGACTCGAACTGAAGGCCCTGGTGATGGATGTGACGGCGAGCCACGAAAGCGTCATCCACGCCTTCTGGCCCGCGGCGATCGCGTTCGTGCTGTTGATGGTGATCCGGTGGGGATTCGTGATGACCCTGGTCGCGGCCATCTCCCGGCGGTCGCGCAGGGTGATCGCCCGGGAGCCGATTCTCGAGCAGATGCAGGACCGACTGGGAGATCCCGACGCGGCCGCCGACCGGCTGACGCGGCGGTTCCAGCGCCGGATCGACCGGCGGCTCGCGGACATCGAGTACTACCGGACCGAGTCGATCGGCTTCCGCGAAGGACACGTGGTGGTCTGGGCGGGGATGCGCGGTGTCGTCACGCTGGCCGCGGCGCAGACCCTCCCCGCCGACACGCCGTACCGTTCGCTGTTGGTACTCGTCGCCTTCGTCGTCGCGACCGGGTCGCTGATGATCCAGGGCAGCACGCTGGGTGCGTTCATCAAATGGATGAGGCTGCCCGACCACCGTGCCGACGCGGCGCGTGAACTGCAGCGGCTGAACCGGGAGATGGCCTCCATCAGCGTCGAAGTGCTCACCGACCCCGCTGTCTGTTCCGACAGCATGCTCGCCCGCAATGTGGAACAGGTGCGCTCGCTGGAGGCCTCCGACGACGGCGACCCCACCGGCGACGTCCTGGACCGGCGTCTGCGCAACGCGGTCGAGATGCGGCGCGTCCGACGCGTCATCATCGACCGCCAGCGTGCCGAACTCATCGATCTCCGCGACCGCGGCGCCTACAGCTCGGAGGCCCTGACCTCCGCGCTGGCGCGCCTCGACGCGGAGGAGATCAGCCTCGACGCGCAGGCGAGCCGGTGAGCGGCTGCGGGCCGGTCAGTCCACGATGACGCTGGGCAGTGCGCCGGTGAACCAGAGAAGCGAGAGCGCCAGCAGGAACCACGTCGCACCCTGCCAGATCTGCCACCGGCCGCCCGATTTCCAGTTCAGGTAGGTCCGGACCATCGCCGCCAGGGTCCCGAGGATCACGACGCTCGGGGCGGCGAGGATGAAGAACTCGTTGAGTCCGCCGCTGGTCGACATCGCCGCGATCAGCACCACGACTCCGAGTGCGACGGTGACGCAGACATGCGTCGCCGCGTCGCGGATCTCGCGCGGGGCGGTGGTGGTCGACATCGTCAGGACACCTCGATTGCGTCGGGTTGGGGACGTTTGACCTCTATTGTACGGATCGACACACCCGGACCTAGTACCGATGCGGCGGCCGGGCTCTTGGTGAACAATGGGAGCCGAGGCTTAGTACGGAAGCCGACACAAGGGCTCCGGGCCGGTGTGAAGGAGAGCAGTCGCAAATGAGCTTGATTCTGGTCGGCGTAGACGGATCGCCCGAATCGACCAATGCGGTTCGGTGGGCAGCTGCCGCGGCTGCCCTCGAGGACCTCGATCTGAAGATCGTCGCCGCATACAGCTCCACCACCAGTGACTACGCCCCCGGCCTCGTGATCCCGCAGGACGTGATCGACGCGATCCGCAGCGAAGCAACCGGGTTCGTGCAGGAGGCCGCCGCCACCGCTCGCGAGGTGGCTCCGGACGTGAAGCTGAACGGCTCGATCGTCGAGGGAGACGCCGCTCGCGTGCTCCTCGAACTCGGCGGACAGGCGCAGATCACCGTGCTCGGCACGCGCGGTCTGAGCAGTGTGAAGGGTCTGTTCCTCGGTTCGGTGAGCACCAGCGTCGCCGCGCACTCGAAGGGCCGCGTCGTGATCGTGCCCGGCGGGGCCCTCGGCGGTGACGGACCGGTCGTGGTGGGCGTCGACGACTCCAAGATCAGCGACCCGGCGGTGGCCGAGGCGTACCGCCAGGCCGATCTGCGGAAGAAGAAGCTGGTCGCCGTGCACACCTGGACTCCGCTCGATGCCGACGCCCTGCACGGTTTCGGTCTCGACGAGCAGGAGATCGACGAGATGTCGCAGCAGGCGGTCGAGGCCGTCGCCGAGCGCATGGCCGGATACGGCCAGGACTACCCGGATGTGGAGGTGGAGCGCGTGGTGGTTCCGGAGGAGCCGGCGAAGGCGATCCTCGACGCCGCGGGCGACAAGGCTTCGCTGATCGTCATGGGCAGCCGTGGCCGCGGCGGCTTCACCGGACTGCTGCTGGGATCGCGCAGTCAGAAGGTGCTCCATCACGCGCAGGTGCCGGTGATGATCGTCCGCCGCTGACGGCAGCGTCGGTAGGGAGACAGGGTTTCGACAGGAGCCGGGCGCGGAAGCGCCCGGCTCCTGCACGTTCGCGGCGGCCGCCGACCGTCGCCGACCGGATGAGCGGGCCGGTCGCGCGCACCCGATAATCTGAGTCCACAATGAAGAACCTGCCTCGCGGACTGTGGATCCTGCTGATCGCGAACGCCGTGATCGCGCTCGGCTTCGGTCTCATCGCCCCGGCGCTGCCGATCTTCGCCAAGACCTTCGACGTGTCGTCGGCGGCGGCCGGGTTCGTGGTCTCGGCGTTCGCGCTGATGCGGCTGCTGTTCGCGCCCGCAGGCGGCCGTCTGGTGACGATCCTCGGGGAACGCAAGATCTACCTGACCGGATTGCTGATCGTCGCGCTGAGCACCGCGGCCTGCGCGTTCGCGCAGAGTTACTGGCAACTGCTGGTGTTCCGGGCGGCGGGCGGCATCGGTTCGACGATGTTCACCGTCTCGGCGATGGCATTGCTGATCCGGCTCTCGCCCCAGGAGGTTCGGGGACGGGCCTCCGGATACTTCTCGGCGGGCTTTCTCGTCGGCAACCTCACCGGACCGCTGATCGGTGCGGCGCTGGTGGACTTCGGTCTCCGTCTGCCGTTCGTGGTGTACGCGATCGCGTTGCTGGTCGCGACCGCTGTGGTGGCGACGTTCATGCCCCCTCCGCCCGAGCCGCAGCGCGCCGACGCGGCCGACGCGGTCCTGCCCGCTGCGCCGGCGTTCTTCGCGTCGCTGCGACAGCGCGAATACCGCGCGATCCTGACTTCGAACTTCGCGCAGGGCTGGGCGTCGATGGGGGTCCGCGTGGCACTGGTGCCGATCTTCGTCCAAGACGGGCTCGGTTACGGGACGGCCTGGGCGGGCATCATTCTGGCGTGCTACGCCGCGGGCAACATGATTGCGATCCTGCTGTCGGGCCGGTTGTCGGATCGATACGGGCGACGAGCGGTGATGATCCCCGGACTGATCGTGGCCGCTGCGGGGACGCTGCTGCTGGGCTATTCGCCCGACATCTGGATCGCGCTGGCGCTGACCGCCGTCGCCGGCGTCGGCTCGGGCCTGTTCGCACCCACGCACCAGGCCGCGCTCGGCGACATGCTGGCGGGCAAGCGGCGTGGCGGATCCGCGCTCGCGGCCTACGGCATGGCCTCCGACCTCGGCGCGGTGTCGGGCCCGATCCTCACCGGTCTCGTCGCCGACGTCTTCGGTTTCGGCCCGGCCTTCATCGTGACGGGCTGTGTGGTGCTGCTGGCCCTGGCGATGTGGCTGGTCACACCGCGTCAGCTCACGACCAGCTCGGCAACCAGATCTGCTGACCCCATTCGACGTTAGAGATCGGCGCGCCGGTCAGAACCGGCCAGAGCCACACGAAGTTCGCGACCACCAGCGCGATGTACAGCGAGACCACCAGGACGCTGATCAGCCGTCTCTCCGATGTGGCGCCGCGGGGTGCGGCGCGCAGGAGGTCGCCGCAGACCAGTGCCAACCCCATCACCAGGAACGGGGCCATCGCCGTGGCGTAGAAGAAGTACATCTGCCGGTCGATGTCGGCGAACCAGGGCAGGATGCCCGCGCCGTATGCGGCCAGGACCGCCGCGTAGCGCCAGTCGCGGCGGGACACGATGCGCCAGAGCGCCCACACGATCATCGGCAGCGACAGCCACCACATCGCCGGCGTACCGATCAGCATCTGCGCACGCACGCAGTCCGAACCACCGCATTGATCAGGCCCGTAGGAGATGGCGTAGAGCATCGGACGCAGACCCATGGGCCAGGTCCAGGGTTTCGACTCCCACGGATGGTGATTGCCCGCCGCGTTGGTCAGCCCGGCGTGGAACTCGAGGATGCCCGACTCGTAGTACCAGAACGACCGGACGGCCGCAGGCACCCACGAGAACGGGCCGCCGGTGCCGATCTTCTCTCCGACCACGTAACGGTAGACCGAGGTCTCGGACGAGAACCACGGTGCGAAACTCGCCACGTACATGAGGAAGGGGAGCACGCCCAGTGACGCCGCCGACGGGATCAGGTCGCGTCGCAGCACACCGACCCACGGACGCCGGACGCGGTAGGCGCGGCGTGCCGAGACGTCGAAGGCCAGTGAGAGCAGCGTGAACACGATGACGAAATAGGCGCCCGACCATTTGACGCCGCAGGCCAGTCCCAGCATCACCCCGGCGGTGAACCGGTACCAGCGGAAGCCGAAGCGCGGACCGAAGGGGGAGTCGTCCATCCGGCCCTGCAGCCACACCCGGTGCATGCGCTGGCGCATCTGATCGCGGTCGGCGATCAAGGCGGCGAAAGCGAGCACGATGAACAGGATCTGGAAGATGTCGAGCATCCCCATGCGAGACTGCACGAACAGCACGCCCTCGCAGATCGCGAAGACGCCGGCGATCGCACCGATCAGCGTCGACCGCGCCATCCGCCGGACCGTCAGATACACCGCGAGCACGATGATCACACCCGAGACCGCCGACATGAAACGCCAGCCCATCGGGTTGTAGCCGAACATCCATTCGCCGCCCGCGAGGATCCACTTGCCCACGGGCGGGTGGACCACCAGGCCGTACGCGGGATTGTCCTCGATGAAGTTGCCGCCGGTCAGGACCTGCCATCCCTGAGGGACGTAGTGCTTCTCGTCGAAGACCGGTGTGCCCTTGTCGGTCGGGTGCTGCAGATCCCAGAACCTGGTGGCCACCGCGATGAGGACCAGGATCGCGCCGACGACGGTGCCGCGGAGCCGGTCGGTGGGCCCGAACACCGGCTCCGGGACGCGCGGACCGGGTGCCGTGCCGAGGTCTTCGGTGAGCGCGCGGTCTTCCGCGGTCGCGCGGTCGAGGATGGCGGCGGGGGTCACCTGTGCGATGGTAGCCGGATCAGTAGTCTGAGTCGGTGACCAGTAGTGACGGACAGTCGAGCGCAGCGGGGGCCGGACGGCTGGTGCTGGCCGGGACTCCGATGGGACAGCCCGGCGACGCGTCGCCCCGGCTCCGCGAGGCGCTCGGTTCGGCCGACATCGTGGCCGCCGAGGACACTCGCCGGACGCGTGCGCTGGCGGCGGCGCTCGACGTCGAGATCAACGGCCGGGTGATCAGCTACTACGACCAGGTGGAAGCGTCCAGAGCGCCGGCTCTGGTGGAGGCGATCGTCGGGGGAGCGACGGTGCTGCTGGTGACCGATGCGGGGATGCCGTCGGTGAGCGATCCCGGCTACCGGCTGGTGGTCGCGTGTGCCGACGCGGGGCTGCCGATCACGTGTCTGCCGGGTCCGTCCGCGGTGACGACCGCGCTGGCGCTGTCGGCGATGCCGTCCGAACGGTTCTGCTTCGACGGCTTCGCTCCCCGTAAACAGGGCGCGCGCCGGGACTGGCTGGCCGAACTGCGCACGCAGCCGCGCACGGTCGTGTTCTTCGAATCTCCGCACCGGCTGGCGCAGACTCTCGCCGACGCCGCCGATGTGCTGGGTCCGGACCGCCGCGCCGCGGTCTGCCGGGAGCTCACCAAGACCTATGAGGAGGTGCGGCGGGGCCGGCTCGACGAGCTCGCCGAGTGGGCGGCCGATGGCGTCAAAGGCGAGATCACCGTCGTGATCGCCGGAGCGTCCGAGACGGACGAGACGGTGGGACTCGACGAGGTGGTGGAGCGGGCCCGCCGGCTCGCAGACTCGGGGCTGCGGCTGAAGGACGCGTCCGCCCGGGCCGCCGCCGGTACCGCCTACTCGCGGCGGGACGTGTACCAGGCCGTGCTGGAGAGCCGAGGGGAGTGAGCGTGGCACGGCTGCGCGGTCTCGACGACGTGGTTCGCGAGCTGAATCCCGCCTACTTCTCCCTGGTGATGGCTACCGGGATCGTGTCGATCGCAACCGAGATCGAAGGCTGGCGGTTGCTGTCGGTGATCCTCATGTGGATCACCGGGATCGCCTTCGGCGTGCTGCTGCTGCTCAATGCGGCCCGGCTCGCCCGGCATCGCGACGCGGTGGTCTTCGATCTCCGGGTGCCGAACCGCACTTTCGGCTTCTTCACCGTCGTCGCGGCGACGAGCGTGCTCGGGACCCGGCTGATGCTCGACGGCCATCTCGTCGCGGCCCTGGTGCTGCTGGGCTTCGCCGCCTCGATGTGGCTGGTCCTGGGTTATGCGCTGCCGCCGATGGCGTTCACCGCACGCATCGGCCAGTCGCAGCTCGAGCGGGCCGACGGCACCTGGTTCCTCTGGGTGGTGGCGACGCAGTCGGTGGCCGTTCTCGCCGCCGCCGTTCAGCCCCACGTCACCAGCGGTCAGGCCGAGCTCGCGCTGCTGGCCGCGCTGTGCTGGGCGGTCGGGGTGTTCCTCTACATGGCCGTGGCTCTGTTCGTGGCCGCGCGAATATTCATGCACCATCCGAAACCGGACCAGTTGAGCGGCGCGTACTGGATCGCGATGGGGGCGACGGCGATCACCGTGGTCGCGGGCGCGAACATCGAGAGCATGGCGGACGTGCCGGTGCTGGACGTGATGCGCGGAACCGTCGAATCGGTGTCGGTCTTCTTCTGGGCGTTCGGTACCTGGCTGGTACCGCCGTTGCTGTTCGCCGGGTACTGGCGGCATATCCGCCACCGGATACCACTCCGCTACGACGCCTCGTTCTGGGCCATCGTGTTCCCGCTCGGCATGTACGGAGTCGGCAGTCACCAGATCGGCTCGGTGAACGGTATCCCGCTGATCGATCACATCGGGCACGTCGAGATCTGGATCGCCACGGCGGCCTGGTTCGTGACCTTCGCGGGGTTCGCGGCTTCGCTGGCCGGTCGGTCGCCCCGGCTGCTGCCGCTGCGGTCTATCGAGAACGCGGGCCCGGATGCGAGGTGAAGCCGACGATCGAGGCCGCCTTGTCGAGGCATTCCTGCCACTCCGCGGCCGGTGACGAGTCGATGGTGATCCCGCCGCCGACGCCGAGCGTGAGGCCGCCGTCGGGGCCGACGGCCACCGTGCGGATCGCCACGTTGAGATCGAGCAGGCCGCCCGGGCCCGCGACGCCCACCGCGCCGCAGTAGATCCCGCGCGCGTGATCCTCCCAATCCGCGAGCAACTCGGCCGCGCGGATCTTCGGGGTTCCGGTGACCGATGCGGGTGGGAAGGCGGCATCGAGCAGGGAGCGGTTGCCGACCTCCGCACGCAGGGTCGCGGCCACCGTCGACACCAGATGCCACACGCCCGGGGCGCCGACCACCGTCAGCAGATCGGGCACGGTCACCGATCCGGTGCGCGCGACGCGCCCGAGATCGTTGCGGACGAGGTCGACGATCATCACGTTCTCGGCCACGTCCTTGGTGGACGCGGCGAGTACCGCTGGGTCGGCGGCGGCCGGAGCCGTGCCTTTGATGGGCGACGACGTCACCCGGTCGCCCCGCCGGTCCAGGAACGACTCGGGGCTGAAGCTCGCGACGGATCCCCAACCCCCGGACAACCAGGCCGCCTTCGCCGGCGCCGTGGCGGCGGCGATGTCGGCGAAGAAATCGATGGGCCGGCCGTCGAGCTGCCCGTGGAACTGCGTGCAGACGCATGCTTGGTAGACCTCGCCGTCGGCGATGGCGTTGAGGCACTTCTGGACGGCGCACAGATGTCGGTCCCGGTCGGGGGAGACCCATTCGGCCGACCACCGCCTCGACTCGGGTGGAGCCGCCGCCTCCAGCGCCGCCCGGGCCCAGTCCGGCAGCGGGGCACCGGTGGCGGTGTTCCACGACCATTCGCCGTGCGACAACGTCAGCACTCCGTCGGTGACGCCCCCGACCACCGAGGGCAGAGGGGAGTCCTCAGCCCGGACGGGGAATCCGAGTGCGCCGAACCAGTACCCGTCGGGCCGGTCGGGTGGCGCGAGCCCGGGGACCAGTTCGATCGACGGTGCGATCACCGCGTCGGCATCGGCCCAGTCACCGATCAGCCCGGCCGGGCCGGGCAGTCCGCGATCGGCGGCGGCCGCGTCGAATGAGCGGAGGACGTCGAGCGCGGAGGGTCCCCGCGCCGGCGCCGGATCACGAGTCATGCGTCCGCGGCGGGACTTTCCTGGCGCGGAAACACCGGGGCGGGCTTCGGCAGGGCGGTACCCGGCGTCAGCCGGTCGGTGACGGCGGTGAACCGGCGATCGGCGTCATCTGAGCCGACGGCGAGCAGATCGAGCAGGGTGGAGGCCGACTGCGGCATCACCGGCTGCACCAGCAGTGTCACGATGCGCACCACTTCGGCGCATACGTAGAGCACGGTGGCGGTGCGGTCGAGGTCGGTCTTGGCGAGCTTCCACGGCTCCTGCGCGGAGACGTACCGGTTGGCGTCGGCCAGCACCGACCACAGTGCTTCGAGCCCGAGGTGAATGGCCTGCTTGTCGAACTGTTCACGGACGCGCGGCAGCAGAGCGTCGGCGGCGTCGAGCAGGGCGCGGTCCTCGGCCGTGAACTGACCCGGCTCGGGCACCTGCGACCCGAAGTACTTGCCGATCATGCTGAGGGTGCGCTGGGCGAGGTTGCCGTACTCGTTGGCGAGATCGGAGTTGTTGCGCGAGACGATCGCCTCCGCCGAGTAGGAGCCGTCCTGCCCGTACGACACTTCGCGGAGGAAGAAGTAGCGCACCGTGTCGAGCCCGAACTTCTCGACCAGTTCGTGCGGGTCGACGACGTTGCCCACCGACTTGCTCATCTTCTGGCCGCGGTTGAACAGGAAGCCGTGCGCGAAGACCCGTTTCGGGACGTCGATGCCGGCGCTCATCAAGAAGGCCGGCCAGTAGACGCAGTGGAATCGGATGATGTCCTTGCCGATGATGTGCAGGTCGGCGGGCCAGTAACGTTCCAGCGTCTGCTGGTCGTCCGGGAAACCGACTCCGGTGAGGTAGTTGGTGAGGGCGTCCACCCACACGTACATCACGTGCTCGGGCGCGCCCGGGACCTTCACGCCCCAGTCGAAGGTGGTGCGCGAGATGGAGAGGTCGTTGAGGCCGCCCGCGACGAAGCTGCGGACCTCGTTGCGCCGCACGTCCGGTCCGATGAACTCGGGATGCTCGTCGTACAACGCGAGGAGACGGTCCTGATAGTTGGAGAGGCGGAAGAAGTAGGTCTGCTCCTCGGTCCAGGTGAGGACGTGACCGTTCTCGGTCGCAACGCGGTTGCCGTCCTCGTCGACGGTCGTCTCGTCCTCGGTGAAGAAGGCCTCGTCGCGGACGTCGTACCAGCCGGCGTAGGAGTCGAGGTAGATGTCGCCCGCCGCCTCCATCCGCTTCCAGATCTCCTCCGACGCCCGGTGGTGGTCGGAGTCGGTGGTGCGGATGAACCGGCTCAGATCGGTGCCGAGCGCGGCGTGCAGCGCCTCGAAGCGATCGGAGTTGGTCTTCGCCAGTTCCGCGGTGGAGACGCCCTCCTTCTCCGCGGTCTGCTGCATCTTCTGACCGTGCTCGTCGGTGCCGGACTGGAACCGGACGTCGAAGCCGTCCAGCGCCTTGAATCGCGCGAGGACGTCCGCGGAGATGAACTCATAGGCGTGCCCGATGTGCGGGGCGCCGTTCGGGTACGCGATGGCGGTGGTGATGTAGAAGGGCGACGACGCGCCAAAGGACTCGCTCGGCATAGTAGCCCGATTGTACGTGCTCGCGATTCGTCTACCGCGCTGAGCGCTGGTACGGCTCGCATCCGGGCGGGGCCTCGGGTGCGGTGCGCGGCCCGAGCCGTGGAATGCCGAGGGTGACCGGATCGTCGCCGAGGACGAATCGCTCACCGTGATGGGCGAGTTCGACCGTCGGACCCGACAGCAGTCGGTAGGTCGCGGTGTCGGAGTCGACGGCGACGACGATGCGCGATTCGCGGATCATCATGCGGAACGACATGTAGCTGAGCTTCGAAGGAAGGCGCGGGGCGAAGGTGACCTGACCGTCGAAGTCGCGCATCCCGCCGAATCCGGCGACGCAGTCGGTCCAGGCGCCGGCCAGTGCCGCGATGTGCAGTCCCGACGAGACGTTGTTGTGCAGGTCGTGCAGATCGGTGAATACCGATTCGCTCATCAGGTCGTAGGCGAGGTCGAGGTATCCGACCTCGGCCGCGGTGACCGCCTCGCAGCAGGCCGAGAGCGACGAGTCGCGCACGGTGATCGGGTAGTAGTAGTCGAAGTTCGCCAGTTTCTGCTCAGGGGTGAAGCGGTCGCCGAACAGGTACATGGCGAAGACGAGGTCGGCCTGCTTCACCACCTGCTTGCGGTACAGGTCGAAGTACGGGTAGTTGAGCAGCAGCGGGTACCTGCCCTTCGACCGCTCGAAGTCCCACCGGTCGAGTTTGGTGAACGACTCGCACTGCTGGTGAACGCCGAGTGCGTCGTCGTAGGGCACGGTCATATCGTCGGCGCACTGCGTCCAGAAGGCGGTCTCGTCGTGCGTCACGCCGAGCTGTCGTGCCACGACGGGCTGGCGCGAGCACGCAGCGACCGCGTCGCGCAGTGCCTGCTGTGCGGCGAGATTGGTGAAGACGTTGTTGTTGACGATCGCCGTGTACTCGTCGGGGCCGGTGATTCCGTCGATGCGGAACTTGCCCGCCGAATCGTGGTGGCCGAATCCGGCGAAGAACCTGGCGATCTCCACCAGCAGCTCGACGCCGCACTCGACCTCGAACGCCTCGTCGCCGGTGGCGCGGATGTAGCGGGCGGTGGCGTTCGCGATGTCGGCGGACACGTGGACTCCCGCGGTGCCGGCCGGCCAGTAGCCGGAGCACTCGTCACCGTTGATCGACCGCCACGGGAACATGGCGCCGTGCTGTGCGAGTTCGGCGGCCCGCGACCGGGCCTTGTCCATCGTGGCGTGCCGCCAGCGGAGTTCCTCGCCCGCGGCGGCGGGAACCGTGTACGTCAGCATCGGCAGCACGAAGCTCTCGGTGTCCCAGAACGTGTGGCCGTCGTAGCCGGGGCCGGTGAGCCCCTTGGCCGGGATGGCGCGCGATTGCCCGCGTGCACCGGCCTGCAGCACATGGAACAGGGAGAAGCGCACGGCCTGCTGGAGTTCGGGATCGCCGTCGAGTTCGATGTCGGCGTCGAGCCAGAACTCGTCGAGGTAGTCGGACTGCTCCTGTTTAAGGGCCTCCCAACCGGTCTCCTTGGCCATTGCCAGCGCGGCGTCCACCTGGGCGCGCAGCGCGGGCACCGACCGTCGGGCCGACCAGCCGTAGCCCATGTACTTGGTGAGCACCAGCTTGGTGCCCTGGGGCACGGCGGCCGCGACGGTGAGGCGTGCGAGGTCGCCGTCTGCGCGGATCGAGGTGTCCGCGGATGCGGGCAGTTCCAGTTCGTGGTCCATGCCCGCCGCCACGGCGAGTCCCGAGCGTGCGGTGTGGTGGACGAGAACCGCGGAGAAGTCTTCGCAGTCCGCGAGATCGGCGACCAGTGGGCGCTCCAGCGCCGCCGCCAACCGCGGATCCTCCTTGGCGGAGGCCGCCCCGCCCATCGGCTCGTTGGCGAGCAGATCGGACTGGAGGACCAGTTTCATGTCTTCACCGATCGGCTCCACCTCGTAGCGGATCGCGGCGATGGTGCGCTTGGTGAACGAGACCAGTCTTTCGGATCGGATGCGGACGGTGCGCCCGGTCGGCGAGGTCCACAGGGTGCTGCGCCGCAGGGTGCCGGTGCGGAAATCGAGTACACGTTCGTGCTCGACGGTGCGCCCGTACCTCAGGTCCATCGGCTCGTCCTCGACGAGCAGGCGGATGATCTTGGCGTCCGTCACATTGACGACGGTCTGTCCGGACTCGGGGTAGCCGTAGCCGCTCTCGGCGTAGGGCAGGTCGCGCAACTCGTAGAACCCGCTCAAGTAGGTGCCCGGCTTGTCGACGGGTTCGCCTTCCTCGAAGCTGCCGCGCAGTCCGATGTGACCGTTCGACAGCGCGAACAGGGTCTCGGTGCGGCCGATCATGTCGATGTCCAGTCCCCGCCAGCGCAACTGCCACGGGCTGACGTCGAATCCCTCCACCGGGTGCACGCCGTGCTGCGGGATGTTGACCGGGTCCGTGTGGCTCGACGTGTCGCCGTGCGTGGTGTGGGCCAGCTCGCTGGTGGTCGGTTCGATCACGGACGGTCCTTCTCGGGCTCGTAGCTGCTCGGTTCGGCGGCGCGGTGGGCGGTCAGTTCTCGGCGAGAAGATCGTCGAGGTCGGTGACGACGATAGAGGCACCGGCGGCTTTCATCGCATCCGACTGGCCGCTGCCCACGCGATCGATGCCCACGACGTAGCCGAAGTCACCGGCAGCGCCCGCGGCGACCCCGGACACCGCGTCCTCGAAGACCGCCGCGGCGGAGGGAGCGACACCCATCAGTTCCGCACCCCGCAGGTACGAGTCGGGCGCGGGCTTGCCCGCGAGTCGCTCGGCGACGATGGTGTTGCCGTCGACGCGCTGTTCCACGAACTGCGTCAGTCCCGCGGCTTCGAGGACCTGCTCGCCGTTGCGGGAACTGGTCACCACCGCGATGTGAAGCCCTGCCTCGCGGGCGGCGTGCAGGTAGCGGACGGAACCGGGGTAGGCGGTGACGCCGTCGCGGGCGAGCGCGGCGAGAAAGGCGTCGTTCTTTCCGTCCGCGATCGATGCGGCGGTGTCGTCGTCGACGGTGATGCTCCGCGACGCGAGGAAGGTGCGCACGCCGTCCATTCGGGGCCTCCCGTCGACGTAGTCGAAGTAGTCCTGGTCGGTGAACGGGCGGAGGCTGTCGGTCCGGCCTCCGATGTCGCCGCCGGCTCGTCGGGTCAGGAAGGTGTTGAACGCGTCCGTCCACGCGACGCGGTGCACCGATGCGGTGTCGGTGAGCACTCCGTCGAGGTCGAAGAGCGCAACCGTGATGTCATCAGGGAGTCCCAGCACGGTCACGACGCTACCCGCCGATCGGGGTCTCTACCCGTCAGACGTGTCGTGTCCCCGGCGGCTGCATCCGCACGGGCCGGCGGGTGCGGATTCGGCGGATGCAGATTCTTCGCTTGTCCGGCGTGGTGGATGGGGTTGAGTCGCCAGGGTTGGTCGGTGGTGGCTGGTCGCCAGGCTATGCGTCCGGTGTGGGGTCCGTCGGGGAGGATGGTGGTTTCCCATTGTCCGCGTTTGGTGCCGACGGCGCGGTTGTGGCGTCCGCAGGCGGCGCCGAGGGCGTCGATGTCGGTGCGTCCGGCGGGGGTGATCCAGTCCGGTGCGTGATGGGCCTGGGTTTGTGCGAAGGGTCGGTCGCAGCCGGGGGCGGTGCAGCCGCGGTCGCGGGCGAACAACGCCAACCGCTGCGCCTTACTCGCACACCGCGCACCGCGGCCTTGGTAGAGGACTTCGCTGGTGTGATTCCGGAAGACGGCCAGGTGCGGCACGGCGTCGGCGGCGAGCCGGACGAGTTCGCCGATCGGGATGCGGGTGCCGGTGGCGGTCAGGGAGATTCCGGCGTGGGCGGCGAGTTCTTGGTCGGTGACGGTGATGACCAACTCCGCCGGTATCCGGTTCGGTGCACCGAGTCCGCCGTGGGCGAGAACGTAATCACACAACGCCAGCAGCGCGTCGTGTGTGCGTTGGGCGGCACTGCGCAGATCCCGACCCCGCGCCGCCGCCAAAGCCTCGGCGTCGATGCCGTCGGCGTCAATCGTTCCAGTCGGCGAGCCCGAGTCGGCGGGATTGTTCATCCCGGGTGCGGCCCAGGCGGTCAAGATCACCTCGAACTTCGCCCGCAACTCCGGAGTCATCGCGCCGCGGACTTTGCTCATGAGTTGTCGGTCTTGCGGGAGGATGGTGATTCCGCGTTGGCGTTGCCGGTCGACGTGATCGCTTTCCTGACCATCGGGGTCCAGGTGAGCGAGCAGGCGGTCACCGACCTTGCCCAGATCATCCGGATTCAACCCGGCCGCAGCCTGAGCGAGTTCGGCCTCCGCACGGGCCTTGACTTCCGGCGAGATGCAGCCGGGCACTTTCGCCAAAACGGCCGAGATCACCAACGCGTGTTCGGCGCCGACAGTCCCGGCCGCGACCGCGGCGGCGGTGGCGGGCTTCCGGGGAGGCAGCGTCTGCCCTTGGAAGTTGGAGAACTCGCCGATGGTCTCGGTCATCCGGAGCCGTCGACCCGCCTCACGGGTCCCCAGCCGCAAACCCTGCGACAGGTACTGATGCGGATTCAGATAGCCCGCGGTGCGGTGAGCATTGCGGTCGGAGACCTCCACCAACAATCTGGACGAAACGCCGTCCCAGCGTCGCCGGATGCGTTCGGCGGTCTGTGTGTGGGCCAGCAGTTCCGGTTCGGTCTCCGGTGACAGGGAGGTCTCGGCGAGCTTCACCGCCGCGGCATCGATCAGGGCGAGTAGTTCGGCGGGCCGCCCCGGCAGTGCACCGGTGGCAACGACAGTCGCGATCGAATCGGTGATCGGATCGGTCATCGCTGCCACCTCCCCCGAGTGTTTCAGCTGGTCACACCATGTTTTCTTGGATATCTGAACACTACCAATCGGGTATGACACAACTGATTTCATAGACAGACGCACGTGCGCCGGCTCAACTCTGTTACGCCGTGGGGCATCGGTGACAGGCTCGATGGTTTCGGTGGGAACCCTCGAACGGCGGCCTGGGCAGAGCGTCGACTGCGAAGTGCCCCAGTTTCCAGGCGGACCCGGATTTCCGCGACGGACACGATCTCGGGCAAGGTGGGTCTGTGACCGACTCGACGGGTGAACTCACCGCCAAGGAGATCAAGAAGCGTAAGCGACGCCTGCCGCCACCGGACCCGGAAGCGCTGCCCGGGCTGGTCGACGCACACACGCACCTGGCGGCCTGTGGCGGGCGGACGGAGGCCGACGTCCGAGCCATCCTCGACCACGCCGAGTCGGTCGGCGTGGAGCAGGTGGTCACCGTCGCCGACGACATGGTCGACGCCCGCTGGGCTGTCGCCGCCGCGCATTGGGACCGACGAGCGTTCGCGGCCGTCGGACTGCATCCCACTCATGCCGCCGATCTGGATGACGAGGCCCGAGCCGAGCTGGAACAGATGGTCGACGACCCCCGCGTGGTGGCCGTCGGTGAGACCGGTCTGGACTACTACTGGACGACCCGTTCGGACGACTGCGCGGACCCGACCACCCAACGCGACGCCTTCGCCTGGCACATCGATCTGGCCAAACGATCCGGCAAAGCGCTGATGATCCACAATCGCGACGCCGATCGCGACCTGCTGGACGTCCTCGCGGCCGAGGGGGCGCCGGAGACGGTGGTGATGCACTGCTTCTCCGGCGACCGTGCGATCGCCCGCGAATGTGTCGACCTCGGGTATGTGTTGAGCTTCTCTGGCACTGTGACGTTCAACAACTCCGGCGAGTTGCGTGAGGCCGCACTTCTGACTCCCGACGAGCAGTTGCTGGTGGAGACCGACGCACCGTTCCTGACCCCGCATCCCTATCGTGGCCAGCCCAATCAGTCCTATTGCGTGCCCTACACCGCTCGCGCGCTGGCCGCACTGCGCGGCGTCGACGATCACGAGTTGGCCCACACGCTTGGAGCAAATGCGCGCCGGATATACAAGTTTCCGTTGCGGTAACCCACCCCGATTCGTTACCGTACCGTGATCCGTGCTGCCGACGCGGATAGCTATACCCAACCCGGCAGGGAACTGTATGTCTGTCTTGAAGAGAATCAACACGTCCACCTCCATGCGCGCCCGAGTAGCCCTCGGAGCCGTGCTGACCACCGTCACGGCCGGAGCCGTCACCGGAGCTGTCATGCACAAGGAGGTGACGCTGGCGGTCGACGGACAGACCATGCATGTGAGCACGATGGCCTTCTCGGTCGGGAGCGTGCTGCGCGACAACGGCATCGACCCTGCCGACGGCGACAAGGTGAACGTGCCGCTCTCGAGTGCGCCGCGTGACAACCAGACCATCACGGTCGACCGCCTCAAGAAAGTGCAGCTGGTGGTCGACGGCAGGCCGTTGAACATCACCACCAACGCGTCCACCGTCGGTCAGGTTCTCGCTGAACGCGGCATGGCGACCAGCGCGGTGACCGCACCGCTGAACGACGTGCTTCCGGTGGACGGTGCCGATCTCGACGTCACCCTGCCCAAGCGGGTCAAGCTCGACGACGGCGGCCAGAAGTCGACGCCGAGCATTGCGGCCAAGACGGTCGGCGACCTGCTCGCCCGTGCGGGCAAGCCGCTCTCGCCCACCGACAAGGTGGTGCCCGCGGCGCAGACTCCGGTCAGCAAGGACATGGACATCCGCGTCACCCGGATCAAGACCGAGGAGAAGACCCTCACCGAGGACGTCAAGCCGCCGGAGAACACCAAGGACGACGACACGCTGACCCGGGGAACCAAGAAGGTCGAGGACCCGGGTACTCCCGGCAAGGCCGATGTGAAGTACTCGATCACCACCGTCAACGGCAAGGTCGTCAAGAAGACCAAGATCAGCGAGAAGGTTCTCGTGGAGCCCAAGGCTGCCACGGTCCGCGTCGGAACCAAGCCGGGTGCACCGGCGGTTCCGTACGGCGTCTGGGATCGTCTCGCTCAGTGCGAATCGACCGGCAACTGGGCCATCAACTCCGGCAACGGGTTCTACGGCGGCATCCAGTTCGACCAGAACACCTGGGATCGCTGGGGCGGCCAGGAGTACGCGCCGCGTCCGGATCTCGCCACTCGCGAGGAGCAGATCGCCATCGCGGAGAAGACGCAGGCCGCTCAGGGCTGGGGCGCGTGGCCGTCCTGCTCGTCGCAGATCGGCCTCCGCTGATCCTCGCCCGCGGTGCAGCCGTCCGCTGCGGCACCTCCCGACGATCATCAGTCACAATGTTCAGGTGAACATCGTCCCTGATTCGCCTCGTCTGCTCGGTCCCGCCGAGATCCGCGCACTCGCCGCAGAGCTCGATGTGCGCCCGACCAAGACGCTGGGGCAGAACTTCGTCCACGACGCCAACACCGTTCGCAGGATCGTGTCGGTGTCCGGCGTCGGTGCCGACGACGTGGTTCTGGAAGTGGGACCGGGACTCGGATCGCTGACCCTCGCGCTGCTCGCCGAGGCCGGCCGCGTGGTGGCGGTGGAGATCGACCGCACGCTCGCCGCGCGACTGCCACGGACGATCGCCGAGTTCGCGCCCGCACAGGCGGCGAACTTCGACGTCGTCACCGCGGACGCCCTCACCGTCACCCCCGCCGACCTCCCGTACGCGCCGACCGCGCTGGTCGCGAACCTGCCGTACAACGTCGCGGTTCCGGTGCTGTTGCACCTCATGGCGCAGTTCCCGACCATCCGCACCGCGCTCGTGATGGTGCAGGCCGAAGTTGCCGACCGTCTCGCCGCCGCTCCGGGCGGCCGGATCTACGGGGTGCCGAGCGTGAAGGCCCGCTTCTTCGGCGACGTGGCCCGAGCCGGTTCCGTCGGCAAACACGTCTTCTGGCCCGAACCCAAGATCGAGTCGGGCCTGGTCCGCATCGACCGCCGCGACGTCTACGGGACCGACCCGGAGCTGCGGGCGCAGACATTCGCCGCGATCGACGCCGCATTCGCTCAGCGCCGCAAAACCCTGCGGTCGGCGCTCTCGTCGTGGGCGGGCAGCGCCCCGCGGGCCGAAGAACTCCTCCGAGCGGCGGGAATCGACCCCGGGCTCCGCGGGGAACGGTGCGACGTCGATGACTTCGTCCGGCTCGCGCGCGCCGGCCACGCAGCCGGGATCGAGACCGGAGCCGCCCGATGATGGGTGGCGCGACCGCCCGGGTCCCGGCGAAGATCAATCTGCACCTGGGCGTCGGGCCGCTCCGCGACGACGGATACCACGAACTGTCGACGCTGTACTGTGCGCTGTCGCTCTACGACGAGGTCACCGTGCGCGGCGACGACGCGCTGTCGGTGACCGTCCGCGGCGAGAACCGCCGACAGGTGCCGTCGGATGCGACGAACCTCGCCGCGCGGGCCGTGGTCGCGTTGGCGCGGCATGCCGGGATGGACCCGCACGTGGCGATCACCATCGACAAGACGATTCCGGTGGCCGGGGGCATGGCCGGCGGCTCGGCCGACGCCGCCGGGGCGCTCGTCGCTGCGGCCCGGCTCTGGCGGCTCGACATCGCCCGCGACGAACTCCTCGCCATCGCCGCGGAACTGGGCTCGGACGTCCCGTTCTCCGTGGTCGGCGGCGCAGCGCTCGGCACCGGCCGGGGAGAGCAACTGCTGCCGGTGCTGCACCGCGGCGCGTTGCACTGGGTGCTCGCGGTGTCGGGCAGCGGGCTGTCCACTCCGGACGTGTACCGGGAGATCGACCGGCTCCGGGCCCGCGACGGCGATGACCAGCCCGCCGCCGCGGGCGTCGCCCGTCCGGACGAGCTGATGCAGGCGCTCGCATCGGGCGATGTGCGCGCCGTGGCCCCTTTGCTCCACAATGATCTGCAGCCGGCCGCGCTGTCGCTGCAGCCGATGCTGCGGCGCACCCTGCGGGCGGGCCGCGAGGCCGGAGCGCTCGCCGGGATCGTCTCCGGGTCCGGGCCCACCTGCGCGTTCCTGTGCGCCGACGAAGACGCCGCCGTCCGGGTGGCCGCCGAACTGTCCGGGTCCGGTGTGGCCAAGGCCGTGCGGACCGCGTCCGGGCCGGTGGCGGGCGCCCGCCTCATCGCGGTCAACTGACCTCGCCGACCACTGACCTCGCTGGACGACTGACCTCGCTGGACGACTGACTGAACGGAAAGCACGAATGCCCCCGCGTACCAATACGTCGCTGATCAACGCCGAACGCATCAGCAAGAGCTTCGGCATCAAGCCGCTTCTGGACGAGGTCAGTGTCGGCGTGCACGAGAGTGAGCGCATCGGCGTCGTCGGGCTCAACGGCGGCGGTAAGACGACCCTGCTCGAGATCCTGGCGGGCATCACCGAACCCGATTCCGGGCGCCTCTCGCGAGCGGGTGGCATCCACATCGCGACGGTCACCCAGGGCGGCGACCTCGATCCCGGCATCACCGTCGCCGACGCGGTGGTCGGCGCCGACGCCCCCGAACACGAGTGGGCCGGCGACGCCCGGATCCGCGGCATCCTCGCAGGTATCGGGGTCGACGCGATCCTCGACCGCAAGGTGGGCGAACTCTCCGGAGGGCAACGTCGTCGGACGGCTCTCGCGGCCGCGCTGGTGACCGACTCCGACCTGCTGATCCTCGACGAACCGACCAACCATCTCGACATCGAGGGCGTTCACTGGCTCGCCGAACATCTGGTGAACCGGCGCAGCGCGCTCATCGTCGTCACTCACGACCGCTGGTTCCTGGACACCGTCGCCACCCGCACGTGGGAGGTCCACTCCGGGCGCGTAGACGAATACGAGGGCGGCTACAACGACTGGATCTTCGCGCGAGCCGAACGCGCCAGGCAGGCCGATGCCGCCGAGGAGCGCCGGCGCAACCTCGCGCGCAAGGAACTGGCGTGGCTGCGGCGCGGTGCTCCAGCGCGCACGTCCAAGCCGCGTTACCGGGTGGAGGCGGCCGAGAAGCTGATCGCGAACGTGCCCCCGCCGCGCGACACCGTCGAACTCTCCGCATTCGCCAAGCGCCGCCTCGGCCGCGTGGTCATCGAACTCGAGAACGCGCGGCTCACCGCACCGTCGTCGGACGGCGCCGAGGGTCGAGTGCTGCTCGAGGACACCACCTGGCGGCTGGCGCCGGGGGAGCGGGTCGGCCTCGTCGGGGTCAACGGTTCCGGCAAGACCACGCTCCTGCGGGCGCTCGCCGGCGAGGTGCCGGTGTCGCCGGGCCGCCGCATCGAGGGCAAGACCGTCTCGATCGGCTGGCTGCGTCAGGAACTCGACGACCTCGATCCCACCCTGCGCGTGCTCGACGCTGTCGAGGAGGTGGCCGGTCATGTGACGCTCGGCGACAAGGAGTTGTCGGCGAGTCAGCTCGCGGAACGGCTCGGGTTCTCCCCGGCGCGACAGCGCACGCCGGTCGGAGACCTGTCCGGCGGCGAACGTCGCCGCCTGCAGTTCACGCGTGTGCTGATGGCCGAACCCAATGTGCTGCTGCTCGACGAGCCGACCAACGATCTCGATATCGACACGCTCCAGCAGGTGGAGGATCTGCTCGACTCCTGGGCCGGAACGCTGGTCGTGATCAGCCACGACCGGTATCTGATCGAACGGGTCTGCGACAGCACCTGGGCGCTGTTCGGCGACGGCGCGCTGACGAACCTGCCGCGCGGAATCGACCAGTACCTGGAACGACGGGCTGCCGAGACCGATGCGCCTCCGGCCCGCCGATCCGCTCCGGCCGCCGAGCCGAAGCCCGCGTCCGGTGACGGCGGACTCTCGGCCGCCGAACACCAGGCGGCGCGCAAGGCACTCGGCCGCGCGGAGCGTCAGATGGAGAAGCTCAGTGCGCAGGAGGAGAAGCTCCACGCCGAGATGGTCGACGCCGCCGTCGACCCCGAGCGGCTCGCCGATCTGGACGCCAGACTCCGGGAAGTGGTGGCGGCCAAGGAGATCGCCGAGGCCGAGTGGATGGAGGCGGCCGAACTGCTCGATTCGTGACCGCGGCGCGCGTGCGCGTGCGCCGACCCGATACGTGACGCGACCGCATCGCGTGACGGTGTCGGCCGGGGAGCCTGCGAGGGTCACAGCCAGTTGTTACGTTGTTCCAACCAAGTGTCGCCGACCTGGCGATCAGGCATGACTCCTGAGAGGTTCACATATGACGACTCCGCCTAACGATCCGTTCAACCAGCCCGAGGGCGAGCAGCCCGATCACGGTCAGTCCCAGCCCGGTCAACCGCAGCCCGGCCAGTCCCAGCCCGGTCAGCCCGACTACGGTCAATCCCAACCCGGCCAATCCCAGGCCGGTCAATCCCAGCCCGGCCAGACGCCGTACGGTCAGCCCCAGTACGGGCAGACGTACGGCCAGCAGCCCGGAGGCTACGGCCAGCCGTCCGATTACACGCAGCAGTTCGGCGCCTACAACCAGCCGACCTACCCGGTCGATCCCGGCGCCGCTCACCAGCCGCCGCCGGAGGAGTCCGGCTCCTTCCTGTCGGCGCTCTTCGACTTCCAGTTCAGCAAGATGGTCGCCACCCGGGTGATCCCGGTGCTGTACATGATCGTCACGATCGTGTTCACCATCATCGCCGCGATCGCACTGATCGGCGGCGTGATCTCCGGCTTCGCCGAGATGGGCGACAACGTCGGCGCGGGCCTGTTGACGGTGATCGTGGCACTGATCATCGTGCCGCTGGTGTACCTCATCTATCTGATCCTCGCGCGCGTGATCTTCGAGCTGTACATCGCGATCTTCAAGATCAGCCAGAACACCGCTCGTATCGCCGAGAACACCGGCCGCGTCGCGGAGAACACCTCCCGCAGCTGATCGGATACTCGGGCGGGTCGAGCGGTCGCTCGACCCGCCCGTTCTCTTCTGCGGTACGGACGCTGCGCTACCGTGACTGAATGTCCTACATCCGCACCCAGGTGCGCGGCGGCGTCGGCGAGATCGTCCTCGACCGCCCCCGCGCGCTCAATGCCCTGGATCTGTCGATGATCACCGAGATGCACTCCGTGCTGGAGGAATGGGGCGACGACGACGCGATCGAGACCGTGCTGGTCACCTCCTCAAGTGATCGCGCCTTCTGCGCCGGCGGCGACATCCGCGTGGTGCGCGACCACGTGCTCGCCGGTGAGAGCGACGAGGTGGTCCGGTACTTCGCCGCCGAGTACCGGCTGAACCAGCTCGTCGCGGAGTACCCGAAGCCGTACGTCGCCCTCGTCGACGGTGCGGCCATGGGTGGTGGACTGGGCATCAGCGTGCACGGCGAGGTCCGGGTGGTCACCGAGAAGGCGTTGATCGCGATGCCGGAGACCGCGATCGGGTTCTTCCCCGATGTGGGGTCCACGTATTTCCTTCCGCGTCTGCCGCAGGGCGTCGGGATGTGGCTCGGGCTGACAGGCGCACGCCTGCGCGGCGCCGATGCCGTCGCCATCGGACTCGCGACTCATTTCGTGCCGTCGGAGCGGATCGACGATGTGGCGAACGCCGTCCGCCGCGGAGACCCGCTGCGGGACGCACTCGCCGACCATCGTGGGCCGGTCACCAGCGATCTCCCGCTGCGCAAGATCGCCGAGTACTTCGACGACGACAACGTCGTCGGCATCGTGGGCGGCCTGCGCGGTGCGGTCGGTGACGCGTGGGCCGAGGAGATGCTCGATCTGCTGGCGTCGGCGTCACCGACCAGCCTGTGGGTGACGGCCGGGCTGATCACCGCGGGGGCGACCTCATCGCTCGCCGAGTGTCTCGACCGTGAACTGGCCGCGGCCGGCCGCATCACCCGGCATCCCGACTTCGTCGAGGGCGTCCGCGCGGTCCTCGTCGACAAGGACCGGAATCCGGCGTTCTCGCCCGCGACCGTCGAAGAGGTGGATGCCGCGACCGTCGCCGCGATCATCGCCTAGCGCGACTGCGTCCGGACCTACTTCTCCACGGTGAACAGACCCGACAGCGCCGCCGACTCGGGTGGGGCCGCCGGGACCGTCGGATCGTCGTAGGAGACGTCGTCGTCGGGATCGAAGGGATTCGCCCGCGCAGCGAGCGCGTCGGGGCAGTCGAATCGACCTGCAGCCCTCGTCTCGGTCACGGTTGCGAGCCGCAGCGTGCACGTGGCGGATGTGAAGTACGTGCCGTCGAGCGAGACGCCGACGGTCGCGGTGATAGGCGCCCCGGGCTCCCGGGCCGACGCACCGGCCGGCCAGGGGAGGATCCCACCCGCGAGATCGACCGCCAGGAACTCCAGTTGCCCGCCCTCGCCGCGGTCTCCGGTGAAGGTGAACAGCAGCGTGTCCGGCGGCACCGCGGGGTCGGTGCGGCCGGACTTGGCGAAGGCGACGCAGCGCTGCGAGCCGGGACGCTTCACCGAGACCGTCATCGTGCCGCGCGAATAGTTCAGCCCGTAACCGCTCCGGACGATCCGGCCGGCCGCGGGTGTCGCCGAGCAGTCACCGTCGGCGAGCGTCTTGGTCGACCCGTTGTGCGGAGGCGGTGGGACCGATTCGTCGACGGTCGTCGCGTCGGTGCCGCAGGCGGTCAGGCCCAGGAGCATCAGGGGCACCGCGGCGCGGCGCAGCGGGACCATCAGTCGGCCGCGGCGACCAGCGGCTCCAGCAGCAGATCGGGGTGTTCCTTCTCGATGTACTGCAGGCGCCACTTGTCGGAGAACAGGGCGAGGATCGCGCCGTCGCTGCGGGTGAAGACCTCGACGCCGCGCTGACGGTTGAGCTCGGGTGCGCTCTGTTCGTCGGTGCGGCGGGCGAGGCTGTATCCGAGCGGTTCGATGATGGTGTCGACGTTGAACTCCGCCTTGATTCGCGCGGTGACGACCTCGAACTGCATCGGGCCGACGGCGGCCAGGACCGGCGAGGCGTCGCCGCGGACGTCGTTGCGCAGCACCTGGACCACGCCTTCGGCGTCCATCTGGTCGACGGCCTTGCGGAACTGCTTGTACTTGTCGGCGGTGGTGACGCGCAGCGACGAGAAGTGTTCGGGAGCGAACGAGGGGATCGGCGGGTACTGGATCCGGGGGTCGATGTACAGCGTGTCGCCGGGGGCCAGTGCCATCGCGTTCACCAGGCCGACCACGTCGCCCGGGAACGCGGTGTCGACGGTGGAGCGGTCGCGCCCGAACACCGCCTGCGCGTACTTCGTCGCGAACGGTTTGCCGGTCTGCGCGTGCGTGACGACCATGCCGCGCTCGAACTCGCCGGACACGATCCGCATGTAGGCGAGGCGGTCGCGGTGACTGGTGTCCATGCCGGCCTGGACCTTGAAGACGACGGCGCTGAACGGGTCGGTCACGGCGCGCTCGACGCCGTCGATCGACTCGCGCCCGCGCGGCGGCGGCGCGAACTCGACGAGGGCGTCGAGCAGCTGCCGCACGCCGAAGTTCAGCATGGCCGAGGTGAAGATCATCGGCGACGTCTGGCCCGCCAGGAACATCTCCTGGTCGTGGTCCTGGCCCAGCTCGGCGAGGAGTTCGCTCTCCTCCCGGGCGGCCACCCACGCGTCGCCCTCGCGCTCGGCCGCCTGGTCGGCGGTGAGGAGTTCCTCCGGCGCGATCTTCGCTCCGCCCGCCGTGCGCTCGAAGTGGATGTAGTCGCCGGTGCGGCGGTCGAGCAGACCGCGGTAGTCGCCGGCGATGCCGACCGGAACGTACAGCGGGGTCGGGATCAGGCCGATGCGCTCGCTGATCTCGTCGATCAGCTCCAGCGGGGTTCGGCCGGGGCGGTCCCACTTGTTCACGACGGTGATGACCGGGATTCCGCGGTGGCGGCAGACCTGGAACAGCTTCAGCGTCTGCGGCTCCAGTCCCTTCGCCGCGTCGATCAGCATGACGGCCGCGTCCACCGCCGTCAGCACCCGGTAGGTGTCCTCGGAGAAATCGGAGTGACCGGGTGTGTCGACGAGATTGATGACGTTCGGTGCATCGGCGGCGTCGGCGTCGCCCGGCGAATAGCTGAACTGGAGTGCGGTGGAGCTCACGGAGATTCCGCGTGCCTTCTCCATCTCCATCCAGTCCGAGACGGTGGATCGGCGGCCGCCCTTGCCGTGCACCGCGCCTGCCTCGCTGATCATCCGGGCGTGCAGCGCCAGAGCCTCGGTCATCGTCGACTTGCCCGCGTCGGGATGGGAGATGATGGCGAAGGTTCGACGGCGCTTCACCTCGCGTGCGATGACCTCAGAACTCACTCGATTACGCTATCTGTCTGCCGACGTCAGACGCAAAATCTCCGAGTGAGCGAAGGAATCCCCGTGCCGCTGCCCGATCCAGCCGTGCTGACCCTGTTGATCGGCGGCGCGGTGGTCGCGGGCTGGATCGACGCGGTGGTCGGCGGAGGCGGACTGGTGCTGATCCCGCTGCTGCTCATCGTCTTTCCGTCGATGGCGCCGGCGACGGCACTCGGCACCAACAAGCTCACCGCGATCTGGGGGACCGCGACCGCGGCGGTGCTGTACCTGCGGCGGGTGCCGGTCGACCGCGGGCTCGCCGCGGCGAGCGTGCCCGTCGCCGCCTCGTGTGCCGCGCTCGGCGCGCTGGCCGCCGGAGCCCTCAGTTCTGACGTGATGCGGCCGGTGGTCATCGTGCTGATGGTGGCGGTCGGTCTCTTCGTGGCGCGCCGCCCGGAGTTCGGGTCGGCGAGCGCCGCCGGTTCGAGACCGATCCGGCGCGGTCGCTACGCGGCGGCGCTGGTGGCCTTCGGCGTCATCGGCTTCTACGACGGAATCTTCGGTCCGGGGACCGGCATGTTCCTGATCATCACGTTGACGGCGCTTCTCGGCCAGAGTTTCCTCACCAGTGCCACGCTGGCGAAGGTGGCGAACACTGCCACCAACGGCGGCGCACTCGTAGTCTTCGCGGTGCAGGGCGACGTGTGGTGGACGCTGGGCGCGATCCTGGCCGCGGCCAACATCGCCGGATCGGTGCTGGGATCGACGCTGGTGCTCGGCCGTGGCACGGGCGTGGTTCGGGTGGCGCTGCTCGTGGTGGTCGTGGTGATGGCCGGTAAGCTCACCTAAGACCAGTTCTGGTGATCGAAGAAATTTCGGCTCCCGCAACGGTCTCACAGAGCGCTGCGGGAGCCGAAATTCTCGGAGCTCTCACTCGAACGGTATCGGCGGCATCGTGACGACCTGAGCGGCGTAGCTGAGCCCGGCGCCGTAACCGAGCAGGAGGGCCGTGTCGCCGGGTTTGGCCTGCCCGGTGGAGAGCAGGTCCTCCATGGCGAGCGGAATCGACGCCGCCGAGGTGTTGCCGGTCTTCTCGATGTCGTTCGCCACGACAGTCGACTCGGGGAACTTCAGACTGCGCGCAAGCAACTCGTTGATCCGCGAATTGGCCTGATGCGGAACGAAGACGTCGATGTCGGCGGCGTCGACCTTGGCGACGTCGAGGGCGCGCTGAGCGGCCTTGCCCATCTCGAACGCGGCCCAGCGGAACACGGCGGTGCCCTCGAGCCGCAGGTACGGCCGCTTCTCGATGTCGCCGGCGTCCATGTAGCTGACCCAGTCGATGTCCTGCCGGATCGCGTTGAACTGGGTTCCGTCGCTTCCCCACACCACCGGGCCGAGGCCCTGCTTCTCGGTGGGGCCGACCACCACGGCGCCCGCGCCGTCGCCGAAGATGAAGCAGTTCGTGCGGTCGGTCATGTCCAGAGTCACCGACAGTTGTTCGGCACCGACCACCAGTACGTGAGTGGCGCTGCCGCCGCGCACCATGTCGGAGGCCAGCGACAGCGCGTAGCCGAATCCGGCGCAGCCGACGGTGACGTCGAACGCGGGGACTCCGTTGGCACCGAGTTCGGTGGCGATCGCGACGGCGCCGGCGGGCGTCAGCAGCAGATGGGTGTTGGTGGCGAGGATGACCGCATCGATGTCCGCGCCCGAAAGGAGGGCGTTGGCGATCGCCTTGCGGCCGGCGTTGACGCCCATCTCCACCACGGTCTCGTCCCGGCGCGCGAACCGCCGGCTCTTGATGCCGGTGCGGGTGTAGATCCATTCGTCCGAGGAGTCGATGTGCTCGCAGATCTCGTCGTTCGTGACGACGCGCTCGGGGCGGTGGGCGCCGATCCCGAGCATGCCGATCATCTGTGTGCCGACGGCTTCAGGCAATTCGGCCATATCTGGGTCTCCGATCGCTAGGCATGTGTGCCGGAGCACACCTTTGTCTTCCACGCTCTCACGGCCGCGCAGTTACCTGGAAGTAACGCGAGGCGCCGAGTGGGTCGGTAAAATATTCATCAAGCGTTGACCAGAGTGGCTCGCAGTGGTCAGATGGTCCTATGCGCGCGATGATCCTCAAGGAGTTCCGCGAACTCAGGCGAGACCCCCGCACGATGGCCATGCTGATCGTCCTGCCGCTTCTGCTGCTGGTGATCTTCGGGTACGCGGCCAACTTCTACGTCTCCTCGGTCAAGACCGCGGTGGTCGGGCCGACGGCGACACAGGTGGCGCAGTCGCTGCCCGGGTACTTCGATGTCACCGATACCTACCCCGACCGCACGGCCGCAGACGCGAAGGACCTGCTGCGCGAGAACGAGGTCGATGTCGCGGTGGTGGCCCCCGCCGGTCCCGGGGAGCAGGCGACGGCGTTCGTCGACGGTCGAACATGTTCGCCGCCCAGTCGAGCGTCGGGGTGCTCAACAAGTTCGGCGACCGGATCCACGTCGAGGTCCTCTTCAACCCGGATCTGAAGACGTCGTGGGTGATGGTGCCCGCGATCATCGGTCTGATCCTCACGTTCATCGGCACCATCATCACCAGCATCGGTCTGGTGCGGGAGCGGGAGGCTGGCACACTGGAACAACTCGCGGTGATGCCGATCCGGCCGAGTCAGGTGATTCTCGGAAAGATCGTGCCGTACTTCCTGCTCGCGGCGGTCGACCTGATCATCGTGACCGTCCTCGGCATGCTGTTGTTCGACGTCCCGTTCAACGGGAACGTGCTGATATTCGCGCTGGGATCAGCGCTCTTCCTGTTCGTGGTCCTCGGGTTGGGAGTCTTCATCTCGACCGTCTCCCAGACCACCGGGCAGGCGATTCAGACCGCATTCATGCTGTTGATGCCGCAGATTCTGCTCTCCGGCATGATCTTTCCGCTGGAAGCGATGGCCGCGGGCGTGCGGTGGATCGGTTATCTGCTGCCGCTGACCTATTTCACGATGATCTCCCAGGGGGTGATGCTGCGCGATGCGCCGATCTCGTCGCTGTGGCTCCCGTTGGTGGTCCTGGCGGTGATGGCCGTCGTGGTGTTCACCGGGGCGACGCTCCGCTTCCGGCGTGATCTCGCTCCCAACGCGCCGAAGGTGCACAACGCGGCGAGCGAGGCGGGCGCCGAATGATCGCCGAGATCGACGGGGTGAGCGTGCGGTTCGGTGACCGGACGGCCCTCGACGATGTGTCCGTGCGGGCGCCGGCCGGGACGGTCGTCGCACTGGTCGGCGGCGACGGCGCGGGCAAGTCGACGCTGCTGCGCACCGTGGTCGGTGAACTCGCGCCGACGACGGGCACGGTGCGTGCGCCGCGGAAGAACCACATCGGATTCCTCGCCGCGGGCCCGGGCAGCTGGGCGGCGCTGACGGTGCGGCAGAACCTGGAGTTCGTCGGCGGGATCTACGGCCTGCGCGGAACCGAGCTCGACCGGCGGTGCGACGAACTGATCGGGCGTGCCGGCCTCGCGGACGCGGCGGACCGGACCGCCTCCGCGCTATCCGGCGGTATGCGCCGCAAACTGGGAGCAGCCATGGCGATGCTGCACCGGCCCGAGCTGCTGGTCATGGACGAGCCGAGCACCGGAGTCGATCCGGTCAGCCGCATCGATCTGTGGCGGATGATCTCCGAGGCGGCGGCGGAAGGCGCCGCGGTCCTAATGTCGACGACGTACCTGGACGAGGCCGAACGCGCCGGGCACCTAGTGGTCCTCGACTCCGGACGGGTTCTGACACAGGGCTCCTACGACGACGTGCGCTCCGGATTCACCGGAGTCGTCACTCGCTCGGCACAGCCTGCGCGACCGGAGTGGTCATGGCGCCGGGGACGCGAGCGTCACGAGTACTGGCCCGACGAACGGCCCGGCGGCGAGACCCGCCCGGTCGATCTCGAACCGGTGGACCCCGATCTGGAGGACATCGTCATCTCACTGTCGCTCGCCGACCGGATGCGACGGGAGGTGACGGCATGAGTGAACCGGTGCTGCGGGCGCGGTCGGTGACCCGGCGATTCGGCGACGTCACCGCTGTCGACGATGTGTCGATGAGCGTCGAAGCAGGCGAAGTGGTCGGGCTCATCGGGGCCAACGGAGCGGGGAAGACCACGCTCATCCGCATGCTTCTGGGCCTGTTGGCGGCGTCCGAGGGCTCCGTCGAGGTCCTCGGCGGCGCGCCGGATCGGGATCGTCGTGCACGATTGGGCTACGTTCCGCAGAACCTGGGGCTCTACACCGACCTCACGGTGGAGGAGAACCTGGAGTTCAGCGCCGACGCCTACCGCGCGCAGAACGCCGAACTGCCCGGCCGGTTCTCCGACGTGCGGCGCACCCTCGTGCGGGATCTGTCCCTGGGCGCCCAGCGGCAGGCGGCGTTCGCCATCGCCCTCGCTCACCGACCGGAAGTCCTCGTTCTCGACGAACCGACGTCCGGCGTCGACGCCCTCGCCCGCGCCCGGCTGTGGGACACCATCCGTCAGCAGGCGGAGGCCGGCGTCGGGGTGCTGGTCACGACGCACTACATGGAGGAAGCGCAGCAGTGCGACCGGCTGCTCCTGATGGTCGGCGGTCGGCTGGTCGGTTCGGGCAGCGAGGACGACATCATCGGCGACACCCGCGCGATCGCCGTTCGCACCGACGACTGGGCGGCGGCCTTCGCGGCGTTGAACGACGCCGACGTGCCGGTGATCCTGGCCGGCCGCGACATCCGAGTGCCCGACACCGATCCGGCGCAGATCGACGCGGTACTCGACGCCGCGGGAGTCTCCGCCGAGTGCGAACCCGTCCGAGCCACCATCGAGGAACGGATGCTGGTTCTCGCCCGGGAACGGCCGGCGCAGTGAACGCACGCACCAGGGGGCGGCCGCCGGGCGACGACGGAGCCGGCCGGACTCGCGGTGCGATCCTCGACGCTGCCCGGGAGCTGTTCGCCGCCAAGGGATTCGACCGCACGTCGATGCGCGAGGTCGCGCGGGCCGCCGGCGTCGACGCCGCGTTGATCCACCACTACTTCGGAACCAAATCGGGCCTGCTGGTGGCGGCGCTGACTCCGGAGCGCGATCCGGCCGACATCCTGGCCGGGGTCGCGGAGTCGACGGACGTCGGCGTCGCGCTCGTTCGCCGCGCCATCGGCTTCTGGGAGGAGAATCCGGAGCAGCGGCTGCGCGCGATCGCGATGCTGCGTGTGGCGGCGACGGACGACGAGGTCGCGGGCAGAGTGCGGGAGTTCTTCCTCGGCGCGGCCGGACGCGTCCTGCACGACGCGGCGCGAGGCGATCAGAGACAGCGGAGGATCTCGCTGGTCGCGGGCCAGATGCTGGGCCTGGTGATGGCCCGCTACGTCTTCGCGCTACCCGAGATCGCGAGTGCGACGCCGGACGAGCTCGCCCGCCAGGTGGGGCCGGTGATGGATCATTATCTGACGGGCGACCTCTAGACACCTCCATGTCAGCTGTACTCCCCGGACATCTAGCGCCGCCGGGTAGTGCGTCCGCTCCGGCACTGACCGGATTACCGTGACAGGTATGTCCGTCACGACCACTCGGCTCCTGGTGCTCGGCGCGGTCGGATTGTTCGAGCCGGTGAACGGCTATCAGATCCGGCGCGAGCTGATGTCGTGGCAGGTCGACGCCTGGGCGAGCATCAATCCCGGATCGATCTACCACGCTCTGCGATCTCTGGCGGGCCAGGGGCTCTTGATCGATCACACGATCGGCGACGGCGGTCGCGACGTGGTGGTGTACGAACTCGCCGAAGCAGGCAGGGTAGTGCTGGAGGACGCGATCGTCGCCGGGGTCTCGGAGGTGAACGTCTACGACCGCCACGCTTTCCAAGCCGCGTTCGGACTGCTCCCGATGCTCGGCGACCGGCGCGCGGAAGCGGCTCTGCGCGCCCGCCGGGACGCGGTGCGCCGGGCCATCGGCGACGTCATGCCACCGGAGGACGGGCGGGCCTACGCACCGCCGCACGCGTTGCGCTCTCTGGCACTGTGGAAGCAGTTCGCGGAGGTGGAACTGCACTGGCTCGACGGGGTGCTCGCCGACATGGCCTCCGGCGCGCTCAGCTTCGAGGAAACCGGCCGGTGGGCGCCGCCCGCCGACGACCCCGGCTACCAGATCGTCGAGGATCGCGAACGCTATCGCGCGGCGCTGCACCGCGCGCCGAACTGACTACCCGCCGAACCGACCACCCGCCGAACATGACCGGCCATTGACACGCCGCCTGCCGTCGTCGCACTATTGACTAGTCAAATTTGACTACCGGAAGGAACCGGGATGATTCACGCACGCGGACTCGTCGCGACTTTCGTCACCGGCAAGGGCAAGTCCAAACGCGAGGTCCGTGCGGTCGACGGCGTCGACCTGGACATCGCCGAAGGGGAGGTGGTGGGCTTCCTCGGCCCCAACGGCGCGGGCAAGACGACGACCTTGCGAATGCTGACTACGCTCCTGCGCCCGACGGCGGGGACCGCGACGGTCAACGGGTACGACGTCACCACCGAGTCGGTTCAGGTGCGGCGCAGCATCGGCTATGTCTCCCAGATGGGTGCGACGTTCTCTCAGGCGCTGGCCGGAGACGAGGTGGCCGACCACGGCCAGTTGTACGGCATGAGCAGACGTGACGCCGTGCGACGAGGTAAGGAACTGTTCGCGCAACTGCAACTCGACGGACTGTGGGATCGCATGCCCAAGAACATGTCGGGCGGTCAGCGGCGCCGACTCGACATCGCGATGGGACTGATCCACGATCCGACGCTGGTCTTCCTCGACGAGCCGACGACGGGGCTGGACCCGCAGGCGCGCGCGAACCTGTGGGAACACATCTCCAAGCTGCGCACCGAGCGCGGTGCCACGGTGTTCCTGACCACTCATTACCTGGACGAGGCGGACGCGCTCTCGGACCGGATCATGATCATCGACAACGGCCGGATCGTCGCGGCCGACACACCGGAGAACCTCAAGTCACAGGTGTCCGGCGATCTGGTGCACCTGGAGTTCGGCGCCGGTGAACCCGTCGCACGCGCGGCGGCGCAACTGGAGTCGCTCGGTGCCACCGAGATCCGCGTCGACGGCGTCGGAGTCCGGGCCCGGCTCCGCGGGTCGGCGAAGGTGGTGCCGGGGCTGTTGCGCGAACTCGAGGCGAGAGGCAACACGATCGAGTCCATCGAGATCATGCGGCCGACCCTCGACGATGTCTTCCTGACCCTGACCGGCCGCAGTCTTCGCGATGCGGAGGCCGCTGCCGACACCGAGGAGGTGTCCGATGAGATTTCTGCGTGAGTCGTACATCGTCTTCCGCCGGCAGCTGCGGATGAATCTGCGCAATCCCGCGTGGGTCCTCATCGGCATCATGCAACCGGTGATGTATCTGGTCCTCTTCGGGCCGTTGCTGAAACCGCTGGTCGCGCAGTTCCCGGGAGTCGGCGACAACGCGTACACTTTCCTCGTTCCCGGTCTGCTGGTGCAGCTCGGAATGTTCGGTGCCATGTTCGCCGGGTTCGGGCTGATCGGCGAGTGGCGTGAGGGCGTCATCGAAGCCGAGCGCGTGACACCGGCCGGCCGGACCTCGCTGCTGTTCGGCCGGCTCCTACGCGACCTCCTGCAGCTGCTCGTCCAGGCACTGATCCTCGTGGCTCTCGGCTACGCGATGGGAATGCGGGCCTCGGTGCCGGGCATCGTTCTCGGCATCGTCATCACGCTGTTGGTCGGCGGTGCCTGCGCCGCCGCGTCGAACGCCTTGGCACTCACCACCAAGAGCGAGGACGTGATGGCGCCGGTCCTCAACATGCTGCTGATGCCGATCCTGCTGCTGTCGGGCATCCTCCTGCCGATGACTCTCGGGCCGGCGTGGCTCGAGCGCGTGTCGGACTTCATGCCCTTCCGCTGGATCGTGGACTCGGTGCGCAGTTCGTTCCTCGGCGACGTGATGTCGTCGCAGGTGGCGTGGGGTCTGCTGGCGGCGATCGTGCTCAGCGCCCTGGGCGGATGGTGGGGCACCAGCGTCTTCCGGAAGGAGAACGCCTGAGCGCGACCGGCGTCAGTCGACCGCGTCAGGGCCGGCGTCAGTCGACGATGCCGGCCAGATGCGCGGCGAGGGGTCCCGGCTCGGCCTCGTCGAGCCCGTCGAAGGACGAGACGGTCGGGGCCGGCGGAAGTGTCGCCACGCAGCCGGCGTAGCTCAGACCCGCGCCGAAGCCGAGGATGAGGGCCAGCTGGCCGCCCTGGGCCTTGCCGGTCGCCAGCATCTCCTCGATGGCCAGCGGGATCGAGGCCGCCGACGTGTTCGCGGTGTTCTCGATGTCGCCCGCCATCGGCAGGTCGTCGGGCAGGCCGAGATTCTTCCGCATCAGCTCGTTGATCCGGGCGTTGGCCTGGTGCGGGACGAAGACCTCGATGTCCGAGGGCCCCGCACCCGACTCGGTGAGCAGCTTGGTCAGCGCCTTGGGCAGGGTGATGGCGGCCCAGCGGAACACCCTGGGCCCCTCCATCTTGATGATCATCCGCCCGACGGGATCGGTCTGCGGATCCTTCTCCTGGTACTCGACCGATCGTGCCATGTAGTCGACGGTGTTGATGTTCTGCGCGATGGCCTCGGCGTTCTCGCCGTCGCTGCCGGACACCACCGGGGAGATTCCGTTCACCTCGCTCGGCCCCACGACCACCGCTCCGGCCCCGTCTCCGAAGATGAATCCGGTGCTGCGGTCGGTCGGGTCGAGACCGACGGACATGGTCTCGACGCCGATGACGACGGCATAGTGTGCGCTGCCCGCGCGGAGCGCGTCGGCGGCGACGCCGAGGGCGTAACCGAAGCCGCCGCAGCCTGCCGCCACATCGAAGGCGGGGATGCCGTTGAGGCCGATGTCGGAGGCGATGATCGGGGCTCCGTGCGGGACGTTCCACGGCCAGCTGCTGGTGGCGAGGATGATCAGATCGATCTTCTCGCGATCGACACCGGAGTTGACGATCGCGCGATCGGCGGCCGCCGCTGACATGCTCCGCATCGTCTCGTCGCCGCTGATCCAGCGACGGTTGCGGATGCCGCTGCGCTCGAAGATCCAGTCGTCGGACGAGTCGAGCACCCGGCACAGCTGGTCGTTGGTGATCAGTCGCTTGGGGCGGTATGCGCCGATGCCCAGCATCGCAACGTTCGGGTGGCCCGACGGGGTAGCCAATGTCGCCAAGATTCGTCCGTTCTCATTGCTCGATTCCGGCGACCGTGGTGCGCCGGACACTCGGGCGTAATTCTACTTCCGGGCCGAACCGGCGTCGGCAGAGGATGTCGGCTCGACGACCGCGGGGGCGGAGTCGGTGTTCCGGGCGCCCAGCGTCATCAGGCCTCCGACCACGGACAACACACATGCCATCGCGAAGACCAGCCAGAATCCGCCGACCGCGGCGACCAGTCCCGCTCCCAGCATGGGCCCGACCAACTGACCCAGGGCCGCGGAGACGTTGACGATGCCGAGGTCCCGGCCGTGATCCTCCACGTGCGGCAGCAGATCGGTGGCGAACGCGAGGCCGACGGTCATGAACGCGCCGTAGCCGACACCCATGAGAGCCGCGCCGGCCATCGTGACCGCATACGTGGGATGCGCGAGGATCACCAGTCCCGAACAGGCCTGGACCATCGCCGCGACGACGGTGAGCGTCCGGCGGTGGCCCCGACGGTCGGAGATCATCCCGAAGATCACGGAGCTGCCGACCACGAAGATCGTGTACACGACGATCAGGATCAGCAGATTGTCCTCGGCCGCGTCCTTGTCCTGGTGCAGGCCGTAGAGGAGGAAGAACAGGAACAACGATGTTCCGAGTGCGTTGCCGACGTTGGCGATGAGTCGACCGCCGAGCATCCAGCAGAAGTCGCGGTCTCGCAAGGACGCCCAGCGTGGGCGGTCGGTGATGCCGATCGCGAGTTCGCTGCGCGGCGCCGGGCGGTCGGGCAGGCCCATCGACGCCCACGTGCCGACCACGACGACGAGTGCGGCCAGCACCAGATAACCGGGCAGGACGTCCAGACCGAGGACCACCACCGTGCCCACGCCCAGGACGATGCCGAGGGCCTGCGAGGAACCGATGGCCGCCGAGGCCGCGCCGCGCTGGTCGGGCGCCAGCTGATCGGGGATCATCGCGGTGAACGCCGCCGATGCCACCGCTACTGCCACCGAGACCCCGACCCAGCAGATCGCCACCAGCCAGGGACGGTGGGCGAGCCCGGTCAGCGCGAGGAAGAGCGCGATGCCCCAACTGCCGCCGAGCGCCCAGACTCGGCGTCGGCCGCCCAGCCACGACGGGAACCGGGAGCCGTCGGTGCGGTCGGACGCGGCACCCGCGAGCGGACCGGCGACCACGCCCGCCAGGGCGCCGATGCCGAGGATGAGGCCGGACACCACCACGCTGTGGATCCAGCGGTCGCCGTCGTCGGAGGTCTGCGAGTCGAGCTGCAGCGGCAACAGCAGTTGCAGGGGTGTCAGCTGCGCCATCCAGATCACCAGCCAGGCGAGCGTGAACAGTGTCATCCAGCGGCGCCCGATCGGGGCGGGGCGGTTCACGCGCGGTTCCCCTCGATGACGCGGCGGTACCAGTCGTAGGAGGCCTTGGGCGTGCGCTTGGCGGTGTCGAAGTCGACGTGAACCAGGCCGAAGCGCTGGGTGAAGCCGTCGGCCCACTCGAAGTTGTCGATCAGCGACCACACCGTGTACTCCTCGACGTCGGCGCCGGCGGCGATGGCCGCTCCCACCGCGCGGATATGACCGTCCAGATACGAGATCCGGTCAGCGTCGTCGACGCGTGCGGCACGGTCCGGCTCGGGGAACGAGGCGCCGTTCTCACTGACGATCAGGGGCGGGAGGTCGCGATAGCGCTCGGTGAAGTCGACGAGCAGCGCGGTGAGCGCTTCGGGGACGATCGGCCACTCGTCGCCGAATCCGGTGACCGGTGCCCCCGGGGTGGGGACGATGTCGAAGGGGATCGGATTGTCCTCGCCCGTCGGAGCGGTCACCGTCGTCGGGTTGTAGAAGTTGACCGCGTAGAAGTCGGGCGCCTGGCCGATCGTCTCCATGTCGCCCTCGCGCACCGGCATCTCGTGGCCGAACGCGGACAGGTCCGGGTACGCGCCGGTGAGAATCGGATCGGCGAAGATGCGATTGTGGAGCAGGTCGTAGGCGTCCACGGCCGAACGATCGGCGGGGGACTCGGGATTCAGCGGCCGGACGTGCGTGTGGTTGTTGGCGACGCCGACGGCGTCGGCTCCGGCCGCCCGCAGCGCTCGGGTGGCCAGACCGTGAGCCAGCAGTTGGTGATGGGCGGTCGGGAGGGCGTCGAAGAGCAGGAACTCTCCGGGCGCGAGCGCGCCGACGGCGTAGCCCTGGAGCGTGGTCATCGCGGGTTCGTTGATCGTGTACCAGTTCTTCACCCGGTCGCCGAGCCGGTCGGCGACGAGTTCCGTGTAGTCCGCGAAGCGTGCGGCGGTGTCGCGTGAGCACCAGCCGCCGGCCTCGTGAATCGGCACCGGCAGATCCCAGTGATACAGCGTGGGAAAGGGCGTGACGCCCGCCGCGAGCAGATCGTCGACCAGTCGCGAGTAATAGTCCAGGCCCGCGGGGTTCGAAGGCCCGGTGCCGTCTGGCTGCACCCGGGTCCATGAGATGGAGAACCGGTAGCGGTCGAGCCCGAGGCCGGCGGCGAGCGCGACGTCCTCGGCCCACCGGTGATAGCTGTCGGGGCCTGGTTCGGCGGTGGAACCGTCGATCACCTTGCCGGGCGTCTGCACCCACAGATCCCACACCGACCGACCGCGGCCGCCTTCGTCGCGCGCACCCTCGATCTGGAACGCTGCCGTAGCCGCCGACCAGCGGATCGGGCGGGGCAGCCCGGGGATGTCGGTTCTGGTGTCGCCTGCGGGCGCCGTCATACCGATGACCTCCTTCATGTCGCGGGATTTGATCAATTGATCAAGAGTCGACTGAGGACATCATCGCCGACGGCGAGGGGATCGGGAAGGCGGTCGCGCAAATTTGTCCCGACGGCCGCAGGCTCGTCGGGCGGGTCCGGTGACGTCGGGCCGACTACCAGGCGTGAACGACGTTCTGAGCGGCTTCGAGTCCCTGCTTCACGAGCAGTTCGGCGGCGTCGACACCGTTGGCCACCAGCAGTTCCACCTCGGCCTTCGCCGAACCGGGAAACGGTTTGAGGACGTAATCGGCCGGATCCTGACGTCCGGGCGGGCGCCCGATGCCGAGACGGACGCGCAGGTAGTCGCGGGTACCGAGGGTCTGGCTGATCGAGCGCAGGCCGTTGTGCCCGCCTTCACCGCCGCCGAGTTTGAGACGCACGGCACCGAAGTCGATGTCGAGCTCGTCGTGGAGCACGATCAGGTCGCCGGGAGCGACCGAGTAGTACGACGCCAGCGGGCCGATCTGCCTGCCCGTGACGTTCATGTACGTCCGTGACTTCGCGACCAGTACCGGTTCGCCGCCGATGCGCACAGTGGCGGTCAGCGCGCCGGAGCGCTTGTGCACGGAGAATTTCTCGCCATACGAGGAGACCAGGCCGTCGGCGACCATCGCGCCGACGTTGTGCCTGGTCTTCTCGTAAGCGGGACCGGGATTGCCCAGTCCGACAATGAGTTTCACTCAGAGCCGTCCAGCCGGGGAGATCACTCCGCGGCGTCCTCGGCGGCTTCCTCGTCGGCCTCCTCGCCCACGGTCTCCGCGGCGGTCTTGGCGGCCTCGATGGTGACCACGAGGGTCTCGGGGTCGGTGATCAGCTCGACGCCCGCCGGCAGCTTCAGGTCGGCGGCGGTGACGTTGGTGCCCGCGGGGAGGTTGTGGACGTCCACGACGATGTTCTCCGGGATGTGCAGGGCCTCGGCCTCCACCTCGACGGCGCTGGCGTCCTGAATGGTGAGCGTGCCGCTGGCGGCGACGCCCTCGATCAGGATGGCGACCTCGACGTTGACCTTCTCGCCGCGCTTGACGATGAGCAGGTCGACGTGCTCGATGTAGTTGCGGATCGGGTGGACGTCGACCTGCTTGGTCAGCGCGAGCTGCTTCTGGCCGGCGATGTCGAGCTCCACTACGGCGTTGACACCGTTGGCGCGCAGAATGGCGGCGAGTTCACGGTCGGGGAGCAGCAGGTGCTCCGGGTCGGTGCCGTGGCCGTACAGGACGGCGGGGACCTGGCCTGCGGCGCGGGCGCGGCGCGCGGCGCCCTTGCCCTTCTCTTCACGGACGGCGGCGGCGAGCTGCGGGGCGGTAGCCATGCGATTCTCCTCGGTTCGGGATTCTTCGTGGTGGCGCCTCAGCGTCGCCGCACACGGTCGAGGAGTGGACTGACGACGCAGTCCGCAGAGCTGGTGACCGTCGCGCCGATAACGGTGACTTCGCACCCTCGCCGAGACAACAGCGGCAAGAATACCATCGGAGCATGACCTCACAGAAACCGACGGATCTCGTCCACGCCTTCTTCGCCGACCTCGCCCAGGGTCGGGTCGAGGCGGCCCTGGAATGCGTGGACGACGAGATCGTGTACGCCAACGTCTCGCTGCCGACCGTACGAGGCAAGCGACGGTTCGCGAAGGTGATGCGCGGGCTCAACGGCGATCGCATCGGATTCGACGCGCAGATCCGCGCGATCAGCGCCGACGACGACGGCGTGGTGCTGACCGAGCGGATCGATGAACTGCGGGTGGGGCCGTTGCGGATCCAGTTCTGGGTATGCGGCCGCAACGAGGTACGCGAAGGCCGGATCGCCGTGTGGCGTGACTACTTCGACTTCTGGAACTGCACCCGGGGATTCGTCCGCGCGCTCGCCGCGGTGGTCGTTCCGGGTTTGCATCGGCCGCTCGAGGATCCGGTGAGTGCGTACAGCGTGAATCGTTAGCGGGGCCGAATCGTGAGCGGGGCTGAATCCTTAGCGGGCTACGGCAGGATCTCGTCGAGTCGGTCCATCGGCCGGGCGAGCCGGGTGCCTTTCTCGGTGACGACGAAGGGCCGCTCCACCAGAACCGGATGGTCGACCATCGCATCGAGCAGCTCGTCGTCCGAGGCGTCGGCGAGCCCGAGTTCCTTGTACAGCTTCTCGCGTCTGCGGACCGCCTGAGCGGGCGTCAGTCCGGCGGCGTCGAACATGGCCGTGAGCTGTTCGCGCGTCCAACCGGTGTCGAGGTACTTGACGACCTCGGGCTCGACGCCCGCCTCGCGCAGCCGGGTGAGTGCGTTACGGGAGGTGGTGCAGCGGGGGTTGTGATAGATCGTGGCGTCCACGTGGTCCAGGTTACTGGGTGCCGGCTTGCTGCGATCAGCTCTGCTGGGGCCTGATCTGCTGGGGCCTGAGCCCGTCGGCCACCAGGGCGATCGAGCCGCGGGCGTGGTCGGAGGTCTCGCTGAGAAAGGCGATGCCGGTAAGTACGCGCAGGATGTCGACCGGATCCACGTCCTCGCGGATGGTGCCCGTTCGCCGTCCTTCGCTGAGGAACCGGACGAGTGCCGCGATCAGATTGTTGCGTGTCTCGGTCCGGAAGTCGGTATCCGAGGCCAACAGCGGGCGGATCGCGTCGGGGACGGCGCGATGGGTGATCAGCATGTCGACGAACCTGGTCATCCAGCCCTGCAATGCGGCGTGGGGCGTCGGCTCGTCGGTGAGGAAGTCCTCGGTGGTGTCGCAGAGGGTGGTGATCCGGTGCCGATAGACGGCCTCGATCAGGTGCGCGCGTGTGGGGAAGCGGCGGTAGAGCGTGCCGATCCCGACGTCGGCTTCCGCCGCGATGAGGGTGAGTGGGGCGTCTGCGCCCTCACGATCGATCACCGTCGTCGCCGCTGCGACAAGACGGTTGTAGTTCGCCTGCGCGTCTGAACGCAGGCGGGTCCCGGGCTCGGGTGCGGCAGGCACGTCGGTGTCCCCCGTTCCTCGTTCTCGTCGTCGCCGGTGTTGCAGATACGACAGTAGCCGCTCTCGCATTGCTATCCGGAGGACCCTCCGGATAGTGTGTGGACACACTCCTCGCGAGCGGGCACCGACCCGCTCGCATTCGTATCGGATGAGGTCGTTCTTAGATGGTTGAACAGAAGACGGGCCCGGAGGCCCTGGAGAAAGCGCCGGCCACCGGCGCCGTCGTAGCGGTCCTGGCGTTGGCCGGCATCGTCGTCTCCTTGATGCAGACGCTGGTGATCCCGATCATTCCGCACCTGCCGGAGTACTTGAACGCGCCGGCGTCCAATACCGCGTGGGTGATCACCGCGACACTGCTGGCAGCGGCGGTCGCGACGCCGGTGATGGGACGGCTGGGTGACATGTTCGGCAAGCGGCGCATGATGCTGGTGAGCATGGGCATCATGATCGTCGGTTCGGTGATCGGTGCGCTGAGCACGTCGGTGGTGCCGATGATCGTTGGACGAGCTCTGCAGGGTCTCGCGGCGGGTGTGATTCCGCTCGGCATCAGCGTGATGCGCGACGTGCTGCCGAAGGAGAAGTTGGCCGGCGCGGTCGCGACCATGAGTGCATCGCTGGGCGTCGGCGGTGCCTTCGGGCTTCCGCTGGCGGCACTGATCGCCGAGTACGCCGATTGGCACTGGCTCTTCTGGGTGTCGGCGATCATGGGTGTCGTAGGCGCGATCGCTGTCGTGATCGTGGTTCCGGAGTCGCCGGAGAAGTCGGGCGGCGGCTTCGACTACGTCGGCGCCGTGACGCTGTCGGGCGGTCTGCTCGCGCTGTTGCTCGCAGTCTCGAAGGGCGCCGATTGGGGCTGGTCGAGCGGCACCACCCTCGGCTGCTTCGCCGCAGCGATCGTGCTCTTCATCCTGTGGGTGAGCTGGGAGCTGCGCAGTTCGCAGCCGATCGTCGATGTCCGCGTCGCCGTCCGCCCGCAGGTGCTGTTCACCAACATCGCCTCGATCGTCTTCGGTTTCGCGATGTTCGCGGCGAGCATGGTCTTCCCGCAGGTGGTCCAGATGCCGGAGGCCACCGGCTACGGTCTCGGCGGGTCGATGATGGTGGCGGGCTTGGTGATGGCGCCGTTCGGCATCATGCTCCTGCTCGCGGCACCGCTCTCGTCGTGGCTGACCAACACCTTCGGACCGAGGATCACCCTGATGGTGGGCGCCATCGTGGTGGCGTTGGGCTACCTGCTCGGCGTCTTCGCCCTGCACTCGATCTGGCAGCTCATCGTCATCGGCATCATCATCGGATTCGGAACCGGACTCGCCTACGGTGCGATGCCCGCGCTCATCATGGGAGCGGTTCCGCCGTCGCAGACCGGTGCGGCGAACAGCTTCAACACGCTCATGCGTTCGCTCGGCACGTCCTTCGCCAGTGCGCTGGCGGGTGTGATCGTCGCGCAGATGACCATGACGCTCGGTGGCGTGGCAGTGCCGTCGGAGAGCGCGTTCCGCTGGATCATGGCGCTGGCCGCCGGCGCCGCCGTGGCCGCGCTGGTGCTGGCGTTCTTCATCCCCGGACGGTCCGACGCTCCGGGTGGCGCGGCGACCGGATCGGAGGAGACGGTCGACGTCGCGATCGAGGGAATCGAACAGACCGTCTGAACGGTCTGAACGGGCGGATCACGCCGCTTAGACGAACGCGAGACGCCATGGCCGGTCTCCCGGGCCATGGCGTCTCGCGTCGTGCCTTTCGCGTGGTATGCGGTACTGGTCAGGCGTTCCCGTTGAACAGGCTGGTGACCGAGCCGTTCTTGAACACCTCGAGGATGGTCTGCGCGAGCAGCGGTGCGATCGACAGGACCGTCAGGTTGTCGAAACGCTTGTCCTCGGGGATCGGCAGCGTGTCGGTCGCGATGACCTCCTTGGCGCCGCAGGTGGCGAGGCGCTCGGCGGCGGGATGCGAGAACACGCCGTGCGTGGTGGCGATGATGACGTCGCCGGCGCCGGCCTCCTTGAGGACCGACACGGCGCCCGCGATGGTGCCGCCGGTATCGATCATGTCGTCGATCAGCACGCAGGTCTTGCCCGCGACCTCACCGACGACGCGGTTCGACTTGATCTGGTTGGGGACGTCGGGGTCGCGCGTCTTGTGGACGAACGCCATCGGAGCACCGTCGAGCGAGTCGGCCCACTTCTCGCCGACCTTCACACGGCCGGCGTCCGGAGACACCACGCAGATGTTGTCGGTGCCGTACTTGTTGCGCACGTACTCGGCCAGCTGGCCCTGTGCGTGCATGTGGTCGACGGGGCCGTCGAAGAAGCCCTGGATCTGGTCGGTGTGCAGATCCACCGTCACGATGCGGTCGGCGCCCGCGGTCTTGAGCAGATCGGCGATCAGGCGCGCCGAGATCGGCTCGCGGCCGCGGTGCTTCTTGTCCTGGCGTGCGTAGGGATAGAACGGGATGATCGCCGTGATGCGCTTGGCCGAGCCGCGCTTGAGCGCGTCGATCATGATGAGGGTCTCCATGACCCACTGGTTCATCGGGTACGGGCAGCTCTGGAGCACGAAGGCGTCGCTGCCGCGGACCGACTCCTCGAAGCGGACGAAGATCTCGCCGTTCGCGAAGTCGCGCGCCGTCTGCGGGGTGATGTGAACGCCCAGCTCGTCCGACACGGCCTGCGCCAGTTCGGGATGTGCCCGTCCGGCGAACAGCATGAGGTTCTTCTGATTGTCGGTCGTCCAAGTCATGGGTGACTCATTCTCTCCTAGGCGGTCGGCTTCTGTACTCGGAGTGTGAGCGCCGGGGCGGTTCGTGGCCGCCGTCGGCGCAGGGTGACGCTATTCGGTTTGCTGGGTGTGATCGTGCTGGGTGTGATTCTGCTGGGTGTGATTCTGCTGGGCGGCGCGGGCGGCGTCGGCGGCAGGGGTGCCGGGGCGCTTGGCGATCACCCAATCGGCGATGTTGCGCTGGGCGCCCGCCGACACCGCGAGGGCTCCCGGCGGCACGTCGTCGCGCAGCACGGTGCCCGCGCCCGTGTAGACACCGTCGCCGATCGTGAGAGGGGCGACGAACATGTTGTCGCTGCCGGTGCGGCAGTGCGAGCCGATGACCGTCTTGTGCTTGGCCACGCCGTCGTAGTTGACGAAGACGCTCGACGCGCCGATGTTGGTCTTCTCGCCGATCTCCGCGTCGCCGACGTACGTCAGGTGCGGGACCTTGGTGCCCTGGCCGATCTGGGCGTTCTTGGTCTCGACGAACGTACCGATCTTTCCGTCTGCGCCGAGGACCGTGCCGGGTCGCAGATACGCGAACGGGCCGACGGCGGCGCCGGGCCCGATCTGCGCGTCGGAACCGTGGGTGCGGATCACCGCAGCTCCCTCGCCGACGGTCACGTCGGTGAGCGTCGTGTCGGGGCCGATCACCGCGTCGTCGGCGACGGAGGTCCGGCCGCGGAGCTGGGTGCCCGGCTCGACGCGCACGTCCCGGCCCAGCGTGACGTCGACGTCGATCCAGGTGGTCGCGGGGTCGACGACGGTGACGCCGGCGAGCATGTGCTTGCGGACGATCCGGCGATTCAGTTCGGCTCCGAGATCGGCCAACTGCGCGCGGTCGTTGCAGCCGGCGACCACGCTCGGATCGGAGACGGTGAGTGCGTGCACGGCCCGGCCGGCCTCGCGCGCGATGCCGACGAGATCGGTGATGTAGTACTCGCCCTGCACGTTGTCGGTGGACAGACTGGTCAGGCCGGTCCGCAGCATGTCGGCGGCGAACGCGTAGATCCCCGCGTTCACCTCGGTGATCGCGCGTTCGGTCTCGGTCGCGTCCTTGTGCTCGGTGATCGCCAGGACGTCCGACGACGCGATGTCCAGGCCGGGACCGCCCGCCCGGACGATTCGTCCGTAGCCGGTGGGGTCGTCGGCGATGAAGCTGGTCAGCGTGACGGCGGCCGGTTCGCCCGCGTCGTCGCGCAAGTGTTCGGCGACGAGCGCGGACAACGTGGCGCCGTCGAGCAGCGGGGCGTCGGCGACCGTGACCAAGACGGTTCCGGAGAAGTCGTCCGGGAGTCCGGTCATTCCGGCGCGGGCGGCGTCGCCGGTGCCCAACGGCTCATCCTGAACGGCGACGGTCACCGGCCTGCCGAGTTCCTCGGCGATCTCTCCGATGGCGGCGGTGACCCGCTCGCGTTCGTGACTGACGACGGCGACGAGGTGATCGGGGGCGAGTTCGGCGGCGCCGTGCAGTGCGTGGCCGAGCAGGCTGCGTCCGCCGATCTCGTGAAGGATCTTCGGGGTCTTCGACTTCATCCGGGTACCGGCACCCGCCGCCAGCACAATGACGGCGACTTCTTCGTTCGACTGGGCCGGTCGTCCGGTCATCCGAGTCCCTCCGCATCTCAAGGTCGCGAGCGTCGACGCACTCCTGCAGAGCTTTCCATCCCGCGGAGGTACGCCGGGGCAAATCCTACGCAGCCGGTGCGGTCAGGTGTTATTCGGCGAGGTGCGCAGTGGCGTGCGCGACAGTGCGGTGCGCCGCCATTAGCTATTGAATTTCGATAGATTTCCGTCGATAATCGACACATGGACCGTGCTGTCACACTCGCTTACTGGCCCTTGCGGGCGACCTTGGTGCTGCTGTTCGCGGGGGTCACCGTTCTGCAGACGCTCTCGTTTCCCGGACAGTTCCGCTATCGCGAGAGCATCGGCGAGATGACCGGAGGCGAACGATGGTCGGCGACCTTCCTGGTCGGCTACGAGTTCCTGTGCCTGCAGGTCGTCCTCGTTGCGACATGGATGCTCCTCGGTCACGTCCGTCGCGACCGGATCTTCGACCGATCGTCGTTCCGGTGGGTGGACACGATCATCTGTGCGGTCGCCGCCGCGGGTCTCGTACCCGCCGGGCTGTTGGCGGCGTTGGCGCTGTTCGGAGAGCTCGACGATCCCGGCCTGCCTTTCCTGCTGACCGTCGTCGGACTCGGTTGCCTGCTGCTCGTGCTGCTGATGGTGGTGATGAGATCGCTGCTGCGCCAGGCGACGACGCTGCGTGCGGACATGGACGCGGTGATCTGAATTGGCCATCGTCGTGCGCCTGGATGTGGAGTTGGCGCGTCGCAAGATGAGCGTGGGCGAGTTCGCCGAACGCGTCGGCCTCACGCCGGCCAACGTCGCGGTTCTCAAGAACGGCCGCGCCAAAGCGGTGCGATTCTCGACGCTGGACGCGATCTGCCGTGTTCTCGAATGTCAGCCCGGGGATGTCCTGCAGTGGGTGGACGACTGACGGTGCGCGGTCGCCCATCGGCCCATATGAAACAACGGAGCGACACTTGCAACACGGCGTCGCCGGGGTAGCACGCCTCGGGATTCGGAGCATGGGCCGGTCGTCCGATGCCGTAGCGTGAAGGAGTCGGGTAGGTACTGGAGAGGGGTTGAAGCCAGTGGTGATCCCTGCGGCCGGGCGGGTCGAGGCCACGCTCTTCGAGCGTGCGATGCAGCAGGCGGTGCAGACCGACACCGTCGAGACCGACCGGACGCGGACCAGACTGCTCGACGCCGCGTATGAGCAGTTCTGTGAAACGGGGATCGGGCGCACGTCGATGGAAGAGGTAGCCCGACGTGCCGGGACGGCTCGGATCACGATCTACCGCAAGTTCGCCACCAAGGACGCGCTCGTCGACGCGGTCATGGTCCGCGAGTTCCAGAACTACTTCACCGAGTTTCTCGACGTCATGGCGCAGGCGCCGACCCCGGCCGACCGTGTGGTCCAGGCCTTCGTGACGTCGTTGCGGACCATCGGCGGCAATCCGCTGATCCGAAAGCTGCTCGAGACCGAGCCGGCGATGGTGCCCGGCTTCGTCGGCGGCGGCGACGGTCGTACTCTCACCGTGGTGCGCGACTTCGTAGCGCACCAGATCCTTCGCGAACAGACCGCAGGGAACATCCCCAAGCGGGTGCGGACCATACCGGCTGCCGACCTGGTGGTCCGGATCGCGGGGTCGTTCCTCACCATCCCCAGTGACCTCATGGACTACGACGACATCGGCGAGCTCTCGGATTTCGCGCGCGAGTTCCTTCTTCCGGTGCTGGGTCTCAAGTAGCCGTCGCCCGGTGCGCGCCGGAGGGTGGGTCAGTGTCGCGGATCGGTGATTCCGGTGGTACGACTTCCTGCCGGATGTACCATCCGGTTGGGTCGCATCGATCGGTGCGGTCGGGTGCCGGAGTGCGGCGAGGGGTGGTTCTCCGGCACCCCGGGGGGAGTGGCGGAGAGGTGCGAGAGCCCATGGGGCCAGCGTTGGTGACGGCGTGGTGGTGTGCGGTGGGCCCTGTGGCAGAATCGTCTCCGCGGCAATCCGCCATGGTGTAATGGCAACACTCCTGATTTTGGTTCAGGCATTCCAGGTTCGAGTCCTGGTGGCGGAGCAACGCCGGCGGCAGTGATCGCGCCGACGGCGGCCCGTATCTTTCCCGTCGCCGGGTTCTTCGGCGTACTCCGACTGCGTCGGACCCGCGTCGGACCAACCGTGTCGAACGTCAACTGCGTCGAACTCCGACTTCTCTTCGCCTGCTCGTGCTCGCCCTGTTGTTCTTGGGACGCCGCATGCGTCCTGCGCTCTCTATTAGGTTAGTCTTACCTAGCTATGAGGAAGATCAAGCGGGGCCGGTCCGGCCGAATCCGAGTCACCGCGATGGCGACCGCGGCCGTGACGGGGCTGGTGACAGCGGTTGTCGCGCTAGCGCCCACAGCTGTGGCGGCGCCAGTGCGGGCGACGGGATCGCTCGTTGCGTTGGAACATCTGGACAAGACGCTGTGGCGGATGACCGTCCACTCGGAGTCGATGAATCGCGACATCCCGCTGCTGGTTCTCCGACCGCCGGTGAATGAGGAGCATGCGCCGACGCTGTACCTGCTCAACGGTGCCGGCGGAGGCGAGGACGGGGCCAATTGGCTGGCGCAGACCGATGCGCTCGAGTTCTTCTCCCGCAAGCACGTCAACGTCGTGATCCCCGAGAAGGGGATCGGCAGCTACTACACGGACTGGGTGTCACGAGACCCGAAGATCGGCCGGCCGCAATGGGAGACGTTCCTGACCCGCGAGCTGCCGCCCGTCGTCGACGACGCCCTGGCCTCGGACGGCCGTCGCGCCGTGGCCGGACTGTCGATGTCGGCCACATCGGTCTTCAACCTCGCGATCGCGCGACCGGGGCTGTATCGGTCGGTCGCGTCGTACAGCGGCTGCGCGCGCACGAGCACACCGGAAGGCGAAGCCGCCGTGCGCGGCATCGTGTACACCGCGGCGGGCGCCGACGCGACCAACATGTGGGGACCGGCCGGTTCGCCCGGGTGGACTCGCAACGACCCGTACGTCAACGCGGCCGGCCTGCGCGGGCTCACGCTGTATCTGTCGAGCGGCAGCGGGCTGCCGGGACGCTACGACACTCCCGAACATCAAGCCCCCGGGGCGCCGCCGATCGCCGATCAGATCCTGGTGGGCGGTGCCCTCGAGGCCGCCACGTCGGCATGCACGGCCGCGATGGCGCAGCGCTTGCGGTCGCTGAACATCCCGGCGACCGTGCATCTGCGCCCCACTGGAACCCACTCCTGGAACTACTGGCAGGACGAGCTGCACCGGTCCTGGCCGACGATCGCCGCCGGGTTGGACCGATGACCTCGGCGGAGACCGCGATCCAGCCGAGGCGTGCGGAGTCGCACCTGCAGGCGGTGCGGGATGCGGCCGGCGAGACGGTGGTCGCGCAGTGGCTGGCCGTGGCCGCGGCCCGCGCGGAGGCGGTGGCGGTCCGCACCCCGGACGGCTCGATCACCTATGCCGAACTGGCGGCTCGGGCGCAGGACCGCGGCCGCGCCATCGCCGCCGCGGTACCCGACCGCGATAGCCCGGTCGCGGTCGAGACGGAGTCCGACATCGATTCGGTCGCCGCCATCCTGGCGGTGTTGTGCTCGGGCCGGCCACTGGTGCTGCTCGATCCCTTTCTGCCGGACGACCGACGAGGCCACATTCTGGAACTCTCCGGCGCGCGGGAACTCAGCCCGGCCGAGATCCGAGCGCTCCCGGCCGCGCCCGAACCGGTTCCCGAGCCCGCTCCGGGCGACATCGCGGTGCTCATCTTCACGTCGGGATCGACGGGGCGGCCGAAGGGCGTCGCCCACACGCAGCGGGGCTGGACCAACCAGGCGCGCGACGGACGGGAGTTCATGGGTCTTCGCCCCGACGACCGAGCCGCAGTGCTTCTGCCGTTGAGCTTCGGGGCCGGATTCGACTGCCTGGTGATGACACTGATCAACGGTGCGACGATGCTGCTCTGGGACGTGCGGAGGCGCAGCGCCGCCGATCTGCGCGACTGGCTCGATCGCGAAGCGGCCACCACCGCGCACGCCACTCCGTCGCTGCTGCGCGCCTGGCTCGCCGGAAGCGCCGGCGCTGATGGCGCCGGCAGGACGGGCGGGCTCAACGACCTCCGGCTGTTGTCGGTGTGCGGCGAGCCGTCGCACCACAGCGACGTCGAACTCGCACGCCGCACCGTCCTGTCGAGAGGCACCTTCTGCTGTTGGTCGGGGTCGTCGGAGACCGGCGACCTCGCCTTCAACCTGTTCCCGCGCGATCGGGCGGTGGTGCCCGGGCCGCTGGCCGCAGGCACGCCGGCAGCGGGCAAGCGCATCCGGATCGTCGGCGACGACGGCGACGACGTGCCGGTGGGTCAGACCGGCGAGATCGTCGTCGAGTCCCGGTATCTGGCTGCCGGCTACCACCGCGATCGGGCGCTGACCGCCGATCGCTTCGTCCGCCTCGACGACGGTCGCACCCGCTTCTACACCGGCGACCTGGGTCGATTCGACGAGACCGGCGACCTCCTCCTTCTCGGCCGGCTCGATGACGCGATCAAAGTGCGCGGCTACCGAGTCGAGCCCGCCGAAGTGGAGTTCGCGCTGCGGCAACTGCCGTGGGCGGTGGACGCCGCGGTGGTCGCCGATCGCGAGGCCGGCGAACTCACCGGCTACCTCGCCGTGGATCCGGCGACGTGGGCGCCCGCGCCGTCGGAAGTACGTGCGGCGCTGCGAGACTCGCTGCCGGAGTGGATGACGCCGCGGCACATCGTGGTGCTCACCGAGTTCCCGCGTACCGAACGAGGCAAGGTGGACCGCGCCGCTCTGCCGCCGCCTCCCGAACGAGTGATCGAGCCCGTCCGCGGTCCCACCGAAGCCGCACTGGCCGCGCTGTGGTGCACAGTGCTCGGGCTCGACGAGGTGGGCCGGTCGGAGGACTTCACCGCGCTCGGCGGTGATTCGCTCGCCGCCGCACGCATGCTCGCCGATCTTCGCGACCGCTGGCTCGTCGACCTCTCGACGGCCGAGTTCGCCGAGACACCGACGGTCGCGGGCCTGGCGGTGCTGCTCGATGACGCGCACCGCGACCGCGCGCAGACCGCGGCGCGCGGCACGCTGAGCCGGTTGCGCGACGGCACCGGGGTGCCGCTGTTCTTCGCGGCGGGTGCGGGCAGCCCGGCGGCCGCGTTGCTTCCGGTGGTTCGCGAACTGCCCGGCGACGGTCCCGTCTACGGGCTGCAGGCACACGGTCTCGAACAACGCGGCCGCGCCGACCGTTCGATCCGCGCCGCGGCCCGCCGCGCCATCCGGGAGATCCGTGCCGTGCAGCCCGCCGGACCGTACTGGTTCGCGGGCTACTCGTACGGCGGCTTCGTCATGCTCGAGGCGGCCGCGATCCTCCACGGACGGGGTGAGCGCGCGAACGTCGTTCTCATCGACACGCTGTTCGAGCCGGAACTGCGCGCTCGTCTCGCCGCCGGCCGGGACGGTGATGCGGTCGCAGGTACGGCGGACACCGGCGACACGCTGCCGCTGCCGGATCGGCGGACCACCGGCACTGCCACTGGCGCTGCGACTGTCACTGCGTCTGCTGTGCCGCCGGCGCGCGGTACCGGGGCCCGGATGCTCTCCGCCTGGAACCGTGCCTGGAATCGCGCCGCGATGAGATTCCTGGTCGCCACCGCCGGACTGTGGCGGCTGCCGGCGACATTGCAGTGGACGGTCTTCTGGGATCTGGGACGAGCGTTGATCCGACAGCACCGGCCCACGCCGTACCCCGGGTCGGTCACGATGATCGCCGCGGAATCGAACCCCGACGACCCCGCGACCTGGTCACTTCTGGCGACCGGGGGCGTCACCGAGGTGCGTGTGCCGGGAGATCACCATTCGATGATGCGTGCGCCCTTCGCGGCCGGCACGGCAGCGGCCGTGCATGCCGCGCTCGCCGCGAACACGGGAGCGGAGGAAGGAACCGGTGATGACGAGTATTCAGATGACGAGTGATTCACCGGTCCCCAAGACTGATCTGACCGTGGCCGCGGTCGTCACGTCCTTCGAGCCGACCGACCGACTGGTGGACGTCGTCCGGCGGGCGGTTGAGCAGGCCGAATCCGTGGTCGTGATCGACGACGGCTCCCCGTCCCTGACCGACCGTGCCGACCGTGGGGACCGTGAGGAATCCGCCGTGCGGACGATCCTGGACCGGTGCGCCGAGGCAGGCGCGCATGTGGTGTGCGCTCCGCGCAACGCCGGCATCGCCAGCGCGCTGAACATCGGTGTGCGGCGGGCACTGGACGCCGGGGCCGACGCCGTCCTGACCCTCGACCAGGACACGCTGATCGACGGCGACTACCTCAACCGTGCCCGCACCCATCTGCATCTGGCGGCCTCGCTCGGACTCACCGAGGTGATGGTCTCGCCCGCACTCATCAACGACGACGTCGCGCCCTTCTGGTTCGCCGAGCGAGGCTTGACGCTCGCCTTCGAACCGCTGCAGTCCGGCCTGGTCGTGACCGCGGAACTCTTCGCCGCGATCGGCCTGTTCGATGAGGACCTGTTCATCGACTGCGTCGAGACCGAGTTCTATCTGCGCGCACGGGAGCGCGGGGCACCGGCGCTCATCGTTCCCGGCGGTCGGATCGAACACAGCCTGGGCCACCGAGCCCGGTGGACGCCGCCGCGTCCGCTGCGCCCGCTCATGCGTCCGTTGATGCGGGAAGGCGCGCGCGGCGGCACAGACGGCGAGGCGATCGAGTTCTCGCAGGACGCGCCGTTCCGCCACTACTACATCGCGCGGAACCGGCTCGCCCTGTATCGCCGCTACGGCCGGCGCGAGCCGCTGTGGTGCGCGGTGTCGATCGCCAAGGACACATTCGTCCGAGGCCGCGCGATGTTGATCGGCAGCCATCGGCCGGCGCGCGCGTACCTGACCGCGGCCGGGACCCGCGCCGCGTTGCGCGGGGAGACGGGAAAGATTCCGAAGCGGACACTGCTGCGATCGATGCGGCCCGCCGACCGCGCGCGGGCGATCGGGGAGCGCCCCGCCGAACCCGACCGCGGCCTGCCCCGGCTGGTCTCGGTGGTGATCCCGGTGCGCAACGCGGCCGCGGTCATCGACGAACAGTTGGCGGCGCTCGCCGGGCAGGACTACGCCGGCGACTTCGAGGTGATCGTCGCCGACAACGGGTCCACCGACGGTCTCGCCGACCATCTCGCGGACCACCCGCTCGCCGACCGCCTGCAGTTGCGCCGGGTGGACGCCTCGGCCGGACGCGGTGCGTCCGTGGCCCGGAACATCGGGGTGGAGTCCGCGCGCGGCGACTTCATCGCCTTCTGCGACGCCGACGACCGCGCGCATCCGCAGTGGCTGACCGAGCTGACGGCGGTCGCGCGGACGTATTCGGCGGTCGGCGGCGCGGTCGAGACCGACAGCCTCAACGCCCCGCACGTGCAACGCTGGCGCGGCATGCTGCCGCCGGAGACTCCGTATGAGTTCCCCGGTTTCCTGCGGGTGTCGCCGACGTGCAACCTCGGTGTCTGGAAGGACGTCTTCGCCGCGGTGGGCGGATTCGACACCGCGTACGACCGAGGGGCCGAGGACTCGGATTTCACCATTCGGGTCCAGTTGGCGGGCGGTGTGCTGGGCCATGCGCCGCGGGCACTGGTCGCCTATCGGCTCCGCGACACGCTCAGTGGCCTGTGGAAGCAGTCGGTCATGTGCGGCGAGGGCGATGTCCGTCTCTACTCCGATTACCGCTCGTACGGGCTGCCGCGGCGGAAGTGGTACGGGACACTCGATGAGGTGGCGTACGTAGTGCTGCGGAATCCGTTGCTGCCCACCGCGATCACCGGGGTGCCGACCGGCAGGTGGCTATTCCACGCCGGGAACCTCCTCGGCCGCGTCCGCGGCAGCCTCCGCCACCGCTGCTGGTACGTGTAGCCCCGCAGTCGAAATATTTTGGCTCCCGCAACGGTCTCACAGGCCGGTGCGGGAGCCAAAGTTTTCGAGAGGACGGGCGGGGTCGCCAGTGTGCAGCACGTGGGCGAGGGCGGCGGCCACACGAGCCGGATTCCGGGCACCGAAGACGTGCCTGCCGAAACTCAGCCCGGCCACCGACGATTCGGCCACCCGGGTGCCGAACTCGATCGCCGACTCGTCGTCGTGATAGGCGCCGCCGGCCACAACGATCGGCAGCGGGCAGGAGTCCGCGACCGCGTCCATGGATGCGCGATCGCCCGCGTAGTCGAGCTTGACGATGTCGGCGCCGAGATCGGTGGCGATGGCAGCCAGATGCGACAGCGTCGCGACCGACTGGGTTCCCGGAGTCTCGGCCATTCCCCGGTTGTACATCATGGCCAGGAGCGGAATGCCGAGCCGGGCGCACTCGTCGCTGACCACGCCGAGATCGTTGAGTTGCTGCGCCTCCGTGGGCGATCCGATGTTGACGTGGATGCTCACCGCGTCCGCTCCGAGAGCCATCGCCTCCTCGACCGAACCGACCAGGACTTTCGAGGTGGTGTCCACCGACAGCGAGGTGCCCGCGGACAGATGCACGATCAGACTCAGTTCGCGGAAATGAGCCGGATCGATGTGGCGCGCCCGGCCCTTGTGGACCACGAGTGCGTCGGCGCCCGCCTCGGCGAGCATCGCGGCGGTCCAGTCGGCGTGGTTCTTGCGACCCAGTGGGCCGACCGTCACCGAATGGTCGATCGGGACGATCAGCGCACGTCCGGTCGGCGCGGAGAAGATCCGGCGCAGCCGCAGCGTCTTACCGGACAGCGACGCTGTGCGCGGTGGTGCCGAGTGCCTCATCGGTGCTCCTCTCGAGAGTGAATGAGGGTAGCCTATCCTGTGTTGCATGGATCTGTGCGCGAGGGGCGGAATCGCTCGCTATCTGGACCGGATCGGCCTGGACGAGGCCGACCTGCCGAACGGGATCGAAGCGCTGGTGAGCGCGGTGGCCACGGCTCAGCACGCGCGGGTGCCGTTCGAGAACCTCGGGATCCACGCCGGGCGCGTGGTCGGTGTCGAGCCGGCGCGGATCGCGCAGCGCCTCGTGGACGACCGTCGCGGCGGCATCTGTTACGAACTCAACGGACTGCTGCTGTACGCCCTGCGGGCGCTGGGCGTGCCCGCCGTTCTGCACGGTGCGCGAGTGGATTCGGGAGCGGGATTCGGTCCGGCCGACGGTCACGTGGCAGTCGTGGTGCCGGGCGATCCCGCGATGCTGGTCGACGTCGGCTTCGGCGGCGACATGATCCTGCGGCCGATCGATCTCGCCGACCCGGCCGGCCGCGACGTGTCGGCCGGCGCGGCCCGCTACCGGATCGACCCTGCGGTCCGAGAGTTGGATGAGTTCGCCGGGATGGCCCGTTGGCACAGCACGTCCGGGCAGTCGAGGTTCACCGGCTCGGTGATCTGCACGCTGCCGGTCGACGCCGGCCGGCGCACGATGACCGGCCGCATCGACCCCGAGTCCGGCCGGATCGATTACCGGATGATCGAGGTCGACGGCGACTCTCGCCGGGAGTACGCGGTCGCGGCGGCGGACGTGCCCGGGCGGCTGTCGGACGTCTTCGGTATCGACGACCCGCGGCCGCCGATGCGCAGTGCGGTCGGGCGTCACCGGTAGCGCCAATCGGTCGGGAACGGAAGGCCGAGATACACCTCGCCGAGTTCGCGGCGCGCGGTCTCCGACGCCACCCAGCGCTGCAGCCGGGCGCGGCGCAGCGGCCAGTCGAATTCGTCGTCGTGTCGGTGCAGCGCGCTGGTGAGCCGCCAGGAGAACGCCTGAGTCTGCCAGATCCGCTCCAGCGCGGTGACCGAATACGCGTCGAGCAGGTCAGTGCGCCGGTCCGCGTAGTAGCCGCCCAGCGCGTTGGAGAGGACGCACGCATCCGACACCGCGAGGTTGAGGCCCTTCGCTCCGGTCGGCGGCAGGATGTGGGCGGCGTCGCCCAGGAGGAACAAGGAACCGACCCGCATCGGTTCGGTGACCGCGCTGCGCAGGCGGGTGAGGCTGCGCTCGATGATCTCCCCGGTCTCGAGCTCGTCGGCGTCGTCTGCGGCGCTCCGGTGGCGGAGCTCCTTCCAGATCCGTTCGTCCGACCAGTGGGCGAGGTCGGTGTCGTGCGGGACCTGCAGGTACTGCCTCGACAACTGCGGGCCGCGCATGCTGTGCAACGACAGGCCGTCGGGGTGCGCGCTGTACATGCCCTCCTCGGTGACCGGCGTGCTGTGCGCGAGAATGCCGAGCCAGGCGAACGGGTACACGCGCTGCACCGTCCGAACGTGCGGTTCCGCGGTGGCTCGCGCCACCCCGTGGAAGCCGTCGCAGCCGGCGACGAAGTCGGCTGCGACCACGCCCGTCGAGTTCGGAGTCCGGAAATGGACCTCGGGCCGGTCGGTGCCGATGCCTTCGACGGCGACGGCCTCGGCGTCGAAGATCACCGGCGCGGCGCGGCCGGGGAGCGCATCGATCAGATCGCCGACCACCTTCGCCTGTCCGTAGACGAAGGCGTTGCGGCCGGTGTCGGCGTGGAAGTCCAGGTGGTGTGTGGCGCGGTCGAATCGCAGGTAGAAGCCCTTGTGTCGCAATGCCTCCCGGTGGAGGTCGGCGCTGACGCCGAGCTGGTCGAAGACGTCGACGGTGGACTGCTCCAGCACGCCGGCGCGGACGCGCGAACGGACGTGTTCCTCGGAACTCCGCTCCAGCACCACGGCGTCGACACCCTGGAGCGCCAGCATGTGCGCGAGGCTCAATCCGGCGGGGCCGGCGCCGATGACGGCGACTCGGGTGCGGATGCGCTGCGCGGGAGGAGTGGGCACCGTGGATCCTTCGTTAAGTTGGCTAGGCTAACCTATCTTTTCAGACGTCCGTGTCGGTGTTCATGCGGGGTCGGGTTGTTCATGCGGGGTCGGAACGACGCCGCCGGCCGCACATGACCACACCGACCGGTTGCACCCGTGCCCGACGAAACGACAGGAGTCCGCCCATGCCCGGCAGCCCTCACGGCCCCGGAACGCCTCGCATCCTCTGGTACCTGAACGGGATGGACGGCGAGGTGCCGTGGCAGCCGGAGTATCGCTCGGAGCCCTCGCTGGAGCATCTGCGTTCGGTGGCGGCGACCCTCGACCGGCTCGGCTACTACGGGGTGCTCTGCACGGCTCGTGAACCCATCGCCCTCGTGTCGGCCACCGAGCGGCTGCGATTCCTCGTTCCGGAGTATCCGGGCGCCAAGCCGCCTGCGCTCATGGCCGAGCAGGCCCAGGTCTTCGACCACTACTCGGGTGGCCGGATGATCGTGAACCAGGTCAACGGCGCCGATCCGGTCCTTGCTCGATACGGGCGTTTCGAAGGCAAGGACGAGCGGTACCGGGTGTCGGCCGAGTACTGGGAGACCGTGCGGCGCATGTACTCCGACGATCCCTCGGCGGTCGACGGCCAGTACTTCCGCGCCGGTCCGCAGTACAAACCGTCGATTCCGGGGCTGAGGCAGGAACGGCTGCCCATCTGGGGCACCGGCGCGTCGGCGGCCGGGCTCGAGCACGCGGCGCAGGTGCTCGATGTGTACTTGAGCTTTCTGGCGCACCCCGACGCGCTGGTCCGGACCTTCGACGCGGCTCGTGCCGCGGCGCGCGAGCGCGGCCGCGAGCTGCCCTGCGGCGTGCTGGCCAGCGTGGTGGTCCGCGACACCGACGAGGCGGCCTGGGAACGTTTCGAGTGGCAGTTGGCGCAGACCGACGCCGCGGAGATGGCGCGGCTGGCCGATCGGAATCTCCGCTCGTTCGGCTTTCCCGGACTCGACGAGATCGCCTCGGACGACGCTCAGGTGCAGGCGCGGATCGACGCGCTGCGGGCCGGCCGGATCCCCGGCCGCGACGAACTGGAGTTCCTGCCGGGTCTGGCCGCAGGGCTGACGACGTGGACGTCGGGGGAGCCTCCCTTCGACATCGCCGGGAAGGGCTCGGGAAACTATCTGGTCGGCAGTCCGGAGACGGTGGCGGCCACGCTGCGCAAGCTGTCGGCCGAGCTCGGCGCGGACACCTGGATCCTGTCCGGATGGCCGCTCGCGGAGGAGGCCGAACGCTTCGCCGAACAGGTGCTTCCCCTGCTGGGCTGAGGTCGACGCGGTCGGGCCGGTTTCGGCTCGACCGCCCCCGTGCCCCCGACCGCCCCCGTACCTCAGCGCTCCTCGCAGAACTCCGTGATCGGCAGTCCGACGTGCCGCGCCTCCGGTGGCACGTAACCGAGCAGCACGTCGCCGGGCTTGAGTTCGGTGACGTTGTTCACCGAACCGCCCGGACCCAGCAGCCGGACGTGCCAGTCGTCCTGCGCGATCACGTTGATGGTCCGGCCGTCGGCCGACCGCGCGTTGATCGAGATCAGCGGTCGCCGTTCGATCTTGACGCGCCCGATCAGCACCTCGCGGGCGGAGCCGTCGCTGCGGACCGCGAGAATCGGCTGTCCGGCGCGCAGTTCGCTCACGTAGCGGGTCCGGTTCTCGGGCGCCAGCACGTACGAGTGCACCGCGCCCGCATTCCATCGGAAGGGCCGGGTCGGCATGTACGGCAGCGGATGGGTTTCGCTGCACGACAGGAACATTCCGCTGGCGAACGAGCCGATCAGGCATCCCTCGTCGAGTTCCAGGAGCGAGCAGGTGTCGATGCAGGCACGCTCGCCCATCCCGATGTGCTCGACACCGGTGATCGTCAGCTCGGCCAGTTCGACGCGCGCCGCGGACGGTTCGAGGACCGCGGCCAGGGCCACGACGTCGTCCGCGTGGCGGGGAGCCAGCAGCAGTCCGTCGGAGCCGTGTTCGAGCACCAACTTCACGATCTCCGCGTCGGTGATGTCGTCGACCACGGTCACGGTGCGACCGCCGGAGTTCTCCGCCGCGGCGATCACGATCTCGAGGGGGATCTTGGTGGGGTCGGTGAAGGTCAGCAGCGTCCATCCGATGCGCCGGACCCATTCGCAGGCCTCGCTGAGCGTGTCGGAATCGCGGACCACGACGTGTACGCCGTCGGCGTGGCTCGGCAGCGTCTCGGGCGTCGCGCGCTCGACGAGGGTCAGGTCGATGCCCTCGGTTCGGGCGCCTTCGGTGCCCTCGGGGGGCACGGTATCGCCCGCGATGAGGATCTTGCGGACGGTCGGCGGCAGGGTGGCGAGGAACGCGGCGTCGTCGGTGAGGATTCCGTCGATGTTGTAGTTGAGCGCCGCGGCCACCACGGCGTCGCGCTGCTGCCCCGACAGTGCGCGCACGTCCACCCAGGCGAAGTGCTCGCCGGTCCGGGTCGCGTCGCCGACCGCGCGCAGCGGCGTCACCCGGTCGGTGACGTGGACGGGCGGCACCTCGACGGGTGCGTCGGTGGTTCCGGTCTTCTTGGGCATCGAACTCTCCTTGCGAAAATATGGCTAGGCTAACCTATTTTGAAGAGATTAACGCGTGGTCGACGCGCGACGGTAACCGGCCACTGCGGGCCCGCTGAACGCGGCGAGCAGGCCCACCGACCACGCCGCCGTCGTCAGCGCGGGGCCGAGCACCTGGCCGCCGGTCGAGATCCCGCGGATGGCCTCGACCGCGCAGCTCAGCGGCTGATACTCAACCACCGGCCGCAGCCACGCCGGGTAGGCGTCGGCGGGCACGAAGCCGGTGTTGAAGAACATCGCCAGATTGGTTCCGACTGCGATCCACTCCACCAGGCGGGACTCCGGCCGGAGCAGTGCGAGGGCGGTGACCATCACCGAGAACGACAGGCCGAATCCGAGTGCGACGGCCAGGATCCCCAGTGCGCCGGGGAGGCCGGTGTGGATCCGGAAACCGATGACGGCGCCCACAGCCAGGACGGCGGCCACGGTGATGAGAATCCGCACCGCCTCCGACAGCAGCCGGCCGATCATGGCCGACGCCCGGTGCACCGGAAGCACCCAGGTGCGCGCGAGCAGGCCGGAGGTGCGCTCCCGGCGCAGACCGAGCCCGCTGATCGACGCCCCGGACATCGCGCCGATCAGCGCGAACATCGGGACCATGCCGAAGGCGTTCGATTCGCCGGAGTGCGCGCTGACTGGGCGGTCCAGCACCACCCAGAACAGCAGAACCATCAAGGCCGGAAAGAGCAGCGACTGAAGCAGGGTCGCGGGATCGGCGGCTGCTTTGCGGAGAATCCGCTCAGCCTGGATCGCCGAACCCCGCCACAGCGCGTATCCGCTGCGCTCGGGTGCCCATGCCGCTCTCGGAGGGAAGTGGACTATGTCGGTGATATCGGTGGCGTCGGTGATATCGCTGGCGTCGGGGATCGGGCTTCGGTCGGTCACGGATACGACCGCCGTCTCTGCTGGGCGAGGTAGGCGAGCGCGGAGAAGACGACGGCCAGCGCCGCCAGCCAGATCAGCGCCGGAGCTGCGGTCTCGGCGGTGAGCGAGCCGTCGGCCAGATCGCGCATCGTCGCCGCGAAATGGGAGATCGGCTGGTTGCGTGCGAAGGGTCGCGCCCACTCCGGAAAACTCGACTCGGGTACGAAGCCGGTGGAGAGCAGACCGAGGACCAACTGCGGAAGAATAAGAAGCTGAGAGGTCGCCTCGGGGCCGCGTGCCAGGATGCCGAGCGAGTCCGCAGCCATGGCGAGAACTCCGCCCACGGCGAGCGCGAACAGTACGAAGCCGACAGCGCCCGCCGCACCGCCGGAGAAGCCGAAGCCCAGCAGAGCGCCGAACAGCAGCGCCGTCGCGATCGACACCGCCGAGCGGACCAGCGAGGTGGTCATGCGGGCGGTGAACGGAACCAGGGCTGCGACCGGCATCGACGACAGTCTGCGGTTCATTCCGCGGAGCTTGTCCAATGCCGAGCGCTGGGCCGCGGCGATGGCGGTGAACGCGACCGCCTGCAGCACGATGATCGGCATCAGGAACTGTGCGTAGTCGACGCCCTGTTCACTCATCACCACCCGGAGCGGCAGGTAGAAGCCGAGTGCGAAGACGATCGGCATCGCGATTGCGACGGCGAACTCTCCCTCGCCGTAGGCCGAACGGACGCCGCGGACGGTCATCGTCAGCCACTGCCGGACGAACCGGTGGTCGTGCGCGATCACCGTCGGGTCGCGTCGGTCGGGCCAGCGGAGCGAAGGTGATCGAGTCCCGGATCGGGTCATCGGATCGGTTCCGGTGCGGCGGCCGGCGGGCCGCCGGTGAGGCGCAGGAATACGTCGTCCAGCGAGGGGCTGCGCAGTCCGATGTCACGCAGGGCGACGCCGGCGCCGGCGGCGGCCGCGATCACCTCCGCCATGGTGTCGACCCCGTTCGGCGCGTTGAGCGTGACGGCCCCCTCGGCACTGTCGGCCCCCTCGGCACTGTCGGCACTGTCGGCGCCGGACGCGACGTGATGATCGGCGCTCAGCCGGTCCCGGAGCAGCGAGCGCAGGCGGGGTGCGTCGTCGGGGTCTGCGGGGATCGCCTCGCAGAACGTGCCGCCGACGCGTTCCTTGAGTTCGGCGGCTGTGCCCTCGGCGACCACCCGACCGCGGTCGAGGACGACGATGGCGTCGCTGAGCCGATCCGCCTCCTCGAGGTACTGAGTGGTCAGCAGGGTGGTGACGCCGTCCTGCTTGAGCGCCTCCACCAACGACCACACCGCCTGTCGGCTGCGTGGATCCAGACCGGTCGTCGGTTCGTCGAGGAAGACGACCGAGGGTTCCACGATGAGGCCGCAGGCGATGTCGAGGCGCCGACGCATGCCGCCCGAGTACGCGAACACGGGTCGCTTGGCCGCGTAGGTGAGGTCGAATCGTTCGAGCAGGAAATCGGCGCGTTCACGTGCGGCCGCCCGCCGGAGGCCGAGCATCCGACCGAAGAAGACGAGGTTGTCGCGGCCACCGAGCGTCTCGTCGAGGGCGGCGTACTGACCGGTCATCGAGATGGCCTCGCGGACGCCGGCGGGATCGGCGACCACATCGCGTCCGGCGACGGTGGCGGAGCCCGCATCGGGTTCGGTCAGGGTGCACAGGATGTCGACGACCGTCGTCTTGCCTGCGCCGTTGGGGCCGAGGACGCCGAGGACCGATCCGCGCGGAGCGTTGAACGTAACCCCGTCGAGGGCCCGGACGTCGCCGAACGACTTCGTCAAACCGTCGACGCGAATCGCCGCTTCGACCGCCGGTTCGTGAGGTCCGAGCATCCGATCACCTGCCTGACATCGATGGAACGTACCGGGCGCGTCATCGTCCTCGACCGGTGTTAAGGTTAGCCTCCACTAAGCAGGTTAGCCTGCGCTAAATATGGACGATCGTCCGGACCCCGGACGATACCCGACCACCGTCGGACCCGAGAAGAAGCAGATTGAACAGTGACGCTTGACGACATGCGCGCCGCGGTACGCGACGCACCCGCATCCGACGATTTGATCGTCCCGCTCTCGTCGGCGCAGCGCAGTATCTGGTTCTCCCAGCAACTCGACCCGACCACCCCGATATCGATCGCCCAGTTCGTCGACGTCACCGGCGAGCTGGACCTCGACCTGCTGACCCGGGCCGGACGGCGAGTGGTGCGAGAGTTCGGCGTCACGATGATCCGCCTCGTTCCCGCTGAGCGCCCCGGAGACGCCCCGTCGCAGCGGTGGGACGACGACGCGCCCGACGAGATGAGCCATCTCGACTTCCGCGACCGCCCGGACCCGGAAGCGGCCGCCCGCGCGTGGATGGATGCCGAGTTCCGGGCCCCCGTCGACCTGTTCTCCGACCGACTGATCGAATCGGTGACCCTCCGCGTCGGCGACCGGCGCTACTTCTGGTACATGCGGGTGCATCACATCCTGCTCGACGGCTACGGCGCAGCGGCGCTCACACAGCGCGTCGCGGAGGTGTATTCGGCGTTGGCCGCAGGCGAAGAGGTATCCCCGACACGGGCCGGAACGCTCGCCGACCTCGTCGCCGACGATGAGAAGTACCGGTCCTCCACTCGCTTCGAACGCGACCGCGCGCATTGGGCGAAACGGCTCGACGACCTGCCCGACCCGATCCGGCTGGCCGACACCTCCAGCGCCGCGGGCGGGATGTCCCGCGTCGCGGGCGGTGAGGTGGACGCGGCCGCCGCGGCGGCGATCTCCCGGTTCGCCGACGAGCACACGAGCACAGTCGCGGCAGTGGTCGCGGCGGCGGCCGCCGCCTATCTCGCCCAGATGGCCGGCACTGACGACGTGGTGCTCAGCCTTCCGGTGTCGGCTCGTACCAACGCCCTGCTGCGGCGCTCGGGCGGAATGGTCTCCAACGTGGTGCCGATCCGGGCCACGGTCGACGGCGACACCACCGTCGCCGACCTGGTTCGGGCCGTCACCGCGGAGTTCGGCGGTGCCCTCCGGCATCAGCGGTACCGCTTCGAGGACATGATGCGCGACCGCGCGCAGCAGCAGGACGAGTCCGCGGTCGGCCGCTCGTTCTTCGGACCCGCGATCAACGTGATGATGTTCCGTGACGAGGTGCGGCTGGGCGAGTGTCTCGGCCGCAGCCGGATTCTGAGCACCGGCCCCATCCAGGATCTGGCCTTCACCGTCTACGGCGACGGCGACGACCTTCGGATCGATCTGGAGGGGGCCGCCTCCGCGTATCCGGACACCGTGTTGCAGCGACATCGCCGGCGGTTCCTCCACTTGCTCGACGAGATCGTCGGTGCGGCACCCGACACCGCGGCGGCGTCCCTGCGGGCCCTGTCGGCCGACGAACGGGCGGCGCTGGTGCCCGCGCGCGGCCCGGCGGCGCCGACCGCACGGCTGCTGCCCGACATCCTGACCGCGGCGGCGCGACCCCACGCAGACGAGCCCGCACTCCGCGCCGCCGGCGTCGAGTGGACCCACCGCGAACTCTGGCGCCGGATCAACCGGCTGGCCCGACTGCTCATCGGACGCGGAGCCGGGCCCGGCGCGGTGGTCGCAGTGCTGGGTACGCGCGGCGCAGACGCCGTCGTCGCCGAGCTCGCGGTGCTCGTCGCCGGCGGGGCGTTCGTCCCGATCGACACCGCATTGCCCGCTGAGCGGATCGCGTACCTGCTCGACGACAGCGGTGCCGCTCTCGGGATCGCCGGGCCGGGAACGGTGGTACCCACGGCCGCCGGGCGAACCGACTGGGTTCGTCTCGACGATCCACGGGTGCTGGCGAGTCTCGACGCGATGCCCGACGAACCGGTCACCGACGCCGACCGCCCGCGTCCGCTGCGAGTGGACGACGCGGCGTACCTGATCTACACGTCGGGTTCCACCGGCAGGCCGAAGGGCGTGGTGGTGACCCACCTCGGCGGCGCCGCTTTCGTCGCCGAGCAGCGTCGACGCCACGGCGTCCGGCCGGGAGACCGGGTCCTGCAGTTCGCGTCGCTGAGCTTCGACGCATCGATTCTGGAACTGCTGCTCGCGCTGGCCTCCGGCGCCACTGCGGTGGTGGCGCCGGGTGGGCTCTACGGCGGTCGTGAGCTCGCCGAACTGCTGCGCCGCGAACGGATCTGCCACGCCTTTCTGACTCCCGCGGCGCTCGCCTCGGTGCCCGAGGACGCACTGACCGATCTGCGGACCGTCGTCGTCGGCGGTGAGGCGTGCACCGCGGATCTGGTGGCGCGCTGGGCGCCGGGCCGGTCGATGTTCAACGCGTACGGGCCCACCGAGTCGACCATCATGGCGACCGTCGCCGGCCCGCTCGTGCCGGGCGCGGACGTACCCATCGGCACGCCGATCACCGGTACCCACGCGGTGGTGCTCGACCGTCGTCTGGCGCCGGTGCCGGTCGGAGCGACGGGCGAACTCTACGTCGGGGGCGTCGGGGTCGCCCGCGGCTACCACCGGTCACCGGCGAGAACCGCTCAACGTTTCGTCGCCGATCCGTTCGGTGCCCCGGGCGCGCGCCTGTACCGCACCGGCGATCTGGCGCGCTGGCGCGCCGACGGTGCGCTGGAGTATCGCGGACGCGCCGATCACCAGATCAAGATCCGCGGTTTCCGCGTCGAACTCGGTGAGATCGAGGCGGCACTCGCGGCGGTGCCCGGGGTGGACGCGGCGGCGGCCGCGCTCGCGACCACGCCCTCCGGCCGGCCGGCCCTCGCCGGCTACTACGCCGGGGCCGCGGACGCCGCAGCCGTGATCGGGCATCTGCGCACGGTACTGCCCGCCCATGCGGTGCCCGCCGCCCTGATGCGTGTCGAGACCATGCCGCTCACGGCCTCGGGCAAGATCGACCGGGCGGCGCTGCCGGTCCCGGAGGTGACCCGAGCCGCTTACCGGGCGCCGCGGACCACCTCGGAGCAGTCGGTCGCGGAGGCCTTCGCCGACTGCCTCGGCGTCGCCGCTCCCGGCGCGGACGACGACTTCTTCGCGCTCGGCGGCGATTCGCTGTCGGCGACCCGTCTCGCGGCCGACCTCGGAGTCCGCTTCGCCGCACAGGTGCCGGTCCGCTGGATCTTCGAAGCGCCCACCGTGTCGGCGCTCGCAGAGCGACTGGACGATCCCCTGAACCGGCCGGTTCCCGAACTGCGTCCGACGGTCTCCGGTGACGACCGGATCCCGGTCTCGCCGCAGCAGCGGCGCATGTGGGTGGTCAATCAGCTCGACACCGGCTCCGCGGTATTCAACATCCCGCTCACCCTCCGTCTGCGCGGCGCACTGGACGCGGCAGCGCTCGAGTCCGCCTTCGCCGATGTGGTGGAGCGTCACGAACCGCTGCGCACGTACTACCCCGACAGCCCGGCCGGGCCGATCCAGCTGGTGCTCTCCGACCCGCCGCGGCGTGCGCTCTTGCCGGAACCGGTGGACGCCGACCGTCTCGACGAGCGCATCGCGCAGGCGTGCGCGATCGGGTTCGACGTCGCGTCCCGGGTTCCGGTGGAGCCGACGCTGTTGCGCCTGGCCGACGACGACCACGTCCTGGTGTGCGTGGTTCACCACATCGTCCTGGACGGCTCGTCGACGGCTCCGCTCGCCCACGACCTGGGCGTCGCGTACCGCGCGCGCCGCCGCGGTGCGGCGCCCGACTGGCCGCCCCTGCCGGTCACGTACCGCGACTACACCGCGTGGCACCGCGGCCTGATGGGCGAGCCGGACGACTCGGCGTCGACCGCGGCCCGTCAGCTCGACCACTGGCGCAGCAAGCTGGCAGGAGCGCCGGAACTCCTCGCACTGCCGACCGATCGGCCACGCCCGGCCGTCGCGCGCGGGCGCGGCGTTTCGCTGCGCGCCGAGCTCCCGGCGGCATCGGTGCAGCGCATCAGAGCGCTCGCGGCGACCACCGGGACCACCGCCTTCATGGTCAACCACGCCGCGCTCGCGGTGCTGTTGGCGAGACTGTCGGGCACTGACGACATCGTGGTCGGCACGCCGGTGGCCGGTCGCGGACATCGCGACCTCGCGGGCCTGGTGGGCATGTTCGCGGGCACCGTGGCACTGCGTTGCCGCGTGCGCCCCGAGCAGGGCTTCGACCGTTTGCTCGCGCAGGTCCGGGAGACGGATCTGGGCGCCTTCGAGAACGCCGACCTGCCGTTCGACGTCGTCGTCGACGCGCTCGCACCGCGTCGCTCGGCGGCCTACCATCCCGTGTTCCAGGTCGGCTTCTCGTATCAGAACATGGCCGCCACCCGCGTCGACCTCGACGGACTCGACGTCGAGATCGCCGAGCCCGACACGTCCATCGCGAAATCGGATCTGCACCTGACCCTGACCGACGACGCCGCGCCCGGCCGCCCGGGCGCCATCGCGGTGCAGTGGGACTACGACGCGGATCTCTTCGATCACAGCACCGTCGCGCGATGGCATACGTTGTGGATCGCACTGCTCGACGCCGCACTCGACAGCCCGGCCACTCCGGTGGGCGATCTGGCGGTCGAGTCCGTGCCGCAACCGGCGGCCCGGGTCGCCGTGCCGACCGGGGACACCGGGACCACTGGAGACACCGGGACCACCCTCACCGGACTGCTCGACGCGGCCTGCTCGCGGTACGCCGACGAGGTCGCGCTCTGGGCCGACGGCGCCGATTCCGCCACGGCCGTCGACTATCGGACGCTCGCCGAACGTTCGCGGCGGCTGGCGCGGCGGCTCATCGCACTCGGCGTCGGGCCCGGCGACCGCGTGGCGGTCGCCGTCGACCGGTCGTACGAACTGGTCGAGGCCGTCCTGGCCGTCCTGGGTGCGGGGGCGGCGTATGTCCCGATCGACCCGAACGGGCCGTCGCACCGCGTCGAACTGATCCTCGGGTCCGCGTCGCCGTCGGCGATCCTGGTCGCGGGCGCACGGGCCGGAACCGTGCTCTCGAGGTCCGGACTCCCGGTGCTCGACGTCACGGACACCGCCGAGGCGCCCGCCGGTCCGATCCTCGACGCCGAGCGAACCCTCCCGCTGCTGCCGGACCACCCGGCCTACGTGATCTACACCTCCGGATCCACCGGGGTCCCGAAAGGCGTCTCGGTGCCGCACCGGGCGATCGCGGCGCAGCTGAGATGGAAGTCGGCGGCATTCCCCGTCGGGCCCGGCGACACCCTGCTCCTCAAGACCCCCGCCACCTTCGATCTCTCGGTGTGGGAGCTGTTCTGGCCGTTGATCAGTGGGGCACGGCTGGTCCTGGCCGCCGCCGGCGGCCACACCGATCCCCGGTACATCGCCGACCTGATCCGGCGCACCGAGCCGACGGCGGTCCACTTCGTCCCGTCGCTGCTCGAAGCCCATCTCGACGCGCTCGACGACGCACGCGAACCGTTCCACCGGCCCGAGAGCCTGCTCTGCATCGGCGAGGCACTGACCGGTTCCACCGCGCGCCGTGCGCACGAGATGCTCGGTGCGCGGATCGAGAATCTGTACGGGCCCACCGAGGCGGCGGTCGGCATCACCCGGCACACGTGGTCGCCGTCGGACGCCGCGGTCACCGTTCCGATCGGCGGCGCGGTCGACGGGTCCGAGGTGCTGGTACTCGACCGTCGTCTGCACCCGGTGCACCCCGGCGTGGTCGGAGAGATCTACCTGCGCGGCATCCAGCTCGCCACGGGCTACGAGGGGCGGGCCGACCTCACCGCGGCCCGATTCGTCGCCGATCCGGCGGGCACCGGCGGCCGGCTCTACCGCACCGGCGATCTCGCGCGGCGGAGCGCCGACGGCGAACTGGAGTACGTCGGCCGCAACGACTTCCAGGTGAAGATCCGCGGACAGCGGATCGAACTCGGGGAGATCGAACACGCCCTCGTGCTCGACGAGCGAGTGCGCGCGGCTGCCGCGGCGGTCCACGATCAGCGCATCATCGCGTACGCGGTGCCGGAGTCCTCCGAGCGGCTCGACGTAGCCGCGGTCCTGGCCGGACTCCGCAAGCGGGTTCCGGCGTACCTGGTGCCGACCGCGATCGTGGTGCTCGACGACCTGCCGCGCAACCGCAACGGCAAGCTCGATCGCGGGGCGCTGCCGGAGCCGCCACGCGAGCGCCGCGAGTACCGGGCGCCGGAGACGGCGACCGAACACGCGCTGATCGCGCTGCTCGGTGACCTGCTGGGCGAGCCGGCCGCCGATCGCCCGATCGGCGTGACCGACGACTTCTTCGACCTCGGCGGCAACTCGCTGCTCGCAGCCCGGTTGTCGGCTCGCATCGCCGACGATCTGGGAGCGGCGCTCCCCGTCCGGACCGTGTTCGACAGTCCGCGGATCGCCGATCTGGCGCGGGCGGTCGACGCCGCGGTCGCCGTCGATCGCCCGCCGCTGACCACGGCTTCCCGACCCGACCCGATTCCGCTCTCGCGCGCACAGCGCCGCATGTGGCTTCTCGACCGGATCGATCCGGGTTCGGCGGCCTACAATCTCCCGTTCGCCCTGCGTCTGGAGGGACCGCTCGACCTGGCGGCGCTGCACCGTGCCGTCGCCGCGGTGATCGACCGGCACGAGGCTCTGCGGACGGTGTTCCCGGACCGGGACGGTGTCGGCGTTCAGGAGATTCTGCCGACCGCGACGGCGCTCGCCGGGGCCGGGCTCGACGCCATGGAGGTCGAAACGGTGGCCGCCGACGCGCTCGACCACCGGATCGCCGCGGTCGCCTCCGCCGGATTCGCGCTGGCCGAAGAGATCCCGCTTCGGATGCGACTGTTGCGTGTCGCCGCCGGCGCCGCCGGAGAGCCTGCCGCAGGCGGGCCTCCGGTGCACGTTCTGGTGACCGTGGTCCATCACATCGCCGCGGACGGCTGGTCGCTGCGGGTGCTCGCGGCCGACCTGCTCTCCGCTTACACCGGTCGCCGGCCGGACCCGCTTCCGGTCCAGTACGCCGACTTCGCCCTGTGGCAGGCCGCGATGCTCGGGGACACCGATGGAAACGCCCGCGGCTCCGCGCCCGCCGATCGGCACCCGAGCATCCAGGCGCAGTTCCGTCAGTGGGAACGCATGCTGGCGGATCTGCCGGAATCGCTGCAACTCCCGACCGACCGCTCCCGCCCGGTCCAGCCGACTCGCGCGGGCGCCACTCACGAGCTGGTGCTCGACGCCGGACTCGCCGCAGCCGCGGGCGCGTTCGCTGCGACACGGCGAGCGAGCTTCTTCCACGTCGCCCACGCCGCACTGGCACTGGTGCTGTCGCGGGTGAGCGGTGCCGACGACGTCCTCGTCGGCACCCCGGTGGCCGGCCGGAGCTCCGCCGTTCTCGACGAGGTCGTCGGCATGTTCGTTGAGACCGCAGTGCTGCGGACCCGCATCGACGAGACGCAGCCCGCGCGCGACTTCGTCGACCTGGTCCGCGACGCGGACCTGAGCGCGCTCGCTGCGTCGGAGGTCCCGTTCGACGAACTCGTCGACGCCTTCGAACCCGACCGCGGCGGCGCTCACCATCCGCTGTTCCAGGTCATGCTCGCCTTCGGCGACCCGGTTCCGGCGCCGATGACGACCGGCGACCTCACCGCCGTCCCCATCGAGATCGAGGTGCCGCTGGCGCGCTTCGACCTGCATGTGACGCTCGACGTGCCGCCGACGGGCGTGGGCGATCATCCGGTGCGCACCCGCTGGACCTACGCGACCGAACTGTTCGACGAGACCACCGTCGCGGCCCTCGCCGGGATGTTCGCACGAGTGCTGAGCGCACTGGTGGCCGAGCCGGACCTGCCGCTGCACCGCGTCGAGATCCTCTCACCGGAGCACCACGCGGCGACCGCCTCGCCCGCGGCAGTCGTACGGGCGAACGACGCCACGCTGGCGGATCTGCTCGCGGGCGCGGGCGGCCCCGTCACCGGGCCGCTCCTGGTGGGCGGCACCGCGGCGCTGTCGGCCGGACAGTTCCGCCGCCGCGTCAACCGCACCGCACGGGAGTTGATCGCCGCGGGCGTCGGTCCGGAGCGGACGGTGGCGATCGCCGTCGACCGGTCCGTCGACATGCTGGTCGCGATCCATGCGACGGTCCTCGCCGGTGGCGCCTACCTGCCGATCGACACGGCGCAACCGCCCGCGCGTGTGGCGGCGATGCTCGACGTCGCCGCGCCGGTCGCGGTGGTCGCCGATCCGGAGTCGGCCGCCAGGCTGCCCGCGGGCTGCCGCATACCGGTGACCGATCCGCGACTGCTGCATCTCGATCGGTCCGACGAGGAGATCACCGACGCGGACCGTAACGGTCGGCTGCGCGCTGCACATCCGGCGTACGTTCTGTTCACCTCGGGATCGACCGGCGAACCGAAGGCCGTCACGATCACGCACGCGGCGATCGTGAACCGGCTCGACTGGATGCAGGTGCGCTACCGGATCTCCGTCGGCGACACGGTCCTCCAGAAGACGCCGACCACGTTCGACGTCTCGGTGTGGGAACTGTTCTGGCCCACCGTCGCCGGGGCGCGAACCGTCCTCGCCGAGCCCGGGCTGCACCGCGAGCCGTCGGCACTGGCCGAGCTGATCGACGCCGAGCGGATCTCGGTGATCCACTTCGTGCCCGCGATGCTCGACGTCTTCCTCGCCTGCGGCACGCGGGCCCGTCTCGACTCGCTGCGGCTCGTGTTCACCAGCGGTGAGGCTCTCGGCAGCGCATCGGCCGCGGCGGTCCTGTCGCGGACCGGAGCCCGACTGCACAACCTGTACGGGCCGACCGAGGCCGCGGTCGACGTGACGGCAGCGCACGTCACGCCGGGCTCGCTGGACGGCCGGCCGGTCTCGATCGGCAACCCCACCGAGGGCAATACCGTGCACGTCCTCGACCGCCGGTTGCGACCGGTGCCGATCGGCGTCACCGGGGAGCTCTATCTCGGCGGCGTCCAGCTCGCCCGCGGCTACCACGGCCGTCCGGCGCTCACCGCCGGACGATTCGTGGCCTCACCGTTCGGTCCGGGCGAGCGGCTCTACCGCACCGGCGACCTCGTGCGCTGGCGGCGCACGGGGGCTGCTGCCGGTGCCGCGGGTGTCGAGCGGCGAGGCGGTGTGGGGCGCCAGAACGTGGAACTGGAGTTCTGCGGTCGCAGCGACTTCCAGATCAAACTGCGCGGACAGCGTGTGGAGCCGGGTGAGATCGAAGCCGCTCTCGCGGCGCATCCCGACGTCTCGGCCGTCGTCGTGGTGCCCTACGACGATCCGCGGTCCGGACCGCAGCTGGTCGCGCACGTGGTCCCCGCCGCGGGCTCCGCAGCCGATGCACGGACGCTTCGGGCACATCTCGCGGATCGGGTGCCCGAGCACATGGTGCCCGCCCACATTCTGACCACCGACGCGCTGCCGCTGTCGGCCAGCGGCAAGGTCGACAGGGCGGCGCTGCCGTTGCCCGCGACCCCCGTCCGCGGAGACCACGCAGTCAGGGAACCCGCCACCGCGACAGAGACGGTGATGCTCGGGATCTTCCGGGAACTGCTGGGCGACGGCGTCGATGTGGACGACGACTTCTTCGAGCACGGAGGCAACTCGCTCACCGCGACTCGCGTGGTCGCGGCCGTCGGGGAACGGCTCGGCGCGCGGCTGGCGGTGCGTGAGGTCTTCGACCACCGCACCGCCGCCGCCCTCGCCGCACTCGCCGACCAGCGGGACGCTTCGCAGGCGACCGCTGAGGCCGAGCCGGGCGAGCCGGGCGATCCGATGCCGCTGGCCGCGGCGCAGCGGCAGATGTGGCTGCACAACCGCATCGATCCCGACTCCAGCGCCTATCTGATCCTGGCTCCGCTCCGCATCCCGGGCCGGATCGACGTCCCGGCGCTGACCGCCGCGATCGCCGACGTCCTCGACCGGCACGAGGTTCTCCGGACCGTCTACCCGGAGAGCGTCGACGGGCCCCGCCCGCAGGTACTGGCGCCGGGGGAGTACAGCTCGGAGGCACTGGTGACGGTCCTCGGTCCGGGCACCGACGCGGGCTCAGCCGGCGAACCGGCGGTGACCGCGGCATTGGCAGCCGCGATGGACCTGACCGTCGATCTGCCGCTGCGCGTGGTGGTCCGGCCCGACGGCGATCACACGGTGATCGTGCTCGCCGTGCATCATGTGGCCGCCGACGGGTGGTCGATGCGGATCCTCGCCGCCGACACATCCACCGCCTACCGTGCCCGAGTCCTCGGAGGCGCACCGGATTTCGACGTTCCCTCCGTCTCGTACGCCGATCATCTGCGCCATCGCGCCGCACGGAGAGGGTCGGTCGACGATCCGTCCTCCAGCGCCGCCGCGCATCTGAGGTACTGGCGCGACCGGCTCGCCGACGTCGAGGACGCCGCTCGTCCCCGGCCGGACGGAGCGCCCGAGGAGGTGGCGCGGGTGCATCGCGCGGCAGTGGACTCCGCCGCCGGGGAAGCGCTCGCCGCCCTCGCCGAGCGATCCGGCGCCACGCTGTTCAGCGTGTTGCACGCGGCTCTGGCCGTGGCGCTGGCGCGCAGCGCCGGAGGCACCGACGTCATCATCGGCACCCCGCTGTCCGGCCGCGAAGCACCCGGGGTCGCTGAGACCGTCGGCATGTTCGTCACCACCGTTCCGCTGCGCACGACCGTCGAGCCGGAGAGTTCGGTCCGCGACATCATCGAGCAGTCGCAGCAGACCGTGCTCGGCGCCCTCGACCACGGTGACCTGGACATCGAGGAGATAGTCGACCTACTCGACCTCCCACGCTACCGCGACAGCCATCCGCTGATCCATGCGACTCTCACCGTCGACGGAACGCATCCGGCCGCCCACGGCGAGGGCGCAGCGCTCGCCACGAACATGCTCCACGTCGACGTGCCCGTCGCGCGATTCGACATCGAGTTCACGGCGACTCCCGACGCATCGGGCGGTCTGCAGCTGGCCGTGGTTCATCGGGGAGAGGCGTACCGGGCCAGGACTGCTGCGACCCTGCTGAATCGCTGGGAACGCGTCATCCTGGCGATGGCCGGTGAGCAGGTCGAAGCCACCGAAGGCGCGCTGGGAGCCATCGACCTCACCACACCGGCGGAACGGGCGGCGCTGACCGAGATCACCCGCGGCGGACCGGCTCCGGCCGACCGCTACCTCGGCGACGTGCTGACAACCCCGGGCCAGCGGATGATCACCGTCGACGCCGACGGTCGGCTCCGACAGCACGAACCCGAGCAGATCGCCGCGCATACCAACCGTCTCGCCCGTCTGTTGATCGCCCGCGGGGCCGGGCCGGAGACGGCGGTGGCGCTGTGCCTGTCGCGCTCCTATCTGTCGGTGATCGCCACCCGCGCGGTGGCCGCGACCGGCGCGGCATTCGTCCCGGTGGATCCGCGTCATCCCGCCGACCGGGTCGCGTTCATGCTCGAGGACTCGACTGCCGCGCTGATCGTGACCACGGTGGCCGACCGCGACCTGACCGCGGCAGGCGTTGCCGCGCTGGGCGGTGCACTCGTACTCGACGATCCCGCGATCGAGGCCGAACTCGCCCGATACGACGTCTCACCTCTCGGGCGTCACGAACTGCGCGCCGCGCCCCACCCGGACCAGACCGCGTACCTGATCTACACCTCCGGAACCTCCGGACGGCCGAAAGCCGTCGCCGTCACGCACCGGGGCATCGCATCGTTCGTGGCCGAGCAGCGCCGCTACGGTGTCGAGAAGCATTCGCGCGTCTTGCATTTCGCGTCGCCGAGCTTCGACGCCTCGGTCCTGGAACTGCTGCTCGCGGCCGATGCCGGGGCGACGGCGGTCGTCGTTCCCCGGTCGGTCTACGGTGCCGACGACCTCTCGTCGATCCTTCGCGAAGCGGCCGTGACTCACGCCTTCCTGACTCCGGCGGTTCTCGACACGATCGACGAGGAACTGCCCGAGCTGACCACCGTGATCGTCGGCGGCGACGCGTGCTCGACGGCTACCGCCGACCGCTGGATCGGTCGCGGCACGCGGTTCTTCAACGCCTACGGCCCCACGGAGACCACGGTGATGGCCACGCTCGCCGGGCCGATCCGGGCTACACGCGACGGACTTCCCATCGGCGAAGCCATCACCGGCTCCACCGTCCGCGTACTGGGCGCCGACCTGCGGCCCGTGCTGCCCGGCGCCGCGGGCGAAGCCTACGTGAGCGGACCGGGACTCGCTCGCGGCTATCACGGCCGCCCGGGCCTCACCGCCGTCACCTTCGTCGCCGATCCCGACGGGCCGCCGGGGTCGCGGCGCTACCGGACCGGCGATCTGGTGGCGGCCGCATCCGTCGGCGAGGAGCAGTGGCAGTTGCGGCATCTCGGCCGGCTCGACGCGCAGCTCAAGATCCGCGGACACCGCGTTGAACTGGGCGAGGTCGAGTCCGCGCTCCACGGCTGCCCCGAGGTTCGCGCCGCGGTCGCTGCCGGCAGGCCGGGCCCCGACGGTCGAACCACTCTGGTCGCATACGTCGTGCCGGCCGACGGTGCCGATGTCGCCGACGCACTGCGAGACCGCCTGCGCGCCACCCTGCCGTCGTACGCGGTGCCCACCGCATTCGTCGAACTCGCCGAACTGCCGCTGACCCCGTCGGGAAAGGTCGACCACCGCCGACTGCCCGAGCCGGAGTTCGCGTCCACCGGTCCGGTGGCCGTGGCCGGAACCTCCGAAGTGATGGTGGCGGAAGCCTTCGCACAGGCGTTGGGCCGGACCGAACTCGGACGCGACGGGCACTTCTTCGACCTCGGCGGCAACTCGCTGATGGCCGCCCAGACCGTCGCACTGCTGCGGGCACGCACGGGCAGGGAACTGGCTGTAGCCGACCTCTTCGACGCGCCCACCGTCGCCGGTCTCGCCGCCCGGCTCGACGCCGGTTCTCCCGTCTCCGGTCCCGGCCCGGGCGATCTCGAACGGCCCGAGCACATTCCGCTCGCCCCGGCACAGCAGGGCATGTGGTTCCTCAACCGATTCGACCCCGACGCGCGCACCGAGAACATCCCGCTGGTGCTGCGGATGACCGGTGACCTGAACGTGCCGGCGTTCCTGGGCGCGGTCGACGCGCTTGTGCGCAGGCACGAGGTACTGCGCACCGCGTATCCCGACTCCCCGGACGGACCCCGCCAGCTGATTCGGCCGGGTCACGACCACGGGCTCGAGGTGGAACTTCGGGCGGTGCCGGAGACCCGGATCGACGAGGCCGTGCGGTCGGTGACCGGCCGTGGATTCGACGTGACCGCCCGCCCGCCCGTCCGCGCGGCGCTGCTGTCCGCGGAGGAGGGGACCGGCCGGCACACGTTCGTTCTCGTCCTGCACCACATCAGCGCCGATGGACTGTCGGTGGCGACACTGGCCGGCGAGCTGGCGGCCGAATACCGGACCCGGCTCACCGGCGATTCGGACACGGGACAGGACAACGCTGTGGATTGCACGGCGGGTTGCGCGCCGACGCCACTGCAGTTCGCGGACTTCGCCGTCTGGCAGCACTCCTGGCTCAACGAACCCGACGGGACGGCCGCCGCGGCGCTCGCGAGTTGGCACGAGCGGCTGCGCGGTGCACCCCCGGTGATCGACCTGCCCACCGACCGGCCCCGCCCGGTGCGGCCGAGCGGACGCGGGGCGCGCGTGGAGTTCGCCGTCGAGCCGGCCCTGCACGCACGGATGGTCGACTTCGCAGCGCGCAACCGCGCGACGGTGTTCATGGTGGCGCACACCGCACTCGCCGTCCTGCTCGGCCGGCTGGGGAACAACCGCGACGTCGTCATCGGCACGCCGAGCGCCGGCCGGGTGCACGCCCGGCTGCAGGGAGCCGTGGGCATGTTCGTCAACATGCTCGCACTCCGCACCGACATTCACGGGGCGGCCACCGGCGCCGCGGCCCTCGCGATCAGTCGAGAGGCCGCGCTCCACGCCTTCGCGAACGCCGGAGTCCCGTTCGACACCGTGGTCGCCGGGCTCGACCTCACCCGATCCGTCGCTCACCATCCGGTGTTCCAGGTGGCGCTCTCGTACCAGAACATCGGTGGCCTGTCGATGGAACTGCCCGGACTGGACGTGACCGTGGTCGACGACAGTCCCGACGTCGCGGAGTTCGATCTTCACCTCACCCTGGCCGAACGCGGCGAACCCGGCCTGACCGGCCAACTGGTCTTCGCCACCGACCTGTTCGACGAAGCCACCGCCGCCGAGTTCGCCGCGCGGTACGTACGGATCCTGGCCGGATTGCTCGACGACCCCGACCTCCCGGTGGGCGACCTGCCCGTGCTCGGCGACGATGAGCCCCATGCGGGCTCGGCGGCACCGCCGGACCACCCGTGCCCCGGCTCGCAGACCCGCGGTCTCGTGGACGGATTCGTGCGGTGCGCCGAGCAGCACCCGGACGCGGTCGCGGTGGTCGACGGTACCGAACAGGTCACCTACGGCGAACTGTCGGAGCGTGTCGGGCTCCTCGCCGCCGCGCTGCGCGACCACGGTATCGGGAGCGGTGTCGGGAGCGAGGAGCGTGTCGCGATCACTGCGCCGCGGGGCCTGCATCAACTGGTCGCCATGTACGCGGTCGTCGCATGCGGCGCTGCCTACGTCCCAGTGGATCCGTCGGCGCCGCAGCGCGCGTCCATGATCCTCGAGGTCGCCGACCCGGCACTGGTGCTGGGTGTGGGGCCGTCGCCGGCCGGCGACCGCGCGTATCTGGACCTCGCCGACCTCGCCGGTGTCGCCGGTGTCGCCGACCTTGCCGACGTCGCGTGCGGTGACGCGGCGTCCGAGTGGCGTGCAGCGGATCGTCCCGATCGGGCGCCTCATCCCGAATCGGCGGCATACGTCCTGTTCACGTCGGGGTCGTCGGGCAACCCGAAGGGAGTGAGCGTGCCGCACGCGGCCGTGAGCACCCAGCTGGCGTGGATGCAGGAGCGCTATCGACTGGGACGCGGCGACACCGTCCTGTTGCGGACCGCGGCCGGTTTCGATCTGTCGGTGTGGGAGTACTGGTGGGCCCTGCAGGCGGGTGCGCGCATCGTGATCGCCGAGCCCGGCAGTGAGCGTGACGGGACCGCGCTGCGCAGGCAGATCGCTCAGCACCGAGTCAGCGTCCTCCCGACTGTGCCCTCGTCCCTGTCCATGATCCTCGACGCGGGCGAGCTGCCCGGCTCGGTGCGCACGGTGCTGTGCATCGGCGAGGAATTGCCGCCCGAACTCGTGGCCCGGCTGCGCGGCTCCGGCAGCACCGCCGACGTGCACAACCTCTACGGGCCGACGGAATTCGCCGTCAGTGCCACCGGGCACGAGGTCGCCCCCGGAACCGAGAACGAGTGTGTGCGGATTCCGATCGGAGTAGAACAGCCGACGGTCCGCGCGCGAGTGCTCGACGCGCGTCTGCATCCGGTGCCGGTCGGAGTGGTCGGCGAACTGTACCTGGCCGGACCGCAACTCGCGCGCGGTTATCACGCCGACCCGGCGCGTACCGCCGCGTCGTTCGTCGCCGACCCGGCCGGCGGTGGCCGCATGTACCGGACCGGTGATCTCGTGCGTCGAACGCGCGGCGGACTGCTCGAATACGTGGGTCGCGCCGACTTCCAACTCCAGATCCGCGGCTTCCGAGTCGAACCCGGCGAGATCGAGGCCGTGCTGCGTCGATGCCCCGGCGTCGGTGACGCCGCTGTCACCGCGGTCGACGGTCCCGGCGGCGCGCGGCTGGTCGCCTTCGTCACCGGCGATGCGGACACCGAGGACCTGACCGGCGCGCTGGCGGACCGGCTTCCCGCCTACCTGCGACCCGACGTGCACCGGCTCGAAGCGTTGCCGTACAACGCCAACGGAAAGGTCGATCGCGCACGGCTTCCTCGCCCCGAACGACGTCGGCGCGACCACCGGCCTGCCGAGTCCGAGGTCGAACGCGCCGTCGCCGAGGTGGTCTCGGAGGTGACCGGGGCGCCGGTAGTCGGCATGTCGGACGACTTCTTCGAGCTCGGCGGCAACTCGCTGACGGCGACACGTGCCGCGGCCCGGCTGGCGGCGCTCTTGGGCCGCTCGGTGCCCGTGCGGACCGTCTTCGACGCGGCCGACCTCGGAGATCTGGCGGCGCGCATCGAGCGTGCGGCGCCGACAGAGACTCCCGAACTGGTTCGGATCGACGACGACGGGCCGATCCCGCTCGCTCCGGCGCAGCGCCGGATATGGGAGGCGGTCCGAGCCGGGCAGGGCGCCGACTGGAATGTACCGATCGCCCTGCGCTTCACCGGCGAGCTCGACCGCACGGCGCTGCACGCCGCACTTCGCGATGTCTTCGACACGCACGAGGCACTGCGCACGCGCTACCGGTCGGCGGAATCGGGTGAGGACGACGGACTGCTGCCCGTGGCGGAGGTCCTCGGCATGTCGGAGGTGGACGCCGCGCTTCGCGACGGGCTGGTACCCGTCGAGGTGGACGCAGGCCGGCTCGCCGACGCGGTCTCCGCAGCCGCCTGGGAGCCACTCCACCTCGACCGGATCCCGCTGCGCGCCAGACTGTTCACGAGCGCAGCCGACAGCGGGAACAACACTGCGGTGCTGCTCCTGGTGCTTCATCACCTCAACTTCGACGGCCGGTCCATGCCGCTGCTGGCGCGCGACGTGCTGACCGCGTTCACCGCGCGTGCGACCGGCATCGTCCCCGAACTGACTTCACCGCCGGTGCGGTACCGGGACTACGCGCGCTGGCGATCCGGCATCGTCGGCGCACCCGATGCGCGGACCGAGCACTTCCGGCGTTCGCTCGACTACTGGACGAGCAGGTTCGGGGAGAACGCGCTACCCGGGCCGCAGCTGCTGACCGACCGGCCCAGACCACAGGTGTGGGACTCCCGCGGCGACTCCGTCGGGATCAGCGTCGAACCCGAGTTGCACCGAGAGCTCGATCGTCTCGCCCGCAGTCGAGGCGGTGGCTTGTTCCCCGTGCTGCAGGCGGCATTTGCGCTGGTCCTGTCCACACGGATCGATTCGTCAGCCGGAGCCGACCGCGCGGTCCATCTGGCGACGGCCAACGCGAATCGAGTCCATGCGGCCGTCGACGGCGTGATCGGGAACTTCGCCGACGATGTTCCGATGCGGATCGACGCGTCCGATGATCGCCGGGTGGCCGACATGATCGCTGACGTGCACGGGCAACTCGTCGACGGATTCGCGCACGCGGACGTCACGGTGCCCGATTTGCTCGACCACCTCGGTGTGACCCGGGGCCCGGGCGGGGCCACCGGTCATCCGGTGTTCCCGGCGACGCTCATCCTCCAGCAGGCCGAAGTCTCGGATACTGCCTTGTCGGAACTCGATCTGGGCACGGTGACCGTGGCGCAGGAACCGATCGCGGCAGTCGTGGCCAAGCACGAACTCGAGGTCACGCTGCTCGAACTGCGCGAAGACGGCCGGCCGGCCGGGCTGCGCGGCACTCTGCTGTACCCGGTTGCGCTCCTGGACGCCGCGACCGCCGCGGCCGTCGTCGACGACCTGTTGTCGGTGCTGCGATTGATGGCGGCAGCCGACGACGGCCTGACAGCCGGACGGATACGAGCACAGATCGCGTCATCGAACCGGAAGGAGACGTCATGAGTGCCGCTATCGGCGCCTCCGTCGTCATCGCGTGCTACCGCGGGCTGCCAGACCTCGAGGTCCAGCTGCAGGCCCTTGCCGCCCAGGACTTCACGGAGCCGTTCGAGGTGATCCTGAGTGACAACGAGGGCTCGGCCGACCTGGAATGGTTCGCACTGAACCACCCACTGCGTGGACGGCTCGACCTGCGCTGGGTCGACGCCTCGGGAACTGCGGGCACGTCCCACGCACGCAATGTGGGGACCCGAGCTGCTCGGTATCCGTTGATCGCGTACTGCGACCAGGACGACGCCGTCCATCCCACCTGGCTGCGTGCAATCGTCCAGGCCCTCGGTTCCGCGGACATCGTCGGCGGACCGTTGGAGCGCGAGACGCTCAACGACCCGGTGGTCGCAGCATGGCGCGCCTTGCCGGATCCGGCCGAACCCGTTGTGCTGGGGCGCTTTCTGCCGATGACGTTCGGATGCAACCTCGGCGTCCGTCGCTCGGTCTTCGACGCGGTCGGTGGGTGGGACGAGAGCTATCCGACGGCCGGCAGTGACGTCGAGTTCTGCTGGCGCGTGCAGACGCGCGGCTACGAGTTCGGCTATGCGCGTGACGCTTTGGTCGCCTACCGGTACCGCACCGGAATGCGCGAATCGTGGGACCAGGTGATCGACTACGGCCGTGAGGAGGCCCGGGTGGCCCGAGACTACGGGGCTCCGGGCAGGCAGTGGTGGTGGCCGCTTCTGCACGCCGGCGTGGTGGTGGGGATGTGTCCGGTCTGGCCGTGGGCGTGGTCTCGGAGTCGACGGGGCGAGTGGGTGTGGATCACCGGGAACCTCGTCGGCAGGATCGCCGGCAGTGTGAAGTACCGGACGCTCTACCTCTGAGACATCGCCTGAGGAGTAGGTCGAAGAATCGACGCCAATCCGCGCCATAGCAAACCTGCGGCTCCAGTTTCGTCACTGTGACTCATGCGGATTCGATGCCCGACCGTCTGGTCGACCGGCCTCATCGTCGCGATGAGCAAGGATCGCGGGCCGCTGACCAGCCGATTTGACCTCAAGGGCGCCGATTGCGTAACTTATTCGGAGTCAGAGCGGCGAGGCCGCGATGACGTCCCCTTACTCTGATCGCCGCGATTTCGGTCGCGGTGTTCTTGTGCGGGGTCGGCCGAATCGGGTCTGAAAGCTTCGACTATTCAGTGAGTCCCTGTGAGGGATCACTGATTGGTGGGTGTCTGGAGGATTGTGTTAGGCTGGTGAGGTTGCTCCGGAGACGGGGTGGCTGACAGATAATTGCAGATGTCTGCTGGTGTTCGGCCCTTGTTTGTGGGGGTTGGTTCTGGTGGGTGTGTGTTCTTTGAGAACTCGATAGTGTGTTTTGGATTTCTTGTGCCACTAATTTTTTTTGTTTTGTGGCGTGGGAGATTTTTGGACAGATTGTGCTTGCCGGCCCTTTTGGGGGTTGGTGAGTGTTTTTGGATGAATTTTTTACCATGTCAGTTTTTTGGATTTGGTCAGGTTCTGTTTTCTGGCTTTGTGTTGAAATCTTGTGGTTTCTGCATTTTTTGTTGGAGAGTTTGATCCTGGCTCAGGACGAACGCTGGCGGCGTGCTTAACACATGCAAGTCGAACGGAAAGGCCCAGCTTGCTGGGTACTCGAGTGGCGAACGGGTGAGTAACACGTGGGTGATCTGCCCTGGACTCTGGGATAAGCCTGGGAAACTGGGTCTAATACCGGATAGGACCACTGATTGCATGGTTGGTGGTGGAAAGCTTTTGCGGTTCAGGATGGGCCCGCGGCCTATCAGCTTGTTGGTGGGGTAATGGCCTACCAAGGCGACGACGGGTAGCCGACCTGAGAGGGTGATCGGCCACACTGGGACTGAGACACGGCCCAGACTCCTACGGGAGGCAGCAGTGGGGAATATTGCACAATGGGCGCAAGCCTGATGCAGCGACGCCGCGTGAGGGATGACGGCCTTCGGGTTGTAAACCTCTTTCGCTAGGGACGAAGCGTAAGTGACGGTACCTGGAGAAGAAGCACCGGCCAACTACGTGCCAGCAGCCGCGGTAATACGTAGGGTGCGAGCGTTGTCCGGAATTACTGGGCGTAAAGAGCTCGTAGGCGGTTTGTCGCGTCGTCTGTGAAATTCTGCAACTCAATTGCAGGCGTGCAGGCGATACGGGCAGACTTGAGTACTACAGGGGAGACTGGAATTCCTGGTGTAGCGGTGAAATGCGCAGATATCAGGAGGAACACCGGTGGCGAAGGCGGGTCTCTGGGTAGTAACTGACGCTGAGGAGCGAAAGCGTGGGGAGCGAACAGGATTAGATACCCTGGTAGTCCACGCCGTAAACGGTGGGTACTAGGTGTGGGGCTCATTTCACGAGTTCCGTGCCGTAGCTAACGCATTAAGTACCCCGCCTGGGGAGTACGGCCGCAAGGCTAAAACTCAAAGGAATTGACGGGGGCCCGCACAAGCGGCGGAGCATGTGGATTAATTCGATGCAACGCGAAGAACCTTACCTGGGTTTGACATACACCAGAAAGCCGTAGAGATACGGCCCCCCTTTGTGGTTGGTGTACAGGTGGTGCATGGCTGTCGTCAGCTCGTGTCGTGAGATGTTGGGTTAAGTCCCGCAACGAGCGCAACCCTTGTCCTGTATTGCCAGCGGGTTATGCCGGGGACTTGCAGGAGACTGCCGGGGTCAACTCGGAGGAAGGTGGGGATGACGTCAAGTCATCATGCCCCTTATGTCCAGGGCTTCACACATGCTACAATGGCGCGTACAGAGGGCTGCGAGACCGTGAGGTGGAGCGAATCCCTTAAAGCGCGTCTCAGTTCGGATTGGGGTCTGCAACTCGACCCCATGAAGTCGGAGTCGCTAGTAATCGCAGATCAGCAACGCTGCGGTGAATACGTTCCCGGGCCTTGTACACACCGCCCGTCACGTCATGAAAGTCGGTAACACCCGAAGCCGGTGGCCTAACCCTTGTGGAGGGAGCTGTCGAAGGTGGGATCGGCGATTGGGACGAAGTCGTAACAAGGTAGCCGTACCGGAAGGTGCGGCTGGATCACCTCCTTTCTAAGGAGCAAACAACACGTCGATGCTGGTGCCGAATGTGTATCGGGTCGGTGTTTGTTCATGGGTGAAACACAAGAATCCATCATTTGTTTGTCGGTGGCCTGCGAGATGCGGGCGGGCCGGCGGGTGGTCGACCGTGAGTGATTGCGGTTGTGGACGAAGCACACTATCGGGGTTCTGAGGGAACACGCGTTCTGCGCGGGTTGTCTTGGTGCTCACTGTTTTCCGCCTCGAGTGTGGGGTGTTGGGGGTGGTGGGTGTGTGTTGTTTGAGAAGTGCATAGTGGATGCGAGCATCTAGCCCGGCAGCATTTGTTGTTGTTGGGTTTGTGTGTTCTGCAATTTCGATTCTGGTTTGTGCGATCGCGTGTTGTGATCGTTGTTTTTGTTTGTTGTCCGCATTCGCGCCTCGGGCACTGTTTGGTGTGTGGGGTGTGTTTGTGGGTGTTGTTGTAAGTGTTTGAGGGCGTTCGGTGGATGCCTTGGTACCAGGAGCCGATGAAGGACGTGGTAGGCCGCGATAGTCCTCGGGGAGTTGTCAAACGAGCTGTGATCCGAGGGTGTCCGAATGGGGAAACCCAGCACCAGTGATGTGGTGTTACCCACTCGTGAATGTATAGCGGGTGTGGAGGGAACGTGGGGAAGTGAAACATCTCAGTACCCACAGGAAGAGAAAACAAGTGTGATTCCGTGAGTAGTGGCGAGCGAAAGCGGAGGAGGCTAAACCATGCGTATGTGATACTCGGCAGGGGTTGTGCGTGTGGGGTTGTGGGGTGATCGTTCATCGTGCTGCCGTGCGGTGGGTCAGTGATAAATCGACATGTTAGGTGAAGTGGCCTGGAATGGTCTGCCGTAGTGGGTGAGAGTCCCGTAGCTGAAAGCGTGTTGACTGGCTTCGATTGTTCCCAAGTAGCAGCGGGCTCGTGGAATCTGCTGTGAATCTGCCGGGACCACCCGGTAAGCCTAAATACTTTCTGGTGACCGATAGCGGACTAGTACCGTGAGGGAAAGGTGAAAAGTACCCCGGGAGGGGAGTGAAATAGTACCTGAAACCGGACGCTTACAATCCGTCAGAGCTTGCGCACCTTTGGGTGGTGGGTGATGGCGTGCCTTTTGAAGAATGAGCCTGCGAGTTAGTGCTCAGTGGCGAGGTTAACCCGTGTGGGGTAGCCGTAGCGAAAGCGAGTCTGAATAGGGCGTGTTGAGTCGCTGGGTCTAGACCCGAAGCGGAGTGATCTACCCATGGCCAGGGTGAAGCAGCTGTAAGAGGTTGTGGAGGCCCGAACCCACTTCAGTTGAAAATGGAGGGGATGAGTTGTGGGTAGGGGTGAAAGGCCAATCAAACTCCGTGATAGCTGGTTCTCCCCGAAATGCATTTAGGTGCAGCGTTGCGTGTTTCTTACTGGAGGTAGAGCTACTGGATGGCCGATGGGCCCTATCAGGTTACTGACGTCAGCCAAACTCCGAATGCCGGTAAGTGAGAGCGTGGCAGTGAGACTGCGGGGGATAAGCTTCGTAGTCGAGAGGGAAACAGCCCAGATCGCCGGCTAAGGCCCCTAAGCGTGTACTAAGTGGAAAAGGATGTGGGGTCGCTGAGACAACCAGGAGGTTGGCTTAGAAGCAGCCACCCTTGAAAGAGTGCGTAATAGCTCACTGGTCAAGTGATTCTGCGCCGACAATTTAGCGGGGCTCAAGTACACCGCCGAAGCCGCGGCACTCACACATTTCATCCATGCCTGCCTGCGGGTGGGTGTGTAGTGGTGTGGGTGGGTAGGGGAGCGTCCTGCATCCGTGGAAGCAGCGGAGTGATCCAGTTGTGGAGGGTGTGGGAGTGAGAATGCAGGCATGAGTAGCGAAAGACAAGTGAGAAACTTGTCCGCCGGATGACCAAGGGTTCCTGGGCCAGGTTAATCCGCCCAGGGTGAGTCGGGACCTAAGGCGAGGCCGACAGGCGTAGTCGATGGACAACGGGTTGATATTCCCGTACCCGTGTATCCGCGCCCAGTGATGAATCATCTGTACTAACCATCCAAAAGCTGTCGTTGATTTCTTCGGATTTCTCTGATGGTGGCTGCGTGGGACCTTGGGTGTAGTAGTCAAGCGATGGGGTGACGCAGGAAGGTAGCCGGGCCAACTGGTGGAATAGTTGGTGTAAGCCTGTAGGGTGAGACATAGGCAAATCCGTGTCTTTTTGAGCCTGAGAGGTGATGCGTAGCCGTTGTGGTGAATTCGGTGATCCTATGCTGTCGAGAAAAGCCTCTAGTGAGTTGGTACACGGCCCGTACCCCAAACCGACACAGGTGGTCAGGTAGAGAATACTAAGGCGATCGAGTGAACTGTGGTTAAGGAACTCGGCAAATTGCCCCCGTAACTTCGGGAGAAGGGGGACCACGACCGGTGATCACTTTTTCGGTGTGAGCTGGTGGTGGTCGCAGAGACCAGAGAGAAGCGACTGTTTACTAAAAACACAGGTCCGTGCGAAGTCGTAAGACGATGTATACGGACTGACGCCTGCCCGGTGCTGGAAGGTTAAGAGGACCGGTTAATCATCTTTCGGGGTGGTGAAGCTGAGAATTTAAGCCCCAGTAAACGGCGGTGGTAACTATAACCATCCTAAGGTAGCGAAATTCCTTGTCGGGTAAGTTCCGACCTGCACGAATGGCGTAACGACTTCTCTGCTGTCTCAACCACAGGCTCGGCGAAATTGCAGTACGAGTAAAGATGCTCGTTACGCGCGGCAGGACGAAAAGACCCCGGGACCTTCACTATAGCTTGGTATTGGTGTTCGGTGCGGTTTGTGTAGGATAGGTGGGAGACTGTGAAGCCGGCACGCTAGTGTGGGTGGAGTCGTTGTTGAAATACCACTCTGATCGTATTGGGCTTCTAACCTCGGACCCTGATCGGGTTCAGGGACAGTGCCTGGTGGGTAGTTTAACTGGGGCGGTTGCCTCCTAAAGTGTAACGGAGGCGCCCAAAGGTTCCCTCAGCCTGGATGGCAATCAGGTGTTGAGTGTAAGTGCACAAGGGAGCTTGACTGTGAGACGTACATGTCGAGCAGGGACGAAAGTCGGGACTAGTGATCCGGCACCGGCGTGTGGAAGCGGTGTCGCTCAACGGATAAAAGGTACCCCGGGGATAACAGGCTGATCTTCCCCAAGAGTCCATATCGACGGGATGGTTTGGCACCTCGATGTCGGCTCGTCGCATCCTGGGGCTGGAGTAGGTCCCAAGGGTTGGGCTGTTCGCCCATTAAAGCGGCACGCGAGCTGGGTTTAGAACGTCGTGAGACAGTTCGGTCTCTATCCGCCGCGCGCGTGTAGAAACTTGAGGAAACCTGTCCCTAGTACGAGAGGACCGGGACGGACGAACCTCTGGTGTGCCAGTTGTTCCGCCAGGAGCACTGCTGGTTAGCTACGTTCGGAAGGGATAACCGCTGAAAGCATCTAAGCGGGAAGCCTGTTCCAAGATGAGGTTTCTCACCCACCTTCGGGTGGGGTAAGGCCCCCTACAGATGATGGGGTTGATAGGCCGGAACTGTACGCACAGTAATGTGTTCAGGTGACCGGTACTAATCGGCCGAGGACTTACCAACAACACTCACCAACAATTCTTTTTTCGGATTCAACGAATCACGAGGTTGTGTGAGTCGGTTTCGGTGATTGCGTACACGCACACAGAATGTTTGCTCGTTCATCCACTATGTACTTCTGAAACAACACACAAACCACAACCCTGGTGAGGGATTGTGGTGTGGATAGTTTCATATTGTTACGGCGGCTATAGCGGTGGGGAAACGCCCGGTCCCATTCCGAACCCGGAAGCTAAGCCCACCTGCGCCGATGGTACTGCACTGTAATGGGTGTGGGAGAGTAGGACACCGCCGAACACAACTTGTTGAGTCCCGATCAGACACCGTCTGATCGGGGCTCAACCCATTTCCCGGGACGTGCCCCCCGGCCGGCGAGTGGTGTCTGGGGTACGGCGCGCCTGACAGACCGCGAACGCGCACTCTTCAGGTTGGTTGAGCGAGCGAAGCGAGTCGAAACCACCACACGAGGGGTGCAGGCTGGTCTCGATACGGCGTGCTCGCTACGCTCACCCGCCTACTCGACAAACCTCGAGGGAGCCGGCGATTCCACGCCGGTCGAGCGCGCACCCTCTTAGGCTGGTTGAGCGAGCGAAGCGAGTCGAAACCACCACACGAGCGGTGCAGAGTCGTCTCGATACGGCGGGCTCGCTACGCTCACACGCCTACTCGACAAACCTCGGGCGACGTTCTTTCCAGGTTGGTTGAGCGCGCACCCCTCTTAGGCTGGTTGAGCGAGCGAAGCGAGTCGAAACCACCACACGACGGGCAGTGGTCTCGATACGCCGTGCTCGCTACGCTCACCCGCCTACTCGACAAACCTCGGGGAACCGGGCACAGCGTGACTCCCTCTCTCCGTGCTCGGTGGCTTTCGGAGTCTGAGGCCGGCACTACCATTGGTGGCATGGCCATCAGCAGGCCCGCGGAGAGCGGAGCAGAAGTCGTCACGAAGGCACCCCGGGCCCGGATGACCGGGGCTCAGCGTCGACTGCAGCTCATCGAGGTGGCGCGGGGGCTGTTCGCCGAACGTGGCTTCGAGGGAACGTCGATCGAGGAGATCGCTCAGCGTGCCGGTGTGTCGAAGCCCATCGTCTACGAGCATTTCGGCGGCAAGGAAGGTCTCTACGCCGTCGTCGTCGACCGCGAGATGGAGACCCTGCTGGAAATGGTCACGTCCTCGCTCACGAAGAATCGGTCGCTGTACCGGATTCAGCAGGTCGCGCTGGCGCTGCTGACCTACATGGAGGAGCGGACCGACGGGTTCCGCATCCTGGTCCGAGGAGAGTCGACCAGCGGGGGCGAGGACACTCGCTATTCGAGCCTGCTGAACGACGCGATCAGCCAGGTGGAACACATTCTCGCCGGGGACTTCGAGCGGCGCGGATTCGATCCCGCGCTGGCGCCTCTCTACGCGCAGGCGCTGGTGGGCATGGTCTCAGTGACCGCACAGTGGTGGCTCGACGTCCGGCAGCCGGAGAAGGAGGTCGTGGCCGCGCATCTGGTGAATCTGTGCTGGAACGGCCTCACGCGGCTCGATCCCGAGCCGATGCTCGTCGACGCGGAGTACAAAGAGCCGACGCAGCCTACCGTGCACCCCGCGCTCGCCGACTCGGTTGCGTCGAACGACGACGATAAGTGACTGCTCCCGCAGTCCAGAGAACGGTCACCAGAACGGCGGTCGAGATCACCTGACCGCGAACCGACGGGGTCACGATCGCCAGCACCGTGATAGCGACCAGAGCTATCAGCGTGAGCCACGACAGGTATGGATACCCCCACATCTTCAGCGGCAGCGGCGTTCCGTCGCGCTCGGCGCGTCTGCGCAGCACGATCTGGGCGCAGGTGATCGCGAGCCACGTGACGAGCAGCGTCGAGCCGACCACCGATAGGAGACGATCGAGAACCTGGTCGCCCCAGAAGTAGGTCGCGGGCACTGCGAGGAAGCCGAACACGGTGCTGGCGAGCAGCGCGGGGACGGGAACCGCACGGGGGGAGACCCGCCGCGCCGACCGCGGCGCCATCCGTCGCACCGACAGGGAGAACAGCATCCGCGACGCGCCGTAGAGGTTGACGTTCATCGACGACAGCAGCGCGACGACGATGATGGCGCCCATCGTGGCGGCGACCGCCGGAAGGCCGGTCTGCTCGAGCACGCCGACGAACGGCGATTCGCGGATGCGCGGATCGTCTGCCGGTAGGACGAGCATGATCACCGCCACCGATCCCACGTAGAAGACCAGGATGCGCCAGACGATGGTCCGGATGGCTTTCGTGACGCTCGGACCGGGATCGTCGGTCTCCGCGGCGGCGACGGCGATGATCTCGATTCCGCCGAAGGCGAACGCGATCACCAGAAGTGCGGCCGTGACACCGCCGATGCCGTGCGGGAGGAAGTCGCCGGCGTTGGCGAGTCCAGGAGACGGCTCGGACATCCACCCGAAGAGGTAGGCCGCTCCGATCACCAGGAAAAGCACGATGAACGTCACCTTGATCAACGACAGCCAGAACTCCAGCTCGCCGAAGTTCGACACTCCGGTCAGATTGAGCACGCTGAATACAGTCATGAACACCAGCGCCCACGCCCAGACGGGCAGCAGGCCGACGAGTGCGTTGAGTCCTTCCGCCGCCGCGAGCGACTCGGCTGCGACCACGATCGTCATCTGGACCCACCACAGCCAGCCCATCATGAAGCCGGCTCCGGGCCCGAGAGCTTTGCCGACGTAGTAGGAGAACGCGCCGGGATTCGGATCGGCCGCCGCGAGTTCGCCCAGCATCCGCATCACCGAGACGATGATGACGCCGACGATGGCGTACGAGACGAGTGCCGCGGGTCCGGCGAGCGCGATGCCTTCTCCGGACCCGACGAACAGTCCCGCGCCGATGGCGGATCCGAGGCTCATCATCACGAGGTGGCGTGGCTTCAGCCCCGTCTTGAGGCGGTCGGCTCCGTGGTCCTCGACGTCCTCCTCGCGGACCTCGATAGGTTCTGACTCGTTATCGCCCACCAGTCGAGCGTAGTTGCCCGGCGGTGCGGCAAGATCAGCACATGCTGACCGTTCGCCCGGCGACGTCCGACGACTGCGAGGCCGTTGCCGACATCTACCGGTATTACGTCGAGAACTCCACTGCGACGTTCGACCTCGAGGCGCCCTCCGTCGCGCAGTGGCGGACCAGACTCGAGACGACTGTTGCCGCGGGACGCCCGTTCCTCGTGGCCGGCGCACCCGGCGAGGTGGTCGGTTACGCCTATCTCGGCGTGTATCGGGGAAAGGCGGGCTGGAGTTGGACCGCCGAGGACAGCATCTACCTTCGGCCCGAGGCGGCGGGCCGGGGGACGGGCAAGCACCTGCTGCGCGCGTTGATCGACGCGGCGGACCCGGCGGTGACGCGCACCATCATGGCCGTGGTCTCCGAGGACGTTCCGGAGTCGATCGCGCTGCACACGAAGGTCGGTTTCGTCGAAGTGGGTCGCACACCCGGTGTCGGGCGCAAGTTCGACCGCTGGATCGGCTGCGTCTACCTGCAGTACACGATCGGGCCATAGATCGCCCGAAGGCCCAGTACGGTCTACTCGCGGTGCTTCGGGCCGAAACGCTCGGGTCGCCACCCGCCCCGGGTCCGGCTCAGGCGGTAGTCGATGCGGTCGTCGACATAATCGCGCAGGGCCGGCTCGTCCGGCATCGTGCTGAAGACCTCGCCCGCGATGTGCGACGTCGCGGCCTCCAACCGCTGTGCCTGAGCGGCCCGCCGCAGTTTGTCGTGCTCGAATCGCAGACCCCGCACGGTCGCAAAGCACATCATCGCGAGGATCACGCTGAACGGCAGGGCCGTGGCCAGCGACGCGGCCTGCAGCGACCGCAGTCCGCCCGCGAGCAGGAGAGCGATTGCGACGACGCCCTCGAGCGACGCCCAGAGCACGCGGGACCACACCGGCGGATTGGGGTGGCCGCCCGAGGCGAGCATGTCGACGACCAGTGAGCCGGAATCGGAGGAGGTGATGAAGAAGACGGCCACCAGGACGATCCCGAGAATCGAGAAGACCGTGCCGAGCGGCATGTCCGACAGCACGTGGAACAGCGATCCCTCGGGCGAGACCTTGCCGTCCTCCACCAGGTCACCCTCGCCGAAGAACTGCCGGTGCAGGCCCGTACCACCGAGCACCGAGAACCAGACGAATCCGACCAGAGTCGGCACGATCAGGCATCCGGCGATGAACTCGCGCACTGTCCGCCCGCGCGAGATCCGGGCGATGAACACGCCGACGAAAGGCGCCCAGGCGATCCACCAGCCCCAATAGAAGATCGTCCAGTCGCTGAGCCAGTCCTGTGCCTCCTGGCCCTGGAAGGCTCCGACGTCGAGCGTCATGTTGAACAGGTTGGCGAAGTAGACGCCGATCGACTGCACGAAGTTGCGCAGAAGAAAGAGAGTGGGACCGATCAGCAGCATCGCGATCACCAGCAGTCCGGCGATCGACAGGTTGATGTTCGACAACCACTTGATTCCGGTGCCCAGACCGCTCACCACCGACAGGGTCGCCAGGAAGGTGATGGCGACGATGAGGATCACCAGGAGGGTGTTGTCGACGGAGTCGATGACGCCGATCGACTGCATGCCCGCTGAGATCTGCTGCACGCCGAGCCCCAGCGACGTGGCGACGCCGAAGACCGTGCCGAAGATGGCGAGAATGTCGATGAGGTCGCCTGCCCAGCCCTTCACCCGATCGCCGAGCAGCGGTTCGAGCGCCCACCGGATCGACACCGGTCGCCCGCGGCGGTGGATCGCGTATGCCAGCGCGAGCCCGATCACCGCGTACACCGCCCACGGGTGCAGACCCCAGTGAATGAATGTCTGGGCCATCGCCAGACCGGCGATGTCCTCCTGGCTACCGCTCCAGCCGGGTTTCGGTTGCACGGTCGCATATGTGAGTGGCTCACCGACGCCGTAGAAGACCAGTCCGATGCCCATGCCGGCGGCGAACAGCATGCAGAACCAGCTCACCCTGCCGAACTCGGGAGCCTCATCGGGTCTGCCCAGCCGGATGCGGCCGAGCCTGGAGAAGCACAGCGCGACCGCGAACACCACGAAACACGCGATGATCAGCATGTAGTACCAGCCCAGGTTCGAGACGATCCAGTTCTGGACATCGGTGAAGACTTCGCTCGTCTGGTCGGGGAACGCGACGGCGAGAGCGCTCACCGCGACGATCACGATCAGTGCCGGCCAGAACACCGCCGGAGCGATTCCACCGCGGCCGAGCCGGACTCCCTGGCGCTTGAGCTTCTCGGTGATCTCCTCATCGGTGTCGTTCTCGCCGACGTGCCAGTGGTGGGGCACCGGTGCAACGCCCGGAGATACGGATGTCGCCTCTTTTGTGTACGGGTCGATCAAGACTGCGCCGTCCAAGAGCACGGCGGCTGTGTCCGTCCCGTGCTCAGTGTCCGTCCCGTGCTCTGTGTCCGTCCCGTGCTCTGTGTCCGTCCCCCGTGGTTCGCTGTCAGCATTCTCCCGTTCGTCAGACATGCACTCCACGATCGGTGGCGAACGCCGATGATTCAAACCGAGGCGGCGATCGCCGAGGTCAGGCAGCGTGTCCGACGGCCGGGTCGACGACGGTCCGGTCGACGAGCGCGTCGACGACGAGCAGTCGCGCGCAAGAGCCGCGAAGGGCGGCCGACTCGGCCGGTACGACCTCCGGTAGTACCCTTGACGACGTGCTGATTCGCCCGACGCCGACCGGTGCGCAGGTCCCCGCGACCGCGCACGGGTTCCTGGCATCGGTGGTCTCGCTCATCCTGGGTGTCGCGGCCCACTCGATCGGCGGTGGGCACCTTCCCACGACGGCGCAGTCCGCGGTGCTCCTCGGCCTGGCGCTCGGGGTCGGACTGGTCCGCGCCGCTCAGGTGCGATCGGTGGAGCGAGCACGGGCTCGCGGCCGGATCGGCATCTCTGCGACCGGCGCGTTGGTCGCGCTGTCCGCGGGCCAGGCGACCGCTCACGGAGTGCTGTCGCTGATGGCAGGGCACGCGGGACACGGAACCGGCGTGACGCCCGGGCCGTTGATGCTGTTCTGGCACGCACTCGCCGTCCCCGCCGCGGCTGCCGTGCTCTTCGTCGCCGAGCAACTGAGCCGGGCGTACGGCAACAGCGTGTCCCATGTCTGGCGGTTGGTGAGCACGCGGGTGTGTCTCGACCCCGCTTTCGTCGTCATCCGCGCCGACCGGCACGCTGCCGCGCTCCGGCCCGCGCCGATGGTCGCCTCCGCCGCGGTCCGCGGTCCTCCTTCGCTGGTCTGAACCCCATCCGACACCACCCCGGCGGTCTCATCCGATCGCGGGGTATCAGACTCTGCACGAAAGAGACATCACTCATGGCGATAAGCCGTACCCTCATCCGTTCGCTCGGCCTCACCGCCGCAGCCCTGCTGTCCTTCGTCGTCGTGGCCTGCGGCAGCGACGACTCCTCCGCACCGGCCTCCGATTCGATCACCGTCTCCGACCAATGGGTCAAGGCCGCCGAATCGGGAATGACCGCCGCCTTCGGGACCATCGCCAACTCGTCCGACCACGACATCCGCATCGTGTCGGCGCACACCGACCTCGCCCGCACCACCGAGATGCACGAAGTGGTCGACAACGGCTCCGGCGGCACCACGATGCGCCAGAAGGACGGCGGCTTCCTCGTCCCGGCGAAGTCGTCGATCACGCTGTCGCCGGGCGCTGAGCACTTCATGCTCATGGATGTCACCAGGCCGATCACGACCGGACAGAACGTCGCGTTCACGATCCGCTTCGAGGACGGCTCCACCAAGACCTTCGACGCTCTCGCCCGAGACTTCGACGGCAATCAGGAGAATTACGCGCCCGGCGGGGACACTGACCACCCGGACATGGACCACGGTACGGCCGGGCACGACATGCAGCAGTCCGAGTCGGCGCACGCCGACTCGCATCAGTGACTGAGCAGCGGACTGGTCGCGTCTCGCGCCGTACCCTCCTCGCCGGCGGAGCGGGCCTGGCGGGCATCGGCATCGGGGCGGCCGCGGTGGGCGTCGGGCGAGAGTTCTCCTCGCCCGACCCCGCCGCGGGTTCCGGCCTGACGCCGTTCTACGGCACGCATCAGTCCGGCATCGTGACCCCGGCTCAGTCGCACGCTCAATTCGTCGGCCTGGATCTCGTCGACCCGACCGACGTCGACACTTTCGCGGGGGTCCTTCGCCTGTGGACGCAGGACGCGTCGAGGCTCACCCGTGCCGAGCCGAGCCTGTCCGACACCGAGCCCGAACTCGCGGTGCTGCCGTGCAACCTGACGGTCACCGTCGGTCTCGGTGACCGGGTGTTCCGGGCGCCGGCTCTCGCGCCTCTGCGGCCGTCATGGCTCGCGCCGCTCCCGCCCTTCTCGATCGACCGGCTGGATCCGCGGTGGGGACAGACTGATCTGCTTCTGCAGATCGGCGCCGACGACCCCGTGGCCCTCGCACATGCGACGCGCATGCTGACCTCGTCGGTCCGCCGCAGTGTGCGGGTCCGGTGGGTGCAGCGGGGGTTTCGCAACAGTCCGGGAATGGCGCCGGGCACGATGCGCAACCTGTTCGGACAGGTGGACGGCACCGTCCAGCCGAGCCCCGACGACTACGGCTCCCTTCTCTGGGACGACGGGCGCGAACAGCCCTGGATGGCCGGCGGGACGAGCCTGGTGTTGCGGCGCATCGCGATGCACATGGACACCTGGGAGGCGCTCGATCGCCGGGGGCGGGAGCTCTCCACAGGTCGCACCCTCGACAACGGCGCACCGCTGACCGGGCGCTACGAGTCCGACGATCCTGATTTCGAAGCCTCACGCGGCGGCATCCCGGTGATCCCGCCGTCGTCGCACATCGCGCGGGCGCATCGTCGGGCGCCGGACGAGCAGTTCATCCGTCGCGGGTTCAATTACGACGACCCGCCCGAGGCGGGCTCGGCGGACACGTCCAACAGCGGGCTGATCTTCGCCGCGTATCAGCGGGATCCGGTCAAGCAGTACATTCCGGTTCAGCGGCGCCTGGACGAACACGACGACCTGAATGAGTGGACGACGCCCATCGGCTCCTCGGTGTACGCGATTCTGCCCGGCGCCGCTCCTTCGCGCCCGCTCGGCGCATCGCTGCTCGCGGCCGCCGGTCGGTCGGGGTGAAGGAGGGGGAGCGGTGCCCTCCCCAGGCTCGTCGAGAGGGCCCGGCGCGCAGTGCCCTCCCCAGGTTCGTCGAGTAGCCTCGGCGCGCGGTGCCCTCCCAGGTTCGTCGAGTAGCCTCGGCGCGCGGTGCCCTCCCCAGGCTCGTCGAGTAGCCTCGGCGCGCAGCGCCGCGGCGTATCGAGACCGTGTCAGGCGGCCTGCGCGGTCTCGATGCGCCTCGTCGCTCCGCTCCTCGACTTACTCGACGAGCCTGGGGGACCGACAAGCCCGGGACCGACGAGCCTGGGGACCGACGAGCCTGGGGGCGACAGGACGTGGTGGTCTTCTACACTTGACACAGTGTCGACCCCCTCTGCGCCGCGTCCATCCCTGTCCGGGCTGACCTCCTTCGCGTTTCGTGATGCGGCCTTCGGTTTGCTGCGGGAACGAGTGGGCGAGACTCGCCTCGACATCACGGCACCGGACGCGGCCCGGCCGCTGGTGGTTGCGCAACTGGCCGAGATCTCCGAGAACCTCGTCCTGGTCGTGACCGCCAACGGTCGGGAGGCCGACGACCTCACGACCGAACTGTCGGAACTGCTGCCGTCGGGGCCCAACGGGACGTCGGTCGTCGCTCAATTCCCGTCGTGGGAGACGCTGCCGCACGAGCGGCTATCGCCCAGCGCCGACACGGTCGGTGCCCGGCTCGCGGTGCTCAGTCGACTGGCCGACCCGGCGGTGTCCCCGTTGCGCGTCGTGGTCGCGACCGTCCGTTCCCTCGTGCAGCCGATGGCTCCCGGGCTCGGTGCGATGCGCGCGGTCACGCTCACCGAAGGCACGGAGGCGCAGTTCGACGGTCTGATCGAGAAGCTCGTCGAGATGGCCTACGAGCGCGTCGACATGGTCGGTGCCCGCGGCGAGTTCGCGGTGCGCGGCGGCATCCTCGACATCTTCCCGACCACCGCCGACTACCCGGTGCGAGTGGAGTTCTGGGGCGACGAGGTGACCGACATCCGCGCGTTCTCCGTCGCCGACCAGCGGACGCAGCCGGAGATCGACACGTCGGTGGTCCAGATTCATCCGTGCCGAGAACTGGTGCTGACCGCCGAGGTCCGGGACCGGGCCGCCGAACTCGCGTCGACAGTCGAGGACGAGTCGCTGCGCGAGATCCTGACCAAACTGTCGGAGGGCATTCCCGTCGAGGGAATGGAAGCGCTGATCCCGGCACTCGTCGACGGCCGGATGCAGATGCTCACCGAGGTGATGCCCGACGGCACTCGGGTACTGGTCCTCGATCCGGAGAAGGTGCGCACCCGTGCCGCCGATCTGGCGAGGACCGGCGAGGAGTTCTTGGAGGCGTCGTGGAACGCCGCGGCGCTGGGGGCAGCGGCGCCCGTGGCCGCGGGCGAACCCTCCATCGACCTGTCGGCGAGTGCCTACCGCAGCGTCGGTGACGTCGAACGTGCGACCGTCGAGGCGGGCAAACCGTGGTGGACGATGAGTCCGCTCTCGGCGGGATCGGGCGAGGAGCTCGAACTCGATCTGCAGCCCGGGCCGGCGCCGCACGGCGACCCCGCCGAGCTCGACGAGTTCATGACGTCGTTGCGCGCTCAGGTCGCCTCGGGCGGTCGTGCGGCGTTGATCGCCGCCGGCCGGGGCACTGCGATGCGATTCGTCGACCGTCTCGGTGAGGCCGAGGTCCCGGCCCGGCTCGTGGAGCCGGGCGATGAGTTGCCGGCCGACGCGGTCGGCGTCTTCCACGGCACGCTGCGGCGCGGACTGGTCTGCCCGTCGGCGCGTCTGGTGATCGCCACCGAGGCGGACGTCACCGGCGCTCGCGTCGTCGGTGTGAAGGACGGCCGGCGACTGCCGGCCAAGCGGCGCAATCAGGTCGACCCGCTGGCGTTGAGCGCCGGTGACCTGGTGGTGCACGACCAACACGGCATCGGCAAGTTCGTCGAGATGATCGAACGCACGGTCTCCGGTGCCCGGCGCGAGTACCTCGTGATCGAGTACGCGCCCGGCAAGCGGGGACAGCCGGGCGACCGCCTGTACGTTCCGATGGACGCACTCGACCAGTTGTCGCGCTACGTCGGCGGTGAGCAGCCGGGGCTCAGCAAGCTCGGCGGTTCCGATTGGGCCAATACCAAGCGCAAGGCGCGCAAGGCGGTCCGGGAGATCGCGGGCGAACTGGTGCAGCTGTACGCCGCACGGCATGCGGCACCGGGTTTCGCGTTCAGCCCCGACACCCCGTGGCAGCGGGAGATGGAGGACGCCTTCGACTACACCGAGACCGTCGACCAGATGACGGTGATCGGCGAGGTCAAGGCCGATATGGAGAAGCCGGTCCCGATGGACCGGGTGGTGGTCGGCGACGTCGGTTACGGCAAGACCGAGATCGCAGTCCGCGCCGCGTTCAAGGCCGTTCAGGACGGGAAGCAGGTCGCGGTCCTGGTACCGACGACGATTCTCGCCGGGCAGCACCTGCAGACCTTCACCGAGCGGATGGCGGGCTTCCCGGTCACCGTGCGCGGGTTGTCGCGGTTCACCGATCCGGCCGAGTCGAAGGAGATCATCGCGCAGATGGCCTCCGGTGAGGTCGACGTCGTCATCGGCACGCATCGGCTGCTGCAGACCGGCGTCCGATGGAAAGACCTCGGTCTGGTGATCGTGGACGAGGAGCAGCGCTTCGGTGTGGAGCACAAGGAGCACATCAAAGCGCTGCGCACCCACGTGGACGTGCTCACCATGTCGGCGACACCGATCCCGCGCACCCTCGAGATGTCGATGGCGGGTATCCGCGAGATGTCGACCATCCTCACTCCGCCCGAGGAACGGCACCCGGTCCTGACGTATGTCGGCGCATACTCCGACAAGCAGGTCGCGGCGGCCATCCGGCGCGAGCTGCTGCGCGACGGTCAGGTGTTCTACGTGCACAATCGCGTCTCGACCATCGACAAGACCGCCAAGCATCTCGCGAACATGATTCCCGAGGCCCGGGTGGTGGTCGCGCACGGGCAGATGGGCGAGGAGCAACTGGAACGAACCGTCCAGGGCTTCTGGGACCGCGAGTACGACGTCCTCGTGTGCACCACGATCATCGAGACCGGGCTCGACATCTCGAACGCCAACACCCTGATCGTCGACCGTGCGGAGAACTTCGGGCTCTCGCAGCTGCACCAGCTGCGCGGGCGCGTCGGGCGAAGCCGGGAGCGCGGGTACGCGTACCTGCTGTACAGCCCGGACAAGCCGCTGACCGAGACGGCCTACGACCGGCTCGCGACCATCGCCCAGAACAACGAACTCGGTGCCGGCATGGCGGTGGCGCTCAAGGATCTCGAGCTGCGCGGTGCCGGCAACGTCCTCGGTGCCGAGCAGTCCGGGCACGTCGCGGGTGTCGGCTTCGACCTCTACGTGCGGTTGGTCGGCGAAGCGGTCGAGGCGTACCGAGCCGCGGCCGACGGCAAGGCAGTGGCGACCGAGGAGACCGTCGAGGTGCGCATCGACCTGCCGGTGGACGCGCACATCCCCGTCGAGTACGTGGAGGCGGACCGGCTCAGGCTGGAGGCATACCGCAAGCTGGCGTCGGCCACCAGTGACGATGACGTCGACGAGGTGATGAGCGAACTGACCGACCGCTACGGTGAGCCGCCCGTCGAGACGCAGCGTCTCGCGGCGATCGCACGTCTGCGGCTCCGGTGCCGCGAACGCGGTATCGCGGAGGTCGGTCTGGCCGGTCAATCCATCCGGATCTCACCGATGCTTCTGCTCGACAGCCAGCAGGTCCGGCTCGCGCGCATGTACTCGTCGGCGAGCTACCGTGCCGCGACCCACATGGTGACACTGCCGATCCCGCGTACCGGCGGCGTCGGTTCCCCCCGGCTCCGGGACACAGAGCTCGTCGACTATCTGGTCACGTTCCTTCAGACGATCGCGCCGCTGGAGTCGTAGAGTCGTAGCGTCCGGTCGATGTCAGACCCCTCCGATAGTCTCGAATGTGAGTTCGATGAAGGGGGGCGGCATGAGTACTCGAATCGACCGTTTTCAGGGTTCGACGGTCCGGATCGACGACGATGCGATCGTCATTCCGGATCGGAATCCCGGACGGCGCGAAGGGCGATCGAGCCGCGCTGTTGCGATTCGCCGCTCGATCGGACTGCTATCAGGGCGCGGTGATGTGGCATCGCTACGCCGCCGTGTACCGCCTGTATCAGGCGAGAAGGGCTGAGTTGGAGGCCGATTCGGCGGTGGACGCGTACTCGCGGCTCTACGACCCGCAATGCCAGACGGCCGCGGCCTACGCGGTCGCAGCCGGAGTACGGCCGCACACCGCTGAGATGTTCGTCGATCGCGCGATCGCGTGCGTGGAGCGGATCCCGGCGGTGGGCAGGCTGCTGCGCGACGGTCGGATCACGGTCGCGTGGTTCACGCGGGCCGTCGAGCAGACGGCGCTCGTGGACGACCTGGAGCTCCTGGAGTTCATCGACGCGGAGATCGCGCACCGTCTCTCCGAGGCGGGCGGGCTATCGGCCGCCCGCGTCGAGTCGATCGTCTCCGCGGTGGTCGCCGAGTACGATCCCGATGCGGTGACCATGACGCGCGAGCAGATCGCAGCAGGAAAGAACGTGGTCGTGTCCCCGGTGTCCGACGGCATGTCGGAGATGGTCATCACCGGTTCGTCCGAGGATGCGATGATCGCGCTCGGTACCATCGACGCCCTCGCCGACGGCGTCTGTCCCTTCGATCCCCGCACGAAGCAGGCCCGTCTGTCCGATGCCGCGACCGCGCTGCTGCATCGCGCCGAGTTCACCTGCCGATGCGATCGCGACGACTGCGCTTCGGCCCTGTCGCCGGAGCAGGTCGAATCGCGGCGCGGTCAGATCGTGGTTCACGTCGTGGTCCGCAAAGACGCCCTCGACGGGACGTCGGAGACTCCGGCGTACGAAGACGGGGTCGGTCCGATCTCGGCCAGGCGTGCGCGTGAACTCATGGCTCGGCCCGACGCGGTGGTACGGGAACTCGACATCGACAAGGTCATCGCCGACTGCGCCGCCCATGCGGATCGATACCGGCCGTCCGCCGCTGTAGCCACCGCGGTGCGTGCCCTGTTCGGCACGTGCACCTGGCCGGGCTGCGATCGTCCCGCGTGGAAATCCGATCTCGATCACGTCGTCGAGTTCGATCACGTGGACCCCGCCGCGGGCGGCCCGACCTGCTTGTGCAATCTGAACCCGAAATGCCGTTTCCATCACGGTCTGAAGACCTTCGGCAGCGGGTGGGTCGACGACCAGGTCGTCGATGCGGCCGGTGTTCTCTGGTCGGAGGTGACGACCCCGGACGGAGTCTCGGTGCGTCAGCAGGCGCTGAACCTCTGGTTGCTGCCGGAGCTGGGCCGCTTCCAGTGCCGTCACGGCGTGTCGATCGGTCAGTCGCGCGAACCGCCACGACACGCCGAGGGGGAGCCCGAGAGGGCACGGACCCGCACCCAGGCCAAACATCGCTATCGGATGCAGCGGCGCGCGGCTAACCGCCGACGCCGAGAGGCGATGCTGGTTGGCGACGGCGAACCGCCGTTCTGAGGGTGATAGCGCGCGTCGGCTATGCCGTCAGCAACCGATCGCCGGTCGGCTGACCGTCGGCTGCGAGGGCGGCACGGATGACGGCGACCTCAGAGGCGGTCGCCTCGAGCAGTGGCGCGCGTACGGCGGCATGGGAGATGACGCCGATCTCGCGGAGCGCGGCCTTCGCGGTCACCACACCCGGTGCTGTGCGCATCAGTGCGATCGTCAGGGGGAGGACGGCGTCATTGATCGCGCGGGCCCGCGGCAGATCGCCCGCATCGATCGCCGTGATGAGGTCCCTGTTGCGGTCTGCGCCGACCACTCCCATCACGCTGACCAGACCCGAGGCTCCGGCCGCCAGGTACGGCAGGTTCAGCTCGTCGATGCCGCAGTAGTACGCCATCCCGGTCTCGGCCATCAACGACATCACCTCGAACAGATCCCCCTTCGCATCCTTCACCGCGGCGATGCGCGGGTGGTGCGAGAGTTCGACGAGCGTCTCCCGGGTGAGAGCGAGGCCGGTGCGGCCGGGGATGTCGTAGAGCATCACCGGGAGTTCGGTGGCGTCGGCGATCGCCACCGTGTGAGCGATCACTCCGGCCTGAGACGGCTTCGAGTAGTAGGGCGTCACGACCAGCAGAGCGTCGGCGGCGCCTGCCGCGGCGACTGCTCTGGCGGTCTGGACGCTCTTAGCCGTGTGATTGGTGCCCACGCCGACGACGAGGCGGGTCGCCGAACCCGCCGCGGCGCGGACCAGTTCCAGTACGCGAAGCAATTCGACGAGTTCGAGGGTCGGAGCCTCCCCGGTGGTGCCGGCCACCACGATCCCGTCGCAGCCGGTGTCGACGAGATGCTTCGCCACCGCGCCGATGCCGACCTCGTCGAGCGAGCCGTCGGGGTTCATCGGCGTCGGCATGGCGACGAGGTTCGATCCGAAGATCGCGCGCGCGGGATGCGAGGTCGAAGTCATGCATTCATCGTCGCCACGGAAATAGTTCACCACAAGCGAGGAGTTATCGTGAGTAATCGTTAGGAGTACTTCATGATCGATGTCGGAGCATTGAGAGCTCTGCGGGCCGTCGCCGATTTGGGGACGATGGCGCGGGCCGCCGACGAGCTCGGGTTCACGCCCTCGGCCATCTCTCAGCAGATCAAGAGGCTCGAGTCGCAGGTCGGGGTGCGTCTGGTGGCGCCGGCCGGGCGCCGGGTGGTGCTGACTCCGGCCGCACATGCGCTCGTCGAGACCGCGCCGGAAGTGCTGAACGCGCTTGAGAAGTCGGTGGCGGCGGCACGGTCGGTGGATGCCGGTTCGCCGCGCGGTGTGGTGAGGATCGCAGCGTTCTCGACCGGTGTCCGCGGCACCGTCGCGCCCGCATTGAAGCGTGTGCGACGCCTCCATCCGGAGGTGCGAGTCGAGGTGACGGAACTCGATCCGGTGCCCGCCGTGTACGCGGTCGAGTCGGGCAACGCCGATCTCGCGATGGTTCACGACGCCGACGGCGTGACGGTCGCGGTGCCGGCGGGGCTGGAGCGGTCGCATCTGCACACCGACATCGGCGACCTCGCGGTGCCGCTGGGGCATCCGCTGGCTGAGGCCGACCGGCCGATCCGGCGGGCCGAGCTCCGCGACTGCGGATGGGTGACCAGTCCCGTCGGCACGGTCTGTCATCGGTGGTTCGAGCGGTTGTTCGCCGAGTCGGAGCAGCAGCCGGACGTGATCCACTCGGTGGACGACTTCGGCACGCAGATGGCGTTGGTCGAGGCGGGCGACGTGGTCGCGCTGATCCCGCGCCTCGCCCGGCCTCGCGTGCCGGAGGGGGTGGCGGTGCGCGAGTTGCAGAATGCGCCGCGGCGTGAGGTCCATACCGTGTGGAGGCACAGCGCGGAGGCCGACCCGGCATTGCGGGCAGTACTGACGGAGATCAGGGGCGTGCCGAGTGAAGACGGCAGTGAGGATGGCTCGGTGTCAGGCCGCCATCCCGGCAGTAATGCGCGACACGATTCCTTCCCGCGCGTGTGACCGGAGCGAAGCCTTGTGACGCGTTAATGTCGAGGTTGACACTGATTTGCGAGGAGGAGCTTCCATGACCGTGGTCCTGCTCGACGCGTCGCGACCCGATCTCGTTCCTGCCGGTGCGGTGGCGCTGCTCGCGGAGACCGTGGCCGTCACCGAAGAGGTGCACCCGTCGCTGTTGTGGCAGTTGCCGTCGTACGAGCTCGTCGGTCTGGTCGAGGACGACGGTACTAAGACCCTGGTGAGTTCTGATCGTGATCATCCGGCTGTCGTCGAGCGGTTGAAGTGGGGCGAGCCGGTCATCGAAGGCAGTAATCTCCCGGGCGGCAAGCTGCTGCGGGCTGTCGAGCTGATGGACCGGCTTCGTCGCATGGGCCCGTGGGAGCGGTTGCAGACGCACGACTCGCTGCGCAAGTACCTTCTCGAAGAGGTGTACGAGCTGCTCGACTCGATCGACCACGGTACGTCCGAGGAACTCTGCTCTGAGCTCGGCGATCTCCTCCTGCAAGTGCTGTTCCACGCGCGCATCGCCGCTGATTCGGCGGTCGGGGCGTTCGACATCGACGACGTGGCGCAGAGCTTCATCGACAAAGTGTCGAATCGAACACCCGGCGTTCTGGGCGGTGAGCACGCCGATCTGCATCGTCAGATCAACGAGTGGGAGGCGGCGAAAGCCGCCGAGCGCGAACGCGGCAGTGTGCTCGACGGCATCGTCACCACCCAGCCGGCGCTGGCCTTGGTGCAGAAGGTGTTCGAGCGTCTCGCCGGCGCAGGTTTCCCCGTCGCGGCCGTGAGCCCCTCGCTCTATCGAGTCGATATCCCCTTCCGCAAGCATGCCGTCGGCAGCGTCGAGGACGACCTCCGTCGTCGCGCGATCGCATTGATGAACCAGGTCCGTACCGCCGAGGGCGCCGCCGCCGAGGACGGTGTGGTGCCCCGGGACGACAACACGTGGCGCAAGTACCTGGGAATGACGTATGTCGAGGAATCGGCGGAGCCCGACGCGGACGCAGACTCCGGCGCGGACGTCGAGGAAGCCGGCATCGAGGACACCGCTGAGGACCCTGCTGACGAGGATTACGAGGAACTGGTCGTCGACGAAGACCCGATCGCCCGGAACAAGAAGGGCAAGACTCACAAGGTCAAGGATCTGAAGGTCCCGAAGGTCCCCGGCATGGTCGTGGTGGAGAAGTGGAGCGCCGAGGGGGAGTAGGCGACCCGTCGGCTGGTTGAGCCCTGCCCGCTGGTTGAGCCGCGAGGAGCGGAGCGACGAGCGTGTCGAAACCACGGGAGCGCGGGGGCGGCGAATCTACCCCGCAGCCACCTTGGCTTCGTGGAAGAACTCGGCGGGCATCTCGTATGAAAGTCTCCAGGTGACGGCGATCGGTCGCTCGCCTCGGTGATCTGCCATCGTTGCTGGGCCGATGAACATGTACGGCATGGGGCCAAACTCGCCCACCTTCCGATGTCGGACGAACAACAGCACAGTGCTGGTCCCGTTCACATAACGTTGACCAGTCCTTGAAGCAAGTGTCGTTGTCGACTGACTTTCCCAATGGAACAACCTACGGCTTATCGGATAGTCCCGATACATTGTCGTCGGCGAGAATCCGGTGTCAGACTTCGTCAACGTCACAAAGAATGCGTCGACATTGAGGTCGTCGATATACTTTACACCTTCGCGAAAATTCCCTGGCTTGGATTGTAGTGACGCAACACCGAGAGCAGCAAGAATCTCCTCGCGCTGGTAATGTGCGTGGAGCTGCAGCGGTAGATCACGCAGTGATCCCGCCAGTGGTCTTGTTTGCTGTCGAGAATTCTCAAATCCGTAGTCCGTAATCGCGATCAGTTCTTTGCATGCCTCAGGCTCTGATCGCAGAAGTTCTAGAGCTTCACGGAGGGAAGCGAAATCTCCGCCTGTCGGCCAGACGGAAAATATCAACATATCCGCGAGTCGCCTGTCTCGATCGGACAGTTCGCTGTAGGTCTTCGTGTCGGAGAGTAAGCGCCGATACGCTATCGCGCGGACGGGATCGTCAACATGTGAAAATGCTCGGTTTCGCTTGAGGATCTCAGATTCCAGCACCGAACCTGACGCGGAGAGATGGCCGGCATCTCGGCGCAGGCGAGTCCATGACTTGTTGCCGTCCTTGACAAGGTTCGCAAGTGGCAATTCGGTTTCGTCCAGGAATTCTCCAAAGGTGATATCGCCCACCGATTGTAGTTCGCGGACCATGTCTTTCCATCGCATCGTGAGCTGCCGTTGAAGGCTGGCCAGAACAATTTCTTGGGAGGTCTTATCGAACACGATCCGACACCCGGACGGTAGCGTTGGGAATTGATCGATGACCTTCTGTTTCTGTGACCGTCGACTGCCTCCCGTTAGTGCTCGGAGCCGGAGATCCCAGCGAAACTCTTCGCGTTGGTTGCCGACAAAATCGAGAATAGTGAGAATAGGTTTCGATTCAGTGCGGCGAAGTCCACGCCCCAGTTGCTGCAGGAATACGGTTGCGCTCTCTGTTGGCCGGAGCATGAAGATCGTGTCGACTTCCTTAATGTCGACGCCTTCGTTAAATACGTCAACCGAAAATATTGCATTGATGGAGCGATTGCCCAGACTAGCGAGGAGTTTGGTCCGCTCGGCGCCCCGGATTTTGCCAGACACCGATGCAGAGGGGATTCCGGCTTCTGTGAATACTCGCGCCATGTACTCGGCATGGCGAACGCTCACGCAAAATCCCAGTGCACGCATGTTGAGCGGTGCGACGATCTTATCGCGTACTGCGTTGAGCACGATCCGTGCACGCGCATCATCCCCGGTATACAACGTCTCAAGTTCTGCTGTTTCGTAACCTCCTCTCTTCCAGCTGAGTCGGGATAGGTCGGTACCGTCGGCAATTCCAAAGTAGTGAAATGGGCACAGCAGCTCGGCCTCGAGTGCATCCCACAATCGAAGTTCAGATGCGATGCGACCATCGAAGAAATGGCGAACATCGATACCGTCGGCGCGCTCTGGGGTAGCAGTGAGTGCCACCATCTCATTGGGCTGCAGGTGATCGACTATCTGTCGATATGTACGTGCCGAAGCGTGATGAAACTCATCTATAATTACCACTTCGAAGTGGTTCGCAGGAATTTCGGTGACGTAACTACTGAGCGACTGTACGCTCGCGAAAACGTGATCCCATCGCTCTGGGCGAGCTCCGGCGACATACAACTCGCCGAAATTTGGGTCGGTTAACACCTCTTGGAAGGTCCTGAGTGCCTGATTGAGAATCTCCTCACGGTGCGCTACGAATAGTAGCCGTGGGCGGTGTTCGGCTGCGTGAGCGATGCGGCGATAGTCCAGAGCTGCAAGAACGGTCTTGCCGGTTCCTGTCGCCGCTACAATCAGATTTCGGTGTCGGCCATGTACGTCACGCTCCGCCTGCAACTCCTCGAGCATGATTTGCTGGTATGGGTACGGCCTCACTTCGAGTCTTGAAGTACTCAGAGTTAGCGAACGGTGACTTCGATTACCCGAAGCCACTGCGAGGGCGTCGTCGAGGCGATCTCTGTCTCGATCCGGATCATAGGATTCGAACGAAGGGTCACTGTTCCAATAGGTCTCGAATGTCGATGTGAACTTGTCGATTAAGGCAGGGGTGGTGACTCGCGACAGTCGCACGTTCCATTCGACGCCGTCAATCATCGCGGCATTGGAGAGATTCGAAGAACCGATGTATGCGGTATCGTAACCCGAATGGCGGCGGAACAACCACGCTTTCGCGTGGAGGCGGGTTCGGAGATTGTCATATTGCACGCGGACTTGCGCCCCGTAATTGCGCACGAGTCGGTCGAGGGTCTCTCTTTCGGTGGAACCCAGATACGTCGTTGTGATGACCCGGAATGGTTTACCAGTGTCAGCGAGCGTCGCGAGTTGAGCTTCGAGCAAACGGACGCCGCTCCAACGGATGAACGCGCAGACTAGGTCGACCGAATCTGCCGACGCAAGTTCGGCTGGGAGCTCATGCCCGATCGAAGGCTCGCCGCTAGCGTTGGTGAGGAGCGCAGCTTCGGACAAAGGAGTTGTGGGGCGTATTGAAGCTCGGTTTGTTAGGCCGGGATGCTCTGATTGGTAAATGCGGAGGAGCTGACGTGCAGGCTCCTCAACAGCGGCGCTCTCGGAGTCGAGACGACGGATGACGTCGTTGGCGGCATTCAACCGGTCCGATCGATCTTTGATCGCGGTGAGATGCCGGTAGACTACGTCGCTCACGTGCCGAGCGAGTAGATGCGGTTCGTCGACAGCATCGATGCGGGCTGTTTCGTAACGCCGTCCGCTGGACTCGAGTTCAGCGTGGAGCTCTTGGGTTACCAGCTGTTCGTAGATGCCTTCTTCCACTCGCACAGTGTTGCATCCGCCGCCGACATTTCTCACGAACACCCCGGTTTGCGCTGTTAGCGACTACCCGAGGTCGGTCGGTGAAGGAGTCGCTGCGGGCAAACTGGTTTCTGGCGGCTCAGACGTGACGCCGCCCTCACCCACCTCCGGTCTCCGGACCACCTCGACACCCACGGCCACGACGACCAGCGCGACTACCAGCCAGGCCATCGCGGTGAATGTCACCGGCCGCGAGGCGAACAAGGCGGCCATGCCGAGTGCGAGGGCGATCCAGTAGATCACGGCGCGGTACTTGTCGACGGCTCGGCCGAAGCCACGGGTGTCGCCGCCGGCGCGGTCCAGCGCGCCACGCAGACCAGTGAACCCCGAGTCGAGGACCGACCGCACGGCGCGGGCGGGCCGCGCCGGGCCGGCGAACCAGCCGACCACCGCGATCAGCAGCCCGAGGAAGGTGAGGGCCCGCAGCGTCGACGCCATCATCGCGGTCACCTGGTCGAAGATCGCGTGCGCGACAGCGCTCGGCAACGGATTCGGGCTCATCGAGAAGACGAAGACGTTTCCACCGATCCAGACGCCAATCGACATCAGTGCGAAGATGACGGCCGCGGCCAACGACGACGCGACCGTCGCCCGTCGCCGGCGGTTGGCTACCAGGATCCCGCCGACGAGCAGTCCGACCGCCACCCACGACAGCCAGAGTCCGCCGATCACGGCCACCCGGTACGAGACGCGCGCCAGACCCAACGAGTCCGAGTGGAGGATCGTGACTGATCGGTTCGTCACCGGGATCCGGTTCACGAAGTCGAGGCCGGGGGCGGATAGACGCTGCTTCACCGCGTCGACCAGCGGGGCGAGCTGCAGGCTCAGGGTGCCGCTGTCGGAGAGCGCCAGCGCCGCGTCGGGCTGATCCTTGAGCAGCGCCGTGGCCTGCCTGTGGGTGACGCGCAGACTCTGCGCCCAGAGATCGGCGAACTGATCGGAGGCCACGAGCCGCTGCGCCGTCGACGCGACGAGCGACTGGATGCCGGCGACGGCGGGCCCCCGGAGAGACGAGATGGCAGCAGTGGCCCGCGGCGGAAGTCCGGACTCGGAGATTCCGTCGAAGGCCTGACCGATGATCTGCTCGAAATCGACCTGCTGGTTGATCTGATCGGTGATCTGGTCGGCGACGAAGTTCTGGACCGCCGGATCGTCCGCGAGCGGGGCGAAGGTCGCGACGAACTGGTCGCTGTCGACGAGCTGCAGGCGTACCCATGTCCCGACGGAGGCGACGGGCGCGAGGATCAAGGCGACGACGATCATGAGTGCGCTGACCACGGCGCGGAGCCTGGAGGTCGATCGGCCGGCGGCGGGTGAGGTCTCGTTCACCCGTCGATCCTCGCACCCGGGACGGCCACCGATGATCGAAGTCGCCCGGCCGGGCGAGGCGTCGATCGATCACACGACCGGCGGCTCAACCCGTGAGCGCAACCCGTCAGCTCAACCCGTCAGCCCAGCGGCGAGTCGAGCCAGCCGTAGTCGAGGCCGACCCAGCCCTGCGCCAAGTCGAGTGCCCCCGTCACCCACAGTGTCAGCAAGACGACGGCGCACGTACCGACGGCGAGCGCGAACTGCGCCAGCCGATTGCCGTCGATGTAATCGGAGTACATCGAGTTGAGTCTGGACATGATCCACTTGCGCAGGCGTGCCGCCCATTCCAGTTCCTGCGACAGAATGAGCAGTCCGAGGAAGACGATGGCCCATCCGGGCCCCGGATACGGGATCGTGATGACCCCGGCGGCGGTGACCAGAAAGCCGACCGCGATGGTGAGGTACCGCAGCACCCAGCCGAATCGAGACGTCCGACGGACGCGCGTGTACGCGGTTCCGAGTGATCTGATCCGGTCCATGGTCGTGGGCACGGCGGTGAGGTCCTTACGATTGTCAGGGGACGCTGCTACTTCTCGAACAGACGTTGTCCCCAGTATTCACCGGGACGCAGCCCCGGCGGGACGGCGAAGATCGCCGAACCGTTCGGTATCAGATATTCGGTCATCGCGTCCTTGCGTGACAACTGGTGCTGCATCGGCACGAACTGCTTGAAGCTGTCGCGGTTGAAGGCGACGAAGAAGAGTCCCGCGTCGAGATGGCCGAAACCGTCCGAGCCGTCGGTGAAGTTGTATCCGCGCCGCAGGATCTGCGCACCGTTGTTCATGTCGGGGTGAGCGAGACGGACGTGGGAGGTCAGCGGAATGATCGGCGTGCCGTATGAGGTGATCTGGAAATCGGGCTCGTCGAACTCGTCCTCGCCGCTGAGCGGCGCGCCGGACTGCTTGGTCCGGCCGATGATGTCCTCCTGCTCCTTCAGATTCGCTCGGTCCCAGGGTTCGATGTCCATCCGGATGCGCCGTGCGACGAGATAGGTGCCGCCGGTCATCCACTGTGCCGCCGGCGGGTTGTCGCCGGGAGCCACCCACACCCATTTATCGAGGGTCTCGGTGTCCTCGGCCCGGATGTTGGCGGTGCCGTCCTTGAAACCGAACATGTTGCGCGGCGTCTCCTGCGAGCGGGTCGTGGACGACGTGCGACCGAAACCGAGCTGCGACCACCGGACGGAGACGACGCCGACGCCGATACGCGCGAGGTTGCGGACGGCATGGACCGCGACCTGCGGATCGTCGGCGCACGCCTGGATGCAGATGTCGCCGAACGAGCGCGAGGGCTCGATCTTCTCCTGCGCGAACGCCGGCAGGTCGGCGAGGGCCGCGGGCTTGCGGTCGGCGATGCCGAACCGGTCCTTGCGGCCGGGGTCGGAGGCGCTCGGCCCGAACAGTCCGGGGCCGAAGCCGATGGTGAGGGTGAGGTGTGCGGGCGACAGGCCCAGTGCCTCGCCGGTGTCGGCGGGCGGGTGATACTCGCCCATGCCGGTGGCACCGCCGGGAACGGTCTCCTCACCGCGCGTCATCCGCTCGGCCGCGACAGTCCACTTCTTCAACATGTCGACCAGCGCTTCACGCGAGTCGGTGATGACGTCGAAGGCGGCGAAGTGCAGGCGGTCCTGAGCCTCGGTGACGATGCCGGCCTGCCTCTCGCCGCGGAATGCGACGACGCGGTCGGGCTCGGAGTCGCCACGACCTCCGACGGTCGCGCCGATCGCGGCTCCGCCGGCGAGACCGGCTGCGATGCCGACCCCCGCGGCACCGAGCACGGTGCGGCGGGACACACCGGGCTTGGGTGCGTCGGGTGCGGGGGTCTCGATACGCCCGTTGCTCGCTTCGCTCGCATCGGGCACTCGACCAGCCTCAGGGTCTCCGGTCGGCTGCGCTTCGCTGTCACTCACTTCGTATTCCCGCTCACTTCTGCAGAACCAGGCCGGGCACCTGCGACAGAGTCGCCGAGAGGGCGTCCACCTTGTCCGACAACTCCTTGCGCTGTGCCGGCGACACCTTGTCGTACGAGGCGTGGCCGTCGCCCTCGCGGAACTGGTCGATGAACGACCGGACGTCGGCGAACTGAGCGGTGATCTTGTCCATCAGCTTCGGGTCGCGCGCCGAGATCATCGGCTGCAGTTCCGCGATCAGCGTCTCGGAGCCGTCGATGTTGGCGGCGATGTCCCACAGGTCGGTGTGGCTGTAGCGATCCTCCTCGCCGGCCACCTTTGTCTTGGCGATCTCGTCGATCAGCGCCTGCGGGCCGTGGACGAACATCTGCGTCTCGAACTCGAAACCGGGGGCGGAGACCTCGTCGCGCAGTTGTGTCACGTCGGTCAGGAGCTGATCGGCGGCCTTGTCGATGGCGGCCTTGGAATCGGCGGTCTTCGCGGCGGCGGCGTCCGCGGGCGCCACCTGACCCTCGGCTTCGCCGACCTCATCGGCCTTCGGAGGGAAGAGGAAGCGCTCGATGCGGTGGAATCCGGTGAACTCCTGCTTGCCGTCCTCGGTGTCGTCCCAGCGCATGTCGATCTTGGGGTCGAGGTCGGGGAACGACTCGGCGACCGGCTCGATGCGCTCGTAGAACGTGCGGACCAGGCCGAAGCCGTTGCGAGCCGCATCCAGATCGCCGCTCTTGACGTCGCCGGTGAAGGTCTGCACCTGTGCGACCAATCCGTTGAGCTGGCCCCGGACGTACTCGAGGTAGCGCTGCTTGGCGGCCTCGACATCGGCCGGAGCCTGGCTCTTCTGCTTGGTCTCGCCGGTCACTTCGATCTTCTGTCGGATGCCGGTTCCGACCATGCCCGGTTTGCACGCGACGGTGTAGGTCCCCGGCTCGCTGAACTCCACGCTGAGCTTGCCCTTGAGGCCCGGACCGATGTTCTCCACCTCGGCGAGGACGCGATTGTTCTTGCCGTAGACGTAGAACTCGGTGACCTTGGATCCGGCGTTGCTGATCTCGAAGTTCGCGGTGCCGGTCTGCAGATCGGTGGTCGACAGTTCGCAGCCGTCGTTGGACGAGGTCACAGTCACCGCGCCGTCGCCGGACGATTTCGCCTCGCATGCGGCCAGTGCCAGGGGCGTGGCGGCCACAGCGCCGAGCACGACGACGTTCCGCAGAACGGGGGAGAGCTTGACCATGGTGTTCCTTTCACGGTGTCCACGCGGTGAGTCGGAGTCGGCGTGGTGGGGAGGACGGGAGTGCGCCCGGGCGATGCGGCTTATGAGGCCTCTTCCAGCGTGGCGGGGGCAGCCTCGGATCTGCGCGTCGACGACCGTCCGCGGGCGTAGAACAGCCCGCCCACGATGACGATGTATCCGGCCCAGGCGATCACCTGCAGGACGGTGGGCTCCGGACGGAAGTTGAAGATGCCGGCCAGGATCACGCCGTACCAGGCGCTCTGGTCGTACCAGGACGAGATGTCGAAGGCGATTTCGCCGAGGCCGGGCAGCCAGCCGTACACCTGAAGCGCACCGACACCGTAGGCGAGGATGCCCGCGGCGACGACGATCAGGAAGTAGCCGGTGTAGGTGAAGAATCTGGCGAAGTCGATCGCGATGGCGCCCTTGTACAACAGCCACGTCAGCACCACCGCGACGAGCATGCCGAGCAACAGACCCACAAGCGGCCACACCCCGCCGGAGACGCTCTCGGCATACCCGACCATCAGCAGGGCGGTCTCGAAGCCCTCGCGTCCGACGGCCAGGAAGGCCAGTCCGAAGACAGCGGCGCCGCCGACCGCCAGAGCGTTGGTCAGCCCCGACTTCAGATCGCCCGATATATGTGCGGCGGCTTTGCGCATCCACAGAACCATGAACGTGACGATGGCGACGGCGACCAGGGACGCGATCCCTGCGAGCAGCTCGGCGCCCAGAGAGGAGATCGTCGACGAACCGAACTGAATGATGAGGAACGTGGCGATCATCATCGTGAGCGCCGCGGCGACGCCGAGCCAGATCCACTTGAGCGAGTCTCGGTGATCGGACTTCACCGCGAAAGCGATGAGGACCATGACGACGATCCCGGCTTCCAGCCCCTCGCGCACACCGATCAGACCGCTCCCGACCATCTGGGTCACCACCGAGGGGGCGCCCTGTGCGATGAGCATCGTCACCGTCTTTTCCTTCCGCCGTGCGCCGCCGGTCAGGTTGGCCGGACAACCCGGTAAGGATAACCCACGTTGGGTGAGCCTCTCCTAATCGGATTCGTCTTCTAGCTGCATCGACGCCGGAAATGCGTAAACCGGATCAGCGGCGGGAACTCCCGCGGCGTTTTCGGAGTTGGTCTGGTGGTGTGCGAGGCTTGTGCGCGCCGTGACCCCGGCCGTTCCGGCGAGCCGGTGCGATCGAGTGCAGTGACGAGAGATCCAGTGCAGTGACGAGATGAGGACCTGTGACCCGAGTTGTGCGATCGGTGACGACCAATCGGCGCCGGTGGTGGGTCGCTCCCATCGCGGTCGCCGTCGCGGTCTCGCTGTCGTCGTGCGGGATCCGGATGCCGTGGGACCGTCCGGACATCCCCGACGGGCTGCCGCCCGGGGTCGGAACCCAGCAGCCCTACATCGACATCAACTCGCCCGGCCGCACCGCGGACAAGATGCGTGAGTGGGCCACACCCATCTCCGATGCGACGGCCATTCCGCTGACCGCTCTGGAGGCGTACGGCAACGCCGCCGAAATCCAGCGTCAACAGCATCCCGAGTGCGGGATCGGCTGGACCACGCTTGCCGGGATCGCCGCGGTGGAGACCAAGCACGGCAGGCACGGGGGCGCCACCGTCGCACCCAACGGCGACGTCCGCCCGGAGATCCGCGGTCCCGCTCTCGACGGCACCAAGGGCAACCGGGTGATCCGTGACACCGACAAAGGACGGCTCGACGGAGACACGACCTACGACCGCGCGATGGGACCGTTCCAGTTCATTCCCGAGACGTGGATGCGCTACGGAGTGGACGCGAATGGCGACGGCGCGGCCGACCCGGACAACATCGACGACGCGGCGCTGTCGGCGGCGCGGTATCTCTGCGTGTACGCGGGCGGCGACATGACCACGCCCGAAGGCTGGGAAGCGGCCGTGCACGCCTATAACAATCACGACGAGTACGTGTTGAAGGTGCGCAACTACGCGAACGCCTACTCCGTGAACATCCGCTACTGATCTGCGTTTATCCTGGACTCGGAATCTGTCGGCGTCTCCGCCGACCCGACGACATCGAACATCGAATTGGGGCTGACAAGTGGCAATTATCGAGCAGGTAGGCGCGCGCGAGATCCTCGACTCCCGCGGCAACCCGACCGTCGAGGTCGAGGTCGTCCTGGACGACGGCACCTTCTCGCGGGCAGCGGTTCCCTCGGGTGCCTCGACCGGTGAGCACGAGGCCGTCGAGCTGCGCGATGGCGGCGACCGCTACCTCGGCAAGGGCGTCAAGAAGGCCGTCGAGGCAGTCCTGGGCGATATCGCCCCCGAGGTCATCGGTATCGAGGCCGACGATCAGCGCGTCCTCGACCAGACCCTCGTCGATCTGGACGGCACCCCCGACAAGTCGCGCCTCGGCGCCAACGCTCTGCTCGGTGTGTCGCTGGCGGTCGCCAAGGCCGCGGCCGAGTCGGCCGGTCTGCCGCTGTTCCGCTACGTCGGCGGGCCGAACGCTCACATCCTGCCGGTCCCGATGATGAACATCATCAACGGCGGTGCGCACGCCGACAACGGCATCGACTTCCAGGAGTTCATGATCGCGCCGACGGGTGCGGCCACGTTCGCCGAGTCGCTCCGCTGGGGCGCCGAGGTGTACCACTCGCTCAAGTCGGTCCTGCACAAGCAGGGCATGAGCACGGCGCTGGGCGACGAGGGCGGCTTCGCTCCGGATCTGCCCAACACCGAGGCCGCGATCAGCGTGATCGCCGAGGCCGTCGAGAAGGCCGGTTACAAGTTCGGCAGCGACATCGTCATCGCGCTCGACTCGGCGTCGACCGAGTTCTACCGCGACGGTGCCTACCAGTTCCAGGGCAAGGCGCAGTCCGCCGACGAGATGATCTCGTTCTACGAGAAGCTGGTCACCGACTTCCCGATCGTGTCCATCGAAGACGGCCTCGCCGAGGACGACTGGACCGGATGGGCGTCGCTCACCGAGTCCATCGGCGACAAGGTGCAGCTGGTGGGCGACGATCTGTTCGTCACCAACCCGGAGCGCCTCGAAGAGGGCATCAGCAAGGGGATCGCCAACGCACTCCTGGTGAAGGTCAACCAGATCGGCACGCTCACCGAGACTCTCGACGCGGTCGCGCTGGCGCACAACAGCGGCTACAAGACCATGATGAGCCACCGATCGGGCGAGACCGAGGACACCACCATCGCCGATCTGGCGGTCGCGTGCAGCTCGGGCCAGATCAAGACCGGTGCGCCGGCACGCAGCGAGCGCGTCGCCAAGTACAACCAGTTGCTGCGTATCGAAGAGGGCCTCGGCGACGCCGCGCGCTACGCCGGTGACCTGGCGTTCCCGCGCTTTTCGTTCGGTGCGTGATTAGCTAGTAGGTATGGCAGAAGGCGAGACCGGGAGCGGGGGGAGCGGTGGCGCCGCCCGCCGGCGCAGCAGTCGCGGGCGATCCGATCGGCCGGCGAGTTCGTCGCGTCGATCGCGTCCCGACCAGCGGCGCACCCGGTCTCGCGACTCTGCTGTTCCGCCCCAGCCGACCGCGCCCCGCGAGTCGGCCGGTGACGGCGATCCGCGTGCTGATCTCGGCGGCGCGTCGGTAGGCGCCTCCCATGCCGGCGCTCGCCGTCGTCGCACCTCGGAGCGTCCTCGCGGCAATGCGTCCGGGGACCTCCCGGCGTCGCCGTCCCGGCTCGTCCTGTTCGCGCAGCGTCGCGGCGTCAGCGTGACGACAGTCGGCATCGCGGTCGGCATGGCGATCTTCCTGATGCTGACGCTCGCCGTCCCGGTGCGGACCTACATCGCCCAGCGCAACGAGTTCAACCAGCTGCAGGAGTCGAATGCGCAGCTGCGGCGGGAGACTCAGCAGTACAAGGACAAGCTGGCGCAGCAGAGCGATCCGGCGTACATCGAGGCGCAGGCGCGGCAGCGTCTGCAGTACGTGCCGAAGGGCGAGAAGCCGATCGTCATCATCAACCCGACGCGCCAGCAGCAAGAGGCGGAGCAGGCTGCGGAGCGTCAACGCAAAGCCACGCCGTGGTACGAGAATCTGATGGATGCGGTGTCGACGCCGCCGGAGACCCGAGGGTAAGTGAGCATCACCGAAGCCGACCTGCAACTGGTCGCGAAGCAGTTGGGACGTGAGCCGCGCGGGGTGCTGGAGATCAGTTACCGCACTCCGGACGGTCAGCCCGCGGTCGTGAAGACGGCACCCCGGTTGCCCGACGGCACCCCCTTTCCGACGCTCTACTATCTGACCGACCCGCGGTTGACGGGGGCCTGCAGCCGTCTGGAGTCGGGTGGCGTGATGCGCGAGATGACCTCGCGGCTGGCCGAGGACGCCGACCTCGCTGCCGGTTACCGCGCGGCGTACGAGAGCTACCTCGCCGAGCGTGACGCGATCGAATCGCTCGGCACCGACTTCGCCGGCGGCGGCATGCCCGATCGGGTGAAGTGCCTGCACGTGCTGGTGGCGCATTCACTGGCCAAGGGGCCGGGCGTCAACCCGCTGGGCGACGAGGCCGTCGCACTGCTCGCCGACATCGAGAAGCTCCGCGGCATCGCCGTGCCCGCCGACTGGCCGTTGCACGCACCGGATTCCGACGAGGCCGGCGCGTGACCCGGGTGGCCGCCGTCGACTGCGGCACCAACTCGATCCGGCTGCTGATCGCCGACGTCGACGAGAACGGAGCGCTCTCCGACGTCCGGCGCGACATGCTGGTGGTGCGGTTGGGGCAGGGCGTCGACGCGACCGGCCAGTTCGCCGACGAGGCGATCGAGCGCACCCGCGCGGCGCTGGCGGGCTACGTCGAGGCGATGGTCGCGGCCGGGGTGGAGCGAGTCCGCATGGTCGCGACGTCCGCGACACGGGACGCGGGCAACCGCGACGAGTTCTTCGCGATGACGGCCGAACTGCTCGGCAAGGTGCAGGAGGGCGCGGTGGCCGAAGTGATCTCCGGTGACGAGGAGGCACGGCTGTCGTTCCGGGGCGCCGTCGGCGGTCTGGACCCGGCGGACGGACCCTTCGTGGTCACCGACCTCGGCGGGGGCAGCACCGAAGTCGTCGTCGGCTCGGTGTCGCGAGGGCAGGCGGTCGTGGCCGGCGCATACTCCGCCGACATCGGCTGCGTGCGACTCACCGAACGAGCACTCGCGTCCGATCCGCCGACCCTGGACGAGCGCGCCCGTGCCGCGGCGATCGCGGCGGAGGAACTCTCAAAGGCGTTCGCCGCGGTCGATGTCGGCCCCGCGCGCACGTGGGTGGGGGTCGCCGGAACGTTGACGACGTTCGCGGCTCTTCACGCCGGTCTCACCGAGTACGACCCCGAGGTGATCCACCACTCGCGGATCCCGCTGGCGGAACTTCACGTTCTCTGCGGACGCATCGTCGCGATGACACGCGAGGAGCGGCTGGCGCTCGGACCGATGCATCCGGGGCGTGCCGACGTCATCGGCGGCGGCGCGCTCGTGACCCGTGAGCTGGCGCGACAGTTGGCCGACCGTGCCGCCATCACCGAGATGGTGGTCTCGGAGCACGACATCCTGGACGGGATCGCGTTGGGTCTGGCCGCTCGCTGAGGGAGGCGGCCGCAAGCCCGCCTCTAGGCCCGATTGCGGCCGAAGTCGTTGCAGGCCTCGCAGACGCTGTCCGGAATGATTCCGGCGCGCTGGAGCAGTCCGAATCCGATGCAGCCGAGGCAGAGACCGAAGGCGAACTCGAGGAACGCCGCCACGATCAACAGCCCGACGACGATCTGTGCCGCGAGACCGAAACCGGCCGCTGACAGTACGAATGCGCAGCCGGAGAAGACCAGGCCGATGGTCTGAGCGAACCGCTTGGGCGGTCCGGGAACCATCTTCGTGCGTTTCCAGACGCGCGGCACGATGACATGCACGGCGAGCCTGCCGAACGGCGAGTACCGCGGGCCGCCCGCGACCCGCAGGGCGAAACCGAGGGCCAGGAGCCCGTACAGCCACGGCTTATCGACGGCGATGGCCACGATCGCGAGCGCGATGACGAGACCGGCGGTGGAGCGTGCCGCGTAGTCGTTGACCGGGTTGGGGAAGTCGAACACACCGCGGTGCCACGACGGCGTCTCCGCGACGGCGATCGACGAATCGACCTGGGTGAAGACGTCTGAGTCGGTCACGGGTACTCCAATCAAGCGATGACGCTTCACGATAAGGCCGGTGGACTTCGGATCCAAGATTTTGACTCACCGTGAGCCGAAGGCCTGCGGCGCGGTCGTGGCTCGACGACGGCGCGTGCCGGAACCGGTACGCGGGGGATCGCTGGTGCGTCTGCGGGCTGGGTGGTTCGCGCTCCCGGCTCACGACGAGAGGGCGGCTGCGGCGGTCCGTGACGGTGGAGTGCTCGCCTGCCGGCCTTTCGGTGGCTCACTGCGGACGGCGACGCGGGCTGTCGATCCGGTTCCCGTCGCGTTGGCGTACGCCGCACGCTGCCTCTCCGACGAGGAATGGATCGCGGTCGGTGACTCGTACCTGAATCTCACGGGTAAGACGCGTGCGGATCTTCGATCCGAGCTGCGCGGAGCCGGGCGGACGGTGGAACGGCGGATAGCGAAGACTGATCGGCGGGCGCAGTCCGGGACGGAGAGCATCGCCCGCGTCCGGCTGCGGTCGGCGGGGTTCGATGTGACGGTCCAGCCGTACGTGGAGAGCGTCGGTTGGGCGGATCTGCGGATCGGGAGACTGTTGATCGAGTGCGACAGCGTGTTGCACCACACCACGCGGACTGGGTACGCGAACGACCGCCGCCGCGACCGCCGCGCTCTGGTGGACGGGTGGCTCACGCTGCGCCTGACCTACGACGACGTGCTCTACGGCTGGGACGCGGTCCTCGCCGACATCAAAGCCGTCACCGCCAGGGACCGGCACCGGGCACGCTCGGCGAAGCACCGCGCGATGCTGCAAAGATCAGTACGTATGTCGACCGGCGAGGGAACATCGCCGGAGGACGGCAGTGACGGTACTGATCTCAGCACTGCGGTCGACTGACCGCTACGCGGACTCGAAATCGACCAGGACCTCCAGGACCTGGTCGCCGTACTTCTCGAGCTTGCTCTGCCCGATACCGGAGATCGCCAGCAGCTCTTCGTGATTGGACGGTTTCGCACGTGCGAGCTCTTCGAGGGTCTTGTTTCCGAGCACCGTGTAGGCGGGCAGCCCCGCGTCCTTCGCGACGGACGAGCGCCAGCGGCGCAGTGCCTCGAAGAGTCCGCGATCGGCGTCCGGCAGGTCCGGTGCGCTCGAGCGTGCGGCTTTCCGGGAGCGGGCCGGAGCCTTCGTGTCCTCGCGGAGCATCACCGTGGTCTCGCCGCGCAGAACGGGGGCGGCCTTCTCGGTGAGGCGCAGCACTCCGTAATCGCCCTGCGGAGCGATGATTCCGAGAGCCACCAGCTGGCGGACCACGCTTCGCCATCCGCCGGCGTCGAGTTCGGTGCCGATGCCGTAGGTGGTGAGGCGATCGTGGCCCTGCTGCTGGATACGAGCGTTGTCCACACCCAGCAGGATGTCGATGAGATGACCGGCGCCATAGGCCGACCGGTTGAAGTCGCGGTCGAGCCGGAAGATGGTCGACAGGAGCTTCTGCGCCGGCACCGTGCCGTCCCAGGTCTTCGGCGGGTTCAGACAGGTGTCGCAGTTGCCGCAGGGTTCGATCCGCTGGTCGAAGTACCCCAGCAACTGCTGCCTCCGGCACGTCGCCGTCTCGCAGAGTGCGAGCATCGCGTCGAGCAGCTGCGACTGCACCCGGCGCCGTGCGGCGTCGCCGTCGGACTGGTCGATCAGGCGCCGCTGGTTCATGACGTCGGCGAGCCCGTAGGCCATCCACGCCACCGACGGCAGGCCGTCGCGGCCGGCGCGTCCGGTCTCCTGGTAGTAACCCTCGATGCTCTTCGGAAGATCGATGTGCGCCACGAAGCGCACATCGGGTTTGTCGATGCCCATGCCGAACGCGATGGTCGCGACCACCACGATCCCGTCCTCGCGCAGGAACCGGTGCAGCGTGTCCTCGCGCACCCGGCGGTCGAGTCCCGCGTGGTACGGCACCGCGTCGACGCCGTTCGCGCGGAGGAACTCGGCGATGTTCTCCACGCTGTTGCGGCTCAGCGCGTAGACGATGCCGGTCGCGGGCTCGCCGTCGACGACGCCTTCCGTTCGGATGAACTCCAGCAGTTGCCTGTTGGCTTGCGCCTTGGGCTCGATGCGGTAGGTGATGTTGGGCCGGTCGAAGCTGGAGACGAAGTGGCGTGCGCCCTCCAGGTGCAGCCGCGCGGTGAGCTCTTCGTGCGTGCGGCGGGTGGCGGTCGCGGTGAGCGCGATTCGCGGAACGTCCGGCCAGATGTCCGCCAGCTCTCCCAGCGCCAGATAGTCCGGCCGGAAGTCGTGGCCCCACTGCGAGACGCAGTGCGCCTCGTCGATCGCGATCAGCGACAGCGTGCCGCGCGCCAGGAACTCGCGAGTCCCCCGTTGGCTCAGCCGTTCGGGGGCGACGTAGATCAGGTCGAGTTCGCCTGCGAGGAATGCTCTTTCGACTTCCGCTCGCTCTTCGGGGAGCTGAGTGGAGTTCAGGTAGGCGGCGCGGACGCCCAGTTGGCGCAGAGCTCCCACCTGGTCGGCCATGAGCGCGATCAGCGGCGAGACGACGACGGCGCACCCCTCACGGACGAGCGCGGGCACCTGATAGCAGAGGCTCTTGCCGCCGCCGGTCGGCATGAGCACGACGGCGTCGCCTCCGCCGATCACGTGCGAGACGATCTGCTCCTGGTCGCCGCGGAACTCCGAGTAGCCGAAGACGTCCCGGAGGACTTGATACTGGTCGGGCACGATGTCGCTCAGTGGTCCTCTCGACCGGAGCCGCCGTCGTCGGCGTCCGCATCCTCGTCCGTGTCGTCGTCGTAGCCGTTCAGCGAGTCGAGTTCCTCCGGTGGGGTCTTCGGCTTCGCCTCCGGTTCGGAGTCGTTCCGTGCGGTTTTGGCCGCCTCGCGCATCTCGAACCCGTCGGTGACCAACTCGCCGATCTCTCGCGCGACGTCGGCGACGGCGGTGGTGATGATCGACGTGATGTTGCCGACCCGATGCGCGGCGCTCTCGACCACCTCCTGGATCAGATCCTTGTTCCGTTCTGCACGTCCGACCACTTCTCGTCCCTCCTGCCGGTGCCCTGCTGAAGACCAATGGTAAGCCTCACCGCCGAAGCGACTTCTCGACGAATGCCACGATCTCGCCTTCGACCTCGTCGCGGATCTCCGGCTCGTTGTGCACCTCGTGGCGGAAGCCGGTGTAGACGCGGGTGCGCACGTCGGCGTGGCCGGTCGCGACGAGCCGGTTGGCGACGTGATAGGCGCCCTCACCGTAGTCGGTGACGGGGTCCTGGTCGCCCGCGAGGATCAAGACGGGGAGGTCGCGGCGGATCTGCGGATACCACTCGTCGCTGTTCACCTGGTCGTAGAGGTCGATGAATCCCTGCAGGAACCGGACACTCATGGGCGCGCCGAAATTGTTGAACGGGTCCACCGAGTGATCGCGCACCACGTCGGGGTCGCGGGCCACCCAGTCGGTGGGACCGGCTCCGTCGCCGTAACGGGAGACGAATCCGTCGAACACGGCGCCGACGATCTCCGGGGAGGCGGCGGCGCTGCGGTCGGGCTCGGCGGCGAGCGCCCCGCGATCGACCACGGTCTCGATACCCCTGATCTGCGCGGCGATGCCGCAGAGGATCAGGGCGTCGAGATCGTCGCCGCGCTGTGCGGCCAGACCGCGGGCGATCATCGATCCCCACGAATGGCCGAACACCGCGTGCGGCAGGTCCGGATACTCGGCGCGTGCGATGTCCATGAGCGTGAGCTCGTCGGCGACGGCGGTCGCGGCCCCGTCGTCGCCGGTGTCGACCCAGAACCCCGACTCCATCGCGGTCTTGCCGTGTCCGGCGTGGTCGTCGGCGACCACTGCGAATCCGGCATCGAGGAGCCGGCCGATCAGATGCAGATACCGGCGGGAGTGCTCACCGAGACCGTGGATCAGCTGGACGACGGCCCGGGCCGGTCTGGTGGGCCGGTACATCCAGCCGTGCACGGTGTCGCGCCCGTTGTGGGAGGTGAAGGTCAATTCGGTGAGTGCGACGGGAGAGTCCTGACTGTCGGAGGACACCGGTCACGGCCGGTGGGGATGCGCCGAATGTATCCGCCGGCGACCGAAAACGTCCCGCAGACGGTGCACCGAGGGCATATTGCCCTCGGTGCACCGTCGACGGGACGATCTCAGGCGTGTCCGACCCTCAGGCGGCGTCGACGGCCTTCGAACGCTCGATGTTGACCACGATGTCGTTGTCGTCGCGGGTCATCCAGTTCGGCAGCGACAGCTTCGCGATCTTCATCCACGTGGAGCCGAGCTGCTTGCGGAGCGGACCGGTGTTGTACGGCAGACCGTACTTCTCGCAGATCGCGCGGACCTCGACCGCCATCTCCGGGTAGCGGTTGGCCGGGACGTCGGGGAACAGGTGGTGCTCGATCTGGTGGGAGAGGTTGCCGCTCATGATGTGGAAGAGCCGGCCGCCGGTGATGTTGGCCGACCCGAGCATCTGCCGCACGTACCACTGGCCCTTGGTCTCGTCGACGCATTCCTCAGCGGTGAAGGTCTGAGCGCCGGTGGGGAAGTGACCGCAGAAGATGATCGAGTACGCCCAGATGTTGCGGACCAGGTTGGCGCCGGCGTTGCCGACCAGGGTGGAGACGAAGAACGGTCCGGTGAGCGCGGGCCAGAGAATGTAGTCCTTGGCGACCTGCTTGCGTGCCTTGCGCCACATTCCGCCCAGCAGCCCCTTGACGTCGCTCCACTTGCGTTTGCCCTGGATGACGTTCTCGGCCTCGAGATCGTGGAGCATCACACCCCACTCGAACAGCACCATCAGCGCGGTGGCGTAGGCGAGGTTCCCGAGGAAGTACGGGTGCCACTTCTGGTCGCGTGCCATGCGGAGGATTCCGTAGCCGATGTCGCGGTCCTCGCCGAGCACATTGGTGAAGGTGTGGTGCAGGTAGTTGTGGCTGTGCTTCCACTGGTCACCGGGGCAGACGTTGTCCCAGTCGAATTCGCGCGAGTTGTAGGTGTCCTCCCGCATCCAGTCGTACTGGCCGTGCATTACGTTGTGGCCGATCTCCATGTTGTCCAGGATCTTCGCGATCCCGAGCGACGCGACGCCGGCGAGCCATACCGGCGGAAGGAACGGAACGAACATCGCCGCGCGGCCGGCGAACTCGAGCTTCCGCTGCGCGCGAATGATCGAGTAGATGTACTCGCGGTCGGACTCGCCGAGGTCGGCCACGATACGTGCGCGGAGTTCGTCGAGCTCCCGGCCCAACTGCTCCACCTGCTCGTAGCTGAGGTCGACTCGGGTGCCCGCCGCCGGGGCGGTCTCGGTGCGGAAGTAGTCGCTGATATTGATGGCCATTGCTGCTAAACCTCGATTTCCACGTCGCCGACGGGGGCGTTGACACAGATCTGGATGTGCTGATCGGGCTCGGAGTCGAGCTCTCCGGTCAGGATGTTTCGGGTGCACCCGGTCTTGCGGACCTTGGTGCAGGAGAAGCAGATGCCCATGCGGCATCCGTATTCGGGACGCAGCCCGGCCGCTTCGGCCTGTTCGAGCAGCGTGCGACCGTCGTTCGGTGTGGTGACGTCCGACGCGGTGTAAGTGACGTCGCCGGTGATCGGCTGGTCGGGGTCGAGCACCGGCGAGGTGTCGACGGTGAATGCTTCGGTGTGCAGTCGGTCGGCCAGGTCGCGCCGGTCCGCGTACTCGCGAACCGCGTTCATCAGGGCCGGGGGTCCGCACAGGAACACCTGTGCACCGTCGACGTCGGCGACGCCGTCCAAGTGGTCGTCGTGGAAGTGCTCGGGAGTATCCGTGCGGGTGTAGTGAAGTCGCACGTCAACGTGGTTCAGGGTGCGATCGAGCGCGTCGAGTTCCGCGCGGTAGGGAACGTCCTCCGGTGTGCGCGCATAGTGCACGAAGGTGACCGGGCGGTCGTGTCCTTCGACAATCAGTGTGCGCAGCATTGAGAGGACAGGTGTAATCCCGCTGCCGCCGCTGACGAGCACGGTCCGGTCGGGGCGGACGTCGGGGAGGACGAACTCTCCGGTGGCCGAACTCAGGGTGAGGACCGTCCCGGGGCGGGTCTGCTCGCGCAGGTAGCGGGAGATGAAGCCGCCGGAGTGCGCGGTCACGGTCAACTCGATCTCCGAGGCCTTCTGCTCGGCGTTGGCCGGGGAGAAGAACCGACGGTGGCGGACGCCGTCGACTACGCCGCTGACCTCGATGTACTGCCCTGCGCGATGGCCTGACCACTGGCGGGTGGGGCGCAGGGTGAGGGTGACCGATCGGTCGGTCTGCAGGCGGACGTCGGTGACCTTGGCGCGTGTGTCGCGCCAGGTGATCATCGGATCGATCAGTTCCAGGTAACGATCGACGGGGTACGGGGTGGCGGTCGCCTCGACAATCGTCTCGACGAGGCGGGCGATCTTGCTGGCCATCGTTCCTCCTTTGAGGATCGTCGTTCACTTTCAGTGAACGTCTGTACACAAACGAGCATGACATATGACCGCGCCGGGGTGTCAAGGCATTGCCGGTGTGTCTGCCGTCACGTGCGCTCGCCCACCGCGGGACCGGGCGCCGATCCCGACCGCCTAGACTCGGGTTTGTGACTTCCTCTCCCGACTCACCAGGCACGACGCCGCGCAAGGTGCGCGCGAAGCGGTCGCGGCCGGGGTCCGGGGGCAGTCGTGCGGAGAAGAAGGAGCAGACCAGGCAGGCGCTGCTCGACACCACGATCGACTTGGTGGACGACCGTTCTTTCGGAAGCATCAGCCTGCGCGAGGTGGCGCGCGGGGCGGGCATCGTCCCCACCGCGTTCTATCGGCATTTCGCGTCGATGGAAGACCTCGGCGTGACACTCGTCGAAGACGCCATGCGGGTGCTGCGCGGCGCCTTGCGGGAGGCGAGACGGGATCTGGCCGGGCGAGGCATGCCGACCGCGCGCGAGTCGCTGTCGACCCTGCTGAAGAAGGTCCACGGCGACGAGGCGCAGTTCCGCTTCCTGGTGCGTGAACGCCACGGCGGCGTCGCCGAGGTGCGCCGGGCGATCGCGACCGAGCTGCGCTTGTTCTCGCGTGAACTGGCGATCGACCTGGCCCGTGTTCCCGCGCTCGCCGATTGGGGCGTGGACGATCTCGAAGTCGCCGCCGATCTGATCGTCACGATCATGATGACCACGGTGGCCGAGCTTCTCGACGGCGACGGCCGGGAGTCCACCGAGCGCGCGCTGGTCGAACGCGCCGAGAAACAACTGGTGATGGTCTTCCTCGGCATGTCGGCGTGGAGGCCCTCTCACTGAGATCCGGACCTTCCCGGCACGCCCTGTCGGAGGGATGAGGAAGGATGGTCCGCATGGCACAACAGGGTTCTCGGGTCGGCACGCAGTTCGGGCCCTACCGGCTCGACGCTCTTCTCGGGTACGGCGGCATGGGCGAGGTGTACCGGGCGTACGACACGGTGCGTGACCGCGAGGTGGCGGTGAAGCTGCTGCACGAGCGTTTCGCGGGCGACGAGACGTACGAGGAGCGCTTCCGGCGTGAGGCGCAGGCCGTCGCACGGCTCGGCGAGCCGCACATCATTCCGATTCACGACTACGGTGCCATCGACGGCGTCCTCTACCTGGACATGCGGCTCGTCGACGGCGAGGATCTGCGGTCGCGGCTGCGTCGGACCGGCCCGATGGCGCCCGCCGACGCGGTGGGGCTGATCTCGCAGATCGCCGAGGCGCTCGACGCCGCTCACTCGGTCGGACTGGTGCACCGCGATGTGAAGCCGGAGAACATCCTCGTCACGGCCACCGACTTCGCCTACCTCGTCGACTTCGGCATCGCGCATCAGGCGGCGGACACGCGGCTCACTCAGGCCGGGACCGCGATCGGATCGCTCGCGTACATGGCGCCGGAGCAACTCGACGGTGTTCCGTCCGGTGCGATGTCGGATGTGTACTCGCTCGCCGCGGTGCTCTTCGAGACACTCACCGGCAAGCCGCCGTTCCCGGGGGCCACGGTCAGCCAGATCGTGCGGGCCACCGTGATGAACGAGGTGCCCTCGCCCCGGCAGTCGGCGCCTTCGGTGTCGCCGCAGCTCGACGCCGTGGTGGTTCGGGGTCTGGCGAAGGATCCCGCAGCGCGATTCGGTTCGGCGGGACAGATGGCCGCGGCCGCTCGGGCCGCGCTCGAGGGGCATTGGCCGGACAGTGCGTCCGCGCCGACCACGTCCGTGCAGACGGGTCCTCGAGCCTACGATCCGACGGTCCTCGGGGCCCGCCCGCAGACGGCGCCGCTGCCGGAATCGCAGGCCTACCCGGAGCCCCAGTTCTCCCAGCCCCAGTTCGCGCAGCCCCAGTTCTCCCAACCCCAGCAGTACTATCCGCCGCAGCCGAACGGCGACGGTCGCGCGCTGCCCGTCGTGCTCGGGGCGCTGATCGGTCTGCTGGTGCTGGCGTTGATCGGTCTGGGTGTCTACTGGTTCGGTTTCCGTGACTCCGGCGGCGCCGGCACGACCGCGACACCGTCGTCGACCACCATCACCACCACCGTGCCGCCGACCACTGTCGCGGCCACCCCTCCGCCGGGTACCACGAACTGCGATTCGGAGGTGGGCGTCGCCTCGAGCGTCACCAGCTGTGAGTTCGCGTTCAACGTGAAGTCGGCCTATCTCGCGGCCGGGCCGAAGGGACAGGCTCGCACCGTGGTGGCGGACAGCCCGGTGACCGGTCGCAGCTACACGATGTCGTGCAATCCAGAGGATGGAGTAGTGGTGTGCCGCGGAGGCAACAACGCAGTGGTGGTGATCTTCTGACTCGGCGGATCACGGTGACGAGGCGGACCGCGGTACGCCGGGCGGCCGCGGTGGCGGCTGCGGTGGCGTGCCTGGTCCCGACCGCGGCGTGCGGGACGTCCGACGGCGACGGACACGCGGTGGCCACCGTCGTGGTGACCGAGACCGCGGGCTCACCGGTTGCGTCGTCCGACCCGGTCGGCCCGGCGTCGCGCACCGAGGCGGCGACGACCGATGCGGCGTTGACCGCGAGCTTCGACGCGATGGCCAAGACGCTGGCCGCTCCCGTGGGGCTCGCTCTCGTTCCGGTCGGCGGCGGTGCGGCGATGACCTTCGGTGACCAGTCACCGCAGGTCGCGTGGTCGACGATCAAGGTGCCTCTGGCTGTTGCCGCGCAGCGGAAGAACGGGCCGAGTGACGCCGAGACGGCCGCGATCGTGGCCTCCGACAACGCCGCCGCTGAATCCCTGTGGGCGTCGCTGGGGTCGCCGGCGGAGGCCGCGGCGGCCGTGACGCGCGTACTGCGCGAAGGGGGCGACGAACACACCACGGTGCCCTCGCGCCGGTTGCGCCCGGAGTTCACGGTCTTCGGGCAGACCACGTGGCGTCTGGCGGATGCGGCGGTGTTCTCGGCGCATCTGCCGTGCCTGCCCGACACCGGGCGGATCGTCTCGTTGATGCGGAACGTCGCCGGTAACCAGCAATGGGGGCTCGAGTCCGTACCGGGCCGCCAGACCGCGGTGAAGGGCGGCTGGGGACCGAGTGTCTCCGGCGGCTACCTGGTCCGCCAGATCGGTCTGCTCACGCTGCGCGACGGCCGGCAGGTCGGGGTCGCGATGAGCACCCAGACGTCGGCGGGATCGATGGAGCCCGGAACCCAGGTGCTCGACGGTGTCGCCCAGTGGCTCTCGAAGCACCTCGGGGCGCTGCCCGGTGGACGGTGCCCCTCGTGACTTCCGCCGTCTGACACCGCCGCCCCGGTAACACGTCCGCAACGCTGCGATTGCGTCTGCGGTACGACGCTGTCGGTGGCGATTGCCCTGCACTAATGTGACTGAAGTTGTCAATGTTGCAAGAGGTGCTTGTGTTGCGAATGGTTCGATGGTGTGCGACAGTCTGCGCGGCGGTTGCGGTGACGGCCGCGGGTAGCGGGGTGGCGCAGGCCGCACCGCCGCTGCCGTTGCCGAATGTGCTTCCGCCGTTGCCCGCGATTCCGGGGATTCCGAGTCCGCCGCCGCCGGTCGACCTGGGTAAGAGCTTCGACAAGCTCAGCAAGAGCATCGTCAAGGCGAATCCTGGGCGCGTGGGTCTCGCCGTCACCGCGACGGGAACCGGTGAGCCGCTGTTCTTCGGAACGGTGCGGACGGCGCGGGCGTGGTCGACGCTGAAGGCGCCGGTTGCGGTGGCCGCGGAACGGGCCCACGTCGCCGGCCTCGAGCCGATGGAGACCAAGTCGATCCGAGACTCGGATAACGCTTCGGCCGAGGCGATCTGGGACTCACTCGGCTCGACGCGACAGGCGATCGACGCCGTCAGTGCGGTCTTGCGCGAGGGCGGTGACTCTCGGACGCGGATCTCGTCCGAGCTGAGCCGCCCCGCGAGCTATCCCGGCGCCACCCAGTGGGCGACCACCGATCAATCGGTGTTCGCGGCGAATCTGCCCTGCCTGGCCGGATCAGATCCGCTCCTCGCCTATATGAGTTCGGTGGGACCGAATCAGCGGTGGGGGCTGGCGAACGGGAAGAAGGGCGTTCAGACGGCAGTGAAGGGCGGCTGGGGCCCGGTGTCGGACGCGACCGGCAAGTACGTCGTGCGGCAACTCGCGGTCGCGACCACGCCTCGTGGCCGGGTCGGCGTGAGCCTGGTGGCCGTCCCCGCGAGCGGACGTTTCGAGGACGGTGCCGCCATGCTGACTCGCCTGGGCGACTGGGTGCAGCGAAACCTGAAGAACATGCCGGCCGGGCAGTGCCCGCCGGCTGCGAATCCGGTGCGCTGAACCCGGCTGCGTCCCCGGCGTGTCCCCGGGCGGCTCAGCGACCGAACGAACTCAAGAGAATCGCCTCAGTGAGGGCCGTGCGACGGATCTCGCCGGGGTCGACACTCTCGTTGGGAGCGTGGATCGCACACATCGGTTCCTCGACTCCGAGCAGCGCGATCTCTGCGCGCGGCACCGTTTCGGCGAGCACCGTGCACAGCGGAATCGATCCGCCCTGACCGGAGAACTGCACCGGCAGACCGTCGTACGCGGTCGACATCGCATCGATGAGTTGCCGGTAGCCCGGACCGGTCGGATCGGCGGAGAACGGACCCCCGAAGGCGTCCGGTTCGAACTCCACGCGCACACCCCACGGGATGTGCTTGCGCAGATGAGCGACGAGCAACTCGTACGACTCCCGCGGATCGGTGCCGGGCGGCACGCGCAGGTTGAGCATCGCCGCGGCGGTCGGCATGATCGCCGCAGCGCACTCGTCCGTGCTCGGAGCGTCGAGCCCGATCACGGTGACCGCGGGGCGGGCCCACGCCATGTCGGCAGGCGTGCCGCTGCCGAGGACCTCGGTGCCGGGCAGTGCGCCGACGGTCTCCTGGAACTGCTCGGGAGTGAATGCGAAGCCCTCCCACTTCTGGTCGCTGCGCAGGCCGTCGATCGTGGTGTCGCCCGCAGCGTTGCGCAGCGACGCGAGTCCGGCGACGAGCGCCGCCATCGCGTCGGGCGCGGGGCCGCCTGCAGCTCCGGAGTGGACGCCGTTCTCCAGAGCGGAGACGGTCACCTTCACGTTCACGACGCCGCGCAGGCTGGTGGTGAGGGTCGGGACACCGACCGCGATGTTCCCGGTGTCGCCGATCAGAATCAGGTCGGCGTCGAACAGGTCCGGGCGGGTGCGGACGAGTTCATCGAGTCCCTCGCCCCCGGCCTCCTCCGAGCCCTCGATGATCAACCGCACGTTGCACGCGGCCCCGTCGCCGAGGGCACGCAGCGCGGTGAGGTGAGCCACCACGTTTCCCTTGCAATCGGCGCTGCCGCGCCCGTACCACCGTCCACCGTCCTCGACGAGTTCGAAAGGCGGTGTCCGCCACAAGGATTCATCGCCCGCGGGCTGGACGTCGTGATGGCTGTAGAGGGCTACCGTGGGACTGCCTGCGGGGCCGGCGCGATGACCGACGATGGCGGGCGAGCCGTCGGAGGTCACAATGACCTCGGTGTCGAAGCCGAGCTCGGAGAAAGCCCGCGCCACCCATTCGGCGCTGGCCCGGCTCGCATCGGCGCGAGCGGGATCGATGTGGATCGAGGGGAACGCGACCAGTTGCGCCAGGTCGGCGCGAGCGCGATCCATCAGGTCGTCGACGCGGGAGGCCAGAGTTTCCGGGGTGAGGTCCACGAGGCTCATGTCATCCAGGATGGCACGCGGGCCGTTCTCACGCCGGACGAGCCGCGTCGAAGCTCGCGTGCATCTCCCAGTACAGGATCTCGGCGTCGGTGCTCGCTTCCAGCGTGACCTCGCCGCCGTCGGTGAACCGCACGGCGTCCCCTTCGGCGATCGGGGCCCGGGGGAGCTCGCGGCTGCTCGCGGAGACCTCGCCGCGCACGACGAACAGGTGGGCGAACGGGGCGGCCGGCAGGGTGATCGCCCGTCCCGGACGCGGGCGCGCGACGTGCAGGGCGGCGTACCTGTTGGCGATCGTCAACGCGTCGGATCCGGCGTGCTGCGGTCGTCCGGACGCCACGACCACCGGGTCGCCCGCGGCAAGCCGGGAGCCGAAGTCGCGGTAGCCGTGGTCGGGTTCCAGTTCATCGGCATGCGGTGGCACCCACATCTGGATCACCCGCAGGCGTCGCCCCGACGCGCGCGAGGCGGCGTTGCGCTCGGAGTGGGTGATGCCCCGCCCGGCCGTCATGGCTCCGGCCTGACCCGCTTCGAGAGTGACCGTGTGACCGTGCGAATCCCGATGGATGAGCGAGCCTTCGACCACCCAGGTCACGATCTCCATGTTCTGGTGGTGATGGGCGTCGAGTCCTTCGCCGGGATCCACGACGTCGTCGTTGTGCATCGCGAGCACGCCGTGTGCGTTCGCGAAGATGTCGAAGTTGCCCGTTCCCGGGAACGACTGCCGGGAGCTGAGCCATTCGTTGGCCCAGAAATGGCGATCGGCGGCGGGAATCACGGTGACAGTCATCGGTTCTCATTTCGGTCGAGGTGGTCGGCGAGGCGGCGCATCACACCGGCGAGCGCGGCGGCGTCGCCGTCGCCGATGGCATGGAAGAACAGTTCGTCGACGTCGGCCGCGTGGACGAGTGCCGCGGCCTCGAATACCGCGGCACCGTCCTCGGTGATGACCGCATAGCTGCCGCGACGGTCTTCGGCGGCGTTCTCCCGGCGCAGCCAGCCGCGACGGCAGAGGACGTCCACCTGATACGACAGCCGCGACGCGGAGAACACCATGCGCCGACCGAGTTCGTTCATCCGCAGTCGGCGGTCGGGAGATTCGTGCAGCAGGAGCAGCACGTGATAGTCGGCCAGACACATGCCCGCGGACGATCGCAGTCGCCGGTCGAGTTCGGTCTGCAGTCGAGCGGAGTTCTCGATGAACAGTCGCCACGCCGCCCGGGCGGCTGGATCGGTCATCGTGCAACGTGCGGCATCAGGGCGTTCGGCGGAATGAGGCCGAATCGTCCGGCCCGGTAGTCCTCCATCGCCTCGATCAGTTGCTGCCGGGTGTTCATGACGAACGGTCCGTATTGGACGACGGGTTCGCGGATGGGCCGACCGCCGAGCAGCAGGACCTCCAGAGCCGGGCGGTTCGAGTCCTGAGCGGCGTCCGCTGAGACGGCGATCCGATCGCCGGCGCCGAGCACCGCGAGTTGTCCGCCCTCGATGGGGCGTTGTTCGGCGCCGACCCGACCGCGCCCGGAGAGAACATAGACGAGCGCGTTGAAGTCGGTGCGCCAGGGCACCGACAGCCGAGCCCCGGGCTGGACGGTTGCGTGGGCGAAGGTGATCGGTGTGTGGGTGGACCCGGGACCGTGGTGGCCGTCGATCTCGCCGGCGATGATGCGCACCAGTGCGCCGCCGTCGGAGGAGGCGAGCAACTCGACTTGTCCGCCCTCGAGGTTCTGGTATTGCGGGGTCAGGAACTTGTCGGCTGCGGGCAGGTTCACCCAGAGCTGGATGCCGTGGAAGGCACCGCCGGACTCGACCAGCTCCGCCGGTGGGGTCTCGATGTGAAGGATGCCCGAGCCCGCCGTCATCCACTGGGTGGCGCCGTTCTCGATCAGCCCGCCGCCGCCGGTGGAATCCTGGTGCTGGAAACGGCCGTCGATCATGTAGGTGACCGTCTCGAATCCCCGATGCGGATGCCAGTCGGTGCCGCGCGGCTCGCCCGGCTCGTACTCCACCTCGCCCATCTGGTCCATGTGAACGAACGGGTCGAGGCGATGCGCGGGCACTCCGGCGAAGGCGCGGACCACCGGGAAGCCCTCGCCCTCGTAGCCGCGGGGGCCGGTGGTGATGCCGGTGACGGTGCGGTCGGTGCTGGTCGGTGTGGTCTCCGAGAGTCGAGGCAGGGTCGAGGTGTCTGCGGTGACGGCGGGCATGGCGTCCTCCTGATCGGATGAGTAGTTCAGATTTGAACGACTTCACTCATCTGAAACGCCATCGTGCCGAGATTTGTTCCATCTCCGCGAAGAACCCGTCATACTCGCAGTCATGGCTATCAATCCGATCGTCGACCGCCCGTCCCGCGGCGGAGATCGTCAGCGTCTGCGGAAGTTGGCTCAGGCCGCTCTCAACGCAGATCAGACGGTGGATCAGGTAGAGGGCATCCTCGGCGATGTCGGGCCGGTGCTCGGCTCGATGGGCAAGACGATCGACGGTCTGGACTCCACGATCGAGAAGCTCAACGTGACCCTCGACGAGCTCAACACCACCCTCTCGAAGGTCGACGAGACCGTCGGCCGGATGGCCGCCGTGGTGGTGCGATTGGAGAAGGTCGTCGGACGTGTCGAGACCATCGTCGCCGTGGCGGAACCGGCGTTCCGGCCGATCGAGATGATCGAGAACGCGGGGCACACGATCGAGGCGATGGGCCGGGGCATCGCATCGCGAATTGGTCTCAGCTGAAACACGATTCGTCCGATTGTGGCCGAGATCTCGTAGTGTCGCCCGACAAGGGGACATCGAACGAGGAGGGCCCTATGACGGAATCCGTCTCCACTCCGGCCAAATGGCTGGCTGAACTGTTCGGAACATTCTGGCTCGTATTCGGCGGCGCGGGTACCGCGGTATTCGCCGCAAAACAGGTCGCGGACGCCACCAACGACAGCGGCGACGTGATGCAGATCCAGGTCGGCGTCGGCTTCCTCGGCGTCGCACTGGCCTTCGGTCTCACGGTCGTCACCATGGCGTACGCGGTGGGTCACATCTCCGGCGGGCACTTCAACCCCGCCGTCACTCTCGGGGCCGCAGTCGGCGGGCGACTTCCGTGGCGCGACGTCCCCGGATACTGGATCTCGCAGCTCGTCGGCGGTCTGATCGCGGGTGCCGCGATATTCGGTATCGCACAGGGCAAGCCCGGCTGGGACGCGACCGGAAACATGGCGGCGAACGGCTTCGGCGATCACTCTCCCGGCGGCTACTCTCTGGCCGCGGTCGCGATCGCGGAGGTGCTGCTCACCGCCTTCTTCATCATCGTCATCCTGGGCGCCACCGACGGTCGCGCGCCGAAGGGCTTCGGCCCGTTGGCGATCGGCCTCACGCTGACCCTGATCCACTTGATCTCGATCCCGATCTCGAATACCTCGGTGAATCCCGCGCGGTCGATGGGTGTGGCGTTCTTCAACGGCGACGGCGCGCCCGGCCAGCTGTGGGCGTTCTTCGTGTTTCCGCTGATCGGCGGCCTGATCGGCGGCGTGCTGTATCCGCTGCTGTTCGAGAACGGAAAGCTCGCGGTCGGCACTCGGCGTAACGCAGAATGATGGAGTGAGATCTCAAACGCTGTCCGTGGCAGGCGTCCACGGCGTCTCGATCGTCTACGACGTCCATCGTCCCGAGTCCGGGGCGGTGGGCGTCGTCATCATCTCGCACGGTCTCGGGGAGCACGCCGGACGTTATCGGCACGTCGCGCAAAGGCTCACCGACCTCGGCTACGTGGTCGTCGCTCCCGATCATGCGGGACACGGCAGATCGGGCGGGAGACGGCTCGGGGTGACGGACTTCCGCGACTTCACCAGCGACCTGCACACGGTCATCGAGCAGACCGACCGCGGCGACGGCCCCACCTTCCTGATCGGGCACAGCATGGGCGGCGCGATCGCACTCGACTACGCGCTCGAGCATCCCGGCGTTCTGGACGGGCTGGTGCTGTCGGGGGCCGCACTCGTGCCGGGCGACGATCTCCCCGGCTTCATGGTCAGGCTGGCCCCGGTGATCGGCAGGCTGGTGCCGCGACTGCCGGCTACCGCACTGCCCGCGTCGGCGGTCAGCCGCGATCCGAATGTGGTCGCAGCGTATGAGGCCGATCCGCTGGTATGGCACGGGAAGATCCCGGCGGGTCTCGGGGGCGCCCTCATCTCGACGATGGCCACATTCCCGGATCGGTTGCCGAGTCTGACGACGCCGACGCTCGCGCTGCACGGCGGCGGCGACAGGCTCGCGAATCCGGAGGGTACCCGAATGGTCGGGAGGCTCGCCGGCGGCGACGTCACAGTGAAGATCTACGACGGACTCGCACACGAGATCTTCAACGAGCCCGAGCACGACGCCGTTCTGCGCGATGTGACCGAGTGGATCGCAGCGCACCGTCCCGAGGGCCGGACGCCGCCCGACTGACCGACGCGGGCCGCGCGAGCCGTCAGATTCCGAGACCGGCGGTCAGCCGACCGGCCAGCCGCGGTGACACGGCGGCCACGGCGCGCAGCACCAGGGCGTACCGGGGATAGAGTTCCGCGGGCCGGGTGTCGGCGGCGCGGATCAGCCAGGCCGCTGCCTCATCGCTGGTCAGAGCGGGGGCGTCGGCGTAGTCGGCGGTCGGTGCGATCATCGGAGTGCGGACGAGCGGGAAACCGGCATTGGTGACAGCCACTCCGGTGCCCCGGCACTCGGCGTCGAGCGACCGGCCGAAGGCGGCCAGCGCGGCCTTCGACGCGTGGTACGCGCTGAACTTGGGCATCGCGCCGGCACTGACACCCCAGGTGACGACGTTGATGATGTGTCCGCGCCCGGCCTCGACCATCGCGGGCAGCAGACCGAGAACGAGTTGGACCGGCCCGAAGTAGTTGAGGGCCATCGTGCGCTGGTAGTCGTGGAAGCGCTCCACCGTGTCGAGGGCTGATCGGCGGATGGAGCGCCCCGCGTTGTTGATGAGGATGTCGGGGACGCCGAACCGCGCGAGGATCTCGTCGGCGAGGCGTTTGGCGTCGTCGGGATCCGAGAGGTCCGCGGTGACCGGGAAGGCCGTGCCGCCGTCGACGGTGATGGAGTCGCATACCGCGTCGAGAGCATCGGGCCGTCGTGCGACGGTGATCACCGTGGCGCCGCGCGCTGCGAACAGCCGCGCCGCGGATTCACCGATCCCGGAGGAAGCGCCGGTGATGACGACGGTGGCGCCGTGCAGGTCGCGCTGCCGCCCACCGAGCATGTGCCGGAGTTCATCGAGGGTCTGCGGCGGATTCAACAGGGCGCTACGGACGGCGTGCAACATCGGATTCACTTGTACTGCTTGATGACTCGGAGAGCTTCCTCGGCGTCGACATTCTTGGCCACGAGCTTGCCGTTCTTGACCTTTCGGATGCTGTAACGGTCACGTTTCTTCGCGTCGGCGACGTGGAGTCCGGCCTTCTTGGCCTTCTTGTTGAGATCTTCCAGCACAGCAGGATGGTAACGCCTCAAGGTGAACGCCTTCGACCGGTCGGCGACTCGAGTCGGGCCGGTGTGCATCGCCGCAGGTCGTGGCGGGTTCCGGTGAATCGGTGACGCGCTGACTCCTCAGCAGATGTCGGTACCGACGGGCGTCACGTCATCGAGACGTCGCGTGTATGCTCCGCCGCCGAGGCGCGAGGTGGTGGCGCATGCGGCGGCCGGTGACGAACCGGGGTAGTAGACGGCGTAGACGGGGTTCCCGTTCTCTGACTGTTTGAGCGATGCGCAGGAGTGATCGGTACGCAGATAGGAGGCACCCGGGTACCGGGCGAGCGCCGCGGCGATCTCAGCCGCATATGCACCCGGCGTGACCGCGTTGTAGACGACGGTGACGGCCTGCCCGTTGCACGACGGCCGGCTGATGGGTGTCGGCAGGCCCAGATCTCCGGCGCCGAGGCCGGGGACGGGACTGACTTCGTCGACCGGCGTCGGCTCCGCGTGAGCCGATTCGGTCAGTGTGGACTCCGATCGATCGCCCGTGCCGTCGACCGTCCCCGTGCCTCCGACCGTCCCCGTGCCTCCGACCGTCGCAGTCTGGGTGACCGGCGCGGGCTTGAGGGTGCTGGTCGCCGCGGCCGTATCGGGACCGCCGGTTCCAGACGAGTAGAGCCAGGCGATCGTCCCAGCGGCGAGGAGGACCACGGCGGCCACGCCGGCGGCGATGACGCCGTTTCGGGCGCGGTTCGATCGCGGTGCGGTCGTCGGTGTCGGCACCGGTTTCGGAGCGACCATTGTCGGCGCGTGCGCGGGAATGGGTGCCGCGGGAATCGGTGCCGCGGGGATCGGCGCCGCGGGGCGCTGCCCGGTCAGGGCCGCTCGGGCGGCAGCGGCGAACGCACCCGCGGACGCGATTCGGTCGGCCGGGTCTTTGGCGGTGCCCGCGGCGATGACGGCGTCGAACGGTGTGCCCGTCGGTGGCACCGGACGGCTCAGGTGGCCGGCGATGACCTGTTCGATGCTCGTCGACGGATAGGGCGTGGAACCGGTGAGGCACTCGTACAGGACACATGCCAAGGCGTACACGTCGCTGCGCGGGCTGACCGGAGTCTCGGAGCCGAACCGTTCGGGCGCCATGTATGCGAACGAACCGATCGCCATTCCCGTCGACGTGAGACGAGTCTGACCGGCGGCTTGGGCGAGTCCGAAATCGGCGAGGTACGCGAAGTCCCGGCCGTCGAGCAGGATGTTCTCGGGCTTCACGTCTCGATGCAGCAGACCGGAGGCGTGTGCGGCGTCGAGCGCCGCAGCGACCTGTTCGATCACATGGACGGCCAGGCCGGGATCGCGCAGACCGTCGTCGATCCGCGCGCGGAGGTGGCGACCGTGCACGATCCGCATGTCGAGGAAGAGCCGACCGTCGATCTCACCGAAGTCGTGGATCGGAATGATGTGCGGGTCGTTCAGCCTGGCGACGGTCTGTGATTCGCGCATGAAGCGCGCTCGGAAGGCGTCGTCGCCGGCGAGGCCGGGAGGTAGGAGTTTGAGTGCCACCGTCCGGTCCTTGACAGTGTCGATCGCCTCGTACACCTCGCCCATCCCGCCGCGGCCGAGGAGTCGGACGAGCCGATACGGCCCGATGGTCGAATCGGATCGGTCAGCACTGGTCATCGGCGTCCTCAACTGTCGGGGCGGGCCGGTCCCTCCAATGCGACGCGCAGCCGCTGCTCCAATTCCGCGGCGCCGGCCGCGGGGAGGTCGATCAGCCCGTCGAGTTCCCGCCGCGCCCGAGCATAAGCCTGCTGTCGTTCCTGCGGACTCGCAGCCTCGTCGCCCGCCAGATTCAGCAGCCGCTGGGCACGGGCGAGACGTTCCTGCTCGGCCGGATTGAAATCGCCGCGCCTGCGCCTGCGCGCCTCCTTCTCGGCCACGTCGAGTGCTGTCGCGTAATCGTGGACGGCGTCGCGATAGCGTTCGACGGCCTCGGGTGAGGTGTCGTCGGGAGACGGACGCAGCAGTTCGGCGCGGCTGCGCGCGCGATGGAACTCCGCGGTCAGCGGTTCGCGCAGGTCGACGAGCATCGGGTAGTCGAGGATGGTCGCCAGATCCGTCTCGTACCCGAACCATCGATCGTCGGTGGTCTGGTGCTCGGTGACCGCGCGACGCAGATCGCGCTCGAGCGATTCGGCATCCACCCGGGCCCGGCTCTGGGCCCGGGCGAGCGCGACCTTGGCCTCCTGCCGCAGGCGGTAGCGCTCGAGCCGTCGCTCGGCGCGACGCTCGTTCCATGCCCCGAGCGCACGTACGGCACCGCCGATCGTTCCGCCGAAGACGAAGATCAACCACCAGTAGTGTCCGATCGCACCCATCACGCCACCCACGGATTCAGCGTACTGCGGACGCGGCCGAGATACCGGTCTCGAGCGGGGCGCCGACCGCACCGGGTAGCCGGAGCCCCATCAGCCGACCCCCAGCCGACCCGTCAGACCGGCAGCCCCTGCTCCATCAGGTCGAGGGCTGCGAGGCATTCGTCGAGTGAGGCCAGGCCGGTGCGGGTGATGTCGGTGAGATGGAACATCACTCCGGAGACTGCGGAGACGAACACGCGGAGCCGGAAATCGTCGTGCGCGACGCCGAGATAGTCGGCGAAGTAGTCGGTCGCCGCTGAGATCACGCGGTCGGACTCGAACTGGTACGTCGCGCGCAGGCTCGGCTCGCTGTGCAGAATCCGGAGCCGTTCGGGATTGGCCGCCCACTCGTCCTTCTCCGCGATCCGGTACATCCGCGTGATGAGTTCGCGGACGAGACCGAAGTGGCTCAGACCGGCGGGGATCTCCTGGAGGATCGCGTCGCGCTCGTCATCCAGGTCGTCGCTGATGATGACCTGTTCCTTCGACTGGAAGTAGCGGAAGAACGTGGTGTGCGAGACATTCGCCGCCTCGGCGATCTGCGCGACGGTGGTCGCCTCGTAGCCGTTCCGGTCGAAGAGCTCGAGTGCTGCCGCCCGGATGTCGGCCCGAGTCCGGGCCTTCTGGCGTTCGCGTAAACCGGGCCGCGGCCCCGAGGAGGTCCTCGGGGCCGCGGCGGTCGGATTGTCGTTCATGTCCGTACTCTATGCCGTCCCGCTCGGGCTCGGCTCGGGGCTGTTGCCGCCCACCGCCACCGGTGTCTCGGTCGAGGGCAGGCCGCGGTCGCGGACCTTCTCGCCTTCGATGTCGAAGTTGAGGACCAGCTTGTCGAGCCAGCGGGGCAGACCCCACGCGCGGTTGCCGAGCAACGCCAGCAGGCCCGGAACGATGACCATTCGGACGAGGAAGGCGTCGAAGAAGACGGCGATCGCGAGGGCGAAGCCCATCATCTTGGCGGTCGTGTCCGGCGACAGCATGAACGCGGCGAAGACGCTGATCATGATGACTGCGGCGGACACCACCACGCGGGCGCCGTGGCGGTAGCCGGCGACGATCGCGTCCTTCGCGCTCATGCCGTGAATGAACTCTTCACGCATGCGGGTCACCAGGAACACCTGGTAGTCCATCGCGAGGCCGAAGACGACGCCGATCAGGAAGATCGGCAGGAACGACAGCAGCGGCTTGGTGTGGTCGATCAGGCCGAAGGTGCCGTCGGTGAAGATGGCCGTGGTGATGCCGAACGTCGCCAGCATCGAGAACACGAAACCGATGGTGCCGATCAGCGGAACCCAGATGGAGCGGAAGACCCCGATCATGATCAGGAAGGCCAGACCCACCACGACGACGAGGTAGGGGATCAGTGCCTTGTCGAGCTTCGCCGAGAGATCGGACATGATCGCCGTCTGGCCGCCGACATGAATCTCCGCTCCCTGTGCCTCGACCGCCCCGGAGGTGTCGCGGATGGCCTCGACCAGGTCGTGGGTCTGCGGCGAGGACGGCGAACTGAGCGGCGTGACGATGATCATCGCCGAATCCGCGCCCGCGTTCGGGTTCTGCGGGGACGGGCCATTGCCGGTCCAGGACACCATTTCCGGCGCCGCGACGCCGGGCAGCGCCTTGATCTTGGCGACGGCGGTGTTCGCCGCCGCGTCGATGGTGCCCTCGTCGGTGTGCATCACCACCACCAGCGGACCTGCGACACCGGCGCCGAAGCCCTTCGCCATCAACTCCTGTCCGGCCACCTGGTCGTCGGTGACGGTGTCCATACCGAGGGTCATGTTCTTGATCGGGATGGCCGCGACGATCAGAATCGCGAGGCCGGCGACGACGAACGGAATCGGCTTGTTGACCAGAGTCCGGCCGAACTTGACTCCGAGGGAGTCGGAGTCCTTCGATTCCTCGGCGTGCCTGATCCACGGAATCCGGGGTGTGAAGGCGAAGCGACCGAAGGCGCCCAGCAGCGCCGGAATGAAGGTCAGCGCGGCCAGGACGGCGACGAGGATGGCCACGGCCGCGCCGAGGCCCATCTGGGTGATGATCGGGATACCGATGACCATCAGGGCGGCCACCGCGATGATCACCGTCAGGCCGGCGAAGACGACCGCAGATCCGGCGGTGCCGACGGCGCGGCCCGCGGCGTCGGCTCGGTCACCGCCTCGCGCGGCTTCGGACCGGTAGCGCGAGACGATGAACAGTGCGTAGTCGATCGAGACCGCGATTCCGAGCATGGTGATGATCGCCGTGGCGGCCTGATTGATGGAGAGGACCTCGGCTGAGAGAGTCACCAGCATCATCGTGAGTCCGACGCCGACGATGCCGGTCACCAACGGGATGAAGGCCGCGATGAGCGCGCCGAAGGCGATGATCATGATGACGAAGGCGATGGCGAAGCCGATCAGCTCGGCCTTGCCCGCGGGCTCCTGCGCCGACATGACGCCGCCGGTGGCCTCGACCTTCAGGCCGTCGCCGCGATGCTTCTCCAGCACGTCGAGCAGCTGATTCTTGGTCGCGACGTCCACGTCCATCAGATTGATCTTCTGGTGAACGCTGATCAGCCCGATCTTGCCGCCGTCGCCGATGACGGCGGAGGCCATCTCCGGTTTGGCGGCCGCGACGGCGAGCGGGTCGAAGACCGTCCCGGCGTCAACCTCGTCGAGCGTCTTGAGGTCGGCGACCAGCGACTGAATCTCGTCGGCATGGCGGGCGAGACCGTCGTCCGCCGCGACGACGACGATCGTCGACGGTTCCTCCTGCTGCTTGTTCTGCGCGGGGAAGTTCTCCTGAAGCTGCTCCATCGCGACGCCGCCGTCCGTGCCCGGCAGGTCGAAGTCCTGCGCGAACTTCGGCTGCAGTGCGCCGACGGCTCCCGCGACGATCACAAGCGCGGCCACCCAGGTGGCGAGCACCCACCATTTGTGCCGGAATGAGAACCGTCCGACGCGGTAGAGAATCGATGACATGCTAACGATTGTTAGTCAGTACCACTTTCCGTGCAAGGTGAACTCGTTCACTTCTCCGTTGCCTGTGCGCCCGGCCTCACAAGTGCGGCGGCGATCGCGGTGGTGAGCGGCACGCTGCCCGCGAGAGCGATGCCGCCGACGAAGGCGCGCGCCAGTTCGATCGCGACTTCCTCGCTGGTGATCAGTGAGCTGAAGGGCTGAGCCGCCACCGAGAACAACAGGAGCAGGGGCAGGGCGCTGCCCGCATAGGCGAAGACGAGCGTGTACACCGTCGAGGCGATGTGGTCCCGCCCGACGCGCATCGCCGAGCGGAATGCGCCGAGGCGGGTCTGTCCCGGAATCGCGGCGAGCTCGAAGGTCGCCGACGCCTGGGTGATCGTCACGTCGTTGAGGACTCCGATGGTGCCGATCACGAATCCGGCCAGCAGCAGTCCGTTGAGGGAGATGGTGCCCTGGTAGAACTGCAGATTGGCGGTTGATTCGGCAGACAGTCCGGTGAGACTCATCGTCGATATCGCCAGACGGCTCAGGACGGTCGCGAGGACGAGTGAGGCCAGCGTGCCGAGCAGAGCCGAACTGGTCCGCAGATTGAAGCCGTGCGCGAGATAGAGGACGGCGAACAGGATCGCGGCCGCCGAGACCACCGCCACGCCGACCACGGAATGCCCGTCGAGGATCGATGGCAGAGTGAAGAAGCCGAGGACCACGAAGGCCACGATCAGACCGACGATCGCGCGGGCGCCGCGCCACGTCGCGACGGCGATGATCGCGAGCACGAAGGCGATGGCCCAGACGATGATGCCGGTTCCCCGCTGGTAGTCGTAGAAGCCGTAGCGGGCGCGGCCGTCCGGGCCAGGCATCGCACTGACGCGGATCGCGTCGCCCTTCTCAAGCGTGGGCTGCCCGGGCTGTGGTTCGTCTGCGGTGGCTGGGTCGGCCGCCGGCGCACCGGGGACGTCCGCAGACTGAGCGGCGTTCGTCGCGATCATCAGGACCGTGTAGCGCCCGGAGTCAGGGCCCGACGTCAGCTTGAGGATCGACGCCCGGCACGGGCCACCGGTGGTCGGGACGGTGGGGAACTCCGCGGACGCCACGCCCGTCGCCGGTGACGAGCAGTCGGCCTTGATCTGCGAGATCACCTCGGCATCGGACACCTGGATCGGACCGCCCGTGGCGGATCGGAACTGCATGGGAATCGGGCGGTCGGCGTGGCCCGGCCACAGCACGATCATCCCGATGCCGACGGCGAGTGCGGCGACGGACAGCAGTCCGATCACCACCGGTTTCGCGTAGCGAGTCAGCTGGCCCGGGAGGTCGCCGCCGCCGTGATGATGGCCGTGCGAATGGCCGGAATGCGCCGCCGCGTGCGGAACGTCGGCCTTTCGGCGTCGCTCCGCACGCGGCGGTGGGTCGTCTCTCGGCTCCGGCTCGGGCAGTCGATGGCTCACGCGCCCGAGACTAGAGCGTCGGAGGTCGGATGTCCCCTTACAGACCCATGTCCTTGGCGATGATCGAGCGCATGACCTCGCTGGTACCGCCGTAGATCCGGTTGACTCGGTTGTCGGCGTACAGGCGGGCGATCGGGTACTCGTTCATGTAGCCGTAGCCGCCGTGCAGCTGCAGGCAGCGGTCGATCACGTCGGCCGCGGCTTCGGTGCAGAACAGCTTCGCGGACGCGGCATCGGCGGCGGTCAGCTCGTTCTTGTCGTAGGCCTCGAGTGCGCGGTCGACGACCGCTTCCATCGCGTCGACCTTCGCTTTGCACGCGGCCAGCTCGAACTTGGTGTTCTGGAACGCGGCGACGGGCTTGCCGAACACCTGACGCTCCTGCGTGTACTCCTTGGCGAAGCGGATCGCCGCCGCACCCTGCGCGTACGCGCCGACGGCGATCGAGAGGCGCTCGCGCGGCAGGTGCTGTCCGAGGTAGTAGAAGCCCTGGTTCTCCTCGCCGAGGAGGTCCTCCACGGGGACCTTGACGTCGGTGAACGACAGCTCCGCGGTGTCGGAGGTGCGCAGACCCAGCTTGTCGAGCTTGCGTCCGACGGCGTAGCCCTCCGACTTGGTGTCGACGACCAGGAGGGTGATGCCGAAGCGGCGATCGGTCTCGCTCGGAGCCGAGGTGCGTGCGCAGACGATCACGCGGTCGGCGTTGACGCCGCCGGTGATGAAGGTCTTGGCGCCGTTGAGGACGTAGTGGCTGCCGTCCTCGGAGAGCTTCGCGGTGGTGCGCATACCCGCGAGGTCGGAGCCGGTGCCGGGCTCGGTCATCGCGATGGCGAACATGGTCTCGCCGGACGCCATGCCGGGCAGCCAGCGCTTCTTCTGCTCCTCGTTGGCGTGCTTGAGGAGGTAAGGGAGACACAGCGGGATGTGTGCCGCGGAGCCGCCGAGGCTGACGCCGGCGCGGGCCATCTCCTCGGTCAGGACGGCCTCGTACTTGTACGAGTCCACGCCCGCGCCGCCGTACTCCTCGGGCACCTCGATGCCGAAGACGCCGAGCTCGCCGATCTTCAGGTAGAAGTCGCGCGGCACGATGCCGTTCTCGAGCCACTCGTCGTAGACGGGCACGATCTCGGATTCGATGAACGCCCGGATCGTCTCCCGGAAAGCTTCATGGTCCTCGGTGTAGATTTCGCGGCGCATCGCGCCACCTCCTTCTTCGATGGGTCACAGCGGGTAGGGCTGCGGGTGTTTCAGGACTTGGCTCCGGCTATGCGGAGTGCGGCGTCCGCGTAGAAGTCGGCCACCTGGGTCGTCGACCAGGTGCCGCCGTCGCGGAACCAACGGGCCACGTCGACGCTGCTGCCGACGATCGCAACTGCCGCCATCCGCGGATCGGGAGTGTCGAAGACTCCCTGGTCGATGCCGCGGTGGAGGATCGCCGCGAGCACGTCTTCGATCTGCTTGCGCAGGTCGACGATCTGCGCACGGTGGTCGGGCTCGAGTGCGCGGAGCTCGTAGTTCACCACGCGGGCGCTCACGTGCCGGTCGGCGTGGTACATCGCGAACTCGCGAATGAAGCGGCGCAACTGCTCGACGGGATCGTCCGTGCCCGCCGCGGCATCGCGCACTATCCGGAGGATCGCCTCGTGGCCGGCGAGCGAGATCTCGAAGAGCAGTTCCTCTTTCGAGCTGTAGTGCACGTAGACCGCGGCGGGACTCATTCCCGCGGCAGTCGCGATGTGCCGGGTTCCCGTGCCGTGGAAACCGAGTTCGGAGAAGGACGCCATCGCGCCCTCGCGGAGACGCTTGCGCGTCTGCTCGGACTTGGTCGTCGGTTCGTCGGGGTCGACGGCCGAGTGCTTCGCCATGGTTGACCTCCGCTCCGCCGGGAAATTTCTAAGCGATCGCTTATTTCTATCGCACTGTAGCACGGGTTACCGGCCGGTCACCTAATCGCCCGGTGGCTAGCATGGACGGCATGTACGTGAAGGTGTGCGGCCTGACGTCGGAGGATGCTGTCGGTGCGGCGGTCTCGGCCGGAGCCGATGCGATCGGTGTGGTGATGAACGAGACGAGTCCCCGTGCCGTCGATCGCGACCGGGCGCGCGCGGTGGTGCGCGCTGGACGAAGCGCGGGAGGGCCCGGCCTGGACATCGTTCTCGTCGTCAACGACAAGCCCGCGGTCGATGCCGCGGCCCTGGCCGTCGACCTCGGCTTCGACGTTCTGCAACTGCACGGGCGTCGCTACGGAGAAGCGGACTTTCGTGCGGCGGCGGAAGGGATCGGCCGGATCTGGCGCGCGACATCGCTGGTGCACGAGCCGCCGTTGACGGTCGGAGCGTACGGGGAGGAGCGGCTGCTTCTCGATGCGCCGAAGCCGGGGTCGGGGGAGCGCTGGGATCTGTCGATGCTCACTGACCGCGGACTGTCGGGCCAGTGGCTGCTCGCGGGCGGACTCACTCCGGACAACGTCGCGGACGCGATCGCTCAAGCGCACCCGTGGGGTGTCGATGTGTCCAGTGGCGTCGAGTCCGCGCCGGGCGTCAAGGATCTGGCCGCGATCAGCAGGTTCGTCGAGGCGGCGAAGTCGCGAAGGTGAGTCGTGCCGGCCGTCAGTGATCTCTGTCACGCCCGGGTGATAGCTTTCAGTTAGTCAGGTAAAGACGGCTTGACCACGGGCCCGATGCCGGACGCATGGCCTGGCGACCAGCCACCACCGACCACCCCTGGCGCCTGAACACCATCCACCACGCCGGACAAGCTCAGAACCTGCACCCGCCGCCGCGCATGATTCCAGCACGCGCGGCGGTCTCCGTCAGGTCAGTTCGACGGTCGCGGACTTGTCGTTCATGACGACCACCGGGGTCACGGTGGCGAAGCCCGCGGCTTGGATCTTGGCCAGATCGACGTTGAGAATCGGCTGTCCGGCGCTGACCGTGTCGCCGGCCTTCACGAGTGGTTCGAACCCGTCGCCTTTGAGTTTCACGGTGTCGAGGCCGACGTGAATCAGCACCTCCGTGCCGTCCTCTAGTCGGAGTCCGATGGCATGACCGGTGGGAAACACCGTCACGACGGTCGCATCTGCGGGGGCCACCACTTCGCCCGACGTGGGGACGACGGCCGCACCCGGCCCCATCATGCCGCTGGAGAAGGTCTTGTCCGGGACCTCCGAGAGGTCGACCGCGTACCCCTGGAGCGGGCGCTGCAGAGTGATGACCTTCGCTGCCGGTTTCGTCAGGACGGCGGTCGAGCCGTCGTGCGCGGCACCCTCCTCGGCCTCCGCCTCGGCGACGGCAGCCTCGGCCTCGTCCACTGCTTCCACCGCGGCTTCGACCGCCGTCGGATCCACCTCGCCGGACATGATCTTCTCCATCGCGTCCTTGACGAACTGGACGTTGAGTCCATAGATGACCTGCACCGAATGCCCGCCGGGCTTCATGGTGCCGGCAGCTCCGGCCCGTTTGAGCGCGGAATCGTCGACCTTGCCCGTGTCGTCGATCTCCATGCGCAGACGGGTGGCGCAGTTGTCGAGTTCGAGGATGTTGGCCTTGCCGCCGAGAGCGTCGATGAACTTGGCCGCGGTGCCGATGAACCCGGCTGAGACGCCTCCCTCGTCATCGGCGTCGACGGGTTCGTCGTCCTCGCGCCCAGGCGTCTTGAGCTGGAACTTGAGGATCACCCACCGGAACACCAGGAAGTAGACGAAGAACCAACCGATGCCCAGCACGATGATGATCCAGGGATTCTCGGCCATCGGGTTCTTCCAGTTCAGCACCAAGTCGACGAAGCCGCCGGAGAAGCCGAAGCCCATTCGGACCGGAAGAAGCTGGCAGATCGCCATCGAGATGCCCATGAAGACCGCATGGATCACGAAGAGGAAGGGAGCCAGGAACATGAAGGCGAACTCGAGCGGTTCGGTGACGCCGACGAAGAACGACGAGACCGCGCCGGAGAGCAGGATGCCGTAGGCGATCTTCTTCCGCGTCGTCTTCGCGGTGGTGTACATCGCGAGCGCGGCGCCCGGAAGGCCGAACATCATGATCGGGAAGAACCCGGTCATGTACTGACCGGTCACGCCGAACGTGCCCTCACCCGAGAGGAAGTTGTTCAGGTCGTTGATCCCCGCTACGTCGAACCAGAACACCGAGTTCAGAGCGTGGTGCAGTCCGAACGGAATCAGCAACCGGTTGAAGAAGCCGTAGAGCCCGGTGCCGACGGCGCCGAGATCGACGATGTGCTCACCGAACCAGACGAGGCCGCTGTAGACGAGCGGCCAGATGAACAGCAGGATGAGCGCGACGATCAGGGAGACTCCCGCCGTCACGATGGCCACCGACCGGCGGCCGGAGAAGAACGACAGCGCGTCGGGCAGCTTGACGTCCTTGAAGCGGTTGTAACAGAGCGCACCGATGATGCCGCACAGGATGCCGATGAACGCGTTCTGGAACGCTCCGGGTGCGAAGGCCTCGTTGACGTCCGGGGTCTGGATCGCCAGATGGCCGTTGTCCATGACGAGCTTCTGGCCCTCGGTGATGGTCGCGCCCTCTTTGGCGATCGACGTCGTGTACCCGCGGCCGAGGAGTGTCATCACCGACGTGGGCGCCAGCAGGCTGGTGACGACCAGCCACGACACCAGACCGGCGAGCGCCGACGTGCCGTCGGACTTGCGGGCCATACCGATCGACACGCCGACCGCGAACAGCAGAGCCATGTTCGAAAGCACCGCAAGGCCCGCGGTCTGCAGGAACGAGGTGACGACGTTCGGCTTGTCGTCGTTGATGCCGATGATCCAGTTGGCGATACCGACGAGGATCGCGGCCACCGGCAGGACGGCCACCGGCAGCATGATCGATTTGCCGAGGTTCTGCAGGAATTTCATCATCTCGGTGGGCTCCCATTCGGTCGTGAGACATGCGAACTGACGGGGCGTTCGGATGGACCTTAACCCGAGTGTCGCGGGCCACGGGCCTGTTCTGAGCCAACGACCGGAGCTGTTACATTAGGGAAGCCTATCCAAGTATAGGCTGACCTAATTCGACAATTCGGAAGTGCTGCTGATGTCACCTCGCCGACTGCTCGGCCTCGTTCTCGCGACCGCCCTCACCGTCTCGCTGGCGGCCTGTTCTTCCTCCGGCGACGGGGCGGGATCATCGGGTGCCGGGGGCGCAGGATTCCCGGTGACGGTGGAGCACGTGTACGGAACCACGACCATCGAGAGCAAGCCGGAGCGTGTGGCGACCGTCGCGTGGGCCAATCACGAGGTGCCGTTGGCGCTGGGCGTGGTCCCGGTAGGCATGAGCAAGGCGGCGTGGGGCGACGATAACGGCAACGGTGTGCTGCCGTGGGTGGAGGACGAACTCAAGCGACTCGGTGCACCGACGCCGGAATTGTTCGACGAAACCGACGGCATCGACTACGAGGCGGTCGCCGACACGCGGCCCGACGTCATCCTCGCCTCGTACTCGGGGCTCTCGAAGGAGGAGTACGACAAGCTCTCGAAGATCGCACCCGTGGTGGCCTACCCGAAGACCGCGTGGGGCACGTCCTGGCAGGACATGGTCCGCATGAACTCCAAAGCGATCGGGCTCCAAGCAGAGGGGGATCGGTTGATCGAGAAGCTCACCGGTCAGGTGATCGGCTCCCTCGACAAGCATCCCGAGCTCAAGGGGCGCAAGGTGATGTTCGCGTACCTCGACCCGACCGATCTGAGCAAGATCGGCTTCTACACGACGCACGACACTCGGCAGGGCTTCCTCGACAGCGTCGGAATGGCGCCGCCGGCGGAGGTGGCCGCGAAGAGCGCGGGGACCGACGAGTTCTACGTCGAGGAGAGTGCCGAGCAGGCCGAACGGTTCCGTGACGTCGATTTGGTCGTGACTTACGGCGACGACTCCACGGTCGCGCGGCTGAAGGCCGACCCGCTGCTGTCGAAGATCCCCGCGATCGCTGCCGGGCACGTCGCGATCTTGAAGGACGCGACCCCGCTGGCCGCCATGGCGAATCCGTCGCCGCTGTCGATCCCGTGGGGCATCGACGACTACTTCTCCACTCTGGCCGCGGGACTGACCGACAAGTGACCGCGGTCGCGCCCACCCGACGGGACACTGTCCCGGACCGATCGGCGGCTCGCGGCGTCGGGGTGCGAATCGGGAGTCTGATCGCGGGCGCGCTCCTCCTCGTCATCCTGTTCGGTGTCTCGGTGGCCTTCGGTGTACGCGCGGTGAGTCCAGCAGAGATCTGGGGCGCGCTCACCGGCGGATCGGACGGCATCGCCGAAGCCGCGGTGCTCAAACGGATTCCGCGCACCGTATTGGCGATGCTGGTCGGCGCGGCCCTCGCTCTCTCGGGCGCGGGTATGCAGGCCGTGACTCGCAATCCGGTGGCCGATCCCGGCATCCTCGGGATCTCCACGGGCGCCTCGCTCGCCGTCGTCACCGGCATCGTGGCCTTCGGGATGTCCGACCCCTACTGGTACATCGCCGTGGCGATCGCGGGAGCGTTCGCCACCGCGGTCTTCGTCTACGCGGTCGGTTCCATGGGCTTCGGCGGTGCGACGCCGCTGAAGCTCGCCCTCTCCGGCGCGGCCACCGCCGCCGCGCTGACCTGCCTCATCAGCGCAGTCCTGCTCCCTCGCGTCGACGTGATGCAGAAGTTCCAGCACTGGCAGGTCGGCGGCGTCGGAGGCGCGGACTGGCACCGCATCGGTGTGGTCGCGCCCTTCCTCGCGGCGGGGGCGATCGTGATGCTCGGATGCGCTCGCGGGATGAATTCTCTGTCACTCGGCGACGATGTCGCGACAGCGTTGGGGGAGAACGTGTTCCGCACTCGTCTGGTGACCGGGATCGCGGCGGTCGTGCTCGCGGGTGCGGCCACCGCCATCGCCGGTCCGATCGCATTCGTCGGCCTGCTCGTGCCTCACGCATGCCGCGCGTCAATCGGCGCCGACCACCGATGGCTGTTGCCCTTCTCCGCACTCGCCGGCGCCGGGCTGCTGGTGCTGTCGGACGTCGTCGGCCGGCTCGTGGCCCGACCGAGCGAGGTGGACGTCGGCGTGGTGACGGCGCTCATCGGAGCGCCCGTGTTCATCTGGATAGTTCGTCGTCAGCGGGTGCGTGCGCTGTGACCGCCGCGACGGAATCTCCCGCCTTCGACCTCTTCGCCGGCCGTCGTGCACGGGTTCGGCGCGCCCGGCTCGTGACCGGGGTGTTGGCTCTTACTGTGATCGGGCTGTTGTTCGTCAGTCTGATGGTCGGCAAGACCTTCTATCCGCTCGGCGACGTCCTGCGCGTGCTGAGCGGGCAGACGGTTCCGGGCGCCTCGTTCACCGTCGGCGAGCTGCGACTTCCCCGAGCGGCGACGGCGTTGCTCACCGGCGCCGCCTTCGGTCTGGCCGGGGTGACTTTTCAGTCTCTGCTGCGCAATCCGCTCGCCTCGCCCGACATCATCGGGATCTCCTGGGGTGCGTCGGCGTCGGCGGTCGGCGCGATCGTGGTCTTCGGACTCACCGGACCGGCGGTGTCGGTGGCCGCGCTGGTCGGTGCACTGCTCACCGTGGGGGCGGTGTACGGGTTGTCGATCGCCGGAGGGTTCGCCGGAACACGCCTGATCCTCATCGGCATCGGCGTGGCGGCGATGCTCAGCAGCCTCGTCTCGTACGTGCTGGCCAAGGCATCGCAGTGGGATGTGGCGGCCGCGTTGCAGTGGCTCACCGGAAGCCTCGCCGACGCCTCCTGGCCGCAACTGGTGCCGCTGGCCGCCGCGATGGCGGTGCTGCTGCCGGCACTCGTCGTCAACTCGCGGAACCTGGCGGTGCTCACCCTGGGTGACGATTCCGCCGCAGGTCTCGGCACGCGCGTCGATGCCGCGCGTCTGGTCTTCATCCTCGGAGCCGTGCTGCTGTTGGCATTCGCAACCGCGGCGGCCGGTCCGATCTCCTTCGTCGCGTTCATGTCCGGTCCCATCGCGGTCCGGCTCGTCGGTCCGGGTTCCTCACCGCTGATCCCGTCGGCGCTGGTGGGGTCCACCCTGGTACTGGCGGGCGACCTGGTTGGCCAATACGCGCTCGGCCACCGCTATCCGGTCGGTGTCGTGACCGGTGTCCTCGGTGCGCCCTTCCTCATCTATCTGCTCATCCGTGTCAACCGCGCCGGCTCGTCGATGTAGCCGACCGCACCGATTGGAGATCCATGCCTGTCACCGAGACCACCCCGCTGCCGCCGCTGTGCGTCACGCGTGCCGCCGTCGGCGCCGTGCAGCGGCTGTCGCCGAACTTCGTCCGTATCACGTTCACCGGGGCCGGCCTCACCGGTTTCGGCAATCCCGGCGCCACATTCGACCAGCGGATGAAGCTGATCTTCCCTCCGGTCGCCGGTGAGCTCCCGGAGTTGTCCGACTCCGACACCTGGTATCAGGACTGGCTGGCGATTCCCGAGGACCGGAGGGGAGCGATGCGCACGTACTCGATCCGTGACCTCCGGATCGACGACGGTGGCGCGACGGAGTTCGACGTCGACTTCGTCCTGCACTTGGCGCCCGACAAGACCGGACCGGCCTCGTCGTGGGCGGCAGCGGCGGCGGTGGGAGACGAGTTGCTGATCGTGGGACCGCGCCGCGGGCGACTCGACGGCGGCGGAGTGGAGTACATGCCGGGCGCGGCCGAACGTGTGCTGCTGGCCGGCGATGAGACGGCCGCGCCCGCGATCGCCCGCATTCTTGAGGACGCGCCCGCTGATCTGGCGGGAGCGGCCTACATCGAGATCCCCGAGCCCGACGACGCGCTGCCGATCGATGCGCCCGAGGGCGTCGCGGTGCACTGGCTCCCGCGCGAGGGAGCGGGACAGGGAGTGCGGCTGCATGCGGCTGTCCTGGGTCATCTGGGTGAGTCCGCGGGCGACCTGGACGGTGCCGTCGACGCACCCGACGCGGACGCGCTGGTCTGGGAGACGCCGACCTTCTCCGGACTCGGTGAGGAGATCCATGCCGGTTCGGGCACTGACGGGACGGGTCGTGACGGGAGGGCGGCGCAGGCGTACTACTGGATCGCGGGCGAGAGTCGCGTCGTCACCACGCTGCGGCGCAGACTGGTCAAAGACCTGGGGATTCCGCGCGCGCAGGTCGCCTTCATGGGGTACTGGCGCGAGGGAGTGGCGATGAAGGGATGACGGGCGGGACCGCTCGGTCCGCCCGCGGATGGTCGGACAGACGGAACAGACCAGCGGAACATCGGTCGAGACGGAGAGGTTGAACAGAACATGGCTGAAGACACTGGTGAGTACCGAATCGAACACGACACGATGGGCGAGGTGAAGGTCCCGGCCGATGCGCTGTGGCGTGCGCAGACGCAGCGGGCCGTCGAGAACTTCCCGATCAGCTTCCGCCCGCTGGAACGCACTCAGATCCGTGCGCTCGGACTGTTGAAGGCGGCGACCGCGCAGGTCAACCGTGATCTCGGGCTGCTCGACGAGGCCAAGGCCGATGCGATCATCGCAGCGGCGCGGGAGATCGCCGACGGCCTGCACGACGACCAGTTCCCGATCGACGTCTTTCAGACGGGGTCGGGGACGTCGTCGAACATGAACGCCAACGAGGTGATCGCGTCGATCGCGGCGGCCGGCGGCGTGACCGTGCATCCGAACGACGACGTGAACATGTCGCAGAGTTCCAACGACACCTTCCCGACCGCCACGCACGTGGCGGCCACCGAGGCCGTCGTCCGCACCCTCATTCCGGCGCTGGAGCATCTGCGGGGCGCCCTCGCCGAGAAGTCGGACCAGTGGCGGTCGGTGGTCAAGTCGGGCCGCACACACCTGATGGACGCGGTCCCGGTGACGCTCGGCCAGGAGTTCGGCGGATATGCGCGGCAGGTCGAAGCCGGCGTCGAACGCCTCCGATCGACGTTGCCTCGCGTGGGTGAACTCCCGATCGGCGGCACCGCCGTCGGGACCGGGCTCAACGCGCCCGACCGGTTCGGATCGCTCGTGGTGGCCGAACTCGTCCGACTGACGGGTGTCGAGGATCTGCGCCTCGCGCGCGACAACTTCGAGGCTCAAGCCGCACGCGACGGGCTGGTGGAACTGTCGGGACAGCTGAAGACGATCGCCGTGTCGTTGACCAAGATCGCCAACGACGTCCGCTGGATGGGGTCGGGGCCGCTCACGGGGCTCGGCGAGATCGCGCTGCCCGACCTCCAGCCGGGGAGTTCGATCATGCCGGGCAAGGTGAACCCGGTGCTTCCCGAAGCCGTCACACAGGTGGCGGCGCAGGTGATCGGCAACGACGCCGCCGTCACCTGGGGCGGCGGCAATGGCGCCTTCGAGTTGAACGTCTACATCCCGATGATGGCGCGCAATGTCCTCGAATCGGTGACTCTGCTCGCCAACGTCTCCCGACTGTTCGCCGACCGGTGCATCAGCGGGCTGGTGGCACATGAGGACCGCCTGCGGACGCTCGCCGAATCGTCACCGTCGATCGTCACCCCGCTCAACTCCGCGATCGGGTACGAGGAGGCCGCCGCCGTCGCCAAGGAGGCGCTACGCGAAGGAAAGACGATCCGGCAGACGGTGATCGATCGCGGGCTCCTCGGCGACCGGCTGTCGGAGGAGGAGCTCGATCGGCGGCTCGACGTCCTCAAGATGGCGAACCTGGAGCGGGAACGGTAGACGTTCCCCGCTCCCGGCGTCACCTGGGCGACCTACCGCTCCTTCGAGCGGATGCGCACACCGCTCAGCGGCACGCTGACCGTGCCGCCCGGATCGGTGAAGAAGTCGTTGCCCTTGTCGTCGACGACGATGAAGGCGGGGAAGTTCTCGACCTCGATCTTCCACACGGCTTCCATGCCGAGCTCGGGATACTCGATGACCTCTTGACTCTTGATGCAGTCGAGCGCGAGACGAGCGGCGGGGCCGCCGATCGATCCGAGGTAGAAGCCGCCGTGCGTATCGCACGCGGTGGTGACCTGCTTGGACCGGTTGCCCTTGGCGAGCATCACCATCGACCCGCCGGCGGCCTGGAACTGCTCGACGTAGCTGTCCATCCGGCCGGCCGTGGTGGGACCGAACGATCCCGACGCCATGCCCTCCGGGGTCTTGGCCGGACCGGCGTAGTACACCGGGTGGTTCTTCAGGTACTCGGGCATCGGCTCGCCCGCGTCGAGTCGTTCCTTGATCTTGGCGTGCGCGATGTCGCGGGCCACCACCAGCGGACCGGTCAGCGACAGCCGTGTCTTGACCGGGTGCTTGGTGAGCTCGGCCAGGATCTGGTCCATCGGTTGGTTCAGATCGATCTCGACCACCTCGCCGCCCGCGATGTCCTCGGCGACGCCGGCGTCCGGCATGTACTGCGCGGGATCGGTCTCCAACTGCTCCAGAAAGACGCCGTCGGCGGTGATCTTGCCGAGAGCCTGACGGTCGGCGGAGCACGAGACGGCGATCGCGACGGGCAGCGACGCTCCGTGGCGCGGCAGCCGGATCACCCGGACGTCGTGGCAGAAGTACTTGCCGCCGAACTGCGCGCCGATCCCGAACGACTGGGTCAGCTTGAACACCTCCTCCTCGAGTTCCGGGTCGCGGAAGGCGTGCCCGGAGAGGTCGCCCTCGGTGGGCAGGGTGTCGAGGTAGTGCGCGGAGGCGTACTTCGCGGTCTTCAATGCGAACTCTGCGGAGGTGCCGCCGACGACCACCGCGAGGTGGTACGGCGGGCACGCCGCGGTGCCGAGCGAGCGGATCTTCTCATCGAGGTACTCCAGCAGCCGCTTGGGATTCAGGATCGCCTTGGTCTCCTGGAACAGGAACGACTTATTGGCGCTGCCGCCGCCCTTGGCCATGAAAAGGAACTTGTACTCCGGTCCCTTGGGCCCCTGCTCGGTCGCGTAGATCTCGACCTGAGCCGGGAGGTTGGTGCCGGTGTTGCGCTCCTCGTACATGGTGATCGGAGCGTTCTGCGAGTACCGCAGGTTCAGCTTGGTATACGCGTCGTAGACGCCGCGCGAGATCCACTCGCCGTCGTCGACGCCGGTCAGCACGCCTTCGGACTTCTTGCCCATCACGATGGCGGTGCCGGTGTCCTGGCACATCGGAAGCACGCCGCCGGCCGAGATGTTCACGTTCTTCAGCAGGTCGAGGGCCACGAAGCGATCGTTGCCCGAGGCCTCGGGATCGTCGATGATCTTCCGCAACTGCCGCAGGTGCGCCGGCCGCAGGTAGTGGCTGATGTCGTGCATCGCCTCGGCGGTCAGTCTCTGGAGCGCTTCGGGTGCCACCTTGAGGAAGGTCTGGCCGTCGACCTCGATGGTCGAGACGCCTTCGGTGGTGACGAGACGGTACGGGGTCTCGTCGGCACCGATCGGCAGCAGGTCGGAGTAGAGGAATTCGGGGGCTGAGGCTGATTCACTCACGACTGGCATCGTAGCCCGCGCGATGTGCGCGGCTGACCGCCGCCGGGGGTGAGGGCGCCGCCGGCGGGCCGGGCGACCGGTGTGCAGGCGCGAGGTCCGTTCAGTGCCAATGCATGTCGATGTGGTCCGCGGGAGACGCGCGGCGGCCGCCGTCGACCCGGAGAGCGTCGACGGCCGACTCGTAGCCGCGGACGATCAACTCGTCGCCGCGCGAGAAGTCCATCGGGCCGATGTCGAGTGGGCACGGCGGCGGCAGCACGATCAGCTCCGCGTCGCCGGTGTACTCCCGGATGTCCCGAATCAGCCGCTTGTGGATGAGAAGGGTCATCGTGTGGATCAGCGTTCCCGCCACACCCGTGGGAGGTTCGGTCAATGCGCACGGATACCCGCAGGGAAGGACGTAGACGGTGTCCGCCCGTGCGGAGAGCGCCTGCGAGATCGCGGTGTTGTCGGCGACGCCGCCGTCGATCAGCAGCCGGCCGTTCCACTCGACCGGCGGAAGCAGTCCTGGGATCGCGGTGCTGGCCAGGACTGCCTCGGCCACGGGGCCGTGATCGATGTTCACCTCGTCGCCGGTCAGCAGGTCGGTCGCGACCACTGTCAGCCGAATGGCCGCGTCGTCCATCTGCTCGAAGTCGAGATACCGGTCGGTCAGGTTGCGCAGTCCCTGGTCGCCGAAGAGCGCGGGCTGATGCCCGAGGAGACCGCTGACGATGTGCCGTGGACTGGGCGGGAACAGTTGCCACGTGTGCAAGCCGCGCCAGATGTCGCCGAGTTCGTCGACGACGCGTGGACCGAACCCTCGGCCCGCCACGTACGCCGCGTTCAACGCACCCACCGAGGTGCCGACCAGGAAATCGGGCTGCACCTCCCGTTCGGCGAGAGCGCGGAGCATACCGATCTGCATCGCCCCGAGGTTCGCGCCGCCGGACAGTACGAAACCCGTGGTCATCTCCCCACCTCCTCGACTCCACGATAGGTCGGGGCGGCACGGGAGTGGCTGCGATCACTCGCGCGCGGGAAGCCCGACGTCGGTGCGGTGGTGTTCGAGTTCGTGCAGGACGTACATCGCGAAGGTCTCCACCGTGAACACGGTGCCGTCTCCGCGCAGTCCCTCGCGCGACCAATCGTCCTCTCGCACGAGCCGGTACATCTCGGCGAAGCCCGCCACCGCCGCGGTGAGTTGGCTGCTCACCGCGTCGGGACTCTGCGACCCGTAGTCGGCTTCCACCGCCGCGGCGTCCTGATCCCAGTCGTCGAAGCAGACCGGCTGCGTCCGCAGCATCTCGTCGAGGCGTTCGGTCATCACGCTTCCGACGTCGCGGACGTGACAGGCGTACTCGAGCGCCGACCACGTGTGGTCGTCGGGCCGCACGCGCACGTCGGCACGAGCCAGAACGGTGTTCCATCCGGTGATCGACGCGGCGATCCGGTCGGCGACGTCCTCCCGCCGGACGGTGGCGGGATCGAATCCGCACGCGGGGCATCGCTGCCTCGTCACCCAGGTCCAATCCTTGCCGTCTGGCTCGAAAGTCATGAAATCAGACTAAGTCCACCGAGGCCGGAGAGGCGCGGCCTCCGACCTCCGTCCGCGTGGCGCCCGAGGCCGGCGGCTCGATCCGCGCTCACCGCGTCAGAGACCGTCGAGGATCTTCAGGCGCAGCCGATCGTGTTCCTCGCGCGAGATCCGCCCGCCGTCGAGCAGCCCGGCGAGTTCGTCGAGTCGCTGCGAAGTCGACCGGCCGTCGGCGGTCGCGGGTCGAGACGCCTCGTGCTCGGTGAGAATCGTCTGGATCTCGGAGCGGACCTCGGGATGGCTCCGGATGTCGAGCGTGGGGCCGAGTGCGACGCCGTGTCTGCTGAGTGCGTCGACGATCCGCAGCAGAGGTTCAGCCTGTCCCGTGAGGTCGTGGGTGCGACCGTCGTCCTCCGAGACGAACCGGGCCGGCACCGCACCCGTGTACAGCGCGGTGGCGTGCCAGTCGATCACGACCCGGCCGTCGGCGCCGACAGTCACGCCGACCAGCCCGCGGCCGAGCGAGCCCACCGAAGCGGTCGGTACCACGGTCTTGAGTTCGGTGGTGAACTCGTCGATCCGCGGCCCGCGGATCTCCAGTCGAAAGGCCATCACTCGGTGGCCGCCGATCTCGGTGGCGGTGTCGGCGACGTGCGCGATGGTGCCGATGCCGGGGACCCCGGGCTCGTCGAGCTCTTGGACCGGAGGATGCGACCTGTGGAGCTTGAGGGCGATGAAGGTCGCGATGACGACGACGTCGACCAGCCCGATGACGCCGACGATCAGCATCCACAGCGGCGGGCTCGGGACCACCAGGTAGACGATGATGAAGACAGGGAACACGATGCCGGCGAGGAGGGAGAAGCCGAGAACCCTCGCGAAGGTGCCCAGAAGAGTCGAACCGCGCATGTGCCAACCGTAAACGAGACGAACCGAGTCATCGCAACGGCGTGCTGGTCCGGGAAGCCGGGTTCATGGCCGGGTGTGCACTCGCGACGTAACCTCGTCTGTGTGAGCATTCGCGCAGGAATCGTCGTCACCGGCACCGAAGTCCTCAGCGGCCGAATCACCGACCGGAACGGTCCGTGGGTCTCGCAGCGACTCCTGGAGATCGGAGTCGACGTCGCGCACATCACCGTCTGCGGCGACCGCCCGCGCGATCTCGCCGCGCAACTCCGATTCCTCTCCGATGAGCGCGTCGATCTGATCGTCACCACCGGCGGGCTCGGACCCACCGCCGACGATCTCACCGTGGCCGCGGTCGCGGATTTCACCGGCCGCGACCTCGTCGCCGATCCGGTGATGCGACAGACCATCGAGTCGGTGATCCGCGGCTGGCGCAAGTACGACGACGTGCTCCCCGACGCAGTGGTGGCGGCGATCGACAAGCAGGCGCTGATCCCGGCGGGCGCGGAGGCGATTGCGCCTGTCGGCACCGCGCCGGGTGTGGCGGTGGCCGCCACCGACGACGTTCCGGCGATCCTTGTCCTGCCCGGCCCGCCGCACGAGGTGCACGGGATGTGGCCGGCAGCCCTCGCGACCTCCGCCGTCGAGGACGCGATCGCCGGGCGCGACTCGTACGACCAGCACACGATCCTCGCGTACGGGCTGTCGGAGGCGGACCTGGCGGTGTCGTTGCGACGCGCCGAGGGAGTGGTCGAAGGCTTCGACGAGCTCGAGATCACCACGTGCATGCGAGGCGGCGAACTCGAGATCGTCACCCGCTTCGAATCCAGTGCCGCGCAATCGTATCGGGATCTGGAAGAACTCATCCTGACCAGGCACGGCGACCGCGTGTTCTCGACCGACGGCGAGCCGATCAACGAGGTTCTCGCGCGGCTGCTCGGGTCACGCACCATCGGTACGGCCGAGTCGTGCACCGGCGGAATGGTGGCGGCGGCGCTCACCGACCGTGCGGGATCCTCGGCCTACATGCTCGGCGGCGTGGTCTCGTACGCGAACGACGTGAAGTCGGGCGTGCTCGGCGTCCCCGAAGACCTCATCGCCGAGCTCGGGGCGGTGAGCGAACCCGTCGCCGCCGCGATGGCCGAGGGCGCGAGGCGCGTCCTGCGCTCCGACATCGCCGTCTCCACCACCGGAATCGCCGGGCCCGGCGGAGAACGTCCCGGAAAGCCGGCCGGGACGGTGTGCTTCGGCCTGGCGATCGACGGTCGCCCGACCGTCACCGTCACGCGGAAGTTCCCAGGCGACCGCGGTGCGGTGCGGCGGCTCGCCACCTCCGCGGCGCTGCACATGGTGGCCGGCGCACTGCGCGAGTAGCGCCGACGAGACCCGCGGCCGGAACCGGCCCAGTCACGCACCCAACAGGGCGATCGCGACCAGAAGGTAGAACAGCGTGACGGCGACCAGGAAGACCCGCTCGGCCGTGCCGAAGAGTCTGCGGCGCAGGGGTGTGATGACCAACGCCGCGATCGCCGCGATCAGGGCGACGAGCGTGACGATGTGAAGGACCTGGCCGGCGACCGCCAGGCTGCCGCCGACCGCGTCGGTCATCCAGCGGGAGAAGTTCCCGGTGAGCGAGTACGCGATGGCGAACCAGGCGATCGCCAGGACGTAGTGGACGATGCCGATACGCGTGATCGTCTGGCCTTCGACGTCGGTCGGGACCAGCGGAAGCACAGTGAAGATCGCCGTGAGAATCAGCAGGAGGACGACCGTCAGACCGCGGTCGGGCCAGTCGGTCAGGCCCCACCACACCGCGCCTGCGAGAGTGAGCCAGCCCAGGGCGGTGGTCCAGGTCATCGCGGCGGAGAGTCGCTTGGTGGGACCGACGGCGTAATCGCTGACCGCGTGCTCGATCGCGTTGTAGGGGCTCGCAACCATGTGCAGCCCGGCGAACATGCCGAGGCGCGCAAGCCACAGAATCACCGAGATGACGGCCAGTACGGAACTCATCTCTGCATTCTTGCGCGTCGGAGCCGACGCCGCTCGCCGAATCTCAGACGGTCGGTTGCCACGACCGCGCGAGCGCGCGGTACCCGCGCTCGGACAACGCGTGTTCCGATGCGCGCAGATCGGCTAGCTGCGGATCGTCGTTGACCGCTCGTTCGACGACGGCGAGCTGCTGAGACAGCTCGTAGTGGAGAGCCACGCGCGCGCGATGGCCGTCGGGCTCGAAGGCCCGGCCGGCACGGTTGACGGCGTCGACGGCGTCGATGGCTCGGGCGGTTCGCCGCGACTGGGTCAGAGCGAGCTTCCTCGGGAACCGGTACGAGGTGAGCCAGGTGACGGCGAGCGCGGCGAGCGCGCCGACGATGGTGTCGAGGAAGCGGTCGGCGGACACGAGTTCGGCTCCGGCACCGGTGACCGACTCGACCATCACCAGTGCCATCGGCGTGATGAAGATGAGGGCGATCGCGTAGTTCAGCGCGAGCAGCGCGTACATGCCGGTCATGCACGCCAGAACGATCACGATCGACCACCACTCGTTCGGGTGCAGCAGCGAGAGCAGGTACGTCGCACCGACGCCGATCAGCGTCCCGACGGTGCGTTGACCGGCTCGCCGGATCGACGTCGCGCGGTGGGACCACTGGTTCAGGATGATGACGCCGGTGAGGATCGCCCAGTACGGGTGTCCGGCGCCGGTGCTGAGCGCTACCAGTCCGCCGAGGGCGGCGACGAAGCCCATTCGCCATGACGTGAACCACTCCACCGAGGTCCAGTGCAACGCGTGGGAGGCGAGGTACGCAGTGGCGGGCCTGCGTTCGACGAGCGCGGCGCGGGGGACGTCGTCGCGCGGCGTCGGGTCCTCCCCGAGACGGGTCAGCATCTGTGAGTACAACGCTGACTGCGCCTCGTACGGTGTGTCCGCGAGTTCGTGGTGCCGTGCGTTGCGGGTCGCCGGCCATGCTGATCGGAGAGTGACGAGGGCGCTGTCGCACGCCGCGAAGGCGGTGTTCCGGATCTGGCGGCGCATCTCGTCCGGGACGTCGTCGGGCAGACCGACGTACGCGGCCACCGCTGCCTTCGCTCGCGCCACCGCACGCTCCTCAGGCCCGTGCGGCTCGAACAGGAGGGGGACGGTGAGCAATGCCGCCGTGATGGTTCCGGCCAGTGCGGTGAGACCGACCAGACTCCAGCCGAGGTGCTGGTCGACACCGAAGAACGCGCCGACGATGCCCGCGTACATCGGCAGCACCGGTGACGGCCCCCGGCCGAGCATGAAGGTGTTGTACAGCATCGAGAAGACCACCACGATGAGTACCGCCGCCGGAACGAAGGCCCAGCGGTGCGGCGCGATCGCCACACCGAAGGACATGGATCCCACGATCAGCGCCGTGACCAGAAGGGTGTTGCGCACCCGGGGCCACAGCGGGCGATCGGTCTCCCAGAACGTGACGAAGGCGCCGAGCATCCCGAAGATGCCGAGTTCAGGGCCGAAGAGCGCACAGCAGATCAGGACTGTCGTCGCGGTGATCGCGGCCTTGACGAGTGCCGGCCGGATGGTGCCCGGGATGTGCTGCACCGCGAAGAGGCCCAGTAACCCGCGGGTCACGCGACGCAGTGCGGGGGAGCGTACGGGACCGTTCTCATTCACACCGTTCGACGTTAGTCGAACGCTCGAGCCGATGATGCGGCGGGATGGCCGATCCGCCCCCGTCGGGCGGCGTCTCCGGGTCGAAGCCGTACAACCTGTACACGCACGGCTTCCTGAGTTCGCCGACCGTGGGCTACCGGGTCACCGACCACGGGCCGGTGCGCAAGATCGGCGGCAACCCCGTCGCGGGAATGGGCTCGTGGCCGAAGACAGCGTCGCCCGACGGCAGGCATCTGCTCGTCGCATCCGGTGTGCCCGCGGTCCTGCGCAACTACGACATCGACAACGTCGGCCGACTGCACCTGCGGCAGGAGACGCCGCTACCGGACATTCCGGTCGGTCTCGAGTTCACTCCGGACAGTAAGAACTTCTATCTCACGATGGGCGTCGCCAACGCCACGATTCAGCCGTACCGCATGACGGACGACGGCTCGGCGCGGCCGTTGGGCCGGCGGGTTCCGGTGGGGCAGCCGCTCGACGGTCTCACGACGGTGATGGTGACGCCGAACACCCGCCATCTCATCGTCGGCAGCTACCTGCGCCACGAGTTGCTCCGCTTCGACATCAAGGCGGACCGCACCCTCACCCCGGTGCGGCAGCGCGTGCCGACGCAGTCGGGCCCGATCTTCCCGGTCATCACGCCCAATGGCCGGCACGTGTACATCATGAACGAGACCGGCAACAGCGTGTCCGGCTACAACATCCTGGGTGACGGGCGACTGGTGCCGACCGGGCAGGCTCCGATGCCGACGGGTCTGTTCCCGCATGTGGCCAGCGTGACTCCCGACGGCCGATTCATGTACGTCCCGAATCTGGCGTCGACGTTCATCAGCGTGTTCGCGATCAATTCGAACGGCACACTCCGCGCGCTGCCGAATGCGCAGACCGGCACCAGCCCGCTCGGGCCGATGCCCGAGTCCTCCACGCTCTCGCCGAGCGGCAAGGTGCTGTGGACACTCGGCCAGGACATGGCGCGCGGCAACGAGTGCATCATGCAGCGGTTCTTCGTGATGCCCAACGGCACGCTGCGCCACGACCGCTCCACCTATGTGCGAACTGGAACGCTGATCTCCGACGGAAAGATCATCACAATGGCCCCCGGCCGGTAGTCACCCCCGGCCGGTGACCACGGTCGCGGTGGACCGTGGACGCGACGTCGGCGCAGGCGACAGCCTGCGCCGACGTTGTCGTTCGGTCGGCCGGAGGTGTGCGTACTGATCTCCGCCACTGCGGATGTGACCGCGAATATGGGGTGCCCCCACCGGGATTCGAACCCGGACTGAGCGGATTTTAAGTCCGATGCCTCTGCCGTTGGGCTATGGGGGCGCGTGACAAGCATGCCAGGCCGCCGGAGGCCGGGTGTCTGCCGGTCTCCGCCGAACCGGTGGAACCGGACTTCAACCATGGCGCCTGCCGCAGAAACGGAGTACGCTCATTAATAAGCGTGATCGACGATTGCGGGAGGTGGCAGGTGGTCGAGAACGAGACGGCTGCCGGCGGGCGCCGCGACCGCAATATGCGTCAGAAGCGCGACCGCATCTTCCGCGCGGCAACGGAACTGTTCGCCGAGAAGGGATACGACGCCGTCACCACGCGCGAGATCTCCGAACGTGCCGACGTCGCCGCCGGGACCCTGTTCCGGTACGCGTCGTCGAAGGTCGAACTGCTGCTGATGGTCTACAACGAGCAGTTCCGTCGATCACTGGAGTCCGGCGTCGAACGTTCCGCCGAGTCGGACGACGTGGTCGACGCGCTGCTCGCGGTGGTCGCGCCCATACTCCGGAGCGCCGCCGTGCGGCCGGAGAACGCGGCCGCTTACCAGCGGGAGTTGGTCTTCGGAACCCGATCCGAACGATATCGAGCAGAGGGCGTCGGCCTGGTTCGACAGACCGAGGTGGCGCTGGCGGACGTGCTCGCCGCGGAGGCGCGCCGACGGGGCGTCGTCACATCCGCGGACGCGGTGCGCGCCGCCGGCCGCTCGGTCTTCGCCGCGGTCCACCTCGACGTCGCGCGCAGCGCCGCGACACTCGACGACCCCGAGTCCGACGCCCCCTCCGACCCCGCCGATCTGCGCAGACAACTCCGGCAGATCGTCGATGGATTCTTAGCCGATCACGATGAGAGGAACTGACAATGTCCGACATCAAGAAGGTAGTGGTACTGGGAACGGGCGTGCTGGGATCGCAGATCGCGTTCCAGTCGGCCTACAGCGGGTTCGAGGTCACCGCTTACGACATCGACGACGACGCCCTCGCCAAGGCGAAGGAGCGGTTCGCCGGACTGGTCGAGACTTACAAGAACGAGGTGCCGGGCGCCGCGGACGGGAAGGCCGAGGCCGCCCTGGCCGAGCTGGCGTACTCCTCGGATCTGGCAGAGGCCGTCGCCGACGCCGATCTGGTGATCGAAGCCGTTCCCGAGGTACTCGACCTCAAACGCGACATCTATCAGAAGCTGTCCGCCGTGGCGCCGGAGAAGACCATCTTCGCGACCAACTCGTCGACCTTGCTGCCCAGCGACATCGTGGGGTCCACCGACCGCCCGGACCGGTTCCTGGCATTGCACTTCGCCAACCGCGTGTGGCAGTTCAACACCGCCGAGGTGATGGGCACCGCACAGACCTCGCCGACTGTCTTCGACACGATCGTCGAGTTCGCGGGCGAGATCGGCATGGTGGCCATCCCCATCCACAAGGAGAAGGCCGGCTATGTGCTCAACTCACTGCTCGTTCCCTTCCTCAACGCGGCGCTCGAACTGGCTGCGGGCGACTACGCCGAACCCAAGGACGTCGACAACACCTGGCGGATCGCAACCGGAGCACCGATCGGGCCGTTCCAGATGTACGACGTGATCGGTCTCAACACGCCGTACAACATCATGGCCAACGGTGATGAGCACGCCCAGCAGCTGGCCGCCTGGCTCAAGGAGAACTACATCGACAAGGGCAAGCTGGGGATCGCGGCGGGCGAAGGCTTCTACAAGTACCGGTGACAGGTCCGCACCGGCTCGCGTCGCTTGCCACGGTGGCATCTGCTCTACCGTGAATGTGATCGGATGTGCGCGAGCCGGTGAGGGCGGTGGGCTGTTGTTCCCGCTGATGACGTCGATTCTGGTGGCGGCAGGCGGTGGTCGCGCGATGGGCCGGCTCGTGGCACTGGTGAGTCTGGCCGACCGCGCTCGGCCCGATTCTGGGTCCGGTGATCGGCGGCGTGATCCTGCACTGGCTCGACTGGCAGTGGCTCTTCGTGGTGAACGTCCCGGTCTGTCTGGTCGCGCTGGCGCTCTCGCACCGGATCCCGGACGACCGTGCGCCCGACTCCGACCGCGCCCGTCTCGACGTGATCGGCCTGTGCCTGCTCGCACCCGGTCTGGTCGGAGTGCTCCTCGGTCTCTCGAACACCCACCGCGGTGTGATGCGAACCGACGTCCTGCTCCCGATGCTCGCCGGTGTCGTGCTCCTGGCCGTCTTCGCGTTCCGCTCCGCTAATGCCACTGGAGCCACGCTCGTCGACGTGCGGGTGCTGGCCCGGCGCGCGGTGTCGGCGTCGTCGATCGGGCTGTTCTTCTTCAGCGTGGTCTCGTTCGGTGCGATGCTCGCGCTGCCGTTGTATCTGCAGAGCGAACGTGACGAGTCGGTGCTCATGGCCGCCCTCGTCCTCATTCCGCAGGGAGTGGGTGCCCTGATGTCTCGGTCCCTCGCCGGTGCACTGACCGATCGCATCGGGGCTCGCTGGATCGCTGTTGCGGGCTTCGGCATCGTCGCCGTGGCCACCGTCCCGTTCGCGCTCGCGGACGCCTCGACGAATCTGGTGTGGCTGATGGTCGCGCTCTTCGTTCGCGGTCTGGGGCTGGGAACACTGCTGAGTCCGCTGATGGCGGCGGGCTTCGTGGGGGCCGACGGTTCGGAACGCAACGACATCAGTGTCGTCACGCGGTCGTTCCAGCAGGTCGGCGGCTCATTCGGGACGGCGGTGATCGCCGTCGTCCTGACCGCCGGCGCCACCATGACCATCGGGTTCCGCTACTCGTTCTGGTGGGCCACCGGCCTGGCGGTCGCGGGCGGTGTGCTGGCGCTGCTGCTCCCGGGCCGAGCCTCGGTGCCGGCGCCCACTGTCCGGCACGAAGGTGTCCGGGCCTGAGGCACGAAGGAACATCGACGCCGGCGCTGGTGTTGGACCGAGACGACATCAATTCTTGGAGGCGCGCTCATGCAGGTCGAGATCTGGACCGACGTCAACTGTCCCTTCTGCTATCTGGGAAAGAAGCGATTCAACGACGCGTTGGCCGAGTTCGACCACGCCGAGCAGGTGCAGGTGGTGCACCGCTCGTTCGAACTGGACCCGACGGTGCCCGCGGGAACCTCGGGCGACGTAGTGCAGCATCTGGCGGAGAAGTACGGGCGCACCCTGGAGCAGGCCGCGGAAGGCGAGCGACGGCTCGGCGACGCGGCGCAGGAGGCCGGGCTGGAGTACGTCACCGACGGGCGCGACTACGGCAACTCCTTCGATATGCACCGGCTCCTTCACTGGGCGAAGGAACTGGATCGGCAGGAGGCGATGCTGGACGCGCTGTACCTGGCCAATTTCGCGGAGAGCGAGCCGTTGTTCGGCGACACCGAGCGCCTCGTCCGGGTCGCAGTCGGTGCCGGTTTCGACGAGACGAGTGTGCGAGAGGTTCTCTCCGACGAGCACCGATACGCAGACCTGGTCCGCGCCGACGAACGGCAGGCGCAGGAGTTCGGCGTCAACGGAGTGCCGTTCTACGTCTTCGACCGCAAGTACGCGGTGTCCGGGGCGCAGCCGGCGGAATTGTTCACCCAAGTCCTCAACAGGGCATGGGACTGAGAATCTTGTCGAGTTGTGTACCCGTGGGGTGCACAACTCGACAAGATCTGGTCTGTGCCGTCGCCTACGGCGCCACATCCGTGTAGTCGGTGAATCCGTACTGATCGTGCGGACCGATGACGGAGAACTCGAACAAGCCCTCGCCCCGCACGGTGCGATCCCCCTCCGACAGTTCGAAGGTCGCGAGATGGTCGGCAGGACAGAATAGCTTCATGGTCGCGTCGAGTGCGGAGACCTTCAGGTGCAGCGACTCCACCTTCTCCTCGCCCTGCCACATGCCGTGCCGCCAGTCCTGTTCCAGTCCGTAGCCCGTGCCGAATCCGATGAAGTTCGCCAGCCGTGGCGCGCAGCGCACCACGATCTCCTCGCCGCCGGGGCGGATGAACCGCAGGATGGCCGACGCCGGCTCGCGCCCGCCCGAGACGAACGTGACGTCGTGCTCCACGCGGCCGAGCCATTCCGGCTCGCGCGCCGGATCGTTCCAGATCCGTCGCGCATCGCCCATGACCCGCTCGCCGGTGCGCAGTTCCTGCACGATCACCGTGACCGCGTAATCGTCGAACCGCATCACCGAGTAGATCCAGAAGAACGACGCGGCATCGGTCTCGGCGGCGCGTCGCCCCGGCGGCTCCGCTTCGCCGACCGGGCGCACACCCCACGACCGGTCGCGGTTGCCGCGCCAGGTGTGCGGCTCCACCGCGAAATGAGTGCCGTCCACTGTCATCGATCCGGTCCATCGGCCGGTCTGGACGAATCGCATGGTGTCGAAGGTGACGCGTTCGAGCTGTCGCTGAAAGTGGCGCGGCTCCAGAGCAGCAGGAGAGTCGGCGTCGAAGACGAGATCGAAGGAGAGGTCTCCGTGACCCGGCGCGAGTCGCACGTGCAGCTTCTGCAGACCGTCCACCACCTCGACGAGGAAGGGGCCCACGCGCAGGTCGTTGCGGTTGGCGCCCAGCGCCCGTGATCCTCGCACCACGATGTGCTCGTCGCGATACCGCACCACGGCGAAACAATCGGTGACGCCGAGATTGGGATACACGCCGAGTCCGACGATCAGCCACGGGTCGTCGGGATCGCCGTGATGGCAGTTGAAGTAGTAGCGATCGTAGAAGTTGCGGTCGGAGGTGCCGACGTGACGGATCACCTCGGCGACCTGGTGAATCGGGTAGTCGTCCATCTCCGAGAGCATCATTTCACCTGTTCCCAGTAGGTACCGGCCAGCATCGCTTCGAGCGTCGCCCGGTGCATGATCAGTTCGTCGGGATCAGCGGGTTCGGCTGCTTGACCGAAATGGATCGCGCGACATTGGATTCGGAACATCACCACCGCGTGGATCAGGGCCGCGTACGTGGTGTAGAAGTCCAGATCGGCGGGTGCGTGTCCGGTCTGCCGCCGGTATTCGGCGGCGACGTCCTCGCGTCGCAGGAAGTCGGGCAGTCCCTCGATTCCCGCCATCTCCGCGAGGTCCTGAAAGAAGCGGTGGAGAAAGATCATCCACCCGATGTCGAGTTCCCTCGGGCCGAGGGCGGCCATCTCCCAGTCGAGAACGGCCACCGGTTCGAAATCGCGGTACATGATGTTGCCGATGCGGGCGTCTCCCCAGGTGAGCACGTTCTCGGCCGGCTCCGGCCTGTTCTGCTCGACCCAGGCGAAGGCGCGTTCGATGAGTGGCGACCCCGCCCGGCCTGCGTTGGCCCAGCGGTAGAAGTCGCGAAGGCGCCGGATGTGTGCGGCGAGCGGAGACTCGCCGGCGGCGGGCTGCGCGATGAACACGTCCGGCACCGGTACGCGGTGGATCTCGGCGAGGACTCGGACCGTCGCACACATCATCGACGATCGCTGTTCGGGCGTGGCCTCGGTGACCCAGGAGCCGAAGTTGTACGGCATGACATCCGGCGGCACCTGTCCGTCCACGCGGTCCATCACGAAGAACGGTGCGCCCAGCGCCGCCGATCCCGTCTCCGACCACCAGAGCCGGGGCAGCGGAATGTCGGAATGAGTGCGGACGTGATCAATGAGCCGGTACTGCCCGTCGAGGTCGTAGGAGGGGAAGACCGGATCGCTCTCGGCTTGCGGCGCCACGCGGATCACCAGGGACCGCTCCTGACCTCCCCACGACGCTTCGGCGAGGAGCGTCTCGCTCGACATCCCGTTCGACTCCGGCACCGTCACGGCCGTGACACGTGCATCGGGACCCTCCTGCCGACGCAACCAGTGACCGAGTCGTTCGCGGAGCCAGTCCGGATCGCGCCGGGATTCGCTCGGTCGTGCCACCTGCGCGCTGCCTTCGTGATCGATCGCATCCGCCATATGTCGATTGAAACACGTTCTATTTCAAACGTGTGGTGAATCACTCGGCGGCAGCCGGGGCTTCCTCGAATGGACGCCCAGTTGCTAACTTAACGCTGATAAGTGATCGCGATCAGGGGACTCGGAGATGCTCACTGGATTGACACGACGTGTGGTCGGCGCGCCCAGACTGGTACTGGGAGTAGCGGTGGTGCTGCTCGCGCTGTGCGGCTTCTACGGGCTCGGTGCCGCGGACAAGATGCTCGCCGGCGGATACGACGACCCGCATGCGGAGTCGTCCCAGGCCCGCGACGTCCTCGATCGGGAGTTCCATCGGGGTGGTGCCGACGTGGTGGTGAAGATCGACGGGCCCGCGGGTACCGATATGGCGACGAGCGGCGCGGCCGCGGAGGTCGGCCGGAAGATCGTCGGTGAGCTCGAGGCGGCGGGCTACGTACAGAAGCCCATCCTCTCGATCTGGTCGAATCCGGGGCTGGCCGGAGAACTCCTCAGCAGGGACAAGACCTCCACGCAGATCATCGCGGGCCTCGACGGCGGTGACGAACTGGCTCCGAAGCACGCGGCCGAACTGTCCGATCGGCTCACCGGGAAAATCGACGGCTTCGAGGTGAAGGTCGGCGGCCAGGGGTTGATGTACAGCCAGGTGAATCAGCAGACGTCGAAGGATCTCGCGGTGGCGGAGGCCATCGCGATCCCGATCAGCTTCCTGCTCCTGATCGTGGTGTTCGGCGGGGCGGTGGCCGCGGCACTGCCGATCCTGGTCGGCGTGGCGGCGATCGCCGGAACGATGGCGTTACTGCGGGTCATTGCTGGATTCGCCGACGTGTCGATCTTCGCGCTCAACCTCACCACCGCGATGGGGCTGGCGCTGGCGATCGACTACACCCTATTGATCGTCACCCGATACCGCGAGGAGGTCGATCGCGGGTTGGGCCGTCGCGACGCCGTGCTCCGCACGATGGACACCGCCGGGCGCACGGTCTTCTTCTCCGGCATCACGGTCGGACTGTCGCTCGCGGCGCTGGCGATCTTCCCGATGTACTTCCTCCGTTCGTTCGCCTATGCGGGCGTCGGTGTGGTGGTCGTGGCGGTGGCCGCGGCCCTGATCATCACGCCCGCACTGTTGGTGGTTCTCGACGATCGTGTCGACGCGCTCGACGTCCGGGCGTGGATCCGGCGGCGGCGCGGCCGTCCCGAGCCGGAACCGAAGCCGATCGAGCAGACGGGCTGGTACCGCATGGCGACGGTGGTGCTGCGACGCGCCGTCCCCGTCGCGATCATCGTTCCCGCAGTGCTGCTGCTCCTCGGAGCACCCTTCCTCGGCATCAAGTTCGGCTTCCCCGACGACCGCGTGCTGCCGTCGACGGCCACCGCACACTCGGTGCAGCAGGAGATCCGGGACGAGTACGACCAGGACTCGGGCGGCACGGCGACCGTGGTGGTCGAGGGGGCGGTCTCCGACCACGCGATGTCGGACTACGCGGCGGCACTGTCGAGAGTCACCGGGGTCGGCGCCGTCACCGCTCCGGTCGGCGTATTCCTGGAAGGACGTCAGGTGGCGCCCGGCGACCCCTCGGCCAGGTCGGGCGAGTACTCGGTGGTGACGGCGTCGAGCGACGTCGATCCGCTGAGCGAGGCAGGGCAGGATCGGGTGTCGGCGCTGCGCGCGGTCCCGGCCCCGCAGGGTTCAGTGGTCCAGGTGACCGGCCTCGCCGCACTCAACCACGATGTGGTCGCGGCGTTGCTCACCTATCTGCCGTGGGTGCTCGGTGTGATCGCCGTGCTCACGTATGTCCTGCTGTTCCTGTTCAGCGGGAGCGTGGTGCTACCGCTCAAGGCCGTCGTCCTGAACGTGCTGTCGCTGTCGGCCACGTTCGGCGCGATGGTCTGGATCTTCCAGGACGGTCACCTCGGGGGCCTCGGCACCACGTCGACAGGCTACCTGGTGGCGACGATGCCCGTGCTGATGTTCTGCATCGCCTTCGGGCTCTCGATGGACTACGAGGTGTTCCTGCTCGGCAGAATCAGGGAGGAGTGGCTCAAATCCGATCGGACCAGAGCAGCCAACGACCACGCCGTCGCCGTCGGCATCGCCCGAACCGGGCGCGTGGTCACGGCAGCTGCCCTGCTGATGAGCATCGTCTTCGCCGGGATCGCCGCGTCGGAGGTGTCGTTCATGAGAATGTTCGGAGTCGGTCTCACCATCGCAGTGTTGATGGACGCGTCGTTCATCCGCATGCTTCTGGTTCCCGCGTTCATGCGGATCATGGGAGTGGGAAACTGGTGGGCGCCGGCACCGCTTCGTGCGCTGCACGACCGGTTCGGATTCAAGGAGGAGTGAACTGCGGTCATGAACGATCATGTGTCGCCCCGTCCGCGCTCACCGCGAGGATCGGGCGATCAGCTCGCCGAGGAGATCATCTCGGCCACCACCGACCTGCTCATCGAGTCGGGCAGTGAGGAGAAGGTGTCCATCCGGGCGGTCGCGGGCCGTGTCGGGGTGACGCCTCCGTCGATCTACTTGCACTTCGAGGACAAGGAAGCGCTGCTCGACGCCGTATGCGCCCGATTCTTCGAGCAGTTCGACGAGGTGATGATGCGGGCGTCGGAGGGGATCGACGACCTCTTCGACCGCGGCTTGGCGCAGGGGCTGGCCTACGTCCGGTTCGCCATCGACAGTGCCGTGATGTACCGCATCACCTTCGCCCGCGTCACCCCGCCGGGGGAGCCGACGCTCACCGACGAGGTCTTGCTCTCGTCGGCGTTCGTGCACTTCTCCGACACCGTCGAAGAGATGATGGACCAGGGACTGATTCCACGTGCGGACACCGTGCAGACGGTCCTCACGCTCTGGGCCACTGCGCACGGTCTCGCATCGCTGATGATCGCCAAGCCGGGCCTGCCGTGGGGTGAGGGATACGAGCTGGCGGAGTCGGCGCTGCGCGCCGTGTGCAACGGCCTCGGTCAAGAATAGGTAAAGTCGGAACCGAATCGGCTCGAGGATCGTTGAACCCGTGAATCAGCCAAGTCAACTGATGCGCACAACTTTCTAAAGGAGCACCAGTGCGAGAGAGCAGTAACCCGATCATGCGTGGCGTGGTCCGTGACAATAAGAAGGAGGCGGGCGGTTACGCCTCCTTCGGTCAGGGACTGGCGGGCGCCGGCCAGGCGTCGATGGCGACCGGCCAGCAGCAGTACACCGACCAGTACACCCAGGGATACGTGCCTCAGGCCGACACCCGCCCGATGACGATCGACGACGTCGTCACCAAGACCGCAATGACGCTCGGCGTCCTGATCGTCGTCGCCGCCGGCGCCTACTTCGCGATCTCGCAGCAGGCCTCGCTCGCCGCGCCGCTGATGGCTGTCGGTGCGATCGGCGGTCTGATCCTCGTCCTCATCGCGAGCTTCGGCCGCAAACAGGACAACCCCGCGATCGTCCTCACCTACTCGGCATTCGAGGGACTGTTCGTCGGTTCGATCTCGTATGTGTTCGGTAACTGGGTCATCAGCGATGACACCTCGGCCGGTGCGCTGATCGGGCAGGCGGTCCTCGGCACCCTCGGTGTGTTCGTCGGCATGCTGGTGGTCTACAAGGTGGGCGCCATCCGCGTCACCCCCCGATTCACCCGCATGCTGATGGCGGGCATGGTCGGTGTGCTCGTCCTGATGCTCGGCAACCTGGTCCTCGGACTGTTCGGCGTCGACAGCGGCCTGCGGAGCGGCGGACCGATCGCGATCATCTTCTCGCTGGTCTGCATCGCCCTCGCGGCTTTCTCGTTCCTGCTCGATTTCGACCAGGCCGACGAGCTCATCCGCGCCGGCGCGCCGTCGAAGGCGGCATGGGGTGTGGCGCTGGGGCTGACCGTCACCCTGGTCTGGCTTTACGTCGAGATCCTGCGACTGCTGAGCTACTTCAACAGTGACTAGTCAATAGACTTGGCTGGTCGGCTCAGAGCCCGGTGTGCACCGAGAGATCGGTTGCATCACCGGGCTCTTTGTTGTTCGGTGGATACAGGCGCGACGACGGGAGTCGGACATGATCGAACAAGGTCTACGGCGGCGGTTGACGCTTGCGGCGGCGGTCGCGGGCTCGGTTGTGGCGGCGACGGTGGGCGCGGGGACCGCCTCGGCGGCGCCGGTACAGCCGTTCGCGATCCAGCCGGCATCCTTCGGGAACCCGAACGGCAGTTTCGATGTGCCGCCCATCCACTGCGGGCTCGAGAGCGGCCCCGGGGCGGGCCAGGTGACCGTGACCGGAACCCTCTCCGAACGGTGGGGCTGTCTGCCGTTCGGGCGCGTGTGGTGGCTGAACACGGCGACCGGCGCGACCGGCGCCGCACGGATGTCGGCCGGGCTCAACGACCACCCGGCGCAGGCGGTGCTGCACACCGGGCGGGGCCGGATCGTCGTCACGCTGATGGCCGCGGGCGGGGTCGTCACACCGGGATTCGCGACGGTCGACGTTCGCTGAACTGCGAGCGGCCCCGCGGACGCAGAACGGGCGGGTCCGAAGAAGATCTCCGGACCCGCCCGTTCGCGGTCGTGTGAGGGCTCGCCGTCAGAGACGCTCGAGCACCATCGCCATGCCCTGGCCACCGCCGACGCACATGGTCTCGATGCCGAACTGACCGTCGTAGGTGTTGAGGTTGTTCAGCAGGGTGGTGGTGATCCGGGCGCCGGTCATGCCGAACGGGTGACCCAGGGCGATCGCGCCGCCGGAGACGTTCAGCTTGTCATGGTCGATGCCGAGCTCGGCCGCCGAACCCAGGACCTGGACGGCGAATGCCTCGTTGATCTCGAACAGATCGATGTCGGAGATCGACATGCCTGCGACGCGGAGAACCTTGCGCACGGCCTCGATCGGGCCCAGCCCCATGATCTCGGGCGACAGGGCGGTGGCCGCGGTCGCGACGATGCGGGCCAGCGGCTTGAGACCGAGCGCCTTCGCTTTGTCATCGCTCATGACGACCAGCGCGGCGGCGCCGTCGTTCAGCGGGCACGCGTTGCCCGCCGTCACCGTGCCGTCCGGACGGAAGACCGGCTTGAGCTGCGAGATCTTCTCGTAGGTGGTGCCGGCGCGCGGGCCGTCGTCAGTGGTGACCTGGGTGCCGTCGGCCAGCGTGACCGGGTCGATCTCGCGGGCGAAGAAGCCGTCGTTGATGGCCTTCTCGGCACGGTTCTGGCTCAGGACGCCCCAGCGGTCCTGATCCTCGCGGGAGATGCCGGTGTACGAGGCGACGTTCTCGGCGGTCTCGCCCATCGCGATGTAGACGTCGGGGAGCAGCCCGTCCTCGCGGGGATCGTGCCACTTTCCCGCGCCGCCCTCGGAGGCCTTGGCCGTACGAGCGATGGCCTCGTCGAAGACCGGGTTCTTCGAGTTGGGTGCCCCGTCGGCGCCGCCGGAGACACCGAAGCTGGAGACGCTCTCGACGCCGCCGGAGATGAAGACGTCGCCCTCGCCGGCCTTGATGGCGTGGAACGCCATGCGAGTGGTCTGCAGCGACGACGAGCAGTAGCGGTTGACGGTGACGCCGGGGACGTGGTCGAGACCGAGCTCGACGGCGACCACGCGGCCGATGTTGTAGGCGCCCTGGCCACCGGGCTGACCGATGCCCATGTGGATGTCCTCGATGTCGGCGACGTCGAGTTCGGGAACCTTGGCGAGTGCGGCGGCGACCATCTGGCGAGCGAGCTCGTCCGGACGAACGTCCTTCAGAGAGCCCTTGCCGGCGCGGCCGATCGGGGAGCGTGCGGTGGAGACGATGACAGCTTCAGACATGTGCGCCACGTTACTCCAGGGCGTCACTGCGCATTTCGGACGATCCATTGACCGCCCGATCGGGCGGGGCGTGGTCGTAGATGGGACCATGGACGGTATGCGCATCGCCAATCACGTTGTAGACCTGGTCGGGAACACTCCGCTCGTCAAGCTCAACAAGGTCGTGCAGCCGGGGTCCGGCCTGGTCGCCGCCAAAGTCGAGTACCTCAACCCGGGCGGCAGTTCCAAGGACCGCATCGCCACCCGCATGATCGACGCGGCCGAGGAATCCGGCGAGCTCAAGCCCGGTGGCACCATCGTCGAGCCGACGTCGGGCAACACCGGTGTGGGTCTCGCGTTGGTCGCGCAGCAGCGCGGTTACAAATGCGTCTTCGTCTGCCCGGACAAGGTGGCCGAGGACAAGCGCAACGTGCTGCGCGCCTACGGTGCCGAGGTGGTCGTGTGCCCGACCGCCGTCCCGCCGGAGCACCCCGACAGCTACTACAACGTCTCCGATCGCCTCACCCGGGAGATCCCGGGAGCGTGGAAGCCGAACCAGTACGCGAATCCGAACGGCCCGCTGAGTCATTACGAGACCACCGGTCCGGAGATCTGGCGCGACACCGAGGGCAAGGTGACCCATTTCGTCGCAGGCGTCGGCACCGGCGGCACCATCACCGGAACCGGCCGCTACCTCAAGGAGGTCTCCGACGGGCGCGTGAAGGTGGTCGGCGTCGACCCCGAAGGCTCGGTCTATTCGGGTGGATCGGGGCGTCCGTACCTCGTCGAGGGCGTGGGCGAGGACTTCTGGCCGGACGCCTACGACCCCACCGTCCCCGACGAGATCGTCGCGGTGTCCGACGCCGACTCGTTCGAGATGACCCGGCGGCTGGCGCGTGAAGAGGGCCTGCTGGTCGGCGGCTCGTGCGGTATGGCGGTGGTGGCCGCGCTGAAGATCGCCGAGCGTGAGGGGCCGGACGCCGTGGTCGTGGTGCTGCTTCCGGACGGCGGTCGCGGCTACATGTCGAAGATCTTCAACGACGATTGGATGAGCAGCTACGGGTTCCTGCGCACGCCGCTCGACGGCACTCCGCGCACGGAATCGCGTGTCGGCGATGTGCTCCGAGGAAAGGGCGGCACGCTGCCTGATCTGGTGCACACGCATCCCCAGGAGACGCTCCGCGACGCGATCGAGATTCTTCGCGAGTTCGGCGTCTCGCAGATGCCGGTTGTCGGCGCCGAACCGCCCATCACCGCCGGCGAGGTCGCAGGCGCGGTGTCCGAGAGGGACCTGCTCAGCGCGGTCTTCGAGGGGCGCGCCAATCTGGCCGACCCGGTGTCGGCGCACATGGGCGAGGCGTTTCCGCTCATCGGTGCGGGCGAGCCCGTCTCGGCCGCGATGGAAGCTCTCAGCACCTCCGACGCGTTGATGGTGGTGGACGACGGCAAGCCGGTCGGCGTCATCACCCGGCACGACCTGCTCGCCTTCGCGAGCACGCACCCGATCGCCATCCGTCAGCAGGAGGAGAAGTAGTGTCCGAGCAGGGATTTTCGACCAAGGCAATTCACGCGGGCTGGGATCCGGATGAGCGCACCGGTGCGGTGAACGTGCCGATCTACGCGAGCTCCACGTTCGCGCAGGACGGGGTCGGCGGGATGCGCGACGGGTTCGAGTACGCGCGTACCGGCAACCCGACCCGACGGGTGCTGGAGGCCAATATCGCGGCCATCGAGGCCGGACGGTTCGGTCGCGGGTTCGCGTCGGGCATGGCGGCCACCGACGCGCTGCTGCGCGCCACGCTGCGTCCCGGCGACCACCTCGTGATCCCGAACGACGCGTACGGCGGCACCTTCCGGCTGATCGACAAGGTATTCACCGAGTGGGGTATCACCTACTCGGTGGCGCCGGTCGTCGACGTCGAGGCGATCCGTGCGGCGATCACCCCCGCGACCAAGCTCGTCTGGGTCGAGACGCCCACCAATCCGCTTCTCAACGTCGGCGACATCGCGGCTGTCGCCGAGGTCGCGCACGCGGCCGGCGCCAAGCTCGTCGTGGACAACACCTTCGCGACTCCGTACCTGCAGCAGCCGCTGACGCTCGGCGCCGATGCCGTCGTGCATTCGACGACCAAGTATCTCGGCGGACACTCGGACGTGGTCGGCGGAGCGATCGTCACCAACGACGAGCAGCTCGACTCCGACATCGCCTTCCTCCAGAACGGCGCGGGCGCAGTTCCGGGGCCCTTCGACGCCTACCTGACGATGCGAGGCATCAAGACACTCGCCGTGCGAATGGACCGGCACTGCGACAACGCCGAGAAGCTCGTCGAGTTCTTCTCGGCGCATCCGAAGATCGAGAAGGTGCTCTATCCGGGGCTGGCCGACCACCCGGGGCATGCGGTCGCGGCCAAGCAGATGCGGCGCTTCGGCGGCATGATCTCCGTTCAGCTGACCGGTGGTCGTGAGGCTGCGCTCGACTTCTGTGCGCGGACGAAGGTGTTCACCCTCGCCGAATCGCTCGGCGGCATCGAGTCGCTGATCGAGCATCCGGGAGCGATGACCCACGCGTCCACCGCCGGCTCTCTGCTCGAGGTGCCCGACAACCTCGTCCGACTGTCGGTCGGAATCGAGGACGCCGACGATCTTCTCGAGGACGTGCGCCAGGCGCTCGCGTAACGGGGACGACGCCGTGAGCCGTGGCGAACGGCTCGCGGTGTCAGCCGTTGAAGGTCGCGAAATGCTTGACGGTGTCGGTCTTCACCGTGCCGAAGGCGCCGTTGGCGATGGGACCGGACAGGAACGGCGGCAGCCCGGTGCCGCCGAGTTCCATCGCGAACTTCCAGACAAGGCGTGAGCCGTGCTCGGTCGGCGACACCTCGGTGTATTCGCCGAACTTCCTGAGTCCGGGGATGTTCGCCCGCACGCCGTGGAAGCCGTGTTTGTACGTCGACGTCTCGGAGTCCTCGTCCCACAGGAAGAAGTACTCGTCCATCTTCACGACGCCCGGGGCGAGTGCCACCGAGCGTGTGGTGCCCACGCCGTACGGCGCGGGCGATGTGTACGTGACCGAGTTCAGTGCACGGCACCAGTCCAGGGTGTTCTGGCGCGTGAACTCGGCCCACGCGGTCTCGGGAGCGACGGGGATGTGCACATCGATGGTGTACTTCATCGGCGCGGTGTCGAAGTAGAACTCGTCGAACGGTTGCAGGTCGTAGGCCATGGGTACGCAGTGTAGCCGTGCGCCGACACGCCGGTGCTGTTCTGGCTGGTCTCTTGACCAGCGAAAACGGTTGCTGGAAAAGAATTCTCGCGCAAAAGTGGAACCGATCGGGCGTTTGGTGCGTCTAATTCATGAACACGAAAACAGACTTGATGGCGAAGGGGATTCCGGAGCGGAGACCGTCTCGATTTGGGGGGTGACGGTCTCCGCTACGGAATGTCGTTCCATCGCGTCGGCGTACCGGAGGGCATAGTGAGCGAACTCGTCTACGTGCAGGAACTCTGGCGAAAACGGGCGGAGGTCGCGCAAGAGTGCGCCGATGAGTTGGGGGAGTTGGGGTTTAGCCTTGGCTCAGTCGTATCGCGCAACTATTTTGGAAGTGGTTGCGTTGAGGGAGCCGAGCTCTACCGGCGATTGCGCGACGTTGTAGCAGCTGGCGCGGCAGAGCTCACCCGCTTGGGCCAGCGAGCCAGTGTAGTGTCCTCAGTGGCACTGAGTGCTGTGAACAGAATTGAGAGCGCAGACGACTCAAGTGCTGACGATGTTGGGTAGAAGGTCTGCAATCGTCGTGCTCTTGGGATTGGCGTGCGCACTCTCTGCTTGCCAGGCCTGGCCTCAGCGCGATTCCCAGGGTATAGACGTAGACGGGCATGTGCAGCAAACGAACAGAGTTGGCACTCAGCTGCCATTCCCGAACGTTCATCCGCATCGCTGGAATCGAGCGAACTCAGGTACAGATTACGAGCCCTGCACGGCATTGTCTGGCCGGGATCTCCGTACACTCAATGTCGATGCAGGGAGTGTTAAGGACGCTGCGGGTACTGATGGCCAAACGCTCCGCGGTTGCAGATGGACGTATCTGGGCCGTCAGCAGAATGAGAAGTGGCGGGTTGGGCAATTCGTAGGTAACTCGATAAGCCTGCAAGCGGACAAACAGTCAAAGTCGGCGGAAATCGATATCTGGCTGCCTGACGCGGTCATTCGTGGTCGGGTCGTAGGGGTGCATCGGCTGCGCGGAGACCACGCCTGCGACACATATGTTCAGTCGCGCGCGGCGGCCGTGACAACTCTCGTCACTTACGTCGGGCCCACCCCGCCGCCGCCCTCCGAGATCTGCGACCGTGCACTGGCCTTCACTCGCGCGACGATCTCGAAAATGCCTTTGTGACAACCAATTTCGCCGCGTAGCCGCAGGTCACGGCACTCGCACACGGTGGTGTGCGGACATTCTGGTGTGCAGTCGTCAGATTGGTTGTTGTGCTGTCGGCCGACCGTGGATCCCTCGAGTGGGATACCTATGCGTTCGCGTTCGGTCATCGTCTGGTGACCGTCCGGAAGGCGCGCGGCCTGTCCCAGGAAGAGCTCGCGGAGCGGTGCGGGTTGCACCGAAACGCGGTATCGAATCTGGAGCGAGCGACCAGCAACAGCGCGTCGGGGATCGCCGACCCGCTGATGTCGACGGTGTACCGCCTCGCTCGGGCGCTCGACGTTCCACCGACCTATCTGATGCCCGGCGCTGATACGCGGCCGGGGATGCGGGCGGCCGAGCAGGAGACCAACCACGCGCTCTCCGACGTCGAGGCGGAGCTACTGAGGCTGCTGGCGGATGAGTTCGCGCAGTCGGACGAGACGACGCCCGACCGGCCTGATGAGCCCCGCCCAGACGACTTTCCGGGCCGGCGGTACTGACGTTCCCTCGGAGTGGGTCCAGACATGAGAAAGGGCCGATCCGCTGTGCGGATCGGCCCTTTCCGGCCTGAACTTACGGCTGGTACGGCTCTGCGCTGACCAGCGTCACACTGATCTCGGCGCCGCTGGGGACCGTGTACGTCCGAGTCTCTCCGACCTTCGCATCGATGAGAGCCGCGCCCAGCGGCGAGCTCGGCGAGTAGATCTCGATGTCGCCCGAACCCTCCTCGCGGGTGGCGATGAGGAAAGTCTCCTTGTCCGACTCGTCGCCGTCGTAGTAGACGGTCACGACCGAGCCGGGGAGCGCCACACCCGACTGCTTCGGGGCTTCGCCGACCTTCGCCTTGTTGAGCAGATCCTGCAGCTGGCGAATACGCGCTTCCTGCTGGCCCTGCTCCTCGCGCGCTGCGTGATAGCCGCCGTTCTCCTTGAGGTCGCCCTCTTCGCGGCGCTCGTTGATCTCGGCGGCAATGACCGGCCGATTCGCAATAAGCGAATCGAGCTCACCCTTCAAGCGCTCGTACGACTCCGGCGTCAACCAAGTCACACCCGCATCGGTCATTGTGGTCTCCTTTGCTGTCCGCTACTGGACGATCTGTCCGCTTGGACTGCTCTAAATGCAGCAACACGGCCCCTCGCGGAGCCGTGCACAGCCAATGATAGCAGCGCCTGTGTTCTAAGGCACATCCGAGGTGACTCGGCTAACATCGGCGAGCGCTTCGGCATAGCTCGGCTCGGCCCGCTTGAGGTAGCGGACCACGGCGTACGTGATCGGCATGACGACCACTTCCACCAGCGTCTTCCACACGAAACCGATGACGACGTAGTTGATGAAGTCCGACCACGTGCTGATTCCGATCGCCGTGGCGGCAATGGAACAGAACACGAGCGTGTCGAAGAACTCGCCGACCACGGTGGACCCGATCAGCCGGGCCCATAGGTGCCGCTCCCCGGCCCGCTCCTTCATCTTCACGAGCACGAAGGAATTCAGCAGCTCGCCGACGACGTAACCGGCGAGCCCGGCGGCGACGATCCGCGGAACCGTGCCGAGGACCGACTCGAACCCGGACTGGCCGTCGTAGAAGTCTGCGGCGGGCAGTTCGATCGCCACCCAGAAGCACAGGGACGCGAGGACGATCACAGCGAAACCGGAGGCGATGGTCCGGCGCATCGCGCGGAACCCGTAGACCTCGCTGATGACGTCGCCGATGACGTAGCTCAGCGGGAACAGGAAGAAGGCCCCGTCGGTCACCAGGCCGTTGACGTGAAGAGGGCCGAGGTCGAAGTGCAGCCAGTCGTCGAACAGGACGACGGCCTTGGTGGCGGCGATGTTGCTGATCAGCATGATGCCGACGAACAGCGCCGTCAGCGCCGGGTAGTACGGACTGGCGAGTTTGGCGAAGACCGCCTGCCCGGCGTGCGTCATGCGTTCGGGGAGAGGTAGGGGGGTACGTTGAGCGTGCAGCCGAACACCTCGCCGATCACCGGCGGCCGAGACGTCGCGACCTCGGTGCGGGCGCCGACCTGCACCTCGGTGCCCGCGGGGACCAGCACCTCGCGGCGGCCCACTTCGGCGCCGTCCTTGGCGCGCGCGCGGACGATGCAGACGACGGCGTCGTCCGGGCTGTTGCGGTTGACGGTGTACTGAACGGCGACGCGGTCGGACGAGAGGAGCTCGTAACCCGTCGCCTGTCCAGAGACGTCCGGATCGCCGAACTGACGGAAACCGAGGTATGCGATCCCGACACCCGCGACGACGACGAGCACGGCGAGCCCGTAGAACCAGCGGCGCTTGCTGCTCCGCGACCGATCTGCCGGATAGGTCGCCCGCGGGCCACTGCGCGGCTTCTGCTGGTCGGCGCCCCCGTCTGATGTGCTCACGCGTCAATACCTACCATGTTGGGTAGGAGCTAAGCGAAGGTGAGGAAGCGTGACCGAACGCGCGAACGGGCTGCGGCTCATGGCTGTGCACGCACATCCCGACGACGAGTCGAGCAAAGCGGCGGCGACTCTGGCCAAATACGCAGCGCAGGGGCACGAGGTGATGGTCGTCACCCTCACCGGCGGGGAGCGCGGCGACATCCTGAACCCGGCGATGGACCGCCCGGGAGTGATGGACAACATCACACAGATCCGGCGTGACGAGATGGCTGCCGCGGCCAAGGCGCTCGGCGTGCAGCACCGGTGGCTCGGCTTCGTCGACTCGGGTCTGCCCGAGGGCGACCCGCTGCCTCCGCTGCCGGAGGGATGCTTCGCGCTGGTACCGCTCGAGGAGGCCAACGAGCGTCTGGTGAAGGTGATCCGCGAGTTCCGTCCGCACGTGATCATCACCTACGACGAGAACGGCGGCTACCCGCATCCCGACCACATCAAGTGCCACGAGGTGTCGATGGCGGCGTGGGACTCGTCCGGTGATCCGGAACAGTTCCCCGAGGCCGGCGATCCGTGGACGCCGCTCAAGCTCTATTACACGCACGGTTTCATCCGCGATCGGATCCTCGCGTTCTCGGACGAGTTCGAGAAGGCCGGTCAGGAGAACCCGTTCAAGGAATGGCTCAGCAAGTGGCGCCGTAACCAAGGCGACATGATGGGCCGCGTCACCACCCAGGTGGAGTGCAGCGACTACTTCGTGCAGCGCGACGACGCACTCCGCGCACACGCGACGCAGATCGACCCCAACGGCTTCTTCTTCGCTGTCCCGCTGGAATGGCAGCAGCGACTGTGGCCGACCGAAGAATTCGAGCTGGCGCAGACCCGGGTGCACACAGACCTCCCGGAGAACGATCTCTTCGCCGGAATTGAGCAGCAATGAACGTCCTGTCCCTGTCCTCTGACGCGGTGATGCTACTGGCCGACGAGCCGGCGAAAGGCCCGGAATTCGGCAAGGCGTCGCCGATCGGCCTGCTGATCATCATCCTGCTGCTGATCGCCGTCTTCTTGCTGATCCGGTCGATGAACAAGCAGCTCAAGAAGCTGCCCGAGAGTTTCGACGCCGACAATCCTGCACCGGACCAGGCCTTCGACGACGGCACCGACCGAGTCGACGACCCGGCCGGGCTACCCGAGTCGACGACACCGGCCGAGGCCGAGAACGGCGCCGGTGACGGACACCGGAACAACACGGGCCACGACAATGGAGGCCAGAACAGTGGAGGATCCACAGACCGCGGATAGCGCTCGTAATCGGCTCGGTGAATCGTCGAGCCCCTATCTGCGCCAGCACGCCGCCAACCCGGTTCACTGGCAGGAGTGGGGTGAGGAGGCCTTCGACGAGGCGCGCCGCCGCGACGTCCCGGTGCTGCTGTCGGTGGGGTATGCCGCGTGCCACTGGTGTCACGTGATGGCGCACGAGACCTTCGAGAACGAGACGCTGGCCGCGCAGATGAACCGGGACTTCGTCTGCATCAAGGTGGACCGAGAAGAACGTCCCGACATCGACGCGATCTACATGGCCGCGACGGTCGCGATGACCGGCCAGGGCGGGTGGCCGATGACCTGCTTCCTGACACCCGACGCCGATCCGTTCTACTGCGGCACCTACTTTCCGCCCACGCCCCGCAACGGGCAGCCCGGATTCTCCGAGGTGATGGACGCGATCACCCGGACCTGGGATCACCGGCGCGACGAGGTGATCGTCGCAGGAACCAAGATCGCAGAACACCTGCGCGCCAACGCGGCCTCACTGCCGACCGGGCCGCCGCCGGACGCACAACTGCTCGCCGACGCGGTCCGCGCGATCTGTTCCGACGAGGATCCGCGCTCGTCCGGATTCGGCGCTGCGCCGAAGTTCCCGCCCACCGCCCTGCTGGAAGCACTGTTGCGCGCCGATGAACTGCTGGGTCTCGGCGAAGCAGGTGCCGTGGCCACGCGCACCGCCCACGCGATGGCGCGCGGAGGCATATACGACCAGCTAGCGGGCGGTTTCGCCCGCTATGCCGTCGACGCAGACTGGGTGGTTCCGCACTTCGAGAAGATGCTCTACGACAACGCTCTGCTGTTGCGCGCGTACGCCCATCTAGCGAGGCGCGGTGACGCGCTGGCGCTGCGGGTGGCGGAGGAGACCGCCGACTTCCTCGACGAGCACCTGTGGACCGGGTCGGGATTCGCCTCGTCGCTCGATGCCGACACCGAAGGCGTCGAAGGGCTCACCTACGTCTGGCGCCCCGGCGAACTCATCGACGTGCTCGGACCCGACGACGGCGCGTGGGCCGCGGCGCTGTTCACCGTGACCGATCGGGGGACGTTCGAGCAGGGGGCTTCCACGCTGCAGTTGCTCCGCGACCCGGGCGACCGGATCCGTTACGCCTCGGTGCGGTCGCGTCTGCGCGCCGCACGGGACCGGCGACCGCAGCCCGACCGGGACGACAAGGTGGTGACCGCGTGGAACGCGATGACGGTGACGGCTTTGGCCGAGGCCGGCGCCGCGCTGGCAAGACCGCGGTGGGTGGCGCGAGCCGCCGAATGCGCGCGGGTCCTCGCCGAGGTGCACTTGGTCGGGGACGAGTTGCGACGGTCGTCGCTCGACGGGACGCCGGCGGCGCCCCTCGGCGGTCTCGACGACTACGCGGCCTTCGCGACGGCGCTGCTGACGCTGCACCAGGTGACTGGTGAGATCGGCTGGCGCACAACGGCGTCGGCGGTCATCGAGAAGATGATCGAGGTCTTCGCCGACCCGGATTCGTTCGGCGCCTGGTACGACGCCCATCCGACCGGCCTGCTGCTCCGTCCGCGCGATCCGGTGGACGGGGCCACCCCGGCGGGTGCCTCGCTGGCCGCCGAGGCGTTGCTTCTGGCGTCGACTCTCGTCCCCTCCGTCGACGATGCCGCACGCTACGGGGAACTGCTCGACGCGACCCTGAGCCGCTCGGGACTCATTCTCGCCAAGGCGCCGCGCTCGGCCGGGCATTGGCTTTCGGTGGCGATCGCGCGAGTGGCCGGGCCCGTCCAGGTGGCGGTGGCTCAGTCCGCCGACAGCGCGGGCGAACTCGCCGCGCAGATCCGGCGCGGCGTGCCGGGCGGCGTGGTGGTGGTCGCCGGCGAACGGGATTCGCTGCCGCTGTTGGAGGATCGAGGACCGGTCGGCGGGTTGGACGCCGCCTACGTGTGCCGCGGAACCGTCTGCGATCTGCCCGCCGTCGACGCGGAGACCGTGCTGGCCGCGATCCCGTGACCCCCGACCGCCGATTTGGCGGCCGGGGAAGCGGTTGTGCTAGCCTCGGTCGCGTGATGCAGTCCGCACGCTATTGGCGTTTCTTTATCAAGGCTCCGGGTGGGGCCGAGATGAAGCGATAACGCGCGCACGCATCAACCTTCCCGGAGCCTGAGCAGTGACCTGATGGTCGCTGCTCTCGTCGTTTCGGGAGTATCTCAGAGCGCCTCAGGCGTGAATCCGGAAGCGGCGGACCAGCCCGATTCGCGGATGACACCTGAAAGGCATTTCCTTGACTACCACCACCGACGCCGCAACCACCGACAGTGGGCAGAGTTCGTCCACCTCCGACCGGCGGGTGACGGCGTTCTCGCCGATCCCGTCTCCGGAGGCTCTCCGCAGTGAGCTTCCGCTGACCGCGCGTCGCGCCGAAGCCGTGCAGCGCGATCGGGAGGAGATCGCGGCGATCCTCGCCGGCCACGACGATCGGATGATCGTGGTGGTGGGGCCCTGCTCGGTCCACGATCCGGTCGCCGCGCTCGACTACGCCCGTCGCCTCGCGCCGCTCGCCGAGCAGTACCGCGACGCGCTGAAGATCGTGATGCGCGTGTACTTCGAGAAGCCGCGCACCACCGTGGGATGGAAGGGACTGATCAACGATCCCGGGATGGACGGATCGTTCGACGTCGAGCGCGGACTGCGGACGGCCCGCGCGCTGCTGCTCGACGTCATCGATCTGGGACTGCCGGTGGGCTGCGAATTCCTCGAGCCGACCAGCCCGCAGTACATCGCGGACACCGTCGCCTGGGGCGCGATCGGCGCTCGCACGACCGAATCGCAGGTGCATCGCCAGCTGGTGTCGGGACTGTCGATGCCGGTCGGTTTCAAGAACGGGACCGACGGCAACGTCCAGGTCGCGATCGACGGCGTCAAGGCCGCGGCGGCCGAACACGTCTTCTTCGGGGTCGACGACTTCGGTCGCGGCGCCGTTGTCCACACCTCGGGCAACGAGGACTGCCACATCATCCTGCGCGGTGGCACGCCCGGCCCGAATTACGACGCGGCTTCGGTGGACTCCGCGGTTCAGACTCTCGCGGAGGCCGGTCTGTCGCCGAAGGTGATGGTCGACTGCTCTCATGCGAACTCGGGCAAGGATCACGAGCGGCAGGCGGAGGTCGCGGTGGAGGTCGCGGAGATGTTCGCCGCGGCTCGTCGTGCGGGCGAGGACCAGGTGCTCTCGGGTGTGATGCTGGAGAGCTTCCTGGTGCCGGGAGCGCAGTCGCTCGGCGGCGACCTGGTGTACGGGCAGTCGGTCACCGACAAGTGCATGGGATGGGACGCGTCGGCCGAAGTGCTCGCCCGGTTGGCGCGCGCCGCGCGGTAGGGGTGCCGAGCGGCACCCCTACCCTCAGCGGCGACTACCCGGAGCGGGGTACGGGCGCGCCATGCCTCGCCGCCTTTCGCCCGTTCCGGGTAGACGGAGAATCAGCTATGCGGCTGATTCGAGACCGCGTGTGCGGACGGCGCCGATCACTGTGTCGACCACCAGGAATGCCAGCAGTGGCCAGCCGAGCAGCGGGATGAACCAACCGATGGCCACCGCTGCCACCGCGATCGCGAGCGTGAGGGGCAACGGGAGCTCCCGCAACGCGCCACGTGCCGGGGGCGCACCGATCCGGCGGGTGCGCGACCGCCGCTGCCACCACGACCGGTAACCGAGCACGATCGCGACGATGAGCGCGATCATCACCGCGAACAGCAGGAGCTGATTGGCCAGGCCGAACAGCAGCCCCATGTGCAGCTGGATGCCCCACGCGGACAACTTGGCGGCCAGCGGCCAGTCGGAGAAGTCGTTGACGTCGACCACGGCGTCGCGCGACGGATCGACGGCGATGGAGCTGGTCGACATCCGCCACGGGACGCGATTCTGGGCCACGACGAAGGCTGTCGAGGCGTTGTCGGGGATCGTCACCTCCACCGGCCCGCCGATGCCGTTGGCGCGCGCGATAGCGATGGCGCCGTCGATTCCCGCGACCTCGTCGGCCGAGGACATGGCACCGGACATGGAGCCCGATCCGCTCATCTGATGATCGGCGTGCTCGCCTCCGGCGGCCTGCGGTGTGCCGGTGAGGGACGAGTCGACGGTCGGAGTGGTCCAATTCAGCGCCGACCGCAGCTCGGTGACGTGTTCGCCCGCGTAGGTCGACCAGGTGAGGCCGGTGGCCGACAGGAACAGCAGCGCCACGGCGATCCAGGTGCCGATGACGCCGTGTCTGCTGATGGTTCGGCCTCGGCCGCGCATGCGGGGAAGGCCGCGCAGCATGGAACCACTGCCGGTCGCACGGCGGCGCTTGCGGACCTGGACCGCCCACATGACCAGACCGCCGAGCGCGACGACCCACAGCCACGACGCGGCCAGCTCGGAGTACATCCTGCCCGGTTCGCCGAGGTGCAGACTGCGGTGGAGTTGGTCGATCCACGTACGGACCGGGAGCGCGCCGGACGACCCGTACGACGCGAGCTGGCCGAGCGACTCACCGGTCACCGGGTCGATGAAGACGGCGAGTCGCTCCGACTCGCCGAGCGACGGGTCGGAGAAGAGCACGCGAGTGGTGGCACCGGGTTCGGTGGCCGGCTGCACCGCCGTGACCTGGAGATCGGGGCGTACGGCCTGGGCGGCGCGGACCTGCTCGGCGACCGACTTGGCCGGACCGGACGAGTCCGTGTGCAGTTGGTGCCGGTAGATCAACTGCTCGGCCGACGGGGAGACGGCGTAGAGAGCGCCGGTGACGGCGGCGATGAGCAGGAACGGAGCGATCAGCACGCCGGCGTAGAAGTGCAGTCGCTGAACGAGGCGGATGAGGGTCGCGCGGGTGGATGCGGGTCTCGGCGGCGAGTCCGGAGTTTCCGGGGTCGCCGAAGACAGAGTGGTGGACAACGGTGTGCCTTTCGGTCAAGCAGAAGTCATCGCGCGCCGTCGACGGCACGCGATGTGATGACGTGGGTTGCTAGACCGAAAAGGGCGGGCCTCGGCGTCCGACGGCGCCGAGGAAGACGAGCGCGGCCGGTGCGGCTTGCGGGGGAGCGGGAACGACGACGGCGGCGTAGCCGGTCCGGGGCCGCAGCCGCAGACTGCTCGCGCGAACGGCGAGCGCAGAGACGGCCCGCACCAGGATCTCGGCTCCGCACAGCAGCAGCAGTGCGGCTATGGTGCCCGCGGTGTGCATGACGGCCATCGGCGCGGTGAACAGGTCATGGTGATGACCCGAGGTGAGCACGAGCAGCAGGTGGACCAGTGCCTGGCCGGCCACGAGTGCGGGCAGTGCCCGAACGCTGGGCGCGGCGCGGACGCCGATGCCCACGGCCACCGCGGCCGCTCCGACCATCAGAAGTACCGACGTCTCGGGGAGCATGCCCTGCGCGGTCGCGTGGGCGAGCACGCCGGTGACGGCGGACGTTCCGCCGACCACTGCGCCACGCAGGCGCGAGAGGCGGATCGGCGTGTTCACCCGCTCAGATTAGCCCGGCGGCCTCAGCCGATCACCACCAGCCAGACGGCGATGTAGTGCAGGGTCGCTGCGATGGCGGTACAGGCGTGGAACACCTCATGATGGCCGAATACTCCGGGCCAGGGTTCGGGCCAGCGCAGGGCGTAGAGAACGCCGCCGAGGCTGTAGAACACGCCGCCGACGGCGAGCAGCACGATGACCGCGACGCCGGTGTTGTGGACCAGCATCGGCGAGACTGCGATGATCACCCACCCGAGCACGATGTAGAGCACCACTCCCAGCCAGCGCGGCGAGGCGGGCCAGATCATCTTGAGAGCCACTCCGACGACGGCGCCGGCCCACACGACGCCCAGCACCCACCAGCGTGTCGGCGAATCGAGACCCATCACGCAGAACGGGCTGTAGGTGCCGGCGATGAAGACGAAGATCATCGAATGGTCGGCGCGTTTCATGGCGATCCTCGCCCTGGGGGTCCGCCAGTCGATCCGGTGGTACACGCTGCTGGTGCCGAACAGCCCGCAGATGGTGATCACGTACACGACCACTGCCACCACCGCGGGGGCGCTCCGGTGCATCGCCGTGCCGACGATCAGCACGACGCCGACGGCCGCCGCGACGAAGGCGGCGTACGTGTGGATGACTCCGCGCAGCACGGGCTTGACCCCGGCGGCGGGGCCTGCGGGCCTGGTAGGCGTCGAGGAGTCCGTCATGAAACCTACGGTACCGTAAGTTTCGCTCCGGTAACTTACCGGCGGAGTAGGATCACGGCTGTGAAACTGCTCCCAGACCGGCTACGCGGAGGCATGCTGCGCGTCTACGAGCATCGGCTTGTACAGCTGATGGATCCCGAGCGCATTCCGCGGCACGTGGCGATCATCTGCGACGGCAACCGGCGGTGGGCGCGGGAAGCCGGCTTCGAGGACGTCAGCCACGGGCACCGGGTGGGCGCACAGCGCATCGCCGACATGCTCGGGTGGTGCTCGGAACTGGGCATCGAAGCGGTCACCATCTACCTGCTCTCGACCGAGAACCTCACGCGCGACTCGGACGAGCTCGATGCGCTCATGGAGATAGTCCCCGACATCGTGGACGAGATCTCCGACGTCGACGCCGACTGGCGCGTCCGGATCGTCGGAAACCTCGATCAGCTCCCGACCGCGGTCGCCCAACGGCTGCGCGAGGCGTCCGATCGCACCGAGGGCGCGGCCGACATGACCGTGAACGTGGCCGTCGGCTACGGCGGACGGCAGGAGATCGTCGACGCGGTACAGCAATTGCTGATCGAGGCCCTGGCGGCGGGCGCGTCCTCCGAGGAACTGGTGGACGCGGTGACCGTCGAGGGCATCGACTCCCACCTCTACACCAGTGGGACGCCCGATCCGGACCTGGTGATCCGGACTTCGGGCGAGCAGCGCCTCAGCGGATTTCTGCTCTGGCAGTCCGCGTACTCGGAGATCTGGTTCACCGACGCCTACTGGCCTGAGTTCCGGCGCGTCGACTTCCTGCGCGCCTTGCGGGACTACACGGCACGTAACCGCCGCTTCGGCAAATGAAGTCGATCGGCGGCGAGAATCCACGAGAGGGTTGAGAGCATGCGAGTCACCGTCGTCGGCGCCAGCGGGGAGTTCGGTTCGGTGCTCAGCGACATACTGCAACGCCGCGGTGCGCAGGTGACCCGAGCGCATCGGGCGACCGGCGTGGACGCGGTCACCGGTTCGGGCCTGGCGCAGGCGTGCGAGGGCGCCGACGTCGTGGTCGACGCCACCAGCCTGCTGTCCCGAAGCGCTGACGAATCCGTGCGATTCTTCGGTGCCGTGGCCCGGAACATCTCGATCGCCGCGGAGGCTGCGGGCGCGGCAGTGGTGTTCCTGTCGATCTACGGTGCGTCCGACCCGGTCGTCAACAGGAAGATGGGGCACTACCGCGGCAAGGCGGAGCAGGAGACGGTGTACGCCGAGACCCTCGGCGGCACGGCCACCGCGGTGCTGTCGACGCAGTGGTACTCACTGGCGCAGAAGTTCCTCTCGATGCTCACCTTCGGTCCGATCGGTGCAGCACCCCGGATGCTCAGCCGTCCCGCGGCGGTCGAGGATGTGGCCGAGGTGTTCGCCGACGTCGTGCTGGACACTGCGCGACCGGCCCGTGTGACGGTGGCCGGACCGGCCGTCATGGATCTGGCCGACGCCGCCAAAGCGATAGCCGCGCAGAAGGGTTCGCCGAGATTCGTGTTCGGCGTCAACTACGGCGGACCCGGTCTGCGCTCGGGCGGCCTGGTCCCGGACCACCCGGATGCGATCACCGAGACGACTTTCGATCAGTGGCTGGCGAGGCGCTGATGGCAGCGGCGACGCCGGCCATCGCGGCGCTGGAGCGCGCGGGCCTGCCCTTCGAGGTCCACCGGTACAAACACGACCGCCGACGCGGCGACTACGGCGACGAGGCGGTCGCCGTCACGGTGTCGACCCTCGGCGTCGACGCCGCGCAGATCCTCAAGACCCTGGTGGTGGACCTCGGCGGCGAACTCGGTGTGGCGATCCTGCCGGTGCCGGAGAAACTGTCGTTGAAGGCGGTGGCCAAGGCGTTCGGAGCGCCGAAGGCGGAGATGGCGCAGGCGGCGAGAGTGACCCGCTCCACCGGCTACGTCCTCGGCGGTGTGTCGCCGCTGGGCCAGAAGACCGCGCTGCGGACCGTCGTCGACGAGTCTGCGCTGCAATGGGATTCGGTGCTGTGCAGCGGGGGCCGCCGCGGCCTGGAGATCCGGCTGGCTCCCGCCGACCTGGTGACCGCGACGAACGCGGAGATCGCGCCGATCACGGCCTGAGGCCGCGCTCGTCGGCATCGGGCCGGCGTCAGAGTTTGCGCAGCCGCACCCGGTTGATCGCGTGGTTGCCGTCTTTGCGCAGCACGAGGGTGGCCCGCGGTCGCGTCGGCAGGATGTTCTCGATCAGGTTCGGGCGGTTGATGGAGGTCCAGATGTCGCGCGCCGCGATCGTCGCCTGCTCGTCGGTCAGCGACGAGTAGTAGTGGAAATGCGACTCGGGGTCGGCGAACGAACCGGTGCGCATCTGCAGGAATCGGGAGATGTACCACTTCTCGATGTCGGAGGTCTTCGCGTCGACGTAGATCGAGAAGTCGAACAGATCCGAGACGGTCAGGGTGGGACCGGTCTGGAGGACGTTGAGGCCCTCGACGATCAGGATGTCGGGCTGGCGCACCGAGTGCACCACGCCGGGCACGATGTCGTAACTGACGTGGTCGTAGACCGGTGCCGTGACCTCGGGCGTGCCCGACTTCACCTCGGTCACGAAGCGCAGCAGCGCGCGGCGGTCGTACGACTCGGGAAAGCCCTTGCGGTGCATGATGCCCCGCCGCTCCAACTCCGCCGTCGGCAGTAGGAATCCGTCGGTGGTGACGAGGTCGACCTTCGGGTGGGTCTCCCACCGCGACAGCAGCGTCGCCAGGACGCGGGCGGTGGTCGACTTGCCGACGGCCACCGAACCGGCGATGCCGATCACGAAGGGCACCTGTCGATTCCGCTGACGTTCGCCGAGGAAGGTCGACGTCGCCGCGAACAGTCGCTGTCTGGCCTCCACCTGCAGGTGGATCAACCGGGACAGCGGAAGGTAGACCTCAGCGACCTCGTTGAGATCGACTTGCTCACCGAGGCCGACGAGTTTGTCGAGTTCAGACTCGTTCAGCACCATGGGCATCGACTGCCGCAGCTCACGCCACTGCTTGCGGTCGAGTTCCAGGTACAGGCCGGGGTCGCGGTCGTGGGATAGACGCGCCATGGAGGGTAAGGCTACAGGGACGCCGATGTCGCGGAGACGATAGCCGGGCGTCGCCGGTAGCGTTGGTCACATGACAGGTGGCATGTCCGCGGATCCGGTGACCGAGTACCTGCGGCTGGGGCTGGCGTTCGACCGCCTCGAAGAGGGATTCGTCGACGCCTACACCGGTGATCCCGCATTGCGCGTGGAGGTCGAGAACGCGCCCGCGCCGCACCCGGCCGGGCTGGCGGACCGCGCCCGCGCGCTGCAGCGCGAGTTGCCGGCCGGTCTGCCCGCCGAACGGGCCGAGTTCGTCGGGGCCCACTTGCGTGCACTCGAGTGCTCGGCCCGCAAGTTCGCGGGCGAGGAGGTCGGGTTCGTCGACGAGGTCCAGGCGTACTTCGACGTCCGGATCGAGCCCGGCGACGAGGCCGTCTACCGCGAGGCCCACGCCGGGATGGCCGAGGCGCTCGGGGTGCCGGGGGCGACCGGCGACCGGCTCCGCGAGGCGTACGCCGCCTACCGTCGGGCCGACGAGATCCCGGCCGCCGCGGTGGCGCAACTGATCGCGGAGTTCTCGGGCAGTCTGCGCGAGACGGTGCGCACCGCCTTCCCGCTGCCGGATGCGGAGACCGTCGAGTTCGAAGTGGTCGGCGACAAACCGTGGTCGGGCTTCAACTACTACCTGGGCGGTTACCGTTCCAAGGTCGCGGTGAACACCGATCTGCCGCAGTACATGTCCTCATTGCCGGGGCTGATCGCTCACGAGGCCTACCCGGGACACCACACCGAGCACTGCCGCAAGGAACAGGGTCTGGTCGGATCGGGACAACTCGAACACACCGTGTTCCTGGTCAACACGCCCCAGTGTCTGATGGCCGAGGGGCTCGCCGACCACGCGCTCGCGGCGGCCAAGGGCACCGGGTGGCACGAGTGGGCCGCGGAGATCTACGCCGACTTCGGGCTGCGTTTCGACCCCGAGCGGGCGCGCGCGGTCGGGGCCGCGGCCGCCGGTCTGATCCGGGTGCGTCAGGACGCGGCCCTGGCGCTGCACGATCGCGGCGACGACATCGACGATGTCGCGGCCTTCCTCCAGCGCTGGCTGCTCGTGGCTCCTGACCGGGCCCGCCAGATGCTCCGGTTCCTCACCTCGCCGCTCTGGCGCGCGTACATCTCCACCTACGTCGAGGGCTACGCCTTGCTCGAGACCTGGCTCGATCGGGCCGGCCCCTCGGGTCCGGAACGTCTGGCACGGTTCGGCCGACTGCTGGACGAGCCGCTGATCCCGGCGTCGCTGCGCAGGGAACTCGCCGCGTAGCGGGCCGCCGGTTCGCCCGTGAACCCGACGCGGTGGAGAGCGGAGACACGCAGGTAGAATCGGGCGCCATGAGCCTGTTTTCGCAGTCCCTTGCCGACCTGGATCCCGATGTAGCCGCCGCCATGAACGGCGAGTTGTCGCGTCAGCGCGACACCCTGGAGATGATCGCGTCGGAGAACTTCGTTCCCCGGGCCGTCCTGCAGGCGCAGGGCAGCGTGCTGACCAACAAGTACGCCGAGGGCTACCCGGGACGCCGCTACTACGGCGGCTGCGAACACGTGGACGTGATCGAGGACATCGCCCGCGACCGCGCCAAGGCTCTCTTCGGCGCCGATTTCGCCAACGTCCAGCCGCACGCGGGTGCGCAGGCGAATGCCGCGGTGCTGCAGGCTCTCATGGAACCGGGGGAGACGCTCCTCGGACTCGATCTGGCGCACGGCGGCCACCTGACCCACGGCATGCGGCTCAACTTCTCCGGCAAGCTCTACGAGAACGCCTTCTACGGCGTCAGCAAAGAGGACTTCCGCGTCGACATGGACGAGGTGCGCAAGATCGCGCTCGACACCCGTCCGAAGGTGATCGTCGCCGGATGGTCGGCGTACCCGCGCACCCTCGACTTCGCCGCGTTCCGCGAGATCGCGGATGAGGTCGGCGCACACCTCTGGGTCGACATGGCGCACTTCGCCGGTCTGGTCGCGGCCGGGCTGCACCCGAGCCCGGTGCCGCACGCCGACGTCGTCTCCACCACCGTCCACAAGACTCTCGGCGGTCCGCGCTCGGGCATGATCCTCGCCAAGCAGGAGTGGGCCAAGAAGCTCAACTCCGCGGTGTTCCCCGGCCAGCAGGGCGGACCGCTGATGCACGTCATCGCGGCCAAGGCCGTCGCGCTGAAGATCGCCGCGAGCGAGGAGTTCGCCGAGCGCCAGCGCCGCACCCTGTCGGGCGCCAAGATCCTCGCCGAGCGCCTGACGGCCGACGACGTGACCAAGGCCGGCGTCTCGGTCCTGACCGGCGGCACCGACGTCCACCTCGTGCTGGTGGATCTGCGCAACTCCGACCTCGACGGCCAGCAGGCCGAGGATCTGCTGCACGAGGTCGGCATCACGGTCAACCGCAATGCCGTGCCGTTCGACCCCCGCCCGCCGATGGTGACCTCCGGGCTGCGCATCGGCACCCCGGCGCTCGCGACGCGCGGATTCGGCGACGCCGAGTTCACCGAGGTCGCCGACATCATCGGCACCGCGCTCGCCGCGGGCAAGGGCGCCGACGTCTCGGCCCTTCGTGCACGCGTCAGCAAGCTCGCTCTCGATCTGCCTCTGTACGAGGGCCTCGAGGACTGGGGTCTGATGAGCGCGCAGGCCTGATCCGAGCCGAAATCCAGGCGACGCCGGTCCCGTAGCGGCCGGCGTCGACCTGGTTTCGGTGGGGGCCGTCCGTCGTTTAGGGTGGGTGTCGTGGCTGTACTGAGCAATGACGAGTTGATCAACGCGCTGGAGAAGGCGCTCCCGGAGATCGCGGAGGAGCACGCCGAAGGTGCCATCTCGTGGACGCCGTCGGATTGGATCCCCTGGGACCTGGGCCGCAACTTCGCCTTCCTGGGCGGTGACGACTACGTGCCGTCCGATTCCACGCTGCCCGAGACCGCCGCGGCCGGACTCCAGGCGCTGCTGCTCACCAAGGACAATCTGCCCTCGTTCCATCGCGTCCTCGCGATGCACTTCCCCGCGTTCTCCGATTGGCGACAGCTGGTCGGCGTGTGGACCGCCGAGGACAATCGTCACTCGATCGTCCTGCGCGACTACCTGGTGGTGACCCGGGCGGTGGATCCGGTGGAGGCCGAGAACCGTCGTCGCATCCATGTGGTCGCCGGCTGGCGGCAGTCGCCCGAGGCCATCGAGAACCTTGGACCGATGGACGTCCTGGCCCTGCTCGCGGTCCACGAGAACCAGTGCGTCACGTTCATCGAGAAGCTGCTGGGCTACGTCGACGACGAGAACCTGACTCAGATCCTGACCAAGATCCAGACCGACGACGCCGTGCAGGCCGCGACGTTCCAGGCCTTCCTGATGGCGGGCGTGGTAGCGGACCAGGAGTCCACCGTCCTGGCCGTCGACAAGGCGCTCGCCGGGATCGAGCACATCGGTTCCGACATCGCCGACTTCGACGCGCAGCGCGATTTCATCTCGGACTTCGAAGACGTCTCGACCGACGCCGCGATCGCGGCGAAGCTGGCCTCGGAGCTCAAGCTGGAGAGCCTTCAGGAGCTCAGCGCCGAGGCCGAGTCCGCGCGTGCCCGGATTCTCGCGAAGGCTGCCGGGCACTGACTCCCTGCAGGCCCCGGAATCGGGTCCGGGAGATCGTCGTTCCCGGCCCGAGCCGATTCACAGACACCCGCGTCCGTAAGGCTTCGCGCGGCGAACCGCCCCGCACCTCCCGGCGGCGGTCGATCCACCATTGGTGACCGGTCGACGGGCGCGACGCCCGTCGACCGCTGTCGTGGTGCTGAAGTTGCCGCTGATCCGTGGTGTGACGAGAGATCGCTCGGCGTCGTCGTTCGGTAACTCAACCTTCACCGACGCGCCGACTGCGCTTGGCCACTCGGAGATGTGACGCAGCGTACGTTGGGCCTTAACGGGCCGCGGGGAAGCGGTTCGTTCGGGAGGTTCGATTCGTGAACGACACAGGTGTCACGAGAGGGCCGGCCCCGGCTCTCGCCGACTTCGGTTGACCGCCGGCAGGTGGAGATCGAGCAGGCACGAGCCGACCGGCTGCTCAGACAAACTCGTTCCGTGCGGGGCTGCACGGGCGACTAGGAGTCCGACGTGACCGTTCGCACCTACGTCCTCGATACCTCCGTCCTGCTGTCCGACCCGTGGGCGGTGACCCGCTTCGCGGAGCATCACGTAGTGCTCCCGCTGGTCGTCATCAGCGAACTCGAGGGCAAACGCCACCACAGCGAACTCGGCTGGTTCGCGCGTCAGGCACTTCGCCTGCTCGACGACCTGCGAGTCAGACACGAACGTCTCGATCTGCCGATCTCGATCGGCGACGAGGGCGGAACCGTGCAGGTGGAGCTCAACCACACCGACCCGACGGTCCTGCCCGCCGGTTTCCGCAACGACACGAACGACTCGCGGATCCTGGCCTGTGCGCTCAATCTGCGTGCGGAGGGCCGCGACGTCACGCTGGTCTCGAAGGACACCCCGCTGCGCGTCAAGGCGGGCGCGGTCGGCCTCGCCGCCGACGAGTACCACGCCCAGGACGTGGTGGTCTCGGGATGGACCGGAATGGACGAGATCGACGTCGCCGACACGGCGATCGACGCCCTGTTCGCCGACGGGCTGATCGATCTCGACGAGGCGCGGGAACTGCCCTGCCACACGGGCGTGCGGATGGTCGGCAACGGGCAGAGTGCGCTGGGCCGCGTCACCGAGACCAAACAGGTACAGCTCGTCCGCGGCGACCGCGAGGCGTTCGGCCTGCGCGGCCGGTCGGCGGAACAGCGCGTGGCGCTCGACCTGCTGCTCGACGAATCCGTCGGGATCGTCTCCCTGGGCGGCAAGGCCGGCACCGGCAAGTCGGCGCTGGCCCTGTGCGCGGGTCTGGAGGCGGTGCTCGAGCGTCGCACTCAGCGCAAAGTGGTCGTCTTTCGCCCGCTGTACGCGGTCGGCGGTCAGCAACTGGGCTACCTGCCCGGAGGCGAGGCCGAGAAGATGGGGCCGTGGGCGCAGGCCGTCTTCGACACGCTGGAGGGACTGGTGTCGACCGAGGTGGTCGACGAGGTCCTGTCGAGGGGCATGCTCGAGGTTCTGCCGCTGACGCACATCCGCGGACGGTCGCTGCACGATTCCTTCGTGATCGTCGACGAAGCGCAGTCGCTCGAGCGCAACGTGCTGCTCACGGTGCTCTCGCGGCTCGGGTCGGGGTCGCGCGTGGTGCTGACGCACGATGTCGCGCAGCGCGACAACCTGCGCGTCGGCCGCCATGACGGTGTCGCCGCGGTGATCGAGAAGCTCAAGGGCCATCCGCTGTTCGCACACGTGACCCTCACCAGGAGCGAGCGGTCGCCGATCGCAGCGCTGGTGACCGACATGCTGGAGGAGTTCGCGCCGGGCGCCGGGGTGTGACTCCTGGCTCGCGCACAGCATTGACCGATTCGGCGGCTTCCGGCCGAGAAGTTCGGGCGACACGCGTGAGCGGTCAATGCTGTGCGCGCTGCGCCGGACGCATGTGAGTGCCGTTGCGGACGGCCCGGATGATCTTCGCGAGGGTTGCCGTCCATCGGAAGACGATGTCGTCGTAGGTGAAGCGGAGCGTGTGATAGCCGAGGTCGAAGGCGGTCGCGTCGCGCGTCCGGTCGGACTGGAAGTGCGGCCGGTCGCCGTGGATCTCCCAGCCGTCGATCTCGATGATCAGGTAGTCGCCGATGAGGAGGTCGACCCGGCCGACTCCGTCGATCTTCACCTGCGTTCGCACGGGGACGCGGTGAGTGCGCAGTCGTCGGCGAGCCATCGACTCCGGGCCTGACTCGGCGTTCGGATCGCACTCATCGATCAGCAGTCGGACGGACTTCGGAGCGTCGCGGAACAGGTACTCGAGCTCCTCGATGTGCATCAGTCGCAGGTTCAGCACCGAATCGCAAACGACCACAAATCCCTCCGCATCGAGGCAGCGAGCCGCGTGTCGCAGTGCGGTCGGGAGGTCGTCGACTGCGTCGGCCTCCGGAACGGGCCGCCCGAACTGCCTGCAGAACGGTCCTCGAAGGTGCTGCACCGCCCACGAGTTGCCGCGGACGTGGAGCCGGTCGTCGGCGGGAACCCAGACGCCGTGGCGTCTGAGGGCCGACATGCAACTCACTACACCGCCGCGGCGGACCGCGGCGACGTCGTCACTGCGCGCCTCACCGATTCGGTACCAGCCCCGACGGAGCTGTTCGGCGTGGCCGCGCCGGATCAGGTCGTTCAAGCGGGCGCGGCCGATCATCCGTTCGATCTCTCGGTACGGGTACACCCCGGATCTGATCGCGTTCATGCGCAGATGATGCGCACTTCGGGAACTGCGTTCCGGGTTTCCTCCGCGCGGGAGCGCGAGTGTGGATCGATTGCTCCTCGTCTACAGGCGTCAACCTCATGCGCGCCGCAGAATCGACACGGCGAAGTCGGCGTCGTCGTGCCACGGGCGGACGTCCCAGGTCGACAGCCGGAGGTCGAGCGACAGGTCGGTCTCGGTCAGGGCGGCGTCGAAGGTCTCCACCGCCAGTTTCGCCGTATGGAACCCGACGGCGACGAAGCCGTCGGGCAGCAGATGGTCGGACAAGCGCTGCAGCACGACCGCCTCGGTGTTCGGCGCCACGAAGGCCAGCACATTGCCCGCGCAGACGATTGCGTCGAACTGCTCGCGCGTTCCGTCCGGCCGGCGGAGATCGAGTTCGGCGAGATCGGCGACGCGCCAGCGGGGGCCGGGGTAGTCGGTCTGCGCTGCCTCGATGAGCTTCGGATCGACGTCGACGCCGGTGACCCGGTGACCGACGCCGTGCAGGTAGCCGCCGACCCGGCCGGGTCCGCAACCGGCGTCCAGGACCCGCGCCGAGCGGGCGACCATCGCATCGATGAGTCGACCCTCCCCGAACAGATCGTCGCCGTTCGCCGCCATCTCACGGAATCGCTGGATGTACCACTCACTGTGGCCGGGCGCGGTGTCGGTGATCCATCGGGGAGCAGGGGTCATGGCCTCCACCGTAGCCGGAGCCACAGGTCAGCGGCATGGGTGCGGGGCCGGGCCTCGGTGCGGACGCCGTCGGCGAACCCTCCGCAGGCAGCTCACAGAACAGTTGCGGAAAGGTGACGATGGTCTCCAGGTGTGGCAGCCACGAGCGAACGACTGGCACACTGGCATGGTGCTGAAGTTACTGATGAGGCGAATGTTGCAAGTGGGGTTTGCGCTTACTGCGCTCCTCGGAGCACTCGTCGTGGGTGCCGGACAGGCGTCCGCGGTCCCGCAGACCGCGCCGCAGACAGGGTCTCCGCAGACCGGATCCGACAGCATCACGACGTTGATCGACAACCTGCTCAAGGGGATGAAGGAACCGGGTACCCCCGCCGTGCCCGGTGCGCAGGAGACGAGCCAGATGATCGTCGTGACGGCGCCGGTGGCGTCGTCGCAGACCGCGACGCTGACCGCGTTCGAGAAGGATGCGGCAGGTCAGTGGAAGCCGGTCATCGGCCCGACCAAGGCCTTCCTCGGCGAGAAGGGCATGGGCAAGGCGCAGGACAACGTGCACCGGACTCCGGAGGGCACGTTCGGACTCGACCAGGCCTTCGGTCGCCAGGCGAATCCCGGGACCAAGATGCCGTACTTCCAGGCGACCACGCAGGACTGGTGGGACTCCAACGAGAAGTCGCCGACCTACAACACGCACGTCAAGTCGGCCACCAGCCCGGGCGGCGACAGCGAGAACCTGTACAACAGCGGACCGGTGTACGACTACGCGGTCAACATCAACCACAACCCGACCAACACACCGGGCGACGCGTCGGCGATCTTCCTGCACGTGACCAACGGCGAACCGACGCAGGGCTGCGTCGCGATCGACCGCGACAAGATGGTCGAGATCCTCAAGTGGCTCGACCCGGCCAAGAACCCGAAGATCACCATCGGCGTCAACGTCAACGCGCCGAAGGAGGCTCCGGCCGAGCAGAAGATGCCCGGTGCCGATCTCATCGGCGGAGTCCTGGGCAATCTCGCCACGCTGATCCCGAACCTGCTCAGCGGCGCGATGCGCTGACACGCACCCAAGCCACATCGGTTGGACCCGGGGCCGCATGCGACGACGCGTGCGGCCCCGGCGCTTGTCTCGGGGGCACCACAGGCCAGTTCAGCGGGGCCGGACCTGTTCGAAACCCGTGGCGTGCGCGGCGTCGAACCCGTCGATCGCGGCGGTGAACGACTCCACCTGATTGCGGGCCTGATCGGCCACCGGTGTCGACGGATCGAGCACCTCGAGGTACACGCGGTGGCACGACAGCGACTCGACCGCCGCCTCGACGAAGCCCGTCACGTCCACCGCGTGCGTCGGGTGCGGGCCGTTCCAGAACAATCCCGCGGGCGGGTCGGCGAGCTCGTCGTAGGCGTCGACCACCGCCGCCGCGAACTCCATGTGATCGCGCTGATTGGGGAAGCCCGGCGCCCACTCGGGGCCGCCGTACGTCGCCAGGACGACGTCGGGCGACACGCGCTCGATCGCCTCGGTGATCTTCGCGCGCAGCTCCGGAGTGTTGTGCAACTCGCTGTCCGGGAAGCCCCAGAACTTCACCTCGTCGACGCCGACCACGGCGGCCGAGGCGATCTGCTCACCTTCTCGCAGCGGCCCGGCCTCGGCCGCGGCCATCCCCTCGATGCCGACCTCTCCGCTGGTCGCCAGGCCGTAGACCACGCGTCTGCCTTCGGATGTCCAGCGCGCGACGGCCGCGGCCATCCCGTACTCCGGGTCGTCGGGATGTGCGACGAGCACGAGGGCGGTGGACCAGTCCGTGGGAAACGTGGTGAGGCTCATGCGGGTCACGGTACGCGGAACCGGCGATCCCGTCCGGCGGGTGCGCTCAGCCGATCAGTCCGCGCTGACGTGCGACGGCAACCACCTTGCTGCGGCTCGAGACGCCGAGCTTGTCGAAGATGTGCACCAGATGCGACTTGACGGTGGCCTCCGAGATGAACAGACGCTTGGCGATCTCGCGGTTGCTGAGGCCGAGGTCGAGATGCTCCACGATCTCGAGCTCTCGTGCCGTGAGGGCCGGCCTGCTGTCGGTGACGCGGGTCAGCAGTCGCGCCGCCACCGCTGGGCCGAGGACCGTCTCGCCGGCGGCAGCCGACCGGATGGCGCTGATCAGGGTCTCGGGCGCGGCGTCCTTGAGCAGGTAGCCGACGGCACCGGCACTGACCGATCGGACGATGTCGGCATCGGATTCGTAGGTGGTGAGGATCAGCACCTGAGGCGGATCGGCCAGCCGGCGGATCGATTGGGTGGCGTAGACGCCGTCCGCGTCGTGCGTCTCGGTCCCGTGCAGGCGCAGATCCATCAGGACGACGTCGAGGGAGAGTTCGCCGGCGAGGGCGATCGCCTCGTCGGCGGTACCGGCCTCGGCCACCACGTCGAGATCGGGGGAGGCGCCCAGGACGGCGCGCAGACCTGCGCGGACCACGGGGTGGTCGTCGACCAGCATGATGCGGATCACGGTTGCCCTCCGATCGGGAGCCGGGCGTGGATCACGGTACCGTCGTCGGGCTCCGATTCGACGCTGACGCTCCCGCCCGCCTCCGACACCCGATTCTGCATGGCGCGCAGGCCGAAGCCCGAGCCGTCGGACCTGCGCGGGGGTCGCCGGCCGGCCGGGAAGCCGACTCCGTCGTCGACGACGTCGAGATGCACCTCGTCGGGCAGATAGGTCAGGGTCACGGTGGCCCGGGTCGCGTGGGCGTGGCGGGCGGCGTTGGTGAGCGCCTCCTGCGCCGTTCTCAGCAGCGTGTTGCGGGTCTCCGGCCGGAGCGCGACGGTGTCGCCGTGCACTCGCAGTTCAGCCGGCAACCCGCTCTGGGAGACCCGATCCACCTCCTCGCGCAGGGCGTCGGTGAGGCCGTCCGGGCGCAGGTCCGGCCCGTCGAGCCCGCGAAGGAAGCGTCGCGACTCGGTGAGCGCCTTCTGTGCGGTGTCGAGCGCGGTGCGGACCTGGACGTCGCGCTGATCGCCCGGGGTCTCATCGTTGGTGGCCGAGCGCAGCAGCAGCACGATGCTCGCCAGGCTCTGCCCGGTGCCGTCGTGGATCTCCCCGCCCAGGCGCTCCCGCTCGGCGAGGATCCCGGCCTGACGTTCCTTGGCGGCCAAAAGTTCTCGGGTTGCGAGGAGATCGGCGACGAGCTCGTCGCGCTCGTCCACCATCGCGATGATCCGACGGAAGATCTCAGTCACGGCGACCGCGGTGGCGATGCCGAACGCCGGACCGATGATGCCGCCGACCATCAGCTCGGGACTGTGGAGCAGCGTGGAGCCGATCGACGTCGTCACGATCACCACCTCGGCGACCACCGAGACCGGCGGTTCGAGGAAGTACCAGCACAGCATGGCCAGGACGAAGGCCAGCCAGACGAACCCGGGGGAGAGCAGCACCAGTGCGACCCACAGCAGGGTGAGGATCACCACCCAGATGCCCGTGTCGAGGCCCCGGCCGCGCGTGTGCGACCACACGCCGAGCAGGTACCACCCGCCGACGACGGCGACACCGGCGATCACCGCGGCGGCCCCGCCGAACACGATGGGCGCCGAGCCGGCCAGAGCTTGAGCCATTCCGGCGAGCAGAAGCGCCAGGAACAGGATGTGGCCGCCCCATTCCGCATAGCGCTCGGCCGGTCGATCGTGCGTCATAGCCTCCAGTATCACCGCCCCGCCGCCACCGACCATGGCGTCTACAACTTTCGATGGATGCCCGCGCGCCGCCGGATGGATGCAGATCTGAGGTGCCCAGACGATGTTCCGGCGCCCGATTCCCGACAGGCTGGAAGCACGTTGGTCGAGCGGTTTCGCACCGCTGTTCACAGGAGGACGCGTGTATCTGGGATTGCGGGAGTTCCGCGCTGCAGCAGGGCGGTTCGCGCTCGTCGTCGGGGTGGTGACACTGCTCGCGTTCATGGTGGTCGCGCTGTCGGCGCTGACCGAGGGGCTCCGCCAGCAGTCGGTGTCGGCCGTGGAGAAGCTCCCCGGAGCCGCGTTGCTGGTGCAGGAGGACGGCGACAAGCCCGCGCTGCTGTCGGACAGCGAGATCACCCGCACCGCCGGTGAGGGCACCGAACTGGGGGTGGCGACGCTGCGTGCCAGCCATGACGGAGCCAACTCCACGGTCGCGGTGTTCGGCCGCGGCGACGTTCACGAGGTGGCGGTGTCGCCGGACATCGCGAAGACGCTGGGCGTGGTCCCCGGCGGCTCGATCCAGCTCGGATCCACGACGGTGCGGGTCGACCGCGTGGCCGACGTCGGTCAGTACGCCCATCAGCAGGTGATCTCCATGCCGGTCGGCGAATGGCGCGAGGTGACGCACCGCGATTCGGTGAACGCACTGATCGTCGACTCCGATAGTGCGGCTCCGGCGGGCCTGGTCCGGGTGGCGCACGCCGATCTGCCCGACCTGGTCCCGGGCTTCTCGTCCGAACACATGTCGCTGCTGTTGATCCAGGGGCTGCTCGTGGTGATCTCGGCGGTCGTCGTCTGCGGATTCTTCGCCGTGTGGACCGGTCAGCGCATCGGCTCGCTCGCGGTGGTCCGGGCGATGGGCGCGGGACGCTGGTACCTGCTGCGCGACGGCCTCGCCCAAGCCGGTTCGGTCCTGGTGGTCGGCCTGGCACTCGGCGCGGCACTGGCGGTCGGTTTCGCCTCGCTGCTGTCGGGCAAGGCGCCGGTGGTCGTCGACCCGGCGGCCGGGGCGACGGTCCTCGCAGGCATGGCCGTCCTGGGACTGGTGGGCGCGGCGCTGGCGCTGCGGCCCCTGGTGAAGGTGGACCCGCTGGTCGCCCTCAACCGCTGACACTTCTCCGATCCGACCGATGACTACTGATGGGAACTGACATGGGATCTGCAACTGACACGGGACTGACACTCACCGACATCGATCTGACCTACCCCGACGGCGACAGCGTGGTGCGCGCGGTGCGCGGGGTGAGCCTGCACGTGGAGCCGGGCACCACCGTCGCGCTCACCGGCCCCTCCGGATGCGGGAAGTCGAGCGTGCTCGCGGTGGCCGGCGCACTGATCCGGCCCGACTCGGGGACGGTGCGGATCGGCGACCGATGCCTCGACGGCCTCGACGCGGAGGCGCTGGCCCGCGTCCGGCGCGAACGGATCGGACTGATCTTCCAGAACGACAACCTGGTACCCGGACTCACCGCAGAGGAACAACTGCTGCTCGCGGCGCATGTGGCCGGTCGCCGGCCGTCGCGGCACCGCGCCCAGGCCCGCGAACTCCTCTCGGCCGTCGGGCTCGACGGAGCGTTCGGACGCCGGCCCGGACAGCTCTCGGGCGGAATGCGGCAGCGGGTCAACATCGCCCGGGCGCTGATGAACGGACCGCAGGTGCTGCTGATCGACGAACCCACCTCCGCGCTCGACTCGACACGGGGAACGCAGATCGTCGAACTGCTCACCGAACTGGCGCGAGACCGCGTCATCGCCTCCCTGCTGGTGACGCACGATCTGCAGACGGTGACCGGGGTGGACGGAGTGCTGGAGATGAAGGACGGCGCCCTGCTGGCCGGTGTCGGGGTCTGACACCGCTGCCGTTCCCCACCGAACGCACCGATGCCCCTCGACTCATGGAGTCGAGGGGCATCGTCGGTCCTCGGTGCGAGGCCGGGGTCAGTCGATCGCGGGGGTCGATCGCGGGGATCAGATGTCCAGGCGCGCGTACTCGCGCAGCTTGGACGTCTGGTGGACCGCCTCGATGGTCCGGATGGTGCCCGACTTGGAGCGCATGACCAGCGAGCGGGTGGTGGCCCCGTTGGGACGGTAGGTGACGCCGCGGAGCATGTCGCCGTTGGTGACGCCGGTCGCGCAGAAGAAGGAGTTCTCTCCGCGCACCAGGATGTCGTTGGTCAGGACCATGTCCGGGTCCAGGCCCGCGTCGACGGCCTTCTGGCGTTCGGCGTCGTCCTTGGGCCACAGCTTGCCCTGGATCTCGCCGCCCATGCACTTCATCGCGACGGCACTGATGATGCCTTCGGGGGTGCCGCCGATGCCCATGAGCATGTCGACGGTGCTGTAATCGCCGGCGGCGGCGATGGCGCCGGCCACGTCGCCGTCGGAGATCAGCCGGATCTTGGCGCCGGCCTCACGGATCTCGTGGATCAGCTCGGCGTGGCGGGGACGGTCGAGGACGACGACGGTCAGGTCGGCGACGTCGATGCCCTTGGCCGCGGCGACCGAATTGATGTTCCACTCGGTGGACTGGTTGATGTCGATCGCGCCCTTCGCGGCCGGGCCGACGGCGATCTTGTTCATGTAGAACACCGCCGACGGGTCGTACATGGTGCCGCGTTCGGAGACCGCGATGACGGCGATCGAGTTCGGACGTCCCTCGGCCATCAGCGTGGTGCCGTCGATCGGGTCGACGGCGACGTCCACCTCGGGGCCCTCGCCGTTGCCGACGATCTCGCCGTTGTACAGCATCGGGGCCTCATCCTTCTCGCCCTCGCCGATCACGACGGTTCCGCGCATCGACACTGTGGAGAGGAGTTCGCGCATCGCGTCGACCGCGGCGCCGTCGCCGGAGTTCTTGTCGCCGCGCCCGACCCACCGACCAGCGGCCAGCGCCGCGGCCTCGGTGACACGGACCAGTTCCATGGCCAGGTTGCGGTCGGGTGCTTGCTTGGTCATGCGGACTCCACTTTCGTTGCGAACCTTGATGAGGTCTAGACCTCGATTCTTTCATGGCCGGGACCGGCGATTGGCTGGGGGCGGCGCCCGACTGCGATAATCGAAGCCATGGCCCAGAAACCCCGGATCCTGCAAGACGGACGAGACCTCGTCTGGTCGCTCATCCCGCTGCTGGTGATCGCACTGATCGTGGCCGGGGTCAGCGGCAGTTGCTCCTGGGGCTTCGGCAACTCGGCGACCGAGCAGAAGATTCCCAGTTTCAACGTCAGTGCAGGTCTGCACGCCGATGCGGAGTCGATGCCGTTCCCGATCCGGGAGCCGAAACTGCCCGCGAACTGGAAGGCCAACTCGGGTTCGACTCAGGAGATCGGCGCCACTCTCTCCAGCAACGTCGGCTGGATCACCCCCAACGGCGTCTACATCCAGCTGACGCAGACCGCCGCGACCGAGGAGCAGCTGGTTCCGAAGCTGCTCGGCGACGGCGCGAGTGGCGGTGGCGTGCGCGAGATCTCGGGCCAGCGCTGGGTCACCTACTCAGGCGACGATCACCGCAAGGCATGGATCGCCGACATGGGCGACGTGCGAGTGGGCGTGGTGAGCCGCGGCGCGGACTCCGACATGCAGACCCTCGCGAAGGCGGTCACCGAGGCCGAACCGCTGCCGTCCAAGCGTCCCTGACCCGAGCCGGTCGCCGGATCGGCCACCGGGCCTGCGGGGAAGTTAATCTTCCAGTCCTCGTCCGCCAGCCCTCGTCCCTCAGTCCTCGTCGTCGGTCTCGGCGTCGTCGTTCAGTGCGGCCTCGATCCGTGATCGAGCTCCCTCGAGATGCTCGGTGCACCGCTTGGCCAGCGCCTCGCCGCGCTCCCAGAGCGCCAGCGACTCGTCGAGACCCAGTCCACCCCGCTCGAGTGCGGTGACCACCTCCGACAATTCGTCACGAGCCTGCTCGTAGTCGAGTTCGGCGACGGGCGTGAAATCGGCTCCGGGATCGGTCACTGTCGGCTCTCCTTCGTGGTCGGCGAGATCACTGCCGCGGCCGATCCGTCGGCGACGCGGATGCGCACGGCCGCTCCGGCCGGCAGGTCGTCCACCGAGCGGACCGCGTGCGGCTGGTCGGAGTCGGTGCGCTGCACCACGGCGTATCCGCGGGCGAGCGTCTGCGCTGGTCCGAGGGTCGACAGCTGCGATGCGAGACGTTCGGTGCGATGCTCCTCGACAGTCACCAGGTGCCGGACACTGCGGCGGATGTCGCGCACTGCGCCGTCGACACGGTCCTGCCGGTCGTCGACCATGCGCAGCGGGTTCGCGAGCACGGGCCGGGCCCGGAGCCCCTCGACCACCCGTTCCTCCCGGTGCACCCAGTTGCGCAGCGCGTGGGCACTGCGCCGGCGCAACTCGGCGATTCCCTGCAGTTCGGCCGAGACGTCCGGCACCACACGCTTGGCGGCATCGGTCGGCGTCGCGGCGCGGACGTCGGCCACCAGGTCGAGCAGCGGACTGTCGGGTTCGTGGCCGATGGCGCTCACCACGGGGGTCCGGCAGGCGGAGACGGCGCGCAGCAGCGTCTCGTCGGAGAAGGGGAGCAGGTCCTCGACGCTGCCGCCCCCGCGCGCGATGACGATGACCTGGACGTGCGGTGCGGCGTCCAGCGCCGCGAGGTGCTCGACGATCGCAGGCACCGCGGTCGGTCCCTGCACGGGCGAATCCCGGACCTCGAACCGCACCGCGTCCCACCGGGCGGTCGCGACGGCGATCACATCGCGCTGTGCGGCACTGGCGCGGCCGGTGATCAGTCCGATCGTGTGGGGGAGGAACGGCAGCGGCCTCTTTCGGCGGGCGTCGAAGAGCCCCTCGGCGGCGAGCAGGGCCCTGACGCGTTCGATCCGGGCGAGGAGTTCGCCGATGCCGACCGGCCGGATGTCGGTGATCCGCAGCGACAGAGTGCCCCGGCCGGTGTAGAAGTTGGGCCGGCCGTACACCACCACCCGGGCGCCCTCGGTGAGCGGCACCGGACTCCGCTGAAGCAGACCCGGGTCGCAGGTCACCGAGATCGAGATGTCGGCGGCGGGATCGCGCAACGTCAGAAAAGCGGTGCGCGTGCCGCGGCGCAGGCTCAGCTGGGTGATCTGACCTTCCACCCACACCTGCCCGAGCCGGTGGATCCAGTCCGCGATCTTGAAACTGAGCGTGCGCACCGGCCACGGATTCTCGGCGGTGTTCCCCTGCTCGGGCGTCATCGCGGAACCCCGGTGCAGAGCCGGGCCGGGTCGATCACTGCGCCGGTTGTCACTGCGCGGTTGCTCACTGCGCGGATTCGGCCTTCTTCTGCTGGCTGACGATGCGGTTGTCGAGCATCGTGACGAAGGGCGTGCGATTGCGGTTCGCCTTCTCGAACTCGAGGATCTCGGTGAGTTCCTCGGTGCCGAGCCCGCGGACCTTGGCGCGCAGCTGGGCCAGCGTCAGCGTCGGGTAGTCGAGGGCGGCGACGGCGGCCGGGAGATGCTCCGGCGACGCTGCGGCATCCGGCGTCGTAGAGGTGGGGCCCGCGGCCACGTCGGCCGGAGCCGAGCTGTAGAGCGCGAAACGTCCGGCGTTGGCCGGGGGCGCGGCGCTGTCGGCGGCGGACTCGTCGGGGCTCGCAGCGGGGGCCTCGGCGGCGCTCGTCTCAGCGTGGTTTGTCGCGGAGTTCATCTCAGGGGCGCGGGCCGGGGCTTGCGGAACAGTGGCCGGCGCGTCGGCACGCAGCGGCCGGCTCGCCGCCTCCGCGTCGTCGTCTTCGTCGAACCGCGCCCACTCGGGCTGTTCCTGAGACTTGTCGCACAGCGGCGCGAGCAGCTCGTCGCCCTTGATGGCGAGCTCGGCGATGTTCTGCTGAAGTCGCATGCCGGCCTGCAGACTCCGGCTCACCGCACCCATCGGCAGAGTGATGACTCGCGTCGGCAGTTTGCGGGTTTCCTCGATGGTGGTGGCGACCAGACCGGCGACCACGCGGGCAGCGTATGGAGGACGACTCATGTACTAACTCTCTCACAGCCGTACCCTGGAGTTCATGGCTGATAGTAAGCGCGTCCTTCTCGCGTCGCCCCGTGGATATTGTGCAGGCGTCGACCGGGCCGTGGAGACTGTCGAGCGGACCCTCGACAAGCACGGTGCGCCGGTGTATGTCCGCAAGGAGATCGTGCACAACCGGCATGTGGTCGACACGCTGACCGAGCGTGGCGCGATCTTCGTCGACGAGACCGACGAAGTGCCCGAGGGTGCGATCGTGGTCTTCTCCGCCCACGGAGTCTCTCCCGAGGTGCACCAGAGCGCTGCGCAGCGCAGCCTCAAGACCATCGACGCGACGTGCCCGCTGGTCACCAAGGTGCATCAGGAGGCGAAGCGGTTCGCGCGCGACGATTACGACATCGTGCTGATCGGCCACGAGGGCCACGAGGAGGTCGAGGGCACCGCCGGCGAGGCCCCGCAGCACATCCAGGTGGTCGACGGACCCGACGCCGTCGACGACGTGCAGGTGCGCGACGAGTCGCGGGTGATCTGGCTGTCGCAGACCACGCTGTCGGTGGACGAGACGATGGAGACGGTGTCCCGGCTCCGGGAACGGTTCCCGCTGCTGAACGACCCGCCGTCGGACGATATCTGCTACGCCACCCAGAACCGCCAGGTAGCTGTCAAGGCGATGGCGCCGCGGTGCGAGCTGGTGATCGTGGTCGGTTCGCAGAACTCGTCCAATTCGCAGCGGCTGGTGGAGGTGGCGCTGCAGAACGGCGCCGAGGCGTCTTACCTGGTGGACTACGCCCGCGACATCGACCTGGCCTGGCTCGACGGCGTCACCACGGTCGGCGTCACCTCGGGTGCCTCGGTCCCGGAGGTCCTCGTCCGCGGGGTGGTGGATCTGCTCGCCGAGCACGGTTACGCGGACGTCGAGACCGTGACCACCGCCGAGGAGACGCTCACCTTCGCGTTGCCGCGCGAACTGCGGCCCGCCCGCAATCCCCGCTGACCGCGGCGCCCATCGCCTCGGCAGCGATCATCGGCGGCGGCGCAGCAGGCGTCCGCCCACGACGGCGACAGCCGCGAAACCCGCACCCGCGAGGATGACGCCCGCACCGGAGCCCGACTCGGGCTCATCGTCGGGGAGAGCCAACGGCCGCAGACCCGGAGCGGCGCGCACCTCGGGGTCGTCGGTGAGTGCGGCGAGCGGATCGATCACCCCGCTGCCGACGGCGTCGTCCCGGCCGCCGCCGTGCGCCGTGTCGACGATGCGGTCGATCACCTCAGCGGCCGACAGTCGCGGGTACCGGGACCGGATCAGCGCCGCCAGGCCCGACACGTACGGCGCCGCGTAGCTGGTGCCGGCGAGCGGGGCCACCCCGTCGCCGGTGCGCAGGCCGCCGGCGAGCCGCGGGCCGCCCGAGCCCGGCATCACGCTGACCACATCGGTGCCCGGCGCCGCCACGCTCACCCACGGCCCGCGCAGGCTGAAGTCCGCCGCTGCGCCGTCGGCGGCCGCGACGGCGCCCACCGTCAGCACCAGCGGCGCGAATCGCGCCGGGGTGACGGCCGTGCGCAGTCGCGCCCACGCCTGCTCGACCGAGGCCGCACCCGACGGGTTCTGCTCCCGACACGCCGTGGTCTCGGTCAGGTTCCCGGCTGCCACGACCACCACCACGTCCCGCTCACGCGCGTAGGCCAGCGCGGTCCCGACGAGACCGTCATCGAGCGGACCGGCGGCGGGTGCGCATGCCACCTCTGAGATGTTGATCACCCGTGCACCCAGGTCGACGGCCCGTACCACCGACCGCGCGAGAGTGGTGAGCGGGCCGTATCCGGCTCCCACCACGGCGTCGTCGGCTCCGCTGCCCCGGGCGCTGAACGCTCCGCTCGACTGCCGAATCGAGATGATGGTCGCCTCGGGCGCCACACCGACGAAGTCGTCGTCGGCGGAGGGCTGTGCTGCGATGATGCCCGCGACCAGCGTTCCGTGGGCGTCGCAGTCCGACAGTCCGTCGCCGGTCCCGACGTAGTCGCCGCCGGCGACGAGGCGCGGCAGCCTGGTGTGCGGGCTCACACCCGTGTCGATGACCGCCACGGACACGCCGGCGCCGCGACTGAACCGATGGGCCGCTGCCACGTCGAGCAGTCGGTGGCCCGCGGGTTCGCCTGCGGTGTCCGCGTCGGCGGTGGTCGCGCAGCGGGCGCGCTGCTCGGTCGGCTCGGGCGGGCCCAGCGGTGCGGCCGAGACCGTCGCCCGGGCGATCACCGGCGCCGGGACCGCCACGGCGGCACCCGCGCCGGAGAACCAGACGACCGCCGCGACCGCCGTGATCGCGCCGATCCGCCGGATCACAGGGTCCGGACCGCCTGATAGACGTCCAGGACCCAGAGCAGCAGCGGAATCACCGCGGTCAGCGCGGCGTATTCGGCGATCTCGACGGCGCGCACGGCGGGCGGAGAGTAGTCGCGGCCGGATGCGACCGTGCCCAGCAGCAGAGCGCCGACCGCCCAGCCGATCGTCCCCGCGAACACCCAGACCGGTTCCGGGCCGGACCCCGCGACGGCGGCGAGCGCGGCGACGACTCCGATGATCCCGGCCGCCCCGACCAGCAGAGCCGACTGCAGCCGGTCGGCGTGCGTCCGGCCGCGGGCGGCGAGTGCCACCACGATGCACGCGCAGTAGCCCAGCGCCACCGGCGATCCGCCCGCCGCAGCGGCGACGGCCGCGGTCGCGACCCCGGTGACCAGGACGGCACCGGCGAGTGCGCCCGTCAGAATCGATGCGGTCACGGCGGCGCGGCGCGCGAGCGCGTCGAGGTCGCCCAGCGCGAGGTCGGCGATTGCGCCGAGCGGATCGCGGGTCGAGAGCCGGACCGCGTCCACGCCGTCGACCACCGCGGGATCGGTCCCGTCGGGTGCCGCCGGCGCAGTGTTCGGCACCGACGGCAACGGCAGACGTCCGGCGGCGATCGCGATTCGCGGCGCGCAGAGCACCAGGCCGACGCCCGCCGCCGCGACGACTGCGGCCAGATCCCGCACTGACGGCGCCCACACCGTGGCGAGCAGCCCGGTCGCCGCGGTTGCGCCGCCGACCACGGCGATCGCGGTGTGGGCCGCCGCGGCCCGGCCGGTGCCCTGGTATCCGATCACCGCACCGGCCAGGGCAGCGATGCCCGCTAACGCGAGCTGGACTCCGCCCGCCGCGCCGGGCACGACGAGCGAGGCCGCGACGGCGCCGAGGACGCAGCCCGCGATGCTGAGGACGGCGGAGGTCCGCGGGTCGCTCTCCAGGCGACGGCCGGACAGTGCCGCCCCGAGTGAGACCGCCGCACCCAGGGCCGAGACCGCGAGGACCACCGGAGCGTCGCCGGCGGCCGCCGCCCAGCGGCCGGCCGGGACGGCCCCGACCACCGCGACCAGGAAGACCAGATAGCTCACCATGCGTGAGGCGTCCGACGACCAGCCGAAGCGGTCCCGCTGCAGAGCCGCCGCCACACCGTCGGCGACGTCGTCGATCAGCACCGTCCCGGCATCGGCCGGCGCAGTGCGGATCACCAGCAGATCGCCGTCGCACACCCCGCACTGCGCGAGAGTGTGCTCGGCGGCCAAGGCGGTTCCGTCGATGCGGGCGAGTGTCCAGTTCGCGGGTTCAGCGCTGTCGTCCACCCGGACCCGCAGAGCGTCGAGAAGATCGGGCATCAGCGCCGCGATCGGCACGCCGGCCGGAAGGCCTGCGTCGAGTTGAGTGCTCCCACCCACGATCGATGTCCGGATCATGTCCGGTTCGGTCAACACGGTCATTCGGCAAACCTTCCCCCAAGGTTCCTGATACAACCTCTTCCATCGCCCGTGAGGCGAGGACGTCGTCGAGATAACCATGTCGGGAGTCGTCGCGGTCAGCGATTGGGGGAAATCGCTCAACCGGCCTCACGCGGCGGCCGAATCAGAGCTGGGGGGCTCGAATGGGCAGTGCAACAATCGGTTTCGCGCGTCGTCCGCGGATCGTCGTGGAGGCTCCGCCGGACGGGGAGATCGAGCTGACCGCGCCGCCGGAGCTGTCGCGCGCAGTGCCGCCGAATCTGCTGGTGCGGCTTCTGCCGGTGGTCATGGTGGTCGCCGTCATCGGCATGGTCGCCATGATGGTGATGACCGGAGGCGCTGGGGCACTGGCGAATCCGATGTTTCTGATGTTCCCGCTGATGATGGTGATGTCGATGGTGGGAATGCTGGCATCCGGCGGGCGAGGCGGTCCCGAGCGGGCAGCCGAGGTGAATGAGAACCGCAAGGACTATCTGCGCCATCTCGGGCAGCTTCGCGACGATGTCGCCGAAACGGCTGCAGCGCAACGAGAATCGGCGCAGTGGCGGCATCCGGATCCGGGAGCGCTGATCGGCCTGGTCGGGGGCCGCCGGATGTGGGAGCGCAGATTCACCGACGACGACTTCGGCCATGTCCGCGTCGGCCGCGGGACACACCGCCTCGCGACCGCGTTGGTGCCGCCGGAGACGCCGCCGGGCGACGACCTGGAGCCGGTGTCGGCGGTGGCGCTGAGACGTTTCGCTGCGGCGCATGCGGCCGTCGACGGGCTGCCGACGGCGATCGCGCTGCGCGGATTCCCGGCGGTCAGCCTGCTCGGGGATCCGGTGCAGGTGCGCGCCCTGCTGCGGTTCATGCTGTGCTCGTTGGCCGTACTGCACGGTCCGGACCACCTGCGGATCGCGGTCGTCGCCGACGATCCGCTCGACGCCGAATGGGATTGGGTCAAGTGGCTGCCGCACATCGGCCATCCGGCTCGTCGGGACGGGCTCGGTGCCGTGCGCATGGTGTACCCGACGCTCGGCGCCCTCGGCGACGACCTCGCCGCCGATCTCGCGGCCCGAGCGGGTTTCAGCCGGACGGCCGACTCTCCGGCGACGTCCCATCTGTTGATCGTGGTCGACACCGATCGAGTCGATGTGGACGACGAATTGATCGGCGGCGTAGGCCTCGACGGCGTGACAGTGGTGAGTCTGGGCACCGCGCCGAGCCCGCTGGCGGTGCGTCGCGGGCTGCAGCTGACGGTGTCCGGCGGTCGTGTCGCCGCCCGCACCGCCGCCGGACTGGAGGAGTTCGCCGTCGCCGACCGGCTGTCCGGGCCGTGCGCCGAAGCCGTCGCGCGCCGGCTCGCCCGGTACCGCCCGGCGTCGCTCGACGCACTTCTCGATCTCGACACGCCGGTTCTCGCGAGCGATCCCGGACTGCCCGCACTGCTGGGTCTGGGAGACGCGGGCCGCGTGACCCCGGAGTCGGCCTGGCGCGGGCGCCTCGGTGCCGAACGACTGCGCGTGCCGATCGGCTACACCCCGGAGGGCGCTCCCGTGCACCTTGACCTGAAGGAGAGCGCGCACGGCGGAATGGGGCCGCACGGGCTGTGCATCGGCGCCACCGGCAGCGGCAAGAGCGAACTGCTGCGCACCCTCGTCCTCGCGCTGATCGCGACGCACTCCCCGGACGAGTTGAACCTGGTCTTGGTCGACTTCAAGGGCGGGGCCACCTTTCTCGGTCTGGAGCAGGCCAAGCACACGGCCGCGGTGATCACCAACCTCGAGCAGGAACTCGCGATGGTGGACCGGATGGGCGACGCACTCTCCGGCGAACTGAACCGCCGTCAGGAACTGCTGCGCGCCGCAGGCAACTTCGCCAATGTCACCGACTACGAACAGGCCCGCCGGGCGGGGGCGCCGCTCGACCCGCTGCCCGCCCTCTTCATCGTCGTCGACGAGTTCTCCGAACTGCTCGCGCAGAAACCGGAATTCGCGGACCTGTTCGTGGCGATCGGCCGGCTGGGGCGCTCCCTGCACATCCACCTGCTGCTCGCGTCCCAGCGTCTCGAGGAGGGCAGGCTGCGCGGGCTCGACAGTCATCTCTCGTACCGGATCGGATTGAAGACCTTCTCCGCCAACGAGTCCCGGACTGTGCTGGGCGTCCCCGACGCCTATCACCTGCCGAGTGCGCCCGGCGCGGCCTACCTGAAGTGCGATTCGTCGGCGCCGACACGCTTCAACACGTGCTTCGTCTCCGGCCCCTATCGACCACCGGCGGGGCCGTCTGCCGGTTCCGCGTCGTGTGCGCAGACCCGGCCGGTCGCGTTCACCACCGCGGAGGTCCCGCTCGCCGAACCGGCCACGGAGCAGCCGGACGGCCAGGCCGACGAGGGTCCGTCCGCGACGGTGCTCGAGACGGTGGTCGCGGCACTGGCCGGGCACGGCCGCACCCCGCATCGGGTGTGGTTGCCGCCGCTGGAGCGGGCGATCACCCTCGATGCGCTGGCACGCGACACCGCACCCGGCACCTTGACCTTTCCGTACGGGGTCATCGACCTGCCGTTCGAGCAGCGGCGCGACACCGCATGGCTCGACGTCGCGGGTGCGGCCGGGCACGTCGCTGTCGTGGGCGGTCCGCAGTCGGGCAAGTCCACCACGCTGCGCACCCTGATCTGCGGAGCCGCCAGGACCCACACCCCCGAACAGGTGCAGTTCTACTGTCTGGACTTCGGCGGCGGCACGCTCGCCGCACTCGATGGTCTGCCGCACGTCGGCTCGGTGGCCACCCGAGTCCAGCACGACCGGATCCGCCGCACGCTCGCCGAGATCCTGGCGGTGAAGACGAGCCGGGAGGCGTGCTTCGCCGAGCACGGCATCGAGTCGATGCGGGAGTACCGCGCGGCGCGCGCTGCGGGCCGCTTCGCCGACGACCGGTACGGCGACGTCTTCCTGGTCATCGACGGGATCGGCGTGCTCCGGGCCGACTTCGAGGCGCTGGAGGAGAAGGTCGACGCCCTCGTCTCGACGGGGCTGGCGTACGGCGTGCACGTGGTGGTCAGCGCGTCGCGGTGGGGCGAGATCCGGCCCGCCATGAAGGACCTGATGGCCGGTCGCGTGGAACTGCGGCTCGGTGACGCCCTCGATTCCGAGATGAGCCGCCGCGCCGCGGCCGGAGTGCCGGAGGGACGGCCGGGCCGCGGGCTGACCGCGCAGGAGAAGCACCTGCTGGTGGCGCTGCCGCGGGTGGACGGCGTCGCCGACGCGACCGATGTGTCCGCCGGAACGGCGAAGCTGGTCGAGGCCGTCGCGCGGGAATACGGCGATCGCCGGGCTCCGGAGGTGCGGACTCTCGCACGAGTGGTGGACGGTTCCGTGCTCGCGGAGACCGTTGCCGCGCAGGGAGCCGGGACGCGGGCCGGTACGGTCGCGCTCGGGCTGTCGGAGACCGACTTGGGGCCGTGCGTCCTCGACTTCGACGCCCAGCCGCACCTGCTGGTGTTCGCCGACGTCGAATCGGGCAAGACCGAGACGCTTCGCACGCTGGTCCGCGGACTGGTGGCCGGCGGAGATCCGGACGAGGTCAAGCTCGTCCTCGTCGATTACCGTCGCGGACTGCTCGGAGAGGTGCCGGAGACGCATCTGGGCGGCTACGCCAGTTCCGAACGCACGGCGCGGCCGATGATGGCGCAACTCGCCGAGTACTTCGCCGCGCGGCTGCCCGGCGACGACGTGACACCGCAACAACTCGTCGACCGCAGCTGGTGGTCGGGGCCCACCGTCTATCTGGTGGTCGACGACTACGACCTCGTCGCCACGGCGTCCGGGAATCCATTGTCGCCATTGATCGAGTTGCTCGGGCACGGTCGCGACATCGGTTTCCGGCTGATCCTCACGCGCCGATCCGGCGGTGTCGGCCGAGCGCTGTTCGATCCGCTGATCGCCTGTCTGCGCGACCTCTCGTGCGATGTCCTCCTGATGAACGGCGACCCCGACGAGGGCTACGTGGTGGGCAGGCACCGCCTGCAGCGCCTGCCGGCAGGCCGCGGCGAACTGGTGTCGCGCAACCGGTCGCCGGAGATCGTCCAGGTCGCGCTGGGAGAACGGGCGTGAGCGGCCCGGTGATCGATCTCGCCTACGGACGTGTGACCGGTCCCGGCAGCACCGTGGATCTGACGACGCTGCTGGAGGACATCGACTGCGCCGAACGGCGGGCCCTCGCCCGGCAGGCGCTGCGCGAGGTGATGGCGCGGGCCGTCGGCGCCTCCCGGATCCTGCTGCCCACCGTGTGGGGACCGGTCCGCACCGAGGCTCTGGTCGGCGAACTCGCCTCCGTGGGCGCCGCCGCCGAACCCGTTCCACGGGCGGTGGCGATCGCCGCTTCGCACGCCGACGCGACCGTGCACCGCTGCGCCGTGGTGGAGACCCGGATGCTGCCGGCCACCGGCGGACACTGGAGCGTGCACACGGTGACGCGCACCGACGGCCGGTGGTCGCTGGGGCGGGGCGCGGTGGACCTCCCGCGCCGGATATCGGCCGAACCCGGGTGGTCGGCTCCGCTGCGCGCCGCCGACGCGGTCTTCGTCGACGGTCCCGATCCGGAATCGGTCGCCGCCGCCCAGCGGTTGCTGCTCGAAGCCTTCGGTGTACGCGCGATGGCCGTCGACAGAACGGTTCTGACCAGGCACGGAGGTCGGCTCGGTCCGGTGAGCGCCGCCGAGCTGCTCGCCGGCCTGCCCGCGCCGCCGATCGCCGCGTCGCGCCGGGGACTGCGCGCGCCGGCAGTCGTCGCCGCGGTGCTGGTGCTGGCCGCAGCCGCGACCGCCGGGTGGGCGCATTGGCCGCGGCCGGAGCGGTCCGCGCAGCAGACAGTCCGGGTGGGCCGGGCCGAACTCGCCGTTCCGGGCCAGTGGCGGCGCAGTGACGGGGACGATGCGACCGCCGGAAGCCGCACGGTGTTCGCGGCCCCCGACGACGGCAGGCGGCTGATCGTCGTAGTCTCGCGGCTGCGGGGCGGTTCCACCGTCGCGACGGTCGCGGAGAGCCTGCGGAACCGCATCGCGCAGCGCGGGGACGACGCGGTGGCCGAGTTCGCAGCAGACGTGAGCTATGCGGGCCGTCGCGTGATCGGGTATCGCGAGACGCCGGCGTCGGGTTCTCCCGTGGCCTGGTACGTGGCCGTCGAGAGCGGCACGCAGATCAGCATCGGTTGTCAGACGGGCACGGGGGAGGAGTCGGTGGACGGTCCGTGCCGCGGGGCCGTGGGTTCCCTGCGTGTGGTGAGCGATTAGGAGACGGTGACCGACGCCTCCAGCGTCACGACCACCTCGTCGGCCACCTTCAGGGCGCCCATCATCAGCGAATACGGCTTGATCCCGAACGTCGTCTGCGTCACCGCGGACTGCCCGGAGACGGTGCTGCCGTCCACCGCCACGTCGACGGTGTGGGGCTCGGTGACTCCACAGATCGTCAGATCGCCCGACAACCGGTAGCCGTCGCCGCTCGCCGACACGTCGCCGGCCCGGAAGACGATCTCGGGGAAGGCGGACGATTTCAGCGACTTGAGAGCGTTGGCGCGCGCGACCAGCCGTTCCGGACCGGTCATCGGAGTCAGCCCGCCCTCGCCCGAGAGCACCTGCAGGGAGTCGACGTCCACCCGCAGCGCCACGGAGACCGGAGTGTCGCCGTCGAAGGCGATGTCGGCTCGCCACGCGTCGAACCCGATCGTCAAGCTGTGGCCGGTCCGCGCCGCCCGCCCGGCGACGCCGGTGCGCAGGGTGAGGGCGCCGTCGCCGGGACCGATGCTGATCACTGAAGTCATGCTCTCGACGATACGGACCCAGCCGGACGCGCGTTTTGACCCGCGTCGACGAGCCCGCGTAAGCTAGATCGCTGGTGCCCTGCGTCAACAGAGTGCCCGGGTCCCCACTGGTCGCCGGGAGCACGCTCTGCAGAAGTGCCTGACCAGCAGCAAACGAGTTCAAAAGAGGACTACTGTGCCTACCTACACCCCGAAGGCCGGTGACGTGACCCGCGAGTGGTACGTCATCGACGCCACCGACGTGGTGCTCGGCCGCCTCGCCGTCGCGAGCGCCAACCTGCTCCGCGGCAAGGGCAAGCCCACGTTCGCCCCGCACGTCGACGGCGGCGACTACGTCATCATCATCAACGCGGAGAAGGTCGCCGTCAGCGGCAACAAGCTGACCGACAAGCGTCTCTACCGCCACTCGGGTCACCCGGGCGGCCTGAAGTCCCAGAGCATCGGTGAGCTCCTGGCCACCAAGCCCGAGCGCGTCGTCGAGAGCGCCGTCAAGGGCATGCTCCCGAAGAACAAGCTGGGCAACGCCATCGCAGGCAAGCTCAAGGTCTACGCGGGCCCCAACCACCCGCACACCGCGCAGAAGCCGGTCAACTACGAGATCAAGCAGGTGGCCCAGTGACCAACGAGAACCTGAACGACGTCGACGTCGAGGTCGTCGAAGAAGAGACCCTGAACGAGGACGGCAGCTACACCACGGAGTCCGTCGAGGTCGTCGAGACCGAGACCGCCACTCGCGGACCGGTCGTGCTCGACCGCCCGATCCAGACCGTGGGCCGCCGCAAGGAGGCCATCGTCCGGGTCCGCCTGGTGCCCGGCACCGGCGAGTTCACGCTCAACGGCCGCACCCTCGAGGACTACTTCCCGAACAAGGTGCACCAGCAGCTCATCAAGGCTCCGCTCGTCACCGTCGAGCGCACCGACGCCTTCGACATCCACGCTCGTCTGGTCGGCGGCGGCCCGTCGGGTCAGGCGGGCGCGCTGCGTCTGGCCATCGCGCGCGGCCTCATCGAGGTCAGCCCCGAGGATCGTCCGGCACTGAAGAAGGCCGGCTTCCTGACCCGCGACGCGCGTGCTGTGGAGCGTAAGAAGTACGGCCTGAAGAAGGCCCGCAAGGCCTCGCAGTACAGCAAGCGCTGATCGCTTCGGCTACTGTGGCTCGCCTTTTCGGCACCGACGGCGTCCGAGGCCGGGCCAACGACCAGCTCACCGCAGAGCTGGCGTTGGCCCTGGCCTCGGCCGCCGTTCGCGTTCTCGGTGCAAACGCTCGTTCCCGTCCGCGCGTCGTCGTCGGACGTGACCCCCGCGCCTCCGGCGAACTCCTGGAGGCCGCGCTGTGCGCCGGTCTGGCCGCGGCGGGCGCCGACGCCATCCGGGTGGGAGTGGTCCCCACCCCGGCCGTCGCCTTTCTGACGGCTGACTATCGGGCGGATTTCGGAGTGATGATCTCCGCCTCGCACAATCCCATGCCCGACAACGGCATCAAGTTCTTCGCCGCGGGCGGCCACAAACTCCCCGACGACGTCGAGGACGAGATCGAGGCGGCGATGCACGCCGACCAGCCCCGTCCCACCGGCGCCGGTGTGGGCCGGATCCGCGACGCCCAGGACGCCGCCGAACGCTACCTCGCTCATCTGGCCGAGTCGGTCCCGACCTCGCTCGACGGGTTGACGCTCGTGGTCGACTGCGCACACGGTGCGGCGTCCCATGTGGCTCCCCGCGCGTATGAGGCCGCCGGCGCCAAGGTGATTGCGATCCACGCCGAGCCCGACGGCCTCAACATCAACGACGGGTGCGGCTCCACGCACATGGACAAACTGCAGGCCGCCGTCCTGGAGTACGGCGCCGACCTCGGCCTGGCCCATGACGGTGACGCCGACCGCTGCCTGGCGGTCGACTCGACCGGTTCGGTGGTCGACGGCGACCGGATAATGGCGATCCTGGCGCTGGCGATGCACGAGGCGGGCCACCTGACCGACGGCGTCCTCGTGGCCACCGTCATGAGCAACCTCGGCCTGCACCTGGCGATGAAGAGCGCGGGAATCGAGCTCAAGGTGACGGGCGTGGGCGACCGTTACGTCCTCGAGGAACTGCGCTCGGGCGGTTACGCCCTCGGCGGTGAGCAGTCCGGCCACATCGTGGTCCCGGCCGTCGGAACCACCGGCGACGGAGTGCTCACCGGCCTCATGCTCGCCGCGCGGGTGGCGCAGACCGGACAGCGCTTGGCCGATCTGGCCGGGGTGATGACGGTTCTGCCGCAGGAGCTCATCAACGTCCCCGTCTCCGACAAACACGCCGTCGCGGTCGCCGAAGAGGTGCTCAGCGCGGTAGCGGCCGCCGAGTCCGAACTGGACGGATGCGGGCGCATCCTGCTGCGTCCGTCGGGAACCGAGCAACTCGTCCGGGTGATGGTGGAGGCGCAGACCCCCGAGTCGGCGCGCGGAATCGCCGAACGCGTGGCCGCTGTGGTCGCGGGCGTCTGAACAGGCCCCGCGACAGACACGCCCGACCGGTCGGGGATGCGACGTTTTCGGCGTGTCGCGGAACCGTGCGGGCGGCGCGTGCGTCCAATAGGCATGGACGCCGGAAGCAATGACTCGATCCACGTCGATCTGGACCAACTCGCGGACTTCACCGCCGCCCAGCAGCACATCGTGACGACGCTCGCGGAATGCGCCGCGGAACTCGACGGCGGCGGGATGTGCGACTGGGCCGATCACGGTCCGCCGCGTCGTGCGGCGGACGCCACGCTGGACCGGCTCCTCGATCTCGCCGCCCGGCTCCGTGGCTGCGGAGTCGCGGTGGACGCGGTGGCCGCGGATCTGGGGCGGGCCGGTGCGGCGTTCGCCGACGCGGAGTCGGCCGCGGCGTCGTGGGCGACGGGCCGGCCGGCATGACGGGCTCGTGCGCGGACGGTTTCGCGACGGTGATCGCCGTCTGCCGGGAACTGGGCCTGACCGCGGTGGACGAGGCGGCCGTACGCCGGCCTCATTCAGCGGTGGACGAGTTTCGGATGCCGGCATTCGTGGCGGATGCGCAACGGTTGAGCGACCTGGCCGACCGCCTCGCCCGCGCGGAGGGAGCAGCGGGTGCGACGGCGACGACGGTCGGGGAGTGGTCCGGCAGATCCGGACACGCGGCGGGCAGCGCGGTACGGGTGGTGGCAGGCGACGTCGCCGATCTGCGGAGCCGGCTGACGCAAGGGGCGGCCGTGACCACCCACGCCGCTCGGGTCCTCGAAGAGGTGCTCGCACGCCACGCAGCGGTACTGGAGACGGTGTCCCGTCGCAGGCTGGGCGGGGTGGACCTCGACGCGGTACCTGCCGCTCTGAATGCCGGCGCGGTCACCGAAGGCGAACTGCGAGCCGAAGTGCATGCGCGTCTTGACTACGCGGACTCCGCGGGGGAACTGGCCGCCGACGCCATCGCCGCAGCCCTCGCGGAGGTGGCCTCGGCATGGACGACCGACACCGGTTCGGCAGGCGAGCTCGTACTGGCGGATCTGCGGTGACGTCCCCGGAGAACCGACTCGAGGCATTGTCCGCCGAATCCGCGAGCGGGTTCGAACAGGCCGGCCGACGCTACCGCGACCGTTTGGCAGCGGCGGCGCCCGCACCGCGCGAGGATCCGGTGCGCGTCCAGCGGCTCCGCGCCCGGCTGCGCGCCGACGCCGATGCGGCCGACGCCGTGCTCGGGCGGCTGATGCTGGCCGCAGGACTCGACGCGGCGCGGCCGCGCTCGCGCGGACGGTGATCGCTCGGCACCGAGTCCCTATCCGCGATCGATGTCATAGGGTGGGAGCCGTGTTCGGGAACAACAAGGTCGTGGCGCCTCCGCCCGACAAGCTGATGAAGGAACTCGCGCGCCGCGGACCCAACAAGGTCGATCGCGGCGATCTCGGGATAGTCGGCATGTCCGGTCAGATCTTCGCACCGCGCACCGGCAGCGAACTTCCGGCAGTGGCGTTCGCGCACGGCTGGCTGATGGGAAGTGCCCGCTACCGGGATCTGCTGTTCCACCTCGCCTCATGGGGCATCGTGGCGGCCGCGCCCGACGGCAGCCGGGGCCCGTTCCCGTCCGACATCTCCCTGGGCACCGACCTGCGCGCCGCGGCGACCGTCGCCGGCAGCGTGCAACTCGGCACCGGCCGGGTCCGCGTCGATCCGAACCGGATCGGGCTCGCCGGACACGGGTTCGGTGCCGCAGCCGCGGTCCGGGCCGCATCCGACGCCGTGCTGCTGGGCAGGCCGCCGATGAACGTCAAGGCGCTGGCGACCGTGTTCCCCGCGCCCACCACCGCCGACCTGCCTGCCGCGGCCGCGACCGTCCGGGTGCCGTCGCTGGTGCTGGCAGGCAGCGGACACCTGGCGTCGATGACCGGCAACGCACTCGACCTGGCGGAGAACGTCGCAGGCGATGTGGTGTTGCGCACACTCCCCGGAGCGGACGCGGGCGACCTCGTCGAGACGCCCTCGGTCAAGTCCCTCATCGGCATCAACGGCGCCGATCGAGCCGTACACAAGGCGGTTCGGGCGCAGCTGACCGGCTTCTTCCTGCATCGGCTGACCGGCGACGAGAAGTACGCCGCCTTCTCCGACCCCGAGCTCACCATGGGCGACGCGCTCGCCGTCGACCTCGAGTCCGCCGACCGTCCCGAACTGGACACCGTGTCCCAGTTGCTCGGCGCTAAACCACGCTCCGCCTGACGCTATTCTTGGTACCCATGTGTGGAATCGTGGGATATGTGGGCAAGCGCGACGCGCTCGACATCGTCGTGGACGCCCTCCGCCGGATGGAGTACCGCGGCTACGATTCGGCCGGCGTGGCGATCCTGGACGGCAACGGTGCGGTGACGGTCGAGAAGAAGGCCGGCCGGCTGGAGAACCTCGACAAGCAGATCGCTGAAGTCGGCCGTGCGGCGCTCACCGGTCACACCGGTATGGGCCACACGCGCTGGGCCACGCACGGTCAACCGACCGATCGCAACGCGCACCCGCACCTCAGCACCGACCACAAGATCGCCGTCGTGCACAACGGGATCATCGAGAACTACGCGCCGCTGCGTGCCGAGCTCGAAGACTCCGGCATCGAATTCTCCTCCGACACCGACACCGAGACCGCGGTGCATCTGATGGAGCGCGAATACGCGTCGGGCCGGCACGCGGGCGACTTCGTGGCCGCCGCGTACGCCACGCTGCGGCGTCTGGAGGGCGCCTTCACCCTGGTCTTCACCCACGCCGACCACCCGGACACCATCGTCGCCGCACGCCGGTCCACCCCGCTGGTCGTCGGGGTCGGCGACGGCGAGATGTTCGTGGCCTCCGACGTGACGGCGTTCATCGAGCACACCCGCGACGCGATCGAACTCGGTCAGGACGAGGTCGTGGTCATCACCGCCGACACCTATGCGGTCACCGACTTCGACGGCAACCCGACCGGCGGCACCCCGTTCCACATCGACTGGGACCTGGCCGCCGCGGAGAAGGGCGGCTACGACTACTTCATGCTCAAAGAGATCGCCGAGCAGCCCGCGGCGCTCTCGGACACCCTGATCGGTCACCTCCGCAACGGCCGGATCGTGCTCGACGAACAGCGCCTGAGCGATCAGGACCTGCGCGACGTCGACAAGGTCTTCGTCGTCGCCTGCGGCACCGCCTACCACGCCGGACTGATCGCCAAGTACGCGATCGAGCACTGGACCCGACTGCCCGTCGAGGTGGAACTCGCCAGCGAGTTCCGCTACCGCGACCCGGTGCTCGACCGGTCGACGCTGGTGGTGGCGATCAGCCAGTCCGGCGAGACCGCCGACACCCTGGAGGCCGTACGCCACGCCAAGGACCAGAAGGCCCGCGTCCTGGCGATCTGCAACACCAACGGCGCGCAGATCCCGCGCGAATCGGACGCCGTGCTATACACCCACGCCGGCCCCGAGATCGGGGTCGCGTCCACCAAGTGCTTCCTCGCGCAGATCGCCGCGGCCTACATGGTGGGCCTCGCACTGGCTCAGGCCGTCGGTACCAAGTACGCCGACGAGGTGACACGCGAGTTCGAGGCATTGGAACAGATCCCGGCCGCGGTCGAGAAGGTGCTCGAGCAGATGGAGCCCGTCCGAGAGCTCGCCCGCGGCCTCGCCTCGGCTGACACGATCCTGTTCCTCGGCAGGCACGTCGGCTACCCGGTGGCGCTGGAAGGCGCGCTCAAACTCAAGGAACTCGCGTACATCCACGCCGAGGGTTTCGCGGCAGGCGAGCTGAAGCACGGCCCGATCGCCCTGATCGAAGACGGGCTGCCGGTGATCGTGGTGATGCCGTCCCCCGAGGGCCGGGCCCTGCTGCACTCCAAGATGATCAGCAACATCCGCGAGATCCAGGCGCGCGGTGCCCGGACGATCGTGATCGCCGAGGCCACGGACACCGCGGCGGTGGAGGTCGCCGACCATCTGATCCCGATCCCGCACACCGCGACCCTCCTGCAGCCGCTGGTCTCGACGGTCCCGTTGCAGGTGTTCGCAGCCACCGTCGCCCAGGCGCGCGGCTACGACGTCGACAAGCCGCGGAACCTGGCCAAGTCCGTCACCGTCGAATAGCGATGAGGACCTTGTGGTGACCGGCTACTACACCGCCGCGCAGATCCGGGACGCCGAAGCCGCGACCGGCGTTCTGCTCAGCGGCGGTGTGCTGATGGCCCGCGCCGCGAATGCGGTGGCGGCGCAGGTGAGCGCCGAACTGCGCGAGCGGACCGGCGGCGTCTACGGCCGGCGGGTGCTGCTGGTGGTCGGCGCGGGAAACAACGGCGGCGACGCGCTCTACGCCGGAGTTCGTCTGCGGCGGCGCGGCGTCCGCGTCGACGCACTCCTGCTCGATCCCGATCACGCGCACGGTGCGGGCCTGGCGGCGTTCCGGAGCGCCGGCGGCCGCGTGAGCGCCACCGTGCCGGACGAACTCGACATCGCCGTCGACGCCGTGGTGGGGCTCGGCGGCCGCGGCCCGCTGCGACCGCCGGCTGCGGAGGTCTTCGCGCGGATCGCGGACACGGGCGCGGCGGTGCTCTCCGTCGACCTTCCGTCCGGCGTCGATCCCGACACCGGCGTGGTGAACACACCGTCGGTGCGGGCCGACGTGTGCGTGACCTTCGGGGCGCCGAGGCTCGCCCACCTGCTCGCCGCGCCGGCCTGCGGCCGGGTGGTGGTGGCCGACATCGGCATCCCGGTACCGGCTGCACAGGTGACCAGTCCGAGCGATGCGGAGGTGGCCGCGCTGTGGCCGCTTCCCGGGCCGGGCGACGACAAATACTCGCAGGGCGTGGTCGGCGTGATCGCCGGGTCCGCGGTGTTCCCGGGGGCTGCGGTGCTCGCCACCTCGGCCGCGGTGGCCGCCACATCGGGCATGACCCGCTACGTCGGTCCGGCGGTCGACGAGGTGCTGGCGAAGTCGCCGGAGGTGGTCGCGGCGTCCACCGTCGCCGATGCCGGGCGAGTCCAGGCATGGGCGATCGGCCCCGGAATCGGCACGGGTGAGCAAGCACACGATCTACTGGCAGATGTGCTCGGGACCGACCTTCCGACACTGATCGACGCCGACGGGCTCACCGTGCTGGCGCGTGCGCCCGAGCTTCTGGCGGATCGGACCGCACCGACGCTGCTGACGCCGCACGCCGGGGAGTTCGCCCGGCTCGCCGGAGCCGAACCGGGGCCGGACCGGCTGAGCGCAGTGCGCGGCCTGGCCGAGAGGCTCGGGGTGACGGTGCTGCTCAAGGGCCGGATCACCCTGGTGGCCGACCCGGACGGTCGGGTCAGCGGCAACGACGCGGAGTCGTCCTGGGCCGCGACCGCCGGGGCGGGCGACGTGCTCACCGGCATCGCCGGATCGTTGTTGGCGGCGGGACTCCCCGCTCGTTCGGCCGGCGTCTGCGCGGCCCGGGTGCACGCGCGCGCCGCCGCGCTCGCGAGCGGAGGAGCGCCGATCAGCGCCGCCGCGTTGCGCGACGCGGTCGCGCCGACGCTCCGCCGTCTGCTGGATTTGCGAGAATAGGTGCGATGGACTCGCACGCTAACCTCTACGCCACTGTCGATCTCGACGCCATCGCCCACAATGTGGGCGTCCTGCGGGAGCGCTCGGGCTCCGATGTGATCGCGGTGGTCAAAGCCGATGGCTACGCGCACGGGGCGGTCGCCGTCGGCCGCACCGCGCTCGGAGCGGGTGCCATCGCGCTCGGTGTGGCGCAGATCAGCGAGGCCCGCGCACTGCGCGCCGCCGGCATCGACGGGCACCTGATCGCCTGGCTGCACACCGCGGAGGCCGATTTCGCCGGGGCGATCGCCGACGGGATCGACATCGCCGTCTCCTCGCCTCGGCAGCTGGAGCTGGTGCTGGCGCAGGCGCGCAGACTCGGCCGGACCGCCACGGTGACGGTGAAGCTCGACACCGGGCTCGCGCGCAGCGGCGTCAGCCCGGAGGAATGGGCGCAGACCGCCGACGCGGTGGCCGCCGCATGTGCGGAGGGCGCGATCAGCCTGCACGGTGTGATGTGTCATCTCGCCTTCGGCGACGTGCCCGACCATCCGCTCAACTCACAGCAGGCGCAGCGTGTCGACGATGCCGTCGCCGACCTGCGTGCGCGCGGCGTACGGCCGCAGCTGGTACACATCGCGAACTCTCCGGCGGCGCTCACCCGGCCCGACCTGGCGCGCGACGCGGTCCGTCCGGGACTGTCGATCTACGGCTACTCGCCGGTCCCGGACATCGGCGACTTCGGGCTGATTCCGGCGATGACGCTGGAGACGCGGATCTCGCTGGTCAAGAGGATTCCGGCCGGGCAGGGCGTCTCCTACAACCACACGTGGGTCGCTCCCGCCGACACCGTTCTCGGCGTGGTGCCCGCGGGCTACGCGGACGGAGTTCCGCGCCTGCTGTCCGGCCGGTTCGGCGTGCACGTGAACGGCCGGATCTTCCCGAACGTCGGGCGGGTCTGCATGGATCAGCTGGTGATCGACCTCGGACCGGACGGCGGCGGCGTCGCCGAGGGCGACCGGGCCGTGCTGTTCGGACCCGCGGGCGCCGCGGGCGGCGCGCCGGTGCCGACCGCGACCGACTGGGCCGACACCATCGGCACGATCGATTACGAGATCATCTCCCGAATCGGTTCGCGCGCGGTGCGACGGTATGTCGGCGGTCCCGGGGGAGACGTCGATGCCTGACCGCGAGCGTGCGAAGCCGCGACGGAAGGCCGCATGGCGCTCGGGATTGTCGGAGGCGCGCTCGCTCGGCGCGGTGACGGCGGGCGGCGCCTTCCGCCGCCGCAAGCTCCGCAAGACCGACATGCGGATCGATCCGCATGCGGGCGTCGACTTCAAAGCGATCTACGCCGACGAAGCTGCGACGGTCACCGCCGACGACGGCGTGTGTCTCGCGGTCCGCACGGTGCTCACCGGCGGTCCCGACGTGCGCGGCGACCGCAAGTGGGGGCGCACCGCGACGCCCGAGCTGACCGTGGTCTTCGTGCACGGGTTCACCCTGCGGATGGCGGCCTGGCACTTCCAGCGGTTCGGTCTCGCCGAGCGCTGGGCGGGCCGGCACATCAAGATGGTCTTCTACGACCAGCGCGGCCACGGAGCGAGCGACCCGGCGTCCGCCGAGAGCTCTACGATGGCGCAGCTCGGCGACGACCTCGCCGCGGTGATCCGCACGATGGCGCCGACCGGACCGGTGGTTCTGGTGGGCCATTCGATGGGCGGGATGTCGATCATGTCGTTCGCGCGACGTCATTCGCGGATGTTCTCTCACAGCGGTCGCATCGCGGGCGTCGCACTGGTCTCCACGGCGGCCAGGGGCATCACCGAGGCCGGGCTCGGCGAAGGACTCAACAACCCGATCGTCGATGCGCTGCGCCTGTCGGTCCGCTACATCCCGGGCGCCGTGCAGGCCGGCCGGGGGATCACGCGCCGGGCGGTGGAACCGGTGCTCGTCGCGGCGAGTTTCGGCCACGACCACTACAGCCCGCGCGCCGGCCACGCCGTCGAGTCGATGATTCAGAACACGTCGATCGCGACCATGGTGAACTTCCTGCACGTCTTGGAGAGCCACGACGAGGCGACGGCGCTGCCGGTGCTCGCTCAGGTACCGACGGTGGTGATGTGCGGCGACGAGGACCGGCTGACGCCGCTGCCGAACTCACTGAGCATGTACGGACAGCTCGGTCACGACTCCCGCATGGTCATCGCGGAGGGCTGCGGGCACATGCTCCCCATGGAGGACCCGGAGCTGGTCACCGACGCCATCGACGACCTGGTCTCGCGGTCGCGCCTGGCGCTGGGCCGGCCGGTGCTGCCGTGGCGGCTCTCCGGCCGCGCGCGTTCGGACAAGCACGCACGATCGGAGCGACAGGGATGACGCCGCAGCGCACCTCCGGAACCCGCGACCTGCCCGAGGTGGCCGACACCGAAGACCTCGGCCGCGAGCTCGCCGCCGACCTCGGCCCGGGGGATCTGGTGATCCTCGACGGTCCGCTCGGTGCGGGGAAGACGGCGCTGACGCGCGGTATCGCCGCCGGGCTCGGCGTGGCCGGCCGTGTCTCGTCGCCGACCTTCATCATCGCTCGTCAGCACGCTCCCGGCGTGCCCGGCGGCACCGGCCTGGTCCACGTCGACGCCTACCGGCTGGGCGGCCTGGACGATCTGGACGCCCTCGATCTCGACACCGACCTCGACGACAGCGTGGTCGTGGTCGAATGGGGCGAAGGCGTCGTGGAGCGACTCGTCGACGAATACCTCATCGTCCGGCTGCGCCGCGACGACGACACCGAGACACGACATGCGACCTGGGAGTGGGTGAACCGATGACCGCGCAGCCGCCGATTCGGGCTCTGGCGCTGGACACCGCGACTTCCGCCGTGGTGACCGGCGTGGTGGAACTGCGCGACGAGGGGCCCGTGACGCTCGCGGAGCGGATCGTGACCGATCAGCGCCGTCACGCCGAAGTGCTCACGACCCTGATGCGGGACGTGCTCGCCGAGGCGGGTGTGGCGGGCGACGCCCTCGACGCCGTGGTCGTCGGTTGCGGTCCCGGACCGTTCACCGGGCTGCGCGTCGGAATGGCCACCGGAGCGGCGTACGCCGACGCGCTCGGCCTTCCCGCCTACGGGGTGTGCACCCTCGATGCGATCGACCGCGGCACGCCTGCGCCGGAGGCGGGGACGCGACTGGTGCTCACCGATGCCCGTCGCCGCGAGGTGTACTGGGCGCTGTACGAGGCCGGTCGGCGTGTCGCGGGACCGGCCGTCGACTCACCCGACACGCTGGTCGCGGAACTGGCGGGGCGCACGCTCTCCGACGTGGTGGGGGAGAGCAGATTCACCGAGCGCTTCGGCGCGGCGGGCGCCGACCTGGTCACACCGACCCCGGCCTCGCTGGTCGCCGTCGCCGCCGAGCGACTCACCGCTCGGGCTCCGGCCGAGCCTCTGACGCCGTTGTACCTGCGCCGCCCGGACGCCGTCGAACTCAAGGACCGGAAGCGCAAGTCGCTGCTGCCCTCGGCGACACATGAGTGAGGGCCCCGGCCCGGTCGTCGACGAACTGACTCCCTCCGACCTGGCCCGATGCGCCGAGATCGAGCGGGAACTCTTCGCCACGGATTCGCCGTGGCCGCTGACCGGCTTCGTCGCCGAACTGCGGGCGCCGCACAACACCTACTTCGCGGTGCGCACCGTCCCGGGCGCCCCGGTCTCCGGCTACGCGGGTATCAGCGTGCTGGGCCGTGCCGGCGACCACGAGTGCGAGGTGCACACCATCGCGGTCGACGCCGCCTGCCAGGGGCGCGGCTACGGGCGGGCTCTGCTCGACGCGTTGCTGCGGGTTGCCGACGCCGTCCACGCGCCGGTATTCCTGGAAGTGCGCACCGACAACGTCCCGGCGATCGCGCTGTACGAGCGCAGCGGATTCGAGGTGGCGGGAGTGCGACGCAACTACTATCAGCCGTCCGGCGCGGACGCGTACACGATGGTGCGCGCCGCGCGCCGGGACGGCGACGAACACAGCAGCGGCGAACACAGCAACGACGAACACAGTAACGACGAACCGGGCAATCACCGGCCGGAAGGGCACGCGACCTCATGATCGTGATGGGTATCGAGAGCTCCTGCGACGAGACCGGAGTCGGTGTCGTCGAATGGGACGGCGAGACGGCGACGCTGCTGGCCGATGAAGTGGCATCGTCGGTGGACGAGCACGCGCGGTACGGCGGCGTGGTCCCGGAGGTCGCCTCGCGGGCCCACCTGCAGGCGATGGTCCCGACGATGCAGCGGGCGCGTGAGGCGGCCGGGATCGACCGGCCCGACGCCATCGCGGTGACGATCGGACCGGGACTCGCCGGAGCCCTGCTGGTCGGCGTCGCCGCGGCCAAGGCGTATGCGCTGGCCTGGGATGTGCCGCTGTACGCGGTCAATCACCTCGGCGGACATGTCGCGGTCGACACCCTCGAGCACGGTCCGATGCCGCCCGCGGTGGCGCTGCTGGTCTCCGGCGGGCACACGCATCTGCTCGGCGTGCAGAACCTGTCACAGCCGATCGTCGAAATGGGCACCACCGTCGACGACGCCGCGGGGGAGGCCTTCGACAAGGTGGCGCGGCTGCTGGATCTCGGCTACCCGGGGGGTCCCGCACTCGACGCGGCCGCCCGTGGCGGCGATCCCGCCGCGATCGCGTTCCCGCGCGGCATGACCGGGCCCCGCGACGCGCCGTACGACTTCTCCTTCAGCGGTCTCAAGACGGCCGTCGCGCGATACGTGGAGGGCCGGGTCCGGTCGGGTGCCCCCGTGTCGGTGCCCGACGTCGCCGCGTCGTTCCAGGAGGCGGTCGCGGATGTGCTGACCGCCAAGGCGCTGCGCGCATGCCGTGATCGCGGCGTCGACACCCTGGTCTTGGGCGGCGGTGCGACCGCCAATTCGCGGATCCGGTCGCTCGCGGCCGAGCGGACCGCCGCCGCGGGTATCGAACTGCGCGTGCCGAAGCCGAGGTTGTGCACCGACAACGGCGTCATGGTCGCCACCCTGGGAGCCCACGTGATCGGCGGCGGCGCCCCTCCGTCGCCTCTCACCGTGGCGACCGATCCCGGGATGAGCGTGCAGATCAGCAAGCTCTGAGCTGCCGCGACCGGCTCGGACGCCGGGGCCCTTGATGTGCTGGCACTCTCATGGGTAGAGTGCTAGTTGGCATCCGAAATGCAGCGCCGCGGCACCCGCGACGACGTGGCAAAGCGACCCGGTGCCGCGAACTTCCCATCAGTTACATGAAGGAAAAGGAACTGACATCGTGGCGAGCGTGAACATCAAGCCGCTTGAGGACAAGATCCTCGTTCAGGCCGTCGAGGCTGAGACCACCACTGCTTCCGGCCTGGTCATCCCGGATTCGGCCAAGGAGAAGCCGCAGGAGGGCAAGGTCATCGCTGTCGGCGAAGGCCGCGTCACCGATCAGGGCAACCGTATCCCGGTCGACGTCAAGGAAGGCGACGTCGTCATCTACAGCAAGTACGGCGGCACCGAGATCAAGTACGCAGGTCAGGAATACCTGATCCTGTCGGCCCGCGACATCCTCGCGGTGGTCGGCTGACGCCAGTCGGCGTACAGACACAGATCAGCCCCGGTTGAGTTCGATCTCAACCGGGGCTGATCGCTGTCTGAGGCTCGATGTCCGGGGCGTTCGGGTTCTCGCACAGCGACCGCGCCCCGGGACGCTCAGCCGGCCAGGCGCCGGGGATTGCGTCGCCGCATCAGATTCCGCTCGGACTCGGTGAGGCCGCCCCAGATCCCGTACGGCTCGTCCACACGCAGGGCGTGCGCACGACACTGCTGCAACACGGGGCAGTCGGCGCAGACCTGCTTGGCACGCCGTTCGCGCTGCATCCGCGCCTGGCCGCGCTCACCCTCGGGGTGAAAGAAGACCGACGATTCGAGCCCTCGGCATCTGCCTTGCATCTGCCAGTCCCAGAAGTCGGAGTTGGGGCCGGGCAGTCTGTCGATTGTGGTCGTCAATCTTCGCTCCTGAATGAGAAACGCTCTTACCTACGACGCTCACGGTATGTGCGTCCGGAAAAGCGAGTCAACTCGTTCTCCGGTCTCGAATCACTGCGATTAAAAGCGAACAAGTGAACGCCCGGTGACGTGACGGGGACCATGGCGGTCTCGGCGGGCGACGGATACTCCGACTCTATGTCGCCCTTTACCTGCGATTTTGTTGATCGAGGGCGGAGGCGCTGGGCCGGTCGAACGGCGCGGCGCCTCGGTGGGAGGATGGACTGCAATCGTACGAAGGTTACGTCGGAGATAACGGGAGTTGTCGACTGCGGCAATTCTGCTTCCACGTGATCATCTTTTGTTAGTCGAAATGAAATCTTCATTCTGCGCGCAGGCGCCGGTAGTGAAAGGTGAATTGCGAATGTCGGATCAGTGGAACGACGCATTCGGCGTCGACGCACCGCCGGACTGTCCGCCGGGGGGCGATCGCTGGGCGCGTGCGGTTCGGCTCGGAGCGCTCGGCAGGGCCGCCGCGGCGCGTGCGCTGATCGCCGACCTGCTCGCCGATCCGGCCACCGGCGCCGGGGTCACCGCACTGGCACTGGCGACTCGCGCGTCGCTCACGCGGCAGGCCGGGGGTCACGGGTACGCGCGAGCCGATGACGGTGCGGCACTGCGCGTCGCGGTGAGCGCGGGAGCGGAGGAGAGCCGCTGGGCCGCCGTCGCTCGAGTGGACGCCCTCGTCGGGCTGGCCGCGGACGGGTTGGGGATCGGCGACTTCGCCGGCTCGGCCCGGCTCCTGGAACGCGCGGCGGCAGAATCGGCGGGCACAGTATCGACGGCGGCCCGCGGGAACTGGGTGCTCGACGGCCGTCCGGCACTGCGCCTGGCGTGGGTGCGTACCGAACTGGCCCTGTACACCGGCCGGTCCGACGCCGCGGACCTCGCGGCGCGGGCGCTCGAGTTGTCCGCCGGGGCACCGTCGGTGCGCCATCGGCTCAAGACCGCACTGATCGCCGCTGCCGCCGACGCGGCCTCGGGCCGGGTCGAGGCGGCGGCGCAGACTGCACGGAACGTCGCAGGCGACTGCGCGGCGGCCGGACTGGCGCCGCTGGAGTGGGCAGCACGCAGCATGCTCGCCTCGTTCGCCGCCGACCGGAACGAGCAGAGCCGGGCGGCGGCCGCCATCCAGGAGAAACTCATCGGCCTGGGCATGGGCTTCGCGCCCTTGGCGGGTTCGGCGCACGCGGCTCGGTACGCTTGATTGATGACTGATCTAGGCGAACCACACGGCGCACCGCGGTCAGTAGTCTCCCGAATGCGTAACACCCGGGCACCTAAGCGGCGATGAAACTTACAGGTGATGCGTTGGGCCAGGCGGTCCGTGCGGCGGCCGATGGTGACCGCGCTGCGCTGACCTCAGTGCTCGACAGTGTGCGGGAACCAGTCCTGCGCTACTGCCGAGGACGAATCGGTGCCGGAGAACGACACTTGTTCTCCGCTGACGACGTGGCTCAGGAGGTGTTGATGGCGGTGATGACGGCGTTGCCCCGGTACGAAGACCAGGGGCGTCCCTTCATGGCGTTCGTATATGGCATCGCCTCGCACAAGGTCGCCGACGCGATGCGTTCGGCGGCCCGCGTGAAGTCAGATCCGGTAGAAGACGTCCCCGACTCGCTCGACTTCTCGAACGGGCCGGAACAGGCTGCCCTCGAATCAGATGCCTCGAGGCAGATGCGAGATCTTCTCGGCACCCTTCCCGAGAAGCAACGCGAGATTCTGGTGCTTCGGCTCGTCGTCGGTCTCTCCGCTGAGGAGACCGCGGACATGGTCGGCAGCAGCCCGGGAGCGGTGCGAGTGGCACAGCATCGGGCGCTCACCAAGCTCAAGAAACTCATGACCCCAGGAGGTGAACGTCGATGACGGAGGACGAAATGCCTACCGGTCCCATCGACGTGGGCGCGGTGCACCACGACGACGAATTCATCGACGATCTCGCGGCAGGCAGGGCCGCCCGGATCGGCGACGACGCCGAGTACCGGCTCGCCGGTCTGCTCGCGCAGTGGCGCGCGGAGTCGTTGGCCGGGCCGGTTCCGAGCACGCCGACGATCGCCGACATCGAGACGGCCATCGCTCGGGCCAACGAGCGGGAGCGTCGCGGCGGACTGGCGCGCAGGCTCCGGGTGGTCTCGGGTGCCGCCGCCATCCTGGCGGTCGCCGGTGCCGGCCTGCTCGTGCTGTCGGAGGGATCGCAGCCCGGCGATCCGCTGTGGTCGGTGAAGCAGGTGGTGTTCTCCGAGCAGGCGCAGCAGACGCAGTCGCGGATGAACGCCGAGCAGAACATCGCCGAGGCCAAGAAGGCGCTCGCCGCGGGCGACACCGTCAAGGCCCGCGAATTGATCGCGAAGGCCGAGAAGGACATCGGCCCGCTCAAGGACAAGTCCGAGGCCGATCAACTGCGCAGCCTGATCGAGGACGTGCGCAGGCAGGACCCGAGTGCGCTGATTCCGCCGCTGTCGTCCCTGCCGTCGCTGCCGTTGCCGACCTCCGCCACCAGCCCCGACGTCCCGGACCCGACCGTGATGCTGAAGCCGCCGGGCTCCTCCAGCGGTTCGAGCAGCCCGAGCACCGCGCCGTCGACCACGCAGGAACCGTCCACGAGCAAGACGGACACGGACAAGCCGACGACCACCACGTCGTCGGCGACGGCGTCGGCGTCGGTGACGACCACCGCGCCGTCGGAGAGCATCCGCTGACCCGACGGGCCGCGAGGTAGTCCGAACAGCGAGAGGGACCGTGATCGACGATCACGGTCCCTCTCGTGTGTTCGGAGTTCGTTCCCCTGCGGATCAGTAGCGTTCGTGATAGCGCAGTGAGGCGTCGGCGTACCCGCGGCAGTAATCCCAGGTGACGTAGTCGTCGGGCTCGGGATCCACTGCGGGCTCGTGCGGTCGGACCGTGCCGTCCACGAGCAATTGGCGCAGATTGGAGCGCAACATGTCCCAGTCGTGGTAGTGATCTTCGCGACAGTCCTCGCACATCACTACCAGGCCCCGCACACCGCGCGGCGCGAGGAGGCGTTCGTATACATCGAGGTCGGCGAGATCCTCTTCCACCGCGGTGCGTTCACCCTCGTCAAGAGGGATTCCCGGGTCGAGCGCGTCCAGGGCCGACGCAGGGTCGTTCGGGTCATCGGCGAAGGGGTCCGGCGGGAGTCCGGGGAACTGGTCATGCACGTCCTCCACCGTAGCCGATAACCGGGCGGACAGGCTTCCTCAATCCACAGCGGATACGATGTGCAGATGACGCAGGTTCGCACTGGTGGAGATGATCCCGACAAGGTCGCAATGCTCGGCCTCACCTTCGACGACGTACTGCTGCTCCCGGCGGCGTCGGATGTCGTCCCGAACGCCGTGGACACCTCGTCCAGGCTGACCCGGGAGATCACCCTCCGGGTCCCGCTCGTCAGTTCGGCGATGGACACCGTCACCGAGGCCCGGATGGCGATCGCGATGGCGCGCGCCGGCGGTATGGGCGTGCTGCACCGCAACCTCTCGATCGAGGCGCAGGCCGCCGCCGTCGAGACCGTGAAGCGCTCGGAAGCGGGCATGGTCACCAACCCGGTCACCTGTCTGCCGACCAACACGCTCGCCGAGGTCGACGCGATGTGTGCGCGGTACCGGATCTCGGGTCTGCCCGTCGTCGACGCTTCCGGCGATCTGGTCGGCATCATCACCAACCGCGACATGCGCTTCGAGGCCGACGAGACGCGGCCGGTGTCCGAGGTGATGACTCCCGCGCCGCTGATCACCGCGTCCGAGGGCGTCTCCGCCGAGGCGGCGCTCGGTCTGCTGCGCAGGCACAAGATCGAGAAACTGCCGATCGTCGACGGCAACGGCAAGCTGACCGGACTGATCACGGTCAAGGACTTCGTGAAGACCGAGCAGCACCCCGACGCCACCAAGGACGCCGACGGCCGGCTGCTGGTCGGCGCGGCCGTCGGAGCGGGCGACGAGGCGTGGAATCGCGCGCTCGCCCTCGCCGAGGTCGGCGTCGACGTGCTCGTGGTCGACAGCGCCCACGGCCACTCGCGCGGGGTGCTCGAGATGATCGCCAAGCTCAAGGCGGAGGTCGGCGGCCGCGTCCAGCTGATCGGCGGCAACGTCGCGACTCGGTCGGGTGCGCAGGCGCTCATCGACGCGGGCGTCGACGCGGTCAAGGTCGGCGTCGGCCCCGGCTCCATCTGCACCACCCGCGTCGTCGCAGGCGTCGGCGCGCCCCAGATCACCGCGCTCCTCGAGGCCGTCGCCGCGTGCAAGGCGGCCGATGTCCCGGTGATCGCCGACGGCGGTCTGCAGTACTCGGGCGATGTCGCCAAGGCGCTGGCCGCCGGTGCCTCGACCGCCATGCTCGGCTCGCTGTTGGCGGGTACCGAGGAGTCGCCGGGTGAGTTGATCCTCGTCAACGGCAAGCAGTTCAAGAGCTACCGCGGCATGGGCTCGCTGGGTGCGATGCAGGGGCGTGGCCAGGGCAAGTCGTACTCCAAGGACCGCTACTTCCAGGACGACGTGCTCGCCGAGGACAAGCTGGTCCCCGAGGGCATCGAAGGTCGGGTGCCGTTCCGCGGACCGCTGTCGCAGGTGATCCATCAGCTCACCGGCGGCCTCCGCGCGGCCATGGGCTACACGGGGTCGCAGACCATCGCCGACCTGCAGAACGCGCAGTTCGTGCAGATCACCGCGGCGGGTCTCAAGGAGTCGCACCCGCATGACATCACCCTCACCGCCGAGGCGCCCAACTACTATGCACGCTGAGCCGGTTTGCGGCGCGACCGCCGCAACCCCGCTCGCCTGAGTTTCCACTAGAAAGGCGCAATGGTGCGTGACCTCGTCGAATTCGGCATGGGCCGGACGGCTCGCCGAACGTACGAACTGGAAGACATCTCGATCATCCCGTCCCGGCGGACGCGGTCGTCGAAGAACGTCTCGACCGCATGGCAGATCGATGCATACCGCTTCGAATCGCCGATCCTGAACCATCCGACCGATGCGCTCGGCTCGCCGGAGTCGGCCATCGCGATGGGGAAGCTCGGTGCGCTCGGCGTGCTGAACGGCGAAGGCCTCTGGGCCCGCCACGAGCACGTCGAGGACAAGATCGCCGAGCTGGTCGAGATCGCGGAGAAGAATCCGGACCCGTCCGCGGCGATCCGTCGCCTGCAGGAGCTCCATCGCGCCCCGATCAACCTCGACCTGCTGTCGCAGGCTGTCGCCCGGGTGCGGGAGGCCGGTGTCACCACGGCGGTCCGGGTGAGCCCCCAGCACGCCCCCGAACTGACACCCGCGCTGATCAAGGCGGGCGCCGAGATTCTGGTGGTGCACGGCACGATCATCTCCGCCGAGCACGTGGTGCTGGTCGACCGCGGCCACGAGGACGGACTCGTCGCCGAACCGCTCAACCTGAAGACCTTCATCTCCGACCTCGACATCCCGGTGATCGCCGGAGGCGTGCACGACCACCGCACGGCACTGCATCTGATGCGTACCGGCGCCGCGGGCGTCATCGTCGGATACGGCTCCACGGAGGGATCCACCACGACCGGTGAGGTCCTCGGCATCGGGGTCCCGATGGCGACCGCGATCGCCGACGCGGCCGCGGCCCGTCGCGACTACCTCGACGAGACCGGTGGACGCTATGTGCACGTGATCGCCGACGGCGACATCCACACTTCGGGCGACCTCGCCAAGGCGATCGCGTGCGGTGCCGACGCCGCGGTGCTGGGCACACCGCTCGCCGCCGCCGACACCGCTCCGGGCCGCGGCTGGTTCTGGCCGTCGGCTGCGGCGCACCCCGACACTCCGCGCGGTGCGTTGCTGCAGGTGGCGATCGACGAGGAGCGGCCTTCCCTCGAGACCGTGCTGAACGGACCGTCCGACGATCCGGACGGCCTGCTGAACCTGGTCGGCGGCCTCCGCCGGTCCATGGCGAAGGCGGGTTACTCCGATCTCAAGGAGTTCCAGAAGGTCGGCCTCTCGGTCCGAGCCTGACCTCGCGACGCCAGGCGTCGCCCACTCGGTGAGCCGAGACCCCGGAGTACCGGGGTCTCGGCTCTCTTGGTCTGCGACATGGTCGTGAACAGTCCTGAGTCGTTTCGGGCTGATACCGATCAGTTTCGGTGCCGGCGGCTGTCAATACTGGTGACAGCATCCGACGACAGGAGAACCGTCATGTCATTCCAGGCATACCTCGACACCATCGAGATCAAGACCGGGCACACCCCACGCGAACTCGTCGAGCAGGCAGCCGAACGCGGTTTCGGCCCGGGCACCAAGGCCGGGCCGATTCTCGAATGGCTGAAGGACGAGTACGGGCTCGGCCGTGGACACGGCATGGCGCTGGTCCACGTCATCACCAAGGGGCCGAAGATCAGCGCGAAACACGTCGGGACGTCCGGCCCGCACCGCGATGCCGGCGACACGCTGTGGCTCGACGGGGCGGCGACGAACCCGTCACGCTGACGCGGGCGGGAGGCGGAGGCCATCGTTCGTCGTTGACAATATGTGAGAACTGTCTCATAGTCGGGACATGAAGAACGATCTGTCTCCGGAGTTCACCTTGCGGTCGGGTCCGTCCTGGCGCGATCCGTTCGAGATGTACGCGCTCCTGCGCGACCGCGACCCCGTCCATCGCGTGGTGCCCGAGGGGGATCCGGCGGCGGACTACTACGTCCTCACTCGCCATGCCGACGTGATGGCCGCCGCGCGGGACTGGGAGACCTTCTCCTCGGCGCGCGGATTGACCGTGGCGTACGGCGAACTGGAGAGCATCGGCCTGCAGGACAACCCGCCGATGGTGATGCAGGATCCGCCGCGGCACACCGCCTTCCGTCGCCTCGTGGCGCGCGGCTTCACGCCGAGACAGGTGACGACGTTGGAGCCCGAGGTTCGCGAGTTCGTGATCGAGCGGCTCGACGACCTTGCCTCCCGCGGCGGCGGAGACATCGCCGCGGACCTGTTCAAACCGCTGCCGAGCATGGTCGTCGCCCACTACCTCGGCGTGCCGGAGTCCGATCGCGGACAGTTCGACGCGTGGACCGACGCGATCGTCGCGGCCAACCCGGGCGCCGACATGGCCTCGGCCGTCGAATCGGCGTCGGAGGCGGTGATGGGACTGATGGCGTACTTCGCCGACCTCATCGAATTCCGCAAGCGCAGTCCCGGCGACGACACGGTGTCGCATCTGGTGGCCGCCGGCCTGACCGACGACCCGGCGGACCAGTCGGGCGTCCTGTCGGTGCTGGCGTTCGCCTTCACGATGGTCGCCGGCGGAAACGACACGACCACCGGCATGCTGGGCGGCTCGTCGGCGCTGCTGACCATGTATCCGGATCAGCGTGCGATTCTTCGTCGAGAACCGGAACTGCTGCCGTCGGCCATCAACGAACTGCTGCGGCTGACCTCGCCGGTGCAGGGGCTGGCCCGTACGGCGACGCGCGACGTCGAGGTCGAGGGGGTGACGATCCCGGCGGGCCGCAAGGTGCTGCTCTGCTACGCGTCGGCCAACCGTGACGAACGCATGTACGGGGAGGACGCCGCCGACCTGGACGTCCGCCGCGACCCCGCGAACATCCTCGCCTTCAGCCACGGATCCCACCACTGCCTCGGCGCCGCCGCCGCACGGATGCAGGCGCGGGTGGCGCTCGAAGAACTGCTCGCGCGGTGCCCGGACTTCCACGTCGACGTCGACGGAATCGAATGGGCGTCCGGAAACTATGTGCGGCGACCGGTCTCGGTACCGTTCTCGGCATGACCGACGATTAGGATCTCCGAGTGCGCGGGGCGGATTGGATGCGCGGCACCCGGCGGCCCGCCGTACAGGACGCGATCCTCGAGATCGCGGGCGAGGTGTTCGCCACGAAGGGGGCCAACGCCTCGATGGGGGACATCGCCGCCGCGGTGGGGTGTTCCCGGGCGACCCTGTACCGCTATTTCGACGGCCGGCGCCAGTTGCAGCTGGCGTACATCGAACGGGTCGCTCGCCGTATCGGCGCCGTGGTGGCCGAGACCGTCTCCGACCGACCGGAGCCTGCGGACCGGCTGACCGAGTCGATCATCGTGGCGCTGACGGAGGTCCGCCGGGATCCCGCGCTGGCCGCCTGGTTCACCGCGGCGGGTGCGGGGGTGGCCGGTGAACTGGCGCTGTCGTCGGAGTTCATCGAGACGGTGGCGACGGCCTTCCTCGGCGCCGGCGGTGAGGACGGGGGAGAGGCGGCGCGATGGGTGGTCCGGGTGATCGTGTCGCTGCTCGCGGTGCCAGAAGGGTCGCCGGAGCGAGAGCGCGCAGTGATCGCTCGTTTCGTCACGCCGACCGTGCTCGGATTCACCGAGACCAGGAGTTAGCGTAGCCTACACTGGCTTTCGATAATGAGACAATGATCATTAGTATGGTCGGCTATGGCGCAGACTGATTTCGACGTCCTCATCATCGGTTCCGGATTCGGCGGCAGCGTCAGTGCGCTCCGCCTCATCGAGAAGGGATATCGCGTCGGCATCGTCGAAGCCGGTCGCCGCTTCGAGGACGACCAGTTCGCCAAGACGAGTTGGCGTCTCAACCGATTCGTCTGGGCGCCGAAGTTCGGTTTGATGGGCATCCAGCGCGTCCACATGCTCAAGGACGTCATGGTTCTCGCCGGCGCCGGCGTCGGCGGCGGATCGCTGAACTACGCCAACACGCTCTACAAGCCGCCCACACCGTTCTTCACCGATCCCCAGTGGAACCACATCACTGACTGGGAATCGGAGCTGACGCCCCATTACGAGCAGGCTCGCCGGATGCTCGGTGTGGTGACCAACCCGACGTTCACCAACTCGGACCGCATCATGAAGGAGGTGGCCGACGAGATGGGGGTCGGCGACACCTTCACCTCCACCCCGGTCGGCGTCTTCTTCGGAGCCAAGACCGGCGGCGAGGGCGCCCCGGGTGAGACGGTGCCCGACCCCTACTTCGGCGGCGCGGGTCCCGAACGCACCGCCTGCACCGAGTGCGGCGCGTGCATGACCGGCTGCCGCGTCGGCGCCAAGAACACGCTGATGAAGAACTACCTCGGTCTGGCCGAGCGGAACGGCGCGACGATCATCGACCGGACCACCGTCGATCGCCTGGAGCAGCGGGCCGACGGCTCATGGCTGGTGTCGGCGCACGGGTCGTCGTCCTGGGGCCCGTTCGGCGCCCGGCGGCGGCAGTTCACCGCCGACCAGGTGATCGTCGCCGCGGGCACGTTCAATACGCAGAAGATCATGCATCGCGCCAAGGGCTCGACCCTGCCGAGGCTCTCGGACGCGATGGGCGTGCTGACACGCACCAATTCCGAATCCATCCTCGGGGCGCAGGCGCGGTCGTACGATTCGAGCCGCGACTTCACCGAGGGCGTCGCGATCACCTCGTCGTTCCACCCCACGTCCAACACTCACATCGAGCCGGTGCGGTACGGCAAGGGCAGCAACGCGATGGCCTACCTGCAGACGCTGCTCACCGATGGCGGCAGCGTTCCCAACCGGCTCGGCCAGTTCCTCAAGAACGCCGTCACCAACCCGCTGATGCTGCTGCGGCTGTTCTTCGTCCGCAAGTGGAGCGAGCGGACGGTGATCGCGCTCGTGATGCAGAACAACAACAACTCGCTGACGACCTTCGTCCGCAAGCGCGGTCCGTTCAAGTACGTGACGAGCAAGCAGGGCATCGGCGAGCCGAATCCGACCTGGATTCCGGAGGGCAACGAGGCGACCCGCCGGATCGCGGCCAAGCTGCCCGGCGGACTGGCGGGCGGCACCTGGGGCGACATCTTCAACATGCCGCTCACCGCGCACTACCTCGGCGGATGCGTCATCTCCGACGACCCGGCCACCGGCGTCATCGACCCCTACCACCGCGTCTGGAACTACCCGACGCTGCACATCACCGACGGCGCGGCGATCACCGCGAACCTCGGCGTGAACCCGTCGCTGTCGATCTGCGCGCAGGCCGAGCGTGCGATCTCCCTGTGGCCGAACAAGGGTGAGGCCGACCCGCGTCCCGCACAGGGCGACGTTTACCGGCGGCTGACTCCGGTGGCGCCGAAGGCGCCGGTGGTTCCGGCGGACGCGCCCGGCGCGCTGCGCTTGCCGATCACCCCGGTGGAGAAGGCCTGACCGATCTGAACGCTTATGCCGTTCTCCGTGACTCGAATCGGGTCACGGAGAACGGCATAAGCGTTTGAGCAGGAAGAATCAGATGTAGATCGCCGGGTCGGCGTACGGGTCGTGCACCGGTGCGCCGGCCGCCCGTGTCGTCGCGGCGACGCCCACTGCGACGAATCCGGCCGGAACATCGTGCACCACAACGGCATTGGCGCCGATCTTCGCGTCGTCACCGAGCGTGATGGGACCGAGGACCTTGGCGCCGGCGCCGATCAGCACGCGGTCGCCGACGGTGGGATGACGTTTGCCCTTCGACATGCTGACGCCGCCGAGGGTGGATCCGTGGAACATCACGACGTCCTCGCCGACCTCGGCGGTCTCGCCGATCACCACACCCATGCCGTGGTCGATGAACATGCGGCGGCCGAGCCTCGCGCCGGGATGGATCTCGATGCCCGTGACGAACCGGCCCAACTGCGAGAGCAGGCGCGCGGGTAGACGCGCCGCCCCGCCGGAGTTCCACAGTCGGTGAGCCACCCGGTGGAACCAGAGTGCATGGACTCCCGGGTAGGCGAGTGCGACCTCGATCATCGACCGGGCCGCCGGATCCCGCTCCTGCGCGACGCGCAGATCTTCGCGCAGCAGGCGCAGTAGCGGAACCGGCTCGGACATCAGTCGACCAGCCCTTCGAAGAGCAGCGTCGACAGGTAGCGCTCGCCGAAGTCGGGGAGCACGACGACGATGGTCTTGCCCTTGAGCTCCGGACGCTTGGCGACGTCGACGGCGGCGGCCAGCGCGGCACCGGACGAGATGCCGACGAGCAGGCCCTCCTCGGTGGCCGCCCGGCGGGCCCACTTCACGGCGGTGTCGACGTCGACGTCGATGACCTCGTCGTACACGGTGGTGTCGAGTACCTCGGGGACGAAGTTGGCGCCCAGGCCCTGGATCTTGTGCGGTCCGGGCGCGCCGCCGTTGAGGATCGGCGACTCGGCGGGTTCGACGGCGTAGATCTTGATCTCGGGCTTGCGCTTCTTGATGACCTGGCCGATACCGGTGATCGTGCCGCCGGTGCCGATGCCGGCCACTACGGCGTCGACCGCGCCGTCGGTGTCGTTCCAGATCTCCTCGGCGGTGGTGCGACGGTGGATCTCGGCGTTGGCCTCGTTGGCGAACTGGCGGGCGAGGACCGAACCGCGGCGCTCGGCGGCGATCTTCTCCGCGGCGTTGACGGCGCCGGCCATGCCTTCGGCGGCCGGGGTCAGGACGAGTTCGGCGCCGAAGGCGCGGAGCAGGGCGCGGCGTTCCTTCGACATCGACTCGGGCATCGTCAGGACGACGTTGTAGCCGCGCGCCGCGCCGACCATCGCCAGTGCGATGCCGGTGTTGCCGCTGGTGGCCTCGATGATCGTGCCGCCCGCGGGCAGTTCTCCGGAGGCTTCGGCGGCGTCGACGATCGCCACGCCGATGCGGTCTTTCACGGAGTTGGTGGGGTTGTAATACTCCAGCTTGGCCAGGATCGTGGCGTCCACGCCGTCGGTGATGCGGTTGAGGCGCACCAGCGGGGTGCGGCCCATGAGAGCGGTGACGTCGTCGAAAATGGTGGGAGACATGACTTTTCCTTTGCGAAATGGGTCCGTGAGGGTCGGTTTGCAGACACTGATGGCCTGGATCCGGTGCTCAGGTGCCGACCCTGAGAACGGGACGGCACGGTGCGATGAGCCCTACTGACAGTGATCGGTGAGGAAGTACACCGAGTGGGCGAAGAGGGCGCGCGACAGGTGCGGGAAGGGGTCCACCGCATCCTCCTTGAAGTCGTCAAGCCGTCTGATTGAAGGCTAACAGACCGCGGTGACCGACAGATCGGGGAAGGGCTGCTCGTCAGTCCATTCCGCGTGCGGCGAGGGTCTCGGCGAAGCCGTCGGCCGTCTGCAGGGCGGCGAGCACCGTCGGTGCCAGGAGAACGCGCGGGCCGGCGCGCAGTCCGCGGGCGCGACGCGCCTCGTCCACCTGGGCGAGCACTTCGGCGATCAGTGGGATGCTGCGGATGGTGAGCGCGAACGCCATGGCGATGAGGTCGGTCCGCACGCCGAGCCGGCGCAACGGCGAGAGGCCGGTGATGATCGCGTCGAGCATGTCGGTGGTCCGGGTGGTGAGTGTGACGACGGCGGCCAGCCCCACCGAGGCGAGCAGGACCGCGCACACCACGAAGGCTCGCGCGGCGTCGGTGATGATCCACTGGAAGACGAAGAGCGCCGCCAGTACCCAGACCACGCCCTTGACCTGCGACCAGGCGTGGCGGGGCGGAATCCAGGCGAGGGCGAACGTCGCGACGGTGACCGCCAGGGCGATCCCGGCGGCGATCGGTGTTCGGACCACCACGGCGAGCGTGATGATCGACGCCATCAGCGCGACGATCTTGAACCCCGCCGGGAGCCGGTGCAGCAGGGAGCGGCCGGGGACGTAGACGCCGATCATCGGCTCATCAGGTCGCGGTAGAAGGCGAGTGCGGGGGCCGGTTCGTCGTCGGCCACCACCCGGCCGTCGTCGAGGACGAGCACGCGGTCGAAGTCGTCGAGCATGTCGAGGTCGTGCGTCAGTACGATCAGCTGTTCTGCGAGGTCGGCGAACACTCTCCGGAGCATGAGCGCGTTGCGGAGGTCGAGCATGGTGGTGGGCTCGTCGGCCACCAGAATGGTCGGTCCGACCACCATCACTGCGGCGAGCGCGAGCAGTTGCTTCTGGCCGCCGGAGAGCTGATGCGCGGGCTGGTCGGCGTGGCCGTCGAGGCCGAAGTCGGCGAGTACCTCGCGCGCCCGGGCGCGACGCTGGGCCTTGTCGGAGACGATGCGCGAGAGCGAGAGCTCGATGTCCTCGGCCACGGTCGGCATGATGATCTGCCGGTCCGGATCGGAGAAGATGAAGCCGACGTCGCGCCGGACCCTGCGCTTGTTCTTGCGGACGTCGAGCCCGTTGACCGTGACCGTCCCGCGGTCGGGGAGGACGAGCCCGTTGATCATCCGTGCCAGCGTCGACTTGCCGCTGCCGTTGGCGCCGACGATGCCGACGCGGCGTTGCGAGATGGCCAGGTCCACTCCGCGCAGTACCACGCGGTCGCCGAAGGCGTGCTCGACGCCGTCGAAGACGATCGACGACGGGGCGGGCTCAGGCACGGCGGAGGAACGACGGCCGCAGCGGCGCGATGAGACCGGGACGGCCGCGATGCACGGGGGCCGCGACGAGAGCGGTCACGAGCGCCTTGAGCACGTCGCCGGCGACGAAGGATCCGTTGGTGGCGATGGCCGCGCCCAGCGACATGTCGGTGCGCAGGAGCAGGCCCACGATGCCGCACGCGTAGATGATCAGGACGCCGCCGAAGAGGTTGATCACGATGCCCGCCACGATGTTGTACTTCGGCATCATCAGCGCGGTGAGCAGGCCGATCACGATCACCGCGGGCAGGAAGCCGACGAAGTAGCCTGCGGTCGGGGAGCCGAGCGCCACCATGCCGGTGCGTCCGCCCGCCAGGATCGGCAGGCCGGCGATGGCCAGCACCATGAAGATGACGACCGCGAGCGTGCCCTTCTTCGGTCCGAGTACCGCCCCCGCCAGCATCACGCCGAGCGTCTGCAGGGTGATCGGGACTCCGCCGGCGAGATTGATCTGCCCGGGGAGGCCGAGGACCGCGATGAGCGCGGCGAAGACGGCGGCCTGAGCCAGGTCGGCGATGGTCAGCGACCAGCGCGAGCGGCGGCCTTCGGTGTCGGAGGAAAGATGCGTCACAGGCTCAAGGGTATTTGGCGGGTGGCACAGATACCTATTGCGGGCTGGGCGGGAGCGTGGTGCGGGAACGAAAACGGGTGGGGTGGGCGCGTGCGGGTCACAGCGGTGGGGTAGCGGCGCTGTGGATCCGTACTCGGTGGCAGACGGACCATCCCCGCTCGCGCGGGGAGCACGGCACCCACGCCGTCGTTCCCGAGTTCGACCATGGGCCATCCCCGCTCGCGGGGAACACATTCGCGGGGAACACAAAGCGTCCTAGTCTTCCAAACTAGCTACGCGGGGAACTCGCTTCCGGACTTCCATCGTCCAGTCGAGAAACCGCGATCCGATCATTCTAGTCGACCGCCACGGTCGCCGCAGGGCTCCCGAACTGCCTCGCTGGTCCGGACCACCAGCGACGATCGCGCGCAAGATAGACTTCACGTCGTGACGGAAACATCCCCCGACCACCCGCGTCCCGTACTCGTCGTCGACTTCGGAGCCCAGTACGCGCAGCTGATCGCTCGCCGCGTTCGCGAGGCCCGCATCTACTCGGAAGTGATCGCGCACGACGCGACGCTGGAAGAGATCAAGGCCAAGAATCCGGCCGCGCTGATCCTGTCGGGCGGACCGGCGTCGGTGTACGCCGACGATGCGCCGACCATCGATGAGAAGCTCTTCGACCTCGGCGTTCCGGTATTCGGCATCTGCTACGGATTCCAGAAGATGACGGCCGCTCTCGGCGGCACCGTCGCGAACACCGGCGGACGCGAGTTCGGCCGGACAACGCTCACGGTCGCCGACGGCGGCAAACTGCACCGCGGACTGCCGGAGTCGCAGCCGGTGTGGATGAGCCACAACGACGCCGTGCAGGTGGCCCCGGAGGGCTTCACCGTCACCGCGTCCACGCCGGGCGCGCCGGTCGCCGCGTTCGAGTGCGCGGAGCGGCAGATGGCCGGCGTGCAATACCATCCGGAGGTCCTGCACAGCCCGCACGGCCAGGAAGTGCTGACCCGCTTCCTCTACGAGATCGCGAACCTCACGCCGACGTGGACCGCGGCGAACATCGCCGAGGCGCTCATCGCCGACATCCGGGAGCAGGTCGGCGACGAGGGTCTCGCGATCTGCGGACTGTCCGGCGGCGTCGACTCGGCGGTGGCGGCAGCACTGGTGCAGCGCGCGATCGGCGACCGTCTGACCTGTGTTTTCGTCGACCACGGACTGCTGCGCGCCGGTGAACGCGAGCAGGTGCAGACCGACTTCGTCGCGGCGACGGGCGCGCGGCTGGTGACGGTGGACGCCGAGGACGTCTTTCTCGGCCACCTCGACGGCGTCTCCGATCCGGAGACCAAACGCAAGATCATCGGCCGCGAGTTCATCCGCTCCTTCGAGGGCGCGGTGTCGGAGGTGCTGGGCGACCAGGCCGCCGCGGGCAAGAAGGTCGAGTTCCTCGTTCAGGGCACCCTGTACCCGGACGTCGTCGAATCCGGTGGCGGCAGCGGCACCGCGAACATCAAGAGTCACCACAACGTCGGCGGCCTGCCGGAAGACCTTGAGTTCAAGCTCGTCGAACCGCTGCGCCTGCTCTTCAAGGACGAGGTCCGTGCCGTCGGCCGTGAACTCGGCCTGCCGGAGGAGATCGTCGCACGACAGCCGTTCCCGGGCCCCGGTCTCGCGATCCGCATCGTCGGATCGGTCACCAAGGACCGGCTCGAACTGCTGCGCAAGGCGGACCTGATCGCGCGCGAGGAACTGACGTCCGCCGGCCTCGACGGCCAGATCTGGCAGTGCCCGGTGGTCCTGCTGGCCGACGTCCGCAGCGTCGGGGTGCAGGGCGACGGTCGTACGTACGGCCACCCGATCGTGCTGCGCCCGGTGTCGAGCGAAGACGCGATGACCGCCGACTGGACGCGCGTGCCGTACGAGGTCCTGGAGACAATCTCGACCCGCATCACCAACGAGGTCCCGGACGTGAACCGCGTGGTGCTCGACGTGACGAGCAAGCCGCCGGGCACGATCGAATGGGAGTGACCTCCCACTGAACCGCGCCGAGTGCCGCCCGCATCTGGATGTGGGCGGCACTCGGTGGTTTCGGGGCGGGTGGTGTGTGGCGGTGGGTGGTCTCGACTCGCTCCGTCGCTGCGCTCCGGTGCGGCTCGACGAGCCTGTGGTAGCGCTTCGTTCCGGTGCGGCTCGACGAGCCTGTGGTGGACGGCGAGGGACGGTTCGACGGGCCTGGGCCGGTGGCGGTGGGTGGTCTCGACTCGCTCCGTCGCTGCGCTCCGGTGCGGCTCGACGAGCCTGGGCAGACGGCGAGGGTCCTACTTTCTTCGGAATCCGCTCGCGATCAGGCCGACGCCGACCACGATTCCGATCGCGAGCAGTGCCCAGGGCAGGTAGGTCGTGTCGAGGAGGAAGGGGCCGTCGGCCAGGCACCAGGCGGCCACCAGGAGGGTCACCAGCGCCGAGAGACCCATCACCACTGAGCGGTGGCGCTCGGGTTCGGCGGTGCCGGTCTGGTCGGGAGTCTCGTCGATCATTGCTTCATCTCCACGGTTCCGAGGTTGAGGTTCGCCTTCACCGTCAGCGTCGGTGTCTTGGCGTCGGGGTTGACGATCCCGTCGGGGCACGTCTGATCACCGACCACTGTGCTGCACTCGGTCTTGACGCGGATGTCGTCGGGCAGCCAGACCGTCATATCGCCGATGCCCTGGTGGATCTCGATGGTCCGGTCGTGGTCGAGTCCGCCGAGATCGCGGAGGTCGAGGCTGGTGGTGCCGATGGTCAGCTGGTAGGTGTCGCTGAGCTGCTCGGCGCTGCGCGGATGCCACGACCGGTCGCCGATCCCGCCGGAGGCGAAGGCCGGCCGATCGCCGGAGAACGCGGTGGCGGTGACTGCCACGACGCCGACGATGATGGCGAGCGGCACCAGTCCGGCCGCGCGCGTATTGCTCTGCCTGCGCTGCAGCGCGTCGATCGCCATGCCGACACCCAGCACCGCCAGCGCGAGTCCGGCGATCCGGCCCACGGTGAACCACTCGACGTCGTCGAGTACGCGGGCGGCGGTGCCGACGGTCGCGGCGATGAGGGCGAGACCGGCGAAGACCGACGTCAACGGAGACCGGGGAGGCTTCACCACGGGCGGCTCGGGCGGTGTCGGTTCCGGCAGATCCCAGGCGAACCTCGCGGTCCCGAGCGGATCCCACGACGGCGGTGCGTCGGGCGGGGCGGGCGCCGGCGGTTCAGCGGCCGCGAACGGGATCGTCTCGGACGCGGGCCGGACGGCGGTGTCGGCGAGAACGTCGTGCGTGACCACCTCGTCCGCGATGAGCGTCGGCGCGGGCGTCGCGGTCGTCGATCCGTCGGACGGCCTCAGCTGATCCGCGCTGGTTCCGGCGGGCGCGGTCGGGGTGCGCTGATAGAGCAGCCACCAGCCGCCCAGCATCAGCACGAGTCCGAGCAGTCCGCTGGTGCCCCAGAACGGCGACGAGCCCATGTTGCTGAAGACGATGACCGCGATGACGGCGACCACGATCCAGTACCAGGGCATGTCGTGCCGAACGCGGTGATGTGCGCGATGCGACTGATGGATCTTGCGGGGTGCCGTCTCGTCTTCGGCGGGAAGAGCGATCAGCGCGGCGATGTAGAGCAGGATTCCGCTGCCCCCGAACAACGCCGCGACGACGAATGCGACCTTCACCAGCGTCGGATCGACCCGGTAGCGCAGACCGATGCCGGTGCAGACGCCGCCGACGGACTTTCCGGTCCGGCGGCGGACCGGCCGGGTGTTCCAGATGTCGATCAGAGTCTTGGTGTCCATGCAGTCAATCTTGGACGCCTGATCAGCGAGGCAAATCGGGTTAAACCCTGAGATGCTCCCTGATGTGCACGCGGTCCGGTTCGTGCCACTATCGAATCAATGACTCACGTGACGCAGACCCCGCAAGTCGACCGTGTGCGCCGGCGCAACGGCGGCAAGGTCGTGGGCGGAGTGTGCGGCGGCATCGCCGACCACCTGGGCGTCGACGTCTTCCGCGTCCGCGTGGTCTTCGTCGTGCTCGCCGCGCTGGCGGGGGCGGGCGTGGCCGCCTACGGACTGCTGTGGTTCTTCTGTCCGACGGGCACCGACGTGGAGCGGCCCGCTCCTCGGGAGCGCCGGCAGGCGCAGGGGTTGATCGTCATCGGCGTGGTCGCCTTGCTGCTCAACGGTTTCGCAGCCTCGAGCGCGCCGGCGTCCACGCTGCTGGCACTGGTGGTGGTACTCGGCGGTGCGGCGCTGGTGTGGCGCGAGGTGGACGTCACCGGCGTCTCCTCGCGCGGGGGCGTGGTGACGTGGCTCCGACTGGCCGCCGGCGCCGTCCTCGTGGTCGGAGGACTGGTGGTGCTGGTGACCGCCCCGGACACCGCGCTGGCCGGAATGAACCCGACCCTGCTCGCGGTCCTCGGGACCCTGTTCGGCGTGCTGTTGCTGACCATCCCCCTGTGGATGCGGATGTGGCGGACGCTGAACGCCGAGCGTGCCGCGCGGATCCGGAACCAGGAACGCGAGGAGATCGCCTCGCACCTGCACGACTCGGTTCTTCAGACGCTCGCGCTGATCCAGAAGCGCGCCGACCAGCCCGACGCCGTCGCACAGCTCGCCCGTCGCCAGGAGCGCGAGCTGCGGCAGTGGCTCTTCGGCGACCAGGCGCGCAGGCGCGAGTCGCTCGCCGCGGCCGTCTCGGCGGTCTCGGCGGAGGTGGAGGACGCGTACGGTGTCGAGATCGAGACGGTGACGGTCGGCGACGTGACTCCCGACGAACTGCGCGACGAGACGGTCTCCAACGGATTGCAGGCGGTGGTCGCGGCCGCTCGTGAGGCATTGGTGAACGCCGCCAAGCACTCCGGCGCCGACAAGGTGGACGTCTACTGCGAGGTGGACGACGACCACGTCGAGGTCTTCGTCCGCGACCGCGGCAAGGGGTTCGATCCCGACGCGGTGAGCCAGGACCGCCAGGGCATCGCGCGGTCGATCCACGCGCGCATGGAGCGTGTGGGAGGGTCGGTGCGGATCACCTCGACACCGGGCCGTGGTACCAATGTGGCGCTGATGCTGCCGCGTGGCCGGCGGCACGGGCCGTCGGCGTCCATCGATTCGGAAACTCAACGGACACAGGAGTTCTCATGACCGCCGACAAGACCTACCGGGTGTTCCTGGTCGACGACCACGGGGTGTTCCGCTCGGGGGTGCGCACCGAGCTCGCCGGCGAGGCCGGACTCGAGGTGGTCGGCGACGCGGGCAACGTTCCCGAAGCGGTCGCGGGCATCGTCCAGGCGCGTCCCGACGTGGTGCTGCTCGACGTCCACATGCCGGGCGGCGGAGGTGTCGCGGTGCTCCGCGGGGTGACCGACGCGCTGGGTTCGGAGGCGCCGGTGTTCCTCGCACTGAGCGTCTCCGACGCCGCCACCGATGTCATCGCCACCATCCGCGCCGGTGCGCGGGGGTACGTCACCAAGACCATCGACGGCACCGAACTGGCCGACGCGGTCCGTCGCGTCGCCGAGGGCGACGCGGTGTTCAGTCCGCGACTGGCCGGATTCGTCCTCGACTCCTTCACCGGGCGGTCGCCGGTGCCCGAACCGCAGCTCGATCCCGAACTCGATTCGCTGACCCGCCGCGAGATGGAGGTGCTGCGCCTGCTCGCGCGCGGCTACACCTACCGGGAGATCGCGGAGGAACTGTTCATCTCGGTGAAGACGGTGGAGACTCACGCGTCGAACGTGCTGCGCAAGACGCAGCAGTCCAACCGCAACGCCCTCACCCGCTGGGCGGTGAACCGCCAGATCGGATGAGGCGGGCGCCGGTCACATCACCAGGATGATGATGCCCGCGGCGATCGCGGTGAGCAGTGCGAATACGGCGAAGACAGCGGCCGCGAGACCGGCGTGACTGCTCGGCCCCTGCTGCTGGTAGTAGGTGGGCGGGGGCGTGTACAGGCCCGGCGCCGACGAATACTGCGTGGGAGCGTAGGGCACCGGTTCCGGCGTGGTTCGCGGCGCGTAATAACCGGAGGCGACCTGAGTCGGGTTGTGGGGCGCCGAGCCCTGCGACGTGTCCGGGGCCGAGTGCGTCTGCGGGGCGGACGTCTGCGGAGTGGACGGTTGCGATGTGGATTGACCGCTGATCGGGGGCAGTGTGGCCGACCGGTTCCGCGCCGACAGCGGTTTGGTCGCCACCAGCCCGGTGAGCACGTTGTCGGTGGTGCCGAGGGTGTCGGCAGCGTACTTGGCGAGCAGATCTCGGGCCTGGGCCATCGTCGGCCGATTGGCGGGATTCGGCTCCAGCAGCCGCAGGAGGATCGGCGAGAGCGCGCCCGCCCGGGTGATCGGATTGATCTGACCGAGCGCCACCCGGTGCAGCGTGGCGATGTAATTGTCCTCGCTGCCGAACGGGGGACGCCCCTCGATCATCGTGTACAGGGTGGACCCCAGCGAGTAGACGTCCGAGGCCTCGCCCGGTTCATCGCCTCGGGCCACTTCCGGTGCGAAATACGCGGGCGTGCCGGTCACGACACCGGTCTGAGTGATGGAGACGTCGTCCTTCGCGCGGGAGATGCCGAAGTCGGTGATCTTGACCAGGCCGACGTTGCGGCCGGTGTTCGCGATCAGGATGTTGGCCGGCTTGATGTCGCGGTGGACGATGCCGGAGGCGTGCGCTTCGGCGATGGCGTCGGCCACCTGCGCGCAGATCTGCGCGGCCTCGACCGGATCGATCGTCCCGTTCTCGTGCAGGACATCGGCCACGCTGTGGCTCGGCAGGTACTCCATCACCAGCCACGGCTCGTTGCGATCGAGCGCGACGTCGTGCATCGCAACGGCGTTCCGGTGCGAGAGCCGAGCTGCCAACCGGCCCTCACGCAGCGCTCGGGCCCGGGAGGTCTCGGCGACTGATTCGTCCATCCCGCTGGTGGTCAGGACCTGTTTCACCGCCACCTCGCGGTCGAGGAGTTGATCGTGCGCCAGCCACACCGCACCCATGCCGCCGTGTCCGATCCTTCGGATCAGCCGGTAGCGTCCGGCCACCAGATACGACGGGCCGGGTGTGGCAGGAGAGGTCATGGCCCGATGATAGCCGCAGGCGGTGACGGCGATCGGGGCCGCACTCACTGTGCGCGCCGGCCCTTGACGAGTCCATCGCACGTATGTTCGGATAGGTGGCATGGCAGCACTGACCGAACTGGTGTGCGGCGACTTCATGCGATCGACCATGATCCCGGAGGCGCCGGGCGTCCGGGTGCACGAGGTGCTGGCGCGGACAGTGCTGGAATCGGTCACCGGCGACCGGAGTCATCGGCACTCCTTCGCGGCCTCGGCTCTGCGGCGGTCGGGCGAGGCGATGCAGGTGAAGATGAACGCCCCGGCGGTGCTCCGGAGGGAGCTGCGGCGTCGGTCGTGGCGTCGCGACACCGTGGCGATCGGAGTGGTCGAGGATCCCTACCATCCGGTGGAAGAGCACTACCGGATGATGCCTCAGGTCCTGTCGGTCCTGTCGGAGTCGCAGACGCCGATCGCTCTCTACACCGCGTCGACGCTGCTGCTGCGCGATCTGCCGTTGCTGCGGTTGATCGGGCGGGCGGTGCCGGTGACGGTGTCGATCTCACTGGCCACCCTCGATCCGGGACTGTCGGCGCGGGTCGATCCTTCGGCGTCGTCGCCACGGGCGCGACTGGACATGGTGGCGCGGCTGTCGGAGGCGGGACTCGCGCCGCATATTCGGATCGCGCCGCTGCCGCCGCTGCTCGCCGACGGCACGGCGCAGCTCGACGAACTCCTCGCGGCGTTGTCGGCCGCGGGTGCCGCCCGGGTGTCGGTGTCTCCGCTGCAGTTGGGCGGTGACGACGGTGCTGACTTCCTCGGCTGGCTGGGAAATGAGCACCCTGCGCTGGTGCGCAGGTACCGCTCCCTCTACGGCCGACGGAGCTTCGTGTCGGCGGAGTATGCGCTCGGTCTCCGGGCACGGATGACGCCGCTCGTGGAGAAGTACGATCTGGGCAGTGACCCGGAGTCGGAGAGTGTGAATCCGGCCGAACCGTCGGTGCTTCCGCCGGCGGGGACGGCTCCCTCGCCAGATCTGACGTTGTTCTGATCAGGTTCGGATCGGGTCTGCGGCTGCGGTCGCTGCGTGCGGAATCGAGGTACCGCCAGGAAGCGGGCCGGGTCAGGCGCCGGAGTCGTCGATCAGGTTCTGTTCGCTGCGGTCGATGAAGAGTGCGCCGCACAGTGCGGCCAGGATCAGCAGTATCACGATCAGTCCGATGAGGATCGCTTTGCTGACGGTGACGAGCTCCTGGGCGTCACTCAATCCGAGTCCGTCGAGGAATCCGGCGAAGTACCAGGACGGCCAGATCCACACCGCTATGGGGACGAAGGCGGCGGCAGTGGATCCGACGGCGGCGACTCCGGCCAGGACTCGGCCGATGTTCTGGGCTTTCGCGGCGGGCAGCAGTGCGACGATTCCGGCGAGGGCGGCCAGCGCGCATGCAGCGACGATCAGCCAGCCGCGGCCGGCCGGTGCCACGCCGAGGTCGCTCTGGCTCACGGTGCCGATTCCGAGTCCGTTCCATGAGGCGTCCATGCCCAGTCGGCGCAGGTCGAACCACGGCAGCGCCGTGACCGCGATTCCGGTGACGGCGGCGGCGATGACGGCGAATGGAAGGGCTCGGGACTGCATGGATCCGAATGGTAGAGCATGGTGCACCGACGGTCGCTGTTGCGACTGAAGGGACGCAGATTCTCGCGTGTGGCGGGTGTTTCCTGCTCCGTTGACGGTTGTCAGAGGGTGGGCTTAATATCGAACACAAGTTCGAACACCGGCATCTTCCCTGCCGCTTCGGACGAGAGGTGAGAACACGGGCGCAAGCCCGGAACGACGAGGGGAAGCGCCATGAATGCAGCGGAGAAGGCCGAACTGGAACACCTGCGTCGCAAGCTGAGCCGGCTGTCCGGCCAGTCGGGCGCTCGTGCGGGAACGGCCTCGGGAGTGGTGTCGTCGGGAGTGATCGCCGTGCCGGAGTCCGTGGCGTCGTTGTTTCCGAAGCGCGGGCTCCCGCGTGGCTCGGTGGCCGCGGTGTCCGGTGCTTCGGTGGTGCCGATGTCGATCATCGCCGAGGCGAGTCGGACGGGGGCCACGGTGGCTCTGGTCGGGCTGCCGCGACTCAATCTGGCCGCGGCGGTGGAGATGGGGGCGGATCTGAGCCGGATCGCGGTGGTCGCCGAGCCGGGAGCCGATCGACTGGAGGTGGCTGGGGTGCTGCTGGACGGAATGGACCTGGTGGTGCTGGGATTCGAGGATCGACTGGGTCCGACGGGGTCGTCGGTGGCACCGGCCCGAGCCCGGGTGCTCGGGGGCCGGGCGAGGAAGCAGTCGTCCACGCTGCTGGTCCTCGGTGACTGGCCGGGGACGGCCACGCGTGTGCAGGGGCGAGTGCGGGAGTACCGGCATCTGCCGGTACGGCGAAGCGGATACGGCCGCATCGGGGGTTTTCGGGTGGAAGTTCAGGTGTCGGCGCCGGGGGCTCGCCCAGTGAGCGACGTGTTCGACCTCGTGGTGCCGGGACTGGGAGAAGAAGGAGTGATGCGGCTGGTCCGGCCGACGATGCCGAAGGCGGGGTCAGGTGCAGAACACGGGGCCCGGGTGCCGGCGGCGCTGGCGGTGGCGAATTGACCGCCGATTCTCCCGGCAGGCGAGTGCTGGCACTGTGGTGTCCGGACTGGCCGACGACGGCGGCCGCCGCGGCGGCCGGGCGAGTTCCGGGCGATCCGGTGGCGGTGCTGCGGGCGGGACGAGTGGAGGCGTGTTCGCATGCGGCCCGCGTCGACGGGGTGAGACGGGGGATGCGCAAACGGCAGGCGCAGTCGTCGTGTCCGCGGCTGACCGTGTACGACGCCGACCCGGCACGCGATGGGAGATTGTTCGAGCCGGTGGTGGCGGCGGTGACCGGCGTGGTCCCGATGACCGAGGTGCTGCGGCCGGGACTGCTGGTGGTGGCCGCCGATCGTGCGGCGCGCTTCTTCGGCGGGGAGGAGCAATTGGCCGAACGGCTCACCGATGCGGTGGCCGAGGTCGGCAGGGGCCGCGACGCAGACGGTCTCGGAAGGACGGTGGTCGGGGGAGTCACGGCCAGAGTCGGGGTGGCCGATGAGCTGTTCACCGCGGTGCTCGCCGCGAGATCGGGGCAGACCGTCCCGCCGGGGACGGATGCCGCCTATCTCTCGGCGAGGCCGGTCGCCGACCTGGTGGCAGAACCCGCGCTGAACGGCCCGGGACGTGAGGATCTGGTGAGTCTGTTGTGGCGCTTGGGGATTCGCACCCTGGGCGCCTTCGCTGCGATGGATCCCGCGGATATCGCATCACGTTTCTCCGGCGATGCGATCACCGCGCATCGGCTGGCCCGAGGTCTGCCGGGCCGGCGGCCCAGCCGGGCACCGATCCCGCCGGGTTTGGCGGTGGAGCACAGCTGTGATCCGCCGGTCGATCGGATCGACGCCGCGGCCTTCCTGGGACGGCGAATGGCGCAGGAGCTGCACGAGCGACTGTCCGCAGCCTCGCTGGCCTGTATGCGACTGACGATTCACGCGTTCACGGAGCGAGGGCAACGGCACTCACGGACCTGGCGATGCGTGGAGCCGCTCACGCCGGAGGCCACTGCCGACCGTGTGCGCTGGCAGCTGGAGGGGTGGCTGACCGGCCGGGCCGGCAGCGTCGAAGCGCCTGACTCACCGGTCGTCCGACTGGTGCTGGAGCCGGTCGAGGTGGTGAATCCGGGAACGCTGCAGTCGGCGCTGACGGGCGCCGGGCTTCCGGGCGACACCGGTGGCGGTCTCGGCGATCAAGCACGTCGGGCTCTGGTCCGGGTCCAAGGGCTGCTCGGCGGCGAGTCGGTGCGGGTGCCGGTGCGCAGCGGTGGTCGGGGACCGGCCGAGCAGGTGGCGCTGGTGGCCTTCGGCGACGAACTGCGACCGCCGCGCGATCCGGCGGCCGCCTGGCCCGACCGCCTTGCCCGGCCGACGCCCTCGCTGTTGGTGCAGGCCACAGCGGAGGTCCTCGACGCCGAGGGGCGGTCGGTCGCCGTGAGTCCGCGCGGTGTGTTCAGTGCGGAGCCGGTGACCGTGCGGCTCGGGGCGCGGTCGCATCGTCTGCACTGGTGGGCGGGACCGTGGCCGTTCGGTCCGGGGAGGGCTCGGGCACAGGCACTGCTGGAAGACGGCCGCGCACTGCTGCTCTGCTGCCGGGAGGAGGTGTGGGTTGTGGAAGGAGTCTATGAGTGAGGCGAACCCGTTCCGGCGATCCCGGAGGAGGACTCAGCTGTTCGCGCCACGCGCCGCGACCGGCCACGATTCGAGTTCACCGTACGGGTCCGGACCGGCGAACAGTTCGTCGACCAGGTTCACCGCGGTACAGACGTGGTTGGGTATCACCCGCACCCGGTCGCCCACCTCGGGCACGACGGCAGCCGGTGGGAACTCGGCGACGGCATGATGCTCGGACAGCGAGACGAGACGGGCGTCGAGATGATCGGCGAGCCGGCCGAAACCGGTGGTCCAGCCGGGGCGGTCCGCCCCGAGGATCTTGCTGCCGGCGTCGAGCACCACCCGGGAGCCGGATGCGCTGACCACCGTGGACACCGCGGTCAGTGCGATGTCGTCGATACCGCAGCTGCCGAGTTCCAACTGCTGGGCGTCGTTGAAGACGTAAACGCCCGGACGCAACTCGGTGACCACGCCGGGATCGGCGAGTCGTGCGGTCGGCGTCGACCCTCCGCTCACCACGGAGACGTCGATACCGTTGTCGCGCAGAGCGTTCGCAGCGACGGCCAGGGATCGGGCCTCCTGCTCCGCGGCGTCGGCTCGCGCTGTGTCGAGTCCGTAGCCGTGGCCGGGGAAGGTGAAGACACCGGCCACGGTCAGTCCCGCGTCGCGAGCCGCGTCGGCGACCGAGACCACGCTATCGGCGGGTACACCGCTGCGGTGCATGCCCGAATCGATCTCCACGAGCACTCCGACGGGAGCGCCGCCGAGTCCTTCGGCGAGACGGCGCACGCCCTCGACGGAATCGGCACCGACGGTCAGCGTCACCCGACCGGCGAGTGCACGCAGGCGGCGGGCCTTGTCCTCCGACAACCACAGCGGATAGGCGACGAACAGATCGTCGAACCCGGCGTCGGCGAAGACCTCCGCCTCGCCGATCGTCGCGACGGTGAGTCCGACGGCACCGGCGGCGAGCTGCCGCTGCGCGACCCGAACGCACTTGTGCGTCTTGGCATGTGGTCGCAAGCGCACGCCGTGCCGTTCGGCCCACCCGGCCATCGCGGCGAGATTGCGGTCGAGGCGAGCGGGATCGACGTGCAGGAACGGAGTGTCGGGCATACCTGATGGTGGCATGGACGACGGCTTTCGTCGTCAGCCGGTGCGGCCGAGCGCGGCGTCGGACTCCTCATGCAGAAGGAAGTCCTGATGGAGCAGTCGGTTGGTGAGCCGCGGTGCGGCGTGATGACCGAAATCGATGAGGTCGCCGAGTAGCGTGTTCACCCGCTTGGGGCGCTCGACGATCGCGTGCAGCACCCGGTGGGCGGCCTTGTCGACGATCCAGATCCCCCGAGCGCTGTCGTAGGCGTTGGTCGGAACGATCATCCGCGTTCGGGTCAACGGGATGCGCACATTGCTGAACGTGACGTGATCGGAGAGGGTCTCGGCACCGGTGGCGTCGCTGAACGCCTCCAGTGCGGCCTTCGACGCGGCGTACGCGCCGAATCGTGGTGCGCGGCTTTGGACTTCGATCGAGGACACGTTGACGATGTGTCCGGACTGCCGCTCGATCATGTGCGGCAGCAGGGCGAGCGTGAGATAGACGGCGCCGAAGTAGTTGACGGCCATCATCCGGTGATAGTCGTGCGACCTGGTCACCGCGTTCGCGGTCGCCCGTCGGATGGACCGGCCTGCGTTGTTGACCAGCACGTCCACATGGCCGTGCTCGCAGATCACCGACTTCACAAGGGTCTGCACCGCGGCCTCATCGGTGATGTCGACGGGATAGGCGTACGCGCGTCCGACGGGCAGCCCGGGTTTGGGAACCTCCGCGTCGAGTTCGGCGGCGGTCTCGATCAGCCGATCGGCGTCGCGGGCCACCAGGAAGACGTTGGCGCCGCGCCGCACGCACATGCGGGCGGTCGCGCGGCCGATTCCCGACGACGCCCCGGTGATCAAGATGTTCTTGCCGACCAGCGGGCCCCGCGAATCGTTGCGGCGGTGACGGGCCGGATCGAGATTCTCGTACCAGTACCGCCACAGTCGGGGTGCGTACTCGTCCAGATCGGGCAGTCTCACACCGAGCGTGTCGAGTTCGGCGGCGGTCGCGTCGCTGCGGAACACCACGGGAAGGGAGGCGACGTCGAGGATCGCGGGTGGGACGCCGGTCTGTTCGGCGATCAGGTCGCGGCCGGGCCGCAGCAGTCCGCGACCGCTGGCGGCCAGCATCGGCCTCACCAGCCCCGAAGGCAGTGCGGTGAAGGCCCACGGTCCGTCGAAGGCCGGTGACAGGGCGTTGAACAGGTCGGTGATCGAGCGTGGGTCGGGGTCGGCGAGATGGAACACGAGCCCGCTCCGGCCGTCCTGCACATCGATCAGCGCGACCATCGCCTCGGCGACGAAGTCGACGGGGACGACGTTGAGGGGCCCCGGATCGGGGATCGGCAGCGGCAGGAACGAGGGCAGCTGACTGAGCACGGCGAGGTGACCGAAGAAGTAGTAGGGGCCGTCGGCCCTGTCGACCTGTCCGGTGACGGAGTCGCCGACGACGGCCGACGGCCGATACACCCGCCAGCGCAGGCCCTCGGTCTCCCGCACGACGCGCTCGGCGTCGAACACGGTGCGGTGGCATTCGGTCGGCAGGCCTTGGCCGAGGTCGAAGTCGGTCTCGGTGAAGTCGCCGCGATGGTCGCCGGCCACCGCGATCGAGGAGAGATGGTGCAGGAGCGCGCCGCGGGCGAGAGCGAACTCGGCGACCCTTCGGGTGCCGTCGACGTTGACCGCCCGCAGGTCGGCCTCCTCGGCGGTGAGGTCGTGCAGTGCGGCCAGGTGGATCACGTGGTCGACCTCGTCGACGTCGGATCCGTGCAGGCCGAGGTCTTCGTGTGTGAGGTCGCCGGCGACGGCGACGACGCGGTCGCCGCCGTCGATCCCCTCCATGGCGGCGGCGAATCGCTGCAGTGATCCGGTGCGCACGAGCGCGTACACCCGGGCCTGCTCGTCGCGGGCCAGCAGGCGCGCGACGACTCGACGGCCGATGAAGCCGCTGCCGCCGGTCACGAAATAGCTCGTCACCGACCCAGAGTCTCACAGAGAGATACCGATGTGAATGATTGACAGCGGTAATTCGTGCGTCGGTCCGGTCTCTGGCACGCGTCTGGGGTGTGGCCGGGGCGGGCCACGGCAAGGCAGATATCGAACATATGTTCTATCATCGGTGTGTGGGATGGAACAACGGGCCTCCGACCTGGTCGGAGATGGAGCGAGTGCTGTCGGGGCGTGCGCCTGCGCGCGGCGACCGGCTCGGTGAGACGTTTCCGCCCACGTTCAACGGCGCGGGGCCGCCGGGGGACGGCGGCGATTCGCCGGCATGGTCGCGTAAGCGGGGCCCGTACCAGGCCACCGACATCGAGTTCGGCGCATCGACGGTGCCGTACGCCGAGTTGCACGCGCACAGTGCCTACAGCTTCCTCGACGGCGCGTCGATGCCCGAGGCCATGGTCGAGGAGGCGCAGCGGCTGGGGCTGCGCGGGCTCGCGCTGACCGATCACGACGGCTTCTACGGTGTCGTCCGATTCGCCGAAGCGGCCCGCGAGTTCGGCATGCCGACGGTGTTCGGCGCCGAACTCTCGCTGCAGCGAGACAGTGCCCGCGCCGGTGCGGTGGACCCGCCGGGGGAGCACCTGTTGGTCCTCGCACGCCGCGCCGAGGGCTACCGCCGGCTCTCCCGTGTCATCGCCGACGCGCATATGAGCGGTGGCGAGAAGGGGCTGTTGCGCTACGATGCCGACGCGATCACCGAGTACGCCGCCGACGGCGACTGGCTGGTTCTGACCGGGTGCCGCAAGGGTGCGGTGCGCCGGGCGCTCGACCGCGGCGGCCGGCGGGCCGCCGACACCGCGCTCGGGACGATGATCGACCGTTTCGGGGCCGGGAACATCGCCGTCGAGCTGAGCCCCGGTGCCGGGTCGGACGACGACGAACGCAATGCGATTCTGGCGTCACTGGCCGCATCCCATCGGGTGCCGACAGTCGCGACCACTGGCGCGCACTTCGCCGCGCCGGAGAACGGCCGACTCGCTACGGCGATGGCGGCGGTGCGCGCCCGGACCGATATCGCGACCATCGACGGCTGGATGCCCGGGGTGGGCGGGGCGCACCTGCGCAGCGGAGACGAGATGCTCCGGCTGATGCCCGCCCACCGTGAAGCCATCGACAACGCCGTCGCCTTCGCGGAGGAATGCGCCTTCTCGCTCGGGCTGATCGCCCCGAACCTGCCGCCCTTCGCCGTCCCCGACGGCCACACCGAGGCCAGTTGGCTCCGCGCACTCACCGAACGGGGAGCCCGCGAGCGTTACGGCACCAGGGAGCAGCGTCCCGACGCGTACCGGCAGATCGACCACGAGCTGGCGATCATCGAGACGCTGACCTTCCCCGGCTACTTCCTCGTGGTGCACGACATCGTCTCGTTCTGCAAGGACAACGACATCCTGTGTCAGGGCCGGGGCAGCGCGGCGAACTCGGCGGTCTGCTACGCGCTCGGGATCACCAACGTCGACCCGGTCGCCAACCATCTGCTGTTCGAGCGATTCCTCTCACCCGAGCGGGACGGTCCGCCGGACATCGACGTCGACATCGAGTCCGACCGCCGTGAGGAGGCGATCCAGCACGTCTACGCCAAGCACGGGCGCAGTCACAGCGCACAGGTCACCAATGTCATCACCTACCGCGGGCGGTCGGCCGTGCGCGATATGGCCCGGGCGCTCGGGTACGCCCCCGGACAGCAGGACGCCTGGAGCAAGATCCCCGACTCCGCGCCCGACGACGTCCGCGAGCTCGCCGCGCAGATCTCCTCGCTGCCGAGACATCTGGGGATTCACTCGGGCGGAATGGTGATCTGCGACAGGCCGATCGCCGACGTCTGCCCCACCGAATGGGCCCGGATGGAGAATCGCAGCATCCTGCAGTGGGACAAGGACGACTGCGCGGCGGTCGGCTTGGTGAAGTTCGATCTGCTGGGCCTGGGCATGCTGTCGGCACTGCACTACATGATCGATCTCGTCGCCGAGCACAAGGGCGTGCGGGTGGATCTGGCACGGCTCGACCTGGCCGAGGAGGCCGTCTACGACATGCTGTGCCGCGCCGATTCGGTCGGCGTCTTCCAGGTGGAGTCACGGGCGCAGATGGCGACCCTGCCGCGGCTGAAGCCGCGGAACTTCTACGACCTCGTCGTCGAGGTGGCGTTGATCCGGCCGGGGCCGATCCAGGGCGGTTCGGTGCATCCGTACATCCGCCGGCGCAACGGGCTGGAGGAGCCGCACTGCGATCATCCGTCGATGGAGGACGCACTCGGGCGCACCCTCGGCATTCCACTGTTCCAGGAGCAGCTGATGCAGGTGGCGCGCGATGTCGCGGGTTTCGGCGCCGCGGAGGCCGACCAGTTGCGTCGTGCGATGGGATCCAAACGGTCGCCGGAGAAGATGCAGCGGCTCCGCACACGGTTCTACGACGGGATGCGCGAGAGACACGGCATCACCGGCGACCTCGCCGACCGCATCTACGAGAAGATGGCAGCGTTCGCGAATTTCGGTTTCCCGGAGAGTCATTCGCAGAGTTTCGCGTCGCTGGTCTTCTACTCCGCGTGGTTCAAACTCCATCACCCGGCGGCGTTCTGCGCGGCGCTGCTGCGCGCCCAGCCGATGGGCTTCTACTCGCCGCAGTCGCTGGTCGCCGATGCCCGGCGGCACGGCGTCCAGGTGCACCGACCGGATGTGAACTCCTCGCTCTCCCACGCGAGTCTGGAGAACGACGGGCTCGACGTGCGGATCGGCCTGAGTGCGGTGCGCGGACTGTCCGACGACCTCGCGACGAGGATCGTCGAGGAGCGGACCTCCGGCGGTCCGTTCGTCTCGGTGGCGGATCTGTCCCGGCGTGTGAATGCGACGACGGCGCAGCTGGAGGCTCTCGCGACCGCGGGCGCGTTCGAGAGCCTCGGTCTGGATCGCAGACAGGCGCTGTGGGAGGCCGGTGCCGCCTCGGGACTGCGCGACGACCAGCTCGACGTGCCGCCACCGCGGGCGACCCCGACGCTGCCCGGCATGTCGGAGGTGGAACTCACGGCCGTCGACGCGCTCTCCACCGGCATCTCACCCAAGTCCTATCCCACCGAATACCTGCGGCCCCGGCTCGATGCGATGGGTGTGGTCCCGGCCGCCCGGCTGCTGTCGGTGGCCGACGGCAGCCGGGTGCTGGTCGGGGGAGCGGTGACGCATCGGCAGCGGCCGGCCACCGCTTCGGGTGTCACGTTCGTGAACCTCGAAGACGAGACCGGCATGGTGAACGTGGTGTGTTCGGTGGGGTTGTGGGCACGCTATCGGTCACTGGCGCAGACGGCGTCGGCGTTGCTGATCCGGGGCCGGGTGCAGAACGCGGAGGGAGCGGTGACCGTCGTCGCCGATCGGCTGCAGCGACTGGATCTGAAAGTGGGAACGCGGTCTCGGGACTGGTGCTGACGACTCGCCGCACCACCGGCCGAATCGGGATATCGTCGCGGTGACGACGGAGGCGCACAGAGAGCGGGGAGACGCATGGAGGTCGTGATCGTCGATCGTCCGGAGCTGGTGATGGCCGACATCATCGCCGAGGCGATCGAAGGCGGTATCGAAGGCGGTGCATCGACGCTCGGCCTCGCGACCGGATCGTCGCCGCTGGCCACCTACACCGAGCTGATCCGCAGGCACCGCGAGAACGGGCTGTCGTTCGCGGGCGTCGACGCGGTACTGCTCGACGAGTACGTCGGGCTTCCGCCCACGCACCCGGAGTCGTACGCCCGGTTCATCCGCGACAACTTCACCGATCACATCGACATCGGCACGGTGCACTCGCCGGACGGCATGGCTCCCGATTTCAAGGCCGCCGCCGAAGCCTACGACGCGCTCATCGGCCGCCTCGGCCCGGTGGACGTGCAGATCCTCGGCATCGGCAGCAATGGGCACATCGGATTCAACGAACCGTCGTCGTCACTGACCTCACGCACCCGGATCAAGACGCTGACCGAGAAGACCAGGCAGGACAACGCCCGATTCTTCGACTCGTTCGACGAAGTGCCGATGCACGTGATCACCCAGGGGCTCGGCACCATCTGCGATGCCGAACGGCTCGCGCTGGTCGCCACCGGCGAGGGCAAGGCGGACGCGATCGCGGCGGCGGTGGAGGGACCGCTGTCGGCGTCGTGCCCGGCATCGATCCTCCAGTGGCATCGTCACGCGACGGTGGTGATCGATCCCGCGGCCGCGAGCAAGCTGGCCGACGCCGACTACTACAAGTACGTCTACGCCCACAAGCCTTAGGCGTCCGCAGTGGTTCGCGAACTCGCGGTGCGGCTCGGCTCCGGTCCCACGTAGCGGGCCACCGGACGGATGATCTTGCGCTCGGCGGCCTGTTCGAGGATGTTCGCGGTCCAGCCGACGATTCGCGCGACGCCGAAGGTCGGCGTGAACATCTCCGGCGGCAGACCGACCTCGCTCATCAGCACACCGGCGTAGAACTCGACGTTCGCGTACAGTCGCCGACCGGGCTTGAATTCGTTGATCGCGGTTTCGATCTCGGCCTCCACCGCGGCCGCCTGCCGGACCAGGGGTGAGTCGTAGCGCGTGGTGACCACCTCTTTCAGCAGTTCGGCGCGGGGGTCGTGCGTGCGGTAGACGGCATGACCGAAGCCCATGATGACCTCGCCGCCGGCCACCTTTCCCCGCACCCAGTCCCGGGTGTTCGACGGATCGCCGATCTCCTCGAGCGCCGCCAGCGCCCGTCCGGGCGCGCCGCCGTGCAGCGGGCCGAGAAACGCACCGAGCGCGCCCAGGATCGACGATGTCATGTCCGACCCCGATGAGGCGACCACGCGCCCGGCGAACGTCGAGGCGTTGAAGCCGTGGTCGATGGTGGTCACGAGGTAGGTCTGCAGGGCGCTGACGGCGTCGTCGGCGGTGTTCCCGGTCGCCATCCGCAGGTAGTCGGCCGTGTGTCCGGCGGCGGGGTCGGCGTCGACGACGTCGAGTCCGCGCGCGAGCCGGTGCGCGGCGGCGATCACGGTGGGAGCGATGGCCGCGTAGCGCAGCGCGGCGTGGATGCGGTCGGCTTCGGGCAGGTCGAACAGCGGGCGTTCGGTGATCCCCGCCGTCGCCAGTGCCACGCGCAATGCCGCCAACGGCTCCACATCGGGGGTGACGACGCTGCGCAGCAGATCGACGGTGGTGCCGTCGAGGACGCGGAGTTCACCGATGCGGCGCGCGAACCGCTCCGACGCCGCCGCGTCGGGAAGCTCGCCGTAGATCATCAGATGCCAGACGTCCTCGAAGCGCGCCGTGCGCGCCAGCTCCGTCGCGTCGTACTGCCGGTAGTGGTAGAAGCCCTCCTCGCCGCGCACGTCGCCGATGGCCGTGTCGGTGACGATCACATTCTTCAGTCCGCGGGGAACGGTGATGGGCGTGCTCTGAGTCATGCGGCCGAGTCTGCGCCCATTGATCAATATCTGCAATGTTGATTGAATCAACCCGTGGACCAGTGGATTACCACGTCGGAGGCGGCGGCCCGGCTCGGAGTCAAGCGCGGGACGCTGTACTCGTACGTCAGTCGCGGCGTCCTGTCCTCGCGGCGGATGCCGGGCCAGTCGGAATCGCTGTTCGACCGCACGCAGATCGACTCCCTGGCCGCCGCCAAGCACGACGGACGCCGGGCGGGCGACCGACTGCTGCGGTTCCGCGCCGTCGCCAGCGGCGTGTCCGCGATCCGCGACGACCGCCTGTACCTGCGGGGCCGTGACCTCGCCGAACTGTGCGCGGAGACCGATTTCGCGGGGGCGGCGAAGTTGGTCCTCGGAGCCTCGTCGGTCGTGACCCCGCCCGACGTCGACGGTTCCGTGGTGTCGGGCGTGCCCGTCGAGCGCCGCATCCCGTTGACGGTGGCGTTGATCGCCGCGGCCGACCCGCTGCGGGCCGATCTGTCGGACATCGGCGACCGCGTCGTGGGACTGCTTCCGCGTCTTGCCGCATCAGTGCCCGAAATCGACTTCACGCACCCGTGGATCGACCTGCTCGCGACCGTTCTGATCGACAACGGGCTCGCCGCGTCGACGACGGCGGCCCGGGTCGCGGCGTCGGCACGCGCCGGGGTGTTCGACGCGCTGCTCGCCGGATACGCGGCGCTGTCGGGTCCGCTGCACGGTGGGGCGCCGGCCACTGCCCGGGTGCTGCTCGACGCGGTGGTCGGCGGGACGGCAGTCGATCGCGCGCTGGCCGACGCGGTGGTCGGAGGCCGTGTGCCGGGGTTCGGGCACGTGATCTACACCGGGGTGGATCCGCGGGCGCGGATCGTGCTCGACCGTGTCCGGGCCGACCGGCCCGACTCGCAGGCCCTGGCTGCGGCCGAGTCGATCGCCCGCCGGGTGGGGCGGCCGATGAACATCGACTTCGCCGGTGCTGTCGTCACCCACGAGCTGGGGCTCCCGGTGCGGTCGGGGGAGGTGCTGTTTCAGTACGGGCGGACGGTCGGGATGGCCGCGCACGCGGTCGAGGAGTACGGCGAGGCGCCGCTGCGGTGGCGAGGCAGCAGGACGGGGTGACGAGTGGGACGTGCCGGACGCGACCTCGTCACCGGCGTCACACCGCGCCGTCGAACCCGTGCTGACGCCACGCCTCGTACAGCGCGACGCTGGTGGCATTCGCCAGGTTCATCGAACGCCGCCCCTCCAGCATCGGGATGCGCAGCCGGTCGGTGATCCGCGGATCGGCGAGGACCTCGTCGGGCAGTCCCGTGGGTTCCGGTCCGAACAACAGCACATCGCCGGTCTCGTAGGCGACGTCGGTGTAGAAGCGGGTGGCGTGGGCGGTGAAGGCGAACACCCGTCGGGGAGCGAGCCGTTCCCACGCGGTGTCCAGGTCCGGGTGGACGGTCACATTGGCCATCTCGTGGTAGTCGAGACCGGCACGGCGCACCTGGGCATCGGTCATGGTGAACCCGAGCGGCTCGATGAGGTGCAGTTCGCAGCCCGTGTTGGCCGCGATCCGAATCGCATTGCCGGTGTTCGGAGGGATGCAGGGCTGGTAGTAGACGATTCGGAACACACGAGGATCCTATGCTCCGGCACCTCGCAAGCCGGAGTCGAGGCACGGGCGCTTGACGCGTCTCGAATGAATGTGCGAGGATGTTGTATCCGCGATTCGCTGGCGTAGACCCTCTCACGGTCCGCCGGAAGCGATCCGCGAATCTCCCGAGGAACTCTGGGTCAAGGATCGGCGCATCGATGCAGCCGAACCACGAGAGCCTCATGAAGTCCGTGACTGGGCCGATATCGGAGCCCCAGACCCATGACATCTCCCGCGACGGCGTGAGCCGTTGCCATCTACCCGAATGCCAGGAGGCATCACATGAACAGCACTATCGACAACAACAACACCCCCATCACCTCGATCGCGGGACGGGCCGGGCTCGATCCGAAGCAGACCGTCTGGTTTCAGATCGACGACGCCACCGGCTTCTACGTGACGGTCGAGGAGTTCCTCGCCGTCGCGCGGTCGCAGCAGATGGCCGCCGCCTGACCTCTGTTCGCGGCAGGGACCGGGCGGTTCAGCACAGGCTGGGCTCGCCGATCTTGACGACCGACAGAACGGCGTCGCCCTCACCGATCGGCGTCCCGGGGGACGGAGTCTGAGCGACGACCACCCAGTTCCGATCGCGGATCTGGTGCCGGCCCCTGCCGGTGGCGTCGTTGCTTCGCGAGTAGAAGACACCGGCGCGCTGGATCTCGTTCTGAGCCTCTTGGAGGTTCATGCACACGACGTTCGGCATGATCGCGTTCGCGGCCGAGCTGACTGGTGCCGCAGGGTGCTGAGTGTTCATCTCGGTCGTCTCCGGCGCCGTCGCGCCTCCGGCGGAGACGTCGCCGGTGGAACAGCCGACGAGCAGTCCAGCTGCGACGACTGCCGCAACAACACCGGTCACAGAGCGGAACATGGGGCGCCTCTCGTTCTGATGAATGGGACGATACCGACTCATATCGGCCGGCGGCGGGGAACCACCCCGCGTCCGCCGCCTCAGATTCGTCGCGACAGCACCACGCGCCCGCCTCGTGCGGGCGCGTACGCGACGCCTCGGGAGTGCGAGCGTTCGCCCTTCGCCGCGGTCGGCTGGACGGTGAACGTGCGCAGCAGTTCTCGGAGCACCACATCCATCTCCATGTGCGCGAACGCTGCTCCGATGCAGCGCCGGGTGCCGCCGCCGAAGGGCAGCCACGCCTGCCCGGGCTTCGCGTCGACGAAGCGCTGCGGGTCGAACCGTGCCGGGTCGGCGAACTGCCGGCTGTCGTCGTGCAGCAGTGAGATGGCCACCACCGCGTTGTATCCCTTGGGGATTCGGTAGTCGCCGAGTTCGAGACCGTCCTCGGCGATGACGTGTCTGCCGAACAGGTCGATCACCGGCCGGCTCCGCTGGACCTCGTGGATCGTCGCGATCCGGAGTGTGTTCTCCTCCGACCGCGCCTCGGCCGCGAGGTCGGCGAGAATCCGCGGGTGCCGGCTCAGACGCTCCATCGCCCACGCGAGCGTGGTCGCGGTGGTCTCATGACCGGCGGCGAGCAGGGTCAGCAGTTCGTCGCGGATCTCCGCGTCGGACATGACCGTGCCGTCGTCGTAGCTGCTCTGCACCATCAGCGCGAGGATGTCGTTGCGCTCGGCGAGGTGGGCGTCAGCGCGGGCCTGAGTGATCAACGGCGAGATGACTGCGTCGTACTCGGCGCGCTCGGCGTCGAATCGGTTGCGCGGGTTGGCCTTTCCTCCCAACCGCGGCAGTTCGGGAAGCGTGGCGAGCCGCGACCCGTTCGTCACCAACGGAGGCATGAGGTCGGCAAGCGCGTCGAGTCCGCTGCCCTGCGCCCCGAACACCGCGCGGAGGATGACATTCAGCGTGATCCGCATCATCGGCTCGAGCGTCGCGAAGGGACGTCCGACCGGCCAGCGCGACGCCTCCGAGGCGAACTCCTGCGCGACGATCGCCTCGTACTCCTTGATTCGCCGCCCGTGCAGCGGCGGAGTGAGCAGACGCCGCCGGCGCCGGTGCTCGTCGCCGACGAGTGCGAACATCGAACCGCGGCCCAGGGTGCGCCCGAGGTTGGGCCGGACGTTGACGACGGTGTCCGACTTCGCCATGCACAGTTGCTTGGCCATCGCCGGATCGCTGATCAGCACGGTCTCGCCGAAGAACGGAAGGGCCAGCGCGGCGGCGTCGCCGTAGCGGTGCGCGATCCAGCGCAGGGATCGACGTCGGTCGACGAGGAATCCGGCACCCTGCACCGCGCGCGGCAGCCGAGGGCCGGGTGGAAGACGGTGCGGCCCGTCGGCGCGTGTGCGTTCCGGATCGGAGACTTGGAGATCCACGACATCGTCCTTTCTCGGGAGCGGGCACCGGCGGAACGCGGCCGCGTCACCGCCTGGTACCGGTCGGTACCAACGGTACGATGAAGTACCGAACTTGCCAAGGGGACCCGTGAGGTGGGAGATGCCGACGACCGCGCAGGAGAGCCCGACCGTCCGCGGACGGCTGCTCGACGCGATGCGCCAGTGCCTGACCGATCGCGGCTACCAAGCGACCACCATCGCCGACATCGTGCGTGTGGCACGCACGTCGAAACGTTCCTTCTACGCCGAGTTCGCAGACAAGCAGGAGTGCTACGTAGAACTGCTGGGCGCCGTCAACGTGGAACTGCTGGCGGCCATCGAGACGGCCGTCGACCCGGCGTCCGCGTGGCCGGCGCAGGTGCGACAGGCGGTGCACGCCTACATCACGGTGTGCGAATCGAATCCCGGCACCACGCGCAGCTGGATTCGGGAACTGCCGGCTCTCGGTGACGCGGCCCGTGCGGTGCAGCTCGCTTCGCTGGAGGCGTTCACGGCTCTGATGGCACGCCTGACCGGCACGGACCGGTTCCACGCCGCGGGCATCCCGCCGATGTCTCGCGAGACCGCGGTGATCGTCTGGGGCGGCATTCGGGAACTCGCGGCATCGACGATCGAACGCGGCCTTCCGCTGAGCTCGCTCGAGGAGCCGGCGGTGGCGGCGTGCGTCGCCCTGGTCGGCGGCACGGCCGCTGCGCGCGCCGTCGACTAGGGGGTACGCGCGATCGGCGGGGATAGTGGAACAATAGAGACCCGTGACGGCGATTCGACTGGACGGCAAACTCACCCGCGACGAGATCTTCACCGATCTGAGCGCCCGCGTGGCGCGGCTCAACGCAGCCGGGATCACTCCCGGACTGGGAACCGTGCTCGTCGGCGACGACCCGGGTTCGCACTCGTACGTGAAGGGCAAGCACTCCGACTGCGCCAAGGTCGGCATCGCGTCGATCCGCAAGGATCTCCCGGCCGACGCGACCACCGAGCAGCTGAACGCCGCGATCGACGACCTCAACGCGGACCCCGCGTGCACCGGCTACATCGTGCAGCTGCCGCTGCCCAAGCACCTCGATGAGAACGCGGCGCTCGAGCGCATCGCACCGGAGAAGGACGCCGACGGTCTGCATCCGATCAACCTCGGCCGCCTCGTGCTCGGTAAGGAGTCGACCCTGCCGTGCACGCCGCGCGGCGTGATCCACCTGCTGCGCCGCTACGACATCCCGCTCGACGGCGCGCGCGTCACCGTGGTCGGCCGCGGCGTCACCATCGGCCGGCCGATCGGCCTGCTGCTGACCCGCCGGAGCGAGAACGCGACGGTCACGCTGTGCCACACCGGTACCCGCGACCTCGCGGCCGAGGTGAGCCGCGCCGACATCGTGGTCGCGGCAGCCGGCGTGCCGCACCTGATCACGGCCGACATGGTGAAGCCGGGTGCCGCCGTCATCGACGTCGGCGTCAGCCGCACCGAGGCGGGACTCACCGGCGACGTGCACCCCGACGTCTGGGAGGTCGCCGGCGCGGTGTCGCCCAACCCGGGCGGCGTCGGTCCGCTGACGCGCGCGTTCCTGCTGGCGAACGTCGTCGAGCGCGCCGAAGCTCAGCTGGCGGACCTCGAGAGCAAGTGATGGCGGCCGAGGCGTCCGGGGGTGCCGCGCACGACGGGCCCGTCCCGGTCGACTCGGAACGGGTGGAATCGATGCGCCGTGCCCGCAAGCTGCACGGCTTCATCGCCAACGTGCCCTACTACACCGTTCTGGCGGTGATAGCCGTCGCGGCGCTGCTGGTGCTGATCGACCGTTGGCGACGCGGGGCATTCGTCTTCGGCTCGGCGATGCTCCTGGGCGCGGTGTTCCGTGCGTTCCTTCCGGCGAATCGCGTCGGCCTCCTGCAGGTGCGCAGCCGCGTCTTCGACATCTGCGCCATGGCGGCGCTCGGCGGCACCGTGCTGTGGCTCGCCACATCGATCGACTCGCTCGGAACCGCTTAGCACCTCCGCCGGGTCGGCGCCGTGATGTGTCACGGTTGAGGCATGACCGAATCTGCCGACGCATGCGATCTGTATCGCCGCTGGATCGATGAATTGTGGAACGGGCCGACCGACCGTGAACGTCTCAAGGCGGTCGCCGAGGAACTGGTGAGCGAGGACTTCCTCGGACACTGGCCGAGCGCGGAGGTCGCCGGTCCCGGCAAGCTCGCCGCACTGGTCGACGCCACGAAAGCCACCTACCGGGACCTGGTCTTCGAGGTGGAGGTCGGGCCGTTCGCCGCCGACGGCTACGTGGCCGGGCGGTGGGCAGGTCAGGGTATGACGTCCGACGGACAGATCTCGTATCTGACGGGCAACGACATCCTGAGCGTCCGCGACGGACGGTTCACCGAGTACTGGGTGGCCTCGACGGAACTGTGAGAGTGAGCGCTGCGGGGTGCGGCTCAGTCCGCCGACCGCCGCAGGCGCGCGACGTCCATCGTCTTCGCGAGGAGTTCCCGGATCGGCTCGAACTCGGTGAGGAATCCGTCGTGGCCGGCGTCGGAGCGGATCACGTGCAGCCCGCCGACGCAGTCGCCGAGCTCGCGGGCGATCTCCTCGAGTTGGTACAGCGGATACAGCCGGTCGGAGTCGATCGCGCCGACGACGGTCGGCACGCTGCATCCGGCCAGGGCCGCCGCGACGCCGCCGCGGTCGCGGCCGACGTCGTGGTTGTTGAGGACGTCCGAGAGCACCACGTAGGCGCCCGGATCGAAGCGCCGCTTGAGCTTCTCGGCCTGGTGCTCCAGATAGCTGGCGATGGAGTAGCGGCCGTCGACCAGCGGGTTCTCCTCTCCCTGGGGGCGGTTCTCGAAACGCTGGTCGAGCTCGCGGTCGCTCCGGTAGCTCAGATGCGCGATTCGGCGCGCGATACCCATTCCGGTGCTGGGGGAGCGGCCGGTCCCGTAGTAGTCGCCGCCCTGCCACGCGGGATCGGACTTGATCGCCTCGATCTGGGTGGTCTGCGTGCCGATCTGATCGGCGCTGGCCCGCGCGCCCACCGCCAGCACCAGCGCGGCGCCGACCGCGTCGGGGTAGGTGACGGCCCATTCGAGGGCACGGGCACCTCCCATCGAGCCGCCCGCGACGGCGGCCAGCCGGCTGATGCCGAGTGCCTCCAGCGCGAGCGACTCCGACCGGACGAGGTCGCGAACGGTGAGCCGCGGGAAGCGTGACCCCCACGGCCTGCCGTCGGGAGCGAGGGAGCCGGGACCGGTGGAGCCGAAGCAGCCGCCGATCGCGTTCGGCGCCAACACGCACCATTCGTCGGTGTCGACCGCGCAGCCCGGCCCGATCAGTCCGTCCCACCATCCGGTCATCGAGAACTGATCGTCGGCCGGGCCGGCGACGTGCGAGTTACCGGTGAGCGCGTGCAGCGCCAACACGATGTTGTCCCGGGCCGCCGTCGGCGTGCCCCACTTCTGGAAGGCGACGGTGACGTCGGCCAGCGTGGCCCCCGAATCGAGAGTCAGATCGCCGATCGAGACGCTGACCTGAGCTCCGTCCGGACGGGTGGCCCAGTCGGGGTCGCTCACCGTCGTGGCCGGGTCGATACTGACCGACACCTGGCCTCCCTTCAGTGGACGAGACAACGGCAGTGGACGAGACAACGGCTACTTGACTCGCGCTGCCGCGGCGAACCCGGTGGTGAGGTCGGCGAGGATGTCGTCGATGCCCTCGATGCCCACGGCGAGCCGGACCAGACCCGGCGTCACACCGGCGGCCAGCTGCTCCTCCGGGGAGAGCTGGCTGTGCGTGGTGGACGCGGGGTGGATCACCAGCGAGCGGACGTCGCCGATGTTGGCGACATGGCTGTGCAGGGTCAGTGCGTTCACGAAGGCCTTGCCCGCCTCGACGCCGCCCTCGATCTCGAATCCGATGACCGCGCCGGCGCCCTTCGGCAGCAGCTTCTGCGCCCGTTCGTAGTACGGCGACGACTTGAGACCGGCGTACGAGACCGAGGTGACCTGGTCGTTGGCCTCCAAGAACTCGGCCACCTTCTGTGCATTGGAGACGTGGCGCTCCACGCGCAGGCTCAGCGTCTCGATGCCCTGAGCCAGCAGGAAGGCGTTGAACGGGGAGATGGCCGCGCCCGTGTCGCGCAGCAATTGCGTCCGCGCCTTGAGCGCGTAGGCCGGAGCCCCCAGGTCGGCGAAGACGACGCCGTTGTAACTCGGGTCCGGGGTGGTGAAGCCGGGGAACAGGTCTTCACCGTCGCGCTGGACGCGCCAGTCGAAGGTGCCGCCGTCGATGATGACGCCGCCGATCGCGGTGCCGTGGCCGCCGATGTACTTGGTGGCCGAGTGCACGACGATGTCGGCCCCGTGCTCGATGGGATTCAGCAGATACGGCGTCGCGACCGTGTTGTCGACGATCAGCGGGAGGCTGTGCGAGTGTGCGACGTCCGCCACTCCGGCGATGTCGAGGACCTGATTGTGCGGGTTCGCGATGGTCTCACCGAACAGTGCGCGGGTGTTGGGCCGGATCGCCGACGTCCACGACTCGAGATCGTCGGGATCGTCGACGAACGAGACCTCGATGCCGAACTTCGGCAGCGTGTAGTGGAAGAGATTGTATGTGCCGCCGTAGATACGGGGGCTGGAGACGACGTGCCCGCCGGCCTCGACGATGTTCTGAATCGCGTAGGTGGTGGCGGCCTGGCCGGAGGCCACCAAGAGGGCCGCGACGCCGCCGCCGAGAGCCGCGAGGCGCTGCTCGACGGTGTCCTGCGTCGGATTCATGATCCGGGTGTAGATGTTGCCCGGCTCGGCGAGCGCGAACAGGTTCGCCGCGTGGTCGGTGTTGTCGAACACGTACGACGTGGTCTGGTAGATCGGCAGTGCGCGTGTCTTGGCGGTCGCGTCGACTACCTGCCCGGCGTGCACCTGGGTGGTCTCGAAGCTCCAATTCGCGGCGTCAGACATGAGACGTCATTCTCTTTCTTCGGTCGGCGGCCCGGGGCGGGCCTCGTATGTTGGGTCCGACCCTCGGACCCGCGCTTGCTGCGGCGACTTCCGTCGCAGCCAGGTCATCACCCGGAGCACCCCACCGCGGATGGAGGGTTGCCGGTCAGCAAGCCGGGGCTGTGCGCTGACACTCATGACCTGTTGCTGAGGATATATCAACTCGATGCGGCTGTTGAAACGGCTTCACCGCCCCTGGTCGTAAATCTGTCGACTCGGTGGGCGATGTGGTAGGACCGCGCAAAAGCGGCGACCGGTGCGAGCGGTCGGTCTCGGCGCGTCGGCGCTGTGTACAAGGAGAACTGCTGCCGCACAGTGCATTCGGCGCGGATCTGCGGTGGCACGGCGGTGCTTGCACGATCGCTCGGTCGCTGAGCTGCTCATGGGATATGCTGGTTAAAACAGTACGCGCGTTCTGTTTGGAGCCCGCCGCGCCGAACGACCGTCCGTATTACGTTTGAGGACGAGTGGCCGGCGGTCTACTGCTGAGGAGGGCACAGAGCCATATGGGCAAGATCAAGGTCGAGGGCACCGTCGTCGAACTCGACGGCGACGAGATGACGCGAATCATCTGGCAGTTCATCAAAGAGAAGCTGATCCACCCCTACCTCGACATCGATCTGGACTACTACGACCTCGGGATCGAGAACCGCGACGCGACCGACGATCAGGTCACCGTGGACGCCGCGCACGCGATTCAGAAGCACGGTGTCGGCGTCAAGTGCGCCACCATCACCCCCGACGAGGCCCGCGTCGAGGAATTCGGTCTCAAGAAGATGTGGCGATCGCCGAACGGCACCATTCGGAACATCCTCGGCGGCACCATCTTCCGCGCTCCGATCCTGATCTCGAACGTGCCTCGGCTGGTGCCCGGCTGGACCAAGCCGGTGGTCGTCGGGCGTCACGCCTTCGGTGACCAGTACCGCGCCACCGACTTCAAGGTGCCCTCGGCGGGCACGGTCACCATCACGTACACGCCCGACGACGGGAGCGAGCCGATCGAGCACGAGATCGTCCGAATCCCGGAGTCGGGCGGCGTCGTGATGGGCATGTACAACTTCAACAAGTCGATCGAAGATTTCGCGCGCGCGTCGTTCAACTACGGTCTGCAGCGCAACTATCCGGTGTACCTGTCCACCAAGAACACCATCCTCAAGGCCTACGACGGCGCGTTCAAGGACATCTTCGCCGACGTCTTCGAGCGTGAGTTCAAGGCCGAGTTCGATGCCGCGGGACTGCACTACGAGCACCGGCTGATCGACGACATGGTCGCCTCGTCGCTCAAGTGGGAGGGCGGCTACGTCTGGGCGTGCAAGAACTACGACGGCGACGTCCAGTCGGACACCGTGGCCCAGGGCTACGGCTCGCTCGGACTGATGACCTCGGTTCTGATGACACCCGACGGCCAGACCTGTGAGGCCGAGGCCGCGCACGGCACCGTGACCCGGCACTACCGGCAGCACCAGCAGGGCAAGCCGACGTCGACCAATCCGATCGCGTCGATCTTCGCCTGGACGCGTGGTCTGGACCACCGCGGCAAGCTCGACAACACCCCCGAGGTGCGCGAGTTCGCGGAGAAGCTCGAGGACGTCGTCATCAAGACCGTCGAGTCGGGGAAGATGACCAAGGACCTGGCACTGCTGGTCGGCGGCGACCAGGCGTACCTCACCACCGAGGAGTTCCTGGGCGCCCTCGACGACAATCTGCAGGCCGCGCTGCGGTAGTCCTCTCCTCCGGGTGTCGGAGGTCACCGCGGTCTGTGGAATGGCGCTCGGTGTGCGGGTGTTGCGCATCGGGTGGACACCGAGACTCAGGACGTGGCGGCATCGTGCGACGGCGAGCATCCGGCTCGGCGGGTAGGCTGGGTGGTCGGAGCACTCGCGCTCGGCGGGTTCGGCATCGGAACCACCGAGTTCGTCGCGATGGGGCTGCTGCCGAACATCGCGTCGAGCCTCGGCGTCAGTGAGCCGACCGCCGGGCACCTGATCTCCGCCTATGCGCTGGGCGTGGTGGTGGGCGCTCCGCTGATCGCGGTGCTCGCGGCCCGGGTGTCGCGACGGACGCTGTTGATCGCACTCATGGTGGCGTTCACTCTCGGCAATGCGCTGAGTCTGGTGGCGCAGAACTATCCGACGCTGATGGCCGCACGCTTCGTCGCCGGGCTGCCGCACGGGGCGTATTTCGGCGTGGCCTCGTTGGTCGCCGCCCACCTCGCCGGCCCCGGCCGCCGTGCGCAGGCGGTGGGGCAGGTGATGATGGGACTGTCGGTGGCCAACGTCCTCGGGGTGCCGGCGGCCACCTGGCTGGGCCAGGCGCTCGGGTGGCGCGCCGCCCTCGCCCTCGTCGTGGTGATCGGTGCTGTGACGGTGCTCGCGCTGTGGCGCGTGGTGCCCGATCTGCGGTCGATGCGCACCACCGATCCCGCCACTGAACTCGGCGGACTCCGCCACGGGCAGATCTGGCTGACGCTGCTGGTCGGCGTGGTGGGATTCGGCGGCTTCTTCGCCTTCTACACGTATCTGAACACCGCGCTCACCTCGCTGGGCGGACTGTCGGAGGCCGCGGTGCCGATCGCGCTGATGCTGTTCGGCGCGGGAATGGTGAGCGGCAATTACCTCGGCGGCCGTCTCGCCGACCGCCTGGGCGACAAGGCCATCGCCATCGGCATGGCGAGCGCAGCGTCGGCGCTGGTGCTGTTCGCGCTCCTGGTGTCCACCGGGTGGCCGGCCGTGATCATGACCTTCTTCGTCGGCTGTTCCGGATCGGCCGCCATCCCCGGGCTGCAGACGCGACTGATGGACGTCGCGCACGATGCGCAGACGATCGCGGCCGCGCTCAACCATTCGGCGCTGAACGTCGCCAACGCTCTCGGCGCATGGGTCGGCGGGCTGGTGATCGCCCACGGTCTCGGTTACCGGGCACCGTCACTGGTCGGTGCGGTCCTCGCGGTGGGCGGCGTGCTGGTGCTCGCGGCGGCGGTGGCGGCTGCGCGGCGGTCCGGCGAGGAGATGCCGCAGCGGGAGGTCGCGGTTCCGGTCGGAGACGAGCCCGTGGGCGATGTCCGAAGCGGTCGCTAGGGTGGTCCCGTGACCACACCGTTCTCCATCACCACGATCAACGTCAACGGGATCCGTGCCGCTGTGAAGCAGCGCTCGGACGACAATCCGGGCATGCTCCCGTGGCTCGAGGACGCCGCACCCGACGTGGTGCTGATGCAAGAGGTGAGGGCAGGCGACGCGATCGCTCGCAAGGCGCTGCAGCCCGCGCTGGATGCCGGGTGGCACTTCGTGCACACGGAATCGTCGGTCAAGGGCCGCGCCGGCGTCGGGATCCTGTCTCGCCGCGCACCCTCGCAGGTGCGGGTCGGTTTCGGCAGCGACGAGTTCGACACGGCGGGACGGTACATCGAGGCGGATTTCGACTTCGGCGGTGAGACGGTGACCGCGGCGAGCCTGTATCTGCCGACGGGGGCGGCGCCGACCGAGCAGGAGAAAGACATCGAGAAGTACGAGGAGAAGCGGCGCTTCCTCGAAGTGTTCCGGCCCTACCTCGACAAACTGCTCGGCACCGGGGGACTGGCGGTGGTGGCGGGTGACTGGAACATCGCGCCCGACGAGCGCGACATCAAGAACTGGAAGGGCAATCTCAAAAACGCGGGTTTCCTCCCGCACGAGCGGGCATGGGTCGCCGGACTGCTGGAGGCCGGCTGGGTGGACGTGGCGCGCGAGCATCACGGCGACGTCGCTGGGCCGTACGCGTGGTGGTCGTGGCGGGGCAAGGCGTTCGACAACGACGCCGGCTGGCGTATCGACTACCACCTCGCGACGCCGGCATTGGCTGCACGAGCGCAACGGACGCGGGTTGATCGAGCCGGCGCGTACAACCTTCGGTGGTCCGATCACGCCCCGGTGACCGCGGTATTCGGCTGAGCGGTCCGCGGCCTCCGGGGCGCATCCGTCAGCTGGCCGATTTGCTTCCGCTGCCGATGCCGCCGATCACGCCGCCGACCAGTCCGGCCACCACCTCGCTGATGATGTCCTGGGTGGACCCGGAACTGGACAGATCGCCGCTGACGCTGCCGATCGCCTCGCCGGGAGACATCGGGCGAGTCAGGAAGCACGCGGTGAGACCGGGGAAGTCGCCTTCGACCCCGACAGTTCCGGTGACGGCGATGCCGCCGCTGGTGACCGGGAAGCCGGGAAACTTCGACAGCGGCATGTCGTAGGTGAACGACGCCGTGACGGGATGGCTCGAGGTCACCGACCAGCCCGTGTTCGAGACCTTCCAGCCGGTACCGGACGCAGTCACCGGAACCGCCTCTTCTTTGAGGCCGGTGAGGAAGTGGTACGCCCTCACCTTCGCCGTCGGCTTCCCGAATCCGGCGGGCGGGGTGTCGGTGATCGAGTTGACGTACGGATTGCCGGCACCGGAGGTGCCGACGTCGATCGTGTAGGTCACCTTCGCGAGCGCACCGGCGGTCTGGGTCACCGACTTGGAGTAGTTATGCGTCGCTAGGGTGGCCTTCTTGGTGGTGCGGCTGGCCGACGAGCAGGTCGCGGCGTCGGCGCCACCTGCCGCGCCGACGGAGGCGGCGGTGAGGCCACCGCAGATCAGGGCGGCTGCGGTGACGAGAGAAGTCGTGCGGGACAAGGGGATTCGCTTCATGCGGGACCACCGTTCAGAGAGAATCATCAGTGACTGCGCCAAGGGCGCTTCGGTGCGATCCTGGCACGCACACAGCCGAGGAGCCGATTCGCGGCGCGGGCGATGGCACGAATCCGAGGTCGGACTTCATCCCTCTCATGTCGAGAAACCGACGACGGGCCCGCTCCCATGGAGCGGGCCCGTCGCCTATGTGTCGGTGTCGGTGGAGGTCAGTCGTCCTGTCCGCCGACGGCGCCGCCGATGATGGCCGGAATCATGTCGGTGAGCGAGCCGGTGCTCGAGAGCTGCCCCTCCGAGGAGCCCAGGCCCGCCGAGTCCAGGCTGCCAGTGATCGCCTCGCCGGCGTTGGGTGCGCGCACCGTGGTGCAGGCGGTCAGGTTCGGCATCTGCTTCGAACCGATCGACCAATCCGGCGTTCCTCGCACGGCGGCACCGCCGCTGGTGAGCTGCTTTCCGACTCGAACGCTGCTGGGGAGCTGGTAAGTGAAGCTCGCCGTGTATGCCTGACCAGCGAAGATCGCCCACCCGGTGTGGCTGATCCGCCAGCTGGCGTTGTCTTTGGTGACGTCGCCGGGTGCGACGGCCCGTTCCTGGATGAGTTTGTCGAACGCACCGCCGCCGCCGAGAATGCCGCCGAGCAGGGTGAACGCCTTGACCTTGACCGTCGGCTTCACATCACGTAGTTCCGCCGGCGGGGTGTCCCAGACGCCCTGCACGTACGGGTTACCTGCGCCGGTTGTGCTGACGGAGATCGAATAGGTAATCGATGCACCCTGGCCGACCTCGGCGGGTGCAGACTTCTGGAAGATGTACTTGATGCTGGGAATGATGGCGTCGCTGACAGTCTCGGTCGACTCCGACTTGCAGGTGGCGGCCGAGGCGCCGCCGACGGCACCGGTGACCGCGGGGGCAGCGGTGAGTCCGGCGCCCGCGACGGCGGCGGCAGCAGCGACGATCGCGCCGCGCTTGACGAGGGACAGCTTCATGGGGGCTCCGTTGTTCGGAAGGGATTGACCAGGAGGGAGAGGCCGGTGCGGTGACCGGTTGAAGCCTGAAGCTAACAGTGGTGGTGACCACGTGACGATCCAATGACCGGACATGTCACACATGGCGACACGATTTCGGTGTTTCGTCGGCCGATCGACCGGCGCGGAAGCCAGTCCGCGACCGTCGGAAACTCGATTGTCCGGGTCTGAAACAATTGAGGTCATGACATCGCCTGTATCGCGGCCTGCACCGCGCCGCCGCGTCCTGTCCGGAATCCAGCCGACCAGCGACTCGTTCCACCTCGGGAACTACCTCGGCGCGGTCCGGCAGTGGGTGCAGCTTCAGGACGAGTTCGACGAGGCCTTCTACTTCATCCCGGACATGCATGCGATCACGGTTCCGCAGGACCCGAAGGTGCTGCGGGAGCGCACCCGACGCAGCGTCGCACAATTGCTGGCGGTCGGCGTCGACCCGAAGCGCGCGACCATCTACGTGCAGTCGCACGTTCCGGAGATCGCGCAGCTGACCTGGGTGCTGTCGTGTCTCACCGGGTTCGGCGAGGCCAGCCGGATGACGCAGTTCAAGGACAAGTCGGCGAAGTCGGGAACCGATGCTGCCGGCGTAGGCCTGTTCACCTATCCGATCCTGATGGCGGCCGACATCCTCGCCTTCCAGGTCGACAGCGTTCCGGTGGGCGAGGACCAGCGGCAGCATCTGGAACTGACGCGCGACCTCGCCCAGCGCTTCAACAAGCGATACGGCAAGACGCTGACGGTGCCGAAGCCGTACATCGTCGAAGAGTTCGCCAAGATCTACGACCTCCAGAACCCGACGGCGAAGATGAGCAAATCGGCCGACTCCGACTCGGGTCTGATCTCTCTGCTCGATGAACCGAAGCGGTCGGCCAAGAAGATCCGCTCGGCCGTCACCGACAATGACAGGGTCGTCGCCTTCGACCGCGAGAACAAACCGGGCGTCTCCAACCTCCTCACCATTCAAGCGGCGCTGACCGGGCGTGCGATGGACGAAATCGTCGCGTCGTACGAGAGCAAGGGATACGGTGAGCTGAAAGTCGATACCGCCGACATCCTCACGGAGTTCGTCACGCCGTTGCGCGGTCGCGTCGAAGAGATCCTGGCCGATCGGGCTCACCTGGACGGCATCCTCGCCGACGGAGCCGCACGCGCTCGGGAGATCGCGTCGGACACCGTCGCCGCCGTCTACGACAAGGTCGGATTCCTGCTGCCCGGCTGATCACCGGGTAGGGTCCGAGCGACGACGCCGCGGGGAGTGACGTGGCCGAGACGAAGGGGAGCATGGACCGCATCAAGGAGATCATCGCCCGGCTGAAGGCGCTGTACGACGCGTCGATCGACCGGTGGGGCCTGCTGCGCCACGTCGTCGCGACGCTCGACCGGTACAACGAGCGTCGCGGAAATGCCTACGCCGCGGCGATCAGCTTCATCGGCATCCTGGCTCTCGTCCCGATCCTGATGGTGTCGTTCGCCACCGCAGCCTTCGTGCTGGTCTGGAATCCCGCGCTGCTGACCGATATCACCGATGCGATCGTCGAACACGTGCCCGGCGAGCTCGGGGATCAGCTGAACTCGGTGATCGACTCCGCCATCGCCTCGCGCCGCACGGTCGGTGTGATCGGTCTGGTGACCGCGGCGCTGACCGGTATCGGCTGGATGACGTTGATGCGCAACGGTCTCACGGAGATGTGGGGCGGGCGCGTCAAGAACAACGCGATTCTCGGCAAACTGTACGACCTCGGCACGTTCGTGGCGCTCGGACTGCTGTTCCTCGTCACCATCGGACTGAACATCGTGTCCACCGGGCCGCTGGGCTCGCAGATCACCGACTATCTGGGTCTGCTCGACAACTGGCTCATGACTTTCCTGCTGCGCGCGGCGTCGGTGATCGTCGGGGTGGCCGCCACCTGGGTGCTGTTCATCGTGGTTCTCGCGTGGATGCCGCGCTGCACGGTGTCGGCACGCGCGATCCTGTGGCCGGCCCTCGGCACGGCGGTCGTGTTCGAGATCCTGAAATCGGTGAGCAGCCTGTATCTGCAGAAGGTGTTGGGGAGCCCGGCGGGCACCGCGTTCGGGCCGATCATCGGTGTGATGGTCTTCGCCTATCTCGCTTCCCGGATCGTGCTCTACGCGGCCGCCTGGAGCGCCGCCGACCCGAACAACGAGCGGTTCCTGATCGTCGACGAGCTCGAGCACCCGGAGGAGCCGGAAGCCGAACCCGTGGTCCTGGCGCCGGTGTATGAGGCGGAGCCGGAGAAGCAGGCGCGCCGTCTGATCGCCGCGGCCGGGATCGGCGCCGCGGCGGCGGGGCTGGCCGGCTGGCTCGGCCGTCACGATCGCTGAGTCAGCGCCGTGATCGCTTCCGCCACAGGACTGCCGCGGCGGTGAGACACACGGCGGCGAAGGCCACGAGCCCTGCCGTCCAGACCGAGGCGGGCGAGGGATCGTCGTGGCCCGGCTCGGCGGTCGTGGCGGCGGCCGGTGGCGGATCGGCGACGTCGAGTGTTCCGACGGAGGTGTCTGACGGGGCCGCGAACCCGTAGTCGAACATCCGCTCAGCCTGCTGTGAGTACATGTTGTCGGCTTCGTTGAGCCCGTACATCTGAGTCACGATCACCCTGCGGCCGTGGCGCTCGGCGGCGCCGACGAAGGTCTTCAGGGCGTCGTCGGTGTACCCGGTCTTGCCGCCGAGCATCCCGGGCCAGCCGTCGCGGAGCAGGGTGTTCGACGTGTGCATCGTCCATGCCGGATGGTCGACGTCGCCGGGAACGTCTGGCCGTTTCGGATAGCCGGGGAAGGTGAAGGTCCTCAGTGCGACGATCTGACGGAACACCGGATTCCGCATCGCCTCTCGGAAGATCACCGCCAGATCGAACGGCGAGGTCGACATCCCCGGTGCGTCCAGGCCCGACGGGCTGGCCGCACGGGTGTCGTCGGCGCCGAGCCGGGCGGCCTTCGCGTTCATCTTCGCCAGCGCCGCGTCATGCCCGCCGAGACGCCCGGCCAGCGCGGAGGCGCAGTCGTTGCCGGAGACGACCAGCAGGCCGGTGAGCAGGTCGCGCACCGTGTAGCGGCCGCCCGGGCCCATCCCGCAGGAGTCGCCCTCCATCGACCAGTCCGCGGGCGTCGGTTCCACAGACGAGTCGAGGTCGAGTTCGTCGAGGACGACGAGCGCGAGCAGGACCTTGATGGTCGACGCCGGGCGGTACCGGCCGTGCGGATCCTTCGCGGCGATCACTCGACCCGAGTCGAGGTCGGCGATCAGCCAGCCGGAGGAGTTGAGACGGTCGGGCAGCGGGCCCGCCGCGGGGTCGGCGACTACGCCGCATCCGCCGAGCGCGTCACCGCCGACTGGCCGCTGGGGCACCGGCAGCGGCGAGGGCGAGGGGACGCCGGGAGCGACCGCTTCGGATTCGTCGACCGCGGGCGGCGGATCGGTGCGATGCGGGCATGCGTCGGTGTTCGGGGTGGTCATCGGCACCGGAGGAGTGACCGCCACGGCCGGATCGGCCGACGAGGGCGGTGCGCACAGCGCCGCGACGACGCCGAACGCGGCGACCGTCGCCGCGGCGCGCTTCAAGACGGACATGCTCATGACGAGCGTCACCCTACAGGGCGGTCGTCGGGCGGTCCGCGCTCGGCGTCCGGGTGCGGGTGGTTTCGACTCGCTCCGCTCGGCGTCCGGGTGCGGGTGGTTTCGACTCGCTTCGCTCGCTCAACCAGCCTGGGGGAGCGTTCGACAGTCCCAGGCCTTCTGCAGGCCAGTTGAGCGAGCGAACTCCAGGCCAGTTGAGCGAGCGAACTCCAGGCCAGTTGAGCGAGCGAAGCGAGTCGAAACAAGCGCTGCCCGCGGCGCAGACGACGAGGCCCCCGGAAGTAACCGGGGGCCTCGTCGGGGCTGCAGAGAAAGGTCTGCTTCTAGCGGGCGAACATCAGGGCGCGCTTGACTTCCTGGATCGCCTGCGTCACCTGGATGCCGCGGGGGCATGCGTCGGTGCAGTTGAAGGTGGTGCGGCAGCGCCACACACCGTCGACGTCGTTGAGGATGTCGAGACGCTCGGCGGCGCCCTCGTCACGGCTGTCGAAGATGAACCGGTGAGCGTTCACGATCGCGGCCGGTCCGAAGTACGATCCCTCGTTCCAGAACACCGGGCAGCTCGTGGTGCAGCACGCACACAGGATGCACTTGGTGGTGTCGTCGAACCGGGCGCGGTCGGCCTGGCTCTGGATCCGCTCGTACGTCGGCTCGTTGCCCGAGGTGATCAGGAACGGCTTGATGGCGCGGTACGCGTCGAAGAACGGCTCCATGTCGACCACGAGGTCCTTCTCCACCGGGAGGCCCTTGATGGGCTCGATGGTGATGGTGATCTCCTTGGACGAGTCCTTCGGCAGCAGATCCTTCATGAGGAGCTTGCAGGCCAGCCGGTTGACGCCGTTGATCCGCATCGCGTCCGAACCGCAGACGCCGTGGGCGCAGCTGCGGCGGAAGGTCAGCGAGCCGTCCAGGTAACCCTTGACGTACAGGAGCAGGTTGAGCAGGCGGTCGGTCGGCAGCGCCGGGACACGGAAGCTCTCGAAGCCCTGGGCGTCCGGGTTCTCCGGGTTGAACCGGTAGATCTTCAGCGTGACCATCGTCGCCTCGGCCGGAACCGGAGGCAGCGGGGGCTCATTGGTCGCCGGGGTGGATTCGAGTGTGGCAGTCATCAGTACTTACGCTCCATCGGCTCGTAGCGGGTCTGAACGACGGGCTTGTAGTCGAGCTCGATGTCGGCGAGCAGGCCGTCGCCCTTCTTGTACGCCATGGTGTGCACCAGGTAGTTCTCGTCGTCGCGCTTCGGGAAGTCCTCGCGGGCGTGACCGCCGCGCGACTCCTTGCGGTTGAGCGCACCGGCGACGGTGACCTCGGCCAGTTCGAGCAGGAAGCCCAGCTCGACGGCCTCGAGCAGATCGCTGTTGAAGCGCTTGCCCTTGTCGTGGACGCGGATGTGGTTGTACCGCTCCTTGAGTGCGCGGACATCGGCGAGCGCCTTGTTCAGGGTCTCGTCGGTGCGGAACACGGACGCGTTGTTGTCCATGGTCTGCTGCAGTTCGGTGCGGATGTCGGCCACGCGCTCGTTGCCGTGCTCGGACAGCAGGCCGGCGAGCCAGCCGTCGACCATCGCCGTCGGGTTCTCCACCTGCTCGGTGAAGTCGGTGGAGTTGGCGTACTCGGCAGCGGCGATTCCGGCGCGGCGACCGAAGACGTTGATGTCGAGGAGCGAGTTGGTGCCCAGGCGGTTCGCGCCGTGGACCGACACGCAGGCGCACTCGCCGGCGGCGAACAGACCGTGAACGATCTGCTCGTTGTTCGCGAGCACCTGGCCGCGGACGTTGGTCGGGATGCCGCCCATCACGTAGTGGCAGGTGGGGTACACCGGGACCAACTCGGTGACCGGGTCCACGCCCAGGTAGGTGCGCGAGAACTCGGTGATGTCCGGGAGCTTCTCGTTGAGCACGTCCTCGCCCAGGTGGCGCACGTCGATGTAGACGTAGTCCTTGTTGGGTCCGGCGCCGCGGCCTTCGAGCACCTCGAGCACCATCGACCGGGCGACGATGTCACGCGGGGCGAGGTCCTTGATCGTGGGTGCGTACCGCTCCATGAAGCGTTCGCCGTCGGCGTTGCGGAGGATGCCGCCCTCGCCTCGGACCGCCTCGGAGATCAGGATGCCCAGACCGGCCAGACCCGTCGGATGGAACTGGTGGAACTCCATGTCCTCCAGCGGCAGGCCCTTGCGGAAGATGATGCCCATGCCGTCGCCGGTGAGCGTGTGCGCATTGGACGTGGTCTTGTACATGCGACCCGAACCGCCGGTGGCGAAGACGATCGACTTGGCGTGGAAGACGTGGATCTCGCCGGTGGCCAACTCGTACGCGACGACACCGTTGGCGACGGGCTCGCCGTTCTCGTCGGTCGTCATGTTGACGTCCAGAGCGTAGAACTCGTTGAAGAACTCGACGTCGTGCTTGACGCAGTTCTGGTACAGGGTCTGAAGGATCATGTGACCGGTGCGGTCCGCGGCGTAGCAGGCGCGGCGGACCGGCGCCTTGCCGTGGTCGCGGGTGTGACCGCCGAAGCGGCGCTGGTCGATGCGGCCCTCGGGGGTGCGGTTGAACGGCAGACCCATCTTCTCCAGGTCGAGCACCGCGTCGATGGCCTCCTTGGCCATGATCTCAGCGGCGTCCTGGTCGACGATGTAGTCGCCGCCCTTGACCGTGTCGAAGGTGTGCCACTCCCAGTTGTCCTCTTCGACGTTGGCCAGAGCGGCGCACATGCCGCCCTGTGCCGCGCCGGTGTGCGAGCGGGTGGGGTAGAGCTTGGTCAGGACTGCGGTGCGGGCCCGCGGTGCGGCCTCGATGGCAGCGCGCATACCGGCGCCGCCGGCGCCGACGATGACCACGTCATAGCGGTGTTCCTGCATGGGTTTCTAGTTCTCCTTAGCTGGCGCTGCCGAAGGTGAGGATCGCGTAGGTGCCCAGCACGAGGATCAGGATCATCGACAGGGCGAGCAAGGTGTTCAGCCAGAAGCGGGTGGAGTCCTTGCGCGAGTAGTCGGCGATCACCGTGCGGACGCCGTTGCCGCCGTGCAGCTGCGCGAGCCAGAGCATGAAAAGATCCCAGACCTGCCAGAACGGCGACTTCCAGCGGTCTGCGACGAACGACGCGTCGATGCGGTGCACGCCGCTGTCCCACATGAGCATGATGAACATGTGGCCGAACGTCAGGACGATGAGGGCCAGGCCCGAGAAACGCATGAACAGCCACGCGTTCTTCTCGAAGTTGCCGCGGCTGCGGATGCGCGGGGCACCCGGCGCGTCCAGGCTGGCGGGGCGGTCGTAGGCGGTGCCGAGGGTCTTTGCTTCAGTCATTGTTTCTCAGCTCCCTTAAAGCGCGTGCGTGATCAGGATCTGCAGCATGCGCACGGCAGCCGCGATGAACACGATCGCGAAGACGGTGAGGATGGCCCACAGCATCTGGCGCTGGTACTTGGCGCCCTTCGACCAGAAGTCGACGAGGATGACGCGCAGACCGTTGAGGGCGTGGTAGAGCACGCAGAAGACGAGACCGATCTCCATGAGGCCGATGATCGGCGTCTTGTAGGTGTCGATGATCTCGGTGTACGTGTTCTCGTTGACCCGGATGACGGCGGTGTCGAGCACGTGCACGAAGAGGAAGAAGAAGATGGACACGCCGGTGATGCGGTGCAACACCCACGACCACATGCCTGGGTCACCTCTGTAGAGAGAGCGCTTGCGCACCGGTGCCGGTGCAACCTCTGTGGGGGTGCTCATCGCGAAACTACGCCTCCGTTGTCGTGGACTTGGGGTGGGACCGCAAGCGCACGCGTAGGTCGCTGCAAGACCCAATGCTCCTGACTTTAAACCTAAGCTGAGTGTTGTCGTAAATTGCCGGAGCAATGTGACCAAGGTCCACCGATTTAATTAGGTGTGCCTTACCTACGGTGATTTGTGTGGAGAGGGGATCAATTGACTGCGGGAATCGACTTCGATTCATTGCGAAACGCGGCGTCGACGGCGATGACCAGGGCATACGCCCCCTACTCCGGCTTTGCGGTCGGTGCGGCGGGAATCACACTCAGCGGCCAGATCATCACCGGAAGCAATGTGGAGAATGTCTCATACGGCTTAGGGCTCTGCGCCGAGGTGTCGATGGTCGCGGCGGGCATTTCTCTCGGTCGTATGGACGCCGATCGCGCCTCGCGCGAACGACTGATAGCGGTGAGCGTCTGTGACGCGCGCGGCAGCGTGCTGACCCCGTGCGGCCGCTGCCGACAGGTGCTCCTGGAGTTCGGCGGCGAGGAGCTTCTCGTCGACTCGGCCGGGGGGCCTCGGCCGCTGCGGGAACTGCTGCCGGACGCCTTCGGCCCGGGCCACCTGGAGGCGATCCGGTGACCGCATCGCTCGAGCCGGTCGACGCGATCCTGGCCAAGAAGGACGGCCGCGAACTGACCGGTGAGCAGATCCGCGGGATGATCGCCGGATTCACCGCGGGCGACGTGGCTCCGGAGCAGATGTCGGCGCTGCTGATGGCGATCGTCCTGCGCGGGATGACCCGTCGCGAGATCGGAGACTGGACCGCCGCGATGATCGACTCCGGCATCACGATGGACTTCTCGGACCTGCGGCGCGGCGGCCGGCGGGTGCCGACCGTCGACAAGCACTCCACCGGCGGCGTGGGCGACAAGATCACGCTGCCGCTCACGCCGCTGGTCGCGTCGTACGGAGTCGCGGTGCCGCAGTTGTCCGGCCGCGGGCTCGGTCACACCGGCGGCACCCTCGACAAGCTCGAGTGCATACCGGGATGGCGGGCCGAGGTGTCCGTGGACGCGATGCGCAGTCAACTGGGCAGGGTCGGTGCGGTGATCTGCGCGGCGACCGCCGACCTCGCGCCCGCCGACCGCAAGCTGTACGCACTGCGCGACGTGACCGGGACCGTCGCGTCGATCCCGCTGATCGCCAGCAGCATCATGAGCAAGAAGATCGCGGAGGGCACGCAGTCGCTGGTGCTCGACGTCAAGGTGGGCTCCGGCGCGTTCATGAAGGACATGGCCGACGCGCGGGAGCTCGCCGAGACGATGGTGGCGCTCGGTGCGGACGCGGGCGTGCGTACCAGCGCCCTCCTGACCGACATGGCGACGCCGCTGGGCCGCACCGCGGGCAACGCCGTCGAAGTCGCCGAGTCCCTGGAAGTGCTGGCCGGCGGCGGTCCCGCGGACGTGGTGGAACTGACGGCGGCGCTGGCGTCGGAGATGCTCGACGCCTCCGGGATGCACGACGTGGATCCGCTCCGCAACCTGGCGAACGGCAAGGCGATGGACACCTGGCGCTCGATGATCGAGGCGCAGGGCGGAGATCCGGATGCCCCGTTGCCCGTACCGCGCTGCACGCACGAGGTGATCGCCGACCGCGACGGCCGGTTGGCGAGGCTCGACGCGCTGGCCGTGGGGCAGGCGGCCTGGCTGCTCGGTGCCGGGCGCAGCAGGCCCGGTCAGGCCGTGTCGGCGACCGCCGGCGTCGTGTGGCACGCCGCCATCGGCGACCAGGTGCGCCGCGGGCAGCCGCTGCTCACCCTTCACACCGACGACGAGACACGCATCGAGGGTGCGCTGGCCGCCCTCGACGGCGGGGTCGACGTGCGCGTCGAGCCCGTGTCCCGGCCCGCTTCGCGCATTCTCGACCGGGTCCCGGCCGCCGGGTGAATCGACGAGCGGGGACTGGCTTTCGGCGCTACGTTGGATCGCATGGTCGACAAGCGGATTCGCATCGGATACCAGATTCCCAACTTCACCTACCCCGACCCGCTCGCGCCGGAGAACGCCGGACCGGTCGCGGACATCTTCCCGACCGTTGCGGCGCAGGCGCGGGAGGCCGAGCGCTCCGGCTTCGACACCGTCTTCGTGATGGATCACTTCTACCAACTGCCGGGACTGGGTGCGCCGAGCGAGCCGATGCTGGAGGCGTACACCACGCTCGGTGCGCTGTCGGGCGCGACATCCGAGATCAAGCTGTCGGCGCTCGTCACGGGCAACACGTATCGCAATCCGGCGATGCTCGCCAAGACCGTCACCACCCTCGACGTGGTCAGCGGCGGCCGGGCGGTGTGCGCGATCGGCGCGGGTTGGTTCCAGCTCGAGCACGATCAGATGGGTTTTGAATTCGGGACCTTCACCGATCGGTTCGAGCGGCTGTCGGAATCGCTCGAGATCCTCTCGCCGATGCTGCGCGGCGGGCGGCCGGAGCTGACCGGCAAGTGGTACTCGGCGCACGACACGCTCAACCAGCCTCGGTTGCGCGACGACCTGCCGATCATGCTCGGCGGCGGCGGGGAGAAGAAGACCTTCGGTCTGGCCGCGCGCTACGCCGACCACCTCAACGTCATCTGCAACGCCTCCGAACTGCCGCGCAAGATGGACGCGCTCGCGGCACGGTGCGAGGAGGCCGGACGCGATCGCGACACCCTGGAGACCAGCTTCCTGAGCTTCGTGATCATGGACGTGGACGGCGACCGTGCCCGGAGCCTGGCGCACGACTACCTCCGCAAGACTGGCGTGGACCCGGAAGTGATCGACGACGAGACCTACTCGCGCGCCACCGACCGGATGTTCATCGGTACTCCGGACGACGTCGCCGACCAGTTGCAGCGGCGGGTACTCGACCAGGGGATCGACGGGCTGGTGATCAACATGGTCCCGAACGGGCATCTGCCCGGGAAGGTGGCTGAGGCCGGGGCGATGCTGACGGCGCTGCTGAACTGAGCGGTCGCGCTCATCGCGCGCGGCCGCCGGATCGGCGCTACCGTCGAGGCCATGGTCACTTCCGCCACGATCACCGTCGAAGAATGCCGGTTGGCGCCGAAGGTGCTGCTGCACGATCACCTGGACGGGGGACTGCGCCCGGCCACCGTCGTCGACCTCGCTCGCAGGGGCGGCTACGACCGCTTGCCCGCCGATGACGCCGACGAGCTGGCGGAGTGGTTCGCCACCGCCGCTGACAGCGGATCGCTGGAGCGCTACCTGGAGACGTTCGCGCACACCGTCGCCGTGATGCAGACCGCCGACGCCCTCGAGCGGGTGGCCCGCGAATGCGTGGAGGATCTGCACGCCGACGGTGTGGTGTACGCCGAAGTGCGGTTCGCTCCCGAGCTCCATCTGGAGCAGGGACTGTCCCTCGACGAAGTGGTGGAGGCGGTGCTGCGCGGCTTCGCGGCGGGGGAGGCCGCGGCGTCGTCGGGAGGAGTCCGGCCGATCATCGTCCGATGCCTCGTGACGGCGATGCGGCACGCGGCGCGTTCTCGCGAGATCGCCGAACTCGCGGTCCGCTTCCGTGGCCGCGGTGTGGTCGGGTTCGACATCGCGGGCGCCGAGGCCGGGAATCCGCCGAGCCGACATCTCGACGCCTTCGAGTACCTGCGCGGCGAGTGCTCGCACTTCACCATCCACGCCGGCGAGGCGTTCGGGCTACCGTCGATCCACGAGGCGGTCGCGTTCTGCGGCACCGACCGGCTCGGCCACGGGGTGCGGGTGATGGACGACGTGGTGCTCCCGCCCGGCTCCCGGCCGACCGACTCATCCTTCGACGGCGCGAAGCTGGGCCAAGTCGCCGACTACGTCCGCGACAAGCGGATTCCGCTGGAACTGTGCCCGAGCAGCAATGTGCAGACCGGTGCCGTCGCGTCGCTGACGGATCACCCTTTCAACATCCTCGCGAAACTGCGGTTCCGGGTGACGGTGAACACCGACAACCGCCTCATGAGCAACACGTCCATGAGCCGTGAGTTCATGGTCCTGCATCGTCAGTTCGGCTACGGGTGGGCCGATTTCGAGCGGTTCACCGTCAACGCGATGAAGTCGGCGTTCCTCCCGTTCGACCAGCGTCTGCGCCTGATCGACGACGTGATCAAGCCCGGGTTCGAGGTGCTGATGGGCTGAGTGGGGTGGGTTTCGACTCGCTTCGCTCGCTCAACTGGCCTATTAGGAGGGGAGGCTCGCTCAACTGGCCTATTAGGAGGGGAGGCTCGCTCAACTGGCCTAGGAGGCTAGGAGGGAGGCTCGCTCAACTGGCCTAGGAGGGAGGCTCGCTCAACTGGCCTAGGATGGAGGCTCGCTCAACTGGCCTAGGCGGGCGTAGAGGCGTGCTCGCGTTACTGGCCGTGGGGCGGGGCGGCGGCTAACCCCGCCGTACCAGGCGGTCCTCGAAGTCGTGGACCAGCGCGCGCCACACCTCGGCCTCGTTGTCGAACGGGCCCGACGGGGCGAGCCGCTTCGGGTCGGGATTGATGGCGTAGTCGACGAACCAGCCGAGCGGCGTGGTGGTGGCCAGCGCCTCGTTGACCGTGTCGATGCCCGCGTAGTCGGCGGCGTCGGTGAGCAGTTCGACGGCCAGATCGAGCTGGCGACTGTCGATCCGGCGCGGGCCGTCCAGGATGTCCTCGCCGATGCCCTGGAGCGCGTAGACGTTCTCGGGGAGGACGTCGTACTCGATCTCGTTGGTGTCGGCGGCGGCCTGCACGTCATTGAAGGTCGACAGCTTCGCCAGATCGTGGTCGTCGTTGTCGGCCAGGAAGCGAGTGAGCGCCCGTTGCGATCCGAAACCGTAGATGGTGCCCTTACGGCCCAGGAACACCGGATCGTCGCCGAGGTAGCAGCGCAGGGTCAGGAACTCGCCGGCGTCGGTGTAGATGCGGATGGGATCGATCCCGACGCCGGCCCAGAAACCGTCCTCGTCGATCTCGTCTTCCTCGTCGTCGTCCTGCTCGTCATCGTCGTCGGCGTCGTCGAGGACCACTTCTTCGGCATCGAAGTCGGGCTCGTCCTCGTCCTCGGCGGAGGCCGCCGCGGCCAACTCGTCCTCGGCGATCGTCACCGCGTCGGCGTCGACCTTCGGCACGGTGATGACCGCATCGAGAGCGTCGATCACATCGTCCCAGTGCTTGGCGATGAGACGCCCGATGCGGACCCAGAGGTCGACGCCGTCGCGGCCCTCGAAGTTGTTGGTGCCGACCGTGACGGCGCCCAGGATCGGGTTGCCCGTGAAGAACTTGGTGACCGGGGCCAGTTCGCAGACCTCGCCGATGATGCGGACGATCTCCAGCGCGTCCTCGAGCTCGCCGAGGACCTCCGGTCGCGGGTCCTCGGCGGCCAGCTCGGGGACGCCGATGAGGTCGTAGCTGTGCCGGTCGTCGGGGACCAGCTCGGCCGCCTGCACCTTCTTGATCGTCTCCCACGCGGGGTGATCGACGAGGTCGTTGTCGTCGTCTGTGCGCACGAAGGCGACGAGTTCGGCGACGCCGGGCAACGCGTACAGGTCGTCTTCCAGACCCAGGAACGCTTCCCACTCGTCATCGCCCTCGCGCCACCGCGGAGCCCACAGTGTGAAGAGGTTGCCTTCGGTCAGTCCGAGTTCGATGGGAACGATGTCACCGGCCATGGTCACTGAGCCTAATCAAGAACTCGTTCGCGTGCTGCACGGGGCCGGTCGACGTCGTGAATTCGGGTCAGTGGCCGGTCATGGCTGGACCGTTCTCGTCCGTCATCGCACCCGGCGGAGTCATCATCTCGCTGGTGGCCGGCGGCGCCATCGTCGGCGACATGGGTGCCATCTGCGAGGACATCGGCGGTGACATGGGCGTCTGGGACATCGGCGGGGACATCGGGGTCTGAGACATGGGTGCGGGGGACATCTGCGAGGACATGGTCGACGGGCTGGTCGGAGTCTTGTCGTTGTCGTCGCCGCACGCCGAGAGCACTGCGACCAGGGCGGCGGCGCCCGCGAGCGTGACCACGGCGGTGCGACGGGTGGAGGTGGAGATCATCGGAGTTCGTTTCGTCGACGGGGTGGCCGGCTCGGCCGCCCTCGCTGATGATTCGTCGCCGAGACGGCCGAGTATTGGTTTCGATCGAAATCGGCAGTGACACCAATCCGTGACGCATCGGGTGTCGAATGGTTGGTGTGGACCACACGAATCAGTCTGTCGTGACCGGCACGGTGTCGTTCGACGACCTCCTCGAAGCGGTCGGCGAAGGCGACCGCGACGCCTTCGACGTGCTCTTCGACGAACTCGGCCCGCGCACGTTGGCGCTGGCTCGACGCGTGGTCGGCAGCAGCGCCCGCGGCGAGGAGGTGCTGCAGGACGCGTGGCTGCAGGTATGGCGCACCGCAGGCGCCTACGACCGCGGCCGCGGCAGCGCGCGGGCCTGGATCACCACGCTCGTCCACCGCCGCGCCGTCGACACCGTGCGCCACGACGTGGCCGAACACCGGCGTGACGAGCGGTTCGAGGCCGCGCGCGTCCCGGACTTCGACTCGGTCAGCGACGACGTGGTGGCGCGTGACGAACGGATCCGGGTGCGGGCCTGCCTGGACACGCTGACCGTCAAACCGCGCGAGGCGATCGATCGCGCCTACTTCGGCGGACTGCCGTACTCGGAGGTCGCGGCGGCCCTCGCGCTGAGTCCGGCCACGGTCAAGACACGTATCCGTGACGGGCTGCAACGGCTCCGGACCTGCATGGGAGGACGGTGACCATGAGCGATCCACGATCTGGAAGCACCCGCGACCACCCGCGTGATCTGCTGCCCCTGCACGCGCTCGACGCGCTCGACGAACTCGACAGGCGCCGGGTGGAGGCGCATCTGCAGACGTGCCCCGAATGTGCGGCCGCATGGGCCGCCTGGCAGGAGACCGCGGCAGATCTGAGTACCGACGCGGACCCGGTACCGCCGCCGGTGCGGGCCGCGCTCATGCGCGCCGTGGACGGTGAGGCGTCCGCCGCGCCGTCCGCCGGCCGCTCGCGCCGCTCGCGCCGCTGGGTGCGCGCGGCGGCAGCGGCGTGCATCGCGGTCGCGGCCGCGGGCGGCGTCGTCACCTGGCGGGTCGTCGCCGACCACCGGCCGTCGGCGACGTCGACCTCGGGGACCTCGATGGACGACGTGCTCGCCGCACCCGACATGGAGAAGGCCACCGGTGCCGTCGGCGACGGCACGGTCAAGGCGATGTACGCACCGTCGCAGCGCGCCACCGTGGTGAGTGTTGAGAACCTGCCGCCGACCGACCACCGGACCGGATACCAGGTGTGGATCACCGTCGACGGGCGGAAGAAGTCGGCGGGCATGGTGCACGGTGCCGACACGTCGAGCGTCATCATGACCGACATGAGCCGGCCGGCCGGCGTCTCGCTGTCGGTGGAGCCGATGACCGGTTCGCCGCAGCCGACCTCACCGATGGTGGTCCAGTTCCCGATTCCCTGAGATCTGTCCCGCGATCCAATCCCCGCCGCGCTCGGCGTCGAATCAATCGTGAACAGACCGGTCGAGAGGAATGGATCCGCGATGCTGACGATGATTCTGGTGGGGTTGGCCGGAGGTCTGGTGACCGGGGTGTCGCCGTGCGTGCTGCCGATGATTCCGATCATCTTCGTGACCGGCGGCGCCCAGACCGGGACTCGCGAGACGTCGGCGTCACCGGGCCGGGCGATCGCGATCATCGGCGGAATCGTGGTCAGCTTCAGTCTCATCACGCTGCTCGGGACTCTGGTGCTCGCCGCGCTGGGACTGCCGAGCGGACTGCTGCGATGGACCGGCATCGTCCTGCTGGTGTTGATCGGACTGGGCATGCTGATCCCGTCGGTGGCGCATGTGCTGGAGCGTCCGTTCGCGCGACTGCCCGGGTGGACGCCGAAGGGCCGAGGCGGGCGGGCCGCGCCCTTCCTTCTGGGCCTGGGACTGGGCACCCTGTACGTGCCGTGCGCCGGCCCGGTGCTCGCCGCGATCTCGGTGGCCGGCGCGACCGGCGACATCGGGTGGCGGACCGTGGTCCTGACCGTCTCGTTCGCCGTCGGCGCGGCACTGCCGCTGGCCGTGTTCGCGGTCGCGGGGGCGTCGCTGGCGAAGCGGCTGGCCGCGTACCGGCGGCGGCAGCGCACCTTCCGCGCGGTGGGAGGGGTGATCCTCATCGGGCTGGCGGTGGCACTCGTCTTCGACGCCCCGGCCCGGCTGCAGGCGGCGATTCCCTCGTACACCGCCTCGGTCGACCGTGCGCTGTCGCAGTCGGACGCGGTCAACCGCGCACTCGGACGGCAGACGGGCGGTGCCGCGGCGTGCACGGGCGGCGACGGGCTCGCCGACTGCGGCAGTGCGGCCGACTTCACCGGAGGCGGTCGCTGGTTCAACACGCCCGGCGGCGCCCCGCTGACGGTGGCCGGGCTCCGGGGCAAAGTGGTCCTCGTCGACTTCTGGACCTACTCGTGCATCAACTGCCTGCGCGACGGCCCGCACGTGCGCCAGTGGTGGGACGCGTACCGGACGTCGGGACTGGAGATCGTCGGAGTCCACACGCCGGAGTTCGCGTTCGAGAAGGACTCGGGCAATGTGGCCGCCGCGATCGGCGACGAACACATCGGCTATCCGGTGGTGCAGGACAACGACTACGCGATCTGGAACGCCTACGGCAACCGCTACTGGCCGGCGAAGTACCTGATCGACGCGCACGGCACCGTGCGTGCCGTCTCCTACGGTGAGGGCGGCTACGAGGAGATGGAACAACGAATCCGCACTCTGCTCCACGAGGCCTCGCCCGAGCGTGCGCTGCCGGCACCGGTCAGCGGCGCCACCGTGAGTGCCGGCGACCTCGGCGGCGGACCGGCCTCCGGACCGATCTCGCCGGAGATGTACGTGTCGGCGTCGCGCTCGGAGGGCTCCTACGCGGGCGGTGCGCTGACTGTGGGACGCCGCACCTTCTCATTCGGCGCCGACTCGAAGCCCAGCACATACGCGCTAGCGGGCGAGTTCGACGTGACCGACGAATCGGTGCGCGCGGTCGACGCCGCCCGTATCCGCCTCGACAGCACCGCCTCATCAGTCAACGCGGTTCTCGGCGGCACCGGCCGCGCGGTCGTGCACACACCCGGAGCCCCGGACCGGACGATCGACGTCTCGGTCCCGCCGCGGCTGTACAACCTCGCTGACGACGGTTACCGCCACCGTGACACGACGATCGATCTGAGCGACGGACTCGAGGTGTACAGCTTCACCTTCGGCTGAATCCGGACCGACGGCCGCCCGCCTCGACCGTCATCGGGGCCGGTAGAAGCCCTCGAAGGTCTGGTCGGCGTTGGAGGTGCGCAACGGCGTCACTCCGACCGGATCGCCGCCGGTCTCCACGAGCTGGCCGTTGCCGATGTACATGGCGACGTGCCCGGACCAGACGGCGAGGTCTCCCGGCTGCAGGTCGTCCTGTGACACGGCGAACCCCGCGGTGTCCTGGTCCTGGGCGAGCCGAGGCAGCTCCACTCCCGCCTGCCGGTAGGCCCACTGGGTGAAGCCGCTGCAGTCGAAGCCGTCGGTGGTGGTTCCGCCCCAGACGTACGGGGTGCCCTGGACGCTGAGCGCAGCGCGGACGGCGGTCGCGGCGCGCTCGTTCTCGGCATAGGACACGGAGCCGTCGGGGAGGGTGATCGGGATCCGCCCGCCGCCCGACGACGGAATACCGGCGGACGGGACACCGGAAACGGCCCGCGCCGCGCTCGGATCGGCCGCCTCCTGCCCCTCCAGGGCGGAGGCGTCGCGCGAGAGGTCGACCTGCGCTCGCTGCACCACGTGGACCCCGCGAGCCAGATGGCTCAGCGCGAGCGGGACCAGCGCGGCCAGCCCTGCGGGCGAGGCGATCGCCGGGACCGTCGCGGCAGTCGCGACGAACGATTCGACGAGAGCGTTCAGTTCGGTGTTCGCCTCCTTCACCCGCCCGGCCGCGTGCTCGATGATGGACGAGATGTCGCTGCCGGCGGTGCCGATCGAGTCGTCGACAGTCGCTAGACGGCGTGATGCGGTACCCGCGCGGTCGCCGCCCGCGCCGTGCCAGCCCGCTGCGGTGGCGGCGACACTCCGGTCCGACAGCGTCGAGGCCTCGGCCAGTGCGGACCCGGTGTCGGAGTAGACCGCCGTCGCCCCGGGCGGGAGCACCCCGGTGCCTAGTGTCGCCACCAGCGCTTTGAGTGGCGCGATCAAGAGTTCGGCACTCATGCCGGCACCCCGGCGACCGCGTTGGCGCTGGTGCCGTCGCAACACTGGTACGCGGTGCGGGCGGTGCTCGCGCAATCGGCGGCCGATGCGTGGCGCGAGGCGAGAGCGTCGAGCCGGTCGGCCCGCGCCACGCCCAGCCGTTCGAGCGCGGCCAGGAACTCGACGCCGATCAGCCCGAAAGTCGGTACCAGCGTGCTCGTGCCGGATCGCTCGGCCGCCGTGCGCGCACGGACGGCCTCTGCCGCTCCCGACTGGTTGGCGGCGACGGCGTGGACCGCGGCCGGATCGACGATGACCGGTGTGCCGGATTGGACGTTCATACCTAATTGGACGCACCCGGCCGCCGAACGGTTCCGCCGCCGTCGGCCACGGCGTGTCACCGACTGCCCGACATTACGATGAGCGCATGACCGACACCCCCTCGTCAGGCCTGCATGTCCGCATCGTCGATCACCCGCTGACCCGCGCGTGGCTGTCTGTTCTGCGCGACGAGGCCACCGACAACGCGGCCTTCCGGAACGCACTCGCTCGACTGTCACAGATGCTGGTCTACGAGGCCTTCGCGGATGCTCCGGAACGCCCGTTGCAGGTGCGGACTCCCGTCGGGGAGGCGTCGTGCAGCAGGCTCGCGTCCACGCCGCTGTTCGTTCCGGTCCTGCGTGCCGGTCTCGGCATGCTCGACGCCGCGCTCGCAGCGGTGCCCGAGGCCGGGATCGGTCTGGTCGGCGTGGCCCGCGACGAGACCACGGCCATGCCCACCGAATACCTCGCATCGCTGCCGCAGGATCTCACCGGGCGTCCGGTGTGCGTGCTGGACCCGATGCTGGCGACCGGCGGCTCGCTGGTGCACACGCTGGATCTGCTCGTCGCCCGCGGCGCCACCGATCTCACGGCGATCTGCGTGGTCGGGGCACCGGAGGGGCTCGACGCCCTGCGTACGTGGGGCGGATCGCTGCGCCTGGTGATAGGTGCGGTCGACGAACGGCTCAACGAGGCCAAGTTCATCGTTCCCGGGCTCGGCGACGCGGGCGACCGCCAGTTCGGTCCGCGTTGAGACCCCGGATCATCCCCGGGTCGCCGGCGGCAGTCGCCGCGGCCCCGGCCCCTGTTCGCCCAGGACATCCCCCGGATTGACGTACGGACACTCGGTGAGCGACAGACAGCCGCAGCCGATGCAGTCGGCCAGATCGTCTCGCAGGGCCACCAGACCGGCGATGCGGCGGTCGAGGTCGGCCCGCCAGTCCTGAGCCAGCCGTGCCCAGTCCTGCCTGGTCGGCGGCTTCTCATGCGGGAGTGCGTCCAGTGCGGCCTTGATGCGGGCGAGTGGAATGCCGAGTGTCTGCGAGGCGCGGATGAAGGCGACCAGCCGCAGCGTGTCTCTGCGGTACTCCCGCCTGTTTCCGGGGGTGCGGCGGCTGGTGATTAGCCCGATCTGCTCGTAGTAGTGCAGCGTCGAGACGGCGACCCCCGCACGGTCTGCGACCTGTCCCGGTCTGAGCCACGCTCCGCGCGGCGAACTCTCGGCCATCGGCTCTTTCCTTGACATCAAGTGCACTTGATGAAGTGCACTGTAAGACATGAGCACCGAACGGGGCGATCTGCGATGAGCATGGAATCGGTCGCATGGGACGTCATGTACAAGTCGATGCACGCCGCCGACGCGAAATCGGCGCGGGCGGACCGGCGGGCGACACTGCGCCGGATCAGCGGTTTCGCGCGCCCGCACCGGCGGCGCATCATAACCTTCCTCCTGCTTTCGGTGGTGACCGCGGTGCTCACCGTCGTCACGCCACTCCTTGCCGGCCGGGTGGTCAACCTCATCGGATCCGGAGGCTCGGCCGCCGGTCAGGAGATCGTGGTGCTGGCGCTGTTGATCGCGGCGATCGCCGTCGCGGAGGCTGCGGCCTCCATCGGTACGCGGTGGCTGTCGTCGAACATCGGTGAGGGGCTGATCCTGGACCTGCGCCGAGCCGTGTTCGACCACGTCCAGCAGATGCCGGTCGCGTTCTTCACCCGAACCCGGACGGGTGCGCTCGTGAGCCGGCTCAACAACGACGTGATCGGCGCGCAGCGCGCCTTCAGTGACACCCTCTCGGGGGTGGTGTCGAATGTGGTGACCCTGCTGCTGACCCTGGGCGTGATGGTCGCGATCAGCTGGCAGATCACCGTGCTCGCCCTCATCCTGCTCCCGGTGTTCGTGGTGCCGGCGCGACGCATGGGCAGCCGGATGGCGGGGCTCGCGCGGGAGAGCGCGGATCACAACGCGCGGATGTCGACGCAGATGACCGAGCGCTTCTCCGCTCCGGGCGCCACGCTCGTGAAGCTCTTCGGGCGCCCGGAGATCGAATCGAAGGAGTTCGGCGACCGCGCCGACGCCGTTCGAGACATCGGAGTCCGCCAGGCGATGCTGCAGAGTTACTTCTACACCGCGCTGATGCTCGTCTCGGCACTCGCTCTGGCTCTGGTCTACGGTCTCGGCGGTTGGCTGGCGGTGCATCAGCATCTGTCCGCCGGAGCGGTGGTCTCACTGGCTCTGCTGCTCACCCGCATGTATGCGCCGCTGACCGCGCTGGCCAATGCGCGCGTGGAGGTGATGAGCGCGCTCGTCAGTTTCGAGCGGGTCTTCGAGGTGCTCGATCTGCGGCCGCTGATCGTGGACCGCCCCGGGGCCGAGACCGTACCCGACGCCGCGGACGGCGTCACGGTCCGATTCGAGAACGTCTCATTCGGGTACCCGTCCGCGGACAAGGTGTCCCTGGCCTCGCTGGAGGATGTGGCGCAACTGGACTCCCGCACCGGCGGCACGGTCCTGCACGAGGTCGTCTTCGAGGTCCCCGCCGGCTCGATGGTCGCTCTCGTCGGGAGTTCGGGCGCGGGCAAGTCGACGGTCGCGTCGCTGGCCACCCGGCTCTACGACGTCGATGAGGGCGGCATCTCGCTCAACGGTGTGGACCTCCGCGACCTGCGGTCGGATGCGATCCACCGCACCGTCGGCCTGGTCACGCAGGACGGGCACCTCTTCCACGACACCGTCGGCGCCAATCTGCGGCTGGCCCGGCCGGACGCCTCCGACGACGAACTCTGGGAGGCGTTGGCGCGGGCGCGTCTGGACGATCTGGTCCGCTCGCTGCCCAACGGTTTGGACACGGTGGTCGGCGAACGCGGCTACCGCCTCTCGGGCGGCGAACGCCAGCGGCTGACCATCGCGCGGCTGCTGCTCGCCCGACCGTCGGTGGTGATCCTCGACGAGGCCACCGCGCACCTGGACTCGACGTCGGAGGCCGCCGTCTCGGCGGCCCTCGCGGAGGCGCTGACGGGGCGGACGTCGCTGGTCATCGCCCACCGGCTCTCCACGGTCCGGGCGGCCGACGAGATCATCGTGCTCGAATCAGGCCGGGTGGTCGAGCGCGGCGACCACCGATCGCTGCTGGAACGCGGCGGCCGCTACGCCGAGCTCTACCGGACGCAGTTCGCGACCGGTCCGACTCCGAGCACCACGACCGCGAGCGGAGGAGCGGGCCGCTAATCCACCCAGCTGGAGACCATCGGCTCCACGGTGAGCGTCGAGCCGTTCTCCCGGATCGTCAGCGAGCTGGGGGAGACCACGTAGTCGACGCTGCCGTTGGTCGCGACGAAGGTGTCGCCGCTGCGGGTCGGATACCCCACCTCGACCGTGTCACCGTCGGCCTCGCCCTTGTAGTAGTAGCGGCCGGTCTGTGTGCCCACCTGGCAGATGACGACGCGAGAGCGCTCGGTGTATCCGACGAACACCGCGTCGTCCTCCGAGGCGTTGCAGCGCGGCCCGGACAGGAAGCCCTGGCGGTCGGCGCCGGGGACGGTGACCGGACCTGAGCCCGGCGCGGTGGTCGGGATCGTCGGCGCGGTGGTGGTGGGCTGCGCGGTGACGGTGGGCGGCGTCGGAGTGCCGGTCGCGGTATGAGTGACGGTCGTCGGTGGACTCGACGACGAGACCGGGGCCGCGGTGTCCGACTTCCTCCCCTGCGAGTACAGGACGGCGGCGGCGATCCCGCCGATCAGCAGCACCACGCCGGCGATGATCGCGACCAGCACCGCCGGCGACGACCAGGGCGACTGGTTGCGGGGTGGCTGAGGACCGGTCGGGGGCCCGCCCTGCGAATACCCCGGATCCGGATACTGCGGATAGCTCATCGTCGGATCTCCTCCCCGCGACGACCGGCCGGAAGCTCGGCCAGGACGTCGTCCAACAGCTGCGACAGCTCGTGGTGCACGGTGCTGACGCTACCGTCCGCGACCGGCGCGCTCAGCTGTCCGTAGTACTTGAGTTTCGGTTCGGTTCCGCTCGGACGGGCGAAGACGCGCAGAGCGACGCCGTCCGGCCGCCGACCGGTCAGCTCCACGCCGTCGGTTCGCAGGCCGTCGGTGCGTTCGGCGTAGTCGGCGGCCGTCACCGGGATGCCGGCGAGCGCCGCCGGCGGCGCGGTGCGCAGACCGGCCATGATCGCAGCGATCTCGGACGGATCGTCGAGCCGGAGCGACCGCGGTGCCGTCACGTGCACGCCGTTCTCAGCGTGCAGCGCGCCGAGTGCCGCGGCCAGCCCGCCGCGCCCGATCCAGGACGACGCGAGGAAGGCGGCGGCCACCGCCGCGCTGATTCCGTCCTTATCGCGGACGGCAGCCGGGTCGACGCAGTGCCCGAGCGCCTCCTCGTAGGCGTAGACGAGCGGTTCGCCCGCCCGAACGAGCCATTTGAACCCGGTGAGGGTGCGGCGGGCGTCGGCGCCGCGACGCAGCGCCGCGGCGTGCAGCAGCGTGCCGGAGACGATCGAGCTGGCGACCACCGGGCGGTCGCCGTGCGGCACCGCCGACTCGGCGACGGCGTCGAGGACCCAGGTGCCCAGCAGCGCCCCCGTCTCGTCGCCGGTGAGCATGCGCCAGCGGTCGCCGTCGCGGATGCCTACCGCGCAGCGATCGGCGTCCGGGTCGAGCGCGACCGCGAGATCGGCGTCCACGTCGTCGGCCAGTGCCAGCAGCAGGTCGGTGGCGCCGGGTTCCTCGGGGTTCGGGAAAGCGACCGTGGGGAAGTCCGGATCGGGAGCGAACTGCTCGCCGACCACGTGCACGTCGGAGAATCCGCAGCGGGCGAGCGCCTCCACCGCGAGGTCGCCGCCGACGCCGTGCAACGGTGTCAACGCGATCCGCAGGGGCCGCGCAATCGCCCCCTCGAAGCGTGCGCAGATCCGCGCCAGGTAGTCGGCGCGCGCGGCGCGGGCTCGTCGGTCCGGAGCCACCGGTCTCCGGGGAATCGTCTCCGCCGGTCCGGTCGCGGCGATCGCGGCCTCGATCTCCCGATCGGCGGGGCCCACCAACTGGGCGCCCGGGCACGGCGGATCGCCCAGGTACACCTTGTAGCCGTTGTCACGCGGCGGATTGTGTGAGGCGGTGATCATCACGCCGGCGGCGGCGCCGTGCACGCGGGTCGCGAAGGCCGTCACCGGCGTCGGCGCCGGGCCGGGCAGCGCGATCACGTCGAATCCCCTCGCGGCCAGGACCTCGCGCGTCGCCGCGGCGAACTCCTCCGAGCCGTGGCGGGCGTCGCGGCCCACGACGACGGGCGCTCCGGCGTGTCCGCGCGCGATCAGCCAGTCGGCCAGGCCCGCCGTCGCGCGGGTCACCGTGGCGACGTTCATCCCGTCGGGCCCGGGCGCCACGGGGCCCCGCAGACCGGCGGTTCCGAAGGTCAGCATCGGCTCACCGTTCGGCGAGCGCGCCGATGACCGCGCCGAGCAGCCGGCCCATCCGCTCGGCCGACTCGCGGCCCACGGCCAGGACCTCCGCGTGGTCGAGCGGCTCCCCGGTGATTCCCGCCGCGAGATTGGTGACCAGCGACAGTCCGAGGACGTCGAGGCCGGCCGCCCGGGCCGCGATCGTCTCGTGCACGGTGGACATCCCCACCAGGTCGGCCCCCATCACGCCGAGCATGCGGATCTCGGCGGGCGTCTCGTACTGGGGACCGGGCAGTCCCGCGTATACGCCTTCGGCCAGTTCGGGGTCGACGCGGCGGGCCGCCGCACGCAGCGCCGGGCTGTAGGCGTCGACCATGTTCACGAAGTGCGCGCCCTCCAACGGGGACCGGCCGGTGAGGTTGATCTGGTCGGCGATGAGCACGGGTCGGCCCACCTCGAGTCCGGGACGGATGCCGCCCGCCGCGTTCGTCAGGACGACGGTGTGCGCGCCGGCGGCGGCCGCGGTCCGTACCGGGTGCACCACGCGCGCCAGGGCATGGCCCTCGTAGGCGTGGATCCGGCCGAGCAGGACGAGCACGCGGGTTTCGCCGAGCTGAATCGACTCGACGGTGCCCGCGTGTCCCCGCGCGGACGGGGTCCCGAAGCCGGGGATGTCAGCCATCGGCAGTCGCGCGACCGGCGTGCCGAGCGCCGCCGCAGCCGGTGCCCACCCGGATCCCAGGACGACGGCCACGTCGTGGCGGGGACAGTCGGTAGCGGTGGCGATGACGGCGGCCGCGGCGGCTGCCGCGGCGTCATGATCGACGGTTGGATCCATGAGGCAACCGTAGTGTCTCACCCGTGCCTGCTCCTGCCGAGGTGTGCGGCGATAAGGTTTCTGCCATGCCGTACTTGACTCTCACCGAAGACGCCGCCGAGTTGTACCTGGGTACCGAGGGCATGGAACTGGACGAGGCGAATCCGGAGAACCGCTTCGGCCGTGAGTGGATGGCCCGGGTGTCGGAGCTGACCGATGAGGCCGTCGCCGCGAAGAAGCCGCTCATCATCAGCGCCACCGGCAAGTTCTTCACCAACGGCCTCGACACCGATTACATCTTCTCCGGTGCGGAGCCGCTGCCGGCGTATCTCGATGCCGTCCACGCCCTGTACGCGAAGGTGGTGACGGCCGCGACGCCGACGATCGCGGCGATCAACGGCCACGCGTTCGGCGCCGGAGCGATGCTCGCCCTCTGCGCCGACTACCGCATCATGCGCTCCGACCGCGGGTTCTGGTCGCTGCCGGAGGCGGCGCTGAACATGCCCTTCCCGCGCGGGATGGCGGGTCTGCTGCGCACGCGTGTTCCCGATGCGACCCTCACCGAGGCGATGCTGACCTCCCGCCGCTACGGTGCCGCCGACGCCGTCGCCGGCGGGATCGTCGACGAGGCGGTCGAGGCCGACCGCCTGCTCGACCGCGCCCGCGAGGTCGCCCGCGAGCGCGCGTCCTTCGCCGGCGACAACCTCGGTGCCGTCAAGCGCGCGCTGCGACTGCCGCTGTTGGAGGACCTCACCGCCCCGACCCCGGCGACACTGCTGTGAGTTCTCCCGTGATCGACGCCTGGCTCGCATCGAATCTCGGCCGCGTGGTGGCGTGGCGCCGGGAGATCCACGCCGAACCCGAGCTGTCGATGGCCGAGTTCGCGACCACGGCGAAGGTTGTGCAGATCCTGAGCGATGCGGGCCTGTCCCCGAAGATCCTGCCGAAGGGCACCGGGGTGGTCTGCGATCTGGGGCCGGCCGACAAGCCGCGCATCGGGCTGCGCGCCGACCTGGACGGGCTGCCGATCCCGGAGCAGACCGGACTTCCGTTCACCTCGCGGGTGGAGGGTGTCTCGCATTCCTGCGGGCACGACGCGCACGCGGCCATTCTGCTCGGCACCGGGCTGCTGCTGTCCGAGTTCGCCGAGACCGGCGGCGAACTGCCGTTCGGGGTCCGGCTCCTGTTCCAGGCGGCCGAGGAGGTGATGCCCGGCGGTGCGCTCGACGCGATCGACGCGGGAGTCACCGACGGGCTCACCAGGATCTTCGCGCTGCACTGCGATCCGCACCTGGCGGCCGGAACGGTCGGTCTGCGCGCGGGTGCGCTGACCTCCGCGGCCGATCGTGTGGAAGTGCATCTGCGCGGGCCCGGCGGGCACACCTCGCGTCCGCATCTGACCGCCGACCTCGTGTACGCGATGGGCACCGTCATCACCGGGCTCCCCGGACTGCTGTCGCGCCGGGTGGACCCGCGCTCGGGCACCGTGATGGCATGGGGTGCCGCGCATTCCGGTGACGCCCCCAACGCGATCCCGCAGGAGGGGCGCTTGCGCGGAACGGTCCGGACCGGCGACCGCGACGTGTGGCAGGACCTCGAGCCGCTGGTGCGGAGCATCATCGGCGAACTGGTGTCGCCGCTGGGAGTCACCTACGACTTGACCTATGTGCGCGGTGTTCCGCCGGTGGTCAACGACCCGCACAGTGTCGCGATGCTGCGCCGCAGCGTGGAGGCCATCGGTCCGGCGGCAGCGGTCGACACGCCGCAGTCGCCCGGCGGCGAGGACTTCGCGTGGTACCTGGAGTCGGTGCCCGGCGCCATGGCCAGGCTCGGAGTGTGGACCGGCGTCGGCCAGCAGTGCGATCTGCACCAGCCGAACTTCGACATCGATGAGCGCGCGCTCGGCGTGGGCGTCGCGACGCTCGCGGGAGTCGTGCTCTCCGGAGAGCTGGACTGAGCGGCCGAAGTATTTTGGCTCCCGCAACGGCCTCTCAGACCGCTCCGGGAGCCAAAATTTTTCCCGACCGCGGTCAGCCTTCGTTGTCCATCGGCTCCGCGGGCCCGGGACCCACGTTGCGCGCCTCGTGCAGGCGCAGCCGCTCGACGTAGTCCGCGGGCGCGCCGGCGATCTCGGCCGCATCGGCCATCACGCCGAGATACCGCGCGGACGGCAGACCGCCCTCGTAGCCGTCGATGACGTACAGCCACGCCAGTACCGGTCCGTCGGCGGTGTCGACTCGCGCGCGGATCTTGCGGTGCACGCCGAGTTCGGTGCCCTCCCAGCGGTCGAGGTTCTTCTCGTCCTCTGCGGTGACGTCGTAGAGCACCACGAATACGCGCGCGTCGGGATTGTCGCGGTCCTCGGTCACGGTGGCGAGCGAACCCTCCCAACCGATGTCGTCGCCCGCGAAGGTCAGCCGCCAGCCGTTGAGCCATCCGGTCGAGGCCATCGGCGAGTGCGGAGCCCGCTCCAGCATCTGGGCAGGGTCCATGTTCGACGCGTAGGCGGCATAGATCGGCACGTCGCCAGCCTATTCGGTCGGTGGCCGATGAGGGAACACCGGCCGGTCCGGGCGGCGCGCGCAGCAGCCAGGGGATAAGTTTGTTCACGGAGTCCAGAGTCGTGTCTAAGGAGTGTGCACAGTGGCGAAGATCGTGATCATCGGTGGTGGGCCGGCCGGCTACGAGGCGGCCCTGACCGGTGCGGCCTACGGCGCGGAGATCACGGTCATCGATTCGGATGGGATCGGCGGCGCGTGCGTGCTGTGGGACTGCGTTCCGTCGAAGACGTTCATCGCGTCCACCGGAATCCGCACCGAGGTGCGCCGTGCCGTGGACCTCGGCATCAACATCGCCACCGACCAGGCGATGGTGACCCTGCCGCAGATCCACCAGCGGGTGAAGGATCTGGCCTTCGCGCAGTCGGCCGACATCCGTTCGCGTCTCATCAGCGAGGGCGTGACGATCGTCAATGGAACCGCACGGCTCGGTCGGACGGGAACCGGAATCGGAGCGCACGAAGTGGTGGCGACGCTCGCCGACGGCACCACCGAGACCTACGAGAGCGACGTGGTGCTCATCGCCACCGGGGCGTCGCCGCGGATCCTGCCGACGGCGCAGCCGGACGGGGAGCGGATTCTCAACTGGCGCCAGCTCTACGACCTGGCCGAGCTGCCCGAGCATCTGGTGATCGTCGGATCGGGTGTCACCGGCGCCGAGTTCGCTCACGCGTACACCGAGCTGGGCGTGAAGGTGACGCTGGTGTCGAGCCGGGACCGCGTGCTTCCGCACGAGGACGAGGATGCCGCGCGCGTCCTGGAGGAGGCCTTCTCCGAGCGCGGAGTGACCCTCATCAAGTACGCGCGCGCCGACCGGGTGACGCGCGATGAGGACTCCGCCACCGTGCACCTCGCGGACGGCAAGGAGGTGACGGGCACCCACGTGCTGATGACGGTCGGTTCGGTCCCCAACACCGGTTCGCTGAACCTGGAGGAGGCGGGCGTGGTGACCGATCGGGGCGGGTACATCACCGTCGACCGGGTCTCCCGCACATCGGCGCCCGGCGTGTACGCCGCCGGCGACTGCACGGGGGTGCTGCCGCTCGCCTCGGTGGCCGCCATGCAGGGACGCATCGCCATGTACCACGCGCTCGGCGAGGGCGTGAGCCCGATCCGGCTCAAGACGGTGGCGTCGGCCATCTTCACCCGGCCCGAGATCGCCAACGTCGGTGTCTCGCAGAAGGCCATCGACGCGGGGGAGTACCCGGCGCGCACCGTGATGCTGCCGCTGTCGACCAATCCGCGCGCCAAGATGAGCGGTCTGCGCCGCGGCTTCGTCAAGATCTTCTGCCGCCCGGCGACCGGCGTGGTGATCGGCGGCGTGGTGGTCGCGCCCAACGCTTCGGAGCTGATTCTGCCGATCGCGATCGCCGTGGAGAACAAGTTGCAGGTCTCGGAGATCGCACAGACGTTCTCGGTGTACCCGTCCCTGTCGGGATCGATCACCGAGGCCGCCCGCCAGCTCGTCCGGCACGACGATCTGGATTGAGCACCTGGCGGGAACTGCTGGGGCGCGACAACCGCGCGCCGATGGTGGTGATGGCGGGCGGCGTGGCGCTGTTCGCGATCAACGTCTACCTGACCACCTCGCTGCTGCCCAGTGCGGTCGCCGACATCGGCGGTCAGGACCTGTACGCCTGGACGATGACCGTCTTCCTGGTGGTCTCGGTGATCTCGTCGATGTTGGTGAGCCGCTGGCTGGCCGGGCTCGGGGCCAGGCGGTCGTACGTGTGGGCCTTCGCGCTGTTCGCTGCGGGCACGGTGGTCGCCGGCGCGTCGCCGACCATGACCGTGATGCTGGTGGGCCGGGCCCTGCAGGGATTCGGGGCCGGTCTCCTCGGCGGCCTGGGCTTCGCGGTGGTGCGGTTGGTGCTGGCTCCTCATCTGTGGCAGCGGTCCATCGCCCTGATGTCGGCGATGTGGGGAGTCGGCAACTTCGTCGGACCCGTGGTCGGCGGATTCTTCGCCCAGATCCACTTCTGGCGTGGGGCATTCGGCCTGCTCACCCTCCTGGCGCTGGCGCTGATCGCGATGACGCTTCGGGCGCTTCCCGCACGGCGCACATCCGGTGAACCGGCCGCCGCGGTTCCGTGGATGTCGCTGGCGTTGCTGACGACGGCGGTCGGAGCGATCAGCGTGGCCTCGCTGGTGCACGGGATCGCGACGTGGACGCTGCTGGCCTTCGCCGTGCTGGCGGGCCTGGGCTTCGTGGGCTGGGAGCGGCGGGCGAGTTCCCGAGTGCTGCCGGAGACGACCTATCGGGGCCGGTCGCCGCTGCGATGGATCTACCTGGCGATCCTGGTTCTCGCCGCGGTGTCGACGGTGGAGACCTTCCTGCCGCTGTTCGGGCAGCGGATCGGCGGGCTCGGGCCGCTCGCCGCCGGTTTCCTCGGAGCGGCACTGTCCTGGGGATGGACGGTCGCCTCGATCTCCGCGAGCGGAATCGAGAGCGAGCGCGGGCGGCGAGCGGTCCGGATCTGCGGTCCGCTCCTGCTGGGGCCGGGGCTGATCCTGTACGGCCTGCTGCAGATGCGCGACCCCTCGCCCGGCGTGATCGTGGCGTGGTACGCGGTGCTGTTCGTCGGCGGCTGCGGCATCGGCATGGCGATGGCGCACTGGTTCACCGCGGGTCTGCGGGTCACCGATGACGAAGCGGAGGCCGCCCAGGCGTCGGCGGGACTGAACACCAGCCAGCTGATCGCGAACGCCTGCGGCTCGGCGCTGGCGGGTCTGCTGGTGGCTCTGGGCGGCCCCGACATCGTGGGATCGGCCAGGGTCCTCAGCTTCGGTTTCGCCGCGTTGGCCTTCTGCGGCATCGCGGTCGCGCTGCGGGAGTTCGCCGTCGACCGCCGCATGCGCGAGCCCGATTCGCCTACGCGGCGAGGAGGTCGTCGATCTGGTTGATCGCCGCCGAGGCTCCCTCGATGATGCCCATCTCCAAGACCTTCTGGAGGTTCTCGGCGCTCTCGTAGGTGGAGGTGAAGACAGCGCGCGTGCCGCTGTCGGTGGCCTCGAAGACGTAGCGGTTCTGCGACACCGGCATGCCGTCGAGCGGCTTGAGTTCGGCATCGGCGAAACCGTCCTCGAAGGTGAACGACGACATCGGGTCGATTGTCTCGAAGCGCCACCAGCCCCCGAACTTCTCACCTTCGGGACTGGTCATGTAGTAGGTGGCGCGTCCGCCGGGAGTGAAGTCGTGCTCGACGAAGGTCGCCGGGTACTCGGGCGGTCCCCACACCTTCTCGAGTCGGCGCGGGTTCTCGTACACCTCCCAGACGCGCTCCACAGGCGCGGCGAATTCGGCGGTGATGGTCAGGGTGAGAGCGTCCGTGTCGGTCTGGACGTCGATGACAGGCATGGCTGGTCCTCAGGGTCGATGGTCTCGTGGGATGTCAGAGGGATCGGTGGTGTCGGTCGTCGGGGCCGGGGATGCGGCGAGCAAGTCGTCGACGCGGGCGATGCGGCCCCGCCAGATCTGTTCGATGTCGGAGAGCATCGCCGACACCGAGCGCACAGCGTTCACGTCGCCGGACGCCATCTGCTGGCGGCCCGCACGGCGTTTCACCAGCAGACCGGCCCGTTCGAGGACGGCGACGTGCTTCTGTACCGCGGCGAAGCTCATGTCGTACTTCTCCGCCAACGCGGTGACCGAGTGCTCGCCGGCCAGCACCCGCCGGAGGATGTCCCGCCGTGTGCGGTCGGAGAGGGCGTGGAACAGCGCGTCAGCGCGGTCCTCGTCGTCCTCGGTCACCTCTCAAACATACAACTAATCGGTTGTATGTCAATGGCTCATGCCAGATCGAAACTGTGCGTCACCGCGCGGTTCCAGCCCTCGAAAAGCCGTGTGCGGTCGGACTCCGACATCCGCGGTTCCCACCGCCCGCCGCGCGCCCAGTTGTCGCGGATCTCATCGGTGCTCGACCAATAGCCGACGGCGAGGCCGGCCGCGTATGCGGCGCCCAGCGCGGTGGTCTCGTTCACCACCGGCCGCACCACGGGGACATCCAGGATGTCCGACTGGAACTGCATCAACAGCTCGTTGACGACCATGCCGCCGTCCACCTTCAGCGTCTGCAGGTGCACGCCCGAGTCGGCCTGCATCGCCTCGATCACCTCGCGCGTCTGGTACGCGGAGGCCTCCAGGACGGCGCGTGCGATGTGCGTGCGGTCGGCGAACCGCGTGAGCCCGACGATCACGCCGCGCGCATCCGGTCGCCAGCGGGGCGCGAACAGCCCGGAGAACGCCGGGACGAAGTAGACGCCCCCGTTGTCGTCGGCTCGGCGGGCCAACTCCTCCACCTGGGCGGCCGTGTCGATGATCCCGAGGTTGTCGCGCAGCCATTGGACCAGGGAGCCGGTGACCGCGATCGATCCCTCCAGCGCATAGCGTGCCGGCTCATCGCCCAGTCGATAGCAGACGGTGCTCAGCAGGCCGTGTTTGCTGAGCACTGCCTCGGTGCCGGTGTTGAGCAGCAGGAAGTTGCCGGTGCCGTAGGTGTTCTTCGCCTCGCCGGGTTCCAGGCAGGCCTGGCCGAACATCGCGGCCTGCTGGTCGCCCAGGATGCCGCCCAGCGGCACATCTGGGAGGGAGCCCGAGGTCCGCAGGCTCCCGATCACACCGGAGCTCGACCGGATCTCGGGAAGCATCGACATCGGGATGCGCAGGTCCGCGCAGATCTCCGGATCCCATTGCAGCGTATGCAGATCCATCAGCATGGTGCGGGACGCATTCGTCACGTCGGTGACGTGCAGCCCGCCGTCGACGCCGCCGGTCATGTTCCACGCCAGCCAGCTGTCCATCGTTCCGAACAGCAGGTCGCCGGCCTCGGCGCGATCGCGGGCGCCCTCGACGTTGTCGAGGATCCACGCGACCTTCGGCCCGGCGAAGTACGTCGACAGCGGCAGCCCGGTCCGCTCGCGATAGCGGTCGACGCCGTGCTCGCCCGCGAGTTCCTCGCACAGCGCATCGGTGCGGGTGTCCTGCCAGACGATCGCGTTGTGGATCGGAGTGCCGGTGTGCCGATCCCAGACGACGGTGGTCTCCCGCTGATTGGTGATCCCGCATGCCGCGATGTTCCCCGGATGCAGCTGCGCCGCCGCCAGCGCGGCGGCGGCCACGCGACGGGTGTTGCGCCAGATCTCCATCGGGTCGTGCTCCACCCAGCCGGCGCGGGGAAAGATCTGTCTGTGCTCCACCTGCTCGCTCATCATCACAGACCCCTTGCGGTCGAAGATCATCGCCCGGGTGGACGTGGTTCCCTGATCGATTGCGGCGACGTACTGAGCATCCGATTTCACGCCGTCAAGTCTGGCATGACGGCCGGTTACCCTCGGGTAGTCTTGCGAAATATGGAGAGCGAGTTCAATCCGGATCGGCCCGCCGACCTCAGCCCCGCCTATCGCGACGAGGCCTGGCGCAGACTGGGCTCTGAACAGTTCGACATCGTGGTCGTCGGCGGCGGAGTGGTCGGCGTCGGCGCGGCGCTCGACGCGGCCACTCGCGGTCTTCGCGTGGCGCTCGTGGAGGCCCGCGACATCGCGTCCGGCACCTCGAGCCGCTCGTCGAAGATGTTCCACGGCGGGCTCCGCTACCTGGAGCAGTTCGAGTTCGGTCTGGTGCGGGAGGCGCTGCGTGAACGCGAGCTGTCGCTGCGTCTGCTCGCTCCGCACCTGGTGAAGCCGCTGCCCTTCCTCGCTCCGCTCACGCGCCGCTTCTGGGAGCGCCCGTACATGGCCGCCGGACTGTTCCTCTACGACCGGATGGGCGGCGCCAAATCGGTTCCGGGACAACGGCACGTGTCGCGGTCGGGTGCGCTGCGCGTGGCGCCGAGCCTCAAGCGCGATTCGCTGATCGGCGGCATCCGGTACTACGACACGGTCGTCGACGACGCCCGTCACAGCCTCACCCTCGCCCGCACCGCGTCGCAGTACGGTGCGGTGATCCGGACCTCGACGCAGGCCGTCGGCTTCCTCACCGAGTCCGACCGGGTGATGGGCGTGAAGGTCCGCGATTCGGAGACGGGGGAGACCACCGAGGTGCGCGGACACTGCGTCATCAACGCGGCCGGGGTGTGGACCGACGAGGTGCAGGCACTCTCGAAGCAGCGCGGTCACTTCAAGGTGCGTGCGTCCAAGGGAGTGCACATCGTGGTCCCGCGCGACCGGATCGTCTCGGAGACTGCGATCATCCTGCGGACGGCCAGTTCGGTGCTCTTCGTGATCCCCTGGGAGACGCACTGGATCATCGGCACCACCGACACCGACTGGAACCTCGACCTCGCGCATCCCGCCGCCACGCGTAAAGACATCGACTACCTCCTCGACCGGGTGAACCAGGAACTGGTGACCCCGCTGACGCACGACGACATCGAAGGCGTGTACGCCGGGCTGCGGCCGCTGCTCGCCGGTGAGGACGACGAGACCTCCAAACTCTCCCGCGAGCATGCGGTGGCCGTCGTCGCACCCGGCCTGGTGTCGATCGCGGGCGGCAAGTACACCACCTACCGGGTGATGGGGGCCGACGCCGTGGACGCCTGCAACGATTACATCCCCACCCGTGTCGCACCGTCGATCACCGAGCGGGTGCCGCTGGTGGGGGCCGACGGCTACTTCGCACTGATCAACCAGTGCGAGCACCTGGGGCAGCGGTTCGGCCTGCATCCCTACCGGATCCGGCGGCTGCTGAACCGCTACGGCTCACTGCTCGACGACGTGCTGTACTACGCCGACGCCGACGAGTCGCTGCTGCAGCCGCTGCAGGCGGCACCGCAGTACCTGCGGGTCGAGATCGTCTACGCGGTGTGGGCCGAGGGCGCACTCCACCTGGAGGACGTGCTCGCCCGTCGCACGCGGATCGCGATCGAGTACAGCCACCGCGGGGTCGACTGCGCGCAGGAGGTGGCCGAGTTGATCGCCCCGGTCCTGGGATGGGACGAGACGAGGGTCGCCACCGAGGTCGCGACGTACAAGGCGCGGGTGGACGCCGAGATCGCCTCGCAGCGCCAGCCCGACGACGCCTCCGCCGATGCGCTGCGCGCCGCGGCACCGGAGGCGCGCCGCGAGATCCTCGAACCGGTTCCCGTTCCGGACTAGCGGCGAATCCGACTCACGTCGCCCGGCTCACAGACCAAGTGCCCTGTACAGCCCGGGCGGTCTGGGCCAGACTGGGGCCATGAGTACGCAGCCGGTGGAGAACCTGAGCAACGAACAGTCGTGGGAACTGCTGGAGGGCAGCGTCCTCGGCAGGCTGGCGGTCTGCGTCGACGGGCAGCCGGACGTCTTCCCGGTGAACATCTACGTGTCGAACGGCAAGATCCTGTTCCGGACCGCGGAGGGCACGAAGCTGGCCGAGCTCGCCGTCAACGACCGAGCAGTGATCGAGGTGGACGCCTTCACCAGCCGGATCGGCTGGAGCGTGGTGGCCAAGGGGCGCGCCCGCATCCTCCGAGACTCCGCGGAGATCGAAGCGGCCGACCAGACCCCGCTCAACCCCTGGATTCCCACGGTGCGGACGACGTACGTGGAGATCGCCGTGGAGGAGATCACCGGCAGGCGGTTCGTCTTCGGGCCCGAGCCCGACCACGAGATCCGCTGATCCGGTTCACCCGGCCGACTCTGCGGCGAAGGCGCCCTCGGTGATGATCGCCCCGGCGTCGAGTGGGCGTGTCACCGACCAGGTCTCGGTGAAGACGCACTTCGACATCTTCCATTCGCCGTTCTCGACGACGTACTCGTCGTCGTATTCGCCGGTGGCGATCGTCTCGGTACGGTCCGACAGGTTGAGCTGTCGGAATCGCAGCGTCCACCGGCCGATCGCAGACGACTCACCGGTGAGCCGGATCTCCGGGTGCATCCCGTGGTGCATGTCGAGGATGGCGTGGCGACCGTCCACCTTGTGCAGTGCCACCTGAGTGAAGATCCGCGCCATCGGCTCGACGTCGTCGAACGCGCCGAGGCGGCCGTAATCGATCCGGGCGCCGGAGGCGATGAAGGCGTCACGGAATCCGCGGGGATCCTTGGCGTCGCAGGCGCGCCAATAGCGGTACTTGAGTTCCTTGATCGCTTCGATCTTCTCGAGTGCGGCCACGCGCTGTTCGATGTCCATTCGTCCTCCTGACGTCGCGGTGCGGGTCGACGCCTGGGGCCGACCGGTCTTGCGCCCGACCCTAGGGGTTCGGCGCATCCGCGTCACCGTGTCTGACATCGCGGACACACATAGATGCTGCGCTCGGCCGGCGGCTCGCCCAGCATCCCGCGTTCGACGGCGGTACCGCATCTGCGGCACGGGCGGCGGTCGCGGCCGTACACCCACAGTTCCCGGCCGCGGCCGGTGGCGCCCGTGGTGACGCGGGCGACGCGCAGCCGGTTGGCCGTCAACAACCGGTGCGCGAGGTCCACCAGTGGCGGCAGGTCGACCGCGGCCGTCGGTGTGGCCGGGTGCACGCGCCGCATGAAGCAGAGTTCGCTGCGATACACGTTGCCGACACCCGCCAGATTGCGCTGGTCGAGGAGAGCGATGCCGATCGGGGTATCGGGGGCGGTGGCCAGATTCTCGACGGCGCGAGCCGCATCCCAATCGTCGCCGAGCAGGTCCGGGCCGAGATGGGCGACCGCGGGGCCGGGATCGGCGAGCAGTTCCAGGACGCCGAGATCGAAGCCGACGGCCTCGATGTCTCCGGCACGCAGCACCACTCGTGCGGTGTGCCACGGCCTGCGCCACTTCGCACCGATGGCGTGCACGTCCCACAGGCCCTCCATCATCAGATGCGAGTGGATCGAGACCGGGGTGCCCGAGGGACGCCGCAGATCGATGAACAAGTGCTTTCCCGCCGACCGCACGGACTCGACGCGCGCACCGGACAGGTCGGTGGTGGCGTAGCGAGGTACTCGGAAGTCGCTGTCGCTCAGGGTTTTTCCGACGAGCGCGGTGCGGAGGCGGTGCGCCGCACGGAACACGGTGTCGCCTTCGGGCACCGCTACCGGCTCCTCGGGTCGTAGTTCATCCGCAGCCCCCGGGGCGTGGTCGCGAAGCCGGAGGCGACCAGTCGGTCACCCAGCGGTGTGCGGCGTACCGGCTCGCCGTCGACCTGATCGATGTGGATGCGCGGCACCGCCCCGGTGGTGACCGCGTGCGACAGCGCCGCCGCGGCCGCCTCGAGGATCTCGGTCTCGGCGGTGAAGGTGAGCACCGTCTTTCCGCCGCGCTCGATGAACACCGCGGCGCGTCCGCCCACCAGGATCACGACCGCTCCCGGCTTCCGGCCGGGCCGATGCCCCGATTCGACGGCTCGCTCGGGCCAGTCGAGGGCCGCACCGTACGGATTCGCCGGATCGGTGGCCGCGAGCACCACCGCCGCGCACCGTTCCTGGCGTGCGACGACAGCCGACTCGCGCAGGATGTCGACGGTGTGACCGGCGGCGAACTGCGCGCCTCCCAGCCCGTCGATGTAGTACCCGCGCCGCACCTGGCCGTTGTCCTCGAAGACGCCGAGCGCCTTGTAGATTCGCGCGAACCCGCCCTCGGTCGATTCGGCGGTCACGGCTCCCTTCGTCACCACGCCGTAGCGGTCGAGAAGCACCTCGCAGGTGGCAGCGGCAGCGGTGGTCGGATCGACGGCGATGCGACGGATCACCGACCACCGCCCCCCGACCGTGGGCGGCGTGGCTGCCGCACCCGCAGCACCCGCCAGATACTGCGACGACAGCCGCGCGGCGCGCAGACGCGGCGGCCGACCGCGAGTCCGGTGGGCGGAGGTGGCCGACGATCGTGCGCTGCGCGGCGGGTTCAGCGCGGCGCGGACCACCGAGAACGAGTCGTTCGTGATGAGCCCGGCCCAGACGAGATCCCACAGCAGGTCCGGCAGTTCACCGTCGGGGATCGCGTGCTCTGCGTTGTTCAGCGCGTCGGACAGCTCGCGGAAGCGCAGGGCCCCGCCCCGGTCGAGAGCGGTCCGGACCGCGTCCTGCGCGGGAGTCAGTTCGGTGTCCTCGGCGGGCCGGAGGGTGAGTGCGGCGGCGTCGGCCAGATGCAGGGCCACCCAGCCGTCGGCCCCGCCGATGCCCCCGTGTCCGGACCAGATCACCTCGCCGGAGGCGGTCAGCTCATCGAGCATCGACGGCCGGTAGTCCTCCACCCGGGCCGGCAGCACCAGCGTCTCCCACGCCGACGCCGGTATCGGCTGTCCGGCGAGTTGCTCGACGACGGCCGCGACGCCGGCGGCGCCGCGCAGCCGTGACTTCCCGGTGACGTGCTGCCAGCCGAGCAGGAATCGGTTGTACGCCTCGGCGCTGACCGGCTCCACTTCGGCGCGCCCGGCCGCCAGCGATCCGCGGCGGAGCTGGGTGAGGACGTCGGAATGGCACCACTGGCTCGGGGTGCGCCCGGTCTGCGGTTCGGGCGGGAGCGGAATGAACTCGCCCTCGATCACCGTTCGTCGCGCCGCGAGCTCTTCAAGGGTCCGGGTCACCACCGCGGGCGCCATGCCGAGAGCTTCCGCGACATCGGCGGTGGTGAACGGTCCGTGGGTGCGGGCGTAACGGTGCACCAGGTCGGCCAGGGGATCGGCGACAGGCTGGAGGTAGGCGGCGGGGACGCCCAGCGGGAGCGGTATGCCGAGGCCGTCGCGGAGGCGCGCTGCGTCGTCGACCGAGGCCAGAGCGGTCGCGCCGCGGAAGGGCACCTCGATCAGGCGGCCGTCGGCGACGAGTCGCTCGAGCACCTCGTCGAGCGGAACGGCGAGTGGGTCGTCGCCCCGGTAGCGTTCGGCGATCTGTCCGGGTGTGCACGGTCCCAGCCATCGCAGCAGGTCCACCACATCTTGATCGTCGCGCGCCCGCCGTTCCGGAGCCGTCCGCTGGAGCCGTGCGACGACCTCCGTGATCACTGCGGGATCGAGCAACTCACGCAGGTCGACGCGGCCGAGGAGCTGGGCGAGCAACGCGGTGTCGAGGGACAGCGCGGTCGCCCGGCGTTCGGCGAGCGGGGCGTCGTCGTCATAGATGAACGAGCCGACGTAGCCGAGCAGCATCGAGGCCGCGAAGGGCGACGGCGTGGACGTCTCGACCTCGGTGATCCGGATCTTGCGCTGCATGATGCGGGTGAGGACGTCCACCAGCGAGGGCAGGTCGTAGACGTCGGAGAGGCATTCGCGGACCGTCTCGAGAATGATCGGGAAATCGCTGAAGCGCGACGCCACCGCCAGCAGCTGGGCGCTGCGCTGCCGCTGCTGCCACAGCGGGGCACGCTTTCCGGGATCACGGCGCGGAAGCAGCAGCGCCCGCCCGGCGCACTCGCGGAACCGCGACGCGAACAGTGACGAATCGGCCAGCGCGCGTGTGACGTCCGCTTCGATGTGCTCGGGGTCGAGGAGGAAGACGTCGGCCCCCGGCGGATCGTCATCGGTGTCGGGGAGGCGCACGATGATGCCGTCGTCGGTGGCAGTGGTGGCCCCGTCGATGCCGAGACGTGCCGAGAGCTGCGCGGCCACGGCACCGGCCCACGGTGCGTGGACCCGCAGGCCGTAGGGGGAGTGCAGCACCAGCCGCCAGTCGCCGAGCTCGTCGCGGAAGCGTTCCAGTACGAGGGTGCGGTCGGTCGGGAGCACGCCGGTGGCATCGCGCTGCTGGGCGATCAGCGCGGACAGGTTGCGCTCTGCATTGGCACTGAGCCCGAGTTCGGCGGCGAGTGCGGCGAGCTTCTCCTCATGGCCCGCGATCCCGATGAACTCACCGATCGCCGCACCGAGCTCGGCCGGACGACCGACGGCGTCGCCGATCCAGAACGGCAGCCTCCCCGGCATGCCGAACGCGGGCGAGACCAGCACCCGATCGTGTGTGATCTCCTCGATTCGCCAGCTCGACGCGCCGAGGGCGAACACGTCGCCGACCCGTGACTCGTAGACCATCTCCTCGTCGAGCTCTCCGACCCGGCGGGGTTGGCCGCTTTCTGCGCGGTCGGTCCCGCCCACGAGGAAGACGCCGAACAGCCCGCGGTCGGGGATGGTCCCGCCGGAGGTGACCGCCAGACGCAGGGTGCCGCGCCGGGCGGTGAGCCGCCCGGCTGCGCGGTCGTAGTCCACCCTCGGGCGCAGTTCGGCGAATTCGTCGGACGGATACCGGCCGGATATCAGATCGAGGACGGCGTCGTACACGTCGCGGGTGAGGGTCCGATACGGCATCGCGCGCCGGACGGTCGCGTACCAGTCGTCGACGTCGAGATCGTCGACGGCGGTCGCCGCGATGGTCTGCTGGGCGAGGATGTCGAGCGGGTTGGCCGGTACCGAGAGCGCCTCGATGCGGCCGGCGAGCATTCGCTGCGCCACCACCGTGCAGTGGATCAGGTCGGTGCGGTGCTTCGGAAACAGCACGCCGCGACTCACCTCGCCGACCCGGTGTCCGGCGCGGCCGATGCGCTGCAGCCCGGCCGCGACGGACGGCGGGGCCTCCACCTGGATCACGAGGTCGACGGCACCCATGTCGATGCCGAGTTCCAGTGAGCTCGTTGCGACCACGCACCGGAGCCTGCCGGATTTCAGATCGTCCTCGATCTGTGCACGCTGCTCTTTGCTCACCGAGCCGTGGTGGGCGCGGGCGAGGACGGCGGGCGCGCCCGCCGTGTCTCCACTGGCCGAGACGTAGGCGGGCATCCCGCCGGGCACTGTCGGGTTCGGTCGGTCCGGGTCGAACTCGATGCCCGCGCGTTCGGCGGCGATCTCGTTCAGCCGGGCGGTCAGACGTTCGGCGAGACGACGAGAGTTCGCGAAGACGATCGTCGAGCGATTCTCCTCGATGCGGTCGACGATCGCCGACTCCACGTGGGGCCAGAGGGAACCGGCGGTCGGGGAGAAGGCGTCGTCGAGATCGTCCGTCCCGGTGTCCGGCGGCGGGATGGCGGTCATGTCCTCCACCGGCACGTCCACGGAGAGGTCGAAGGTCTTCGCCGCAGGCGGCTTCACGACGGTGCAGTCGCCCTCGCCCGCCAGGAACTCGCCGACGAGTTCCTCGGGCCGCACGGTCGCTGACAGCCCGATGCGCTGCGCGGGCCGCTCGAGCAGCGCATCGAGCCGTTCGAGCGAGAGCGCCAGGTGCGTGCCCCGCTTGGTCGCTGCGACGGCGTGCACCTCGTCGACGATCACCGTCGTCACCGTGGCGAGGGTCTCGCGCACCGAGGAGGTCAGCATCAGGTAGAGCGATTCGGGCGTGGTGATCAGGATGTCGGGCGGATGGGTCTGCAGCCGTCGGCGGTCGGCCGCCGAGGTGTCCCCGGACCGGACTCCGACCGTGATCGACGGTGCGTCGAGTCCCATGATCTGCGCCGCGTGCGCGATGCCCACCAGTGGTGCCGACAGGTTCCGCTCCACGTCGACGGCGAGTGCCTTGAGCGGTGAGATGTAGAGGATCCGGACACCCGGAGCGGTGCCCGCACTGCCGCCGGTCGCGGCGTCGATCCGCTCGCGGTACAGCGAGTCGATGGCCCACAGGAAGGCTGCGAGGGTCTTGCCCGACCCGGTCGGAGCCACGACGAGGGTGTTCTCGCCGCGGGCGATCGCCGTCCACGCACCGGATTGGGCTCGGGTCGGCGCGCCGAACGCGTCGCTGAACCACCGCTGCGTGGCCGGATGCATGCTCCGAAGGATCTGACTGCCCGATGCCACACTCCCATTCAAGCGCACACCTGTGACACTCAGCGGATTGCGGCCGGCGGTACACTCAGCGGGCCGATGCGGTTAACCCGGTGCGAATCCGGGGCGGTCGCGCCACTGTGAGCGGTCCGCCGACGACGCCGTCGGACTGCGAGCCAGACAGTCGCATCGGTGTGAACAATGCCGACCCCGGGCGCGTGATCCGGGAGAACAGGACGTCGACGATGACCGCATCCACCGCAACGCAGGGCGTACGTTCCCTCGCCGTGCCGAACCTCTCCGCCGCGAGCGCGGCCCTCTGGCTCACCGCCACCGTGGCACTCGCGGCGCTCGCCTACTACTTCCTGGGATACGACCAGGGCGCGGTGTCGGTGTTCGGCAGCGACACCCATGTCCACGAGTTCGTGCACGACGCACGGCACTTCCTCGGCTTCCCCTGCCACTGAGCCGGGGAGACAACAGAACAATGGAGCGCAGATTCACCGGCGCAGGCGTGCTCGCAGGCCTGATCGCCGGACTGGTGTCGTTCGTCTATGCGCGGATCTTCATCGAACCGCAGGTGCGGCTGGCCATCGACTACGAGGAGGAGCGGTCGCACGCCGAGTCGATGCTGTCCGGCGAGCATGCACACGAGCACGAGATCTACAGCCGAACCGTCCAGGAGAACATCGGTGCGGGAGTCGGCACGGTCGTCTTCGCCGTCGCGATGGGCGCCCTGTTCGCCGTCGCGTTCACAGTTCTGTGGGCCTACGTGGGACGTCGGTGGCCGGCCGCGGACCCTCGGGCGGTCGCAGCGGGGCTGGGTGCCGTGGCCTTCGTGGCCGTGATCGGCGTCCCCTACTTCGTCTACCCGCCCAACCCGCCCGCGGTCGGCGAGGAGGACACCATCGGAGCGCGGTCGGGCGCCTACCTGACGCTGACGCTGGTGTCGGTGGCGCTGATGGTCGTCGCGGTGATCCTCGGCTGCCGGCTCGCGGACCGGATCGGCGGACTGTGGTCGGGTGTCACCTCCGCGGTGGTGTACCTGGTCGGTGTGACCATCACGGCCGCGCTTCTTCCCGAGTTCAAGGAGATCCCCGGTCCGGTGATGGACGGCGACCGGATCGTCGGCGCCGGATTCCCCGGACAGGTGGTGGCCGACTTCCGGGTGTACGCGATCGCGAACCAGGTACTTCTGTGGACGGTCCTGACCGTGGCGTTCGTCGCGCTGCTCGGCGTGATGATGCGCCGGTCCAAGACTTCCGACCGCACGCTCGCGGAGGTCGGCGCCTGACGTCGGTGCATCTGGTGGTCGCCGCGCGGACCGCACCCAACAGAGCGGTCCGGTTCGGCGGCGAGCACGACGATCTCGACTCGCGTGGCCGCCGGGATGCGGCGGCGCTCGCATCGCGGCTGCCCCGGGCCGGACGGGTGATCGCCGGACCCGAGAGATCGGTGACGCAGACCGCACGCCTGGCGTGCGGTCTGTTCGGCGTCGACCCGCGACTGGCGTCGCTCGACGTCGGCCGCTGGCGGTCGACCGCGCCGGAGTCGGTCGACCCGGCGCAGTTGGGCGCCTGGTTCGGCGATCCCCTGTGGTCGGGCCACGGCGGTGAGTCGGTCGGCGCGTTCGTGGGTCGGATTCGCGGCGTTCTCGCCGCGCTCGCCGCGGGTGGGCCGGCGACGCTCGTGGTCGCGGGCCCGGTCGCACAGGCCGTGCTCTGCGAGGACGCCGCGAGCTTCTTTGCGGCCGACGTGTGCCCGGGCGGGCTGTACACGGTCACGCTCTGACGTCGCGGAGCAGGTGCGACGTCGATGTCAGAGGGCCGTGCGACCATCGGCCGCATGGACGAGAGTTGGAGCGGCGACGGCGCGGACGCGCACCTGGTGATTCCGGCGGACTGCATCGCCTGGTGCCGGAACCAGCCCTACGCCGAGACGGTTCTCGAGGATGTCGTCGAAGTGGATCTCGACTGGTGGAACGAGCGCCTGGCTCAGTGCGAGATCCCGGCGCAGGTCAGCGGGCGCGATGCGGACGGAACGCAGGTGTGGAAGGGCACCGCGTACCTGCGTCGGGGCGATCTCGAGCCGGGTGTGCACGGAATGGGCCTCGGTGACGAACCGGAACTCGATCGCCTGTACATGTGTGCCGCCTGGCTGGCCGAGCACCCGCTGCGCGGCGGTGTCCGCCGATTCGTCGACGTCCGGTCCGGGCGGGATGCGGGCACGCCGTTCGCCGCGGTCGAGCGTGCGCTCGTCGCCTGCCGGCGCGCTCCGGCACTGATCGACGCCGCGGCGTATCGGGACTGGTCGGGATGGCCGGTCGCTCCTGGTGTGGGCCACGTCCTGATGTCCCTGTACTGCTGGGCGATCCACTCCGGGGCACCCGACCGTCCGCAACTGCTGGATGCTGCCAGCGCCGGCAGTCTCACGTGGAACGGCTGGCTTGTCGCGTCGTCGGTGTCGCACTACTCCGTCCGCAGATACGTGCGGTACAACTCCCTGCTTTACCGCTGGGCCGCGCAGGCGGGCGTGGCGCCGGAACTGGTCGAGATGTGGCTCAATCGGCAGTGGCACAGTCGCCTGGCCGAGGCCGCCGTACGGGACGGATCGGCGCTGTGACGAGCCGGTCGACTGAGGGCGTCGACCTACCGGGTCGGTGACACGATGCGCTACCGTCAGACCTAAGTGAAACGTGTTCCAGTTTGGAGGCTTGATGTTCGAGTGGTCTGAGGAAGATGTGATGGTCCGCGACGCTGTGCGCGGCTTCATCGACAAGGAGGTCCGGCCCAATCTGGAGGGTCTGGAGTCGGGGTCGCTCCCGCCGTACGACATCCTCCGCAAGATGCTGGCGACCTTCGGGATGGACTCGATGAACGCCGAGAGCCTGGAGAAGGAGCTCGCAGCCGAGGAGGCGGGCGAGCCGCGATCCTCGGGCGGCGGATCGAACAGTCTCGCCAACTCGATGTTCCTGATCCTCAACATGGAGATGGCGGGGGTCAGCCTGGGCCTCATCGCGTCGATGGGCGTCTCACTGGGCCTGACGGTCTCGACGATCCGCAGCCGCGGCACCCTGGCGCAGAAGCGTCGCTGGCTTCCGGAGCTGGTGACGATGGAGAAGGTGGGGGCGTGGGCCATCACCGAGCCCGACAGCGGCTCGGACGCGCTCGGCGGGATGAAGACGACGGTGCGCCGCGACGGCGACGACTACATCCTCAACGGCAACAAGACCTTCATCACCAACGGCCCGTACGCCGACACCATGGTGGTCTTCGCCAAGCTCGACGAGGGCGACGGCACGCCGATGCGCGATCGCAAGGTGCTCACCTTCGTCCTCGACAAGGGCATGGAGGGACTCACCCAGGGCAAGCCGTTCAAGAAGATGGGCATGATGAGTTCGCCGACCGGTGAGCTGTTCTTCGACAACGTCCGGGTGGGCCGGGATCGTTTGCTCGGAGAGACCGAGGAGACCGGATCGGACAAGCGGGGCGGCGACAGCGCGAAGGCCGGATTCACCGCCGAGCGGATCGGCATCGCCGCGCTGTCCCTGGGCATCATCAACGAATGCCAGCGGCTCTCCATCGACTACGCCAAGACGCGCACCCTGTGGGGACAGGAGATCGGAAAGTTCCAGCTAATTCAGCTCAAGCTCGCGGAGATGGAGATCGCGCGGCTCAACGTGCAGAACATGCTCTTCGTCGCGATGGAGGCGGCCAAGGCCGGCAAGCCGCCGACACTGGCCCAGGCGTCCGCGATGAAGCTGTACTCCTCCCGGGCGGCGACCGAGGTCGCGATGGAGGCGGTGCAGCTCTTCGGCGGCAACGGCTACATGGCCGAGTACCGCGTGGAGCAGCTGGCGCGCGATGCGAAGTCGCTGATGATCTACGCCGGGTCGAACGAGATCCAGGTGACCCACGTGGCGAAGGGACTGCTGGCGCAGTAGGGCGCGCGACCGAACCACATCGACTCCGACCGATGCCCGCAGGGGAACCTGCGGGCATCGTCGTGTCCGGCGGGCGGTGCGCCGCCCTCCACTTCGTGCCGGCCGTCCTACGAACGGCCGATATGTCGCAGTTTTTGTGCTGGCAGCACGCAATTCGGGACGTATCGACAGCTCGATGAAGCGTTCGCCCTCGTCGGATCCATACATTTATCGGACGCTGTCGCGGCGCCCTCCCACCTGATCCCGCGCCGCGAATCGAGGAGGCTGTGTTGAAAACCAAGATCGTGCTGCGACGACTCGCAGCGGCAGGGGCGATCGCTGCGCTGGGCGCGGTCGGCGTGATGTCCGGATCGGGTGCGGCGGACGCCGACACCGTCGGTCCGGCGAAGGGCAGCAGCAGTGCCGTGAACTTCTCCCGCGAGATCAGCGGACTCAAACTGGTCGACGGCAAGGTGCCCAACGGAGAGGTCATCACCGTCACCAACCGGCTCGACCGCAAACTCGCATGGCTCATCTACTGGGTCAAGGACACGCACCCGACGTGCATGGAGGCCGTGCCCAACACCTCGGTGTGGAAGGTGAGCGGCAAGACCTACACGAACAATCCGAACGTCTCCGGCGCCATGAAGCCCGACGAGTTCTCCTCCGGTCCGGGATGGGCGAAGATCGACGCGCCCGCGGCCAACTCCTGGGAGAGCATCGCCTGGTCGCAGGACTACCTGCTCAAGTGCGACGTCGGGGTGCTGAACACCGGCGGACTGCAGTACTCGACCACCTGGGTGGGCGACAACGGCGACCATCCGAACGTCGGCCCGAACATCGAGGTGACGCGCGGCGTTCCCGGGATCTCGGTGAACCCGAAGGATGCGATGGCCGACAACGACGTCGAGATCACCGTCAAGAACCCCGACGGCCGCCCCGGCGACAAGGTGGTCCTCACCGCCGACGGCAAGTCGCTCGACGGTTGCGGCAACCTCGAGCTCGACGGTGACCGCCGCGTCAGCTGCACCTGGGTGCCGAAGAAGGCCGGGACCTACCCGCTGCGCGCCGTCATCTCCAGCGCAGAGCCGGTCACCGTGACCGAGAGCGTCTACGTCTCGGCCAGCCCGGCGAGCGGCAGTCTCGGTGGAAGCCTCGGCAGCGGAAGCGCCGGCATGGACACCGGAAGCATCTACACGGGCAGCCTCGGATGAGCGCGCATACCAACACCTCGAGAAAGCAGACGAACATGTCGACAATCAGACGGACAGTGGCGGTCGTGGGCAGTTGCGCGGCGGCTGCCGCGCTGGCGGGAATCGGCACCGGTGCGGCGGCCGCCGACACCGTCGGCCCCGTCAGCGGTGAGAACGACACCGTGAGTTTCCAACGATCGGTCGAGGGCGCCACCCTCGTCGACGGCAAGGTGAAGGTCGGTGACACGGTCACCATCACGAATCGGATCGACCGGAAGATGTTGTGGCTGGTGTACAGCGTGCGCGACAATCATCCGTCGTGCTTGCAGGCGGTGCCGAACACCTCCGTGTGGACGGTCTCGGGCGGGACCTACACGAACAATCCGGACGGTCCCGGGACCAAGAAGCCCAACGAGGTGACCTCCGGCGACGGCTGGGTGATGATCGATGCGACCGGTGGCGGTTCGTGGGAGGCCAAGCCGCTGATCTGGACGCAGGACTACGTGGTCACCTGCGCTCCTGGCACCCTGAACACGGGTGGTCTGCAATGGTCGACGACCAACGCGTTCGAGAAGAACAACAACAAGCCCGATGTCGGTCCGACCATCACGGTGGTCCCGGCGTCGTCGCCCGGTGGCGGGGACGGTTCCGGTGGAGACACCGGCAGCGGCGGCACGGGTTCCGGCGGTGACGGCTCGGGCGGCGAGGGCACGGGCGGTGCCGGCGGCAGTTCGGGGTCGGGTAGCTCCGGGTCCGGAAGCCTCGGGTCCGGCAGTCTCTCGAACCTCTTCGGATGATCAGGAGCAATCAGATGAGCAGACTCAACAGACCTGCGCTCGTCGCCCTGCTGTCGACGTCCGCGGCGATCATCGCAGGGACCACGGCGGCCGGGGCCGCGGGCGCGGAGACGATGACGCCGGTGACCGGCGGCAACGACACCGTCAGCTTCTCGCGGACGGTCGGGAGCGCGGCCTTGGTCGACGGCAAGGTGAAGGTCGGTGACACGGTCACCATCACGAATCGGATCGACCGCAAGTTGGGGTGGCTGGTGTACAGCGTGCGCGACAATCATCCGTCGTGCATGAAAGCGGTGCCGAACACCTCCGTGTGGACGGTCTCGGGCGGGACCTACACGAACAATCCGGACGGTCCCGGGACCAAGAAGCCGAACGAGGTGACCTCCGGCGACGGCTGGGTGATGATCGATGCGACCGGTGGCGGTTCGTGGGAGGCCAAGCCGCTGATCTGGACGCAGGACTACACGGTGGAGTGTGCGCCGGGCACGCTGAACACCGGCGGCCTGCAGTGGTCCACCACCAACGTGTTCGAGAAGAACAACAACCAGTCGAACGTGGGCCCGACCATCACCGTGGAAACACCCGCCCCCAAGACCGCGTCGGCCACGGCCGTGTCGGTGACGCCGGCGCCCAAGGCCGGTGAGACCTCGACTGTGAAGGCGACGGTCACGGCCGGCGGCAGCGGCGCCACCGGCGGCACGGTCGAATTCTTCAACAACGGCGCCTCGATCGGAACCGGGACCGTCGCCGCGGGAGTCGCGACGACGAACTGGAAGCCCGCCGCGGGTGGCGCCTACTCGCTGAAGGCGGTCTATTCGGGAACCGCGACCATCGAGGCGTCCAACGCGACGATCACGGGCACCGTCGCGGCAGCCGACCCCGAACCCGAACCCGGTGCGCCGGTGATCGCGGTCAACGGATCGCCCAAGGTCGGCACCGCAACCCCGGTCGTGGTGACGTCCGACGCATCCGAGGGCAGTGCGGTCACACTCACCGCGAACGGTGCCGCGATCTGCTCCGGGCTCGTCCTCGCGAACGGCAAAGCCACCTGTCAGTGGACTCCCACGACCGCCGGTGCCGTGGAGTTGAAGGCCGTGGTGGGCGCGAAGTCGTCGATAAGGAACCTGGTCGTCGAGGCCGCCGGCGGCGGCGACCCCGGTGACGGCGGAGGCGATCCGGGCGGTCCCGGTGACGGTGGCGACCCCGATCCCGGCACCGGCGGCGACGGCGGCAGCACGGGCAGCCTGGGCGGCGGCAGCCTCGGTGGCCTGTTCGGCGGGAGCCTCGGCGGGCTGTTCGGCGGCATCACCGACGCGGTCGGCAGCAGCAACTGAGCGACGCCGACCACCGATAGACACGAGTGCCCCGGACCATGAGGTCCGGGGCACCCGTACTCGAAGGGGAAGCCTCAGGCGTCGACGGTGGCGGCGACCTTCCGGTAGTCCAGGAAGGCGTCGTCGACCTCGCCCTTGCGAAGCTGCTTGACGTCGGCGGAGACCGCCATGGTCATGGTCCACGGGCTCTGTGTGCCCTGCTTCGGCAGACGGTCGAGGGCCCGCTTGACGTATCCGGCGCCGAAATCGAGCAGCGGCCGGGTCTCCATGCCGGGATCGGCCACCGGCCGCACCGAGCTGTAGCCGCCCTGGTCCATGTGGGTCAGCATGCGGCAGAAGTACTCGCACAGCAGGCCGATCTTCAGCGTCCACGACGAGTTCGTGTAGCCGATCGCCAGCACCCAGTTGGGCACGCCGGACAGCATCACGCCACGGTAGGCGACGGTCTCGGACAGGTCGATCGGCTCGCCGTCGCGGCTGAGCTCCATCCCGCCGAACAACTGCAGGTTGAGACCGGTGGCCGTGACGATGATGTCGGCCTCGAGCACCTGACCGGACTCGAGTTCGATGCCGTCGGCGACGAACCGCTTGATCCGGCCGGTCTCGATGGACGCGGTGCCCTTCTTGATCGCCTTGAACAGGTCGCCGTCCGGGACCACGCACAGCCGCTGGTCCCACGGGTTGTACGGCGGGTTGAAGTGGGTGTCCAGGTCGTAGTCGCGGGGGAGGAGCGCCGCATTGGAGGCGCGGATGACCCTGCGCGCGACGCTCGGGTAGCGCTGGCAGAACTGGTACACCAGCTTCTGCTGGAAGATGTTCTTCTGACGGCTCAGCCGGTAGCCGCGCTCGGCGCCGAGCGTCTTCTTGAGCGCGTTGGAGATGGCGTCCTCGCGGGGAAGCGGGATCACGTAGGTCGGCGTGCGCTGGAGCATCGTGACGTGGGCGGCATCGCCCGCCATCGAGGGGACCAGGGTGACGGCGGTGGCGCCGGACCCGATGACGACGACCTTCTTGCCCCGGTAGTCGAGATCCTCGGGCCAGTGCTGCGGATGGACGATCTGCCCCGCGAAGTCGTCGCTGCCTGCGAACTCCGGAGTGAAGCCCTCGTCGTAGTTGTAGTAGCCGGTGCCCGCGAACACCCAGCGGGTCTTGACCTCGGAGGTCTCGCCCGTGTCGTTGTGCTTGACGGTCAGGGTCCACAACTGCTCGGCCTCGGACCAGTCGGCCGACACCGCGCGGCGGTTGAACGCGATCTTCGACTCCAGGCGGTCCTCGGCGACGGCCTCACGCAGGTAGTCGAGGATGCGGGGTGCGTCGGCGATGGCCTGGGGATCGCGCCACGGCTTGAACTCGTACCCGAATGTGTTGAGATCGGAGTCGGAGCGGATACCGGGGTACCGGAACAGATCCCAGGTACCGCCGATGGAGTCGCGTGATTCGAGGATCACGAAGCTCTTTCCGGGATGCTCGGTGGTGAGGTAGTGCGCGGCGCCGATTCCGGAGATGCCTGCGCCGAGGACGACGACGTCGAGCGGCTGCTCGCTCAAAATCGAGTCGGCGGTGGCCGATGTGCCCGTCGATTCGGTGGTCATGGTGTTCCTTCTCGTCAGGAGGGCTGAACCTTCGATACCAATGATCGTTGTAACCGTCGATGAAAAGCAAGGATGAATCGCACCAGCATGGCCGCAGTCGGAGTGCATAATCAACCATATGGCGTCTGACGAGGCAGAACTGGCCGAGCCCAGTCGCGAGGTGGCCGACCTCATCCGGGCCGGGGTGGAGACGGTTCTGAACGCTCCGCCCGAATGGATCGCCGATATGAACCACGCCGCGATGCACCCCGCCGGGATGGAGCGCGTCCTCGTGGATGCGGATCTGCGAGAGGTCGCCCTGCGGATCAACGAGGGCAATCTCAACCACTGGGCTCGAAGCAACCTGGCCGATCCCGGCGCACGGGTGAGCGTCAACCTCAACGAGGAGACGATCGGCTTCGTCCGCGATCTGGTCAGGCGCGGATTCGACGCCGGTGCGCTCGACTCGTTCCGCACCGCGCAGAACACCGCCTGGCGGCTCTGGATGCAGATCTGCTTCGGTCTGACCTCGGACGCGAGACTGCTGCGGGAGCTTCTCGAGGTGACCTCGGTCTCGATCGCCACCTTCATCGACGACACGGTGGCCGAACTGACGCACCAGATCGACGTCGCCCGCGCCGAACTCGCTGGCGACAACCACGCCCAGCGGCGTGCTGCGGTCGCGCTGATCCTGGAGGGTGCGCCGATCGCGCCGGCCCGCGCCGACCTCGCTCTCCGATATTCGATCGAAGGACCGCAGTCGGCGATGGTGATCTCCGGGGACGCCGGGCTGGCACCTGACGATCTGGAGGCCGCCTGCGAGGCGATCATGGTCGCCTCCGGCGTCGGTCGCCGTCTCACCGTCCTGGCCGGGGCCTCGGAACTGTGGGTGTGGCTGCCGACCGATCGGCTGGTGGTGGACGCGGCCCTCGCGGCGCACCCGCATGTACGGGTGACGGCCGGCTCGCCCGGCGCGGGTCGAGAGGGGTTCCGCCGCAGCCACTTCGAAGCACTCGAAGGACAGCAACTGCTGACCAGGCTCGGCTCGACGGCGCGGTTCGCCGCATACGACGATCTCGCGTTGCTGGCGGCGATGACGCGCGATCTGACACGGCTGGACGCCTTCGTCGCGCACACCCTCGGCGATCTGGCGTCCGCCGACCGCGGTCTCCACGAATCGGTTCGGATGTGGTTCGCCTGTCAGTGCAACGCGAGCGCGGCCGCCGCACGCCTGTACACGCATCGCAATACCGTGGTCCGGCATGTGGCGCGTGCCCAGGAGTTGCTGCCGCGGCCGCTGGAGACGAACGCCGTCGCCGTGGCGGCGGCGCTCGAAGCGCTGCGGTGGCGCGAGTAGGGGCGCGGCGGGTCAGACGTCGGCGAGGACGTCGTCCGTCTGATGAGTGAACGGCTCCTTGGACCGGCTCAGCTCCACCGCGCGGGTGAACTCGGCATCGATCTCCGGGTCCGCGCGGAAGGTCAGCAGGCTGACGACCACGGTGACGATCAGGCTGGCGGCGAAGCCCGGGATGATCTCGTAGAGGTCCTCGCTCAGCGAGGTCTGACCCCACACGTAGGCGACGACCGCGCCCGCGACGATGCCCGACAGGACTCCGACGGTGCTGACCCGGCGCCAGTACAGGCAGAGGATCACCGCCGGGCCGAAGGCCGACCCGAAGCCCGCCCAGGCGAAGGCGACCAGATCCAGGATGCTGTTCGACGGCGAGATCGCCAGCAGCGCGGCGATCACCGCGATCGTCAGAACGCCGAGACGGCCGAGCATGACGTAGGTCTTGTCGGTGAGTTCACGGCCCCTGCCGGTCTTCTCGGCGACCAGCTTGTACAGATCCTCCACCAGAGCCGACGAGCAGACGACGAGCTGGGACGAGATGGTGGACATGATGGCCGCGAGCACGGCGGCCAGCACCAGGCCCGCGATGAAGGGGTGGAACAGCAGCTGCGACAGCGACAGGAACACGGTCTCGGCGTCTTTCGGGGCCTGCGCGGTGTGCTCGGCGAAGTAGGCGATGCCGACCAGTGCGGTGCCGACGGCGCCGAGCGCGCACAGCAGCATCCAGCCGATGCCGATTCGGCGGGCGACACCGGCCTCGGACGGGGACCGCAGCGCCATGAAACGCACGATGATGTGCGGCTGCCCGAAGTAGCCCAGGCCCCACGCGGCCGCCGAGATGATGCCGATGACGGTGGTCCCGGCGAAGAAGCTCAGACCGTTGTCCATGGCGGCGTTCACTCCGTCGATGGTGGCGCCGACGCCGCCCAGGTCGATGATGCCGATGATCGGAACCGCCAGAAGCGCGACCACCACCAGCAGCCCCTGCGCCACGTCGGTGAGCGACGCGCCGAGGAACCCGCCGAACAGCGTGTACAGCATGGTGATGCCGGCGACGATCAGCATGCCCGCGGTGTAGTCGACCCCGAAGGAGCTGTCGAAGAACTTGCCGGAGGCGACCATGCCGCTGGAGACGTAGAACGTGAAGAACACCAGGATGATGACGCCGCAGGTGATCCGGAGGATGCGCGAGTCGTCGTGCAATCGCGATTCGAAGAAGCTCGGAATCGTGATCGAGTCACCTGCCACCTGCGTGTATGCGCGCAGTCGCGGCGCGACCAGCTTCCAGTTGGTCCACGCGCCGATCAGCAGGCCGATCATGATCCAGGACGCCGAGAGGCCGGAGAGATACATCGCGCCCGGCAGGCCCATCAGCAGCCAACCCGACATGTCCGACGCACCCGCGCTGAGTGCGGCGACCCACGGCTTGAGGCCGCGGCCGGCGAGCATGTAATCGTCCAGACTGTTCCGCGTGCGGCGGTACGCGTACCAGCCGATGCCGAGCATGGCTGCGAAGTACAGCGCGACCGCGACCAGCTGGATGGTCTTCTCGTCGGGCGCGACGGTCATAGGTCATCTCCTAGAGGTGGGTTCAGCCGGAAGCAACACACGCGTCAAATGTGACACAGGTCTCCCGCTCACGACGATTCTTCCCGGTGACCGGCCCGGCAAAGCATGTGGGGACGTACAAGATGCACGTCCCCACATTGTGGCGATCTATGAAGACTTGAGGTCTTCGGCCAATTCGACGAAGGCGCGGTCGAGGTTCCCGAATCGATGCAGGGTCATCGAGACCGACTGCTCGGCGAGCCAGTACCGCAGTTCGACGCGTCCGGACGCGGTGACGGTGTCGTCGAGCACCGCGAGTTCGGGCCGTCCGAGGGTGAGATCGCGCAGTGCCGGTGTCGCCGGAGAATCCAGGCGGACACGGGCGATGCCGGCCCGTCCGATCCGGTCGACGAAGGCCCGGTCGTCGCGGGCGGGATCGACCGGCACGCCCAGCGCCGCCGCGGCGTCGAGCACCGCGCGCAGATCGTCGCCGATGTCCGGCGCCGGTGCCGCCACCACGCGCGCACCGCTCCGGTGCGCGGCCGCCAGCAGTCGTGCCACCTTGGCGGGCGTCGACTCCGCCGTCACCCGCAGCGCCACCGCCGCGGGGCGATAGCGGAAGATGTTCGCCTCGCCGGCCAGGCCCGTCTCGTCGCGCGGCGTCCCGAACTCGGCGGCCCACGCGGTGTCGTCGTCGCTCACCGCCGCTCGCAGCCATGCCGTCTCGCCGGCGGTGAGCACCGGCGAGACCGAGTCGATGAAGGCGCCGACCTCGGCGAGCGCGGCCGGTGCGGCGTCGGGCAGGCAGTCGCGGTCGGCCCACGATCCCATGAGCATCAGGTAATTGGGACCGCCCGCCTTGGAACCCAGACCCACCGACGACCGCTTCCACCCGCCGAAGGGCTGCCTGCGGACGATCGCGCCGGTGATGCCGCGATTGACGTAGACGTTTCCCGCCTCGACGCGGTCGATCCACGAGCGGACCTCGCGCGGCTCGAGGGAGTGCAGACCCGCGGTGAGTCCGAAGTCGGTGGCATTCTGCAACTCGATGGCCTCGTCGAGCGTCTCGGCGCGCATCAGTCCGAGAACCGGTCCGAAGCACTCGGTGCGGTGGAAGAACGTTCCGGGCGCCACACCGTCCTTGATTCCCGGTGACCACAGTCGGTCGTCGATCCGCCGCGGCTTCAGGAGCCAGCGTTCGCCCGGCTCGAGGGTGGTCAGGGCCCGCAGCAGCTTATCGCTCGGATCCTCGGTGAGCGGTCCGACGGTGGCCGAGAGGTTGGTGGGCCAGTCGACGACGAGTGAGGCGGCCGCGTCCACCAACTGACGGCGGAACCGCTCCGAGGAGTACGTGCTGCCGACGAGGATCGCCAGCGACGCCGCCGAGCACTTCTGGCCCGCGTGGCCGAAAGCGCTGTGGACCAGATCGGCGATGGCGAGGTCGCGATCGGCGGACGGGGTGATGATCAGCGCGTTCTTACCGGAGGTCTCGGCGTTGATCCGCAGGTCCGGACGCCAGGACGCGAACAGGGCCGCGGTCTCGGAGGCACCGGTGAGCACGACGCGGTCGACGTCGGGATGACTGATCAATCGTCGCCCGGCCGGGCCCTCGTCGGGAAACACTCCCTGGCACGCCTCGCGCGGAACACCTGCCTCCCAGAGGGCTTCGAGAATGGCCATCGAGCAGTGCGGTGTCGGCTTCGACGGCTTGTGGATCACCGCTGCGCCGGCGGCCAGGGCGGCGAAGGTGCCGCCCGCGGGGATCGCGATCGGGAAGTTCCACGGCGGTGTCACCACGATCACCCGGTCCGGAGTGAAGGCGGCCGCGGCGACCTCGTCCAGTTCCAGTGCTCGATGCGCGTAGTAGCGGGCGAAGTCGATGGCTTCGGAGATCTCGGGATCGGACTGGGCGACGGTCTTGCCCGCCTCGGCCGCGGCCAGTGAGACGAGGTGTCCGCGCCGGCGGGAGAGGATGTCCGCGGTGCGGTAGAGGATCGCTGCGCGGTCGGCGGCCGGGCGTGCGCTCCACTGTGCGGCGGCCGACCGGGCGCGCTCGACCAGCGCGTCCACCTCGTCCTCGGCGATCGCGTCGGGAACGGGCTGGGAGGCGAGCCACTGCGGTGTCGCGGTGGCGAGCGCGTCGCGCGCCCATCGCTGATTGGCGGGCAGGGCGGCGTTGGTGTCCGGTTCGTTCGCGAAGGCCGGAAGCGGCAGTGCCGGATCGAGGGCCGTCTCAGCGGACTGGTCGAGTGTCCGGTCCTGCCGGTCGTTCGGCAGGGGAGGCGCGTAGCCGTCGGTGGTGAGGATGCGGCCGAGTTCGGCGAGCGCATCGCGGAACCGCCCCGACTCCCGGTGATAGATCGCACTTCCGGGCGCGAGGTCGAAGATTCCCGACATGAAGTTCTCGGGCGCGGCGTTCTCCTCGAGACGGCGTACCAGGTACGAGATCGCGACGTCGAATTCCTTCGGTTTCACCGTCGGCACGTACAGCAGCAGCCGGCCGACGTCGGCGCTGAGGACGTCGGCCTGCTCGGTCGCCATGCCCTGCAGCATCTCGAACTCGACGCGGTCGGACACACCGCGGCGATCGGCCAGCAGATGGGCGAAGGCGATGTCGAACAGATTGTGCCCGGCCACACCGACGCGCAGGCCCCGCATGTGATCCCTGTTGAGCAGCCAGTGCAGCACGAGTTTGTAGTTGGCATCGGTCGCGGTCTTCGACGAGCAGGTCACCTGGGGCCATCCGGCCACCTCGGCGTGCACCGACTCCATGGCGAGGTTGGCGCCCTTGACCAGCCGGACCTTGATCCCTGCGCCGCCGGCCGCCACCCGGGCGGCGGCGAAGTCCGACAGGCGCTGCATCGCGCCGAGTGCGTCCGGCAGGTAGGCCTGCAGCACGATCCCCGCTTCGAAGTGCTTGAGTTCGGGGAGGCTCAGGAGCCGGGTGAACACCTCGATGGTGAGTTCCAGATCGCGGTATTCCTCCATGTCGAGGTTGATGAACTTGGTGCCCGCGGGCGCGGCGGCGGCCTGGAGATACATCGGCGTCAGTCGGTCGATGATGTACTGCGCCGTCTCCTCGAACGCCCACATCGAGATCTGGGAGGCGACGGAGGAGACCTTGATCGAGACGTAGTCGACGTCATCGCGCCGCAGCAATGCCCGCGCGTCCGCGAGATGGTTGTCGGCCTCGGCGTCACCGAGCACGGCCTCGCCCAGCGGGTTGATGTTGAGCCGATGGCCGCTCTCGCGGAGCTTGGCGACCGCCCGGCGGAAGGGCCGCTCACGGGCGTCGACGATCATGTGCCCGACCATCGAACGCATCCGTGCGCGCGCGGCGGGGATGACCACCCCGGGCAGCCTCTCGGCCAGGACGCCGCCGGCCTTGATCTGCAAGCGGTCCCAGGCGCCCAGCGTGGCCGGGGTGCTCGCCGCGAGTTCGGCGAGCGCCTGGGCGGCCGCCTTCTGGTCCTCGGTGCCGATCACCCGGTCGACGAAACCGACGGTGAAGTCGAGCCCGCGCGGATCAGACAGGACCGAGGCGAGACGGCGAGCGGACGCATGCGGCTCGGTCTGCGCCGCCGCGGCGGCGCGCAGCCAGTCGGTGACGAGTTTCTCGGAGGAGTCGGCGAGCTCGTTCAGTTCGGTGAACACTTCGGTGGGCGCCGGAATCGGGTCGGCGGCGTGTGCGGTGGTCATGATGCCAGTACACGTCGGCGGGCCGCGGCGGTCGTCGGACAATACTACGAACGATCACGTGGTTTCTTGTACGATTCTCCAGCTGACCTGACAGACTCTACTGCCATGACCACTGGTGACGAGGATTCCGGAGCGACGAGCGACGAGGTGTCGGCGACGCATCCGTCGGTGCTCCTCCGAGACGTCGTCTCGGCCCTCGACACCGCCGTGGCACACGTCCTCGCCGACGCCGATCCGGAACGGCGGATCACCTCGGTGTCGATGATCGATGCCGACGATCTGGCCGGCGGTCTCGATGCGCCGACGGACGCGGTGCTTCTGGTGGGACTCGGCACCGGCGCGGTCCTCGAGTGGATGCGAGGGCGCCACACGGAGGGGAGGCCCGTCGAGGGGCCGCGTGTGGTCTTCACCAAGGCGAATCCGTCCGGGTTGGCAGAGGTCGCCGCGCGGGCGGGGGTGGCCGTGGTGGTGGTCGATGCCCGGGCGCGGTGGGACCGGGTGCTGACGACGGTGCAGGGATGTCTGGACCGGGTCCGGGACGATGACCCCGCGGACCTGACGCCGCCCGTCGACGTCGATCTCTTCGGTCTGGTGGCGCTGGTCGCGAACGGTACCGGGGGACTGGTGTCCATCGAGGACGCGACCAGTGCGCGGGTCCTCGCGTACTCGCCGTCGAAGGGCGAGGCCGACGACCTGCGGGTGCAGACGATCCTCGGTCGGGCCGGGCCGCCCGCGTACTTGGATCTGCTTCGTCGCTGGGGTGTGTTCGACGCGATCCGCCGCGGCGGCGAGGTGGTCGACGTGCCCGAGCATCCGGAACAGGCCATGCGCCGCCGCCTCGTCGTCGGCGTCCACGCCCGATCCGGCAGGCATCTCGGCTCCATCTGGGTGCAGGAGGGTGCCCGACCGCTGGCCGACGACTCCGCCGACGTGATGCGCGGGGCCGCCGCCATCGCCGCGCGCATCCTGACCCGGGAGATGCGTGCGCCGTCCACGGAGGGCCAGTTGGTGCAGCGTCTGTTCGGTGCGCACGGGGGCATCGACGTCTCGTCGGCGGGCGCGTACCTGCGGTGGCCGGTGGACGAGGCCGTCGCGGTGATCGGGATCGCGCCCACCGGCGGCGACCAGGCCGTCTACGAGGACGCGATGGCCGCAGTCGGCGGTGCACTCCGGCTGCACGCCAGCGCCTTCGCCGCCGCGGCCGTCACCACGGTGCTCGACGGTCGCGCGTACCTGCTGCTGCCGGCGGTCAACACGGCCGCGATCATGCGTTGGGTCGGCGGACTCGTCACGAAGTTCGACGGGGACGCGGCCCTGGCGGGCGCGGTGCTGCACGCCGCGGTGGTCAGCCCGCTCGCCGGGCTGGCCGACGTTCCTGCCGGGCGGGCCGAAGTGGACCGGGTGCTCACGGCCACCGCATCGGCTCCGGGTGCAGCGCGGGTGACGAGTCTGGCCGAATCACGGACCGCGGTTCTGCTCGGCGAGATCCTCGACGTGGTCGCCGCGCGCGAGGACCTCCTGGACCCGCGGGTGGCCGCGCTGGCGGACTACGACCGCAAGCACTCCGCCGACCTGGTGGCGACCGTCCAGGCCTATCTCGACGCGCACGGCAACGTGCGCGATGCGGCCGCCGCGGTGGGCGTGCACGCGAACACCCTGCGCTATCGGATCGAGCGGGCCCAGCAGCTCTCGGGCCTGCGCCTGGAGGACCGGGACGACCGGCTCCTCACCACCATCCAGCTCGCGCTGCTCCGCACCGCCGTCCGTCGCTGATCCGCTCTCAGGCGAACGACAGGAACAGCTTCTCCATCTTGGCCTGATCGACGCTGTCCGGGCCCTCGGTGCTGATGCAGTGGATCAGGCCCGTGGAGACCAGGGCGTAGCCGCTGCGCGCCAGCGCCTTGTCGACCGCGGCGAGCTGGGTCAGGGCATCCTCGCATTCGGCACCCTCTTCGAGCATGCGGATCACGGTCGCCAGATGGCCATGGGCGCGTCGCAGCCGCGTGAGCACCGGTTTGAGCTTCTCGTCGGGTAGTTGCATGTCGACTCCTCTCGTCGCCTCGATTATTGCATAACCCCCTGGGGGGATGTACGGTCTCCCACTAACCCCCCAGGGGGATATGGAGGAGGACGAATGACATGAGAAGTGAAGAACTGGAACCGACGCGGGCGTCCGCCGCGTCCGTGGGCGCGGTGGAGCCGCGGCCCGGGCCGCTCGGTCGGCTCGGCGTCTGGGTGAGTGCCCACGGCCGCTTGGTCGCGGCGGCGTGGATCCTGATCGTCATCGGGCTCGGCGTCTTCGCACCGTCGGTGGAGAAGAGTCTCTCCGGCGCCGGCTGGCAGGCACAGGGGTCCGACTCGGTCGCGGCCCGCGATCTAGCGGTCGCGCACTTCGGCGGGAACGCGTCGTCGGCCATCCAGGTGGTCGTGACGGGCCAGCGGTCCCTCACCGAGGGTGATGGGCCGGAGGTGATCGCCGCTGTCGGCGACATCCTGCGCGCCGACGGACGGATCAGCCAGGTGATCGAGCCGACGCCGGGGGCCACCCTCTCCGCCGACGGCCGGACGGCGATCGTGATCGGCGGTGCGGGCGCGGACACCAACGAGATGGTGCGCGCGGCGACCGATCTGTCGCCGCCACTCGAGGCCCTCTCACGCGACGGCGTTCAGGTGGCGCCCACGGGTGCGTCGGTGATGTGGTCGGATTTCAACAAGGCCAACCTCGAGGCGATGCTGACCTCCGAGATGATCTCATTCCCGGTGACGCTCTTCATCCTGGTGGTGGCGTTCGGTGCGCTCGTCGCCGCCGGGCTGCCGCTGCTGCTGACGATCGCCGGTCTCGTCGCGTCGGCGGGAATTCTGGTGCTGGTGAACGCCGTTGTCCCGGTGTCGATCTGGGCGATGAACTTCGCGATGATGTTCTCCCTCGCCCTGGGCATCGACTACGCGCTGTTCCTCGTCGTCCGGTTCCGGGCGGCACGGATGGGACAGCGACTGCCGATGCGGGCCGCGATCGCTCAGACCATGGATACGGCGGGCAAGGCGGTCCTGCTCTCGGGCGCGACCGTGCTGGTGTCGCTGTCCGCCGTGATGCTGGTGCCGTCACCGTCGTTCCGGTCGATGGCGGGCGGGATCATGATCTCGGTCGTGTTCATCCTCGCGGCCACCCTCACCCTGTTGCCACTGGTGCTCTCGAAGCTCGATCACCGCATCGACAAACTGCCGCTGCCGTGGGTCAAGGCGGGCGAACACCGTTCGCCGCGGTTCGAGGCGTGGGCGCAACGACTGTGGCGGCACCCGCTGCGGTGGGGAGCGGCGGCCCTGGCGATCCTGGTGGTCCTGGCGATCCCGCTGGTGGGCCTGACCACCGCCATGCCGTCGATCAAGGTGCTCCCGGAAGACGCCAGTGCCCGCGTCGGCTACCACCGCGTGCAGGAGGCTTTCGGTCCGGGAGCGCCGGGCATGCTGACCGTCATCGCACCCGCGGCGGTCGCCGACGAGGCGCGCACGGTGCTGGCGGACGATCCGGGAATCGCGGCCGCGACCCCGCCGGCCGCACCGTCCGACGGCGTCGACTACCGGATGATCCAGGCCGTGCCGACCGTCGATCCGTCGGACCCGGAACTGGCGCAGACCGTCGACCGGTTGCGCGCCGGCCTGCCCGCCGGGGTGCTCGTGGGCGGTGCCGCCGTAGAGAATCTGGACCTGAAGGCGCAACTCGACCGGAGCACTCCGGTGGTGATCGCGGTGGTCTTGACGCTCGGATTCCTGCTACTGCTGTTCGCGCTGGCGGCGCCGCTCATCTCCTTCCTCGGAACGCTGGTCAGTCTCCTCTCGACCGCGGCGGCGTTCGGCGTGGCGCGGTTGGTGTTCCAGGACGGACTCGGTGCCGGACTGTTCGGCTTCGAGTCGCAGGGCTTCCTGGACGCCTGGGCGCCGGTGTTCTTCTTCGCGATGATCTTCGCCATCGCGATGGACTACACGGTGTTCCTGCTCGCCTCCGCCAAGGAGCACTGGGAACGTGACGGCGATGCGAGGTCGGCGATGGTGGGCGCGGTGGCGCACTCGGGGCGGGTGATCTTCGCCGCGGGCGGAGTCATGGTGGCGGTGTTCTTCACCTTCGCCCTGTCCGGACCGCTGCCTCCGAAGGAGATGGGAGTGATCCTCGGCGTCGCGGTGCTGCTGGACGCCTTCCTGATCCGGCTGGTGCTGCTGCCGGTGCTGCTGCGGCTGACCGGACGGGCGGCCTGGTGGACGCCGGCCTGGCTGCGGAAGGTGCTCCCGACCGTGAGTTTCGCTCACGACTGATCGACTCCACCGACATCGGTCGATCCGCACGGCTGCGGTCCCGTACCGCCCCGGTTCACTCCGACCGGCGGTACGGGATCGAGTCGCTGATCCGTTCGTCGATGTGGATGCCGCGGCCCAGCATCGGGAAGGCGCGCTGCGAGCAGTCCGGCCGCGGACACACCTTGCAGCCGGCGCCGATCGGTACCATCGTGCGGTCCTCAGTGAGGTCGACTCCGGTCGAATAGATCAGTTCGTCGGCGTGCGCGAGATCGCAGCCCAGGCCGATCGCGAAGTCGGACGGCGTCGCGAGGTGGCCGCCCGAATGCGAGTCGATGGTCCGCGCCAGCCAGAAGTAGCTGCGGCCGTCCGGCATCTGCGACACCTGGGTCCGCACCCGGCCGGGCGTGGCGAAGGCGTCGTGGACCACCCACAGCGGACAGCTGCCGCCCACCCGGGAGAAGTGGAACGCGGTCGCCGACTGACGCTTGGAGATGTTCCCGGCCTTGTCGACACGGACGAAGATGAACGGAACTCCGCGGTCGCCGGGGCGTTGCAGGGTGGACAGGCGGTGGCAGACGGTCTCGAAGCCGACCTCGAACCGCCGACTCAAGAGGTCGACGTCGTAGCGGAGTTCACGTGCGGCAGCGGCGAATTCGCCGTAGGGGAGAACCAGCGCACCTGCGAAGTAGTTCGCGAGGCCCACGCGCGCCACGGGTATCGAGGCGTCGTCGAGGCTGTCCGCGGAGGCCACCAGCCGATCGATCTGCGGGCGTTGCGAGAGCAGTGCGAGCTGCGTGGCGAGTTGGAAGGCGCGCTGGCCCGCCGACAGTCGCCGCGCGAGCGTCACCGTCGCCGACTCCTCGTCGAATACGCGCTTGGGTCCGGTGCCGCGCTCGGCGGGCGCGATCGTGACGCGGACGCCGAACCGGTGTTCCAACAGGTCGGCCAGCTGCAGATCCAGCCCGCCGACGGACAGGCCGGCGTCGGCGAAGAGTCGCTCGGCGGCCAGGTCGAGCTCGGCGATGTAGTTGCGGCGGTCGTAGAAATAGTCGCGGACCTGCTCGAACGGGGTGATGTGGGGTTCGGTGGAGCCGTCACCGGTCCGCGCTCGGAGCGTCTCCAGCTCGGCGGTCGCCGCCGCCAGCCGACGGTGCATGCCGACCAGGGCGCGGCCGATCTGCGGCATGCGCGCCACCATCTCAGCCACCTCGGTCCGGCTCACCTTCTCTCCCTGCTCGAGGATCGCGTCGGCCAGGTCGGCGGCGAGGCGGGCGTCGCCGGACGCGGAGAAGAAGTCCGGCGCGAGGTCGAACGCGGAGGTGATGGTGAGCAGCACCGGGACGGTGATCGGGCGTTGGTCGTTCTCGAGCTGATTGACGTACGTGGTGGACAGGTCCAGCCGCCGGGCGAGCGCCGCCTGCGACAGCCCGAGCTCCTCGCGCAGCCGGCGGAGCCGGCCGCCCACATAGGTCTTGGCCATGCGCCAACTGTATCCGGCACGGTATCCGCAAGATTCGCAACATAGTCCTGAAAGATCCGCAGAAATACGCATTTGCCAGGCCTTTCGCGAGACGAGAGCGCCTGCGTACGGTGCGAACATGATCAATCACGAAGTCCGCACCCGCCGCAGCGCCGAAGAGTTTCCGTTGAGCGAGCATCTCGCGTACAAGATCGCTCAGGTGGCCGCCGACCCCGTCGGTGTGCCCGACGAGACCGCCGAGATGATCGTCAACCGCATCATCGACAACGCGGCCGTGAGCGCCGCGTCGGTGGTGCGGCGACCGGTCGTGAGCGCGCGCAGGCAGGCGCAGACCAGGCCGGTCGCCGGCGGCTCCACGGTCTTCGGCGTCGACGGCTCGTACGCACCGGAGTGGGCGGCCTGGGCCAACGGCGTCGCGGTGCGTGAGCTGGACTTCCACGACACCTTCCTGGCCGCCGAGTACTCGCACCCCGGCGACAACATCCCCGCCCTGGTGGCGGTGGGGCAGCGAGTGGGCGCCGACGGCGCCGATCTGATCCGCGGACTGGCCACCGCGTACGAGATCCAGATCGATCTCGTGAAGGGCATGTGCCTGCACGAGCACAAGATCGACCACGTCGCGCACCTCGGTCCGTCGGTCGCGGCCGGTCTCGGCACCATGCTGCGGCTCGATGTGCCGACGATCTACCAGGCCGTCGGCCAGGCCCTGCACCTGACCACCGCCACGCGGCAGTCCCGCAAGGGACTCATCTCCAGTTGGAAGGCGTACGCCCCGGCCCATGCGGGCAAGATCGCGGTCGAGGCAGTCGACCGGGCGATGCGCGGCGAGGGGGCGCCGTCGCCGATCTGGGAGGGCGAAGACGGTGTGATCGCCTGGATGCTCGGTGGGCCCGAGGCGCGCTACACGGTGCCCCTGCCTGCGCCGGGTGAGGCCAAGCGGGCCATCCTCGACAGCTACACCAAGGAGCACTCGGCCGAGTACCAGAGCCAGGCGCCGATCGACCTGGCCCGGCGGATGCGCGACCGGGTCGGCGACCCCTCGCAGATCGCGTCGATCGTGCTGCACACCAGCCACCACACCCATTACGTGATCGGCACCGGGTCGAACGACCCGCAGAAGTTCGACCCGACCGCGAGCCGTGAGACGCTCGATCACTCGGTCATGTACATCTTCGCCGTCGCGCTCCAGGACGGTGAATGGGACCACGAACGCTCGTACGCGCCCGAGCGCGCCGCCCGCCCGGACACGGTGGAACTGTGGCGCAAGATCTCCACCGTCGAGGACCCGGAGTGGACGCGCCGCTACCACTCCACCGACCCGAACGAGAAGGCCTTCGGTGCGCGCGCCGTCATCACCCTCGCGAGCGGCGAGGTGATCGAGGACGAACTGGCCGTCGCCGACGCCCACCCGCTCGGCGCCCGTCCATTCGCCCGCGACCAGTATCTGGCGAAGTTCGCGCGCATGGCCGAGGGCGTGATCGACCCCGCCGAGCAGGAACGCTTTGTCGCGGCGGCGAGCGGCCTCGCGGACCTGCCCGCCGGCGGTCTCGACGCCCTCAACGTCCGCGTCCTGCCGGACGTGCTGGCGTCCGCGCCGGAGACGGGGAAGGGAATCCTCTGAGATGACCGCCACTTCCGGAAGCGTCTTCTCCTCCGGCCGCAGCGACGCCGACAAGCGGCGCGGCCTGCGCGACGCCCTGAACTCCGGCGAACTCCAGCGCTGGCCGGGCGCGTTCTCACCGTTGGTGGCCAAGATGGTGGCCGACGCCGGATTCGAGGGCGTGTACGTCTCGGGCGCCGCGCTGGCCGCCGACCTGGGGCTGCCCGACATCGGCCTCACCACCCTCACCGAGGTCGCCGCGCGCGGCGGAGCGATCGCGCGAGCCACCGACCTGCCGACGCTCATCGACGCCGACACCGGGTTCGGCGAGCCGATGAGTGCGGCCCGGACCGTCGCGACGCTCGAGGACGCCGGGCTGTCCGGCTGCCACCTCGAGGACCAGGTGAACCCCAAACGCTGCGGACACCTCGACGGCAAGGAGGTGGTCCCGGTCGACGACATGCTGCGCAGGCTGGGAGCCGCGGTCGGAGCCCGCCGCGACGAGAACTTCATCGTGTGCGCCCGCACCGACGCCCGCGGCGTCGAGGGCCTCGATGCGGCGATCGACCGAGCGAAGGCGTACGTCGACGCCGGAGCCGACCTCATCTTCACCGAGGCCCTGGCCACCGCCGCCGAGTTCGAGCGTTTCCGCGCGGCGGTCGACGCGCCGCTGCTGGCGAACATGACCGAGTTCGGCAAGTCGGAACTGCTCACCGCACAGCAACTCCGGGATCTCGGCTACAACGCGGTGATCTATCCGGTCACCACTCTCCGGATCGCGATGGGTGCCGTCGAGGCCGGTCTCGGCGAACTCTCCTCGACCGGCACGCAGCGGGGGCTCCTCGACGGCATGCAGCACCGCGCCCGCCTCTACGAGTTCCTCCGATACGCCGACTACAACGCCTTCGACAACCAGCTGTTCACCTATACCCGACCGGGGGTTCAGAAATGACCGACACGCCCACCGCGCAGTCCGCGGCCGCACGGACGAGCGGGACTGACGCCATATACACCGACGCCATATACAAGGGATTGGCCGGTGTCGTCGTGGACACCACCGCGATCTCGAAAGTGGTCCCGGAGACCAACTCGCTCACCTATCGCGGCTATCCGGTGCAGGAACTCGCGGAGAAGTGCTCGATGGAGCAGGTCGCGTACCTGCTCTGGTACGGCGAGCTGCCGGGGGATCATCAGCTGCAACAGTTCACCCAGCGCGAGCGCGCCGCCCGGCGTCTGGACCGATCGGCACAGGCGGTGCTCGCCCGCACTCCCGAGACCTGCCACCCGATGGACGTGGTCCGGACGATGATCAGCTATCTCGGCACCGAGGACCCCGACGAGGACGTCGCCGCGCCCGCGTCACTGCTCGACAAGGCTCAGCGGATGTTCGCGGTGCTGCCCACCATCGTCGCCGCCGACCTGCGACGCAGGAGGGGACTGGACCCGATCGCCCCGCACCACGGGCTCGGCTACGCGGAGAACTTCCTGAACATGTGCTTCGGAGAGGTGCCCGATCCGGTGGTCGTCCGGGCCTTCGAGAAGTCGATGGTGCTCTACGCCGAACACAGCTTCAACGCCTCCACCTTCGCTGCCCGCGTCGTGACCTCGACCGGATCGGACATCTACAGCGCGGTGACCGCGGCGATCGGCGCGTTGAAGGGACCGCTGCACGGCGGCGCCAACGAGGCCGTGATGCACGACATGATCGAGATCGACCGCCCCGAGCGGGCGCGCGCCTGGCTCGACGCGAAGCTGTCCGCCGGAGAGAAGGTGATGGGTTTCGGCCATCGCGTCTACAAGCGGGGAGACTCGCGGGTGCCCACCATGTACCGCGCGCTGCGGGAGGTCTCCGAACACCTCGGTCAATCCAGATGGCTCGCCGTCTACGCCGAGCTCGAAGAGGAGATGGTCTCGCGGACCGGGATCCGGCCGAACCTCGACTTCCCGACCGGACCGGCGTACTTCCTCATGGGTTTCGACATCCCGATGTTCACGCCGCTGTTCGTGATGAGCCGCATCACCGGGTGGACGGCCCACATCATCGAGCAGACCGAGTCGAACGCCCTGATCCGTCCGCTGTCCGCGTACTCGGGCCCGCAGCAGAGGTCCGTTCCGGCGTGAGCATCTCGAAGATCCTGGTCGCCAACCGAGGCGAGATCGCGGTCCGGGCCTTCCGTGCGGCCCGCGACCTCGGCCTCGGAACGGTGGCCGTGTTCCCGCACGAGGACCGCGGCGGCATCCACCGATTCAAGGCCGACGAGTCGTATCAGATCGGCACGCCCGGCCACCCGGTCAAGGCCTATCTGTCAGTCGACGAGGTGATCGGTGTGGCGCTGAGATCGGGGGCCGACGCGGTGTACCCGGGCTACGGCTTCCTCTCGGAGAACGCCGGACTGGCCCGCGCGTGCGACGAGAACGGACTCGTCTTCGTCGGACCGTCGGCCGCGGTGCTCGACCTCACCGGCGACAAGAAGCGCTCGGTTCAGGCCGCCCGCGAGGCGGGCCTGGCCGTGCTCGCCGGGTCGGCGCCGTCATCCGACCCCGACGAGCTGGTAGCGGCGGCGGCCGAGCTGACGTTCCCGGTATTCGTCAAGGCGGTGGCCGGCGGCGGGGGCCGCGGGATGCGAAGGGTGGAACGGATCGAGGATCTCGCCGATGCGGTGACGGCGGCGGGCCGGGAAGCCCATGCGGCATTCGGCGATCCCACGGTGTTCCTGGAGCAGGCGGTGGTGCGACCGCGACACATCGAGGTGCAGATCCTGGCCGACGCCGGCGGTGACGTGGTGCACCTGTACGAGCGGGACTGCAGCCTGCAGCGGCGGCATCAGAAGGTCATCGAGATCGCGCCCGCCGTGGGCCTGGACCCCCAGGTGCGCAACCGCATCTGCCGCGACGCCGTCGCCTTCGCCCGGCATATCGGGTACACCTGTGCGGGCACCGTCGAGTTCCTGCTCGACGTACGCGGCCGGCACTACTTCATCGAGATGAACCCGCGGATTCAGGTGGAGCACACGATCACCGAAGAGGTGGTCGAGGTGGATCTGGTGTCGGCCCAGCTGCAGATCGCCGGCGGTGCCTCGCTCGCCGGGATGGGGCTGCACCAGGACGCGATCACCGTCCGCGGTGCGGCGCTGCAATGCCGCATCACCACCGAGGATCCCGCCGACGGCTTCCGGCCGCAGACCGGCCGCGTCCGCGACTACCGCGCGCCCGGCGGGGCGGGGGTCCGGCTCGACGGCGCCGCCGCTCTGGGCAGCGAGGTGACCGGCCACTTCGACTCGATGCTCGTCAAACTCACCTGCCGGGGCCGCGATTTCGCGACCGCGGCCGCGCGGGCCCGGCGGGCGCTGGCCGAGTTCTCGATCCGCGGCGTCACCACCAACATCGGGTTCCTCCGCGCGGTCCTGGAGAACGACGACTTCCTCGCGGGCGGGACCACCACCTCGTTCATCGACGACCACCCGGAACTGCTCACCGGGCACGCACCGGGCGACGACGTCGGCAAGCTGCTGGCGTATCTGGCCGACGTGACGGTGAACCGGCCGCACGGTGAGGCGCCGTCGACCGTCCGTCCCACCTCCAAACTGCCCGCCGTCCCGGCGAGCCTGCTGGCGCGGCCGCCCGCGGGCTCACGGCAGCGTCTGCTGAGTCTGGGGCCGGACCGGTTCGCCGAGTCGCTGCGGACTCAGTCCGCCGTCGCGATCACCGACACCACCTTCCGCGACGCCCATCAGTCGCTGCTCGCCACCCGGCTGCGCACCAGCGCCCTCGACGCCGTCGCACCGTACGTGGCGGCACTGACCCCGCAGCTGTGGTCGGTGGAGTGCTGGGGCGGTGCCACCTACGACGTAGCGCTCCGCTTCCTGAAGGAAGATCCCTGGGAGCGGCTCGAACGACTCCGGGAGGGGTTGCCGAACGTCTGCTTGCAGATGCTGCTCCGCGGTGCCAACACCGTGGGCTACACCCGGCATCCGGACGACGTGTGCCGCGGCTTCGTCGCGGAGGCGGCGGCCACGGGAATCGACGTGTTCCGGATCTTCGATGCGCTCAACAGCGTCGAGGCGATGCGGCCCGCCATCGACGCGGTACGCGAGACGGGGACGGCGGTGGCCGAGGTGGCGTTGAGCTACAGCGGCGACCTGTCGGATCCGCGTGAAGACCTGTACACCCTCGACTACTACGTGCGTCTGGCCGAGCAGGTGGTCGACGCCGGCGCCCACGTGCTCGCGATCAAGGACATGGCCGGTCTGCTTCGTCCGCGTGCCGCGACCGCCCTGGTCGGCGCGTTGCGCCGGGAGTTCGACATCCCGATCCACGTCCACACCCACGACACCGCGGGCGGTCAGGTCGCCACCTATCTCGCGGCGATCGCCGCGGGAGCAGACGCGGTCGACGCAGCCAGCGCTCCGCTGTCGGGCACCACCAGTCAGCCATCGCTCTCCGCGGTGGTGGCGGCGCTGGAGAACGGCGAACACGACACCGGGCTGGATCTTCGCAGCGTGTGTTCCCTCGAGCCCTACTGGGAGGCCGTGCGCCGCGTGTACGCGCCGTTCGAGTCCGGGGTGGGAGCCGCGACCGGACGCGTCTACGAACACGAGATCCCCGGGGGACAGCTGTCGAATCTGCGGCAGCAGGCCATCTCCCTCGGCGTCGGCCACCGCTTCGAGGAGGTGGAACGGGCCTACGCCGACGCCGACGCACTGTTGCGGCGGCCGATCAAGGTGACGCCGTCGTCGAAGGTGGTCGGCGATCTCGCCCTGTCGCTGGTGGCGCAGCAGATCACCGCTGCCGAGTTCGCCGCCGACCCCGCATCGCACGATGTCCCCGACTCGGTGATCGGCTTCCTCGCCGGCGATCTCGGAGAGCCCGCCGGCGGTTGGCCGGAACCGTTGCGCACGCAGGTCCTCGCGGGCCGGACCCACACGCCGCCGACCGCCGCCCTCGCGGCCGACGATCGCGAGGCGCTCACCCGATCCGGGCCGCGCAGGCGGCGGGTTCTGGACCGGCTGCTGTTCCCCGGCCCGGCGGCCGAGTTCGGCGACCATCGGGCGACGTTCGGCGACACCTCGCGGCTGTCGGCGACGGAGTTCTTCTACGGTCTGCGGCCCGGCGAGGAGCATCGCGTCCGGCTGGGTCCCGGCACCGAGATGCTCGTCGGTCTCGAAGCGGTCGGCGAACCCGACGACCTCGGCCGCCGCACCGTGTTGTTCACGGTGAACGGGACACTGCGGCCGGTGCCGGCCCAGGACCGGTCGGTGGAGCCGTCGGCAGCTGTCGCCGAACGCGCCGACCGCAGTGATCCGCGCCAGATCGGTGCGCCTTTCGCCGGCGTCGTCACCGTCACCGTGGCCGAGGGCGACAGCGTGACCGCGGGATCGACCGTGGCGACGATCGAGGCGATGAAGATGGAGGCCTCCATCACCGCGCCCGTCGGCGGGGTGGTCGAGCGGGTCGCCGTCGACGCGGTCGCCGAGGTGGCGCCCGGCGACCTGCTCGTGGTGATCGGTTAGCCGCCCTCGGGACGCCGCACCGGGTAGAGATGAAGGCATGGAGATCACGCGGCAACTGGCACGGGAGCGGATCGGGAGCTGGGCCCGCCGGACCATCGACGACCCGGCGGGCAGGCTCCGGCACTCGGCGGTCGCCATCACCGTCGTCCGTCACGGCGGGGAGTACGGGATCTGGATCGCCCGGCGGCCGTCGTCCCTGCGCAACCACTCCAATCAGTTCGCGCTCCCGGGCGGACGCCTCGATCCCGGCGAGACGCCGACCCGGGCCGCGTTGCGCGAACTGCACGAGGAGATCGGGATCGAGCTCGGTGAGGAGACGGTGCTCGGCCTTCTCGACGACTACGAGACGCGGTCGGGCTATCTGATGACACCGGTGGTGTGCTGGGTGGACGACGACCCGCCCGTCCATCCGAGTCCGGCCGAGGTGGACAAGCTCTTCTTCGTGTCCTTCGACGAATTGCGCCGGCCGGCGGTGTTCAGTCGGATACCGGAGTCGCCGCGCACCCTGGTCGCGCTGAACATCGCGGGCGCCCGGATCCACGCGCCGACGGCCGCGGTCGTGTATCAGTTCGCCGAGGTGGTGCTGGCGGGCCGGGACACCCGCGTTCACGATCTCGAACAGCCGGTGTTCGCCTGGCGCTGAGAGCGCCGCGAGCGGGCCTACACCGCGAGCGGATGCCGGGTGCTGCCGTGGCTCGGCGGCCGGTGTGACGGATCGGGTTCGTGCGCACTCGTGAGGACGAAGGACTCCGCACTCGCGTACTCCCAGTCCTCGCGCCACGACTCCGGCGGGCGGGTCAGCAGTTCGCCCGGCGCGAGCCACTCGTAGATCTCCGCGTACGACTTCGATCTGTTCGGCCCCACCGTCCGCATCAGCATCGACGGGTGGAGATCGTCGAAGCTCGTCAGCCCCATCGACGCGACGAACTGCTTGGCGTTGTCGACGACGTGGCGCTGCAGGTTGTAGACCCGTTCGGTCTTATCGGACACGTCGAGTGCGCGGGCTCGCTTCGGATCCTGGGTGGCGACGCCGACCGGGCACTTGTTGGTGTGGCACTGCTGCGCCTGAATGCATCCGACGGCCATCATCATCGCCCTCGCCGCGAGGGTGAAATCGGCGCCCTGGATCACGCGCTTGACGATGTCGATGCCGTTGGTGATCTTGCCCGACGCGCCGATCCGGATATGGTCGCGCAGACCGGTGCCGACCAGCGCGTTGTGCACCGTCATCAGGCCTTCGGTCAGCGGGGTCCCGACGTTGTCCTCGAATTCCACCGGCGCGGCCCCGGTGCCGCCCTCGGCCCCGTCGACGATGATGAAATCGGGTGCGATCCCGGTCTGGCGGATGGCCTTGCAGATGCCGAGGAGCTCACTGCGCGAACCGACGCACAGTTTGAAGCCGACCGGCTTGCCGCCCGACAGGTCGCGCAGACGGCCGATGAACTCGCACAGCCCGACGGGGGTGTGGAAAGCGTTGTGCGAGGGCGGTGAGACGACGGACCGCCCGGCGGGGACACCCCGCATCTGCGCGATCTCGGCCGTCACCTTGGGGCCGGGCATCACTCCGCCGAGACCGGGTTTGGCCCCCTGGGACAGCTTGATCGAAATGCACTTGACCTGCGGGTTCGATGCCTTGGCGCGGAACTGCTCGGGGTCGAAGTGCCCGTCGGGGGTGCGGCAGCCGAAATAACCCGTGCCGATCTCCCAGATCAGATCGCCCCCGGGCCGCAGATGGTAGGAGCTGAGCCCGCCCTCACCGGTGTCGTGTGCGAAGCCGCCTTTGGCGGCACCGCCGTTGAGTGCCAGGATCGCATTCGCCGACAGCGCGCCGAAGCTCATCGCGGACACGTTGTACATCGCCATGTCGTACGGCTGAGTGCACGCCGGCCCGCCGATCCGCACGGTGGGGGTCTCGTCGGTGGCGGAGTGCGCGACGATCGAGTGCCGCACGTACTCGTATCCGATCACCGTCGGATCGCGCTGGGTGCCGAACGGGTCGACGTCCTTGACGTCCTTGGCGCGTTCGTAGATCGTGGTGCGCGTCTCCCGGTCGAACGGGGTCCCGTCGGTGTCGCGTTCGATGAAGTACTGCTGGATCTCCGGCCGGATGCTCTCCATGAGGAAGCGGAAATGCCCGAGCACCGGATAGTTCCGCAGAATGCTGTGGCGGGCCTGCACCAGGTCGTACGTGCCGACCAGTGCGATGAAGGCGAGGACGCCGGTGACGAATAGCCACCACGGGGAGACCAGGACGAGCGTCGAGGACACCGCGGCGAGAACCCACGTCGCGGCAACAGCCAACCATCTGAGCATCGTCTCCACCTCTTGTCGCGGGCACCGCCGGTCGGGGAATCGGGCGGCTCCCACTGTAGTTCGGACGCGGCGGTACCGGAGGCAGGACGGGCCGCACCGGATCCATCGGTCACCGGTGAGCGGTGTCCGATGGATCCGGTCGCGATCAGGTGGCGGGCACCGTGGCCCGATCGGCGGCGATCTCCTCGCGGACCCGGCGGGCGGCGTCGACCATGTTCCGCAGCGCGGCGGTGACCTCGTCGGTGCGGCGGGTCTTGAGCCCGCAGTCGGGATTGACCCACAGCCGGTCGGCGCGCACCGCGTCGAGCGCTTCACGCAGCGACGCGGCCATCTCATCGGCGGCCGGCACGCGCGGCGAATGGATGTCGTAGACGCCCGGACCCACCTGGGCGGCGAAGCCGGCCGCGTCGAGGTCGTCGAGGACCTCCATATGGGAGCGCGCCGCCTCGATGGAGGTGACGTCCGCGTCGAGCGCGGCGATCGCACCGATCACCTCGCCGAACTCCGAGTAGCACAGATGTGTGTGGATCGCGGTGGCGTCGCCGACCCCGCCGGTGGCGATACGGAAGGCGGTCACCGCCCAGTCGAGGTACGCCGCGCGGTCGGCGGTCCGCAGCGGCAGCAGTTCGCGCAGTGCCGGTTCGTCGACCTGGATGATCGGTACCCCCGCGCGCTCGAGATCGGTGGTCTCGTCCCGGATCGCGAGAGCCACCTGACGCGCGGTCTCGGCGAGCGGCTGGTCGTCGCGGACGAACGACCACGCGAGGATCGTCACCGGGCCGGTGAGCATGCCCTTGACCGGCTTCTCGGTCAGGGACTGCGCGTAGGTGATCCAGCCGACCGTCATCGGCGACGACCGCCGGACGTCGCCGAAGAGGATCGGCGGCCGGACGCAGCGTGACCCGTACGATTGGACCCAGCCGGCGGCCGTCGCGAAGAAGCCGTCGAGTTGTTCGGCGAAGTACTGGACCATGTCGTTCCGCTCGGGTTCCCCGTGGACGAGGACGTCCAGACCCACCTGCTCCTGCAGGGCGATCACCGCGGCGATCTCCTGCTCCATCCGGGACCGGTAGGCCGCCGAGTCGATGGTTCCGTTGCGCAGCGCGAGGCGCGCCTTGCGGATCTCGACCGTCTGCGGGTACGAGCCGATGGTCGTGGTCGGCAGGACGGGCAGGCCGAGCGCGGCGTCCTGCGCCTCACGGCGGTCGGGCGCGGGCGAGCGGGTCCAGTCGGCCGGAGTGAGCCCGGCGAGGCGTTCGCGGACCGCGGCGACGTGTACGCGCGGGTCCGCTGCCCGGGACGCCAGTGCCGCGCGCGCCGCCTCGAACCGGCACGCCTGGTCGTCCCGGCCGTGCGCCAGGGCCCGAGCGAGCGCGGCCACCTCGCCGAACTTCTCTTCGGCGAAGGCCAGCCATCCGTGCAGCACCGGGTCGAGTTCGAACTCGCCGCGCACGGTGTACGGGACGTGCAGTGTGGAACACGAGGTCGAGACCGCGAGGGCACCGGCGTGCGCGCGCAGCGACTCGAGTGCGGCCAGCGCCGCGTCGAGGTCGGTGCGCCAGACGTTGCGGCCGTCCACCACGCCGGCGACTACCAGTTTTCCGGTCAGATCGGCCGTGCGGACGGTGTCCGGAGAGCCGGTCACCAGGTCCACTCCGACGCCCTCCACCTCGGTCCGCGCCAGTGCCGCGAGACGGTCGCCCGTATCGCCGAAGTACGTCTGCACCAGGATTCGCGGGCGCGTCCGGACAGCCGACAGCACACCGTAGACGCGTTCGGCGAGGTCGGTGAGACCGTCGGCCTGATCGGTCACCAGCGTGGGTTCGTCGATCTGGACCCAGTCGACACCGGTCTGGGCCAGGCGGCCGAGGAGATCGGTGTAGAGCGGCAGGAGATCGTCGATGCGGGTCAGCGGTGCCGGGCCGCCGTCGACCGCCTTGGCGAGCGCGAGGAAGGTGATCGGTCCGATCACCACGGGACGGGCGGGCACGCCCTGAGCCTGCGCCTGAGCGATCTCATCGAGGACTGCGCCCGGGTCGAGGGTGAACTCGGTGTCCGGACCGATCTCCGGAACCAGGTAGTGGTAGTTGGTGTCGAACCACTTGGTCATCTCCAGCGGTGCGATGTCGGGGCCCGGGCCGCCGGCGGTGCCGCGGGCGGCGGCGAAGTAGCGGTCCAGCGGATCGTCGATCGCCGCCACTCGCGGTGGCAGCGCGCCGAGCATCACAGCCGTGTCGAGCACCTGGTCGTAGTACGAGAACGTGTTGACGGGCACCGAGTCGAAACCGGCGTCGATCAGCCTGCTCCAGTTGTCGCGGCGGATGCCCGTTGCGACCCGGGTGAGCGCGGCGGCGTCGATCCGGCCCGCCCAATAGGCTTCGACCGCGCGCTTGAGCTCCCGGTTGGCGCCGATCCGGGCGACGCCGGGGACGGTGGCCGTGAAGCCCGCAGAGTGGGTGGTGCTGGTGTCGGTGGTGATAGTCGTGTCATCAGACATGACGTGTTCTTCTCCTGCATGAGTAGTTCGAGCCGTCGCCATACCGGGCGCTGCGAACCGCAGTTCGTCAGTCGCCCGTTTCCTCGAGGCGGACAGCCATCGGGCGCGGATGCGCTCGATACATCCGGCAGGTCTTCGGGCTCGTCGGCGCGCGGGCCAGGAATGGAGCCCGCTTCTACTGGCCGTCGCTTCCCAGGCGCCGCCGCCGGTGAGCCGTGGCTCGGGCGGGGCGGTCCCAGTGCGTGTGACGGCGGTCGTTCCGACATACCGCTGCGGGTCAGCTCCGGAGTCTCACCGGATTCCCTCTTCGCGGGCGGTCGCTGCCGTCGGCAGCGAACTCGCGTCGACGCCCGGCGGGAAGCAGGGGCTCCATAGTGATCCCGGCCGGGCGAACCAGTTGCAGTTATCGATGGTAAGGGACCGGGTACCATTGGGCAGCATGGGATCCGGCGGTGATTTTAACTCCGGCGGACCGGCTCATCCGGTCGCTGGGATCATCCTCGTAGCCCGTGGAGACGAGCGGAATCCCGCAGGTGACGGCGATGTTCCGACAGAACAGCGACTGATGGCCTGCGTGTCAAGTCTGGGCGCCGGCGGCTGCAAGGACATCTATGTGGCGCTCGGCGCCCGCGTGGTTCCGGCGCCCGACACCTCGTCGACGACGCTCTATCTCCCCGAGTGGTACGACAGTCTCGACGCCTGCTCGAGTGCGGCGCTGAAGTTCGTCGATCAGCATCCGAGTCTGGCGGGGGCGGTGATCCAGACCCTCGACAGCCCGGATGCCGGTTCGATCGCCGTCGCACGCGTCATCGAGGCCGCCGCCGACTGCCCGACGAGTCTGTGCCGCGCGGCGTTCGGCGGCCGTCCCGCCCAACCCTTCTACCTGGGAGCCGAACGCGTTCGCGAGGCCATCGCGGAGCTGGGGGCGGGACTGCCTGCCGTGCGGTATCTCGTCGCGCACCGCGACGACATGGTGCTGGTCGACTGCACCGATCTCGGGAACCCCGCCGACTCGCCCCTCTGAGCGCCTGCCTGAATGCGCGGCGACCTGGATGCGCGGCGTCCGGGTCAGCGGCCTGGCAGTCCGGAGCGCAGAGCCGCCGCTTCGACGTCGAGCAGTGCGCTCGCGCAACGGGTGGCGGGATCGACCGCGGCCGCGAGCGCGGCGTCGTAGCCGTCGCGGGCGAGGCCGGCCACCGACCCCGCGGCGTCGACGCCGATCAGCGCCGCGAGTTCGCCGGTGGTGGGGACGCACACCGCCCACGTGAGACGCGACTCGTCGGCCCACGCGGCGTCGGCGGCTCGGATGTACTCGACCGGATCGCCGACGCCGAGGAGCTCGAGCGCGGGCACATCGGACAACCGCTCGTCGTGCCGCAGGGCGCGCAGATACCACGCACCGGCGTTGATCTCGACAGCTTCCATGACGGGTCCTTCTCGTTCGCTCACGAATCGGCCGGATCCGGGCGCGTGCACGGCTCCGAAAACGGGCTGTGCCGTTCCTCCTGACTCGACATCGGTCAGGCGGAACGGCACAGCCGGAGGTGTATCCGGTTCTACTTGATCTCGAGCAGCACCGTGCCCTGGGTGACCGCGGCACCGGCCTCGGCGGACAGGCTGGTGATGGTGCCGGCCTTGTGCGCAGTGACCGGGTTCTCCATCTTCATGGCCTCCAGGACCACGACCAGGTCGCCCTCGGCGACCTCGTCGCCCTCACCGACGGCCACCTTGACGACGGTGCCCTGCATCGGCGCGGTCACGGCGTCGCCGGAGGCAGCGGCGCCGCCGCCCTTCTTGCGCGTGCGCGACTTCGGCTTGCGGCGGATGGCGCCGTTGGTGCCGCCACCGCCGCCCAGGTTGAGATCGCCGGGCAGCGAGACCTCGACGCGGCGGCCGTCGACCTCGACGATGACCTTCTGGCGCTGGGTGTCGTCCTCGTCGTCGAGCGGCTCACCGCCGGTGAAGGGCTTGATCGGGTTGTCCCAATCGGTCTCGATCCACTTGGTGTAGACCTCGAAGCCCTCGACGCCGTTCTCGTCGGTGCTGCCGATGAAGGCGGGGTTCGACACGATGTGGCGGTGGAACGGGATCACGGTGGCGAGGCCGTCGACCTCGAACTCGGCCAGTGCGCGGCGGGCGCGCTCGAGTGCCTGGGTCCGGTTCTCGCCGGTGACGATCAGCTTGGCCAGCATCGAGTCGAACTGACCGCCGATGACGTCGCCCTGGCGGACGCCGGAGTCGACGCGGACGCCGGGGCCGGAGGGCTCGCGGTAGACGGTGATCGGGCCGGGCGCGGGCAGGAAGCCCCGCCCGGCGTCCTCACCGTTGATCCGGAACTCGAAGGAGTGACCACGCGGGGTCGGATCCTCGGTGATCTCCAGGGCCTTGCCCTCGGCGATGCGGAACTGCTGGCGCACCAGATCGATGCCCGAGGTCTCCTCGGTGACCGGGTGCTCCACCTGGAGTCGGGTGTTGACCTCGAGGAACGAGACGGTGTCACCCTGGACCAGGTACTCCACGGTGCCCGCGCCGTAGTAGCCGGCCTCGCGGCAGATGGCCTTCGCGGAGGAGTGGATGCGCGCCCGCTGCTCGTCGGTCAGGAAGGGAGCGGGTGCCTCCTCCACCAGCTTCTGGAACCGGCGCTGCAGCGAGCAGTCACGGGTTCCAGCGACGACGACGTTGCCGTGCTGGTCGGCGATGACCTGGGCCTCGACGTGTCGCGCCTTGTCGAGGTACTGCTCCACGAAGCACTCGCCGCGACCGAATGCCGCGACGGCCTCGCGGGTGGCCGACTCGAACAGCTCGGGGATCTCCTCGACGGTGTGCGCGACCTTCATGCCGCGGCCGCCGCCGCCGAAGGCGGCCTTGATCGCGACCGGGACGCCGTACTGCTTGGCGAACTCGACCACCTCGTCGGCGCCGGCGACGGGATCCTTGGTGCCGGCGGCCATCGGCGCCTTCGCGCGCTCGGCGATGTGGCGTGCGGTCACCTTGTCGCCGAGGTCACGGATGGCCGACGGGGGCGGGCCGATCCAGGTGAGACCGGCGTCGATCACGGCCTGTGCGAAGTCCGCATTCTCCGAGAGGAAGCCGTATCCGGGGTGGACTGCGTCAGCGCCGGACTTGGCGGCGGCGTCGAGGACCTTGTCGAACACCAGGTACGACTCGGCCGACGTCTGGCCGCCGAGTGCGAACGCCTCGTCCGCCAGCTGCACGAACAGTGCGTCGGCGTCCGGTTCGGCGTACACGGCGACACTGGCGATGCCTGCGTCCTTCGCGGCGCGAATCACGCGAACGGCGATCTCACCGCGGTTGGCGATGAGGACCTTCTTGATGGTCGTCTGACTGATCTCAGCGGAACTGGTCACTGGCACTCCTGTGGCACCACCGGTCAGGCGGTGCCGTTGTCGGGGACGGCTCTCACCATCCGGGGTCGACGGGCTGCGTCTCGCGCGGGATTCTCCCGCTCGTGGCGTCCTACACGTGGCTCGCATCAGACGGGCAACGTGATTTCCGCGACTCAGATTAACGCACCGATCAATTGCTCGGTACGACGCATCTCACGCAGGTCAAGAAAATTGTCTACCCGGCTTCGGCTGTACGCGCGAGTAGGTCCGCGAAACGGTCGAGGAAGACGGGAACATCACCTGCGGTTTCGGCGGGATAGCGAGCGTGCATCCGCAGGCCGCCGGGCGTCCGGTTGACCCACACGTAGACCTCGTCGTCGGCATAAGAATGGCTGCGCAGGACCCGTGCGGCACCGTCGTCGGCGGCCTGGGCACGCGGTGCCCCGCGCGTGTCCATGTACGAGACCACCGTATGCGGCGAGCCGGTGACGCCGATGAGATCCGCCACACGAAGGAACGGAAGCTCGCTTCCGTGCCGCGAAGCGCTCAGTTCCGCGGTGCTCCGCCGCGACGCCTCGGCGGGCGTGGGATCGTCGGAGACGTCGATCACCAGGGGCGCCAGACCGACGAACCAGCCCAGCGAGTGCAGCCACGAGCGGTCGGTCCGCGTATGCCGGGGCATGATCACGGCGAAGTCGTCGGCGCCGCTGGTCTCGCGGAAGGCCACCGCCATCGCTCCCAGGATCCCGCCCACCGGGGACGCGCCCGAGGCGGCGCAGAAGGCCTCGAAGCGCGTCGCGCCGGCGTCGTCGAGGAGCAACCGGGTGCGCGCGAGCTGGACCGGCCCGGTGCCCTCCTCGGCGGGCCCCGCCCGACCGGGGGTCAGCAGGGGGTTCGGTGGCAGTCGGCCGCCGAACCGGGCGACGAACTCGGCCCATGTGCGCACTGCGCGGTGCTCGGGGTCGGCGACGTCGGCGGCGCGGCGCTGGGCGTCGCTGAAGTCGAGGTAGCTGCCCGTGGGCTCGAGAGCCGGTGGACGACCCTCGCGGGCCGCCCGGTACAGCTCCGACAACTCGTGATGCGCATTGACCAGGGAGTAGCCGTCCACCAGCGAGTGGTCGGCGGCGAAGAACAGGGTGAAACTGTCCGGTCGCGCCACGGTCGCGAACCGGTACGCCGGCCAGTGCAGAGGGGCGGTCGCGCGGTCGAACGATCCCGCGATCTGCTCGAGGAGCAGCGGCGTCTCGGTGTACCAGCCGATGCGTGCCATCTTGACCCGGACGGTGTCGGGCTCGGTGGTGTAGCGCTCCGTGCGGTAGCGGGCGTCGCGGTCGGCCTTGAGCACCACGTGCGTCCGCAGCACCTCGTGGCGATTGATGTACGCCACCAGCGCGGAGCGGACCGAGGGCACCGACATCGGTTCGTCGAACTCGATCGCGAGCCCGAGCCACGATTCGCGGCCGCCCTCGCGATGCGTCAGCGCCCGGTACTCGAACGCCGACCGCAGATGCTCCTCGTGGTTGTGCGAGGTCTCGCGTACGTCTCGGCTCCAGCTGCCCAGACCGCCCGGCACAGCCGGAATCCACTCGACCAGGCCGCCGGGCTGAATCGGGGCGTCGAGGATCTGCAGAAAGTCCATTGCGCTGCGACGGCGTTCAGCGGGAGGTCTGCTCGCGCACCTGACGCTTGATCCGCGTCAGCATGCCCGCCATCCCGTTGAGACGCAGCGGACTGATCACCGACGACAGACCCAGCTCGTGGAAGAAGTCGTCGGGCACCGCGGTGATCTCCGAAGCACTGGCGCCGTCGAGCCCCTCGTGCAGGATGGAGGCGAAACCCCGGGTGGTGGGTGCCTCGGGCGGAGCGCTGAAGTACAGGCGCACGGCCTCGGCGTCCGAGGCGTCCACAGACAGGAAGATCGGCGACTGGCACTCGGGAACCGGCTCCATCGACTCGGGCTTCAGCGACTCGGGCAGCTCGGGGAGCTCGCGGGAGAACTCGAGCAGCAGAGTGACCTTGTCCGAATCCGCCAGATCGGCGAAATCCGAGACGATCTCGGCGAGAGGGGCGGGCAGCGTCATGGAACTGTTTCCGGCGTCAGTCGGCGACGCCCGTGCCCGGCTCGTCGCCGACGGCGATCGGAACCCGGACGCGGTTGCCCCATTCGGTCCAGGAGCCGTCGTAGTTGCGGACGTTCTCGAAGCCGAGAAGATGGGTCAGCACGAACCAGGTGTGGCTCGACCGCTCGCCGATCCGGCAGTACGCGATGGTCGGGGTGGCCGGGTCGAGACCGGCGTACACGTCTTCCAATTCGGCCCGGCTGCGGAACCGGCTGTCGGGGGCGGCGGCCTTGGCCCACGGGATCGAGACGGCGGTGGGGATGTGACCGCCGCGCAGCGCACCCTCCTGCGGGTAATCGGGCATGTGCGTGCGTTCGCCCGTGTACTCCTGCGGCGAGCGCACGTCGATCAGCGGAGTCGAACCGATCTCGGACAGCACGTCCTCGGCGAAGGCGCGGATCTTGGAGTCGTCGCGCTCCACGACCGGATAGTCGGTCGGGCGGTAGACCGGGACGTCGAAGGAGGTCTCGCGCTGTTCGTCCATCCACGCGTCGCGGCCGCCGTCGAGGAGCCGGACGTCCTCATGGCCGAAGAGCGTGAAGACCCAGAGGGCGTACGCGGCCCACCAGTTGCTCTTGTCTCCGTAGATCACGACCGTGTCGTCGCGGGAGATCCCCTTCTCGCTCATCAGCTTCGCGAACTGCTCGCCGTTGATGTAGTCGCGGGTGACCGGATCGTTGAGGTGAAGGTGCCAGTCCACCTTCTGGGCGGTGGGAATGTGGCCGATGTCGTAGAGGAGCACGTCCTCGTCCGACTCGATGATCTTCAATCCGGGCGCGCCGAGGTGCGCGGACAACCACTCGGTCGTCACCAAGCGCTCCGGATGTGCGTATGCGGAGAAAGCCGGATTCGGATCGAATTCCACAGTCACTGAGGGTCTCCCGCCTCTGCTGATGTCGGAGGCGACCGGAACCGGCCGCGGATACAAGCATACGGACGACCGCGCCGAGGCGTTTCGCCGGACCGGTCTCAAGTTCGTTCCGATCCGCGGTCCGGCCTGCGCAATCGTCCGAATGACGTCGGGCACGTCGCCGGGGGCGACGGTGTTAGCGTTCCCGTCATGCCGAGAAGGGGATCGGGGCGCGGGCTCCGGACAGTGGTGGGTACGGCCCTGGCGGTCGTGGCCGCGCTGACGATGAGCGCATGCGGGGTGGACGGAACGGCGCATCGCGCGGCGCCCACGCCACCCGCGCACTGTTCGGCCGCTCGGTGTCCGGAACTGGCCGCCGTCTCGGCTGAGCGGCTGGCGGCCTCCGGGGTCGACGAGACGAATCAGTCGACCGCGGTCCCGGCGTACATGTCGGCGGTGCTCGACGACTTGGACTCGGTGTGGCAGGACTGGTTCGCCCAGTTGGCGATCGAGGGGTCGACGGCGGGCCGGGTGCTGATCGCCCCGGGCGATGCCTTCCACAGCGCGTGCCTGGACTCGGGTGAACTGCCCGACGGAATCCCGAGCGATTTCCCGAACGCCTTCTTCTGCCCGCTCGACCGCCGGCCGGACGGCGGCGGCACCGACAGGCAGGGGTCGGTGATCCTGCCCGTGCAGACCTTCGCCGACATCTGGAACGGCAAGCTCATGGGCTCGTCCGGCATCATGCTCGGTGACTTCACCGCGGCCACCATCATGGCCCACGAATACGGCCACAACGTCGTGTACCGCCTCGCGAAGGCGTACGGCATGGGCGACGCGGCCGGGCCGCCCGGAGACGACCGCGAGTTGATCGCCGACTGTTTCGCGGGCAACTGGGCGGCCACCGTCTTCGAGCGCAAAGACCTGTCATTCACGTCGATGCTGCAGGCCGCAGCGCTGATCGTCAGTGTCGGCGACGCCGCGCCCGGGCAGGGCCACGGAACCTCCGTAGCGCGGGCGCGGGCCCTCTGGCGCGGATTCACCGACAACCTCAGACGGCAGGGACAGCCCGGCGACTGCCTCAAGGCGTACTGGCCCGCCGTACTCCGGCAGTGAGGTCTCAGCGCTCGGCGGACCACAGGTCGGCGACGTCGACGCCGACCTGCGTCAGCAGGCGCCGGACCAGCGGCAGGCTGATGCCGATCACCGACGACGGGTCGCCGTCGATGCCGTCGATCAGCCAGCCGCCGATCCCGTCGAGAGTGAACGCGCCCGCGACCTCGAGCGGCTCGCCGGTCGCCGCGTAGCGTTCGATGACCTCGTCGGAGACGTCGGAGAAGAAGATCGCCGTCGACTGACTGTGACTGGCGGACGCGACGACCTCGCCGTCACGCAGGCGCCGCACGCAGTGTCCGGTGATGAGATGACCGGTGGTCCCGCGCATCCGTCTCCACCGCTCGGCGGCGGCCGCCGCAGTGTGCGGTTTGCCCGCGAGCGACCCGCCGGTGAGCAGCATCGAATCGCAGGTCACGACCACGCCGTCGGTCGCCGCACCCGCCGCCTGCGGTGCGCCGTCACCGAGGACGGCGGCGACCACCGCGTCGGCCTTCGCCTCGGCCAGCCGGGTGACGATCTGCGCGGGCGGGGCGCCCGCCAGCTCGTCGAGCAGGGCGTCCTCGTCCACGTCTGACACGACGACCGCCGGCCGCAGTCCGGCGTCTCGCAGCACGCGCAGGCGTGCGGGCGAGGCCGAACCGAGGACGACGGTCGTCGCGGTGGAACGGTGTGCGGGGCTCACCAGCCGCCGCGGTTGGTGAAGCTGCCGGGCTGGCCCCAGTTCACCCGGAACATGTCGACGGGGCGGCCCCAGTCGTTCCGGATCTGCGGTCCGGTGTCGGCGGTGCCGCCGCTCGCCGCGGCGAAGACACCGACCAGGGCGGCCAGTTCCGCGTCGGTGGGCTTGCCGTCGACGATGGTCAGGAACGGGCGGGCGGGCTGCTCTTGGCTGCCCGCCGAGGTGACGTCGTCACTCATGTCGTCGCCTTTCTGGATCGGGGAGCGGACTACAGCGGGATGTTGCCGTGCTTCTTCGGCGGCAGCTGCACCATCTTGCGCTCCAGCAGCTTCAGGGCATTCGCGATCTGGCCCCGGGTGTGGCTCGGCGGGATCACCGCGTCGACATAGCCGCGCTCAGCCGCGACGTACGGGTTCACCAGGGTGTCCTCGTACTCCTGCTGCAGTTCCAGGCGCAGTGCGTCGACGTCCTCGCCGTTCGCCTGCGCCTCCTTGAGGCGGTTGCGGTAGACGAAGCCCACCGCGCCCGAGGCGCCCATGACCGCGATCTGAGCGGTCGGCCAGGCCAGGTTCACGTCGGCGCCCATGTGCTTGGAGCCCATGACGTCGTACGCGCCGCCGTAGGCCTTGCGGGTGATGACGGTGATCTTGCCGACCGTCGCCTCGCCGTAGGCGTAGAGCAACTTGGCGCCGCGGCGGATGATGCCGTTGTACTCCTGCTCGGTGCCGGGCAGGAAGCCGGGGACGTCGACCAGGGTGACGATCGGAACGTTGAAGGCGTCGCAGGTGCGCACGAAGCGCGCCGCCTTCTCCGAGGCGTCGATGTCGAGACAGCCGGCGAACTGGGTCGGCTGGTTCGCGACGATGCCGACGCTGCGGCCGTCCACCCGTCCGAAGCCGACGATGACGTTCATCGCACGCTCGGCCTGCACCTCCAGGAACTCCTCGTCGTCGAGGATGTTCCGGATGACGTTGTGCATGTCGTACGGCTGGTTGGGCGAGTCGGGGATGATCGTGTCGAGCGCGAGATCGTCCTCGGTGAGATTGTCCTCGATGGCGCCGACGCGCTCCGGTGCGGGCAGGCGCGGGGCCTCGGCGCGGCAGTTGCTCGGCAGGTAACCCAGCAGTTCCTTGACGTAGTCGAGGGCGTCTTCCTCGTCCTGGCCGACGTAATGGGCGACGCCCGACTTGGTCATGTGCGTGTGCGCGCCGCCCAGGTCCTCCTGAGTGACGTCCTCACCGGTGACGGTCTTGATGACGTCGGGACCGGTCACGAACATCTGGCTGGTCTGGTCGACCATGACCACGAAGTCGGTGAGAGCTGGGGAGTACACGTGGCCACCGGCGTTCGGGCCCATGATCAGCGAGATCTGGGGGATGACGCCGGATGCGCGGACGTTGCGACCGAAGATCTCGCCGTACAGGGCGAGGGAGACCACGCCCTCCTGGATGCGGGCGCCCGCACCCTCGTTGATGCCGATCAGGGGGCGGCCGGTCTTGATCGCCAGGTCCATGACCTTGACGATCTTCTCGCCGTACACCTCGCCCAGGCTGCCGCCGAAGACCGCGGCGTCCTGGCTGAAGACGCACACCTCGCGGCCGTCGACGGTGCCGTAGCCGGTGACGACACCGTCGCCCATCGGGCGCCGCTCGGCGAGCCCGAAGTTGGTGGACCGGTGACGCGCCAGCGCGTCGAGTTCGACGAACGAACCCTCGTCGAGGAGGTGGGTGATGCGCTCGCGTGCGGTGAGTTTGCCCTTGGCGTGAACCTTCTCCGCAGCGGCTTCGCCGACCGGGAACTCGGCCTCGGCGAGGCGGTTGCGCAGATCGGCGAGCTTGCCCGCCGTGGTGTGGATGTCCGGCGCAGCGCCGTCGTCGCGTGAAGCAGTCGTCATGGGATCCGATGCTAACGACCGACACCTATGCGAGGTCAACCGCGCCGATAATGTGAGAATATCCTCACATTCGAGATCACTGCGGAAGCGGTGCTGTGAGTGTATTCACTCGCGGGCCCGTAAAGTGCTCGTACATGAGCAACGACGTGCCCGATCAGGAAATCCTCGCCGAACAGCTGTCGGACACGCGGTGGCGCGCCGTGGAGGTGATCGCCGAGACCGGCTCGACCAATGCCGATCTGATTGCGCGAATCGATGCCGGGGAAGACGTCGACGGCATTGTTTTGATCGCCGCGCGGCAGACCTCGGGCCGCGGCAGGCATGCGCGGGTATGGGAGACACCGCCCGGACAGCTCGCCGTCTCGGCTGCCATCGCGGTCGACGCCGACGCGATTCGCAGCCTCGGCTGGTTGTCGCTGCTCACCGGCCTCGCCGTCCACGACGCCGTCTCCGCACTCACCGGAACCGGTCTCGAGCTCAAGTGGCCCAACGATGTCCTCGCACCCGGTGGCGGCAAGCTGTCGGGCATCCTTTCGGAGTTCCGGCTCACCGGCGACGGCGGGGGCGTGGCGGTGATCGGCACCGGACTGAACCTGGATCTGCCCGCCGGGTCGGCGCCCGACACGGCGGCCTCGATCAGCGGCCTCGCCGACGCGCCGGTGGACCAGACCCGAGTCGCGGCCGCGTATCTGCGGGCGTTGTCCGAGCGGCTCGCGGACTGGCCCGACCGCATCGAAGTCCTCGCCGAGAACTATCGCAGCGTCAGCGCCACCCTGGGGTCACGGGTCCGGCTGATCCTGCCCGGCGACGTCGAGGTGGTCGGTATCGCCACCGACATCGACGACGAGGGGCGGGTGATCGTCGACGGTCCGGACGGTCCGGTCACGGCTTCGGCGGGCGACGTCACGCATCTGCGGCCCGCCGACTAGCGCCGGACACCTCTAGCTGCGTTTGCGGTCGCTGCTGGCGCGGCCCATCGTCGGGATCAGCGTCAGCACCGGCAAGCCGATGATCAGGTGCAGCACCGCGGTGCCGATGCCGGACGAGATCTGCTCCGACAGCAGCAGCGGAAGGATCACCGCGGCGGCGATCAGCAGCCCGACGATCCATCGGTAGAACTGATTGGGCGCAGGCGTACCCACCTGCAGCAGGTACCACAGGGCGCCGGCGACGATCGCGGCGACGAACCCGGTGACGGCGAACCACACCTCGTCCTGTGCGAGCGGATTCCAGATGCCGAACCGGCCCGACTCGTTGATCTTCTGGGTGACGGCGCGGATCACCCAGGCGGCGAGCCAAGCGGCCAGCCCCGTGACCACTCCGGTCATCAGAACGCCTCCGCAGAACATCAGCGGGTCGATGTCCGGGCCGCGGCGGCGGGGTGTGGCGGGCGGCTGACTGTACTGGGCGTCGTACCCGGTCTGGCCGTAGTCGCCGGCCTCGGTGTACTGCCCGTAATCGTTCGGCCGGCTGTAGGCACGCGTCGCCGGCGGCTGAGGCGGACGGTGGTTCGGGTCGCGCGGATCGTTGTACGTCATGGTCCTTGCCTGTTGTTGCTGCTCGGTATCGCTGCGGTCGTGAGGCCAGATCCGCCCCAGTGTAGCGCCGATATCAGGCCCTCCTAAGAATCCGGCACTAAGGTGAAACGCCATGGGTTACCCGCGCGAGAACCTTGCGCCCGGCGAGGTGGTGGTCATACACCGGCATCCGCACTGGAAGAGCCTGCTGGTGCCGGTGCTGATCTTCTGGGCGGTGACCGCTGCCGCGGGAGTCGCGGTCGGTTACGCCCAGACGTCCGCAATGGCCGACCGGGCCGCGTTGTGGGTCACCGCCGTCGTCGTCGCGATCTGGGCGGCGGCCGTGGCGTGGTTCCTCATCCGGCCGCTGATCTCGTGGAAGACCACTCATTTCGTCGTCACCGACCGTCGGGTCATCTACCGCAGCGGCGTCCTGACCAGGTCCGGCATCGACATTCCGATCCGCAGGATCAACACCGTCGAGTTCCGACACGGGGTGATCGACCGGATCCTCCGCACCGGCACTCTGGTGATCGAATCGGCATCCGACGAGCCGCTCGCCTTCCATGACATCCCGCAGGTGGAGGCGGTGCACGCTCAGCTCTACCAGGAGCTGCTCGACGAGGACGACGACGCGCTGACGGGCCGCGTCGACGAGTGGCGCCGATGATGAGGTCGCGAGCGGTGCTCCTGGCCGAGGACGACGCGGCCATCGCCGAGCCGCTGGCCCGAGCGCTGAGCCGGGAGGGCAACGACTGCGAGATCGCGGCCACCGGTCCCGAGGCGCTGGAGAAGGTGCGCAGCGGCGACTACGGACTGCTCATCCTCGATCTCGGCCTGCCCGGGATGGACGGTCTGGAGGTGTGCCGCCGGATCCGCTCCGAACTGCCGCAACTGCCCGTGCTGATGCTGACCGCTCGCACGGACGAGGTGGACTTCGTCGTCGGTCTCGATGCGGGCGCCGACGACTACGTCGGCAAGCCCTTCCGCCTGGCCGAGTTGCTCGCGCGCGTGCGCGCGCTGATGCGGCGCAGCGTCACGGCCGTGGAGGGGGAGGAGATCCTCGACAGCGGCGACATCCAGCTCGACCCGCGCGCTCGGCGCGTGGTGGTGGACGGCGAGGATCTGACGCTGGCGAACCGGGAGTTCGATCTGCTCCGCTTCCTGATGGAGCGGTCGGGCGAAGTGGTGTCGCGCGACGAGATCATGGACGCGGTGTGGGGGTCGACGGATCTGCGGTCGTCGAAGACGCTCGACATGCACATCTCCTGGATCCGGCGGAAGATCGGCGACGACCGTCCCAAGAATCGCAGACACATCGTGACCGTGCGCGGTGTCGGCTTCCGGTTCGACCCGTAGGAGCCGTGTGCGTCGTCGAATCCTGAAGATGATGATCGCGTCCCTCGTGGCGATGGGCGTGATGTTCGGCGTGCCGATGACCATCATCACCTGGGACTGGTTCTCCACCTCCGCTCACCAGGACCTCTCCGAGCGGCTCAAACGCATGAGCGAGCACGTGCTCGCGGAGGAGGCCGCCGGCCGCGCCGTATCCCCGCACGATCTGGATCTCGAACAGTTCCGTCTGCTGGTGCCGCCGAACGGTCGCCTCACGCTCACCTATCGCGTTCGCGATCGGGACGCGCCCGGCGGCTACCAGCGCGGGATCCGCCAGATCGGCCATGTCTTCGACGGCGCGGCGGTTTCGGAGTCGGTCAATCTCGGCCGCGACGTGGACCTGACGCTCGCGATACCGCAGGAGGACGTCCGTCCGACCCAGTTGCTGGCGGTGCTGACCCTGCTGCTGGCGATCCTGGTCGCCGTCGTCGGCGGTGCGGTGGTGGCCGTCCTCACGGCGCGGCGGCTGTCGGAGCCGCTGTCGGACGTCGCGCGCCGCGCCGCCGCCATGGGTCGGGGCGACTTCTCCTCCGACTGGCCTGCATACGGCATCGATGAGCTCGATCGGGTCTCGGCGGCGCTGGCTGACGCCAATGACGAGATCGTCCTGCGGCTCGAGCGCGAGGGCGAGATCATCGGGGACGTCTCCCACCAGCTGCGCAGCCGGCTCACCGCGATCGGGCTGCGGCTCGACGAGTTGACCCTGCACCGCGATCCGGCAGTGGTCGCCGAGGCCGAGGCGGGACTGGCGCAGGTGGAACGGCTCGCCGACGAACTGGACGAGATGATCGCGGCCTCGCGTGCGGATCCCAAGGCGGGGGTCGCGATCGACGTCACGTCGGTCGTTCAAACCCTGGTGCGCGATTTCGAGCCCGCGTATCGAGCGGCCGGGCGGTCGGTGCGGATGGTGGTCGACGAACCGGTCCCGCACACCTACGGTCGTCCGGGCCGCCTCCGCGAGGCGCTGAGCGTGCTCGTCGACAACGCACTGGTCCACGGGGGCGGGGAGTGCGTCGTCCGGGTCGGGGTGCTGACATCGCGCGAGATGGTCCGCGTCACGGTGTCGGACGCCGGCGCCGGCGTGCCCGACGAGGTGGTACCGGAGATGTTCCGCCGGGGTGTGTCGGGCGGGGGACGGAACGGGCTGGGTCTGTCACTGGCCCGCGCCCTGGTGGAGGCCGACGGCGGTCGGCTCGATCTGGTGTCGCGGCGGCCCGCGGTGTTCGCGGTGGTGGCGCCGCTGCATCCGGCGAGCGGTGCGTCCTACGGCGAGGAGTCAGACGCCGGCGGCGGTGCCGGTGCGGACGGCGGTGGGGCAGACGGCGACGGGACAGACGGCGACGGGTCGGCGCTCACGCATGTCCGAGTTCCTCATCGCTGAGTTCCTCGGACGTGGGGTTGACGTCGGTGGATCCGCCTTCGCCGCCGCGCGGCTGCTCGTCGGGGAAGGCGAACCGCCGCAGCGCCCAGAACCGGAAGACCATCTGGAGCAGGTTGCCGATCACGAAGGCGAGCAGGAAGTCGAAGATCGCGAGTTCGAGGCCGACCAGGTTCTCGCGCATGTTGAAGACGTTGTTCGCGATCCAGATCGGCGCGGCGGCGATCAGGACGGCGATGCCGCTGATGGCGAAGAACAGGAGCGCCTCGTGGTGCTTCTCGCGTCCGCCGCGATTCTTGAACGCCCACTCGCGGTTGAGGACATAGCTCAGGATCGTGGCGACCACGCCGGAGATCACCTTGGCCACCGTCGGCTTCGATTCGAGAACACTGAGGGCGAGTGCGTAGTAGACCGCCATGTCGACCACGAATGTGGTGCCGCCGACGATCGCGAACTTGATCAGTTCGCTGTGCTTGAGCACCAGCCGTCGCACGGGCTCCGGCAGTCGCTTCACTGCCCCGTCAATTGTCGGCACAAGGTTCGAGTGTACGTAATCTGGCCCGCCGAATTGTCACCGACCGGCCGGGGTGCGCGTGTCCGCGGCCGGGCATGACAACATTGAACGGTGACTTCCAGCCCAGACCGACGTTCCAGCGGCATGCCCACCGTGACCATGATCGGCGGTGGTCAGTTGGCCCGAATGACCCATCAGTCGGCCATCGCCCTCGGTCAGTGCCTGCGGGTTCTGGCGGGCAGCGCCGACGAGCCGGCCGCGCAGGTGAGCGCGAACGTGGTGCTCGGCTCGCACGATGATCTCGACGCCCTCCGCGCCGCCGCCGAAGGGGCGGTCGCGCTGACCTTCGATCACGAGGGAGTTCCGCTCGCTCACCTCGAAGCGCTCGAGGCCGAGGGCGTCGCGGTGCGTCCGCCGTCGAAGGCGCTGCACTTCGCACAGGACAAGCTGGCCATGCGGACCAAACTGTCGGAACTGGGCCTCCCGGTTCCCGACTTCGTCGACCTGTCGGGCGAGGTCGGCGCGGCGCGCTCTGCGCTGATCGCCTTCGGCGAGTCGCACGACTGGCAGGTGGTTCTGAAGGCGGTCCGAGGAGGTTACGACGGTCGCGGAGTGTGGCTCACCGACAACCGCGACGAAGCGTTGCGCGTCTTCGACGACACCTCCTCGGGCGACACCGTGCTCATGGCGGAGCAGAAGGTGGCGATGGTGCGCGAGCTGTCGGCGATGGTGGCACGGTCGCCGTACGGACAGGGCGCCGCGTGGCCGGTCGTCGAAACCGTCCAGCGCAACGGCCAGTGCGCCGTCGTTCTGGCTCCGGCTCCGGGCCTGGACGCCGATGTCGCTCAGCAGGCGCAGCAGATGTCGCTCACGCTGGCCGAGGAACTGGGCGTGGTGGGCGCCATGGCGATGGAGCTGTTCGAGACGACGGACGGCGAACTGGTGGTCAACGAGCTCGCGATGCGCCCGCACAACAGCGGTCACTGGACCATGGACGGCGCCGTCACCTCGCAGTTCGAACAGCATCTGCGCGCGGTTCTCGACTATCCGCTCGGCGATACCGCGGCGCGCGCCGATGTGATCGTGATGGCCAACATCCTGGGGGCGCCGGAGGCTCCGCAGATGTCGATGGACGAGCGCCTGCATCATCTGTTCGCCCGGATGCCCGAGGCCAAGGTCCATCTGTACGGGAAGGGCGAGCGGCCCGATCGCAAGATCGGACACGTCAATGTCGTAGGACGTCCGGGTGAGGGCGTCGACGACGTCCGCGAACGGGCCGAGCGCGCCGCCCAGTGGATGAGCGCGGCCGTGTGGACCGACGGCTGGGATCCGCACGCGGGCTAGTCGGACGCGGTGACACCATCGTGACGCTGCGGTCTCGGTGTGTGAACCGAGGGTGTTAAACCGCCACGGGGTTGAATTGACACCATCGTGGTGTCATGATTGATGTCATGGACCTCGATCAGTACGTCGACGACCTTCAGCGCCGGTTCGGAGCCGCGGCGGAACGTGACCTCTCCGACGCCGCTGACAACGGGGTCGACGACGTCCGCGCCGCCGCGGAGCGTCTCGCGAACAGTATGGACGCCACCATCCGACTCGCCCTGCTCGATGTCCTGTCCGCGGCGGCCGGCGAGATCACTCGTGACCTGGTTCCAGGTTCGGTCGACCTCCGCCTGCGCGGGCGCGAGGTGGACTTCGTCGTCGCAACGCCGCGCACCACCGACGATGCCGACTCGGAGTCCGCGATCGGCGTCGACTTCGACGACACCACCAGCTCACGCACCACACTGCGACTCCCGGATGTCCTCAAGGCGCAGGTGGACGAAGCCGCGGCCGCCGAGGGCGTCTCGGTCAACACCTGGCTGGTGCGCGCCGTCGCCTCAGCCCTGAATCCGCGCCGGCGACGATCCGTGCAACGCGCGTTGCGCACCGGCGGCGACTTCGCCGGCTGGGCGCGCTGATCACTCTCCACACCTTCGCGAACGATCCCCATCATCCCGTCTCGACCACGGGCTCGGTCGACTGCACCCTCCGGAAGGCTCTCCCATGCCCACCTACCGCACCCCAGAACCCGTCGATCTCGCCGTGAACCTGCCGCTCGGCCACATCGACGTCATCGCGAGCGACCGCCCCGACGCCGTCGTGACCGTATCGCCCAGTAACCCGGACAAACCCGCCGATCAGCGCGGTGCGGCAGCGACCACCGTCGAGTTCGACGGCCGCCGAATCACCGTCCTCGGACCGCGTCCCAGGTTCCGCTTCCTCGGCCCCTCCGAGTCGGTGGACATCACGGTCGAACTCCCGGAGGGCTCGCGATTCACCGCCGAATGTTCCACGGGAGGTGTCCGCGCCACCGGCAGGCTGGCCGCGACCCGGGTGAAGGCGTCCGTCGGTGCCGTCGACCTCGACGCCACCGGCGACCTGTGGCTGCACGCCGCGTACGGCAACGCCACCGTCGGCACGGTCGACGGGTCGGCCGAGGTCGTCGCGGGGCACGGGCAGATCCGGATCGGCACCGTCGCCGGCGACGCCGCCCTGAAGTCGTCGTACGGCAGCGTCCACCTCGGCACGGCGCACGCCGCCGTCGAAGCCAATCTCTCGTACGGCGACCTGCACATCGACGGTTCGGCGTCGTCGGTCACCGCGCGCACCGCGTACGGAAGCGTCACCGTCGGTGAGGCGCGCGGCGGCGCTCTCGACCTGGAGAGCAGCTTCGGGACGATCGTCGTCGGCGTCGCCGACGGGGTTCCCGCCTGGCTCGACCTCTCGTCCACTCAAGGACAGCTGCGCAACCGTCTCGACGGTTCCACCGTCCCGTCGACCGGTGAGCATGTGTCCATTCGCGCGCGAACGTCATACGGCGACATCGAGATTCGGCGCGCCCACTCGGTTTCAGACAGCGCTCGCTCAGTCGAAGACGAAGGAACACGGTCATGACCACGACCATCGCTCCGCCCGCGATCAGGATCCGCGGAATCGAGAAGTCCTATGACGGCCGTTCTGTGCTGCGCGGGGTCGACCTCGACGTCGAGGCGGGCAGTGTCGTCGCACTCCTGGGCGCTAACGGTGCAGGCAAGACGACGCTCGTCCGCATCCTCTCGACATTGACGCGGCCCGACGCCGGCACCGCCGTCGTCGGCGGCCACGACCTCGCGACCGAGCCCCTCGAGGTTCGCCGGTCGATCAGCCTGACGGGTCAGTTCGCCGCCGTCGACGAGGTACTGACCGGCCGCGAGAACCTGATGCTCATCGCCCGCCTGCGCCACGAGCACGGCCCCGGCGCCGTCGCGGACGGCCTGCTCGAGCGCTTCCGGCTCACCGACGCCGGCGGACGCGCCGTCGCCACGTACTCGGGCGGTATGAGGCGTCGTCTCGACATCGCCATGAGCCTGATCGGTGATCCGTCCGTCATCTTCCTGGACGAACCGACCACCGGACTGGACCCCGAAGCCCGCATCGACGTGTGGGACACCGTCCGCGAACTCGCCGGCCGCGGCACCGCGATCCTCCTGACCACCCAGTATCTCGAGGAGGCCGAACAACACGCCGACCGCACCGCCGTGCTGCACGACGGCCGGATCATCGCGAACGGCACACTCGCCGAACTGAAGCGACTGCTTCCGCCGACCAAGGTCGAGTACGTCGAGAAGCAGCCCACCCTCGAGGAGATCTTCCTCGCGCTCACCAGACACCGCACCGAGAACGAAGGCCGGTCATGACCACACACGTCCTCAGCGACACCGGCGCCCTCCTGGGTCGCTCGCTCAAGCACGTCACGCGCAGTGTCGACACCATCGTCACCACCGCGCTCACCCCGATCGCCATGATGCTCCTGTTCGTCTACGTCTTCGGCGGAGCTATCAAGGCGAGCACCGGAACTGCGAGCTACGTCGACTACCTGCTTCCCGGAATCCTGCTGATGGCCATCGCATCGGGCGTCGCGTACACGGCACTGCGCCTGTTCAACGACCTTCAGAGCGGGCTGTTCGAGCGCTTCGGATCGATGCCGATCGCTCGCGCCGCCGTCCTCTGGGCCCACGTCCTCACCTCGATGGCGGCGAACGCGGTCACGGTGGTCATCATCATCGCGGTCGGACTGGCGATGGGTTTCCGATCGTCCGCGGGACCGCTCGCCTGGCTCGCAGTCGCCGGCATCCTCGCCCTCTTCACGCTGTCGGTGACGTGGATCGCGGTCGTCGCGGGACTGGCCGCCAAGACCGTCGACGGTGCGACCGGGTTCTCGTACCCGCTCATCTTCCTGCCCTTCGTCAGCTCCGCGTTCGTCCCGACCGACACCATGCCCACCCCGGTGCGGGTCTTCGCCGAGCACCAGCCGGTGACCTCCATCGTCGACACCGTCTCCGCGCTGCTCGGCGAGCAGCCCGTCGCCACCGCCGACCTCGTGGCCGCGCTCGCGTGGTGCATCGGGATCGGCGCCATCGCCTACGCGGCGGCGATTCGCCTCTACCGCCGCAAGATCCGGTGACCGCGGAGACGCCGGCCGCCCGCTTCGAGCCGCATTCACACCGCGTCGGGGACGACAGCCGGCGTCACCGCGCACGGTTGCCTCGCCTACGCTGTTGAGAATCAGCCCCGAGAACCTTGGAGACGTCGATGACCGCACCCGCCACCGTGCCCGCACCCCGCGTCGGCCTCATCATGGGCAGTGACTCCGACTGGCCGACGATGCAGGCCGCGGCGGAGGCGCTCGCCGAGTTCGGCATACCGTTCGAGGTCGGCGTGGTCTCGGCGCACCGCACCCCCCAGCGGATGCTCGACTACGCGAAGAACGCCGCGGGACGCGGTATCTCGGTGATCATCGCCGGTGCCGGTGGCGCCGCTCATCTGCCGGGCATGGTCGCGGCGGCCACACCGCTGCCGGTGATCGGGGTGCCCGTTCCCCTGAAGTACCTCGACGGGATGGACTCACTGCTGTCGATCGTGCAGATGCCGGCCGGCGTGCCGGTCGCGACGGTGTCGATCGGCGGCGCCCGGAACGCGGGTCTGCTGGCCGCACGCATCCTCGGAGCCTCCGATCCGGCCGTTCAGAGTGCGATGGCGAAGTTCCAAGCCGGACTGGAGGAGATGGTCCTCGAGAAGGACGAGAAGCTGCGCAGGACCCTGCTCGACGGCTGACCGAGCGCTACGGGCTCAATGCGGCCACCACGTCGGCCGCCGGGACCGCCTGAGCAGCCCGGAAGCCGGTCCCGGCCCAGAGATTGATGACGTCCGGGTCGGTGGAACCGGCCCGGCGTATACCGCCGGTGAGAGTGTTGACCTGGGGATACACCGGCGGTGCCGCATCACTGTAGGCGGCGATGAACTCGTTCACCAGGCCACGCGCCAAGCGGCCCGAGTACGCCCGGGTGGTGACGGTCTCGGTGAAGCGCGGGTCGGCGAGGGCGTCCCGGTGCGCCTGTTTGGTGCCGGCCTCGGGGCAGCGGAGCAGAAGCGTCCCCACCTGCACGGCGGCGGCGCCCGCCTCGAGCAGTGCGATCACGTCGTCGCGGGAGGCGACGCCGCCCGCAGCGATCACCGGCAGGCCCGCTGCGTCAGCAACGCCGGTGAGGAGGGGCAGCGTGTCGATGCCCGGGTCGGCGTCGAGGATGCCGAACGTGCCGCGGTGTCCGCCCGCCGACACGCCCTGGGCGCAGAGCGCGTCCACTCCGGACTCTCGCGCGATCAGCGCCTCGTCGACACAGGTGACGGTCCCGACCACGAAGACCTCCGCGGCGTGCAGTCGTGCCACCGTGGCGGCGTCGGGACAGCCGAAGGTGAACGAGGCGACGGGCACGCGCTCGTCGATCAGCACCTGGACCTTGGCGTCGAAGTGGTCGTCGGTGAACGGAACGTGCTCGGGCAGCGGTGCGCCCAGCCGCTCGGCGAGCGGGGCGAGCCGGTCGCGGTACTCGGCGAAGGCCGCTTCGTCGAACGGGATCTCCTCGGGCACGAACAGATTGACGCCGAACGGCGCGTCGGTCAGCGCGGCGATCGCGCGGATGTCCTCACGGAGTCGTTCGGGCGTGAGATAGGCGCCACCGTAGAAGCCGAGACCACCCGCGCCGGAGACGGCTGCAGTGAGTTCGGGTGTCGACGTGCCTCCGGCCATCGGAGCGCCCGCGATCGGAACGCCGAGCAGACCGAGATCGAACATCATTCACTCTCCTTTCGGAACCCGGACGATCTCCAGGCTCACCTCGCTGCGCAGGACGAATCCCATCGCCTCGTACAGGCTGCGCGCCGGATTCTCCGCCGTCGTGTGCAGAAAGGGCAGGTCGCCGTCGTCGACGATGACCTGAGCCACCGCGGCGACGAGTCTGCGTGCCAGTCCGCGTCCGCGTGCCTCCGGATGGGTGCACACCGCGCTGATCTCCACCCAGCCGGGAAGCCGCAGCCGCTGACCCGCCATGGCGAGCAGCCGGCCGTCGCCGTCCCGGTAGCCGAGGTAGACGCCCATCTCGACGGTGCGCGGGAGAAAGGGCCCGGGCTTGGTCAGTGTCACCAGCTCGGTCATCTCGGCCACGTCCGGCGGGCCGAGCCGGACGAGTTCCGGGTCGGGTCGCCGTTCGGTGTCCTCACCGGAGTACTGCACCAGATCGAAGGTCTCGACGTGCCGCCAACCCGGGGGCGCCGGGGTCCGGCAGTCGCGCAGGCCGACGGTGTTCCCGGGTCCGGCCAGCGCTGCCATGTCGACCCAGTCGGCGTCGGTCATCTCGCGCGGATGACCGAAGAACACCGAGACCTCCGGCTCGAACGCACTGATGCGGCCGCGCCGCCGGGCGAACCGCTCCTGCCGCCCGGTCAGAGCGCAGGTGAACGGATCGTCGAGCGGCGTCAGATCGACGGTGCCCGTCATTCGACTTCCAGCTTCCGGCGGAAGAACGCGATGACCGCCTCGAGCGTGTCGTGCGTCGGCTGTCCGGGTTGGTCGATCAGGTGCTCGGTGAGCACCGAGTGCGGCGGAATCAACGCGTCCGGGGCAGCGGCGTCGTCGGGCAGGTCGACGCCGATGAAGGCGTCGCCGAGCTGTTCTCGCAGAAAATCGAAGCGGCTGCCCGGGACCAGCCGGTCGCCCTCGAACCGGGCACCCATCACCTGCAGTCCCCGCGCGCAGCGGACCTTAACGGTCTCCAGATCGCCGGGCGAGATGTCGATGGTCCTGCGCCGTGCGGGCGTGAGGCCCACCGGCAGCGAGGGCTGCGACAGCACGGGCGCCAGCATGGTGTCGTCGACCGCCATCGCGAGTGCGAAGCCGCCGGTGACGCACATGCCGACGGCGCCCACGCCGGGGCCGCCGCACTCGGCGTGGGCCCGTCGCGCGAGGGCACGCAGCCAGGACACCACCGGCGACGACCGTCCCGTGGCGAAGACGGTGAACTCGCGGCTGACGCATACCCGGCCGAGCGCTCGGGCCATCAGCGCACCGGTCCGGGCCGGTCCGGTCACACCGCCGGGGAACGGATCGGCACCGTCGACGCCGAACAGCGAGGGGACGTACACCGTGCAGCCCGCGTCGCTGACCCCGCGGGCGAAGGCGGCGACCTTCGGTGTGATGCCGGGGATCTCGGGGATCACGATCACCGCCGGGCCCGATCCGCGGCGGTAGTACCGGTGGGTGACGCCGTCGTCGGTGAACTCTGCGCGGTCGAAGCCGTCGAGTGCGTCGGTCATGCTTCGACGAGGCGGCCGTAGAGCACCGATTCGGACAGCTTGGCCGGAATCCGAGCGGACTTCACGACGTCGGGGGAGTCGGACGGGATCACCCGCACGCCGGCCACCTTCAGCTCCCTACCGCTGCGGACGAGCGTGAACTCGCCGGCGGCGAGCACGTTCTTGACCCAGTCGGAGTCGGCGCCGTAGTTCAGCGCGATGCTGATGCGGCCGGCGTCGACGAAGGCCAGGACCGGCGTGCGGTAGCGGCGGTTCGACTTGCGCCCGACGTGTTCGACGATCGCCCACGGCGCGATCCGTCCCGCCCACACTCCTTGGATCGGATTGGTCACGTACTTGTTGACGAGCGCCACGGCATGCGGAACCTTCATGTGCTCCAGCTTGCCGTATCGACGGGCGGTCGGCGAGGCCGAGGCATGAGGCGAGGGGATCTGCGCGATAATGTCGGCATGGCGACGACCGACCAGGTGCACACCGATCCCGCGGAGTTCGCCGCGCACGTGGTGGCGGAATCGATCCGCCTGTTCTCCGAACGCGGCTACGAAGCCACACCGGTCGACGAGGTCGCCGCCGCCGCCGGCGTGTCGCGCCGGACCCTGTTCCGGCAGTTCCGGTCCAAAGAGGACCTCATCTTCGCCGACCATGAGTCCCTGCTCGAACAGGTCACCGACTTGCTGCGAGGCGAGGAAGAGGCGGGCACCGATCCCTGGTGGGCGGTGTGTGCCGCGGCCGAGCTCGTCTTCGCGCACTTCGCGACGCTCCGCGATCTCGCGGTCCGGCGCTATCAGGTGGTGGCGCGGGTGCCTGCCTTGCGCGACCGGGAGCTGGTCACCACCTACCGCTATCAGCGCAAGTTCGAGGAGTTCCTCCGCCGCGCTCTGCCGGATGTGCCGCGGGTGCGGATCGTGGCCTTCGCCGCCGCCGTGACCGGCGCCCACAACTATCTGTTGCGGTCGATGGTCCGCGGCGACGAGAACGCCACCGCCGAGACCCTGCGGCGGGAGTTGCTCGCGATCTACGGCGTGGTCGGTGAGTACGCCGATCCGTCGTCGGCCTCCGCTCCCGAGGTCGCGGTGGTCAGCTTTCCGGCCGGGACCACGCCCGATGAGGTCGCGGAGGCGGTGCGGAGGCGATTGACGCGGCACCCAGTGCCGTGATGCACTTATCGAGAAGACGATCACGGCACTGAGTGACAGGGCTCGTAGCGCCGGTTTAAGGAGAAACGATGGGCAAGTTCGGGAACCCCGATTTCGACCTCTTCCAGCTCCCGGAGGAGCACCAGGCGCTGCGCGAGGCCATCCGCGCGCTCGCCGAGAAGGAGATCGCACCGCACGCCAAGGACGTCGACGAGAAGGCTCGCTTCCCGGAGGAGGCGCGCGCCGCACTCGTGGCCAGCGGCTTCAACGCGGTGCACGTTCCCGAGCAGTTCGACGGGCAGGGTGCGGACTCGGTCGCGGCCTGCATCGTGATCGAAGAGGTTGCGCGCGTGGACGTCTCGGCGTCGCTGATCCCCGCGGTCAACAAGCTCGGCACCATGGGCCTGATCCTGTCGGGCTCGGACGAGCTCAAGGCCAAGGTGCTGCCGTCGATCGCCTCGGGTGAGGCCATGGCGTCGTACGCACTGTCGGAGCGCGAGGCCGGATCGGACGCCGCCTCGATGAAGACGCGCGCCCGCAAGGACGGCGACAGCTGGGTGCTCAACGGCTCCAAGTGCTGGATCACCAACGGCGGCAAGTCCACCTGGTACACCGTCATGGCGGTCACCGACCCGGAGAAGGGCGCCAACGGCATCTCCGCGTTCATGGTCCACAAGGACGACCCCGGCTTCACGGTGGGCCCGCTGGAGCACAAGCTCGGAATCAAGGGCAGCCCCACCGCGGAGCTGTACTTCGAGAACTGCACCATCCCCTCCGACCGGATCATCGGCGACGAGGGCACCGGCTTCAAGACCGCTCTGGCCACCCTGGATCACACCCGTCCCACCATCGGCGCGCAGGCCGTCGGCGTGGCGCAGGGCGCCCTCGACGCGGCCATCGCGTACGTCAAGGACCGCAAGCAGTTCGGCAAGACCATCAGCCAGTTCCAGGGCGTCGAGTTCATGCTCGCCGACATGGCGATGAAGGTGGAGGCCGCGCGCCTGATGGTCTACACCGCCGCCGCTCGTGCCGAGCGCGGCGAGGGCAACCTCGGCTTCATCAGCTCGGCGTCCAAGTGCCTGGCGTCGGATGTCGCGATGGAGGTCACGACCGACGCCGTTCAGCTCTTCGGCGGTGCGGGATACACCACCGACTTCCCGGTCGAGCGCATGATGCGCGATGCCAAGATCACCCAGATCTACGAGGGCACCAACCAGATCCAGCGCGTCGTCATGAGCCGCGCGCTGCTGCGCGGCTGAACCCGGCCGGACCGTCGAATGCGCGGGCCGGCCGCCGTCCCGACCGAGAGGTCAGCGGGTGGCGGTCGGCCCGCGCATTCGTGTCGGTCAGGTCCGGACGACGGTGGCCTTCTCGGTCTCGGCGATCGCCCGCAGACGGGAGTCCTCGACGTCCCCCGCGACGACGACGAGAGACGCCCCGGACAACAGCGGAGCGGCGAGGTTCGCGACGACGTCGGTCACAGTGCGCCATCCGCGGGTGCTGAGCAGTCGGTCGGCCGGATCGAGCCCGCCGTCGGCGGCCGAGAGCACCTGCGCCACCGTCACCTCGTCGACGGCGTCCCGCCCGGAACCCGCCGGGACGAACTGGTCACCGTGCGCGCGCACCGACTCGCCGAAGTCCTCGACGCCGACCGGGAGGTCGCGCACACCCATGGCGAACGGATCCAGGGGAACCGCGATCACCTCGTCGGTGTCGTGCTCGTCGACCCGCTCCCGCGAGGTGAAGGTCGCGCGGTCGTCGGCCGCGTCGTCGCTCAGATCGACGGCGACGCCCGCCCACCACGCACCGAGCAGAACGGCCGCGGTCTGCCAGTGTTCCGGCAGATCCACCCGCACGCGGTCGCCGGGCGCCAGGCCCAGCCCGTCCCGCAGGTAGTTCGCGATCTTGGCGGCCCAGTTGCCCAGCGTCGCACCGGAGAGCTCGGTGCGCTCGCCGGTCGACTCGTTGTAGTAGGTCAGCATCGGCCGCGCATGGTCGGGCACGGCCGCGAAGATCGCGCCCGTGACGGTGTCGTGGCTCATCGAGTGTCCTCGCTTATCGTGTCCGGCTCCGGCGACCGCCGGAGCTAGTTGACGCAGACCGGTCCGTCGCCGTCGGCCTTGATGACCGGGGACGGGCGCTTGGACGACGGCGCCGACGACGACCCCGAGTCCGAACCGCTGTCGCCGCCGGTGTCGGAGACCGCACCGAGACCGTAGTTGTAGGTGTTCGTCAGCACCAGCCGGAGCTTGTCCTCGGGGAGCGACGAGTCCTCGCGGATCTCGATGGGGCCCGCCTTGAGGTCCTTCACCAGTTGCTTGGCGCCCTCGTTGTCCTTCGAATCGGCGAAGATCAGCGAATCGAATTCGTTCATCGGTTTGCTCGACGTGGCGCCCTGCTGGTAGCCGAGGCCGCCCAGCAGCCGCATCACATTGGACGCCAGACCGTCCACGGTGCCCGCGTTCACCACGTCGACGGTGTAGTCCGAGCGGGGATTCTCCGATCCGGCTTTCGATGTGCGGCCGAGCTGCCGGTCGACGAAGGCGTGGACCGCCTGCGGGTCGACCTTCAGCACGCTCTGCGTCCCGTCATCGCTCCAGGCCTGATCGTCTTCGATCGGGATCGTCGTGAACTTCACGTTGCCGCCGGTGAGGTCCTTCAGATTCTCCGCGAACGAGAGGACGTCCCAGCCGTCGTCGATCATCACCGAGCGCGACACGGCATCCTGCAACTCCTCGAGCTTGCCCGCGTTGGTCAGTGTCTGCGTCGAGAGGATCTTCTGCGCCAGCGAAGCCATGTACACCTGCTGACGCGTGATCCGGTCCAAGTCGCCGCGAGGAAGATCGTGGCGCTGCCGGACGAAGCTGAGCGCCTTCGGACCGTTCAGCGTCTGCCGGCCGGCGCGGAACTTGGCGCCCGAGAAGGGCTCGTCGACCGCATTCTTGAGACACACGTCCACTCCGCCGACGGCATCGGTGAGCAGCGCGAATCCCAGCAGTCCCACCTCCGCGTAGTGGTCGACGGTGATGCCGGTCAGATTCGCGACGGAGTCGATCAGGGCCTTGCGCCCGGCCTTGGTCCCGTCCTTCTCCGCCTGCTCCTCGCTGGTGCCCTGCTCCACCTCGCGCTCGCGGACGCCCTCCTTGGTGGCGCCGTAGGCGGCGTTGATCTTGCTCATGCCGATCCCGGGGACGTCGACGTACGCATCGCGGGGGATCGAGATGGCGGTGGCCTTGGACCCGTCGGTCGGGATGCGCACCAGGACGATGGTGTCGGTGCTGGTGCTGACGTCGCCGCCCACCCGCAGCCATTTGAGCTCCTGCTCCGAGAGCGGGTTGCCCTTCGCATCCACTCGGGAGTCGGTGCCGACGAGGAGGATGTCGATGGCGCCGTCGTCACCGCCGCCGAGGCCGAGGTCTCCCAGCAGCGTGACGGCCCCGTTGAGGCTGCGCACTTTCGCCCAGCCCAGCCCCGTGACGACCAGTGTCATCACGGTGACGAGGGCGATCAGTGCCCGGCCGATGTTCTTCGGTGCGATCCCGGCGATCGGGCGGGTCGTCCAGAGTTTGAGGGCGGCGCGGAAGCTGCCCGGCGGTGGACCGGAGGGCCGCGTGCGCGTCCGGGCGCCGTGGCGCGCGGCCCGGTCCGTCTTGCTGCGGGGGTCGGTGCTGCGGGGGCGTCGGCGGGGCCGCGTGTGGATCTCCTCGGAGGTCCGGCGGGACCGGGTGCCCGCACCCGTGCGCGTCGGCACGGACCGCCGCGTCGAGGGCTCCCCGGCACGGCCGCCGGAAACGGCGCCGGCGTCGGTGTCCTCGGGCTCTGCCGAGCCGTCGCGTCGTGACTCCACCTGTCGCGATGTCCCTTCCGGTCGTCTCGGCTGCTGGTCTTCCGCAAGAATACTGATCGGGAGAGCCGTTGCCGGGGAGGCGCAGCCGGTGCCGGGCCCGGTGATCTGCAGCACTGCCCGCGACCGTCAGCTCCCGGCGGAGGTCCGGATGCACCAGGATGGTCACTCATGGGTTCGAATCGGGTGTACATCGTCGGCGCCTCCGGGCAGGTGGGATCGGCGCTCGCGTCGACGCGCGGCGGCCGGGAAGCGGTCATGCTGACCTCGTCCGATGTCGATGTGCGCGACGAGCGATCGGTTCGCGACGCGTTCGGTGGTCTTGCGCGAGGCGATGTGGTGATCAACACCGCGGCGTACACCGCCGTGGACGCCGCCGAGACCGACCGCGAGGCGGCGCACGCGGTGAATGCACTCGGTCCGGCCCATCTGGCGGCCGTCACCGGCGCGTCGGGGGCGCGACTCATCCATCTGTCCACCGACTACGTCTTCGCCCGCGACGACGCGGGCTCCGGCGACGCACCGCGACCCTTCGAACCCGGTGACGTCTCCGGTGAGCCGCCGACGGTGTACGGCGCCACCAAGCTCGCCGGCGAACGCGCCGCGCGCGAGGCCGATCCGCGGACGATCGTCGTGCGCACCGCGTGGGTGTTCACCGGCGGGTCCGCGGACAGCGACTTCGTCGCGACGATGGCCCGACTGGAGGCCGAGCGCGATACTCTGCGGGTGGTAGACGATCAGGTGGGATCGCCCACCTACGCGCGCGATCTCGCGGCCGGCCTGTGGGAACTCGCCGAACGGTGCGACGGGCCGAATCTGCGCGACGGCGCGACTCTGCACGCCACCAACGCCGGAACGGCCAGTTGGTGCGATCTGGCCCGCGCCGTGTTCGTCGAGCTCGGTGCCGACCCGGCCCGGGTCCAGGCGTGCACCACCGCGGAGTTCCCGCGCCCCGCGCCGCGGCCCGCGTACTCGGTGCTCTCCGGCGCGAGTTGGGCTGCCGCGGGTCTCACACCGCTGCGGAACTGGACGCTCGCCCTGCACGATGCGATCGCGGTCCGCACCCGGACGCTCGGTTAGTCTGAGCGCGTGACTGCCAGCTTCGCCGTCGTGACCGTGACCTATTCCTCGGGCGACTACCTCCACAACTTCCTTCGCACGCTGACGCGCGCATCGCGTGAGACGCCCGAAGTGATCATCGCCGACAACGGGTCCACCGACGGCGCACCGGAACAGGCGGCGGCCGACCACGACAACGTCACCCTGGTGCACACCGGCGGAAACATCGGCTACGGCGGCGCCGTGAACCGGGGAGTCGCGCAGATAGACGAGGACATCGAGTTCGTGGTGGTGGCCAACCCCGACGTCGAATGGTCGGAGGGCGCGATCGACGGACTGCTCGAGGCGGCGCGCCGCTGGCCGCGGGCCGCGAGTCTGGGGCCGCTGATCACCGAGCCCGACGGCACCGTGTACCCGTCCGCGCGCCGCGTCCCCGATCTGATCTCGGGCACCGGCCACGCGGTGCTCGGCACGGTCTGGAAGTCGAACCCCTGGACGGCTGCGTACCGCAACGACGACGCCGACCTCACCGAACGGCCGGTCGGCTGGCTCTCGGGCTCGTGTCTGCTCCTGCGGCGCGCGGCCTTCGACGCCATCGGCGGCTTCGACTCGCGCTATTTCATGTTCATGGAGGACGTCGACCTCGGCGACCGGCTGGGCCGGTCGGGGTGGCTCAACGTCTTCGTGCCGTCGGTGTCGGTGATGCACGCGAAGAGCCATTCGGTCAGCAGACATCCGGAGAAGATGATTCCGGCTCATCATGCGAGCGCCTATCGTTTCACCGCCGACCGGAATCCCGGCCCGTTGCGCGCGCCGATCCGCCTGGCGTTGCGGGCCGGGCTGGCGGTGCGATCGAAGATCGCTGTCGCCGCGGCCCTGCGTGAACAGCGCCGTACGGGAGGGCCCGCGTGAACAGCCGCGACACGAGTGTGGACAAGGAAGGAAACTCTGTGACCTCATCAGTTCAGGCACTGATCCTCGTCGGAGGAAAGGGCACGCGGCTGCGGCCGCTGACCCTGTCGGCGCCCAAGCCGATGCTCCCGACTGCGGGGACCCCGTTTCTGACTCACCTGCTGTCGCGGATCCGGGAGGCGGGGATCACCGACGTGGTCCTCGGCACCTCCTACCAGGCGCACGTCTTCTCCGACCACTACGGCGACGGTTCCGATCTGGGCCTGAATCTGACCTACGTCACGGAGAGCGAACCGCTGGGCACCGGCGGCGGCATCCGCAACGTCTACGACGAGCTGACCGCCGACACGGTGCTCGTGTTCAACGGCGACGTCCTCGGCGGCACCGACATCCGCGACGTGCTGTCGACGCACGAGCGCTCGGGTGCCGAAGTGACCCTGCACCTGGTCCGGGTCGGTGATCCGCGCGCCTTCGGCTGCGTGCCGACCGACGCCGACGGGCGGGTCACGGCGTTCCTGGAGAAGACTCAGGATCCGCCGACCAATCAGATCAACGCGGGCACCTACGTCTTCGACCGCAAGGTGATCGGCGAGATCCCGGCCGGTCGGCCGGTGTCGGTGGAGCGCGAGGTGTTCCCGTCGCTGCTCGCGCAGGGACGGCACATTCAGGCGCACGTCGACGACGCCTACTGGCGCGACATGGGGACTCCCGAGGACTTCGTCCGCGGTTCGGCGGACCTGGTCCGCGGCATCGCGCCGTCGCCCGCGCTGGCGAAGCCCTGCGGGGAGTCGCTCTCGCTCGACGGCGCCGACGTGGCGTCCGACGCCGTGCTGATCGGCGGCACCGTCGTCGGCCGCGGCGCGCGGGTCGGGTCGGGGGCACGGCTGGACGGCGCGGTGATCTTCGACGGCGCGTCGGTGGAGGCAGGAGCGGTGGTCGAGCGCAGCATCGTCGGGTTCGGCGCCACCGTCGGCGCGCATGCGCTGGTGCGCGACACCGTCATCGGCGACGGTGCACAGGTCGGTGCCCGATGCGAGCTGCTGCGCGGCGCGCGCGTATGGCCGGGAGTGCAGATCCCCGAGAGCGGAATCCGGTTCTCGACCGACGTGTGATCCCGAGCGCGATCGGCCGGCCGCTCAGGCCTTGGCGGCAGCGAGCAGACCCGTTCCCACCGGAATCACAGCGGGCAGCAGCCGGTCGTCCTCGGCGATGATCGACGCCGCCTCGCGCGCGGCCAGGGTCCGCGGATCGTCGGCCTCACGGTCGGCGATCGTGCCGTCGGCCGAGGCGTTGTTCACGACGACCAGTCCGCCCGGCCGGAGAATGCGGATCGCCTCGGTGACGAACAGGGGATAGCTCAGCGGTGCTCCGTCGACGAAGACGAGATCGTATGTCTCGTCGGCGAGCCGGGTGAGCACGTCGGTCGGCGCGCCGTTGATGAGCCGGGTGCGGCCGGGACCGATGTGCGCGTCGGCGAAGGTCTCGCGGGCGGCCCGGTGATGCTCGGGCTCGGGATCGATCGTGGTCAGGACGCCATTCTCGGGCATGCCCGCCAGCAGCCAGAGCCCGCTGACGCCGACTCCGGTGCCGATCTCGACCACGTGCGTCGACCCGGCGACCCGGGCCAGCAGCGACAGCAGCGCTCCGGTGGCGGGGGAGATCGCCGTGGCGCCGAGCTCCTCGGCGCGCATGCGGGCTTCGATCAGGGCCTCGTCCTCGATGATCGCGGCTTCGGCGTACTCGCTCAGGCTTGCGGCCGCGGCCGCTGTGTCACTCATGACATCGAGGGTGCCATACGGTCGTTGACCTGCGGTTGCGGGCACGCCGTCTGCGGGCCCGGTCTTCCTTATCAAACCCTCAGGACAGTTATAGGGGCACCACATTCAGGTGCGACAGGGTAGAGCGCAATGGTCCGGAATATCGATCGCGCCGGGCGCGTTGATCGGGGAGAATAGCCCTGACAGGCCCGGAGCGAGGAAAGGAACTGGCACCTACACGATGACCGTCCCGATGATCGGCAAAGCAGACCCCGACACCACCACCGGAGCGTTCCGCGGAACCGCGGGCTTCGACGCGACCGGCGATCGAGATCTGATGCCCTCGTGGGACGAGTTGGTGTCAGAGCACGCGGACCGGGTGTACCGGCTGGCGTACCGCCTCTCCGGAAATCAGCACGACGCCGAGGACCTCACCCAGGAGACCTTCATCCGGGTGTTCCGGTCGCTGACCAACTACAAGCCCGGCACCTTCGAGGGCTGGCTGCACCGCATCACGACGAATCTGTTCCTCGACATGGTCCGACGCCGCGCCAAGATCCGCATGGAGGCGCTGGAGCAGGACTACGACCGGATCCCCACCGACACCCCGGACCCGCAGCAGGCCTTCGCCGACGCCAACCTCGATCCCGATCTGCAGGCGGCCCTCGACTCGCTGGCGCCGGAGTTCCGCGCCGCCGTGGTCCTCTGCGACATCGAGGGACTCTCGTACGAGGAGGTCGGCGCCACGCTCGGGGTCAAGATGGGCACCGTCCGCAGCCGGATCCACCGCGGACGCCAGGGCATCCGCCAGTACCTGGCGGCTCGCGGCCACACCGACAGCCGCTCGGTCGCGGCCGCAGAGTGACCTCCGCGACCCTCTCCGGTTCTGTCGGCTACGCTGGACCGTGGCTCTGAATCGAGTTCGAGTGCATCTGAGGAGAGGGGTGACGCCGGTGGGTCTGGGCCAGACAGGACGTTCACGCGGGAGTCGGTGGTCGCCGTTTCCGACGTCGATCGCACCGAACCCCGAATACCGGCGCCCGACCGGATTCGCGTCCACCGAGCATCTGAATCCCGAGGCGGTCGTCGCCTACGTCGACGACGAACTCACCCGTCAGGCGTCGGCGCGCGCCGACGCTCACCTGGCGCTCTGCCCCGACTGCTCGCGCGAGGTCGCCGCACAGGCGCGTGCGCGGTCGATGCTGCAGACCTGCCAGACCGACCTCAGCGTGCCCGACTCGCTCCGCGCGCAGCTCAGCCAGATCCCGACTCAGGAGATCGACTTCCGCAGGGATCGGCGCACCAACCGCTGGGGCCGCTGACTCGTGACCGACAGCTCTGCTTCGTCCGACGACCGGCCGACCGATCCGGTGCTGCCCGCGAACGAACCGGCGTCCGACCTCGCCGCCACCTTCGGCAGGCCGGAGGGTGTCGACGGCTCGTTCGCTCCCGAGGCATCACCGGCCGAGCGCCCGCAGCCCACGATCGCACCGCCCGATCCGGTCCTCGCGGAGGCATTCGGCCGGCCCGAGGGCGAGACCCAGACGCTACAGCGCGACCCGTACGCCCAGCCCGCCACGGACGACGTGCCGGAACCGGATCCGTGGCGTGATCCCGACAGTGCCGCGCACCTGTCCGCACCGGCTGTCGGCGTCGACCCGGAGTCGTCGCCGAGGGAGAAGGGGCCGCTACTGGGGATACGCGAGCTGCTGTTCGGCGGCCGGGTGCACTGGTGGGCTCTGGCGACTCTCGGACTGCTCGCACTGCTCGTCGGACTCTTCGGCGGGCTCGTCGGACGATGGACCGCAGAGGTCGTCACGCCGCTGCACGCCGACACCGTTCACCTCGAGGGCGACAGCCCCGACTCCGCGACCGGCGGCACCAATGTGGAGCGGGTCGCCAAGGCCGTTCAGCGATCGGTGGTCACCATCGAGGTCCGCACCGCGGTCGACGGCGGCTCGGGTTCGGGATTCATCGTCGACAAGGCCGGGTACATCGTCACGAACAACCACGTGATCTCCAAGGCCGCCAACGACTCCAAAGCCAAGCTCGAAGTCGTCTTCTCCGATCGTCAGCGCGTGCCCGCGCGGCTCGTCGGACGTGACGTGAAGACCGATCTGGCCGTCATCAAAGTGGACGACGTCGCGAATCTGACGGTCTCCAAGCTCGGCGACTCCGCCGACCTTCAGATCGGTCAGGAGGTGATCGCCTTCGGTTCGCCGCTCGGGCTGGACAAGACGGTCACCAGCGGCATCATCAGCGCACTCGATCGGCCGGTGCCGCTGAGGCCGGACGCCGACTCCGATACCGACGCTGTGATCAACGCCATCCAGACCGATGCGGCCATCAACCCGGGCAACTCGGGCGGGCCGCTGCTCAACGACGACGGCCAGGTGATCGGCGTCAACACGGCCGGCGCGATGACCGGCGGCGGGTCCATCGGTCTCGGCTTCGCGATTCCGATCAATGAGGTCATCCCGATCGCGAACACCCTGATCGCGGACGGAAAGGTGAAGCACCCGTCGGTCGGCATCACCGCCGCCACCGTCCGTAACGACCGCATCTTCGGTGCGCAGATCAAGGACGTCGCCGGGGGCAGTCCGGCGGCCCAGGCCGGTCTGCGCGAGGGCGACGTGATCACCAAGTTCAACGGGCGCCCGATCGAGAGCGCGGACGAGTTGACCGTCGCGGTGCGGACGTCGAAAATCGGTGAGCAGGTGAAGTTCACGTATTGGCGCGACGGTCGATACTTCGACGGCGAGCTCACCCCGGTCAGCGATTAGCGCCGGAAGCGTCGGACCAGTCCAGAGAGCGGCGAGGAATCATGTTCAGCAGTGTCGGTTGGGGTGAACTCCTCATTCTGTTGGCCGCAGCGCTCATCATCCTCGGCCCCGAACGTCTGCCGGGCGCGGTCAGCTGGGCGATGGGCGCGGTACGCAAGGTGCGCGACTATGCGACGGGGGCGAGTTCGCAGCTGCGCGACGAACTCGGGCCCGATTTCGATCAACTCCGTGAGCCGCTCACTCAGCTCAACGAACTCCGCCAGATGAGCCCGAAGAGCATCGTCACCAAGCACATCTTCGACGGTGACTCGTCGACGATCGACGATCTGGGCAAGTCGGTGCGTGAGACCCTCGACGTGAGTCGGCCGCCGGCGAAGCCGGACGGGGAGCGGCAGGTGTCGCGCGAATCGCCGCAGCCGCCCGCACCTCCTGCCCGCAAGTACGACGTGACCGACTGGGACGCGACCTAGCCGGACCGGTCGGGTCCCGGCGGGTCAGTGCCGGGTGGTGTCGATTCCGAGGCTCATGCCGGCGAGCCCGCGCCGGCGGACGGCCAGCTTGTCGGCGATGGCGCGCAGCGCCGAGCCGGAGGCGGATTCGGGTGCCGAGAGCACCACGGGAGTGCCCACGTCGCCGCCTTCGCGGAGTTCCTGTTCCAGCGGGACCTGCCCGAGCAGTTCGACGGGAGATCCCACGGCGCGGGTGAGCCGCTGCGCCACCAACTCGCCGCCGCCCGAGCCGAAGGGCTCCATCCGCGTGCCGTCCGGGAGCTGCATCCAGGACATGTTCTCGACCACGCCGAGGATCTTCTGCCGGGTCTGCAGGGCGATCGCGCCCGCGCGTTCGGCGACCTCTGCGGCGGCCTGCTGCGGGGTGGTCACCACCAGGATCTCCGCACCCGGAATGAGTTGGGCGATCGAGATCGCGACATCGCCCGTGCCCGGCGGCAGATCCAGGAGCAGAACGTCCAGATCGCCCCAGTAGACGTCGGCGAGGAACTGCTGCAGCGCCCGGTGGAGCATGGGGCCGCGCCACGTGACCGGCGTGTTGCCGTCGGTGAACTGGCCGATCGAGATGAACTTCACGCCGTGACTCTGCGGCGGCATGATCATCGACTCCACCTGGGTGGGCTTCGCGTCGCTGCCGAGCATGCGCGGAACACTGTGACCGTAGATGTCGGCGTCCAGGACGCCGACGGACAGACCGCGGTCGGCGAGTGCGGTCGCCAGGTTCACGGTGACACTCGACTTGCCCACACCGCCCTTGCCGGAGGCGATCGCGTACACCCTGGTGAGATTGCCCGGCTTGGCGAACGGGATCTCCGGCTCGGCACGGTCGCCGCGCAGCTTCTTGCGGAGTTCGGTGCGCTGTTCGTCGTCCATCACGTCCAGTTCGACGCGCACGGCGCCCACACCGGGCACATCGGCGACGGCCGTCTCGACGTTGTCGGAGATCTTGGTGCGCATCGGGCAGCCCGCCGTGGTCAGGTACACCCCGACGTCGACACTGCCGTCGGCGGCGACCGCGACGGACTTGACCATGCCGAGGTCGGTGATCGGCTTGCCGATCTCCGGGTCCATCACTTTGCTCAGTGCGGAACGGACGGCGGACTCAGTGGGTGTGGCGGGAGTGGTCACACCTCAACCATATCGCTGCCGAGACGGACTCGGCTTCTCGCCTCAGCGGTCGGCGGTCTTCGCCGGGCCGGCGGGAGCCGGCGCCGGCTTCTTGGGCGAGGGCTTGGGGGCGGGCGCCGGGGCCGGACCGATGCCGGGCGGCAGGCAGATGATGCCGAGGCAGGCCTGCGGAGGCTTGCTCGGTGACGGCTTACTCGGCGGCGTGGACGATTTCGGGGTGGACGGCCGGGTGGACTCGCCGGGCTTCTTGTCGCGGTCCCCGTTCTTCTTGTCGCGGTCCTTGTCCTTCTTGTCTTTGTCCTTGTCGTCCGGAGTCGCCGACATCTCCGGGATGGGTGTGGTCGGCATCACGCCGGTCGAGTACGCGGCCGCCCATGCGAGCACGTTGTTCACATAGGCCATCGAGTGGTTGTAGCGCAGGACCGCGTTCACCTTGTTCTGGCCGGCCATGATGTCGGTGAAACCGGCGCACAGGTAGCGTCCGGCCGAATAGGTGGCGTCGAAGATGTTGTCCGGGTCGGCCTTGCCGTCGCCGTTGGCGTCGGCGCCCCAGGCCGCCCACGTGCTCGGGATGAACTGCATCGGACCCATCGCGCGGTCGTGCCCGCCGTCGCCGTCGAGCCTGCCGCCGTCGGAGTCGTGGATGACGGCGTTTCCGGCGAGCGAGCCGTCGAGTACCGGGCCGCGGATCTTGGTCAGGGTGTTGCCGTACGCGTCGACGTTCCCGTTGCCCGCGTGGCCGGACTCGATGCGTCCGATGCCGGCGAGAAGGAACCAGGGCAGCTTGCACTGCGGCGACTCGGCGGCCACCCGGGTGGCGGCGAGCTTGTACGCCTTGAGGACCATCCCGGGAATGCCGAGGGGACCTGCGGGAAGGTCGGCGGCGAGCCGGAACTGCGGGTCGCCGCCGCCGGCGGCCGTGGGGTCGGCCGGGGGAGCGAATCCGACGAGTTGGCTGCTGCCGGAGGGCACGGTCTCCGCGACCGCGCGGGCGGCCACCGCGCTCTGGGCACCCGCGAGATCGATCGAGGGTCCCGGCTGGACCGAGGACACCGGATCGGCCGCGACACTCGACACCGTTCCGCCGAGCACCAGCGCGCCGAGTGCGGCCGCGGTGGTCCCGACCGCCAGGCCGCGGCGCGGCACGTGAATCCGGTTCGGGCGGCTGCGCCAGAAAGTCATCCCATTGGTCCTCATCGACTCTCACTGCATTCGGCGTGTCGTTCACGTCGAATCAGGGGGAGTCTGCGATCATCCCCCCGACGACTGTGAGCCAGCATACATGCAGCGTTTCCTCCGGTCATGTCGGATCCGGTTCTTCACCCTTGCCCGCGCGTGCCGAAATCCGTTCCACCAGTTCGTCGACCAGATCGTCGAGTTCGCGGCGCAGGTAGTCGCGGGTGACGGTATCGCCGACCGCGAGCCGCACGGCGGCGAGTTCACGGGCCAGGAACTCGGTGTCGTCCTTGGTCTGGGCGGCGCGGGCGCGGTCCTCCTCGAGCGAGACACGGTCCCGGTTCTCCTGGCGGTTCTGTGCCAGCAGGATCAGCGGCGCGGCGTACGCGGCCTGAGTGGAGAAGGCCAGATTGAGGAGGATGAACGGGTACGGATCCCATTCGAAGGCGAACAGGCCCACGTTGAGAAGCACCCAGATCACCACGATCACGGTCTGGATCAGCAGGTACCGGCCGGTGCCGAGGAAGCGGGCGATCCGCTCGGAGTACACGCCCACCACGTCGGAGTCGAGATTGACGTTGAACCGGCTGCGACGAGGGCTCGGAGTGTCGAGATGGCGTCCGGAAGGACTCATGGAGCGGTCCCTTCGGGGTCGGTCTCGCGCCAGTCGCGCGGGAGCAGGGCATCGAGGAGGTCGTCGACGACGACGGCGCCGAGGAGGTGATCGGCTTCGTCGATCACCGGTGCGCAGACCAGATTGTAGGTGGCGAAGAACCGGGTCATCTTCTCCAGCGAGTCGTCGGGGAGCAGTCGCGGCATCTCCTTGTCGAGGATGCCGCCCACCAGATTGGCCGGCGGCTCTCGGAGCAGTGCCTGCGTGTGCACCGCGCCGAGGAACTTCCCGGTGGGGGTGTTGGTCGGCGGGCGGACGACGAAGACCATGCTCGCGGCCGCCGAGTTCACGTCCGGGTCGCGCACCCGGGCCAGTGCCTCGGACACCGTCGCGTTCGCGGTGACGATCAGGGGTTCCGGCGTCATGACGCCGCCGGCGGTGTCGGGGGAGTGCAGCAGCAGCCGCCGGACGGATTCGGAGTCCTCCGGGTCCATCCGGGACAGGAACGCCTCGGCCTCGGCCTGGGGCAGTTCACCCATCAGGTCGGCGACGTCGTCGGGGTCCATCGCTTCGAGGACGTCGGCGGCGCGGTCGGGCTCCATGCTGCCGAGGATCGCGGTCTGATCGTCGGTGGGCATCTCCTGCAGCACGTCCGCGAGACGCTCGTTGTCGAGCGCCGCGGCGATCTCGTCGCGCCGCTTCACCGGCAGTTCGCGAAGCGCGTTGGCGACGTCGGGCGCGCGCATGTCCTCGAACTGCGCCAGGGCCATCTCCACGCCCTGTCCCGGGCGAGAGAGTTCGAGACGGTTCATGCCGCGGACGTGGCGCCACTGCACGACGATCGTCTCGCCGCGCCTGCGCAGGCCCTTGCGGGTGGTGCGCAGCGCCACGCGGCTGACCATCCAGTCGCGGCTGCGGTTCTGCTCGATCGCCAGATCCACCACCGTCAGGTCCACATCGTGCAGTTCGGGGTAGTCCGGATCGTCGGTGCGGACCCGGGTGTCGAGGATCTGACCCACCGCCAACGCCTCGTTCGGGCGCACCCGCAAGCGTCGCAGATTCACATGTCCGGTGGTCAGGGTGACGGCGTCGGGCTCGATGCTCGTCACACGCAGCATCGGCACGAAAATGCGTCTGCGCGTGGTGAGTTCGACGGCGAGCCCGAGCGCGCGCGGCTGTTTGCCCGGCATGTGCATGGAGATCACGACGTCCCGGACCCGACCGATTGATTCACCATCAGGGCCGAGAACGGCGAGGCCGACTAGTCTGGCGACGAAGACCTTGAGGGCGGGCGTCATACGTCAAGCCTAAAGTGAGCCGAGCTCAGGAGCCGAAGTGACGAACCCAATGCGACCGATGCCGGGATTGCCGACGCCGCCGAAGGGCTGGCCGGTAGGGTCCTACGACACCTACGCGCAGGCCCAGCGCGCGGTGGACTACTTGTCCGACAACGAATTCCAGGTCGACAATCTGACGATCGTCGGCGTCGACCTGATGCAGGTCGAGAAAGTCCTCGGACGACTCACCTGGGGCAAGGTGATCGCGGGAGGCATCGGGTCCGGCGCCTGGCTGGGCCTGTTCTTCGGCGCACTCGTCTCACTGGTGGTCGGGACGTCGTGGACGCCGATCCTCTTCGGCGTGCTCGCCGGCATGGTGTTCGGGCTGATCAGCGCCGCCATCCCGTACGCGGCCACCCGCGGCCAGCGTGACTTCACCTCCACCATGCAACTGGTCGCCGGACGGTACGACGTGCTGTGCGATCCGCGCACCGCGGAACAGGCGCGCGACATGCTCGCCAAACTGGCTCTCTGACCGCTCCTCCGTCGTCTCGGGCGCGCCGATGTGCCATCGTGTGCGCTATGTCACCTGTCGTGGGATAACCTAAGGCCCGCATCAGCTTTCACAGCTGATTCTTAGACGAGGCCGACAGGCAGGAGGCTGGCAGCGAGATGAGCAAGGGTAGATCCGCGCCGAGGGGACGATCTCTGGCCAGGCGGCTGTCGGCAGTGGCGGTGGCGGCGGCGGTCGCCGCGCCGATGCTGGCCGGTTGCTCCACGGGCTACGAGCAGGGTGTTCTGAACATCTATGCGCCGGCCGACGGCTTCGATTACATCAAGCAGTTCGCGCAGACCTGTACCGAGGAGTCGGGCGGGCGCTACAAGCTGCAGGCCAACGTCCTGCCCAAGAGCGCCGACGATCAGCGACTGCAGTTGGCCAGGCGGCTGGCCGGAAACGACCACACCCTGGATCTGATGGGCATGGACGTCGTGTGGACCGCGGAGTTCGCGAACGCCGGCTGGCTCGTGCCGGTCCCGGACGACACCGCGGCCGAGATCGAGAAGACCAATCTCGGCGGCCCGGTGGCCACAGCGATGTGGCAGCGGCCCGACGACGCGGCCAAACGCATGTACGCGATGCCGATCTGGACCAACACCCAGTTGCTCTGGTACCGGCCCGACCTGATGAAGGACACGCTCGGCAGCCGGCGGGCGCCGGCGACCTGGGATGAGATGCTCAGCGATACGCAGGCCATCAAGAAGGCCGGCGGACCGAGCTGGATCATGGTCCAGGCCAAGCAGTACGAGGGCCTCATGGTCTGGTTCAACTCGCTGCTCGCCAGCGCCGGTGGTTCGGTGCTCGATCCGAACGACGCGTCCAAGGTGACCCTCAGCGACACCCCGGAGCACCGGGCGGCGACGCTGAAGGCGCTCGAGGTGATGAAGGCGGTGGCCACGGCGCCGGGGCACGACCCGTCGATCACCCAGTCCGACGAGGGCACCGCCCGGCTCGGGATGGAGACGGGCAAGGCGGCGTTCGAGATCAACTGGCCGTTCGTGTGGGCTTCGGCGCGCACCAACGGTGCGACCGGCGACGTCGCCTTCCTCCAGGACGTTCTCTCGCCGTACAAGACTCTGCTCACCGACGAGGACAATCCGCCGACCGACGCGCAGCTCGCTCCGATCAACGCCAAGATGCGTAAGCACTTCGACTTCGCGCTCTACCCGGGTGTCTTCCCCGGCAAGACCGCGAAGTCGACGCCCGGCGGGCTGAACCTGGCCGTCGCATCCACTTCCCGGCAGCCGGAGCTCGCCTTCGAGGCGGCGAAGTGCATGACCAGCGAGAAGGCGCAGAAGGTGTACGCGATATCGGGTGGAACGCCGCCGACCATCGCGTCGATCTACGACGATAAGGACTTCAAGCTCGCGTATCCGATGGGCGACGTGATCCGCACACAGCTCGAATCCGAGCACTCGGCGCCGCGGCCGGCGTCGCCGCAGTATCAGGCGATCTCGACGCTCGTGACCGCCACCCTCGCGCCGGTGGGCGCCTGGGATCCCGCACAGATGGTCGACAAGCTCACCGAGCAGGTCCAGAAGGCCATCGACGGCGAGGGGATCATCCCGTGAGCGACGACAAGCACGATGACCAGCGGTCGCCGGAACCCCGTGACGGGGACGGCGTCTCGGGGGACGGGCACGGTCAGCACTCCCGCGACGGCGCCGAGCCGGTGCACTCCGACGTATGGGTGCCGCCGGAGGCCGCCGCACCCCGACCCGATGAACCCGCCCCGCCACCGCCGCCCCCACCGATGCCGCAGGCCGTGCCCGAGACCGCGATGGCCGCGGCTGCCGCCGGAGCGACTCCCGCCGGGCCTGGAATGAACGGAGGTTCGATGTCTGAGATCCTCGACACCGGTCCCACTCCGGCGCAGCCGGCGCCCCTGGCGCCGAAGGCGACTGGACGCAAGTCGTCGGAGCGACGTCTGGCGTACTGGCTCATCGCACCCGCCGCGATCGTCATGGCGCTGGTGACCGGTTACCCGATCGTCTACGCCTTCTGGCTCTCGCTCAACAAGGCGACGCTGACCGCGCCGGACGAGCAGAAGTTCATCGGCCTGTCGAACTACGGCACCGTCCTCTCGGACGGCTACTGGTGGTCGGCGCTGGGCGTGACCGTGTTCATCACCCTGGTGTCGGTGCTGATCGAACTGGTGCTGGGCATGGCGATCGCCCTCGTCATGCACCGGACCCTGTTCGGCCGGGGCGTGGTCCGCACCGTGGTCCTCATCCCGTACGGCATCGTGACGGTCGCCGCGGCGTTCTCCTGGTACTACGCGTGGACGCCGGGCACCGGCTACCTGGCCAACCTGCTCCCGGACGGCTCCGCGCCGCTCACCCAGCAGTGGCCGTCGCTGTTCATCATCATCCTGGCCGAGGTGTGGAAGACGACGCCGTTCATGGCGCTGTTGCTGCTCGCCGGGCTGGCGTTGGTGCCGGACGACCTCCTCAAGGCCGCCCAACTCGACGGCGCGGGCGCGTGGACCCGGCTCTTCCGCATCATCCTGCCGCTGATGAAGCCGGCGATCCTCGTCGCGCTGCTCTTCCGCACGCTGGACGCGTTCCGCATCTTCGACAACATCTACGTCCTGACGGCCGGCTCCAACGGCACAGGGTCGGTGTCGATGCTCGGCTACGACAACCTCTTCAAGGCCTTCAATCTCGGTGTCGGCTCGGCGATCAGCATCCTGATCTTCCTGTGCGTCGCCATCATCGCTTTCGTGTTCATCAAGGGGTTCGGCACCGCCGCCCCCGGCTCCGACGACGAGGGGAGGTGACCACCGATGGATGCGAGCATTCGCCGTAAAGTCGGCTGGACCGTCGCCAATGTTCTGGTGGTCCTCTACGCGATCATCCCGCTGTGGTGGATCATCAGCCTGTCGTTCAAGCCGACCGGCAGTGTGACCGACGGCAGCTTCATCCCGAAGCAGTGGACCTTCGACAACTACAAGGGAATCTTCGACACCAGCCTGTTCACGTCGGCGCTGATCAACTCGATCGGCATCGGCCTGATCACCACGGTGATCGCCGTGCTGCTGGGAACCATGGCCGCCTACGCGGTCGCGCGGCTCGAGTTCCGCGGGAAGAAGCTGCTCATCGGAGCGGCCCTGCTGATCGCGATGTTCCCGCAGATCTCACTGGTGACGCCGCTGTTCAACATCGAACGCCGGCTCGGCCTGTTCGACACGTGGCTCGGTCTGATCCTGCCCTACGTGGCCTTCGCGCTGCCGCTGGCGATCTACACTCTCTCGGCGTTCTTCCGGGAGATCCCATGGGACCTGGAGAAGGCCGCGCAGATGGACGGAGCCACGCCGGCTCAGGCGTTCCGCCGCGTGATCGTCCCGCTGGCGGCGCCGGGCGTGGTGACCGCCGCGATCCTGGTCTTCATCTTCGCGTGGAACGACCTGCTTCTGGCGTTGTCGCTGACCTCCACCGAGAATGCGGAGACGGCGCCCGTCGCGATCTCGCAGTTCACGGGCAGCAGTCAGTTCGAGGAGCCCACCGGGGCCATCGCCGCAGCGGCCGTCGTCATCACCATTCCGATCATCATCTTCGTGCTCTTCTTCCAACGTCGTATCGTCGCCGGCCTCACCTCCGGCGCGGTGAAGGGATAACCCATGGCCGACATCGTTCTGGAGAACGTCTCCAAGCAGTACCCGGACGGCTCGATCGCCGTGCACGGGGTGAACCTGAACATCGCCGAAGGCGAGTTCGTCATCCTGGTGGGACCGTCGGGCTGCGGCAAGTCGACGACGCTGAACATGATCGCCGGTCTCGAGGACATCACGTCCGGTGAGTTGCGCATCGGCGGCAAGCGGATGAACGAGGTGGCTCCGAAGGACCGGGACATCGCGATGGTCTTCCAGAGCTACGCGCTGTACCCGCACATGTCGGTGCGTCAGAACATCGCCTTCCCGCTCAGCCTCGCGAAGATGGACAAGGCCGAGATCGCCCGCCGCGTCGACGAGGCCGCCGCGATGCTCGACCTCACCGAGTACCTCGACCGCAAGCCCGCCAACCTGTCGGGCGGTCAGCGTCAGCGCGTCGCGATGGGTCGGGCCATCGTCCGCACGCCCAATGCGTTCCTGATGGACGAGCCGCTGTCGAACCTCGACGCGAAGCTGCGTGTCCAGATGCGTACCGAGATCGCCTCGCTGCAGGCCCGGTTGGGGACGACGACCGTGTACGTGACCCACGACCAGACCGAGGCCATGACGCTCGGCGACCGCGTCGTGGTGATGCGCGCGGGCTACGTCCAGCAGGTCGGCGCGCCGCAGGAGCTCTACGACCGCCCGGCCAACCTGTTCGTGGCCGGATTCATCGGCTCGCCGGCCATGAACTTCCTCCCGGGCAGGCTGACCGCGACCGGCGCGGACACCGCCATCGGCCACATCGAGTTCCCCGACTACAACGAGATCGCCGGCCGTGCGCGCCAGGCCGACAGCAACGGCGAGGTGCTGCTGGGCATCCGGCCGGAGCACCTGGTGGACGCGGCGCTGACGCACGAGGCCGAGTTGGCCGGCTTCCTCAGCTTTCCGATCACGGTCGACCTCGTGGAGTCGATGGGGTCGGACAAGTACGTGTACTTCGGCTGGCAGGCGCCCGACTCGGCGACGCAGGTGCTCTCGAAGCTGGCCGAGGACCTCGGTTCCACCACCGCGGGCGGGCAGAAGGTGGCCCGGCTGTCGCCCTACACCCAGGCCCGCAGGGGCGAGACGCTCACCCTGGCGCTGAACCCGGCACGGATGCACGTCTTCGACACCGCGAGCGGCGTCAGCCTGCGCTGAGGCCGTGCGCCGGGCACGGCCCCGCACCGATCCGACTCACCCCACCGGTGTTTAACTGGTGGGGTGAGTTCTGTCAGCGATCGGGTGATCGCCCACGTGTCCGCCGCCGTCGGCAGCGAGCCGCAGCGGGCGTCGGTCACCTTTCTCGGCGTCGAACCGATCGACGTGCTGCGGTTCGCCGACGGCGACCGAGTGGTCTACGTGACGGTGGGGTGCGCACGCCACCCGATGCACGATCCGGCCGACTTCGCTCCCGACCCGGTCCGCGGACCGCGAGCCGAGGTGACGGTGACCCTGCGCGCGAGCATGCCGCTGCAAGGACTGCACAAGTCGCTGGCCATGCTCGCCGCGGCGCCCGCCGTCGAAGGGCTGATCCTGGCGGAGGACTCGCTGATCGACCTGCAGGAGCCGCTGTGGGCCGGGGCGATCTGCTCGGCCTTCCTCCTCACCGGCGACGACCGGTTCGCCGATCTGCCGCTCGACGACCCCGCCGATCCGGTGCGTTTCCTGCGTGCGGTGCCGATCACCGCGAACGAAGCGGCATGGGTGCGGCTCAAGGGCGCCGATGAGCTGCGCGCGGCGTGGGCTGAGGCCGGCACGGATGTGACCGACCCCGGCCGGGCCGCGGTGTCGCCGTAGCGTCGCTCACAGCCAGTGGGAGCGGTGAAAGATCCGCCACAGGGTGAAGCACACCGCGAACAGAGTGAGCAGCAGCAGCGGGTAGCTGTACCGGTAGTGGAGTTCGGGCATGAAGTCGAAGTTCATCCCGTAGATCCCCGCCGCCGCGGTGGGGACCGCGGCGATGGCGGCCCACGCCGAGATCTTCCGCATGTCGGTGTTCATCTGGGTGCTGACCTTGGTCGCGGCGGCGTTCAGCAGTGCCGTCAGGCGCTCGTCGTACTCGACGACCAGGTCGTTCGCCGTGGTCAGATGGTCTGCGACGTCGCGGAAGTGCCGTTGGATCTCGGTGTCGTGCGGGGTGAGCGCCGCCGATTCGAGTGTGCCGGAGCTGCCCGACAGCAGTGAGAGCGGCACCGCCAGCGGCTGGACCGCGCGGCGCAGCTCCAGCACCTCGCGTTTGAACAGGTAGACCACGTCGATGTCGAGATCCCGTGACGACGCCGCGAAGACGCGCTCTTCGAGCCCGTCGACGTCCGCCTCCATCTCGCGCACGACTCTCAGGTAGGAGTCGACCACCCGGTCGGCGATCGCGTGGACGACAGTCGCGGGGCCGAGCCGCAGATGCTCGGGTGTCTGCTCGAGGCGCGCGCGTACGCCCGCGAGATGTGTGTGTTCCCCGTGGCGGACGGTGATGACGAAGTCCCGTCCGGCGAGCACCATGATCTCGCCGGTCTCGACGATGTCGTTGGCGACCTCGTCGTCGTCGTGGTCGATGTACTTGACGGTCCGCAGAACGAGGAACAGAGTGTCGTCGTAGGTCTCGAGCTTGGGACGCTGGTGGGCGTGGACGGCGTCCTCGACCATCAGCGGGTGCAGCCCGAAGGTCTCGGCGACGTCGTTCATCTGCCGCTCGTCCGGTGCGTGCAGACCGAGCCACACGAAGCCGCTTCCGGTGGTCCGCACGAATGCGAGAGCCGAGCGGATGTCGGGCGGGGTGGGCTGCCGGATGCCGTCGACGTAGACGCCGCAGTCGACGATCGCGCGAGCCACGGGGACCGGGGGCGTTGCGACCTCGGGGTTCTTACCCGGCCCGCGGTTACCCGGCTGCAGCATTCTCGGCATGGACGGCACACGTCGACCTTAGCGAGCCGCCGGGCCGCCCGCTTACACTCAGTCCGTGCCATTCGACGTCTCCGTGTACACGACGACCGCGATCACCCTGCTCGTCATCATGGACCCGCCCGGGCAGGTTCCGGTGTTCCTGTCCCTCGTCGGCCGGCGCTCAGCCGAGTACCGGCGTAAGGCCGCCTGGCAGGCACCGCTGGTGTCGCTGCTCGTCATCAGCCTGTTCGCGGTCGGCGGCCGCGCCATCCTGGCCTACCTGCACATCGGCATACCGGCGCTGCAGGGCGCGGGTGGACTGCTGCTGTTGTTGGTCGCGCTGCAACTGCTCATGGGACTCGGCGGTTCGACCGCCGCACAGGTGTCCGACGACGTCAACGTGGCGCTGGTACCGCTCGGCACACCGATGCTCGCCGGCCCCGGAGCCATCGCCGCGGTGATCGTCGCCGTCAGCCAGGTACACGGAGATGTGCCCGGGTACACGGCGATCGCCGCGGCCATTCTCACCGTCCATGCCGTGGTGGCGCTGGCGCTGTTCTTCTCGACCGGCATCATCAGGGTGCTGCGGGTCAGCGGCATCACGCTGCTCGCCAAGATCGCCGGTCTGCTTCTGGCGGCCATCGCGGTCCAGTTGATCGCGACGTCGGTGATCGGTTTCGCGGCCACGGCGTGAGCGTCGATTAGTCTGGTCGGCGATGTCTACTCGACGATTCTCCCGCCGCGCCGCCGCTCTCGCGGCCGCGATCGGCGCGGCTGCGACCCTGATCACGGCGTGCGGATCCGATGTACCGGCACCTCTGCGCGTCGGTACCGACGGCACCCCCGAGATGCAGGTGGCAGCGCAGATCTACGCGGGAGCGCTCGCGCGCACCGGCGTCCGAGTCGACGTCGGCGGCCGGGCGTCGGCCGACAGACGGCTCCTCGACGAGGCGGCGCAGGGCGATGTGGACCTGTTCCCGGCGTTCACCGGCGATCTGCTGACCGCGTTGATGCCCGGGCCCGACGCCGTGTCGAGTGAAGACGTGGAGGAGGCGGTGAACCGCGCTCTGCCGCAGGGCGTGACGATCGGCGATCCGGCAGCGGTGAACGACCGCAGGCAGTTGATCCTCGCCCAGACCGTCTCCGACGCCGATCACCTCACCGACCTGGCGCAATGCGGGGCGGTGCCGCCCGGACTGCCGTTGGTGAGCACCGGCGAGCTGACCGCGGAGGAGAAGCAGGCGTTCAGCGTCTGCCGGTTCGGTGCGATCACGGAGCGCCTGACGTCGCAGCAGGTGGTCGACCGCGTCCGCGGCGGGCAGGCGCTCGGAACGCTGACCGGGCTGGAGGCGGCGACGGCGCTGGCCGGCCGCGACGACGTGACGGCCCTGCGGTCGGCCGAATCCGGGCCGATGGCGCAGGATCTCGTGCCCGTATTCCGCGCATCCCTGATCGGCAAGCCGCAGATGAAGGCGCTCAGCCGTGTCGCCGGTGAGTTGACCACCGCGGATCTGGCCGAGCTCGCCGCGCGCGTGGAGCGGGGCGCCGACCCCGCGGCCGTCGCGAACGAATGGATCGGCACGCACGGCGTCTGATCCGCCGGGCTCGTACACCGAGACGGGGCCGCCGCGACGATCGTCTCGTCGCGGCGGCCCCGTCCGTGGTCCGGGAGGCTACTTGGTGCGCTTGAGCGCCCAACCGGTGACGCGGGCGCCGATGCCCTGGTAGCCGGAGGCCACCAGACGGACGCACAGATCGAGAACCTTCGCGTCCGCGCCGACGAGGACGCGTGCGCGGTCGCGCTCGACCGCCTTGATGATGATGTCGGCGGCCTTCTCCGAGCTGGTGTTCGCCAGGTACTTGTCGAACAACTCCGCGGTCTTCGCCTGGTCGTGATCGCCCGACGTGGTCGCATTGCGGGCGATCGCCGTCTTGATTCCGCCCGGATGCACGCAGGTCACCTTGACCGGGTGCTTCGCGATGATCATCTCCTGATTCAGCGCCTCGGTGAAGCCGCGGACGGCGAACTTGGCGGAGTTGTATGCGGCCTGACCCGGTTCGGCCAGCAGGCCGAACAGCGACGAGGTGTTGACGACGTGGCCGTCGCCCGACGCGATCAGGTACGGCAGGAACGCCTTGGTGCCGTTGACGACGCCCCAGTAGTCGATGTCCATGACACGCTCGATGTCCTTGAACTCCATGGTCTCGACCTCACCGTGGTGCGCGATGCCGGCGTTGTTGAAGATCGCGTTGACGGTGCCGAAGTGGCCGGCCACGGTGTCGGCGTACGCGAGGACGGCCTCTCGCTCGGCGACGTTGAGCAACTGGCTGTGCACTTGCGCACCGGTCGCTGCGACCAGCCGCTCGGTCTCCGCGAGACCGTCCGGGTTCACATCGGAGATGGCGATCTTGGCACCGCGCTTGGCGAGCTTGACCGCCAGGTCGCGGCCCATCCCGGAACCGGCGCCGGTGATGACGATGACCTTGTTGTTGAAATCCTTCATAGTTCTCTCCTGAAGTCGGGAAGTTGCGGTGTCGGGAAGTCGGGTGCCGGTCGGGTCAGGCGTCGGTGCCGACGGGTTCGGCCGGGGCATCGTCAGCGGTCTGCACGGACTCTGCGACGACGGCGGGCCGGTCCGCGGTGCGCACGTCGTACGCGTCGAGGTCGAACGAACGCGTCTGATTGCGGAAGTTGAAGGTGAACCCCGGCCACAGGACGGTGATATCGCCGTTGTGATCCTTGTACCAGGAGGCGCACCCGCCGTTCACCCAGACACTGGACCGCAGCGTGCGCTGGATCCCCGCGTTGAAACGGTCCTGCGCGTCCTTGCGCACGTCCACTCTGGTGATGCCGTGGGCGCGTGACTTGCGCACGTAGTCCACCAGGTAGTTCAGCTGTGACTCGATCATGTACACCATCGACGTGTGGCCCAGGCCGGTCGACGGTCCGATCAGCAGCATCAGGTTCGGGAAACCGTGGACGAACGAGCCCTTGTAGGCCTGCATGCCCTCGCGCTCCCAGACCTGTGCCAGGCTCTCGCCGTTCGCTCCGACGATGGTGTCGAAGACAGGGGAGTCGGTGACGTGGAATCCGGTCGCGACGACGATCACGTCGACGTCGCGGGCGGTGCCGTCCGCGGTGACGATGCCGGTCTCGGTGATGCGGTCGATGCCGTCGGTCACCAGTTCCACGTTGTCCTGGTCGAGGGTCGGGTACCACTCATTGGACTTCAGGATGCGCTTGCAGCCCACCGCGAACCGCGGGGTCACCGCCTTGCGGAGCTCGGGATCGCGGATACCGCGGAAGATGTTGGCTCGGCTGAGCGCCTCGACGGGCTTGAGCGCCTTCGGGGCGTAGGTCATCCCGGCCGCGACCACCTCGTTGAACGAGTAGATGCCGCCGCGGATGGCCGCCTGCAGACCGGGGACGTTCTTGAACGCCCAGTTCTCCACGCTCAGGTACGGGCGCTCGTTGCGCGGGATGATCCACGGCGCGGTGCGCTGGTACACGTCCATGTGTCCGACCACCTTGCCCAGCTGCGGCACGATCTGGATCGCCGAGGCGCCGGTGCCGATGACGGCCACGCGCTTGCCGGTGAAGTCGTAGTCGGTGTCCCAGCGGGCCGAGTGCACGATCTTGCCCCGGTAGTCGCCGAAGCCCTCGATATCGGGGAGGTTCGGCTCGCACAGCGGTCCGACGCCGCCGATGAGGGTGCGCGCGGTGAGGGTGTGGCTCTCGCCGTCCCGCTCGTAGTCCAGCTTCCAGCGTCCGGCGGTCTCGTCCCACTCCGCACGGCGCACATCGGAGCCGAACAGAGCGTGCTCGCCGATGCGGTGCTTGTCGGCGACGGCGTTGATGTAGCGGTGGATCTCGGGCTGATGAGAGTACGACCGGGACCAGTCCGGGTTGAGCGCGAACGAGTAGGAGTACAGGTGCGACGGGACGTCGCACGCGGCACCCGGGTACACGTTGTCGCGCCAGGTGCCGCCGAAGTCCTGGCCGCGGTCGAGCAGGACGTAATCGTCCACACCCTCCTGGCTGAGCTTGATGGCTGCACCGAGTCCGGAGAACCCGGCTCCGATGATCGCGATCTCTACATCATGCGTTGTCATGGTGCCTACGATAAGCGCGTGTTGACCGCGAGTCAATAGGCAATTGAATTCAGGTCAATAAGCGCTTACGGTTGGTGCATGACCACCGCCAGAACCCGTTTGAGCCCTGCTGCACGCCGTCGTCAGCTCATCGATCTGGGCGTGCAGATGGCACGCGACCGTCCCCTGGAGTCGGTCACGATGGAAGCGGTCGCCGAAGCGGCGGGAGTGTCGAAGGCACTGATCTTCCACTACTTCGAGTCCAAGGCCGATTTCCATCTGAGCGTCATCACCGAGCAGGCGGAGGAGATGCTCGCCCGCACGGAGCCGCAGGCCGAGCTCGGCGATCCGATCGCGATGCTCCAGGCCTCGATGACCGCCTACGTCGACTACGTCGCCGACAACGGGCGCGGGTTCGTGGGAGTCATCCGCGGCGCGGCGAGTGCGGACGACGCGATCAGAGCGGTCGCCGACCGGACGCGCGCGGCGATGACCGAGCGGATTCTGACGCACGCGCCCGCCATCGGGATCGAACGGAGCCCGGCGATCGAACTGTCGGTGGCGGGCTGGATCGCCTTCGTGGAGGAGACGCTCGTCCGCTGGCTCGACGACCCGGTGATCACCCGGGAACAGCTCGTACAGATCTTCGTCGCCGCTCTGCCCACCCTAGCCGGGCTGGTCGGGAACGTGACTCAGACATGAGCCGGCGCCGGCGATGCCGGCCGCGGACACACGAGAGGGGCCGCCTCGCCGAAGCGGGGCGGCCCCTCTCGTGTGTCGTGTCAGAGTCGCATCAGATCAGCGGAAGGCCTGATCGATGATCTCCTGCTGCTCCACCGCGTGGACCTTGCTGGAGCCCGACGACGGCGCGGACATCGGCCGGCGCGAGATCCGGCGGAGGCCGCCGAGCAACTCGGGGAGCATCTCCGGCAGCCAGAGACCGAGGAACGGCCACGGACCCTGGTTCGCCGGCTCCTCCTGAACCCAGACGAAGTCCTTCGCGTTCGGGTACTGCTCCAGCGTGCGCGCGAGCCTGCGGTAGGGCACCGGGTACAGCTGCTCGACGCGGATGATCGCGACGTCGTCGCGACCGTCCTTCGCCTGCCGTGCGGCCAGCTCGTAGTAGAGCTTGCCGCTGACCAGCTGCACGCGCTGCACCTTGTCGCGGTCGCCGCCCTGCTTGGCGAAACGCGGATCGTCGATCACGGAGAGGAACTTGCCCTCGGTGAAATCCTCCACCGGCGAGACGGCCGCCTTGTTGCGCAGCATCGACTTCGGGGTGAAGACCACCAGCGGCCGGCTGATGCCATCGTGCACGTGGCGCCGCAGCAGGTGGAAGTAACTCGCCGGAGTCGAGGGCAGCGCGACGGTCATCGAACCCTCGGCGCACAACTGCAGGAAGCGCTCGATGCGGCCCGAGGTGTGGTCGGGACCCTGGCCCTCGTGGCCGTGCGGCAGCAGCAGCACGACGTCGCTGCGCTGACCCCACTTGGCCTCGCCGGAGCTGATGAACTCGTCGATGATCGACTGCGCACCGTTGACGAAGTCGCCGAACTGCGCCTCCCACAGGACGAGTGCGTCGGGGTCGGCGAGGGCGTAGCCGTACTCGAAGCCGAGCACGCCGTACTCGCTCAGCGGCGAGTCGTACACCAGGAAGCGGCCGGTCGCGTCGGGCAGGTGGTTCAGCGGTGTGTACTCCGAGCCGTTCTCGCGGTCGATCAGCACCGAGTGGCGCTGAGTGAACGTTCCGCGGCGGGAGTCCTGACCGGACAGCCGCACCGTGCGGCCTTCCTGAACCAGGGTGCCGAAGGCGAGGATCTCGGCGAACGACCAGTCGATGTCGCCCTTGACCGGCATCTCGTGGCGCCGCTTGATGACCGGCTTGACGCGCGGATGGGCGTTGAATCCCTCGGGCAGATTGCCGAAGGCGTCGCCGATCTCCGCGAGCTTCTCCTGCGGCACCGCGGTCACCAGCTTGGTGAGCAGCGTCTGCTCGCCCTCCACCGACGGCGACGCCTCGGGTGTGAACCGTTCGAGTTCCTTGACTTCGACGAAGACGCGCTCGAGTTGTCCCTGGTAATCGCGCAGTGCGTCCTCGGCCTCCTTGGTGGAGATGTCACCACGGCCGATCAGCGCTTCGGTGTAGCTCTTGCGGACGCTGCGGATGTTGTTGATGACGTCGTACATCGCCGGCTGGGTCATCGACGGATCGTCGCCCTCGTTGTGGCCCAGGCGGCGGTAGCAGACGAGGTCGATCACGACGTCGCGGTGGAACGCCTCGCGGTAGTCGACGGCGAGCTTGGCGGCCCAGACGCAGGCCTCCGGATCGTCGCCGTTCACGTGGAAGACCGGTGCGCCGATCATCTTCGCGATGTCGGTGCAGTACTGCGTGGAGCGCGAGTGCTCGGGTGCGGTGGTGAAACCGACCTGGTTGTTCACCACGATGTGGACGGTGCCGCCGGTGCGGTAGCCGTTCAGCATCGACATGTTCAGCACCTCGGCGACGATGCCCTGACCGGCGAAGGCGGCGTCACCGTGCAGCATCAGCGGCAGCACGTCGAACTCGCGGTCCTCCGACATGCCGTCCTGCTTGGCGCGGACGATGCCCTCGAGGACCGGGTCGACGGCCTCCAGATGGCTGGGGTTGGCGGTGAGCGAGACGGTGATCTCGTTGTCGCCGAACATCTGGTAGTACTTGCCCTCGGCGCCGAGGTGGTACTTCACGTCGCCGGAGCCGTGCGCGTCAGCGGGGCCGAGATTGCCCTCGAACTCGGTGAAGATCTTCGAGTACGGCTTGCCGACGATGTTGGCCAGGACGTTCAGCCGGCCGCGGTGCGGCATGCCGATGACGACCTCTTCGAGCTGGTGTTCGGCGCTCTGATCGAGAACCGCGTCCATCATCGGGATGACGGCTTCGGCGCCCTCGAGCGAGAAGCGCTTCTGGCCGACGTACTTGGTCGCGAGGAAGGTCTCGAACGCCTCGGCGGCGTTCAGCTTGCTCAGGATGTACTTCTGCTCGGCGACCGACGGCTTGGCGTGCTTGATCTCCACCCGCTCCTGGAGCCAGCGCTGCTGCTCCGGGTCGAGGATGTGCGTGTACTCGACGCCGACGTGGCGGCAGTAGGCGTCGCGCAGGATCGACAGCACGTCGCGCAGCTTCATGTTCCGCTGTCCGTGGAAGCCGCCGACGTTGAAGGTGCGGTCCAGATCCCAGAGAGTCAGGCCGTAGGTCAGTACGTCGAGGTCCGGATGCGAGGCCTTGGCGGCCGCGTTCATCATCAGCGGGTCGGTGTCGGCCATCAGATGACCGCGGCTGCGGTACGCGGCGATGAGCTCGAGGACGCGCGTGTTCTTGTCGACGAGTCCGGCGGGGACGTCGCGACGCCAGCGGACGGGCTCGTACGGGATCTGCAGCGAGGTGAACAGCTCGTCCCAGAAGGAGTCGTCGAGCAGCAGCGTGTGGACCTTGCGGAGGAAGTCGCCCGATTCGGCGCCCTGAATGATCCGGTGGTCGTAGGTGGACGTCAGCGTCATCAGCTTGCCGACACCCATCTCGGCGATCTGCTCATCGCTCGCGCCCTGGAACTCGGCCGGGTACTCCATGGCTCCGGCGCCGATGATGGCGCCCTGGCCCTGCATCAGCCGCGGCACCGAGTGGACGGTGCCGATGGTGCCGGGGTTGGTCAGCGAGATGGTGACGCCGGCGAAGTCCTCGGCGCCGAGCTTGCCGTCGCGGGCCCGGCGGACGATGTCCTCGTACGCCGCGACGAACTCGGAGAAGTTCTTGGTCTCGCAGCCCTTGATCGCGGCGACGACCAGCGTGCGGTTCCCGTTCTTTCCCGGCAGGTCGATCGCGAGGCCGAGATTGGTATGGGCGGGCGTGACGACGTTCGGCTTACCGTCCACGACGGCGAAGTGGCGGTTCATGTTCGGGAACGCCTTGATCGCCTGGACGATCGCATAGCCGAGGATGTGCGTGAAGCTCACCTTGCCGCCGCGGGTGCGGGCGAGGTGGTTGTTGATCACGACGCGGTTGTCGATCATCAGCTTCGCGGGAACCGCGCGGACGCTGGTCGCGGTCGGGACCTCGAGCGAGGCCGACATGTTGTGCACGATGGTCGCGGCGGGGCCGCGGAGCACCTTATTCGTGTCTGTCCCGGCATCGGCGGCAGGCTTGGCGGCGGACGCCGCCAGGCTGGTACCGGATGCGGCCTTGGTCGCGGCCGACTCACGTGCCGGTGCGGGGGCGCGGGTGGGCGCCGGTGCGGCCTTGGTCGGTTCGGTGTCGAGCGTGACCGCCTGCTTCGGAGCCACCCGGGTCGCCTGGGCCGCACCGTTCGAGGACGGGGCGGTCGCCGTCGAACCCGGGCGATAGTTCTTGAGAAGCTCGTGCCAGCTCGGATCGACTGATTCGGGGTTGGTCTGGAATCGCTGGTACATCTCCTCGACCAGCCATTCGTTTTGTCCGAAGTCGGATTCGGAAATCGAACTGCTCACAGCGCTGTCTCGCCTCAATTCACCCAGGTGTTCTTCGATCGCGTGGCGGGTGAACCGCTGGTCTCGTGAACCGCGGCCGACCTGCCATCAATCGATGGTACGCGGACCGCTCGCGGCTCGGGCGCTGTGTGCCGCACAGACGGTGACACGCCGCGGTAAGTGGTCAATCTCACGTGCTGACCACCGTGTGACAGCGGGGATCGTCTCGGTCAGCGGAACGCCGAGCGGCTCAGCCGACGCTGGAGCGGTCGGCCGGGCGCGGCCCGGCAGCCGGCGCCTCGCAGTCGTCGGGGGAGACGCCGGCGTCCCACAGACGCCGGTACTCGCCGTGTGCCGCCAGCAGTCGGTGGTGCGTGCCCCTCTCCACGATCCGGCCGCCCTCGACCACCGCGATCACATCCGCTCGTGCGGCGGTGGCGAGGCGGTGCGCGACGATCACGCTCGTGCGGCGCCGGGAGAGTGCCTCGCCGGCCGCGAGCACCTGCGCCTCGGTGGCCTGATCGAGAGTCGCGGTGGCCTCGTCGAGCAGGATCAGATCCGGCTCCACCAGTTCGGCGCGGGCCAGCGCGATCAACTGGCGTTGCCCGGACGAGAGTCCCCGCCCGCGTTCGGACACGCCGAACTCCATGCCTCCGGGGAGACCGGCGATCATCTGCGCCGCGCCCACTCGTCGCGCGGCTTCGGCGATCCTTTCGCGCGAGGCACCGGGCCTGCCGTAGGCGATGTTGTCGGCAACGGTCCCCGCGAACAGGTGGGGTTCCTGTGGGACCACGCCCAGGCGGCTGCGATAGCGGTGCAGATCGATGGTCCGCAGATCGATACCGTCCATCCGCACGCTGCCGGCCGTCGGGTCGTAGAAGCGCGCAAGCAGTTTGACGATGGTCGACTTGCCCGCGCCCGTGGTGCCGACCAGCGCCAGCGAGGTGCCCGCCGGGATGTGCATCTCGATCCCGCTCAACGCGTTGCGGTCGGCCCCGGCGTAACGGAAGTCCACGCGGTCGAGCCGAACGTCGCCGTCGAACGCGGGAGCCGCCAGTTCGGCGGGCGAGGCCTCCGAATCGGCCTGCGGTGCGTCCACCAGGGAACTCGGGGTCAGCAGCAGATCGCGGATGCGACGCAGACCGACCGCCGCCTGCTGATACGAATCGAAGACCGTCGTGAGCTGCTGCACGGGCCCGAACAACATCGCGAGGTAGAGCACGAACGCGATCAGGGTGCCCGAGGACATCGCGCCGGAGGCCACCTGATGGGTGCCGAACCCGAGGACGACGGCGGTGGCCGCGTCGGAGCAGAACGTGATGAAGGGGAAGTACACCGAGATGGCGCGCTGGGAGTCCATCCGAGCGTCGACCCACTCGTCGCTGCGCCGGCCGAACTCGGCCCGTGCCACCGGGATGTGCCGGTACACGCGTGTGGTCGCCAGACCCGCGATGTTCTCCTGGAAGTCCGCGTTCACCGCAGACACCAGTTCGCGGGTGCGGGTGTAGGCGCGCGAGCTGATCCGGCGGAACACGACGGTCGCGATCAGCAGGACCGGGAACACCGGAGCGATCACCAGACCGAGCTCCCAGTCGGTCGCGATCAGGGCGCCGAAGACACCGACCAGGGTCAGCACCGCGACCACGGCCGACGACAGCCCGTTCTGGACGAATCCGGAGAGGGCATCGACGTCCGTGGTCATCCGCGTCATGATGCGGCCCGAGAGTTCGCGCTCGTAGTAGTCGAGGCCGAGTCGTTGCAGGTGGGCGTAGCTGCGGATGCGGAGGCCGTACAGGACGCGTTCTCCCGCGCGGGCCGCCGCCACCACGTTCACCGCCCCCGCGATCCAGGCGGCGGCGACGAGCGCGAAGCCGGTGAGCGCGGCGACCCCGATCACGTCGGCATCCGAACGCGAGGCGGCGTCCAGAACTGTGCGCGCCAGCGACGGGAAGGCCAGTCCGATCAGCGTGTCCGCAGCGATCGTCGCCAGCACCACGGCGAGCAGACCGGCCACCGGACGCAGAATCTGTTTGAGACTGAAGTCGGTGCGTTCGGCGCGGGCGGCCTCGACGTCCACCTTCGGATCGTCGTCGGCGGGCGGCAGTGCGGCCACCGCGGCACGGATCTCGTCGGTGGCGGGCATGGCGCCGAGCACTCCGGCCCGACCGCCGCCGCCGGGACCGATGCGCATCGGGGGCGCGGCCTCACGGCGGGCTTTCGGAGCCGGCGCGTCGACGCCGCCGGGCCACAGCTCCTCGATGCCGATGTCGTTCTGCGCGCGCACGCTCGCGGAGGCCGCCGCCCGCTGTTCCGCGGTGTCGGTCGGCGACATCAGCGCGCGGAAACGCGCACTGCGTTCGGTGAGTTCGGCGACCGTTCCGACGTCGCTGACCACGCCGTCGTCGAGGACCGCGACCCGATCGGCGATCGCCAGCGTGGAATCGCGGTGCGCCAACACCAGCATCGTGGTCCCGAGAGCGCGGAAATGAGCGAAGATCCGCGCCTCGGTCGCGGCATCGACCGCCGACGTCGCGTCGTCGAGGACCAGTACCCGGCTGCCCTGATACAGGGCTCGGGCGAGGGCGACTCGCTGTCTCTGTCCTCCGGACAGAGTGAGGCCTCGCTCGCCCACCTCGGTGGCGTATCCGTCCGGCAGTTCCGCGGCGAAGTCGGCGGCCGCCGCGCGTGCGGCGGCCCGGATGGAATCGTCGACCCCGTCCGGCGGCACCGGTTGCGGGCCGAGGCCGATGTTCGCGGCGATCGTCGTCGAATACAGGAACGGGTCGTCGAAGGCGAACGCCACTGCTCGGTACAGTTCGTCCGGCGCCAGCTCTGTGACGTCCAGACCGCTTCCCTCGGCGCCGATGAGCGCGACCGTCCCCGACTCGGCCCGATAGGCGCCGGTCACGAGTTCGGCGAGGGTCGACTTGCCGGATCCGGGCGCGCCGACCACGGCGACGCATTCCCCCGGCGCCACGCGCAGGTCGACGCCGCGGAGAACCCGGCGTCCGCCGAGCGTGAGTCCGACGCCGTCGAAGCTCAGGCCGAGCGGGCCGTCGGGAACGGTCGTCGTGTTCTCGAAGGCGCGATCGCGCGGGTGGTCGGCCACCTCGTACACGCGAGTCACCGCCGATGCGGCGAGCTGCGCGTTCACGACCAGGTTGGTGAGGATGCGCGCGAGGCCGGTCATGGTGGCGAGATAGGTGGAGAAGGCGAGGAACGTGCCCGCGGTGATGTCGCCGGCATAAACGAGGTATCCGCCGAGACCGATGACGGCGACCATCCCGAGTTGCGGAATCGATGCCATGGTCGGCGTGAAGCGCGCGCTCAGGTTTGCGGCGCGCAGTTTGAAGCGGTACAGCCGCTCGCCCAGGGCGGCGAGTTCGTCGGTGGCCCTGCGTTCCTGGCCGAAACCCTTCACCACACGCACGCCGGTCACCGTCTCCTCGACGTGGCCGGCCACCTCGGCTGAGGCCTGCTGCGCCGCCCAGGTGGCGGCGAACAGCCGTTTGCGGCTGCGGTACACGATCACCGCGATGAGCGGGACGATGGCGATCGCGACCAGCGTCAGCAGCGGCGACAGCCAGGCCATCACACCCAGCGACAGCACCACCTGGACCGCGCCGCCGAGCGAGAGCGGTGCCATGGCCAGCAGTGACTGGACCACCTGGAGGTCGGAGATGGAGCGGGACACCACTTGGCCGGTGCGAATCGTGTCGCGCGCCGGTCCGTCGACGTGATGGAGGGTGTCGAGCAGCCGGCGGCGCAGACCGTCTTGGACCGTGACCGACATGCGACCGGCGGTCATCCGTCGGCCGAACTGACACGCGTAGCGCAGTGCCGCGGCCACCAGCAGGGCACCGATGAGGACGGGAAGTCCCACACGGGCCGCCTGCTGACCGGTGGCCGAATCGATGGCGGCCTTGGTGATGAGTGGAGTGACCAGATCGACGGCAACGGCGCCGAGGGTGACGGTGACCAGCACCACGGCGAGGCGGCGGTGTCGTCCGCACTCGCCGACCAGGCGGCGAATCCAGCCCTGCGCGGCCGGCGCCGCGCGGCCGGTCAACCGGCCTCGATCGTGCGCTGGTGCGCGAGAACCTCCCCGTCGACGTCCCAGAAGCGGGGCGGGGGACCGAAGGCTTCGCGCGCATTGCGGACCACGAGCGACCCCAGCGCCCGGTTGCCGACGCCGCCGACCACCGCGCCGATGCCGCCCGGAATGAGCTTGCCCATCACGACGGGTGCCTTGCCGATCGTGAACTTCTTGATGAACCGGTTGCCGAGCGTCTTATTGAGCGTCGAGAGGTTGACCCCGGGCATCCCGGGCACGCCGAGCTTGGCGATCGCGTCACCGCCTCGCGCTCCGAGCGCTTTCCCGACGACAGACGTGCCCTCTTCGCCGAGCGCGACGGCGAGCACCAGCGTCTTGCGGCGTTCGGTGTCCGCAGGCGAGATGCCGTGGACTTCGGCGACCGCCAGGGCCAGCAGGGCGGACGCCTCGATGAACACGGCGCTCTCCGCGGTGATCGCGCCGAGGGCGGTCAGGGTGCCCACGCCGGGAATCGCCGCGGCCGCGCCGACCGCGCCTCCCGATGCGGTGACCGAGCGCAGGTAGTGCTTCTCCAGCCGTCGGATCACCTGCTCGGGACCCTCGTCGGGATGCTTGCGGCGCACGCGGCGCACGTACTTCGCCACCGCCGGTTGTTGAAGTCGCTGGGCCTTGTCGACGAGCACGGTCAAGATCGCCAGCGACGACTTACCCGCGTTCTGGGCGGCCCGGCCGTCGACGTACGTCACCGGAGCGGGCGCGCCACTGCGGCGGTTGTCGTCGCTGTGCGCGACGGATTTCGACTTGCGCATGTGTCGATCCTCCCTGTCGGCCGGGCTGTCGGCGCGGACGTGTACTCCGATTCCGCGCGAGGATTCCGCGCGACCGGTGCGCGACGCGATGGCCGGGCGACGACTCCACAATATGCGCGACCACTGACATCGGTGGTGCGCCGAGCGTCCGCCAGAGAGCCCGGCGGCGTCCGGAACAGGTCGGTGAGCGGTGTTAACCTGATGCCCTCGCTCGGCCTCGCGCCGATGTCCGGATCCGAAAGGACGCGCACGTGACCACAACCCTGCAGACTCCGGTGTTCAAATCGGTCACCGATCGGCCGTGGGCGGCGTTGATGGCGCTGTGCGTCGGCTTCTTCATGATCCTCGTCGACATGACGATCGTCGCGGTCGCCCAGCCGCAGATCATGGAGGCGCTCGACGCCGATGTGAACGGGATCGTCTGGGTGACCAGCGCCTATCTGCTCACCTACGCGGTGCCGCTGCTGGTCGCCGGCCGTCTCGGCGACAAGATCGGGCCGAAGCGGGTGTACCAGGCCGGCCTGTTCCTGTTCACCGCTGCGAGCGTGTGGTGCGGACTGTCGGGAAGCATCGGCGAACTCATCGCGGCCCGCAGCGTGCAGGGACTCGGCGCGGCGCTGATCACACCGCAGACCATGGCGCTCATCACCCGCATCTTCCCGCCCGAGCGGCGCGGTGCGGCGATGGGCGTCTGGGGCACGGTCGCCGGTGTCGCCACACTGGTCGGTCCGCTTCTCGGCGGCGTCCTCACCGACTCGCTGGGGTGGGAGTGGATCTTCTTCGTCAATCTCCCGGTCGGGCTGGTCGGACTGGTGCTCGCCCAGATGCTGGTGCCCAGGGTGGAGACCCATGACCACAAGTTCGACTGGGTCGGCGTCGCGCTGTCCGCGGTGGGTCTGACGGCGCTGGTCTTCGGCATCCAGGAGGGAGAGTCGTACCACTGGGCGGCATGGATCTGGGTGCTCATCGGCGCCGGAGTCGCGGTGATGGGGGTGTTCGTCTTCTGGGAGAGCCGCACGCGGGGGGAGCCGCTGGTGCCCCTGTCGCTGTTCCGCGACCGCAACTTCAGTGTGTCGAACGTGGGTATCGCCACGATGGGATTCGCCGTCTCCGGTTCGATGATCCCGATCATGTTCTTCCTCCAGCTGGTCGGTGGGATGTCGCCGCTGCGGTCGGCGCTCGTCCTGGTGCCGATGGCCGTGCTGACCGGCATCTTCGCGCCGATCGTCGGGCGCGTGCTCGACCGGGTCCATCCGCGAAACGTGGTCGCGCTCGGACTGTTCGTCTATGCGGTGGCGTCCTTCTGGGCCGGAGCCGTGTTCCGGCCGGAGAGCCCGGTGTGGCTCGTGGTCGCGCCCACGCTCCTGATGGGTCTGGCGAGCGCCGGGATCTGGGCGCCGCTGGCGGCGACCGTGACGCGGAATCTGCCCTGGCATCAGGCGGGGGCGGGCGCCGGCGTGTACAACACCACGCGGGTCATCGGCTCGGTGATCGGTTCGGCGGGAATCGGTGCGCTGATGATGTCACGGCTCTCGGCGCACCTGCCGGGAGTCGACACCGCCGGCCACAGCGGGGAGGTTCACCAGCTGCCGGAGTTCTTGCGCGACGGATTCGCGAGAGCGATGGGCGAGTCGATCTATCTCGGCGCCGCCGTCCTGCTGGTGGGTGCCGTCGCCACGCTCTTCCTCGTGCGGACCTGAGTCGGTTCGGCGGACTGAGCCGCGGCCGCGTCTGACCCGGATTGTCGGAGGTGCCTCGTACCATCGTCACGACGGGCCGACTCCGGTCCGACAGACGATCTGGAGGGAGCGGGAGCATGTCACGGCCGGCCTACGACGATTCGGCGCTCGACGGCGCGTCGTGCGTGACGGAACCGCTGTTCGACCTCGAACCGCTGGCATTGTTCTCCGTCCCCGCCGACGCTGCGGAATCGACGCCCGAGCCCGCCGCGGCACGGAGCGTCACCTTCCTGCACACGGCCGACTGGCAACTCGGCATGACCCGGCACTTCCTGTCCGGGGACGCGCAGTCGACGTACAGTGCGGCCCGCGACGACGCAGTGGTGCGCATCGGCGATCTCGCACGCGCCACCGGAGCGGAGTTCGTCGTGGTCTGCGGAGACGTCTTCGACGACCCCCGGGTGTCGACCCGGATCATCCGCCGCACGCTCGCTGCGCTGGGTGAGTATCCGGTCCCGGTGTACCTGCTGCCCGGCAATCACGATCCGCTCGATGCCACCAGCGTGTACCGCTCGCGCGAGTTCGTCGCCGCCTGCCCGGACAACGTCATCGTCCTCGACGAGCCCGGGGTGGTGGCGGTGCGCGACGGTGTCGCATTGGTGGCGGCCCCGTGGACCACGAAACGGCCGTTGACCGACCTGGTGAGCGATCAACTGTCCCAGCTGACCGAGTCCGACGACATTCGGATCGTGGTCGGACACGGCGGGGTCGATTCGCTCAGTCCCAACGACGACCCGTCGATCGTCGGCAGCACCGCCCTGGATGTCGCGGTGGCCGCGGAGCTCGTCGACTACGTCGCCCTGGGGGATCGTCATTCGCTCACTTCGGTCGGCGACTCGGGGCGCGTGTGGTACTCCGGTGCGCCAGAGGTGACCGCGTTCGATCATGTCGAGTCCGCGCCGGGGCACGTTCTGGAGGTGACCCTGAGCCGGGGCGGCGAGTCCTCGATCGAGGTGACCCCGCACCGCGTGGGGCAGTGGTCGTTTCGCACGATCCGCGAGCACATGAACGGCGCTGACGACATCGCGCGGCTGCGCGGACTGTTCTCCGAGATCCCGGACAAGTCGCGCACGGTGGTGCAGTTGGCGTTGACCGGGACCATCAGCGTGACCGACGAAGTCGCACTGGCCGACCTGCTCGACGAGTTCGGCGACCGGTTCGCGGCGTTGAAGATCTGGGAGCGGCACCACGACTTGACCGTCGTGTCCGATCCTTCCGATGTGGCCCAGCTCGATCTCCAAGGCTATGCGGCGCTCGCCGCGGCCGAGCTGGCCGAGCGGGCGGCGTCGGATTCCGACACCGCGGACGCCGCCGACGCGCGCGCGGCCCTCGCCCTGCTGTACCGGCTGTCGGGGGCGGGCCGATGAGACTGCACCGACTGCGAGTGGCGAACTTCCGCGGAGTGGCCGCCCGCGAGGTGGAGTTCGCCGACACGGGCGTCACCGTCATCGAGGGCGACAACGAGGCGGGCAAGTCGTCGATGATGGAGGCCTTCGACCTGTTGCTGACCGCTCAGGCGAGCAGCAAGGCGAGGAACGTCCGTGCCGTCCAGCCCGCGGGGCGCGACGTCGGTACCGAGGTTTGGGCCGATATCTCTTGCGGCTCTTGGCGTTTCGAGTACTTCAAACGTTTCAATCGGCAGCCGGAGACCACCTTGACGATCACGCGGCCGGTGTGTGAGCAACTCACCGGGCGCGAGGCGCACGAGCGTGTGGACCAGATTCTCGCGGAGGCGCTCGACAAGACGTTGTTCGGGGCGCTCCGATTGCTGCAGTCGGCCGACCCGCGGTTGGGCGACCTCGCGAACAGTTCGGCGCTCTCGCAGGCGCTCGACCGTGCGGCGGGACAGTCCGAGTCGGACGGCGGCGAGACGCCGCAGACCCAGGAACTGGTCGCGGCGGTGGCCGCGGAGTACAAGAAGTACTTCACCCTCGCCCAAGGACGGCCGACCGGTGAACTCGCCGCGGCCGCCGATGCGGCCGATCGGGCAGCCGCCGCGGTCGCCGAGCGCGAGGAGATCCTGGCGCGGGTTCAGGACGCCGCTGATCGGCTTCCCCGCGTGGCCGAGACCATCCGAGGGTTGGTGGCGCAAGAGCAGTCGGGCAACGTCGAGGTCTCCACCGCCGCCGCGGCGTTGGCGGAGGCCGAAGCGGTGAGCGAGCAGGTCAAGGCGGCTCGGGCCACAGTCGAGAGCAGGAAGCTGTCGCACCGGGTCGCGGCCGACGCGCTGCGAAGCCGTCGGCGCGACCGGGAACGAGCCGCGGCGCTGCGCGAGTCCCTCGCGGAGAATCGCCGAGCCGTGAGTCAGGCGCGCGCGAAGGCCGAGGCCGCCGCCGGCGAGGCGGCCGAGCTTGCGTCGGCGCTCGCGGAATCGCAGAAGCGGCGAGACGACCTCGGCGCGGAACTCCGGGCGGCCGAGAGGGCGGCGGTGGTCGCATCGGATCGGGCCCGTCTGGCCCGCCTGGACAACTCACTCGACGAGGTCCGGCGGCTGCGATCGGAATTGGCGTCGGCGCGTGCCGAAGCCGCAGCCGTCCCGGTGAGCGAGGACGACGTCCGGCTCGCCGCCGCACTCGAGCGCGATCTCGCCGCCACCGCGGCTCGGCTCGACGCGGCCGCACCCACGGTCACGATCACTCGCCTGGGCGCGGACGAGGTCCTCCTCGACGGTGAGACGGCGGCGGACGGTGCGCAGGTCTCGGCGGCGCGGCCCACAGTCGTGGAGGTGCCGGGATCGGTGCGCGTCGAGGTCCGGCCGGGCGCCGATTCCGCCGAGCCGGCCGCAGAACTGGAGACGCTCCGCGAGCGGGCCGCAGAGCTTCGTCGCCGGTGCGGAGTAGCCGAACTGTCGCTCGTCGCATCGGCGGCCGCGCGACGAGCGGAGATCCTTCGGCGGATTCAGGACACCGAGCGTGCCCTGGCGCGCGAGCTCGGCGGAGCCGAGGCGGAGGACCTCGAACGGCAGCGCCTGGACCTGCTGTCTCGCCTCCCTGAGCAGGCGGGAGCAGACGCCGGCAACGGGCACGAGGGGGAGCGCGCTCACGCCGACCTCGCCGAGCTCCGGCGGATCGAACGTGAGGCGTCCGATCTCGCCGCGGAAGCCGACCGAGCACGGCAGGCGCGGCTGGCAGCGGTGCGTGAGTACGAGTCGCGGGCATCGGCGCTGGAGGAGACCGGCGTCCGCATCGCCGAAGAGTCGGCCGCACTGGAGTCCGAGCTCAGCGCCTCCGCCGCGGCGGCCTCCGACGAGACGCTCGCGGAGCGGGTCTGTGAGCACGCGGCCGAGGTCGACGACGCGGAGGCGGATCTGGCTCGGCTGACGCAGCGCCTCGAGCAGCTGGATCTGAACGGTTTGCGCGAGAAGCTCGCGCAGGCCGAGGCCGCGCAGGACCGGCTGCGCAGGCAGGTGTCGGAGCAGAAGCGAATCCAGACCGAGCTGTCGACCAGACTCGAGGTGTGCCGAAGCGACGGACGTCTCGATGAACTGTCGGAGGCGGTCGCGGCGAACGACGCCGCGCAGGCGCACCTGCAACGCGTCCGAGAGCGCGCCGCAGGAGCGCGTGTGCTGCACGAGACGCTGCAGCGCAAGCGCAACGAGAGCCGCGCGCGGTACGTGGATCCATTCGCCGAGCGTCTGGAGGAGCTGGCGGCCCCGGTCTTCGGCTCCGGTGTGTCGTTCCACATCGACGACGACTTCGTCATCGCCACCCGCACCCTCGACGGCGTCACGGTCGACGTCGACTCGCTCTCGGGCGGTGCCAAGGAGCAGCTCGGTCTGCTCGCCCGGCTCGCCTGCGCCACTTTGGTCGACAAGGCCGACGGGGTGCCGTTGATCCTCGACGATGCGCTCGGCTACACCGATCCGACGCGCCTGGCGTCGATGGCCCATGTGCTCGGCACCGCGGGTGGCGATGCGCAGATCATCGTCCTGACCTGCACGCCCGACCGGTACCGGGAAGTGGCCGGAGCCAAGCTGATCGCCGTCTGACGCGCTGCGGTGACCCCGGTGTTGGGCGGTGAGGTCCCTGTGCGCTAATGTTGCTTTCGCCCGATGAGCCCCCCTAGCTCAGGGGATAGAGCGTCTGCCTCCGGAGCAGAAGGTCGTAGGTTCGAATCCTACGGGGGGCACCAGAACGTTCTTACTCGAACCGACACGGAACATGTCGGCGAGCCGGAACCGATGGTTCAATCCAGACTCCCCGGAATCTCCGGGGAGTCGTTGGTTTTTCAGCACGTCAGAGACGCGCAGCGCGGGTTAAAGGCCAGAATGTGTGTATGGCCCGGGCGTGGCGTCGGGTGGTTTATCTGTTTCGACCTCCCCATCCATGCTTGGATGCCGTTGCCGTCTTCCCAGGTGCAGGTGGTGGGACTTCGATGTTCCAGCACCAGAAGCGTGATCGGCGGAACGTGCGGGCGCTGATGTGGTCGGGTTGTCGGCCGTGCAGGAGCCAGGTGAGGAACGCGGTGAGTTCGGCTTTGCGGGTGATGTCGGGGCGTTTCTGGGTGCTGGAGGGCCGCAGTCTTTGCAGCGCCAGCGGGTGCGGCCGGCGCTGGTGGTTCCGTTCTTGACGAGCTTGCGGCCGCATACACCACATGAGGGGCAATTCCGAGAACCTGACACCGGACATGCTTCAAAGCATGTCCGGCCCACTGTCAGTCGAGGTCTGAAGCGCCCTGGGTTCCGTTCCGAGTCTCAGCAAGGAGAATCGGAGTATGCCCAAGAAGTTCAGTCCAGAGCTGCGTGAGCGTGCCGTGCGCATGGTCTACGACCGCCAAGCCCGCGAGGGCGGCCCTCGCGCAGCATCGATCCGTGCCGTCGCGCCGCAGCTCGGTGTCGGCACAGAGACGCTGCGGATCTGGTGCAATCGCTACGGCGCCACCGAGCCGGTCGGACCGGGAGAGCCGCTCGAGGAGGAGAATCGCCGTCTCCGGCGGGAGCTCGCCGAGGCGCGACGTGCGAACGAGATCCTGAAGGCCGCCTCAGCGTTTTTCGCAGCGGAACTCGACCGCCCCACGACGAAATGATCGCGTTCGTCGACATGCATCGCGAGAAGTTCGGGGTCGAGGCCATCTGCCGCATCCTCAGTGCGACAGAATGTGGGTTCATCACCTCCCGCGGATACCGCGCTGCCAAGAACAGGCCGGCCTCCGCTCGCAGCGTTCGGGACGAGATGCTGGCGGAGGAGGTGCAGCGGATTCATCAGGCGAACTACAGCGTCTATGGGGTCCGGAAGATGTGGCACGCAATGCGCCACGCAGGATGGAACGTCGGTCGCGACCAGGTCGCGAGGCTGATGAAGATCGCCGGCCTGCAGGGCGTTCGCCGAGGTCGAAAGCCCGTCACCACCTGCTCCGCAGACGGAGATGACCAGCGCCCGGACCTCGTTGAACGGCGGTTCGTCGCGGATCGACCGCAGCAGCTTTGGGTCGCCGACATCACCTACGTCCGGATGCTCTCCGGGTTCTGCTACGTCGCATTCGTTACCGATGTCTTCAGTCGCAGAATTGTCGGCTGGGCGGTCGCGCCCACGCTCCACACGGAGTCTCTGCCATTGCTCGCACTGGAGCATGCACTGCAGTCCACCGGGGTGAGCAGGAACGAAAGCGGATTGATCCACCATTCCGACAGGGGTAGTCAATACGTTTCGCTCGCCTATTCGGACGCTCTGCTCGCCGCGGGAGTTACGGCTTCAGTAGGTACCGTCGGCGATAGCTACGATAACGCGCTGGCCGAGACAGTGAACGGCCTATACAAGGCGGAGTTGATCTACTCCAAGCGGATCTGGGAGTCAGTCAGCGAGGTTGAGCTCGCCACGATGGGCTGGGTCCACTGGTGGAACACCTCCCGGCTCCACGAAGCTCTCGGCTACCGCACCCCGGCGAACGTCGAAGCGACCTACACTCACACCACGACGACCGCGCCCGCGACCGTGTAACCACGGAACGAAACCCAGGGCGCTTCAGTCAGGCACCGGAAACCGGCGTATCTGTACACACATTTTGGCCTTTAACCCTCAGAGACGCGCAGCGCTTCATCGTCACGCGCCGCAGCGACAACGCCCCGCCAGCGTGTGAACGCCCGTGCAGCGGCGCGCAGCTCATGAATGGCTGGTGTGAGTTCGTCGCAAACGACGCCACCGTCGTCGAGTCAGAGCTTGCTGAAGCTGGCGGTGTTGAGGTCACGTCGTCCATTCTCGGGCGCACGCAAGTAGAGCGCCTGCGGATTGTCGCGCAGATCGAGGTACTGCTGGAGCTTGCGGGCACCGAGTTCGAGTTGGTCACCGGTGTCGTCGAGGCCCTGTTGTGCGCGGGTACGTTCTACCTGGATCTTGCGCAGCCGTGCACGGATCTTTTCGGGCGCGAGCTCACCGTCCGAGGCAAGATCGATCAGTCGCTCCTCTTGCTGGGGCGAGCTTGTCGAGCTTCTTCCGGTAGGCGACACACAGGTCACGGACACGAGCATGCGCATCTGCCATCGCGACATCGATGGCCTCGCGGATGTAGCCCAGGAACTTCGGAGGTAGGCCGAGCTTGGCGTAGTGGTCGAGGACCTACCACTCGACATCGAGCACCGGCAGGTGTGGGAGGTCGCATTCACCGCGTTGGCGGGCCAGGCACATGTAGTGGGCATAGTTGCCGCCGTTGCCTTTCGCCTCGGTGTAGACCAGTCGCGAGGCGCGGCCGTTGGCTCGGCAGCGTTCGCAGTACAGCAGGCCCTTGAGATAGTGGTAGAGGACGCGGTCACGTTGCCCGCGGGCGGAGCGGTCCTCGATGACCTTCTGGACGCGCTCGAACAGGTCGGCGGACGCCGCACCAGGCCTGGAGCTACGAACGCCTGACATTCTTCGAACGCACTGGTGAGCCGAATGCGGTTAAACAGATCGACCTCACGGAATCGAAGTCCGCGGAATTGTAGACCCACGACCAGTACGGCGGGATGTTCAGCGGAATTGCATGGAATTGGTGACGTCGCCAGCGTCAACGACTACTTGAGCGCATTAACTCATGGGAAATTCTTAAATCATCATGAATTTGATACTATTGAATCAATAATGGTCGGCAATTTACATGTATTATTGAAATCCCCTGCACTGGTTCACGAGTTCGTGGAGGCGTGCCAACACGCCGTGGGCTTGCCCTACAGCTGGGCGGCTGGACTTGCGGGTAGAGTGCGGCATCAAGTCTCGGGAGCGCGTCGCGGAGTCCTCCCGCACATGCGCTCGGAGGACACCATGGGCAACAAGCTACGGGCGGCTACCAGTCGCAAGACCGTAGTCACGTCGGGGGTCGCCCGATGATCGATGGCTTCACGGACTACCAGGCCAAGTACTACGCCCACGAGCTCCAGCGCAGCTACGCTAGCGACCACGTTGGCAAGCTCGCCGGCCTCCTGTTTGACGCGCAGGTCGAGCCGAAGCCGCACCAGATCGACGCCGCGCTGTTCGCCCTCCAGACACCGTTCCTCAAGGGCGTCATCCTGGCCGACGAGGTTGGTCTCGGTAAGACCATCGAAGCTGGCATCGTCATCAGCCAGTACTGGGCGGAGCGCAAGCGCAACATCCTGATCGTCGCACCATCGAGTCTGCGGCAGCAGTGGCAGCAGGAACTGTACGAGAAGTTCCTTATTCCGTCCTCGCTACTCGACGCCAAGACCAAGGAGCGCCTCCTGAACGCGGGAAGCAATCCCGAGGTCCTGATCTGCTCCTACGAGTTCGCCCAACGACACGAGGCTTCGTTGATTCGTGCGTGGGACTTGGTTGTCGCTGACGAAGCCCACCGTCTGCGCAGCTTCTGGAATGGTCGAGCCAAGGTTGCCGGCGCTGTCGCAAACATCGTTGAAAGTGCCCGTAAGACCGTTCTGCTGACCGCAACGCCGCTGCAGAACAAGCTCGAAGAGCTCTACGGTCTCGTTTCAGTCTTCGACCCCGAGTATTTTCACTCGCTGGACGCATTCCGCGAGCGCTACATCAAGAATCGCGAGACGGCTGCATTCGATGATCTCGGCGATCGTGTTGCGCAGATCAGCAAGCGCACGCTTCGCAGCGACGCGGACAAGTACATCCGCTTCACCGAGCGGCTGCCGATCACTGTCGGCTTCGAACCTTCAGCCGACGAGCAGCGCCTCTACGAACTTGTCAACCACTACCTCCAACGCGACGAGCTCTATGCCTTCTCACAGTCCACGCGACACCTGAGTGCACTGATCATCCGGAAGCGCCTCGGGTCATCCACTTACGCCATAGCGAGCACGCTGGAGCGAATCGCCGATCGACTGGAAGCCGAAATCTCCGCTGGCGGGCGACATTCCCCCATGGACAGCGCCCTCATCGATGCCGACCTCACGGACGAAGAGTCTGATGAGTTCGACGACCAACCGGCTCGCCAGGACTCAGGACACAGTTCGCAGGACGACATCGCACTCATGCGCGACGAAGTTTGTGAGCTCAGGGAGTACGCCGCACTCGCACGGTCGATCACCGTGAACGAGAAGGCAGTTCAGCTCAACCACGCCCTCGACCTCGGCTTCGATCGACTTCGAGACCTTGGAGCTCCCGAGAAGGCGATCATCTTCACCGACTCCACGGTCACACAGGAGTACATCGCGCGATCATTGACAGAGGCCGGCCGCGGCGACGGCCTAGTTCTCTTCAACGGGCAGAACGACTCCCCTCGGTCGACCGAGATCTACCAGGAGTGGCTGAAGAAGAACCGGGGCAGCGACGTCATTACAGGTGTACTCGCCGCAGACAGACGTAAAGCACTCGTGGACTACTTCCGTGATGAGGGCACCATTATGATCGCCACCGAGGCAGCCTCGGAAGGCATCAACCTGCAGTTTTGCTCCATGGTCGTCAACTACGACCTGCCGTGGAACCCTCAGCGCGTCGAGCAGCGCATCGGGCGCGCCCACCGCTTCGGCCAAAAACACAACGTGGTCGTCGTGAACTTCTCAAACAAGGGCAACCTCGCCGAGCAGCGCATTCTTGAGTTGCTGGACGAAAAGTTCCACCTGTTCCAGGGTGTGTTCGGGGCGAGTGACGAGGTGCTCGGCACCATCGAAGACGGCCTCGACTTCGAGAAGCGCATCTCCGACATCCTGAACCGGTGCCGGACAGCCGCAGACATCGACTTCGCCTTCAACGAGCTCGAGAGGCAGTTCGAGGGCGAGATCTCCAAGGAGATGGCTACCGCCAAGGCCAAGGTGTTCGACAACCTGGACCCTAACGTCCAGGATCGCCTCAAGTCCTACGACGCCCAGTCAGGTGAGGTACTGAACAAGTTCGAGCGACTGCTCCTCGCCGTAACGAGGTACCAGCTCGCCGACGACGCCACCTTCGAGGGTGACGGGCGAGTGTTCGATCTCCATACCGCGCCTGTGTCTGGCGCGCAGACTGGCCGTTACTACTTTAAGTCGCAGCCGCAAGCGCATTCGCACCAGTACCGCTTCGCCAGCCCACTCGCTGGGTACGTCATGGACGGGTGCAAGAGCGCGGCCACGCCCCCGCGCGAGCTGACGTTCAACATCTCCCGATCCGAGAGGGCTAGTACGGCTATCAAGGCCCTCGCAGGCAAGAGCGGCCAGCTCGTCAGCAAGGTCGTCACCTTCCGCATGAAGGCCGGAGACGAGGACATCTCCGAGTCCTATTCTCTCGCTGGCATCCTCACCGACGACGGCCAGTGGCTTGACCACGAGTACGTCGCCGACCTGATGGACCTGGCGTGCACGAACGTGTCAGACCCCATTGGCATGATCGACGAGTCGCCGTTCACTCCGCACCTCGACGCTCAGCGCGAGAAGTTCGAGAAGGAAGTCCAGGCGCGCAACGCTCGCTACTACGACCAGCAGGAGGAGATCCTGTACCGCAACTCCCTCGACCGCAAGGCCGAGTCCGAGGCGCTTATCCGCCAGTACCGTCAGAAGGAAAAGGAAAGCCGCAAGGCTGCGCGGGTGACCGACGACCCGATGGAACAGCTGCGCCACAAAAAGGAAGCACGCCGGTGGTCGCAAAAGGCCGAGGCGGAGGATGATCGCGCCCGCAGTGACCGGATCAAGCTGCGCGAGGAAACCGACAAATACCTCGACCTGATCGAGCAGTCGCTCCAATGCAAGCAAGAAATAGACGACCTGTTCGCTATCCGCTGGAGAGTGACCACCTAAACGCAATGCTTATCAAAAACGGCAATAAATAGTAAAATTGAAGCAATCGATAATAATGAGGATAAACTGAATGACTGACGAAATCTACGAGATTCCTAGTAAGACGCCCGACCTCCAGACCGAGCTGGCGCAGAAGCTGCAGGAATTGGTACCCGAAGCCATCGCTGACGGCAAGGTCGACGTCGCCAAGCTCGCCGAACTCCTCGCGGACGATGCCGCCGACAGCAACGAACGTTTTGGACTGTTCTGGCCGGGGAAGAAGCGCGCCTTGCGTGCCGCCCAAGAACCCACGACCGCCACACTGCGCCCCGACAAGGCCAACAGCAAGGACTGGGACACCACCAAGAACGTCTTCATCGAGGGCGACAACCTGGAAGTACTCAAGATTCTGCAGAAGCACTATCACGGCAAGATCAAGATGATCTACATTGATCCGCCATACAACACAGGCAAAGACTTTGTGTACCCGGATAACTACAAGGAGGGTCTGGAGACCTACCTCGAATGGACTAAGCAGGTCAACGAGGAAGGCAAGAAGGTCTCGACCAACAGTGAGTCTGAGGGTCGCTACCACTCCAATTGGCTCAATATGATGTACCCGCGACTCAAGCTCGCGCGGAACCTGCTTACCGATGACGGCGTCGTCTTCATCTCGATTGACGACAACGAGATCGACAACCTGACCAAGCTTGGGAAGGAAGTGTTCGGAGAAGTTAACCACCTGAACACGTTTGTCTGGGTCAGCAACCTTAAGGGACGTCAGATCTCCGCGAGCGGTGCGGCGGGGACAAAGGAGTATATCGTTGCGTTTGCGCGTCAGGCAGATCAGGCAGGTGAATTCCGGGCGTCAGCGAACGAACTCAAGAAAGTCATGCCCTCAATCTACAAGGGCTTCAAATATGAGGCCAAGCAAGATGAGTACGGCCCATATGTAACGAAGAACGAGCTGTACAACACCAACTCGGCATTCAATGAGGTGACCCGACCGAATCTTGTGTTCGATATCTATTACAGGCCGGATGACGGGGCAATCCGAACCGAGCCCGTGTCCGACAATCACCTACACGTCGGCTTCGATAAGATTTCGCCTAAGAAGAATAACAACGGCGTGAACAAGTATCACGCATATCGATGGAGCGTCCAGAAGATCGCAGCCGAGTCGCATAATCTCGAGTTCGTCCAGGCGGCTAATGGTTGGAAGATCTTCACAAAAGTACGCGACGTCGACTCGACAGCAGTCAAAGATTTGGTCATGGACATCACGACGAGTGCGGGAAGCGCCGACATTTCGGCCCTTGGCCTCAACGCGAACTGGTTCGATTACCCGAAACCGTTGGCGTTGATCAAATATCTCATCCGATTTGGTGCCAGCTCTGACTCAATCGTGCTCGACTTCTTCGCAGGATCAGGCACCACTGCCCAGGCAGTCCTTGAATTGAACGCAGAGGACGGCGGCAACCGCAGGTTTGTCCAGGTCCAGCTACCGGAGCCGCTCGATCCGACAGGTGAAGCCGCAAAGGCCGGCCAGAAGACAATCGCTGACATCTCCCGCACGCGTATAGCGAAAGTGTTGAACCGCCTCGAAGACCAGGTGCGCGGGAAACAGTTTGACCTCGGGTTTCGCAGTTTCACGCTTGTAGACACCAACTTCACTAAGTGGCGCTTAGCAAGTGACGTTGAGCCCGATAAGCTCGAGCAGCGCCTCCTAGCGCTGCGTGACAGCGCTGACGACGATGCAACCCCGGATGCGTTGCTTACTGAGCTCCTCCTGAAGCAGGGCTACTCGCTTACCGAAGAGTCGTCTGAACTGGACGTGGCTGGCCTGTCTTTGGCATCGGTCGGTGGCGGCCTACTGCTGGCCTACTTGGATGAGCACACCAAGCCGAAGCTCGATCAACTGCGCAAAGTCATCGACCAGGAGCCTGCCCGCTTCGTGATCCTCGAAGACGCCTTCCAGGGCGATGACGAGCTGAAGACCAACCTTGCCCAGCTCTGCAAGAGCAAGGGCGTGGAGCTCTGGACTGCCTGATGGAATTCAAGTTTGACGCCAAGCAGCAGTACCAGCTGGACGCGATCGGGTCGTTGGTGCAACTTTTCGATGGTCAACCGAAGGATGCCGACGAGCTCGTCACCAAGCTGCGCGGAAGCGCTGCGGTCGAGGGTGCGACCAACCAGTCAGCGCTGAACCTCGACCTGACACAGGAGATCGGGGCAGTCGGCAACAACCTCGTGCTCGACCACACGACAATCCTGCAAAACCTGCAAGCTGTGCAGGACAAGAACGGGCTGGAAGTTTTACCAGGACTGGCCGGAAATACCCTTGACTTCGACATCGAGATGGAGACCGGAACAGGTAAGACCTACGTCTACCTCCGGACGATCTTTGAGCTGGCGAAGGAATACAACTTCACCAAGTTCGTCATCTTGGTTCCGAGCGTGCCAATCAAGGAGGGCGTCGCCACCAGCATCAAGCTGATGCATCAGCACTTCCGCGAGCTCTACCCAGCTCAGCCCTTTGACTGGTTTGTTTATGACGGCAGTACCCCAGAGGACGTTCAACCGTTTGCAACGTCGACGAGCCTTCAGATCATGATCATGACGATCGGCTCGATCCGCACGAAGAACCGTGGAGATTCACGCCTCAATATTCACAAAACACGCGACAGGCTCAATGGTCTGCAACCGATCGACTATCTGCGGGCAACTCATCCGATCGTGATCATGGACGAGCCCCAGAACATGGAGTCGGATCCCTCTCTCGCATCCATTGCTGAGATGGAACCGCTTGCATACCTGAGGTTTTCGGCCACGCACCGCAAACAGCGCAACGTCGTCTATCGACTCGATCCGGTCGACGCCCACGACCACGGGCTAGTCAAGCAGATCGTCGTCGCCGAAGTTGCTCAACAGGGCACCGACGCCGCTCCCTACATCAAGGTGATCGAAGTCAAGCGCGACCCGTGGGTCGCGAAGCTTGAGCTAGCTGTCCGCGCCGCTGACGGTTCGACGCCTCGTCGGATCGTCAATGTCAAGCAGGATCAGGAGCTATCCAAGCTGACCAACAACCCTGCCTACGAAGGTTGGTGGATCACCGAACTGTCCATCGAGCCCCAGTATGTGGAACTTAACAAGTACGGCCTGCTGCAGCAGGGCGAGGAGATCGGTGGCAACTCCGACTCGATCTACCGGGAGATGATTCGCGAAACCATCAGGGAACACCTTCGCAAGCAGACGATGTTGGCCAGCAAGAACATCAAGGTACTGAGCCTGTTCTTCATCGACAAGGTCGAGAACTTCCTCGGTGACGGTGTCAACAATATCGATGCCAATGGTCAGTTTGTCCAGTGGTTCGACGAGTTGTTCCGCGAGGAGCGCGCCAAGTCGGCCCAGTGGCAAGAACTGTTCCCGCAAGATCCGGCAGACCTGCGTCGCGGCTACTTCTCCGTACTCAAGGGCAAGAAGGGGACGGCCGACAAGTTCCAGGATACCTCCGGGGCTACCAAAGCCGATGACGATGCCTACGACCTGATCATGCGCGATAAAGCACGGCTGCTCGACGAGGCCGAACCCGTCCGTTTCATCTTCAGCCACTCCGCACTGCGCGAGGGCTGGGACAACCCGAACGTCTTCCAAATCTGCACCCTGCGCGAGATGGGTGCCGAAGTCGAACGCCGGCAGACCATCGGTCGCGGTTTGCGTCTACCAGTTGATCAGACGGGTGAGCGTGTTGCTGACCGCAGTATTGCTCAGCTCACGGTCGTCGCCAACGAGTCTTACCAGGCGTTCGCCAAGAAGCTGCAGACCGAGTACGAGAAGTCCGGCGTTGAGATCGGCCGTGTTCGCCTGCAGGAGTTCTCCAAGATCCCGCTGTTTGAAGAACACATCGAGCCCGACGGCCCGGAGTACTTCGGCTACGAACGATCCAAGACGCTTTACGAGGCGTTGGAGTCTTCGGGGATGATCAAGGACGGCAAGATCACCGCCGCCTACCAGCCGACACACCTCGGCTTCGATCTCAAGCAGCACGTCCCGGACTTCTACTGGCCCTACGAAGACGTCATCATCGAATACATCGGACGCTCCAGTATTGAGCGCTACGTCAAGCCGCAGTCCAAGCGCAAAGCACGCAAGCTCAACAAGGAGCTGTTCGCCAACCCCGAGTTCGAGGAGTTCTGGCGCACCATCTCGCGACGCACGACTTACCGTGTCGCCGTCGACCGCGATTGCCTGATCGAAGCAACGGTCAAGGCGATCAAGGAAGCGCCGCCGATTCAGCCGCTTCGTATTCAGGTCACGCGAGCCGGCGTGAAGATCGTCCGCGGCGGCACCAAGGCCACCGAGACCGGGCAGCGGTCAGCGTCGCTTCAGGGTGCCTACGACCTGCCTGACATCATCACTGAACTGCAGGAAGCCACCTCGCTGACTCGCAAGACGATCATTGACATCCTGCTCGACAGTGGACGGCTGCCCGAGTTCATCGGCAACCCCAACGACTTCATCCAGATGGTCAAGGGCCGCCTGCAGTCCGTGCTCGCCGAGATCGTCACCGAGGGCATCCAGTACGAGAAGATCGGCGGCTACGTCTACGAGCTGCGCGAACTCCAGAAGGATGGGCAGGAAGAGAAGGACCGCTTCCTCGACCAGATCTACAAGCTGCAGAATCCGGAGAAGTCGGACTTCGACTACGTCGTCTATGACTCCGAACCGGAACGCCAATTCGCCGAGCTGCTCGACGGTCGCGAAGACGTCAAGCTGTTCATGAAACTGCCGCCCAAGTTCAAGATCGACACTCCAGTCGGCCCCTACAACCCGGATTGGGCGATCATCAAGCACGAGGCCGGCCAGGACCGGATCTACATGATCCGCGAGACTAAGAGCACCGACGACGAGGTCAAGCGCCGCCCGACCGAGAACGCCAAGATCAAGGCAGCCACCAAGCACTTCGCCGCCATCGGCGTCGGCGACTACGCGGTCTCCGTACCGGGAGCGTGGAGGGTATGAGCGGCAAGACAACACCGGGTGCGCGTTGGGTACGCGCGGCACTACAGGTGAACCCGTACGAGTACCAAGGTAAGAACGCGCCGTCGGCGTCGTATGGGACGGAAGCCGACTACAACACGGCACTCCTCGATGAGTGCGAGTCTCAGGGGATCGAGCTGTTCGCGGTCACCGACCATTGGAAGGTCGACTCGGCTTTACAGCTCATTCAGGACGCAGCGGCCCGGGGCATTGTTGGACTTCCCGGCTTCGAAGCGAACTCCGCCGAGGGCGTCCACATTCTTGTGATCTTTGAGTGCGGGACTACAGCTGCGACAGTCAACGCCGCGATCGGAATGTGTGGCGCCGCTCCGGGCTGCGCAAACGGAACGACCGGTGCATCGTTCGCAGAGATTCTAGAGAAGATGACGGCACAGGGCGCGCTTGTGATTCCTGCTCACGTCAACGTGCCGAACAGTGGACTGTTGACCGGCCGGGCTGGACAGCCGCTTGTCACCAAGATCAAGCATCCCGACCTTCACGCACTCGGCATCACACCCAGTCAGTCTGATGGAACGGATCAGGCCGCGATCCTCAATGGCACGAGGCCCTACGACAGAGCACACCCGCTCGCAGCGATCTATGCCGATGATGTGACGAAGCCTTCCGCTCTCCAAAGTCAGGGCGCAAGCTGCTGGTTCAAGGTGAGTCGCCTCTCTGTCGACAGTCTCAAGCTCGCAATTAGGACTCCCGAGACTCGAGTTTCGCTTGAAGACCCGGCAACCGAATCACGCCCCACGCTGAAGGAGATCTCATGGGTCGGCGGCTTCCTCGACGGCGTAACGATTCCACTCTCGAGTGATCTCACTACGTTCATCGGAGGACGAGGAACCGGCAAGTCGACTGCTATCGAGAGTCTTAGATTTGTGCTGGGCCTCACACCGATTGGCGTGGAGGCAAAGCGAGACCATGACGGCATCGTCAGCGGCGTGCTCAAGTCAGGCACAGTTGTGAAATTGCTTGTCGAAACCACCTCGCCCGCGGTGCGTACGTTCACTATCGAGCGCTCTGTCAACAACCTTCCGGTTGTGAAAGACGAAAGTGGCACCGCCACCAATCTTCAGCCGATGGACGTGATTGCCAACGTCGAGATTTTCGGGCAGCACGAGCTCGCTGAGCTGACGAACGACAGCTCGAAGGTCGCGAGCATGTTGCAGCGCTTCCAAGGTGGCGGCGACCTCAGTTCTGAACACATTGACACCCTGGAGAAGCTTAAGGAGAACCGCGAGAAGCTTGCTCGCGCAGAGGAAGGGCGCGCTCAGCTGGAGGACGAGCTTGCGGACATCCCTCGGCTTGAGGAGCAGGTGCGGCACTACACCGACACGGACGTACCGACGCGACTGAAAGAGGTCACACGGCTCACACAGGATGATGCCGTGTTCACCGAGGCAAACGAGCGCGTGACCGCAGCGCAGGATTCACTGACTGCTCTTACAGACCCACAGCTGATCACTAAGCTCGAGGCCGGGTTCGAGAACATCGACGATTCGCCACGAGTTGACTACCTCAAGCGCGCACAGGCCGCCTCGACGGCGCTTGCTTCCAAGCTCGCCACGCTTGCTACCGAAGCCCGTCAGGCGATCGAGGTGGCAGCCTCCGAGATCGAAGCGGCAAAGTGCGAATGGACGAACGCCGTTCGTGAGCAGCGGGACGAGCATGACGAGGTGCTTCGCAAACTCGTCGAGGAGGGTCTGGAACCGAATAAGTACCTCGATACAACGAAGGCGCTCGAGACGCTAAAAGCCAAGGAGTCTCGACGCAGCGGTATCGCCACGAGCCTTCTGGCGCTGCAGAACGAGCGAACGACCCTATTGCAGGCACTCGCTGGTCACGAGAACGACAGGGCGCGGGAGCTCGCTCAGGCGGTTCGCGCCGCGAACGCTGCCACCGGTGGCGTCGTAATCGTGAAGCCAGTCCCAGCCTCTGACCGGAAGCACATCAAGCTGCTGATCGAGCAATCCATCTCCGGTCAGCGAAACCGCATCATGGCCGCCATCGATCACGAGGACTTCTCGACGCGGGCTTTTGTGGAGGCAGCACGGAAGGGAGAAGACGAGCTGAGCGCGCAGTTCTCGGTCAGCGGCGCTCAAGCACGCTCGTTGCTCGAAGCGGGTGAGCACCTGTTTCGTCAGCTTGAAGAGTTGTCGGTCGGACTGGCGGTGGAAGTCCAACTGGACGTCCAAGCTGGGAGCGGTACGCGTGAATTCAAAAAGATGGACGACTTGTCGAAGGGTCAGCGCGCTACAGCCCTACTCCTCCTTCTTCTCGGCGCATCGAATGCTCCGCTCGTGATCGATCAGCCGGAGGACGACCTCGACAACCGCTTCGTCTATGACGGTGTCGTCGCGAACCTCCGAAGCCTGAAGGGCAAGCGTCAGATCGTTGCAAGCACCCATAATGCGAATGTGCCTGTGTTGGGTGACGCAGAGCTGATCGTTGCACTCGAAGGCGATGGCACAAACGGGAGGGCCGCATCAGATGGAATCGGTTCACTGGACGACGTCTCGATTCGGTCTCATGTCGAGAATGTGCTCGAAGGGGGGCCAGCTGCCTTTAACGCTAGACAACACCTCTATGGATTCTAAGTCATCATTGGTGAATGTTCAGGTGTGCCATCGTCCGTCATGCCGAGTGAGTGCTCTGCGACAATCAGCCGCACATTCGCATGCCCCATGCCAACTTCCACCGCAATCGCTTCTGGCTTCAAGCCTTCCGTCCACAGCTCACGAACCCGAACCTCCTGTTCGGCCGTCACCTTGCGCCGCTTCGGCGGAATGCCGGCCTTTCGCAGGATCATGCGAATCGAGTAGTCGCTGACGCCATATCGCTCGGCAAGTTGAGCAAGGCTCGTACCTCCGGCGACATACGCAGCGACGATAGCCTTCCGGTCGGTGTCATCGATTCTGCCAACGAGTCGGCGTCCCGTGGGTCGGGCCGGGAACTCAACCGGTTCGCGTTCCCGTAAGGCAAGGCATCGTTCAAGGAGGGACGGCGCCTCCCGCATGCCTGAGTACCGTCCCAGTGCGTGCACCAGATCTGTCAGCGCTGATCATTCTCAGCGGTCCTCCGAGACCTCGCCTGGCCTGGTGAATCCCTGCCGAACGTCGCAGTGTGTCAGTAACCTACCGACCATGCCGACACAGCTCGATCCGCGCCCGAACGGTGTCCTCTCGTCCGTGACGGAGACCGACTGGGATGCGATCGCGGCGTGGACCGACGACAAGTACATGTCGTTCGACGTCCGGCCGTCGGGCCGTTCGACGTCGCCCTGCTCGTCGATGTTCTCGATCGACGTCGGTGAGATCACCATGACGCACTTCCGGTACGGCACCGAGGTGGCACTGCGGGACTTCGACGCCGAAGCGGGCAACGTGCTGGTCCTGACCACGCTGCGCGGACGGACGCGGCACCAGGTGGGGCGCGCCGAGGGGACCGAACTCGGGGCCGGGCAGACGTTCGTCGCGGACTGCAGCCGCACCGACTTCCGGCTCGCCGCCGACGACGACCATCTGCAGCTCAATCTCACGGTGCCGCACCGACTGCTCGCCGATCTCTCGCTGCAGTGGTGGGGCCACGTCCCCGACGACGCCCTGTGGTCCCGCGGCGCCGTGATCGGCGGATCGGGGAGCCCGTGGTGGAATCTGCTCGGGTATGCGACGAGTACGGCGGCCATCTCGCCCGAGGCAGTCGCCTCGGGCAGAATCGGGCTCCATCTGCAGGAGCTCATCGCCGCGCAACTCCTGCACGATTGGGCGCTGCGAGCCGCCGTCGACCTCGAACGTCGGCCCGCCGTGGCGGCACCGGGCTATGTCCGCACCGCGGCGCACTTCATCGACGCCCACGCCCGCGACCTGCCGACGGTGGCCGAGATCGCGGCCGCGGCGGGCGTGAGCGTGCGGTCGCTGAGCGGTGGATTCGCTCGTTATCTGGGAACGTCGGTGCGCTCCTATCTCGTCGAGCAGCGCCTCCAAGGCGTCTACCGCGAACTGCGCTCCGGCGCCGAGTCGGTGACGGCGACCGCCCACGCCTGGGGTTATGTGAACCTCGGCGTCTTCGCGGCCTCCTATCGACGCAGGTTCGGCGAGAATCCCTCCGAGACGCTCGCTCGCGCGCGGTCGTGACCCGCCGCCGGTAGGGACGAGTCTCCGCTACGAGAAGCTCGCCGCTCGGAGACGGTGCCTGCCGTTCGCAGACGTACCCGGCCGTGAACACCGGCCAGGATCACTGGTGTCATCAACTGCTGCACAGGAGATCCCGATGCCCGACCTCACTCGCCTCGACGACATTCTGAACCGAGCCGCCTCCGCCGACGACGCCCAGCGCGTGCCCGGCGTCGTCGCGACCGTCACCCGCAGCGGCGGCGACGCCTACCTCGGCACCGCGGGCGTCCGGTCGGTGGACGACGGTCGGCCGATGACCGCCGACACGGTATTCGCGATCTTCTCGTGCACCAAGGCGCTCACGTCCACCGCCGTGCTGCAATGCGTGGAGGAGGCGCTGGTCGACCTCGACGCCCCGGTTGCGGACTATGTACCGGACATCAGCCGGCTGCAGGTGCTGGCGGGCTTCGCCCCGGACGGCTCACCGCGACTGCGGGCACCGTCGACGCAGATCACCACCCGGATGCTGCTGCTCCACACGGCGGGCCTGTCGTACTCCTTCTTCTCACCGGAGTACGCCCGCCTGCTCGAGTCGACGGGACAGCCGGACATTCTCACCGCATCCCGCGAATGCCTCACCTCGCCACTGCTCTTCGACCCCGGGACTCGGTGGGGATACGGAACCAACATCGACTGGGCCGGGCTGGTGGTGGAAGCCGTTCGGGGACAACGGCTGTCGCAGGTGATGCGGGAGCGGATCTTCGAGCCCCTCGGCATGGACGATTCGGCCTTCGTCATGAGCCGGTCGATGGCGGATCGTCGCGCGGAGGTCCACCAGCGCGTCGACGACGGGTCATTGGTCGCCACCGGCCTGGTGCTTCCGCAGGACCCGGAGGTCGACATGGGCGGACAGGGGGTGTACGCCACGATCCCGGACTACACCCGCTTCCTGCGGATGTGGTTGCGGGACGGCGAGGGCGAGCGCGGTCGGGTGCTCGCGCCCGAGACCGTGCGGGCGGCATCCCGGAACGGGCTGGGCGAGCTGAAGATCGGAAAGCTCGTCGGGTCGGCGCCGGCCCTGACTCACGACGCGGAGTTCTTCCCCGGGCAGTCCAAGTCGTGGGCCTACTCGTTCATGGTCAACGACGAGCCCGCACCGACGGGCCGGTCGGCAGGCTCGCTCGCGTGGGCCGGACTGGCCAACCTCTACTACTGGATCGACAGGGAGGCGGACGTCGCCGGGATGTGGGGCTCGCAAGTGCTGCCGTTCGCCGATCCCGCGTCGGTCGCCGCCTTCCTGGACTTCGAGACCGCGGTGTACCGCTCGATCCGCTGAGGCGCGGTCACCGTCCCTCGCCGCGGCGGCGGAGACGCAACCGGTCCCATTCGGCGATGCGCTCGCGGACGGAGGCTTCGAAACCGTTGGCCGTCGGCCGGTACAGCGGTTCGTGCTCCAGGCCTTCGGGGAAGTAGTCGGCCCCGGAGAATCCGTCCTCGGTGTCCGGGTCGTAGCGGTAGCCGGCACCGTAGCCGAGCTCGCGCATCAATCCGGTGGGCGCATTCAGAATGTGCTTCGGCGGCATGAGCGACCCGGTGCGCCGGGCGAGGGCCCGGGCCGCCCCGAACCCCCGGTAGACGGCGACCGACTTCGGCGCGGTGGCCAAGTACACCACCGCCTGTGCGATGGCGAGCTCACCTTCGGGTGAGCCGAGCCGCTCGTATGTGTCCCACGCGGCCAGCGCCTGCGCGAGCGCCCGGGGATCGGCCATGCCCACGTCCTCGGCGGCGAAGCGCACGATGCGCCGGGCGATGTAGAGCGGATCCTCTCCGCCGTCGAGCATCCGGGCCAGCCAGTACAAGGCGGCATCGGCGTCGGAGCCGCGCATCGACTTGTGCAGGGCCGAGATCAGGTTGTAGTGCCCTTCCTGCGACTTGTCGTACAGGGGAGCCCGCTGCTGCACCAGCCGGACCAACTCGTCGACGCCGATCGGCGTGCTGATGTGGCCGAGTTGCTCGACGAGGTTGAGCAGATAGCGTCCGTCGCCGTCGGCCATCGCGACCAGCGCCTGCCGGGCCTCGCCGTCGAGGGGCAGCTCCCGTCCCGTCAGAGTCTCGGCTCGTTCGACCAACTCGACGAGCGCGGCCTCCTCGAGTCGTTTGAGAACGAAGACTCGGCAGCGGGAGAGCAGGGCGGCGTTGAGCTCGAAGCTGGGGTTCTCGGTGGTCGCGCCCACCAGGACGACGGTGCCGTCTTCGACGTAGGGAAGGAAGGAGTCCTGCTGCGCGCGGTTGAACCGATGCACCTCGTCGACGAACAGCAGGGTGCCGCGGCCGAGCTCGCGGCGCTTCTCCGCCGCGCGGAACACCTTCCGCAGATCGGCGACTCCCGCGAATGTCGCCGACAGCGGTTCGAAGACGAGGTCGGTCTGTTCGGCGAGAAGCCGCGCGATCGTCGTCTTGCCGCAGCCCGGGGGACCCCACAGGATCATCGACGCCAGCCGCTTCTCGGCGACCATCTGGCCGATCGCTCCGTCCGGGCCGAGGAGGTGGTCCTGCCCGACCACCTCCGTGATCGACCGAGGCCGCATTCGGTCGGCGAGCGGACGGCCGGTGTCGTCGGGCTCGAAGAGTGACGGCTGTTGCACGCTGTGCTCCTCGTCGCGCGGATGCTGCCCCGATTGTAGGTGCGCCCTCCGACATCCGGCCGTCTGCGCCGGTGGCCGTCAGCTCGTCACACGGTCGGCCGTGGTTTGGGATTCGAGGTAGCGCTCCCGGGAGTCGTCGAGCTCGTCGATCCAGCGGGTGTGGTGAACGGCGGCCATCGTTCCCGTCATCACCGACGGGTACACCTGATCCCGGTAGGTGAGGATGTTCCGCTTCTTGTCGGCCTTCCATTCGAGGAAGATCCGCACCACCTCGTCGAGGTCGAACATCGGGTAGTCCGTCTGCTCGATCAGATCGCGGATGTAGTCGGCCTGGAAACGCACAGCGGCGGCGTCGTCCTCGACGCCGCGGTAACGATCGGCCCACTGACGCATGTGCGCGGCACGCTCATCGGCGGACGGGAGCTGGGCTCGACCGAGGATGAGGTCCCGGACATACCAGGCCTGCGCGTCGAACATGTTGAACGTGAACCACTGATCCTGCGCGCCGAGGTAGTGCAGGTGCGGGTTCGCCTGCCACGTCACGCCCCGGTAGAGACCGCCGGGGTAGAGGTTGTTGGGCGAACGCAGATGCAGATGCTCCGGGAGGAACGGGTAGTGGTGCAGGTACCCGGTGCAGAGGATGATCGCGTCGAACTCTCCGGATGAGCCGTCGATGAAGGTGGCGACACCGCCGTCGATCCGGTCGATCTGCGGTCTCTCGTCGACACCGTCGGGCCACGCGAATCCCTGCGGCCGCGACCGGTAGCTCATCGTCACGTGCCGGGCCCCCATCTTGTGAGATTGGATGCCGATGTCCTCGGCGGAGTACGACCCCCCGACGAGCAGCAGGCGCTGACCGGCGAATCGCTCGGCGCCGCGGAACTCGTGCGCGTGGATCACCTCGCCGGGAAAGGTTTCGATTCCCGCGATGTCGGGGACATTGGGAAATGAGAAATGACCCGTCGAGACGATGACTTCGTCGAAGACCTCGGTGGAGGTCACATGCTCGCGCAGATCGTCGACGGTGACGGTGAACTGTTCGGTCTCATCGTCGAATTCCACCCGACGCACCACGTGAGCGAATCGGACGAGTTCTTTCACACCCGACTGGACGGCACGGCCGTTGATGTAATCCCAGAGGACTTCGCGAGGAGGATAAGAGGAGATCGGACGGTTGAAATGCTCGTCGAATGTGTACTCGGCGAACTCGAGCGCCTCTTTGGGGCCGTTGGACCAAAGATTCCGGTACATGCTCGAATGCACGGGTTCGCCGTACCCGTCGGTTCCGGTGCGCCAGGTGAAGTTCCACTGTCCACCCCAGTCGTCCTGCTTCTCGTAACAGACCACTTCGGGGATCTCGGAGCCGGACTTCTCCGCCGATCTGAAAGCGCGCAGGGCTGCCATTCCACTGGGCCCCGCGCCGATGATCGCAACTCTTTTCACACTATTCAACATTTTACCTTTCACGCCAGACTGGACTGAGGGATGTCGTTGGAATCCGCCGGTCCCGGGCCGTGTACCGGCCCATCTGTGGTCAAACGATCGATGGTCGTCCCAAGGGTCACGATGGTGAATTGTCCGACCGATGTCAAACTCGTCGGGAGTGATTTCAGCGGCGTGATAGAATTGCATGTTTCGCATTCTTCAGAGCGAATCGGTCGCCGGCTCGGTGGCTCGTGGCACCGGCTGCCCGCTACGGTCGGTCCATGACCGCCCCGCATTCCCGCGCTCTCAACCGAAACACCGTGCTGTGCGTCTCGCTGGCGGCGCGGCCGTCCGACATCGGGACCCGCTTCCACAACTATCTCTACAACCGGTTGGGCCTGAACTTCGTCTACAAGGCCTTCGCGCCGACCGACATCGCCTCGGCGGTGGCCGGGATCCGTGGCCTCCCGATCCGCGGTGCCGGGGTGTCGATGCCGTACAAGGAGGCGGTGATCGACCTGATCGACGTGATGGAGGAGTCGGCCGCGGCCATCGACTCGGTGAACACGATCGTGAACGACGACGGCGTGCTCCACGCGTACAACACCGACTATCAGGCGGTCGCCGACCTGCTGGCCGCCTCGCGCTTCGATCGCACCGCGCCGGTGGCCGTCGCCGGAAGCGGCGGAATGGCGAAGGCGGTGGTCGCGGCGCTGCGTGCGACCGGCTTCACCGATGTGACCGTGGTCGCGCGCAACCGGGCCGCCGGTGCCGTGCTCGCCGCGCGATACGGCTACCGGCATGCGGTCAACGCAGCGGGACTCGCCCCCGCGACTCTCGTCAACGCGACGCCGATCGGCATGGCCGGGGGACCGGACGCCGACGCGCTGCCGTTCGACGAGGCTCTCGTCGACGCGGCGACCGGTTGTCTCGACGTGGTGGCGATGCCGCCCGACACGCCGATGGTGCGGGCGATGCGGGCCCGCGGACTCGAGACGATCAGCGGAGACGCGGTGATCGCCGGACAGGCCGCGGCGCAGTTCGCGCTCTACACCGGAGTGACGCCGACGCCGGAACAGATCCGGGAGGCGTCCGAGTACTCACGTGCCGGCGATGCGACACTGACCGGGTGACTTCGACTACCGGCGCGCCCTCGGTGAAAGTGATCGCCTTCGACACCTTCGGGACGGTGGCCGACTGGCATACCGGGGTCAGTCGTGTTCTGGCTCAGATCTTTCCGGAGATCGACGCCTCGGCGCTGGCGCGTTCCTGGCGACGAACCTACGCGCCGGCACTGGCCGAGGTGGAACAGGGGAGCCGGGACTGGACGCTGCTCGACGATCTGCATCGCGAATCACTCGACCGGCTGCTGCGCGAAGAGCACGGAATCCGGGCCGGCGCCGATCAGCTGGACGCCGCGGTGCACGCGTGGCACGTCCTCCCGGCGTGGCCGGATTCGCCCGAGGGACTCCGCCGCCTCAAGGAGAGGTACACGATCTGCGCCCTGAGCAACGGCAACGTGGCACTCCTGACCGAGATGGCCAAGTCCGCGGGTCTGCCCTGGGACTTCATCGGCGGCTCGGACCTCTGGCGCCACTACAAACCGTCCGGTGAGGTGTACCTCGGGCTCGCGCGGCTGATGCGGGTGGATCCCGGTGAGGTCCTGATGGTCGCGACGCACGTGACCGATCTCGCCGCGGCGCGTGGATTCGGCCTGCAGACGGCGTATGTGGAGCGGCCCGCGGAATGGGGTCCGGAGCCCAAGCCGGAGGCGCGCTGCCCCGACGATCGCTTCCACGTTCGCGGCATCGACGAACTCGCGACCCTGCTCGGCTGCTGAACCGCGCTACCGCCACTACGCTCGCGTCATGACGCAGATCCGTCCGTTCCTCATGTTCCAGGGGGCCGTCGCCGCCGACGCGATCGACCTGTACCTCTCCGCATTCCCCGGCGGACGCGTGGTCACGTCCACGCCGCACGCCGACCCGGCCCAGGGCATCATGCTCGCCGAACTCGATCTCGCCGGCCTGCGGGTGCTGGTCAGCGACAGCGCCGTCGGCCACGCCTTCGATTTCACCCCGTCGAGTTCGCTGTTCGTCGACGTCGACGATCGCGCCGAGCTCGAGCGTCTCGCCGCACTTCTCGGCGAAGGCGGAGGGGTCTTGATGCCGATCGGCGACTACGGCTTCTCGCAGGCCTTCGCCTGGGTCAACGACCGATTCGGAGTGTCCTGGCAGCTGAACCTGCCCTGAGCACTCCGCCCGGCGGGTGGGGCCTCGGACAGCGCCGATTCCCGGCACCGAGGTCCGATTGTCGTGAACCGCACCTGGGACAATAAGATAGGTTCCCGTGACTCCCACCGAACTCGCTGCTCTGCTTCGCGCTGCGACGCAGAAGGTCTTCCACGCTCATGACCTCGATACGTCGTTGATTCCGGAGACCGTGGTCGTGGAGCGTCCGCGCAGCCCGGAGCACGGCGATTACGCCACCAACATCGCCCTGCAACTGGGCAAGCGAGCGGGAGCCAATCCGCGCGAACTGGCGACGTGGCTGGCCGACGAGTTCGCGACCGACCCCGGCATCGACTCCGCGGAGGTCGCCGGACCCGGATTCGTCAATCTGCGCTTGGCCGCGGCCGCACAGAATCAGACGGTCGCCGCCGTCCTCGCACAGCGGGATGCGTACGGCCGCGGTGACGAGCTCTCGGCGCTGAACGTGAACCTGGAGTTCGTGTCCGCCAATCCCACCGGCCCCATCCACCTCGGCGGCACACGCTGGGCCGCGGTGGGCGACGCACTCGGGCGCGTGCTCACCGCACGCGGCGCGAAGGTGACGCGCGAGTACTACTTCAACGACCACGGCGAGCAGATCAACCGGTTCGCGAACTCGCTGCTGGCCGCGGCCAAGGGTGAGCCGACCCCCGACGACGGGTACGCCGGCGAGTACATCGACGAGATCGCCGCGACCGTCGTCGAGAAGTCGCCCGGAGTCCTCGAGCTGCCGGTCGCGGAGGCGCGGGAGGTCTTCCGTGCCGAGGGCGTGGAGCTCATGTTCGCGCACATCAAGCGGACGCTGCACGAGTTCGGCACCGATTTCGACGTCTACACGCACGAGAACTCGATGTTCGATCGAGGCCTCGTCGCGCAGGCGATCGACGAGCTCAAGGCCAACGGGAACCTGTACGAGGCCGAAGGCGCCTGGTGGCTGCGGTCGACGAATTACGGCGACGACAAGGACCGCGTCGTCATCAAGAGCGACGGGAACGCCGCCTACATCGCGGGCGATATCGCCTACCTCAAGGACAAGCACGACCGCGGCGCCAATCACCTCATCTACATGCTCGGCGCCGATCATCACGGCTACGTGGTTCGGCTGAAGGCCGCGGCCGCCGCGCTGGGATACGACCCCGAAGCCGTCGAGGTCCTCATCGGGCAGATGGTGAATCTGGTGAGGGACGGACAGCCGGTCCGGATGTCCAAGCGCGCGGGAACCGTCATCACGCTCGACGACCTCGTCGAGGCGGTCGGAGTCGACGCCGCCCGCTACGCGCTCATCCGCTCGTCGATCGACGTCAACATCGACATCGACCTCGATCTGCTGCGCAAGCAGTCCTCCGACAACCCGGTCTACTACGTGCAGTACGCGCATGCCCGGCTGTCGGCGCTGGCCCGTCACGCGGCCGAGCTCGGGTTGTCGGCGAGCACCGCGCGTCTGGAGCTTCTCGACGACGAGTCCGAGGGCGATCTGATCCGCACCATCGGCGACTTCTCCGAGGTGGTCGCCACCGCCGCCGCACTGCGCGAACCGCATCGGGTCTCCCGCTACCTGGAGTCGCTGGCCGGTGCCTATCACCGGTTCTACGCGCGCTGCCGCGTCCTCCCGCAGGGCGACGAGGAGGCGGGCGATGTGCACGCCGCCCGGCTCGCGCTTTGCGAAGCCACCCGCCAAGTCCTCGCCAACGGCCTCGAGCTGGTCGGCGTCAGCGCTCCGGAGAGAATGTGATGGCACACCCCGCCGGCCCCCGCCACGCCGAGATCCTCGCCGCTCCGCATCTCGCGGAGCGCCCCAACCGCCCCGAAGAGCTCTCCCGTATCCCGGAGAACGTCTACCCGCGTGGGACCGTCCGCGACGAGGACGGCGTCGTGACGATCGGCGGAGTCCGGGTCGACCGGCTCGCCGAGCAGTACGGCACCCCGCTGTTCGTGTACGACGAAGCGGACTTCCGGTCGCGCTGCGCCGACATGCAGCGGGCGTTCGGGCCGTACGGCCGCGTGCACTACGCGTCGAAGGCCTTTCTCTCCTCGCAGGTCGCGAAGTGGATCGAGTCCGAGGGCCTCTCGCTCGACGTCTGCTCCGGAGGCGAACTGGCGGTGGCGCTGCACGCGGGATTCCCCGCCGAGCGCATCGCACTGCACGGCAACAACAAGGCCGAGGACGAACTGGCGGCGGCACTCGACGCGGGTGTCGGGGACATCGTCCTGGACTCGATGATCGAGATCGAGCGTCTGGACCGTCTCGCCGGTGAACGGGGAGTGGTCGCCGACGTGCTGGTCCGGGTGACTCCGGGCGTCGAGGCGCACACTCACGAGTTCATCTCGACGGCGCACGAGGACCAGAAGTTCGGTTTCGCACTCGCCGGCGGTGTGGCGCTCGACGCGGTTCGCGCGGTCTTCGCCGCCGACAACCTGCGTCTGGTGGGGCTGCACAGCCACATCGGCTCGCAGATCTTCGAGATCGACGGATTCGAGCTCGCCGCACGCCGGGTGATCGGCCTGCTCGCCGACATCGTCGCCGAGTTCGGGGTCGAGAAGACCTCGCAGCTCAAGGTGCTCGACCTCGGCGGCGGTCTCGGCATCTCATACCTGGAGAGCGACGACCCGCCGCCGGTCAGTGTGCTGGCCGAGGCCCTGGCGGAGATCGTCCGCCGCGAGTCGGCCGCGCTGAACCTGCCGATGCCGACCATCGCGGTCGAACCCGGTCGCGGGATCGCGGGGCCGGCGGGCGTGACGCTGTACCGGGTGGGAACCGTCAAGGACGTCGCACTCGACGGGAACACCGTGCGCCGGTACGTCTCGGTCGACGGCGGCATGAGCGACAACATCCGCACGGTGCTCTACGACGCCGAGTACGACGTCCGGCTCGCCTCGCGGGTCTCGGACGCGAAGGCCGTCGTCTGCCGGGTGGTGGGCAAGCACTGTGAGAGCGGCGATATCGTTATCCGCGACTGCTGGCTGCCGGACGACCTGGTCCCGGGCGATCTGCTCGTGGTGGGCGCCACCGGCGCCTACTGCTATTCCATGTCGAGCCGCTACAACATGGTGCCGCGTGCGGCGGTCGCGACAGTCAATGACGGCCGGTCCCGGCTCATGCTGAGGCGGGAGACGGTGGAGGACTTCTTGAGCCTGGAGGTGGACCCGGAATGAGCGAATCATCCCGTCCGATCGGCGTGGCCGTGTTGGGCATGGGCAATGTCGGCACCGAGGTCGTTCGGATTCTGACCCAGAACGCCGCCGACCTGCGGGCTCGGATCGGCGCGCCGCTCGTGCTCCGGGGCGTCGCGGTGCGCGATGCCTCCCGAGCGCGCGAGGGCGTCGATCCGGCGTTGCTGACCGACGATCCGCACAGCCTCGTCGCCCGCGACGACGTCGACATGGTGGTCGAGCTGATCGGCGGCATCGAGCCGGCCCGCGCGCTCATCAAGACCGCCCTGGAGTCGGGCAAGTCCGTCGTCACCGCCAACAAGGCGCTGATCGCCGCGCACTCGGGCGAACTGGCCAAGGCGGCCGAGGACAACCGGGTCGACCTGTACTTCGAAGCGGCGGTCGCGGGCGCGATCCCGGTGATCCGCCCGCTGACCCAGTCGCTCGCGGGCGACTCGGTGAATCGGGTGGCCGGAATCGTCAACGGCACCACCAACTACATCCTCTCGGAGATGGACGAGACCGGCGCGGGCTACGGCAAGGTACTCGCCGAGGCCGGCCGGCTGGGCTACGCCGAGGCCGATCCCACCGCGGACGTCGAAGGATACGACGCGGCTTCGAAGGCCGCGATTCTCGCCTCGATCGCCTTCCATTCCCGGGTCACCGCGTCGGACGTCTACCGCGAGGGGATCACCAAGATCACCTCGAAGGATCTCGAGGCGGCGAAGAAGTTCGACTGCACGGTGAAGCTCCTGGCCATCTGCGAGCGCATCCAGACCGCCGACGGGGAGAAGATCTCCGCCCGCGTCTACCCGGCGCTGGTTCCGTTGGAGCACCCGCTCGCCACCGTCAACGGCGCGTTCAACGCCGTCGCCGTGGAGGCGGAGAATGCCGGCCGCCTGATGTTCTACGGTCAGGGCGCCGGCGGCGCACCCACCGCATCGGCGGTGCTCGGTGATCTGGTGATGGCCGCCCGGAACCGGGTGTACCACGGGCGCGGTCCGCTGGAATCCACGTATGCCTCGCTGCCGATCGCGTCGATCGACGAGGTCCCGACGCGCTACTACGTCTCGATGAAGGTCGCCGACAAGCCCGGAGTCCTTCAGCAGGTGGCGGGCGAGTTCGCGGCGCGCGACGTCAGCATTGCCGCGGTACGCCAGGAGGGCGCGGGCACCGACGCCCGGCTGATCGTCGTCACACATCGCGCCTCCGACCGCGCACAGTCGGAAACCGTTGCCGCACTTGAACAGATGGACTCCGTAATCAAGGTGTCCAGCGTGCTCCGTCTGGAGGGAACCAATGACTAACGCCGAGTACCAGCCCGTCCACCGCGGATGGCCGGGCCTGATCGAGGCCTACCGCGACCGCATGCCGGTGCGCGACGACTGGAAGATCGTCACCCTCCTGGAGGGCGCGACGCCGTTGGTGGCGGCTCCGGTGCTCTCGGAGATCACCGGCTGCGAGGTCTACCTCAAGGTGGAGGGGCTCAACCCCACCGGGTCGTTCAAGGACCGCGGTATGACGATGGCCGTCACCAATGCCGTCAACAACGGCAAGAAGGCGGTCCTCTGCGCCTCGACCGGCAACACGTCGGCGTCGGCTGCGGCGTATGCGACGCGCGCGGGAATCACCTGTGCGGTGCTGATCCCCGAGGGCAAGATCGCGATGGGCAAGCTCGCTCAGGCCGTCATGCACGGCGCGAAGGTGATCCAGGTGCAGGGCAACTTCGACGACTGTCTGGAGCTCGCGCGCAAGGTGACCGCCGACTACCCGGAGATCGAGCTGGTCAACTCGGTGAACCCGGCCCGCATCGAGGGCCAGAAGACGGCGTCGTTCGAGATCGTCGACGTCCTCGGCAAGGCCCCCGACGTGCACGCACTCCCGGTCGGTAACGCGGGAAACATCACCGCGTACTGGAAGGGTTACCGCGAGTACCACTCCGACGGGATCATCGACTCCCTGCCGCGCATGCTCGGCGTCCAGGCCGCCGGTGCCGCGCCGCTGGTCAACGGAGCCCCGGTGAGCGACCCGGAGACCATCGCGACCGCGATCCGCATCGGCTCGCCGGCCAGCTGGAACCAGGCCGTCGCCGCCAAGGACGAGTCGGGCGGCATGTTCCGGGCGGCCACCGACGAGAAGATCCTCGAGGCGTACAAGCTGGTCGCCGGACGCGAAGGCGTCTTCGTGGAGCCGGCCTCGGCCGCCAGCGTCGCCGGCCTGCTCGCGAGCCGCGAGGAGGGCTGGGTGAAGCCGGGGGAGACCGTGGTGTGCACCGTGACCGGCAACGGTTTGAAGGACCCGGACACGGCGCTGCTCGGCATGCCGAAGGTGGATGCGATCCAGGTCGATCCCGTCGCCGTGGCGACTGCGCTGGGTGTGAACTGACGACGTGGAAACGGCGATGACCAACGACGCGCTGATCGGGCATCCCGACGCGGAATGCATTCTGCCCGAGGGGCTTTCGGTCCGAGTGAAGGTCCCGGCGTCGAGTGCGAATCTGGGTCCGGGGTTCGATTGCCTCGGCATGGCCCTCGCGATCTACGACGAGGTCGCGGTCACCGTCACCGGAACCGGCATCACCGTCGCGGTGACCGGCGAAGCCGCCGACCAGGTTCCGCTCGACGAGCGCCACTTGGTGGCGCGCGCGGTGGTCCGGGGGTTCGAGAGCGCCGGCGTCGCAGTCGGCGGTTTCCACCTCGAATGCCGCAACGCGATCCCGCACTCGCGCGGGCTGGGGTCGTCGGCCGCGGCAGCGGTGGGCGGACTCGCGGCGGCGTCGGCGCTGGTGGCCCTCGACGGTCGGCGCCCGGCCCTCGACGACGCTGCGCTGGTGCAGCTCTCCAGTGAGTTCGAAGGCCATCCCGACAATGCGGCGGCGTCCGTGCTGGGCTCGGCGGTGGTGACGTGGTCGCACGGTCAGGAGTCGTTCTACGCCCGCCGGTTGGAGTTGCATCCGGCGGTGGTGGCCACGGTATTCGTGCCGCAGACCGAGTCGTCCACCGAGACCACGCGCGGCCTGCTTCCCGACGCGGTGCCGCGAGCGGACGCGGTCTTCAACGTCAGCCGCGCGGCACTGGGAGTCGTGGCACTGACCACCGATCCCGCCTGGCTGATCGACGCCACCGAGGACCGTCTGCACCAGGGCTATCGCGAACAGGCGCTTCCAGAGACGACTCGCCTGGTGCATTCATTGCGCGAACGCGGACACGCCGCTACCGTATCGGGTGCTGGGCCTTCGGTTCTGGTGCTGGGAACGAGTCCCCTCGGAACGCACGAGGCAGACCTCGCCGCCGATCTGGGTTTCGCGATGATCCCCGTCGCGGTGGCGGACGGCGTCGAGGTGGTCTCCTGACGCAGCGGCTACCCGGTGGTACGCTGAGAGTGCTTCACCGGGACCCAGGGCGTGTCTGATCTCCACCCGATTGTCCGGCGAACCAACAATTTTTGCTCCTCCACCCGTGTTCTGGGTGGGGCCCCCGGCATCTGAAGCCGGGGAACGAAAGGAATTCCGTGACCGAAACGGATGTGCAGGCACCCAAGCGGGCCCGTACCGGACTTTCCGCCATGCTGCTGCCCGAACTCCGCAGTCTGGCTGCTGAGCTGGGCATCAAGGGCACGTCGGGAATGCGCAAGGGCGATCTGATCGACGTGATCAGGGCTCATCAGCACGGCGGAGCAGGCTCCGCCAAGGGCGCAGAGAAGGCCGCAGCGGACAAGCGTGCAGAGAAGTCCGCAGAGAAGTCCGACGCAGCGAAGTCTGACGCAGCGAAGTCTGCGCCGGAGAAGCCGCAGGCCGGCGAGCGTGCCGCGAACGATCAGCAGCCCGGTGGACGGCGCAACGCCCGGCGCGGCGCCGATGCTGCGGGCGACGGTGGATCGTCGCAGACCGCGAAGGCTCCGCAGACCGACAGCGCTGACCAGAAGAGCGCTGACCAGAAGAGCTCCGACCAGAAGGGCTCCGACCAGCGCAACACCGAGCAGGGCCGCGACGAGAAGCCCGCCCAGCAGCGCGGCGAGCAGGACGGCGACGGCAACCGGCGCAACCGCAACCGGAACCGCGGGGGAGAGCGGAACCAGGGCGACAAGAGCCAGGACGGCGGCGATAAGTCGGGTCAGGGCAATCAGAACCAGGGCGGGAACCAGAACCAGGGTCAGAAGAACCAGGGCGGCAACCAGGGCCAGGGCGGCAACCAGGGCGGCGGTCAGAACCAGAACCGCAACAACAACGATGACGACGACGGCGAGGGCGGTGGTCGTCGCCGCGGACGCCGGTTCCGCGAGCGTCGTCGCGGACGCGACCGCGACGGCGGCAACGCGGGGGAGCCCCAGGTCAACGAGGGCGACGTCCTCGCGCCGGTGGCGGGCATCCTCGACGTGCTCGACAACTACGCGTTCGTGCGGACGTCCGGCTACCTGGCCGGACCCAACGACGTCTACGTATCGATGAACATGGTCCGCCGCAACGGACTGCGCCGCGGTGACGCGATCACCGGTGCCGTGAAGGTGCCGCGCGAGGGCGAGAACCCCAACAACCAGCGGCAGAAGTTCAATCCGCTGGTGCGGCTGGACACCGTCAACGGCACCGACGTCGACTCGGCGCGCAAGCGTCCCGACTTCACCAAGCTGACTCCGCTCTACCCGAATCAGCGACTGCGGCTCGAGACCACGCCCGAACGGATCTCCACCCGCGTCATCGACCTGATCATGCCGATCGGCAAGGGGCAGCGTGCGCTGATCGTCTCCCCGCCGAAGGCCGGTAAGACGACGATCCTGCAGGACATCGCGAACGCGATCACCACCAACAATCCGGAATGCCACCTGATGGTGGTGCTGGTGGACGAGCGTCCCGAAGAAGTCACCGATATGCAGCGGAGTGTGAAGGGCGAGGTCATCGCGTCGACCTTCGACCGCCCGCCGTCGGATCACACCAGCGTCGCGGAGCTCGCGATCGAGCGTGCCAAGCGGCTGGTGGAGAACGGTATGGACGTCGTCGTGCTGCTCGACTCGATCACCCGTCTCGGCCGCGCGTACAACAACGCATCGCCCGCCTCGGGCCGCATCCTCTCCGGTGGTGTCGACTCCCAGGCGCTGTATCCGCCGAAGCGATTCCTCGGTGCCGCGCGCAACATCGAGAACGGCGGATCGCTGACGATCATCGCTTCGGCGCTGGTCGAGACCGGGTCGACGGGCGACACGGTGATCTTCGAGGAGTTCAAGGGCACGGGCAACGCCGAACTGAAGCTCGACCGTAAGATCGCCGAGCGGCGCGTCTTCCCCGCGGTCGACGTCAACCTGTCGAGCACGCGCAAGGACGAGCTCCTGCTGTCGCCGGATGAGTTCGCCATCGTCCACAAACTGCGCCGTCTGCTCTCCGGACTGGACTCGCAGGCCGCGATCGACCTGCTCGTCGCGCAGCTCAAGAAGACGCGGAGCAATGTCGAGTTCCTGATGCAGGTGAGCAAGAACGCGCCCAGCGTCGTCGACAACGACTGAGGCCTCCACCGCGGAGTGGTGCACTGTGCCGTATTCCGTGACCCGAATCGGGTCACGGGGTACGGCACAGGGGCGTTTCGGGAGAGTGCGGCGTCAGTAGACGTCGCGGCGGTACTGACCCGACTCGCGCAGCCGCTGGAGTTCGGCGCGTGCTCCCTCATCGTCGAAGCCGCCGTACTCGCGAATGATCGCCACCAGGGTCTCCTCCACGTCGCGTGCCATCTTGGTGGCGTCGCCGCAGACGTAGAGGACCGCGCCGTCGCGGATCCAGCTGTACAGTTCTTCGCCCCGTCCTCCCATGAGGTGCGAGACGTAGACCTTCTCGTCCTGCTCGCGGGAGAAGGCGACGTCGAGCCGGAGGGTCCCGTCGGCTTCCATCGCCCACATCTCGTCGCGGTACAGGAAGTCCTGGTCGCGATGTCGAGCACCGTGGAACAGCCAGTTGCGTCCTCGGCCGTTGTCCTGGCGGCGCTCGTGCAGAAAGGCACGGAACGGGGCGATGCCCGTGCCCGGGCCCACCATGATGATGTCGGTGTCCGGCTCGGGCAGCCGGAACGACTTGTTGGCCGTCACGTAGATCCCCACGGTGTCGCCGGGTTCCACGCGGTCGGCGAGATAGGTGGACGCGGCGCCGCCGCGGTCGCGGCCATCGCCCCAGAACTCGGTCGCGAAATGTCGCACGGTGGCGGGCGTCAGGTGCAGGGTTCCCTCGTGGACGGCAGGCGACGACGAGATCGAGTACGTGCGGGCGGCGAGGGGGCGCAGTTCGCCGAGGAAGGCCTCGGGCGTCGGAAACCAGGTGGGGTCCAGGTTGAGCAGGTCCAGGACGTCCCTGCCGCGCGACCATTCTTCGAGTGCGGCACGGTCGCCGGCCAGCAGGTCGGCCACCTCTCCGACGCCGCGGGCGTTCGCGAGGTGATCGAGCAGGTACGGCGAGACCGAGGTGATCTCGAAACCGTGTGTGAGTGCATTGGTGAGCGTCCGCTCACCCTTGCGGTCGGTGATCACCGTGTCGCCCGGAACGCCGAGCCGGTCGACGATCGCGGCGACCAGCGCCGGCTCGTTGGCGGGGGTGACGTTGACGGCATCGCCTGGCAGGTACTCCAGCCCGGAGCCGGAGATGTCGAGTACGAGGTGGCGCACCTCCTTGTCGCTGTCGGGTGCCGTCAGGAGGCTGTTGCGCACCACGGTCGCAGGGTACGGATTCCGGCGGGACCAGCGAGGCCGTTTCGAGGCGCGGGCGGTTGCGGCATCACTCGTCGGATTCGCGGTCGTCATGTGTACTCGGTGCTCCCGGAGGCTCGCAGGGACGTGGTGCGGGGTGGACGGCGTCCTCGACCGGGCCGGTCCGAGTACGAGGGTAGACCGTCCGGCGGTCGGCTCCGGTTCGGCCCGACAGGAAGAGAGACCGGTCTCACTGCGATCTGACTGCTGTCGCGCTGGAGGACCGCCAGGCCTCGCACCTGCGCGATTGGCCGGGGTGACCGGGGTTGTGGAATAATTCTCCGGTCAGTCCGGTTCCGGTTCACACCACTGAAAAATCAGAGGTGACCCGGCGACCATGATGAAGGGACATCAATGAAGCAGGGAATCCATCCCGACTACGAGGTGACCACCGTCAACTGCGGTTGCGGCAATGAGTTCACCACGCGCAGCACCGCCAAGGGCGGCCACATCACCGTGGAAGTCTGCTCCAACTGCCACCCGTTCTACACCGGCAAGCAGAAGATCCTCGATACCGGCGGTCGTGTGGCTCGCTTCGAGAAGCGTTACGGCAAGCGCGTCAAGTAGCTTGCATCCGGCGCCCGGCGAGAGATCCCAGCGGATCTCGAGTCGGGCGTCTGTCGTTTAACGCCCACCGTCGTTTAACGCCACCGTCGGTTAACGCCCGCTGTCGTTCGACGCCGCCGTCTGGCGCAGCGCGGCACGCCGGAGTGTCTGGGTGGAGCCTCCTAGGACGAAAGAGAATCATCAGGTGAGTACGCAGGAACCGTCCGCGATCGACGACATCCTCGCCGAGCACGCCGGACTCCAGGCTCAGTTGTCCGACCCGTCGTTGCACGACGATCCGGCCAACGCGCGCCGCGTGGGCAAACGGTTCGCCGAACTCGCACCCGTGATGACCACCTACACCAAGCTCACGGCCGCGCGCGACGACCTCGAGGCGGCCAGGGAACTCGCCGAGGCAGATCCGGGATTCGCCGAGGAGATCCCGGCGCTCGAGTCGACCGTCGCCGAGTTGGACGCCGCGCTGACCGACCTGCTGGCGCCCCGCGATCCACACGATTCCGACGACGTCGTGCTCGAGGTCAAGTCGGGAGCGGGTGGCGAGGAGTCGGCGCTGTTCGCCTCCGACCTCGTCCGCATGTACCTGAAGTACTGCGAGAAGCGCGGCTGGAAGGCGACGGTCCTGGGCGTCACCGAGTCCGATCTCGGCGGCTACAAGGAGGCCACCGTGTCGATCAAGGCGCGGGAGACGCTCCGCGACGGTGTGTGGTCGCGGCTGAAGTTCGAGGGCGGTGTCCACCGGGTTCAGCGGGTTCCGGTCACCGAGTCCCAGGGCCGGATCCACACATCGGCCGCCGGGGTGCTGATCTACCCGGAGCCCGACGAGGTGGAGGAGATCCACATCGACGAGTCCGACCTCCGGATCGACGTCTACCGCAGTTCCGGGAAGGGCGGTCAGGGCGTCAACACCACCGACTCGGCGGTCCGCATCACGCACCTGCCGACGAACATCGTCGTGACCTGTCAGAACGAGCGCTCGCAGTTGCAGAACAAGGCCCGTGCCATGCAGGTGCTCGCGGCGCGGCTCAAGGCCCTGGCGGAGGAGGAGGCCGAGGCCGAGGCCGCCGCCGGCCGGCAGGCGCAGATCCGGACCGTGGACCGTTCGGAGCGGATCCGCACGTACAACTTCCCGGAGAACCGCATCACCGACCACCGGATCGGCTACAAGGCCAACAACCTCGACTCGGTGCTCGACGGTGAGATGGACGCGCTGCTCGACGCGCTCGTCGACGCCGACAAGCAGGCACGCCTGCAGCAGTGACGGCACCCGAAGGCGGTTCGGCCGACGCTCTGCGCCGGTGGGCGGCGGTGCGGCTGGCCGAGGCCGGGATCGACTCGGCCGGTGCCGAGGCCGCCGAACTGGTGGCGCAGATGCTCGGGGTGGATCCCGGACGGCTGCTTCTCGTCGATGAGGTGCCTGCCGAGCTGCGCGGTCGCGTCGTTGCCGCCGTGGAGCAACGCTGCTCGCGGGTTCCTTTGCAGCACATCACTTCTCGCGCATTCTTCGCGGGCCTGGAGTTGACGGTGGGACCGGGAGTCTTCATTCCGCGGCCGGAGACCGAGTTGCTAGCGGAGTGGGCGCTGGCCCGCATCGCCGAACTCCGCGAGAGTGCGGGCGACCCGATCCGCGTGGTCGACCTGTGCTCCGGGAGCGGCGCGCTGGCCCTGGCGATCTCCGCCGGCGCACCCGACGCGACGGTGACGGCCGTCGAGCGCTCGGAGCGGGCGCTGTCGTATCTGCGACGCAACCTCGAGGCGACCGGACTCACGGAACGGGTCGCCGTGGTGCGGGCCGACGTCACCGATGTCGCGGCGGTCGCGCCCCTGCTGGCTTCGGCGCACGTCGTCGTGAGCAACCCGCCGTACGTTCCGTCCGGCGCCGAGGTCTCACCGGAGGTGGCGCACGATCCGCCCGAGGCGGTCTTCTCCGGCGACTGCGGAATGGACCTGATCGATCAACTGGCGCCGATCCTCGCCTCGGCTCTGCGAGTGGGCGCGTCTGTGGCCGTCGAGCACGACGACACGACCGCCGATCTGGTGCGCGACGCGCTGACGGCGACCGGCGGATTCGCCGCCGTCCGCACCCATGACGACCTCGCCGGGCGACCCCGGTTCGTGACCGCTGTACGAGCAGCCGTCGGTGACCCTGCGCGATCGGGGGCCGACGGCGTGGAAGGATGGAATACGTGAGCGCGGTGTTCGATTGCAGTGATCCAGACGAGCGGGAAGCCGGAATCCGGGCGGCGGTGGGAGCCGTGCGCGCCGGGCGGCTCATCGTGATGCCGACCGACACGGTCTACGGACTCGGGTGCGACGCATTCGACAGCGAAGCGGTCGCGTCGCTGCTGGCGGCGAAGGGCCGCGGGCGGGACATGCCGGTACCGGTCCTGGTGGGCTCGTGGCACACCGTGGACGGTCTCGTCAGGTCGGTGTCGCCGCAGGCCCGAGAGCTGGTGCAGGCCTTCTGGCCGGGCGGTTTGAGCCTGGTGGTGGAGCAGGCCCCGTCTCTCGCCTGGGATCTCGGCGACACCTCGGGCAGCGTGATGATCCGCATGCCCCTGCATCCGGTCGCGATCGAATTGCTGCGGGAGATCGGGCCGATGGCCGTCTCCAGCGCCAATATCTCCGGCCATCCGCCGGCGGTGCAGGTGCACCAGGCCCGCGAGCAGCTGCAGGAGAAGGTGTCGGTCTATCTCGACGGCGGTCCGGCCGACCATGCCGTCGCCTCGACGATCGTCGACCTCACCGGCCCGGGCCCTCGCATTCTGCGTGAGGGCGCGATCACCGCCGAGGACATCGCCGAAGTGCTCGACGTGGACGCGGATGAGCTCCGGGGACGGCCGTGACCGATCCGCTGGCGAGTGATCCGGAGATCGCCGAACTGCTTCGGCGCGAGGAGACGCGCCGGCGCGGCAGCCTGCAGATGGTGGCCGCGGAGTCGACGGCCACCCCCGCGGTGCGGGCCGCGGTCGGATCGATTCTGGCGGACAAGTACGCCGAGGGCTATCCCGGCCACCGGTACCACGGCGGAGCGGAGGTGGTCGACGAGGTCGAGCAGCTCGCGATCAGCCGCGCGCACACGCTGTTCGGCGCCGATTACGTCAACGTCCAGCCGCTGTCGTGGGCGCTCGCGAACTTCGCGGTGTACGCCGCGTTCTCGCAGCCGGGCGATCAGGTGCTCTCCCTGAATCTCAAGCACGGCGGCCACCAGTCACACGGCTCGCGCGCGAACCTGTCGGGACGCTGGTTCAGTGTCCTGAACTACGAGGTCCGCCGCGACACCGAGCGGATCGACTACGACCAGATCCGGGATCTGGCCCTGATCCACCGGCCGCGGATTCTCGTCGCGGGCGGTACGTCCTACTCCCGGTCGTGGGACTTCGCGGCGATGCGCACCATCGCCGACGAGGCCGACTGCATCCTCTGGGTCGACGCGGCGCATCTGGCCGGTCTCGCCGTCGGCGGGGTGCTCGACTCGCCCGTGCCGTACGCCGACGTGGTGACGGTCGCCACCAACAAGGTGATGCGCGGACCGCGCGGCGGACTGCTGCTCGCCAGGTCCGAACACGAGGACTCGCTCTCGCGGGCGGTGTACCCGTTCATGCAGGGTGCTCCGGCGATGCACTCGATCGCGGCCAAGGCGGTGGCGTTCGGCGAGTGCCTGCGCCCGGAGTACGCGGCCTATGCCCGCGACGTGGCAGACGACGCCGCCACCCTGGCCACCGAACTGGGCGCCCGCGGGCTGCGCACCGTCTCGGGCGGCACCGACACGCATCTGGCGGTGATCGAGGTCTCGTCGCTCGGCATCACCGGACGGGAAGCGGCCAAGCGGCTGGCGGCCTGCCGGATCATCGTCGACAAGGCGGTCACCCCGTTCGACGAGGCGCCGGTCTCCGAGGGCTCGGCCATCCGCTTCGGCACGGCCGTACTCGCCGCCGACGGACTGCGGCCCGCGGACATGCCGCAGATCGCCGACCTCATGCTCGACGCCATGCGGACCGATCCGTCCGACGAGGCCCGCCGCGCGGCGATCACCGCCGCCGTGGCGGCCGTGGGGGAGGGGTGACGGTGCTCGGATACGCGCTGGAGTCGTCCGGCGGCGGTGCTGGCGTGCCCTTGCGCGAACTCGCGCTCGTCGGCCTCACCGCCGCGGGGATCACGTACTTCCTGACCTCGCTGGTGCGGGTCTGTGCGGTCCGCTTCGGCGCCGTCGCCGTTCCCCGGCAGCGTGACGTCCATGTGATCCCGACGCCGCGGCTCGGCGGTGTCGGAATGTACATCGGCATCGTCTGCGCGATCGGCCTGGCCGCACAGTTGCCCGCTTTGAACCGCGGATTCTCGTACACCCACGACATGCTGGCCGTCATCACCGCGGGACTGGTGATCGTGCTCGTCGGCGTGATCGACGACCGCTGGGGCCTGGATGCGCTGACCAAATTCGTCGGACAGCTCACCGCCGCCGGCGTCCTGGTCATCATGGGCGTCAGCTGGTACCTGCTCTACGTGCCGTTCGCCGACATCGGCACGGTGGTCCTCGATCCGCTCCAGGCCGGCCTGCTCACCGTCGCCATCACGGTCACCACGATCAACGCGATCAATTTCGTCGACGGACTCGACGGCCTCGCGGCCGGACTCGGGCTCATCGCCGCCAGTGCGATCTGCCTGTTCTCCCTCGGACTCCTCCACGACCAGGGCGGCGACGTGAGTTACTACCCGCCGGCCCTGATCACCGTGGCTCTCGCCGGCGCGTGCCTGGGCTTTCTGCCGCACAACTTCTCGCCGGCGCGGATCTTCATGGGCGACTCGGGCGCCATGCTGATCGGACTCATGCTCGCCGCCGCGTCGACGAGCGCCTCGGGCCGCGTCGCCCGCAGCGCATACGGCCCCGCGGATATGTTCACCCTGCTCTCGCCGCTGATCCTGGTGGCGGCGGTGATGTTCATTCCGATGCTCGACATGATCATGGCGGTGATCCGGCGGACGCGCGCCGGAGTGGGCTTCTACACGCCGGACAAGATGCACCTTCACCACCGGTTGCTCGAACTCGGACATTCGCAGCGACGCGTGGCGCTGCTGATCTACCTGTGGGTCGGCGTGCTGGCCTTCTCCGTGGCGGCGGGCAGCCTGCTGCCTCTCGAGGTGGTGATGCCGCTGTTCTTCGGTGGTCTGGTCATCGCGCTGGCGGCGACCTTCGCTCCGCGGTTGAGCCGCCGGTTCGCCCGATAGCGGGGCGGCTGGCTAACCTGGTCTCTCGTGTCGACCAATGACGAGAACGAATCACCCGAACCGGCCGCGAGCGGCATCGACTCGGGGGCGCTGGACGAGGCCACCGATCCCACCGCGCCGCTGCGGGCCGGCCTCAAGTACGGCCTCTACGGACTCGGGGCGCTGCTCGTCGCGGGCCTGCTGATCTGGTGGCCCTGGAAGGGCACTCCGGGGTTGTGGGGCGTACTGGTGGGCGCAGCGATCGGCGGCGGCTTCATCCTCATCACGGTGTTGACCATCCTGCTCACCGCGAAGGCGTCACCGAGCGTGGTGATGGGGGCCCTCATGGGTGGATACCTCGTCAAGGTGGTGATCGTGATCGCTGTGACCGCGCTTCTGAAGGATATGACCTTCTACAGCAAAGGCGCGCTGGTCAGCATGCTGATCGGCGCGATCGTTCTGGTTCTGGGCAGCGAACTGTGGGGAGTGTTGACCACCCGGCAGACCTATGTGGGTCCGGACGCCGACTCGGAGGTCTGAATGTGACGAGTATCACGAAGGGTCGCCTGACCAGCTACTACGGCTGATAGTAGAACGATTGCATCGGGACGATATGCAGATATTGTCGCCCCGGATTGGTCGCTGACCATCCTGACTTGCTAGTCTGCTCACCGCGGGTCGATGCGGCAATGTGCAGTTCAATGCACTGCGGCACCTCGCACACTGAACGATGGAACCCGCCGGCTGAGAAGTTGTGCGGGCCCGAGAACGGGAGAGAACGCTGAGCGCCACCCTCGCAGCCGAGTTCCACGCACCGTCCCTGGATGACTTCTACCCCCCGATGCTGTTCGGAGAAGACACCTGGTGGGGAATGGACCGGCTCATGCTGATCCGAGTCGTCGTGGCGGTGCTCGTCGCGGCGTTTTTCGCGCTCGCTCTGCGCAGCCCCAAGATCGTCCCGAGTGGTCTTCAGAACGTCGGTGAGAGCTTCATCGACTGGGTGCGCATCAACATCGCCGAGGAGATCCTCGGCAAGCAGAACGGCCGCAAGTTCCTGCCGATCATCGCCTCGATCTTCTTCGCGACGATCTTCCTGAACTTGACCTCGATCATCCCGTTCCTGAACATCTCCACCAACGCACGCATCGGCATGCCGCTGGTGATGGCGGCGGTCGCCTACATCACCTACTGCTGGGTGGGCATCGCCAAGTTCGGCTTCTTCGGCTTCATCCGATCCTCGATCGTGCTCCCCGGTGTGCCGCTGCCGATCCACTTCCTGCTGGTTCCGATCGAGTTCGTCTCGACCTTCATTCTGCGGCCGTTCACGCTGACCGTCCGACTCATGGCCAACATGCTGTCCGGCCACATCATGCTCGCGCTGTTCTTCGCCGCGACGCAGTTCTTCATCATCGACAAGAGCGGCATCTGGAGCGTCGCCGGACTGGGCTCGCTCGTCGCCGCCGTCGGCTTCACCTTCTTCGAACTTCTGGTCATCGCGCTGCAGGCGTACATCTTCGCTCTGCTGACCGCGGTCTACATCGACCAGTCGATCCACGCAGACGCGCACTGACACGACTCGTCCTGACCAACTGAATACTTCGGGCCGGCACGAGCGCCGGACCGAAACAGACTGACTCGCTCGCCCGACCGGGTGGGGAGCCACCAAGAAAGGGAATCGCAAAGATGAGCTACATCGCCCAGACTCTGGCCGACGAAACCATCACGGGTAAGGGCTTCGGCGCGATCGGCTACGGCCTCGCTGCCATCGGCCCCGGTATCGGCGTCGGCATCGTGGCCGGCAAGGCCATCGAGGGTATCGCCCGTCAGCCCGAGCTGGCCGGTCAGATCCGCACCACCATGTTCCTCGGTATCGCACTCTCTGAGGCTCTGGCGCTGATCGGTATCGTCGCCGGCTTCATCTTCTGATACGAGACCACGACATGATCAACACCAGTCTGATTCTCGCCGAAGAGAGCGAGAGCCATAACCCGCTCCTTCCCGAGTGGTACGACATCACCTGGTCGCTGGTCGCCTTCGCCGTCGTCCTCTTCGTCTTCTGGAAGTTCGTCATCCCGCGGTACCGCAAGGTGCTCGACGAGCGTCACGACACGATCGAGGGCGGTATCGCCCGCGCCGAGGCGGCTCAGGCCGAAGCGGCTCAGCAGCTGGCGGCGTACCGCGAGCAGCTCGCAGGAGCTCGTGAAGAGGCTGCGGCGATCCGCGACGAGGCACGCACCCAGGGTGCGCAGATCGTCTCGGACATGAAGGCTCAGGCAACCACCGAGAGCGAGCGGATCATCGCCAACGGCGCGGCTCAGCTCGACGCCCAGCGTCAGCAGGTCGTCTCCGAACTGCGCGGTGACCTCGGCAAGCTGTCGGTCGATCTGGCCGAGAAGCTGGTCGGTGCGTCCCTGTCGGACGACGTCAAGCAGGCCGGAACCGTCGACCGGTTCCTCGCCGAGCTGGACGGCGTGTCGAACGAGACCGCCAAGTAATCCGATGGATACACCGATGGTGCGGGTCGGCGAGGGGGTCGGAGAGATCTCCGTCCCTCGCTCCGCCGCATCCGAGGCAAGCCGACACCCAGGCGGGGTCCGCCTAGACAAGGAATGTAGCTAGATGTACGCAGCGTCAAGCCGCGAAGCCCTCGAAGGGGCCCGCGTTGAGCTGGAAACCGTCCTTCGTGGAACCTCCGCATCGTCCGACACCGATGCGGTGACTGTCGGCGAGGAACTGCTGTCGGTGTCCGACGCCGTCAGTGGTGACCGCTCGCTGCGCATCGCGCTGGCCGACTCGAGCACTGCGCCCGACACCCGGGCGGCAGTGGCCGACAAGGTCCTGACCGGCAAGGTCTCTGACGCCACCCGTTCCATCGTCTCCTCGACGGCGGCGCGGGCGTGGTCAAGCGATGCCGACCTCGTCGAAGGCCTCCGCCGGCTGGGCCGAGAGGCTCTGCTGCTGGCTGCCAAGGACGCGGGCAAGTCCGATGCCGTCGAAGACGAGCTGTTCCGCCTCGCACGCGTGATCAAGGGCGACACGGCTCTGGAGCAGGCACTGTCCGATCGTGCACGCAGCACCGCCGATCGCACCGCGTTGCTGCGCAAGCTGATCGACGGCAAGGTGGACACCATCACCGAGCGGCTGGCGGTGAACGCGGTCGCGACCACCGAGGAGCTCCCCGGCGACGCGGTCGACGAACTGTCGCAGCTCGCCGCGGCGAGCAACGGCCGCAAGGTCGCCTACGTCACCAGCGCGGGCGAGCTGTCGAGCGATCAGCGCAACGCGCTCGCGGCCAAGCTCACCGAGATCTACTCGGCACCCGTCACCCTGCACGTCGACATCGATCCCGAGCTTCTCGGCGGCGTCGTGGTGCGTGTCGGTGACGAACGCATCGACGGCAGCATCTCGGGCAAGATCGCGACGCTGCGTCGCGGCCTGCGGTAACACCATCGCACGTCACCACAATCGATTCCCAAGACCAAGAACCAGAAAGCCAGGAAGAGCAGGAACATGGCGGAGTTGACCATCTCCTCCGATGAAATTCGGAGCGCGATCGCAAGTTACACCGAAGACGTGGGCAACCAGGCCTCGCGAGAAGAGATCGGCACCGTCACCGACACCGGCGACGGCATCGCTCACGTCAGCGGCCTTCCGGGTGCCATGGCCAACGAGCTGCTGGAGTTTCCCGGCGGCATCCGCGGCGTCGCACTGAACCTCGACCTGGACGAGGTCGGCGCCGTCATCCTCGGTGACTCGGAGAACATCGAAGAGGGCCAGGAAGTCAAGCGCACCGGCAACGTCCTGTCGGTCCCGGTCGGCGACAAGTTCCTCGGCCGAGTCATCGACCCGCTGGGCTCGCCGATCGACGGACTGGGCGCCATCGAGTCCGAGGGCGACCGCGTCCTCGAACTGCAGGCAGCCACCGTCCTCGAGCGTCAGCCGGTCGAGGAGTCCCTCGCCACCGGTATCAAGGCCGTCGACGCGATGACCGCGATCGGCCGCGGCCAGCGTCAGCTGGTCATCGGCGACCGCAAGACCGGCAAGACCGCGCTCTGCATCGACGCCATCCTGAACCAGAAGGCCAACTGGGCCACCGGTGATCCGGAGAAGCAGGTTCGCTGCATCTACGTCGCCATCGGTCAGAAGGGCTCGACCATCGCGGGCGTCAAGACCGCCCTCGAAGAGGCGGGCGCGATGGAGTACACCACCATCGTCGCCGCTCCGGCGTCCGACTCGGCCGGCTTCAAGTGGCTCGCACCGTACACCGGCTCGGCCCTCGGCCAGCACTGGATGTACCAGGGCAAGCACGTCCTGATCGTGTTCGACGACCTGTCGAAGCAGGCTGAGGCCTACCGTGCGATCTCGCTGCTGCTGCGCCGCCCGCCGGGCCGCGAGGCGTACCCCGGTGACGTGTTCTACCTGCACTCCCGCCTGCTGGAGCGTTGCGCCAAGCTGTCCGACGAGCTCGGCGGCGGATCGATGACCGGCCTGCCGATCATCGAGACCAAGGCCAACGACGTCTCGGCGTTCATTCCGACCAACGTCATCTCGATCACCGACGGTCAGGTCTTCCTCGAGTCGGACCTGTTCAACAAGGGCGTCCGCCCGGCGATCAACGTCGGTATCTCGGTCTCCCGTGTCGGTGGCGCCGCGCAGACCAAGGGCCTGAAGGACGTCTCCGGCTCGCTGCGTCTGGAACTCGCGCAGTTCCGTGAGCTGGAGGCCTTCTCGGCCTTCGCCTCGGACCTGGACGCCGCGTCGAAGGCACAGCTCGAGCGCGGTGCCCGCTGGGTGGAACTGCTCAAGCAGGATCAGTACAGCCCGGTCGCCGTCGAGGACCAGATCGTCTCGCTGTACCTCTGCGGCGAGGGCTTCATGGACTCGGTGCCGGTGGCCGACATCCGTCGCTTCGAGGCCGAGCTCCTCGGCGATCTGCGGCACACCGCCTCCGGCGTGTACAGCAACATCGCCGGCGGCAAGAAGCTCACCGACGAGGACAAGGCCGCGCTCGCGACCGCCACGAACAACTTCAAGGCCGGCTTCATCGCCTCTGACGGCAGCCGTGTCGTCGAGGTCGAGGCCGACCCGCTGGCGCCCGAGGACGTCGAGTCCGAGACGATCCGAGTGACGAAGAAGCTGAAGTAACATGGCAACCATTCGGGAGCTGCGCTCACGGATCAAGTCGATTCAATCGACGAAGAAGATCACGAAGGCGCAGGAGCTGATCGCGACCTCGCGGATCACCAAGGCTCAGGCACGGGTGGCTGCCGCCCGTCCCTACGCCCAGGAGATCACCCGGGTCGTCACGACGCTGGCGAACGCCTCCACGTCCCTGGACAGCCCGCTGCTGGTCGATCGGGAGAACCCGCGCCGCGCCGCGGTCCTGGTCGTCACCAGCGACAGCGGTCAGTGCGGCGGGTACAACTCGAACGTGCTGAAGGAGACCGAGGAACTCCTCTCGTTGCTCCGCAGCGAGGGCAAGGAACCGGTCGTGTACGTGATGGGCCGCAAGGGCATCGGGTACTACACCTTCCGTGACCGTCCGGTGGCCGCCGGCTGGTCCGGGTTCTCCCAGCAGCCGAAGTTCTCCGACAGCGCCGACGCGGTCCACCATCTCGTGGACTCCTTCCTGGCCGGATCCGGTGAGTCGGTGGCGCTGCCCGAGGGCGGCGAGATCGAGGGCGTCGACGAACTGCACATCGTCTACACGCGTTTCGTGTCGATGCTGACGCAGAAGCCGGTGGTGCGCCGGATGGCGCCGATCGACGTCGAGTTCGAGATCGAGCAGTTGAACATGGGGGAGGACATCCTCGAGGACTCCGCCAACGCCGAGGTGAGCGCCGAGGTGGAGTTCGAGCCCGAGGCCAAGGAACTGCTCGACGCGCTGTTGCCGAAGTACGTGGCATCGCGGATCTTCGCTGCGCTGCTCGAGTCGGCGGCATCGGAGAATGCGGCACGTCGCACCGCCATGAAGGCGGCGACCGACAACGCGACCGAGCTCGAGAGGAACCTGTCCCGTCAGGCCAACGCGGCCCGTCAGGCGCAGATCACCCAGGAAATCAGCGAGATCGTCGGCGGCGTCGAAGCGCTGGCGAACTGATCGCGACACAAGACACACCTGAAGGAAAGTGAAGAACAATGACTGCAGCAGTCACTGATACGCCGGGGGCCGCGTCCGCGACAGCCGGTCGTGTCGCCCGGGTGATCGGCCCCGTCGTCGATGTCGAGTTCCCGCGCGGCGCCATTCCCGCCCTGTTCAACGCCCTGCACGCGGAGGTCACCCTTCCGGCGGTCGCGAAGACCCTGACGCTCGAGGTCGCTCAGCACCTCGGCGACAACGTCGTCCGCACCGTCTCGATGCAGCCCACCGACGGCCTCGTCCGCGGTGCGGCCGTCGTCGACACCGGCAAGCCGATCTCGGTTCCCGTCGGTGACGTCGTCAAGGGCCACGTCTTCAACGCGCTGGGCGACTGCCTGGATGCGCCGGGCACCGGTCGCGACGGCGAGCAGTGGGGTATCCACCGCAAGCCGCCGGCCTTCGATCAGCTCGAGGGCAAGACCGAGATCCTCGAGACCGGCATCAAGGTCATCGACCTGCTGACCCCGTACGTCAAGGGCGGCAAGATCGGTCTGTTCGGTGGCGCCGGTGTCGGCAAGACCGTTCTGATCCAGGAGATGATCACCCGTATCGCTCGCGAGTTCTCGGGCACCTCGGTGTTCGCGGGCGTCGGCGAGCGTACGCGTGAGGGCACCGACCTCCACCTCGAGATGGAGGAGATGGGCGTTCTTCAGGACACCGCGCTGGTGTTCGGCCAGATGGACGAGCCGCCGGGCACGCGTATGCGCGTCGCTCTCTCGGCCCTGACCATGGCCGAGTACTTCCGCGACGTGCAGCACCAGGACGTGCTGCTGTTCATCGACAACATCTTCCGTTTCACCCAGGCCGGTTCCGAGGTCTCGACCCTGCTCGGCCGTATGCCTTCGGCTGTGGGTTACCAGCCCACGCTGGCCGACGAGATGGGCGAGCTGCAGGAGCGCATCACCTCGACCAAGGGCCGTTCGATCACCTCGCTGCAGGCGATCTACGTCCCCGCGGACGACTACACCGACCCCGCGCCGGCAACCACGTTCGCGCACCTCGACGCCACCACCGAGCTCTCGCGCCCGATCTCGCAGCTGGGTATCTACCCGGCCGTGGATCCGCTGACCTCGACCTCGCGAATCCTCGAGGCCTCGATCGTGGGCGACGAGCACTTCCGCGTCGCCAACGAGGTCAAGCGCATCCTGCAGAAGTACAAGGAGCTGCAGGACATCATCGCGATCCTCGGTATGGACGAGCTCTCGGAAGAGGACAAGGTCACGGTCGCGCGCGCCCGTCGCCTGCAGAAGTTCCTCGGCCAGAACTTCCTGGTCGCCGAGAAGTTCACCGGCCAGAAGGGTTCGGTCGTCCCGCTGTCGGACACCATCGAGGCCTTCGACCGCGTGTGCAAGGGCGAGTTCGATCACCTGCCCGAGCAGGCCTTCAACAGCTGCGGCGGGCTCGACGACGTCGAGGCTGCAGCCAAGAAGATCGCCGGAAAGTAGTCGCTGCTCATGGCTGACAAGACTTTCCGACTCGAGGTCGTCTCGCCGGACTCGGAACTGTACTCCGGCGACGCGACGTTCCTCGTGGCTCAGACCACCGTCGGCGAACTCGGCATTCTCGCGAGCCACGCTCCGATGCTGGCTGAGCTCGCTCCCGGCGGCTGCGTCGTCGTGACCGAGTCCGGTGGAAACCGGACCGCGTTCGCGGTGCAGGGCGGATTCCTGTCGGTGACCGGCGAGTCGGTCACCGTGCTCGCCGAGCACGCGCAGTTCGCCTCCGACATCGATGTCGCCGCCGAGCGCTCGGTGCTGGAGTCGGCCGACGAGGGCAGCGCGGAGTTCCTCCGGGCCAAGTCCCGGGTCCGCGCCGCGGAAGCCGTGGGCTGACCGGGAGACTGCGACATTGCGCGCAGCAGATGTGATTTAGACGACGACAGCCGTCCTGCTCTGCAGGGCGGCTGTCGTCGTCTCAGGAAGGGCTCATCCGCGGTCGTGTATACCTGCATGTGAGGAGGTTGATGCGGTGCCGATGTGGGTATGGGTGATCGTCGGCGTCGTCGTGGCCGGCCTGTTCGTGGCCGCAGGCGTCGTCTACCGGCTGATCGAGGTCCGGCGCGCCGGGACTCCGGTGCTGCTGCGGTCGCTGCCCGCCGACGCCGATCAGGGCTGGCGGCACGGGTCGGTGCAGTACGGCGACGACGCCCTCGCGTACTACCGCCTCAGTTCCCTGCGTCCGGGCCCCACCGTCAGCCTCTCGCGCCGCCGGATCGAGATCGTGGGACGCCGAGCCCCGGTCGGCACCGAACTGGAGATCATGGACGCCGACTTCGCCATCGTCGAGCTGTCGATAGGGCGCTCCGGTGCCGGTGGCCGCTACGAAATCGGCATGAGCCCGGCGGTCTCCACGGCCTTCCAGTCGTGGATCGAGGCGCGTGCCCCGAAGCGGTCCAAGCGGCGTCGTCCGGCCGCCTGATACCGGGCGCGCCCCGCTCCTCACCGCTTCCGGTCGCCTCCCGGAACCCACTTGACGTCGCCGACCCCGGCGCGCACGTTGCTGACCCGTGCCAGGATGAAGAGCAGGTCGGAGAGCCGGTTGAGGTACTTGGCCGGAAGCACGGACGAATCGTCGGGATGTTCGGCGATCGCCGCCCAGGCGGAGCGCTCGGCTCGCCTGGTCACCACCCGCGCCTGGTGCAGAAGCGCCGACAGCCCGGTACCGCCGGGGAGGATGAACGAGTCCAGGGGAGCGAGCTCGGCGCCGAAGGAGTCGCACCAGGCTTCGAGCGCGTCGATGTACTCCGGTTCGATCCGCAGCGGCGGATACTTCGGATCGTCGACGACCGGGGTGGAGAGATCGGCCCCGGCGTCGAAGAGGTCGTTCTGGACCGTGGTCAGGACCTCCGCGATTTCGGGCGGGACGTCCGCGGCGAGCGTGAGAGCGGCTCCGATGGCCGCGTTGGCCTCATCGCAGTCGGCGTACGCGACCACTCGGGAGTCGGTCTTCGGGACTCGTGAGAAGTCGGAGAGACCGGTGGTCCCGTCGTCGCCGGTGCGGGTGTAGATGCGCGTGAGATGGACTGCCATGTCTGTCAACCTACGCGTCCGGCGATAAGCTGTGTGCGTGAGTGATCGCTACTTGGTTACTGGTGGGGCACGGCTGGCGGGAGAGGTGACGGTTGGGGGAGCCAAGAACAGCGTTCTGAAGCTCATGGCGGCGGCACTGCTCGCGGAGGGCCGCACAGTTCTGACCAATGCGCCCGAGATCGCCGACGTCCCGCTGATGGCGGACGTGCTGCGCGGACTCGGCGCCGAGGTGATGATCGACGGCGACGTGGTGGTGATCGACGTGCCCGCCGAGCCCGAGTACCACGCGGACTTCGACGCGGTGAAGCAGTTCCGCGCCTCGGTCTGTGTGCTGGGCCCGCTGATGGCCCGGCGACGCCGGGCGGTGGTGGCCCTGCCGGGCGGTGACGCCATCGGTTCCCGGCCGCTCGACATGCACCAGGCCGGACTGCGCGCGCTGGGGGCACAGAGTGCGATCGAGCACGGCTGCGTGGTCGCCGAGGCCGAGGAACTCACCGGTGCGGCGGTCGCGCTGGAGTTCCCCTCGGTGGGAGCCACCGAGAACATCCTGATGGCGGCCGTGCTCGCCGAGGGCGTCACGACCATCGACAACGCCGCTCGCGAACCGGAGATCGTCGACCTCTGTGAGATGTTGATCCAGATGGGCGCCCGAATCGACGGCGTCGGCTCGCCCACGCTCACTGTCACCGGCGTGCGGTCGCTGAGCCCGACCCGCCACCACGTGGTCGGCGACCGGATCGTCGCCGGAACCTGGGGAGTGGCTGCGGCGATGACCCGCGGCGACATCCGGGTGCGCGGCGTGGACCCTGATCATCTCCGACTCGTGCTGAAGAAGCTCGAAGACGCGGGGTCCACGGTGGAGCGGTTCGACGACGGTTTCCGCGTGGTGCAGGCAGGCCGGCCGGTGGCGGTGAACACCGCGACGCTGCCGTATCCGGGCTACCCGACCGACATGCAGCCGATGGCGATCGGGCTGGCGGCCGTCTCCGAGGGCATGTCGATGATCACCGAGAACGTCTTCGAGGCGCGCTTCCGGTTCGTCGAGGAGATGGTGCGGCTCGGCGCCGACGCCCGCACCGACGGGCACCACGCGGTGATCCGCGGTGTCGAGACGCTTTCGAGCGCGCCGGTGTGGTCGTCCGACATCCGTGCCGGCGTCGGTCTGGTGCTGGCGGGTCTGGTCGCCGACGGCGTCACCGAGGTGCACGACGTGGAGCACATCGACCGCGGGTACCCGAACTTCGAAGAGCAGCTGAGCGCGCTCGGCGGCAAGATCGAGCGCGTCTCCGGCTGAACGCCCCTTCGTCGTTCGCCCTCCTTCAACGCAGAACCTGTCCGAACGGCCAGGTGCGTCTCCCATCCGCTCGGGCTGATCCTCTCGGCGCCGGGTCAGGGCCCCTTGTCGCCATGATGTGACGGGGAACACGCTGGTGGGGACCGTTTCGGCAACGGGGTGCACCGCATCCCGGACAGAAGGAGTTGACCAGCCCATGGCAATCGAGCTGAATCAGATCTGGGACTTCCCGATCAAGGAGTTCCACCCGTTCCCGAAGGCGAAGCTCGGCGTCGGCGCGCACGACATGCTCGGTGTCGAAGCCAAGGAACTCGGCATGACCCGCGTGCTGTTGATGACGACCGGCCTGCGCGGTTCCGGGATCATCGAGGAGCTGACCGGGAAGATCGAGTACCAGGGCGTCGACGTGGTCCTGTTCGACGAGGTGCAGTCGAACCCGAAGGACACCAACGCGATGGACGCCGCGGCTCGCTACCAGTCGGAGAAGTGCGACGGGATCATCTCGGTCGGCGGCGGCTCGAGCCACGATGCGGCGAAGGGCGCGCGAATGGTGATCGCGCACGACGGCCGCAACATCAACGAGTTCGAAGGCTTCTCCAAGGCCACCAATAAGGAGAACCCGAAGCACATCGCGGTCTCGACCACCGCGGGCACGGGTTCGGAGACGTCGTGGGCGTACGTCATCACCGACACCTCCGACATGGACAAGCCGCACAAGTGGGTGGCCTTCGACGACACCTGCCTGGTGGATCTGGCGATGGACGATCCGTTGCTCTACTACTCGTGCCCGCAGGAGTTCACCGCGTACTGCGGTTTCGACGTCCTCGCACACGCCAGTGAGCCGTACGTCTCGCGACTGGACTTCGCGCCCTCGCTGGGGAACGCCAAGTACTCGATCGAGCTGATCGCGAAACACCTGCCCACCGCCGTCTACGACCCCCACAACCTGGAGGCACGGACCGGCATGATGCACGCCCAGTACATCGCGGCCCAGGCGTTCAACTCGGGCGGTCTCGGCCAGATCCACTCGATGTCGCATGCGGTCAGCGCGTACTTCGACCTGCATCACGGACTGAACAACGCGATCGCGTTGCCGCGCGTGTGGGAGTACAACCTGCCGGCGCGGTACGAGCGATTCGCCGAGATCGCGCCGCTGATGGGCGTCGACACCCGCAACATGACGACGGTGCAGGCGGCCGACGCCGCGGTCGAGGCCGCGATCCGGCTGTCGAAGGACCTCGGCATTCCCGACAACTTCGGCTCGGTGCACCCCGACACCTACCAGAAGAACCGGATGAACACGGGCAAGTACGAAGGCCGCGGCTCGTCGATCGACACCTCCGACGAGATAATCCGCACCATCTCCGAGCACATGATGGAGGACTGGTGCACGCCGGCCAATCCGCGCGAATGCACGGTCGAGTCGCAGATTCCGATGATCCGCCACGCGATGACCGGAAGCTACTGATCGCGACGGTCGAGCAGGACGAGGAGATACGTGCCGTGATGGAGACGACGAAGACGAGGAAGCCTGTGCCTGCCGAACCGCGGGACGGCGAACCGATCGCGCAGTTCGAGACGGTCGACGACCTGACCGCGTCGCTGGAGGCGCAGGGTTATCTGATCGAGCCGGACCTCGCGGTGGTGCTGCACCTCGCGACCCTGCTCGACCGTCCGTTGCTGCTGGAGGGCCCGGCCGGCGTCGGGAAGACGGAGCTGGCGAAGGCCCTCGCCGCGGCGTCGGGCCGGGAACTCATCAGGCTCCAGTGCTACGAGGGCCTCGACGACGCGCGGGCGCTGTACGAGTGGGACTACGCACGCCAACTGCTGCACGTGCAGATGCTCCGTGACCGCATCAGCGACGAACTGGCGGCCCACGAGACGCTCTCGGCCGCGTCGTCGGCGCTCGCGCGAACCGACGTCGGCGTGTACACCGAGGACTTCCTGGTGCCGCGTCCGCTCCTCGCGGCCATCATGTCCACGGCGCCGACGGTGCTCTTGGTCGACGAGATCGACCGCACGGACGAGGCGATGGAGGCGGTGATGCTGGAGGTGCTCGCCGAACGCCAGGTGACCGTTCCCGAACTCGGCACCTTCGTCGCGCGGTCGGCGCCGTGGGTGATCCTCACCTCCAACGACACCCGGGAGCTCTCGCCCGCGCTCAAGCGGCGGTGTCTGCACTTCCAGGTGTCGTACCCGACGGCCGAGCGGGAGCAGCGCATCGTGGCGGTGCGGGCGCCCGGGGTGCCCGAGGCGGTGGTCGCCGACGTCGTCGATCTGGCGCGCCGGCTCCGCGAACTCCCGCTCCGCAAGAGTCCGTCGATCGCCGAGGTGATCGACGCGGCGCGGGCCGCGGCACTCCTGGGTGATCGGCGAGCCGGTGACGGCGACCCGGCGTTGATGTCGTTGCTGGTGAAGTTCGGCACCGACCTCGACCAGGTGCGACGGCTCCTCGCGTCCGATCTCGGATCGGGTGCGAAGGCCGGATCGGGGACGGCGGGTTCGGGCGTGACGGGTTCGGGGACCGCCACCGCCTTCGGTGCCGGCCGGGCCCGGTCCGGTGCCGGAGCGCGGCGATGACCGTGCTCGACGGTCTCGCCGTGGCCTTCGGCCACACGCTGCGAGCCCACGGCCTCCCGGCGTCGCCCGCGGAGGTGATCGAGATCCGGCGTGTGATGGACATCGTCGGAGCGGCCGATCTCGATCGCCTCCGGACGGGGCTCCGGTGCGCCAGCGTGAAGTACTCGCACGAGCAGCCGATGTTCGAGCGTGCGTTCGCGACCTACTTCGGTCTCGGCCGGCCCGAGGAGACGGCCGCCGATCGGCCGAAGGTGCGGACCGTCGTCAACGATCTGCCCGACGACGTCGCCTGGGACGAGGACTTCACCGGCGCCGGACGGATGATCGGTGCCGACGAGCACACCGAGGAGATCGGCGATCTGATGATCGACGATCCCGATGCCGCCGAACGGACGGGCGAGAGCTCGCACCGCGAGGACGACGATTTCTCCGTCTCGTCCGGCACCGAGGAACTGCAGGTCGCGACCGAATCGGACAACGTGAGCAGCGGTGCGACGTACACGATCGATGTCGACCACGCCGCTGCCGCGGACGTCGGAGAACTGGTCGCGAGCACCGCGCGCGTCCAGGGCGGCGCGCTGTCGCTGGCCGACGCGGCCAGTCTGCTGCGCGCGCTCGGCGCGGGTGACGGCCGGACGGCGTACGAGCAGGACGGTCCGTGCGACCAGGTCGCCGGGCTCGGCGCCGAACGGCGCGAGGCGCTGGAGGAAGCCCTCGCGCGGTTCGTCGACGCACTGTCGGAGCGGATCGAGACGGTGGCGGCCGATCCGGCCGGGACTGCCGTCGAACACCGCGACCAGGCCGATCTCGATCGGGCCTGTCATCGGCTGGTCCAGCGGATGCGAGGAGCTCCGAGACGGGTTCCCCGACTCGCCGACACCGGCCGTCTGGACATGCGAGCCACCATGCGCGCGGCGATCGCGACCGACGGGATTCCCATCGACCTGTGGCGACGCCGGACCGTGCCCGGGCCGGTGCGACTGTTGGTGATCGTGGACGTCTCCCTATCGGTGCGCCCGGTCGCCGGCTTCATCCTGCGGCTCGCTCAGACCCTGCACCGCTTCGGCGATCGATGCGAGGTGATGGCCTTCGTCGACGATCCGGTGCTCGTGACGCCGGCTCTGCGGGCCGCCGACACCGACGACGCTCTGGCGGCAGTCCTGGCCGCCGACGGTCTCGACCTCGCCGCGACGAGTGACTACGGACGCACCTGGGCCGCCGTGCTCGACCGTTTCGGCGACCTGCTCTCCCGGCGGACCAGCGTGCTGGTGGTCGGGGACGGACGGAGCAACGCCTTCGACCCCCGGGTGGACCTCTTCGCCGAGATCGCGCGCCGCGCTTACCGAGTGGCATGGCTGACGCCGGAACCGTCCCGATACTGGAACCAAACCGGTTGTGCGCTAGGCGATTACGCCGAACACTGTGCCGGTGTAGTGAGTGCGCGCGACGGTGAAGAGATCCTCACCCGGTGCGATGAACTCGGCGCGGCGCTGCGCTGAGCGGGGTAGCGTCACCGGCGAACAGGAGGTGATCGGTGACCGGTGACCGGGCGCCGCGGCGCGCCACCACCAGCGTCGCGAAGTTTCACACGCCGGAGATCGTGCTCGGCCCCGGATCGTTCCCGGAGGCCGCCGTGGCCGTCGCCGGGCTCGGGGTCCGCCGGCCGCTGGTGGTCTCCGACCGCCGCCTGGAGGCCGCGCCCTGGTACGGCGCACTGCTCGACGACCTCCGCGCCCAGGGTCTGAGTCCGGCGTCGTACCTGGACGTGACGCCGAACCCTCGGGCGGGCGAGGTGGCCGACGGCTTCGCCGCGTATCGCGCACACGGTGCCGACGGCCTCATCGCCCTCGGAGGGGGATCGGTGATCGACACGGCCAAGGGCGTCGCCGTGCTCGCGTCGAACGGCGGGGTGATCCTCGAGTTCGAGGGCATCGACCGTGCGGTGCGGCCGCTGCCGCCGCTGGTCGCGGTACCGACCACAGCCGGCAGCGGGGCCGACGTCTCTCAGTTCTGCATCATCAACGATCCCGAGCGGCGGACCAAGGTCACCATCATCGGGCGCACGTTGGTGCCGAATGTGACGGTGATCGATCCGACGCTGCTCACCACCGCACCGCCGGAGGTGACCGCGCAGGCGGGGATGGACACGCTCACCCATTGCGTCGAGGCGTACGTGTCCCTGGCTCACGGCAGGCTCACGGACTCGCTCGCGCTCGAGTCGCTCAGTGGAGTGTGGAACAACCTGGAACGGCTGGTCGACGACCCGCGCGACGCCGGAGCCGGCGAGGAGATGGCGCTGGCGTCGCTGCGGGCCGGTATGGCGTTCACCAACGCGATCCTCGGCGCCGCCCACGCCATGAGCCACCCGGTCGGCGGATACTGCGACGCCCCGCACGGCACCATCAATTCCGTCCTGCTGCCGCACGTCATCCGCTACAACGCCGTGGTGTGCGCGGACGACTTCGTGCAACTCGCCGACGCCGTCGGGCTGGCGACGTCGGGAGACCCGCGGGCCGTGGCCGACCGGCTGGCCGACGCCGTCGCACGGCTCGCGGCGCGGGTCGGCATGCCTGACACGTTGTCGCCCCTCGGCGTGCGGTCCGGTGACCTGGATCTGCTCACCTCACACGCTCTGGCGGATTCGTGCATGATCACCAACCCGCGGCGGCCGGAGGAGGCCGCGATCCTCGACCTGTACCGGCAGGCGATGTGACCGTGCCCGAGAAGGAACCGGATCTCGCCAGCCTCGTCGGCCTGCGCACCGTCAAAGCCGGGCACTACGCGCAGTTCCGGGGCACGGCGGCGCGCCTGAGCCGGGTGATGACCGCGTTGGAGGGGATCTCGAAGGCACTGGTGCAGACCGCCGAGGGGCCCGAGGCACTGGTGGTCGCGGTGGTCGAGACGGTACGAGACCATCTCGGCGCCGACTGGGTGCTGTTCGCGCTGGCCGACGGTCAGTTGGGCAAGACCACCCCGCGGCACCTGATCGCGTCGGGGGACGGGCGGATCATGGCCTTCGAGGGCGTCCGGATCGCGACCGAGCCGACGGATCTGCCCGATCAGGTGCTCAACCGGCTCAACGACGTCCTGCGCGGCGAACGCGATGTCCTTCACGGCCCGATCGTCTCCGAGCATCACATCCATGTGCCGGTCGAATTGGACGGGCGAGTGGTGGGCGGACTGTCGGCGTGGACGCCCGCCGACCGCGACGTCGACCCGGCCGATCTCATGGTTCTACGCATCCTCGCCGGTCAGGCAACTGTGGCGATGGTGAATGCCGCGCTGTTCGCGGAGACCGACCGTCGGGCTGAGGAACTCGCGGAGCGGAACTCGGAACTGCTCCGGACCCAGCGCGAGCTGTCCGCGGCCCAGCGCACCGCACTCTTGGGCGGCGAGCGGGCGCGCATCGCGCGCGAGCTGCACGACTCGGTCGGTCAGTCGGTTCTCTCGGCCGGGCTGCAGATGGAACTGTGCCGCCCGTCGGTGTCGGGTCCGGCAGCCGACCACGTCGACAAGGCGGTCCGGCTCACTCGCGACGCGATGGAGCAGTTGCGGAACGCGATCTACACGCTCGCCGATGCGCGGACACCGGCGCCCAGCATCGCCGAGACCCTCGATGAACTGTGCGCCCTGCACATGCCTGCCGACACACAGACGTCAGTGACCGTCCGTGGGCGGCCGCGCGAGCTCTCCGGCGACCTCCAGCACGCCGTGCTGCGGATCGCGGGGGAGTCCTTGTTCAATGCCGCCGTGCACTCCGAGGCCGAACGGGTGGCCGTCACGTTCGGCTACACCGATGAGCGGGTGACGCTGTGGGTGGACGACGACGGGGTCGGAGATCCCGACGACCTGCGTTCGGTTCTGCGGGCAGCACTGGCCGGAGACCGCGCGGCCGGCCGTCATCGGGGATTGGCGAACATGGCGTCTCGGGCCGAAGAACTCGGCGGGACTCTGCGTATCCGCAGGTCGCGGCTCGGTGGCGTGCGGATCGCCGCCGTGTTGCCGCTCGTTCCGCCGGGTTACGGCGACTCGGCGGAGGAGGAGATCTGATGGGCGCACCGATACGGACGGTCCTGATCGATGATCACGCGTTGCTGCGCGAAGGCCTGCGGTCGTTGCTGGAGCGGGACGACGACGTGGTGGTGGTCGGCGAGGCCGGAACCTTCGACGCCGCGCTGGCCGAGATCGCCCACTGTGCGCCCGATGTGGTCGTGGTGGATCTCAAGCTCACGGCGGGTACCGAATACGAGGGTCTGCGCCTGATCCGGGAGATAGCCAAGCGGAATCCCGGGGTCGCGACTCTGGTGCTCACCACGTTCCTCGACGACGATCTGGTGGTGCGGGCCGTCCGCGCCGGCGCCAAGGGGTACGTGGTCAAGGACGTCGACACCACCGAACTGATCCGCGCCATCCGCACCGTCTCGACGGGCGGAAGCGCCTTCGACCCGCGGAGTGCCGCGATCGTGCTCCGCACCGTGTCCGGTGAGCACGAGGCGCCGGCGGATCTCACCGACCGCGAACGCGAAGTACTCAAGCTGCTGGCGGACGGAAAATCGAACGCCGACATCGGCAGAACGCTGTTCATCTCGGAATCGACGGTGAAGTTCCACATCCGCAATGTGATCCGGAAGCTCGGGGTCTCGAAGCGCACGGACGCGGTGTACGTCGCGAGCAAGCGCGGACTGATCTGATCGCGACCCCGGCGGTGAATGACGGCCGTCTTCGTCTACAGGTCGATGACGAGCCAGCCACCGTGGTCGGCGAAGATCGTCGTGCGGTGCTCACCGACCGCCTGCGCCCACTGCCGGAGGTCGGCCTCGCGGAGCAGCTCGAGGTGGCCGAAGTGGGGACACACTTCATCCTCGTACGGCACCGCGACCACCACGCGACTCCGCGCGACCCGGCAACATTCGGCGATCGCGGTGCAGACATCGTCTGCGGGGAGGTGCTCCAGAAGATGCAGTATCGTCACTGTGTCGAAACTGTCATCAGTGAAAGGCAGGCGGCGAACATCGCCCGGGACGGTCGTCACCGGGAGATTCAGGCTCGACGAGGCGCGGCCGAGGAGGTCCAGGGCGCCCTGGCAGATGTCGGTGGCCGTCACCGCGAATCCGTCGCCGGCGCACTGCAGGGCGAAGAAGCCGAAGCACGAGCCCACCTCGAGGACGGATTCGCCGACGAGAAGGCCGCGAGCGCGGCGATGGATCGGACTGAACGGCACTGAGCCATCACGGAGTTCCCGGACTGAGTTGCGATAGAAGGCGACCCAGGCCTCGTCCGAATCGGCGGTGCACCCGGTGATGAGTTCGACCGCCGCAGCCTCGAACTCCTCCTGGCCGGCGATCGCGCCGGCCGACACCAGCGCGGTGAGTTCGCCGACAACCACCGAATCGCTGATGTCGCGTGGACCGTAGGGGTGCGCCAGCTCGAGCAGATCGCCGGATCGTCGCCACCTCAGCCGACCGGATCCTCGGAAACCGGCGAGTGCCGAGCGGCCGGACACGGTCTCGACGACCAAGCCACGTGTCGGCGCAGATAGAGCGGCTGGGAGTGCGGTGGCGGTGCTCATTCTCCGACGCTAAGACGGTGGCGCCCTCGGGGTAACTGACCCAACGGTCGTGGGAGCTGACCGAAAGTACAGGTCTGCGACCGTCGACCTGCGGAAACCGCCGAATGTTCACTCTCGCGACCTGGCGATTTGACCTTCCGGGCCGCGCTGCGTAACTTATTGCAGGTCAGCGCGTCGGTGCTGGCGAGCGAAATGTCCTTCCGGTCGGTGAGTTGATCTTGCCGGGGTGGTGGGGGTAGAGTAGCGGTCCTGCGTCTGGCGGACTTCCCGTTCTTCTTCAAAGTTCGAGAATGTCGCGGTTGCAGGGAGGATTCCGGTCTGGTAGGCTGGGAAGGTCGCCTCGGAGACGGGGTGGCTGACAGATAATTGCAGATGTCTGCTGGTGTTCGGCCCTTGTTTGTGGGGGTTGGTTCTGGTGGGTGTGTGTTCTTTGAGAACTCGATAGTGTGTTTTGGATTTCTTGTGCCACTATTTTTTGTTTTGTGGCGTGGGAGATTTTTGGACAGATTGTGCTTGCCGGCCCTTTTGGTGGGTTGGTGAGTGTTTTGGATGAATTTTTTACCATGTCAGTTTTTTGGATTTGGTCAGGTTCTGTTTTCTGGCTTTGTGTTGAAATCTTGTGGTTTCTGCATTTTTTGTTGGAGAGTTTGATCCTGGCTCAGGACGAACGCTGGCGGCGTGCTTAACACATGCAAGTCGAACGGAAAGGCCCAGCTTGCTGGGTACTCGAGTGGCGAACGGGTGAGTAACACGTGGGTGATCTGCCCTGGACTCTGGGATAAGCCTGGGAAACTGGGTCTAATACCGGATAGGACCACTGATTGCATGGTTGGTGGTGGAAAGCTTTTGCGGTTCAGGATGGGCCCGCGGCCTATCAGCTTGTTGGTGGGGTAATGGCCTACCAAGGCGACGACGGGTAGCCGACCTGAGAGGGTGATCGGCCACACTGGGACTGAGACACGGCCCAGACTCCTACGGGAGGCAGCAGTGGGGAATATTGCACAATGGGCGCAAGCCTGATGCAGCGACGCCGCGTGAGGGATGACGGCCTTCGGGTTGTAAACCTCTTTCGCTAGGGACGAAGCGTAAGTGACGGTACCTGGAGAAGAAGCACCGGCCAACTACGTGCCAGCAGCCGCGGTAATACGTAGGGTGCGAGCGTTGTCCGGAATTACTGGGCGTAAAGAGCTCGTAGGCGGTTTGTCGCGTCGTCTGTGAAATTCTGCAACTCAATTGCAGGCGTGCAGGCGATACGGGCAGACTTGAGTACTACAGGGGAGACTGGAATTCCTGGTGTAGCGGTGAAATGCGCAGATATCAGGAGGAACACCGGTGGCGAAGGCGGGTCTCTGGGTAGTAACTGACGCTGAGGAGCGAAAGCGTGGGGAGCGAACAGGATTAGATACCCTGGTAGTCCACGCCGTAAACGGTGGGTACTAGGTGTGGGGCTCATTTCACGAGTTCCGTGCCGTAGCTAACGCATTAAGTACCCCGCCTGGGGAGTACGGCCGCAAGGCTAAAACTCAAAGGAATTGACGGGGGCCCGCACAAGCGGCGGAGCATGTGGATTAATTCGATGCAACGCGAAGAACCTTACCTGGGTTTGACATACACCAGAAAGCCGTAGAGATACGGCCCCCCTTGTGGTTGGTGTACAGGTGGTGCATGGCTGTCGTCAGCTCGTGTCGTGAGATGTTGGGTTAAGTCCCGCAACGAGCGCAACCCTTGTCCTGTATTGCCAGCGGGTTATGCCGGGGACTTGCAGGAGACTGCCGGGGTCAACTCGGAGGAAGGTGGGGATGACGTCAAGTCATCATGCCCCTTATGTCCAGGGCTTCACACATGCTACAATGGCGCGTACAGAGGGCTGCGAGACCGTGAGGTGGAGCGAATCCCTTAAAGCGCGTCTCAGTTCGGATTGGGGTCTGCAACTCGACCCCATGAAGTCGGAGTCGCTAGTAATCGCAGATCAGCAACGCTGCGGTGAATACGTTCCCGGGCCTTGTACACACCGCCCGTCACGTCATGAAAGTCGGTAACACCCGAAGCCGGTGGCCTAACCCTTGTGGAGGGAGCTGTCGAAGGTGGGATCGGCGATTGGGACGAAGTCGTAACAAGGTAGCCGTACCGGAAGGTGCGGCTGGATCACCTCCTTTCTAAGGAGCAAACAACACGTCGATGCTGGTGCCGAATGTGTATCGGGTCGGTGTTTGTTCATGGGTGAAACACAAGAAACCATCATTTGTTTGTCGGTGGCCTGCGAGATGCGGGCGGCCGGCGGGTGGTCGACCGTGAGTGATTGCGGTTGTGGACGAAGCACACTATCGGGGTTCTGAGAGAACACGCTGTTGATTCCCTTCGGGGGGTTAATGTTCGGTGTTGTCTTGGTGCTCACTGTTTTCCGCCCCGGAGTGTGGGGTGTTGGGGGTGGTGGGTGTGTGTTGTTTGAGAAGTGCATAGTGGATGCGAGCATCTGGCCCGGCAGCATTTGTTGTTGTTGGGTTTGTGTGTTCTGCAATTTCGATTCTGGTTTGTGCGATCGCGTGTTGTGATCGTTTTTTTGTTTGTTGTCCGCATTCGCGTCTCGCGTGGTTGTCTTCTGCTTTGGTGGGGGATGGTGTGTGGGGTGTGTTTGTGGGTGTTGTTGTAAGTGTTTGAGGGCGTTCGGTGGATGCCTTGGTACCAGGAGCCGATGAAGGACGTGGTAGGCCGCGATAGTCCTCGGGGAGTTGTCAAACGAGCTGTGATCCGAGGGTGTCCGAATGGGGAAACCCAGCACCAGTGATGTGGTGTTACCCACTCGTGAATGTATAGCGGGTGTGGAGGGAACGTGGGGAAGTGAAACATCTCAGTACCCACAGGAAGAGAAAACAAGTGTGATTCCGTGAGTAGTGGCGAGCGAAAGCGGAGGAGGCTAAACCATGCGTATGTGATACTCGGCAGGGGTTGTGCGTGTGGGGTTGTGGGGTGATCGTTCATCGTGCTGCCGTGCGGTGGGTCAGTGATAAATCGACATGTTAGGTGAAGTGGCCTGGAATGGTCTGCCGTAGTGGGTGAGAGTCCCGTAGCTGAAAGCGTGTTGACTGGCTTCGATTGTTCCCAAGTAGCAGCGGGCTCGTGGAATCTGCTGTGAATCTGCCGGGACCACCCGGTAAGCCTAAATACTTTCTGGTGACCGATAGCGGACTAGTACCGTGAGGGAAAGGTGAAAAGTACCCCGGGAGGGGAGTGAAATAGTACCTGAAACCGGACGCTTACAATCCGTCAGAGCCTGCGCACCTTTGGGTGGTGGGTGATGGCGTGCCTTTTGAAGAATGAGCCTGCGAGTTAGTGCTCAGTGGCGAGGTTAACCCGTGTGGGGTAGCCGTAGCGAAAGCGAGTCTGAATAGGGCGTGTGAGTCGCTGGGTCTAGACCCGAAGCGGAGTGATCTACCCATGGCCAGGGTGAAGCAGCTGTAAGAGGTTGTGGAGGCCCGAACCCACTTCAGTTGAAAATGGAGGGGATGAGTTGTGGGTAGGGGTGAAAGGCCAATCAAACTCCGTGATAGCTGGTTCTCCCCGAAATGCATTTAGGTGCAGCGTTGCGTGTTTCTTACTGGAGGTAGAGCTACTGGATGGCCGATGGGCCCTATCAGGTTACTGACGTCAGCCAAACTCCGAATGCCGGTAAGTGAGAGCGTGGCAGTGAGACTGCGGGGGATAAGCTTCGTAGTCGAGAGGGAAACAGCCCAGATCGCCGGCTAAGGCCCCTAAGCGTGTACTAAGTGGAAAAGGATGTGGGGTCGCTGAGACAACCAGGAGGTTGGCTTAGAAGCAGCCACCCTTGAAAGAGTGCGTAATAGCTCACTGGTCAAGTGATTCTGCGCCGACAATTTAGCGGGGCTCAAGTACACCGCCGAAGCCGCGGCACTCACACATTTCATCCATGCCTGCCTGCGGGTGGGTGTGTAGTGGTGTGGGTGGGTAGGGGAGCGTCCTGCATCCGTGGAAGCAGCGGAGTGATCCAGTTGTGGAGGGTGTGGGAGTGAGAATGCAGGCATGAGTAGCGAAAGACAAGTGAGAAACTTGTCCGCCGGATGACCAAGGGTTCCTGGGCCAGGTTAATCCGCCCAGGGTGAGTCGGGACCTAAGGCGAGGCCGACAGGCGTAGTCGATGGACAACGGGTTGATATTCCCGTACCCGTGTATCCGCGCCCAGTGATGAATCATCTGTACTAACCATCCAAAAGCTGTCGTTGATTTCTTCGGATTTCTCTGATGGTGGCTGCGTGGGACCTTGGGTGTAGTAGTCAAGCGATGGGGTGACGCAGGAAGGTAGCCGGGCCAACTGGTGGAATAGTTGGTGTAAGCCTGTAGGGTGAGACATAGGCAAATCCGTGTCTTTTTGAGCCTGAGAGGTGATGCGTAGCCGTTGTGGTGAATTCGGTGATCCTATGCTGTCGAGAAAAGCCTCTAGTGAGTTGGTACACGGCCCGTACCCCAAACCGACACAGGTGGTCAGGTAGAGAATACTAAGGCGATCGAGTGAACTGTGGTTAAGGAACTCGGCAAATTGCCCCCGTAACTTCGGGAGAAGGGGGACCACGACCGGTGATCACTTTTTCGGTGTGAGCTGGTGGTGGTCGCAGAGACCAGAGAGAAGCGACTGTTTACTAAAAACACAGGTCCGTGCGAAGTCGTAAGACGATGTATACGGACTGACGCCTGCCCGGTGCTGGAAGGTTAAGAGGACCGGTTAATCATCTTTCGGGGTGGTGAAGCTGAGAATTTAAGCCCCAGTAAACGGCGGTGGTAACTATAACCATCCTAAGGTAGCGAAATTCCTTGTCGGGTAAGTTCCGACCTGCACGAATGGCGTAACGACTTCTCTGCTGTCTCAACCACAGGCTCGGCGAAATTGCAGTACGAGTAAAGATGCTCGTTACGCGCGGCAGGACGAAAAGACCCCGGGACCTTCACTATAGCTTGGTATTGGTGTTCGGTGCGGTTTGTGTAGGATAGGTGGGAGACTGTGAAGCCGGCACGCTAGTGTGGGTGGAGTCGTTGTTGAAATACCACTCTGATCGTATTGGGCTTCTAACCTCGGACCCTGATCGGGTTCAGGGACAGTGCCTGGTGGGTAGTTTAACTGGGGCGGTTGCCTCCTAAAGTGTAACGGAGGCGCCCAAAGGTTCCCTCAGCCTGGATGGCAATCAGGTGTTGAGTGTAAGTGCACAAGGGAGCTTGACTGTGAGACGTACATGTCGAGCAGGGACGAAAGTCGGGACTAGTGATCCGGCACCGGCGTGTGGAAGCGGTGTCGCTCAACGGATAAAAGGTACCCCGGGGATAACAGGCTGATCTTCCCCAAGAGTCCATATCGACGGGATGGTTTGGCACCTCGATGTCGGCTCGTCGCATCCTGGGGCTGGAGTAGGTCCCAAGGGTTGGGCTGTTCGCCCATTAAAGCGGCACGCGAGCTGGGTTTAGAACGTCGTGAGACAGTTCGGTCTCTATCCGCCGCGCGCGTGTAGAAACTTGAGGAAACCTGTCCCTAGTACGAGAGGACCGGGACGGACGAACCTCTGGTGTGCCAGTTGTTCCGCCAGGAGCACTGCTGGTTAGCTACGTTCGGAAGGGATAACCGCTGAAAGCATCTAAGCGGGAAGCCTGTTCCAAGATGAGGTTTCTCACCCACCTTCGGGTGGGGTAAGGCCCCCTACAGATGATGGGGTTGATAGGCCGGAACTGTACGCACAGTAATGTGTTCAGGTGACCGGTACTAATCGGCCGAGGACTTACCAACAACACTCACCAACAATTCTTTTTCGGATTCAACGAATCACGAGGTTGTGTGAGTCGGTTTCGGTGATTGTTACACGCACACAGAATGTTTGCTCGTTCATCCACTATGTACTTCTGAAACAACACACAAACCACAACCCTGGTGAGGGATTGTGGTGTGGATGGTTTCATATTGTTACGGCGGCTATAGCGGTGGGGAAACGCCCGGTCCCATTCCGAACCCGGAAGCTAAGCCCACCTGCGCCGATGGTACTGCACTGTAATGGGTGTGGGAGAGTAGGACACCGCCGAACACAACTTGTTGAGCCCCGATCAGACACCGTCTGATCGGGGCTCAACCCATTTCCCGGGACGTGCCCCCCCGGCCGGCGGGTGGTGTCTGGGGTATGGCGCGCCTGACGGACCGCGAACGCGCACTCTTCAGGCTGGTTGAGCGAGCGAAGCGAGTCGAAACCACCACACGACGGGCAGGCTGGTCTCGATACGGCGTGCTCGCTACGCTCACCCGCCTACTCGACAAACCTCGAGGGTCGGAGAGCGCTTCCGGCAGGCTGGTTGAGGGAGCACCCTCTTAGGCTGGTTGAGCGAGCGAAGCGAGTCGAAACCACCACACGACGGGCAGAGTCGTCTCGATACGGCGGGCTCGCTACGCTCACACGCCTACTCGACAAACCTCGGGCGACGTTCTTTCCAGGTTGGTTGAGCGCGCACCCCTCTTAGGCTGGTTGAGCGAGCGAAGCGAGTCGAAACCACCACACGGCAGGAGAGTGGTCTCGATACGGCGTGCTCGCTACGCTCGCTCGCCTACTCGACAAACCTCGGGCGACGTTCTTTCCGGGTTGGTTGAGCGCGCACCCCTCTTTGGCTGGTTGAGCGAGCGAAGCGAGTCGAAACCACGACACGGCAGGAGAGTGGTCTCGATACGGCGTGCTCGCTACGCTCGCTCGCCTACTCGACAAACCTCGGGCGACGTTCTTTCCAGGTTGGTTGAGCGCGCACCCCTCTTAGGCTGGTTGAGCGAGCGGAGCGAGTCGAAACCACCGCACGGGGGTGCACATTGGTCTCGATACGCCTACTCGACGAACCTCGGGACGAGGGGCAGGTTGAGCGAGCGGAGGGTGTCGAAACGGCTCGTGACTCGATACGGCTCGGCAAGGCTGTTCGGGTGCGTCGGGGGTCTCCACTACACTCGCTGAGGTGCGTCTTGTGATTGCCGATTGCCAGGTCGACTATGTTGGTCGGCTCACCGCCCATCTGCCGATGTCGAAGCGGCTGATCTTGATCAAGTCCGACGGGTCGGTCAGCATTCACGCCGACGACCGAGCCTACAAGCCGTTGAACTGGATGAGCCCGCCGTGCTGGCTCGTCGAGGAGCCGGCGGCAGACGGAGCCGACGGTGTCGACTCGGTCTGGGTGGTCGAGAACAAGGCGGGGGAGCAGCTGCGGATCAGCATCGCGGCATTCCATCACGACAGCAGCCACGAACTCGGGCTCGACCCGGGACTGGTGAAGGACGGTGTGGAGGCACACCTCCAGGAACTGCTGGCCGAGCACATCGAGACGCTCGGTGCCGGCTACACGCTCATCCGTCGCGAGTACATGACCGCGATCGGGCCGGTGGACATCCTCTGCCGAGACGCGGATGGCCACACCGTCGCTGTGGAGATCAAGCGACGCGGCGAGATCGACGGTGTGGAGCAGCTGACGCGGTATCTGGATCTGCTCAACCGCGATGCGACGATCGCACCGGTCAGCGGAGTGTTCGCGGCACAGGCGATCAAGCCTCAGGCCAAGACTCTGGCCAACGATCGGGGGATCCGGTGCGTGACGCTCGACTACGACAAGCTGCGCGGCACCGAGGACAACGAGTTCAAGCTGTTCTGACGGTCAGGCCGTGACCTGATCGCCCTTCGGTGAGTCCTCCTTACGCGCCGGACCGCCGTAGCGCTCGTCACCGTGATCGTCGTCGTATTCCGCGTCGACGGCGTCGAGCACATCGGTCTTCTCGGCCGGCGGGGTGGAGGCGTCGTCCTGCGGGGTGAATCGATCCCTCCCGAGCAGCGTGCGGTTGAGGAGTTCGAGGTCGTCGGTCTCGGTGAGAGAGACCAGATCCCGCTCCTCGTCCGACAGTTCGAGGGCGCCGGGGAGGTTGGTGATGTGCTCGCGGAGAGCGTCGAGGTGGTCGAGGATCTGCTTGTGTGCATCGTGGGCCGATTCCGCCAGCTCACGAGAGCGTGCGAGGCGGTTCATCGCGACGTTGTGCGCGGCCCCGCGCAGGCGTGCGGCGTCCTCCTCGGCGGCGGCGATGATCTCCCGGGCCCGTTCCCGTGCGGCCTCGAGATCCCGCTTGGACTGTGCTTCGCGTTCCCGCGCGGCCTCGTCGATCTCGGCGGCTCGCTCCTCGGCTTCGGTGATCTTCGCGTCGGCGTGCTCCTGCGCGAGTTCCTTCGTCCGGGTGGCGGCCGCTGCCGCGGACGCACGGATGTCCTCGGCCTCCTGGCGGGCGACGGACAGCGTCTCGTCGGCCTCGTCCTTGGCGTTGGCACGGACTTCGCTGGCCTCGTCGGTGGCCAACTGCAGCATGCGGGAGACGCGCTCGGTCATCCCCGCGACCGTCGTCGGCGGGACGGAGAGAGTGTTCACCTCGTCCTGGAGCTCGCGGATGCGGTGACGGGCGTCGTCGAGATGCGCCTGGAGTTCGTCCGCGCTGGCATGAGCGGAGTCACGATCGGCGGCCATCATGCGCAATTCGGCTTCGAGCCGCCGAAGGTGATCGGTGACCTGGTCGCGGTCGTATCCGCGCATCACGATGGGGAAGGGGCTCTGACGATGTCCAGGGGCTGACATGATGCCAGTCTAGGTCCGATCGGCGTCCGAATTCAGTATCGAATGCGGGGTGTTGCGAGCGAGCTTGCACAGCGCGGGCGGTCGGCACGGGGCCGACCGCCCGCTCGGCGACGAGAATGCGGTCGTGATCAGTGACCGGCGGCCGGTTCCACCAGCTCGAGGAGAACCCCGCCCGCGTCCTTCGGATGGACGAAGTTGATGCGCGAGTCGGCGGTTCCGCGCTTGGGCTGCGGGTAGAGCAGTCGCACTCCCGCCGAGGTCAGACGCTTGGCGACCTCGTCCAGGTCGGTGACGCGGACGGCCATCTGCTGCATTCCCGGTCCGTTGCGGTCGATGAACTTGGCGATGGTCGACTCCTCGTTGAGCGGCATGAGGAGCTGGATCAAGGTGTCGCCGTTCTCGGGGCCGATCATCGCTTCGCGGACGCCCTGCTCTTCGTTCACCTCCTCGTGCTGGTTCGCGAAGCCGAAGTTGTCGAGCCACCAGGCGGCTGCGGCGTCGAGATCCGGGACCGCGAGGCCGACATGGTCGATCGCTGTCACGAGATCGCCGATCGAGGTCAGAGGGCCTCCGTTGGTGGTGTTTGTCACGTCGTTCGATGGGGAGTTGGTCATGCCATAACGGTAGCGTTGTTTGCAGACGGGGTCGCCATCGCGGCTGCCCCGAGCAGTACCGCAGCGACGGCGTGTGCCGCCGTGACGACCGCTGCCCCCACCGCCAAGGAGCTGATACATGTCCGACAACACCACAGTGATCGTTTCCGGCGCGCGCACCGCTCAGGGACGCCTGCAGGGATCGCTGAAGAACTTCTCCGCCGTCGATCTCGGCGCGGTCGCGGTCAAGGGCGCGCTCGAGCGCGGCAACGTGGACCCGTCGCATGTCCAGTACGTGATCATGGGACAGGTCCTCACCGCCGGAGCCGGCCAGATGCCGGCCCGGCAGACCGCAGTCAAGGCGGGCATCGGCTGGGACGTCCCGGCGCTCTCGATCAACAAGATGTGCCTGTCGGGAATCGACGCCATCGCGCTCGCCGATCAGCTGATCCGCGCGGGCGAGTTCGACTGCGTGGTCGCCGGCGGCCAGGAGTCGATGACCCAGGCCCCGCATGTGCTGCCCGGCAGCCGCTCGGGATTCAAGTACGGCAACACCGAACTGGTCGACCACATGGCGTTCGACGGACTGCACGACGTCTTCACCGATCAGCCGATGGGTGCGCTGACCGAGCAGGGCAACGACACCGACGGCTTCAGCCGTGAGGAGCAGGACGCCTTCGCCGCGCGCAGCCATCGGCTGGCCGCTGAGGCGATCGCCAAGGGCGTCTTCGCCGACGAGATCGTTCCGGTCGAGATCCCGCAGCGCAAGGGTGACCCTATCCTGTTCAACGAGGACGAGGGTGTGCGCGCCGACACCACCGTGGAGACCCTCGCGGGTCTGCGTCCGGCGTTCCGCAAGGGTGGCACGATCACGGCGGGCAACTCCTCGCAGATCTCCGACGGAGCCGCGGCCGTGGTCGTGATGAGCAAGGCGAAGGCCGAGGAGCTCGGACTCGAATGGATCGCCGAGATCGGCGCCCACGGTGTGGTCGCCGGCCCGGACTCGTCGCTGCAGCAGCAGCCCGCCAACGCGATCGTCAAGGCCTGCGAGCGCGAGGGCATCACCCCCGCCGATCTCGACCTGATCGAGATCAACGAGGCCTTCGCGGCCGTCGGCCTGGCGTCGACCCGCGCGCTGGGCGTCGACCCGGAGAAGGTCAACGTCAACGGCGGCGGAATCGCGCTCGGTCACCCGATCGGTACCTCGGGCGCACGTATCACGCTTCACCTGGCTCTCGAGCTCGCCCGTCGCGGCGGCGGGGTCGGCGTGGCGGCGCTGTGCGGCGCCGGCGGCCAGGGCGATGCGCTCATCGTCCGAGTCCCGAAGGCGTGAGTGGGATGGGCAACGTGTTCGACGTCTCGACCCCGGCCAAGCGTTTCCGGCTGATCGCCGTCATCGAGGCGATCACCTGGGGCCTGCTCTTGATCAGCATGGGGGTCAAGTACGGAGCCGGAATCGATGCGGCGACGATGGTCCCCGGCGCGCTCCATGGTGTGGCGTTCGTCGTCTACCTGATCATCACCGTGCTCACCGCGCGGTCGTTGAAGTGGAACCTCAAGGTTCTGGCGCTGGCACTCGTCGCCTCGATCCCGCCGTTCTTCACGGTGTGGTTCGAGCAGTGGGCCAGTAAGAACGGTCATCTGGGCGAACTGTCCGACTCGACGTTCAGTGAGTCCGCCGATCGTGACACACTGAAGGTGTGACCAGACCTTCTCGACGCAATGAACCGGCGAACGCCGCCATCGCGATGGCGGGTGCCGTAGATCTGTCAGTTCTCAAGGAGCGGGCCGAGGCGCAGCGGGCAGCTGCGTCCCGGCCCGCTTCTGACTCTCGCCCCGGCGCCGTCGTCCTCGATGTGACCGAACTCGACTTCGAGACGGAGATCGTCGAACGCTCCACCCGGCAGCTGGTGGTGGTGGACCTGTGGGCCTCGTGGTCGGAACCGAGCACGCAGCTGTCCCCGGTGCTGGCGCGCCTGGCCGAGGCAGCCGGCGGCCGGTGGGCACTCGCGCGGGTCGATGTCGACACGAGCCCGCGGATCGCACAGGCCTTCGGTGCTCAGTCGGTGCCGACGGTGATCGCACTGATCGGCGGTCGGCCGGTCGCGATGTTCGAGGGGCCGCAGCCAGAGGAGCAGATCCGCGGATGGATCGACGAGATCTTCGCGAAGGCCGGACATCTGCTTCCGGAGACCCCGGCGACGGCATCCGACGACGAGCCCGAGCAGGATCCGCGCATGGCGGCCGCCGAGGAGTTGATGAACTCCGGCGACCTCGACGGGGCGCTGGCCGCCTATCGCGCGATCGCCGAACTCGAGCCGGACAACGTCGAGGCGAAGTCCGTGGTCCGCAACCTCGAGTTCGTCACCCGCGCGCAGGCCCACGACCCCGAGATCGTCAACACCGCCGCGCCCGGAGACGTGGACGCTCAGCTCGCCGCAGCCGACGTGCTGCTGCTCGGTCAGCGGCCGGAGGCCGCGTTCGATCGGATCATCGAGCTGGTGAAGGTGACGCGCGACGACGACCGCACCCGGGCGCGCGCCCGGCTCCTCGAGCTGTTCGAGCTCTTCGACCCCGCCGAGCCCTTCGTCACGGCAGCGCGCCGGAAGCTGGCGACAGCGCTGTACTGACACAGCGCTGTACTGACGCCTCCGACCGTCTGCCGGCCACCGGCAGGGTCAGCGCCCCGGTGTGAAGAAGACCGCGGCGGAGGCGGGGAGGGTGATGGTCGCGCTGTAGGGACGGCCGTGGCTCGGCTCGTCGACCGCGACGATCCGGCCCAGGTTGCCCACCCCGTGACCGCCGTACTCCCGCGCAGCGGTGTTGAGGATCTCGCGCCACGGCCCGCCGAGCGGGAAGCCCAGCCGGTAGCCGTAGAGATCGCGGTCGGAGAAGTTGAAGACGCAGGCGACGATGCGGCCCCCGGTGGCCGCCCCGTCGTCGGCCAGCCGCAGGAAGCCGATGACGGTGTTGGCGGTGTCGCGGGCGTCGAGCCAGGCGAAGCCGCGGGCGTCGCAGTCCATTCGGTGCAGCGCCGGCAGTTCGGCGTGCAGGTGGGCCAGGTCGCGGGCCGCGAGCGCGATGCCGCGGTGGACCGAGGCGTTCGACTCGTCCGGATCGAGCAGGTTCCAGTCGAGCCCGCGATCGTCGGCCCACTCTCGGGTCTGCCCGAACTCCTGCCCCATGAACAGCAGCTTCTTGCCGGGATGGGCCCATTGGAAGGCCAGGGCGAGCCGCACCCCCGCCGCAGCGTCGGCTGAGACGGGCATTCTCGTGACGAGGGTGCCCTTGCCGTGGACCACCTCGTCATGACTGATCGGCAGGACGTAGCGCTCGGCGGTGGCGTGCGTGAGGCCGAACGCGACACGTTCGTGCAGCTCCGCACGCCGCCGCGGCGGGAGCGAGAGGAACGACAGCAGATCGTTCATCCAGCCGAGATTCCACTTGAAGTCGAAGCCCAGCCCGCCGCGGTCGGTGGAGACGGTCACCCCCGGCCACGCCGTCGACTCCTCGGCGATCATCACGGCACCCGGACACGCCTCGTGGACGGCGTCGTTGAGGCGCCTCAGGAAGTCGACGGCCTCGTCGTTCTCGTGTGTCCCGCGCGCATTCGGCCGCCATTGGCCCGGGCCGCGCGAATAGTCGAGGTACAGCATGGACGCGACCGCGTCGACGCGCAGCCCGTCGAGATGGAACTCCGAACACCAGTAGACGGCGCTCGCGATCAGGAAGTCGCGGACCTCGGGCCGACCGAGGTTGAACGCGTACGTGCCCCAGTCCGGCTGGTCCCGCCGCAGCGGATCGGCGTGCTCGTAGAGGGGAGTGCCGTCGAACTCGCCGAGCGCGAAGGCGTCCTTGGGGAAGTGCGCCGGGACCCAATCGAGGAGTACCGCGATCCCTTTCGAGTGCAGGTGGTCGACGAAGAAGCGGAAGTCGTCGGCGGTGCCCCACCGGCTGGAGCAGGCGAAGTACGAGCCGACCTGATAGCCCCACGATCCCCCGTAGGGATGCTCGGTGATCGGCATCAGCTGTACGTGCGTGAAGCCGTGGTCGGCGGCGTACTCAGCCAGCTGGACGGCGGCCTCGCGATAACTCAGGCCCGAGCGCCACGACCCCAGGTGGACCTCGTAGATCGACACCGGCTCGCGCTCGGGGCGCCGGTCGGCGCGCGCGGCCATCCACTTCTCGTCGTTCCAGACGAACGACGACGGACCGGCGATCACCGACGCCGTCTCGGGCGGTCGCTGAGCCGCACGGGCGAGGGGATCGGCCTTGTCGCGTGTCAGTCCGTCGGCTCCGACCACGCGGTACTTGTACGCCATTCCCGGCCGCGCGCCGTCGACCGTGGCGGTCCAGACGCCGTACGGTCCGCGCTCCATCGGGTGGTCGGTGCCCGCCCATCGGTCGAAGTCGCCGAAGACGGTGACCGATCGCGCATTGGGCGCCCACACGGCGAATTCGGTGTCCGCGACGCGGGGCCGGGCGCCGAGCCGCTGCCACAGCGGGTCCGTCACGATCGCCTCGTCACTTCTTCGCGGCACCCGTCGTCAAGCGGGTGAGCGCGGCTCGGACGGCATCGCGGTCGGTGGTCCGCCAGAACGGCGGAAGCCCGGCCAGGAGGTAGCCCGCATAGCGCGCCGTCGCCAGACGTGAGTCGAGCACGGCGACCACGCCGCGGTCGTCGGTGGCGCGGAGGAGCCGGCCCGCGCCCTGGGCGAGGAGCAGTGCCGCGTGGTTCGCCGAGACGGTCAGGAAGCCGTTGCCGCCGCGCGCGTCCACATCGCGCTGGCGCGCCGACAGGAGCGGGTCGTCGGGCCTGGGGAAGGGGATCCGATCGATCATCACCAACCGCAACGAGGGACCCGGGACGTCGACGCCCTGCCACAGCGACAGAGTGCCGAACAGGCAGGTGGCCTCGTCGGCGGCGAATCTCTCGATCAGTGCCGACGTCGCATCGTCGCCCTGGCACAGGATCGGGAACCCGACTCGGTCGCGGAGCTTCTCCGCGGCCTCCTTGGCGGCCCGCATCGACGAGAACAGGCCGAGGGTACGACCGCCCGCAGCGTTCATCAGATCGACCATCTCGTCCAGCGTCGACTCCGCGATGCCGTCACGGCCGGGCGCCCGCAGGTGCTTGCCGACGTAGAGAATCGCGGCGCGCTGGTAGTCGAAGGGGCTGCCGGCGTCCATGCCGCGCCATCCCGCGGCCTCCACGTCCTTGCCACCGTGGGCGGGCAGCCCCCAGGTGCGTGCGAGGGCGTCGAAGTTGCCGCCGATGGTCAGGGTCGCGGACGTGAGGATCACAGTCGAGTCGGTGAACAGCGAGGTGCGCAGCAGCCCGGCCACAGACAACGGCGCTATCCGCAGCGTCGGGCGGACGGTTCCGCGGATCCGGTCGGCCGACAGCCAGACGACGTCGTGCCTCTTGGTGATGTCGGTCTCGGCGAAGACCGTCAGCACTCGCACCACCGAATCGTGCAGCGAGTCGGTGGCTGACAGCGCCATCTGCCTCGCGGCCGCGGCCTCCGGATCGGTGCCTGCCGACGGCGCCGGACCGACCGCGTTCCGCGCGTTCCAGAGGCGGTCGCGCAGCGATGCGAGGACCTCGGGTGCGCCGTTCGGGAGTCGGGTCCACTCGCCCTGGGGTGAGTCCTCCAGCAGCAACTCCAGCTGTTCGCCCGCGCCGACCAGCGCGTCGGCGCTCTCGTCGTCGATCAACTTGCCGAGCCGGCGGGCGACCTGCGAGACGCTCGCGGCCGAGATCTCCTCGGTGGTGACGGAGGTGATCCGGTCCACCAGTTCGTGGGCCTCGTCGATGACCACCACGCGGTGCTCGGGAAGGATGGTCGCCGGACTCATCGCGTCGATGGCGAGCATCGCGTGGTTGGTGACCACGACGTCGGAGGCGCCGGCCTTCTTCCGTGCCAGTTCGGCGAAGCAGTCATCGCTGTAGGGGCAGTTCGACGCCCCGAGACATTCGCGCGAGGAGACGCTCACCTGGCGCCACGACTGGTCGCTGACGCCGGGGGAGAGATCGTCGCGGTCTCCGGTCTCGGTGTCGGAGGTCCACTCGCGCAACCGCGTCACCTCGCGGCCCATGCGGGACAGGTCGAAGGCGTCGAACAGCTCGGCGTTTGGATCCTCGTCGGCCACTCCCGAGTGGATCTTGTTGAGGCACAGGTAGTTGGCGCGACCCTTCAGGATCGCGAACGACGGTTCGCGGCCCAGCGGCTTCGTGAGCGCGCCCGCGAGACGCGGTAGGTCACGTTCGGTCAGCTGGCGCTGGAGGGCGATGGTGGCCGTCGAGACGACGACGGTCTCGTCGGTGTCGACGGCGTGCCGGAGCGCGGGGACCAGGTAGGCCAGCGACTTTCCGGTGCCGGTGCCGGCTTGGACCGCGAGGTGATGGTCGTTCTCGATCGCCTCGCCGACGGCCTCGGCCATCGCCAGCTGACCGTCGCGCCGGGCTCCGCCGAGGGACTCGACGGCGGTGGCCAGGAGGTCGGCGACATCGGGGACGCTCACTCGGCCGCGTCGTCTTCGTGACGGGTACCGGTGTGCACGAGGGTGCCCACCAACTCGACTCCCGCGTCGCGCATGACGTCGAACGCGGTCGCGGTGGTGGTCTCGGCGACGGCCGCGGTGAAGTCCAGCAGCACACGTGTGGCGAAGCCGGCCGCGGCGGCGTCGACCGCGGTCGCGCGAACACAATGGTCGGTGGCGATGCCGACGACGTCCACCTCGGAGACGTCGCGCGCGGTGAGCCAGTCGGCCAGGCCGTTTCCGTGTTCGTCGCGGCCCTCGAAGCCCGAGTACGCGGCGTCGAACTCGCCCTTGGAGAAGACCGCCTGCACGGGGCCGGTGCGGAAGGCCGGATGGAACTCGGCGCCGGGCGTGCCCACCACGCAGTGCGGTGGCCACGAGTCGACGAAGTCGGGGGTCTCGGAGAAGTGCCCCCCGGGGTCGACGTGGTAGTCGCGGGTGGCCGCCACCACCGGATACGAGCCGGTGATCGCGTTGATCGCGGCGGCGACCGCACCGCCGCCGGCCACCGCGAGGGAGCCGCCCTCGCAGAAGTCGTTCTGAACGTCGACGACGATCAGCGCACGATTCCGCGGTGGGGTCTCCTCGGTCATCGACTCTCCGGTTCGGTCAGGTAGCGGGTGGGGACTGCGGGGTCGCCGTGGCTGAGCCCGAGACCCTCCCACGGGAGGGTGACGAGCCCGTGCGCGAGATGCCCGCGGGACTGCTCCAGTGTAGGCAGCCCGGAAACTCGGTCGCCGCCGCGGACCAGTGGAATCTGGAGTTCGGCCACGTCCAGGCCTCCGGTGCCCGGGATCGCCTGATCCGCGGGCGCGTCGGCACGCAACAGGATCTCTTCGACGATGGTTCCGGACGCGCGGGCTGCGCGAACGGCGCGCTTGCGTCCGCCGTGGCTCTCCTTGTGGCTCGACCGCTTCGCGACCGGGACGCCGTCCACCTCGACCAGTTTGTAGACCATGCCCGCAGTCGGTGAACCGCTGCCGGTCACCAGCGAGGTTCCGACGCCGTAGATGTCGACGGGTTCGGCGCGCAGCGAGGCGATGGCGTACTCGTCGAGATCGCCGGAGACGACGATCTTGGTGCCGGTGGCGCCGAGCTCGTCGAGCTGCCTGCGTACCTGGCGGGCGAGGACGCCCAGATCCCCCGAGTCGATCCGGACCGCTCCGAGCGAGGTGCCTGCGACCTCGATCGCGTTCTTGACACCGGTGGTGATGTCGTAGGTGTCCACGAGCAGGGTGGTCCCGACGCCGAGCGCCTCGACCTGCGCGGCGAAGGCGGCCCGCTCGTCGCTGCCGTCGGGATGCGCGAACGAGAGCGTGAACGCGTGCGCCGCGGTTCCCGCACTCGGTACGCGGTAGGTGCGAGCGGCCTCGAGATTGCTGGTCGCGTCGACTCCCGCGAGATATGCGGCGCGCGCTGAGGCGACCGCCGCGTGCTCGTGCGTGCGGCGTCCGCCCATCTCGATGATCGGGCGGCCGGCGGCAGCGCTCACCATACGCGCCGCCGCGGAGGCGATCGCGCTGTCGTGATTGAGGATCGAGAGGATCAGCGTCTCCAGCACCACAGCTTCGGCGAAGCCGCCGCGCACGGTCAGGATGGGCGAGCCGGGGAAGTAGAGCTCGCCCTCGCGGTAACCGTCGATCTCTCCGCGGAAGCGGTAGTCGGACAGCCATGCCAGGGTGTCCTGGTCGACCACGGTCCGGAGCGAGTCGATCTCCTCCGGACCGAATCGGAAGCGTTCGAGGGCGTCGAGCAGACGTCCGGTGCCCGCGACGACTCCGTAGCGTCGGCCGTCGGGGAGGCGGCGGGCGAAGACCTCGAACACGCAGCTGCGCTGCGCCGTCCCGGCCCTCAGGGCGGCCGACAGCATGGTCAGCTCGTATTGATCGGTCAGCAGCGCGGTACTGGTCACCTTCGCTACCCTATTACTCATGGCGCGCGATGAGGCGACACCAGGTACGAGCACCGGTACCGCGGTGGCAGAACCAGAGGTGACTCACGACCGCCCCTGGGTGACGCTGGTGTGGGACGACCCGGTCAATCTCATGAACTACGTCGCTTATGTCTTTCAGCGGATCTTCGGTTATTCGGAGGAGAAGGCCAAGGCGCTGATGATGCAGGTGCACACCGAGGGGAAGGCCGTGGTCTCCAGCGGCGACCGCGTGAAGGTGGAGGCCGACGTCCGCAAACTGCATGCGGCCGGCCTGTGGGCGACCATGCAGCACGACTCCTGATGCGGACCTGGCGCAGAACCGGTGCGGGCGAGGACGTCCGCATCTGCTCCAACCTCGAGAACTACGAATGCCAACTGCTGGCGTCGATGGTCGAGTCCATCACCGATCTGCTCAACGAACGCGCCGAGTCGGCTCCGCGCGACGAACTGTCGGAGCTGACGGGGATCCAGACGGGGCACACTCGCGCACCGGACGATGTCACGCTGGGACGGCTGCTGCCCGATTTCCATCGACCCGACCAGGAGCCGGAACTCGCGGCCGGACCGATCGCCGCGGACCTCAACGGGGGACTGCGCAGCGTCAACGAACCGCAGATCATCGACGCGAAACTCGCCGCGGCACGCACAGTTCTCGAAACACTGCCGAGCGGCGGCGGGGACGTCTCGCTGACCGAGTCCCAGGCCGACCGCTGGCTGACGGCGCTCACCGACATCCGACTGGCACTGGGCGCGATGCTCGGGATCACCGATGAGCCCTCGAAGCTGCCGCCCGACCATCCGCACGCCGCACACCAGGACGTCTACGACTGGCTGTCGGTGGTGCAGGGGCTGCTGGTCGAAGCACTGATGTCGGCGGAGTGGACGCAGCCGGAGGACCCGTCGCAAGGGGAGTGCGGGCACGACGGATGGTGACCGAGCCGAAGTCGTCTGTGTCGCGCCCGGGCAACCGGATCACGGATGTCGCCGGAATCGCGGTGGGCCATCACCACCGACTCGACGACGAGGTGGTGCTCGCAAGTGTCGCTGAACCCGGCAGCGGGTGGGCGACCGGGACCACGGTCATCACCCTGCCGCGCGGGTGCGCGACGGCGGTGGACGTGCGCGGCGGCGGTCCTGGGACGCGCGAGACCGACCTGCTCGATCCGGTCAACACGGTCCGCGGCGCCGACGCGATCGTGCTCTCCGGTGGCAGTGCCTATGGTCTTGCCGCGGCCGACGGGGTGATGCGGGGACTCGAGGAGGCCGGCGTCGGACTGCCGATGGACGGTCAGGGGCACGTGGTGCCCATCGTGCCGGCCGCGGTCATCTTCGACCTCCCGGTCGGCCGGTGGGAGAACCGTCCGACCGCCGAGTTCGGTGCGCGGGCGCTCGCCGACGCCAGGACCGATTTCGCGATCGGATCGGTCGGGGCCGGGACCGGGGCGCGCGCCGGCGCACTCAAGGGCGGCGTGGGCACCGCGTCGATCACGTTCTCCGACGGTCCGGCTCGCGGATTGACGATCGGCGCTCTCGTCGTGGCCAATCCGGTCGGCGGTGTCGTCGATCCGTCGACAGGGCTGCCGTGGGGTGCCGACGACCTCGAACTGCACCGTCTGCGCGCGCCGAAGCAACTCGAGATCAAGAGGCTCGCCGAGCTCACCGCAAAGGGCACGGTACTGAACACGACGATCGGGGTGGTCGCGACGGATGCCACGCTGTCGGTGGCGAGCACCCGGCGTCTGGCGATGTCCGGTCACGACGGACTCGCGCGGGCGGTCCGTCCCGCGCATTCACCGCTCGACGGCGACACCCTGTTCGCCGTCGCCACCGGCGAGAAGGCCGCCGATCCGGACACCGCTGTCGACGTTCCGCCGGGGATGGACCCGGACACCGCGATCGTCGCGGCACTGGCCGACGCATCGGCGACGGTGGTGCAGCGGGCGATCGTCTCGGCGGTGGTCGCCGCGACCGGCGTCGCCGGGATTCCGGCATACCGCGACGTGCTGTTCTCCGCCTTCGGCGACGCATGAGCGGCGGGATCGCGTCGCCGTCCGACCCTCGTCTCCCGAAGCCGCGTCGGTCGCCGATGCCCAAGTGGGAGCGGTCGGGCATCACGATGGGCGTCATCGCCGTCGTGCTGCTGGTGGTCGAGGCGATCGACATGGCGACCGGTGGGGACCTCGACGAGTACGGCATCGTGCCGCGACGGCTGTCCGGACTCGACGGGATCATCTGGGCGCCGCTGCTGCACTCGGACTTCGCTCACCTGATCGGCAACCTGATCCCGGGCGTGGTGCTCGGCTTCCTGCTGCTGATGTCGGGACGCTTCCTGTGGGTGACGGCGATCGTATGGGTCATCAGCGGTCTGGGAGTGTGGCTCACCGCCCCGACCGGCTCGGTGACGATCGGCGCATCGGGGATCGTCTTCGGGTGGCTGGCGTATCTGCTGGTCCGCGGTCTCTTCAACCGCGACGTTTGGCAGGTGCTCGGCGGGGTGGTCCTGTTGGCGGTCTACGGTGGGATCCTGTGGGGCGTGCTGCCGCACGGAGGTGGAGTGTCGTGGCAGGGACACCTGTTCGGCGCCGTCGGCGGCGTGCTGGCGGCGTGGATGCTCAGCGACCGACGCGATCCGGGCAGCTCCGAGCCCCGACGACCAGAACTCAAGGGAGGCCCCCGATAACCGAGCTGCAAACCGGTCCCATCGGCATCTTCGACTCGGGCGTCGGCGGGCTCACCGTCGCGCGCGCGATCATCGATCAGCTGCCCGATGAGGATGTCATCTACATCGGCGACACCGCGAACGGGCCGTACGGGCCGTTGACCATTCCGGAGATCCGCAGGCATGCGCTGGCCATCGGTGACGAATTGGTGCACCGTGGGGTCAAGGCGATCGTCATCGCCTGCAACACCGCGTCGGCGGCCTGTCTGCGCGATGCGCGTGAACGCTATGCCCCGCTTCCCGTCATCGAGGTGATCCTGCCCGCCGTGCGTCGCGCGGTGGTCGCGACCAAGACCGGTCGGATCGGCGTCATCGGCACGGAGGCGACCATCGCGTCGCGCGCGTATCAGGACTCGTTCGCCGCGGCACGCGATGTGGAGATCACGGCCGTCGCCTGCCCGAGGTTCGTCGACTTCGTGGAGCGGGGGATCACCAGCGGACGCCAGATCCTGGGTCTTGCCGAGGGCTACCTCGAGCCGCTGCAGGAGGCCGGCGTCGACACTCTGGTCCTGGGGTGCACCCACTATCCGCTGCTGTCGGGTGTGGTGCAGTTGGTGATGGGCGATCAGGTGACGCTCGTGTCGAGCGCCGAGGAGACGGCGAAGGACACTGTCCGCGTCCTGACCGAGCGCGACGCCCTGCATCCGCACTCGAATCGCGTGGCCCGGCGTCATTTCTCCGCGACCGGCGATCCGGACTCGTTCCGCAAGCTCTCGACCCGGTTCTTGGGACCTTCGGTGGGCCACGTAGAGCATTTCTGACCACTCCCGTGTGGCGTTCGGCACGGTCGATGCAGTGCCAACTCACCGGTCACAGGAGGGCGGATTGATGCCGGATTTCCGGAGCGGCATGGCAGAGTGTGTCCCATGCGTTTGACGGTGCTCGGGTGTTCAGGGAGTGTGAACGGCCCTGGTGCACCGTGCTCCGGATACCTGGTTCAGGCCGACGGACACCCGCCGGTCTTGATCGATTGCGGACACGGTGTCTTCGGTGAACTGCAGCAACACGCGGATCCGAACCAGGTCGCCGTCCTGCTCAGTCATCTGCATGCAGACCACTGCATGGATCTGCCCGCAATGCTGGTGTGGCGTCGGTGGGCGCCGACTCCGGCCACCGAACGTTCCCTCCTGTACGGGCCGGAGGGCACGGCGCTGCGCGTCGGTGCCGGGGCGTCGGAGTACCCGGGCGAGGTGGACGACCTGTCGGACACCTACGACGTGCGCGAGTGGGTCGACCGCGAAGCCGTCGAGATCCACGGCCTCCACATCGAGCCGTACAAGGTGAACCATCCGCCGAGCACCTTCGGGTTGCGGATCGTCGGCCCCGACGGCGAGGTGCTCGCCTACAGCGGCGACACCGGCGTGTGCGAGGAGGTGGTCGATCTCGCGCGCGACGCCGACCTGTTCCTGTGCGAGGCGTCGTGGACGCACGAGCCCGGCGTCCGGCCCGAGGGGCTGCATCTCTCCGGGGTCGAAGCCGGACAGGTGGCCGCCCGCGCATCGGTCCGCTCGCTCGCCCTGACTCACGTGGTCCCGTGGGCCGACTCCGCCGCCATCCTCGACGAGGCGTCGGGCGAGTATGCGGGACCGCTGCAACTCGTCCACCAGGGTCAGGTCATCGAGGTCCGTAAGCCGGTCGCCTAGGTCGCCTCGCTGGTTGAGCCGCGACGGTCGCTTCCGGTCTGCCCGTTCTTGTATCCGCGCAGTTCGACGACGGACGCGCGCTCCCAGCCCGCGCGTTCGTCGCGGAGTTGCGCGGATGTGCTGCGCGCTGCCCGGCACCGCCTCGTCGGCGGATATGTCGGCCTGTCCAGTAAGGTCGGGGCGTGACTTCACGAGCAGACGGCCGGGCAGACGACGAACTCCGGCCCATCAAGTTCACCCGCGGTTTCACCTCTCATCCGGCCGGTTCGGTGCTGGTCGAATTCGGCAACACCCGCGTCATGTGCACCGCCAGCGTCACCGAGGGCGTGCCGTCGTGGCGGCGCGGATCGGGGCTCGGCTGGCTCACCGCCGAATACTCGATGCTTCCCGCCGCGACCCACGAGCGCTCGAAGCGTGAGTCGGTGCGCGGCAAGATCGGCGGACGCACGCACGAGATCAGCCGCTTGATCGGACGTTCGCTCCGCGCGTGCATCGATCTGGCGGCGCTGGGTGAGAACACGATCGCCATCGACTGCGACGTCCTGCAGGCCGACGGCGGAACGCGGACGGCGGCCATCACCGGCGCCTACGTCGCGCTCGCGGACGCCGTCACCTACCTCGGCGCGGCGGGCAAGCTGGCCGACCCGCAGCCGCTGTCGTGCATCATCGCGGCGGTGAGCGTCGGTGTGGTGGACGGCCGCGTCCGCCTCGACCTGCCGTACGACGAGGACTCGCGTGCCGAGGTCGACATGAATGTGGTCGCCACCGACGCGGGCACCCTCGTGGAAGTGCAGGGGACAGGCGAGGGCGCGACCTTCGCGCGCGGAACGCTCGACAAGATGCTGGACGTGGCCTGCGCCGGCATTGAGAACATCGTCGCCGCGCAGCGCGAAGTGCTGTCGCAGCCGTACCCCGGATCGCTCCCGGGCAGCGGGCAGTGACCGGGACGGTCCTGCTGGCGTCGAACAACGCCAAGAAGCTGGCCGAGCTGCGACGCGTCGTCGAAGCGGCGGGCATCACCGGGCTCGAGGTGCTCGGGCTGGGTGATGTCACGCGCTATCCGGAACCGGTGGAAGACGGTGCGACGTTCGAGGACAATGCGCTGCTCAAGGCTCGCGCGGCCGTCGCCGCAACCGGACTGCCATCGCTGGCCGACGATTCCGGCCTCGCCGTCGACGCGCTCAACGGCATGCCGGGAGTCCTGTCGGCACGGTGGAGCGGTGGCGCCGGCGACGCCGCCAACAATCGCCTGCTGCTGGCCCAGCTCGCCGACGTACCGGACGAACGACGCGGTGCGGCGTTCGTCTCGGTGTGTGCGCTGGTGCTGCCGACGGGCGCCGAGACCGTGGTCCGCGGAGAGTGGCGCGGCACCATCCTGCGTGACGAGCGCGGCGCGAACGGCTTCGGTTACGACCCGTTGTTCATTCCCGATGACGAGGTGGCCGCCGGGCGCACCTCCGCGGAGCTGCCGCCCGCGGAGAAGGACGCGCTGAGCCACCGTGGCAAGGCGCTGGCGCAGTTGGTCCCGGCACTCCGGGCCCTCGCCGGCGCGGGCGGAGGAGACCGATGATCGTATTCGACGACGCGGTCGTGACCGCTGTGCTCCGGCATATGAACGACGACCATGCGACCGACAATCTCGTCATTGTGCGAGCGTTCGCCGAACCCGACGCCACCGCCGCGGTGATGACGGGCTTCGACTCGGTTGCGGGGAAGTGGACGGCGACCGTCGACGGAGCGGACCGTCCCGTCCGCGTGCCGTGGCCGAACGAGCTCACCGACCGAGCGTCCATCCGTCGCGAGGTGGTCGCCCTCTACAAGGCCGGTGCCGAGCGCCTGGGGATCGAGCTAGACGATCACTGATCGAGCTTGAACTGCTCCTTAACATCGCGAGTGCGAATGTGCTCGAACCAGAAGGACAGGAACGGGATGGTGCCCGCGATCGCGGTCGCCACCAGCTTCGGCAGCGGCCACCGGACCTTGATCGACAGGTCGACGGTGCAGATCAGGTAGATGAAGTAGATCCAGCCGTGAGCGACGCCGACCCAGCCGAAGCCCTCGACTCCGAAGCCGAACTTTGCGATCATCTCGGCGCACAGGGCGAGCAGCCACACGCCGGTGACCCAGGCCAGAACGCGGTAGCGCAGCAGCGCGCTGCGGATCTGGGGGATGGTCGCAGTCACAGTCCCGTCCGGGGCGTCGTCGGCGGTCTTGGCGGATTCGGTCACGTCGTGGTCCTTCATCGGTCGCGCGGAGATTTCAGCTGATGCGTCAGTCGTGCGTCGGGTGTCTGTCGAGTTCGGCGAGGTATCTGTTGTACTCGGCCAGGTCGTCGTCCGGGGCGGCGTCGAGGATGGCCGCGACCGACGGGTCGTGTCGCGTGGGCCGCTCGGGAAGGACCCCCTCGGGTATCTCGGTCGGCTCGGCGCGGTCGCGGTGTTCAGCGTCCGGATCGGCTTCCATCACGACGAAGCGGCGATAGGCGTACACGACGGCCACCGCGAAGGCCGGCCACTGCAGGGCGTATCCCAGGTTCTGGCCGGTGCCCGTCGACGATTCGTAGCGGCCCCACTGCCACCAGGCGAGCGCCAGGCAAGCGCATGCCGCGACCGCCACCAGCGCGATCAGTGCGGGGCGGTGACGTCGTTTGGCGGGCGACGGCAGAGAGGACTTCACAGTATCGAAGGTACCTGGTCGGCTGCCGTGCATCGGGCCCGGTGCGGCCGCCCTCACTGTGCGTTCTGCCACCAGTCTGCTACTAATTAGCCAAGCCTAATCTTAGGTTCGAGTGGTTGACGATGGGGTGGACATGGGCAAGGGCTTCCAGGGAGCGGTGCTGCGCGCTCTCGGAGCGAAGAATCATCCGGCGACGGTCACCGGTGTGCGGTGGATGACCGAACACGTCGTTCGCATCGAGTTCCAGTGCGGCGAGATCCTGCACGCGGGCGGCGAGAAGCCGGCCGCCTGGATCCGTGCTTGGTTCCCGGATGTGAACAACGCGGCCAAGTTCCATCAACGCGGATACACGTTGCTGGATCCGGACCCGGCGGCGGGGACGTTCGCGATCTGCTTCCTCGTCCACGATCCGGCCGGACCCGCGTCCACCTGGGCGCGCAATGCCGTCGTGGGCGATGAACTGCTGATGACACGGCTCGGCGGCGACGGCTACGACATCGCTGCGGACCGCGAGCGTCCGCGCGGATACCTGCTGATGGGAGACGTGGCGGCATGGCCGGCCATCGTGCGGCTGATCGAGGAGATCGGCGATGACATCCCGATCCGGGCGGTCATCGAGCACGAGAACGACGACGACCGCGACCTGCCGCTGCCCGAGCATCCGGGCCTCACCGTCGACTGGGTGCCCACCAGTCCGGACCGCCGGGCGCTGACCGAGGCGATCGGCGAGGACGACTATCGCGGATGGCACACGTGGGTCACGGCCGAGAGCAAGGCGACGCGACTGGCCAAGGGCGCGCTCGCCCTGAACCACGAGCAGAACAAGGCCACCATGCACACCCAGGCCTACTGGATGGCCGGACGTGCGATGGGAAAACAGGTCGACACGGCGACTGAGGACACCGCCGTGTCGACCGCCTCCGAGACGGCGACGGACGATGTCGCGGAGGCGGCTCTGACCCCGCCCCGCGCCCCGAAGGCCGCAGCGCCCGCCGAGCCCGTCCTCAAACCCGCCCTTCCCGCGCTGATCGTCGCCGGTCTGTTCGCGCTCGTGCTCGCGGTGCTCGCGGTGGTTCCTCTGGTGCTCTTCGCGGAGCTGGCGCGCTTGCTGGTGGAGGGGGCCGACCGCCACGAGCTGATCGACGTCGCGGTCACGGCACTGATCGTTCTGGTGGCGGGCGCCGCCGGCAGCGCGGTGCTGATCACCGTGCTGCACTTCTACGACCAGGTGTACGCCGCGGCGCTGCGGCGGCGAGTGCTCCACAAACTCACCCGACTGCCGCTCGGATGGTTCCTCGGCAGACGCAGCGCGGAGGTCAAGAAGCTGGTCGCCGACGACATCTCGTCGCTGCACTATCTGGTGACCCACGCGGTGCCCGATCTCGTGACGGCGATCGTCACGCCGCTGGCGATCCTCGGGTACCTCTTCTCGGTGAACTGGGTGCTCGCTCTGGTGCTGCTGGTGCCGGTACTCGGGTACATCGTCGCAATGGCACGCCTGGCGACTGCCGACAGAGCCCGCCTGGAACAGAAGATGCGATGGGACGCGACCCTGCCGGGCGACGCCGAACGCTACATCGGCACGCAGCAGGTCAGCCGCGTGTTCGGCGACGGCGCGATCACCGACCTGCCCGCCCGACTGCGGCGTCTCACCGAGTTCCTGAAGGACTGGCAGCGCGCCACGATCGATGCGAAGTCGGTGATTCTGCAGCTCAACCGGCCGACGACGTCGATGGTGGTGGTCGCGCTGGCGGGCACGGCACTGATCACCGCCGACCAGATGGACGCGGCCGCGATCCTGCCCTTCCTGATCCTCGGCACCTCGTTCGGCGACCGGCTGCTCGCCGCGTCGTACGCCGTCGGCGGACTGCGCGAGGGGATGAACGGCAAGACCTCGCTCGATCTGTTGCTGTCGAGCGGTGAGCTCGAACAGGCGGAGAACGGCAGCACCGGGCCGGAGCCGAGCGGCCCGGCGCGAGTGGAACTGCGCGGCGTCACCTTCGGGTACACGCCCGGTCGGCCAGTGGTGCGGGACCTGCACCTGGACCTGCCCGCGGGCGGGACGACGGCCCTCGTCGGACCGTCGGGTGCGGGCAAGTCCACCGTGGCGGCTCTGGTCGCTCGCCTGTGGGACCCGGATGCCGGCGCGGTACTGCTCGACGGCGTCGACCTGCGCGACATTCCCGAGGTGCAGCTGCGGCAGCGGATCGCCGTGGTGTTGCAGGACGTCCAACTCATCCGCGGCACCATCGCCGACAACATCGCGCTCGGCATGCCCGACGCGGATCGTGCGGCGATCGCGGAGGCGGCCCGGGCGGCTCACATCGCCGACGTCATCGAATCAATGCCCGACGGATACGACACGGTGGTCGATCGCGACAGCCTCTCCGGAGGCCAGCGGCAGCGGGTCGCGATCGCCCGGGCGCTGCTCGGAGACCCGCGGTTCGTGGTCCTCGACGAGGCGACCGCCGCCGCCGACCCCGACTCGGAGTGGGAGGTGCGGCAAGGCCTGTCGAGGCTGTTGGCGGGGCGCACGGTGCTCATAGTGGCGCACCGACTGCACACCGTCGCCGACGCCGATCGGATCGTCGTCTTCGACGGCGGACAGATCGTGGAGCAGGGGACCGGCCCGGAACTGATCGCGGCCGGTGGACGATACGCGGCGATGACCGCGCAGGCGCAGGAGGCCCTCCGATGAGTTCAGACTCGACCCGAATCCTGCCGACCGTCTTCGCCGACGTCCGCGTCATCACCGGCGCCGCAGGGCGGCCGCACCGTCTCGCCTTCTACGCGCTCACGACGCTGTCCACGGCGCTGCAGGCGGCGGCCGTGCTGCTGTCGATCCCGCTGTTGCGCGCGTTGTTCGGCGACACCCCGTCGGACGCGTGGGTCTGGGTGGCGGCGATGGTCGCGGTGCTCGCGGTCGGCTGGACCGCGGACATCCTCGCGACCCGCGCCGGACTCCGCGTCGGATTCGGCTTGATCGACGCCGCCGAAAGCGCCGGTGTGTCGGCCATCGGCCGGCTCGATCCGGCCGAACTCCACGGCGATCGTGCGTCCCGGCTGCGCGACCTGGTCACCAAGTCCGGCCCGGAGTCGGTCTCGGCGATCGTCCTGCTCTTCTCGCCGCTGATCCATGCGGCCCTGCTGGTGCCGATGCTGGCCGTCGGCCTGCTGTTCGTGTCGTGGCAGCTCGCGGTGGTCGCTCTCGTCGGCGGCATCGTCCTGCTGGGCGCCTTCTACGGCGGACGCCGGGCCGTCGCGAAGTCGGAGGATCGGTTCGCCGAGGCAGGCCGCGCGCTGGACGACCGCATGCTCGAATTCGGCTGGGCACAGCCCACGCTGCGCGCCGCGGGGGTCGGCACCGGGACCGTCGACGAGGTGCTCGCGGATTCGCGGCGGCGCGGTTTCCGGCTCCTCGCCTGGCAGATCCCCGGCGACCTGCTCTTCACCGTCGCCGGTCAGCTCGTTCTACTGGCCTTCGGCGTCACCACCGGAGCGCTCTACCTCGACGGCACCCTCTCCGGAGTCACCGCGGCGGCGATGGTCGTCGTCCTGCTGCGAGTGGTGGAGACCACCGGTTCGCTCTCGCTGCTGGCCACCCCGATCGCCGGAGTGGAGCGATTGCTGGCACAGCTGCGCGACCTGGTCGTCGAGGATCTGGCTGCCGAACAGAACACAGTGCGGCGATCGACGTCGAACGACGCGCTCCGCGAAGCCTACGGTGCTCCCGTGCCGGTCCGTCTGAGCGAGGTCGGCTACACCTACCCGGACGGGACGCGGGCCCTCGACGGGGTGGAGCTGACCATCCCTGCCGGGGAGATCACGGTGCTGGTCGGAGCGTCCGGCTCGGGCAAGTCGACGTTGCTCGACGTCATCTCCGGGCTCCGCGAACCCAGCACCGGACGAGTCGACTTCGGCGGCGACGAGACGACTGCCGCGGGTCGGCTGCAGAACGCGTCGATGGTCTTCCAGACCACCTCGCTGCGGCCGGGGACGGTGCGCGAGAACGTGGTCACCAGCGCCGAGCCCGATCTCGTCGAGATCGCTGATCTCGCTCGACTCGACGCCGTGCTGGACTCGCTCCCCGATGGCTGGGACTCGCGGATCGGCGACGGCGGCAATACCTTGTCGGGCGGCGAACGCCAGCGAGTCGGGCTCGCCCGCGCGCTGGCGAAGCCCGCCGGACTGCTGCTGGTCGACGAAGCGACGTCGTCACTCGACGTGATCACCGAACGCGCCGTGGTCGATTCGCTGCGGCGGATCCGCGGGACGCGGACGGTTGTGGTGGTGACGCACCGCCCCGCGCTGGTGGCGCTCGCCGACTCGGTGATCGTCCTGGACCACGGCCGGGTGGTGGACTCGGGTGCGGTGGACGACCTGCTCGCGCGCGGCGGGGTGTTCGCCGACCTGTGGCAGCGGTGGCGAGAAGCGGAGGGCTGGCAGGTCTAGGGGTGCGCCCGGGGTGGTCTCACCGCACAGCCGCTCGCGACCGTTGCCAGTCCCGCACGTCGTGCTCGGTGTGAGCGCGTGCCGGCCGCGCGTTCCACGCCGGGATCAGCAGATCGACGACCGCCGCGACGGCGACCGCGAGGAGCGCTCCGCCGATGACGTCCGACGGTCGGTGCCATTGCTGGCTGACGACGGTGAACGAGACCACTCCGAGACCTGCCGTCGCGGCGATCGCCGCGAGCGGCCGCGCACGGCGGGGCGTGACCGCGCACAGGGCGATCCCCGCCGCGGCGAACGCGGCGACCGTGTTGGACGGGAACGAGTTGAGCGCGTTGCCGACGTCCAGCGGCGGTCGTTGCAGCTCGGATTTCAGGACGACCGCGAGCACCACGACGGCGCCGATCAGCAGGCTCGCGTGCAGGGCGAGCCGCCAGGATCGTCGCGCGAGACAGATCGCGCCGATCAGCAGGCCGCAGCCGGCGAGCACGGGGACTTGTATCTCGGCGAGCAGACCGCCCGTCGGAGCGTCGTTCCCGGTGCGCGCGCCCATCAGTTCCATCACGTCCTGATCGACCATCTGGCCCGCGTACGAGACGACGAGGAGCTCGTACGTCGCGGCGATGCCGAGCGACGCGAGGATCGCGGCCGCGAGGGCGGCGATCGGTGAAGTGCGATGCGTCATCCTTCGATGGTGCCTCGTGCGGTTGGCAGAACGCTCGTCCCGTACCCCGGGAGTGTCGTAGACCGGGACGCTGCTGACATCAGGCGTGGCAAGGCGCGCCGAGGGCGATATGCCCTCGGTACGCCCTGTAGCTACTGATCTTGACGGGGCAAACGACCGGGGCCGCTGGTGCGCGAGAAGGGACTTGAACCCTCACACCACTAGTGGGTACTGGAACCTAAATCCAGCGCGTCTGCCAATTCCGCCACTCGCGCGTGCAGTGCAACTGTACCGGTACGCTCGTGCGGTGATTCGCTACCCTCTGGACGCTCCGGACATCGTCGACGCCCTCGGGGCGGACCTGCGCGCCGCCGGTTACACCTCCGACGGAATCGCCGACCTCCTCGGCGAGGAGGCGCGCCAAGCGCTGGTGAGCGGTGTGTGGTGGCCCGCTCTGCGTCAGACGCGGCGCGCGGCCCCCGACCGCGCGCCGCTCGCGACTCTGATCCGGCTGTTCCTGCTCGGCTCCACGGAACCGGCCGACGACGTCGCCGCCGCACTGCCCGGCGTCGGACTGGACGCCCTCGTCGACCAGCAGGTGATCGAGCCCGCGGACGGCGGTGTTCGCGCCGTCCTCGACATCCGGCCGCACGGCAGCGACGACGCCGACCGGCTCGTGGTCGCCGATCAGGACGCCTCGATGCGTCCCGGCGCCGTGGCCCACGACCACGTGCTCGGCATCGGCGGGGCGTCGATGTCATTGGCGCAGTCGGTGATCCGCACGCCGTTCGCGCGGGCGCTCGATCTCGGAACCGGATGCGGCGTGCAGGCGCTGCACATGTCGTCGCACTGCGAGACGATCGTCGCCACCGACACCAACGCGCGGGCGCTGGCACTGGCGGCGGCTACGGCGCGGCTGAACGGACTGGACTGGGACCTGCGGGAGGGCAGCCTGTTCGAGCCGGTGGCGGGCGAGAGATTCGACCTGATCGTGTCCAATCCGCCGTTCGTCGTCGGCAGCGGTGCGCAGGACTACATCTACCGCGACTCCGGGATGGCCGGAGACGGCATCAGCCGAAGCCTCATCGAGGGGATCGGCGAACATCTGAATCCGGGCGGCATCGCGCAGATCCTGGCGAACTGGGAGGTGCGCGACCTCGACGCATGGGACGACCGGGTCCGGGAGTGGGTGCAGGCGAGCGGTCTGGACGCCTGGGTGGTCCAGCGGGAACTGGCCGATCCCATCAGCTACGTCTCGCTCTGGGTCTCGGATGCGGGGGAGTCGGTGGTCGACGCGGCCGAGCGGGGTGCGCGGTGGCTCGACTGGTTCGAGTCCGAGGGGATCGTCGCCGTCGGCATGGGTTCGATCACCTTCCGCCGACCCGTCGAGGATCGTCCGGCCGATGTGGTGATCGAAGAGATCACCGCCGCCGGCCAGGAGGTCACCGGCTTCGAAGCGCAGGCCTTCTGGGCGCGGCGCGACTTCCTGCGTGAGAACTCCGACGCCGACCTGCTGGCCTCCCGGCTCAGCACCTCACCGGTGTTTCTGGAGACCCAGGCGCTCCCCGGCGACGACGGCTGGCAGCAGGTGAGCGCCTCGGTGACCCGCCCCGGCGGTCCGGGAGCGGTGCTTCCGGTGGACGAGGTGCTGACGTCGCTTCTCGCCGGCTGTCGCGGCCAGGTGCCGCTGGCCGCGCTGATCTCACTGCTGGCCGACTTCCACGGCGTGGACGCCGACGCGCTCGCCGCGGCGGCGATGCCGGCGATCCGCGAAGCCATCGGGCGCGGGATCCTCTACCGGGCCGACTGAACGTCGGGCTGGTAGCGGAACGACGCCCCGGCTACTCCGTCGCCAGCCTCAGCCCGAAACCGACGAGCGCGAGACCGGCCACCAGATCGATGCGGCGCCGAATGCGGGGCGCACGCATCCAGGCGCCGATCCGGTCGGCGGCGACGATGAGCACGGCGAAGTAGACGCCGGTGAGCGCCAGATAGACCAGACCGAAGCCGAGCGTCGTCCATGCGACGGGCGCACCGTCCGGAACGAAGCCCGGCAGCAGCGTGATGAACATGATGCCGATCTTCGGATTGAGGATGTCGGTCGTGAATCCGGTGAGGAAGCCCGCCCGGCGCGACGACGGCGCCTCATCGACCGACGGCCCGCCGCGCAGGGACCGGATCGAGCGCAGTGTCTGGACGCCGAGCAGCACCAGGTAGCAGCCGCCGACGATCTTGAGCACCTCGTAACCGATCTCACTCATCTGCAGAATCGCCGAGAGACCGAGGACGGCGGCGAGGATCCAGACCAGCAGTCCGGTCATCACGCCCAGCGACGTCCGGACCCCGCCGGCCCGGCCGCCGCGGGCCAATCCGCGCATCACCACGAGGGAGTCGGGGCCGGGCAGCAGTACCAGGAGCGTCGACGCGAGAGTGAACGACGCGAGAGACGACAGCATCCGTCAATGGTAGGGCCGCGCGTACTCGTCGACGCAGGCGACGGAGCCGAGTGCGGCGATCGCGGCCATGACGGCGTCGGTGGCGCCGCGGACGTCGTGTGAGGCGCCGAGCAACTCATCGGCCGGCATCGGGTCGCCGATGCGGATGCGCACCGGTCCGCGACCGATCCGCCGGGTGCCGGGCGGATTCACCTCGCGTGTTCCCGAGAGCAGAACGGGGACGATGACGGTGCCCGGGACTCGCGCCGCGACTCGCATCATCCCGGTGTGTCCGCGGTGCAAACGCCCGTCGGGCGAGCGCGTGCCCTCCGGGTAGATGCCCCACGCGCCGCCCCGGGCGAGCAACTGCGCCGCAGCCTCGAGCGCGGCGTCGTCGCCCGACCGGTCGACCGGGATCTGACCGGTTCCGCGGAAGAACGCACGACTGACCGCGCCGCGGACTCCGGAACCCCGGAAGTACTCCGCCTTGGCGAAGAACGAGAGTCGGCGGGGTATGGCCAGCGGGAGGACCAGGGAGTCGATCTCCGCCAGGTGGTTGGCCGCCACGATGACCGGGCCACTGGTGGGAACGCGGTCGGCGCCGTCGACGGTGATCGGCACCCAGAGCCGGAGTGCGGGGCCGATCAGAACGTGTTTGCAGAGCGGATACAGCACGGGAGGCCTTTCGTAGACAGTGTCTACTGGACAGTGTGGGGGGGCGACCGTAGACACTGTCAACGTGGTTGACGATCCGAGTACGCGCGCACGGCTGGTCGCCGCGGGGGTCGACCTCGTCGACACCGCGGGATTCGGTGCGGTGGGCGTGCGTTCGGTGGCCGCCCGGGCAGGCGTCTCGCACGGCGCTCCGCGCCGATACTTCCCGACGCTCGAGAGTCTGCTGGCGGCGATCGCCGCCGAAGGCGTGGCCGATCTCAACGCCGCTCTCGCACCCGCCATCGCGAACGGCATCGGCGACGGCGCCGTCGCCTATTGGCGGTTCGCGCGCGCCCGGCCGGGCATGTTCACGCTGATCTTCCGGCACGACCTGCTCGACTCGGCCGGCGGCCGCCTCCGCGAGACCACGGGCGGCTGGTTCTCGGCCCTGGTCGAGGCGACCGGCGACGAACTGCGCGCCGTGTCGTGCTGGGCCGCCGTGCACGGTCTGTGCGTGCTGGCCGCGACCCGCGCACCAGAGGCCTTCGGGTTCGAGATCGACGAGAGCGTGGTGCGGCGAGTGGCCGAGGACCGGGCGCGAGGTTAGCCCGCGGCCGAGTCGAGGGCGGCCGCGAGGTCGGCCTTCAGATCGTCAACGTCCTCGAGGCCGACCGAGAATCGCAGGTGCCCGTACTCGCGGAAGCCCTCCGGGTAGGCGGCGACGCGCGGTCCGCTGGTGCCCACGTGCACGATCAGCGACTCGTCGTGGCCGACGGAGACCGCCGACGTCACGACCTTCAGGTCGTTCACGAAGCGGTTCTGCAGGTCCGGATCGCCTTTCAGTGCGAACGACATGATGCCGCCGAAACCGCCGATGCCGCGATCGCCCGCGCCGAACTGACGCTTGGCCAGCTCGTGCTGCGGGTGGCTCTCCAGACCGGGATAGGCCACGTAGGCGATGCGCTCGTCGGCCTCCAGGAACCGGGCGAGCTCCAGCGCCGACTCCTGATGCTGCCGCAGGCGCAGCGGCAGTGTCACCGAGCCGCGCATGATGAGCCAGGCGTTGAAGGGCGAGATCACGCCGCCGACGTCCACCATCGCCTCCGACCGGATCGGTTCCACGAGATCGGCACGCCCGATCACCGCGCCGCCCATCGCGTCGCCGTGGCCGTTGATGTACTTGGTGAGCGAATGCACCACCAGGCCGGCGCCGTCGTCGAGCGGGCGGTACAGCGGCGGGGGAGTGAACGTGGAGTCGACCATCAGGATGATGCCGCGGGCGTCCGCGATCTCCGCCAGCGCGGCGATGTCGGCGACCTTGGTGGTGGGGTTCGCGATCACCTCCGTGGCGATAAGTTTGGTCTCGGGACGGATCGCTGCGATCACGGCGTCGTGGTCGGTGATGTCGACGAACGTGGCCTCGATCCCGTACTTGCGAGGCAGCAGCGACGTCCAGAGCTTGTAGGTCGCCTCGTAGGTGGTGTCGGAGACGACGACGTGATCGCCCGCGTTGACATGCCCGAAGAACACCGCGTGCAGTCCGGCGACGCCGGAGGCGAGGACGACGGCGTCCTCACCGTGCTCGAGCGCGCAGAGCTTGTCCTGCAGCGCGATCTGATTGATCCCGGTGTTGCGGGTGTAGGTGAGGTGCTCGGGGTTCGACCAGTCCATGGTCGAAGGATCGGGCGGCAGGTTGTAGGAGTTCGCCATGATGATCGGCACGCGAATCGCCGCGCCGTCGCCGTCGGTGCCCGTGCCGGAGGCGTGATTGCCGCCGTGAACGCTCAGCGTCTGTTCACCGAGTGACCCGGGGACGCACTTATCGGGCCTGTTCATCTCGTCGTACTCCGTTCCGGGCACCTGCCCACTCGCGGCCGCAGCGCTGCGGCACCGCCAGCGTAAGACCGGGCGAAGCGCGCAGTCCGCGCAGGTCCCCGCGATGAACGGCGGCGCACCGGCATCGATGCCGGTGCGCCGCCGCGGGAGTCGACGTCGAGACGTGCCGCTCAGCTGTACAGGTCGGCGATCGCCTCCTGGTACGACTGGTGGATCACGTTCCGCTTCAGCTTGAGCGTGGGCGTGAGCTCACCGGTCTCGATCGTGAAGTCGGTCTCGAGGATCTCGTACTTCTTGATGGCCTCGGCCTTGGACACGGTCTTGTTCGCGCCGGCGATCGCCGCGTCGATCTCGGCGCGCAGCTCCGGATTCCGGATCAGCTCCGACAACGGCGTCGACGCGGGCAGCCCCTTGCGCTCGAGCCATCCGGGGACCGCTTCGGGATCGAGGGTCACGAGTGCGGCGATGAACGGCTTCTGATCGCCCACGACGAGGCACTGGCTCACCAGCGGGTGCGCCCGGATGGTGTCCTCCAGCTGGGCGGGCGAGACGTTCTTGCCGCCTGCCGTGACGATCAGTTCCTTCTTGCGCCCGGTGATGAACAGGTAGCCGTCCTCGAGGCGGCCGATGTCGCCGGTGTGGAACCAACCGTCGCGGATCGCGTCGGCCGTCGCCTGCTCGTTGCGCCAGTAGCCGGAGAAGACCATCGGCCCCTTGAGCAGGATCTCGCCGTCGTCGGCGATCTTCACCGTGACGCCGGGCACCGGACGCCCCACCGAACCGATGCGGCTGTGCTCCTCGTTGTTGGCGGTGACCGCGGCGGTGGTCTCGGAGAGGCCGTAGCCCTCGTACACGGGCACCCCGGCGCCGCGGAAGAAATGGCCCAGCCGCTCACCGAGCGGGGCGCCGCCGGAGATGGCGCCCTCGCAGTTGCCGCCGAGCGCGGCGCGCAGCTTTCCGTACACCAGCTTGTCGAAGACCGCGTGCTTCACCTTGAGCAGGACGCCCGCGTCGCCGGATTCGACCGCCCGGCTGTACTCGATCGCCGTGTCGACGGCCTTCGCGAAGATCTTGCCCTTGCCTCCGTCGATCGCCTTCTGCTCGGCGGTGTTGTACACCTTCTCGAAGACGCGCGGGACCGACAGCACGTAGTTCGGCTTGAATACGGCCAGGTCGGCGATCAGATTCGGAATGTCGTTGGTGTGGCCCAGTACCACGGCGTTCTCCACGCAGCCCACGGCGACGACCCGTGCGAAGACGTGTGCGAGGGGCAGGAACAGCAGCGTCGACTTCCCCTCCTCGAGGCCGGTGCCGACGGCCTCGGCGGTCGCCGCGCACTCGGCGAGGAAGTTCTCGTGCGTCAAGACGACGCCCTTCGGCCGGCCCGTGGTCCCGGAGGTGTAGATCAACGTGGCGGCGTCGGAGGCCCGCGCCTGCGATTCCCGCTCGTCGAGCACCGAGTCGGGGAGGTCGGCGCCGCGCTTGCGGAGCGCGTTGATCGCGCCGTCGTCGATGACGAAGGTCTCGCGAAGCTCGGGCGCCTTCGCGATCACCTCCTGGTGGGTCGACCGGTTGGCCGCGGTCTCCACGATCAGTATCGATGCGCCCGAATCGGTGAGGATCCACTCCACCTGGTCGGGGGACGAGGTCTCGTAGATCGCGACGGTGGTGGCACCCGCGCGCCAGATCGCGTAGTCGATCAGGCTCCACTCGAACCGGGTGGAAGACAGTAGCGCGACGCGGTCGCCACGGCTCACGCCGGCGGCGATCAGGCCCTTCGCGACGGCGTCGACGTCGTCGGCGAAAGCGCCGGCGGTGACGGTGATCCACTGCCCGGAGTCCGCGCGCCTGCGGAACAGCGGCAGAGTCGGGCGGTCCTTCCGGTAGCGCTGCAGAGCAGTGATCGTGGTGGCGTTCTCATCAACTGTCGTGATGGATGGAGCAGTGAACTCCTGCATGGTGACGTCCCCTTGTGATACGAATTGCTTGATCTGTCTAACGCGATCCAAGTGATGGAACCGTACCGCACATCTCAGTGAGGGGCGTCACAGGGTGTCGGCGGGGTATTATCTACACCCGATGACTACGAATGTTCGCCGATGAGCGAATCCGAGAACACCAGCTCTACCGCGCCCGCGGCCGAGAAGTCCACCGCCTTCGGTGACCTCGGCATCGACCCCGGCGTGCTCAAGGCGCTCGACGACGTCGGCTACGAGACGCCGTCGCCGATCCAGGCGGCGACCATCCCTCCGTTGATGGAGGGACGCGACGTCGTCGGACTGGCGCAGACCGGCACCGGCAAGACCGCTGCCTTCGCACTGCCGATCCTCACCCGACTCGACACCTCGGCCCGCAAGCCGCAGGCCCTCGTGCTCGCGCCCACGCGCGAACTGGCGCTGCAGGTGGCCGAGGCCTTCGGCAGCTATTCGACGTACCTTCCCGAGGTCAAGGTGCTGCCGATCTATGGCGGCCAGAGCTACGGGATCCAGCTGTCCGGCCTGCGCCGCGGAGCCCAGGTGATCGTCGGCACGCCGGGCCGCGTGATCGATCATCTCGACAAGGGCACCCTCGACCTGTCGCAGCTCGAGTTCCTCGTGCTCGACGAGGCCGACGAGATGCTGACGATGGGCTTCGCCGAGGACGTCGAGCGAATCCTCGCCGACACCCCGGATCAGAAGCAGGTCGCGCTGTTCTCCGCGACCATGCCGGCCGCTATCGGCCGCCTGGCGCGCAAGTACCTGAACAACCCGCAGGAAGTCACCGTCAAGAACAAGACGGCGACCGCGCAGAACATCACGCAGAAGTACCTGCAGGTGTCGCACCAGCGCAAGCTCGACGCCCTCACGCGGGTGCTCGAAGTGGAGCCGTTCGACGGCATGATCGTCTTCGTCCGGACCAAGTCGGCCACCGAGGAACTCGCCGAGAAGCTGCGCGCCCGCGGCCTGAGCGCGATGGCGATCAACGGCGACATGGTCCAGGCCCAGCGTGAGCGCACCATCAATCAGCTCAAGGACGGTTCGCTCGACATCCTCGTGGCCACCGATGTGGCTGCTCGAGGACTGGACGTCGACCGCATCTCGCATGTGGTGAACTACGACATCCCGCACGACGTCGAGTCGTACGTGCACCGCATCGGGCGTACCGGCCGGGCCGGGCGGTCGGGCACCGCGCTGCTGTTCGTCTCGCCTCGCGAACGTCATCTGCTGCGGTCGATCGAGCGTCACACCCGGCAGGATCTCGAAGAGATCGATCTGCCGAGCGTCGACGACGTGAACGCCCAGCGTGTCGCCAAGTTCGCCGATTCGATCACCGAGAACCTCGCCTCCGACAATCTGGATCTGTTCCGCGGGCTGGTGGAGAACTACGCCCGCGAGAACGACGTCGCGATGGCTGACATCGCCGCGGCGCTGGCCCTGGAGACCCGCGACGGCGGCTTCCTGATGGCTCCCGATCCGCCCAAGGGTGAGCGGGGCGATCGCGGGGACCGGCGTGACCGTGCACCGCGCGGCGGCGGTCATTTCGCCACGTACCGCATCGCCGTCGGCCGCAAGCACAAGGTGTCGCCGGGCGCGATCGTCGGCGCGATCGCCAACGAGGGCGGCCTCACTCGCGGTGACTTCGGCAACATCAGCATCCGTGACGACTTCAGCCTCGTGGAACTCCCCAACGATCTCGACGCCGAGACGCTCGGGATGCTCAAGCACACCAAGATCGGCAAGCATCCGATCGACCTGCGCCCGGACATGGGTCCGCCGCGCGGTCGGGGAGGCGCTCGCGGATCGGCGCGCGGATACGAAGACCGCGGCCGCAAGGGCGGCGACAAGTTCGGCAAGCGACCGGCCCGCGTGGCCGGCCGCGGTCGCGACAGTCGCTAGGCTCACGGCGCACTGCCGCATGAGATTGACCGCTCACAGCCCAGGATGCCTGTTCTCGCAGGTGTGGGCCGTGAGCGGTCAATCTTGTGCGGCTGCTCTGTCCCATGGGGCTTTGCGAGTAGCCTTCCCCCTCAGACGCTCGAGCAGAAGCAGCCCGGCTGGTTCGCGGGAATGGGTCTGGTCGCGCCGCTGCTGATGATCGTCGGCTGAGGTTCTCGGGTTGGGGGCGGGATGATTTCGACTCGCTCCGCTCGCTCAACCAGCGGGATGTCGCTGGGGACGCTCAATCAGCGGGGTGTTGCTCCGCTCGCTCAACCAGCGGGGTCGGGGAATCGTTCAACGAGGCGACACCCGACGCCGTCAGAGGATCAGCGGCAGCGTCGCGGCGGCGGTCGTCGGAAGGTACAGGGTCGCCAGAGGGGTGAGCGCGGACGGTTCGGGATTCACCTCGATGATCGGCGTGCCCGCCTCCGCGGCGAGCATCGGCAGTCCCGCGGCGGGGTGGACCACACCGCTGGTACCGACGATGATCAGCAGATCGCAGGCCACGACCGTCTGCGACGCTGTCAGCCAGTCGAGGTTCGGAAGCGATTCGCCGAACCACACGACGCCGGGGCGCAGACTCGCGCCGCACTCGGGGCATCGGGGGCGCACCGACTCGAGTGCGACGTCCGGATCCGCGCGATGCGGGCAGGCCTCGCAGCGCGGAGCCTTGAGACTGCCGTGCAGATGAGCGTCGACCGTCGACCCAGCTCGCTCGTGGAGATCGTCGACATTCTGCGTGATGACGCTGACACGACCGCCCGCGGACTCCTTCTTCCGGCCGAGCTCGGCCACCGCGTGGTGCCCGGCGTTCGGCTCCACCTCGCGAAGACGCGCCGCGCGGTCCCGATACCAGCCCCACACGAGGTCGGAGTCGCGCCGCCACGCCTCGGGCGTGGCGAGATCGGCGGGATCGTAGTTCTCCCACAGTCCGGTCAGGGCGTCGCGGAAGGTCGGAATCCCGCTCTCGGCCGACATCCCCGCGCCGGAGAAGACGCAGACATGGTCCGCGGCGGCGATCAGTGCGGCTGCCTGCGCCAGCGATTCGGGAGTGACAGTCCAGGTCACGACTGCGACTCCAGCGCCGATCGCAACACTGCGGCGGTCGACTCCAAGTCGCCGGCACGACGCGTCAGGAACCCCTTAGCGAAGGTCAGCTTGTCGCCCGTATGCCTGGGCACCACGTGCAGGTGCGAGTGGAAGACGGTCTGGGATGCGGCACGGCCGTCGTTCATCGCGAGATTCACTCCGTCGGCGCCGATCGCGCTCGACCGCATCGCACCGGCGATCCGCTGACCCGCGCCGAACATCTTTCCGCCGATCTCCGGATCGAGATCGGCGAGACCGGACGAGTGCTTTCGCGGGACCACCAGGGTGTGTCCCCGCGTGATCGGTGAGAGGTCGAGGAAGGCGATCACGTCGTCGTCGGAGTACACGACGTGGGCGGGGGAGACGCCGGAGACGATGCCGCAGAAGACGCAGTCGGTCATGGCACCCGAGCGTAACCGCCCGCAACGACACGAGCGCCGGGACCTCCGATGAGGGTGTCCCGGCGCTCGCGCTTGCTTCGGCTACTGGTGTCCCGAGGTGCAGGCCCAGTCGTGGATGTATCCGCCGCCCGAGTAGTACAGGGCATTCGACTCCGCGGTGTAGAGGTCAGCGCCCCAGGCGTAACCCCAGTACGAACTGCTTTTGGAGATCGCGCCGCAGGCATTGCGCATCTGCACCACCACCTGGCAGTCGCTGTAGCCGCACCACGACAGGGCCGCGTTGGACGCGCTCGACCAGTCGGGATAGTCGATGGCGCGACCGGTGGCTCCCGTGCTGGGTGAGAGCGCGATGGCGCCGTAGTAGTTGGCCGCGTGGGCCGGGGCCGGCGTGATCGCGGCGGGAACGGTGAGCGCCGCACCGACACCGGCGGTCACGAGTGCCGCGGTGGCCAGGCGCTTGCGCAGGCTGATCGGACGAGTCTTCATGGTCTTCTCTTCTCTGGATCGGCGGCGATCAGCCGACCGGGCTGCGGGTCGGTTCACCGGACTTCGGTGCGTGAGACGGCTTGGCACTCGGCGACTTGACGTCGGCCGGCTTCGTGACGGTGACGGTCTTGCCCCAGTCGCTCAGGGTGACGGTCATCGAGGCACCCTTGGCGGGTTCGGAGGCGACGCGCACGACGTTGTTCTTGCCGTCCTTGGTGACCCAGACTGTCACCGGGATGTCGCCGTCGAGGCCCTTGGCCTGAGGTGAGGTTCCCGTCAGGCCCGCGAGATCCTTGGCCGGGAGGGTTCCGGTGATCTTGGTGGCCTCGACACCGTCGACGGTCTCGCTGCCCTCCTCCTTCGCTCCCTGAATGCTGCGCAGGACGTGCGGCACGCCCTCGTTGACGTCGAGGATCTTGGAGACGTCGTAGATCGACCGGCCGCTGCCGTAGTCGATGTACCCCTTGTCGTCGACGTCGGCGTACATGTGGTCGTCGACGTATACGAACGGCGCCTCGACGGACTTGCCGCCCATGTCGAGTGTCGCGGTGCCTTCGCCGACCATCTTCGGCTTGGTTCCGATGGACGCCTCGACCTCGGAGGCGTTGAGGCCCTGCAGCGAGCCCTCCACCTCGATGTCGACCTTCGCACCGGTCAGGGCGGCGGCGGTGTCGGCGGCCGCATCGAGTGAGGTGGTGGCGGCCGAGTCGGACGTGGTCGTCGAGTCGGTGTCGCCGCTGTCGCTGCTGGAGCATCCCGTCAGCGCGACGGCGGCGGTGACGACGGCTGCCGCCGAGGCAAGCGCGAATCGCTTCGAACGTTTCATGAAGTGGGATCCTCCTGATTTTCTCCCCGCAGCAGGCCCCTCCAGCGGATCTGGACGGCTGTCGCGAATTTCCCTGCAACGGAACTTACAGCGATGAGTGACCTGCGCGAAGAATGAGTCGATCATCGGGATGACACGCGGAGCCCGGACCCGAATGTGATAACGGTCACGAAAATTCCTTCGACGCTGGCCGAGGCGGTTACCCGCCGGTCTACCAGCGGGTATACCTGTCGGTCGCCAACAAACATGAGGGATGCCTCATGTTTCTGTGCGACGATTGGCCACGTTCCAGCGACGGGCCATGTCCGACGTGACGCATCGACAGGAGAGCTTGTGACCCTCGACCAGCACCGCACCGGCCAGCACACCGACAGAATCGATTCCGGAAGTCTGCTCGACCGTCTCGCCGCAGGCGAGAGCTATGCGATCTGCTTCGGAGGACAGGGCGGCGCGTGGCTGCCGACGCTCACCGAACTGGTGAACGACGCCGATCTCGGCGAGACGATCGCCGGAATCGCCGACGACGCGCGCGAGGTCCTCGAGCCGGTCGCCGACGAGCTCGCCGCCGCCGGCGCCGACCGCTTCGAGCCCCTCACCTGGATCCGCGCGCACGACGAGGAACTGCCGGTTCCCAGTGAGACCGAACTGGCCGACGCGCTCGTCTCGCTGCCCGGGATCCTGCTCACCCAGCTCGCGGCCGTGTCGAACCTCGGCAAGCAGGGGCTGGACACCACGGTTCTTCCGCCGAGCGCCGTCATCGGCCACTCGCAGGGGATCCTCGCCACCGAGGCCGTGGCCGCCGACGGCCAGCTGCCGGCAGTCGCGGAGTCCGACCTGCTGGCGATCGCTCAGCTGATCGGCGCGGCGGCCACCGTCGTGTCCCGCCGGACGGGTCTGCTCGGCACCCACGAGGCCGCCCCCATGATCTCCGTCGCCGGCGTGAGCCCCGCGCAGATCGACGAACTGCTCGCCGAGTACGTCGCGGGACAGCCCGCCGACGCCACGGGACTGCCGACCGTCGCGATCGTGAACTCCCGGCGCACCGTGGTGCTGACGGGCTCGCCGCGCCATCTCGCGGCGTTCAGTGCGCTCGCCGAGCTCCGCGCGGCCGCCGAGGCCGACGAACGCAAGCGCAAGGTCACCGGCGGCACGCCCTTCTCGCCGGTCATCGAGGACCTCAACGTCACCGTCCCCTTCCATCACCCTGATCTCGCACCGGCGGTGGAACTGGCCGTCGACTGGGCTCAGCGTTGCGGTCTGGACACCGAGCTGGTCCGCAGGCACGCCGCGGCCGTGCTCGTCGACCCGGTGAACTGGGTGGAGCTGGTGGGCGACACCGTCGACTCCGGCGCTCGCTGGGTGATCGACTTCGGACCCGCCGATCTCGCGTCGCGGCTGTCGGCGCCGAACCTGCGCGGCCAGGGTGTCGGCGTGATCGCCGCGGCCACCCGCGGCGGTCAGCGCAACCTCTTCGTCCCCGGCTCGGCTCCGGAGGTCTCGCGGCCGTGGTCGGTGTTCGCGCCGCGCCTGGTGAACCTGCCCGACGGTCGCACCGTGGTCGACACCGCGTTCACCCGTCTCACCGGCCGCTCGCCGATGCTGCTCGCGGGCATGACCCCGACCACTGTCGACCCCGCCATCGTGGCCGCGGCCGCCAACGCCGGCCACTGGGCCGAGCTCGCGGGCGGCGGTCAGGTGACCGAGGAGATCTTCGAGGGCAACCTCGCGCGTCTGCAGGAATTGCTCGAACCCGGCCGCCAGGTCCAGTTCAACTCGTTGTTCCTCGATCCGTACCTGTGGAAGCTGCAGCTGGGCGGCAACAAGCTGGTCCAGAAGGCACGTGCCAAGGGAGCGCCCTTCGACGGCGTGATCGTCACCGCGGGCATCCCCGAACTGGATGAGGCCGTCGACCTGGTCCACGAGTTCACCGAGGCCGGCCTGCACTACGTCGCGTTCAAGCCCGGCACCGTCGACCAGATCCGTCAGGTGGTCCGCATCGCCTTGCAGGTGCCGCACTTCCCGGTGATCGTCCAGGTGGAAGGCGGACGCGCAGGCGGTCACCACTCCTGGGAGGACCTCGACGACCTGCTGCTGGCGACCTACGCCGAACTGCGCGACCGTCCCAACATCGTGCTCTGCGTCGGCGGTGGCATCGGCACGCCCGAGCGTGCCAGCGAGTACCTGACCGGCGCGTGGGCCACAGCGCACGGCTACCCGGCGATGCCGCTCGACGGCATTCTGGTCGGCACCGCGGCGATGGCGACCCTCGAGGCCACCACCGCACCCGAGGTGAAGCAGCTCCTCGTCGAGACCCAGGGCTGCGACACCTGGATCGGTGCCGGTCACGCGGAGGCGGGCATGGCCTCGGGCCGCAGCCAGCTGGGCGCCGACATCCACGAGATCGACAACTCCGCCTCGCGCACCGGCCGCCTGCTCGACGAGGTGGCCGGCGACGCCGACGCCGTCGCGGAACGCCGCGACGAGATCATCGAGGCCCTCGCCGCGACCGCGAAGCCGTACTTCGGCGACGTCGCGACGATGACCTACCGCGAGTGGCTCGACCGCTACGCCGAACTCGCCGTGGGCAGCGCGCAGGCGCCCCTCGAGTGGGCCGACATCACCTGGGAGCAGCGTTTCTCCGACATGCTGCGGCGCACCGAGGCGCGCATGAACGAGCTCGATTCGGGTGAGTTCGTCTCCGCCTTCGCCGGCGATGTCCCGAACCCGCACGAGGCGATCGCCGAGCTGGCCGAGCTGTACCCGGCCATCGAGTCCGACATCCTCCACCCGGCCGACGTCGCGTTCTTCCTCGAGCTGTGCCGTACGCCCGGCAAGCCCGTGAACTTCGTTCCGGTGATCGACAAGGACGTCCGTCGCTGGTACCGCAGCGACTCGCTGTGGCAGGCGCACGACGCCCGCTACTCGGCCGACCAGGTCTGCATCATCCCGGGCACCGTCGCCGTCGCGGGCATCACCCGCGTCGACGAGCCGGTCGGCGAACTGCTGAACCGCTTCGAGGCGCAGGTCACCGCCGACCTGCGGGCCGCCGGTGAGCAGGCACGGGTGGTCGCGGCCCGCCGTCACCGCGACATCGTCCCGGAGTCGGGACCGCTCAGCGTTCTCATCGAAGCGGAGGACGTGCTGTGGGCCGGCCGACAGGTCCGCAACCCGATCGCTCTGCTCGGCGACCGCGACGCCTGGAAGCTCTACGACGGCGAGTACGCCGAACACCCCAGCGGCGCGATGGTCGCCTTCGTCCCCGATGCCGAGACGGCCGACGACGAGATCCGGCTCGACCTGGTGGTCCCGGTGTCGGGCTCGATTCTGCGCATCCCGTTCACCGGCGACCTCCGGGCGACCGACGGCGGCAGCCCTCGGATCACCACGGCCGGCGCGGCGGACGCGATGACCGAACTCCTGACCGTCGCGGCCGGCGGCTCGCTGCTCGACTCGGTCGACGGCGTCGTCACGTCGACGGTCGCCTGGAAGGCCGACTCGGTCGCCGACCACAGCGGAGCGACCGCGTCGAGCCTGCCCGGCCCGCTGACCCCGACCACGCCGGTGGCCCCGAACGGTTTCGCCGTGCCCGACACCCTCGTCGTCGCCTGCTGGCCCAGCGTCTTCAGCGTCATCGGCGCCGCCCGGACCGACGCGGGCCATCCCGTGGTCGAGGGTCTGCTGGACTTGGTCCACCTCGACCACGCGGTCGAACTCACCGGTGAGATCCCCGCGGTCGACACCGAACTGACGGTGACCGCCCGCCTCATCGGCGTCTCCGACACCGGCGTCGGCCGAGTGGTCGAGGTGCATGTCGAGGTCGCCGCCGCCGACGACTCTCCGATCGCGGTGCTGCGTGAGCGCTTCGCCATCCGCGGCCGGATCGGTTCGGCCGCGCTGCCCGACCCGGTCCGCGCGGGCGGCGCTGCCGCCGGTGAGCAGCCGGGAACGCGGAAATTCCTCCGCTCGGCCTCGCTGACCGCACCGGCCCGCATGAACGGATTCGCCGTGGTCTCCGGCGACCGCAACCCCATCCACACCGACGCGTTGGCGGCCCGGCTGGCCGGCTTGGGCGATCCGATCGTCCACGGTATGTGGCTCTCGGCCGCGGCCCAGCAGGTGCTGGCGGCGGGCGACCGGGAGAACCCGGTTCCCGCTCCGCGCGCCATCCGCGGCTGGACCGCCCGCTACCTCGGCATGGTCCGGCTCGGCGACACCGTCGACATTCGCATCGACCGCGTCGGCATGGATGCCGGTCGGGAGACCGTCGAACTGACCGCCAAGGTCGACGGCGAACTGGTGATGGCGGCGACCGCGCTGCTGGACGCCCCGCGCACGGTGTACGCCTTCCCGGGCCAGGGCATTCAGCACAAGGGCATGGGCCTGGAGGCACGCTCGCGCTCGGCGGCCGCCCGCGAGGTCTGGGACCGCGCGGACAAGCACACCCGCGAGGCGCTCGGCTTCTCGATCCTCGCAGTGGTGCGCGACAACCCGACCACTCTGGTGGCGAAGGGCACCACGTACCACCACCCCGACGGCGTGCTCTTCCTGACGCAGTTCACCCAGGTCGCGATGGCGACGCTCGGTGTCGCGCAGATCGCCGAGCTCCGTGAAGCCGGGGCCTTCGTCGAGGGATCCATCACCTGCGGTCACTCGGTGGGCGAGTACAACGCGCTCGCCGCCTGCGCCGGCGTGCTTCCGCTCGAGGCGGTGCTCGAGGTGGTGTTCCAGCGCGGTTCCGCGATGCACCACCTGGTTCCGCGCGACGAGCAGGGCCGTTCCGACTACCGCATGGCCGCCATCCGGCCCAGCCAGTTCGGTCTCAAGGACGCCGACGTTGAGGAGTTCGTCGCGTCCGTCGGCCGCGAGGTGGACGAGTACCTCGAGGTGGTGAACCTCAACCTGCTCGGTTCGCAGTACGCGATCGCCGGTACCGTCCGCGGACTGGAGCGGCTGGAGGCGGAGATCGTCCGCCGCGTCGAGGAGTTCGGAGGCAAGCGCGCCTTCATCCTGGTGCCCGGCATCGACGTGCCGTTCCACTCGACGGTGCTCCGCGCCGGTGTGCCCGAGTTCCGCGGCAAGCTCGAGGAACTCCTGCCCGCCGACATCGATCCCGACATCCTCGTCGGCCGCTACATTCCGAACCTGGTGCCTCGGCTGTTCAACCTGAGCCGCGAGTTCGTCACCGAGATCGCCGGACTGGTGCCGTCCGATCCGCTCGACGCGGTGCTCGCCGAGTGGGACGCGTGGGCCGCACGGCCCTCCGAGCTGACGCGCGTCATCCTGATCGAGCTGTTGGCTTGGCAGTTCGCCAGCCCGGTCCGCTGGATCGAGACGCAGGATCTGCTGTTCACACCGGCTGCCGACGGCGGCCTGGGCATCGACCGGTTCGTCGAAGTGGGCGTCAAGAACGCCCCGACGCTCTCCGGCCTGGCCCGCAACACCCTGAAGCTGCCCGACTACGCGGCAGCCGCCGCCGAGGTGCTCAACGCCGAGTCCGACGCAGCGGTGCTGCGCGCGGAGGACTCCGCACCCGAGCCGGTCGAGGACGACGTGGTGCAGGAGGCGCCGGCGGAGACTGCTGCCGCCGCGGCTCCGGCACCGTCGGCTCCCGCTCCGGCTCCGGCGGCTGCCGCCGGGCCCCGACCGGACGACATCGCGTTCGGCCCGGCCGACGCGGTGCGCGCGGTGATCGCCCTGTGGACCAAGATGACGCCGGCGCAGATCGGCCCGGCCGACACCATCGAATCGCTGTGCGACGGCGTGTCGTCCCGGCGCAACCAGCTGCTGCTCGACATCGGCACCGAGCTCGGACTCGGAGCCATCGACGGTGCGGCCGAGGCCGACATGGGGGCGCTCGCGTCCACGGTCAGCACCCTGGCCCGCGGTTACAAGCCGCTCGGCGACGTGCTCACCGACGCCGTCGGCGACCAGATCCGCAAGATCGCCGGTCCCATCGGCAAGCGCGCCTCGTACATCACCGATCGCGTGACCAACGCCTGGCAGCTGGGGGAGGGCTGGGGTCGGCACACGCTGGTGGCCGTGGCCCTCGGCTCCCGCGAGGGCGTCAGCGTCCGGGGCGGCGACTTGGGCGATCTGCTCGACGGCGCGGTCGGCTCGGCCGCCGACTTCGACGCGCTGATCGACCGCGCGGTCCGCAGCGTCGGCCAGGCCCGCGGCATCGCCGTGGAACTGCCCGCCGCGGCCTCGGCTTCCGGCGGGACGGTCGACGCGGCGGCGCTCGGCGAATTCACCGAGCAGATCACCGGCCCGAGCGGCGTCCTGGCGCGCACCGCGCACACGATCCTCGATCAGCTGGGGCTGACCGATGTGGTCGACGCCTCGCAGGCCGAGACCGACCCCACCGCTGAGCTGGCCGACCTGGTCAGCAGCGAGCTCGGCTCCGACTGGCAGCGGACCGTCGCCCCGGCGTTCGACGCCGAGCGCGCGGTGCTGCTCGACGACCGCTGGGCCACCGCCCGCGAGGATCTCGCCCGCCTGTGGCTGGACTCCGAGGAGGACGTCCACGGACGTCATCACGAGCTGGCCGAGGCGATGACCGGTGCGGGCGACCAGGTCGCCGAGCACGCCACCTGGTGGCAGGGCAAGGCCCTGGCCCTCGGATACAGCGAGCACGCCGATGTGTACGGTGCCATCGCCCACGCGGCCCAGCTGCCCGAGCCCGGCCGGTTCGCCGACGACATCGCCGTCGTCACCGGTGCGTCGAAGGGATCGATCGCCGCGGCCGTGGTCGGCGAGCTGCTCGCCGGCGGCGCGACGGTGGTCGCGACCACCTCGCGCCTCAACAGCGACCGGATGGACTTCTACAAGGAGCTCTACCGCACCCACGCACGGCACGACGCCGCGCTGTGGGTGGTGCCGGCCAACCTCGCGTCGTACGGCGATGTGGACGGACTGATCGAGTGGCTCGGCTCCGAACAGACCGAGAACCTCGGTGCCAGCACTGCCGTCGTCAAGCCGGTGATGCGCCCGACGCTGCTGTTCCCGTTCGCCGCGCCGCGGGTGGCGGGCGATCTCACCGACGCCGGTTCGCGCGCCGAACTGGAGATGAAGGTGCTGCTGTGGTCGGTGGAACGGCTGATCGCCGGTCTGTCGGCCATCGGAGCCGACCACGACATCGACGCCCGCCTGCACGTGGTGCTGCCGGGATCGCCGAACCGCGGCATGTTCGGCGGGGACGGCGCCTACGGCGAGGCCAAGGCCGCGCTCGACGCGCTCGTCACCCGGTGGGGCGCCGAGGAGTCCTGGAACAAGCGGACCACCCTCGCGCACGCCCTCATCGGCTGGGTGCGCGGCACCGGACTGATGGGCCACAACGACGGACTCGTCGAGGCCGTCGAAGCCGCGGGCGTCAAGACCTGGAGCACGCCCGAGATGGCCGCGGCCCTCGTCGAACTGTGCTCGGAGCAGGCGCGTGAGAGCGCGGTCGCCGAGCCGCTGATCGCCGATCTGACGGCCGGGCTCGACCCGGAGAAGATCGATCTGCGGGCCCTGGCGGCTGCTGCCGCCGAGGCACAGACCGAGGACGGCCCTGAGGATAACGGCTCTGCGGAGAACGGCGCTGCGAGCACCGCGGGCGTCACGGTGGCGGCGCTTCCCGCGCCGGCCCGCGCCGACGTCCCGATCGAGCACGCGTGGCCCGAACTCGATTCGCGCCCCGAGGATCTGGTGGTCATCGTCGGCGCAGGCGAGGTCGGCCCCTACGGCTCGGCACGCACCCGATTCGAGATGGAGGTGGACGAGAAGCTCTCGGCCGCAGGCGTCCTCGAACTGGCGTGGACCACGGGTCTGGTGACGTGGGAGGAGACCCCGAAGGCCGGCTGGTACGACGTCGAGTCCGGTGAGCCGGTCGCCGAGTCGGAGATCGCCGAGCGCTATCACGACGCCGTCGTCGAACGGTGCGGCATCCGCCGCTACGCCGACGAGGGGGCGATGGTCGACAACACCTCGCCGCTGCTGGAGTCGGTGTTCCTCGACCAGGATCTGACCTTCACCGTCCCGAACGAGGCCGCGGCCCGCGAGTTCGTCTCGGCCGACCCCGAACGCACCCGGATCGCACCCAACGCCGAGACCGGCGACTGGACGGTCACCCGCCTGGCGGGCACCGAGATCCGCGTCCCGCGCCGTGCGAGCCTGTCGCGCACCGTCGGCGGCCAGATCCCGACCGGTTTCGATCCGGTCCGCTGGGGCGTCTCTCCGGACATGGCCGAGTCGGTCGACCGCGTCGCCCTGTGGAACCTGGTCGCGACCGTCGACGCCTTCGTCACCGCCGGCTTCTCGCCGTCGGAGCTGATGCGCTGGGTGCACCCGGGTCTGGTCGCCAACACTCAGGGCACGGGCATGGGCGGCATGACGTCGATGCGGTCGCTGTACGTCGACACCCTGCTCGGGGAGTCGAAGGCCAACGACATCCTGCAGGAGGCGTTGCCCAACGTGGTCGCCGCGCACGTCGTGCAGTCGTACATCGGCAGCTACGGCGCGATGATCCACCCGGTCGCCGCGTGCGCCACCGCCGCCGTCTCGGTGGAGGAGGGCGTCGACAAGATCCGCCTCGGGAAGGCACTCTTCTCGGTCGCCGGCGGATTCGACGACCTCGGCATCGAGGGCATCGTCGGATTCGGTGACATGTCGGCGACCGCCGACTCGGCCAAGATGACTGCCAAGGGCATCGACGACCGACGGTTCTCCCGAGCCAATGACCGCAGGCGCGGCGGCTTCGTCGAGTCGGCCGGCGGCGGCACGGTGCTGCTGGCGCGCGGCGATGTGGCAGCTCAGCTGGGACTGCCGGTCCTCGGCGTGGTGGCCTGGGCTCAGAGCTTCGGCGACGGCGTCCACACCTCCATCCCGGCGCCGGGACTGGGGGCGCTCGGCGCGGCCCGCGGCGAGAAGGCCTCGCCGTTGGCGTCCGCGCTGTCAGCCCTGGGGGTGAGCCCGGACGACGTGGCAGTGGTGTCCAAGCACGACACCTCCACCCGCGCCAACGATCCGAACGAGTCCGAACTCCATGAGCGTCTGGCCGAGGCGATCGGCCGCAACACCGGCGCGCCGCTGTTCGTCGTCTCGCAGAAGTCGCTGACCGGTCACGCGAAGGGCGGTGCGGCCGCCTTCCAGCTGATCGGCCTGTGCCAGGTGCTCCGCGACGGCGTCATCCCGCCGAACCGCAGCCTGGACTGCGTCGACGAGAAGATGCGAGAGTACCCGCACCTGGTGTGGCCGCGCGAGACCCTGCGCATGGGCGGACGCTTCCCGCTCAAGGCCGGACTGCTGACCTCGCTGGGCTTCGGTCACGTCTCGGGTCTCATCGCGGTGGTGCATCCGGAGGCGTTCGTCGCCACTCTCGACGAGTCCGAGCGGGCGACGTACCGCGAGCAGAGCGCCCGGCGTCTGCGCGACGGCCGTCAGCGTCTGCTGCAGGCGATGTGCGGCGGCGATGCGATGTACCAGCGTCCCGCCGACCGCCGCCTCGGCGACGGTGACGAGCACGAGACCGAAGCCGGGCTCCTGCTCGATCCGGAGGTCCGCCTCGGTGACGAGGGCGCTTACGCCGTGGACGGTCTCGCCCGGTGAGCATCGTCGGGGTCGGCATCGACATGGTGTCGGTGCCGGAGTTCGCCGAGCAACTCCGCACTCCGGGCTCCTCGTTCGGCGCTCACTTCAGCGTGGGGGAGCGGCGTGATGCGGCCGAGCGCACCGGCGACGAGGCGCGTCACCTCGCGGCCCGCTGGGCTGCGAGGGAGGCGGTCGTGAAGGCGTGGTCGTCGAGCCGGTTCGGCTTGGCGCCGCTCCTTCCGGAGTCCGCGGTCAACGACGTCGAGGTGCAGTCGGACGCTCACGGACGCCCGCGGATCCGGCTGCACGGCGACATCGCCCAGGCACTCGCGGGACTGTCGATCCACGTATCGCTCACCCACGACGGCGACATGGCCGCCGCCGTGGCGATCCTCGAGGATCGAGGCGAGAGCTAGCTCCGGCCGGAGACCTCTTCGAGCATGAGATAGCCGCCGAGCATCCGCTTGAGTTCGTACACGGTCATCTCATGATCGTGACCGTCCTGGACCGAGAAGCTCAGCAGCGAGTACGCGGTGTGGACCAGCACCTGGGCCATCATCGCCCGACGGTCGCGCTGATCCGGCGTCAACGGCGCCAGGATCCGCGCGACCTGGTCGGCGAGGATCCCTTCGTTGATCGAGGCCGTCGCGCGCGTCGCGGGGGTCGACTGCACGGCCAGCCACACCGCGCGGCGCGAGGGATCGGTGCGCCACAGTTCGGCGAGGTGGTCGAGGAACTTCTCCAGCAGCTCCGGCCACTTGAGTGACGGGATCTCCGAGGCGAACGAGGTGAGTTCGTCGCGCACCGCGCTCGAATCGTTGCGGTCCAGTTCGCAGACCACCACGTACTTGTTCGCGAAATACTGGTAGATGGTGCCGATCGGCAGTTCGGCGCGTGCGGCGATCTGCTCGCATGTCAGCGATTCGAAGCCGACGTCGATGAGCACCTCGCGGGCCGCGGTGAGGATCGACTCGAAGGTGCGCCTGCTCCGTTCCTGGGTGGGCCGCTTGCGGGGGACGAGCGGTTCCGGGGAACTGATGTCGGACGTCGAATGCTCGGACATGAAGTGATGCCGGGGTCGATCAGATCGACAGGTCGCGGCGCAGCTTCGCGACATGGCCGGTCGCGCGCACGTTGTACTGCGCGGCACCGATGGTTCCGTCCTCGTTCACCAGGAAGGTGGAGCGGATGACGCCGTTGACGATCTTCCCGTACAGCTTCTTCTCACCGAAGGCGCCCCACGCGGCGAGGACCTCCTTCTCCGGGTCCGACAGCAGCGGGAACGTGAGCTGATCCCGCTCGACGAACTCGGCCAGCTTCTCCGGCTTGTCGGGCGAGACACCGATGACGTCGATGCCCTCGTCGTTCAGTTCGGCCAGGTTGTCGCGGAAGTCGCAGGCCTGTTTGGTGCATCCGGGCGTCATCGCGGCCGGGTAGAAGTACACGATCACCTTGCGGCCGGCGTAGTCCGAGAGCGAGACCGGCTTGCCCGTCGAGTCGGGAAGAGTGAACGCAGGGGCCTTGTCTCCGACCGAAAGTCGTCCATTGGCAGACATACGGCCAGGCTATCGGATTCGAATCGACGTCTGACTCTGTAGGCTCAGAACCGTTGTGTACTCGCGCAGCGTACAGCCGTCTATACGTCCCAACAGATCACGGAGGATCGCAGTGGCCGACGAAACCGCACGCATCGAGCAGGAGATCACGAAGGCCCGCGAGGAACTCGCCGGCACGCTCGACCAGCTCGTGGAGCGAGCTAATCCGCAGCGGCTGGCGGACGACGCCAAGACCAAGGCCGTCGCCATCGTGAGCCGTCCGCCGGTCAAGTATGGACTCATCGCCGTCGGAGCGCTCGTCGCGGTCGTGGTGGTGCGCAAGATCCTCCGCTGAGCCGCACGTGCTGCAACCGCGGAAGATGACGCGAAACTGCATCTGACCAGCCGATTTTTAATCTCGGCAACCATGGTGTTAATGTTTTCTCCGCAAGGCCGCAGCGGCGCAGACCGCCACGGCGATGCAGCAAGGCCAAGCGCCATTAGCTCAATTGGCAGAGCAGCTGACTCTTAATCAGCGGGTTCGGGGTTCGAGTCCCTGATGGCGCACAGCAGAAGCCCTCGTTTGAACCAATCGGTTCGACGGGGGCTCTTCTCGTTCCCAGGGCCTGCTCCCCCGGTCAGCCGCGCCGATACCCTCCCGAGAGTTCGGTGAGCAGATCGGCGACCAGTGGATTCGGGGCGGCGTCGGTGCGCAGTGCCGCCGAGACCGTCAGCGTGAACGCCGGATTGTGCCTGCAGATGATGCCGGGCTGTTTGAGATCCTCGTACAGCAGAGTCCACGACTCCGGCCGGTTGATGAGATCGAAGGTCACCGGGTGTCCGTCGCGGATCTCGGGACCGAGCAGGGCGGCGACTCCGGCCTTGGCGAAGACTCGCTCGACGAGACGGTGCAGGAGAACCTGCTTCTCGATCGGCGGTAGCAGCAGGGGGTACTCGGCGAGTTCTTCGGGCCGGGGCGGCCTCCCGAGCTTGGCGAGACGGTGACGCGGACTGAATGCGACGACGGGTTGCTCGATCCACAGCGGATCGAGGTAGAGACCCTCGTGGTCGAGGCTGCCGCGGATCAGTGCGATGTCGGCGTCGCCGGCGGCGACGGCCTCGATCCGTTGGGCGAAGGGTTTGATGAGGAAGTCGATCTCTGCGTCCGGATGGCGGTCGCGGATCGCCGACACGGCCGCCAGCGCCGAACCGGCGAACGACATGTTCGCCGCGATCCGGATCCGGTTGGGCTGTGGGCTCACGGCGGCGATCGCGGCATCGCGCAAGCCCAGCAGTTCCCGCGCGCGTGGCAGCAGGGTCTCGCCGGCCTCGGTCAGTCGGACCCGGCGGGTGGAGCGGTCGAAGAGCTCGGTTCCGAGCTCGCGCTCGAGCGCGGCGATCTGGTGACTGATCGCCGACTGCGAGACGAAACACCGTTCGGCGGCCTTGGAGAAGCCGCCGGTGTCGGCGACCGCGGTCAGGTACTCGAGCTGCCGGAACTCCATTCCCTCACTGTATGAGTAGAACAGATAAATGTCATCGGTAAACGAGTGGTCAATCGGGTTGAGGGGCAACGTAGCTATCCGGCACTGTGATCAGTGAAAGCAATTGGCGGACAACGCACAGGAGATGAGGCACATGCGCAGCACCGAGGTCGTGATCATCGGCTCGGGATTCGGCGGATTGGCGGCAGCCAAGCAGCTGGCGAAGTCGAAGGTCGAGACGGTGCTGATCTCCGCGACGCCGGAGCATCTGTTCCAGCCGCTGCTGTACCAGGTCGCCACCGGCGTCCTCCCGGCGCAGGAGATCGCGCCGTCGATCGCCGATGTTCTCGCGGACAAGAAGTCGATCGACGTCGTGGAAGGCTACGTCACCGCGCTCGACGCCGAGCGCAAGGTGATCACCTACAGCACCGACGACGGCAGCGAGCAGATCGCCTACGAGTTCCTGATCGTCGCCGCCGGCGCGAGCCAGGGATACTTCGGCCACGACGAGTGGGCTGAGAGCACCTTCTCGCTCAAGACGCGCGACGACGCGATCGATCTGCGGGCGCACCTGCTGGACTGCTTCGAGGCTCCGCTCGCCGACGAGACCGCGCACACCTTCGTCGTCGTCGGCGCCGGCGCCACGGGTGTCGAGATCGCGGGCCAGATTCAAGAGCTGGGCCTGCGCTATTTCACCGACGCGCCGGCCACCGTCCACCTCGTGGAGGGGGCGGGCGACGTCCTTCCCGTGTACGGGGGCAAGTTGTCGGACTTCGCGCGCAAGACGCTGGAGAAGTCGGGAATCGACGTGATGACCGAGACCGTCGTGACCGATATCGACGGCGACGCGGTGACCGTCCGGGCCGCCGACGGAACCGAGCGGGTTCTGCGGGCGCGGACGGTGGTGTGGTCGGCTGGAGTGAAGGCCACGCCACTCGCGCAGGTGGTGGCCGAGGCGACCGGATGCGAGACCGACCGCGCCGGACGACTGCTCATCAACCCCGACCTCACGGTCGGCGGCCGCGCCGACGTCTTCGCGATCGGCGACATGACGAGCCTCGACAGGCTGCCCGGCCAGAGTCCGGTCGCGATGCAGCAGGGCCGTCACGCCGCCGACATGATCCGCGGTGCCACGGTCCGCGGCACCCGGTTCCGTTACCTCGACAAGGGCAGCATGGCGGTGATCAACCGCCATAACGCCGTCGTCGACGCGCCGTTCGGCATCAAGCTCACCGGCTTCCTCGGCTGGCTCACGTGGCTCGGGGTGCACCTGTTCTACCTGGTGGGATTCCGGAACAGGGTCGGCGCCGTGCTGTCCTGGTTCCGCTCCTTCGCGGGCTCGGCTCGGCCGGGATTCGCGCAGGTGGACCGCTCGGCCGGGCGCGGCGCCGACGCCGGCGGCCCCGACGGGACCGGCGACCGCCGCCCGCTCGCGGAGTCGGCGGCCTGAGCCGTCCGGGACGACCGCTCGACGCCGGGAACGTGCGCAGGTCGTTCGCGTGAATGATGTGTGGCGCTCCACATGCGTCCGAGGTGCAGGCGGTCTGGCGCCTCTCGTACAATGGGCAGCCGGAACAGGCTCCGTCTCTGCGGAGCCCGCTGAATTCTTCTTGGGAGCACAATGCGTTTTCGTCGGATGCGCGGCCGTCGGTTCGGGGCCAAGGTCACTGCCGTTTTTGCCATGCTTGCCGCCATCGCGCTGATCTCGTCCTGCAGCAGCTATGACGGTCAGGTCCACGCGAACGGTGAGTTCGGGGACATGATCAAGCCTGCACTCGCGTTCACCGACGAGTCGGGCAAGCCTCTGCAGAAGGGTGAGGTGGGCGTCCAGCCGGGTGCGCCGATCGTCGTGACCGCGACCGAGGGCACCATCCGCAATGTCAACATCCCGAAGTCGGACGGCACGCCGATCAAGGGCGTGCTGAGCGAGGACGGCACCAAGTGGACCAGTGCCGAGCCGTTCGGATACGACAGGTCGTACACGGTCACCGCGGACGCGATCGGGGTCGGCGGCACCACGACCAGCAAGAGCACCTTCACCACCCGCGCTCCGAACAACGTGACGCAGGCGTACATCAGCCCGCCCGACGGTGAGACCGTCGGTATCGCGCAGACCATCGGTGTGCGTTTCGACGAGGCGATCCCGGACCGCAAGGCGGCCCAGGCCGCCATCAAGATCACCTCGACCCCGAAGGTGGAGGGCGCCTTCTACTGGATCAGCGACCAGGAGGTCCGCTGGCGTCCCGAGCACTTCTGGAAGCCGGGCACCAAGGTGAGCGTGAAGGTCAACACCTTCGGAATCGATCTGGGCGACGGGCTCTTCGGCCAGGAGAACGTCTCGTCGTCGTTCAAGGTCGGCCGCCAGATGGAGTTGTTCGCGGACGACAACACCAAGATGGTCACCGTCAAGCGCGACGGCAAGGTCATCCGGACCATGCCGACCTCGATGGGCAAGGAGAGCGCCCCCACCGACAACGGCATCTACATCATCGGTGACCGTCTCGATCACATCATCATGGACTCCTCGACCTACGGCGTCCCGACGAACTCCGCCGACGGCTACCGCACCCCCGTGGACTACGCGACCCAGATGTCGTACAGCGGTATCTACCTGCACTCGGCTCCGTGGTCGGTGTGGGCGCAGGGCAACACGAACACCAGCCACGGGTGCCTGAACCTCAGCCCGGACGACGCCCTCTGGGTGGTCCGGAACACGTTGCGCGGCGACCCGGTGACGGTGAAGAACACGAGCGGGCCCGAACTGCCCGGCACCGACGGTCTCGGCGACTGGAACATCCCCTGGTCGACGTGGTCTAAGGGCAACGCCTGACCTGCATCTCTCGTCCCCGTAAACGCCCGGAACCGCCTGGTTCCGGGCGTTTACGGTTGTGCGCGGGGTGGCCGGAGCGGCGGTCGGCGCCGCCCCGGACGCGACGTTGACATCGAGCGATGTTAAGCTCGCGAGGCACTCAAAATACGGTACGACTGTATAGTCGCCGGTAGGGCTGGGCGGCACGCTCAGCGTCGAACACCGCACTCGAGATAGGTAGCTCAACTCATGGCACGACGTCCTTCGTGGGAGACCGAGGAACTCACCGCGCTGCGCGACATGGCGCGCGCGTTCTGCGAGAAGGAGCTCGCTCCGAACACCGAACGCTTCATCGAGCAGCACCACGTCGACCGCGATCTGTGGCTCAAAGCGGGCGAGGTGGGCCTGCTCTGCATGTCGATCCCGGAGGAGTACGGGGGCGGCGGCGGCACGTTCGCCCACGAGGCGGTCCTGATCGAGGAGCAGGCGCGGGCCGTCGACTCGTCATGGGGCCAGAGCCTGCACAACGGGATCGTCGCGCACTACCTGCTCGCGTACGGCTCCGAGGAGCAGAAGCAGCACTGGTTGCCGAAGATGGCCTCGGGAGAGGTGGTCGGTGCGATCGCCATGACCGAGCCGGGAACGGGATCGGACCTGCAGAACGTCAAGACCAAGGCGATCAAGGACGGTGACGATTACGTCATCGACGGTTCCAAGACCTTCATCACCAACGGCGGCCAGGCCGATCTGGTGATCGTCGTCGCCAAGACCGACACCAACGAGGGCGCCAAGGGCATCTCGCTGATCCTGGTCGAGACCGACCGCGAGGGCTTCAGCCGCGGCCGGATCCTCGACAAGGTCGGCATGCGCGGCCAGGACACGGCCGAGCTGAACTTCTCGGGTGTGCGTGTGCCGCAGTCGAATCTGCTCGGCGACCAGGAGGGGCTGGGCTTCATCCAGCTGATGACGCAGCTTCCGCAGGAGCGCCTGATCATCGGTGTCGCGTCCGTCGCGGGCATGGAGGTCGCCCTGGAGAAGACGCTCGAGTACACCAAGGAGCGCACCGCCTTCGGCCGTCCGATCTACGGCTTCCAGAACACCAAGTTCAAGCTCGCCGAGGTCGCGACCGAAGCACACGTCGCTCGCGTGTTCATCGACGACTGCATCGAGCAGCACCTGCGCGGTGAACTCGACATCCCGACCGTGGCGATGTCGAAGTGGTGGACCACCGAGAAGGCCATGCAGGTCGCCGACACCTGCCTGCAGCTCTTCGGCGGCTACGGCTACATGAACGAGTACCCGATCGCCCGCATGTGGGCCGACAACCGCGTCCAGATGATCTACGGCGGCACCAACGAGATCATGAAGGAGATCATCTCGCGCGCACTGTAGTGCCCGTCCCGGCCGGCGGCGGATTGGTGAAGGCGGCGAGGAACTCGATGAGCATCTTCGCCGTCACCGGTCGGGGGAGGAGGTCGATGGCGGCGATCACGGCGCCGATGTCGAGCGCCTCCTCCGACCGCGCGGGGTCGGAGTGCGGGTCGATCCCCGCTCCGATCAGCACGGCCTCGGTGGCCGCCGAGTCCAGCCCGACGGCGTCCTCGACCGTGACGGCTCCGGACTCGAACGCCGCGGCCAGCTCGCGGAGCGGGCCCGGTGCGTCGATCGGCGGAAGTGCACGAGCCGCGGTCGCGGCGTCGACCATCGCAGCCGACAGCTCGGCGGCCACCGTCCGGGTCACCGGAGTGATCGTCAGATGGGTGCTCGCGGCGAGTTCGGAGCCGTCGGACTGCCGGTAGCGGGGCTGCGCCTGCAGGGTGAATCCACGCGCGTGGACCTCGTCGGCCCACCGGTGGGGGTCGATCGGCCGCGCCGACGCGTGGTCGGCGGCCACCGCGAAGACCGGACCGAAGGGGTCGCCGACCACCCGGAGCCCGTCGATGGCGCAGACCTGCTCGAGGAGCACCGTGCGTGCGGCGGCGATGTCGCCGACGAGTCCGGCGAACCCCTCGGGGCCGAGGAACTGGGTGATCGCCCACGCTGCGGCGGTGCCGGTGGCCGATCGCGACCCGAGCAGCGTCGGGTTGACCACCGGATAGCCCGGCCAGTCCGCGGTGGCGAAGTAGCCGGCGCGGTGCCGATCCCGATCGGTGTGCAACAGGATGGACGCGCCCTTCGGGGCGTAGCCGTATTTGTGGAAGTCGGCGGACAGGCTGGTGACACCGGGCACGGACAGGTCCCACGGATCGGACGGTTCGGGCCACCAGGCGAGTGCGAAGCCGCCGAGACAGGCATCCACGTGCAGCGGCAGCCCGCGTTCGAGCGCCAGCTCGCCGAACTCGGCGATCGGGTCCATCGTTCCGGTCGGATAGTTCGGAGCGGACGCGACCAGCAGGAAGGTCTCGTCGTCGACGTGCGCGGCGACGTCGGCGGCGGACGGTCGAGTGGAGTCGGGATCCACCGGAACTCGTCGTAGATCGACGCCGAGCAGTTCGGCGGCCTTGTCGAAGGCGGCGTGCGCCGTCGACGGCGCGACCACATTTCCGTGCCCGCGCGGGAGCCCGGAGGTCCGGCGGGCCGCGGCGACGGCGAGGAGGCAGCTCTCGGTGCCGCCGGAGGTGACCGTCCCGACGGCGTCGGGGGAGCCGAACGCGCTCCGGGAGAACTCGATCAGATCGCGTTCCATCGCGGCGACCGATCCGAAGACCGTGGGATCGAGTCCGTTCACCGGACGGACGAGCTCGGCTGCGTCCGCGGCCAGCCGGTCGAGGACGCCCAGCCCGCTGTCGTACACGTAGGAGAGGATCCGGCCGCCGTGGGTCGGCGCGTCGGATTCGCGCAGTCGGCGCAGTCTGGCCAGTACCTCGTCCGGGTCGCGGCTCGTCACGGGTGTCTCCTCTCGTAGCGGGTCAGCAGCACCAGACTCAGCGTCACCAGGACTGCGGGCAGCACCGAGAATCCCGCGGTGATGCCGATGATCGCGCTGCGCGGCTGATCGGCGACCGTGTCGGCCGTCGACGAGACGAACCCGGTGGCCGCGAGCACCAGCAGGTACAGACCCGGTCCCACGGCCATGCCCAGCGTTTCGCCCGCGGTCCAGAGGCCGGACAGGGCGCCGCCCTGCTCGCGGCCGGTGCGCGCGGAGTATTCGTCGATCACGTCGGGAAGCATCGCGAGCGGAAAGGTCTGCATGCCGGCGTAGCCGACGCCGGTGATCGCCAGGACTCCGAAGACCCACGCCCCCGGCGCCGCGATCGCGAAAGCGAGGATCACGTCCGCGAGCAGGAACAACGCCGACGCCGCGTACAGACCGCGCAGCTTCCCGAAACGTCGTCCCACACGGACCCACAGCGGCATCACCAGCAGCGCCGGTGCCACGAGCGCGACGAACAGCGGGGTCAGCGCGGCGGAGCTGTCGAGGACGTAGGTCGCCAGATACTGCGCTCCGGCGAGCATCACCGCGCTCGCGAGCGCCTGAATCACGAAGACCGACAACAGGACCCGATAGTGGTGATGATCGCGGACGGCCCGGAACGCCGCGGCTCCGCCCACCGCGTGCGTCGCGGTCCGCGCCCGGATCGGCGCCCGACGGCCCGCGGCGCCGGCGACCGCTGTCGAGACGGCCATGCCTCCCGCGATCACGGCCACGGACACCGCAGCCATCACCGCGTAACCGGCGGCGCCGCCCCCGAGCGCATCGCGGACCGCGGGAGCGCCCGCGCCGATCAACAGGATCGCCAGCGCGAGAACCGCGATCCGCGCCGAGATCAGACGTGTGCGCGCGTGATAGTCGGGCGTCAGATCGGTGGGCAGCGCGATGTACGGGACCTGAAAGCAGGCGTAGGCCACGGCAGCGGTGGTGAAGAAGACGAGCACCCACAGTGCGGCCACCGCGGGCGGCGCGGCCGTCGGTGCGGCGAAGGTGAGGATGAACGTCGGCACGATCGCGAGGGTGCCGATCCACATCAACCGCGTGCGGGATCCGGTGGCGGCGAACGCGGTGTCGTTGCGAGCGCCGATCAGCGGGTTCACCAGGACGTCGACGATCTTGGGGATCACCACGATCGCCGAGGCGAGCAGGGCGCCGACCGCGAGAGTGTCCGTGAGGTAGTACGCCAGCACCAGTCCGGGCAGCACGCCGAAGCCACCGGTTCCCAGACTGCCGGCCGCGAAGCCCGCGGTGACCCGGCGTGACACCGGCGGCGCGGAGGTCGAAACACTCACACGATCGAGTAGATCAGACGATCAAGACCGGCGGGAGTGTTTGGTGCCGGCTCGACCGGAATACCGAACGGCATCGAATACCGCCCCGGACCGATCCGCGATCGGCGACAATTCAGTTCCCGCCGGAACTCAGCCGTGTCCGGGGGCAGATCGTCGGACGAGGAGATTCGGTGAGCGCGATCGTACTGGCGCAGGTGCGGACCGGAGTGGAGCAGGAGATCCTCGACGAGTGGGCGGCGAAGCATCATCCGGGTGTCGGCGTGGTCAGGCTCGAGGACGTCGACGTGGCCGCTCTCGATCCGGACACCACCCTGATTCCGGCGCGCGTGGTGTGGTTGCCGCCGGTGCGTCGCGGTGAACGCAAGGTCGCGTTGGCCGACGCGATCGTGCTCTCGAATCCGCGGCGCCCACCGGCCTTCCGGCAGGCGGCCATCCGCAGGCACGGACCGGATCGGGTCCGCGTGGTGCAGGGCGTCCCCGCCACAGTGGCCGAACTCGGCGCTCGCTACGACGAGCGGCAGGCCGAGGGGACGTCGTTCGCAGGCTTCGTCGGCATGCAGGCCGCGATCTCGGCCGAGCGCGCGGAACTCGAACTCGTCGGAACCCGGTACAAGGTGCCGCGACTGGTGGCCGAGCAGATCAGCTCGTCGGCCAGATTCCAGGCCGCGGCCGCCGAACTCGCGGCCGAACTCGGGCGGTCCGCCGCATCCGTGGCGCAGGAGGCCACCGACAAGATGAGCGCCTTCGTCGCAACCCAGAGCAGACTGGTCCGCGACGTCTTCACCTCCACTTTCAGCGGACTTTACGAGCGCGCATGGTCGGTGTCGGCGGATCTGGACACCCTCGGACGTCTGCGCTCGGTCAACAAGTCGAGTTCGCTGGTGTTCCTGCCCTCGCACCGGTCGTACGTCGACTCGCTGATCCTGGCCAGTGTGCTGCATCAGCACGACTTTCCGCCGAACCTCGTGCTCGGGGGTGAGAACCTGGCGTTCTGGCCGATGGGACCGATCGCCCGCCGCGCGGGCACCGTGTTCATCCGGCGCAAGTTCGGCGCCGACCCGGTCTACAAGCTGGCGATGCGCTCGTACCTCTCCTTCATCGTCGAGAAGCGCTTCAATCTGGAGTGGTACATCGAGGGCGGCCGAAGCCGGACCGGCAAGCTGCGGCCGCCGATGCTCGGTCTGCTCGCCTACGTCGCGGACGCTGTGGAGGCGCTCGACGCCGCGGACGTGGTGGTGGTGCCGACCTCGATCGTCTACGACCAGCTTCCGGAGATCGCCGCCATGGCGAAGGAGTCGGCCGGGGGCACCAAGAGTCCCGAGGACCTCAAGTGGCTGCTCAAGTACGCTCGCGCCCAGCGGACGTATCGCGGCGAGGCCCGCGTCCGGTTCGGTGAACCGTTCTCGCTCCGCGAAGCGCTGGCCGAGGCGGGGACCGGGCGGGCACGCCTGGAGAAGGTCGCGTTCAAGGTCATGGACGAGATCAACGCCGCGACTCCGATCTCGGCGACGTCTCTGGCCGGGTTCGCATTGCTCGGCGCCGCGGACCGGGCGTACACGGCGCGGGAGATCGAGGTGATTCTGGCGCCGTTGCTGACCTACATCGACACCCGCGGCCTGCCCGGCCCCGACCCGTCGCTGTGCCGCGGGCTCGGGCTGCTCACCACGCTCCGCGAACTCACCGACGCCGGTGTCCTCGAGACCTTCGACGGCGGCCCGGAGCAGGTGTGGTCCATCGCCCCCGACAATCATGCGGTCGCCGCCTACTACCGCAACGGCGCGCTGCACCACTTCGTCGGCCGGGCGATCGTCGAACTGGGGATGCTCGCCGTGTCGGCGGGCGACGTGGTGGAGGGAGGCCCGGCGCCCGACGCGCAGGCCGGCGCCGACGAGGGGCTGCTCGCTCCCGCGCAGCAGGAGGTGCTCCGCATCCGCGATCTGCTCAAGTTCGAGTTCTTCTTCCCCGCCAAGCAGGAGTTCCTCCATCGGCTCGGAGCCGAGATGGATCTGCTCGCTCCCGGTTGGCGGACCGACCGGCGGACCAAGGAATGGGTGCATGCGGCGCTGCTGGCGAGCGCGGGGCAACTGTTCGCCCGCCGCACGCTGCAGACCTTCTTCGACGCGCAGCTGGTGGTGGCGACCCGGCTGGTCGCCCTCGGATCCGAGGAACTCGACAAGGAGGAGGTGTTGACCGAGTGTCTCGGCCTGGGCCGCCAGTTGTCGTTGCAGGGCGTGGTGCACAGCAAGGACTCGGTGTCCCGGGAACTGTACGACGGCGCGTACCGGCTGGCCGACAACCGTGGCGCGGTGCACGGTGATTCGGCGAGCGAGGTGGCCTCCCGCCGCAGAGCCTGGCTCGACGAGGTGGAGGAGATGCGGTGCAGGCTCGCCCGGATCGCCGAGATCGAAGCGGCGCAGGCCGCAGCGCGGGAGGCGGACGCATGAGTGCGCTGGCGGAGCGGCTGCGGGCGATCCGGTCCGCGCCCGAGGGCGGGCGGGTCTGTGCCTTCTTCGACTACGACGGCACGCTGATCGAGGGGTTCTCGGCCACGGCGATCCTGCGGGCGCGTCTGCGCAGCCTCGAGTTCACGCCCGGCGAACTCCTCGACGGACTGATGATCGCCCTGCGCGGCTGCTCGTCGGAGCAGGACTTCGCCGAGGTGCTCGAAGCCACGCGGCCGGCGTTCGCGGGCAAGACCTACGCCGAGTTGCTGGCGATGGGCGAGCGGCTGTTCAAAGAGGACACGGCGTCCAAGCTGCGGCCGCAGATGTGGCAGATCATTCGCGCGCACCGGTCCAAGGGACACCGCATCGTGATCGCGTCCTCGGCCACGCGCTTTCAGATCGAGCCCATCGCCCGGCAGATCGATGCCGACGACGCGCTCGCGACCGACGTCGAGGTGATCGATGGGATCGCGACCGGCAAGATCCTCGGCAGACCTCTGTGGGGCCCCGGCAAGGCCGCCGCGGTGCGGCGCCTGGCCGCCGAGCACGATCTGGACCTGGCGTCGTCGTTCGCCTACAGCGACGGAAACGAGGATGTGCCCTATCTGGAGGCGGTAGGACATCCGGCGGCGGTGTCGCCCCAGCGGGGGCTGCGGGCGGTCGCCGAATCGCGTGGCTGGCCGATCCTGGAACTGCGGAATCCGTCGCACAACAGGCTCGGCATGCTCGCCCGCACCAGTGCCTTCTACGGCTCGTTTCTCGGCGGCGCCGCCGTCGGATTCGCCAGGGGAGTGCTCAGCGACGACGGCACGCAGGTGATGCAGAAGGCTGTCTCGTCGGGGATCGACACCGGTTTCGCACTCGCCGGGGTCCGGGTGGACGTCCTCGACGGAGGCGGCTATCTGCAGTCGGCTCGACCGTGCGTCTTCGTGTTCAACCACCAGTCCAAACTCGATCTCCCGGTGATGATCCATCTCATCCGCGGCCAGGCCACGGGGGTGGCGAAGAAGGAGATCCGCGACCTGCCGCTGTTCGGCAGAATCCTGGAGGTCGGGGGTGTGGCGTTCATCGACCGCGCCGACGCCGGCCGGGCGATCGAACAGTTGGAACCGGTGGTCCGGAAGGTGGTCGACGAGGGGTTCTCGCTCGTCGTGGCCCCGGAGGGGACGAGGTCGGCGACGCCGCGGATCGGTGAGTTCAAGAAGGGACCGTTCCACATCGCCATGCAGGCCGGCGTGCCGGTGGTGCCGGTGGTCTTGCGCAACGCGGGCGAGCTGATGTGGCGCGGAGCGCAGTTGATCAAACCCGGCACGGTCGAGGTCCGAGTGCTGCCGCCGGTGGACACCTCCTCGTGGGTGCCCGAGAAGGTCGGCGAGTACGCGAGCCAGGTGCGACAGCAGTTCCTGGACGCGCTGGCCGACTGGCCGGTCACCGCGTTCGACGACGGCCGGATGACCAGGACGATGGGAGTCTTCGAGTGGCAGGAGTCCGAAGGTGACGAGTGATTCCGGCGCACCGCGCGAGCCGGTGGTGGACCGGCCTCTTGCATGGGGCACCGAACCGGAGATGAGTGCGGTCGACACGGTCATGTGGCGCGGCGACGCCGACCGCAGGTTGCGGTCGACGATCTCGATGCTCGAGGTCTACGACTGTGAACCGGATTGGGATCGGCTCGTGGCGGCGCACGACTGGGGAAGCCGGATGGCGCCGCGGTTCCGTCAGCGAGTGATCGAATCGCCGCTGCGCACCGGCACCCCGAGTTGGGAGGTGGACCCCGACTTCGACTTGCACTACCACCTGCGGCGCGTCCGGGTGGCCGGCGACGGATCGATGCGCGAGGTCCTCACCCTCTGCGAACAGCTGGCGATGACACCGCTCGACTCGGCTCGACCGCCGTGGGAGGGCTACCTCATCGACGGGCTGGCCGACGGCAAGACCGCGTACTTCTTCAAGGCGCATCATGCTCTCACCGACGGACTCGGTGCGATTCTCGTTCTCGCGCAACTGCATTCCACCAGCCGCGAGCCGATACCGGGCAAGCCGCAGCCGCCCGCCCCCGCACCCGGGGATCTGTCGTCTCTCGACGTGCTGAGCCGCCAGATCGGAGAGGAGATCCGCCGGCTGCCGAAACTGGCCGGACTCGCCGTCGCCGGAGTCCGGGCGATCGGTGATCCCAAGCGGACCCTGCGCCGAGTGCTTCGGTACGGCCGATCGGTTCCGCGAGTCGCCGGAATGATCAGTCCGCCCGGATCACCGCTGCTGGCGGCTCGCAGCCTCTCGTGGCGGTTCAGTGCGTTCGAGGTGGACTTCGCCGCGCTGCGCGCCGTGAGTTCGGCGACCGGCGCGTCGATCAACGACGTCTACCTCGGCGGCCTGATCGGCGGCTTCCGGCGGTACCACGAGAGCATGGGGACGGTGGTCGACACGATTCCCGTCGCGATCCCCATCTCGGTCCGTGAACCCGGCGATCCCGATGGCGGAAACCGGATCGCCGTCGGGCGGCTCGCGGGACCGATCGGGATCGACGACCCGTTCGAGCGTGTGCTGACCATCCGGGAGCAGGTCCGCGCGGCGCGCGCCGAGCCCGCGGTCGACATCCTCAACACCATCGGGCCGGTGGCGGCTTGGCTGCCCGGCCCGCTGCTGGCGCAGTTCAGCGGCACCACGTCGCAGAACGATCTGCAGGCCAGCAATGTGCCGGGGATTCCGTGGGAGACGTTCGTCGCCGGCGCCCGTGTGGAGCGGATGTTCCCCTTCGGCCCGCTGCCCGGCTGCGCGGTGATGGCCACGATGATCACGCACAACGGCACGGCGTGCCTCGGCCTGAACTTCGACGCCGCCGCCGTCACCGAGCCGGAATTATTCGCCGAGTGCCTCGTCGACGGCTTCAACGAGGTGCTGGACCTGGGCGATGACCCGGGTGACCGCCTGAAGCGGGTGGTGTAGGCGGTTAGGCCAGATCCACCGAGGCTCCATTCGAGAACATCGAATCGTGCAGTTCCACGGCTGCGGGAACAGCGCCCTTCGGCATATCGAATACGAGCTTGACGTCGACTGCGTTGCCCGGGTTGATGTTGTCCCAGACGGTGATGTCCGACCCGCCGAGCGCGATCTGCGCTGTCGTGTCGGGCTCGAATGTCCGGTCTTCGGAGTCGGTCAGCTTCTGGGCGGTCGGAGAGAAGGACTGGGGCTTCTTCCCGATGTTCTTCACTGTGACCGACAGGATGACGAACTGCCCTTGAGCCTGCTCGGTGAGGTAGGGATTGTCACCCACAGAGGGCACGCCCTTCTCGACACCGGTGACAGTGAACTCGAACTTGCCATCCCGGACGGGAGTGTTGAGCCCCGCATCCTTCGACTTCTTGTCAGACTTCTCGTTCGTTTCATCGTCTGGGACAGCGGTCGCTGTGTCGGCTCGCTGGGAAACGGTCGCCGCGCTCTTCGCAGTCTTGTCAGTGGACTTGTCGTCATCGCCGCCGCTCATCGCCGCCGCGATGATCACCACTACGACGACGATGCCGACGATCCATGGCCACTTCTTGCGCTGCTTGGCCGGCGGCACGGGCGGTTGCATCCCTGGGCCGACGGGTGGATGGCCATACTGCGGGTAGGGGCCATTCGGTGGAAGGGGTGGCTGGTTGGTCATCGTGCTCCTGAATGTGCGTGTGCGCAATGCGCGGAAACCGTACGAATCTTAGGAGTCGGCAATGTCTTGTTCGGGGATATCAGCGAGCCCGGTGGACGATTAGACCGATCAGCCGACAAGCGTTTGGAAGTTCGCTGTGCCACAACGCACTTCGCCGGCGAGGTGGTGCCTCGCCGGCGAAGTCGTTTTCCGTTGTCTGACCAGGTGATGGGATCAGACGTCTCCGCGGCGCAGCATCCGGCCGCGGGGGTTCTCGAAGTCGACCTTCTGACCGCGAAGCCAGGTGCCCGTGACGACGCCGGCCAGGGCGCGGCCGTCGTACGGACTGATCGGGTTCTTGTGATGCAGGTTGCGGACGTCGACCACCTGCGCCGAATCGGGCTCGAAGATCGCGAAGTCGGCGTCGCAGCCGAGGGCGATGCGGCCCTTGTTGGTCAGCCCGGCCAGAGCCGCGGGCTTGGCCGACATCCATTCCATCACCTGCGGCAGGCCGATGCCGCGGCGCTTGGCCTCGGTCCAGATCAGCGACAGTCCCAGTTGCAGTGATGCGACGCCGCCCCAGGCGACGCCGAAGTCGCCGCCCTCGACGTCTTTGAGGTCGACCGTCGACGGCGAGTGGTCGGACACGATGCAGTCGATGGTGCCGTCGAGCAGCCCCTGCCAGAGCAGCTCTCGGTTCGACGCCTCGCGGATCGGCGGACAGCATTTGTACGCGGTGGCGCCGTTGGGGATCTCCTCGGCGAGCAGCGTCAGGTAGTGCGGACACGTCTCGACGGTGAGCTTGACGCCGTCGCGGCGCGCCGAGGCGATCATCGGCAGTGCGTCCGAGGACGACAGGTGCAGGATGTGCGCGCGGGCGCCGGTCCAGCGGGCGCGCTCGATCACCTCGGCGACCGCCACGTTCTCTGCGCCGCGCGGGCGGGAGGCCAGGAAGTTCGCGTACTGGTTGCCCTCCGCGGTGGGCGCGTGGTCGATCGCGTGCGAGTCCTCGGCGTGAACGATCATCAGGGAGTCGTACTTCGCCAGCTCCGCCATATCCGCTTCCATCTCGTCGGCGGTGAGATGCGGAAACTCGTCGACGCCCGAGTGCAGCAGGAAGCACTTGAAACCGAAGACGCCCTCGTCGTGCAGCCCGCGGAGGTCGCCCTCGTTGCCGGGAATGGCGCCGCCCCAGAAGCCGACGTCGATGTAGGTCTTGCCCGCGGCGGCCCGCCGCTTGATGTTGAGCGCCTCGACCGTGACGGTGGACGGAATCGAGTTCAGCGGCATGTCGATCAGCGTGGTGACGCCGCCCGCGGCGGCCGCCTTGGTGGCGGACTCGAAGCCCTCCCATTCGGTGCGACCCGGCTCGTTCACGTGCACGTGGGTGTCGACCAGCCCCGGAATCATCACTTGATTCGACGCGAGTTCGATGACCTCGGCACCCTGCAGGCCGCTGCCGAGCGGCTCGATCGCGGTGACGCGGCCGTCGCGGATGCCGATCTCGCGGGCCACGATCCCCGCCGTCGTCAACATCTGCTCGCCGCGCAGGACCAGATCGAACGCGGTCGCGGGCTCGGCGGACACGGACTGCGCCGTCTCGTTGCTCTCCGGGCTGGTACTCATGTGCGGCTGCTCCTCCACGTGGTCGCCGGACAGATCTGTCGAGGAGAGAATACCGCAGAGTAATTCCTCATGGTGGAATCACATCGTCGTTTTTTGGAACGGCGCCCAGCGGGCGTGCGACGTGCTCGGGGGTTGACATCTGACCGAGCGGTAGGCGTAAATGTTCAAAACCACGGAATCTTAATTCCACACAGTGGAATCAGCGGTTGGCGGCAAGGTCCTCCGCGACGAGTGAAAGTCCTGCCATGAGCACCGAATCATCCGGAGTGATCGAGGACGCCGGCCCCGCCGGCCGCACTGAGTCCGCGGTGTCGTTCGACGACGTCGCCGTGCGGACCGAGCAGGGACTGCCGGAATGCGTGAGTCCCGCCCTCTACAACGCCGATCTGGCTCCGACCAAGCGGGCCGGACGACGATGGAGCGCGTACAACATCTTCACGCTGTGGGCCAACGACGTGCACAGCCTCGGCAACTACGCGTTCGCGATCGGCCTGTTCGCGCTCGGCCTGGGCGGATGGCAGATCCTGCTGGCCCTCGGCCTCGGCGGACTGTTCCTGTTCCTGCTCCTGAATCTCTCGGGATTCATGGGCGAGAAGACCGGCGTCCCGTTCCCGGTGATGAGCCGGATCTCGTTCGGCATCCGTGGTGCGCAGATCCCCGCCCTCATCCGCGGCGCCGTCGCCATCGCCTGGTTCGGCATCCAGACCTTCCTCGCGTCGGTGGTGCTGCGCATCCTGATCGTCGCGCTGATCCCGTCGGCCCAGAACCTCGATGCGAACAGTTTCCTCGGACTCTCCACCCTCGGCTGGATCTCGTTCGTCTCGCTGTGGGTGATCCAGCTGGTGATCGTCAGCTACGGCATGGAGATGATTCGCCGGTACGAGGCCTTCGCCGGACCCGTCATTCTCATCACCATGATCGCGCTGGCCGTCTGGATGCTCAGCCAGGCCGACTGGACCATCGCGTGGACGACGCCGGACTCGCTCACCGGCGGTGAGATGTGGGCCAAGATCGTCGGCGGCGCCAGCCTCTGGGTGGCGATCTACGGCACGTTCGTCCTCAACTTCTGCGATTTCACCCGCAACGCGAAGTCGAAGGGCTCCATCGTGCGGGGCAACTTCTTCGGCATTCCGCTGAACATGCTGCTCTTCGGCGGCATCGTCATCACCCTCGCCGGCGCGCAGTTTCGGATCGACGGCCGGGTCATCGAATCGCCGGCCGACATCGTCCAGGCCGTGCCGAACACGTTCCTGCTGGTGCTCGCCTGCCTCGCGCTGCTGATCCTGACGGTCGCGGTCAACATGATGGCGAACTTCGTCGCACCGATCTACGCGCTGAGCAATCTGTTCCCCAAGACGCTGAACTTCCAGCGCGCGGCGCTGGTCTCCGCGGTCATCGGTCTGGTGATCCTGCCGTGGAACCTCTACAACTCGCCCGCGGTCATCAATTACTTCCTCGGCGGACTCGGTGCCCTGCTCGGCCCGCTGTTCGGCATCGTGATGGCCGACTACTGGCTGGTCCGGCGATCGCGGGTCAATGTTCCCGAGCTGTTCACCGAGGACCCCGACGGCGCCTACCACTACCGGGGCGGCGTCAACCCCCGCGCGGTGATCGCACTGATCCCGACGGCGGCGTTCGCTCTCGTCCTGGCTTTCGTGCCGGCCTTCGAAGTGGTCTCGGAGTACTCGTGGTTCATCGGGGCCGCCGTCGGTGCGATCGTCTATTTGCTCGTCGCCGATCGCAAGGGACCGTTCGCCGACGTCTCCGGCGAGGCCATCGCCGTCGCCAGCACGCACTGACGTCCGGCACGCCCCATTCCCGTCCATTCCCCCGAAGGAGCGAATCCGTGCGGATTCTCGTCGCCAACGTCAACACCACGCAGTCCATGACCGACGCGATCGCGGAGTCGGCCCGGGCCGTCGCCGCGCCCGGGACCGAGATCTTCGGGGTCACTCCGCGCTTCGGCGCGGACTCCTGCGAGGGCAACTTCGAGTCGTACCTCGCCGCTATCGCCGTCATGGATGCGATCACGTCCTATCCCGAGCCCTTCGACGCCGTCATCCAGGCCGGCTACGGCGAACACGGCCGAGAGGGACTGCAGGAACTGCTCGACGTGCCCGTCGTCGACATCACCGAGGCGGCCGCCTCGACGGCCATGTACCTCGGTCACAAGTACTCGGTCGTCACGACGCTCGACCGCACCGTTCCGCTGATCGAGGACCGACTGCGCCTCGCCGGTCTCGCGACGCGCTGCGCGTCGGTGCGGGCGTCCGGCCTCGGCGTCCTCGAATTGGAGTCCGACCCGGAGCGTGCCGTGGAGGCGATCGTCGCGCAGGCGCGCGAAGCGGTCGAGCGCGATCACGCCGAGGTGATCTGCCTCGGCTGCGGCGGAATGGCCGAGCTCGAGGAGAAGGTCAGGGCCGCGACCGGCGTTCCCATCGTCGACGGCGTGCGTTCGGCGGTCACCGTCGCCGAGGGGCTCGTCCGCATGGGACTGTCGACCTCCAAGGTGCGCACGTACGCACCGCCGCGTGAGAAGAAGGTCGTGGGCTGGCCGTTCCAGATCTGATCCGCCGACCACCGAAGCATGGAACCGCCCGGCACGCGGTGGGGGAGCACGCGTACCGGGCGGAGTGCGGGGAGACGATCTGCCTGAAGTCAGAGCAGGATCTGGCGGTTGACGTCCTTGTAGAGCAGATACCGGAAGTTCGACGGCCCACCGGCGTAGCAGGCCTGCGGGCAGAACGCGCGCAGGGAGAGGTAGTCGCCCTCCTGCACCTCCACCCAGTCGCCGTTGAGGTGGTAGACGGCCTTGCCTTCCAGCATCAGGAGTCCGTGCTCCATGACGTGCGTCTCGGCGAAGGGGATGGTGGCGCCGGGCTCGAAGGTCACGACGTTGACATGCATGTCGTAGGCGAGGTCCTGCGGATCGAGCATGCGGGTGGTGCGCCATTTGCCGTCGGTGCCGGGCATCGCGGACGGTTCGATGTCCCGCTCGTTCCCGAAGCGGACCGACGGCGCATGGCCGTCGACGGGCTGATAACGCTTGCGGATCCAGACGAAGGTCGCGTCGGCGTCTGCGTCGTTGCGTGCCGACCACGCCGTGCCCGCGGGGAGGTAGGCGAACCCGCCCTCGGTGAGCGTCTGCGCATGTCCGTCGGCGACCACCGACAGCGCGCCGGAGGTGACGAACAGGAAACCCTCCACCTCGGGCTGCGGCTCGGGCCGGTCGGCGCCTCCACCGGGCTGGACCTCCATGATGGCCTGGAAGAACGTGGTGGAACCGCCGGCGACCGGCCGATTCAGGATCCAGCCGCGCGTGCGGGTCCACTCGGGGAAGACCGACGTGACGATGTCGGAGAGGACACCGCGGGGGATCACCGTGTACGCCTCGGTGACCACGGCCCGATCCGTGAGCAGCGCGGTCTGCGGCGGCAGGCCGCCGCGGGGAGTGTAGTACGACGCTTTCTGCGGTGGGGTCACGACGTCTCCTCTGTGGGGTGTGAGTTCGGTTCAGGCGAGCGGAGTGGTGATGCGACCGAGGGCGACGGCCCGGACCGTCTCCATCGGGAGGTCGGTGGCGGCTTCCACATCGTCGGCGGGGAGTGCGCCGCAGACGGCGCCGCGGTCGATGAAACCGGCGAGTGCGCGGGCCGTGGCCGGCTCGTCGAGAATCCCGGAGTCGATGCGGTGCATGTAGTTCCGCAGACGCGCGGCGGCGGGAGCGAAGCCGTCGCGGTAGAAGGCGTAGGTGGCCAGGAAACGGGTCACGAGCTGGTTCGGGTGCAGATCCCACCCCTGGTAGATGCCGCGCTCCAGGTGGCGGCGGACGAGTCGGGCGTGCAGCCGCCAGGCCGCCGCCCGCTCCCGGTCGTCGCCGACGGGCAGGACGTTGGTGGAACCGTCGGACAGGTGAACGCCGGTGCCCGCGACGGCCAGCTGCATGACGTTCTTGGCGTGGTCGGCCGCCGGGTGCTCCATCGATTGGTACGCCGCCGCGATGCCGAGCGACGCCGAGTAGTCGTAGGTGCCGTAGTGCAGTGAGCTGACCCGTCCGTCGCCCGCATGGATCAGTCTCGCCACCGGAGCCGTGCCGTCGGGGCCCAGGACGGCCTGCGGCGTCTCCACCTGGACCTCGAACCGGATGCGCCGGGACGGGAGGCCGTGCGCCTGTTCCAGTGCTGCCGCGACCTGGACCATCGCCTCCACCTGGTCCACCGAAGTGACCTTCGGGAGCGTGAGGGTGAGGCCGTCGGGCAGCGGCCCTCCGGCCGCCAAGGCGCCGATGAAGGCGTCGAGCGTGCGCAGCCCGCGGCGCCGGACGGGAGCCTCGAAGCATTTGAAGCGGATGCCGATGAACGGCGGGAGCGCGTCGGAGTCGTTCGCGGAGCGCACCGCTGCGGCGGCGGATGCGACGTCGGCGTCCTCGGCGGCGTCACCGCGGTCGCCGTATCCGTCCTCGAAGTCGAGACGGAGGTCCTCGATGGGTTCGGACCTCAGTTTGGCCGCGACGAGATCGGCGAGCCGTTCCGGCGTGGACTCGGGCGCGGCGCCGAGTCCGATCATCGCCGCGACCGCGTCGAGGCCGCCGGCCGCGCGCGCGGTGTCCAGTGCGGCGGCGCCCCATTGTCGCGGGAGTTCGGGTGCGTAGCGGTCGGCGGGAACGTACACGGTGTGGACCGGCTGGCGTCGACCGTCGTCGCCGGGGTAGCGGCGTACCAGGTCCTCGTCCGCCTCCGACAATCGGCTGTCGACGTCGGCCAGAAAGGAGTCGCTGAGATAGCCGCTGGTCATTCACCCTCCCGGTCAGTCGAATACGGAATTGTAATTCCGTATCGTGGAGTCTAGTGCGAATTGTGCACTTCACACAAGCGGACACGGATTGTGGAGACACTTTGTGTTCCGCATGGTGGAAGATAGAGTTCTGGTGTCCCAGACCTGAGGAGCGAGACGGTGGCCGCAGCGGCAAGCGAGGGCAAGACGGGCGGCGTGCAGTCCGTCGAGCGCGCATTCGAATTGATGGAGTTGATCGGCCGAGCCGGCGGCGAGTGCTCGCTCAGCCACCTCTCCGGCGAGTCGCCGCTGCCTCCGCCGACCATCCACCGGCTGCTTCGCACGCTCGTCGGCATCGGATACGTCCGGCAGCTGCCGAACAAACGGTACGCGCTCGGACCTCGACTGATCCGCTTGGGCGAGGTCGCCAACCGGCAGCTCGGCGCGGTCGCGGATCCGGTGCTGGAGGCGCTGGTGGCCGAGCTGTCGGAGACCGCGAGCCTCGCGGTCCTCGACGGAGACATGGTCATCTACACCGCGCAGGTGCCGTCGCCGCACACCATGCGCACCAACAACGAGGTCGGACGACGGGTCAACCTGCACAATTCCGGGGTCGGCAAGGCGATCCTGGCAGAGCTCGACGACGCCCGGATCCTCAAGCTCGTGTCGCAGGCGGGCATGCCCGCGACCACGAAATACAGCGTCACCTCCCTCTCCGGCGTCTTCGCGGAGGTGGAACGGGTGCGCTCGAACGGCTACTCGGTGGACGAACAGGAGCAGGAACTCGGCGTCCGCTGCGTCGCGATGGCGGTTCCCGGGGCGCCGACCCCGATGGCCGTCGGGATCTCCGGTCCGACGTCGCGGATGGACGATGAACTGCAGGAGCGGGCGATCCTCGCGCTCCGGCGGGCCACCGGCGTGATCTCGGAGGCGTTGATCGGCGCCAGGGAGGCCTGAGCGACGCGACCGGCCGCGGTCAGCCCGGCCAGTACATACTGTCCGGAGTCGCCCGTGCGCCGAAGATCGCCTGGCCCACCCGGACACAGGTGGAGCCCTCTTCGACGGCGAGCTCGTAATCGCCCGACATGCCCATCGAGAGTCCGCCGTCGCCGAGGAGGTCCGGGTCGGCGTCGCGGGTCCGGTCGCGGAGGTCGCGCAGCAGCCGGAAGCACGAGCGCACCCGATCGGTGTCGTCGGAGAAGACCGCGAGCGTCATCAGTCCGCGAACGCGCAGGGCGGAGTAGTTCGGCAGCTGCCTGAGCAGCGCAGGCAGCTCGTCGGGCGCGAGCCCGTACTTGCTGTCCTCGCCCGAGGTGTTCACCTGCACGTACACGTCGAGGCCGCGGCCCGCGGCCTGCAGTCTGCGGTCGAGCGCCTCGGCCACGCGGAGGCTGTCGAGCGCCTGGAACTCGTCGGCGAAAGCGGCCACGTCCTTGGCCTTGTTGGTCTGCAGGTGCCCGATCACCGACCAGGAGACGTCGAGGTCGGCGAGGGCGCCGTGCTTTCGCTTGGCCTCCTGCACCTTGTTCTCGCCGAGGCGACGACAGCCGGCGGCGACCGCGTTGACGATCCGCTCCTCGGGCACCGTCTTCGACACCGGAAGGAGCTGCACCTGAGCCGGATCACGTCCGGCCCGACGCGCGGCGGCGTCGATCCGTGCCTGCACGGCGGCGATGTTGCGCCGGAAGTCCTCGACGGCGACGGCGGTGGTGTACTGACGGCTCTGCTCGGCGGATTCGGTCATGCCACCGATTATCCCGGGCCGGCACGCCACAGCGCGCCGGGCCTGCGCCAGGTGTCAGATCTCCACCATCCGGTGCTCGCGAGCCGGGCGCCGCTGGCCGCGGATCGCGATCAGTTCGCGGGCGTGTCGGTCGAGGGCGACGTCGCCGGGAAGCCTCGGCGTCCACGTCGGTGCCGGCGCGGCGTCACCGTCCGCGTCGAGCGCTGCCAGCACCGTCAGACCGTGGGCCGCGAGGCGGCGCGTCTGCCGCCCGTCGCGCGGCCAGTGGGCGTGGACGTGCACCGAGACATGCATGGTCTGGCGGCCGGTGTGGATCAGACGCGCGCTGACCTCGACCACCTGTCCGATGCGGATCGGCTCGTAGAAGCGGACGCCGCCCATGTAGACGGTCACCGCTTCGCCGCCGCACCACCGCACCCCGCAGAGGTACGCGGCGTCGTCGATCCAGCCCATCACCCGGCCGCCGTGGGTGTTGCCGCCCCAGTTGACGTCGGTGGGGGCGGCGAGGAAACGGGTGGAGGCCTCGGGTGCGGTCGACGGCGCGCCGTAGTCGGCCCCGGCCATCGCCGCGGTGATCCGATTGCGGACCTCGGTGCGTTCGGCGGCGTACGCGGCGCGGTCGAGGTCGTCGGGCAGGACGGGCCGCCATTGACGGACCGGTGTCGGCGTGCCGTCGTCGTCGACGGCGACGAACACCAGGATGCAGCGACTCGCCTCGGTGAACTCGCCGAGCCGCGGATCGGCCGAGGCCACCCGGCATTCGATGTGCATGCTCGATCGGCCGGTGAGGATGAGCGTGGCCGTCACCTCGACGATGTCGCCGGAATCGATGTCCCGCCCGAAGCTGATGTTCCCGACGTACGCGGTCACGCTGTAGCCGCCGGACCAGGCCGCCGCGCACGCGTAGGCCGCCTTGTCGACCCATTCGAGGATCCGACCGCCGCGGACACCGCCGCCGAGGGTCGCGACATCGGTCGGGGCCGCCATGAAACGCAGGGTGATCTGCCGGTCGCTGAGGTGCATCGCCTTCTCCTGTTCGTGGATTCGGCAATGCTGGACCACGTGCCGAACGCACCGGCGAGCGGGGTGCCGATGCGAGAACTCCGTGATCCGCGGGTAACGCGGGCGACATCGGCCGGTAGCCCTCAGACGCGCTGGATGATCGCTGCGAGCCCCTGACCTCCGCCGATGCACATGGTGGCCAGACCGTACAGGGCGTCGCGGCGGCGCAGCTCGCGGGCGAGCGTGCCGAGCATCCGGGTCCCGGTGGCGCCGACGGGATGCCCCAGCGAGATGCCCGAACCGTGGACGTTGATCCGAGCGGCATCGTCGGCTCCCAGACCCAGCTCGCGAGTGCAGGCGAGAGCCTGGGCGGCGAAGGCCTCGTTCAGTTCGATCAGATCCATATCGGCGAGGGACAGCCCGGCGCGGGCGAGGGCGGCGCCGGTCGCGGGAACCGGTCCGATGCCCATGTACGCCGGGTCCACTCCGGCGACGGACCACGAGACCAGGCGTGCGATCGGCTCGAGACCCAGCTCCTGCGCCCGCTCGGGGTGCGTCACCAGACAGACCGCCGCCGCGTCGTTCTGCCCGCTGGCATTGCCCGCGGTGACCGTCGCGTCGGGGTCGGAGGCGGCCAGGATGGGCCGGAGCCGCCCGAGGGTCTCCATCGTCGTATCGGCACGGGGATGTTCGTCGGAGTCGACGACGATGTCGCCCGCCTTCGAGGGAACCGTGACGGGCACGATCTCCTCGGCGAACACGCCGGACCGCTGTGCCTCCACCGCTCGCCGATGCGATTCGACGGCGAGGGCGTCCTGGTCGGTGCGGGAGATCCCGTACCGCCTGCGGAGATTCTCAGCGGTCTCGAGCATGCCGCCGGGGACCGGGTGATGGCGCCCACCCGCGGTCACACGCCCGCGCGCCAAGCCGTCGTGCAGCATCACACCAGGCCCGCGCACGCCCCAGCGCATGTCGGTGCTGTAGAAGGGGACGTTGCTCATCGACTCGGTTCCGCCGGCGACGGCCAAGCCGCACGCGCCGGTGGCCACCTGCATGGCGGCCATGATCACCGAGTACAGACCGGAACCGCAGCGGCGGTCCACCTGCGCGCCGGGCACCGTCACCGGCAGTCCGGCGTCGAGTGCGACCACGCGTCCGATGGCGGGGGCCTCGCTGGTGGGGTACACGTTGCCGAGCACCACGTCGTCGACGGCTTCCGGGTCCAGACCCGTGCGCTCGATCAGTGCGCGGAGCGCGATCTCGCCCAGCCGGGCCGCCGACAGCGATCTGAGGGCACCGCCGTACCTGCCGATCGGAGTGCGGAGGGGTTCACAGATGACGACATCGCGCATATCGGCCAGCCTGTCACGCGGTCGCCTTGACAGAACGCCGAACTCCCCAAAAGATCGGGGTTTCCGGCGAAGGAGTGCAGTGATGAACGACGTCAGGGTGGAGCGCGACGGCGACGTGACGGTGGTGATCATGGCCCGGCCGGAACGGCACAACGCGGTCGACGCCGGCATGGCGCGCGAACTCGCGGCCGCCTTCCGCGAATTCGAGGCCTCCGACGCCCGGGTGGCGGTGCTGGCGGGCGACGGTCCGTCGTTCTGCGCCGGTGCCGATCTCAAGGCCGTCGGCACCGAGCGCACCAATGTGCTGACGCCGGACGGAGACGGCCCGATGGGACCGACCAGGATGGACCTCGACAAGCCGGTCGTCGCCGCGATCAACGGGCACGCGGTGGCCGGCGGGCTGGAACTGGCACTGTGGTGCGATCTCCGGGTCGCCGACGAGGACGCCACGTTCGGCGTGTTCTGCCGCCGGTGGGGCGTACCGCTGATCGACGGCGGAACGGTCCGCCTGCCGCGCCTGATCGGACACAGCCGTGCGATGGACCTCATCCTGACCGGCCGTCCCGTCGACGCCGCGGAGGCGCTGACGTTCGGTCTGGTGAACCGCGTGGTCCCGGCGGGGACCGCACGCGAGGCGGCGGTTGCGCTCGCCCACGACATCGCGCGCATGCCCGCCACCTGCATGCGCGGCGACCGTCGCTCGGCCCGCGCACAATGGGCGGACTCCGAGGAGGCCGCGCTGCGCCGGGAGTTCGCGATCGGCATGACCTCGCTGCGTGCGGACGGTGTCGGCGGCGCGCAGCGTTTCGCGGCGGGCAGGGGACGCGGCGGGTCGTTCGACGACATCTGACCCGGACACCCTGAGTCGGGCATCCGGCACTCCCGCGCCGGGCCGCGTCGCAGTAGGGTCTCAGACATGGGTGACGCTACGACTCCGGAGACCTTCGCAGCGCCGAGGCTCCGGGCGCTGGAACGGGCCGATCTGCAGTTCGTCCACGGCCTTTTCAACGATCCCGAGGTGATGCGCTACTGGTTCGAGCCGGCGCACGTGACCATCACCGACCTCGAGGAGACATTCGTCCGGCAGCAGCGGTGCGGAGACCGTGAGCGCCGCTTCATCGTCGACGCCGCCGGACGCCGGGTGGGGCTGGTCGAGTTGGTGTACATCGACCAGGTGCACCGCAACTGCGAATTCCAGATCATCATCGCGCCCGGCGAGCAGGGACGCGGATACGCCGGCGCGGCGACGCGCGCGGCGCTCGACTTCGCATTCCGCTCGCTCAACCTGCACAAGGTGTACCTGCTGGTGGACACCGAAAACGCCGCGGCCATCCACGTGTACGAGAAGGCGGGGTTCGTCGTCGAGGGGGTGCTGCGCCGAGAGTTCTTCGCCGACGGCGCCTACCGGGACGCCACGCGGATGGGCATCTTCCAAGACGACTACCTGGCCGCCGCGAGGAGTTGAGACGGTGGCGGCGCGGCTTTCACTGGTGATTCTCCTCGTCGCGCTGGCCTGTGTCCCCGGAACCGCGACCGCGGCTCCGGCCCGGCTGCCGGTCCCGTACGACTTCCTCGCCGGAATCCGCGCCGAGCTGGCGAACCCCGGCGGCTCGCTGCCGGGCACCAACGACTTCTCGTGCCGACCGACGCCGCGTCACCCGCACCCGGTGGTGCTGCTGCACGGCAGCGGCGGCGGCCGCCAGACCAATTGGGCCACACTGGCTCCGGTACTCAAGAACGACGGCTACTGCGTCTTCGCCCCGACCTACGGTGCGCTCGCGCGAGTCTGGCCGGTCTCCGCGCTCGGGGGCCTCGGTCCCAAGCTCGACAGTGCTTGGGACGTCAAGCGATTCATCGACCGCGTGCGGGCCGCCACCGGCGCGGACCAGGTGGATCTGGTCGGGCACTCGCTTGGCACCGAGATCCCCACGTACTGGATGAAGTACCTCGGCGGCCGGGGAGAGGTGGCGCACTACGTCTCCCTGGCGCCGTACTGGCGGCAGGGCCCCGACGACGACGATGCGCGCGGTGAGGCGATCGCGTCGTTCCGCCGGAGCCTCGGCATCGCCGAACCCGTCCGGCCGGCCTGCCCGGAGTGTTCGTCGCCGCCGAAGGATCTCGATTTCAACAGAGCCGTCCGCGAGCCGACGCCGTATCTGCCCGGCGTCGCCTACACCAACATCGTGACCCGCGACGATGAGATCGTGACGCCGTACACCGCCGGGCTGCTCGACGGTCCGCCCGGCACCCGGGTGCGCAACATCGTCGTACAGGACGGTTGCTCCCGCGACCGTTCCGACCACATGTCGATCACGTCGAACAGACGCAGCGCGGCGCTGGTACTCAACGCCCTGGATCCGGCGCATCCGCGTCCGGTGCCCTGCGTCGACGTGTCACCGGTGACAGGAGGATGAATCATGACGCAGAAACCGGAGCCCGTGACCCGGGCGGAGGCGCTCGCCCAGACCCCCGATGCCTGGACCGTCGACGACGGGATGCTCGTGGCCGAGTACCGGCCGGGCAACATGGTCCGCGGTCTGGAGATGGTGACCGCCGTGGTGGCGGCGGCCGAGGAGGCCGGTCATCACCCCGACGTCGACCTGCGGTATCCGGCGGTGGCCTTCCGGCTGGTGACGCACAGCGTCGGTCAGCTGACCTCCTTCGACGTCGCGCTGGCGCAGCGGATCGACGCGATCGCCGCGGAGAAGGGAATCGAGCCCGCGTAGCCTGACGCTCATGCCGACCCCCGAGTACGTCCTGAAGCTGCGCGAGCACATCGGTCATGACCCGCTGGTGCTGATCGGTGTGACCGCCGTGATCCTGCGGGAGGACGCGAACGAAGTACGGGTTCTGCTGGGACGTCGGTCGGACAACGGCGCGCTGGCGCCCATCACCGGGATCGTCGATCCCGGTGAGGAACCCGCGACGGCCGCGCGGCGGGAGGCGTTGGAGGAGGCGGGAGTCGACATCGAGGTGGAGCGGCTGGCGTGGGTGCACCAGTTGCCCCGGCGCACGCACGTGAACGGCGACCAGGTGGACTACCTCGATCTGACGTTCCGCTGCCGCTGGCGGTCGGGCGACCCAGTACCGTCCGACGGCGAACTGACCGAGGTGATGTGGCGACGTCTCGACGACCTCGACGATCTCGGCTCCGACGACCTGAGGAAGCGGATCGAGCTCGCAGTCAGTGGCACCGGTGCGACGGCCTTCGGCGGCGCTGAGTCAGCCTCGGTAGAAGGCGGCGGCGGAGGTCGCGAGGTCGAGTAGCCACTGGGGGAACAGACCCAGTACGAGGGTCAGCGCCGCCGACAGCGCGATCGGCACCGAGGTCAGCAGACTCGGAGTGACCACCTCGGGAGCATCCTGCGGGGGATCGGAGAAGAACATCGCGACGATGACCCGGATGTAGAAGTACGCGGCGACGGCGCTGCAGAGGACGCCGACGATGACCAGCGGCCAGGCGCCGTCGTCGGCGGCCGCGCCGAAGACCGCGAACTTGGCGATGAATCCGCTGGTGAGCGGGATGCCGGCGAATGAGAGCAGAAACAGCGACATCATCGCCCCGACCAGGGGTCGCCTGCGGCCGAGCCCGGCCCACGAGGCGATCTCGGTGCTCTCGCGCCCGGCGCCGTCGCGGACCACCGACAGCAGCGCGAAAGCACCGAATGCAGACAACGCGTAGGCGCAGACGTAGAACAGCGTGGCGGCCACGCCGTCCTTCGACATCGTGATCGCCCCGACCAGCGCAAAACCGACGTGGCTCACCGAGGAGTAGGCGAGCATGCGCTTCAGGTCGCCCTGGGTGACGGCCATGAGCGTCGCGACCACCATCGTGAGAATCGCGACCGCCCACAGGGCAGGCCGCCACTGCGGCTCCAGCGCGCCGAACGATACGTGCAGCACCCGCAGCAGTGCGCCGAACGCCGCCACTTTGGTCGCGGAGGCCATCAGCGCGGTGACCGGAGTCGGAGCGCCCTGGTAGACGTCGGGTACCCACGAGCCGAACGGCACCGCGCCCACCTTGAAGAGCAGTCCGACGGCGAGCAGGGTCACCGCGAGCACCGCGAGCGTGCGGTCGGCGGCCGGTTCGAGCTCACCGCCCGCGACGGCGTCGCCGATGGCCGACAGCGACAGCGATCCCGTCGCGCCGTAGGCGAACGAGGCGCCGAACAGGAAGATCGCCGACGAGAACGCACCCAGCAGGAAGTACTTGAGCGATGCCTCCTGCGACAGCAGCCGGCGTCGCCGTGCGAGTCCGCACAGCAGGTACAGCGGGAGCGACAGCACCTCGAGCGCGATGAACATGGTGAGCAGATCGCCGCACGCACCGAACAGCATCATTCCGCCGACGGCGAGCAGTGCGAGCGGGTAGACCTCTGTGGTGATCGCCCCCGCGCGCCCGGCGACGAGTTCGTCGGGGGAGCCGGGAACGGTGGCGCCGGAGGGAGTGAAGGCGTCGGCGGGGAGATCGGCGTCGGCGGCGTCGCCGCTCGACCCGCCGACCGCGATGCGCTCGCCCGCCGCGGTGCGCACCTCCAGCGGCGCCCACACCCGGTCGAGCCGGCGCTCGCCCATCACCGCGATCGAGCCCAGCGAGACCACCAGCACCGCACCTTGCAGCAGCAGCGCCGGACCGTCGATCACCACGGCACCGGACATCGCCACCGAGGCGCCGTCCGCCATGAAGGACGCGGTGACGAACATCAGCGCCACGAAGGCCGCCACCAGGGCGCCTCCGGCCAGCCACAGCTGGGCACGGTAGCGCCGCTGCTTCGGAGCGAAGGCCTCCACCAGGACCGCGATCACTCCGGCGCCGAAGACGATCAGCATGGGGGAGAGCCGGAAGTAGTCGATGCTGTGAGCGTCGAGAGCACTCGCGAGGGTCATCGATGACCTCCTTCACCGGCACTGACGGCCGGGGTGCTGATCGGGGCCGGGGACACCGCCGGATCGATGTAGTCCAGCACCAGCCGCGGGAAGAAACCGAGCACCAGCAGTCCGACGATCAACGGCGCGACGACCGCCTTCTGCCGCAGATCGAGATCCCGTATCGGCACCTGCGCTCCGGCGTCGACCGTGGCGCTGAGCCGTTCGGGTCCGCCCATCATGCGCTGATACGTCCACAGGATGTAGACCGCCGACAGCACCAGGGCCGACGCGGCGACGATCGCGGCGACAGGATACCGCGTGAAGGTGCCGACGATGACCAGGAACTCACTCACGAACGGCGCCAGTCCGGGAAGGGAGAGGGTCGCCAGACCGGCCACCAGGAACGTGCCTGCCAGCACCGGGGCGAGCTTCTGCACCCCGCCGTAATCGGCGATCAGCGAGCTGCCCCGCTGGCTCACCAGGAATCCCGCCACCAGGAACAGCGCGGCCGTCGAGAGACCGTGGTTGACCATGTACAGCGCCGAGCCGGACTGTCCCTGCCCGGTGAGGGCGAAGACGCCGAGGACGATGAACCCGAAGTGTGAGATGGAGGTGTACGAGATCAGGCGCATCACGTCGCGCTGCCCGATGGCGCACAGCGCTCCGTAGACGATGCTGACGACGGCGAGCGCGGAGATCCACGGTGCGAACCGGGCCGACGCGTCGGGGAAGAGACCGATGCAGAACCGCAGCATCGCGAAGGTGCCGACCTTGTCCATGACGGCCATCATCATCACCGCGGCCGCGGGCGTGGTCGACACCGCCGCGTCCGGCAACCAGGTGTGCACGGGCCACAGCGGTGCCTTGACCGCGAAGGCGAAGAAGAATCCGAGGAAGAGCAGGTCGAGCGTCGCCTGGGAGGCGTCGAGGCCACCGGCGGACGCGGCCGCGGCGAGGTCGGAGAAGCTGAATGTCCCGGCCCCGTCCGGACCGAGACCCGACCGGGAGCTCACCACGTACAGCCCGATCACCGCCGCCAGCATGATCAACCCGCCGAAGAGGTTGTAGAGCAGGAACTCGACGGCCGCCCGCGACCGGCGTCCCTCGTCAGCGGCGCCGAAACCGCCGATGAGGAAGTACATCGGCACCAGCATCGCCTCGAAGAAGATGTAGAACAGCAGTACATCGGTCGCGACGAAGCTCATCAGCACCATCGACTCGACCGCGAGCATCAGCGCCACGTAGATGTGCACCCGGCGATTGCCGGCATCGCTCACGTCGCGCCATCCGGCGAGCAGCAGGATCGGTGTCAGCACCGCCGTCAACAGGATCAGCGCCAGCCCGACCCCGTCCAGCGCGAGGCTGTAGCGGGCGCCGAACGCCGGGATCCAGCTGACGTCCTCGGTGAGTTGGTAGCCGCCGGTGCCGGACGAGAATCGGGTGGCGACGACGACCGCCCAGCCGAGGGTGAGCAGCGACGCCCCGAGCGAGACCCGGCGGGCGTCGGCGGCCCGGCCGGCGGGCAGGAGCATCACCACGAGCGAGGCCACCGCGGGCAGCAGCCACAGCACGGTGAGCCACGGAACGGTTCCGGAGTTCGTCACAGCGCGCTCACCACCAGGGTCAGGGCGGCCACCGCGACGGTGCCCGCGAGTATCGAAAGGGCATACGACCGGACGAAGCCGTTCTGTCCGCGCCTGGCCAGGACCGACAGTCCGGTGACGCCGGCTCCGACCCCCGCGGGCACCGCGCCGAGACCACGGTCCTCCGCCCGTACCAGCCCGGCGGTGAGCCGGGCACCGGGGATCGCGAAGACCCGTTCGTTGAAGGCGTCGCCGTACAGGTCGGCGCGCGCCGCGACGGTGAGACCCGAGACGTCGGCCGGTGCCGTCTCCGGGACATCACCCCGCCCGTACTGACGCCAGGCGATCGCCGCGCCGACCACCACTACGGCCAGCACGATCACGGTCACGGACCAGGCGGGCAGCGGACCGCTCTCCTCGGGGACGGCGCCGACCACCGGCGCGAGGAAGTCGGCGAGCGAGCCGCCGATCGCGAGCAGACCGCCCGAGAGCAGGGAGCCGGCCGCCAGCACGATCATCGGCCCGGTCATCGACCGCGGCGCCTCATGCGGCTTGGCGTCGGGTGCCCACCGCTTCTCGCCGAGGAAGGTCAGAACCATCACGCGCGTCATGTAGAAGGCGGTGACTCCCGCGCCGACGACGGCCACCCCGCCCAGCAGCCATCCGCGAACACCGCCGTCACCGAAAGCGGCCTCGATGATGTGGTCTTTGGAGTAGAAGCCCGCGAACGGCGGGACGCCGATGATCGCGAGGTAGCCGAACCCGAACGTGACGAACGTGATCGGCATGGCGGCCCGGAGCCCTCCGAAGCGCCGCATGTCGGTCTCGTCGTTCATCGCGTGCATCACCGAGCCGGACCCGAGGAACAGTCCGGCCTTGAAGAATCCGTGGGTGAGCAGATGCAGGATCGCGAAGGCGTACCCGGCGGGCCCGAGTCCGGCGGCGAGGACCATGTAGCCGATCTGACTCATGGTGGAGGCGGCGAGCGCCTTCTTGATGTCGTCCTTGGCGCAGCCGATGATCGCGCCGAAGAGCAGGGTCACCGCGCCGACGACCACGACGGCGGTCTGCGCGTGCGGAGCCAGATCGAACAGCGGCGCCGACCGGGTGATCAGGTAGACGCCCGCGGTCACCATGGTCGCCGCGTGGATCAGCGCCGAGACCGGGGTGGGGCCCTCCATCGCGTCGCCGAGCCAGGCCTGCAGCGGCACCTGCGCCGACTTCGCGCACGCGCCGAGCAGCAGCATGAAGCAGATCGCCGTCAGCGTCGCCTCACTCGCGGTGGCCGCCGAGCCGAAGACACCGTCGAAGCTCACCGAGCCGAAGGTCGCGAACATGACGGCCAGCGCGATCACCATGCCGATGTCGCCCACCCGATTCATCACGAAGGCCTTCTTGGCCGCCGTCGCGGCGCTCGGCTTGTGCTGCCAGAAGCCGATCAGCAGGTACGACGCCAGACCGACGCCCTCCCAGCCCAGATACAGCCCGAGGTAGCTGTCGGCGAGCACGAGGATCAGCATCGCCGCGACGAACAGGTTGAGGTACGCGAAGAACCGGCGGCGGTCGGGATCGTGACTCATGTAGCCGATCGAGTAGACGTGGATCAGCGCGCCGACGACGGTGATCAGCAGCACGAAGCACATCGACAGCTGGTCCAGGCGCAGCGCGGCGTCGACGCTGAAATCACCGGCGGTGATCCACCGGTAGCTTCCGCTGGTCACTGTGCGGGCCCCGCCGTCGCGCCCGATCATGCCGATCCACATCGCGATTCCGAGAACCGCCGACACCGTCACCAGCGCGGTGGCGGCGAGGTGGCCCCAGCGGTCGGTGCGGCGGCCGGCGATCAGCAGGACGGCCGCGCCGAGGGCGGGCAGTCCGGGGATCAGCCAGAGCAGGGCGCTGGTGAGATCGTGGCTCATCGGTTCACCGCCTCAACAGGTCGGCGTCGTCGACCGAGGCCGACCTGCGGGTGCGGAAGATCATCATGATGATCGCCAGTCCCACCACCACCTCGGCGGCGGCGACGACCATCGTGAAGAAGGCGATCACCTGACCGTCGAGGCTGCCGTGCATGCGGGCGAAGGTGACGAACGAGAGGTTGCCCGCATTGAGCATCAACTCGATGCACATGAACACCACGATCGCGTTGCGTCGAAGCAGGACGCCCGAGGCGCCGATCGCGAACAGCAGCGCCGAGAGATACAGGTAGTTGGCCGGGTTCATCGGCGTTCCTCCAACGTCATCGGTCCTCCAGCGCCGGATCGGACTCCGCCTCCCGCGCGGCGTCGATCTCCCGCGCGGTGATCGTCGCGTTCACCGACAGCTTCGACGGCGATCCGTCCGGCTCGCGCGCCGGAACGTCGACGGCGTTGTGCCGCGCGTACACGCCGGGCGGAGGCAGCGGTGTGACGTGACCGCCGTTCTTGAAGCGCTCCACCGACCGCTCGCGCTGCCCGCGGCGCGGACCGAAGCGCTCGCGGTGCGCCAGGACCATCGCTCCGAGGGTGGCGGTGATCAGGAGTGCGCCGGTGAGCTCGAAGGCCCACAGATAGCGGCCGAAGATCAGTTCGGCGAGCGCGCGGATGTTCTCGTTGCCGCCGCCGGGCGCGGCGGAGTGGCTGTGATCGGGGGCGCCGGCGAAGGTCGCCAGCGAGGCGGTGCCGATCGCGGCGATCAGCAGAACGGCGAAGCCCAGGCCGAGCCCCGCGGCCGCGAATCGCTGGCCCCGGATGGTCTCCACCAGCGACTCCGAGGAGTCGATTCCGATCAGCATCAGCACGAACAGGAACAGCATCATCACCGCGCCGGTGTAGACCACCACCTGCACCACACCGAGGAAGAGAGCGCCCTGCATCACGTAGAAGACCGCCAGCACGATCATGGTCATCGCGAGGAAGACGGCCGAATAGACGGCTTTGGGACTCAGCACCACCCCGAGCGCCCCGATCACCACCACCGCGCCGAGCACCCAGAAGGTGACGGCCTCGGTGCCGGAGGTACGGACGAGTTCCTCGGCCAGCATCGACGTCATGCGTCGGGCCCCACGTCGCCGCGATAGTAGTTCTCCGCGCGGGTTCCCTCGGCCATCGGGTGCGGCGTGGGCCTCATCCCCGGTTCCATCGGAGCCAGCAGCTGGTCCTTCTCGTAGATCATTCCGGCGCGCGTCGGCGCGGCCATCTCGTACTCGTTGGTCATGGTCAGCGCGCGGGTGGGGCAGGCCTCGATGCACAGTCCGCATCCGATGCAGCGCAGGTAGTTGATCTGGTACACGCGCCCGTAGCGCTCACCGGGAGAGTAACGCTCGTCGTCGGTGTTGTCGGCGCCCTCGACGTAGATCGCGTCGGCGGGACACGCCCACGCGCAGAGTTCACAGCCGATGCACTTCTCCAGTCCGTCGGCGTACCGGTTGAGCTGGTGTCTGCCGTGGTAGCGCCGGGCGGTCGGTTCCTTCTGCTCCGGATACTGTTCGGTGATCGTCTTGCGGAACATGCCGGAGAAGGTGACGCCGAAGCCGGCGAGAGCGTCGGGGAGTCTGGAATCAGACATGAGGGGCCTCCTTGGACGTCGAGCGCGGAAGCATGGGATCGGGCAGCACCTGGCCCGGCAGCGGCGGGACGGGGAACCCGCCCGCCATCGGATCGAACGGGGCGGCGGGATCCGGACGGTCGGGCGCGGGCCCGGGACGCCGGCCGACCACCCGCGCGATCGTGAACAGCAGCGCCGCCGCGACGACCAGACCGGCGGCCGCCAGGATCACCCCCGCCGTCCACTCGGACGAGTCACGGGTGGCCTCCCGGATCACGGCGACCACCATCACCCAGGCCAGGGCGAACGGGATCAGGACCTTCCATCCCAGACCCATGAACTGGTCGTACCGCAGTCGGGGAAGCGTGGTGCGGAGCCAGAAGAAGACGAACAGGAAGGCCCACATCTTGCCCACGAACCAGAGCAGCGGCCACCATCCCGAGTTGGCGCCGTCCCAGATCGACAGGGGCCACGGCGCCTGCCAGCCGCCCAGGAATAGCGTTGTCGCGAGCGCCGACACGGTGGCCATGTTGATGTACTCGGCGAGCATGAACATCGCGAACTTCAGCGACGAGTACTCGGTGTGGAATCCGCCGACGAGCTCGCCCTCCGCTTCGGGGAGGTCGAACGGTGCGCGATTGGTCTCACCGACCATCGAGATCGCGTAGATCACGAACGACGGCAGCACCAGCAGCACGTACCAGTGGTGGACCTGGCCCGCGACGATCTCCGAAGTCGACATCGTGCGCGAGAGCAGGAAGACCGCCGCGAACGACAGGCCCATCGCGATCTCGTAGGAGATCACCTGCGCGGTGGAACGGAGTCCCCCCAGCAGCGGATAGGTCGATCCCGACGACCAGCCGGCGAGGACGATCCCGTACACGCCGATCGACGCCATCGCCAGCACGTACAGGACCCCGACCGGCAGGTCGGTGAGCTGCAGCGGTGTGTGATGACCGAACACCGACACCTCGGGTCCCATCGGGATCACGGCGAACGCCATGATGGCCGGGACCACCGAGATGATCGGCGCCAGGAGGTAGAGCACCTTGTCCACGCCGAACGGGGTGAGGCCTTCCTTGAGTGCCAGCTTCACACCGTCGGCCAGGGATTGCAGCGCCCCGTGCCAGCCGACCCGGTTGGGGCCGATCCGATACTGCATCCGCGCCATGATCTTGCGTTCGGCGAGGATGGCGACGAGCACGGTCAGAACCAGGAAGACGAAGATGAGGACCGACTTGCCCAGCATCAGCCACCAGGCGTCGTGTCCGAAGCTCGACAGGTCAGGCATGATCGTCCCTCCCGATCGTGACGATCGCGCCCGGCTCCGCCTCGAGTATCGGGCAGACCCGCGAACCGGGGGAGTTCATCGGCAGCCACACCACGCGGTCGGGCAGATCCGTGACCGTCAGGGGAAGGGCGATCGCCCCGTGATCGGTCGAGACGACGACGCGCTCGCCGTCGGCGGCGCCGATCTCCGCGGCGGTGGCGGCCGAGAGCCGCACGGTGGCCGGCCGTGCCGTGCCCGCCAGATGCGGCTCTCCGTCCTGCATGCGGCCGAAGTCCAGGAGCATCCGCCACGACGCGAGCACGGCCTGGCCCGCCTCCGGCGCCGGCGGCTCGCCGCGCTCGGCGGCCGGTCCGGGCGCCGGCCGATGCCGTTCGCCGGTCCAGCCGCCGATCTCCGCGAACTCGCGGTGAATGGTGCCCGGGTCGTCGCACCGCAGGTCGAAACCCATCTCCCGCCCGAGCGCGTGGAGCACGCGGTGATCCGAGAGCGGCAGCGCGGCTCCGTTCGACTGCGCCGGCGGCAGGGCCACGTCGAAGGGACGCGGGCGCCCCTCCCAGTCGACGAACGTGCCCGGCTTCTCGGCCACGGCGGCCACCGGGAGCACCACGTCGGCGTGTGCGGTGACCGAACTGCGGCGAAGTTCCAGACTGACCACGAAACCGGCGGCCGCGAGTGCCGCATCGCCCGCCGACGGACTCGGCAGATCACCGAGTTCCACGCCGCCGACGAGCGCGGCCGACAGGTCTCCGGTGGTGAGCGCACTCAAGATGTGCGCGGTGTCGCGGCCGGGTGCTGCCTGCGGTTGAACACCCCAGATCGCTGCGACGTCGCGCCGGGCCCATTCGGAGGAGAGCGGCCGGCCGGCCGGAAGCAGGTTGGGCGCCGCACCGACGTCGAGGGCGCCGCGTTCGCCCGCCCTTCTCGGCACCCAGGCCAGTCTGGCGCCGGTGGCGGCGGCCACCTCGGCTGCGGCGGTCAGCGCACCGGGACACCCGGCGAGGCGCTCCCCGATCAGGAGCGCCGCGCCGGGTGCGGAGAGCAGTTCGTGCGCGCGGGGGCCGCGCAGCACCGCGGCCTCTCGCCCCGGCACGCACTGCAGGACGGAGCCGCCGAGCTTGGCGGCACCGGGGCTGGCCCACGGTGCGACGGTGTGCACCGCCTGACCGTGACGCCGGACCGCTTTGCGCAGGCGGAGGAAGAGGATCGGGCATTCCTCTTCCGGTTCGAGTCCGGCGAGGACCACCGTCGACGCCTGCTCGAGCTCGGCGTAGGTCAGTCCGATCCCGCTGCCCGCCACATGTGCCGAGAGGAAATCGTCCTCCTCCGCCGAGTGGGTGCGGATCCGGAAGTCGACGTCGTTGGTGCCGAGCGCCACGCGGGCGAACTTGCCGTAGGCGTAGGCGTCCTCCACGGTGGCGCGGCCGCCGACGAGCACTCCGGTCCGACTGCCCGCGGCACTCAGTCCGCGCGCCGCGGCGGCGAGCGCGTACGACCACGGAGCCGGGTGCAGCTCACCGTCGTCGCCGCGCACCAGCGGTGTGGTGATGCGATCGGGCCGGGAGGTGTAGGTGAACGCCCAGCGGCCCTTGTCGCAGTTCCACTCCTCGTTCACCTCGGGGTCGTCGCCGGCCAGCCGTCGCAGCACCTCGCCGCGCCGGTGGTCGGTGCGCTGGGCGCAGCCGGCCGCGCAGTGCTCGCACACGCTGGGCGAGGAGATCAGGTCGAAGGGCCGCGAGCGGAACCGATACGCGGTGCCCGTCAACGCTCCCACCGGACAGATCTGCACGGTGTTGCCGGAGAAGTACGATTCGAAGGGTTCGTCGACGTACGCGCTGACCTGCTGCAACGCGCCGCGTTCGGCGAGCTCGATCAGCGGATCGCCCGCGATCTCGTTGGAGAAGCGGGTGCACCGGGCGCACAGTACGCACCGTTCGCGGTCGAGCAACACCTCGCTCGACAACGGAACCGGTTTGGTGAACGTCCGTTTGACGCCGCCGTAGCGCGACTGCGGCCGTCCGGCCGACATCGCCTGGTTCTGCAGGGGACACTCGCCGCCCTTGTCGCACGTGGGGCAGTCGAGCGGGTGGTTGATGAGCAGCAGCTCCATCACGCCCTCCTGGGCGCGGCGGGCGTCGGCCGAGGTGAGCTGGGTGCGGACCACCATCCCCTCGGTGGCGACGATGGTGCACGAGGCCATCGGCTTGCGCTGGCCCTCCACGTCGACGAGGCATTGCCGGCAGGCACCGGCGGGCGCCAGCAACGGGTGGTCGCAGAAGCGCGGAATCGCCACGCCGATCAGTTCCGCGGCGCGGATCACGAGGGTGCCCTTCGGGACCGAGACCTCGACGTCGTCGATCGTCAGGGTGATCAGGTCGGTCGCCGCGGCGGTCATCGCACGCCTCCCTCGGACTCGGGCGACGCGAAGACCGTCGACTTCTCGGGGTCGAACGGGCAGCCGCCCGGATGCCCGTCGTGCGGGAAGTGCGCCAGGTACTCGTCGCGGAAGTGGGCCAGCGAGCTCATGATCGGGGCACCGGCGGCGTCGCCCAGAGCGCAGAACGACTTGCCGACAACACTGTCGGTGACGTCGGTGAGCGTGGTGAGGTCGGCTTCGGTGGCGTCGCCGGCCTCCAGACGACGCATCAACTGCACCAGCCAGTAGGTGCCCTCGCGGCAGGGGGTGCACTTCCCGCAGGATTCGTGTGCGTAGAACTCCGTCCACCGCAGGACGGCGCGGACCACGCACACCGTCTCGTCGAAGATCTGCAACGCCTTGGTTCCGAGCATGGAGCCCGCGGCCCCCACTCCTTCGTAATCGAGCGGGATGTCGAGGTGCTCGGCGGTGAACATCGGAGTCGACGACCCGCCGGGCGTCCAGAACTTCAGCTCGTGACCGGCGCGCACGCCGCCGGCCCGCGCCAGCAGCTCGCGCAGGGTGATCCCGAGCGGTGCCTCGTACTGGCCCGGCCGTGCCACATGGCCGGAGAGGGAGTACATGGTGAAGCCCGGCGACTTCTCGGTTCCGAACTCGCGGAACCAGTCCGGTCCGTTGCGCATGATCGACGGCACGCTGGCGATCGATTCCACGTTGTTCACGACGGTCGGACTGGCGTACAGCCCGGCGACGGCGGGGAACGGCGGCCGCAGTCGCGGCTGTCCGCGACGGCCCTCCAGTGAGTCGAGGAGCGCGGTCTCCTCACCGCAGATGTAGGCGCCCGCGCCGGCGTGCACCACCAGGTCGAGCGCGAAGCCCGACCCGAGGACGTCGCGGCCCAGCAGCCCGGCGTCGTAGGCCTCCTCGACGGCGGTGCGCAGGCGGCGGACCACGCCGGCCACCTCGCCGCGCACGTAGATGAAGGCATAGTGGGCACGGATCGCGTAGGCCGCGATGATCACCCCCTCCACCAGCGTGTGCGGCGAGGCCAGGAGCAGCGGCATGTCCTTGCAGGTGCCCGGCTCCGACTCGTCGGCGTTGACCACGAGGTAGTGCGGTGTCCCGTCGCCGCCGGGTGCCGGGCCCTGCGGGATGAACGACCATTTGGTGCCGACCGGGAAGCCCGCGCCGCCGCGGCCCCGGAGCCCGGACGCCTTGACCTGCTCGATCACCTCGTCGGGCGACAGTCGCAGCGCGGCCTTGAGCCCCTGATACCCGTTCTGGCCCATGTAGCTGCGCAGCGTCCACGACTCCGGCTCGTCCCAGTGTCTGCTGAGTATCGGAACGCGGGCCGGTTCCGGGGTGGACGAGGGCAGGCTCACGGCGATCATTTCGGCGCCTCCTCCACGCCGGCCAGCAGGCGTGCCGTCTGGCGGAACGTGCACAGTGTGTCCGATCCGCGCGTCGGCGATCGCGGCACGCCGGCGCGCAGATCGTCGAGGAGCTGTTGCACCGATTCGGGAGTCTGGTCGTCGAAGAACTCCCAGTTGACCATCACCACCGGCGCGTGGTCGCAGGCCGCATTGCACTCGACGTGCTCGACGGTGACCCGCCCGTCGGCGGTGGTCTCGCCGGGGCGGACGCCGAGCTCGTCGGTGATCCGGGAGGCGATCGCATCGCCGCCCATCACCGCGCACAGCGTGTTGGTGCAGATCCCGACCAGGTAGTCGCCGGTGGGTGCGCGGCGGTACATCGAGTAGAAGGTCGCCACCGACGCCACCTGCGCCGCGGTCAGGTCGAGCTGCTCCGCGCAGAAGGCGATCCCGGCTCGGGTGAGGTAGCCGTCGTGACTCTGGACCAGATGCAGCAGCGGAAGCAGCGCCGAGCGCGACTGCGGGTAGCGGCCGATGATCGTGGCCGCGTCGTTGGCCAGTGCCGCGGTGTCCTCGGCCGAATAGTGCTCGGGACCGGCGAACTCCACCGGCGGGTGCGGGACTCCGGTCGAGTAGACCGGCGGACCGGCCGACAACTCCAGGCGGACGGGTTCATTCATCGGTCGACGCCTCCCATCACCGGATCGATGCTGGCGACCGCGGTGATCACGTCGGCCACCAGGCCGCCCTCGCACATCGCGGCCACGGCCTGCAGATTGGTGAACGACGGATCGCGGAAGTGGACGCGGTATGGCCGGGTGCCGCCGTCGGAGACCATGTGGACACCGAGCTCGCCGCGTGGCGACTCGATCGCGACGTAGCACTGACCGGACGGCACGCGCATCCCCTCGGTCACGAGCTTGAAGTGATGGATCAGCGCTTCCATCGACATCCCCATGATCTCGGCGATGTGCTCGGGAGAGTTGCCCAGACCGTCGGGGCCGACGGCGAGGTCGGCGGGCCAGGCCAGCTTGCGGTCGGCCACCATCACCGGTCCCGGCTCTAGGGCGTCCAGGCACTGCCGGGCGATCCGGACGGACTGCTTCATCTCCTCCACGCGGATGAGGTAGCGGCCGTAGGCGTCGCAGCCGGTATCGGTGACGACGTCGAACTCGTAGTTCTCGTAGCCGCAGTACGGATCCGATCTACGCAGGTCGTACGGTAGTCCGGCGGCGCGGAGGACCGGGCCGGTGACGCCGAGCGCCATGGCGCCGGTGAGGTCGAGGTAGCCGACGCCCTGGGTCCGGGCCTTCCAGATGTAGTTGTCGGTGAGCAGTGACTCCACCTCGCCGATCTGGGCGCCGAGCGCGTCGAGGACGGCGGCGATCTTCGCCTCGGCGCCGTCGGGCAGGTCCTGCGACACTCCGCCGGGACGGATGAACGCGTGGTTCATCCGCAGTCCGGTGATGTCCTCGAAGAGGTCGAGGATCGTCTCGCGGGCGCCGAAGCCGAGGAACATCGGCGTCACGGCGCCCAATTCCATGCCGCCGGTCGCGAGAGCCACCAGATGCGAGGCGATGCGATTGAGCTCCATGAGCAGCACCCGGATCACGCTCGCGCGCGCGGGGATGTCGTCGGTGATGCCGAGCAGCTTCTCCACCGCCAGGCAGTAGGCGGTCTCGTTGAAGAACGGCGAGAGATAGTCCATCCGGGTCACGAACGTGACCCCCTGCGTCCAGGTCCGGTACTCGAGGTTCTTCTCGATTCCCGTGTGCAGGTAACCCACTCCGCACCGCGCCTCGGTGACGGTCTCGCCGTCGATCTCCAGGATCAGGCGAAGAACCCCGTGCGTCGACGGGTGCTGCGGGCCCATGTTGACGACGATCCGCTCGTCGTCGGGGGCGGCGGCCGCGCGTTCGCGGACCGCGCTGACGACCTCCTGCCAGTCGCGGCCGGAGACGGTGAACGTGGATTCTCCGGTCATCAGTTGTACCGCCTCCGCTGATCGGGCGGCGCGATCGTCGCACCCTTGTACTCGACCGGGATGCCGCCGAGCGGATAGTCCTTGCGTTGCGGGTGGCCCTCCCAGTCGTCCGGCATCTCGATGCGGGTCAGCGACGGGTGTCCGTCGAAGACGATGCCGAAGAAGTCGTACGTCTCCCGCTCGTGCCAGTCGTTGGTCGGATACACCGGCAGCAGGGAGACCACGTGCGGGTCGGCGTCGGGTATCGCGACCTCCAGCCGGACACGGCGGTTGTGGGTGATCGACCGCAGCGGGTACACGGCGTGGAGTTCGCGTCCGGCCTCGTCGGGGTAGTGCACCCCGCTAACACCGAGGCACAGTTCGAAGCGGAGGGCGGGTTCGTCGCGCAGCGCGGCCGCGACCGGCAGCAGGTGCTCCCGGGTCACGAAGATCGTCATCTGGCCGCGGTCGACGACGGTCTTCTCCACGGCGTCGTCGAACGGGACGCCGCGGCGGTCCAGCGCGGTCTCCAACTCGTCGAGGATCTCGTCGAAGTAGCCGCCGAAGGGGCGGGTCGTGTTGCCCGGCAGTGTGATCGGTGCGACGAGGCGACCGTATCCCGATGTGTCGCCGGTCCCGGTGACGCCGAACAGGCCGTGTCGTGCTCCGATCACCTCGTGCTCGGGCCGCGGCCGCGACACCTCGCCGTTCATCGCAGCAGGCCCTTCATCTCGATGGTCGCCGGGGCGGAGAGGGCGGCGGCCTCGGCGGCGCGGATCGCCTCCTCCCGGTGGACGCCGAGCGGCATCTGCTGAATCTGCTCGTGGAGCATCAGGATCGCGTTGAGCAGCATCTCCGGCCGCGGCGGGCAGCCGGGGAGGTAGATGTCGACCGGGACCACGTGGTCGACGCCCTGGACGATCGCGTAGTTGTTGAACATCCCGCCGGAGGACGCGCAGACGCCCATCGCGAGGACCCACTTCGGCTCGGCCATCTGGTCGTAGATCTGGCGGAGAACCGGTGCCATCTTCTGGCTGACGCGTCCGGCCACGATCATCAGATCGGCCTGCCGGGGAGAGGCTCGGAAGGCCTCCATGCCGAAGCGAGCGAGGTCGTAACGGCCGGCTGTGGTGGCCATCATCTCGATCGCGCAGCAGGCCAGCCCGAAGGTCGCGGGCCACAGGGACCCCTTGCGCATGTAGCCCGCCAGCTTCTCGACTGTGCTCAGCAGGAACCCGCCGGGGAGTTGCTCTTCGAGTCCCATTGCCCGCCTCCTTCGGTCGTGCTCGTTCGCAGTGCTCTCAGTCCCAGCGGAGTCCTCCGCGACGCCATTCGTAGGCGTAGGCCACTGAGACGTTGACGAGGAAGAGGGCGACGGCGATGAGCCCGAACCACCCGAGACTCTCGGAGGCCACCGCCCAGGGGTAGAGGAAGACGATCTCGATGTCGAAGATGATGAACAGCATCGCGGTGAGGTAGTACTTCACCGGGAATCGCTGGACGACGCCGGCGGTCGGGGGCAACGGTTCGATGCCGCATTCGTAGGCCTCGAGTTTGGCGCGGTTGCGGCGGCGAGGGCCGATCACGGAGGCGATGACCACGGAGACGAGTGCGAACGCCAGCGCGATGGCACCCAGTACGAGGATCGGTCCGTAAGCGTTCATGCCGGCGTAGCCTCCACTTCCGCAGTGCTGGTCGAGACGGCCATCACGTGCCAGATGATCTGTGACTCAACCCACACCCTACTCACGTAATTGCGTGTGCTGTGGGACTTCTCGGTGAAGTCGCGAGTCCGCGAGGGCTACCGCAACAGCGCGACGACGGTCCGCGGCAGCTCCAGCGGATCCACCGGGAGATCGGCGGTGGCGTCGGCCCGCGACCAGTCGGCGAGCCAGCGGTCGGCCCGGCGAGCGATGAGCACGAGCAGCGGGGGGCACGGGTCGTATTCGTCGCGGATCTGCTTGGCCAGACCGAGCCCGCCGGTGGGCGCGGACTCGCCGTCGAGCACCGCGAGATCGACCGTCCCCTCGTCGAGGTGAGCGAGCACCATCGGCGCGGTGGCCACCTCGATGTACTCCAGATCGGGAAGGTCGGGGTGGAGGCGTTCGCCGAGTGCGCTGAGGACCTGGCGGCGGGTGCCGGAGTCGTCGGAGTAGACGAGGACCCGCGCAGTGACGCGATCGTCGGCCGGAGAACTGTTCGAGCGGCTCACGGTGTCGACCCTAGTGCGATGCGGTCGCCGTCTGGGTGCTTTCGCCGAGCGGGTGCTCGGTCACCGGTGTTCGATCGCGTACCGGACGCGAGCCGCCGCGGCGGCGACCGCGGTGTGAACGTCGTCGCCGGTGATGAGGCGGGTCACCAGTGCGGCGGTGAAGGTGTCGCCGAGTCCCTTCGCCCAGGTCGCGATCTCCGGGCCCGACACGGTCCGGTGCTCGTCGGCGGTCACGATGAGGTTGTCGATCACGCCCTCGTCGGTGTGCACGCCCGTCACGATCACGGTGCAGTGATCGGAGGGCGCGCGGCCGGCGGGGAGGAGGAGTCTGCGTGCCAGGCCGGTGATGCCGGAGTCGGCCTCATCCGAGGCTTCGCCAGCGGGGTGTTCGGGGCCGGCGGGGTGTCCGGGGCCGACGAGGTGCTCGAGTTCGAATCGGTTCGGCGTGAGTACCGCCGCCAGCGGCACCAGCGCGTCGCGGAGTGCCGGGGCGACGGCGGGGTCGGTGTAGAAGCCGACGTCCGAGTCGCCGAAGGTCGGATCGAGGATCAGCGGCGGACGCTCGCGCTCGTCGAGTGAGCGGTACCACGCGGCGATGGCGTGCGCCTGTCCCGGCGACGCCAGATAGCCGACGGCTATCGCCTCCACCGCGCGCAGGGCGCCCGTGGCGCCGAGGTCGCGCAAGGCGGCGTCGATCCATTCCGGCGTGACCTCGACGGTCTGCACCGACGGGTAATGGGGGAGATTGCTCAGGACGAGTGTGGGAACGGCCGCACAACGGACACCGGCCTCTTCGTAGACGGGCATGGCCGCGTTGAGACCGACGGAGCCGAAGACCAGTTGCGACCCGAAGGCGACCACTCGTGCCGGGCGCGGATCGAGTTCGAAGTCGCGGGCGTCGTCGGTGGTGTACATGGCGCTCGACACCTTACCGGTACGACACACATGATCGACGCCACTGGGACCTCACACTCGGCGTCGCCAGAACGTCTGCTCTATGAATGGAAAGCGAGGTGAGTGCGATGACGAGACGACACGCGGTGGTGGACACCGAACTGGGCCGGTTGACCATGGTCGCCGACGGCTCGGCACTGACAGCCGTCTACTTCCCCCACCACTGGCATCTGCCGCCCGAAACGGAGTACGGGGAGCCGACCGCCGCCGACGACCCGGTGTTCGTCCAGGCGGCCCGGGAACTCGACGAGTACGTCGCCGGCGACCGGCGTGAGTTCGACGTCGAGATCGCGACCTCCGGAGACGATTTCTCCGAACGGGTGTGGGCGATGCTGAGAGAGATCCCGTACGGGGAGACGACGACGTACGGTGAGCTCGCGCGCAGGCTCGGCAACCCGCGCCTGGCACAGCGCGTCGGTCAGTGCGTGGGCCGCAACCCGATCAGCGTGATCATTCCGTGCCACCGCGTGATCGGCGCGGACGGCTCGCTCACCGGGTACGCCGGCGGGCTGGATCGCAAACGTCGGCTGCTGGAGATCGAAGAACCGCCGGAGGTGTCCGATGCCCGCCTGTTCTGACGATCCACGATGAGGGAGCCCTTCGACCGGATCGTCGCGCAGCACGGAGCCGTTGTGCTGCGCGTGTGCCGCGGTGTGCTCGGTGCCGGCCCGGATGCGGACGACGCGTGGTCGGAGACCTTTCTGGCGGCGCTGCGAGCGTGGCCGGATCTGGAGGAGGGCACCGACGTCGAAGCCTGGCTGGTCCGGGTGGCGCAACGGAAGGCGATCGACGTCATCCGGGCGCGTGCGCGGAACGCGGTGCCGATCGACGAGGTGCCCGAACGGGAGTCGCAATACGGGCTGCCGGGAACCGGGGACGCGGACGTGTGGGACGCGGTCGCCGACCTCCCGCCCCGGCAGCGTCTGGCGGTCGGCTACCACTACCTCGCTCGGCTCAGTCACGTCGAGACGGCCGAGATCATCGGCGGAACGCCCGCGGCGGTCCGGCGCGCCGCCGCCGACGGCATCAGATCCCTGCGCAAGACCTACGGCACCACCGATATCTGCTCGGAGAAGGGAGGCCCGCGATGACGGACCTGTTCCCGGTCGCACCGGACGACCTCGGCCGGCTGCACGCCCGGCTCACGACAGCCGCTGACGAGAACGCGCTGCTGGACGTGGCGTATCGGACGGTCGACACCCCGGTCGGGCCGCTGCTCCTGGCCGCCACCGAGGCCGGATTGGTCCGCATCGCGTTCGAGAGCGAGGACTTCGACGCGGTGCTGGACGTTCTGGCCGCGAAGGTGAGTTCCCGGATACTTCGCGCGCCGCGTCGGCTCGACGCCGTCGCAGCACAGTTGGACGAGTACTTCCGCGGCCGGCGCCGGCGGTTCGACGTGGCGCTGGACTTCCGGCTGTCGTCCGGCTTCCGGCAGACGGTGCAGCGGTATCTGCCGCACATCGGGTACGGGCACACGCAGTCGTACCGGGAGGTCGCCGAGTCGGTGGGTAACCCGGGGGCCGTGCGCGCGGTCGGCACCGCATGCGCCACCAACCCGTTGCCCGTCGTCGTCCCATGCCATCGGGTGCTGCGCGCCGACGGGAGCCTCGGCGGCTATCTGGGGGGCGTCGAAGCGAAGACGGCACTGCTGACGCTGGAGCGTGCCGCGTGAACGGGAGCCCGAACACGCTCTTCGGCGACGACGATCTGGGGCGGCCGCCGCCCGAGCTCCCGGACGGCGCGGCGCTGGTCCGCGGGTGGCTCACGCCGCACCAGCAGCGGTGGTTGGTCGCGCAGTACCGCCGGTGGGCGGCCGGACCGGTGCCGCCGCATTCGGCGCGCATCGGGGAGCATCGGATGAGCGTGCGGACCGTCTGCCTCGGCTGGCATTGGCGTCCGTACCGGTACTCGCGCGACGCCGTCGACGTCAACGGGCGCCGGGTGCTCGGCTTCCCGGACTGGATGGTGCGGCTGGGGCGCCAGGCGCTGACGGCGGCCGGCGATCCGAGCGCCGAGCGGTACACGCCCGACACGGCGCTTGTGAACTACTACGACGCCGGCGCGAGGATGGGGATGCATCAGGACCGGGACGAGGTGTCGCGCGAGCCGGTGGTCTCGCTGTCGATCGGCGATACGGCGCGTTTCCGGTTCGGCAACACCGAGAACCGGAGTCGACCGTACCGGGACTTCGACCTGGAGTCGGGGGACCTGTTCGTCTTCGGCGGACCGTCGCGGCTGGCGTATCACGGCGTGCAGCGCATCCATCCGGGCACCGCGCCGGACGACTGCGGTCTCGCGGCGGGCCGGATCAACATCACCATGCGGGTCACCGGGCTGTCGGAGTGATGGCGAGCCGAAGCCGGTGACGGGCGAGTGAGGATTTCAGGAAGGACACCATGACTGCAGAACCCGAGGACGTCACCGGCTCCGGCCTGGTGGTCGGCGACGACGGCCTCGCGCGCCCGGTGTGGGCGAGCACCGATCCGCTCCTTCGCGAGTACTACGACACCGAGTGGGGTGTGCCCGTGCGTGATGAGCAGGGCCTCTACGAACGACTCAGTCTCGAGGCCTTCCAGTCGGGGCTGTCGTGGGCGACGATTCTGCGCAAACGCCCCGCGTTCCGCCGGGCCTTCGACGGCTTCGATCCGGAACGCGTGGCCCGCTACGGCGACGCCGACGTCGCCCGACTGATGAACGACGCCGGGATCGTGCGCAACCGAGCGAAGATCCTCGCCGCGATCACCAACGCCGGGGCCACCCTGTCGCTGCGCGAGAAGGGCGGTCTGGCCGAGTTCATCTGGAGCTTCCGGCCCGACGAGACGCCGCGTCCGCGCACGCACGCGGACGTGCCCACCCAGTCGCCCGAGTCGAAGGCGCTGGCGAAAGCGCTGAGACGCGAAGGCTTCTCCTTCGTCGGACCGACCACGATGTACGCGCTGATGGAGGCGGTCGGAATCGTCGACACCCATCTGCTGGGCTCTCATCGCCGGGGGACGTCGGGGGTATGGCCGGACTGACGCCGGCGCCGTGTGGGCGAGGGTTTGTGCCGCTTACTACAGCTAGCGACGCAGGTCAGCGGAATCAGAAGTGTGTGCAACGTCTCGCATTCGCGAGTCGAGTCGTTTTGAATCACCGGCAGCGGGACAATGGACGCGACTAAATATCAGAGAGTTCCACAAGAACGACGATCAGATAAGAGGTTTCCACCTATGGCCTCCACGGACCAGACGATCATCTACACCCTCACCGACGAGGCACCGCGACTCGCGACCTCCGCGTTCCTGCCGATCATCCGCACGTTCGCAGAACCCGCCGGCATCGACGTCCAGACCAGTGACATCTCGGTCGCAGCGCGCATCCTCGCCGCGTTCCCGGACTATCTGACCGACGAGCAGAAGGTGCCCGACAATCTCGCCGAGCTCGGTCGGCTGACGCAGAAGCCCGACACCAACATCATCAAGCTCCCCAACATCAGCGCATCGGTTCCGCAGCTGAACGCGGCCATCCACGAGCTGCAGGCCAAGGGTTACGCGGTCCCGGACTACCCCCAGGATCCGAAGACCCCGGAGGAGGAGGAGATCCGCAACCGCTACTCGGCATGTCTGGGCAGTGCGGTCAATCCCGTTCTCCGCGAAGGTAACTCCGACCGGCGCGCGCCGAAGGCCGTCAAGGAGTACGCGCGCAAGAACCCGCACAGCATGGGCAAGTGGTCGATGGCCTCGCAGTCGCACGTGGCGCACATGACGCACGGCGACTTCTACGCGGGTGAGAAGTCGATGATCATGGACCACGCGTGCGAGGCGCGCATGGAGGTGGTGACCGCCGACGGCGAGACGCACGTGATGAAGACGGTGTCGCTGGACGAGGGCGACGTCATCGACAGCATGTTCATGAGCAAGAAGGCGCTGCTCGAGTTCTACGAGGAGCAGCTCAACGACGCCAAGGAGACCGGCGTCATGTTCTCGCTCCACGTCAAGGCCACCATGATGAAGGTCTCGCACCCGATCGTCTTCGGCCACTGCGTCAAGGTGTTCTACAAGGACGCGTTCGCCAAGCACGGCGCTCTCTTCGACGAACTCGGCGTCAACGTCAACAACGGCCTCGTGGACCTCTACGAGAAGATCGACACACTGCCCGCGTCCAAGCGCGAGGAGATCATCGAGGATCTGCACCGCTGCCACGAGCATCGCCCGGAGTTGGCGATGGTCGACTCGGCGCGCGGCATCTCGAACTTCCACTCGCCCAGCGATGTGATCGTCGACGCGTCGATGCCTGCCATGATCCGCATCGGCGGCAAGATGTACGGCGCCGACGGCCGTAAGAAGGACACCAAGGCGGTGATGCCGGAGTCGACCTTCGCGCGGATCTACCAGGAGATCATCAACTTCTGCAAGACCAACGGCGCGTTCGACCCCACCACCATGGGCACGGTGCCGAACGTCGGACTGATGGCGCAGAAGGCCGAGGAGTACGGCTCGCACGACAAGACCTTCGAGATCCCGCAGGACGGCGTCGCCAACATCGTCGACGCGGGCACCGGCGAGGTGCTTCTGTCGCAGAACGTCGAGGCCGGGGACATCTGGCGCATGTGCATCGTCAAGGACGCGCCGATCCAGGACTGGGTCAAGCTGGCCGTCACGCGTTCGCGCGCCTCGGGGATGCCCGCGGTGTTCTGGCTCGACCCGTACCGTCCGCACGAGAACAACCTGATCACGCTGGTCAAGAAGTACCTGAAGGACCACGATACCGAGGGCCTGGACATCCAGATCATGTCCCAGGTGCGCGCCATGCGCTACACCCTCGAGCGCGCCTGGCGCGGTCTCGACACCATCTCGGTGACCGGCAACATCCTGCGCGACTACCTGACCGACCTGTTCCCGATCCTGGAGCTGGGCACCAGCGCCAAGATGCTCTCGATCGTGCCGCTGATGGCCGGCGGCGGACTCTACGAGACCGGTGCGGGCGGCTCCGCGCCCAAGCACGTCAAGCAGTTGGTCGAGGAGAATCACCTCCGCTGGGATTCGCTGGGCGAGTTCCTGGCGCTGGCCGCGAGCCTGGAGGACATGGGCCGCAAGTACGACAACGAGAAGGCCGCGGTCCTCGCCACCACGCTCGACGCGGCGACCAGCAAGCTGCTCGACAACCGGAAGTCGCCGTCGCGCAAGACCGGCGAGCTCGACAACCGCGGCAGCCAGTTCTACCTGGCGATGTACTGGGCACAGGAGCTGGCGGCGCAGACGCAGGACGCGGAACTGGCCGCGCACTTCGCTCCGCTGGCCGAGAAGCTGGCCGCCGACGAGCAGCGCATCGTCGACGAGATCGCCGCGGTCCAGGGCCACTCGGTCGATCTCGGCGGCTACTACCTCGCCGACTCCGCGAAGCTGGAGAAGGTGATGTGCCCGAGCGAGACGCTCAACACGGCACTGGAGCAGGCGCGCGGCTGAGGTACGCGCCCACCCCGGTGACGACCGACGGACGGCCGATGGTCATCGACCATCGGCCGTCCGTCGTCTGCCGGTCATGACGGCGCGCCGGAACCCTCGCGCGGGATGAGGGCGTCCGCGGTCGACAGCGGAACCGGAGTGAACATCGCGGGCTCGTCCTCGGGATCCAGGGCCGTGGCGCGTGACTCGCCGTCCAGGTGCCAGAGCTCACCCCAGGCCCGGGACGTGGTCAGTGCCCGGCGGCAGTGCTCCAGACGGACCGCGTTGTACCCGGCGAGCGCGGCGTCCCAGTCGACGCCGCCGTCGGCGCGCCGGTGCCGGGCGCAGTGCGATACGGCCGTGCACCCAGTCGTCGAGCGGTTCCCGGTCGAACATGCGCCACCACTTGTCGCGCCACATGTGGGCCACTTCGTCGCGGACGAAGTCGACGGTGTGCTCGAAGGCCGCGTCCAGCTCATCGGGGGTGCCCCAGTCCTCTTCGCCGGCGAGGGCCTTCGGCGACTCGAAGACGTACACCTGGTTGAGCATCGCTCCGCCACGCAGGCCGTAGTGCACGAAGTGGCCCCGAGGCCCTACGTAGACGCCCACTTCCGACAGATCGACGCCCGCGGCGCGCGGGGTCTCGGCGGGGACGGTCCCGCGATCACCACCTCGGCGCGCTCCACGGTGCCGTCGGCGAGGTCGACGTGCGCGCACGTCTCCGCGGTGCGGTAACCCACCGCGTCTCGCAGACGCCGATCGACCGAGAGCGCTGGAAGAACTGGGCCTCGAATGGCTACGGCGGCGAGGTGGTGATCGGCCAGGACCTGCAGCGGGTATCGATCACCTGACCGCTGGGCATCTGTGCTCGATACGGGCGCGGTGAGCCACGGCACTGCGAAGTTCGCAGATCTGTGAGATGCTCTATGAAGCGGGTGGGCAGATTTTGCCCCCTGCAATCTGAAGAAAGCAGTAACACAGCATGGCACAAGGAACCGTCAAGTGGTTCAATGGCGAAAAGGGCTTCGGCTTCATCGCTCCCGACAGCGGTAGTGAAGACGTCTTCGTCCACTACTCGGCTATCTCCGGCGGAGGATTCCGCAACCTGGAGGAAGCACAGCGGGTCGAGTTCGACCTGGAGCAGGGCGCCAAGGGCCCCCAGGCGACGAACGTGACAGCAGTCTAAAGACTTAGACACACGGAACGCCCCGGATCTCTCGCGAGATCCGGGGCGTTCTGCATGCCGGGATGTTCTTGCCCGTGGGGTGAGGAGTCCGTGCGATATGCGACGAGGGCCCGGTCGGCGTTCTCGCCGTCCGGGCCCTCGTCGTTCTTCGGGGTGAGTGACGGGACTCGAACCCGCGACAGCCAGGATCACAACCTGGTGCTCTACCAACTGAACTACACTCACCATCGGCGCAGCTGCACAGCGTTCACACGTTGTTTGCCGAGCCAGGCTCATACTCTAGCCGGTTTTCACCCAGAAACTCCAATCGGTTCCTGACCAGCGTGTTTACGCGGGGCCAAGCCGTTCGACGACCTCTTCGAGGGTCTTCGCGTCGGGGCCGGGGGCGGGAACGAAGGCGGTCTCGCGGTAGTAGCGCAGTTCCCGGATCGATTCGCGGATGTCGGCGAGTGCGCGATGGGCGAGCCCCTTCTGCGGCTGACCGAAGTAGATCGGCGGGTACCAGCGACGGCACAGCTCCTTGATCGAGCTGACGTCCACCATCCGATAGTGCAGGTAGGCGTTCAGCTCGGGCATGTCCCGGGCGATGAAGCCGCGATCGGTGCCGATGGAGTTGCCCGCGAGCGGGGCCGCGCCGGCCGTGGTGATGTGCTCGCGCAGGTAGTCCAGAACCGCCTTCTCCGCTTCGGCGAGCGTGACGGTGGAGGCGCGCACCTCTTCGGTGAGCCCGGAGTCGGCATGCATCTTGGCGACCACCTCGGGCATGCCCGCGAGGGCCTCGTCGTCGGCGTGGATGACGAGGTCGACCCCCTCGCCGATGATGTTCAAGTCGCTGTCGGTGACGAGAGCGGCGATTTCGATGAGCTTGTCCGAGCCGATATCCAGTCCGGTCATCTCACAGTCGATCCACACGAGTTTGTCTTGCACTCGATCAACTGTAATCGGGACGGCGTGCCGCCGTCTGTCCGCGTGCGCGGTACGAGCTACTCGCCTTCGCCGAGCTTGCTGTAGAACTTGCCGACGATCGGCGCGACCACGGCACGCGGCGAATAGCCGCCGGCCACGGACATCGCCTTGCTCAGTGTCCCCGGAACCACGCGCATCTTGTTGCGGCTCAACGCATCCAGGCTCATCTCCGCTACCTTCTGGGAATCGTGCCAGAGGAAGCCCGGGACCAGCTTGTCGACGATCGACGCCTCCTCGGCGGTGGGGGTGTGCGTGCGGACCGGTCCCGGAGCCAGCAGTGTGACGTGCACCCCGGTGTCTTTGAGTTCCCCGCGCAGCGACTCGCTGAAGGTGTTGACGAAGGCCTTCGTCGCCGCATACGTCGCATTGTTGGGAATCGGCATATTGCCTGCGGCGGAGCCGACCATCAGGATGCCGCCGGAGCCGCGTTCGACCATCTGCGGAAGAACCGCGAGAGTGAGATCGTGCACGGCGTTCGCGTTGAGCCGGACCTGGGCGCGCTCGTATGCGGAGTCGAGGCCGGCGAGCGGCCCGAAGGTCGCGATCCCCGCGTTATTGCAGAGGATGGAGATCTCGCGACTCGACAGTTCGTCGCACAGTGCGTCGACCGCGTCGAGATCGGAGAGGTCCGCCGCCCGCACGTCCGCGTCCACCTGGAACCGCGACCGCAGTTCGATGGCGAGCTCATGAAGTACGTTCTCCCGCCGCGCCACCAGGATCACCGAGTGGCCGCGAGCGGCGAGCGTCCGCGCCAACGCCATTCCGATGCCGGAGGACGCTCCGGTGACCACGGCGCGGGCAGACGAACGAGGCGGCATCAACATGGGCCACATCGTATCGACGGCCTCGGACATCGGCCGAAAGGTGTCGGCTACTTGCCCGCGACGAGACCGTGGATCGCTCGCACGCGGGGTTCGAGTGCGGCGTGCAGGTCCGCGGGGAGCGTGCCGAGTACGTCGATCTCCACTCCGCCCCCGAGCTGAGCCAGCCGCGGAAGGACCTCGGCCACATTGCCGACGTGTTCGACCACCGCCGCCGCGTCTCGGTAGCGCTCCAGCACCACGCATCGGCTGCGGTCGTCGTCCATGAACCAGTCGTACTGCAGGTTGCCCTTCTCCGTCCGCACCGCGTCGAGGGACTCGGCGACGGCCGCCGTGAACGCGGCGACGTTCTCCTCCGGGATGTTCGGGAAGGTGGCGATCATGACGATCTCGTTCTCGTTCATTCGGGCTCTTCTCTTCTGGTCGCGGGCGCCGTCGTTCCGATGCGGGTACCGAGTCATCGTAGAGAGCAGCACCTCACGGCAAGCCCGCGGCGACCTCCGTGCCCTGCCGGATGGCGCGCTTGGCGTCGAGTTCGGACGCGAGGTCGGCACCGCCGATGACGTGGGTGATCACACCGGCCGCGGTCAGCGGGTCGACCAAGTCGCGCACCGATTCCTGACCGGCGCAGACGACGACGTTGTCCACCTCGAGCAGGCGCTTGCCGACCTCGTTGCCCTCCTTGTCGTGCAGCGTGATGTGCAGGCCGGCGTCGTCGATCCTGTCGTAGGTGGCGCCGGAGATCTGTTCGACGCCCTTCATCTTGACCGCGGCACGATGCACCCAGCCGGTGGTCTTGCCGAGCGACTTGCCCTGCTTGCCCGGCTTGCGCTGCACCATGTACACCTCGCGCACGGCGGGCATCGGCCTCGGCTCGGTCAGGAAGCCGGGAGTGTCGAGGTCGTCGGTGACGCCCCACTCCTGCTCCCATTCCTTGAGGTTCAGTGTCGGCGACTCATCGGTGGTGAGGAATTCGGTGACGTCGAATCCGATGCCGCCCGCACCGATGACGGCCACGCGCTTGCCGACCTCGCGGTGGCCGAGGACCGCGTCGGCGTACGACATGACCATCGGGTGGTCGATGCCGTCGATCGCAGGCACGCGCGGGACCACGCCGGTCGCGACGATCACCTGGTCGTACCCGCCGTCGATGAGCTCCTGTGCGCCCACCCGGGTGTCGAGGTGAACGGCGACGTGGTTGATCTCGAGCTGGCGGGTGAAGTACCGGATGGTCTCGTTGAACTCCTCCTTGCCGGGGATGCGGGCGGCGATGGAGAACTGCCCGCCGATGGCCGGCCCGGCCTCGTAGAGGTCGACGCGGTGGCCGCGCTGCGCGGCGGAGACGGCCGCCGACAGCCCGGCGGGACCGGCTCCGACGACGGCCACCCGCTTGGCCGTGCGGGTGGCCCCCAGGGTGAGGACCGTCTCGCGGCCGGCGCGCGGGTTCAGCAGGCACGAGACCTTCTGACCGACGAAGGCGTGATCCAGGCACGCCTGATTGCAGCCGATGCACGTGTTGATCTCGTCGGCGCGGCCGGTGCGCGCCTTGTCGACGAACTCCGGGTCGGCCAGCAGCGGGCGGGCCATCGACACCGCGTCCACCTTGCCGCGCTCGAGGATCTCCTCGGCGAAGTCCGGGGTGTTGATGCGGTTGGACGCGATCAGCGGGATGTCCACCACATCGCGCAGCCGCTCGGTGAACTTGACGAACGCGCCCCGCGGTACCGACGTCACGATCGTCGGTACCTGGGCCTCGTGCCAGCCGATGTCGGTGTTGATGGCGTCGACGCCGTGTTCCTCGGCCCGCTTGGCGAGCAGTGCGATCTCGTCGAAGGTCTGTCCGTTCTTCACGAAGTCGGCGACGCTCTGGCGCAGGATGACCGGGAACTCGCGCGGCACCTTCCTGCGCACGTCCTTGATGATCTCGACGAGGAAGCGCTGACGGTTCTCGGTGCTGCCGCCCCACTTGTCGGTGCGGTCGTTGGTGTGCGGGCAGAGGAACTGGTTGATCAGGTATCCCTCGCCGCCCATCAGCTCGATCGCGTCGTAGCCGGCTCGGTGCGCGAGCTGCGCCGCGGTGCCGAATGAGCGGATCACATGCCAGATGATCTGCTCGGTCATCTTGAGGTGTTTGAACGGGTGAATCGGGCTCGGCTCGCTGCCGGCGGCGACCTTGAAGGGCGTATACCCGTAGCGCCCCGCGTGAATGATCTGCAAGGCGATCTTTCCGCCCTCGGCATGGACGGCCTTGGTGAACTCGCGGTGCCGGAGCACATCGGCACGGTTCGTCATCTTGCCCGCGAAGGGCAGCAGCTGTCCGGTGCGCGACGGTGCGAAACCGCCCGTGATGATGAGCCCGACGCCGCCGCGGGCGCGTTCGGCGTAGTAGGCGGCGAGTTTGGGCGTGTCCCACAACCGGTCCTCCAGGCCGGTGTGCATCGATCCCATGACGACGCGGTTGTCGAGCGTGATCCCGCCGATCCGAAGCGGTTCGAACAGTCTGGGGAAGTGGGCGTTGGGCGCCGTCTGGGCTGTCATTGGGCGACCTTTCTCGTTGTGGGTATCGGTGGGATGCAGTGGTTTCTGTGGAATTCAGTGCTGCGGGGCGGCGACGGCGGCAGAGCGCTCGAGTTCGCGCTGGAAGCGGTCGAGCACCTCGTCGCACCAGTCGACGGTCTGCTCGCTCATCCGGACCCCGCCGCGGAGCACCAGGTACTGGTTCAGCTTGCGTCCGGACAAGGCATCGGGATCGGGGTAGTACTGCTCCACCCATCCCCGATACACCTCGAGCATCGCGGCGGCCTCGTCGCGGTGGGCGCGGAGTTCGGCCATCACCGTCGGCAGGTCGCCGAGATCGGCGGCGCGCAGCTTGACTCCGAGATCGCTGCGCAGCGGCGGGAGCGGCGTCGGGCTGTTCACCCACTCGGCGAGCATGTCGCGTCCCGCCTGCGAGAGCGTGTACACCTTCTTGTCCGGGCGGCCGTCCTGTGCCACGGATTCGAAGCTCACCAGCCCGTCGGAGTGCAGCTTCTTGAGCGTCCGATAGATCTGCTGGTGCGTAGCCGACCAGAAGTATCCGATCGACCGCGAGAACTGCTGCCCGATCTCGTACCCGGTCCCGGGCCGCTCGGAGAGCGAGACGAGGATCGCGTGCTCGAGTGCCATGCGTGACACCGTAGCAATGCACCTTAGTTCTATGCAATAGGGTTCATATGAACTCCGATGCATATAAAGCGGCGGGTCGGACACACCGCCGCCGATTTGCTGCTAAGACTTGGCCGTGACCTCGTTTCGCCGCATCGCCCTTCCCGGAACCGCACCCGAGGACGTGATCTGCCTGCCCGACGGGCGGGTCGTGACCGGACTCGACGACGGTCGTCTGCTGTCGGTGGAGCCGTCGACGGGGGAGATCAGCGTGCTGGCCGACACCGCCGGGCGGCTCCTCGGCCTCGACTACGGTGCCGACGGTTCGATCTACATCTGCGACCACGATCGCGGGCTGCTCGTCCTGGATCCGGATCGCTCGCGCGCACGAGTGCTCGTCGACACGGTGGACGGCAGGCCGCTGCGGTTCGCCAGCAACGTCGCCCACGCCTCCGACGGAACGCTGTACTTCTCGTCGTCGTCTCAGAACTTCATGTTCGACCGCTGGCGGGCGGACATCATCGAGCACTCCGGGACCGGCAGGCTCATGCGACTGTCGCCGAGCGGTGAGGTCCAGGTGCTGCGCGACGATCTGCAGTTCGCGAACGGCGTGGTCCTGGGCCCCGCCGAGGACTACGTGCTGGTCGCGGAGACGGGGGCCTCCCGGATCTCGCGGTACTGGCTCACCGGACCGGCGGCGGGCACCTCCGAGGTCTTCCTCGACGGTCTGGGCGGTTATCCGGACAACATGTCGATCGGCAGCGACGGGCGACTGTGGGTGGCGCTCGCCTCACCGCGGAATGCTGTGCTGGAGGGCATCTTCCGGCTTCCGCTGCGGGCCCGGAAGGTGCTCGCGCGGGTCCCGCAGGGTGTCGGTCCGACGCCGGAGGAGGTGGTCTGGGTACAGGCCTTCGACTTCGACGGCACGATGGCCCGCGAGGTGCGGATCGACGACCTCGATTTCGGTTTCGTCACCGCCGTCGCGGAGCGCGACGGGGTCCTGTATCTCGGCACCATCCTCGGCAACGCGCTCGGCGTGCTCGACCTGCGCAGCTGACACCCGGCGGATTCGTCCGTCCTCGAGTCGCACCACCTCGTCGGCGATCGCGGTCAGCCGCGAATCGTGAGTGATGAGCAGGGTGGTGCGTCCGCGGGCCAGTCGGCGCAGCGGCCCGATCACTCCGGCGACCGACTCGTCGTCGAGCGCGGCCGTCGGCTCGTCGAGGATCAGGACGGGCGTGTTCCGGAGCATCGCCCGCGCGATGGTGATCCGTCGGCGCTGTCCGCCGGACAGTTCCAAGCCGTCGCCGGCGAGCACGGTGTCGTATCCGTCCGGCAGCGCGGCGATGAACCGATGGGCGCCGGCGTCGCGCGCCGCCTCGATGATCTCCTCCCGGCCTGCCGTCGGACGGCCGAACGCGATGTTGTCGGCCACCGTCCCCGGCCGGATGTGGGCCGTCTGCGGCAGCAGCGTGACCTGTTCGCGGACCGACGCGCCGGTCACCTCGGACACGTCGTGGCCGCCGACGGTGACGGTGCCGGACTCCGCATCCTCCAGCGCGCAGATCAGCGATGCGAGCGTCGACTTGCCGGTGCCGCTGGGGCCGATGAGAGCCGTGATGGCACCCGGCCGCAACTCCAGGTCGACGCCTCGGAGGATCTGCCTGCCGTCGTACGCGAAGCAGACGCCGTCGAGCCGCACGGGCACGGGGGCGCCACTCGGGACCGGTGGCAGCGGCCGCGCGTCGCCGAGTTCGGCACGGTGCACCGGTTCGTCGAGGATCTCCGCGATCCGCTCGGCGCTCACGCATGCCTCGGCCACCGCGAGCCGCACGTCGGCGATCTGTTGGAGCTTGGGATACAGCATCGCCAGGTAGCCCGACAGTGCCAGCAGCTGGCCGACGCTGAGTGCGCCCTCACGCACCTGCCAGACGCCGACGAGGGTGACGGTGAGTGACAGACACACCTGCGCGAAGCCGAGCACTCCGCCGAAGCCGGCTTCGATGCGGGTCTGCGACACCCGGGTGCGTGCCCATCGGCGGCCGTGGCGCTCCAGCTCGTCGGCCTCGTCGCGCTCGCGGTTGTACGCGACGGTGGTCTCGTGGCCGGCCAGCGCGGAGTAGACGGCATCGGCGATGTCACTGTTCGCGGCGCGCTCGGCGTGCGTCGTCCGGCTCTGGCGCCTCCCGAAGAACGACGAGACCGCCCACAGGGCCGGGCATGCGGCCAGTGCGACCCCCGCGACGACCGGGCTCATGACGAACGCGGCAACGATCAGACCCAGCGCGTTGGCGGCCGCCACCGCCAGGGACATCATCCCGGTGCCGATCAAGTGCTCGACGGCTTCCAGGTCGCTCGAATGCCGCACGACGAGGTCGCCGAGCCCGCGGCGCCGATGCGTGATCGGCGCCAACCGCTGGACGTGCGCGAACAGAGCGGTGCGCAGCCGGAGCACCACACCTTCGGAGGCCACCGTCGACAGGAGGGTGCCGACGTAGTCGGCACCGACGCTGACCGCGGTCACGGCGAGCCACAGTGCGGCGAGACGCGCGAACGACTGCCAGTCGGAGGAACCGAGGGCACCGTCGACGACATCGGATAGGAAGAACACGCCGACGGCGTCGCATGCGGCTGCGACCAGTAGAAAGAATGCGGCACCGCTCAGTGCGACGCGATGTCCGGAGGCGAAATGGGAGAATCGGCGCATCGCGGTGAGAAATGTCATTTGGGTGATCTCCTGTAATCTTTCGAATCGGACCGATTCTTCTTCAAAAGAAATGCCGAGGCGCCGGTCCCGGAATACATTTCCGGGACCGGCGCATCCGAGGGTGTGGAACCCGATCAGTTCACACCTGGTCAGCGGACCCAGATCCAGTACCAGCGGTGATTGCGGGCATCCCAGCGACGCTCACGACGCCGACGCGGAGCGGGGTGCGCGAATCCGAAGTTCTGACGGTTGTTCTGCTCGGGGCGGCGGTTGTTGTCGAATGCCATGTCATTCTCCTTATCCGGTCGGCTCGGCGGCTATTTCCGCTCGCGTATCTCGCGTCCGACACAGATGAATTTATGGACCCCGTCTGTGGAGGATCTGGCGCGCGACTGGCAGCATTCTGGGAACATCTCGGAACCGTCGGAACTGCGGCATTCCGCCGTGTTTCAGGCTGCTCACACGGCTCCCCGCATGTCGGTGAGGGCTTCATTACGCGCCCGTGATCGCCGCGGCGACCGCCCGCAACACCGCCTGCCTAGCGTCGATCGCGACCCGGTCGAATGCCCGGGCGGACGAAGGAGGCACCGCGTGCGGATGGGACCAGCTCACACCCGACCCCGAGAACGACGAGCAGTATTCGCGTCGAGGACGATCACCGACTGGGATCCGGAGGACACCGCGGCATGGGAGGCGGGCGGATCGGCGATCGCGCGGCGCAACCTGATCTGGTCGGTGGTCGCCGAGCACGTCGGATTCTCCGTCTGGACGCTGTGGTCGGTGATGGTGCTGTTCATGCCGTCGGACGTCTACGGCATCTCGGCGGGGGACAAGTTCCTCATCGGAGCCGTGGCCACCCTCACCGGGTCTCTGCTGCGTTTCCCGTACACCCTGGCGACATCGCGATTCGGCGGCCGCAACTGGACGGTCTTCTCGGCCGTCGTGCTGACCGTGCCGGTGACGGCGACGATCGTCCTTCTCGCGAATCCGGGTCAGCCGCTCTGGGTGTACCTGCTGTGCGCCGCACTCGCCGGGTTCGGCGGCGGCAACTTCGCGTCGTCGATGACGAACATCAACGCTTTCTATCCGCAGCGCCTCAAGGGCTGGGCCCTCGGTCTGAACGCGGGCGGCGGCAACCTCGGGGTGCCCGCGGTGCAGTTGGTGGGACTGCTGGTGATCGCGTGGACCGGGGTCGGCGAACCGTACTGGGTGTGCGCGGTCTACCTCGTGCTGCTCGCGGTGGCCGGGCTCGGCGCCGCGCTCTTCATGGACAACCTCGAGGGGCCGGGCGTGGACCTGTCCGCGATGCGGTCGGCGATCACCGACCGCGACACGTGGCTGATCTCGCTGCTCTACATCGGGACTTTCGGCTCGTTCATCGGGTTCTCTTTCGCCTTCTCGCAGGTACTGGCGCTGAACTTCCTCGACCGCGGCGACACCGCGGCGCAGGCCTCACTGCACGCCGCGCAGATCGCCTTCATCGGCCCGCTCCTCGGGTCGGTGGCACGGGTGTACGGCGGCAGGCTCGCCGACCGGATCGGCGGCAGCCGAGTGACGCTCGGGGTGTTCGCCGGCATGGTCGGCGCCGCGGCCGTCCTCCTGGTGGGCTCGTCCCTCGAGGTTCAGGTGGTGGGCTTCGTGGCGCTCTTCGTGCTCTCCGGGATGGGGAACGGCTCGGTGTACAAGATCATCCCGTCGGTGTTCGACGCGAAGTCCCGCGCGCTGCCGCTCGACGAGGACGGGCGGGCGGCGTACTCGCGAGCCATGTCTGGAGCGGTGATCGGGATCGCGGGCGCGGTCGGCGGACTCGGCGGCGTCGGGATCAACATGGTGCTGCGACAGTCGTATCTGAGCTCCGGGTCGGCGACCGTCGCGGTGGTGGTCTTCGCCGCCTTCTATCTCGTCGCCGCGGCCGTCACCTGGCGGGCGTACGTCGGAGTGCCGCGCGCGGCGGCCGATGCGCCCGGCGCACCGCAGTCTGCGAAGCTGTCTTCATGAGTTCTGCCACCACCGGCGACCGGTCGGCCCCGCCCTCGCTGGCGGGGTTCACCGTCGCCGTCACCGCAGCGCGCCGAGCTGAGGAGCTCGGCGCGCTGCTCATGCGACGAGGCGCACGAGTGGTCGCCGCACCGGCGATCGAGATGGTGCCGCTGGCCGACGACCCGGCGTTGCGCGCGGGCACCGATGCGGTGATCGCGAAGCCGCCGGATCTGCTGATCCCGACGACCGGAATCGGCTTCCGCGGGTGGATCGAGGCCGCGGACGAATGGGGGCTGGCCGACGAGCTGATGGGCGCCTTCGCCGGCGCGCGCATCCTTTCGCGCGGGCCGAAGGTGACCGGGGCGTTGCGTGCGGCGGGATTGCGCGAGGAATGGTCGCCCGAGTCGGAGTCGTCGGCCGAAGTGCTGGCGCACCTGAGCCCCGACGACGTCGCCGGTCGGCGAGTGGCGGTTCAGCTGCACGGTGCGATCGACGGTTGGGACCCGAACCGCGACTTCGTCGACGGTCTCATCGCGATGGGAGCCGATGTCGTCTCCGTGCCGGTCTACAGCTGGCGCCGGCCCGCCGATCTCGGCGACTTCGATGCGCTGATCCACGACGTCGCCGCCCGCCGGCTGGACGCGGTGACCTTCACCTCCGGTCCGGCCGCCGTGTCGATGCTGACGCGATCGACTCAGCTGGGCGTGCGCGAGCCGTTCGTCTCCGCACTCCGGGAGGCGGTCGCCGTCTACTGCGTGGGCCCGGTGACCGCCGCGCCGCTCGAGCTGGCGGGGGTCGCCGCGCGCTGGCCGGAGCGGATGCGGCTCGGCGCGCTGGCGCGGCTCGTGGCCGAGGATCTGCCGGTCCGGGAGTCCGAACTCGCGGTGGCCGGGCACCGCCTCGGCGTGCATGCCTCGGCGGTGGTGGTCGACGGAGAGGTCCGTGACGTGCCCGCGTCGGCGCTGCGTCTGCTCAAGGCCCTCGCTCAGCGGCCGGGCACGGTGGTGTCGCGCACCGATCTGCTCGCGGTGATCGGCGCGGGTGACGAACATGCGGTGGAGGTGGCGATCGGCAGGCTCCGGACCGCGCTGGGATGCCGCGAGATGATCGCGACGGTCGTCAAACGCGGCTACCGGCTGGCACTGGACGAGCAGTGAACTCGCCGGCCGAGTCGATCCGGCCGCAGGCCGCGTCGACGACCGGTGCCGCGAGGCCGAGGGGGCGGGCGACGACGTCGGCCCCCGAGTCGTCCAGGCGCTGCTGAAACAGCCCGTCGGCGAGCAGGTACGACGCCACCGCGATCCGGCGTCCGGGTGTGTCCGCACGGAGGGCGGCGACGGTGTCCGGGACCGATGCGTGAGGCGAGTCCGCGCGGGTGCTCGCGAATGCGATGCGGACCGGTGTGGCCAGCCGCGCGGACAGCAGGTGCGCGGTGGTCTCGATGTCCCGCTGCGCCACCGGGTCCGCGGAGCCGGCCGCGGCCAGGACGACGGCGTCATCGCTCGTCGCCCCGGCCTCGGCCAGGCGGATCGTGAGCGCCCGGGTCAACAGCTGAGACGGTCCCAGTGCCGGGGCCAGCCGCACCGGCCGGCGGGCCGCGGCCAGGTGCGCGGCGATGTCGACCCGCACGTGGTGTCCGCGCGCCAGGAACGCGGGCAGCACCGTGACCGGGCCGTCGGGCAGATCGGGGAGCAGATCGCTCGGCGAGGGCCCGACGACGTCGACGAAGCTCACCGCCACCGGCTCGTCCCGGCGGCGTCCGATCTCGTCGGCGAGCCGATAGATCAGTTCCACGCCCCGTGGGTCGCGGGTGCCGTGCGCGACGAGCAGGACGGTCATCGCGGGCTCGCCGGCGAACTCGTGGCGGCCCTGAAGCCCTCGGGCCGGAAGCCGAACCGGATGTCGGGGGAGTTCGCCACGAATACGGTCCCGTCGAGCCCGATGCGGGTGCCGTACACCGGGATCCGCACTCCGGGGGAATCGAGGCAGCGTCCGTCGATGAGGCTGAACGCCTCCTTCTTCAAGGGCGAGGCGACCACCGGGAAACCGTTCCGGTCGCCGACGATGCCGCGCGACATCACCGCGGCACGCGCGATCGGATCGATGTTGCCCACCGCGCGGAGCGTGTCGTCGGCGAGCCGGAACAGCGCCACCTGCGCGCCGTCCGGCAGCAGCACGGCCACGCCGCGCAGGCGGTCGAGCCGGTCGATGTGGCACGCGGCGGTCCAGTCGCGGGTCCAACGGTGGAGGTCGAAGGCGAGGGTCATGACAGACCTTTCAGGTGTGTTCGGGGGGCGGGCGGAACGGGCCGGTTCACGACTGCGGCAGCGCGGGCGAACCGAGCAGGACCGGAACTCGGCGCCCGTGGCTCTCGCCGAAGGCGACCGTCGGGTCGGGAACGCCGGGCGCGTTGACGAAGGAGACGAACCGCCGGAGCTTGTCCGGGTCGTCGAGGACGCCCTTCCATTCGCATTCGTAGGCGTCGACGTGGCGGGCCATGTCGGCTTCGAAGTCGTCGGCCAGACCCAGCACGTCGTCGACCACGACGGCCTTGAGCCGATCGATGCCGCCGTCGAGTCCGTCGAGCCAGGCGGCGGTGCGCTGAAGTCGTTCGGCCGTGCGGATGTAGTACATGAGGAAACGGTCGATGTAGGCGACGAGGGTGGCATCGTCCAGGTCGCCGGCCAGGAGCTGCGCGTGCCTGGGAGTCATGCCTCCGTTGCCGCCGACGTACAGATTCCAGCCCTTCTCGGTGGCGATGACGCCGACGTCCTTCCCGCGGGCCTCGGCGCACTCGCGGGCACAGCCCGAGACGCCCATCTTGATCTTGTGCGGCGACCGCAGCCCGCGGTACCGCAGTTCCAGATCGATCGCCATCCGAACGGAGTCCTGCTGACCGTACCGGCACCAGTCGGAGCCGACGCAGCTCTTCACGGTCCGCAGCGACTTTCCGTAGGCGTGGCCCGACTCCATCCCGGCGTCCACCAGGCGCCGCCAGATCAGCGGCAGCTGGTCGACGGTGGCACCGAACATGTCGATGCGCTGACCGCCGGTGATCTTGGTGTACAGACCGAAGTCGCGGGCGATCTCGCCGATCAGAATCAGCTGTTCGGGCGTGACGTCGCCGCCCGGCATCCGCGGGACCACCGAATAGGTGCCGTTGCGCTGGATGTTCGCCAGGAAGTGATCGTTCGAATCCTGCAGCGAGGCCTGCTCGCCGTCGAGGATGTGGCCCGAGCCGATCGACGCCAGAATGGACGCGACCGTCGGCTTGCAGATGTCGCAGCCGGTGCCGGTGCCGAACCGTTCGACGATGCCGGAGAAGGTCCGGATGTCGCAGGCCCTGATCGTCTCGAACAGCTCGGCGCGCGACTGCGCGAAGTGCTCGCACAGGGCGGTCGACTGCTCGACTCCCTCCTCGGCCAGGATCTGCGACAGCAGCGGAACGCACGAGCCGCACGACGTGCCCGCGCCGGTGCAGCCCTTGAGGGCCGCCACATCGCATGCGCCGTCGGCGATCGCGGCGCACAGCGTGCCCTTGCTGACGTCGTTGCACGAACAGATCTGCGCGTCGTCGCCGAGCGCGCCCACCCCGAGGGCCGGTGCGTCGCCGGCCGGGCTGATCAGACTCACCGGGTCTCCCGGCAGGCTCGATCCCACCAGCGGGCGCAGGAGGCCGTATGCGCTCGCGTCGCCGACGAGCACGCCGCCGAGCAGGGTGGACGCGTCGTCGGACAGCACGAGCTTGGCGTAGACGCCGCCGATCGGGTCCGAGACCACCACGTCGAGCGCTCCGGGAGTGGCGCTCAGCGCGTCGCCGAAGCTGGCGACGTCGACGCCGAGCAGTTTGAGCTTGGTGGACATGTCGGCGCCGGGGAACACCGCAGAGCCGCCCAGCAGCCGGTCGGCGACCACCTCGGCGGTGGCGTAGCCGGGGGCCACGAGGCCGTAGCAACGACCGTCGATCGCCGCGACCTCGCCGATCGCGTAGATCGACGGGTCGCTGGTGGCACAGCGCTCGTCGGTGAGGATCCCGCCCCGTTCGGCAACCGCGAGACCGCAGTCGCGGGCGAGTTCGTCGCGGGGACGGACCCCGGCGGCGAACACCAGGAGTGCGGCGTCGACCACCGTGCCGTCGGCGAGTGTGACACGCACGCCGGCGTCGCCGGGCTCGATGGACTCGGTGCCCGACGAGAGGGACACCTCGATCCCGAGTTCGCCGATCATCCGGGCCAGGTGCTCGCCGCCCCCGGCGTCCACCTGCTGAGGCATCAGCCTCGGGTTGATCTCCACCACGTGAGGCGCCAGACCCATCAATCGAAGAGCGTTGGCGGCTTCGAGTCCGAGGAGCCCGCCGCCGACCACCATGCCGACCGGCGCGGTGCGGGCATCGCGCGCGAGGGCCCGCTCCGCGTCGGCGCGGATGGCGTCCAGATCGTCGAGGGTCCGGTAGACGTGGCAGCCCGGCGTCTCGTGTCCCGGGACCGGCGGCACGAAGGCTCGCGATCCGGTCGCCATCACCAGCGCGTCGTAGGCGATCTCGGCGCCCGAAGCGGTTCGCACCACGCGACGGTCGCGGTCGATCGCGACGACGGCGTCCCCGACCCGCAACTCCACGGCGTCGTCGCCGTCGTAGCGGTTGCCCGCCAGCGCCAGCTCGGCCCGCTCCCAGGAGCCGACGTATCCCGAGAGCCCCACGCGGTCGTACGCGGGGTCGGTCTCCTCGCCGAGCACCACCACTCGCCATCCGCCGTCGACGTCCCGGGCGCGAAGTGCCTCGACGAAGCGGTGCCCGACCATTCCGTGTCCGATGACCACCACGGTTTCGCTCATCGACTCCAGGTCCTTCCACTCGAGTTCGCAGCCGATCCGTTCGGCTCGGAAGCGACGTTACGAACGGGGTGTTGCGATGCCGCTCGGGTCGCGTTGCGGTCAGATGACGAGTCCCGCACCGGGTTTCGAGCATGTTTCGAGTCGGGGGGGCGACGGGGGTGCGGCTTCAGTACACGTCGCGGACGTACCGGCCTTCGGCGGAGAGCGCCCGCAGATAGTTCTCGGCGCCGGACGGCGCGAGACGCCCGTGTTCGGCCACGATCTGCTTGAGGGTGTCGTCCACGTCGCGCGCCATGTGCTTGGCGTCGCCGCAGACGTAGACGTGCGCGCCGCGCCGCAGCCACTCCCAGATCTCCGGGGCGCGCTCGCGCATCAGATGCTGGACGTACACCTTCTCCGGCTGGTCGCGCGAGAAGGCGGTGTCCAGTCGCGTGAGGACCCCGGCCTCCCGGAACCCGGCGAGCTCGTCTTCGTAGTAGAACTCGGTGGCGCGGTGGCGTTCACCGAAGAAGATCCAGTTGTCGCCGGCGGCCCCGGACGCGGCCCGCTCGTGCAGGAAGGCCCGGAACGGAGCGATTCCGGTTCCGGGACCGATCATGATCGCCGGAGCCTCCGGGTCGACGGGCGGGCCGAACTTCTTGTTGGGCGTGATGAAGATGCGCGCGAGGTCGGCGGGGCCGCGATCGGCCAGGAATCCCGAGCACACGCCCCGGCGCGGCGCGGACTCGTCGCCGAACCGCACCACCGAGACGGTGGCCTCCACCCGTTCCGGGTGCGCGGACGGACTGGAGGAGATGGAGTAGAGGCGGGGGCGCAGCCGTCGGCACACCGAGAGCCACTGCGCCGCGGTGGCCGAGACCGGATGAGTGGCCAGTAGGTCCACCGACTGGCGGTTCCACGCCCAGTCGGCGAAGCCGGCCGGATCGTCGAGGAGGGCGCGCAGTTCGGAGTCGCCCGTCCGCTCGGCGACGAAGGCGACCAGATCGCGGGAGCAGTCGGCGATCTCGTAGTCCTCGGTGAGCGCCTGCCGGAGCGGGACGGGGGCGCCGTCGACGGTCACCGCCTCCGCGCCGTCGAGCCCCGTGCGCGCGAGCCATTCGTCGACCAGCGTCTCGCTGTTGCGCGGCCACACGCCGAGGGCGTCTCCGGCGGTGTACTCGAGGGAGCCCGGCGGCAGATGAAACGCGATGCGGCGCACCTCCTTCGCTGTACCCGTCGTCAAGACTGCGTTCTCCAGCACGCGCGCGGTGAACGGGTTCTTCCGTGAATAGCCCGGAGCCGGAGGGGATTCGGCGCAGGTCCGGGAGTCGGCAGCGGTGTCGGGGTCGTCCGGCGAGGCCGGTGAGTCCAGCACGGCGACCACCCCGGCGAGCCATGCGGCGGCCGCGGTGTCGTAGTCGGGCTCGCAGTATCCGGCGGGCGCGATCCGCTGCGCGTCCAGCGTCGCCAGCCGTGCGTCCAGTTTGCGGGCGAAACCGCAGAAATCCGCATACGACGAGTCGCCGAACCCGAGAACTGAGAAGCGCAGTCCGTCCACGTCTTGCGCGCACGCGCCGGCGAGCGCGTCCCACAGTCCGACGGCGGCATCCGGTGCGTCGCCGTCACCGGTGGTCGAGACGATGAACAGGACGTCGCCGACCAGGTCGCCGAGTCCGGTGCGTTCGGCGCTCGCATCGATCACGTCGAAGCCGGCGTCGCGCAATGCGCCGGCGCATTGCGCCGCGTACTCCTCCGCGGTGCCGGTCTGCGACGCCCATACGAGCCGGATTCTGCGCGCCGGTGAATCGACGACGGACGCGGATCCGGGTCCCGTCATCGGAACCCGGGAGAAGTATCCGGCCAGCACTCCGTCGACCCAGATCCGGGCCGGCTCCGAGAGCGGCGCCTGTGACGGGACCGTCGGAACCGCGTCGCGGGGCGGATTGGCGGTCAGGCCGCGCAGCAGACCCGCCAGATAGCCGCGCTCGGTCTCGGTCAGCACGGGCTCGCCGGCGTCGACGCGCAGGGCGACGGCCAGCGACGACGATTCGGTCGCGGTCGGATCGGCGGCGGTCGGATCGGCGGTGGTCATGGGCGGCTCCTGGTTATCGGGCACCGGTCCGGAGAGCCGGGTGAGCGCCACGGCGCACGCCTTGAACTCCGGTTGCAGCGAATCGGGGTCGACGGCATCGGTGGTCACGGCGTTCACCGCGAGCATCTCGCCGAAGGCGTCGGACCAGTGCATGGGGACGAAGCAGACGCCGGCGCTCACCGCGTCGTCGACGCGCGCGGGTACCCGTACCGCGCCGCGGCGGGATCGCACCTCCACCATGTCTCCGTCGCCGATACCCGCCGGGCGTGCGTCGTCGGGATGGATCTGCACGAAGGAGCCGGGGTCGAGCCGGCAGAGTTTCGCGACCCGGCCGGTCTTCGTCATGGTGTGCCACTGGTGCGCCAGCCGACCGGTGGTCAGGACCATCGGATAGTCGTCGTCGGGGAGTTCGGCGGGCGGCATGTGCGGGCGGGCGAGGAACCGCGCGCGCCGGTCCGGGGTGGGGAAGAGGGGACCGGGCTCGGCCGGGTCGTCGCTGAGGTAGCGGATCGGATTGCGCGCCGGTCCGCCCGGCGCCGCCGGCCACTGAACGGGTCCTTCGCGCAGCCTCGCGTAGTCGACGCCGCGGAGGTCCCAGCCGGTCCGCGGATTGTGGAAGCCGCGGATCTCGTCGAACACGGCCGCCGCGTCGGCGTGCGAGAACCCGTCGCGGAAGCCCATGCCGCGGGCGATCTGGGAGATCAGCTCCCAGTCGGCCCGCGCCTGGCCCGGCGGCGCTACGGCGGGGGAGGTGAGACTGATGCTGCGTTCGGAGTTCACCATCGTCCCCTGCGCTTCGGTCCACAGTGCGGCGGGCAGCACGATGTCGGCGTATTCGCAGGTCTCGGTTCCGGTGAAGGCCTCCTGGACCACGACGAAGTCCGCGCGCCGGAGGGCCTGCACGACGGTCGAGCGGTTCGCCACCGAGGCCACCGGATTGGTGCAGATGATCCACGCGGCGCGGATGCGGCCATCGGCCATCGCCTCGAACATGTCGACGGTGCCGCCGCCCGGATCGGTGCTCAGCGTCCCCGGTTCGAGACCCCAGGCTGCCTCCACGTCGGCGCGGTCGCCGGCATCGAGCGCGCTGCGCTGCCCGGGCAGGCCCGGACCCATGTAGCCCATCTCGCGACCGCCCATCGCATTGGGCTGCCCGGTCAGCGAGAACGGGCCGGATCCCGTCCGGCAGATGGTTCCGGTGGCGAGATGGAGGTTGCAGACGGCATTGGTGTTCCACGTCCCGTGCGTCGACTGATTGAGCCCCATCGTCCACAGGGTCATCCAGTTCTCGGCGCCGGCGAGGATGCGGGCCGTCTCCCGCAGGGCGTCCTCGTCGACGCCGGTGAGTTCGGCGACTCGTTCGGGCGGGTAGTCGTCGAGCATCGCGGCGAGCGCGTCCCACCCCCGCGTGTGCGCGGCCACGAACTCCTCGTCCAGCCCGCCTTCGTCGACGATGAGCCGCAGCAGGCCGTTGAGCAGTGCGAGATCGGTGCCCGGCCGGACCGGGAGATGGATGTGCGCTTTGGTGGCTGTGGCGGTCCGCCGCGGATCGACCACGATCAGCCGGGCGCCCGCGGCCACCCGGTCGAGGAGGCGCAGGAACAGGATCGGGTGGCAGTCGGCCATATTGGAACCGATCACCAGGAAGGCGTCGGCGTGGTCGATGTCGTCGTAGCTGCCGGGCGGTCCGTCGGCACCGAGCGACTGCTTGTAGCCGGTCCCCGCACTCGCCATGCACAGCCGGGAGTTCGATTCGATCTGGTTGGTGCCGAGGAAGCCTTTGACCAGCTTGTTCGCCAGATACTGTGCTTCGAGTGACATCTGGCCGGAGACGTACACCGCGATGGATTCGGGGCCGTGGCGGTCACGGATCCGTGTCAGTCGGCGGGCGGTCTCGGCGATCGCGTCGTCCACGTCGGCGGGTCGGGCGTCACCGTCGCGCCGCTCCCGGATCAGAGCGGTGGTGAGTCGTCCGGGGGCGCGCAGCATGTCGACGGTGGTGGCGCCCTTGGTGCACAGCCTGCCCCGATTGGCCGGATGGCTCTTGGTGCCCCGCGCCCCCGTGACGGCCCCGTCCGCGACGTCGAGGGTCAGTCCGCATCCCACGCCGCAGTAACCGCACACGGTGTCGACGGCAGTGGGAGCCAGCGGTTCCAGGGACATGCCAGTCACGGTTCCGTGGAACTGTTTCGGCGCGTGCAGAGCGGCGTTACAGCCAGGTCAACTATCGGGACACCTCCTTCCCAACCGAGCGCTTGTTAGGGTATGAAGGACGGCATGCGAGATGCAGTGATTGTCGATGCCGTCCGTACTCCGATCGGTAAGCGGAACGGCGGCCTGTCCGAGATCCATCCCGGCGACCTGAGCGCGCACGTGCTGTCGGCGCTGGCCGACCGCGTGGGTTTCGATCCCGCCGGCGTGGACGACGTGATCTGGGGGTGCGTCAGCCAGGTCGGCGACCAGGCGGGCAGCATCGGTCGGGTCGGCGTGCTGGCCGCGGGCTGGCCCGAGTCCGTTCCGGCGACCGTCGTCGACCGTCGGTGCGGCTCGAGTCAGCAGTCGGTGCATTTCGCCGCCGCCGGCGTGATCGCCGGACAGTACGACATCGCCGTCGCCGGTGGCGTGGAGTCCATGTCGCGCGTACCGATGGGTGCCGCACGCGGTGACGGTGCTCCCTATCCGGCGTCCGTGCTCGACCGATACGGCGTGGACGGCTTCAACCAGGGCCTCGGCGCCGAGATGATGGCCAAGCGCTGGAACTTCAGCAGGCAGCAGCTCGACGAGTACTCGGCCCGCTCGCACGAGCGCACCGCCGCCGCGCAGGACGCAGGCGCCTTCGATGCGCAGATCGCTCCGATCCCGGGCGGCCTCGCCGTCGACGAGGGGTTGCGCCGCGGCACCACGGCGGAGAAGCTCGGCGGGCTCAAGACCCCGTTCGACCCCGAAGGCGTCATCACCGCGGGCAACGCCTCGCAGATCTCCGACGGTGCCGGCGCCCTGCTGGTGACGACCAGCGAGATCGCCGCGGCCAACGGCTGGCGACCGATGGCGCGGGTGCACACCGCGACCCTCGCCGGCGACGACCCGGTCATCATGCTCACCGGACCGATCGCCGCCACCGCCAAGGCGCTGGACCGCTCGGGACTGGCGGTGTCCGACATCGGCGCCTATGAGGTGAACGAGGCCTTCGCGCCGGTCCCGATGGCCTGGCAGGCCGAGATCGGTGCCTCCGACGACGTCCTCAATCCGGTCGGCGGTGCCATCTCGGTGGGCCACCCGCTCGGCGGGTCGGGCGCGATCCTGATGACCCGGCTCGTCCACCACATGCGCGACAACGGGATCCAGTACGGTCTGCAGACCATGTGCGAAGCTGGAGGTATGGCGAACGCAACGATTCTGGAACTTCTGTGAGCGGCGACGTGCTGCTGGTCGAGCGCGACGGCGACGTCGTGACCTGGACCGTCAATCGACCCGAGACTCGCAATGCCATCTCCGACGACGATGCCATCGACGCACTCGTCGACGCCGCGACGGCGGTGAACCGGGACCAGTCGGTCCGGGCGGTGATCCTCACCGGCGCCGGTTCGGCCTTCTCGGCCGGCGGCAACGTCAAAGACATGGCGGCCGCGGCGGGTCTGTTCGGCGGGGCTCCGCACCAGCAGCGCGTCGGTTATCGCGAGGGCATCCAGCGGATACCGCGCGCGATGTACGCGCTCGAGGTGCCGGTGATCGCGGCCGTCAACGGCCCCGCGGTGGGCGCCGGGTGCGATCTGGCGCTGATGTGCGACATCCGGATCGCCTCGAACACGGCCTTCTTCGCCGAGAGCTTCGTGAAGCTCGGGCTGATCCCCGGCGACGGCGGCGCGTGGCTGCTGCCCCGGGCGATCGGGCCGGCGCGGGCCGCAGAAATGGCACTGACCGGCGATCGCGTCGACGCCGCGACGGCGCTCAAGTGGGGCATCGTCTCGCGCGTCGTCGAACCGGCCGATCTGTTGCCGACCGCTCGTGAGATCGCGTCGCGGATCGCCGCGAACCCACCGGTGGCGGTGCGCATGACCAAGAAGCTCCTGCGGGAGTCCTCGCAGCAGACCCTCGACCAGCTGCTCGAGCTCTCGGCGACCATGCAGGCGGTGGCGCACCACACCGAGGACCATCGGGAGGCCGTCGCCGCGTTCCTCGAGAAGCGGCCCGGACGGTTCACCGGGGCGTAGTCGCCGTGCGGGTGGTCGTCGTGGGTGCGGGCATCGCCGGGTTGACCGCTGCCGCGGCCCTGGTCCGCGACGGCCATGACGTGGTCGTTCTCGAATCTCGACGGCAGTCGACCGGCGGCGCGGGCATCAGTCTCTGGCCGAACGCGCTGGCAGCACTGGACTGGATCGGCCTCGGCGACGCGGTCCGGTCGCAGTCGGCACGCGTGGGCGGCGGAGCACTGAGGTGGCGAGACGGAACGTGGATCCGGAAGCCTCCGCCGGGCGCGCTCGCCGCGGCGGCCGGCGAGGAACTCGCCGTCATTCTGCGGGGAACGCTGCACGAGGTGCTCGCCAGTGCGCTGCCCACCGACTCGGTGCGCACCGGTGTCGCCGTGCAGACCGTGCGCACCGTGGGCCGCGAGGCAGTCGTGACCCTGGCCGGCGGTGCTCAGATGCGAGCCGATCTCGTCGTCGGCGCGGACGGAACGCATTCCCGTATCGCCCGCGGTTTCAACGACCGTCTGTCGAGCAGGTACGCCGGGTACACCGCGTGGCGTGGCGTGGCCGACATCTCGATCGACCCCGATCTCGCAGGCGAGATGATCGGCCCGCGGTCGCAGTTCGGCGCGGTGCCGCTTCCGGCCGGGCGGACGTACTGGTTCGCCACGGCACAGGCCCCGGAGGCCGCGGTCTTCGACGACGAGCGCGCCGAGGTCGCTCGCGTCGGCAGAGGCTGGCCGGAGCCGGTCGACGCGGTGATCGCAGCGACGCCGTCTTCGGCGCTGATGCGACACGACCTGTACGACCGGCCCGTCGCACGCCGGTGGCACGACGGTCGTGCGGTGATCATCGGCGACGCTGCTCACCCGATGCGTCCGCATCTGGGGCAGGGCGGATGTCAGGCGATCGAAGACTCCGTCGTACTGGCGGCCGCTCTCCGCACGAGTGCGGGTCCGGAGGATGCACTGCAGCTCTTCCATGACGTGAGGCGTCGCCGAGTGCGGCGGGTGGTCCGTGAATCACAGATGATCGGCCGCATTGTGAATGCGCCGCAAACCCTGTTCTGGGGCCGCGTCATTCGGGTAAGTCGAATTCTTCCGGATCGCATCCTCCTGCGCCATTTGTGCGATATCGCGGGCCGTGACGCATTCACGAGGCAATTGGCGCCAGTGCGTTCTGCTCGATGACTCGACGGCCGCCTGAACTCCGCCTCACCCGATCATGACGTCGCCGTGGAACATGTTCGGAGTCGCGCCCGGCGCGCAACCGTGGAACGACGAGGTCGCCATCGGACCCATCACCCCGACTTCGTTCATCATCCCGCTGCCCTTGCGGACGGAGATCTTCACCGCGTACGCGCCGCTGAGCTGGGCGGGGACGATGTTGGGGGAGGTCTCGGTGATCGGGTAGACGAGCGAGGCGGTGTCGCCGTGTGTCCAGATGCACGTCACCGGGCCCTTCACCTGGAACGGAGTCTTGTGCATACCGTCCATGATCGTCGCGACGTAGGTCCCGTGGGTCTTGCCGTCCATGTCGCGTGCACCTTGCGCCTCGATGTTCAGCAGGTGGACGCCGGGGGCGATCATCAAGTCGCCGTCGATCGCGAGTTTCGCCGGATCGGTCATGTGCGGTGCGGCAGCGGCCATGCCGGGCGCCGCGGCGGCGCCGAGCAGGGAGAGGGCGCCGATTCCGGCCACCGTCGCCGTCCGAACGATTCGATTGTTCATGTCGGTATCTCCTTTGACTGCATGCATCTGACGACGAATACGACGCTACGCCGAAGTCGTCGTTGTGAGAACAGCTGAATGCTGTCGCAAACGAAAGGAAGTCACCGAATTTCGCGGTGGCACCGGATTCGTCGGAAATGCGCGTGAATCTCGGGTGTGAGTGACCGTTCTCGAGCGGAGGGGCGAGCGTCGACGAGAGTCTAAGAATATCGAATTACACTATTGCCATATGAGATTCAATCACATAATATGGGTACATACGTTCGATATGTGTTGCAGGGGAGGCGGACATGACGAACCCGAGCATCGACGCTGCGGGGGTGGGTGGCGTCGACACGTCTGACGCTGCCGCACAGGATCTCGCCGACATCACCGCGGTCGCGGAGATCGCCCGTCAGGAGTCCCACCTCGCATGGTTGCGGCTCGGGCACCTGTATGCGATGCAGCGGCGTCGTGCCGCGGGCTCGGCCGGTGACGTCGAGTCCGCACGACTGCTGGCCGATGCCACCGCCATCGTGGGCGCTGAGGCCGCTATCGTGCAGGCGGTCTCGAAGGACACCGGTATCCGACAGGTCACCCTCGCCGTCGAAGCCTCCGAACGTCTGCCGCAGACCGCACGCCTGCTCCGCGACGGAGTCATCAGCGCACGTGCATTCGGCGCCATCGTCCTGCAGTGCGGCGCGGTCACCGACGCCGCGCTGATGGCAGCCATCGACGCCGAGATCGCTCAGGACCTCCGCGGGCACGGCGCTGTGTCGATGAGTGTGGCCGAGCAGACCGCGCGCCGGTTCGTCGCCGAGTACGACGCCGACGGGGTGCGCGACAAACGCCGCGCCAACACGCCCGGCGTCACCATCGCCCACGACGTCGACCAGTCCGCCCTCACCGTCGCCACCCGCGCGGAGGACGTGACTCTGATGGACAAGGCCACCAGGGCGCGCGCCGCCCGGGTGTGCGAGGCGGACTCCCGCACCGTCGGCCAGCGGCGCGCCGATGTGGTCGTCGCCGCCGTACTCGGCACCCGGTTCGGCTGCGACTGCGGCCGCGATGACTGCCCGGCACGTGCGGCCGAGGAAGAGGTCCGGGCGCAGTTCGCCAAGATCGTCGTGCACGTCGTCGTCGACGCGTCCACATTGTCCGGCGGCGGGGACAAGGCCGCCTATCTCGACGGTTTCGGCGTGATCGACGCACATCACGCGAGGGAGATCGCCGCTCGCGCGGATGCGACGGTGCGGCCGCTCGACATCGCAGGCTTGGCCGAGCAGACCGCGCAGGCAGGCAACCCGTACCGCCCGACCGCTGCCTGCGACGCCGCCGTCCGCGCCGTGCACGGCACCTGCTCGGTGCCCGGCTGCAACCGGTCAGCGTGGGCGTGCGATCTCGATCATGTCTGCGAGTACAACCATGCCCAGCCGGCAGCTGGCGGGCAGACCTGCCCGTGCAACTTGAATCCGAAGTGTCGTTTCCATCATCTGATCAAGACCTACGCCGACGGCTGGCTGGATGATCAAGTCGTCGATGCGAATGGCGTGATCTGGACCGAGACCACCACGCCGTCGGGCTACACCGTCCGGGCCCGCGCCAGGAACCACTGGCTCCTGCCCGACCTCGGTTCGGTGCCGTGCCTGCACGGCGCACCCGTCGCGCCCGGATTCGTCGACACGACGACGCAGCCGGGACGGTCACGGACCCGTACTCAGGCCAAACACGCGTACCGAATGCGGCTCCGGTCGCAGCGCCGCTGCGGTGAGAGTCCGGTCCTCGACAGTCCGGGCGAACCGCCCTTCTGAGTCGGTCCCGGACTCACCGTCGCCACCGGTGAGATTCCGGCCACGTCCCTCTCGTCGGGACGAGGCTCCACCTCGTCGTGCGGCGAACCAGCGTCTCTGCAGGTCAAAGCGCCCCCAGCAGGACTCGAACCTGCGACCTAGAGATTAGAAGGCTCTTGCTCTATCCATCTGAGCTATGGAGGCTTGCCGGCCCTCGACAGGTGCCGGCGAAGGACTACTATATCCCGTCCTACAGTGGACACCATGACAGTGACGTCCGCCGGGCCGGCGGAGCAACCAGTGCGCGATCGGCTGACCGACCCGTCGGGGGTGCGGTCGGTCCTCATCGCGCTGCTGGCAGTCGTCGGATCGATCGCCGCGGTCATCGTGACCGCGGCGTCGGCGGCGACGGCGTTGCAACTGACCGGTGTGCCCGATCCGGGGTGGCTCACCACCTACGGGATGCCGGTGATGACGGTGATCGGCCAGCTCAGCGCCGCCATCGGTCTCGGCTGCGTGGTGTTCGCCGCCTTCTTCGTGCCCTCGCAGGACAACGGGGCGCTCGACGTCGGCGGCTTCCGCGCCATGCGCTGGGCGGCCACGTCGATGACTGTCTGGGCGGTGTGCGCCTTGGCGATGATCCCGCTGTCGATCTCCGACGTCAGTGGCTCACCGCTCTCCGAGACCCTCGTCCCGAAGAACCTGATGACCGCCTACGGGGTGGTCGCCGACGGCCGCTACTGGCTGTGGACCGCGATCTTCGCCGTGCTTGCGGCGGTGGTGGCGCGGGTGGCGATGCGCTGGGGATGGACGTTCCTCGCGATGGCGCTGGCGCTGCTGTCGCTCATGCCGTCGGCGCTGCTGGGGCATTCGTCGGCCGGCGGTGCGCACGATCTCGCGACCAACAGCTTGATCCTGCACATCGTGGCGGCCGCCCTATGGATGGGTGGGCTGATGGCCGTCCTGGCGTATGCGTTCGGTGACGGCCGGTGGCGGACGCTCGCCGTGGCCCGTTACTCGCGGGTGGCGTTCTGGTGTCTGCTGGTGGTGGCGCTCAGCGGCATCATCAACGCGCTGGTCCGCATGTCCCTGGGGGATCTGCTCACGACCACCTACGGTCTGGTGGCCGTCGGAAAGTTCGTCGCGGTGGTCCTCGCCGGACTACTCGGCGGCCTGCACCGCAAGGTCACGATCGACGAACTCGCAGCCACCGACGAGCCGCGCAAGTCGCTGTTCGTGCGGTTCGCCGTCGTCGAACTGGTGGTGTTCGCGGTCGCCTTCGGCCTCGGCGCCGGGCTGTCGCGCACGCCGCCGCCGGTGTTGGGGACGGCGAACGTCTCGCCGATGGAGTTGAAGATCGGATACGACCTCGACGGTCCGCCGACCTTCACGAAACTGTTCGTCGACTGGCGCTTCGACCTCATCTTCGGCACCTTCGCGATCGTCGCGGCCATCGTCTACCTGCGGGGCGTGTACCGGCTGCACAAACGCGGAGACAAGTGGCCGGTGGGCCGGACGGTGTCGTGGCTGCTCGGCTGCGCGGCGCTGTTGATCGCGACCTCATCGGGTTTCGGCCGGTACGCGCCGGCGATGTTCAGCATCCACATGATGAGCCACATGATGCTGTCGATGCTGGTCCCCGTACTGCTGGTCCTCGGCGGCCCGGTGACGTTGGCGCTGCGCGCGATCCCGCCCGCCGGACGCGGCAACCCGCCCGGGCCGCGTGAATGGATCCTCACCGCGATCCACAGCCCGTACTCGCGCTTCATCACCAATCCGTTCATCGTGGTCACACTCTTCGTCGGCAGCTTCTACGTGCTGTATCTGGGCGGACTGTTCGACGCGGTGGTCGAGAACCACTCCGCGCACCTGCTGATGAATCTGCACTTCCTGGTCAGCGGGTATCTGTTCTACTGGCTCGTGATCGGGATCGATCCCGCACCGCGGCAGATCAGTCCGGTGGCCAAGCTCGGCGTCGTGTGGGGATCGCTGCCGTTCCACGCCTTCTTCGGCGTCGCGCTGATGATGACCGGCTCGATCATCGCTGAAACCTACTACCGCTCGCTGCAGCACCCGTGGAATTTCGACATGGCGGCCGATCAGCGGATGGGCGGTGGCATCGCATGGGCGACCGGTGAGTTCCCGCTGGTGGTGGTGATGCTGGCACTGCTGATCCAGTGGCACCGGCAGGACGATCGCGCGGCCCGCAGGTTCGACCGCAAGGAGGAGCGGGACGACGACGCCGAGTTGGAGAGCTACAACCAGATGCTGCGGCGGATGAACGCCCCGGCACCCGTGTCCGCCGAGGCCGAGACGGGAGCCGAGGATCTCGCAGCGCAGGGCGACGGCGAGAGATAACCGCCGCGGCCGGGCCCGCCCGGCGGGCGGCTATGCGATCGCGAGTTGGAGTTGGCCGAGCTGAAGCGCACGCTGATGCTCGATCCAGCTGCGGAAATACACCAGGCCCGAGTGGTAGTCGAGGTGTCCGGCGGTCCACGTGCGCGCGGCGTGTGCCACGTCGGCGGTCATCTCGCCCGCCTTGTGGAGCAGTCTGCGCATGAACGAGGTCACGCGGTGCGCCCATTCGAACTCGGTGGACAGGACGCCGAGGCCGAGGAAGAAGGTCACCCAGCCGGGGCCCGGGATCGGCAAGGGGATCATCACCAGGCCGGCGAGCACCAGAAGTGTGCCGACGAAGCCGACGCCGATGCGGTAGAAGCGGTTGAGGACCGGTTGCTGACGGATCGCATAGCGTCGTCGCCGGTGCCAGATCTTCAACCGGAGTCGCATCGTGGACAGATCCCCTCGTCGTCGTAGCGGTTACCCACAGGTAACGGGTGGCCCCGCAGGGCGGTTCCCAGTGTGACACACCACACTGTGGATCGTCAGGTGCGCAGCCGTGTGTCACGTATTCGACCCACGGCCCGGGGCACGCATCGCCGCGGCGGCCGGGTACCGCGGCCGTCCGGAATCGGCCCGCGCCGGGACCGATAGGATGGACCACAGAACCATGCGCCGGCGCAGAGGCGTTCGGCCAGCATGTCCGAAGAGCAGTCATTTTCAGAGCAATCATTTCGTCGCAGCGAAGGCTGCAGGCAGGAGCTGTAACCGGTGGCCGGTGAGTTCATTTACACGATGAAGAAGGTGCGCAAGGCGCACGGCGACAAGGTGATCCTCGACGACGTCACCATGAGCTTCTACCCCGGAGCCAAGATCGGTGTCGTCGGTCCCAACGGCGCGGGCAAGTCGTCGATCCTGAAGATCATGGCCGGGCTCGACCAGCCCAGCAACGGCGAGGCCTTCCTCGATCCGGAGGCCACCGTCGGCATCCTCCTGCAGGAGCCGCCTCTCAACGAGGAGAAGACGGTCAAGGAGAACGTCGAGGAGGGCATGGGCGAGATCAAGGTGAAGCTCGACCGCTTCAACGAGATCGCCGAGCTCCTGGCCACCGATTACTCCGACGAGCTGATGGAGGAGATGGGCAAGCTCCAGGAGGAGCTCGACAACGCCGACGCCTGGGACCTCGACTCGCAGCTGGAGCAGGCGATGGACGCCCTGCGGTGCCCGCCGCCGGACTCTCCGGTCACGAACCTCTCGGGCGGTGAACGCCGACGGGTGGCGCTCTGCAAGCTCCTGCTCCAGAAGCCCGACCTGCTGCTCCTCGACGAGCCGACCAACCACCTCGACGCAGAGAGCGTGCTGTGGCTGGAGCAGTTCCTGGCGAACTACCCGGGCGCCGTGCTCGCCGTGACGCACGACCGCTACTTCCTCGACCACGTCGCTCAGTGGATCTGCGAGGTGGACCGCGGCAAGCTGCACGGCTACGAGGGCAACTACTCGGCCTACCTGGAGAAGAAGGCCGAGCGCCTCGAGGTCCAGGGCAAGAAGGACCAGAAGCTGCAGAAGCGCCTCAAAGAGGAGCTCGCGTGGGTCCGCTCGGGCGCCAAGGCCCGCCAGACCAAGAACAAGGCCCGCCTGGCCCGCTACGAGGAGATGGCGGCCGAAGCCGAGAAGCACCGCAAGCTCGACTTCGAGGAGATCCAGATCCCGACCCCGCCGCGGCTGGGCAACGTGGTGGTCGAGGTGAGTCACCTGGACAAGGGCTTCGACGGTCGCGTGCTGATCAAGGACCTCTCGTTCACTCTGCCCCGCAACGGCATCGTCGGCGTGATCGGCCCCAACGGCGTCGGCAAGACGACCCTGTTCAAGACGATCGTCGGGCTGGAGCAGCCGGACTCGGGCGAGGTGAAGGTCGGCGAGACCGTCAAGCTCAGCTACGTCGATCAGGGTCGCTCGAACATCGATCCGAAGAAGACGGTGTGGGAGGTGGTCTCCGACGGTCTCGACTACATCGAGGTGGGCCAGAACGAGATGCCTTCGCGCGCCTACGTCAGCGCCTTCGGCTTCAAGGGCGCCGACCAGCAGAAGCCGTCCGAGGTCCTCTCGGGCGGTGAGCGCAACCGGCTGAATCTGGCGCTGACCCTGAAAGAGGGCGGCAACCTGATCCTGCTGGACGAGCCGACCAACGACCTCGACGTCGAGACGCTCAGCTCGCTGGAGAACGCGCTTCAGGAGTTCCCCGGCTGCGCCGTCGTGATCTCCCACGACCGCTGGTTCCTGGACCGGACCTGTACCCACATCCTGGCGTGGGAGGGCAACGTCTCCGAGGGGCAGTGGTTCTGGTTCGAGGGCAACTTCGAAGCCTACGAGGCCAACAAGGTGGAGCGTCTCGGCGCCGACGCGGCCCGCCCGCATCGCGTGACGCACCGTCGCCTCACTCGCGACTGACGGTCCGCCGCCGAACCGCGGCACCGAACCCGAACAGAGCCGATCCGGAACGTCCGGATCGGCTCTGTCGCTCTCGCGCGGGATCCGAACACGGGGCGCCACGGCGCGGTAACGTACGAGCCGTACGACGCTAGCAAGGTGGATCCCCGGCCGCCGGTCGGCTCGTGTTGCGCTCTGCCTTGGTCCACTAGGGAGGCAGATCAGAGTGACCGTCCCATTCGCTACGGAGTTCGCGGCCTACTATTTTCCCGATTTCTCCGACGGCGCCGCCGTTGCGTCGTCGGCCTGGGACCGCCTCGAGCGTCATCTGCGCCTCGGCGAGGTCCGTGAGCCGGGGGAGACCGCGGTCGCGACCACCGATCTGCCGGACGGATCGATCCAGATTCAGATCGTCGCCGACGACGCCCCGCTGCTCGTCGAATCGACGCTGGCGGTGCTGGACAGTCGTGGTCTGACGATCGTCGCGAACGACCATCCGGTGCTCGCCGTCCGCCGCGATGACCAGGGGCGGATCGTCGGCCTCGACGATGTGGTCGTGGTCGGCGGTGACGAGGCGGGAGCCGAGTCGTGGATCAGCGTCACCACCGCCCCCGCGTCCGGCGTCGACGGTGACGAACTGTGCGCCGATGTCGGCGGGGCACTCACCCGGGCACAGGCGGTGCACGCCGACGCCGCCCAGATCCATCGACGGCTGCTGAGCTTCGCGGACGCGTTGAGCGCGGACGACGAGGACGCGGACCTGCTGAGCTGGTTCGCCACCCGCGACAACTTCCTGCCCGTGGGCGCCCGCACCGCCGGCGGGCACGCGGAGAACGGCCTCGGGGTGTGGCGCGATCCGGACACCGACCGGCCGGAGCCGGTGGCGGGCGAGGAGCCGGTCGGCGTCGACCAGGTGTATCTGCCGACCGGTCTGCTCCGCAGCCGCTTTCCGATCATGGTGCGCGTCCGACTGGACGGCGTCGAGCACCAGGTGGTCGGCACCATCACCTCGATCGGCCTGTACCAGTCGGTGCGGTCGGTGCCCGGAGTCCGCGGCCGGGTGGCCGATGTCCTGCGTGGACTGGGTCTGAGCGAGGACTCCTACAGCGGACTGGCGGCGCTGGAACTGCTGCAGACGTATCCGCTCGCGGACCTGATGGCCGGCGACAGTGCCGAGCTCACCCGCCGGATCGGCGAACTCCTCGAGGCCCAGACCTCGCGCAATCCGCGGTTCTACGCCAGGACCGGTCCCGCTCGCGGTTTCGCGAGTGTGCTCATCTTCATTCCCCGCGAGACCTACTCGACCGCGGTGCGGTCGAGGGTTGTCACGTTGCTCGAGGAGGAACTCGGCGGCAGCCGTACTGAGTTCCTGACCCGCCTCTCGCACTCGCCGCTGGCCCAGCTGCAGGTGCTGATGCGCACCGATCCCGAGGCGCGGCACCGGGTCGACGACCGCCTGCTGGACCGGTTGAACGAGGCGGTCCGCTCGTGGCCGGACCGGGTGCGCGCGGTGCGGGAGGCCGACCCGGAGGTCGCCCGGCTGCTCGGCACCGTCAGCGAACGCTACCGGGACGAGCGGGATCCGCAGGATGCGGCCGTCGACCTGCCGATCGCGGCGGGCCTGGCCCCCGGCGGACTGCACGTCAGACTCGACCGGACCGATCCGGAGGCCTGGCGGTTCGTCCTCTACCTCGCCGACCAGCGTGCCGCGTTGACGCAGATCCTCCCGATGCTCCAGAGCCTGGGCCTGACCGTCCTCGACGAGCATCCGCACGTGGTGGACCGCCCGGACGGGGTGCAGGTGGCCGTCTACGACTTCACGGTCCGGCCCGCGCCGCACGTCGACGTCGCCGAGGCCGGCGACGTGGACGCGCGGATCGCCGAGGCGTTCTCCGACATGTGGCTCGGCGTCACGGAGGTGGATGCGCTCGGCGAGTTGGTGCTGCGCGCCGGGCTGACGTCCCGGACGGTGGCGATGATCCGCGCGTATGCCCGCTACCTCAATCAGTGCGGCGTCGGATTCGCGATGACCCACGTGGCCGCGGTCCTCGGCAACCATCGCGGTGTCACCAACGGGCTCGTGGAGTTGTTCGAGGCCAGTTTCGATCCGGACGGCGCGGAACCCGGACGGCGCGACCGTGCGCTCGAGGATCTGCGCGCGCGCATCGCGGAGATCCTCAGCTTGGACGCGGACCGAGTGGTGAGCGCGCTCGCATCGGCGGTCGAGGCCACCCTGCGGACCAACTTCTACGCAGACTCCGGCGACCCGGCGGCCGGCATCGGACCGACGATCGCGATGAAGCTCGACACCGGCGCGATCCCGCGGGCCCCGCAGCCGAGGCCGAAGTTCGAGATCTACGTGTACTCACCCAGGGTGGAGGGGGTGCATCTGCGGTTCGGCGATGTGGCGCGCGGGGGACTCCGCTGGTCGGACCGTCGTGAGGACTTCCGCACCGAGATCCTGGGGCTGGTGAAGGCGCAGGCGGTCAAGAACGCGGTGATCGTGCCGGTCGGCGCCAAGGGCGGTTTCGTCCTCCGTCACCCCCCGGTGGCGACCGGCGACGCGGCCGTCGATCAATCGGCACTGCGGGAGGAGGGAATCGCGTGCTACCGGGCGTTCATCGCGGCCCTGCTGCAGATCACCGACAACCTCGATCCGGCCACCGGCCGGGTGCGGCCGCCGGCGCGCGTCCTCCGGCGCGACGGCGACGATCCGTACCTGGTGGTCGCCGCAGACAAGGGCACGGCCAGCTTCTCCGACATCGCGAACGAGGTCGCCGACCACTACGGTTTCTGGCTCGCCGACGCGTTCGCATCGGGCGGCTCGGTCGGCTACGACCACAAGGCCATGGGCATCACGGCCCGTGGAGCGTGGGAGTCGGTCAAGAGACACTTCCGCGAAATGGGAGTCGACACGCAGACCCAGGACTTCACCGTGGTCGGCATCGGCGACATGAGCGGTGACGTCTTCGGCAACGGCATGCTGCTCTCGCGGCACATCCGGCTGGTGGCTGCCTTCGACCACCGGCACATCTTCATCGACCCGGATCCCGTGGCCGCGACCTCCTACGCCGAGCGGGCCAGACTCTTCGCACTGCCGCGGTCGACCTGGGACGACTACGACCGCAGCCTGATCTCCGCAGGCGGCGGCGTGTGGTCACGCGAACAGAAGTCGATCGACGTCACACCGCAGATGCGGGACGCCCTCGGGCTCGACGACGCCGTGGAGAGGATGTCGCCGCCCGACCTGATCCGCGCAGTGCTCCTCGCGCCGGTCGACCTGCTGTTCAACGGCGGCATCGGGACGTACGTGAAGGCGTCGGACGAGGCCGACGCGGAAGTGGGAGACAAGGCCAACGACCCGATCCGGGTCACCGGCGGGCAGCTCCGGGTCCGGGTGGTCGGCGAGGGAGGCAATCTCGGCGTCACCCAGCGCGGCCGGATCGAGGCCGATCTGGCGGGAGTGCGCATCAACAGCGACGCCCTGGACAACTCGGCGGGTGTCGACTGCTCCGACCGCGAGGTCAACATCAAGGTGCTGTTGGGCTCGCAGATCTCGGCGGGCGTGCTGGACGCCGACGACCGCAACGACCTGCTGTTGTCGATGACCGACGACGTCGCCGAACTGGTCCTCGCGGACAACATCGACCAGAACGCCGAACTCGGTCTCGCGCGCGACACCGCGGGAGAGGACGTGGAACTGCACGCGCGGATGCTCGCCCACCTCGCGTCGACCGGCGTCGATCTGGAACTCGAGGCCCTCCCGACTCCGGAGCAACTGCGCAGACGCCGCGCGGGCGATCTCCAGCGCGGACTCACCAGCCCCGAGCTGGCGACGATGATGGCCCATGTGAAGCTCGACGCCAAGAGCAGGCTGCTGGAGTCGGGTCTGCCGGACAACGACATGTTCGACGCGCTGGCGTCGGGCTACTTCCCCGAACCCCTGCGCGCCAGGTTCGCCGCGGGAATCCGGACTCACCGTCTCCGGCGGGAGATCGTCACCACGGTGCTGGTCAACAGGATCGTCGCCGACGGAGGCATGACACACCTGTACGCGCTGGGGGAGACCTCCGGAACCGAAGTCGAGGATGCGACGCGTGCGACGGTGGTGGCGATGCGGGTGTTCGGTGCCGCCGCGCTGCTGGAGGAACTGAGGACCGAGCAGGTCTCCGCCACGACGGTCGACGACGCGACCCGCCGGATCCGCAACCTGCTCGCGGCGGGGTCGCGCTGGTTTCTCGCGCACCGTCCGCAACCGCTCGCGATCGCCGCCGAGACCACCCGGTACGCGCAGGTCGCGGATCTGGGAGGACGCCTGGACGAATGGCTCACCGGTACGGCCGAGCGCTCGGTGCGGGAACGGGCCGCGGCCCTCGCCGACAGCGGCGTCCGGCCCGCACTGGCGCAGGCGGTGGCGATCAGTCCCTACCGGCTGCAACTGCTCGACGTGCTCGACATCGCCGAGATCTCCGACCGCTCGCCCGACGAGGTGGGCGAGCTGCTGTTCGCGGTGGTCGAGCGGTTCGGGATCGACGAGCTGGTCTCCCAGATCGCCGAACTCGGGCACGCCGACCGGTGGACCCAGCTGGCACGGTTGTCGTTGCGCGACGAGGTGTTCGCGGTGCTGCGCTCGCTGACGCGTGCGATCCTGACGATGTCCGAGCCCGAGGAGCCGGCCGCCCAGAAGATCTCGGACTGGTCGCAGGCGAGGTCGGCGATGATCGCGCGGACCGAGTCGACACTCGCCGATCTGGCCGCCACCGGCCGGTGGGACCTCGCCACCCTGTCGGTGGCGGTGCGCTCGTTGCGTAGTGTGGTCGGCTAGGAGGCACACAGCGCATGGCAGATCAAGAATCCCTCGCCGTAGACGAGAACGTCGACAAGCGAAGGCTTTTCGCGGATAACGGTTGTCGGACCGACCGGGGGTACGAGGTGTCGGTCCCGGTGCGGTGGTCGGATATGGACGTATTCGCGCACATCAACCACGCGCGCATGGTGACCCTGCTCGAGGAGGCGCGGATCCCCTGGCTCTTCTACGATGACAAGCCCACCGCGCTGATGCGCAAGGGCTGTCTCGTCGCCGACCTGCACGTCAAGTACCAGGGACAGATCCGCCACGACGAGTCGCCGATCCGCGTCACCATGTTCGTGGAGCGACTGCGTGCGGTCGACTTCACGGTGGGCTACGAGGTCCGGCCGTACGGAGCCGATCCCGAGTCCCGTCCGTCGGTGGTCGCCACCACTCAGCTGGTCTCCTTCGACATCGACACGCAGCGGCCCCGGCGCATGACCGCCGACGAGAAGGCGTATCTGCAGAGCTTCCTCCGCGAGCCGGTGAACAGGTGACCGACGCGGCGGCGGGGGAGCGGGTGCTGGTCCCGCACGGGCCGGCCGACCGAACCGATCTGGCGGCATTCCTGGAACGGGCTCGCCGGGTGGACGACTCCGGCGTGCTGCGGGTTCAGCAGCGGCCGGACGGGCGCGTCGGGTTGTGGGTGCGCACCGGCTTCGACATCCTCGCGACCCGCTCGGTGTTCGGTTCGGTGACTCCGGCCGACGTGGTCGCCGACGTCGGCGCGATGTCGGCGGCGGTGGGCGGCGACGGTCCGCTCCCGCTCGGCTTCGCACTGCCCGGAGCCTGGCAGGGCGCGCTGCCCCCGTCGGACGGCTTCGACCACCTCGACGACGTCCCGGCGCGCGAGCTGGTGTCACTCGCCCGCAGGGGCGCCGACGTGGCCCGCACGGAATCCGGCGCGCTCGGCCCGGCGTCGTCGTTGCTGGATCAGACGGTGATCGAGGTGAGCGGGCCGAGCGGGTCGGGCGCTCGGGCGAAGGTGTCGATGCGTGCGGTCTTCGCCCTCACCGCGATGGGCTTCGTCCGCGACGCCGCCGGCCGCGAGATCACTGCCGACTCACCGATCGACGCGATCGCGCCGGACGAGCCGGTGCGGGTCCGTCTCTCGTCCAGCTGGGTGCGGGTGGACGCGCGCTTCGGCTCGGTCTACCAACGGCGCTCGGTGCTGAATCTGGCCGTGCGCAGCTAGGCGGACACGCCGCTGCCCACGTTTCCGGCCGACATCGATTCCTGCCGGTGGTCGGTGCCGAGAAGAATGTCGGTGGTGTGGCTGATATGCCGCGCCAACGCCTCGACCGCGGCATCGGCATCTCGCGCGAGTGCGAGTTCCATGAGTTCACGGTGTTCTGCGATCACGTCACGGTCCGGGTGCCTGAAGTGCTGCTGGGACCACGAGCGGTAGAGCTCTGCGGAATCACGCAACGATGTCGCGATCCCCAGCAGTCTGGAGTTTCGGCAGCCGGCCAACAGCGCATGATGGAAATCGGCGTGCGCCCGCGACCACGCGTCGCCCACGCGTTCTGGATCGTCCCGGTCGTACTGCGGAGTCCTCTCGAGTGTGTGGTGCTTCGCGACCAGATCCGACTCCCACGGAGTGTCGCCTTCAGCCAGTGACATGCGGAACACCAGGCACTCGATCGCCACGCGCGCCGTTGTGAGTTCGATCAGGTCCTCTGCGGACAGCGGGGTCACCTGAAACCCCTGGTGCGGTTGAGACCGGACGAGGTCCTGTTCGACCAAGCGGGTCAGAGCTTCGCGAAGCACCCCTACGCCGACGCCGTATCTGGTGCTCAGTTCCGGGAACTTCAGTTTCTCGCCGGGTGTCAACCTGCCGGCCAGAATGTCGGCTCTCATCGTCGCGAACGTGTCGTCCGCGCGGGTCCCATACGTGGATCGCGCCATGCTTCGACCCTAGCAGGAAAGGAACTTCCGTATAACTTTCTACTTTCTCTTGACGGATGGAAAGTTGTGGCGCATGCTGAAACGCACACCGCAGAGTGGCGCCCGTCACTCTGGAAGAGGAGGATGACGATGAAGCTGGCGAATCTTGCAGGACGAGCGGTACTGGTGACCGAAGACGGGGCGGCCGACATCGCCCGCGACAGCGAAGGGCGTTTCGGGCCGGATCCGGAGTCTGTGCTCGCACGCTGGGATGAGTTCCGCGAGTGGGCGCGGGCAGCTGCATTGACGCCGCAGAGTTTCGACGAGACGTTGCTCGGACCGCCGGTGTCGAGGCCGCGGCAGATCTTCGCCATTGCGCTCAACTATCGGGAACACGCCGCCGAGTCAGGATTCGAAATCCCGGCCAGGGCGTCGGTGTTCACCAAATTCGCCTCATCTCTGACCGGACCCTTCGGGGACATCGCCCTCGTCGACGGGAACGTCGACTGGGAAGCGGAGCTGGTGGTGGTGATCGGTCGGGAAGCACGCGGAGTGCATGTGGAGAACGCGTGGGACCACGTCGTGGGACTGACCAACGGCCAGGACATCTCGGAGCGATCCCGTCAGCTCGCCGGACCCGCACCGCAGTTCAGTCTCGCCAAATCGCATCCCGGCTTCGGCCCGATCGGGCCCTGGGTGGTCACTCCGGACGAACTGGAGAATCCGGACGATCTGGAGATCGCTTGCGCGATCGACGGAGAAGAGGTCCAGAAGAGCTCGACCTCCGACCTGATCTTCTCCGTACCCGAACTGATCGCACAGCTCTCCGAGGTCGTCACGCTCTACCCGGGCGACCTGATCTTCACCGGGACCCCGGCCGGAGCCGGCCTCGCCGCGGATCCGCAACGCTACCTCGCCGCCGGCGAGGTGCTGACTACCAGCATCGAGGGGCTGGGTCAGATGAGCAATCGCCTCGTCGCACCCCGCGACTGACGAGAAGGAGATAAGCCATGAGAGTCGTCGAGACCGATGTGCTCGTCGTGGGTGCCGGGCCCTCCGGACTGACAGCTGCGGCGTTCCTGGCGATGCACGGCGTCGATGCCGTCACGGTCACCAAGTACCCGCGTACCGCCAACACGCCGAGGGCACACATCACGAACTAGCGCACCATGGAGGTCATGCGCGACCTCGGGATCGAGGATCAGGTGCGCAGCGTCTCCGTCCCCAACGAGTTGATGGCCGACAACGTGTGGGCCACCAGCATGGCGGGCAAGGAGATCGCCCGGGTGAAGACCTGGGGGACGAAGGTCGACCGTAAAGCGGATTACGAGGCGGGAAGCCCGTCGGCCATATGCAACATGCCCCAGCACCTGTTCGAGCCCTTGATCTTGCAGGGTGCGCTCGACCGCGGGGCCGACATCCGGTTCTCCACGGAACTGACCGAGATCTCGCAGGACGCCGACGGGGTCACCGCGACCGTTCGATACAGCCACACCGGTGAGACCTATCAGGTGCGGGCGAAGTACGCGATCGGCGCCGACGGCGGTCGCTCGACGGTCGCCGAGCAGTTGGGATTCTCACTCGAGGGAGAAACAGGGCTCGGCTACGCGGTCAACATCTGGCTCGAAGCCGATCTGTCCAAGTACCGCGCTCACCGGCCGGGCGTGCTGTTCTGGACCGCACAGCCCGGCAAGGACTTCTGGCTCGGCTCCGGAGTCTTCATCACCGTGCGGCCGTGGAACGAGTGGGTGCTGGTGTTCATGTACGACCCGGACACCGAAGAGATCGACACCAGCGAGGAAGCCATGCTGCCTCGCATCTACAAGGCCATCGGTGACGACAGCATTCCGGTCACGATCAAGAACGTCTCGACCTGGCAGGTCAATCACGTACTCGCCTCCGAGTACCAGCGGGGGCGGGTGTTTCTGGCCGGCGACGCCGCACACCGCCACCCACCGGCGAACGGGTTGGGGTCCAACACCTCCATTCAAGACGCGTACAACCTCGCTTGGAAGCTCGCCGCGGTCGTCAAGGGGCAGGCCGGACCATCTCTGCTCGAGAGCTACCACCAGGAGCGTCATCCGGTAGGCAGGCAGGTGGTGGACCGCGCCTTGAAGAGTGCAGACATCGTCGGGCGGGTCCCGTCGATCCTCGGCATCCGGCCGGGCCAGACCGACGAGGAAGGGTGGGCGGCGATCGACGAATTCGTCGCCGACACCGATGACGGACGCAAGCGGCGCAAGGCGCTTGAAGACTGCATCGACGAAAACGCCTACCATTTCCACGCGCACGGTGTCGAACTCGGCCATCGGTACACCTCGACGGCGGTGGTCGGCGACGGGACCCCGTTCCCGGCTCACACTCGCGATCCCGAGCTCTACTATCAACCGACCACTCATCCAGGCGCATATCTGCCGCATGTCTGGATCGAGCGGAACGGCGAACAGATCTCGACACTCGATGCCGTCGGTCACGGCAGATTCACAGTGATCACCGGAATCGGCGGCGAGGCGTGGGTCGCGGCTGCCGAGAAGATCGGTGCGGAGGTGGGCGTCGAGATCGCGAGTGCCCCCATCGGTTACCGTCTCGCCTTCGACGACGTATACGGCGACTGGGCGCGAGCCCGCGAGATCTCCGACGGCGGCTGCCTGCTGGTCCGGCCCGACCGTCACATCGCCTGGCGGAGCCACGGCATGGCAGACGACCCGCTCAGCGCGCTGCGTGAAGCGATCGACGCCGTCCTGTCCCGAGTCTGACTCCGCTCCATCTGATGAAGGAGGCTTCCAATGACCATCACGACCGGCACCATGACCGACGAACAGCGTAAGTCAGTCGCTCTCGAGTTCCTCAAACGCGTCGATACCGGTGGCGACGTCATCGAACTCTTCGCCGACGACGCTCTGTTCTGCTTCCCCAAGTACGGCATGGTTCGAGGCGTCGAGAAGATCGAGGAGTTCCTCGGCGAACTCGGCGGATTCATCTCGTCGATCGAACACCACTCCGCCTACTTCAACTACATCGTCGACGGCGACAGGGTCGTCGTCGAAGGCACCAGCCACGCCGACGCCGACTCCGCCCGCTACCCGTGGCTCACCAGATAACCGCTCCCGATCTACTGTAAGGACCCTCACTCATGACGACCATGCGCCCGGACGCAGAACTGTCCCGCGACGAGATCATCGCCCGTAACCTCGCGGTGGTCCAAGAGCACTTCCACAATGAGAACCCCGACGACGTCGACAAGGCGATCGCCCTCTACGCGTCCGATATCTCCTGGGAAGCCCCGAACCGCGGCCTCGTTTACACCGATGCCGCAGAGGTGCGCAGCGCCTACATGAAGATCTTTCGCACGCTGCAATTCCATTCGCTCACCACGTTGCGACGCTTCGGCACGGAGCAGTTCGTGTTCGATGACGCGGTTGCCGACGTGACCGTGATCGGTGACGAGATGCCCAACCTGCCGTTCCCCATCGGCACTCGGATCAGCCTGCGGCTGGTGCACTGTTTCGAACTCCGAGACGGTGAGATCACCAAGGAGATCGCATACGAGATGTGGCGTGACGCCGCCGGTCCGCTGGTCAACGACGCCGTCCCGCCGGGGTCGTCGGTGGAGTACTTTCCCGAACCGGACGACGCCGAAGGCTGACGGGCACGATGAACACTGCAACTCTGCTGGCAGCGAGCTCGCTTCGGGTGCCGACACGGGACGCTTGGCGCTACGGCGACCGATCGTCGAGCTACGCGGTCGCCAGCGATCGGATCGCACGGATGGCCGGCGGCCTCAGGGCGTCCGGGCTCCGTAGCGGCGATCGGGTGGTCCTCGTCCTGCCGAATGGACCCGAACTCTTCGAATTGCTGTGGGCGACGCTCTGGGCCGGGCTGGTGGTGGTACCTCTCAACCGTCACCTGCACCCCCGAGAAGTGTCGTACGTTCTCGACCACTGTGCGGCGAAACTCGTGGTCATCGCGCCTGAGACGGACGGCGCAGTGAGCTGCGGCACGTCCGAAGCCACTGTGCTGCGGACCGACTCGGCAGCATACGAGGCGCTCCGCGTCGGGCAACCGGTCCCTGTCGCCGACGTTCGCCCCGAGGACCCAGCGTGGATCTTCTACACTTCGGGGACCACCGGGCGTCCCAAAGGTGCCACTCTCACGCACCGGAATCTGCTGAGCATGACGCTCAATTACTACGCCGACATCGACCCGGTCGGTGACGACGCCGTCTATCTGCACGCCGCTCCGCTCACCCACGGCAGCGGGCTCTACCTGCTCCCCGCGGTGGGCCACGGAGCAGTCACCGTGATCTCGTCGGCCGGCAGCTTCGATCCAGCCGACTATCTCGCCCTCGCCCAGTCCGACCGGGTCACCCACGGAGCGTTCCTCGCGCCTACCATGCTGCGTCGTCTCACCGACGAGGTCCGAGGGGGTTCGGCACCGGCGGTTCCGCACCTGCGCAGCCTGGTCATCGGCGGAGCCGCGCTGTATCAAGAAGATCTGCAGGACGCGCTCGATACGTTCGGTCCCATCATCACCCAGATGTACGGACAGGGCGAGTGCCCCATGACGATAGCCGTGATGAAACCGGACGAGGTTCCCCACGACAGCGCCGATCCTCGGCGCAGATCCTGCGGCCAGCCGTTCACCGGCGTCGAGGTGCGGGTGGTGAACGACGACGGTGCCGACTCGCCTGCAGGTACAACCGGAGAGATCCAAGTCCGCGGCGATGTCGTCATGGCGGGGTACTGGTCAGATCCGAACGCGACCGCGGCCGCCATCAGCAACGGGTGGCTGCGCACCGGAGATGTCGGACACTTCGACGAGAACGGGTTCCTCTACCTCACCGACCGGTCCAAAGACGTCATCATCAGCGGTGGCTCCAACATCTATCCCCGCGAAGTGGAAGAGGTCCTGCTCGCTCATCCGGCTGTCCACGAGGCCGCAGTCGTCGGCGTCCCCGACCCCGAATGGGGCGAGAACGTATGCGCGTTCGTCGTGACCGGCCCGGGCGCCGACGTCACCGAACCGCAGCTCATCGCTCACACCCGTGCGCACTTGGCGTCCTTCAAGAAGCCCAAGTCCGTCACATTTCTCGACGAGCTTCCCAAGAACGCCAACGGAAAGGTCGTCAAACGGGCCCTGCGGAACCTCCGAACCGGAGCGAACGGTTGACCGTGATCCCCGGCCCGGATCTCACACCAGCCAGGCGGCGGCGCCGGGGAGCAGCAGACCGCCCTCCAGCGGGGTACTGACCAGGAGGATCTGTCCGGGCGGAAGCGGTACCGGGCGATCGGAGGCGTTGAGCGCACAGATGAGGCCGCCGGGCCGGCGGAAGGCGAGGCAGCCCTCGGGGGCGCCGTACCACTGCACGGTGTCGCCGGAGAACTCCGGACGTGCGTAGCGCAGTTCGATCGCCTGCCGGTACAGAGACAGCATCGAGTAGATGTCCTCGAGCTGAGACTCCACGGTCAGTGCCGCCCAGTCGGCGGGGATCGGCAGCCAGGTGTCCGACCGGCTGCTGAATCCGAAGGGCGGCTCGGTGCCCTCCCACGGCAGCGGAACCCGACAGCCGTCGCGACCGCGGTCGGTGTGACCGGAGTTCTCCCAGACCGGGTCGACGAGTGCGTCGTCGGGCAGATCGACGTTGGGCAGACCGAGTTCGGCACCGTTGTAGATGAAGACGGTGCCCGGCAGCGCCAGCTCCACCATGATCATCGCCCGCGCTCGGATGGTGCCGATGGCGAGGAGGTCGTCGGGCGTGCGCCCGTCGGCCGCCTCACCGGTGGGCTGGTAGCGCGTCACCTCGCGCGGCACATCATGGTTCGAGAGGGTCCACGTCGGCACCGCGCCGACCGAGGCGGTGGCGGCCAGCGACTCGGTGATCGCCTCCTTGATCTCATCGGCGTCGAATCCGGCGGTGGCCAGCCGGAAGTTGAAGCCCAGATGCAGTTCGTCCGGCCGGACGTACCGTGAGAAGGCTTCGTTGGAGCGGACCCACACCTCGCCGACGTTGAAGGTTCCGGGGTATTCGTCCATCACCGACCGGATCGCGCGGTGGATGTCGTGGACGGCCTCGTTGTTGAACCGCGGATCGTCGTCGGAGTGCAGCAGCACCTCGGCCGGGTGCTCCAGGTCGGGCAGGCCGTCGGGCTTGGCCATGCCGTGCGCGACGTCGATGCGGAAGCCGTCGATGCCGCGGTCGAGCCAGAAGCGCATGGTCGTCTGCAGGTCGGCGAGGACCTCCGGGTTGTTCCAGTTCAGATCGGGCTGCTCGGGAGCGAACAGGTGCAGATACCACTGGCCGGGGCGGCCGTCGGGCTCCACGATCCGCGTCCACGCCGGACCTCCGAAGACGCTGGTCCAGTTGTTCGGCGGCAGCTCGCCGTCATCGCCGCGTCCGTCGGCGAAGATGTAGCGCTCGCGCTCGGGGCCGCCCGGGGCCGCTCCCAGCGCGCCGGAGAACCACGGATGCTGGTCGCTGGTGTGGTTGGGGACGAGATCCATCGTCACCCGGATGTCGCGGTCGTGGGCCTGGCGAATGAGCTCGTCGAAGGTGTCCAGGTCGCCGAAGAGGGGATCGATCGCGCGGGGATCGGAGACGTCGTATCCGTGGTCGGCCATCGGTGAGCGCATGATCGGCGAGAGCCAGATCGCGTCCACGCCGAGCAGTTCGAGATATCCCAGCTTGTCGATCAGCCCGGCGAGGTCGCCGACGCCGTCGCCGCTGAGATCCGAGAACGATCGGGGATACACCTGGTAGACGACGGCCGACCGCCACCATTGGGCGTCGTCGGTCGCGGGGACGTTCGCCATGCTCTGCTCACTCACCGTCTTCTGTTCCCTCTCCTGCCTTCACTGAATCGTTCATACCCGCGCGGTGGGTCAGAACGGGCTGTTGACGAGCGTGTCGGCCGCCATGGTGACGTAGTCGGTCAGAGCCCGGCGATGCTCATCGTCCAGAACGTCCGATTCGATCGACTCGATGGCGATGTTCATGCACCGTAACCACGCGTCCCGTTCGATGGGGCCGATCTTGTAGGGGACGTGACGCATTCGCAATCGCGGGTGGCCGCGCTCCTCGCTGTAGGTGTGCGGCCCGCCCCAGTACTGCTCCAAGAACATTCGCAGACGTCGCTCGGCCGGGCCGAGGTCCTCCTCCGGGTACATCGGCCGGAGGATCTCATCGGCCGCGACCTCCTCATAGAAGCGTGCGGTGATCCGGCGGAACGTCTCGTGACCGCCGGCTTCCTCGTAGAACGTGCTCACGCTCACCATTGTCCACTATCGCCCCCGTGGCATCTACGACACTGTGTAGGCCCTCCGGCGACAGCGCCGCACGCGGTGCGATAAATTGAACCAGACGATCTGCACACGGCAGGTCTCCGCGCTTAGCTCCGAGCGCTAGTCGAAAGGGTGGGGTGTGGATCAACTTCTTGTCCCCGTCGGAATGACCGTCGTGGTGCTGTGTGTGATCGCAGTGGCGCTGTGTGTGGTCTCGATGGTGTTCTCTTTTGGAATGAAGCGGCCGAAGGTCACCGAGTACACGCTCGATCAGCCGTGGGAGAACGGTCCCACTCTGTTCAGCGCGACCGACATCGAGCCGATGGCCCTGAGCCGGCACTTCGAGCCGGGTGATGTCGAGGGAGGTTCGGCAAGTGGCAAGTGGTGATGTGACTCAGCAGAGCACGGCGGTCGCGCCGTCGAACGGTCTTCCGCTCGGCACCGTCGTCACCAGCAGCGGCCGCATCTCGGCCGCGCTGTTCCCGGGCGACGGCTTCGGCACCCCGCCCTTCACCCGCGACGAGTTGATCATGCTCGACGACGCTCTCAGCCAGGCCAGCGAGGTCGCCCTCGTGCGCTTCTCGGTCTACATCGGCGAGTTGGGATCCGACCCGGTCGCCGGCGCCCGCGAGATCCTCGCTCAGGCGCCCGAGCCCGCCCACGGCGCGCTCATTGCGGTGTCGCCGAACTCGAAGGACGTCGCCGTCGTGTCCGGTGCGCTGGTCGCGGGCCGGGTCAACGACCGCGTCGCGGAGCTCGGCGTCTCGGCCGCGCTGTCGTCGTTCAAGCGGGGCGACCTGATCGACGGACTGGTCTCCGCGCTGCGCGTGATGGCCACGGCTGTCGACCGTCCCTGAATCCGACTCACCGACACAGGCCCCGCCGAACGGCGGGGCCTGTCTCGTTTCGCTGGGCTGATGCCCGCGGGCGCGCTACTCGGACGAGCGGCGGTCGCGGTCCCGGGCGCGCAGTGCGCGGGCGGTGGAGTCCCGGCCTTCGGCGATCAGACGCGCCAGGGCGGGCGGATGGTCACCGGCCAGGAAGGCGTCGGCCTTCTGCAGCGCCGCGTCGGTGATGTCCCAGGACGGGTAGAGACCGATCACGACCGTCTGCGCCACCTCGCTCGTGCGCCGGTCCCACAGCGCCGCGACATCGTCGAAGTAGCGCTGCGTGTAGTCGGACAGCAATGCCGACTGGCCGGGACGCACCAGACCCTCGACGATCGACCGCACGGTGACGTTGGCGATGCCGTCGTCGTCGAAGGCACGCGTCCACGCGGTCGCCTTGGCCTCGGCGTCGGGTCGCGCCGCGCGCGCCGCCTCGGCGTGCCGTGCACCGGCCGCGGTGTTGTCCCTGCGGGCCTCCGCGTCGATCACGTCGTCGCCCACGATGCCGTGGGTCGCGAGGGCTTTCACCAGCTTCCAGCGGAGTTCGTCGTCGACGACGAGGCCCGGCAGTCCGTGATCGGCCGGCTCGTCGCCGTCGAGGAGCGCGCGGAGCAGCGGCTGCTGGTCGTCGCGGGTGACGCCGCCCAGCAGCGCGTTGACGAAGGCGAGCTGATGGTCGGAGCCGCTCTCGGCGTTCTGTGCCAGAGTCAGCAGGCGCCCGGCGAACGTGGGCCATCCGGTCTGCGCGGCCCAGGCGGGGTCGGCGTACGACTCCAGTGCGGTGACCGCCTGCAGTAGGACCCGCTGGACCACGCCGACTTCGGATTCGGCTCCGATGCCTTCGCCGACGAGCGTCAGGAAGTCGCGTGCGCTCATCTCGGCCTGCCTGGTCATCTCCCACGCGGCCGACCAGATGAGCGTCCGGGGCATCGGGTCGGCGATGTCGGCGATCCGAGCCGTCGCGGTGGCCAGCGAGTCGGCGTCGAGCCGTACCGACGCATAGGTGAGGTCGTCGTCGTTGAGCAGTACCAGTCGGCCCCGCTCGACGCCGATCAGGTCGGGAACGTCGGTGCGCGGACCCTCCACGTCGAGTTCGACGACGCGGCTGCGGACGAGCTTGCCGCCCTCGTCGGCGTACACGCCGATCCGCATGCGGTGCACGCGCGTCTCGCCGGCACCCGGCGCCGCGCCCTCCTGCAGCACCGTGAAGGAGGTGAAGCGACCGTTCGCGTCGGTCTCGAATTCGGGGCGCATGACGTTGATGCCCGTGGTCTTGAGCCACTGTGCACCCCAGCCCGACAGGTCACGGCCCGACGCCCGTTCGAGCGAGCCGAGCAGGTCGGCGAAAGTGGCGTTCGCGAAGCGGTGCTCGGCGAAGTACTCCCGCAGGCCGGTGAGGAAGGGTTCAAGCCCCACGTAGGCGACGAGCTGCTTGAGCACCGACGCGCCCTTGGCGTAGGTGATGCCGTCGAAGTTGACCTCCACTGCGGCGATGTCGGGGATGTCGGCGGCGATCGGATGGGTGGACGGCAGTTGGTCCTGCCGGTATGCCCACGATTTCTCGACGTTGGCGAAGGTGGTCCACGCGTTGGTGTACTCGGTGGCCTCGACCTGGGAGAGGACCGAGGCGAAGGTCGCGAACGACTCGTTGAGCCAGAGGTCGTCCCACCACTGCATCGTGACCAGGTCGCCGAACCACATGTGGGCCATCTCGTGGAGCACCGTCTCGGCGCGCCGCTCGTACAGGTAACGGGTCACCCGCGACCGGAACACGTAGTCCTCGAGGAAGGTGACGGCGCCGGCGTTCTCCATGGCGCCGGCGTTGAACTCGGGGACGAACAGTTGGTCGTACTTGCCGAAGGCGTACGGAACCCCGAAGACCCGGTGGTAGAAGCCGAATCCCTGCTTGGTCTCGGCGAAGAGGCGCTCGGCGTCCATGTGCTCGGCGAGTGATGCTCGGCAGTAGAGGCCCAGGGGGATCGTCCCGTGCTCGTCGGAGTACTCGTCGTTCCAGACCGAGTACGGTCCGGCGATGAGGGCGACGAGGTAGGTGCTGAACCGTTCCGTAGTCGCGAACCGGTGTACCAGCGCGCCGTCGGCCGCGGTGCCGGGCTCACCGGTGGGGGCGCCGTTGGAGATCACCTGCCAGTTCCCCGGTGCGGTGACCGTCACCGAGTAGGAGGCCTTGAGGTCGGGCTGGTCGAAGCATGCGAACATCCGCTTGGCGTCGGCGGTCTCGAACTGCGAGTAGAGGTAGACGTTGCCGTCGGCCGGGTCGACGAAACGGTGCAGCCCCTCGCCGGTGTTCGAGTACGCGCATTCGGCGACCACCTCGAGAGTGTTCTCCGCGGCCAGCCCGGGGAGCTCGAGGCCGGTGGACTCGTCGAAGGCACTCACGTCCAGTTCTTCGCCGTTGAGCGTCGCGGACACCAGCTTGGGCGCCACGAGGTCGATGAAGGTGGTGGCGCCTGCAGTCGCGCTGAAGGTCACGGTCGTGGTGGAGCCGAATCGCTCGGTGCCGGGGGCGCCGGCGCCGTCGGTGAGGTCGAGTTCGATCCGGTAGTTCTGGACCGAGAGGATGGCGGCGCGCTGCCGCGCCTGGTCACGTGTCAGATTTGGTGCGCTCACGGTGTCAACAGTAGTGGCGGGTGGCCTCCGACGCCGCCGGCCGCCGCCTCGACGGTGGTTGAATGGGTGCATGGCTGAGAACGCTTCCTCCACCGACCGCGTCGACTTCTGGTTCGATCCGCTCTGCCCGTGGTGCTGGATCACCTCCCGCTGGATCCTCGAAGCCGAGAAGGTCCGCCCGATCGACGTGAACTTCCACATCATGAGCCTGGCGGTTCTCAACGAGAACCGGGACGTGCCCGAGAGCTACCGCGCAATGCTCGATACGGCATGGACGCCGGTTCGGGTGCTCGCCGCGGCCGCCGCGCGCCACGGGGAGCAGGTGCTGCCGCGCCTGTACACCGAGATGGGCACCCGGTTCCACAATGAGGGCGTCAAGGATTACGACACCGTGATCCCGGCTGCGCTGCAGGCCGCGGGTCTGGAGGCCGACCTCGCCGGTGCCGCCGATTCCACCGAGTTCGACGGCGCGATCCGGGTCAGTCACCACGCGGGCATGGACAAGGTCGGCGACGACGTCGGGACTCCCACCATTCATGTCAACGGCGTCGCCTTCTTCGGCCCGGTGCTGTCGCGGATTCCGCGCGGCGAGGACGCCGGCCGCGTCTGGGACGGCACGGTGGCGTTGGCCTCGTACCCGCACTTCTTCGAGCTCAAGCGCACCCGCACCGAGGATCCCGAGTTCGGCTGATCGGTTCGCGCGCCTCAGTAGGTGCGGGTCTGTTCGAGCTGGTTGGGCAGGCTGCCGGGAGCGGTCGAGGCCGGTGGCGCCGGCGGCGGCACGGGCACCACGTTGCCGCTGCCCGAACCGCGCACGAACTGCCTGGGCCGCAGCAGAATCGCACCGGCGCGTGTCCGGTCGCGCAGTGCCGCCGCACGCCAGGTGAGGACCGGATGCGACGCCACCGCGTTCGCGAGCGTGACGAAGAAGCCCTTCTCGTGGACCGCGCGGTCGGCGAACTGATCGAAGTCGACGGCACTGAGCAGGTACTTGCCGCCCGCCAGGAGGCCGATCGCCGCGTGCGCGCCGTCGGGACGGGTGTAGTAGCCGTAGTTGTCCGCCGTGTACTCCTGCGAACGTGAGAGAAGCGATCCCAGTAGGGGGAGCCCCATGATGAGACTGCTGAAGAGCTGTCGCCAGTAGGAGACGTGACCGGCGGCGATGTGTCCCACCTCGTGGCCGATCACGAACTCGAGGGCCTCGGGACTGCGTGCCCGGCCGCCGACTTCGAACAGGTCCGAGTACACCACCACGTAGCGGCGGAACCCGTGCCCCGAGGCGAAGGCGTTGATGGCGCCGTTGCCGTTGACGACGTATCCGTCGGGCACGTACTCCATTCCGTAGCGGGCGGCTGCCTCCACCAGCATGCGATAGCCGTCGGGGAACTGCGTCGGGCTCAGCTGCACCGCGTTGACCCGCATATTCGCGTAATTCAGACCGCGTCCGAGGAACACGAGCAGCGGAAGCGCGAGCGCGAGCAGCAGCCATTCGGAGACCGCGCCCACGGCGACCAGCACGACCACCACCGCGTACGCCGCTACCGCCATGAGCACGCCCACCACCAGCACCGGGATCTCCCACGGGTGACGCCGCGGCGCGCCCGCGTAGGCGGCGGGCGGTCGCCACACGGCACCGGGGCCGGGCAGATCGACGGGCGGTTCGACGATCAGCGGATCGTCGACGCCGGGGACTGAGGGAATGGGCCCGTGGGTATCCACGACCACCAATCTACTGGCCTCCCCGTGCCGGTCCGCCGTCGCGCAGGCCCTAGACTGACGCCATGCGGATTTATCTCGGTGCCGACCACGCGGGCTTCGAACTCAAGAACCAGATCTCCGAACATCTCACCGCGGGCGGCCACGATGTCGTCGACTGCGGTGCGCACGAGTACGACGCCCTCGACGACTACCCGGCGTTCTGCATCGCGGCCGCGCAGCGCACGGTCGCCGATCCCGGCAGCCTCGGAATCGTCTTGGGCGGCAGCGGGAACGGTGAGCAGATCGCCGCGAACAAGGTTCCCGGCGCGCGCTGTGCGCTCGCGTGGAGCGTCGAGACCGCGCAGTTGGCGCGCCAGCACAACAACGCGCAGCTCATCGGCATCGGCGGACGCATGCACTCCAAGGAGGAGGCGCTGGCGATCGTCGATGCGTTCATCTCCACCGCGTGGTCGGAGGAACCGCGTCACCAGCGTCGTATCGACATCCTCGCCGAGTACGAGCGCACCGGCGAGGCACCCGCGCTTCCCGGCGAGTAGCAGGCGGTGCCCGAAGGGCATGCGCTGCACCGGCTGGCCCGGCGGCAGCAACGTCTCCTCGGCGGGCAGCGACTATCCGTCTCCAGTCCCCAGGGCCGCTTCGCTCACGAAGCGGCCCTTCTGGACGGCATGGTCTTCCGCCGCGCCGAGGCGTGGGGCAAACATCTGATCCACCGCTACGACGACGGTCGCCGCGGCACCGCAGCCACCCGGCGGATCGTCCATATCCACCTCGGCATCTACGGCACCTTCCGCGAAGAAGCGCTGCCGATGCCGGAGCCGACGGGACAGGTCCGGATGCGGCTGATCGGCGACGTCCTCGGAATCGACTTGCGCGGGCCCAATGCGTGTGAGCTGTACATGCCTGACGATCTCGACGCTCTCGTCGCCCGGCTGGGACCGGACCCGCTGCGCCCGGACGCCGATCCGGAGATCGCGTGGCGCGCCGTATCCCGGTCGCGCCGGGCCATCGGTTCGCTGCTCATGGACCAACGGGTGGTCGCGGGCATCGGCAACATCTACCGCGCCGAGGTCCTGTTCCGCGCCGGTGTCGACCCGCATCGCCCAGGTGTCGCGGTGAGCCGCGACGAGTTCGACGAGATGTGGGCCGATCTCCTCCATCTGATGCCGATCGGGGTGCGGCGCGGCCACATCCACGTGGTACGGCCGTCCGACGATCACGGCGCCCCCGCGTATGCGCCCGACCGCCCGCGGACCTACGTGTACCGCAGGGCGGGGGAGCCGTGCCGGTTGTGCGGTACCACCGTCGCATCCGAGCAGATGGAGGGCCGGAACCTCTTCTGGTGCCCGAACTGTCAGCGGTGAGTACCCACCTCGGGTGAGCCGGTCGAAGTCCTCAGCGTTTCCTCATCCTCCACCGGATGCGACTCAAAGACTCATGGCGCATGCTCGAAGACATGGGTGCGACACTGAAATTCACGGTTCTGGTCGTGGGTGGCACGGGGGAGTCGTTCGACGGCGACACGCGGACCGAGGTCACCGGACTCCTGCGGGCGGTCACCGACCGCCTCGACGCCCGCTTCGAATCCCGCTGGGTGGGCTACCCGGCCAGCTATGGTCCGGCACCCGCGCACGACGGCGTCAGCTACGTCGAGAGCGTGTCGGCCGGCGTGACCAACCTGGCGCGGGCCATCGCCGCGGCGGAGCGGCCCGTGATGCTGATCGGCTACTCGCAGGGAGCCGCGGTGATCAGGACGTTGCTCGCCCACCCGGCGAGTCTGCGCTTCGCGGGCGCGATCGCGGCGGTCGGTTTCGTCGCGGATCCGAATCAGCCGCCCGGCGTGATCGACGGCTGCAACGGCTGGGGTGTCGCCGGCCCCGGCGCGGATCTGCCCGACGATCTCCCCGCGTACTGGGTGGGAGCGCCGTCGGACATGATCTGCAATGCCAGTGACGATTCGTTGATCCGGGACATCGCCGACCTCACCGACTCGTTGTCGCTGACCGCGCTGCGACAGTGGGTGGTCGACGCGACGGCTCGGGTGATGAGCCGGCGCATGCAGAACGCGGATGCCACCCGCTTCTCGCCGGCTCAGTGGCGCCGGGATGTGGTGCGGCTGCGCACCGCGGCCCGCGAGATCCGCGGATACCTGCCGCCGACCGTCGAACTCGGCCGCTGGCGGGTGCGCAATCCGCTGGGGGGACGTCACGTCTCGTACGCGAGCGAACCGTACCGTCGCGCCCCGATGACGGCGCCCGACACCACCGGATGCGAGACGCTGGCCCACTGGCTGCAGTTGCAGGCGACCATGGGAGAGCTGAGCCGCGCCGGGTGACGCGCACACGAAGCCGGGCCTCCCCGATCTGATCGGGGAGGCCCGGCTTCTGATGTGTCTCTGACAGTATTCGTCAGTGCACGCCGACTAGTCGCCGGTGTACTGACCGCCGACGGTGCCGCGGACGACGATCGGGGTGCCCTGACCGATGTTGTCGTACACCCACTTGCCGTTCTCGGTGCTCACGTTGATGCAGCCGTGGCTGGCGTTCGAGACGCCCTGCTGAGCGACCGACCAGGGAGCGGCGTGGATGAAGATACCGTCCCACGACATGCGCGTGGCGTACTCGACGTAGGTGCGGTAGCCCTCGGGCGAGTCGACCGGCACTCCATACGTGGAGCTGTCCATGTACATGTCCCGGTACTTCTCCTTGGTGTGGTACACGCCATTGGGAGTCGGGTGCTTGTCGGTGCCCATCGAGATCGGCATCTGCTTGACGAACTCGTGGTTCTTCCACCAGTAGATCTGGTGGTCGCCGTCGACGGCGAGCGCGACCCAGCCGGTCGGGCTCTTGACGTTCGGCTCGGCAGGCACGGCCGGCTTCTCCGGCGTCGTGGTCTGCGGCTGAGGCTTGGGCTTCGGCTTCGGCGCGGGCGCCTGCGGCAGCCCGGGCACGGTCGGCAGATCGGGGACCTGGACCGGCGGAAGGCCGGGAACGACGGTGACCGGCGTTGCCTCGGCCACTGCGGGCGCCCCCATCGCCAGCGCAGCCGCACCGGCTGCCACAGCAACGACTCGAGCGGTCCGGCTCACCCGGCGGCTCGAAGACTTGGTGGAAAACACGTGGTCTCTACCTTCATTTCGTGGTCGTGAACTAGCGCCACCCCCGTGGGCGCTCGAAGAGTATCGTTACACAACCGTTGTACCCGCGCCAACACATTCCGGGTGAACTTCACCTGTGAATCGGGCGAATCGGCAGGTCAGTGGGGTGTCATCGGTCACAGGTGGTGGAGTGGGTGGTGATCACGACGACCGCCTCGGCCGGGCCGTCCGGCGCGGCGAATACGTGTTCCCGGTCGCTGGTCCACGCGTGGCATTCTCCTGCGTGCACCGTCGCGGGACGGTCGGCGACGCCGACGATCAGCGTCCCCGAGACCACCGACAGCTGTTCGCGCACCCCTTCGCCGTGCGACGGCGACACATGGCGCGCCCCTGCGGGGAACTCGAGGCGGAACACCTCGATGGTCGCGCCGTCGAGATGTCGCGTCGACAACAGCACCGTCACCATGCCGCCGGCCGCGGTGCCGTGTGCGCCGGGAGTCTCGCCCAGCATGCCGGTGAGGGGGACGTCGAGCGGCTCGCACAGGGCGTAGAGGGTTTCGATGTTGGGATTGCGGCGGCCGCTCTCGATCTCCGACAGCGTGGCCTTGCCGATGTCCGCACGGCGCGCCAGCTCCGACAGGCTGAACCCGCGCGCGAGCCGAAGCTCGCGCAGCCGGTCGGCGATTCCGAGGTCGTTCACGTCTGCCGATGGTACGGCGGGAACACCCTCAGGACCGTTCGGTTTACAGAACGTTCGGTTTATGGAACGGTAGTCCCATGACTGAGACCACTCGGAACGCCGAGGTGCGCGGGCGCGAGCGGGTATCGATCGCGGTACCCGTCGGAGCAGGGGTGGTCTGCGCGCTCGTCGGCTTCACCTCGTCCTTCGCGGTGGTCCTGGCCGGGTTGCGGGCCGTCGGGGCCGATGCCGCGCAGGCCGCGTCCGGTCTGTTCGCGGTGTCGGTGGCGATGGGTGCCGCGACGGTCCTGCTGTCGTGGCGGTTCCGGATACCGGTCACCTCGGCGTGGTCGACGCCGGGGGCGGCGCTGCTGGCGACCACCGGGGCGGTCGCCGGCGGGTGGTCGGCAGCCGTCGGGGCATTTCTGTCGTGCGGTGTGCTTCTCGTCGTCACCGGCTGGTGGCCCGGACTCGCGAAGCTGGTGCGGCGGATTCCGGTGTCGATCGCGCAGGCGATGCTGGCGGGCGTGCTGCTGCCGCTGTGCGTGGAACCCCTCCGCGGGCTGGCGACGAACCCGGCGGCGGTCGGACCCGTGCTGGCGGTGTGGCTGGTGCTGCTGAAGGTGCGACCGCGGTGGGCGGTGCCCGGGGCGTTCGGGGCCGCGCTCGTGGTGATCGGAATAGCACTCGCGCGTGACGGCGGCGGTCCGGGACTGGCGGACTTCGTTCCGCAGTTGAGTGTGACCTCGCCGTCGTGGACCGTCGGCGCGTCGATCGGGGCGGCGGTGCCGCTGTATCTGGTGACAATGGCCGCGCAGAACATACCGGGCGTCGCGGTGATGGCCGGCTTCGGCTACGACGTGCCCTGGCGTCCGGCGATGACGGTCACCGGCGTGGGATCGATGCTGGCCGCGCCGTTCGGTGGACACGCGATCAACCTCGCCGCGATCAGCGCGGCCCTCGCCGCGGCGCCCGACGCCGATCCCGATCGGGAACGACGGTGGGTCGCCGGACTGAGCGCCGGCGTCACGTACCTCGTCCTCGGACTCACGTCGACCGGGCTCGTGGCGGTGGTGCTCGCGGCGCCCGACGGGGTCGTTCAGGCGGTCGCCGGCGTCGCACTCCTCGGAGCCTTCGCGAGTGCCTGCGCGGCAGCGATGTCGCAGGTCGACGATCGGCTGCCGGCCGCGGTCACGTTCGTGGTCGCTGCATCGGGGATCGCGGTGGTCGGGGTCGGTTCGGCCTTCTGGGCGTTGCTCGCCGGGATCGTGCTCCGCGGGCTGGGTGTCGGCAGGCCGTGAGCGGCCCGTCGTTCTCGGCTAGCGTGAACGGCGATATGAGCATCGACCTGCAGTTCCTTCAGGCGTTCGGCGACGAGGCTCCGCTCGTCACCAGTCTCTGGCGCGTCGGGCCGGGACGTCGCGGTGTCTCGTCGGCCATGCTCGGCGGCGGTATCGGAGCGGTGGAGTGGGTGCTCAACGTGCAGGTCCCCGGCGACTATCGGCGGATGGACCCGGTGGCGCATCTCCGGGAGGTCGCCGCGGGCAGCGGACTGCGCGGACGCGGAGTGGGCATGCTGACCGCGGCGGCGGTGGATCGGACCGTGACATGCGCCGACGGCGCTGTCACCGCGTCGGCGACCGTCGGGCTGAGGGTGCCGACCTGGGCGGCGGCGCCCGTCGATGCCGCGGATCCGGAACTGGCGCCGTTGCTTCGGTCCGACCGGCCGGTGCCCGGGACCGTTGTGCCGGGGACCGTCAACATCACCGTCGACGTTCCGGTGGCCCTCACCGACGCGGCATTGGTGAACGCCGTCATCACCGTGACGGAAGCCAAGACCCAGGCGTTGCTCGAGGCCGGGTACCCGGCGACCGGAACCGCATCGGACGCCGTCGTGGTGGTCTGCGATCACGGCGGAGAACCCGAGCCCTTCGCGGGGCCGCGGTCGCACTGGGGCGGGGCGCTCGCGCGGGCCGTCCACGCCGCGGTGCGCCACGGCGCTCAGGACTACTCCCGGCGTCTCCGCGACGGCGGGCTCTGACCGTTCGGACGGGACGAGACGCTCACGACGCTTCAGTGCCGGCCTCCTGTGTCGGAGACCGGCCCTGAAGCGTCGTCTGGAGCGGGTGACGGGAATCGAACCCGCGTAGCTAGTTTGGAAGACTAGGGCTCTACCATTGAGCTACACCCGCGTGCGGCTGACGTGCCGGGAGTCCCGGCCGCGCTGCGCGCTTGCAGAACTCTACCGAGCCTCGCGCCGATTCACAAAACGGGAGGCGGGTTCGTCGTGGCGGCGCTTCGGCCCGTACTATGTTCCTTTGGTCCCGCCGGTGTTCGGCGTGGCCCGACGGGATGTGGCGCAGCTTGGTAGCGCATCCGCTTTGGGAGCGGAGGGTCGCAGGTTCAAATCCTGTCATCCCGACGAAGATGTCGCAGGCCCGACGGCACCGCCGGAGAACGGCCCGACAGTACGAACTGCCAGCACGAACCGACAAGGAGTACCAACACCGTGAAGAGCACCGTCGAGCAGCTGAGCCCGACCCGAGTCAAGCTGAATGTCGAGGTTCCGTTCGAGGAACTCACCGGTGACTTCGACCGCGCGTACAAGTCGCTCGCCCAGCAGATCCGCATCCCCGGCTTCCGCCCGGGCAAGGCTCCGGCCAAGCTGATCGAGGCGCGTGTCGGCCGGCAGGCGATCCTGGAGCAGGTCGTGAACGACGCCGTTCCGGCGAAGTACTCGCAGGCCGTCACCGAGGCCGAGATCAAGGCCATCAGTCAGCCCGAGATCGATCTGGCCGAGCTCGTCTACGGCGAGCCGGTGAAGTTCACCGCCGAGGTCGACGTCCGCCCGGAGATCGAACTGCCGGAGTTCTCGTCCATCGCCGTCGAGGTCGACCCGATCGAGATCGCCGACGCCGACGTGGAAGAGGAGCTCGACAACCTGCGGGGCCGGTTCGGCACCCTCGTCGGAGTCGACCGCGGCGTCACCGGCGGCGACTTCGTGTCACTGGACCTGTCGGCGACCGTCGGCGGTGAGACCGTCGAAGACGCCTCCACCGAGGGGCTCTCGCACGAGGTCGGCAGCGACACCCTGATCGAGGGCCTGGACGAGGCGCTCGAGGGCGTCAAGGCCGGCGACTCGGCCACCTTCACCTCCAAGCTGGTCGCCGGTGACCATGCCGGCGAGGACGCCGAGATCACGGCCAAGGTGAACTCGGTGAAGGTCCGTGAACTGCCGGAGCTGGACGATGAGTTCGCTCAGATGGCCTCGGAGTTCGACACCGTCGACGAACTGCGCGACAGCGTTCGCGATCGGGTCGCCGACTCGAAGAAGTACGAGCAGGCGGGCGCCATCCGTGACGCCGTCCTGGAGCAGCTGCTCGACACCGTCGACTTCCCGCTGCCCGAGTCCGTCGTCGCCGACGAGGTCGAGGCCGTTCAGCACCAGCTGGTCCACGCCCTCGGACACGACGACGCACAGGTCGACCGCTTCCTCGAAGCGCAGGGCAAGACCCGCGAGGAGTGGGACGCCGAGAGCAAGGCCGACGCGGAGAAGTCGGTGCGCACTCAGCTGCTGCTCGACGCCATCGCCGACGCGACGGAGGTGGAGGTCGCTCAGGACGAGCTGACCCAGCAGATCCTGATGCAGTCGCAGCGCTACGGCATCGCGCCGCAGGAGTTCATCCAGCAGCTGCAGAACGCCAACCAGATCGGCGCGCTGTACGCCGACGTGCGCCGCAACAAGGCGCTCGCCGAGGTCATCGGCGAGGTCAAGGTCACCGACACCAACGGCGAGACCATCGACACCAAGGCCTTCTTCGGATCGGCGGACGACACCGAGAGCGATGAGGCCGAGACCGACGAGGCCGAGGACGCCTGACCGCCGGCCTCCGACACCACCGCGACAGCCGGGACGAGTGATCGTCCCGGCTGTCGCGCTGTCAGAGGGCCTTCGACCGGGGATCGAACATCCGCCGAACCGTTCCGCTGTAAGCGAATAAGGGGTGTCGGAGGAACAACCCCGGGGGTGGAATTGATTAATCTCGGTGACAGCTTCTCCGAAGGACGGGCGCGATGCGTCCGATGGACTCGGTCGACGAGACCTTCCGGGGAGATCCGCACCGTTAGACAGATGGGACATCTCAGTGAGCAATCTGTACACGCCCTCGATGAGCTCGGGCGCAGTCGGCCTGAACCTGACCGACTCGGTCTTCGAGCGTCTGCTTCGCGAGCGCATCATCTTCCTGGGCACCCAGGTCGACGACGACATCGCGAACCGCCTCTGCGCGCAGATCCTGCTGCTCGCGGCCGAGGATCCGACCAAGGACATCAACCTCTACATCAACTCGCCGGGCGGCAGCGTGACCGCGGGGATGGCCATCTTCGACACGATGCAGCTCGCGTCGTGCGATGTCGCCACGTACGCGATGGGCATGGCCGCCTCGATGGGACAGTTCCTCCTGGCCGCCGGCGCCAAGGGCAAGCGTCACGCGCTGCCGCACGCGCGGATCATGATGCACCAGCCGTCGGCGGGCATCGGTGGCACGGCCGCGGACATCGCCATCCAGGCCGAGCAGTTCGCCGCCACCAAGCGTGAGATGAACCGGCTCAACGCCGAGTTCACCGGCCAGCCGCTGGAGAAGATCGAGGCGGACGCCGACCGCGACAACTGGTTCACCGCCGAGGAGGCCAAGGCCTACGGCTTCGTCGACCACGTCGTGACCAGCGCGGGCGCGGTCGCCTGATCCCGTCGCCACCCACGTTCACCTCACTTCACCGGTTACGGAGAGAACATGACTAACCTGCTTCCCGCCGACGTCCGCGCGGGCATCCCGGATGCGGCCCTGGCGCTCAAGAGCATCGAGGCTCGGTACATCCTGCCGTCGTTCATCGAGAACACCCCCAACGGCCAGCGCCAGTACGACCCGTACGCCAAGCTGTTCGAAGAGCGGATCGTCTTCGTGGGAACGCCCATCGATCAGACGGTCGCCAACGACGTGATGGCCCAGCTGCTGGTCCTGGAGAGCCAGGACCCCGACCGCGACATCACCATGTACATCAACTCGCCCGGCGGCAGCGTGCCCGACATGCTCGCCATCTACGACACCATGCAGTACGTGCACTGCGACGTGATGACCGTCTGCCTCGGCGAGGCGGCCTCGGCCGCGGCGATCCTGCTGGCCGGCGGCACGCCGGGCAAGCGTGCGGCGCTGCCGAACGCGACGGTGCTGATCCATCAGCCGCGCACCGGCGGTGCCTACCAGGGCCAGGTGTCGGATCTGGAGATCCAGGCGGCGGAGATCGAGCGCATCCGCAGGCGGCTGGACGAGATCCTCGCCTCGCACACCGGCCAGGACCCGGAGAAGATCCGCAAGGACACCGACCGCGACAACATCCTCACGGCCGACCAGGCCAAGGAGTACGGAATCGTCGACGAGGTGTTCGACTACCGCAAGAAGTCGGCGCGGAGCTGAGCGAACGTCGAATCTCAGCGACTGCCGCATTTCGGCTCGTCGAAGGCATCGTGCGCGGGTACCGTCGAGGTTGTCCGCAGATAGGGAAGTAGGTGGGGCGTAGTGGCGCGAATGGGAGACGGTGGTGACCTCCTGAAGTGCTCTTTCTGCGGCAAGAGCCAGAAACAGGTCAAGAAGCTCATCGCAGGTCCGGGGGTGTACATCTGTGACGAGTGCATCGACCTCTGCAACGAGATCATCGAGGAGGAACTCGCCGAGACCAGCGATGTGAAGCTCGACGAGTTGCCCAAGCCCGCGGAGATCCGGGACTTCCTGGACAACTATGTGGTGGGCCAGGATTCGGCCAAGCGCACCCTCGCGGTGGCCGTCTACAACCACTACAAGCGCATCCAGGCGGGTGAGAAGAAGTCCGGCGACAAGCGCTCGTCCGCGGTGGAGCCCGTGGAACTGGCGAAGTCGAACATCCTCATGCTCGGCCCCACGGGCTGCGGCAAGACGTACCTGGCGCAGACCCTCGCGAAGATGCTCAACGTCCCGTTCGCGATCGCGGACGCCACCGCACTGACCGAGGCCGGCTACGTGGGCGAGGACGTCGAGAACATCCTCCTGAAGCTGATCCAGGCCGCCGACTACGACGTCAAGCGGGCCGAGACCGGCATCATCTACATCGACGAGGTCGACAAGATCGCCCGCAAGAGCGAGAACCCGTCGATCACCCGCGACGTGTCGGGCGAGGGCGTGCAGCAGGCGCTGCTGAAGATCCTGGAGGGAACGCAGGCCAGCGTGCCGCCGCAGGGCGGCCGCAAGCATCCCCATCAGGAGTTCATCCAGATCGACACGACCAATGTGCTCTTCATCGTCGCGGGTGCGTTCGCCGGCCTCGAGAAGGTGGTCGACGAGCGGATCGGCAAGCGCAGCATCGGCTTCGGCAACGACGTCCCGAGTAAGGACAAGGTCGACACGACCGACCACTTCGCCGAGGTGATGCCCGAGGATCTGATCAAGTTCGGTCTGATCCCCGAGTTCATCGGGCGCCTGCCGGTGGTCGCATCGGTCGCGAACCTCGACAAGGAGGCGCTGGTCTCGATTCTGTCGGAGCCCAAGAACGCGCTCGTCAAGCAGTACGTGCGCCTGTTCGAGATGGACAACGTCGAACTCGAGTTCAGTCAGGACGCGCTCGAAGCAGTGGCCGACCAGGCGATCCACCGGGGAACCGGAGCGCGTGGTCTGCGGGCCATCATGGAAGAGGTACTGCTGCCGGTGATGTACGACATTCCGAGCCGCGACGATGTGGCCAAGGTGGTCGTCACGGGGGAGACGGTGCGCGACAACGTGCTGCCGACCATCGTGCCGCGCAGCGAAGACGAGGGGCCGCGCGAGAAGTCGGCCTGACCGAGAATCACGACACGGCCGGTGTTCCCGTCGAGACGGGGACGCCGGCCGTCGTCGTGCGCGGCCCGGCTCCCGTGCGATGCAGCCCGCGGCCGACCGTTTGAACCAAGACGGACCCGGTTCCGCGGAGTCTTTGGGACACTGGGCAGATGACGCGCACGGGCGAAGACAGACTGGCCGGAATCATCCTCGCGGGCGGGCGTTCCCGCCGCATGGGGCAGGACAAGGCGGCGATGGAGTGGGACGGCGCGCCGATGCTCAGCCGGATCGCATGGGCGATCAGCGCCCGGTGCGAACCGGTGCTGGTCGCGGCGCCGCGGACATCGCAGGCGTACCTCGAGCTGAGCGACGAGACGGACCTCGACTGGGTCACCACGGAGAAGGCGGGCAGCGGTCCCCTCGGTGGACTGGTGGCGGCGTTGCAGGCGGCGGCGGACGCCGGTGCCGAGGCGGCCTTCGTCTGCGCCACCGACATGCCGCTCGTGGACACCGGGCTGATCGACGAGCTCCTGGACGGGCTGACCGAATCGACCGACGTCGTCGTCGCGCACGAGGGCGGGCGCGATCACCCGATGGCCGGCGTCTACCGCACTCGCTCCGCGCAGCAACTCGCCGACCTCGTGGAGAAGGGCGAGCTCCGGATGGGTGCGGCCCTCGATGCGCTCGTCACACGCCGCATCGGGGTCTCGGACCCGGACTGGCTCACCAACGTCGACGCACCCGAGGACGTGCATCGATTGCGCAGTTCGCGCGCATCGTGAGGGCCGGTCAGCCGAAGACCATATCGGCTATGGCGAGTGCGGTACCCGCTAGCGCGATGACGACCACCACGCCAACGGTCGCGACCATCGTCGGCCAGACCGAACCGGTCCCGGCGACACGGTCAGGCCCCTTCGGAAAGTGCCGGACGGCGACGTGGCACAGGACGACACCGGCGACGAACGTGCAGAGGGCCGCCGCCGGGAATCCGTGACGCAGGGCGGCGAAGCCGGCGGCCGCGCAGGCGAGCAGGACGGAGAGGCCGGTCCGCTGCCAGGCCAATGCGGTGCGCTGCGGTTGGAGGCCCGGGTCGATGCTCACGAGAGACGCAGAATCGACACGACGCCGAAGCCGACGAGCCCAGCGGCGACGACCGCGATGCCCATGACGAGCCAGGGCAGCGGCAGCGGAGGCGGCAAGGGCAGGCCGAGTCGCAGGGCCCGCTCGTTGCGCCGCCACGAGAGCAGTGCGACGATAGCGAGCGCGCCGCCGGCGACGCATGCCACCAGAGACAGCAGGTGGACGACCATCGGAGACGAGGTCAGGCCGGCGACGGTCGTCAGCGTGATACCGCCGGCGATCAGGGCGAGAGCGGTGCGGACCCAGGCCAGTGCCGTGCGTTCGTTCGCGAGGGAGAAGCGGACGTCCGGCTCCTCACCGACGGAGTAGACGGCGGCGGGTCGGCGTTGCGGGAGGGTATTGCTCATTGATCTCAATCGTCGTGGCCGGTGCCGGGGTACCGGCGCGGAGGCGTGTCGACATGAACAGCGTCGACGTAAATAGTTCTGTAGCAGACAGAAGTAGATTAACATGACTGAAACCGAGCCCGGTGTGGACCGGGTCACAGAAGACGACGGCGCGTGGGAGTTGACCGCTGTGATCACGCAGCTGCGCCGGTCGCTGCGGTCGAGCGTGCGCGAGGACTTCGCGTGGGAGTCGCTGCCGATGGCGCAGGTCGAGTTCCTGCAGCGCCTCGCGCGGGAGCCGGGACTGCGGATCGGCGAGCTGGCCCGCAAACACCGGATGGCGACCAACACGGTCAGCACTCTGGTGAATCAGATGGTGAAGAACGGGCTGATCGTCCGAGAACCGGTCCCTGACGACCGCCGCGCTGTCCAGGTACGGCTCACCGAGGTCGGGCGCACCCGGCTGGACGAGTGGACGCGGGCGAACGAGCGGCGGATCTCGGAGGCGCTGGCCGGGCTGGACGGCGACCAGCGCGCGGCGATCAGGGTCGCGGTGCCCGCGCTCGCAGCGCTCGCGGCGCGACTCGACGACCTCGGCTGACACCGGGACCGGGGCTCGGGGAGTGACCCAGGCCGCTTACGGCGACATGGCGGCGACGGCGGTGCGCGGTGTTCTCTAGAATCACCCAGGTGACCAGTGCGCAATCCCGTGACCCAGAGACCACCGCCGAAGCCCTGCCGAAGAGCTGGGACCCGAGTGCGGTAGAGGCAGACCTCTACCAGGGCTGGGTGGACGCCGGGTACTTCACGGCCGACGCCTCGAGTGCCAAGCCGGGCTACTCGATCGTCCTGCCGCCGCCGAACGTGACCGGCTCGCTCCACATGGGCCACGCTCTCGATCACACCCTGATGGACACGCTGACGCGCCGCAAGCGCATGCAGGGCTACGAGGTGCTGTGGCTGCCGGGCATGGATCACGCGGGAATCGCGACGCAGACGATCGTCGAGAAGCAGCTCGCGGCGGAGGGCACCAGCCGCGAGGAACTCGGCCGTGAAGCCTTCATCGAGCGCGTGTGGCAGTGGAAGGCCGAGTCCGGCGGCACCATCGCCGGCCAGATGCGCAGGCTCGGCGACGGCGTCGACTGGAGCCGCGACCGCTTCACCATGGACGAGGGGCTCTCCCGCGCGGTCCAGACGATCTTCAAGCGGATGTACGACGACGGGCTGATCTACCGGGCCGAGCGCCTCGTGAACTGGTCGCCCGCCCAGCAGACCGCCATCTCCGACATCGAGGTCAAGTACGAGGACGTCGAGGGAGAGCTCGTCTCGTTCCGGTACGGATCGCTCGACGACGCCGAGCCGCACATCGTCGTCGCGACCACCCGCATGGAGACGATGCTCGGCGACACCGCCATCGCGGTCCATCCCGACGACGAGCGCTACCGCGATCTGATCGGCGTCGAGCTCGATCACCCGTTCCTGGATCGGAAGATCCCGGTCATCGCCGACGACTACGTCGACCCGGAGTTCGGATCCGGCGCGGTCAAGATCACGCCGGCCCACGACCCGAACGACTTCGCCATCGGGCAGCGGCACCATCTCCCGATGATCACGATCATGGACGAGACCGCCAGGATCGAGGGGACCGGGACGCGGTTCGACGGACTCGACCGCTTCGAGGCCAGGGTCGCGGTTCGCGAGGCCCTGGCCGAACAGGGGCGCATCGTCAAGGAGGTGCGGCCGTACCTGCACAGCGTCGGGCACTCCGAGCGCGCGGGCGAGCCGATCGAGCCGCGGCTGTCGATGCAGTGGTGGGTCAGCGTCGAAGCCCTCGCCAAGGCCGCGGGCGACGCCGTCCGCGATTCGGAGACGGTGATCCATCCGGCGAGCCAGGAACCGCGCTGGTTCGCATGGGTCGACGACATGCACGACTGGACCATCTCCCGGCAGCTGTGGTGGGGGCATCGGATCCCGATCTGGTACGGCCCGAACGGCGAGGTGGAGTGCTTCGGTCCGGACGACACCGTGCCCGAGGGCTGGGAGCAGGACCCGGACGTCCTCGACACCTGGTTCTCGTCGGGACTGTGGCCCTTCTCCACCATGGGATGGCCGGACAAGACCGCCGAGCTGGACAAGTTCTATCCCACCTCGGTGCTGGTGACCGGTTACGACATCCTGTTCTTCTGGGTGGCCCGGATGATGATGTTCGGCACCTACGTCGGCAAGCTCGACGCGAGCGGGTTCTCCGGCCGAGACGCACGGGTGCCGTTCCACGACGTCTTCCTGCACGGTCTGGTCCGTGACGAGCACGGGCGCAAGATGAGCAAGTCGAAGGGCAACGGCATCGACCCGCTCGACTGGGTCGACCGATTCGGCGCCGACGCACTGCGCTTCACGCTCGCACGCGGCGCCAATCCGGGCAGCGACATCTCGGTGGGCGAGTCCCACGCGCAGAGCTCGCGCAACTTCGCCACCAAACTGTTCAACGCCACCAAGTTCGCCCTGATGAACGGTGCGCGCGTGGGCGAACTCCCCGCCGGCGAACAGCTGACGGTCGCCGACCGCTGGATCCTGTCCCGGCTCGACGAGGTGCTCGCGGAGGTCGACGAGGGCTTCGAGAGCTACGAGTTCTCGAAGGCGTGCGAGGCGCTCTACCACTTCGCGTGGGACGAGGTCTGCGACTGGTACCTCGAGCTGTCGAAGGTCCAGGTGGCCGAGGGCGGTGAGCGGGCCGAGCGGACCGCGCTGGTCCTGGGCACCGTTCTCGACAAGTTGCTGCGGGCGCTGCATCCGGTGATGCCGTTCGTGACCGAGGTGCTGTGGAAGACGCTCACCGGGTCGGAGTCGGTGGTCGTGGCGCAGTGGCCGACGCCGTCGGGCGCGCCCGCCGACGTCGACGCCGCCCGCCGCGTGGAGGACCTGCAGAAGCTGATCACGGAGGTCCGTCGGTTCCGCAGCGACCAGGGTCTCAAGCCGGGGCAGCGGGTCGCCGCGACCGTCGACGGACTCGACGCCGCGGGGCTGGCCGAACTGCGCCCGCAACTCGATTCGCTGGCCCGGCTCGAGGGCGCGGGCGACGGCTTCGCGGCCACCGCGACCGTGGAGGTCCGCCTCTCCACCGGCACCGCGACCGTCGCGATCGACACCTCCGGGACGGTCGACGTCGAAGCCGAGCGCAAGCGCGCCGCCAAGGATCTGGCCGCCGCGGAGAAGGAGCTCGCGGGCACGTCCGCCAAACTCGGCAACGAGCAGTTCCTGTCGAAGGCGCCCGACGCGGTCGTCGAGAAGATCAAGACGCGCCGGGATCTCGCCGAGGCCGAGGTGGCGCGGCTGAAGGCCAAACTCGAGGGGCTGGCCGGCCGGTGACGCGCTCACGCGATTCCGCCGACGATCTCGCCGAACTCCACGCGCTCGAAGCCGAACTCGACACGCGTTGGCCCGAGACCCGGATCGAGCCGTCTCTGACCCGGATCAACGCGCTGATGGAACTGCTGGGCAACCCGCAGCACGCGTACCCCTCGATCCACGTGGCGGGAACCAACGGCAAGACCTCGGTGACCCGGATGATCGATTCGCTGCTCCGCGCCTTCCATCGGCGTACGGGCCGGATCACCAGCCCGCATCTGCAGTCGGTGACCGAACGGATCGCCATCGACGGCGCGCCGATACCGGCGCGCACCTACATCGACACCTATCGCGACATCGAGCCGTACGTGACGATGGTCGACGACTCGTCGACGGCCGGCGGCGGACCTCGGATGAGCAAGTTCGAGGTGCTGACCGCCATCGCGTACGCGGCCTTCGCGGAGGCCCCGATCGAGGTGGCCGTCGTCGAGACCGGTATGGGCGGGCGCTGGGACGCCACCAATGTGATCGACTCGCAGGTCGCGGTGATCACCCCGATCGCAATGGACCACGCCGACTATCTGGGCGATACCCTGGCCGCCATCGCGGGCGAGAAGGCCGGGATCATCAAGCCGGGGCCGTCGGACGCGGTGATCCCGATGGATCCGGTCACGGTGATCGCACCTCAGCAGCCCGAGGTGACCGATGTGCTGCTGCGGGCCTCGGTGGAGGCAGGCACCATCGTCGCCCGGCAGGACTCGGAGTTCACCGTCCTCGAGGCCACCACCGCCGTCGGCGGACAACTGCTCACGATCCGCGGTCTCGGCGGCGTCTACGACGAGATCTTCCTGCCCCTGCACGGTGCGCATCAGGCGCAGAACGCGGCACTCGCACTCGCCGCGGTCGAGGCCTTCTTCGGTGCGGGCGCCGACCGCAGGCTCGACGTCGACTCGGTGCGAGCCGGTTTCGCCGATGTCGCCAGTCCCGGCCGTCTCGAGCGGGTGCGCAGCGCCCCGAGCGTCTTCGTCGACGCCGCGCACAATCCGCACGGCGCCCGCGCGCTCGCCCAAGCGCTGGTCTCGGAGTTCGACTTCCGCAGGCTCGTCGGGGTGATCGGCGTCCTCGGCGACAAGGACGCGCGCGGTGTGCTCACCGAACTCGAGCCGGTGCTCGACGTCGTCGTCCTGACCAACAACGGCTCGCCCCGAGCGCTCGACACCGACGCGCTCGCCGACATCGCGAACGACGTGTTCGGAGCCGAACGCGTGGTGGTGGAACCGTTCCTTCCGGACGCGGTCGAGGCCGCCGTCTCGCTCGCCGAGGAGGGCGAGGGGGGAGCGGTCTCCGGAGCCGGTGTGATCATCACCGGATCCGTCGTCACCGCGGGCGCGGGCCGTACACTCTTCGGCAAGGAGCCGTCATGACCGAGAAATCGATTCCGGAGAACGCCGCGCAGTTCACCCCGCCCGCCGCCGACCCGTGGAAGGGCTTCCGAGGGGTCATGGCGGGGACGTTGATCCTCGAGTTGATCGTGGTCGCGCTCGCGTTCCCGGTGGTGGCGAAGCTGGCCGGCGGCGTCACCTGGGCGTCCGGACTCTACCTCGGCATCGTGACGCTGATCCTGCTGCTGTTGTCCGGCCGTCAGGGCAGGCCCCGCGCGCTGGAGGTCAACCTGGTGATGCAGGTGTTCGTGATCGCGGGAGGATTCTTCCACTGGTCCATCGCGATCGTCGGCGTCATCTTCCTGATCGTGTGGATCTACATCGCGTACATCAAGCGCGACGTCGAGAAGCGGATCGAGCAGGGGCGGCTGCCGGGCCAGCACCCGATCTGATCGGCCCGGACGCGCTCGGCTCCCGCGGAATCGTCGATTTCTGCGACCGTCGGTTACACTCACTCACCACTGTGTCGTACGACACGGCAGCAATCGAATCGATGGAGGCAGTGGATGGGCAGGACCGACAGGGTGACGAGTCGCGCAGGCCGGGTGGGGATCGTAGTCGGGGCCGTCGCTGCGGCGACGGTGCTGGCGGCGCCGATCGCGAGCGCGGAGCCTTCGTCGCAGCCGTCGCAGCCGTCGCAGACACCGGAAGCGAGCATTCCGATGCCGGTGCGCGAGGGGGCGCTCGGCTATCTCGCGACGCGGTCCTCGACCCTGTGGCTCGCCGACCGCGGCGTCGACCAGGTGATCGCCAACCTGCCCGCGCCGCCCGCGTACTCCAGCGCCAACCGGCAGATGGCCAAGACGCTCAAGCAGGAGCTCGATGCGGCCGTCGACACGCCGGGCGCGTGCCTGCAGATCATCGTCGACGGTCCCGGCCAGGCGGGCGGGGTGTTCAACTACGGGTTCTTCGCCGTCGAGAAGCAGTACTGCCCGAAGTGACTCGGGCGCGGTGAGTCAGGCACGGTGAACCCGCCCGCGGGGGTGGGACGGTGCGGGCGGTGTCGTGCATCGCTACAGTGTCCTGCGTGACTGAACAGACTCTCGTCCTCATCAAGCCCGACGGCGTCCAGCGCGGACTGGTCGGCGAAGTGATCGCCCGCATCGAGCGCAAGGGACTGCGCCTGGCTGCCCTGGAACTGCGTGACGTGACCGTCGAGGTCGCGAGCGAGCACTACGCCGAGCACGCCGAGCGGCCGTTCTACGGCTCGCTGCTCGAGTTCATCACCTCGGGTCCGGTCGTCGCGGCCGTCGTCGAAGGTCCGCGGGCCATCTCCGCATTCCGCCAGCTCGCCGGCGGCACCGATCCCGTCGAGAAGGCCACGCCGGGCACCATCCGGGGTGACTTCGCGCTGGAAACGCAGTTCAACATCGTGCACGGATCGGATTCGCCCGAATCCGCGGCGCGTGAGATCGCTCTCTGGTTCCCCTCTCTGAACTCCTGATTCGACGACGCCGACACGGCGCGCGGGAGCCTTTTCGTCACTCGTGTGCGGGTTACGGCCCGTGATGTGGGATACTTGCCTAGTCGTCGGAGTCACGCTTTGGCACCGACGATCGACGCACAGCCGTTTTGAGTACCCGGTTCCGTCCGACCCCAGCCTGGGGTCCGGCTTCGGTCCCAGGCCTGCGTCACGCAAGGCGTCTTGACGACGCGAAGACCACATAACACCCGGCCGTAGAGGCCGGCACACATTGGAAAGGCCCTCGCGTGGCCGCGTTGTCGAGTTCATCTGTGCGACGCGCCCGGGGGTCTTGAGGAGACCACGTGACAGATAACGGGTCGTCGGCTGATGCCACTTCGGCAGATCAGCCAGCGGAAAAATTCCCCCTTCGACTCCGCGTGCATGCGCTCGCCCGCACGCTCGGACTGACCAGCAAGCAGGTGCTCGCGCACCTGCAGGAGATGGGGGTGACGGCGCGCACCGCGCAGTCGTCGATCTCTCGAGCCGACGCCGAAGCCGTCGAGCTCCGTATCAGTGGTGCCGTCGAGGATGCGGCAGATGAGGCCGGAGAGCCGGGGGCGCCGTCGCTGTTCTCGGCGGTCGAGACGCCGCAGCCGGTGTCGACGGCGAAGGCCGAGGCGACCGCGCCGCTGTTCCTGGCGGCGGACGCCGATGAGACCGCTCCGGCCGGTGAGAAGACGGCCAAAGCCAAGAACACCGAAGCCAAGAAGGCCGGCGGCAAGAAGTCGGACGGCAAGAAAGCCGACAGCAAGAAGTCAGACGGCAAGAAAGCTGACGGTAAGAAGGCCGAGGGCAAGAAGGCCGAGAGCAAGAAGGCCGAGACCACGGACATCCCGGAATCGGATGGGTCCGAGAAGCAGGCCGACAAGAAGCCGGGCAAGAAGAAGGCGTCGGCGAAGAAGCCCAAGAAGTCCGAGGTCGACGAGGCAGGCACCGGTGACGAGACGCCGGCCGCTCCGGAGACCGCCACAGCGCCCGTCGAGCCCGAGTCGGAGGTTCCGGCAGCCGGCGGGGAGGATGACGAACAGACGTCCGGCGAGAGCGAGAGCCGGTCCCGCAGGCGCAGGCGCGGGCGTCGCGGGCGCGGTCGCGGACGCGGCGATCAGGGCCCCGAGGGATCCGACAGTGAGTCGGACGACGCTCAGGACGGCGTGGAGTCGGACCAGAACACCGCCGAGACGAGCGGTCCCGAGAAGAACGGGCCGGACGACGACACGGCCGATGCGGACCAGACACAGGCCGATGCGACCGGATCGGAGTCGGACGAAGAGACCGAGGCGGACTCCGAGGCAGCGGTCCCGTCGAGCAAGCGGCGTCGCCGCCGGCGCCGCCGCCGTGGCGGGTCCGACTCGGATGAGACGGTCTCGGCGGACGATCCGCCCAACACCGTGGTCCACGAGCGTGAGCCGCGCGCCAAGAAGGTGCGTGACGAGGTGCAGGGCATCTCGGGTTCCACGCGGCTGGAGGCGAAGCGGCAGCGCAGGCGAGACGGTCGTGACGCCGGGCGGCGTCGTCCGCCGATCCTGACCGAGTCGGAGTTCCTGGCGCGCCGGGAATCGGTGGAGCGCGTGATGGTGGTGCGTGAGCGCGCCGCCTCCGGTGCGGGCGACGGCCACGATCAGCATGCGGCGCCGGTGGAGGACTACACGCAGATCGCCGTCCTGGAGGACGGCGTGCTGGTGGAGCACTTCGTCACCACCGAGACCTCGCAGTCGATGGTCGGCAACATCTACCTGGGGCGCGTGCAGAACGTGCTTCCGGGCATGGAAGCCGCCTTCGTCGACATCGGCCGCGGACGCAACGGCGTCCTCTACGCCGGCGAGGTCAACTGGGAGGCCGCCGGCCTCGACGGCGGTTCGCGCAAGATCGAACAGGCTCTCAAGCCGGGCGACCACGTTCTGGTCCAGGTCAGCAAGGACCCGATCGGGCACAAGGGCGCACGGCTGACGACGCAGATCTCCCTCGCCGGCCGGTACCTGGTGTACGTGCCGGGAGGGACGTCGACGGGTATCAGCCGCAAGCTCCCCGACACCGAGCGCAAGCGTCTCAAGCAGATCCTGGCCAAGCTCGTCCCGGACGAGGCCGGCGTCATCATCCGGACCGCGTCCGAGGGCGTCAGCGCCGAGGAACTCGGCGCGGACATCGAGCGCCTCGAAGCACAGTGGAAGAGCATCGAGGCGGCGGCCGACGAGCACCGGTCGAAGGCACCGGGCACTCCGAAGGCGCTGTACGAAGAGCCGGATCTGCTGGTTCGAGTGGTCCGTGACCTGTTCAACGAGGACTTCCGCAAGCTGGTCGTCGAGGGCGAACGCGCATGGTCGCAGGTATCGGGGTACGTCAACGACGTCGCTCCCGACCTCGCCGAGCGGCTCGAACGCTTCACCAAGGCGCATGCCGACGCGCCCGACTCGTTCACCGTGCACCGCATCGACGAGCAGCTGGCCAAGGCGCTCGACCGCAAGGTGTGGCTGCCGTCCGGCGGCACGCTGATCATCGAGCACACCGAGGCGATGACGGTGGTCGACGTGAACACCGGCAAGTTCACCGGCTCGGGCGGCAACCTCGAGGAGACCGTCACGCGCAACAATCTCGAAGCCGCCGAGGAGATCGTGCGGCAGATGCGCTTGCGCGACATCGGCGGCATGATCATCGTCGACTTCATCGACATGGTTCTCGAATCGAACCGCGACCTCGTTCTGCGACGGCTCACCGAGGCCCTGGCCAGGGACCGGACGCGGCACCAGGTCTCCGAGGTCACCTCGCTGGGACTGGTGCAGATGACCCGCAAGCGACTCGGCACCGGTCTCCTCGAGGCGTTCTCGACCACCTGTACCGCGTGCTCCGGTCGCGGGGTGATCGTGCACGCCAATCCGGTTGAGGTACGCCCGGCTGACGACGGAAGCCGCAACGGCGGCGACGGAGGTTCACGCAAGTCGCGCCGCTCGCGTCGGCGCGGGGGAGACCAGCAGCCTCAGCAGGAGGCGGCGCCGGCCAAGCCCGCACCGCACAAGCCGGCCGCCGAGCATCCGCTGTTCCGCGCCATGGCTCATCCGGACGACCACGACGAGCACGACGCGGCGGCCGAGCCGGCCGCCGATACCTCGGTGCCCGATGCGAAGGCGCCCGAGGTCGAGAATGCCGAGGTCGAAATCGCTGAGGTGGCCGTGGCCGAGGTCGCTGCCACAGACGGTGCAGTGAGCGAAGTCGCGGCGGAGGTCGTCGTCGAGACGATGACGCAGACACCGGAGCCGCCGGTGGCGGTGGTGACGCGTCGACGTCGTCGCGCAGTACGCCGTGCGGCCGCACCGACGACGGCCGTCGAGTCGGTGGACGAGGTCGTGGAGCATGAGCCGGTGACGACGGTGGCCGAACAGTCCGCCGAGCCGGTGGTCGCGGTCACGCGCTCGCCCCGGCGGCGCAGTGGTCGCCGCGCCGCGGGGCCGCCGCCCGCGCAGCAGTGACCTTCCTCTCGGCGCGCGGCCCGCGCGCCGAGAGTTTGACCTGGACAGGCCCGGTACCGTAGCCTTGACAGGTCGCCTCCCGCAGGCGCGTAGACAGTTGCGCGCATCGGCGGGAGAGGTTCGAGGGCCTTGAGGCCGCGGACCGCACACACCAGATTATGTCGGACACGCAGGATCGGCCTGCGCACTCCGGCCCGATGAGACGAGTTAAGAGGACAGCGGGAATGGCAACGTACGCGATCGTCAAGACCGGCGGTAAGCAGTACAAGGTCGCCGAGGGCGACATTGTGAAGGTCGAGAAGATCGACGGAGAGCCTGGCAGCACTGTGCAGCTGCCGGTTGCGCTGGTCGTCGATGGTGCGAATCTGACCACCGACGCCGACAAGCTCGCCGCTGTCTCGGTCACCGGTGAGGTCGTCGAGCACACCAAGGGCCCGAAGATCCGGATCCACAAGTTCAAGAACAAGACCGGCTACCACAAGCGCCAGGGCCACCGTCAGCAGCTGACGGTCCTCAAGGTCACCGGTATCAAGTAGAACTCGCTCTTCAGCATTTCAGGAGGACAGTCAGATGGCACATAAGAAGGGTGCATCGAGCTCGCGCAACGGTCGCGATTCGAATGCTCAGCGACTCGGTGTGAAGCGTTTCGGCGGCCAGGTCGTCAGCGCCGGCGAGATCCTGGTCCGTCAGCGCGGCACCAAGTTCCACCCGGGTGTGGGCGTCGGCCGCGGTAAGGACGACACGCTGTTCGCTCTCGCGGCCGGTGCGGTCAAGTTCGATGTGAAGCGCGGTCGCAAGACGGTGAACATCGTCCCGGAGCCGGTCGCAGTCTGACCTGGCATCCGAACTCATAGCTCTTTTCGACAGGGCGGGCAGGGTCTCTAGACACCCTGACCCGCCCTGTCGGCTTATCTGGACCCATTCGAGGAAGGCTGGAACATGTCACGCTTCGTCGACCGCGTGAAGATCGAGGTCGTGGCGGGCAACGGCGGCCACGGCTGCACGTCCGTGCATCGCGAGAAGTTCAAGCCGCTGGGCGGCCCCGACGGGGGCAACGGCGGCCGGGGCGGCGACGTCCGGCTGGTCGTCGACCCGCAGGTGCACACCCTCCTCGACTTCCACTTCCGGCCGCATGCGCGGGCGACCAACGGAAAGCCCGGCATGGGCGGCAACCGGAACGGCGGCGCCGGTGAGGACCTGATCCTCAAGGTGCCCGACGGGACGGTGGTGATCGACGAGGACGGCGAGATCGTCGCCGACCTGGTCGGTGCCGGTACCGAGTTCATCGCCGCGCAGGGCGGCCGGGGTGGTCTGGGCAACGCGGCGCTGGCCTCGCGGGCGCGTCGGGCGCCGGGATTCGCGCTGCTCGGCGAGCCCGGAGACGAGCGGGAGTTGACCCTCGAGCTCAAGTCGGTCGCCGACGTCGGGCTCGTCGGCTTCCCGTCGGCGGGCAAGTCGTCGCTGGTGTCGGTGCTCTCCGCGGCGAAGCCGAAGATCGCCGACTACCCGTTCACCACGTTGGCTCCCAACCTGGGCGTCGTGACCGCCGGTGCCGAGGTATTCACCGTCGCCGACGTGCCCGGCCTGATCCCCGGAGCGTCGCAGGGGCGCGGACTGGGACTGGACTTCCTCCGGCACCTGGAGCGCTGCGCCGTCCTGGCGCACGTCGTGGACTGCGCGACCCTCGAACCGGGACGCGACCCGGTGTCGGACATCGACGCGCTCGAGGCCGAACTCGCGGCGTACCAGCCGGCGCTGGACGCCGACCACTCGCTGGGCGACCTCGCCACGAGGCCGCGCGTGGTCATCCTGAACAAGATCGACATTCCCGAGGCGGCTGAGCTGGCGGATCTGGTGGAAGCCGACATCGCCGAGCGAGGCTGGCCGGTGTTCCGCATCTCCGCTGTGGCCCACCAGGGACTGTCGGAGCTGACCTTCGCGCTCGCGGAGATGGTGGCGCGGTACCGGGCCGAGCACGCCGAGCCCGTGGCCCGCCGCGCCGTCATCCGGCCCAAGGCAGTCGATGAGTCGGAGTTCACCGTGGTCGCCGATCCCGATGTCGAGGGCGGGTTCATCGTGCGCGGGGCCCGTCCGGAGCGGTGGGTGCGTCAGACGCAGTTCGACAACGATGAGGCCGTCGGCTATCTCGCGGATCGGCTGAACCGCCTCGGCGTCGAGGACGCGCTGGTGAAGCGGGGTGCCAAGCCGGGCGCGCCGGTGACGATCGGCGAGATGACCTTCGACTGGGAGCCCACGACTCCGATGGGCGTGGCCGTGCCGATCACCGGCCGCGGCACCGACATCCGTCTGGAGCGCAACGACCGAGTGGGTGCCGCAGAGCGCAAGCTCGCGCGCAAGATGCGCCGCCAGGCTTCCGATGAGAACGAGCTGGGTTGGGGCGCAGGGGATCTCGGGCAGGAGGAGTCGGACGTCGATGACGAGTGATGTTCGGCAGTTCCTCGCGACGGCCCGCAGCATCGTCGTGAAGATCGGTTCGTCCGCCGTCACCGACATGGTGACCGGTATCGACCACGCCAGGCTCGACGCGCTGGTCGACGCACTCGAAGCACGGATGCGCGCCGGATCGGACGTCATCGTCGTGTCGTCGGGGGCCGTCGGCGCGGGAATCGCGCCGCTGGGCCTCAAGAAGCGGCCCCGCGACCTCGCGACCAAGCAGGCGGCGGCGAGCGTCGGCCAACTCCGCCTGGCGCACGCCTGGGGGACGTCGTTCGCTCGTTACGACCGTACCGTCGGCCAGGTGCTGCTGACCGCCGACGACGTGTCGAACAGGTCCCACCACGCGAATGCGCAGCGAACTCTCGACCGGCTTCGCGCGCTGCATGCGGTGGCCGTCGTCAACGAGAACGACACGGTCGCCACCAACGAGATCCGCTTCGGCGACAACGACCGGCTGGCCGCCCTCGTCGCGCACCTGGTGCACGCGGACGCGCTCGTGCTGCTGTCGGACGTCGACGGGCTGTACAACGGCGATCCCCGCAGACCCGGCCCTGACGGCCAACCGGCGCGGCTGATCGAACAGGTCGACGGACCCGACGACCTGGACGGAGTGATCGCAGGCAACGGCGGTGCGCTGGGAACGGGCGGCATGGCATCGAAGCTGGCGGCGGCGCGGCTGGCGGCCGACTCGGGTGTCCCGGTGCTGTTGGCCGCGGCCTCGGCCGCCGGTGAGGCGCTGTCGAACGCTTCGGTCGGCACCGTCTTCAAAGCCCGGCCGACCCGGATGTCGGCCAGACGGTTCTGGGTGCGCCACGCAGCCGAGGCGCGCGGCACGTTGACGCTCGACGACGGTGCTGTCGCCGCGGTCTGCGGTCGGCGACGGTCGCTGTTGGCCGCGGGTGTCACCGCGACGGTCGGCGACTACTCCGACGGCGACGTGGTGGAGCTGGTTGACGCGGCCGGAACAGTTCGCGCCCGAGGCGTCACATCGTATGACGCCGACGACGTCGCGCAGATGATCGGCCGTTCGACGTCCGAGCTGCCCGCCGATCTGCGCCGTCCGATCATCCACGCCGACGACCTGGTCCCGGCCTGACTCCGGTTTCGTCGGAGGGGAGTGTCGAGGCGGTGGTGTCTCGATACGCTCGCTCACTTCGTTCGCGTGCGACTCGACTGGCCTGGGGGAGCGGCTTGTCGACTGGCCTGGGGGCGCGGCTTGTCGACTGGCCTGGGGCCTGGGGGAGCGGCTTGTCGACTGGCCTGTGGGGGACGGCCCGGCAGGGTTGTCGAGTAGGCCCGGAGCGCAGCGGAGGGGCGTATCGAGACCGGGCGGACACGGAACCGAAAGCGCCCACCCGACCAGCGGTCGGGTGGGCGCTTTCGCTGCGGAAACAGTCAGTCGGCTCGGTGCTTGCCCTCGCCGGCGGGGACCGTGACGAGCGGGTAGACGCCGTTCTCGTCGTGGACCTCGGTGCCGACCACCGGCGGGTTGAAGACGCACAGCATCCGCATCTGCTCGTCGACGGTCACGGTGTGACGCTCGTGGCCGTCCAGCAGGTACATGCTGCCCGCGCGGAGCGGGTAGATCTTCCCGGTCTCCCGGTCGAGCAGGGTGCCCTTGCCCTTGACGAGCCAGACGGCCTCGACGTGGTTCGCGTAGTGGAACTCGTTGATCGAGCCGGCCGCGATCGTGGTCTCGTGGAACGAGAATCCGACCCCGTCGCCACCGAGCACGATCCGCTTGGAGACCCAGTTGCCCTTCGGGTCGGCCACCTCGCGGTCGGTTCCGGTGATCTCTTCGGTGGTGCGGACGATCATGCTTCGGCCTCCTCGGGGGCGGTGTCGGCAGCGAAGGCCTCGTCGACCGATTCGCTCAGGATCTGCAGACCGTGGGCGAGATCCTCGCTGCTCATGGTGAGCGGGGGAAGGAGTTTGACGACCTCGGAGTCAGGACCCGACGTCTCGGCGAGCAGGCCCTTGGAGAACGCGATCTCGCACGTCCGGCCGGCCAGCTCGGGCTTGTCGAAGGCGAGGCCCTGGACCATGCCGCGGCCCCGGTGCGACAATCCGTCGTGGCGCTGGCACAGGTCCTCGAAGGACTGCGCGATCTCCATGCCCTTCGCCTTCACCTGGACCGAGAGCGCATCGTCGGACCAGTACTTGTTGATGGCGGCGGTCGCGGTCACGAACGCGGGGTTGTTGCCGCGGAACGTGCCGTTGTGCTCGCCGGGCTCCCAGACGTCCAGCTCCGGACGGAGCAGGGTCAGTGCGAGCGGCAGTCCGTAGCCGCCGATCGACTTCGACAGCGTGACGATGTCCGGCACGATGCCGGCCTCCTCGAACGAGAAGAACTCGCCGGTGCGGCCGCAGCCCATCTGCACGTCGTCGACGATCAGCAGGATGTCCTTGCGCTTGCAGAGGTCGGCCAGGCCGCGCAGCCACTCGGGACGCGCCACGTTGACGCCGCCCTCGCCCTGAACGGTCTCGACGATGACGCCGGCGGGCCGGTTGAAGCCCGAGCCGGAGTCCTCGAGAACACGCTCGAACCAGGCGAAGTCTGCGACGCTGCCGTCGAAGTAGTTGTCGAAGGGCATCGGCGTGGTGTGCACCAGCGGTACGCCGGCGCCGTTGCGCTTCATGGCGTTGCCGGTCACCGCCAGCGAGCCGAGCGTCATGCCGTGGAAGGCGTTGGTGAAGTTGATGACCGCTTCGCGGCCGGTCACCTTGCGGGCCAGCTTGAGCGCTGCCTCGACCGCGTTGGTCCCGGTGGGGCCGGGGAACTGGACCTTGTAGTCCAGCCCGCGGGGCTCCAGGATCTTGGCGGCGAAGGTCTCGAGGAATTCGCCCTTCGCGCGGGTCGACATGTCGAGTCCGTGAGTGATTCCGTCACGGACGATGTAGTCGACGAGCGCATCCTTCAGAACAGGATTGTTGTGGCCGTAATTGAGAGCGCCTGCGCCTGCGAAGAAGTCAAGATAGCGATTCCCGTCGACGTCTGTCAGCCAACTGCCCTGAGCAGTGTCGAAGACGGCGGGCCAATCACGGCAGTAGGAGCGGACTTCGGATTCGTGCTTGGTGAAAGTTCGGTCGTCCAGTGCAGTTTCGATTGTCATTTTCGAGAGTTTCCTCGTTTGAGTTCTGCCGGTTCCGCTATTGAGCGGAGCCCGGCGTCAGCAGATACAGGTCCTCGGGCTCATGGGAGTCGATGAACAGTTCCGCGCTGAAGAACGGTTCGCGTGTCAATTGCAAACCGAGGGCTCGGGCAGCGCCTGCGAACAGTCGCTGGGACGCCTGATTGTCGGGGCTTATCGTGGTGTTGATGGCGACGACACCGGCTTGAGCGCAGTGCCGGAACAACTCGCAGACCATCCGCTTGGCGATCTGCTTCCCGCGTTGCGTCTCGTCGACGGCCACCTGCCACACCATGAGGGTGTCGGGTGCCGCTGGTCGACGGTATCCGGTAGCGAAGCCGACGACGTCTCCGTCGAATTCAGCCACGATCGACGTCTCGGAAAAATCCTGTGACCAGAGAACGTAGGCATAGGGCGAATTAACGTCCAGCACGCGCGAATCGCGAGCGATCTCCCATATTCTCTTTCCGTCACGGGCCCGCGGTCGCCGGAAGGTGACCGTGTTTCCGTTGTCTGTCTCCGGTGAAGGATCATTCGGGTTCATGACGTGACCGAGGCTATCGGCCGTTCATAGGAAAGTCACCGCAGATCGAATATTGCCTGCGCGGAACCCCGCCTTTGTGCAGTTCAAGCAAACAATGTGGTGTACGTCACAGTAACGTTGAACGTGCGGCAGCGATGCGGTCTGCGACCGCGGGAAGAATGACCTCGCACCGGTGGTCGATCTTCAGGGTCGCCAGGTCGTCGCCGCGCGTTCGGCCGCGGTTCACGATCGCTACCGGCTTGCCCGCGGCCACCGCTCTGCGGACGAATCTCAGTCCGGACATCACGGTCAGCGACGACCCGGCCACGAGCAGCAGATCGGCGTCGTCGACCAGGGAGAACGCCTGAGCCACCACATCCGGGCCCACCGTCTCCCCGAAGTAGACGATGTCGGGCTTCAATACTCCGCCGCACCTCTCGCAGTCGAGCATCACGAAGTCGCCGATGTCCTCGAGCGCGGCGTCGGCGTCGGGGGCCACCTCGATCGCGCCTCGGGAGGCCACCCGATCGGCGTAGCCGGGGTTCGCCGCCTCCAGAGCCTCGGCGAGCCGGTGGCGGGAGACCTGTTCGCCGCAGCCCAGGCAGCGGACGCGACCGTAGGAGCCGTGCAGATCGACCACCGGGCGCGACCCGGCCTTCATGTGGAGCATGTCGACGTTCTGTGTGATCACCCCGGAGAGGACTCCCGCGTCCTGCAGGGTGCGCAGTGCCCGATGGGCGGCGTTCGGCGCGGCGGCGTCCATATGCCGCCATCCCAGATGGTTGCGGGCCCAATACCGGCGCCGGCTCTCTGGGGAGGAGAGGAAGGCCTCGATCGTCATGGGACGCCGCACGGGGGAGTCGGGGCTCCGGTAGTCGGGGATTCCGGAGGGCGTCGACAGTCCGGCGCCCGTCAGCGCCACCGCGCGGCGGCCGTCCATGAGTTCGGCGAGTTGCTCGGCACGGCCGTCCGGGTCCGGATCGGCCACCGTGGGCGCTGCCGGGGTCCAGGCCGTCGTGCGGATGCGCATGCCGACAACGCTACTGCGGGCGGGTTCGCGGCCGCGACCATCCACTACCATGGGCCTCGATATGACCAGAATCATCGCCGGTGACTTCCGCGGCCGTCGGCTCGCCGTTCCGGCCGACACCACCCGGCCGACCTCCGACCGCGTCCGCGAAGCCCTTTTCTCCATGCTCGGCTCCCGGATGGACCTGTCCGGAGTCCGGGTGCTCGACCTCTATGCCGGCACGGGTGCGCTCGGACTCGAGGCGGTGTCCCGGGGAGCGGCGTCGGCGGTGCTCGTCGAGTCCGACCGCCGGGCTGCCGGGGTGCTGCGGGACAACGTCGCCGTCTGCGGCGCAGCGTCGCGGGTCCGGATCGTCAACCGCCCGGTGGAGTCGTTTCTGGCGGCGCCGTCCGGAACGTTCGATCTGATCCTCCTCGATCCGCCTTACGAGGTGCCTTCCGAAGAGGTCGACCGAATGATCTCGGCATGCGAACCGGTTCTGGCGTCCGACGGCTGGGTGGTGGTGGAGCGCGGCCGTCGCAGCGCCGCCGTCACCTGGCCCGACGGACTGGAGGAAGTGACGTCCAAGCAGTACGGCGACACGGTGGTCGTGCTGGGCGGTCGCTGACCGCGGCCGTCGCCGCGGCGCCGGAGACGGCGTCGCGTAGATTCAGCAGACATGAGTGCTGCAGTCTGTCCCGGGTCGTACGATCCGTTCACTCTCGGCCACCGCTTCGTCGTCGAACGCACGGCTGCCCGGTTCGATCGGGTGGTCGTGGCCGTCGTGGTGAACCCGAACAAGCAGGGGATGTTCACCGTCGAAGAGCGCATCGCGCTCATCGAGCGGGACTGTGCCGACCTGGAGAACGTCGAGGTGCGCAGCTGGACCGGTCTGGTGGTGGATCTGCTGGTGGCAGAGGGCGCCGACACGATGGTCAAGGGGCTGCGTTCGGAGAGCGACTTCGCCTACGAGATCCCCATGGCGCAGATGAACCGGGAGCTGACCGGGTGTGAGACGTACTTCATGCTCACGGATCCGCGGTACGCGCACGTCTCCAGTTCGCTGGTGAAAGAGGTCGCCAAGCTCGGCGGCGACGTGACGCCCTATCTCTCCGAGCACATTCACCAGGCGCTGGCCGACCGTTTGTCGCAGACGCGCAGTGTCTGACGGATACGCCCACTGATAGTCCGGGGCCTGACGGGGCGACACGCCCGATGCGGCCCTCCGGCGTCACAGTCGCAACATTCGGCACAATGGCCTCAGTGATATCAAAGGCCGCCGAACCTACGGCTGTGCCGGATCGGAGATTGAATCGTGTACCGCGTATTTGAAGCGCTTGACGAGCTGGTCGCGATCGTCGAAGAGGCGCGCACCGTGCCGATGACCGCGGGGTGTGTGGTTCCCCGGGGCGATGTGCTGGAACTTCTCGACGATCTGCGCGATGCGCTGCCCGGCGAGCTCGACGACGCGCAGGACGTGCTCGACGAACGCGACACCCTCGTGTCGAACGCGCGTGAGCAGTCCGATCGCCTCATCACCGGTGCCGAACGCGACTCCGAGGCGATGCTCGCTCATGCGCGGGCCGAAGCCGATCGGATCCTCGCCGAGGCGAAGGCTCGAGCCGACCGGATGCTCGACGAGGCGAACGGCAACGCGCAGGCCGTCATCGCCGACGCGAACGACGAGGCCCAGCGGCTCGAGCACAGCGCCGCACGCGAGTACGAGGCCGTGACCGGCCGAGCCCGCGCCGAGGCCGGACGCGTCGTAGAGGCGGGCAACGCCAGCTACAACAAGTCCGTCGCCGACGGCATCGCCGAGCAGCAGCGGCTGGTGTCCGAGTCCGAGGTGGTCTCGGCCGCCAAGCAGGAGGCCGAGCGGATCATCGATGCGGCGCACGCCGAATCGGACCGGCTGCGCGGTGACTGCGACATCTACGTCGACGACAAACTCGCCGACTTCGAGGAGATCCTCACCGGCACGCTGCGGTCGGTGAACCGCGGACGCCAGCAGTTGCGGACGGGCGCGGGCATGCACGATTACGTCGAGTATCCGCACGGCATGGACGAGGGACCGCAGCCGGGTCCGGCGCAGATGGCGGGCTGAGGTCGCGCTCGATCCGGGACGCGGCCACTGAACTTCGTTCGAGCAGGGACTACTGAGTAACATCGTTCGGGTGACTGATTCTGGATTCGTGATCGATGTCCGGTCGGTGCCCCGCCGGGCCGGTTCGATGATCGAGAAGGCGTGGACCCTCGAAACCCCCGACCGCATCGGTGCGGAGATGATCGGCATTCCCGCCGGCGGCGAGGTGGCTTTCGACCTGCGTCTCGAGTCGGTGACCGAGGGTGTCCTCGTGACCGGTACGGTCACGGCCGTCGCCGAGGGCCAGTGCGGCCGCTGCCTGGACCCGCTGACCCAGGACGTCTCCGTGTACCTGACGGAACTGTTCGCGTACCCCGACAGTGAGACCGACCGCACAGCGGAGGACGAGGAAGAACTCGAGCGCATCGTCGACGAGCGGATCGATCTCGAGCAGGTGGTGATCGACGCGATCGCGACGGAGCTGCCGCTGTCGCCGCTGTGCACGCAGGACTGTCCGGGACTGTGCCCGATCTGCGGAGTGAAGCTGGCCGACGCCGAGGAGGGCCACGGCCACGACATCATCGACCCCCGATGGGCGAAGCTGGCCGACCGGCTGACCGAGACGGACGGGGACGCCGGCGAGGACGGTGACCGGTGAGCAAACGGCCCGACCCGTCGCTGCTCACCGATGTGCTCGGCGTCACGATCAGGAACGATCTGCTGAACCTGGCGCTGACCCACCGCTCGTACGCGTACGAGAACGGCGGGCTGCCGACCAATGAGCGCCTCGAGTTCCTCGGCGACGCCGTCCTAGGCGTGGTCGTCACCGAACGGCTGTACGTCGGCTTCCCGGACCGTCCCGAGGGCGAGCTGGCGAAGATCCGGGCGAGCGTGGTCAACATGCACGCCCTCGCGGACGTCGCCCGCGGCTTGGGCGACGGCGGGCTCGGCGCACATCTGCATCTCGGCCGCGGTGAGGAACTGACCGGCGGCCGCGACAAGGCGTCGATCCTCGCCGACGGCCTGGAATCGCTGTTCGGGGCGATCTTCCTCGACCACGGCATCGAGGTCGCGAAAACGGTCATCATGAAGCTGTTCGAGCCGATCATCGAACGATCGGGCCGGCTCGGTGCCGGACTGGACTGGAAGACCTCGCTGCAGGAGCTCTCGGCCGAGCGGAGCCTCGGCCAGCCGCAGTACCAGGTCACGTCGACCGGACCGGACCACAACAAGGAGTTCACCGCGATCGCCGTGGTCGGCGGCACTCAACTGGGCACCGGTACCGGCAGGACCAAGAAGGAAGCCGAACAGAACGCGGCCGAACTGGCGTGGAAGGCACTCGAGGAACAGCCGCGTTGATCGGACCGTCCGGTGCCTGAACTTCCCGAGGTCGAGACCATCCGTCTCGGCCTGTCGTCCCATCTCTCCGGTCGGACGGCGCGCGAGGTCGAGGTGCTGCATCCGCGCGCGGCCAGGCGTCACGTCGGCGGGCCCGTCGATCTCTCGAGTCGATTGCGCGGCAAGACCTTCGAGGCCGTCGAGCGGCGCGGTAAGTACATGTGGCTGCTGGCCGCGGACCGCGCGGACGAGGTGGCCGTCGTGGTCCATCTCGGCATGAGCGGGCAGATGCTCCTCGCCGAGCAGGGTGCCGCCGATCCGGTGCACCTGCGCATCCGCGTGCCCCTCGACGACGGGAACGAACTGCGTTTCGTCGACCAGCGGACCTTCGGCGGCTGGCATCTGGACGAACTCGTCGACGCCGGGCCGCGCCGCGTACCCGAGTCGGTGGCGCACATCGCACCGGATCCCTTCGAGCCGGCTTTCGACCGCGACGGCGTGGTCACCGCGCTGCGGCGTCGGGACACGGAGATCAAGCGCGCGATCCTCGACCAGACCGTGATCTCCGGTGTCGGAAACATCTACGCCGACGAGTCGCTCTGGCGCGCCGGCCTGCACGGCCGGCGACGCACGCGCGGCATTCCGCGCGCCCGGCTGGGAGAACTCGTCGATCACGCAACCCAGGTGATGCGGGAGGCGGTCAAGGTCGGCGGCACGTCGTTCGACGACCTGTACGTGAACGTGAACGGGCAGTCGGGTTATTTCGAACGATCGTTGAACGCCTATGGGTGCGAAGGACTTCCGTGCCGTCGCTGCGAGACGCCGATGGTGCGCGAAGCATTCATGAACCGGAGCTCGTTCTTCTGCCCGACGTGTCAGCGGGTGCCGCGGCGCCGGAGGGTTGCCTGACCGACTACTCGCAATGTATTGGTGCCTGCTGTCGGTGTACGTCGCCTTCTATCGGGCGGTCCGTTCAGAATCCTTCCTTGGAACCTGCCGCGCTCGTGTGCGTCACTCGATGTCGGTACCGGCCGATAGGGTGTAGCCATCGAGTAGAGGCCAGCAGTCGCGGGCCGACAGGAGGGAGTAACTGATGAAGTCCAGGCACCGTGTGAAGGCCCACGGTGAGGTCTTCACGCCGCGCCACATGGTTGAGCGGATGCTTGACCTGGTGCGCGAGGACCTGGAGACCGGCACTGACTTTGTCGACAGGACTTTCCTCGAGCCTGCAGCCGGCGATGGCAATTTCTTGGCTGCGAATCGACAGACAGCGGTGAGGTCAGGGTAGATACGAGCGTCATCTGCCTCGTCGGCATGAACGACTCCAGCAGGTCGCCACCAGCGAAACCAAAGCCTCGTGGAACACCTTCCTCGCCGACCTGGTCGCCCGCGGCCTCGGCGGAGTCCGCCTGGTGACCTCTGACGCCCATGCCGGGATTGGTCGAGGCGATCGCCGCGACCCTGCCCGGCGCCGCTTGGGAGCGCTGCCGCACCCACTACGCCGCAAATCTGATGGCGGTGTGCCCGAAATCGATGTGGCCGGCTGTGAAAGCGATGCTGCACAGCGTCTACGACCAACCCACACCAGAGGCGGTGAACGCCCAGTTCGACCGGCTGCTCGAATACACCGAAGACCGGCTACCCGACGTCGCCGAACACCTCGGCGACGCCCGTGAAGACCTGCTGGCGTTCACCGCGTTTCCGGAAGATGTGTGGCGCCAGATCTGGTCCAACAACCCCACCGAACGGCTCAACCGCGAGATCCGCCGCCGCACCGACGTCGTCGGCATCTTCCCCAACCGCGACGCCATCATCCGGCTCATCGGAGCAGTGCTCGCCGAGCAGACAGATGAATGGGCCGAAGGCCGCCGCTACCTCGGCCTCGAGGTGCTCAGCCGTTGCCGCCTGACCGTCACCGACCACACGCCGGAGGTGAACACCGACCCACTGATCCAACTACCCGCCTGACCACCTACGAAGGACCACAACCAGTTACACCACTACCCGGGACTTGACCGATCAGCGGTGTGGCCGGTCGAGCTCGGCCGCGAAGAAAGCCGACGCTGTCTTCAGACTCGGCGGATTCAAGCGGTGGGCGCAAGAAGCTCTGCGAGCTTCTCTGATGGTGTCAGATAGCCCAGAGTCTTGCGCGGTCGGCTGTTGAGGCTGTCCTGGATCGCGTCCAACTCCTCGCGGGTGACGGCGCTCAGGTCGGTGCCCTTGGGCAGGTACTGACGCAACAGGCCGTTGGTGTTCTCGTTGCTCCCGCGCTGCCAGGGCGAGTGGGGATCGCAGAAGTAGATCGGGATACCCGTGGCAGTGGTGAACGCCGCGTGCTGCGACATCTCCGCGCCCTGGTCCCAGGTGATCGTTCTGGCCAACGAGGACGGTAGTTTGCTGATCGCGGCGCGCATCGCTGCCTCGACCTGCTCGGCTGTCTTGCCATCTGGGAGGTGCAACAGCAGCGTCATCCGCGTCGATCGCTCGACGAGCGTCCCGACCGCGCTGCGGCTGCCCTCGCCAAGGATGAGGTCGCCTTCCCAGTGTCCGGGCACGGCGCGGTCGTCGGCTTCTGCGGGGCGTTCGCTGAGCATCACCATGCCGGGGATCCGGCCGCGGCCGTCAGTGGTGCCGCGGGGCTTTCGGGCCGCTCTTCCGGACCGTAGACACCGCGCCAACTCGCGGCGCAACTCGCCTCGGCCCTGGACAAACAGGGACTGGTAGATCGTCTCGTGGCTCACGCGCATCTCCGGATCATCGGCGTGATCCAACCGTAGGCGCGCCGCGATCTCCTCGGGGGACCACAACTGCTCCAGCCGGCTGGAGACCTCCTCGAGCAACCGGCCTGACGCGAGCTTGAAAGACTTCGGCCGACGAGCTTGATCGCGAGCGCGTTCGTGCGCATGCCATGCCGAGTAGCCGCAGCGACCACCGCCGCGCTTCACCTCGCGGCTGATGGTCGACACCGCGCGCCCCAGGTGCTCGGCGATCGCGGTGAAGGTGTCGCCACGATTGATCCCCACCAGGATCTGCTCGCGCTCGTCAATCGTCAGGCAGCCCTGGCGTGGCTCCCAGCCGAACGGCTTGGCGTCGGCGTGCCTGCCGGTGCGGGCCATGATCCCGACCATCGGCGCGCTGCAGCCGATCTCCTTGGCGATGTCGACCAGCCGCCAACCCCTCGCATGCAGCCTGAGTGCCAGCCGCTTCTGCTCCCGACTGAGATGACCGTGCTTGCCCTGCATCCGGATCCTCCTGTGATCAGTGACTGCCTCATCTCACAGGACTCGTTGCACTGACCGCTTGAATCCGCCCTCTCGTTCGCCCGACGCAGCTCTCGAACTTCCTTCTCCAACAAGCGGATCCGCTCGATATCTGAAACTGTCTCGACCCCAGGCGCTTCGGCTTGGCCGTCTTCGACGCGGCGGACCCAAATCCGCAGGGTCTCGGGGTTGACGTCGAGTTGCTTGGCGATCCGCGCCAGAGCTCCGGGCGCGGTCTCGGGGTCCTTCCGAGCATCGATGGCCATCCGTGTGGCACGATCCCGCAACTCGGGTGAGTACTTCGGTGGGCGAGGCACGAAACAAGTGTCCCTTCCGGTCAAACCTGTCTCCATCAAACCCGGGACGATTCAATCGTCACTGACCTCATGCAACTGTTGCTGACCGAGGTGCTGCGTCTGCATCTGGACACGGCTCCCGCGGCCGGTCACGGCTGGTTGAGTCTGTGGCGATCGACCGGCTCCGCCGATGCCGCTGGACTCAGAACGGCGGCTCGCCGTCGGTGACCGTCGCGATTTCCCGCTGTCGGCGGTTGGCGGCGCGCCTCTGGGTGCGGTAGCGGTGCTTGGCCTGAGTGCGGGTCAGTCGCCGTTCCGGTTCATTCTCGGCGTGTCGGTTCTCCGGGCGCGTCGCGGGCGAGTCCGACATGCCGAACGACACGCCGTGCCGGCACTGAATGTGCCCGAGCTCGGGCAGCAGCCACAGGTTCATCGCCTGTCGGCGGACGGTCACCCCGTCCGGCGTGGTGACTTCGGTCCAGATGACGCCGTTGGCGTCGACGATCTGATCATCGACCCACCCTTCGGCGTGGGTTTTCACGCCATGATGGAAACGGCACTTCGGATTCAGATTGCACACGCACGTCGGCCCGCCGTTGCCCGGATCGCGGTGGTCGAATTCGACGACGTGATCGAGGTCGGACTTCCACGCCGGGCGGTCGCAGCCGGCGACGGTGCAGGTGCCGAACAGGGCGCGGACGGCTGTGTCGACCGCCGCCGAGGGGCGGTACCGACCGGCGTGTCGCATGCAGTCGGCGATCACCGTGTCCAGATCCAACTCGCGAATCACCGCGTCGGGACGACGCACCAACTCCCGGGCGTGGCGGGCGGAGATCGGACCGACGCCATCCTCGTACGCCGGTAGCTGCGACACGCCGTCGAGCGCCTCCTTGCGCACCACGACGTGAACCATCACATGGGCGCGCCGCGCGTCGATCTGCGCGGGCGCCAACTCCGAGACGCAGTCGTCCCGCTCGCACAGGCAGGTGAACTGGCTCTGCTGCAGCAGTGCGGTAGCGGCGTCGGACCGGCGGGCCTGCTTGGTTCGCGGGTCGAACGGGCACACGCCGTCGGCGAGCGCGTTGATCGCCCCGAGCGAGATCGCCGCGTCCTCGGTGGAGCCGACGATCACCATCTCCGACACGCCGTCGGCGACCGGCGTCACCGACACCTTCTTGCTCGACGCGACCTGCTCACGAGTCAGGGTCGCGGCGTCCGGGTCGTGCTCGGCCACGATCGACTCCACCCGGCTCGCCGACAGTCCACCCATTCCGGCCAGACGATGTGCGATCTCCGCATCGATGAAGGCGAGCAGGTCGCCGTCGTCGACCAAGGCGGTCTGCTCCACGGCTCGAACGAACCACCCCGGAGTGAGAACCCCGTCGCGCATCAGTCGGCCGATCGACGGAATCCGCTCGAAACACGCGATCGCCCGATCGACGAACAACTCACCCGCGTACTGCCGGACCCCGGCCGCTGTCGCATACGAGGCCGCCATCTGGCACTGCGGATCAAACAACCGCGTGTACGCATCGACCGACGCGTCGGCCTCTAATTCCGCTTGCTTCGCCCGATACAGCGAGTACACCGCCTGATAGCGATGCCACATCACCAACCCCTGATAGCAGTCAGCCCGCGCTGCGAAGGTCAACAACGCGGCACGATCAGCCCGCGACACCGCAGCCGCATCCGAACCGGACCCGTCGGTCGAACCTGCCGGACATCCGATCCGGATCACGATCGACCCGTCGTCGACCACCACCGACGAGCCGGAATGCTCCCTCACCTGCATGTTCACGCCTCCCCTTCGAGTGCCTCGAACTTACATTCGATGATATCGGCAGGGTCTGACAAATCACTCGAACGGAACGAGGCGGATTCAGCGCACCGTTCTCGGCGACGCGCTCTCGTCGACGTCCTCAAGCCGATCCGCAGGGCGAGCCGGCCACCCGGTAGGTTGAACAGTCTTGGAACGCCGACGGCCGGGACGGTCTGCGAGGCCGGCGGCGTTCGACCGGGGGAGGCGTGAACACCGAGACGTGAACACCGAGACGTGAACACCTCCACGAACGGCAGATGAAAGGCACGACGACATGACTGAACTGTGGGTCCAGCGGACCGGAACCCGGAGGTACACCGGGCAGAGCTCGCGCGGGGCGCAGGTCCTCATCGGCTCGGAGGACGTCGAGGGCGTCTTCACCCCGGGCGAACTCATGAAGATCGCACTCGCCGCGTGCACGGGGATGTCGTCGGACCGGCCGCTCTCGCGCCGACTGGGCGACGACTACGACGCCACCGTGCGGGTCTCGGGCGACGCCGACCGGGAGAACGAGCGGTACCCGCAGCTGGACGAGGTCCTGGAAGTGGACCTCTCCGAACTCGACCCGGAGGCCGCCGAGCGCCTGCTCGTGGTCGTCGAGCGCGCCATCGACAAGGTCTGCACGGTCGGCCGCACCCTGAAGGCGGGAACTCAGGTCTCGCTCACTATGGAGACCGAGTGATGCAGCGCCTCACCGCGTGGGTGCACGGGCGAGTCCAAGGCGTCGGATTCCGCTGGTGGACCCGGTCGCGAGCGCTGGAACTCGGTCTGGTGGGATACGCCTCGAACCAGCCCGACGGTCGGGTGCTCGTGGTCGCCGAAGGTCCGCATGAATCGCTGACGGCACTGCTGGCCGCGCTGCGCTCGTCCGACACCCCCGGCCGAGTCGATCTGGTGGTGGAGTCCTTCGAGGCGGCACGCGGTGGTTTGACGGGCTTCGTCGAGCGCTGATCCGGGTAGGCTGTCAGGTCGTGCACTTGAAGAACCTCACCCTGAAAGGGTTCAAATCGTTCGCGTCGTCGACGACGCTGCGGTTCGAGCCCGGCATCACGTGTGTGGTGGGGCCCAACGGGTCGGGCAAGTCGAATGTCGTCGACGCCCTGACCTGGGTGATGGGGGAGCAGGGCGCCAAGGCCCTGCGCGGCGGAAAGATGGCCGACGTCATCTTCGCCGGGACCTCCGGTCGCGCCCCGCTGGGCCGCGCCGAAGTGACCCTGACCATCGACAACTCGGACGGCGCGCTGCCGATCGAGTACTCCGAGGTGTCGGTGACGCGGCGCATGTTCCGCGACGGCGCGGGCGAGTACGAGATCAACGGCAACTCGTGCCGCCTGATGGATGTTCAGGAACTGCTGTCCGATTCGGGCATCGGCCGCGAGATGCACGTCATCCTGGGGCAGGGCCGGCTGGCGGCGATCCTGGAGGCCCGGCCGGAGGAACGGCGCGCGTTCATCGAGGAGGCCGCCGGGGTCCTCAAGCACCGTCGCCGCAAGGAGAAGGCGGTCCGCAAACTCGACGCGATGGCCGCCAACCTGGACCGTCTCACCGATCTGACGACGGAACTCCGCCGCCAGCTCAAGCCGCTCGGCCGGCAGGCCGAAGTGGCGCGGCGCGCGGCGACCGTCCAGGCCGATCTGCGCGACGCCCGCTTGCGGCTGGCCGCCGACGACCTCGTGAAGCGACGCGAGGAGATGGCGCAGCACAGCGCCGTGGAGGCCGACGTCCGGCGACAGCAGGACGAGGTGGCGGCCGCGCTGGACGCCGCCACGGAGGCGCTGTCGGCAGCACAGGAGCATCTGGCGCAGGTGGCGCCCGCGGCGAGTGAGGCCGGACGCGTCTTCTACCAACTCGGCGCACTGTCGGAGCGGGTCGGCGGCACGTTGCGGCTCGCCGGTGAACGCGCGGCGAACCTGGCCTCGCCGAGCGTCGCCAACTCCGGTTCCGATCCCGAGGAACTGGAACGGCAGGCCGAACGCGCTGCGATGACTGAGGCCGAGCACACCGAGGCGGTCGAGGCGGCCGCCGAGCGGCTGGAGTACGCGACCGCCGCGCTGCAGGCCGCCGAGCAGGTGGCCAACGAGGCCGAGCGCGCGCACTTGGCCGCGGTGCAGGCCGTCGCCGACCGCCGCGAGGGTCTGGCGCGGTTGGAGGGCGAGGCCGCGAACCTGCGAACCAAGGTGGAGTCGGTGGACGCCGAGACCGCCCGGCTGACGGCGTCGATCGAGGCGGCCGCCGAGCGGGCCGACACCGCGCAGGCGGCCCTCGATCAGGAGGTGGCGCGGGTCAGGATCCTCGAGGACGCCGAACGCGGCCTCGATGAGCACCACGAACGATGTGCGGCGGCGCTGGCCGAGGCCACTGCGACCGTCGAACGGCTCCGCCAGAGTGAGCGCGAGACCGCCAGATCGATCGCGTCGCTCAGCGCGCGGATCGAAGCGCTCTCGGTCGGTCTGGAACGCGGTGACGGCGGGGCCTGGCTGATCGAACGCGGAACCGAGGGCGTCCTCGTGCCGCTGTCGGAGCTGCTGACGGTGAAGCCGGGCTACGAAGCCGCCATGGCGGGAGCGCTGGGGCCGGCCGCCGATGCGATCACGACGGTCGACGCGCTCGCCGCGGTGCGGGCCCTGCGCGAACTGCGCAGCGGCGACGGCGGGCGAGCGGCCCTCATCGTCGGGGGACTGCCCGGCGTCGACCCCGACCGTCGGCCGTCGCTGCCCGACGGTGCGGTGTGGGCCCGTGACCTGGTCACCGCACCCGACGAGGTGGCGGGCGCGCTCGACGTGCTGCTCGCCGAGACGATCGTCGTCGACGATCCCGAGACCGGGCTGGACCTGGCCCGTGAGCTCGGAGTGGTCGGCGTCACGCGCGACGGCGACCGCATCTCCTCGGCCAGCGTGGAGGGCGGATCCGCACGACGGCCGTCGACCATCGAGGTGCAGTCCGCGATCGATACCGCGACACACGACCTCGCGGCCGCCGAGGAGACGGCACTGCGTCTGGAATCGGAGCTGGCCGCGGCCATCGCCGAACAGGAACGGGCGCGTGAGGACGCCGAGGGGGCGCTCGCTGCCCTCCACGAGTCCGACGCGAACCTCGGGGCGGCCTACGAGTCGCTCGGGCGTCTCGGTTCGGACATCCGTGCTGCACGGGATGAGGCCGACCGGCTCGTGCGGCAACGCAACTTCGTCGAACAGGGCCGCGCGGAGAATCTCGAGAAGCTCACCGAGGTGGAGGAGCGCCTGGCCCGCGCCGTCGACGGTGCAGCCGAAGAGCCGGTCGCCGACGGCGACAGAGCGATGCGCGATGCCGCCGCGGCGGAAGTCGCGTCCGCTCGGTCCGCCGAGGTCGAGACGCGTCTGACACTGCGGACCGCCGAGGAACGCCTGGCGTCGGTGCGCGGCAAGGCCGAGAGTCTGCGTCGCGCGGCGGCCAACGAGCGGGCCAATCGGGAGCGCCAGCGGCGCCAGGACGCTCTCCGCAAGTACGCGGCCGGCGTGGCGAGTGCGGTGGCCGACACCGGAGAACGACTCGCGGACGCGGTGGCCGCGGCCGTGACCGACGCGGCGCAGGCTCGCGACGAACTCGAAGCCATCCGTTCCCAGCGCACGGCCGAGGTGGACGCCCTGCGGGCGCAGGTGGACCAGCTCAGCACGGTGATGAACAAACTGCGTGACGCCGTGCACCGCGACGAACTCGCCAGAGCGCAGGCCGCCTTGCGCATCGAACAGCTCGAGGAACAGGTGCTCGAACAGTTCGCGATCGCGCCGGACGACCTGGTGGCCGAGTACGGACCGGATGTCCCGATGCCGCCGTCGGATCTGGAGATGCGCGAGTACGAGGACGCCAAGGCTCGCGGCGAACAAGTGGTGGCCCCCGCGCCGATGCCCTTCGACCGCGCCACCCAGGAAATGCGTGCGCGCAAGGCGGAGAAGGACCTCAAGACACTCGGCCGCGTGAACCCGCTCGCCCTGGAGGAGTTCGCGGCCCTCGAGGAACGCTACAACTTCCTGTCGGCGCAGCTGGAGGACGTGAAGGCTGCGCGCAAAGACCTGATGGACGTCATCGACGACGTCGACGCCCGGATCCTCCAAGTCTTCACCGATGCGTACGCCGACGTGGAGCGAGAGTTCGTCCAGGTCTTCGCGACGCTGTTCCCCGGGGGCGAGGGCCGGCTGGTCCTGACCGATCCGGACGACATGCTCACCACCGGGGTGGACGTGGAGGCGCGGCCGCCGGGCAAGAAGGTGAAGCGACTGTCGTTGCTCTCCGGCGGCGAGAAGTCGTTGACCGCCGTCGCCATGCTCGTCGCGATCTTCCGGGCGCGGCCCTCGCCCTTCTACGTGATGGACGAGGTGGAGGCCGCCCTCGACGACGCGAATCTGCGCAGGCTCATCTCCCTGTTCGAACAGCTGCGGGAGAAGTCCCAGCTGATCGTCATCACCCACCAGAAACCGACCATGGAGATCGCGGACGCGCTCTACGGCGTGAGCATGCGGGGCGACGGGATCACCCAGGTGATCTCCCAACGACTGCGCGGGGTGGACGTGACCCCGGCCGCCGCCGCACCCGATCCTTCGACTTCACCAACCGACTCCGCTCCCACGAGCTGAAGGGACAACTTCTCCAGTGGACACCCAACTCATCGTCGGCATCGTCATCGCGATCGTCGTCATCCTCGCCCTGGTCGCCGGCGCCGGCTACGCGTTGAATCGCCGCCGCCGGATCTCGCTCCGGGACGAGCCCGCCGCCGGGACCGATCAGGTCACCGACGGATCGCAACGGCAAGTCGATCGTTCCGGGGGCTACAAGGCCGGTTCCGGATTCTCCTTCAGCCAGGGCGGGGCGGGATCAGCGACCCTCGACCGTCCGGAGCCGCCGAGGCCGCCCACACCGGAGCCCGTCGCCGAGCCCGAGCCTGCCGCTCAGGTCGAGCCGGAGACCGACGAAACCACCGTCGTACAACCGCCGGCGGCCGAACCGGAACCGGTCGTCGAGCCCGAGCCGGTCGTCGAGCCCGAGCCGGTCGCAGAACCCGAGCCCGTGGCCGAACCCGCACCTGTCGCCGAACCGGCACCCGTCGACACCGCTCCGGCGCTCGACGAGATCGCGCCGACCGCGGGACGGCTTTCGCGCCTGCGCGGGCGCCTGTCGCGATCGCAGGGTGCGATCGGCGCGAGCGTGCTCGGGCTGCTCGGCGCGGGCGATCTGGACGAGGACAGCTGGGAGGAGATCGAGGACACGCTGGTGATGGCCGATCTCGGCACCGCCGCCACGTCGACGGTCACCGAACGGCTCCGTGAGGAACTGGCGACGGGCAAGGTCCGCTCGGCCGAGGACGCGCGCGCCGCCCTCAAGCGGGTCCTCGTGGAGCAGTTGCATCCCGAACTCGATCGCTCCGTTCGGGCCCTTCCCCATGCGGACCGACCGGCGGTCGTGCTGGTGGCCGGGGTCAACGGCGTCGGCAAGACCACCACCACCGGCAAGCTCGCGCGCGTGCTGGTGGCCGACGGCCGCCGCGTGCTGCTGGGCGCCGCCGACACCTTCCGTGCCGCCGCGGCCGACCAACTGCAGACCTGGGGTGAGCGCGTCGGCGCCGGAATCGTCCGCGGCAAGGAGGGTGCCGACCCGGCCTCGGTCGCCTTCGACGCCGTCAGCACCGGAATCACCGAAGGCGTGGACGTGGTGCTGATCGACACCGCGGGCCGTCTGCACACCAAGGCGGGCCTGATGGACGAGCTCGGCAAGGTCAAGCGAGTGGTCGAGAAGAAGGCCGTGGTGGACGAGGTGCTGCTGGTCCTGGACGCCACGGTCGGCCAGAACGGTCTGATGCAGGCCAAGGTGTTCGCCGAAGTGGTCTCGCTGACCGGCGTGGTGCTCACCAAACTCGACGGCACCGCCAAGGGCGGCATCGTGTTCCGCATCCAGGAGGAGCTCGGCGTCCCCGTGAAGCTGGTCGGGCTCGGCGAAGGCGCCGACGACCTCGCTCCGTTCGAGCCGGAGGCATTCGTCGACGCGCTGCTGTAGCGCGCTGCTTTTTCGAACCGACGTCTGTACCGAACCGGCGTCTGTACCGAACTGAGTCGCCAGGATCGTCCCTGTGACGGACGGTCGAGGACATATCGCCCTCGCCGGTCCGTCACAGGGACGATCTTGTTTTCCGACCCCCTTGTGACTTCGGTTGAATCGTGATTCAATTCTTCTAACAGTTGAATCGCGATTCAAAGTTTGACCCCGGGTTGAGAGGTGACGATGGCGTACCGACCGACCGCGGCCACCCGACGGAGTGCGGAGGCCAAACGTGCCTCGATCCTCGCGACGGCGCGCCGGATCGTGGCCGACTCCGGTTTCTCCGGCGCTACCGTCGCGGCGATCGCCGAGGGGAGCGGAGTCAGCGTCGGATCGGTGTACTCGTACTTCGACAACCGCGAGGCGCTCCTGGCCGAGGTCTTCCGGGACGCCGCCGGCTACGAGTTCGACCAGGTGCGCCGCGCGGTCGAGGCGGTCGGCGGCGATCCCGGCCGGGAGCTGGGCACGCTCATCGACGTCTTCGCCGACCGCGCTCTTCGCGGCCGCCGCCTGGCGTGGTCGCTGCTCTTCGAGCCGGTGATACCGACGGTGGAGGCCGAACGTCTGCATCTCCGGCAGTCGTACCGCGAGCTCGGCGAGCGGATCATCGCCGACGGCGTCGCCGCCGGAGTGTTCGTCGACCAGGACGCGCCGGTCGTGGCGTCGGCCGTGATGGGAGCGATCTCCGAAGCGCTCGTCGGAGCGCTCGACCCGGACACGGCACCGCTTCCGCACTCCGACCCGGCCGAGCTGGTGGCGACCATCCGCCGATTCTGCTTTCTGGCGCTGGGTGCCACCGCGCCGGTCTGAACCGAACCGACAGACCCCGATCGATCAACCGAAGGAGCCCGCCGCAATGCCCGCCACACACGAGGTCTTCAATCAGGCGCCCGCCCGCGTCGACGTCAACGAGTTCACCAGTCACACCGCGCTGGTGGAGGCGGTGAACGTCTACGGCGCCGGATGGGCCGCCGATGCGCTCACCGAGGCAGGCGCCCTGGTGGGCCGGGCCGATTTCCAGCGCGACGCCGAACTCGCCAACACGATCACCCCCGAACTGCACACCCACGATCGCTGGGGCAACCGGATCGACGACATCGAGTTCCACCCGGCCTATCACCGCATCATCGGCGACGCGATCGCCCACGGCGCCCACACCAGCTGCTGGTCGGAGCCGCGCGCGGGTGCCCACGTGGCGCGGGCCGCGATGTTCATGCAGTTCGGGCAGATCGAGCCGGGCCACGCCTGCCCGGTGAGCATGACGCATGCCGTCGTCCCGTCGCTGCGAGTGGACGAGAAGCTCGCCGAGCAGTGGCTTCCACGTGTCTTCTCGCGCGAGTACCGGCACGACCTCGGTTCCGGACAGAAGACCTCGGCGATCTTCGGCATGGCGATGACCGAGAAGCAGGGCGGCTCCGACGTCCGCGCCAACACCACCCGCGCGGTGGAGCTGTCGGACGGCATGTACTCGATCACCGGCCACAAGTGGTTCTGCTCGGCACCGCAGTCGGACGCCTTCCTGGTGCTCGCCCAGACCGCTCCGGGCGTCACCTGCTTCGTGGTGCCGCGCGTGCTGCCCGACGGCACCCGCAACGTCTTCAACGTCCAGCGGCTCAAGAACAAGCTCGGCAACAAGTCGAACGCCTCGAGCGAGGTGGAGTTCGACGGCACCGTCGGCTGGCGCCTCGGCGACGAGGGCGCGGGCGTACGGACCATCATCGAGATGGTCAACCAGACCCGGCTCGACTGCGTGCTCGGCAGCGCCGCGGGCATGCGGCAGTCGGTGGCCGAGGCGGCGTGGCATGTGCGCCACCGCTCGGCCTTCGGCGCGAGGCTCGTCGACCAGCCGGCGATGACGGCCGTCGTCGCCGACCTGCAGGTGGAGGCCGAGGCCGCGATCTGGACCGCGATGCGACTGGCCGCCGCCTATGACGACGACGCCGACGAGTCCGCGGCCTTCCGCAGGCTCGCGACCGCCGTCGGCAAGTACTGGGTCTGCAAACGCGGCCCCAACCACGCCTACGAGGCGCTCGAATGTCTCGGCGGCAACGGCTACTGCGAGAACGGTTTCCCGCTCTCGCGCCGGTATCGGGAACAGCCGGTCATGGCGGTCTGGGAGGGGTCGGGCAATGTCATCGCACTCGACGTCCTGCGTGCGATGATGCGTGACCCGATGTCCGTGGAGGCGGTCGACAACGAGTTCGAGCGCGCACTCGGGGTGTATCGCGAGTACGACCTCCACGTCGAGAAGACCCGCAAACTCATCGCGCAGGCGTCCGCCGACCCCGCGGGCGCTCCCGCAGTGGCCCGCCGCCTCACCGAATCGATGGCGATCGCGCTGCAGGGCTCGATCCTCATCCGGCAGGCGCCCGAGTCGGTGACCGACGCATTCGTCGCCGGACGGATCGCCGATCCGGGTCACATGTACGGCGTCCTCGACTCGGCACTCGACCTCGCGGAAATCGTCGCCCGCGCCTGAATCCGGCGCGACCGGCCCACGGTCCACACCACCGCACCCTCCATCCCCGGCCTCCCGAGGCCGTCGTCTTTCGAAAGAGCGTCTCGATGCATCTGACCGCCACTCTGGAGCGCAGCGCGCGCCTGAATCCGACCAAAGCCGCCGTCGTCCACGGCGAGGAGGAGATCACGTACAGCGAGCTCCTCGACCGGGCGCGACGTGCGGCGTCGGTGCTCATCGGCGCCGGTGTCGGGCCGGGCGACCGGGTGGCGGTCATGACGTACAACACGCCGGGGTTCGTCGTGGCGGCGTTCGGCGCCTGGTTCGCGGGTGCCGCGCTGGTTCCGGTCAACCACAAGTTCGCCGCGCCGGAGGTGGCCTACGCGCTCGAGCACAGCGGCGCGGTCGTCGGCGTCGTCTCCGGATCCCTCGCCGAGACCGCGGTGGCCGGCGCGCCGGGGTTCCGGTGGTTCACCACCGAGAGCGCTCACGACGGCCTGCCCGACTTCGACGAGTCGGTCCGCGCCGCCGCTCCTGTCCCGGGCGCCGTCGACTCGGACCTCGACTCGGTGGCGCAGGTGCTCTACACGTCGGGGACCACCAGTTCGCCCAAAGGCTGCCTGCACACGCATCGCACCCTGTCCGGCCTGGCGCCGGCGCTCGCGGCCACCCTGGGGTTCACGCAGGACGAGCGGTTCCTGCTCGCGATGCCCATCTGGCACGCCGCGCCGCTCAACGACTGGCTGCTGACGATGATCGCCCTCGGTGCGACGACTGTTCTGATGCGTGAGTTCCATCCGGCCGAACTGCTGCCCGCCGTCGAGCGCTACCGGATCACCGCCTTCTTCGGCTCGCCGATCGCATACCTCCTGCCGGTGCAACTGGCCGACGCCGGCGCGCTCGACTTCGCCGACCACGACCTGTCGACCGTGTCGAAGTGGCTGTACGGCGGCGCGTCGCTCGGCGAGGCCACGGCCCGCAGGCTGGTGGCGGCCTACCGCAGCGACCGCTTCTTCCAGGTGTACGGCATGAGCGAGATGGGGCCGGCGGGCACGGCCCTGTATCCCCACGAGCAACTGGCGAAGGCCGGCTCGATCGGCCGAGGTCCGATGGTCGGCGTCGACCTGCGCTTGGTCGACGCCGACGGACGCGACGTCGGTCCCGGCGACACGGGCGAGATCTGGCTGCGCGGCGACACCCGGATGATCGGCTACCTGAACAACGAGACCGCCACAGCCGACTGCTTCGTCGGCGACTGGTTCCGCACCGGCGACGTCGCACGGATGGACCGGGACGGCTACCTCTACATCGTCGACAGACTGAAGGACGTGATCATCGTCGGGGGCGAGAACGTCCACTCGCAGGAGGTGGAGGAGGTGCTGCGCGCGCATCCCCGCCTGGCGGACGTCGCGGTGATCGGCCGTCCGCACCCCGAATGGGGCGAGACGGTCGTCGCGATGTGCGTCACCGTCGACGGGACCGAACTGACGCTCGACGAGGTGCGCGAGTTCCTCGCCGACAAGCTCGCTCGCTACAAACTGCCGCGCGAGGTGGTGACGGTCGAGACACTGCCGCGCAATCCCAGCGGAAAGATCCTCAAGCACGTACTGCGCGGACAAGTGTGACCCGGCCGCCGCGCAACACCCGCGAAACATTTCCGCGGATTCCTTGACGGCCCCGAAACTTCTGCGCGACGCGGCACGCAACACCAGCGTTGCACTCTTATCGCGAGACGTCGATCGGCGACGTCTCGCGAGGAGGTGCGAGGAGTGCAGACTGCATTGCCGGACAACGTGTTCGGAACCGTTGATGCGGGTAATACCGCTTGGGTGATCGTGAGCGCATCGCTCGTGCTGTTGATGACACCCGCGCTGGCGTTCTTCTACGGAGGGCTCTCGCGTGCCAAGTCCGTGCTGAACATGATGATGATGTCGTTCGCGGCGCTCGGCACGGTCACGGTGATCTACGTGCTGTGGGGATTCTCGATGTCCTTCGGGAACTCCTTGACCGGCACCGGCGACATCGGGGGACTGTTCGCCAATCCGTTCTCACTGTTCGGGTCGGACCAACTGATGCAGACCAGGTCGGTCGGCGATGCGACGCAGTTCGTGGTGTGGGGGAGCACCCAGATTCCGGCGACCGTCTTCATGGCGTTCCAACTGACCTTCGCCGTGATCACAGTCGCGCTCATCAGCGGTGCGATCGCCGAACGCGTCAAGTTCGCCACCTGGGTGGCGTTCACCGTGCTGTTCGCGACCATCGTCTACTTCCCGCTCGCCCACATGGTGTGGGGCGGCGGACTGATGTCGAACGCGAAGGACTCGATCGCCTCCTGGCTGTTCGGCGTCGCCGACGGAGTGGCGAAGGTCGCGCCCATCGACTTCGCCGGAGGCACCGTCGTCCACATCAACGCCGGCATGGCCGGCCTGGTGCTGGCGCTGGTGGTCGGCAAACGCCGCGGGTTCGGCCGCACCTCGTACCGTCCGCACAACATTCCCTTCGTGATGCTCGGCGCGGCCCTGCTGTGGTTCGGCTGGTTCGGCTTCAACGCCGGCTCCGAGCTCGCCGCCGACGCCACCGCCGGCCTCGTGTGGATCAACACCGCCGCGGCGACGGCCGCCGCGATGATCGGGTGGCTGGCCGTGGAATGGATCCGAGACCGCCACCCGACGAGCGTCGGTGCGGCCTCCGGCGTCGTCGCCGGACTGGTGGCAGTCACGCCCGCCTGCGGCGCCCTCACCCCGGTCGGCTCGTTGTTCCTCGGTGTGGTCGCCGGTGCGCTCGCGGCCGTCGCGATCGGGCTGAAGTACCGGCTCGGCTTCGACGACTCGCTGGACGTGGTGGGCGTGCACCTCGTCGCCGGTCTGTGGGGCACGATCGCGATCGGTCTCCTCTCCAAGGACTCGGGTCTGTTCTACGGCCATGACTACAAACAGCTGGTGGTGCAGGCGGCGATCGCCCTGTTCGCGCTCGTGTTCACCGGAATCCTGACCTTCGCGATCGCGATGGTGCTCAAGCCGCTCGGCTGGCGTGTGGACCGGGAGGCGGAGTTCACCGGCATCGACAGCGCCGAGCACGCCGAGAGTGCGTACGAGCCGGCATGAGTTCAGCAGACACTAGTCTCGATCGGGAGAGAAGGGTTTATCCATGAAACTGATCACCGCAATCGTCAAGCCGTTCACCCTCGAGGACGTCAAAGCCGGTCTGGAGCACATCGGGATCGTCGGGATGACCGTCAGCGAGGTACAGGGCTACGGGCGGCAGAAGGGGCACACCGAGGTGTACCGCGGCGCCGAGTACGCCGTCGACTTCGTCCCGAAGGTCCGGGTGGAGGTCGTCGTCGACGATGAGGCAGTGGACCAGGTGGCCGAGGTGATCGTCGAGTCGGCCCGCACCGGGAAGATCGGTGACGGGAAGGTCTGGGTGACACCGGTGGAGTCGATCATCCGGGTGCGGACCGGTGAACGCGGACCAGAGGCCATCTGAGGCCGGGCGGGCGCCGGGGTCCACCTCCGGCGCCACGCTCGGTGCGGCGAGATCGGTGCTGCTGCAGGACGATTCCCTGGTCGGAGCGCGTCAGCGCGAGGCGATCGGCGCACTGTTCGAGGACTGGCTCGTGGAGCGGGCACGGTCGCTCGGGATCGTCGAGCGCAGCGGATTCGCCGTTGTCGCGGTCGGCAGCCTGGGTCGCCGGGAGATGGTCGGCTACTCCGACCTCGACCTGATCCTGGTGCACGACGACCGGTACCCCGAACGACTGTCGGAGGTGGCGGACGGACTCTGGTACCCGCTGTGGGACGCGGGAATCTCCCTCGACCACAGTGTGCGATCGGTGCCGGAGGCCATGCGGGTGACGCGCGAGGACGCCACGGCCGCGCTCGGGCTCCTCGACTCCCGGTTCATCGCCGGCGACGAGGACCTCGCCCGGTTGATGACCGTCTCGGTGCGCAACCTCTGGCGGTCGGAGGCGCGGATGCGGTTGCCGCAGGTGATCGAAGCCGCGGAAGACCGCTGGCGGCGCACCGGCGACATCGCCCACCGCGCCGAGCCGGATCTGAAGAACGGCCGCGGGGGACTGCGCGACATCCAGTTGCTGAATGCGCTCGCGCTCGCGCAGTTGACCGACGGGCTCGCCCGTCTCGATCCCGGCACCGAGGGTTCGCCGCTGCCGCGTGCCTACGACTTCCTGCTCGCCGCGCGCGGCGAGGCGCATCGGATCGCCGGCCGGGCACGTGACCAGATCCGCGCCCAGGATGCCGACGACATCGCCGCGGCACTCGGTGTCGCCGATCGCTTCGAGCTCTCCCGGCGGATCAGCGATGCCGGACGGACCACCTCGTACGCTGTCGACGCCGGTTTGCGCACCGCCCAGAACGCCGTGAGCCGACGCGGGTTCTCTCGGTTGCGCCGCGCCGCGGCATTGCGGCGCCCGCTCGACGAAGGGGTGGTCGAACAGGGCGGCGAGGTGGTACTCGCACGCTCGGCCATTCCCAGCCAGGATCCGGGTCTGGTGCTGCGGGTGGCCGCCGCGGCCGCCCGGAACCGGCTGCCGATCAACGGCCCGGCGCTCGAGCGCCTGGCCACCTACGGTGCGCCGATGCCGGAGCCGTGGTCGTCGGAGGCCCTCGCCGATCTGCTGGTGCTGCTGGCGTCGGGGCACGACATGGCCGGCCCGATCGAGGCCCTCGACCGGGCCGGACTGTGGGGCGCACTGTTCCCCGAATGGGATCGGGTCCGCGACCTGCCGCCCCGCGACGGCATTCACACCTGGACCGTCGACCGGCATCTCATCGAGACGGTCGCCGCGGCGGCGGAACTGACCACCAGCGTCTCGCGTCCCGATCTGCTGCTGCTCGGCGCGTTGCTGCACGACATCGGCAAGGGGCGCGGCGGCGACCACTGCGCCGTCGGCGCCGAACTCGCCGAACACATCGGACGGCGTCTGGGCCTGTGGGAGCCGGATCGGCGCCTGCTCGCCGAACTCGTCCGCCACCATCTGCTGCTCCACCGGGTGGTGACGCGTCGCGACCCGGCCGATCCGGAGGTCGTGGCGCGCGTGGCCGATGTGCTTGGCGGGAGCGCGGTCCTGGCCGAACTCCTGGGAGCCCTCTCGGACGCCGACTCCCGCGCCACCGGCCCGGGGGTATGGGGGGAGTGGAAGGCCACCCTGATCTCCGGGTTGGTCGAACGCGTCGTCGCGCACATCGGCGGAGCGCCGGTGCCCGCACCCGACCCGATCCCGCCGGACCTGCGTGAGCTGGCCGACCGCGGCGGTCTCCACGTCAGCCTGCGTCCCGGGGACGGTCCGAACATGACGATCGTCACCATGATCGCTCCCGACCGGCCGGGACTGCTGTCGAAGATGGCCGGTGTGCTCGCACTGTCGGGCCTGCACGCGCACTCGGCGACGGTCGCCGGTCATGCCGGGCACGCCGTCGACTCGTTCGTGGTGATGCCGACCTTCGGCGGTCCGCCCGATGCGCCGCTGCTGCGGCAACGTCTGGCCGCGGTGCTCGACGGCGATCGGGACCCGGTGGCCGAGCTGGCGGCGCGGGCGGCCGCCCGCCTGCCCGAGGCGGGGGTCTCCGGCCGACCCGCGGTCCCGGTGAGCCGCACCGCGGCGCCGCCGCGGGCCCGCTGGCTCGCGGGCCCGCACGGGCGCCCGCTGCTGGAACTGCGCGCGGCCGACGACGAAGGCCTTCTCGCGCGCGTCGCCGCCGAGCTGGAGAAGGCGCGTGCCGACATCGCCTGGGCGAAGGTCTCCACCCTGGGTGCGACGGCCGTCGACACCTTCTGCCTCAGCCTCCCGGACGACGGACCGGCGGCGCGCCACGCGGTGGCGGCGGCGGTCCTGGCGGTCTGCGCGCCCACGCGGTGAGGCCCGGCCCGGAGCCGATCACGATCCGCGCGACATCGCCGCGCCCGGACGTGGAAGGATGGAGGAATGTTCGAATCCCTCTCTGACCGGTTGACCGGTGCTCTGAAGGACCTGCGCGGCAAGGGACGGCTGACCGACGCGGACATCGACGCGACCGCGCGCGAGATCCGCCTCGCACTGCTCGAGGCCGACGTCTCGCTGCCCGTGGTCCGCGCCTTCATCAGCCGCATCAAGGAACGCGCGAAGGGCGCCGAGGTCTCCGGCGCCCTGAATCCGGCTCAGCAGATCGTCAAGATCGTCAACGAGGAACTGGTCGGCATCCTGGGCGGCGAGACGCGGCGCATCCGCCTCGCCAAGAACCCGCCGACGGTCATCATGCTCGCCGGTCTGCAGGGCGCCGGTAAGACGACCCTCGCGGGCAAGCTGTCGGCGTGGCTGGTCAAGCAGGGTCACACGCCGCTGCTCGTGGCCTGTGACCTACAGCGCCCCGGCGCCGTGCAGCAGCTCCAGATCGTCGGTGAGCGGGCCGGAGTCCCGGTCTTCGCGCCGCATCCGGGCACCTCGGCCGGCGGCGAGGGCGAACTCGGCGTCGACGGCTCGGCCGATCCGGTCGCCGTCGCACGGGCCGGCGTGCAGGAGGCCCGCGACAAGCAGCACGATGTGGTCATCATCGACACCGCGGGCCGTCTGGGCATCGACGCGGAACTGATGCGGCAGGCCTCCGACATCCGGGACGCGACCGACCCGGACGAGGTGCTGTTCGTCCTCGACGCCATGATCGGCCAGGACGCGGTCACCACCGCCCAGGCCTTCGCCGACGGCGTCGACTTCACCGGCGTGGTCCTCACCAAGCTCGACGGCGACGCCCGGGGCGGCGCCGCGCTCTCGGTCCGCGAGATCACCGGACGGCCGATCATGTTCGCCTCGACCGGTGAGAAACTCGACGACTTCGACGTCTTCCATCCGGACCGCATGGCCAGCCGCATCCTGGGGATGGGCGACGTCCTCTCGCTCATCGAGCAGGCCGAGCAGCACTTCGACCAGGCCGAGGCGGAGAAGACCGCTGCCAAGATCAGCCAGGGCGAGCTGACGCTGGAGGACTTCCTGCAGCAGATGCTGATGATCCGCAAGATGGGACCGATCGGGAACCTGTTGGGCATGCTTCCCGGCGCAGGCGACATGAAGGACGCGCTCTCGCAGGTCGACGACAAGCAGCTCGACAAGATCCAGGCGATCATCCGGGGCATGACGCCCGCCGAGCGCGACAACCCGAAGATCATCAACGCCTCCCGACGGATCCGCATAGCGAACGGCTCCGGCGTCACGGTGACCGACGTGAACCAGCTCGTCGACCGGTTCTTCGCCGCACGCAAGATGATGTCGCAGATGTCGGGCCGGATGGGCATGGGCGGCGGCCGCAAGAACGCGCGCAAGGGCAAGAAGGGCAAGAAGGGGAAGGGCAAGGGTCGCGGACCCACGCCGCCCAAGGCGATGCGCGGCGGATTCCCGGGCATGCCCGGCATGCCGCCGGGCATGGGACTGCCGCCCGGTCTGGATCTGAGCAACATGCCTCCCGGCCTCGACGAACTGCCGCCCGGTCTGGAGGGCATCGACCTCAACGACCTGAAGTTCCCCAAGAAGTAGGTTTCCCGAGAAGTCAGCGGTCGCCGGCCGTCGCCGAATCGCGAACGGCTCGGCCGCGAAAGGCCCTGTGATGACTCAAGCGCTCGAATTCACCGGTACCGATCCGTTCACCGGCGAGGCCCTGACCTTCTGGGTCGTCGACGGAGCCGTCTCGACCGAGCCGGTCGCCGGCGCTGAGAAGGCCGGGGGCGGATGGATCGTCCCGGGTCTGGTGGACGCGCACAACCACGTCGGCATCGCACCCGGGCTCGGGGTCACCATCGACCGGGCGCGCGAGTACGCGAGGGCCGACGCCCGGGCCGGTGCGCTGCTGATCCGCGAGGTGGGATCGCCGCTCGACACCCATCCGCTCGACGCCGACCCGACCGGGCCCCGTTTCATCCGGTCGGGCAAGCACATCGCCCGGCCCAAGCGCTACCTGCGCGACTACGGTGTGGAACTCGAGAACCCGGACGATCTGGCGGACGAGGTGGCACGTCAGGCCCGCGACGGAGACGGATGGGTCAAGCTGGTCGGCGACTGGATCGACCGCGAGGTGGGCGATCTGGCTCCGCTGTGGACCCGCGATCAGCTCGACGCGGCCGTCGCCGCCGCGCACGAGAACGGTGCCCGGATCACCGCCCACGTCTTCGGAGCGGACGGGCTCGACGACATCATCGGGGCGGGGTTCGACTCGATCGAGCACGGCACCGGTCTGAGCGAGGACCTGATCGACGAGATGGTGCGCAAGGACATCGCGTTGGTGCCGACCCTGATTCAGCTGGAGAACTTCCCGGAGATCGCCGACGGTGCGGACCGATTCCCGAGGTACCAGGCCAACATGCGGGCGCTGTACGCCGGTCGAGGCGAGGTCTTCGCCCGGGCCCGCGAGGCGGGGGTGCGGATCTACGCGGGCACCGATGCGGGCGGGTTCATCGGGCACGGCCGGATCGTCGACGAGATCGAGGCCCTCGTCGGTGTCGGTTTCAGCCCGCTCGACGCGCTGGCCGCGGCCTCGACCGCCCCGCGCGAGTGGCTGGGAGCGTCCGGGCTCGAGCACGGTGCACGCGCCGACTTCATGGTCCTCGACGCCGATCCGGCTGCCGACCTGACGACGTTGCGGCGACCGCTCCACGTGGTCTGCGGCGGCGAGAAGATCGCATAGCCCACGGCGTGAGCCGCGCCGGTCAGCCGAGGATCTGCAGCACGCCGATCACGATCAGCAGCACCGTGACGAACCAGCCCGCATAGCGGATCACCACTTCGCGGTTGCGCCGGCCGTAGGCGAACACCCGACCGATCCACCAGTGTGGGCGGGCACGCACCACCACCAGCGCCAGGCCGGCGAGCAGGGGCAGGCTCAGGGCCACCGTGGCGTACAGGACCACACCGAGATACCGCTCGGTGAGCGGGATGTCGGTCGCCGACAGGACCGCCAGGCCCGCGTAGAACGGCACGGACGTGGCCGACTGGACCACGCCGAGCACGAATCCGACCAGCAGGGTCAGAGGGGACGGCGCCCGCAGCGGCGTGAGGATCTTGTCGACGAGGTCCGACGAGTCACCGCCGCGCCAGGTGAGGAATGCGGTGAGCAGACCGGTCAGGATCAGCAGGATCCCGAACAGCGGCGAGGAGATCACGGCGTCGACCACCGATTGGAGGCCGTCGAACACCAGCATCACGGCGAGCGCCAGAACGAGAACCCCGAGCCAGTCGCCGATCAGCACCAGCGGCGCGATCCGCCGGTACTGGCCGGGGCCCAGTATGAGCGCCAGCGTGACGAGAACCCCGATCAGGAGCACGTTCACCGAGTCGACGAATGCGAGCGACAGGGCGTGCAGCATGGATTCTCAGGTCTCCGGGGCGTCGTGCGGCGGCCGGTGCGGCCGCCGATGTCCGATGTCACGCTACCGGCTGCACGCGCCGGGACCGATTTCCGGTGGTCGGGACCCAGTGAGCCGGCGCTCCGGTTTGGGTGGCGGCTCGTACCTCTGGCAGAATGAGTCGCTGGTTCGCCGGAGCCGGCCACGGCCGACCGGCGGTCACCCCGATAGAGAACGCAAAACCGGGCTCGTCGCCGATCGGCGGGCCGCTGAATTGCGCTGTGACACAAGGAGACGCCCACATGGCTGTCAAGATCAAGCTCACCCGGCTCGGCAAGATCCGCAACCCGCAGTACCGCATCGTCGTCGCCGACGCCCGCACTCGCCGCGACGGCCGCGTCATCGAGACCATCGGCAAGTACCACCCGAAGGAAGAGCCGTCGCTGATCGAGGTCGACTCGGAGCGCGCTCAGTACTGGCTGGGCGTCGGCGCGCAGCCGACCGAGCCGGTCGCCGCCATCCTGAAGATCACCGGTGACTGGCAGAAGTTCAAGGGCCTGCCGGGCGCCGAGGGCACCCTGAAGGTCGCCGAGCCGAAGACCTCCAAGCAGGATCTGTTCAACGCCGCCCTCGCCGCTGCCGAGAACGAGCCGGCCGCCGCCGCGACCACCGCCAAGAAGAAGGCGAAGAAGGCTGACGAGAAGGCCGACGACGCCGCTGCCGAGGCTCCCGCCGAGGAGGCCGGTGACGCCAAGGCGGACGCGTGAGCGCCGTCGTCGCGGACGCCGTCGAACACCTCGTTCGCGGCATCGTCGCCAACCCGGACGACGTCCGGGTCGACCTCATCACCGGCCGTCGCGGCCGGATGGTCGAGGTTCATGTCAACCCCGACGATCTCGGCAAGGTGATCGGCCGCAACGGCCGCACCGCCACCGCGCTGCGCACCCTGGTCTCCGGCATCGGCGGCCGCGGCGTGCGCGTGGACATCGTCGACACCGATCGCTGATCGAAAGCAGGACTCGGATCTGATGGATCTGGTGATCGGTCGTGTCGTCAAGACGCACGGAGTCCGCGGTGAAGTCGTCGTCGACATCCGCACGGACGATCCCGCCGGACGTTTCGCGGTCGGCACGCGCCTGCGCGGCCGTGCCCCGCGGACTGCCGGCGGCGGGGAGACCGAGTACGAAGTGACAGCCGCCCGGATGCATGCCGGGCGGCTGTTGCTGTCGCTTGCCGGCGTAGGCGGTCGCGACGAGGCGGACCGGCTGCGCGGCACCCTGTTCGTCATCGACGCCGCCGACGTCGACTCCGGCGACGACCCGGACGAGTTCTACGACCACGAGCTCGAGGGACTGCCCGTCGCGACGGTCGGCGGTGAGAGCGTCGGCACGGTCAGAGAGGTGCTGCACCTGCCCGGTGGCGAACTGCTGTCGGTGACCACCGGTGACGGTCGCGAGGTGCTAGTGCCGTTCGTGCGCGAGATCGTCCCCACCGTGACCCGCGAGGGCATCGAGATCGATCCGCCCGACGGCCTGATCGACCCAGTCGAGGACTGACATGCGCATCGATGTCGTGACGATCTTCCCGGAGTACCTCGAACCGATGCGGGCGGCACTCCTCGGAAAGGCGATCGACGCCGGACTGATCGAGGTCGGCGTCCACGATCTGCGGCAGTGGACGTACGACGTCCACCACAGCGTCGACGACGCGCCCTACGGCGGCGGTCCAGGGATGGTGATGAAGCCACAGGTGTGGGGCGAGGCGCTCGACGCCGTCTGCCCGGACGACGCGCTGCTGGTGGTGCCGACGCCGGCGGGCGTGCCCTTCACACAGGCCACGGCCCAGCGCTGGAGTTCCGAGCGGCATCTGGTCTTCGCGTGCGGCCGTTACGAGGGGATCGATCAGCGGGTCTTCGACGACGCCGCCCGCCGGGTGCGTGTGGAGGAGGTCTCGCTCGGCGACTTCGTGCTGATCGGCGGCGAGGTGGCGGTCCTCGCCATGGTCGAGGCCACCACCCGTCTGATGCCGGGTGTGCTCGGCAATCCGCAGTCGCACCAGGAGGATTCGTTCTCCGACGGGTTGCTCGAAGGTCCTAGTTACACCCGTCCCAGAGTGTGGCGCGGACTGGAGGTGCCCGCGGTGCTCCTGTCCGGAGACCACGGCCGAGTCGCGCAGTGGCGGCACGAGCAGTCGCGCGAACGCACGCGTGAGCGGCGCCCGGACCTGCTGCAGGACTGATCCGGGCGGCGGACGCCGTGTGCTGCGGCGTGTCGCGGAACCGGTGCGGCCGCCGCTGCGTCCAACGAGTATGAGCACCACGTGGACGGTGGCCGCCGAGGAACTCCTCGCCCGGCTCGATTCGATGGATCCCGGCGCGGCCGCGGCCGACGCCGCGGAGATCGCCCGCATCGTCGACGCCGCGCGGGCGATCGGGGAGCGGATGGCCGCCGTGTTCGGCACCGGTTCGCTCGTCGGTGCGGCCGCGGACGGCGGGGCGAGGGCCGGTGTCGATCTCGCGGAGCGGATCACTTCCACCTCGGATCGTCTCGCGAGCGGCCGTAGCTCGCTGGCCTCCGCCTCGGGCGTGCTGGCCGGAGCGGTGGCGTATCGGCCCAGGGTCGTCGCACTGAGCGTCGTCGGCACCACCCAGCCCGCAGTGCTGTCGGCGCTGCTCGGCGTCGGTACCGAACTGGCCGGGGTGTACAACGCTCCGATGGACTCCTCGGCCCGCGGCCTCCTCTCCGGCGGTCCGGACGCGTCGCCTGCCTCGCACGGAGCGCCCGCGGCCGCCGACACGGCCGACCGAGCGGCAGTTCCGGCAGTGGCCGGACCGATGGCCGTGGACGTCCCGTCCGGCGACGGACCGCCGGTCGGGGACGGTCCGGTCGCCGCCGCACCCGATCAGGGCGCCGGCGCCGCGCCCGCGGCCGGCCCTCCGCGACCCGGTGTCGCCGCGGATGCGGGCCCGAAGCAGTCGTCGGCGGGTCCCGGACCCTCACCGGGAGCGGCTCCGGCCGCTGCGAGAGGCCCGACCGGCCCGTCCGCGGGCGACGGCGGTACCGGCCCGCCGGGCAGCACCGCCCGCCCTGGCCCGTCTCGTCACACGTCTTCGGCTCGGTCGGCGGAGCTCTCAGCCGCGCCTGGCGTCCTCGCCACCGTCCCGCCGCCGGTGCGGGCCGCCCCGTCGGTGCCGGCCGCGCCGAGGTCGGTCGTGTCTGAGACGACCTCGCCCGCGTCGCGAGCGGCGTCGGTGCCGGCAGGGCGCCCGGCGACGGCAGGCAATGCCTCCGCCTCCCGGCCGGGCGGCGGGCCGTACGGAGCCGCACCGTCGGCGCGACGCTCCGAGGACGAGGACGGCCACAGGCCCGCCGACTATCTGCGCTCGGCGACGGAGGGGATCCTCGTGCTGGGCCCGCAGCCGCTCGTCGCGCCGGCGGTCATCGGCGATCTCGAGGAAGGCGTTCCCGAGGCCGGGCCCGGCACCGACGTGCAACCGCCCGGCGACGATGACGACCAGGAACTCGACCTGACGCTGTGATCGCGGATTTCCCTCATGCCGGGTGGAGGTGGCACAATGTTTCAGGTTGCCTGCCGGAGACCTCGCGTCGACCGCTGCAGCGCACGGACCCCATGCCACGGGCATGAACCGGTCGAACCCCGCCGAATTCGCGTCGGGGCCGCCAGGTTCCTCTGTCCCCGCCCAGATTGGACGAGAAATGAACACCCTGGACCTCATCGACAAGCAGTCCCTTCGCGACGACATCCCCGAGTTCGGCCCCGGCGACACCCTCGACGTGCACGTCAAGGTCATCGAGGGATCGAAGGAGCGCGTGCAGGTCTTCAAGGGCGTCGTGATCCGCCGCCAGGGCGGCGGCATCCGCGAGACCTTCACGGTCCGCAAGGTCTCGTTCGGTGTCGGTGTGGAGCGCACCTTCCCCGTGCACAGCCCGAACATCGCCAAGATCGACGTCCTGACCCGCGGTGACGTCCGTCGCGCGAAGCTGTACTACCTGCGCGATCTGCGCGGCAAGGCTGCGAAGATCAAGGAGAAGCGCTGAGCTTCTGCTCGCCCCGGCGAGAAACGAACATCCAGACCCCGTCCCGCACGGCGCCGACCACCTCGGCCCGCGGGGCGGGGTCTGTTCGTGTCGGCCCGGCGGCGCGTCGAAAGTGAACCGGGTGGTCGGGAGCGGTGACGGACATCAGTACCCTGTTCTACGTGGACGACAACACCCGCGGGGACGACCCGTCGCAGGCTAACGACGAGCGCGGCAGCAGTGGGGGCGCCGAGTCCGATTCCGGATTCACCTTCCGGGACGACGCCCCCGAGGACGAGCAGAAGGGCAAGAGCCGCTGGCTCCGCGAACTGCTGATCATCGTCGGCATCGTGCTGGTGCTCATGTTCGTGTTCACCCAGTTCTTCTTCCGGCAGTACGTGGTGCCGTCGGAGTCCATGGAACCGACCCTGCACGGCTGCTACGGGTGCACCAACGACCACATCGTGGTCGACAAGATGGTGTACCGGTTCAGTGACCCGAAGCCCGGTGACGTGGTGGTCTTCAAGGCCCCGACCAGTTCGTGGGACGAAGGGTGGTCGTCGCCTCGCTCGTCGAACCCGGTGGTGCACAAGATCCAGGACGTGCTGTCGCTGTTCGCTCTCGCGCCGCCGGACGAGAACAACCTCGTCAAGCGGGTGATCGCGGTCGGCGGGCAGACCGTCCAGTGCCGCGAGGCCGACGGCAAGGGTGTCACGGTGGACGGCAAGCCCCTCCACGAGCCGTACATCGACAAGCAGTTGCAGGCGCAGACCTACCAGCAGTCGGGCGGGGTGCTCGGTCAGGGCTCGTGCTACGGCAGCGACTTCGGCCCGATCAAGGTGCCCGAGGGCAATCTCTGGGTGATGGGCGACAACCGCAGCAACTCCGCCGACTCACGGGCTCACATCGACGACGAGTTCCACGGCACGGTGCCGGTCTCCGACGTCCGCGGCAAGGTCCGGTTCATCATCTACCCGTTCTCCCGGATCGGGGGCGTGGGCTCGGTCGACCCGCAGAGCTGATGCCCGGATCGACTCGATGGCCCCCGCGGTCGCCGGTTCGGAAGGCAGCGGGATTGCGGACACTGGAGTTCACCCTGGCCCGCCAGGGGCTCGGCCCGGTGGCCGGCGTCGACGAGGCGGGCCGGGGTGCGTGCGCCGGCCCGCTGGTGGTGGCGGCGTGCGTGCTGAGCACTTCGCAACTGAAGTCTCTCGCTGCGCTGGACGACTCGAAGAAGCTCTCGGAGCCGGTGCGCGAGAAGCTCTACTCGGCGGTCGTGCGGCATGCGGTCAGCTGGAAGGTGGTGGCGATCCCGGCGGCCGAGGTGGACCGACTCGGGGTCCACGTCGCCAACATCGAAGGCATGCGGCGCGCGGTGGCCGGACTGTCGGTGCGGCCCGGGTACGTCCTGTCCGACGGATTCCACGTGCCGGGGCTGCCTGCGCCGTCGCTACCGGTGATCGGGGGCGACGCGAACGCTGCGTGCATCGCCGCCGCCTCGATCCTCGCGAAGGTGACTCGCGACCGGATGATGGTGGCACTCGACGACGAGGTGCCGGGCTATCAGTTCGCGGTGCACAAGGGCTACAGCACGGCCCTGCACATGGAGTGTCTGGACGCGCGCGGTCCCTCGGCGGAGCACCGTATGTCGTACCGGAACGTCCGCGATAGGCTGGCCTGATGAGCGCTGAGGATCTCGAGAAGTACGAAGCCGAGATGGAGCTGTCCCTGTACAAGGAGTACAAGGACATCGTCGGTCAGTTCACCTACGTCGTGGAGACCGAGCGCCGCTTCTACCTCGCGAACGGTGTGAATCTGGTTCCGCGCAATGCGGACGGCGAAGTCTATTTCGAGATTCACATGACCGATGCGTGGGTGTGGGACATGTACCGGCCCGCTCGCTTCGTCAAGCAGGTTCGCGTGGTGACGTTCAAGGACGTCAACATCGAGGAACTGGAGAAGCCGGAACTGCGGCTGCCCGACGAGCCCTGAGCCCGGGCGGGTGGTCGCGGACTGTGCAGAACACCCGCGGTATGCACACTCGCCGAGGAACGGGTGATCGGGACCTGTCACGGGTCGCCGCAGCGGCGCATCCTGTCCCGCATGGGGGAACAACGGGAGCAGCGAAAGCGGGAGAAGCGGGGCGTGGACCGCCGCGGTCTGATCGGGCGGGTCGGCGAGGATCTGGCCGCGGCGCGCCTGGCGGATCTCGGCTGGCGGATCCTCGACCGGAACTGGCGGACGAGGTACGGCGAGCTCGACATCGTCGCCGCCGACGGTCGGACTCTGGTGATCGTGGAAGTGAAGACGCGGGCCAGCCGGACGTTCACCGATCCGCTCGGTGCGGTGACCCCCGACAAGCTGCGCCGGATGCGGCGGCTGGCACAGCAGTGGCTGGCTCAGCAGGACGCGTTCTGGGAGGTCGTCCGTTTCGACGTGGTCTCGGTGCAGTTGGACATGACCGATCCGGAGGACCTCGAGCGCGCGATGTGGTGGCACCACGTCGGTGTGTGCGAGTAGCGCCCGATGTCCGGACTGGGGAGAGTGCACTCGGTGGGGCTCAACGCCTTCGCCGCCGATGTGATCGAGATTCAGGCCAACATCAGCGCGGGGCTGCCCGGGCTGACCATCAGCGGGAGTGTGGACACCTCGCTGCGTGAGGCGAAGGAGCGCGTGCGGGCCGCGATCGCGAACAGCGCGATACAGTTCCCGACCACCAAGGTCACGATCGCGCTGGCACCGGCCCGACTGCCCAAGAGCGGGCCGGGCTTCGATCTGCCGATGGCGGTCAGTGTGCTGATAGCGGCGCAGAAGGTGCCCACCACGAGGCTGCCGGGGACGGTGATGCTCGGCGAACTGGCGCTCGACGGCCGGGTGCGTCCGGTGCGCGGGGTGCTGCCACTGCTGCTGGCAGCGCGGGAGGCCGGGTTCGAGCGGGCGGTGGTGCCGGCCGAGAACGTCGCCGAGGCGGCTCTGGTGTCGGGGCTCGACATCGGCGGGGCGCGGTCGCTGTCGGACGTGCTGTCGTGGTTGAGCGGAGATCGCGCGCTCGACACCGTCGACGGCGAGACCGCGGAGCCGGCGCCGCCGGAGATCCCCGACATGGCCGACGTGGCCGGCCAGGCGACGGCACGGCGCGCGCTCGAGATCGCCGCGGCCGGATCGCATCACCTGCTGATGACCGGTCCGCCCGGCATCGGCAAGACGATGCTGGCGTGCCGGTTGCCGGGTATTCTGCCGAGCCTCACCGAGGAGGAGTCGCTGGAGGTGACCGCGATCCATTCGATCGCGGGAACGCTGCCCGAGCATCGGCCGTTGATCACCCTGCCGCCGTTCGTGGCACCGCACCACAGCACGAGCATCACCGCGCTGCTGGGCGGCGGGACCGGGATCGCGCGGCCGGGATCGGTGTCGCGGGCGCACCGCGGAATCCTCTTCCTCGACGAATGCGCGGAGATGGGACCGAAAGTCCTCGATTCGCTGAGGCAGCCGCTGGAGGAAGGGGAGGTCCGGATCTCGCGTCGCGACGGGACCGCCCGCTATCCGGCGCGCTTCCAGTTGATCCTCGCGGCCAACCCGTGTCCGTGCGCGCCCGCGAAGGACGTCGACTGCATCTGCACGTCCATCCAGCGCCGCCGCTATCTGGGCCGGCTGTCGGGCCCGCTGATGGACCGGATCGACATCCGCGTGGCCATGGACCCGCCCGGCGACGTCACACTGCTGACCGAACGCGGTGAGCCGAGCGCGGCGATCGCCGAGCGGGTGCTGCGGGCGCGCGAGGCGGCGCGGGAGAGGTGGTCCGAATTCGGCTGGCGCACCAACGCCGAGGTGCCGGGCAGCGCGCTGCGGCACCGATTCCGGCCGGGGCCGCAGGTGCGCCGGCCGCTGGAGGCGGCGTTGCGCACCGGACGGATCACGGCGCGCGGCGCCGATCGGGCGCTGCGTCTGGCCTGGACGTTGACCGATCTGCGGGGCGGCGACGCGCCGGGGGAGGACGACATCGTGTCGGCGCTGCTGTACCGCGACCGGGGAGGGCGACCGTGACCGACGACAAGGCGGCCCGCGCGTGGGCATACCTCGCGGCGGTGGCCGAGCCGCCGTGTGCGGCACTGATCGCGTTGGTGGCCGAACTCGGCCCGCTGGACGCCGCCGCGGCGGTTCGTTCGCGGAAGGTTCCCGCCGCGCACCGCGGCGTTCTGGCACCCACGCAGGCGCGCGCCGCGACCGACACCGCGGCGGAGGACCTGGCCAGGTGTGAGCGCATCGGTGCGCGCCTGCTCACCAGAGACGATCCGGACTGGCCCGGATGGCAGCTGCTGGCGCTCGATCAGGCGGACAGTGCCGCGCGGGGCGGAGCTCCGCTCGCACTCTGGGTGCGCGGGCCGGCCTCGTGCGGTGACGCGGTGGGCAGGTCGATGGCGCTGGTCGGCTCGCGCGCCTCATCGTCGTACGGCGATCACGTCGCCGGAGCGATGGCGGCCGCGCTGGCGGACGAGGGCTGGTCGGTGGTGTCGGGTGGGGCGTACGGGATCGACGGGGCAGCGCATCGAGGAGCGCTCGGTGCGGGAGGCACCACCGTGGCTGTCCTCGCGTGCGGCATCGACCGCACGTATCCGTCCGGGCACGCGCAGTTGCTGCACCGGATCGTCGAGACCGGGCTCGTCGTCAGCGAGTATCCGCCGGGCACATCCGCGGCCAAACATCGATTCCTCACCCGGAATCGTCTGGTCGCGGCGTTCTCGTCCGCGGTGATCGTGGTGGAGGCCGGACGGCGGTCGGGCGCGGCCAACACCGCGGCGTGGGCCAAACGGCTGGGCCGGCCGCTCGGGGCGGTGCCCGGGTCGGTCACCAGCGCCACCTCGGTGGGTGCCAACGCCATGATCGCCGACGGCGACGCCGTGCTGGTCGCCGATTCGGGCGCCGCGATCTCGCTCGCGAGCCCGGACGGATGCGACACGCGGGAGGCGGCACCGCGCCGCCGCACCGACGATCTGCGTCCGGATCAGCTGCGCGTGGTGGAGGCGCTGCCCGCGCGCGGCGGTCTCACCGTCGACGAGATCGCGTTCGCCGCGGGGCTGCCGATCGACGACGTCCTTCGGGCCCTCGCGGCGCTCGACCTGTCCGGTCATGTCGCCGGCTCCGACGGCACGTGGCGGTTGGGAGCTCGATGAGTGGGACACCGCCGGTGGTGGGAACGTCGGGGGACGCCTACGATGGAGCGAGCATCTTAGGATGCCCTAATCTTGTTGTGCCGAAAGAGGAGACCAGATGGCGAAGCCGGTGACCACGTTGACGGTCCTGCGGACAGAGCGGCTGACCCCGCACATGGTGCGCGTGTGGCTGGGCGGTGACGAGTTCGCCGCCTTCCGCCCCGCGGGCGGACAGGACGGTCACTACGACACCGACATGTACGTGAAGATCGTCTTCGCACCCGAGGGCGTCGATTACCCGCGGCCGGTCGACATGGACGCGATCCGGGACACGTATCCCGCCGAACAGCAGCCGATCCTGCGCACGTACACGGTCCGTCACTACCGGCCGGACGCCGCGGAATTGGCGATCGACTTCGTGGTCCACGGTGACGAGGGCGTCGCCGGACCGTGGGCCGCAGGCGTGCGGCCGGGCGAATCGGTGACCCTCCTGGGACCGGGCAGCGGCTACCGGCCCATGGCCGACGCGCCCTGGCACCTGCTGGTGTCGGACGAAGCCGGCCTGCCCGCGCTGGCCGCGGCGCTCGAAGCGATGCCGCAGGACGCGGTGGCCAAGGTGTTCATCGAGGTCGCCGGCCCCGAGGACGAGGTGGAGCTGACCGCTCCCGCCGGTGCCGAGATCACCTGGGTGCATCGCGGGGCGCCGTCCAACGAGGCCCCCGACGACCGGTCGGGCGACAACGCGCCGGTCATCGCCGCGGTGCGCACCGCGCAGTGGCTCGACGGTGAACCGCAGGTGTTCATCCACGGCGAGGCACAGGCGGTGATGAAGAATCTGCGCGGCTACGTGCGGAAGGAACGTGGCGTGAGCGCCAAGCGCGCGGCGTCGATCTCCGGCTACTGGCGCCGAGGCCGCACCGAAGAGGGCTTCCGCCAGTGGAAGGCCGAACTGCGCAAGGCCGAATCGCACGTGTGACGGGCGGGCGGCTCAGACGACGCGTTCGTCGCGGAGCCGGCTCGCGGGCACGCCCAGCGCGGCGACAGTCGCCAGGGCACACGTGACGAGCGCGACGATCGACGCCCACACATAGGCGTCCGTGGAGGGTACGGCGACGGCCCCGCCGGTCGTCGAGACGGTCTCGACGGACGCGGCCAGGATCATGCCGATCACGGCCGTGGCAGTGGACGTGCCGACCGATCGCATCAGTGCGTTGACGCCGTTGGCCTCCCCGGTCTGCGTCACCGGGACCCAGTCCATGATGAGGGCGGGCATCGCCGAATACGCGACGCCCAGGCCGGCACCGACGAAGCAGTTCACGATGACCATGAATCCCCACGTCGGATGCCAGGGCCCCGCGATCATCAGCAGGAAGCCCAGGTAACCGACCCCGATCACCACGCCGCCGGAGGCCAGTGAGACCCGTGCGCCGAAGCGCCGCGTCATCCACGCGCTGACGTAGGAGAACGCGAACATCACCAGCCCGGAGGGCATCAGCACGAGGCTGGCCTCCACGATGGTCAGTCCGACGCCGGTCTGGGTGGAGGTCGGGGCCTCGAGCACCTGGATCGGCATGATCTGCATGGCGTAGAACGCGAAACCGGTGGCGACGGAGGCGATGTTGGTCAGCAGGATGGGACGTCGAATGCTGGTGGCGAGGTCGATCAGCGGATTGTCCACGCGCTTCTCCCATCGCCACCACAGCACCGAGGAGACGACGAACGCGGCGAACAGGCCGAGCACGGCCGGGCTCGACCAGCCCCAGGCGTCGCCCTTGGAGAGAGCGAGCAGAATGCAGCTCAGCAGGACGGTGAGCCCGATCGCGCCCACCAGGTCGAAGCGCCCGCCCGTGGCGATCGAACTGCGCGGGACGGCCGCCGCGACGGCCGACGCGGCGATCACGCCGACCGCCGCGCTCACCCAGAACAGTGCGTGCCAGCTCACCTGCTGGGCGATCACCGCGGCGAACGGGAGGCCGAGTGATCCGCCGACGCCGAGCGAGGCCGACATCGCGCCGATGGACGAGCCGAGGCGCGCCGGGGGCACGATGTCGCGCATCAGGCTGATGCCGACCGCGATGGTGCCGATGCCCAGACCCTGAACTCCGCGTCCGATGAGGAACAGTGCCAGCCCCGACGAGAGCGCGCAGACGACCGATCCCGCCGCTACCGCGCCGAGACTGGCGATGAGGACCAGCCGCTTGCCGATCATGTCGCCGAGGCGGCCCGAGATGGGCGTCACCACCGCACCGACGAGCAGCGTGATCGTCAGCGCCCAGGACGCATTGGTCGGTGAGGTGCCGAGGATGGCCGGCAGGTCGGGGATCAGCGGCACGATGATCGTCTGCATCAGCGCCACCACGATTCCGGCGGCGCAGAGGATTGCGACGGCCAGGCGCGGGTGTTCGGCCGTGTCGTGGTGGTCGGCGGAGGTACTGGGGGATGTCACGGGGCGGTGGAGCTTTCGAAAGAAGGATGACGCCAGGCCGGGGAACGCGAGGCATCAGGAAACTTAGCGCGAAATAGGTAACCGAGGTTAAGTACTTTTCGCACGAGTGGGGGATACCACACCGGCATCCGCTGCTAGCTTCCTTTACGAACCGCTTTGTCTCGTCGACGGTCGCCCAGTCAACGCATGTTCTGAATAGTCAACGCATGTTCTCAGCGAATGGTGGAGTGTTCATGATTTCCGCGCCCGCGCGGCGGGGAGCCGTCCTGGCGACGGCCTTCGCCTTCCTGGTCACGATGATGGGGACCACCCTTCCCACCCCGCTGTACTCGCTCTATTCGCAGCGGCTCGACTTCACCGAGTTCACGGTGACGATCCTGTTCGCCGTCTACGCCTTCGGCGTGATGTTCGCGCTCATCGTCTTCGGACGGCTGTCCGATCAGATCGGCCGCCGCCCGATCCTGCTGACCGCCCTGGTCCTCGCCGTGATCAGTGCGGTCATGTTCTTGCTGCCGCTGTCGCTTCCGCTGCTGATCGCGGCCCGGATCGTGTCGGGACTGAGTGCCGGACTGATGAGCGGCACCGGCACGGCCGCGGTGATCGATCTGGTCGGTCCCGCAGACAAAGCGCGCGCAGGAATGCTCGCGATCGCCGTCAACACCGGCGGCCTCGGTGTCGGCACCCTCTTCGCCGGGGTCGTCGCCGATCTCTCGTCGGCTCCGCTGACGCTGCCGTACGCGGTGCACCTGGGGCTGTCGGTACTGGCGTTCGTCACACTCCGTGCGTTCACGCCGGCCCCGGCCGACCCCGCGCCGCTGCGACTGCAGGCGCCGCGACTGACCGTTCCCGCACCGATCCGCGGAGCGTTCGTCCGGGGCGTCCTCGCCGCGGGCGCGGGGTTCGCCGTGTGCGGTGTCCTCACCGCGGTGTCGGCCCTGTTCCTGGTGCGCTACCTCGGCATCGGTTCGCACACTGTGGCGGGTCTGGTGGTCTTCCTCGCATTCGCGTTCATGGTCGTCGGTCAGTTCGTCGCGCGCCGGATCTCGTCGCGCGCAGCCATGCAGGCCGGATGCGGCGGACTGGTGGTCGCGGCCGCCGTTCTCGCGGTGGCGCTCTCCGCCGAATCGCTCGCCGCGCTGCTGATCGCGCCGATCGTCCTCGGCGTATCCGCCGGTCTGTGCGTCAACGCCGGGCTCGCGGCGACCGTGGAGCGCGTCGATCCCGCCCAGCGCGGTGCGGTGTCCTCGGCCTTCTTCGCGGGCCTGTACCTCATGCTCGCCGTGCCGGCCATCGGTGTCGGCGCACTGTCGCTCGCCATCGGACTGCGGGAATCGGGCCTGGTGTTCGCGGGACTCGTCGCGCTCCTGGCCGCGGCGGTGGGAGTCGCGGACATCGCCGCGCGGGGCTCCGCCGCACGGGCGACCCCGCTGCCGTGATCCGCCCGCTGATGCTGCTGAGGTCTATGTGGTGCATGTGGTGAGACTTTAGGATCGAGTCATGGCCGACCTCCTCGATCGCTTCGCAGCGCACCTGCGATACGAGTCCGGGCGCAGTGAGCACACCGTTCGTGCCTATCTCGCCGACATCCGCGGCCTCACGGCGTTCGCCGGTGCGCGCGGAGTTCGGCTCACCGACGTCGATCTCGACCTGCTCCGCGCCTGGCTGGCGGAGATCTCGCGCCGCGGCGCCGCGCGGACCACCGTCGCGCGCCGGGTGTCGTCGGTCAAGACGTTCTGCGAATGGGCCACGCGCGAAGGCGAGATGTCCGTCGACCCCGCGGTGCGCCTCCAGGCGCCCAAGGCGCGCCGGGTGCTGCCGGCGGTGCTTGCTCCCGAGGAAGCCGCGGACGCGATCGAGGCGACGGTGCGACGGGTCGACTCCGCCGCGCCGGACGGACCCTCGTCCGACGACCCGGTATCGCTGCGCGACCGTGCGGTTCTCGAACTGCTCTACGGCTGCGGCATCCGTGTCGGAGAACTGTGCGGGCTCGACGTCGGCGATGTCGACGACGATCGCCGCGCGATCCGGGTGATCGGCAAGGGCGACAAGCAGCGGGTGGTGCCGTACGGTGCGCCTGCCGCATCGGCGCTGGACGCCTGGCGCCGCCGTGGGCGCCCGGCGCTCGCGACCGCCGCCTCGGGGGAGGCCCTGTTCGTCGGCGTCAGGGGAGGACGGCTCGATCAGCGGATGGCGCGCACGGTGGTGCATCGGGCCACCGAGGCTGCGGGACGGTCGGTGGGCCCGCACGCACTGCGTCACAGTGCGGCCACCCACCTGCTGGAGGGAGGCGCCGATCTGCGGGTGGTGCAGGAACTGCTGGGGCACTCGTCGTTGTCGACCACGCAGCTCTACACGCACGTCAGCGTGGAACGACTGCGCGCGGTCCACAAACAGGCGCACCCGCGGTCGTGAATGAGACCGGCCGCATCACCGACCCGGCAGCGTCAGCGGGGTGGTTTGAGCCGCACGGTCGACAACCCGAGCAGGCTCAGCGGGTTGAGGTAGCGGACGCTCCGCCCGCTGCCGCGACGAGCGCCCCAATGAAGGCAGGCCGTCGCGGAGCACCCCTCGTGACCGGTTTGCAGCACACCGACCAGCTGACCGGTTCGGATGTGCTCGCCGCGACGCACGCGGGGCACCACCGGCTCATACGTGGTGCTGATCCCGTCGGGGTGCAGCACCGTGACGGTGGAACGGCCGGCGACGGGTCCGGCGAAGGTGACCGTTCCGGCGCGGGCCGCGACCACCGCGGACTCGGCGGGTGCTGCCAGGTCGACGCCGCGGTGCCCGGCGAGCCAGCGCTCAGCCGGCGGATCGAATCCGCGGACCACGGGCGGGCGCGGGGCCAGCGGCCAGTGATACGCACGCTGCGCGGACGCCGCGCCGGGGCCGGCAGGCAGCGCGCTCGCGCACACCAGCGCGATGGCGGTGGCGCGACGCCGGGTATTGAGACTCCCCATAGGACCTCCTCATAGGACTTAGACGCACGGCGCGGAGGTTCGGCTCCATCGGCGTGTCGCGCGGCCGTCGTCGCCCGAGACGCTGATTTGGCTGGTGATCGCGCATCGGAGTAGTCTGGCGACGCACCCAGGCATGTCTTGGGTGACTTCGCGCGCCCGCGAGAAGCTACATCGGAACACGCGGTCCCGGATACCTCCGGGTGTGTTCGCCGATGGCGGGCGCCAGGACCGGAGCTCGACCCGAGCGCCGGTGACAACTGCGAGAGAGGACATATTCATGGCTGTCGTGACCATGAAGCAGCTGCTTGACAGCGGCGCACACTTCGGGCATCAGACCCGCCGTTGGAACCCGAAGATGAAGCGTTTCATCTTCACCGACCGCAACGGCATCTACATCATCGACCTGCAGCAGACGCTGTCGTACATCGACCGCGCCTACGAGTTCGTCAAGGAGACCGTCGCCCACGGCGGCACCATCCTGTTCGTCGGCACCAAGAAGCAGGCTCAGGAGTCGATCGCCGCCGAGGCCACCCGCGTCGGCATGCCGTACGTGAACCAGCGTTGGCTCGGTGGCATGCTCACCAACTTCAACACCGTGCACAAGCGTCTCCAGCGGATGAAGGAGCTGGAGACCATGGAGCAGACCGGTGGCTTCGAGGGTCGCACCAAGAAGGAAATCCTCATGCTCACGCGTGAGAAGAACAAGCTGGAGCGCACGCTCGGCGGTATCCGCGACATGGCCAAGGTTCCCTCGGCCGTGTGGATCGTCGACACCAACAAGGAGCACATCGCCGTCGGTGAGGCTCGCAAGCTGAACATCCCGGTCATCGCGATCCTGGACACCAACTGCGATCCGGACGTCGTCGACTACCCGATCCCGGCGAACGACGATGCGATCCGCAGCGCCGCTCTGCTGACCCGCGTGATCGCCTCGGCCGTCGCCGAGGGCGTTCAGGCGCGTGCCGGCCAGACCGCGGGCGACGCCAAGCCGGAGGCCGGCGAGGGCGAGCCGCTGGCGGAGTGGGAGCAGGAACTCCTGGCTGAGGCGACCGCTCCGGCGGCCGCACCGGCCACCGATGGCGCCACCGAGGCTCCGGCCGCAGAATAAGAACTGCCGAGAAGCAGGAAACGGGCCCCGAGCACGATGATCCGGGCCCCTTCTCCGGCGGGGTGATCACCCCGCCGGAGAATCTTGTCTCTCGATCACAAATCGACAAAGGAGGGTCGCCACCTATGGCGAACTACACCGCGGCGGACGTCAAGCGTCTGCGCGAAATGACCGGTTCGGGCATGCTCGACTGCAAGAACGCCCTCGCGAACAACGACGGCGACTTCGACAAGGCGGTCGAAGAGCTGCGCATCAAGGGCGCCAAGGACGTCGGCAAGCGTGCCGAGCGCTCCACCGCCGAGGGTCTGGTCGCCGCCCGTGACGGCGTCATGATCGAGCTCAACAGCGAGACCGACTTCGTCGCCAAGAACGACGAGTTCCAGAAGCTCGCCGACGACATCCTGGGTGCGGCCATCGAGCTGCGCAGCAACGACGTCGACGCTCTGCTCGCCGCGAAGCTCGGCGACGGCACCGTCGCCGACGCCGTCGAGGCGCTCTCGGCCAAGATCGGCGAGAAGCTGGTCCTGCGCCGCGTCGCGTCGTACGACGGCCCGGTGGCCGTCTACCTGCACAAGCGTGCCTCGGACCTGCCGCCCGCCGTCGGCGTCCTGGTCTCCTACACTGGCGAGGGCGACACCGCCGCGGAGGCCGCTCGCGGCGCCGCCATGCAGGTCGCCGCGCTGCGCGCCAAGTACGCCAGCCGCGAGGAGGTCCCCGCGGACGTCGTCGAGAACGAGCGTCGTATCGCCGAGGAGACCGCCAAGGCCGAGGGCAAGCCCGAGCAGGCGCTCCCGAAGATCGTCGAGGGCCGCGTCAACGGCTTCTACAAGGACGTCGTCCTGGTCGACCAGCCGTCGGTCACCGACTCGAAGAAGACCGTGAAGGCGATCCTGGACGAGGCCGGCGCCACCGTCGTCGCGTTCACCCGCTTCGAGGTCGGCCAGTCCTAGTCCGCTAGGCCGCATACGCACTCCGGCCCCGGAATCGACCCGCGAGGGCGACTCCGGGGCCGGAGTGCGTATGCGGGACGATCGACGCCCTAAGATGGAGAGAGTTTGTGCCGACACTCGAGCGAAGGAAGAGATGAGCGAATCGCAGTCGACCGCCGAAGAGGGCAGAGCAGGTTTCTCCCGGGTGCTTCTGAAGCTCGGCGGTGAGATGTTCGGTGGCGGTTCCGTGGGGCTCGACCCGGACGTCGTGGGCACCGTGGCCGACCAGATCGCCGAGGTGGTCTCCTCGGGCGTCCAGATCGGCATCGTGATCGGCGGCGGTAACTTTTTCCGCGGCGCCGAACTGCAGCAGCGCGGTCTGGACCGTTCGCGCTCGGACTACATGGGGATGCTCGGCACCGTCATGAACTGCCTCGCGCTGCAGGACTTCTTGGAGAAGCGGGGGATCACCACCCGCGTGCAGACCGCCATCACCATGGGTCAGGTCGCCGAGCCGTACCTGCCGCTGCGCGCCGTACGTCACCTCGAGAAGGGCCGCGTGGTGATCTTCGGTGCGGGTATGGGCATGCCCTACTTCTCCACGGACACCACCGCTGCGCAGCGCGCGCTCGAGATCAAGGCCGAGGCGGTGCTGATGGCCAAGGCCGTCGACGGCGTGTACTCCGACGACCCGCGCAGCAACCCGGACGCGGAACTGTATCGCGAGATCAGCCACCGCGAGGCGATCGAGAAGCAGCTCAAGGTCGCCGACGCGACCGCGTTCAGCCTGTGCATGGACAACAACATGCCGATCCTGGTGTTCAATCTCCTCGAGCGCGGCAACATCGCCCGCGCGGTCGCGGGTGAACCGATCGGCACGCTGGTGCGCACCCCGCAGGCCTCCTGACCACTGCCGATCCCAGACTTCCACCGCGACGAAAAGAAGGAACGAGACTCATCATGATCGACGAAGCGCTGCTCGACGCCGAGGAGAAGATGGAGAAGGCCGTCGCCCACCTGCGCGACGACATGGCCTCCATCCGCACCGGGCGTGCCAACCCGGCGATGTTCAACAAAGTCGTCATCGACTATTACGGCGCTCCCACTCCGATCACCCAGGTGGCGGGCATCAACACCCCGGAGCCGCGGCTCGTCGTCATCAAGCCGTACGAGCAGTCGACGATGAACGACATCGAGACCGCCATCCGGAACTCCGACCTGGGCGTCAACCCGACCAACGACGGCACGGTGATCCGCGTCGCGATCCCGCAGCTCACCGAGGAGCGCCGCAAGCAGCTCGGCAAGCAGGCGCGCGGCAAGGGCGAGGACGCCAAGGTCGCGATCCGCAACGTGCGGCGCAAGGCCGTCGACGAGCTCAAGCGGATCCAGAAGGACGGCGACGCGGGTGAGGACGAGGTGACGCGCGCCGAGAAGGAACTCGACAAGACCACGCACACCTACACCGATGCGGTCGACGAGCTCGTGAAGAACAAAGAAGCTGAGCTGCTCGAGGTATGACGAGTACACCGGAGCAGGCTGAGAAACCCTCCGGGGGGAGTTCCCGGGCCGGCCGGAACCTCCCGGCAGCCATCGGCGTCGGCTGCATCCTGGGCGGTCTGCTCATCGCCGTGCTGCTGCTGGCCCCGGACGGCTGGTACGGCGTCGTCGCTGTCGCACTGGCGATCGCGACCTGGGAGGTCGTCAAGCGGCTGCGGGACGGCGGTTTCGCGGTCCCGGTGATCCCGCTGCTGGCCGGTGGACAGGCGATGATCTGGCTGTCGTGGCCGTTCGGACTGGCCGGGACCTTCGTCGCGATGGCGGCGACGATCCTGGTGATGATGGTCTGGAAGCTGTTCGCACAGGGTCTGTCGAACGCTCCGGTGAACTACATGCGCGATCTGTCGGTCGCGATCCTGGTGCTGGCGTGGCTGCCGATGCTCGCGACCTTCGGCACCTACCTGGTACGCCAGGAGGACGGTGCGCTCCGCGTCTTCACCCTGATGATCGTGGTGGTCTGCTCCGACGTCGGCGGTTATGTGGCGGGCGTGCTGTTCGGCAAGCATCCGATGGCGCCCGCGATCAGTCCCAAGAAGTCGTGGGAGGGACTGGCCGGATCGGTTGTCGTCGGCACCCTCGGCGCACTCGCCTGCGTCGTGTGGATCCTCGACACCTCGCACTGGTGGATCGGTTTCGTGCTCGGTCCGCTGCTGGTGGTGGTCGCCACCACCGGCGACCTCGTCGAGTCCCAGATCAAGCGCGACCTCGGCATCAAAGACATGGGCACGCTGCTGCCCGGTCACGGCGGCATCATGGACCGTCTGGACTCGCTGCTGCCCTCGGCGTTCATCACCTGGGCAGTGCTGGCCTGGCTGCTGTGAGGAGCGGGGCGGCGAGCGCTACCCGTGCTTGCGCGCCTTCTTCAGCGCCCGGTTGAGCTGGAAGATCCTCGCGCCGCCGAGCAGTGCGGTGATCAGGGCGCCCGCGATGGCGGCGATCAGCAGGCTCACGCCGAGTGGCAGGTCGGCCTTGAAGAAGATCAGGTCGATCTCCACCGAGTCGGGGTTCATGACGATGAACACGATCAACAGGATCGTGACCAGCACCCCGAGCACCCATCCGACGTACGTCGCCTGAGTACGTGTGCCGGATGCGGCGGAGGCCGCAGCGGCCACCCGTCGGCGTTCGGCTTTCACCGGATCGACGGTGCCGTACTGCTGCGACCCCTCAACCGGAGCGACCTCGTGCGGCTCCGCGCCGCCGGCCGTCTCGTCGAATCGGTCCCCGTGCTTCGGATCAGGTGTGGTCATGCCTCTATCGTCGCATGAGACAATGGTCGGTGTGAGCTCTCTGCCCCTCGTTTTCGACGCACCCAAGCGCGGCCTGCCGCCGAAGCATTTCGCCGACCTCGACGAGCAGGGCCGCATCGAGGCGGCCGCCGAGCTCGGCCTGCCCAAGTTCCGGGCGAATCAGCTGGCCAAACACTATTACGGCCGGCTCACCGCCGACGTTCAGGAGATGACCGACCTGCCCGCGGGCGCACGCGAGGACGTCGCGCGCACGCTCTTCCCGACGCTCATGACACCCGTCCGGCACATCTCCTGCGACGACGACAGCACACGCAAGACGCTGTGGCGCCTGCACGACGGCACGCTGCTGGAATCGGTCCTGATGCGCTATCCCGAGCGGAATACTCTGTGCATCTCCTCACAGGCCGGGTGCGGTATGGCGTGCCCGTTCTGCGCGACCGGTCAGGGCGGACTCGACCGGAACCTGTCGACCGCCGAGATCGTCGACCAGGTCCGGGCCGCCGCCCGAGCACTGCGCGACGGTGAGGTCGGAGAGCCGGGCCGGCTGTCGAACATCGTCTTCATGGGCATGGGGGAGCCGCTCGCGAACTACCGGCGCGTGGTGGACGCGGTCCGCAAGATCACGTCCCCGGCGCCCGACGGCTTCGGCATCTCGGCGCGGTCGGTGACCGTGTCGACGGTGGGTCTCGCGCCGGCGATCCGCCGCCTGGCCGACGAGGGGCTGTCGGTGACCCTCGCGGTGTCGCTGCACACCCCCGACGACGAACTGCGCGACACCCTGGTGCCGGTCAACAACCGGTGGTCGGTCGCCGAGGTGCTCGAGGCCGCGCGCTACTACGCGGACACGACCGGCCGGCGCGTGTCGATCGAGTACGCGCTCATCCGGGATGTGAACGATCAGCCGTGGCGCGCCGACCTGCTGGGACGCAAGCTCCGGTCCGCGCTCGGTTCGCTCGTCCATGTGAATCTCATTCCGCTGAATCCGACGCCCGGATCCGAGTGGGACGCCAGCCCCAAACCGGTGGAGGCCGAGTTCGTCCGCCGGGTGCGCGAACACGGGGTGTCGTGCACGGTCCGCGACACCCGCGGGCAGGAGATCGCCGCGGCGTGCGGTCAGCTCGCCGCCGAAGAGAAGTAGGCGCGTCATACACGGACAGAGACGAGAAAGACCCGGACGACGTGGCGTCCGGGTCTTTCAGGTATTCCGGTGACTGTGCCTGCGCAGCCGGGTCAGCGCTTCCAGACGCCCTTGCGCGGAATCATCTCGTAGACGGTGTAACCGATCAGTGCCACGGCGATGACGATGAGGAAGATGTCCTCGATGTGGCCGACGTGATTACCCTTGAGCATGCCGAGCAGGATGATCGCGGTGACGAAGGAAGCGATCGCGATCGAGCGGCGGGCCACACCGTGCCAGCCGAAACGAGCCGACGGGGCGTCGGCGGGCTCGTGAACCCATCCGGTATCGATGGTTTCGACCTCAGTGCTTGCCACGTTCACTCCTTATGACGACCGGTAGTAGTCCGGCCTACAGCATAACCCGACCCGCGTGCGCGACAATGTCGGGTGTGACGACGCGTGTTTTGATTCTCGGATCCACGGGATCCATTGGCACCCAGGCCCTCGAAGTGGTCGCCGAGCACCCGGACCGGTTCCAGGTGGTCGGCCTCGGGGCCGGCGGGGGGAGCCTCGAACTGCTCCAGCGGCAGGTCGCCGAAACGGGGCTGGCGCCGCAGCGGGTGGCCGTCGCCGACGCCGACGCCGCCGTCGTGCTCGGCGACCGGCTGGGCGGCCCGGTGCTCGGCGGACCCGACGCCATGGTCCGGCTGATCGAGTCGGTGGAGGCCGACGTGATCCTCAACGGAGTGGTCGGAGCGATCGGTCTGCGCCCGAGCCTGGCCGCCCTGGAGTCGGGGGCGCGGCTCGCACTGGCGAACAAGGAGTCGCTGGTGGCCGGCGGCGCCCTGGTGCTCGACGCCGCGGCGCCGGGTCAGATCGTGCCGGTCGACTCCGAGCACTCGGCGATCGCGCAGTGCCTGCGCGGCGGCACCGCGGACGAGGTGGAGCGACTCGTCCTGACGGCGTCCGGGGGGCCGTTCCGCGGGTGGACCGCCGAGCAGGTGCGCGGTGTGACGCCCGAGCAGGCGGGCAGGCATCCCACCTGGTCGATGGGTCCGATGATCACCCTCAACTCGGCGACGCTGGTCAACAAGGCCCTCGAAGTCATCGAGGCGCACCTGCTGTTCGGCGTCGACTACGACCGCATCGACGTCACCGTTCACCCGCAGTCGATCGTGCACTCGATGGTGACCTTCGTCGACGGAGCCACCATCGCGAAGGCGTCGCCGCCGTCGATGAAGCTGCCGATCGCACTGGCCCTCGGCTGGCCCCACCGCGTCCCCGGCTCGTCGTCGGCGTGCGACTGGACCACCGCGTCCACGTGGACCTTCGAGCCGGTGGACGACGAGGTGTTCCCGGCGATCCGTCTCGCACGCAGCGCCGGAAAGGCAGGCGGCAGCCTCACGGCGGTGTACAACGCCGCCAACGAGGTGGCGGCGGAGGGATTCTTCGCCGGCGCCATCGACTTCCCGCGGATCGTCGGCGTCATCGCGGACGTGCTGGCCGACGCCGATCAGTGGTCATCGCGGCCGGGTACCCTGGACGAGGTGCTGGCCGCCGACCAGTGGGCGCGGCGGCGTGCCGCGGAGCACGTCACGGCGCGCTCGTAGTCGGGAAGAACACACTCGGCACGGACGCGGCCGGCACGAACACAGTCAAGCGGGGCCCGGTGCTCCCACGGGTCTGAGGGAGACGATCAGTGAGTCTGGTGCTCGGCGTCGCGCTCTTCGCGCTGGCACTGCTGATCTCGATCGCCTGGCACGAGCTCGGTCACATGTGGGCCGCGCAGGCGACGGGAATGAAGGTGCGCCGCTATTTCGTCGGCTTCGGTCCCACGGTGTGGTCAACCCGGCGCGGGGAGACCGAGTACGGCGTGAAAGCGGTGCCCCTCGGCGGCTTCTGCGACATCGCGGGCATGACGCCCCACGAGGATCTGACCGACGAGGAACGCGAACGCGCGATGTACGCGCAGCCGACCTGGAAACGGCTCGTGGTTCTCGCCGCCGGACCCGTCCAGAACTTCATCCTCGGCTTCGCGCTCGTCGTGGTGCTGGGTCTGGGGTGGGGCCTGCCGATCATCGGCGATCAACCGGTGTACGTGAAGTCGCTGGAGTGCGTGGCCACCACCACCGATGCGCAGGGAGTGCCCGTGGCGTGCACGGGAACGGCCCCGGCTGCGGCAGCCGGACTGCAGGTCGGCGATCAGGTGCTCGCGGTGGACGGCCACACCGTCACCGACCGGTCCGACATGATCCAACGCGTCCAGCAGTCCGCCGGCACCGTCGCCCTCACGGTGGAGCGCGACGGCCACCGGATGGATCTGACGGTGCCGGTGACCCCGGTCCAGCGGATGGTGGAAGGCGACGGCGGCGCGCTGCGCCCCGCACAGGTCGGCGCCATCGGCGTGGGCCTGGACACCGCCTACGTGGAGCACTACGGCGCGGGCAGCATCTGGGGCGGCGCGCTGCGCTTCACCGGCGACATCTTCAGCGAGACCTTCAAGGCGCTGATCTCGCTGCCGTCCAAGGTCACCGGCCTGTGGCACGCGGTCACCGGCGGCGAGCGCGCCGTCGACAGTCCGGTCAGCGTGGTCGGCGCATCGGTCCTCGGCGGACAGGCCGTGGAGCACGGTTACTGGGACATGTTCTTCGGGCTGCTGCTCAGCGTGAACTTCTTCCTGGGCGCCTTCAACCTGATCCCGTTGCTCCCGCTGGACGGCGGACACATGGCGATCGCCCTCTACGAGAAGATCCGCAACACCGTGCGCCGCCGCTTCGGCAAGATCGCGGCGGGTCCGGTCGACTACTACCGGCTGCTGCCGATCACCTACGCGGTGGTGGCCGTGATGGGCGGGTTCATGATCCTCACCGTGACAGCCGACATCGTCAACCCGATCAAGGTGTTCTGACGCCGTCACCGCCAGGCGCCCCGAGCGCGTCCGGGCCGGGGCGCCCGCCGTCACGCCGAGGGACGGATGGTGAAGGCGGTGTCGCCGTCGGTGAACACCAGGCCGGTGTCGGCGGAGGTGCCGGACTTCGCCAGACGGCCGCCGGACAGGCGGCGGTAGGCGCTCACGTGCGAGGTGAGCCCGGTCAGCGAGGCGACGTCGATGACGTAGAGCCACTTCTGGTCCTGGCTGAGGACCACTCGGGCCGGCGGGCTGGTGAGCCCGGTCGGCGTCGACGCGACCGTGTTGAGCGTCCCGTTCCGGCCGATCCGGAACGAGGCCACATTCATGCCCATCGTCATCGGCGCGTAGGCGTACCTGCTGTCGGAGGTCACCGCCATGCCGTGCGGCACGAGCCCGACGAACGGGGCGCCGATGGGCGTCAGCGTGCCGTTCCGGTTGATGCGCCAGCCGTTGATGTTGTGCGACTGCTCGTTGCCGATGTACAGGTATTTGCCGTCGGGCGTGACCTGGCCGAGTGCGGGCATCAGCCCCGCGGCCTGAGTGGTCCCGATGTGGGTGAGCTTGCCCGAGTCGCTGAACGAGTACGCGTCCATGGTGCAGGCCACGAAGCTCGGCACGTAGACGTGCTTGCCGTCCGGTGTGAAGAGCGGATGGCCCAGGGCGCTGACGGGGTTCGGCTGATCGGTCCGGCTGACGGGCGTCAACCCGCCGGTGCTCGAGACCCGGTAGGTCACCAGGGTGGTGCGCACCGAGCCAACGGTCGCGACCAGGTAGCGGCCGTCGGGACTGAAGCCGAGGCCGGTGACGGGACCGCCGGCGTCGGTGATGCCGCCGCCCGCCAACGGGACCAGCCGGCCTGCGGAGGTGAGGTGCCACGCCTGGATGTTCGACGAGGCCACCCCGGCGCTGTAGACCCACTTCCCGTTGGGATGCGGCCGGAGGGAGAGGGAGAACGAGGTCTTCGTCGGAGCGGTGCTCACCTTCGTCAGCCGCGGCCCCTGGGCCTTCAGGACGGTGACGCCGGGCGTGCCGCTCGCGCCGACGACCAGATACTCCGGACTGCCCGACGACGCGGGATCGGCACCCGCTGCCGGCGTCGTCGCCGACTGGGCGGTCATCGCCAGTGCGAGGGCGCCGGCGACGAGCGCCGCCTGTCGGCCGGCGTTCTTCGCGGAGGTGCGGTGCGGGGGCGTCGGGATGGTGATTCTCGGGGTGGTGGTCGTCATGGGCGGTTCCGTTCGGCAGAGGTGGCGGACAGGGACGGGTGATTCGGACGTGCGGACAGGGGCGCAGACAGTGATCTGCAGCACTGATGCTGCCGTGTCCGCAGGCCGCTGAACTGTCCAAATCCCTGGACATCGGCCCGGTCGACGCGGTGCGCACGGTGGCGCCGGGGTCGGTAGACTCGAGGGGTGACCGCGCCGGCGCGCCCGCCGATCACGGTGCCAAGGAGAGGAAACATGACTCAATCGATCGGTCTCGGGATTCCCGCCGGACCGCCGCCGGTGCTCGCTCCCAGACGCAAGACGCGGCAGATCCACGTCGGCGACGTCGGCGTCGGCAGCGACTTCCCGATCTCCGTGCAGTCCATGTGCACCACCAAGACCCACGATGTGAACGCCACGCTGCAGCAGATCGCGCAGCTCACCGCCTCCGGATGCGACATGGTCCGGGTGGCGTGCCCCCGCCAGGAGGACGCGGACGCGTTGCCGGTGATCGCGCGCAAGTCGCAGATCCCGGTGATCGCCGACATCCATTTCCAGCCGAAGTACATCTTCGCCGCGATCGACGCCGGCTGCGCCGCCGTGCGAGTCAATCCGGGGAACATCAAGGAGTTCGACGGCCGCGTCAAGGAGGTCGCCAAGGCGGCAGGCGACGCGGGCATCCCGATCCGGATCGGCGTCAACGCCGGATCCCTCGACAAGCGACTGCTGGAGAAGTACGGGAAGGCGACGCCGGAGGCTCTGGTGGAGTCGGCCCTGTGGGAGGCGAGCCTGTTCGAGGAGCACGGCTTCGGCGACATCAAGATCTCTGTGAAGCACAACGACCCGGTGGTGATGGTCGAGGCCTACCGTCAGCTGGCCGCGCAGTGCGACTACCCGCTGCACCTCGGCGTCACCGAGGCCGGACCGGCGTTCCAGGGCACCATCAAGTCGGCCGTGGCCTTCGGTGCGCTGCTGAGCGAGGGCATCGGCGACACGATCCGCGTCTCACTGTCGGCGCCTCCGGCCGAGGAGATCAAGGTCGGCGACGCGATCCTGCAGTCGCTGAACCTGCGCCCGCGGAAGCTGGAGATCGTCTCGTGCCCGTCGTGTGGCCGCGCGCAGGTCGACGTCTACAAACTGGCCGACGAGGTCAGCGCCGGACTGGAGGGCATGGAGATCCCGCTCCGCGTGGCCGTGATGGGCTGCGTGGTGAACGGACCGGGCGAGGCCCGCGAAGCCGACCTCGGCGTCGCGTCGGGTAACGGCAAGGGCCAGATCTTCGTCAAGGGCGAGGTCATCAAGACCGTTCCCGAGGCACAGATCGTCGAGACTCTGATCACCGAAGCGCTGCGTATCGCCGAGGAGTCGGGGGAGACTGGAAGCGGCGCCCCGGTCGTGACCGTGACGTAGCGATCCGCTGTCACGTCGGGATGCTGCTGAACTGAAGTGAGCAGGGAGGTGGGCCGTGCTGGGGATCCTCGGTGACCGGCCGCTCGGCGCCAAAGACGCCGACGCGGTGGCCCGCGCACTCGACCTCGACCCGGTGGCGTCGTGCATGGTCGCGGCACGGGTGGAGGCGTACGGGCTCTCGCCCCGCTTCCTCGGAGGCGAGATGTGGACCGCCTCGCAGCCGAGCGAGTCACTCGCCTTCTCGGGTGCGAATCTGATGCCGCTGATCGGCGGCGCGACCGATCTCGACGTCTTCGCCGACCGCGCACTGGCGTCGCCGCGTCTGTGCTCGTCGGTGGTGGGATCGGCCGACCTGGTCCTCGGACTGTGGGACCGCGTCGCGGCGGCATGGGGTCCCCCGCGGGAGATCCGCGACGACCAGCCGCTGCTCGCGCTCACGGGCTATCCCGAGATCGCGCCCGATCCGCAGGTCCGCCTGGTGACGATGGCCGATCTGGACGCCTACTTCCCGGCGGCCGTCGAGATGTTCATCGGCGAGGTCGGCGTCGATCCGCGGGCCGGGGACGAGGGCAGGTCGTACCGGAGGCGGCTCGCGGCCCTGATCTCGGCGCGGCGCGTATTCGCCCGATTCGACGGAGACCGCGTGGTGTTCAAGGCCGAGATCGGTTCCATGTCCCGCAAGGTGGGCCAGATCCAGGGCGTCTGGGTGGATCCTGACTGGCGCGGCAGGGGATACGGCGTGGTGGGCACCGCGGCGGTGGCCGCGGCGATCGCCCGCCAGGGCCGAATCGCGAGCCTGTATGTGAACAGCTTCAACGCCGCCGCCCGGCACACCTACGAACGGGTCGGATTCCAGCAGGTCGGCACCTTCGCGACCGTCCTGGTCGACTGACGGCCACCGCCCGCTCGTCCTCTATGATCGGGCCGATGCCCAGTACACTCCGAGCGCGCGTGCGTCGCCCTCATCGCAGCCGGTCGACGGTGCCGTGCCTCGTCGTGGTGCTGGCGCTGCTGGCGACTCTGACGGCGTGTGCGACGCAGGACGACGGTCCCCGGTCGGCTGTTCAGACCTTCCTCGACCGGTTCGCCGACCGCGACTTCTCCGGCGCGGGGGCGGTCACCACCGATCCGGACCGGGCTCGCGATCAACTCGCGCAGACGTGGACCGGACTGGCGGCGGACTCGATGTCGGCGACCGCCGGGCGGGTACGGATCGATCAGGACGTCGCGGACGTGCCCGTCACCTACACCTGGACCCTGGCCGGCGGCAGATCGTGGGAGTACTCGGCTACCATCGCGCTCGGCCGCGGCGACACCGGCTGGTCGGTGCGGTGGAAGTCGTCGGCGATCCATCCCAAGCTCGGCGCCGACCAGCGGCTGGCGATGTCGCAGACCAGTCCGCCGCGGGCGGCGGTCAACGAGTCCGACGGTTCGGAGGTGATGGTCGACGGCACCGTGGTCGGGGTGTCGTTCGACGCCGCGACGGCCGCGGCCGGGGGAAGCGTCAGCGATTCGGCGCACCGTCTGGTGGACGTCCTGGGTCCCCTGATCCCCGGACTCGACCCGCAGGCGATCGCCGAGAAGTCGACGGCGCGGAGCGATCCGCTGCCGATCGGCCGGATCCAGACCGCGGACTTCGACCGGCTGCGCGACCGGCTGGCCGTGCCCGGAATCGTGACCGAGGACCAGGCTGTTCTGGTTCCGCGGGACCCCGGATTCGCACCGTCGGTGCTCGCGAAGGTCAAGGACGAGGTCTCCGGCGGCCTCACCGGGTCCAGCGGGTGGCGGGTCTCGGTGCTCAACCCCAACGGACTGGTCGCCGACGTGGTCGCCGACGAGTCGGGCACGCCCGCGCCCGCGGTCCTGCTGACCCTGTCGCGGTCGGTGCAGGACGCGGCGCAGCGCGCGGTGAACGCCGTCCAGGGGAAGCAGGCGATGCTCGTGGCGTTGCAGGCGTCGACGGGCAAGATCCTCGCGATCGCCCAGAACCGCGACGCCGATCGTGACGGCCTCATCGCCACCTCCGGTCTGTACCCGCCGGGTTCGACCTTCAAGATGGTCACCTCCGCGGCGGCCTTCCACGACAAGATGACCGATCCCGACGCGATCGTGCCGTGTCCCGGCGAGATCCACATCGGTGAGCGTTCCATCCCGAACTACGACGGCTTCTCGCTCGGGGCGGTGCCGCTGCGCTCCGCCTTCGCCCACTCCTGCAACACCACCTTCGCCGACCTGGCCAGCCGGATGGGGCCCACCGATCTCACCCACGCGGCCGCCGCGATGGGGCTGGGAGAGGTGTACCGGGTGCCCGGTCTGGACGTAAAGTCCGGCTCGGTGCCCGTCGAACCCGAGCTGGTGGCCCGCAGCGAAGACGGTTTCGGACAGGGCCGGGTGCTGGCGAGCCCGCTCGGCATGGCGCTCGTGGCCGCGGCCGCGGCCACCGGCAGGGCTCAGGTCCCGCAGCTCATCGACGGACGCGAGACGACGGTGACCGGCCCGCAGGCCGCGCTGTCGGACGAGGTGTACCAGCGGCTGCGGCCGATGATGCGCGCGGTGGTCACCGAGGGAACGGCGACCTCGATCGCCGGATCGGGCGAGGTGTACGGCAAGACGGGCGAGGCGGAGGTCGCGGGCGGATCGCACGCGTGGTTCGCGGGCTATCGCGGCGACATCGCGTTCGCGACTCTCATCGTGCTCGGCGGCGACTCCACCAATTCGGTGAATGTGACGCGCGACTTCCTCGACGCGATCCCCGCGGGCTACCGGCCGTAGCCTGCGGTTCACCGCGCGGGTGTGATGATCCGTTCGCCGGTGTCGGGGTGGTCCCAGATCAGGACCGGATGATCGTAGGTCTCCGACAGCAGGTCGGCGGTCATCACCTCGTCGACGGCGCCGGTCGCGAGCAGCCGTCCGGCCTTCATCACGGCGACGCGGTCGGCGTAGGCGGCCGCGAGCGTCAGATCGTGCACCACGAGGATCACCGTGGCGCCCGCCGCCGCACGGCGCGACAGGATCGTCAGGACCTGTTCGGTGTGCCCGATGTCGAGTGCGGCGGTGGGCTCGTCGAGCAGCAGGACCGGTGTGTCCTGCGCCAGCGCACGGGCCAGCGAGACCCGTGCCTGCTGCCCGCCGGAGAGCTGCGGGAACGGCCGATTCAGTAGATCTTCCAGCCCGCATTCGGCGATCGCGGCGTCGATCAGTTCCTCCGATTGCACCGCCTGCGGGGTGCGGGTCCACGGGAATCGGCCCATCTCGACCACTTCGCGCACCGTGAACGGTGTGTCGGCCCGGTTCTGCTGCGTCACGAGCGCGCGGGCGCGGGCGAGAGTGAGCGAGTCGGCCCGGTGGACGTCGATGTCGCCGATGCGCACGGTCCCGGACTCCGGTGCGCGGACTCCGGAGACCGCGGACAGCAGGGTCGACTTCCCGCATCCGTTCGGGCCCACGAGGGCCAGGATCTCGCCGGGGTGCGCGGCCAGGTCGACGCCGTGGACGATCTCCCGGCGGCCGATCCGGACGGTGACGCCCTCGGCGACGACTCCGCCGTGCACGGCGGTCTGCCCGGTCACCATCGTGCCGCCGCATTCCGCCGGCGCAGCAGGAGGAAGAACACCGGGCCGCCGATCAGCGAGGTGAGCATGCCGAGCGGCAGTTCGCCGCCGGTGAGTGTGCGCGCGGCGAGGTCGGCGGCGGCGATCACCAGTGCGCCGCCCAGTGCGCTCGCCGGAAGCAGCAGCGCGTGCCGCGGGCCCACCAGCAGGCGCATCACGTGCGGGACGATCAGGCCGACGAACATGATGATTCCGGTGAACGCGACGCCCGCCGCGGTGAGCATCGCGACCAGGACGATCACCTGGCGTCGCACGGCCTCCACGTTGACGCCGAGGGCGGCGGCCTGCACTTCGCCGAGGGCGAGCAGGTCGAGCTTCTTGACCAGCACCATTCCGCCCGCGAGGCCGGCGAGGGCGAGCGGTGCGACGATCTTCACCTGCGTCCACGAGACGTTGCCCGCCAGCGAACCGAGTTGCCAGAAGACGATCTGCTCGCGGGCTGCGGTGGAGGCGACGTAGGTCAGATAGGCGATGATCCCGAGCGCGAAGGCATTGACGGCGATACCCGTCAGGACCAGCATGATCGTCGACGACGCACCGTCACGGATGCTCAAGACGTAGACGCCGGCCGTGGTGAGGAGCCCGAAGAGCGCGGCGGCGCCGGCGACGGCCCAGCCGTTGGTTCCGGTGCCGCCGATCACGATCATCAGGCAGGCGCCGACCGCGGCTCCGGACGAGACGCCGATGATGCCCGGCTCGGCGAGGGGATTGGCGAGCACTCCCTGCAGCAGGCAGCCCGCCGTGCCGAGAGCGAGCCCGACCAGCAGCCCGAGCAGGATCCGCGGGAACCTCGAGACCCACAGCGCGTTCTCGCCCTGCGGATGCGTGGGCAGGGGACCGATGTCGAGGTGCCAGTGGTGCGCGATGGAGCCGAGCACCTCCAGAGGCGGAATGTGTACCTGTCCGGTGCCCGCGGAGACGACGACCACCACGCCGAGCAGGACGAGCGTCGCCGCCATCACCCACAGTGCGCGGCCGCGGAAGACCGACAGCGCGGCCGTCAGCCGATACCGCAACCCGGGAGCGCTGCCGGACCGCGGGTCCCGTGGTGCAGTGTTCCCGTGTCCGGTGTCACTGTGCCGCGGCTCGGCGCGGTCGGCGAGATCAGACATAGATCGCCTTCGCCAGCGCGCTGAGGACCAGACCGGTGTCGGGACCGAACATGAGGATCTGCGTCTCGTCCATCTCGACGATGCGCCGGTTGCGCCCGGCGGAGGTGTCGGCCACGGCCGGCAGCTGAAGGACCTTGTCGAGGCCGCCGACCGAGTCGGCGCCCTGGGTCATCACGAGCAGTACGTCGGGATCGGCCCGGATCATCGATTCGGCGCTGACTTGCGTGAACGGCGCGGTCAGGCCTGCCTTGGTGCCGGCGTCGCGACCGCCGAGCGCTTCGATGAGATCGTCCGCACCGGAACCCGGACCCGCGAGCAGGATCAGATGTTCGCCGCGGATGTACAGAAAGCCGATGGTCGGATCGCCGGTCGGGCGAGGGAGGAGGGCGCGGGCGTCGGCGATCTGCTTCTCGGTGCGCGCCACCAGTTTCTCGCCCTGCGCGGGTACGCCGAGCGCGGCGGCCACATCGCGGATGAGCGCGGGGCTGCCGGCCACCGACCGCTGGCCGGTGAAGACCGACACCGGGATGCCCGCGGCACGGATCTGGTCGACCGCACCCGCGGGGGTGGCGTCGTCGGTGACCAGGACGATGGACGGATTCTGCGCGAGGACGCGTTCGGGGTTGATCGCGTGGCCGGTCTCGGTCACGTACGGCAGCCGCGAGGCCGACGGAAAGGTGGTGGAACGGTCGCGGCCCACGACGTGCGTGCCCAGGCCGAGCGAGAAGACGATGTCGCCCAGCGTGCCGTTCCGATCGAGCGCGATGATCCGGTCGGCGCGGGGGCCCGGCACCACGGCGGAGTCGACCGGGACGACGTCGGCGTCCGGGAGCGCCGCGGTGGCGGGGCCGGAGCGCAGTGTCGCGCTGGTCGCGGTGGCGGTCGCGCCGGTGTCGATGGGCTCGGTGGTGCATCCGGATACGAACAGTCCGACGACCAGCAGCAGGGCCCAGACAGGGGCGATCGACATCGCGGACCGGGTAGGAGCCGTCACCTGAATCCGCCTTGTCATGCTCACAGTTCTGTTAGGCACACCTTACTGGTTGGTACCTCCTCGACGCACATCGGTGCGATTCCGGCCGAGCGGTGTCCGCGGCGGAGGCGTCCGTAGAATTTCCGTCATGACAGTTCGCGCACCACTGGTTCCCGGCGTCGTGGCTCCGACGCTGCCCGTCCCCGACTCGATCGAACGTCCCGAGTACGCGTGGAAGGACTCGGTGAACGAGGGCCACGAACCGTGGGTGCAGACCCCGGAGACGATCGAGAAGATGCGCGTGGCGGGCAGGATCGCGGCCAACGCCCTGGCCGAGGCGGGTCGGGCCGTCGCTCCGGGAGTCACGACAGCCGAACTCGACCGGATCGCCCACGAGTACATGATCGATCACGGCGCCTACCCGTCGACGCTGGGCTACAAGGGATTCCCGAAGTCCTGCTGCACCTCGCTGAACGAGGTGATCTGTCACGGCATCCCCGATTCGACGGTGATCGAGGACGGCGACATCGTCAACATCGATGTGACGGCCTACATCGACGGTGTGCACGGCGACACGAATGCGACGTTCCTCGCCGGCGACGTCTCACCGGAGGCGCGGGATCTGGTGGAGCGGACCAGGATCGCGACCGAGCGCGCGATCAAGGCCGTCAAACCCGGTCGCGCGCTCAACGTGGTGGGCCGGGTGATCGAGGCGTACGCGAACCGCTTCGGGTACTCGGTGGTGCGCGACTTCACCGGCCACGGGATCGGTGAGACCTTTCACAACGGTCTGGTGGTGCTGCACTACGACCAGCCGAGCGTCGACACCGTCCTGGAACCGGGGATGGTCTTCACCATCGAGCCGATGATCAATCTGGGCGGCCTCGACTGGGAGATGTGGGACGACGGCTGGACCGTGGTGACCGCCGACCGCAGGTGGACCGCGCAGTTCGAGCACACCCTCGTCGTCACCGACACCGGTGCCGAGATCCTGACGCTGCCCGACGAGAGCTGACTTCGGGGGTGAGCGGCGCACTTCTGGTCGGTGGCACGAGCAGCGACGCGGGCAAGAGCCTGATCGTCGCCGGACTGTGCCGGGCGCTGGCGCGTGACGGGATCACGGTGGCGCCGTTCAAAGCGCAGAACATGTCGAACAATTCCGCCGTCACCCTCGACGGCGGTGAGATCGGCCGGGCGCAGGCGCTTCAGGCGCAGGCCTGCGGGCTGGAACCGGACACGCGATTCAACCCGGTGCTGCTGAAGCCCGGCGGTGACCGGCGCTCGCACGTGGTGGTGCGCGGACGCACGGTCGGCGAGGTCGGGGCCGCCGACTATCAGCTCTGGCGTACCCGGCTGGCGGGTGTGGTCGCCGACGAACTCGCGTCGTTGCGACGGGACTTCGACGTGGTGATCTGCGAGGGCGCGGGCTCGGTCGCGGAGATCAACCTCCGCGCCACCGACATCGCGAACATGGGATTGGCCCGGGCGGCGAACATGCCGGTGGTGCTGGTCACCGACATCGACCGCGGCGGATCGCTGGCCCATCTGTTCGGCACCACGGCGGTCCTCGACGCGGACGACCAGGCGCTCGTCGCCGGATACATCGTGAACAAGTTCCGCGGCGATCCGGCGATCCTCGCTCCCGGACTGGAGATGGTGCGCGAGCGCACCGGGCGACCGACCTTCGGCGTGATCCCGTTCGCCGACGGTCTCCGGCTCGATGCCGAGGATTCGCTGGCCGCATCGGTCGGCGCCCGCGTGGGCGGACCTCGCGGCGTGGGCGGCGCCGGACGGGAGCGGATGTCGGTGGCCGCGATCCGGTTGCCCCGCATCTCCAACAGCACCGATGTCCTGGCTCTGGCGTGCGAACCCGACGTCGACGTGACGTGGGTCGACGACCCGTCGGCGGTCCGGGCCGCGGATCTGGCGGTGCTGCCCGGAACCCGCGCGACCCTCAGCGACCTCGCGTGGCTGCGGACCACCGGTCTGGCCGATGCGCTGATCGAACGTGCGCAGCGCGGCCGGCCGGTGCTCGGGGTCTGCGGCGGCTTCCAGATGCTGTGCCGGAGCATCGTCGACACGGTGGAGTCCGTCGGCACAGCGACGTCGGGTGTCGCCCGGCCCGTCGAGGGGCTGGGGCTGCTCGACGTCGACATCGAGTTCGCCGAAGACAAGACCCTGCGGACCTTCGACGGTCACGCGGCCGGTGAGCCGGTGCGCGGATACGAGATCCATCACGGGGTCGTGGTGCGCAGCGAGGAGCAGCCCTGGCTCGACTCCGCGGCGACCGGCCCCGAGGGCGCCCGCAGGGGAGCGGTCTACGGCACCCACTGCCACGGCGCGCTGGAGAGCGACGGCTTCCGCCGCGTCTTCCTGGCCGAGATCGCGCGGCGGGCGGGCCGGACGGGCTTCACCGCCGATCCGCGGCTGTGCGTCGCGCAGGTGCGCCGGTCGCAACTGGATCTGATGGCCGATCTGGTGTGCGAGCACCTCGACATGCCGAGTATCCACGGGTTGATCGAGGGCGGCCCGCCCGCGGTGCCCACCGTCCTATCCTGGCTTGGTGAACACCGCGCACCTGACCGTAGAGCATGACGGACTGACCTTCGACGTCGAGGAGAGCGGGCCCGCTCGAGGACCGTGGGTGGTGCTCCTGCACGGGTTCCCGGTGAACTCGCGGTGCTACGACGACGTGGTTCCGCGCGTGCACGAGGCCGGGCTCCGCACCCTGCGCATCGATCAGCGGGGCTACAGTCCCGGCGCCCGGCCCGAGGAGGTCGACGCCTACCGTCTCGACACGCTCGTCGGCGACGTCATCGGGATCCTCAACCACCTCAACATCTCGTACTCGATGGTCGTCGGCCACGATTGGGGCGGGATCGTCGCCTGGCATCTGGCGGCCAAGCATCCCGACCGCTTCACCGGCCTGGTGGCCGTCAGCACCGGACACCCGTCCGCGATGCGCGATGCACTCGCGGCGGGCGGCGATCAGCGTGAGCGGTCGGCCTACATCAAGGATTTCATCGCCGACGGCGCGGAGGAGAGGCTGAGCGCCCGAGACGGCGTCCTGCTCCGGCGTGCCGGCGTGACCGGCGAGGAACTCGCGCCGATCCTCGAGCCGGGTGCGCTGACCGGTCCGCTGAACTGGTATCGCGCCAATTTCACCGGCGACGTCGCGGCCACCCTGGCCTGCCCGCCGGTCGAGATCCCGACCACCATGGTGTGGAGCGACGGCGACGCGGCTCTGGGACGCGAACAGGCCGAGTTCAGCGGCCGATACGTCTACTCCGACTTCCGCTTCTCCGAACTCCACGGCGTCGACCACTGGATTCCCGAGAATGCGGCGGCCGCTCTGGCGAGCGAGATCTCCCTGCGGTCCTCGCGCTTCTGAGAACCCGCTCGGGCCGCCGCCGCCCTCACTCCAGGTCCAGGCCGAGGAGTGCGTTCTCGAGCACCTCCGGCATGGCGGGATGGATCCAGTACTGGCCGCGGGCCATGTCCGGCACCCGGAGACCGAAGCTCATCGCCTGGATGACGGGCTGGATCACGGTGGACGCCTGCGGACCCATCAGATGCGCGCCGAGCAGTTCACCGCTGCGACGATCGGCGATGAGCTTGCAGAATCCGGTCGTGTCCTCCATCGCCCAGCCGTAGGCGACGTCGCCGTACTCCTGCACCTTGACGGCGATGTCGCGCCCGGTCTCGCGGGCCTGCGCCTCGGTGAGTCCGACGGTGGCGATCTGCGGATGGGTGAAGACCGCGGCCGGCACGTACCGGTGGTCGAACGAGGCCAGCTCGTCGGCGTGCCAGCCGAGCAGCAGATTCTCCTGGACCACACGCTGTTCGTGGTTGGCGACGTGCTTGAGCTGGAACGGTGAACTGACATCGCCGAGCGCCCACACCTCGGGAGCCGGTGTGCGGCCGTGTGCGTCCACCGGCACGCGGCCGTCGGCGAGCAGCTCCACACCGATCGTGTCGAGGCCGAGGCGGTCGCCGTTGGGTGTCCGGCCGGTCGCGACGAGCAGGGCGTCGGCATCGACGTGCCGGCCGTCGGTGAACGAGAGCCGGACGCCGTCGTCGCCGAGGTCGATCGCACCCGCGAGCGTGCTGTCGAGCCGGACGTCCCACTGCCGGCGGGCCACCGCGGTGAATCGCTCGCTGACGTCGTCGTCGAGCCGGCGCAGCAGCCGTCCGCTGCGGGCGACGACGGTGACGTCCACGCCGAGAGCGGAGAAGACGTGGGCGAACTCGGCGGCGATGTATCCGCTGCCGAGGATCGCCATCCGCTTCGGCAGGGCGGGCAGGCGCATCACGTCGCTGTTGGTGTAGTGATGAACGCCCGAATCGGCGATCACCTCAGGAATCTCCGACCGCGAGCCCGCGGCGACGACGACCTTGCGGGCCAGCACCAGGTCGCCGTCGTCGGTCACCAGGCGGTATCGGGCCGACTCGTCGTCGCGGCCGTCGAAGCGGACGTGGCTGGAGTAGACGGTGACGTTGTCGCAACGCTCCACCCGGTACTCCTTGCCGCCGGCCGAGATCGGGTCGATGCGGCCGAAGACCCGGTCGACGATGGCGGGCCAGTCGACCGATTCGACGCTCGCCTCGACGCCGTACCGGGCCGCCGACCGGACGGTGTCGGCCACGTCCGCGGCGTAGACGAACATCTTCGTCGGAATGCACCCGACGTTGAGGCAGGTGCCGCCGTAGACGCCCTCCTCGAAGATCGCGATGCTCATCGCGTCGAAGCGTTCGTCCGGGATGGAGTTGCCGCTTCCCGAACCGATGATCGCCAGATCGACCTGCTGAGCGCTCATCGCCGCGCCCCCTCGCCGAAGATCGTGTGCAGCCAGTTCTGCACTTCGTCGTAGGCGATGCGCCGGGGCGTCTCCAGAGAAAGGAAGACGTCGTGGCGGGCGTCGGGGACGGCCACCGCCCACACGCGACGGCCGATCACGCCGGACCACTGCGCGATCTGCTTCACGTCGAGCACGCAGTCAGCGGTGTCGACCGCAGGCTCGTAGGCCCCGGTGAAGCGGGTCTTGTCCGATCGCAGGACCAGGGCGGGCACGCCGATGTCGAGCCCCCGGTGCAGGCGATGCTGTCCCGCGCGGACGGCGGCCAGCCAGCCGAAGGTCACCGGGAAACCGCCGAGCGGCTTGCGCCGCAGATCGTAGGTCCACTCGCCGTGGGCGTCGGCGGACAGGCTCTCGCCGTACGCTGCCGAGAGTTTCTGCGGCAGCACGGCTTTGGCCCGAACTCGGCCGACTCCGCGGATCAGCAGATTGACGGCGTCGGTGCGCAGCAGGGGATCGCCCTGCAAGTCCAGCCAGGGGCTGTTGAGGACCAGCCCCTTGATGCGGCGGTGCCGGTCCGGATCGGTGCGCCGGAGTCGGTCGAGCCAGAGCGGCGTGATCAGTCCTCCGGTGGAGTGGGCGACCACGATCACCCGAGCCGGCTCGTCGCCGGACCCGGATTCCTCGGTCACGACATCGAGTGCCGCGTTCAGCTCCTGGTCGTAGAACTCGAGGTCGGTGGTGAAGTGCGGTTGCTGCCCGTCCAGGAGCGACCGCCCGCACTTGCGCAGATCGAGCGCGTAGAAACCGTAGCCCCGATCGTGGAAGAACTCGGCCAGCTCCTCCTGGAAGAAGTAGTCGGTGAAGCCGTGGACGTACAGGACCGTCCCGGCGGTGGCCGGTTCCGCTCCGGCCTGGCGGATCAGGGTGGCCTCCACGGCGCCCTCGCCGTCCGGGTCGTCGCCGAGGGGGATGGTCAGCACTTCGTATCGGTCGAGGAGTTCGTCGGGACGCCATTGCCGGCTTTTCACGCTGCTCACGCCGACCAGCTTAGGCCGCACCCGTCGGTGCGCGGATCGGGCGTCGGCGTGGCACCCGGTGTCGCACACCCCACACTTGCGCGCACCGATGCTGCCTCAGACAACGCGATGGTGAACAATGATCCGCGATACAGGTCGTGAATGCCCTATGGGTGGAGGAGTTCAGCAGCGTGGCCAAGGTGATTAAGACAGACGTGGCGCTCGTCGGTGCCGGAATCATGAGCGCCACGCTCGGCGCGCTGCTGCGCCGACTGGAGCCCAGCTGGTCGATCAGCCTGTTCGAGCGCCTGGAGGCGGCCGCCGCCGAGAGCAGCGACCCGTGGAACAACGCCGGCACCGGCCACTCGGCGCTCTGCGAGCTCAACTACACGCCGGCCGACGCCAACGGCGACATCGACATCACCAAGGCGCTGAACATCAACGAGCAGTTCCAGGTCTCGCGGCAGTTCTGGGCCTACGGTGTCGACAACGGCCTGCTCGGTGCGCCCGACGAGTTCATCAACCCGATCCCGCACGTGAGCTTCTGCCACGGCGCCGACGGCGTCGAGTACCTGCGCAAGCGCCATGCGGCGCTCTCGAGCCACACCCTCTTCGAGGGCATGGAGTTCATCGACGACGACGCCGAGTTCGCGGCGCGGCTGCCGCTGATGGGCGCCGGCCGCGACTACTCCGATCCGGTGGCCCTGAACTGGTACACCCAGGGAACCGACGTCGATTTCGGCGCGCTCACCCAGCAGCTGCTGAACTTCGTCGGCCGTGACGCCGACCTCTACTTCGGGCACGAGGTCCGCAACCTCACCAAGCAGTCGGACGGCAGCTGGGTGATGAAGATCCGCAACAACCGCACGGGCGAGAAGGTTCGCGTCGAAGCGAAGTTCGTCTTCGTCGGCGCAGGCGGCGGCGCACTGCACCTGCTGCAGAAGTCGGGCATCTCCGAGGCCAAGGGCTTCGGCGGCTTCCCGGTCAGCGGCGAGTTCTTCCGCTGCACCAACCCCGACGTGATCGCACAGCATTCGGCGAAGGTGTACGGCCAGGCCGCGGTGGGCGCCCCGCCGATGTCGGTGCCGCACCTGGACACGCGCGTCATCAACCACGACAAGGGCCTGCTCTTCGGCCCGTACGCGGGCTGGTCGCCGAAGTTCCTCAAGACCGGCGGCGTCATGGACCTGCCGAAGTCGGTGAAGCCGGGCAACCTGCTGCCGATGATGTCGATCGCCCCGCAGGAGTTCGGTCTGCTCAAGTACCTGATCTCCGAGCTCGCCGCGAGCCCCGCCGACCGCGTCAAGACGCTGCAGGACTTCGTGCCGCGCGCCGTCGGCGAGGACTGGGAGCTGATCACCGCCGGTCAGCGCGTCCAGGTGATCCGCAAGACCGGTGTCGGCGGCAGCCTCGAGTTCGGCACCGCGGTGGTCGCGGAGGGCGACGGCACGCTCGCCGGTCTCCTCGGAGCGTCGCCGGGCGCCTCGACCGCGGTTCCCGCGATGATCTCGGTGCTTCAGCAGTGCTTCAGCGGTCGTTTCGAGGGCTGGAAGAGCACCCTGACCGAGATGATCCCGTCGTTCGGCCAGAAGCTCGACGAGAACCCCGCCCTGTACCGCGAGTTGTGGGACTGGACCAACCGCAGCCTCCGGCTCACCGCGCGGCCCGACGCCTGATTCGATGAGTGACGCCGGCGTTCGCTTCCCGTTCAGCGCGGTGGTCGGACAGGATCGCCTCAAGCTCGCACTGATCCTGTCCGCCGTCTCGCCGGGGATCGGCGGTGTCCTGATCCGCGGTGAGAAGGGGACCGCGAAGTCGACCATCGTCCGCGGGCTCGCCCCGCTGCTCGGCGAGGATTCGCGCGTGGTCGACCTGCCGATCGGCGCCACCGAGGACCGGGTGATCGGGTCGCTCGACCTGACTCGGGTGCTGCGCGACGGTGAAGCCCGGTTCACGCCGGGTCTGCTGGCGCAGGCCGACGGCGGCGTCCTGTACATCGACGAGGTCAACCTCCTGTCGGACCATCTCGTCGACGTCCTGCTCGATGCGGCCGCGAGCGGACGAGTCACCGTTGAGCGTGACGGCGTCTCGCACACCCAGGCGGCGGCATTCGTGCTGGTCGGGACGATGAACCCGGAAGAGGGCGAACTGCGTCCGCAGTTGCTCGACCGGTTCGGGCTGGTGGTCGACGTCGCCGGTGCCCGTGACGTCGACGAGCGCGTCGAGATCGTCACCTCACGGCTGGCCTTCGACGCCGATCCGCAGGGCTATGCGGAGCGGTTCGCCGACGCCGAGGCCGATCTCGCGCAACGGATCGCCGCGGCCCGCGACCGCGTCGCGACCGTCCGGATCCCGCAGCGGGAGCTCCGCCGGATCGCCGGCGTCTGCGCTCACCTCGATGTCGACGGTCTGCGCGGCGACATCGTCGTGGCCCGGACCGCCGCCGCACACGCCGCATGGCGCGGCGCCGACGAGATCGACGCCGACGACGTGCGGGTGGCCGTGGAACTGGCACTGCCGCATCGACGGCGCCGCAATCCCTTCGACGAGTCGAGCATGACCGACCAGCAGCTCGACGACGCCCTGGACGCCGGTGAGCAGGCCGCGGGCCCGCGGGACGAGTCCGGGCCGCAGCAACCGGACGGACCCGACGACAGCGGCCCGAACTCAGACGGCCCGAACTCAGGCGGCCCGGAACCGGACGACGATCCGGACGGACCCGACACGGATCCTCCCGACACCGATCCGCCCGGCGGTTCAGGAGCGCCGACCGGCCCGGACTTCGGTTCCGCACCCGGTGGTGCCCGCATCCGCACCTTCCGCGCCGAGGGCGTCGGTGACGGTGACGTGGGCCGCCGTTCGCGGGCCCGGACCAGCCGCGGCATGACCACTCGGGCCGTCGACTTCGGTCCGCGGACCGGGGTGCACCTGTTCGGCACCGTGCTCGCCGCCGCCCACCGCAGCAGCGGCGACGGGCTCCCCGCGCTCATCGCCGACGATCTCCGCGGAGCCGAGCGCATCGGCACCGAAGCCAATCTCGTGGTCTTCGTCGTCGACCTCTCCGGATCGATGACCGCCCGCGCCCGGCTCACCGCGGTGCGCAACGCCTGCGTCGACCTCCTGCGCGACTCGTACACCCGGCGTGATCGGGTGGCGGTGGTCGTGGCCTGCGGAAGGGATGCCTACGTCGCGGTTCCGCCGACCCGGTCGGTGGACCTGGCGGTGGCGCGCCTGGCACAGGTGCGCACCGGCGGACGCACGCCGCTGGCCGAGGGACTGCACCGGGCGCTCGAGGTGATCGAGCGGGCCCGCCGCACCGACCCGGAGCGCAGGCCCCTGCTGGTGGCGCTCACCGACGGCCGAGCCACGGCCGGGGCCGACGCGCCGCGCCGCGCCGACGCCGCCGCGGACGAGGTCGCGCGCAGGGGAGTCTGCACCGTTGTGGTGGACTGTGAGCAGGGCCTGGTCCGTCTCGGTCTGGCCGCCGACCTGGCGCGCCGGCTGGGCGCGCAGTACGCGACGATGGATTCGCTGACCTCGTCCGGACTGGCCGAGCACGTCCGCGGCGTCGCGTGACGCCGGTGGCTGAACTGGAGGATGCACTGTGCCCAAGGGCGTACCCGAGACCGTTCCCGACGACGGACTGACCACCCGGCAGCGACGCCGGCTGCCGGTGCTCGCCGTACACACCGGGGCAGGCAAGGGGAAGTCGACAGCCGCGTTCGGCATGGCGATGCGCGCCTGGAACGCCGGTCTGGACGTCGCCGTCTTCCAGTTCGTCAAGAGCGCGAAGTGGAAGGTCGGTGAGGAGAACTCCATGCTCGCCCTCGGCGGCCTGAATCGGGACACCGGCGCCGGCGGCCCTGTGCAGTGGCACAAGATGGGGCAGGGATGGTCGTGGATTCAGCGCGGTGACGACGCCGTCGAGGACCACGCCGAATCGGCGCGGGCCGGATGGGCGGAGATCACGCGGCGCCTCGCCGCGCAGGAGCACGACTTCTACGTCCTCGACGAGTTCACCTACCCGCTGCACTGGGGCTGGATCGACACCGACGAAGTGGTCGAGACCCTCCGCAACCGCCCCGGGACGCAGCACGTCGTCATCACCGGACGGTATGCGCCCCAGGCGCTGATCGAGGCCGCCGATCTGGTCACCGAGATGACGAAGATCAAGCATCCGATGGATGCGGGCCGCAAAGGCCAGAAGGGCATCGAGTGGTAGTCCCGGCGGTCGTGATCGCCGCGCCGGCGTCCGGCAGCGGAAAGACGACGATCACCACCGGCCTGATCGGCGCGCTCGTCGCCGCCAGGCACCGGGTCGCGCCCTTCAAGGTGGGCCCGGACTACATCGATCCCGGATACCACGCCGTCGCGGCGGGCCGGGTCGGCCGGAACCTCGACCCCAACCTGGTCGGCGCCGACGTCATCGCACCACTGCTGGCCGCGGGCTCCGCCGACGCCGACATCGCCGTGGTGGAGGGCGTGATGGGCCTGTTCGACGGCCGCATCACCGACGATCCCGACCCGCTCGGCGTCGGCTCCACCGCGCACGTCGCCACCCTCATCGGCGCACCGGTGATCCTGGTGGTCGACGCCGGCGGGCACAGCCAGTCGCTCGCCGCACTGCTCCACGGCTTCCTCGGGTACGACGCCCGGGTCCGCGTGGCGGGCGTGATCCTCAACCGCGTCGGCTCACAGCGGCACGAACAGGTCCTCCGACAGGCCTGCGACCGCGTCGGACTGCCGGTGCTCGGCGCGGTGCGGCGCGACGCCGATCTGACCGTGCCGTCGCGGCACCTAGGACTCATCCCGGCCGCCGAGCGCCGGCGGGACGCGCTGGACTCGGTGGCCGCGATCGTCGCCAAGGTGGGGGCGGCGCTCGACCTTCCGGCGATCGTCCAGATCGCACGCCGGGCCCGACCGCCCGCGGCGATCGCCTGGTCGGCGGCCGACGCGATCGCCGCCGCGGACCCGAGCGCGGTGACGGGCCCACACCGGCGGCCGGTGGTGGCCGTCGCGGAGGGCGCCGCCTTCACCTTCGGGTACGCCGAGCACGCCGAACTCCTGCGCGCGGCGGGAGCCGAGGTGGCCGGCTTCGACCCGCTGCACGATCCGCTTCCGGAGCACGCCGCGGCGGTGGTGATCGGCGGCGGCTTCCCCGAGGCCCACGCGGACGAGCTCGCCGCCAACCACTCCCTCCGTGCCGGACTGCGCGATCACGTGGCCGCGGGCCGGCCGGTGCAGGCCGAGTGCGCGGGCCTGCTGTACCTGCTGTCCGCGCTCGACGGCGTCCCGATGGTCGGCGCACTGCCGGGCACCGGGGCCTTCGGGCCGCGGCTCACGCTCGGCTACCGCGACGCCGTCGCCGTGGCCGATTCGGTTCTCTATCGCACCGGTGAACGGGTGACCGGCCACGAATTCCACCGCAGCAGCGTCGATCTCGCCACTGACGTGGTGCCCGCCTGGGGGTGGCACGGTGGCGACGGACCGGCGACCGACGGCGTGATCCACCGCGGGGTGCACGCGTCGTATCTGCACGTTCACCCGGTGGGACAGCCGGCCGCCGTGGCACGATTCGTGTCGGCGGCCGCGGCCGCCGACATCCCGAGCCCTTCGCCGGAGGAGGCGGTCCGATGACTCGCAGGCGCGATCTGGCGGAGGTCCACGCGGCACTCGACGCGCTCGCCCACGCCAGCGTCGAGGACCCGACCGCGCTCCGCGACCTGCTCGAAGCGGTCCTGCTGGTGGGTCGCGGTCTCGAACTCGACCAGGCGCTGCAGCGGATCGTCGAGGTGGCGGCCGACGTCCTCGACGCCCGATACTGTGCGCTCGGGGTCCGCGGGCCCGAGCTCGGTCTCCAGGCGTTCGTGTACACGGGCATCGAACCGGAGGTCCGCGCTCGGATGGGGCCGCTGCCGGTGGGCCGCGGCGTCCTCGGCGAACTGCTGCACCGTCCCGAGGTGCTGCGCATACCGAAGCTGTCCGATCATCCGGCCTCGGTGGGGTTCCCGCCCAACCATCCGCCGATGGACACCTTCCTGGGCGCGCCGATCATCGTCCGCGACGAGTTGTTCGGCAGCATCTACCTGACTGAGAAGCAGGGTGCCCCCGACTTCACGCCGCTCGATGAGAAGATCGTCGCGGTCCTCGCGGTGGCCGCGGGCATCGCAGTCGACAACGCGCGCGCCTTCGAGCGGGCCCAGGCCCGGCTGCGCTGGATGCAGGTGATCGCCGACCGCGGATCCGAACCGCTGGCGGGCACGGCGCTCGAAGACACCCTCGACGGACTGTGCCGCGACGTCTCCGCGCTCACCGGGGCGGTGGACGTGTTCATCGTGACCGGCAGCGTCCTCACCGGACACACCGGTACCGCGCCCTGCACCGAGGACCTGTTCGAGGTCGTCGACCCGGACAACGAGCGCGCCGACGGCAAGCTCCTGGTCCGCGAGGTGCGAACACACACGGTGCCGTGGCTGCGGCACGGAGCGCGGTGGGTCTCGATGCAGCCCCTGCAGCCGACCAACGGCCGGAGCGCGATCGTCCTCACCCACCCCGAGCGACGGGTCTGGACCGGGGAGGAGGTCGCGGGCCTGCAGGGTGTCGCGCGCGTGGCCTCGCTGGCCCTAGCCTACGCCGACCAGCAGGAACTGGCGCGCGATCTGCAGTTGCTCGAAGACCGCCACCGGATCGCCCGCGACCTGCACGATCTGGTGATTCAGCGGCTCTTCGCGATCGGGATGTCGCTGCAGACCATGCAGGCCGGGTCCGCCTCGGCCGACGACGCCCGGATGGAGCAGGTCATCACCGACCTCGACGCCACCATCGCGCAGATCCGCACCTCGATCTTCGATCTGCAGGGCCTTCCCGGTCATGGCGAGGCGGCGACGCTGCGCAGGCGCGCGCTCGACGTGGTCGCCGAGTTGGCGACCCATGCGCCGATCGTGCCGAGCGTCGCGTTCATGGGGCCGGTCGACACGCTCGTCCCCGACGCCCTGGCGCCGCACATCGAGGCAGTGCTGCGGGAGGGCATCTCCAACGCGCTCCGGCATTCGGGCGCCGAGCACATCCGGGTGCGCATCGCGGCCGACGACGTCGTGACCGTCGAGATCTCCGACGACGGATGCGGTATTCCGCCGACCGCCCGGCAGTCGGGACTGGCGAACCTGACCCGCCGCGCCGACGACTGCGACGGCAGCTTCACGATCACCTCGAGCGCGGCGTCGGGCACCACGTTGACGTGGACCGCGCCGTTGCGCTGACGCCGACGACTACCGTTCGCGTTCGCGCAGTTCGGTGGCCAGCACCGCCACCTGAGTGCGGCGCTGCATGTCGAGCTTCGAGAGGATGCGCGAGACGTAGTTCTTGATCGTCTTCTCCGCCAAGAACATCCGGTCGGCGATCTGCCGGTTGGTCATGCCCTGGCCGATCAGGGTGAAGACCTCGCGCTCCTGGCCGGTGAGCCGGGCCAGGGGATCGGACGGTTCGCCGTCGCGCAGTCGGGCCAGCAGCGCGGCGGTGCTGCGGTCGTCGAGCAGCGATCCGCCGGCGCCGACCGTCCGCACAGCGGCGATCAGATTGTGGCCGAGGATCTGCTTGAGTACGAAGCCGGAGGCCCCGGCCAGGACGGCGGCGAGCAGGGCGTCGTCGTCGGCGTAGCTCGTCAGCATCAGGCAGTGCACCGACGGCTGCGCGCTCCGCACGCTTCGGCACAGTTCCACGCCGTTGCCGTCGGGCAGCCGCACGTCGAGCACCGCGACGTCGGGTTTCGTCGCAGCGATACCGACTCCGGCTTCGGCGACGGTGGCCGCCTCGCCGACGACCTCGAGATCGTCGGCGGTGCTGAGCAGATCGCGAAGGCCACGGCGGACGAGCTCGTGGTCGTCGACGAGGAACACGCGGTACTTACGAGGCGACTCGACCATGCCTCAACGCTACAACAGGGCGGCGCGCGACTCGGGGCCTAATCGCCACGGGACCTTCGCCCCCTGAAATCGCTGGTCGTGAGCGAGATCGTAGGAATATGACCAGTTTGATCGGCAAGCCCATGAGCGGCTCGGACCTGCTTCGCGAACTCCTGCCCGTCTGCGAGACGGAGGTGGAGCGCCACATGAAGATGACGAGGGACTGGAACCCGCACGACTACGTGCCGTGGGACGACGGCCGGAACTTCGCGGCGCTCGGCGGCGTCGACTGGGATCCGGAGCAGTCGCAGCTGTCGGAGACCGCCAAGGCGGCGATGATCACGAACCTGCTGACCGAGGACAATCTGCCGTCGTACCACCGGGTGATCGCCGAGAACTTCAGCCTCGACGACGCCTGGGGCTTCTGGGTGGGGCGCTGGACGGCCGAGGAGATGCGGCACTCGATCGTGATGCGCGACTACCTCGTCGTGACGCGGGGCGTCGATCCGGTGGAACTCGAGCAGACCCGGATGACGCACATGATCGGCGGGTTCAACCCGCTGCCGGACGACGACGGACAGCGCGACCACAGCTACGACATGCTCTTCGCGGTGGCCTACGTCTCGTTCCAGGAGCTCGCGACGCGCGTCAGCCACCGCAACACCGGCAAGGCCTGCGGCGACCCGATCGCCGACCGGATGCTCCAGCGAGTCGCTGCCGACGAGAACCTGCACATGCTGTTCTACCGGAACGTCGTCGCCGGGGCGCTCGATCTGGTGCCCGACGAGGCGATGGTGGCGATCTACACGATCGTCTCGAACTTCCAGATGCCCGGTGCGACGATGCCGAACTTCCGCAGGAACGCGGTCCTGATCGCCAAGGGCGGCATCTACGACCTGCCGCAGCACATGGCCGATGTCGTGATGCCCGTGCTGCGCAAGTGGCGGATCTTCGATCGCGACGACTTCGGCCCGGTCGGCCAGATGTACCGCGACAAGCTCGCCGCCTTCCTCGCCGAGATGGACATCAAGGTCGCCAAGTTCGAGGACGCCCGCGAGCGCGCGATCGAGCGGGAGCGCAGGCGCGGACTGCACGTCTAGCCGCCGGTGCGGTCCCGGTAGGCTGATCGCTCATGCAAGCGCATTACCTCGCGGGGCTGGATCTGCACGGACGCAAGGTCGTCGTCATCGGCGGCGGGAGCGTCGCGCAACGGCGCCTGCCGAACCTGATCGCCGCCGGCGCCGACGTCCACGTCGTCGCGCTCGACCCCACGCCGGCCGTCGAGTCGGAGGTCGCGATCACCGTGCATCGGCGTGCGTACGCCGACGGCGACCTCGAGGGAGCCTGGTATGCGATGGCCTGCACCGACGATCCCGACGTCAACGCGGCGGTGGTGGCGGAGGCCGAGCGCAGGCGAGTGTTCTGCGTGCGCGCCGACGACGCCCGCCGCGGAACCGCCGTCACCCCGGCGTCCGGAGTCCACCGCGATCTGCAGTTCGGGGTGCTGGCGGCCGGCGACCATCGTCGCTCCGCGGCCGTGCGCGCCGCGATCACCGAGGCTCTCGCGGACGGCACCTCGCTGCGCATCGACGACGACCGCAGGCACGCCGCGGGCGTGGCCCTGGTGGGCGGAGGTCCCGGCGACGCCGATCTCATCACGGTGCGCGGCCGCAAACTGCTCGCCGAGGCGGACGTGGTGGTGGCCGACCGGCTCGCGCCCATCGCACTCCTCGACGAGCTCGGTCCGCAGGTGGAGATCATCGACGCGGCCAAGGTGCCCTACGGCCGCGCGATGCGTCAGGAACAGATCAACGATCTCCTCGTCGACCGCGCGCGGGCGGGCAAGTTCGTGGTCCGCCTCAAAGGCGGCGACCCATACGTGTACGGCCGCGGATTCGAAGAACTCCAGGCCTGCGTGGCGGCGGGTGTGCCGGTCACCGTGGTCCCCGGCATCAGCAGCCCGATCGCGGCTCCCGGCCTGGCCGGAATCCCGGTGACTCACCGCGGCGTGACGCACGAGGTGGTCATCGTGTCGGGCCACGTGGCTCCGGGGCACCCCGACTCGCTCACCGATTGGGCGGCGCTCGCGCGGCTGCGGGGCACCATCGTGCTGATGATGGCGGTCAAGCGCATCGACGAGTTCGCGACGGCCCTGCTCGAGGGCGGGCGACCGGCCGACACCCCGGTGGCGTTCATCGAGAACGCCTCGCGGCCGGATCAGCGTCTCCTGCGCACCGACCTCGCGCACGCCGCGCAGACCGCTGTCGACGAGAAGCTGATCGCCCCGGCGATCGCGGTGATCGGTCCGGTCGCCGGTTTCACCGACGCCGACCGGGCTCTGCGGTTCTGAGCGGGTGGTCGAGATGAACGCACGCACAGCCGCAGGACTCTCCGGTCTGATCCTGCTCGTCGCGGCCGTCGCCTCCTGGTTCGTGCCCCCGTCGGTCACGGCGATTCTCGTCGCGCTGGCCGTCGTCGTCATGTCGGCCTGGCAGATCCATCGCCGCCGCGCGGGCATCGCGCCCACACCGCCGAGCACCATGACCACCTTCGTCATCCCGCTCACGTTCGGAGCGCTGGCGGTCGTCGCGCTCAACGGCTGGATCTACCGGATCTCGGCGGAGGCAGGCGATTCCGGCGAGCTGCAGACGATCGGCCTGGTCACCGGCGTCATCGGCATGGCCGCCGCGTACGGGTACGGCCGCCTCCGGGCACAGAAGGCACAGCTCGACGAGGTGGTCGAAGTGAATCCGGCCGACGACACTCCGGAGACCGACGACGACCAGTGGTTCTTCCCTCAGGCCAAGTGACCGGCTCTCGCGCCGTGCGAGTCGCGGTGCGGACCGCCGATCGGGGGTCGGATCAGCCGGTGACGACCGTGATCTGCGACTCAGAGGTGATCTCGACGCGCTGGCCGGCGTCGGACAGGACGGCGGCGAGCGCGTTCACATCCCGGACGTTCCGCCGGGTCCGGACCAGTTCGCGCGCCACCAGTCCCTTGAAGTGCTTGTTGAAATGGCTCACGACCTTCCGCGAGCCGTCCGCGGCCTCGGTCACCACGGTCGCGGTCACCGCACCGTCGACGGGACCGAGTTTCTGGTAGACGCCCGAGCGCAGATCGACGACGAAGTCGTCGATGCGGTCGAGAGCGGGGGACAGCACCGGCTTCCACAGTGCGCCGAGGGTGCCGAAACCGGGCAGCCGGGACCCGCCGGAGAGCCGGTAGGCCGGGATGCGGTCGTCGGCCCGGACCACGCCGAACAGCGCCGAGCCGATCATCAGTCGGTCGCCGGCCTTGGTCTTGGCCGCGCGGGTCATGCCCGGATAGTCGAGGGCGTCGTACAGGACGCCGGTGTACCGGGTGATCGCGGTGCGCGTCGGCGACTCCCAGAGATCGGCGTTGCGCTCGATCTCGGCGACGGCCGTCGCGCCCAGACCCAGCGCCGTGCGGGATGCGTCGAGATCGGCGGAGAGGTCGACGATCGCCTCGGCGAGCTTGCGCCGGACCGGATTGAGCTCCGGCAGAACCAGCGAGTCGAGATCGAGCGGAGCGGCCTCGCCGCCGTCCGACTTGGTCTCCGAGGGAGGCAGGATGACGAGCACGCGACCACCCTAACGAACCCGCCGGTGATCCCATTAAGCTGGTACATCGTGATCACACGGATGTCGAACCTGTTCCTGCGCACCCTCCGCGACGACCCGGCCGATGCCGAGGTGCCGAGCCACAAGCTGCTCGTGCGCGCGGGCTACATCCGGCGTGCCGCCCCCGGCGTCTACGAGTGGCTGCCCTTGGGGCTCAAGGTGTTCCGCGCGGTCGAGAACCTCGTTCGCGAGGAGATGGACGCGATGGGCGCGCAGGAGATCCTGTTGCCCGCGCTGCTGCCGCGCGACCCGTACGAGACCACCGGGCGCTGGACCGAGTACGGGCCGGCGTTGTTCCGCGTCAAGGACCGCAAGGGCGCGGACATGATGCTCGGGCCCACGCACGAGGAGATCTTCACGCAGCTGGTCAAGGGCGAGTACAGCTCGTACAAGGATCTGCCGGTCACCCTGTACCAGATCCAGACCAAGTACCGCGATGAGGAGCGCCCGCGGGCCGGGCTGTTGCGTGGGCGCGAGTTCGTGATGAAGGACTCGTACTCGTTCGACCTCGACGAGCGGGGTCTGCAGGCCTCGTACGACGCTCATCGTGCCGCGTACCAGCGCATCTTCGACCGTCTCGGCATCAAGTACGTCATCGTCGCGGCGACCTCCGGCGCCATGGGCGGCAGCGCCTCGGAGGAGTTCCTGGCCGAATGCGAGGTCGGCGAGGACACCTTCGTCCGCAGCACCGAGTCGGGCTACGCGGCCAACGTCGAGGCCGTGGTGACCCCGGTTCCCGAGGCGATCCCGCTCGACGGGCTCCCCGAGGCGGTGGTCCACGACACCGGCGACACCCCGACCATCGAGACCCTGGTCGACTGGGCCAATCGCGAGCTCGACGGTGACTACACCGCCGCCGACACCCTCAAGAACGTGATGGTCAAGATCCGCAGGCCGGGAGGTGAGTGGGAGATCACCGCGGTGGCGGTGCCGGGTGATCGGGAGGTCGACTTCAAGAGGCTGGAGGCCTCGGTGGAGCCGGCGGAGGTGGAACTGCTCACCGACGCGGACTTCGCGGCCAATCCGCAGCTCGTCAAGGGGTACATCGGACCGAAGGCCGTCCAGGCGGCGGGCTTGGCGTACCTGGTCGACCCGCGTGTGGTCAGCGGCACCGCGTGGATCACCGGGGCCGACGCGCCCGGTAAGCACTACGTCGATCTGGTGTGCGGCCGCGACTTCACTCCCGACGGCGTCATCGAGGCCGCCGAGGTGCGCGCCGGTGATCCGTCCCCGGACGGCAGAGGTGTGCTCGAGGCCGCCAAGGGCATCGAGATCGGTCACATCTTCCAGCTCGGCCGCAAGTACACCGACGCCTTCGAGTTCGACGTGCTCGGCGAGAACGGCAAGCCGGTGCGCCCCACGATGGGCTCGTACGGTCTCGGCGTCTCGCGGATGGTCGCGGTGCTCGCCGAGCAGTGGCACGACGAGAAGGGCCTGCGCTGGCCGCGCGAGGTGGCGCCGTTCGACGTCCACCTGGTGATCGCGAACAAGGACGAGGCCGCGGTGGCCGGTGCGCAACAGTTGGCCGCCGATCTCGACGCCGCCGGACTGTCCGTGCTCTTCGACGACCGCAAGGCTTCGCCCGGCGTCAAGTTCAAGGACGCCGAGCTGCTCGGTATGCCGGTCGTGGTGGTCGTCGGCCGCGGCTGGGCCGACGGCACCGTCGAGATCCGCGACCGGCTCACCGGAGAGACCTCCGCGGCGCCGGTCGACGGAGCCGTCGACGCGGTGGTCACGGCCGCGCGCGGCTGACCGCCGGCGCTAGAACGGCGCGCGGTCGAGGCAGACGCAGAACGGATGCCCGGCGGGGTCGAAGAGAACTCGGCACAGGTCCGGCGCGGCCTGCTGTGGCGACAGCCGTGCGCCGAGGCGGACCGCCTCGGCCGCACCCTCGTCGAGATCGGCGACCACCAGGTCGAGATGGATCTGCTTCGGCACCGCACCGCCGGGCCATTCCGGAGGCCGGTGGTCGGGCACCCGAAGCGCGGTGATCACGATGGAGCCGGCCCGCACACAGGCATATCTCGTGGACGTGTGCGTCACGGTCCCGTCGAGCATCGCCGACCAGAAGCGGGCGAGCTCGACGGGATCGTCGCAGTCGAGGGTGATCGAACCGATGCGCGCTGTCGCCATGGTGACGACCCTAGGCGGGTGACGCGGGCCAGGCGCCCTCTCCGGTCCTACTGACCGGGGAAGGCCACCGTCAGCGGTTTCTCGCCCGCGATCGAGCGCCAGTACGAGGATCGCAGGGCGCAGTCGGTGAGCCCGTCGACGGCGGTCCGGCGCACCGCCTGCGAATCGGCCTGCTCCAACAGTGCCCGGTAGGCCTTCGCACAGTCGTTCTCGGCGGCCAGCGCGGCCTTCGCGGCGGTGGCCTGGTCCGTCACGTCGACGGGCAGCAGGTATCCGGCCGCCGGGGTGCGCTCGGGCTGGCCGGCGGCGAGCAGTGCCTCGTTCAGCTGGTCGCGTCGCACCCGGTGCGCGGCGATGTACTCCGCGACGGTGTCGCGCACCTCTCCGGTGGTGAAGGCGGTGAGCACGCCGTAGGTGAAGACGGCGGTGTTCTCCGCGTCCGCGGCGGTGTCGAGAGCGGCGTTCTGGCTCATGCGAGTTGCACTTTCGCGAGGGTCTGGCAGGAGGCGCTGATCGAGCCGAGGAGCCCGGCGCTGAAGCCGGACAGACCCGCGCACGCATCCGCCGCGCTGGTGGCCGACCGTTCGATCGAGACGCCGAGGGCCGCCACCGACGCCGTGGGCGCGGCCGGTGGCGAGTCGATCCGGTCGGCAGTCGAGGAGTGCAGCCGGTTGATCTCGTCGCGCAGCGCTTTCAGGTGCGCGCCGCGCTGATCGGCGACGGTCCGCAGGGCCTCGGTGTACGCGGTGTTCCGCGGCGCGAGCGCGGTGGCCGCCCGCTGCTGCCGCAGCGCCGCCTGGGCGTGCGGGAGCAGCGTCTCGGCGTCGAGCTGTCGCTGCGTCGGCCCGTTATCGCATGCGGTCAGCGACCATCCCGCGACTGCGGCGGCACCGGCGAGGACGCCGCCGCGGAGCACACTGCGGCGCGGCACCCCCGTGGCGGGGCGACCGGCTTGCGGAGGCTCGGGGGCGGGGGGATCCTGGATCGGCACTCGTGTCACGGTGGACGATTCTGCCAGTCGGACGAGTCGACTACACTCGAAGCCCGGCCCGGCGGCCGACGGGAACCGCGGCAGCGGTTCCCGATACCGAAACCCAGGAGGACGCGCACGATGACTGCGGAGGCTCTGACCGGCGGCATCAGCGACCTGGTGGCTTCGACCCTCGATCGGCTCGGATTCGATCTGGAGGAGGTCGCGGTGCTGACCCCGCCGGGACGCCGCGAGATCCGGATCGTCGTCGATCGTGACGGCGGAGTGTCGCTCGACGCGGTCGCCGAGCTCAGCCGGAGCCTGGAGGCGGTGTTCGACGAGTCCGACCTGCTCGGCGAGTCCCCGTACGACCTCGAAGTCACGACGCCGGGGATCGGCCGGCCGCTGACGCTGCCGCGCCACTGGCGCCGCAATCAGGGACGCAAGGTCCGCGTCGAGTACACCGACGAGGGTGTGGACCGCACCGTCGAAGCCCGGGTGGGCCCCAGCGACGAGGGCCGCGTCACCCTGGTGACAGTCGACAAGAGCCGGATCCGCTCCTTCGAGGTCGAGCTGGCCGATATCGCGCGCGCGGTGGTCGAGGTCGACTTCGGCAGGCCCGGCGAAGCGGCCCTGCGTGCCTGCGGCCTGGACGACGACGAGATCGCGCGTCGTCGCGAATCGTGACGCCCGCCAACGACATTCACTTCACCCGCCGACAACTCAATCCGAAAAGCGAATAGGAGTCGCCACCATGCACATAGACATCAGCGCGCTGCGTTTGATCGAGGCCGACAAGGGCGTGCCGACCGAGACCGTGCTCTCGGCGATCGAGACAGCTCTGCTCACCGCCTACCGGCACACCGACGGGTTCGCACCGAACGCCCGCATCGACATCGACCGCAAATCGGGTCAGGTCCGCGTGATGGCTCAGGAACTCGACGAGAACCGCACCGTGGTCCACGAGTGGGACGACACGCCGGAGGGATTCGGCCGCATCGCCGCGACCACTGCGCGCCAGGTGATCCTGCAGCGTCTGCGCGACGCCGAGAACGAGAAGACGTACGGCGAACTGGTCGCCCACGAGGGCGAAGTGGTCGGCGGCATCGTGCAGGCCGACGCCAAGGCGAATGCGCGAGGCATGGTGATCGTGCAGATCGGCACCGACTCCAACGCCACCGAGGGCGTGATCCCGCCCGCGGAGCAGGTGCCCGGTGAGAGCTACAAGCACGGCGAGCGGATCAAGTGCTACGTCGTCGGGGTGGCGCGCGGGGCCCGCGGACCTCAGATCACGCTCTCGCGCACGCATCCCAACCTGGTCCGCAAGCTGTTCTCGCTCGAGGTACCCGAGATCGCGGACGGGTCGGTCGAGATCGTCGCCGTGGCCCGCGAGGCCGGTCACCGTTCCAAGATCGCGGTCCACACCGGCGTGGCCGGACTGAACGCCAAGGGCGCGTGCATCGGTCCGATGGGACAGCGGGTGCGCAACGTGATGAGCGAACTGTCCGGCGAGAAGATCGACATCATCGATTACGCCGCGGATCCGGCGGTCTTCGTCGGCAACGCGCTGTCGCCGGCCAAGGTGGTCTCGGTCACGGTGATCGACAAGGAGACCAAGGCCGCGCGCGTCATCGTGCCCGACTACCAGTTGTCGCTGGCGATCGGCAAGGAGGGGCAGAACGCCCGGCTGGCGGCCCGGCTCACCGGGTGGCGGATCGACATCCGGTCGGATGCGGGCGACGGCGGTCCCCGCGACGCCGACGGTGGCGCCGTCGAGTCCTCCGATACGCTAGACTGACCTGTGGCCCTTCGAACGTCGACATCTCCGGTGCGTACCTGTATCGGCTGTCGCCGGCGTGATCAAGCTTCACACCTGGTCAGGCTGGTGGCTGTGCGAGGCGCGGACAGCGCATCGCAGGTGGCGATCGACGAACGGGGGAGACTGCCGGGACGAGGCGCCTGGCTGCACCGCGATGAGAGATGTCTCTCGCTTGCGGTGCGGCGCAACGCCTTCGGCACGGCGCTACGGGATCGCGGCGTCGCCGTGAGACCAGAGGATCTGGCCGAGCACATCGGCGGGATCATCAACAGTGAGGGCTCCGCAGGGAGTCAGGACAGGTAGCAGAAGACATGAGCACACCGTGAAGTCTCCACGATGAGCACGTTTACTGAATAAACCGAGGTCGTTGCGGGCAGCCCGCTCGACCTCCAAGTGAGGAGAGCAGTGGCAGGCAAGGCCCGCGTTCACGAACTGGCCAAGGAATTGGGCGTACCCAGCAAAGCAGTGCTGGAGCGGCTCAAGGAGCAGGGCGAGTTCGTCAAATCCGCATCGTCGACTGTCGAGGCCCCGGTGGCCCGTCGACTGCGTGAGTCTTTCGAATCCGGCTCCGGTTCCGCTTCGGCGAAGCCGGCGGCCAAGGCATCCGGCGCCAAGCCGGGTCCCAAGCCCGGTCCGGCACCCAAGCCGGCAGCGGCGAACTCCGCTCCGGCCGCCGAGGCGGCCCCGGCGGCACGAGCATCCGCCCCGGCTCAGCCGGCGGCGGGCGGCCCCAAGCCGGGCCCCAAGCCCGCACCGAAGGCGGCTCCGGCACCGCAGGCTCCGGCCGCACCGGCGGCCGAGTCTACCGAGCCGGCCGGCAAGCCCTCGGCACCGGCGGCGCAGTCGGGTCAGGCACCGGCGACGCCGGGTCCCCGTCCGGGTCCGCGCCCCGGTCCCCGGCAGCCCCGAGTGGGCAACAATCCGTATTCCTCGGCCCCGGCGCCCGCGCCGCGTCCGATGGGTCCGCGTCCGGGTGCGGCGGGTCCGCGTCCGGGCGGTCGACCCGGTCAGGGCGGTCCGCGTCCCGGCGCCGGTCAGGGCGGTCCCCGTCCGGGTGGCGGTCAGGGCGCACGCCCGGGTGCCGGCGGCCCTCGTCCCGGCGGTCAGGGCGGCGCACGCCCCACGCCGGGCAACATGCCTTCGCGTCCCAGCCCGGGAGCGATGCCGCAGCGTGCGGCGCGTCCCGACGCTCGGCCCGGTGGCCGCGGTGGCCCAGGCGGCCGCAGCGGTGGTCCCGGCGGCGGCGGTGGCTTCCGTAACGGCGGCGGTGGCGGTGCGGCTCCGGGCGGCGGCTTCCGCGGTCGTCCCGGCGGCGGTGGCGGCGGTCGTGGCCGCGGCGGAACCGCGGGAGCGTTCGGTCGCCCCGGCGGCGCACCCCGCAAGGGACGCAAGTCGAAGCGTCAGAAGCGGCAAGAGTACGACTCGATGCGCGCACCCGAGGTCGGCGGCGTCCGGTTGCCTCACGGCAACGGCGAGGTCATCCGCCTCGCTCGCGGCGCCTCGCTCTCGGACTTCGCGGACAAGATCAACGCCAACCCGGCTTCGCTGGTCCAGGCGCTGTTCAACCTCGGCGAGATGGTCACCGCGACCGAGTCGGTCAACGACGAGACGCTGGAGTTGCTCGGCGGCGAGATGAACTACGTCGTCCAGGTCGTGAGCCCGGAGGACGAGGATCGTGAGCTCCTGGAGAGCTTCGACCTGACCTACGGCGAAGACGAGGGCGGCGAAGAGGACCTCGCGCAGCGTCCGCCGGTGGTAACCGTCATGGGTCACGTCGACCACGGCAAGACCCGACTGCTCGACACCATCCGCAAGGAGAACGTCGGCGCGGGCGAGGCCGGCGGCATCACGCAGCACATCGGCGCGTACCAGGTGAACACTCACCTGAACGACGAGGACCGGTTGATCACCTTCATCGACACCCCGGGTCACGAGGCGTTCACCGCCATGCGTGCCCGCGGTGCGAAGGCCACCGACATCGCGATCCTCGTGGTGGCGGCCGACGACGGTGTCATGCCGCAGACGGTGGAAGCCGTCAACCACGCGCAGGCGGCCGACGTGCCGATCGTCGTGGCGGTCAACAAGATCGACAAGGAGGGCGCGGACCCGGCCAAGATCCGCGGACAGCTGACCGAGTACGGCCTGGTTCCCGAGGAGTACGGCGGCGACACCATGTTCGTCGACATCTCGGCCAAGCAGGGGCTGAACATCGACCAGCTGCTGGAGGCGGTCCTGCTGACCGCCGACGCCTCGCTCGATCTGCGGGCGAACCCGGACATGGACGCTCAGGGTGTCGCCATCGAGGCGCACCTCGACCGCGGCCGCGGCCCGGTCGCGACCGTCCTCATCCAGCGCGGCACCCTGCGCGTCGGCGACTCGATCGTCGCCGGCGACGCATACGGCCGCGTCCGTCGGATGGTCGACGAGCACGGCGACGACGTCGAAGAGGCGCTGCCGTCGCGTCCGGTGCAGGTGATCGGCTTCACTTCGGTTCCGGGTGCGGGCGACAACCTCCTGGTGGTGGAAGAAGACCGCATCGCCCGGCAGATCGCCGACCGCCGCAATGCGCGCAAGCGCAATGCGCTGGCGGCACGCAGCCGCAAGCGGATCAGCCTCGAGGATCTGGATTCGGCGCTCAAGGAGACCAGCCAGCTCAACCTGATCCTGAAGGGCGACAACTCGGGTACCGTCGAGGCGCTCGAAGAGGCGCTCCTTCAGATCGAGATCGACGACGAGGTCTCGCTGCGGGTCATCGACCGCGGTGTCGGTGGCATCACCGAGACCAACGTCAACCTGGCCGCGGCGTCGGATGCGATCATCATCGGATTCAATGTCCGCGCGGAGGGCAAGGCCACCGAGCTGGCCAACCGCGAGGGCGTGGAGATCCGGTACTACTCGGTCATCTACAAGGCGATCGAGGAGATCGAGGCCGCGCTCAAGGGCATGCTCAAGCCGATCTACGAGGAGTCCGAGCTGGGCCGGGCGGAGATCCGTGCGATCTTCAAGTCGTCCAAGGTCGGCAACATCGCCGGTTGCCTCGTGCAGTCGGGCATCATGCGGCGCAATGCCAAGGCACGCCTGCTGCGCGACAACGCGGTGGTCGCCGACAACCTCACGATCAGCTCGCTCAAGCGTGAGAAGGACGACGCGACCGAGGTCCGCGAAGGCTACGAGTGCGGTCTGACGCTGACCTACGGCGACATCAAGGTCGGCGACGTGATCGAGGCCTTCGAGATGGTCGAGAAGGCACGGGACTAGGTCATGGCAGATCCTGCACGGGCCGCTCGGCTCGCCAAACGGATCACCACCATCGTCGCCTCGGCGATCGGTGGGGAGATCAAGGACCCGCGCCTGGCTCATGTGACGATCACCGATTGCCGGGTCACCGGCGATCTGCACGACGCCACCGTGTTCTACACGGTGCTGGGCGACTCGGTGGATGCCGAGCCGAACGTGGCGGAAGCGGCGGCCGGTCTGGCCGCCGCGACCGGCGTGCTCCGGTCGAAGGTCGGCGCCGGCACCGGAGTCCGGTTCACCCCCACTCTGCGGTTCGAACTCGACACGGTGCCGGACGCGACGCGTGCGATGGACGAGCTCCTCGCCCGCGCACGCGCCCGGGACGAGTCGGTGGCCCGCGCCGCTCGCAATGCGCGGCCGGCGGGCGACGTCGACCCGTATCGGCACGACGAGGAAGAGTCCGCGTCGGACGAATCCGGGGGCGCGCTCGGGTGAATCCCGCTTCGAGCGACTCCGTGGCTGCCACGCTGCTCGGCGCCGATTCGGTGTCGATCATCAGCCACGTCCGTCCGGACGCCGACACCATCGGCAGTGCACTGGGACTCGGGCTGGCGCTCACGGGGCTGGGGAAACGCGTGCACTGCGCGTTCTCCGGTCCCGAGGCGCTGCCCGGTCCGCTGCGCGAACTGCCGGGAGTAGACCTGCTCGTGGACGAGGCGGGGCTGCCCGTCGCCGATGTGACGGTGGCGGTCGACGCGGCCACCGTCGAACGTCTCGGCGGGCTGGAGCAGGTCTTCACCTCCGGAAGCACCACCGTCTGCATCGACCACCACGTCTCCAATCCGGGATTCGCGGATCTGGATCTGGTGGACCCGCAGTCCGATTGCACGGCGTCGATCGTGCTCCGGGTGATCGATCGGCTCGGCGCGAGCCTCACCGCGGACATCGCGACCTGCCTGTACGCGGGCCTGGTGACTGATACGGGCTCGTTCAAATGGGCGCGGCCCGCGTCGTTCGGTGTGGCGGCACGACTCCTCGAGGCCGGTGTCGACGGTCCGCGGTGGAGCCGTCTCCTCCTCGACGCCCACCCGTACTCGTGGCTGCAGATGCTCTCGGAGGTGCTCGCCGATTCCGTGCTCGATGAAGGCGCACTGGACGGGCGCGGACTGGTGTACGCGGTCGTGAACGCCGATCAGATGTCGGATATGAACTGGGACGAGTCGGAGAGCGTCATCGACGTCGTGCGCACTGCGCGGGAGGCCGAGGTGGCAGCCGTCTTCAAAGAGGTGCGGGCGGGCGAATGGACCGTCTCGCTGCGGAGCAAGACCGACGTCGACGTGGTGCCGATCGCGAGGTCGCTCGGCGGTGGCGGCCACGTGCGTGCGGCCGGGTACAGCGACACCGGAGACGCGGCAGAGGTCGTCGGGCATCTGCTCGCCGCCCTGCGCAGGTGATCGGCGGCGTCGAGAGTGCTGAGACTCGCCGGGTCGGCACTGGTGGTGCTCATCGCGCCGCCGCTGTACCTGATGCTCGATCTGGCCGTGGTCGGCCGCCTCGGCGCGACCGAACTCGCGGCCCTGACCGTGGCGACGCTGGTCCTGTCGGTCATCAGCACTCAGCTGACCTTCCTCTCCTATGGAACCACCGCGCGGTCGGCGCGCGCCTTCGGTGCGGGTGATCGACGCCGGGCCGTCGACGAGGGAGTGCAGGCGAGCTGGATCGCGGTGGGCGTGGGGGCGGCGATCGTCGTCGTCGCGTGGCTCCTGGCGCCCGCGGTCACCGGCGCGCTGGTGCCCGACCACCAGGTCGCGGCCGAAGCGGCGTCCTGGTTGCGCATCGCCGTGTTCGGCGTGCCGCTGATCCTTCTGGCGATGGCCGGCAACGGTTGGATGCGCGGAGTGCAGGACACCCGGCGGCCGGTGTATTTCGTGGTCGCGGGACTGGCCGTGGCCGCCGTGCTCTGCGTCGGTCTGGTGCACGGGGTCGGCGGACTCCCGCGACTCGGCCTGCAGGGCAGCGCCTGGGCGAATCTCGTGGGGCAGTCGCTGACGGGGATCGCCTTCGCGGTCCGGCTGATCGGCGAGAGTCGTGGCCGGCTGCGCCCCGACTGGCCGGTGATCCGCGCCCAGCTGACGATGGCCCGCGATCTGGTGCTGCGGAGCCTGTCGTTTCAGGTGTGCTTCATCTCCGCGGCGGCTGTGGCCGCGCGCTTCGGCGTCGCGCAGGTGGCCGCGCATCAGGTGGTACTGCAGCTGTGGGAGTTCAGCTCGCTGCTGCTCGACTCGCTGGCGATCGCGGCTCAGCAACTCGTGGGCGCGGCGCTGGGCGCGGGTGCGTTCCGGGTGGCCCGGCGTGCGGCGACGCGGGCCACCGCCGTGTCGGTGGGGATCTCGGTTCTTCTCGCCGCCGTGCTGGCGGCCGGGGTCGCGGTGATTCCGCGGATCTTCACCGACGATGCGGCGATCCTTGACGCGATGCGCACGCCGTGGTGGTTCTTCGTCGCGATGCTGCCGATCGCTGGCGCGGTGTTCGCGCTCGACGGTGTGCTGCTGGGCAGCGGCGACGCCGCATTCCTCCGGACGGCGACTCTCGCGGGCGCGCTCGGCGCGTTCCTGCCGCTGATCTGGCTGTCGTGGGCCTTCGACTGGGGGCTGGCGGGAATCTGGAGCGGACTGCTCGCGTTCATGTGCACTCGACTCGCCGCGGTGGTGTGGCGGGTGCGCAGCGGCGCGTGGGTGAAGTAGTCGTGTCGGTGGAACCGAGGAGCGTGCCGCTGCGTCCAATAGGACATGGGGGACTCGGGCGCGCTGGCCGCGTTGATCGCTGAACAGGATGGACTCATCACCTCGGCGCAGGCACTCCGGGCCGGTCTCTCCCGCAAGGAGATCCGCGGCCGACTGGACCGGCGGGAGTGGTGCGCGCTCGTCCGCGGAATCTATCGATCGAGTTCGCATCCGCTGACTGAGAGCCTGTTGGTCCGCGCAGCGGTGGCCGCGCACCATGGCGTGGCTGACCGCACCACGGCGGCTTGGTGGCACGGAATGCTCGATGCCCTGGCGTATCCGTTGACCGTCGCGACAGCCAACACGACCACCGCCGACCGGTGGTCGCTCGGCCCGCTGGGCCTCACTCGTCGGCACTACGACGATGCGGACCTGACCACGGTCCGCGGGCTCCGCGTGACCACGCCGCCGGCGACGGTGGTGTTCGGCGCGGCAGCGATGCCGGACGGTGGTCGATTCCTCGACCGGGCGCTGCAGCGCGGTGTCGTCACAGTCACCGAACTCGAGGCCGTCGTCGAGCGCTACGCGGGCAGTCGCGGGATAGGTGAGGCACGCCGGCTCGTGCGCATCGCCTCGCAGGACTCGGAGTCAGAGGCCGAACGGCTCTTCGTACGTCTGCTTCGAGAGGCGGGCGTCACCGGGTGGGTGCAGCAGCTCCGATTCGGACGGTGGCGTATCGACTTCGGCTGGCCCGATCTCCGCGTCGCGATCGAGATCGACGGACTGGCCTTCCACTACCAGCATGACCGGTTCCAGGCGGACCGGGCGAAATACAACGCGCTCGACGCCGCCGGGTGGCGCAAGAAGGTGTACACCTGGCACGACCTGACGGATCGGCCGGGAGAGGTCGTGGACGAAGTGCTCGAGATGCTCAACGCGCGGGTGTGACCTCACCGCGATGAATCTGTGCCCGCACCGGGCGCAGATTCATCGCAGCCGGATCACTGCTCGGCGACGACCGGCTGATACTGCGGGAAACGCTCGAGGAACGACTGCACGTACGTGCACACCGGGACGATCTTCGTGCCCTGCGCGGAGAGTTCGTCGAGCACCGAGGCGACGAGCAACCGAGCGAAGCCCGCCCGGCCGTACTTCTCGGTGACGACGGTGTGGAGCAGGACGAGGGTGTGCTCGTCGCGGCGTTCGTAGCCCTCCACTCCGACGAGTTCATCACCCGACCAGAGCTCGTAGCGGTCCCGATCGGGAAAGTTGCGCAGTGTCGGCGCCGGAGTGAGCTCGACCGTCGGCGGCGGAACGGGGACTGATGCGGTCATGTCGTCGACGCTACTACCGGATCGGTGCAGGTCGACGCCGCCACGCCCCAAGCGTGCCACTCCCGGTGACCGCTCAGCGGTGATCACGGAGACGAACTGCGGCACCGTGAATTCGGCGATCACCGCGCCCACCTTCTCGCCGAGGACGTCGTCGCCGGTGTGGAGCCGAAGCCGGGTTCGTCGCCGAGCGGGCTCGTGGCACCATGGTCCCCATGCCAACGCTCTGGGCGGTCAGCGACCTGCACGTCTCACACCGCGGCAACGAGGCGATCCTCGATCGGATCAAGCCGGCCGAACCGGGGGACTGGCTGATCGTCGCGGGCGACGTCGCCGAGCGCACCGACGACATCATCGACACCCTCCGCCGGCTCAAGAACAGATTCCGCACGGTGGTGTGGGTGCCCGGGAACCATGAGCTGTACACCACGGCCAAGGACCCGCTCCAGGTGTTCGGCGTCGCACGGTACGACTACCTCGTGCAGGCCTGCCGTGATCTCGGCGTAGTGACTCCCGAGGACCGGTATCCGCTGTTCGATCCCGGGGACGGGACACCGCCGGTCCGGGTGGTGCCGATGTTCCTGCTCTACGACTACACGTTCCGGCCGGAGGGCACCTCGACGGCGCTGCAGGCGCTCGCCGTCGCACGCGAGGCGAACGTCGTCGCCACAGACGAATTCCTCCTCTCGCCCGAACCGTTCGGCACGCGCGACGCCTGGGGGCGCGCCCGGATCGAGGCCACGCGGTCGCGACTGGAGGCGCTCGACCCCGCCGAGAAGACCGTGCTGATCAACCATTGGCCGCTGCGGCGGGAACCGTGCGATGCGCTGATGTATCCCGAGTTCGCGCTCTGGTGCGGCTCGGAGCTCACCGCGGACTGGCACACCCGATTCAACGCGGCCTGCTGCGTATACGGGCATCTGCACATCCCGAGGACCACGTGGTACGACGACGTGCGCTTCGAGGAGGTGTCGGTGGGATATCCGCGTGAGTGGAGCAGACGCGGGTTGCCGTCGCCGCTGCTGCGGAAGATCGCACCGGACGAGGGACTGCATCCGGCCGATCTCAACGAGTTCGGCGCCCGGTTCGACCTGCCGCCGGACTACCGGGAGCGTGCCGCCGAGTTCCGGGCGCGAGTGGAGCGCACCCGCGCGCGCCGTGCTGAAGCAGAGAAGGACAGGGCCGAGAAGAACAGGAAGGACGGTCGATGATCGACGACCTCATGCCCGCGGGAGTCGGGACCGCCGAGTCGTTCGGCGACCCCGACGGGCTCACCGTGCTTCCCGCCGAGGAGGCGTTGATCGCCAAGGCCGTGGAGAAGCGCCGCCGGGAGTTCACCACCGCCCGGCACTGCGCACGGCAGGCGCTGGGGCAGTTGGGAGTCGCGCCGGTGCCGATCCTGCGCGGTGAACGCGGGATGCCGCTGTGGCCCCGTCAGGTGGTCGGCAGCCTGACGCACTGCGACGGCTACCGTGCGGCCGTCGCGGCATATTCGATGCAGGTTCGCTCGCTGGGTATCGATGCCGAACCGCATCAGGCCCTGCCCGACGGCGTCCTCGACCACACCAGCATCGAGGCCGAACGCGAGGTCCTCGCCGACCGGGACCACGACCTGCACTGGGACCGGCTCCTGTTCTGCGCCAAGGAAGCCACCTACAAGGCCTGGTTTCCGCTCACCGAGCGGTGGCTGGGTTTCGAGGACGCGCACATCACGTTCGAGCGAGACGACTCGATTGGCACCGCGGGCGCGCCTGCGGGTACTTTCACCTCGACCATCCTGATCGACGGAGCGGTGATCGACGGCGGACCGCCGCTGCTGACGCTGCCCGGCCGCTGGCAGATCTCCCGCGGTTTGATCCTCACCACGATTGCACTCACCTGACATGGCAGACGCCTCCATCGAGAACGCCGGACTCCTCGTCGTAGATAAGGCCGCCGGCATCACCAGCCACGACGTGGTGGCCAAGTGCCGCAAGGCGTTCAACACCCGTCGCGTCGGACACGCGGGCACCCTCGACCCGATGGCGACCGGGGTTCTCGTCATCGGCATCGAACGCGCGACCAAGCTGCTCGGGCTGCTCTCGCTCACCACCAAGTCGTACGCTGCGACCATCCGGCTGGGGCAGTCGACGTCGACCGACGACGCCGAGGGCGAGGTCATCGAATCGCGGGACGCCTCGGGGGTCCGCGACGAGGAGATCGCGGCGGTCGTCGCGTCGCTCACCGGCGACATCGAGCAGGTGCCCGCCAAGGTCAGCGCGATCAAGGTCGACGGTCGTCGCGCCCACGCGCTCGTCCGCACCGGGGCCGAGTTCGAACTGCAGGCGCGGCCGGTCACCGTCGACCGTTTCGACGTGCTCGATACTCGCCGGGACGGCGAGTTCATCGACCTCGACGTCGAGGTCGACTGCTCGTCGGGCACTTATATCCGTTCTCTGGCAAGGGATCTCGGTGCCGCGCTCGGCGTCGGCGGGCACCTGACGGCGCTGCGACGCACCGCCGTCGGGCCGTTCACCCTGGAGCACTCGCGAACGATGGCCGATGTCGACGAGAATCCCGGTTTGAGTCTCGGCATCGACGACGCGGCCAAGTTGTGCTTCCCGCATCGCGCGATCTCCGACGACGAGGCCGAGTCGATCAGCCAGGGCCGCTGGCTGGAGCCGGTGGGCATGAAGGGTATCTACACGGTGGTCGATCCGCGCGGGCAGGCCATCGCTCTCGTGCAGGAGAAGGGCAAGCGGGCGAGTTCGGTGATGGTCGTGCGACCGGCGACGCTGCGCTGAGGGCGGCCGAAGGTCTGGTCAGGTCCGCCAGAGGGGGCAGGCAGGCTCATCGAGTAGCGAGCGCATCGAGACTCGAGTCTGAACGTGGTGCGGGTCTCGATAGGCCGCGGCGCTGCGCGCCGGGGCTACTCGAGGAGCCTGTCGGGAGGGGGTTCATGCAGGCTCATCGAGTAGCGAGCGCATCGAGACTCGAGTCTGAACGTGGTGCAGGTCTCGATAGGCCGCGGCGCTGCGCGCCGGGGCTACTCGAGGAGCCTGTCGGGAGGGGGTTCATGCAGGCTCATCGAGTAGCGAGCGCATCGAGACTCGAGTGTGAACGTAGTGCAGGTCTCGATAGGCCGCGGCGCTGCGCGCCGGGGCTACTCGAGGAGCCTGTCGGGAGGGGGTTTCTGGCAGGCTCATCGAGTAGCCGGCGAACGTAGTGAGCGAGCGTATCGAGATTCGAGTGTGAACGTGGTGCAGGTCTCGATAGGCCGCGGCGCTGCGCGCCGGCATCTCAGCCGTCGACGAAAATCGCGCGGGCGGCGATGTCACCGAGATGGATCGGGTCCGAATCGTCGACGCAGACGGTGATGGTGCCGGCGAACGAGCGCTTCTCGGTGACCCGCACCCGGCAGTCGAGATTGACGCCGATCTCCTCGAAGTACCGCAGCATCTCCGGATCCGAGTCGGAGATGCGGGTGATGACCCCGGTCTGGTCCACGTCGAGGTCGGCCAGCTGCACGGCGCCGGCCTCGGGCACGGTGCCGTCGGACGCCGGGATCGGGTCGCCGTGCGGGTCGCGCTTCGGGTGGCCCAGCTTGGCGTCGATGTGCGCCAGCAACTGCTCCGAGACCGCGTGTTCGAGGATCTCGGCCTCGGCGTGCACCTCGTCCCAGCGATAGCCGAGCTCTCGGACGAGGAAGGTCTCGAGCAGGCGGTGCCGCCGGACCATGCCGACGGCGGCCACCCGCCCCGTCTCGGTCAGGGTCACCGCGCCGTAGGGCGCATGGTCCACGAGACCTTGATCGGCCAGTTTCCGAATGCCCTCCGACGCGGTGGACGGTGAGACGCCGAGCTTCTCGGCCAGCAACTTCGTGGTGACCTTCGTGTCCGACCACTCCTGCGAGGTCCAGATCACTTTCAGATAGTCCTGGGTTACCGAGGTGAGTTCGTTCACCGGGCGAGAGTCGGGCATGCGTACGACCTTACCCACCGAACGCGCAGCGGCTGCTGGCGAGTCGTAGGCTTAGCGTGTGTTGCGTTGGCGAGGTTTGGACGACATCCCTGCGGGCTGGGGCCGATGCGTGGTCACGATCGGCGTGTTCGACGGAATCCATCGCGGGCACGCGCAGTTGGTCGCCGCCGCCACGAAGGCGGCGGCCGAGCGCGGTGTGCCCTCGGTGCTGATGACCTTCGACCCGCACCCGTCGTCGGTGGTGCGGTCGGGTGCTTACCCGCCGCAGTTGTCGACGCTGCGGCGGCGTGCCGATCTCGCCGAGGAGATGGGGATCGACGTGTTCTGCGTGATCCCGTTCTCCGCGACCCTCGCGGCCCAGTCGCCGGAGGATTTCGTGCACTCGGTCCTCGTCGAGGAACTGCACGCGGCCGAGGTGGTGGTCGGCGACAACTTCACCTTCGGCCACAAGGCGCTCGGCGACGTGCCCAAACTGCGTGAACTGGGGGAGCGGTTCGGCTTCGAGGTCACCGCGATCTCCCTGTTCGGTGAGCATGCCGTGACCTTCTCGTCCACCTACATCCGGTCGTGCATCGCGGCGGGCGACGTGGAACTGGCCGCCGAGGCGCTCGGCCGGCCGCATCGTGTGGAAGGCGTCGTGGTGCACGGCGAACGCCGGGGCCGCGACCTGGGTTTCCCGACCGCCAACGTCGCGCCGCCCGAGCACACCGCGATCCCCGGCGACGGCGTGTACGCGGCATGGTTCACCGTGCTCGACAGCGCCACGCAGCCCGACGGGGTCACCATCGGCCGGCGGTACCCGGCCGCGGTCTCGGTGGGCACCAACCCGACCTTCTCCGGCAGAGTCCGCACGGTGGAGGCCTACGTGCTGGATGTGGAGGCCGACCTCTACGGTCAGCATGTGGCGGTCGACTTCGTCGCACGGCTGCGCGGCATGGAGCCCTTCGACAGCGTCGACGCACTGATCGCGGAGATGAACAACGACGTCGAGCGCACGCGCACCCTGCTGCGGGCGGAGTGACCCGCCCGAGCGCTCCATGCGCCGGCGCTGATTTCCGGTCGGGGGTCGAGCGCTGGTAGTCTTGGCCGCCGGTGTCAGCTGCGGTCCGTGGCGGCGCACCCCCTGCTGGTTGCAGGGCCTGGAGCACGGAACTGAAAAATCAAGGAGATCTCTCATGGCTCTGACCGCCGAAGAGAAGAAGGCCATCCTCAGCGAGTACGGTCTGCACGAGACCGACACCGGTTCGCCGGAGGCGCAGGTCGCACTGCTGACCAAGCGCATCACGGATCTGACCGAGCACCTCAAGTTCCACAAGCACGACCACCACAGCCGTCGTGGTCTGCTGCTGCTCGTCGGTCGCCGTCGCCGCCTGCTCAAGTACGTCGCGAGCGTCGACATCAACCGCTACCGCTCGCTGATCGAGCGCCTGGGTCTGCGTCGCTGACGCCCCCTGATTGCTTCTGTGGCCGTCGTTCCCACGCGGAACGGCGGCCACAGCTGTCTGTCGGGCACGGCGGCATCGGGATTCGTCGGCGAGGACGCCGCGGACACGCCCGACGGTCGCCGCAGACGACAGCCGCCGTCCCAGCAGGGAGAATGTTAGGCTGGTAGCGGACGAAGGCCGCTTGGCGGCAGTTCGGTAGTGATCGTCGGATCGGTCCTCGGTAGTGGCCGCCGGAATCCCCAAGCGATTCCGGCCGCTTCGATCGAAGGCCGTCTGCTCACGGCGCAGGTGCGCCGTCCACTTCCGGCGCGAGACTCGCGCCCATCGTCTGTCGGTTCGCCGCGCCTTGCGCGAACCGACCGCTGAATACAGGCCGCAGGCGCCGTCGTGGTGTCGTCGCGGCCGCCACGAAAGGTAAACACTCTTGACTGACGTCAACGCCGACTTCGATGATTCGATCACCGAAGTCTCCGCCGTCATCGACAACGGAACGTTCGGCAAGCGCACGATCCGCTTCGAGACCGGCCGCCTGGCTCTGCAGGCCGCGGGTTCGGTGACCGCGTACCTCGACGAGGGCACGATGATCCTCTCGACGACCACCGCGTCCAAGTCGCCGAAGGAGCACTTCGACTTCTTCCCGCTCACGGTCGACGTCGAGGAGCGCATGTACGCCGCGGGTCGCATCCCCGGCTCGTTCTTCCGCCGCGAGGGCCGCCCGTCGACCGACGCGATCCTCACCTGCCGCCTCATCGACCGTCCGCTGCGTCCGTCGTTCGTCGACGGCCTGCGCAACGAGATCCAGATCGTCGAGACCGTCCTGTCGCTCGACCCCAAGGACCTCTACGACGTGGTCGCGATCAACGCGGCGTCCGCATCCACGCAGATCTCGGGTCTGCCGTTCTCCGGTCCGGTGGGCGCCGTGCGCGTCGCGCTGATCCCGACCGAGCAGAACAAGGCCGGCCAGTGGGTCGCATTCCCCACCGTCGAGCAGCTCGAGGGCGCGGTCTTCGACATGGTCGTCGCGGGACGCCTGATCGACGGCGGCGACGTCGCGATCATGATGGTCGAGGCCGAGGCCACCGACAACGTCCTCGCGCTGATCGCCGACGGCGCCCAGGCGCCGAGTGAGGCCGTCGTCGCCGAGGGCCTCGAGGCCGCCAAGCCGTTCATCGCCACCCTGTGCGAGGCGCAGAAGCAGCTCGCCGCGGCCGCCGCGAAGGAGACCCGCGAGTTCCCGCTGTTCCCGGCCTACCAGGACGACGCCTACGAGGCGGTCGCCGAGTTCGCCACCACCCGCCTCGGCGAGGCGATGGCGATCGCCGACAAGCAGGAGCGCGACAACGCGACCGACGCACTCAAGGGCGACGTGCTCGAGGCGCTCGGCGAGCGCTTCGAGGGCCGCGAGAGCGAGCTCGGCGCAGCCTACCGGTCGCTGACCAAGAAACTCGTGCGTCAGCGCATCCTCACCGATCACTTCCGCATCGACGGTCGCGGCATCACCGACATCCGTGCGTTGTCCGCCGAGATCGGCGTCGTTCCGCGCGCACACGGCAGCGCGCTGTTCGAGCGTGGCGAGACCCAGATCATGGGCATCACCACCCTGGACATGGTCAAGATGGCCCAGCAGATCGATTCGCTCGGCCCCGAGACCAGCAAGCGGTACATGCACCACTACAACTTCCCGCCGTACTCGACCGGTGAGACCGGCCGCGTGGGTTCGCCCAAGCGCCGCGAGATCGGTCACGGTGCGCTCGCCGAGCGGGCCCTGGTGCCGGTGCTCCCGAGCGTGGAGGAGTTCCCGTACGCGATCCGTCAGGTCTCCGAGGCCCTCGGCTCCAACGGCTCCACCTCGATGGGCTCGGTGTGTGCGTCGACCATCTCGCTGCTGAACGCGGGCGTTCCGCTGAAGGCGCCGGTCGCAGGCATCGCGATGGGCCTCGTCTCCGACGAGGTCACCATCGACGGCAAGACCGAGACCCGCTACGTCGCCCTGACCGACATCCTCGGAGCCGAGGACGCGTTCGGCGACATGGACTTCAAGGTCGCGGGCACCAAGGACTTCGTGACGGCTCTGCAGCTCGACACGAAGCTCGACGGCATCCCCTCCAAGGTCCTGGCCGGTGCGCTGAGCCAGGCCAAGCAGGCCCGTCTCACCATTCTCGACGTGCTGGCCGAGGCCATCGACGAGCCGGACGAGATGAGCCCGTACGCGCCGCGCATCACCACCATCAAGATCCCGATGGACAAGATCGGTGAGCTGATCGGCCCGAAGGGCAAGACGATCAACGGCATCACCGAGGAGACCGGCGCCAACATCTCGATCGAGGACGACGGCACCGTGTTCATCGGCGCCGCAGACGGCCCGTCCGCGCAGGCGGCGATCGACAAGGTCAACGCCATCGCCAACCCGCAGCTGCCGAAGGTCGGCGAGCGCTTCCTGGGCACCGTCGTCAAGACGGCCGCCTTCGGCGCCTTCGTCTCCCTGCTCCCCGGCCGCGACGGACTGGTCCACATCAGCAAGCTGGGCAACGGCAAGCGGATCGGCAAGGTCGAGGACGTGGTCAAGGTCGGCGACAAGCTGCAGGTCGAGATCGCCGACATCGACGAGCGCGGCAAGATCAGCCTCGTTCCGGTGCGCGACGGCGCCGATGCGGCCGAAGCCGCGAAGGACGAGGTCGCGGTCGACGCCTGACGGCGACCGCACCTGTTCGATCTAGACGAGCTCGGCCCGGGACGTGTCATGCGTCCCGGGCCGAGCTCGTCGCGGTAGGCATCCGGTCCGCGCCGGAGTGGGGGTAGTGCGGGCACTACCCCGAAGATTCGCGGCCGCTCCCGTGCCCTGGACCGACGGCGATCGATAGCGTTCTTGCCATGACATCAGACGACGCCTATCGGCTCTCACCCTGGCGAATGCTCTCGGGATCGCCGCTGCGCTTCCTCTTCTCCTCCTACCCGTGGCGCGCGGTGGCGTACACGATCATCTCGCTGGCACTGGGCTGGACGGTGTTCATGGCGTACGTGGTGATCGTGCTGCTCCCGTTCGCTCCCGCCTGGTCGATCCTCTTGGGCCGCATCGAGCGGCAGCGGGTCCGGATGCTCCGGATGGCGGCCATCGCCGACCCGCATCCGGCGGTGACCGGATCGTTCGGCGCCCGCGCGCGAGCCCGACTCGCCGAGCCGGTCACCTGGCGTGAGGTGGTGTACTCGCTGGCGCTGGCGGCCTTCGCTCCGTTGGCGACGCTCGGTCTGCTGATCGCCTGCGTGCTGACCGGCGGATTCGCTGCGGCGCCGCTGGTCGTCGCGGCCGGCGGTCAGATGTCGATCGGGCCGTGGCAGCTGGAGACGCCGCAGGAGGCCTGGCGCGTGGTTCCGGTCGCGCTGCCGTTGTTCATCCTCACCCTGTATCTGTTCGGCGCGGCGGCCGCGATCGTGGCGTCCATCGCGGCCGGGCTGCTCGGTCCGCGAGAAGAGGAACTGGCGGCGCAGGTGGCCGACCTGCGGTCGTCGCGAGGAACGCTCGTCGGATCGTTCGAGGCCGAGCGCCGACGGATCGAGCGCGATCTGCACGACGGTCCGCAGCAGCACCTCGTCGGTGCGGTGATGCACCTCGGCGAGATCGCGCAGGACAGTGACGATCCGGCCACGCGGGCCCATATCGAGACCGCTCAGGCGCGTGTGGAGCGGGCGCTGGCCGAACTGCGCGACACGGTGCGCGGCGTCAATCCACGGGTGCTCGACGACCACGGAGTGGAGGCGGCCTGCGCCGAACTCGGCGGACCGGTCCTGGTCCGGGTGATCCGGGGTCCGGGATGGATACCCGGCCGGCGGCTCCCGGGAGAGACCGAGCGCGCACTGTTCTACACCGCCAGCGAAGCGGTGACGAACGCGGCCAAGCACGGCGGCGCGTCGACGGTGACGATCGAGTTCGCCGAGGCGGCGGGCGTCGTCAGCATGACCGTGACCGACGACGGCTGCGGGGGAGCGGTGCCCGCAGCCGGACGCGGGCTGGCGGGCCTGGTGGAACGGGCGGCGACGATCGGGGCGAGTCTCACCGTCGTCAGCCCGGTCGGCGGGCCGACCGTCCTTCGCTGGTCCGGGTCGGTCCGCGGGTGACCCCGTCGGCGTGCCCGGCGGGCCGTCGGCCACACTGACAGGCGTGAGCGTGCGAATCGTGGTGGCGGAGGACTCGGTGCTGCTGACCGAAGGTCTCGTGCGGATTCTCGAGGGCGCCGGGCACCAGGTGGTCGGCACCGTCGCCGATGCCCCGGCGCTGCGCGAGATCGACGTGGATTCGATCGACCTGCTGATCACGGACGTACGGATGCCGCCCGGTGACGGGGACGACGGCCTGCGGGCGGCGCTCGATCTGCGTCGCCGCCGGCCCGACCTGCCGGTGCTGGTCCTGTCCCAGTACGTGGCGGCGGCCTATGCGCGGCGACTGCTCGGAACCGAAGGCGGGGGTCGGGTCGGCTACCTGCTCAAGGAGCGTGTGGGGCGGATCGCCGACTTCCTCCGGGCGGTCGAGACGGTGTGCGCGGGCGGCGTGGTGGTCGACCCGGAGGTCGTCTCGGCGCTGTTCGCCACCGCCGCGCTCGACCGGCTCTCCCCGCGGGAGTCCCAGGTGCTGGCACTGATGGCGCGGGGTGCGAGCAACTCGGAGATCGCGGCCGCCCTGGTGGTCTCGGACGCCGCGGTCGCCAAACACGTCGCCAACATCTTCCTCAAACTCGACCTGCCCCCGGAGACCGACAACCGCCGGGTGCGCGCGATCCTGCTGTATCTCGCTCAGAGCTGACTTCGCCCGCGAGCCGACGGATCCGCGTGCTGTCTCAGCCGACTTTGATGCGGCCGGTCGCGCCGCTGATCGGGCGGAGCGCTCCCGATGCGCTCTTCACATCGCCGTAGTACCGCACCCGGTAGTCGCCCTCCGCGCCCCGCGGCACACGCCACGTGACGGTCACCTTCGACGCCGACGGGCTGCCGCCGGGACGTTCCCACGTCATCTCGGTGGTCTCATGATCGTCGTCGTAGGCGACGGTCCAGCCGCGGGCGGTGAGCTTCTCGACGGCGAAGTACCCGGTGGTCGATCCGCCACGACGGATCCGGTTGCTCGGGTAGGCGCCGCAGAAGGCCACCCGGAGCGTGGTGCCGGGCTTCGCCGCGGCGGGCACCTTCGAGATCACCTGGCCGAACCGGCGGCCGGGTATCGGGGTGTCGGCGGGCTGTGAGCCCAGTAGATCCGGCTGCAGGCCCGAGGTGTCGGCCGGACGGCGCCCGGCGGCCAGCCGGGTTCCGCGGGCCATCGCCCGCGCCATGGCGTCGAACTCCTGCATGTAGGCGCACAGCGTCCATCGGCCGAACATCGTCTCGCCGCCCTCGTACTGCTGGGCCACGTACTCCTCCGGCGTCACGGTGTACTGGCTGTAGCCGTTCGAGTAGCCCTGCAGCAGGACGTTCTCCAGCGGGACCTTGAGGGCGTCGGCGACGATCCGGCGGATTCGGAGGCCGGCGACGATCGTCGACTCGCTCGGCAATGCGGCGAGCACGAGGTCGCCGATCCGGATCAACTGCACCGGAAGAGTCTGTTCGATCCACGGCCGCGGCGGGAGGATGCCGAGCGGGAACAGAATCGCCTTCGGCGCCTGGTTGTCGACGATCCACGGATCGGGCGTCGGGGCCGTACCGGCGCCGAGCGCCATCGCGAACTCGTTCCGCACGCCCTCGTTGAGGAATCCCAGTTGGCTGCGGGTGTTGTCCTCCTGGCTGGTGGCCGCCGCAGCGGCGCCCATCATGGCGGGTGAGGTGCGAGCCGCCTTGCCGTGCGGTGTGTAGCGGCCGTCGATCGAGACGTTCGCCATGTCGACGTACCGGGTGGCGGAGTCGACACCGCCGGCGGTCATCGGGCGCGCCGCACGGAAGGCCGCCTGCGCGGCCTGATCCTGGCGGCGCCCGATGATGATGCGATTGGCCCGGTGATCGGCGGTCGGACCGCCCGGATGCATCTTGCGCAGCCACAGGTTGGGGCTCATGTCGCCCGCGTTGGTCTGCGCGTGGGCGCTCACGACGTTCGGGTCGCGCTGTTCGGCCAGGTATGCGGCATAGCCCTTGTTGTCGGCACTGATCAGGAAGTTCGCGTCGGTGAGCGAAGTGCCGTGCGTGGCGAACCAGGTGATCTCGCCGATGACGGCTCCGCCGCGGCGCAGGCGGATGGCCGTCACCTGCGGGTCGATGGCGTCGGGGAAGTGCTTGCGGTCGGCGGCGGGATTGAGCTCGAACGCCGGCATCGACCGGTTCGCGCTCGCGTCGTGGAGTTCGGCGTGCCCGAGTTCGACGGTCCCCGGCCCCAGCGAGGCGTGCGCGGCCGCGACGGCGTCGAGCAGCCCGTCGATCTCGGCACGGAAAGAATTGTGCCGATGGCCCCTGGCGGCGAGGACGTAGGCGTAATCCCATGCGGTGCCGCCGCAGGAGTTGTGGTTGTGCGTCGCGTTGATGTTGACGTTCTGCGCGGTGTACGTGGTGCCGTACCGCTTCGCGAGTTCGGCGAGCAAAGTCTGATGGTGTGAGACGAAGACGCACGCGATGTCGGCGGTGATGAACAGGACGCGCTTGCCGGTGGCCGCGTCGGCGATGATGTACGCCCGCGCCCAGGTGCGCTGCAGCAGTCCCTTCGCCACCTGTTCCATGTCGGAGTAGCCCATCATGCCCTGACCGGCGATCGCTCCCGTCATGTCACCCTTGCCCGCGCCGACGAGATAACCCGACGCGGCGGAGGCCGGTCCCGTCTCGCCGAACGATGCGGCGCCGAGCGCCGTCGCCGCGGTGGCCCCTACGGCCGCGGCTTGCAGGAAGGTTCGGCGTGAGACGGAACTCATGGGACTCCTCGTGTGACTGGTGCTTCAGCGCAGATCGGGTGTGACCCTAGCCCGCTGTTGATCGAACGATCAACAGATGGCTCGGGATTGGCGCACGTTACGGCTCGAGCGGCCGGAGCGGTGGGTTCGGGCGCCTTCTAGACTGGGGTGGATTCACGAGACGAAAGGGTCCCTCATGGGCAACGGCATCCGCGTGGGTGTGCTGGGCAGTAACGGCAAGGTCGGCAAGGCGATCGTCGAAGGCGTCGAGGCGTCGGCGGAGACCGTGTTCACCGTGGGCGTCGACAAGGGCGATCCGCTCTCGGCTTTCGTCGACTCGCAGACCCGCGTCGTCGTCGATTTCACGCACCCGGACGTCGTGATGGACAACCTCGAGTTCCTCATCGAGAACGGCATCCACGCCGTCGTCGGCACCACCGGCTTCACCGCCGAGCGGCTCGACACCGTCCGCGGCTGGGTGGAGCAGAACCCCGGCGTCGGCGTGCTCATCGCTCCGAACTTCGCGATCGGTGCGGTGCTCTCGATGCACTTCGCGCAGCAGGCCGCGCGGTTCTTCGAGTCGGCGGAGGTGATCGAACTGCACCACCCGCACAAGGCCGACGCGCCGTCCGGCACCGCCGGGCGCACCGCGCAGCTCATCGCGACGGCGCGCGCGGAAGCCGGGCTCGGCGCGAGTCCGGACGCGACGTCGACCGGACTCGAGGGTGCCCGCGGCGCCGACGTCGACGGGGTCCGCGTGCATTCGGTGCGTCTGGCCGGTCTGGTCGCGCACCAGGAGGTGCTCTTCGGCACCCAGGGTGAGACCCTCACCATCCGTCACGACTCCATCGACCGGAACTCCTTCGTTCCCGGGGTGCTGCTGGGTGTCCGCGAGATCGTCGACCGTCCCGGGCTCACGGTGGGGCTCGAGACCTTCATGGATCTGTAGTCGTCGGTGGCTGCGAAGAAGAAGGCCGACGCCCGGCCGATCGTCGCGCTCATCGCCTTCCTGGTGGTCGCGCTCTGCGTGTACTTCGTCCTGCTGAGCCGGACCGCGATCGGCCTGATCTCCGACGGCGGTGTCGTCGGCATCGGGCTCGGCGTCGGTGTGATCGTGCTGCCGCTGCTCGGCGTCTGGATGGTGGTGTCGACGCTGCGGTCGGGGATCGAGCATCAGCGGATGGTGGCGGCCGCGCAGGATCTGGGGCGCGACCTCGACGTGGACGACCTGCCCCGGCGGCCCTCGGGGCGGATCGAGAAAAACGCCGCCCTGGAACTTTTCGAGCAGGTCAAGGTGGAATGGGAGGCCGACCCGTCCGACTGGGTGAGCACCTATCGCATCGCTCGCGCCTACGACTACGCGGGCGACCGCTCGCGGGCGCGCGAGATGATGCGGCGCGCCGCGGAGCAGTATCGGGCGGCGAAGGCCGAGCAGCGGTCGTGATCGCGCGATCGGGGGCATGATGGCGTCATGGCTCGATTGCTGATCGTTCACCACACGCCCTCGCCGCACTGCCAGGCGATGTTCGAGGCGGTGATCGCCGGCGCCACCGATCCCGAGATCGAGGGGGTCGAGGTGGTGCGCCGCGCGGCGCTGTCGGTATCCACGAGCGACTTCCTCGACGCCGACGGGTACGTGCTCGGCAGCCCGGCGAATCTCGGCTCCATTTCAGGTGCCCTCAAACACGCCTTCGATTGTTCGTACTACCAGATCCTCGACTCGACGCGGGGTCGCCCGTTCGGGCTGTACCTACACGGCAACGAGGGGACCGAAGGCGCGGAGAACATGATCGACCGCATCACCGCCGGACTCGGCTGGGAGAAGTCCGCCGAGTACGTCATCGCCGCGAACAAGCCGGACAAGGCGGTGCTTGAGGCGTGCTGGGATCTGGGGGCGACGGTCGCCGCCGGACTCATGGGATAGCACCAAGGTCTGCGTGAGGCACAGTCATACACAAGCGTGATGGAGGTTGTCGGACCCACCGCTGACGCCGGTGAACGGCAGGCTCACCTGGGGCTGCGCAGAGACGCCGAGGACCTGCCAGAACGGACTCCGACAGGGCTCGATGCGTAGTCGACCCGGCGGGTGCAGAGGCGGTCCGGTCAGGTGGACGTCTCGTTGATGCGAGTCCACGCTGCCTGCATCTCGGCGGTCACGTCGGTGCCGACCGAACGGACCCAGCGCAGGGTCGGCTGCCGCCCATTGACGTGGGCGACCACTTTGGTCTGCTCGATGTCGGCGGCGTCGACCTCACGCGCTTCGATCAGCTGGAAGTCGAGGTCGAACACCAGGAACACGGCGGTGGTGAAGTCAGTCGAACGGAACGCGCTGAACTTCGCTGCGGTGCCTGCGGATCGCACACCCATCGCCTTGACCTGGATGCGCTGCCCACCCGGCGCTGTGATGTCGTGGGACCTGGTACTGTTCGGCTCCAGCACACCGCCGCGTGCGGCATGGACCACCGCCTCGGCGACGTCGCCGAGCGGCTTGTTGCTGGTGCGTACGAGGCCGCGTCGACGTAGCTCAGCGATGATGGCGGCGTCGAGCCGGAGCAGGTCTTGCACTCCGAGGGCAGTCAGGTCGACGGGGCGACGATCGGTGTCCTTGCTGCTGGTGTAGTCCGTGAACACGTTGTCGAATCAAGTCCGTTCAGTCGGCAGGCCGAGTTCTGGTCGGCGGTCGCTCGCCGATCGACGACGGACGACCGACGGGCTCTTGCTCGTGCTGCACTTCTGTGCGCCATCCAGTTCTCGGATCAAGAATACGCAGTCGGAGAGTCGGAAGACGGCTCCGTGGATGGGTGAGCCGGAACCGCCGATCTCGCCGCTGCGACCGGGACCGGCGAACGCTCGCTAGACTCGACGGCGTGAGCGCGCCGATCCCGACCCCGTACGAGGACCTGCTGAGACTGGTGCTGGAGACCGGAACCCCGAAGGCCGACCGCACCGGGACCGGAACACGCAGCGTGTTCGGCCACCAGATGCGCTTCGACCTCGCGCAGGGCTTTCCTCTGATCACCACCAAGAAGGTGCATCTCAAGTCGATCATCTACGAACTCCTGTGGTTCCTGCGCGGCGACTCGAACGTCCGGTGGCTGCAGGAGCACGGGGTGAGCATCTGGGACGAGTGGGCGTCGCCGGACGGGGAGCTCGGCCCGGTCTACGGCGTGCAGTGGCGCAACTGGCCCACGCCGTCGGGTGAGCACGTCGACCAGATCGCCCTGGCGCTGGAGACGCTGACCACCGACCCCGACTCGCGGCGCAACATCGTATCCGCGTGGAACGTCGGAGAGATTCCGCAGATGGCGCTGCCGCCGTGCCACGCGTTCTTCCAGTTCTACGTCGCCGACGGGCGGCTGAGCTGCCAGCTGTACCAGCGCAGCGCCGACCTGTTCCTCGGCGTTCCGTTCAACATCGCGTCCTACGCCCTGCTCACGCACATGATGGCGCAGCAGGCCGAGCTGGAGGTCGGCGAGTTCGTGTGGACCGGCGGCGACTGCCACATCTACGACAACCACGTCGACCAGGTGCGCGAGCAGCTCTCGCGCGAACCGCTGCCGTATCCGACGCTCAAGTTGCGCAGGGCCGACTCGATCTTCGACTACCAGTACGACGACTTCGAGGTCGTGGGATACCGGTCGCATCCGGCGATCAAAGCGCCGGTCGCGGTCTGAGCCGGTGACACCCTCCTCGGGAACGGAGCGGACATGACAATCACCCTGGTGTGGGCGCAGGACCGCGCGGGAGCCATCGGCCGCGCCGGCGTGATCCCGTGGCGCGTCCCGGAGGACATGCGGCGCTTCAAGGAGATCACCGGCGGCTCGACCGTGATCATGGGTCGCAAGACCTGGGAGTCGTTGCCGACCGCGGTGCGTCCGCTGCCCGGGCGGCGCAACATCGTGATCACGCGGGCGCGCGACTACCGCGCCGACGGTGCCGAGATCGTCGCCGGCCTCGAGGCGGCGCTGGACGCGGCGGGCGAGGCGGCCGCGGTGATCGGCGGCGGGGAGATCTACGCCGCGGCCATCGACCGGGCCACACACCTGCGGGTCACCGAGATCGACGTGCTGGTGGACGGCGCCGACGCCTTCGCACCCGTCGTGGATCCCGACCGATGGGAGTCGGTGACCGTCGGCGAGTGGCTGTACTCGTCGACCGGCACGCTGTACCGGTTCATCGACTACCGGCGACGGTGAGGTGGTTCAGCGCGGGCGGTGACGACTACGCCCGCTATCGGCCGACGTACCCGGTCGCACTGGTCGACGCCCTCGCCTCGGCGGCGCCGGACACTCGCCGCGCGGTCGACGTCGGCTGCGGAACCGGCCAGCTCACCGCGCTGCTGGCCGAGCGCTTCACCGGCGTCGTCGGACTCGATCCGGCGGGCGAGCAGATAGCTCACGCGGTGACCGCGGGCAACATCGACTACCGCGTCTGTGCGGCCGAGCACCTCGCAGTCGAAGACCACACCGCGGACCTGGTCACGGCCGCGCAGGCCGCGCACTGGTTCGATCTGAGCGCGTTCTACGGCGAGGTGCGCCGGATCGCGGTCGACGACGCAGTGCTGGCCTTGATCACATACGGGGTCCTCGTGCTCGACGACGATCTGGCGGACCGGTTCGGGACGTTCTACCGCGAGGAGATCGGACCCTACTGGCCGTCCGAGCGCCGGCACGTCGACAACGGCTACGCCGAGCTGGAGTTCCCGTTCGAGCGTCTCGACACACCGGCGGTCACCATCGAACGATCGTGGACGCTCGAGGAGTTCGTCGGCTACCTCGGCACCTGGTCCGCGGTCCGCCGCGCCGGCGAGGCCGATGCCGGCGGGCTCGTCGACGCACTCGCCGCCGACCTCGCGCCGCGCTGGGGCGACGACCGCCGCGTCGTGCGATGGCCGGTGACGGTCATCGCCGGGAGGGTGCGCTGACATGCCCGGTCCGTCCACCCCGCAGTCTCCGGAGACGCTCGCCCACCTCCGTCGCGCTCGGGACCTGATGGATCGCGAATACGCCGAACCCCTCGACGTGCCGACGATGGCGCGCCGGGCGCTGATGTCCACGGCGCATTTCAGCCGGGAGTTCAAGATCGCGTACGGCGAGACCCCGTACGGCTACCTGGTCACGAGGCGGGTGGAACGGGCGATGGCGCTGCTCCGGTCCGGTATGAGCGTCACCGATGCGTGCGTCGAGGTCGGGTTCACCTCGCTCGGCTCGTTCAGTTCCACGTTCCGGCGCCTGACGGGGGAGACGCCCAGCGCCTACCGGGCGCGCTCGCACGAGCCTCTCGAGGGGCTGCCGTCGTGTATGACCAAGATCCTCGCGCGTCCGATGCCGTTCGGCTGACGCCCCGAGGAGCACGGCCGTGGGAACCGAGCAGTTTTCGAGAAGCACGGCGACGGCGGGACCTCTAGCGTTGTCCGCATGACGAACATCGAACTGACCTACTGTCCCATCACCGTCGACGACATCGACGCCGCACTCGGCTTCTACCGCGACGCCCTCGGTCTGGAGGTGACGCGCGACGTCGCCAACGGCGACCACCACTGGGTCACCCTGCGCCTGCCCGATCAGCCGTCGGTCGAGGTGGTGCTGTCGCAGCCCGGAGGCGGCCGCTCGCCCGAGGACGCCGAGGCGATCCACCGTCTCGTCGCCAAGGGCATGATGCCGCCGATCGTGTTCCGCTCCGACGATCTCGATGCGATCTTCGAGAAGGTCTCCGCGTCCGGAGCCGAAGTGCTCCAGGAGCCGATCGATCAGCCGTGGGGGCCGCGGGACTGTGCGTTCCGCGACCCCGCCGGGAACATGGTCCGCATCAACGCCGCCGGCTGACGCGCGGGCGCGGCGCGGATAGGCTCGTCGAGATGAACACGTTTCAGCGAGTCGCGCACGGTGTCAACAGGCTGGTGGCCCCGATTCTGAGGGCGCCCGTGGTCGGTGGGATGCTGTCGAGATCGATGACCGAGATCACCTACACCGGCCGGCGGAGTGGGAAGCAGTTCTCGCTGCCGGTCGCATACCGCCGCCGCGGCGCCGACGAGGTGATCGTCGGCGTCGCGATGCCGGACAAGAAGAACTGGTGGCGCAACTTCGATCCCGGACCGGCGCCGATCGGGATCCGGCTCGAGGGCGTCGACCGCACCGGCACGGCTGTCGCGAAGTCCACGGACGAGGGCACCGCGGTGTACATCACCCTCGACGCCGTACACTGATGACGGCGATGCGCGCCGAACTCTCGGTGGCGCAGGCCCGCCGCATCGCCCTTGCGGCGCAGGGATTCGCGGATCCGCCGCCGGCGGGCGAGCCGACCCGTAGACATCTGCGACGAGTGCTGAGCCGCACACGGCTGCTTCAGCTCGACTCGGTGAACGTCCTCGCGCGAGCGCACTACCTCCCCGCGTTCAGCCGGCTCGGAGCGTATCGTGACGGGCTTCTCGACGGCGCGGCCTGGCGCCCGAGGGCGCGGAGCCCGCGGCTGCTCGCCGAGTACTGGGCACACGAAGCGGCCCTGGTTCCGGTCGACGACTGGCCGCTGTTCGGCTGGCGGATGGACGAGTACCGCGACGGCCGCTACCGCCATACGCGAGAGGTGCTGCAGCGCAACAGGTCCCGTGCGGCCGACGTGCTCGCCGTGATCACCGATCAAGGTGCGATGACCCCGCGCGAGATCGAGGACGCGCTCGGCATCACGCGGGCTCCGGCCGAGCGCGGCTCCTGGTGGATGCGCGGTGAGGTGAAGCATCTGTGCGAGGCGATGTTCGCCGCCGGCTCGCTGTCGGCCGTGCGGAGCCCGCACTTCCACCGGCACTACGACCTCGCCGAGCGCATCGTCGGCGCCGAGCGCGTCGGTGTCACGGTCGGCCGGCGAGATGCGCACCGCGAGCTGGTGTCCCGCGCCGCGGCCGCGCACGGGGTCGCGACGGCGGCCGACCTGGCCGACTACTACCGCTTGCGGACCGCCGAGGTCCGCGATGTGCTGGGCGACCTCGTCGACGCCGGAGTGGTGGCGCAGGTGCGGGTCGACGGCTGGAGCGAGCCGGCCTATCTGCACCGCGACGCGCGGCTGCCGCGCCGAGTACCGCATTCGACGCTGCTGTCGCCCTTCGATCCGCTGGTGTTCTACCGCCCGCGCACCGAGCGGCTCTTCGGCTTCCGCTACCGGATCGAGATCTACGTACCCGAACACAAACGGGTGCACGGATACTACGTGCTGCCGTATCTTATGGACGAGGAACTGACGGCTCGCGTCGACCTCAAAGCCGACCGCGCCGCGGGAGTCCTCCGGGTGCTCTCGGCACACGCGGAGCCGGGCGCCGACACCGCGCGGGTCGCGCGGTCGCTGGCCGTCGACCTGGCGGCGCTGGCCGACTGGCGCGGCCTCGACCGGGTGGAGGTCACCGGACGCGGCGACCTCGGTCCCGCCTTGCGATCCGAAGCCGCCCCCGGCTAATAGGCTGGCAGGCGTGAACTCTCCACAACACCAGCGGAGGCTGCCGCTCGACGGGGTCCGGGTGCTCGAGCTCGGCAACTACATCGCGGCGCCGACCGCCGGGCGCATGCTGGCCGACTTCGGCGCCGAGGTCATCAAGATCGAACGTGAGACCGGCGACGAACTCCGCAACTGGCGCCTGTACGACGGCGAGACGTCGATGCTGTTCCGGACGATCAATCGGAACAAGAAGTCCGTGGTGCTCGACCTCAAGACCGAACAGGGGCGCGAGGACGTCAAAAGCCTTGCCGCGCACTGCGATGTGGTTCTCGAGAACTTCCGTCCCGGGACTCTGGAGCGATGGGGGCTGGGCCCCGAGGCGCTCAGCGAGGCGAACCCGGACCTGATCTTCGTCCGCATCTCCGCGTTCGGTCAGACCGGCCCCTATTCGGAAAGGCCGGGCTTCGCGGCGGTCGCCGAAGCCTACGGCGGGTTCCGCGAACTGGTCGGCGACCCCGATCGGCCGCCGGTGCGCGTCGGGGTCTCGATCGGGGATTCGATCGCTGGACTCTACGGAGCCTTCGGCGCCGTGATGGCGCTCTACGAGCGTCTGCGCAGGCGCGACGAGAACCGCGGCGGCGACGGTGAGCCCGGACTGCCGTTGGCCGATCGGATCGTCGACGTCGCCCTGAACGAGGCGATCTTCTCGATGATGGAGTCGCTGGTGCCCGACCTCGGGGCGTACGGGGTGAAGCGAGAACGGACCGGCGGACGCATGGAGGGCATCGCACCGTCGAACGGCTATCTCTGCCGGGACGGCAGTTCCGTCGTCATCTCGGGCAACGCGGATGCGATCTTCCCCCGCTACATGAGAGCGATCGGCCGCGACGATCTCGCCGACGACCCCGATCTGGCCACCAACGACGGCCGGTGGCGGCGGCGCGACGAGATCGACGCGGCGATCGGGGAGTGGACCGGCGCGAGGTCGCGCGACGAGGTGCTCGCCGTGCTCGACGACGCGGCCGTCCCCGCGGGCCCGATCTACACCGCCGCCGACATCGTCGCGGACGAGCAGTACCGCGCACGGAACATGATTCAGGAGTTCGACGTCGACGCCGGCGGCCCCGAGCCGCGCCGGGTCGCGTTCCCGGGCATCGTCCCGGTACTCGGCGAGACCTCGCTGCCGATCCGCTCGGTCGGCCCCGACCTGGGTGAGCACACCGACGAGATCCGCGCGCGTTTTCTGGGAGGACGGCGATGAGCGCGCAGTCGGCCTCCGGAGCCACGGACTATTCGCAGGTCGCCCTCCGGGACGTGACCCTGCGTGACGGACTGCAGCTCACCGGCAAGGTGCTCGACGTCGAAGTCCGCGTGGCACTGGCACGCACCCTGTTGGCGGCGGGTGTGCCCGAACTCGAGATCGGTTCGATGGCGCGACCCGATCTGGTTCCGCCGATGGCGGGCACCCTCGACATCGTCGCGCAACTGACGCCGGACGAACTCGACCGCTGCTGGGTGTGGGTCGCCACCCCGAGACACGTCGAGAAGGCCGCCGCGGCGGGCGTCCGGAACTTTCAGTACTGCCTGTCGGTGTCGGACGCGCACAACAAGGCGAACATCGGCCGGTCCGCCGAGGACAGCATCGCCGCCATGCCGCGAGCCGTCGCGGCGGCCAAGGAGGCGGGCGGCCGCATCCAACTCTGTCTGGCCACCGCGTTCACCTGCCCGTTCGACGGTCCGGTGGACCCGGATCGTGTCCGCGGCATCGTCGCCGACCCGCGCACGGCGGACGCCGACGACGTGGTGCTCGCCGACACGCTCGGCCAGGCCCACCCCGATCAGGTGCGCGACCTGTTCGCGACCGTCGGCGCGGGCGAACGCAGGCTCGTCTTCCACGGACACGACACCTGGGGGATGGGCGTCGCGAACTCGCTGGCCGCCGCCGACGGCGGCGCCCGACTGGTGGACGGTGCGCTCGGCGGACTCGGCGGCTGCCCGTTCGCTCCCGGCGCCAGCGGCAACACCGCGAGTGAGGACCTCCTCTTCGCCACTCGCCCCGGATACCTGACGCCGGCCGTGCTCGCGGACCTCGTCCGTGCGGGTGAACGGCTGCTCGCCGAACTCGGTGAACGGTCGCGGTCGAAGGCCGCGCAGGGAGCGCGGTCCAAGGCGCAGGCCTTCGACTGGGTCATCGCCGGGGACTGACCCGCACCGGCCCGGGACCGGCGCCCGGCTACACTTCTGCGCGCACACTTAACGGAAGGGTGGACACGTGTCCGTCACGCACAACGGCAAGACCTACCGACTCGTCATGTTCGATCTCGACGACACCCTGGCGCCGTCGAAGACCGCGATGAGCGACGAGATGGTCGGGCTGTTCCGGGAACTGCTCGCCGGAAGCATGGGCTGCATCATCTCCGGCGGTCAGTACGGGCAATTCCAGTCGCAGGTCCTCGACCGGCTCGGCGACTTCGCGGACCGCGGCAACCTGCACCTGATGCCCACCAACGGCACCCGCTACGTCCGGTGGTCCGGCCGGGATTGGGAGACGGTGTACGCCGAGGACCTCTCCGACCACCAGAAGGCCGAGGCCATGCGGGTGGTGGAGGCCGGCGCACGTGAGCTCGGGCTCTGGGAGGAGAAGACCTGGGGCCCGATCCTGGAGGACCGCGGCAGTCAGGTCACCTTCTCCGCGCTCGGCCAGTCCGCGCCGGTCGACGCGAAGGCGGCGTGGGATCCGGACGGGCGCAAGAAGGAGTCGCTGCGTGCGTACGCCGCCGAGCGGCTGCCCGACCTCGAGGTCCGCAGCGGCGGATCGACGTCGGTCGACATCACGGCGAAGGGGATCGACAAGGCCTACGGGGCGCGCCGTCTGATGGAGATCCTCGGCCTGGGCACCGACGACATCCTGTTCTTCGGCGACCGTCTCGACGAGGGCGGCAACGACCGTCCGGTGGCTGAACTCGGCATCGACGCGGTCGCCGTCCACGGCTGGCAGGACACCTACGCGAAGCTGGGCGCCATCGTCCGCGGCTGACGCGCCGCGCCGGCCACCGGGGCCTCAGCTCAGCAGGCTGCTCCGGAGCGAGTCGACGTCCTCATCCGTCAGGCGCAGCCCCTTGCGGAGGTAGCCGTCCATCGAGCCGTAGACGCGATCAGCGGCCGCGAAGGCCGAGTTCAGCATCGAGATGTCCACGCCGTTGATCGGGTCGGTGGCCGATGCACGCCGATAGTGGTTGGAGGCGAGATAGTCCGCCTCGATCGTCGCGCGGTCGACACCGAGGACGGTCAGCAGGACGGCCGCCACCCAGCCGGTGCGGTCCTTGCCCGCCGAACAGTGGAAAAGCGTGGTCCGGCCGGTCTTCGCCGTCTTCGCGATCTCGAGGACGGCCGTGCGGAGCTGAGCGCGCGCGTTGGCGTCGGTGACGAATTCCGGATACGCCGACGCGACGTCGATCAGACTCAGCGGCGACACCTGTCCGAGGACGTCCGCACTCACCTGGCGCGTGCCGGGCACGCGACGGTCGGGTTGGACTGCCCGCTCGATACCGGTCCGCAGATCGATCACCGTCGCCAGACCGCGGGCGCGCAGCGCTGAGATGTCGGATGCGGTGAGCCGCGAGAGATTGTCGCTCCGCAGCACGAGTCCGTTGACATGCCGACCGTCGGCGGCGCGATAGCCCTCGAGCGTCCTGGTGTTGATCGTCCCCTCCAGCCCGATCTCCCGTCCGGGCGTGATCGCCGAGTTCGTGACGGCGGCCGTGGCCACCGGTGATGCGGCGGCAGGTGCGGCCAGGGCCGGAGAGGAGGCCGTCGGAACGACCACGGTGACGGACAGGGCGGTGACGGACAGGGCGGCGGACAGGGCGAGGGCCGCGAGGCGACGGCGGCGGATCGAAGAGCTCACTGGACCGATGATGCACCACCGGCCCGGATGCCGCAGGACGAACCGGATGCGAGACAATCGAGGCTCGAGGCTGTCCGGGTGCCATGACCCGCAGAGCCCGTCATGAGCCGCTGCAGTGCCGAGGAGTTGCGACGTGTCCGAATTAGTGCCGCTGAAGGTCCAGCTGGTCGCGGCAACGCAGTTCATGCCGCCGGAGGTGGACTGGGATACCGACGCCGACGGTGGTGAGGCCCTCATCGAGTTCGCCGGTCGCGCCTGCTACGAGAGCTGGCACAAGCCGAATCCGCGCACCGCCACCAACGCCGGCTATCTGCGTCACGTCCTGGAGGTGGGCCACACGTCGTTGTTCGAACACGCCACGTGCACCTTCTACATCACCGGGATCTCCCGGTCGTGCACGCACGAGCTGATCCGTCATCGCCACTTCTCCTACTCGCAGCTCTCGCAGCGCTTCGTCCCCGAACACGATTCCAACGTGGTCGCGCCGCCGGCGATCCGCGGTGACGAGCGCCTCGAGGAGTTGTTCGTCGAAGCGACCGACGCGGCGCGGCGCGCCTATGCCGACCTCCTGGCCGAGCTCGAGGCCAAGTTCGCCGACGTCCCGAATGCGATCCTGCGGCACAAGCAGGCCCGACAGGCGGCCCGCTCGGTGCTGCCGAATGCGACGGAGACGCGGATCGTCGTGACCGGCAACTACCGGGCCTGGCGCCACTTCATCGGAATGCGGGCGACCGAGCACGCGGACGTCGAGATCCGCCAGCTGGCCGTGGAATGCCTGCGCCGGCTCCGCGAGGTGGCACCGACGGCGTTCGGGGACTTCGAAATCGGCGAACTCGCCGACGGAACCGAAGTCGCGACCTCGCCCTTCGTATTCGAGGGCTGAGCGCGGCGATCGGCCCGTCAGACGGTAGCCTGAGCGGCATGAACTCGGCTGACGCAGGAATTGCGGAACACCCGTTCGGGACGGTTTCGGTGGCAATGGTGACCCCCTTCACTCGGGAGGGGAAGGTCGATCTCGACAAAGCCGCGGAGCTGGCCGCTCACCTGGTCGACGGGGGCTGTGACGCCATCGTCGTGAACGGCACCACCGGTGAGTCGCCGACCACCACGGTGCAGGAGAAGAACGACCTTCTGCGGGTCGCGCTCGACGCGGTCGGCGACCGCGCGAAGGTCGTCCACGGGGCCGGCAGCTACGACACCGCCGAGTCGGCGCGGCGCGTCCGCGAAGCGGAGGAGATCGGCGCGGACGGCGTGCTGATCGTCACCCCGTATTACAGCAAGCCGCCCCAGTCGGGTGTCCTAGCACACTTCCGCACCATCGCCGACGCGTCGAGTCTGCCGGTGATGCTGTACGACATCCCGCCGCGGTCGGTGATCCCGATCGAGACCGAGACCATCCTGCGCCTCGCCGAGCACCCCAACATCAAAGCCGTCAAAGACGCCAAGGGCGATCTGCATGCGGCGTCGAAGATCCTGGCGGCCACCGACCTGGAGTACCTGTCCGGGGAGGACGCACTGAACCTGCCGTGGCTGTCGATCGGCGCCACCGGTTTCGTCAGCGTCATCGGCCATCTCGTGCCGGGCCGGCTCCGCGATCTGCGGGCCGCCGTGCTCGCCGGCGACCTCGCGCAGGCGCGCCGGCTCGCCGACTCGATGGCACCGCTGGTCGACGCGATGGGTCGGCTCGGCGGAGTGTGCATGGTCAAGACGGCCCTGCGCATCACCGGTCTGGAAGTGGGGGATCCGCGGTTGCCGCAGGTCGCGGCCGAACCCGCCCAGATCGAAGCACTCATCACGGATCTGCGCGCAGCCGAGGTGATCTCCTGATGGCCGACAACAGCAACAACACCGCCGGCGACAACAGCGGTAACGGCAACGCCGACGGGGGCGGCCGCAAGGGCGGCGGTCGTCGGCGGGCCTCACGCAAGGCGGGCCCGCCCGCCGACCACCCGAACAAGGCGCGGGCGGCCGATTCAGGCGCCGCGAAACTGCCTCCGCAGGTGGCCGCGGCCACCGGATCGAGCGTCACGGGCGACGTCATCGACCGGCTGCCCGCCCCGCCGAAGCTGCCCAAGGGCGGACTCCGCGTCGTCGCGCTCGGCGGCATCGGTGAGATCGGCCGCAACATGACCGTCTTCGAGTACGACGGCAAGCTGCTCGTCGTGGACTGCGGCGTGCTCTTCCCCGAGGACCAGCAGCCCGGCGTCGACCTGATCCTGCCCGACTTCGGCTACATCGAAGACCGCGTCGAGGACATCGAAGCAGTGGTCCTGACGCACGGCCACGAAGACCACATCGGCGCAGTGCCCTTCCTGCTCAAGCTCCGCGGCGACATCCCGATCGTCGGTTCCCGGTTCACGCTCGCACTGGTCGCGGCCAAGTGCCGCGAACACCGCCTGCGGCCGAAGCTGGTCCAGGTGGCCGAGGGCGATCGCCTCTCGCACGGCGGATTCGACTGCGAGTACTTCGCGGTGAACCACTCGATCCCCGACGCGCTCGCCGTCGCGATCCGTACACCGGCCGGTCTGGTCCTGCACACGGGCGACATCAAGCTCGATCAGCTGCCGCTGGACAACCGTCTCACCGACCTGGCCGGCTTCAGCAGACTCGGCGACGAGGGCGTCGACCTGTTCCTGGTGGACTCGACCAACGCCGAGGTCCCCGGTTTCGTCACCCCCGAGCGTGAGATCGGCGGCGTCCTCGACACCGTCATCGGCAAGGCCCGCCAGCGCGTGATCGTCGCCTCCTTCGCGAGCCACGTCCACCGGATCCAGCAGATCGTCGACGTGGCACACCGGCACGGTCGGCGCGTGACCTTCGTCGGCCGGTCGATGGTCCGGAACATGCAGATCGCGCAAGACCTCGGTTACCTCACGGTGCCGGACGGCGTGGTGGTGGACATGGACACCGCGGCCACCCTGCCCGACCACCGGCTGGTGCTCATCTCCACCGGCTCGCAGGGAGAGCCGCTCTCGGCCCTCTCGCGCATGGCTCGCGGTGAGCACCGCCAGATCAACATCCGCGCCGACGACCTCGTGGTCCTCGCGTCGTCGCTGATCCCGGGCAACGAGAACTCCGTGTTCGCCGTGGTGAACGGTCTCGCCAAGCGCGGCGCCACCGTGGTGACCCAGGCCAGCGCCAAGGTCCACGTCTCCGGCCATGCCTCCGCGGGCGAGTTGCTGTACCTCTACAACGCGGTGCGCCCGTCGAATGCCATGCCCGTGCACGGTGAATGGCGCCACCTGCGCGCCAATGCCGCGCTCGCCGAGGCCACAGGGGTTCCCGCCGACCGGATCGTCCTCGCCGAGGACGGAGTGGTCGTCGACCTGGTGGACGGACGCGCCAGGATCACCGGCCGCGTGCCGGTCGGATACGTCTACGTCGACGGACTCTCGGTCGGCGACGTCGGGGAATCGACGCTCTCGGACCGCCTCGTGCTCGGCGAAGGCGGCTTCATCTCCATCTCGGTGGCGGTGGACGCGTCGACGGGTGCCGCGGTGAGCAAGCCGACGGTGTCCGGCCGCGGCTTCTCCGACGATCCCGGCGCCCTGAACGACGCCGCCGAACTGGTGAACAAGGCGCTCGTCGAACTGGCCAACGAAGGGGTCACCGACACACACCGGATCGCTCAGGGCGTGCGGCGCGCGGTGGGTCGATGGGTGGCTGAGAAGTACCGGCGCCGGCCGATGATCGTCCCGACCGTCATCGCGGTGGGGGAGCGGCGGTGAATCTCGCCCGATCCGAGCGGGCGGCGCTCGTCGAGACGATGCGCCGGACGGGGCCCGACGCCCCCACGCTGTGTGCGGGCTGGGACAACCGTGATCTCGCGATCCACCTGATCCTGCGGGAACGCAGGCTCGATGCGACAGCGGGCATCTTCATCGGCCCGCTGGCCGGACACACCGCTGCCGTCGCCGACAGCTACGCCGACAAGCCCTGGGACGAGCTGCTGGCCATGTTGTCGGACGGGCCGCCCTGGTACTCGCCGTTCCGGGTGGCCGACCGCTTCCTCAACCTCGCCGAGATGTTCGTTCATCACGAGGACGTGCTGCGCGGGGGCGCCGATCCGGCCGGTCCGTTCCTGCCGCGGCAGGTGTCGCCGGATCTCGAGCGGGCTCTAGAGCTTCCGCTGCGGACGGTGGGACGCCGGATCATGGCGGGCTCTCCCGTGCGGGCCACCCTGCGCACCGGGGACGGTCGGGAGGTGATGAGCGTGGGCCGCGGCCAGCCGGTGGGAGTGTCCGGCTCGGTCGGGGAACTGCTGCTCTTCGCGTTCGGCCGTGCACCGGTCGACGTGGAGTTCTCCGGTTCTCCGGCAGCGATAGCGAGCCTGCGCAGTGCCCACCGGACGTTGTGAACCGGTCACGAAATCGACACGACCGTGATCTCTGCGGTGTTGCCAGTGTGACTGATGTGATTGGCGGGCATTAGGCTGGAGGCCATGGCTTCCAATGCATCAACGCGCAGCCGCTCATCCGAGACTTCGGGGAAGCCGAAGTCGTCGGCCGGCGGCCGGTCGCGCAGCGGCGCCTCACGTGGGGGGACTCGGGCCACGGCGACGGCACGGCCCAAGTCCGGACAGGGCGGCCGCGGCGGTGCGCGCAAGCCGCCCGCAGACCGGGCCGGAACCGCGCGCCGCCCGGCGCACTCGCAGGATCTCAAGCGCCGGCCGGCGGAACGGTCGTCGGTGGCGCGGGGGATGGGCCGGGCCGCAGCGGCGACCTGGAACCTCGCCGCACGCGGTCTGGGCGGCGTCGCACGCATCGGTGCTCACCGGGACGAGGCGCCGTCGCAGGGACGCGACAGCGCGGGTCTGGCTCTCACACTCGCCGCAGCGCTGGTCGCGCTCGGCGTCTGGTTCACCGCACTGGGGCCGGTCGGGGCATTCGTCGACACGCTCGTCCGGGCGGGTTTCGGCGCGCTCGCCTACGGCGTCCCCGTGTTCCTGGTCGCCGTCGCGGTGCTGGTGATGCGGTTTCCGGCCAACCCGGAGCGTCGTCTGCGCAATGTCGCGGGGACGTTGCTGATCGCAGTTCCGGTGCTCGCCCTCACGCACCTGATGCACGGCGCACCGACCGGCTACGACGCCCGCGCCCGATCGGCGGGCTTCGTCGGCTACGTACTGGGTTCGCCGCTGACGAACGCGGTCACGGTCTGGGTCACCGTCCCCCTGTTCCTGCTTCTGGCCGCCTTCGGCGTGCTCGCCCTCAGCGGACGGACACTGGGCGAGGTGGTCGCCGCCACGTCGGACTACCTGGGCCTGGGGGCGGAGTACGACTACGAGTACGACGACTACGGGCCCGACGACTACGGGCCCGACGACGAGTACGACGAGTACGGACCGGACGACTACGGCGACGAGCCGAAGCCGGATGCGGCGGACGAGCGCCGTGCCGATCCGGACGCGGCGATCGACTACGGCGACCCGTACCGGAACTACCCGCCCGATACGCGGCGCCGTCCCCGCTCCGGCGGTGCGTCGCCGCGCAGGCGCAGGACCGCCGGGCAGGACCGCGACTCGCACATGGCCGATCTGCTGACCGAGCCGTTGATCGACGCGCCGCTGCCGGCGTCCGCACGCCGGTCCGGGGCGGGGGAGCCTTCCTTCGACGTTCCCGTCGACGACAATCCGACCGCGCCGCTGGGCGACCTCAGCGATGTCCTCGGCGACGACGGTCTGGACGGCGGCGCTCTCGACTCCGGTGCTCTCGACAGCGATGCCTTCGACGCCGACGACCACGAGTCGTACGAGCCGACTCCCGCGGCGCGCCCGCGCCGCCGGCCGGCTCCCGCACCGGCGACCGCTCGCAAGCCGGTCACGACCGCTCCTCCCGCAGCGCCGTCGGGCGGTTCGTTCCTCGATCAGGACCCCGAATCGGGATATCTCCTGCCGCCGGCCGACCTGCTGGTGCAGGGCGAGCCCGCCAAGCTGGGGACCTCTGCCAACGACGAGATGATCGACCGCATCAACAGTGTGCTCGAGCAGTTCAAGGTCGATGCCGCGGTCACCGGATACACCCGGGGTCCGACGGTGACGCGGTACGAGGTGGAGCTGGGCCCGGCCGTCAAGGTCGAGAAGATCACCCAGTTGCAGCGCAATATCGCCTACGCCGTCGCCACCGACAACGTGCGTCTGCTGGCGCCGATCCCGGGCAAGTCGGCGGTCGGCATCGAGGTGCCGAACTCCGACCGTGAGATGGTGCGCCTCTCGGACGTCCTCGCGGCGCCGACGACGCGCAAGGAGAATCATCCGCTCGTCATCGGTCTCGGCAAAGACATCGAGGGCGACTTCGTGAGCGCCAACCTCGCGAAGATGCCGCATCTGCTGGTGGCGGGTTCCACCGGTTCGGGCAAGTCGAGCTTCGTGAACTCGATGCTCGTGTCGCTGCTGACCCGCGCCACACCCGAAGAGGTGCGGATGATCCTCATCGATCCGAAGATGGTGGAACTCACGCCGTACGAGGGCATTCCGCATCTGATCACACCGATCATCACCGAGCCGAAGAAGGCGGCGGCCGCGCTCGCCTGGCTGGTGGAGGAGATGGAGCAGCGCTACCAGGACATGAAGGCGTCCCGGGTGCGGCACATCAATGACTTCAACGCCAAGGTCCGATCGGGTGAGATCACCACTCCGCTCGGATCGGAGCGGGTGTACAAGCCGTACCCGTACATCGTCGCGATCGTCGACGAGCTCGCCGATCTGATGATGACGGCGCCGCGTGACGTGGAGGAGGCGATCGTCCGCATCACGCAGAAGGCGCGTGCCGCGGGCATCCACCTGGTCCTCGCCACGCAGCGACCGTCGGTGGACGTGGTCACCGGCCTGATCAAGACGAACGTCCCGAGCCGACTGGCCTTCGCCACCAGTTCGCTGACCGATTCCCGGGTGATCCTCGACCAGCCGGGGGCGGAGAAGCTGATCGGCATGGGCGACGGTCTGTTCCTCCCGATGGGTGCGAACAAGCCGATCCGCATGCAGGGCGCGTTCATCACCGACGAGGAGATCTCGGCCGTCGTCGAGTTCACCCGCGAGCAGTCCGAACCGGACTACACCGAAGGCGTCACGACGGCCAAGGCCGGCGAGAAGAAGGACATCGACGCCGACATCGGCAACGATCTCGACGATCTGCTGCAGGCCATCGAGCTCGTGGTGTCGAGCCAGTTCGGTTCGACGTCGATGCTCCAGCGGAAGCTGCGCGTCGGATTCGCCAAGGCAGGCCGGTTGATGGACCTGATGGAGACGCGCGGCATCGTCGGCCCCAGCGAGGGATCGAAGGCCCGCGAGGTCCTGGTCAAGCCCGAGGACCTCGCCGGTGTCATCGCCTCGATCACCGGGGGAGGCGGCGAGGACGCCGATCCGTTAAACTGACGGAGATCTTGGAGGGGAGTATCCCCGCCTCGCAGGCGTTCCCGTCAGTACGGAACGGTGGTGCGGCATCCGCGGATCGGATGCCGTGCACCGCTCCCGGGGCCGCCGCCGGCGCCGCCGGTGGGAGAGACCTCCAGCATCGTCGCTTCGTGCTACGTGTTGGAGGAATTCATGAATGCCACTGTCGTGACCTGGTTGGTCACCGGGGCGGTGATCCTGGGCCTGTTCGTCTTCGACTTCTTCGCCCACGTCCGTACCCCGCATGAGCCCACGCTCCGCGAGTCCGGATTCTGGTCGGCGGTCTACATCGGCATCGCCGTCCTGTTCGGCGGATTCGTCTGGTGGAAATGGGGCGGAACCTACGGCGGCGAGTACTTCGCCGGTTACGTCACCGAGAAGGCGCTCTCGGTCGACAACCTGTTCGTGTTCGTGGTCATCATGACGTCGTTCGCCGTACCGCGCGTCTACCAGCAGAAGGTGCTGCTCCTCGGCATCGTGATGGCGCTCGTCATGCGCGGCGCCTTCATCGCGGTCGGCGCCGCCGCCATCAACGCCTACAGCTGGGTGTTCTATCTGTTCGGGCTCATCCTGCTCGTGACGGCGGTGAAGCTGCTCAAGGAGAGCGACGAGCCCGCCGTGCACGAACGCGAGCGCGAGAGCCGCCTCGAACGGTTCGTCAAGAAGTGGTTCCGCGCCACCGACGTCTACGACGGTGACCGTCTCACCACCAAGATCGACGGCAAGCGCTACATCACCCCGCTGCTGGTGGTGCTGATCATCATCGGTTTCACCGACGTGCTGTTCGCCCTCGACTCCATTCCGGCGATCTACGGACTCACCCAGGAGCCGTACCTGGTGTTCACCGCCAACGCCTTCGCGCTGATGGGTCTGCGGCAGCTCTACTTCCTGCTCGGCGGCATGCTCGACAGGCTGATCTACCTCTCGTACGGTCTGTCGCTGATCCTGGCCTTCATCGGCGTGAAGCTGGTCCTGCACGCGCTCCACGAGAACACGCTGCCGTTCATCAACGGCGGCGAGTCCGTTCCGGTGCCGGAGATCGGCACTCCTCTGTCGCTGGGCATCATCGGCGGCACCCTGCTGGCGACCACGGTGGCCAGCCTGGTGGTCAGCCGCAAGCGCAGTCGCGACGCGGCCGACGTCCGACCCTCGCGTCAGTAGGGGCCGAAGACCTGCGTCAGCTCTTTGACGGAGACGGCGGCGACGGCCGACTCGCGCGCGAACGGGTCCTGCGCAAGCAGGTCGCGAGCGGCGTCGGCGTCGTCGGCCGTGATCATCAGGAGCGCGCCGCTGCCGTCGGAGTACGGACCCACGAACTGGAGACGGCCGGCCTCGTGCTGTGCACTCAGCCAGGTCCGGTGCTCGGGCCGGAACCGGTCCCGCACCGCCGCGGCCTCCGGGGCGTAGGTGTATTCGACGGCGAAGAAGCCGGCCATGTCCGATGTCCTTCCGTGGCGGTCACAGATGCGCGAGCATCCGGGTGTTTCCGAGGGTGTTGGGTTTGACGAAGCTGAGATCGAGGAACTCGGCGACACCTGTGTCGTACGACCGGCACATCTCCTCGAAGACCTCGCGGGAGACCGGGGTGCCGTCGATCTCCACGAAGCCGTGCCGGGAGAAGAACTGCGTCTCGAAGGTGAGGACGAAGACCCGCTCCAATTCGAGTTCGCGGGCCACATCCATCAACCGGTCGACGATCTTGTGCCCGATGCCGCGACCGGCGTGCGCGGTGTCGACGGCGACCGTGCGGACCTCGCCGAGGTCCGACCACATCACGTGCAGGGCGCCGCAACCGACCACCTCTCCGCCGTTTTCGGCGACCCAGAACTCCTGGACCGACTCGTAGAGGGTGACCAGGTTCTTGTCGAGCAGGATCTTGCCGGCGTAGATGTCGATCAGTTCCTTGATGCGGGGAACATCCGATGTCCGGGCACGGCGGACGAGGACCGATGAGGGCTCGCCGGTGCGGGAATCGGGTTGTTCGCTCAGCATGCCATCGAGAGTAGCCGCAGGTCCGAGCGCGCCCTTCGGGAGTCTGAGAAAAGCGTGACGTTAGGCTTGATCACGTGACTGAGCCTGTGCGCCGTGTGTTCGGCGAGGATGCGGCCCCGGTGCCCGTGGTGAACATCGCCAACGCACTGACGGTGTTCCGCATCGTCCTGGTCCCGGTGTTCGTGGTCCTGCTCTTCGTCGACGACGGGGAATCGGTGAGCTGGCGGATCGCGGCCTTCGTGGTCTTCGCGGTCGCCGCGTTCACCGACCAGCTCGACGGCCGCCTGGCGCGCGGCATGAACCTGGTCACCGACTTCGGGAAGATGGCCGATCCGATCGCGGACAAGGCGCTCATCGGCGCGGCACTGATCGGCCTGTCGATCCTGGCGGAGCTGCCCTGGTGGGTCACCGGGGTGATTCTGGCGCGGGAGATCGGAGTGACGCTGCTGCGCTTCTGGGTGCTGCGCCACGGAGTGATCCCGGCCAGCCGGGGCGGCAAGCTCAAGACCCTGCTTCAGTCGGTGGCGATCGGACTGTTCGTGCTGCCGCTCTCGGGAGCGTGGCACACCGCCGCGTGGGCGATCATGGCAGCCGCGCTGGTCGCGACGGTGGTCACCGGACTCGACTACGTCTGGCGGGCCGTCGTGCTGCGCCGCGGCGCGGAATAGACCAGGGGCCCACGGCGTTGAGATCCGAGTGTGCCGGGCGTGCGCGGGAGCGCCGCGGCGTGCGGTATGTCGGCGGCGGTCGGTCGGGAATTCGGCTAGGGTCGACGGCACAGGCTATTGATGGAATCGACGGCCCGACCCCCGGGCTCCTGGAGAATCGTGAGGAGGTCCGCGCGTGACTCTGCTCTTGCGTGAGGCGATCGGCGATGAGCTGCGCCGTGTTCGGAACGGTCAGGGACGCACATTGCGTGAAGTCTCGACCGACGCGAGGGTGTCGCTCGGTTACCTCTCCGAGGTCGAACGCGGGCAGAAGGAGGCCTCCAGCGAGCTGCTGGCGTCGATCTGCGAGGCGCTCGACGTGCCGATCGGCGAGGTGCTCTTCCAGGTCGCGGGCCTGATGCAGCCGGCGGGCCGGCCCGTCGGAGCGTCCGATAGCCTTGTCGAAGTCATTGCCCCCCAGGAAGATTCGGTGGACGACGCGGGTGTGCCCGCGGCACTTGCCGCCGCGTGATCGATCGAACGACGACGCGACCCGCGCAACGAGGAGTTTGGAAGACCGATGGCCAATCCGTTTGTGAAGTTCTGGAACTACATGATGGCGCTGGGCAATTCGAAGATCGACGAGCACGCCGATCCGAAGGTGCAGATCCAGCAGGCGATCGAGGACGCGCAGCGGCAGCACCAGGCGCTCTCCCAGCAGGCGGCGGCGGTCATCGGCAACCAGCGGCAGCTCGAGATGCGGCTCAACCGCCAGCTCGAGGAGATCGAGAAGCTGCAGGGCAATGCGCGCCAGGCGCTCACGCTCGCCGACCAGGCCGCGGCCGCCGGTGACAGTGCGAAGGTGGGCGAGTACACCAACGCCGCCGAGGCCTTCGCGGCGCAGCTGGTGACGGCCGAGCAGAACGTCGAAGACCTCAAGGTGCTGCACGATCAGTCTCTGCAGGCCGCAGCGCAGGCCAAGCAGGCCGTCGAGCGCAACGCCATGGCGCTGCAGCAGAAGCTCGCCGAACGCTCCAAGCTCCTGAGCCAGCTCGAACAGGCGAAGATGCAGGAGCAGGTCAGTGCTTCGCTGAACCAGATGAGCGAGCTCTCGGCTCCCGGCAACACGCCGAACCTCGAGCAGGTGCGCGACAAGATCGAGCGTCGCTACGCCAATGCCCTGGGGTCGGCCGAGCTCGCCAAGGGCACCGTCGCCGGACGCATGCAGGAGGTGGAGGCCGCGGGCGTCCAGCTCGCCGGCCACGCCCGGCTCGAGCAGATCCGGGCCAGCATGAACGGTGGATCGCTCGCGCCGGGGCAGACCGCCGGCGCACAGGGCGCCCCGGCGGGCCAGGTGGAGCAGGGCGGCGCTGCGCCCGCCCCGCAGACCCCGGAACAGAACTGAGCACCCTCGACAGTTCCGGCAGCCGTGACGACGGGTCCGAGACGGGCCCGTTGCGCATCGCGATCGTGGCCGGGTCCGACGCCGGACACGCATTTCCGGCGCTGGGCCTGGCCACATCGCTGCGTACGGCAGGCGACCGCGTGGTCGTCTACACCGGTGAGCGGTGGACCGCGGCGGCAGCGCGCCGGGGCCTCGAGGTGCGTCCGCTGCCGGGACTGGCGGCTCTGCCCGATGAGGACGATGACGATGCCGGAGCCAAACTGAGCGTACGGGCCGCGCGGATGGCGACGGCCCTGGCTCCGGAACTGGCGACCGGCGGATTCGACCTCGTCGTCAGCGACGTCATCACGGTGGCCGGGGCCTGGGCGGCCGAGCTGGTCGGTCTGCCCTGGATCGAGCTCTCGCCGCATCCGCTCTACGAGCAGTCGGCCGGCCTGCCGCCGATCGGCGCGGGACTGGCCGCCGGCGAGGGAATCGGCGGGCGGTTGCGCGACGCGCTCCTGCGTGCGAGCGCCGCACCCGCTGTGGCCAAGGGCCGTCGGCAGCGCCGCGGCGCCCGACGGAGCATCGGCCTCCCGGATGAGTCGACGCCCCTCGCACGATTCGTCGCGACCCTGCCCGGACTGGAGGTTCCCCGCCCGGACTGGCCTGAGCGCACCCACCTGATCGGACCGTTGCTGTTCGAACCGACCGACGACTGTTTCGTTCGGCCCGAGGGCGACGGCCCGCTCGTGGTGGTCGCGCCGTCCACGGCGGCCACGGGGGCGGGCGATCTCGGCGCCGCGGCACTGGCCGCGCTCGCCGACCTGCAGTCCACGCGACCGCTGCGGGTGGTGTACTCCGCCCTGCAGCCACCGCATGCCGAGGTGCTGCCCGACCGGCTGGTCGCGGCGACGGGCCGTCAGGACGAACTCCTCCCGGACGCCGACCTGGTGATCTGTGGCGGCGGTCACGGCATGCTCGCGAAGTCGCTGCTCGCGGGAGTGCCCGTGGTGACCGTGCCCGGCGGCGGTGATCAGTGGGAGCTCGCCAACCGGGTCGCGCGGATCGGCTGCGGACGGCTGGTGCGCCCGGCCACCACCGCCGCACTGGCGGAGGCGATCGCCGGAGTGCTGGACGATCGGCGTCACGCCGACGCCGCCCGGCGGGTCGCCGCCACCGTCTCGGGCGTCGTCGATCCGGTGCGGGTCGCGCACGCCGCGTATCGGCGATGGACCGGGCCGAGGTGAACACCTGCACGTCCGGACCGTCGGTGGCGGCGGTCCGGCGATCGTGGAGAATGGAACCATGCGTCTGACGGAGTTCGCCGAACTCACCGAGGCAGAGTTCGGCAGAAAGCGGGCCGACGGTCTGCTGACCGATCTGGTGCTGATGGAACTGGGCGGCCGCACGGGCCGGGAGGCCATCGAGCAGGGAGTGGATCCGAAGCTGGTGTGGCGGGCACTCTGCCGCGAATTCGACGTACCGCCGGAACGCTGGTGATCGCCGGATCCGGCGTGTCGGATTGCCGTCGAACATCTGTTCGCTATCCTGTAATGGAACCGGAGCGCGCTCTGGTGCGTCCAATTTAATGACCGTACGAACGGGCCCGGGCGGAAATGTCACACCCGTCTCCTACCGTGTGGTCACGAAAGCGGAAGACGTTCGTATCCACAGCAACGTTCCAATACAGCAGAGCACCCGGAGGAGAGACCGATGGCACCCGTGACTGATCGGCAGAAGGCACTGGATCTGGCGCTGGCTCAGATCGACAAGAATTTCGGCAAGGGCTCGGTGATGCGTCTGGGTGAGGACGCCCGCCCGCCGATGGAGGTCATCCCGACCGGCTCGGTGGCCCTCGACATCGCACTCGGCATCGGCGGCCTCCCGCGCGGCCGGATCGTGGAGGTCTACGGCCCGGAGTCCTCGGGTAAGACCACCGTCGCCCTGCACGCCGTCGCGAACGCTCAGGCCGCAGGCGGCATCGCCGCGTTCATCGACGCCGAACATGCACTCGATCCCGAGTATGCGGCGAAGCTGGGTGTCGACATCGACGCGCTGCTGGTCTCGCAGCCGGACACCGGAGAACAGGCACTGGAGATCGCGGATATGCTCATCCGCTCGGGTGCGCTCGACATCCTGGTGATCGACTCGGTGGCGGCGCTCGTGCCCAAGGCGGAGATCGAGGGCGAGATGGGCGACAGCCACGTCGGACTGCAGGCACGGCTCATGAGCCAGGCCCTGCGCAAGATGACCTCCGGTCTCAACAACTCCAACACCACCGCGATCTTCATCAACCAGTTGCGCGAGAAGATCGGTGTGATGTTCGGTTCGCCGGAGACCACGACCGGCGGCAAGGCCCTCAAGTTCTACTCGTCTGTGCGACTGGACGTCCGGCGGATCGAGACGCTCAAGGACGGCACGGACGCGGTCGGCAACCGGACGCGCGTCAAGGTCGTCAAGAACAAGGTGGCGCCGCCGTTCAAGCAGGCGGAGTTCGACATCCTGTACGGGCACGGCATCAGCCGCGAGGGTTCGCTGATCGATCTCGGCGTGGCCGAGGGCTTCATCCGCAAGTCGGGTTCGTGGTTCACCTACGAGGGCGATCAGCTGGGGCAGGGCAAGGAGAACGCCCGTAAGTTCCTCATCGCCAATCCCGATGTCGCGAACGAGATCGAGAGCAAGATCAAGGACAAGCTCGGCATCGGTCGTCCCGCCGCGGACGCCGACGAGATCGCCCCCGAGCCCGTCGACTTCTGATCCACCTATGTCCGACGATACGGCGGCCCGGTCCGGCCCGTCGCCCTGGGATGCTGCGCTGCGGCTCCTGGGGACCCGGGCCCGGAGCCGGGCGGAGATGCGTGACCGTCTGAACGCACGCGGCTTCACCCCGGACGAGGTGGAGCAGACTTTGCGCCGGCTCGACGAGTGGAAGCTGCTCGACGACGCCGACTTCGCCGCCGAATGGGTTCGATCGCGGCATGCGCACTCCGGTCGCGGGCGGCTGGCTCTCAAACGCGAACTGCGGACCAAGGGGATCGACGATGAGACCGCGGCGCAGGCACTGGACCAGATCGATCCCGAGGACGAGCGGGAGATCGCCGTCCGGCTCGCGGAGAAGAAGCTGAACGTCTCCGGCGAACAACTCGGTGACCGCGAGATCCGGGCCAAGGCGTATCGGCGGCTCGCAGGGGCCCTGGGTCGCCGCGGCTATCCGCCGGAGATGGTCGGATCGGTGGTCAAGGAAGTCCTCGACCGCGCTCGACACTCCGCCTGACTCCCGGCTTCACCGGCCGATACCGGTGAAGCCGGGGATGTTCTCCATCGCTTCCAGATCGGCGACATCCGGATCGGGAGCCGCGGTCCGGCGCCGGCCGCTGCGCAGACGGCGTTCGAGGTAGTTCGCCAGGCCCGTCAGACAGAAGTTGATCGCGATCATGATCACCGCCACCACGAGCAGTGACGGCAGGTAGTTGCCCCAGTACGACGCCGAGACGATGCCCGACCGCACCACCTCGATGTATCCGAAGGCGTAGCCCAGAGCGCTGTCCTTCAGCGCGATCACCATCTGCGAGATCAACGCGGGCAGCATCGCGGTCACCGCCTGCGGCAGCAGGATCATCCGCATCATCTGCGACTTGCGCATGCCGATCGACAGGGCGGCTTCGGACTGTCCTTTGGGAACCGACTGGATTCCCGCCCGCAGGATCTCCGCGATCACCGAGCCGTTGTACAGGGTGAGACCGAAGACCACGGCGGCGAACGAGAGCTGTGACGACGGCACGACCGCGTACTTGGCGAACAGGTAGTACGCGAAGAACATCAGGATCAGGACCGGGATCGCACGGAAGACCTCGACGATCAGACCGCAGACGGCACGCACCGCCCGGTGGTCCGACAATCGTCCGATGCCGAGCAGCGTACCGACCACCAGCGCCAGGATGATCGAGGCGAACGCCGCCTTGATCGTTCCCCACAGACCCGGCAGCAGCCAGGTGGTCCAGGTCCCGGCGACGGTGAACGGTCGCCACATGTCCGATTCGAACTGGCCGTTGTCGGCCAGCACTTTGATGATGTACGCGGCGATCGCGATCAGGATCACGACGAAGACGACCGCGGTGATCAGGTTGCGGCGCCGGGCGTGCGGCCCGGGCGCGTCGTAGAGGACGGTCGACTGATCGCTCATCGCTTGACCGCCCATCGCTTGGCGGCCCATCCGAAGACCGCACCCTCCGCGAGGGTGATGATCATGAATCCGATGGCGATGATGGCGAAGATCAGCAGGATCTGGTCGCCGTGGGTCTCGAGTTCGGACTTCATGAGCAGTGAGGCCTCCGCGACGCCGATCACCGAGGCGATCGTGGTGTTCTTGGTGAGCGCGATCAGCACCGATCCGAGCGGCGCGATGACGGTGCGCAGCGCCTGCGGCAGGATGATCAGTCCGAGAACCTGGGTGAAGGTGAGCCCGAGCGATCGAGCGGCTTCGGCCTGTCCGATCGGAATGGTGTTGAACCCGGCGCGGAGGGTCTCACAGACGAACGTCGCCGTGTACAGGACGAACGCGAGCACCGCGAGCCGGAAGTTGTTGGTGGCGATGAAGTTCGAGCTCTCCGTCGCCAGCGTGAGACCGAGGTTCTGGTACAGGCCGATGGAGCAGAAGAGCACGATCAGGGTGAGCGGGGTGTTGCGCACGACGTTCACGTACACGGTCGCGAAGCCGCGCATCACCGGAACCGGCGAGACCTTCATGGCGGCCAGCAGGACACCCCAGATCAGTGCGCCGATCGCCGAATAGACAGTGAGTTTGATGGTGATCCAGAACGCGGGCCAGATCTGCGGACCCATGCTCTGCCATAGGTCGGACATCTACGCATCTCCTTCGCAGGGCGTCGACGGGGAGGTGAGGAAGTCGAGATTCCCGACGTCCGGGAAGAGCTTGTACTGCGATCCCGGCGCGTCGGCGCGGGCGATCCACGAATCGATCGTCTCGTTGCCGAGCGCGTCGCGGAGATCCCGGCTCCAGACGGACTGGTCGGAGCCGGGCAGCGGGGCGAGCATCGCTTCGAGCGCCTCGTTGACCTTCGCGACCGAGTCGGGATAGTTCTTCGCCATGCCGATGCCGTAGCGCTCGGTCGAGAACGGCTGGCCCTTCTTCTTGAGCTTCCCGCCGACGCAGGCGTCCTTGGGATAGGTCATCGACACGAGCTTGAACTCGCCGGGGTAGCGGTTGGCGTACCCGGCCAGAATCGTCTCGTCGGTGGTGAGCGCGTCGACCTTGTCACGGCGCAGCGCCTCCACGCACGAGGAGTAGGAGTCGTACTCCTGGAGCTGGACGCCCGGCAGCTGAGCCTTCACGTTCTGCGCCGGTGTCGAACCGCTCACCGAGCACAGTTTCTTGCCGTTGTTGAGGTCCATCAGCGAGTTCAGGGACGAGTCATTCTTGCGGACCAGGAGCCCCTGGTAGGTCACGAGGTAGGGGCCCGCGAAGGCCACCTTCTTCGCGCGCGCCTCGTTGATCGAGTACGTCGCGGCGATCATGTCGACCTCACCGTTGCCGATGAGGGTCTCGCGCTGAGCGGAGGGTGTCTCGCGCCAGGTGATCTCCGGATGCGGTACGCCGAGCCGGTCGGCGATGTGGTCGACGACGTACTCGGAGACCGACGGATCGAAACCGACCACCGAACCGTCGGGCTGCTGCACACCGAGCCCGGGCTGGTCGTACTTGGTGCCCAGGACGACCTTGCCGGACTTGATCGACTCGACGAGGTCGCGCGGTTCGGTGCTGCCGCACGCGGCCACGGCGGGCAGTGTCAGGGCGATCGCGAGGATCAGCGCCGGCAGTGCGCGGCGTCGGCGTGACGGGCGTCTGAGGGAAGTGGTCGCCATGTCAGCCTCCCAGGATCTTCGACAGGAAGTCCTTCGCACGGTCGGACTTCGGCGCGGTGAAGAACGTCTCGGGATCGGTGTCCTCGACGATCTGACCGTCGGCCATGAAGATCACGCGGTCGGCGGCCTTGCGGGCGAAGCCCATCTCGTGCGTCACGACCACCATCGTCATGCCCTCCTTGGCGAGGGCGACCATCACGTCGAGGACCTCGCTGACCATCTCCGGGTCCAGGGCCGAGGTCGGCTCGTCGAACAGGATCACCTTCGGGTCCATCGCCAACGAGCGGGCGATGGCGACGCGCTGCTGTTGACCGCCCGAGAGCTGAGCCGGGTACTTGTCCTTCTGAGCGGCGATGCCGACGCGGTCGAGCAGTTCCTCCGCACGTTTGCGGGCATCCGCCTTCGAGGCCTTGCGCACCTTGATCGGTCCGAGCGTCACGTTGTCGAGGATCGTCTTGTGCGAGAAGAGGTTGAACGACTGGAAGACCATGCCCACGTCGGCGCGGAGCCGGGCCAGGTCGCGGCCCTCCGCGGGCAGCAGTTCGCCCTCCACCCGGATCTCGCCGCTGTCGATCGGCTCGAGTCGATTGATGGTCCGGCAGAGGGTGGACTTGCCCGAGCCGGAGGGGCCGAGGACGACCACCACCTGACCGCGGGGCACTTCCAGGTCGATGTCGCGGAGCACATGGAGGTCGCCGAAGTGCTTCTGCACGTTCTTCATCGAGATCATCGGTGTGACGTTCGTGTCGGGCATGACTAACAAACTAGTTGTGACGCGCGTCGCCGCACGGGTTCTTTCGCATGTTCCCGCGTGTCGCCGCGCGGAACCGGACATGCCGGCGATGCGGTACGTGTGACGCGGACGGATTTGCCCCGCCACGTAACCTTGAGATGTGAGTGTTGAGGCCCTGGGAGAGACGACGACCGAGGATGCGGCGACGGCGCCGCGCTCCTATTCGGTCCGTACCTACGGATGTCAGATGAACGTGCACGACTCCGAACGGATCGCGGGCCTCCTCGAAGACGCGGGCTATGTGGCCGCCGACGACGGCGACGACGCCGATCTGGTGGTCTTCAACACCTGTGCGGTGCGTGAGAACGCGGACAACAAGCTCTACGGCAATCTGTCGCATCTGGCGCCGGTGAAGGCGCGGCGACCCGGGATGCAGATCGCCGTCGGCGGGTGTCTGGCGCAGAAGGACAAGGACACCGTCCGCAGCCGCGCACCCTGGGTGGACGTCGTTTTCGGAACCCACAACATCGGCTCGCTGCCGGTGCTGCTCGAACGGGCCCGCCACAACGACGAGGCGCAGGTCGAGATCCTGGATTCGCTCGAACGATTCCCGTCCACCCTGCCCGCGCGCCGTGATTCGGCGTATTCGGGATGGGTGTCGGTCTCGGTCGGCTGCAACAACACGTGCACCTTCTGCATCGTGCCGTCGCTGCGCGGCAAGGAGGTGGACCGGCGTCCGGGCGACGTTCTCGCCGAGGTGCAGGCACTGGTGGACCAGGGCGTGCTCGAAGTGACCCTGCTGGGCCAGAACGTCAACGCCTACGGGATGTCGTTCGCGGATCCGGACATCCCGCGCAACCGCGGGGCGTTCGCCGATCTGTTGCGCGCGTGCGGCGGCATCGAGGGACTGGAGCGGGTGCGCTTCACCTCGCCGCATCCGGCGGAGTTCACCGACGACGTCATCGCGGCGATGGCTGAGACCCCCAACATCTGCCCGCAGCTGCACATGCCGCTGCAGTCCGGCTCGGACCGAGTCCTCAAGGCCATGCGACGCAGCTACCGCAGAACCAAGTTCCTCGGCATCCTGGACCGCGTCCGCGACGCGATGCCGCACGCCGCCATCACCACCGACATCATCGTCGGTTTCCCCGGCGAGACCGAAGAGGACTTCGCGGAGACGCTCGACGTGGTGGAGCGGGCGCGCTTCTCGAGCGCGTTCACCTTCCAGTACTCGCCGCGACCGGGCACCCCGGCCGCCACCATGCCCGATCAGGTTCCGCCGGAGGTGGTGACCGAGCGGTACCAGCGGCTGATCGCGCTCCAGGAGCGGATCTGTCTGGAGGGCAACACGGCGCTGGTCGGGACCGAGGCGGAACTGCTCGTCGTCGCCGACGAGGGACGCAAGAGCTCCTCGACCGGGCGGATGACCGGACGCGCCCGCGACGGACGTCTGGTGCACTTCCTATCGACCGGCGATGCGGACGGTCGGACCGGCGGCATCCGTCCGGGTGATGTCGTGACCACCGTGATCACCGACGCCGCCCCCCATCATCTGATCGCCGACGCCGGGGTGCTCTCGCACCGTCGTACCCGCGCCGGCGATGCGCACGAGGCGGGCACCCTGCCCACCACACCACCCGTCGGCGTCGGGCTCGGGATGCCGTCGATCGGAGTGCAGTCCGTTCCTGAGCCGACGAGCGCATGCGGAACTGGAGGCTGTTCATGAGTAAGAACGATCTGGATACTTTCACTCGATACGAGCACGAGCTCCGAAAGACCGAGAAGAAGGTCGCGGGGGAGATCGACCCCGGTGCCCGGGCCGTGGTGGTCGCCGTATGCGTGCTGCTCGCAATGGTCTCGCTGGTTCTGCCGCATGCCGGCGACGCCACGGGTCTCGACGTGCTGATGATGACCGACAAGGCCACCGCCGAGCACATCAAGCTGCCGTCGGAGATCTTCGTCTACATGCTGGCGATCTTCGGCATCGGCTTCTCGACGCTCGCGTTGATCACCCGTCGCTGGGTGCTCGCCTGGATCGCGCTGGCCGGAACCGCGGTCGACGCGGTGGCGGGCATGCTCGCGATCTGGACCCGGAACACCGTCGGAGTCGACGAGACGGCGTCGCCGTCGGGTGCCGGCGCGGGTCTGCTGCTGGGTTGGGCCGTCGCGATCGTTCTGGTGTTCCACTGGGCCCGAGTGGTGTGGAATCGCAACTCCTACCACCTCGCGCTGGAGCAGGAACGTCGCGCCGAGGCCGCCAACCGCGAAGCCTTCGGACTGTCGCTCCAGCGACCGGTGGCGCCCAGCGCGAAGGCCGCGAGAGCCGACGAAGCGGATTCTGCGGAAGCGGACTCGGCGGGGACTGCCCAGACGCAGGGCGACCAGACTCGGGGCGACCAGACTCCTGAGGGGACCGCGTCGGACGACTGAGTTCCGGCCGTCGGGACCTGGTGGGCGTCAGCGATCGGTGAGCGCCGAGTGGGCCGCGCTGGCCCACTCGCGCCACTGCGCGGCCTGTTGCCGCAGCTCCGCGGCCTCACGGTCGCGTCCCGCGGCGGCGGCCTTCTCGGCCTGCTCGTCGAGCTTGTCGGCGCGCTCGGTGAACTGCGCGGCGCGCGCCTGCGCCTCCGGGTCGGTGCGTGCCCAGTCGGCGTCCTCGGCGTCGCGCAGCCGCTTCTCGAGCGCCCGCGCACGGCTCTCGAGTCTGTGCATCTGTTCGCGCGGGACCTTGCCGATCTCGTCCCACTTCTCGCGGAAGGTACGGAACTCGCGCCGCGCGGTCTCCAGATCGGCCGCCGGATCGATCTTCGCCTCGGCCTCGTCGAGCAGTGCGGTCTTGGCCTTCGCGTTCTCCGCGAACTCGGCGTCACGCTCGGAGTTCACCGCGTTGCGGGCCTGGAAGAAGACATCCTGTGCGGCCTTGAACCGGAGCCAGAGCGCCTCGTCGGTGTCGCGCGGTGCGCGACCGGCGGCCTTCCATTCGGCCAGGAGTTCGCGGAACTTGGCCGCCGTGGGGCCCCAGTCGGTGGAGTCCGACAGCGCCTCGGCTTCGGCGATCAGTTCCTCCTTGCGCGCCTTGGCTCCCGCCCGTTCGCGGTCGAGTTCGGCGAAGTGCGCACCGCGACGCCGGTTGAACGCGTCCCGCGCTTTCGAGTAACGCCGCCACAGCGCATCGTCGGTCTTGCGGTCGATGCCCTTGATCGTCTTCCACTCGTCCAGGATCGCCCGGAGCCGGTCGCCGCCCGCCTTCCACGAGGTGCTCTCGCTCCCGATGTGCTCGGCTTCGGCCGCCAGCGCCTCCTTGCGTTCGATCGCCGAGACACGGGCCGACTCGCGCAGGTCCTTGACCTCCTGCGCCACATCGTCGGCGCCGGAGACGATCACCTCCAGACGGGCCGCCAGGCTGTCGACGTCACCGATGACCTGTGCGTCGGGGAGTTCGGCGAGCAGATGCGCCGCCGACGCCTGAGTCTTCCTGGGGTCGCCGGAACGGGCGGTGAGACGCTCCTCGAGGATCTCCACTTCAGTGGCCAGGTCGGCGAACTTCCGGGAGAAGTGCGCGAGGCCCTCTTCGACGGTCCCGGCCTGCCACGAGCCGATCTGGCGCTCGCCGCTCGCAGTCTTGAGCCACACCGCACCGCTCGAATCGATCCGGCCGAACTCGTTCGGATCACCCACCGGCACCGGATGGACCGGTACCGCCGGGGTCGGGCCGCCGACTGCGGGCCGGGGGACCGGACGCGGCCGAGGGCCAGGCTTCGGTCCCGGCTTCGGGCCGGGCTTGGGGGCCGACGGGCCGTTCGAGGCCGGGTTGCTCGAGTCGGGCGAGTTGATCATGCGTGTACCTCTTGAATCGTCTTCGCCGCGCGTCACGGCTGCCAGATCACTGCGTGGTTCATTCACTACGAGGTTCATTCAAGCAGGCACGGCGACGGTTGTGGGCGCGGCCTGCAACATTGCCTCCCACATCGAGGCCGGGACGCCGCCGGTGCCGGGCCCGAACCGATGTTCCGCGCGCGCACCGGTAGCGTCGAGACCGTGCTAGCCCTGGTTGCGATAGTCCCGAGCGCTCCGCTGCTCGTCCCCGAACTGGCCGGTCCGGCCGCCACCGACACCGAACCCGTACGCGCGGCCGTGCGTGCGGTGGCGAAGCGGCTCGGCAGCGCGGCCGATCGGTGGATCGCACTCGGCGCAGCCGATCGCGCCGGCTCCGCCGGTGCCACGGACTACCGCAGCTGCGGCGACTTCGGCGGATACGGTGTGCCGCACCCGGTACGACTCGGCGGTCCGCCGACCGAGGGCGCGCCGCTGCCCCTGTCGATGCTGATCGCGGGGTGGGTCCGCGGTGAGGCCGACGGCGGCGGAGAGCGGATCACGGTGACGCCGTGGGTGGTGGATCCGGAGTGGTCGCCGGACCAGTGCGCGGCAGCCGGACTGGAACTCGCGCGCGCCCTGTCCGACGGCGGCGATCCCGACAGCGACGATCCCGACAGCGGCGATCCCGACAGCGGCGACCGGGTGGGACTTCTGGTGGTGGCCGACGGCTGCACCGCGTTGTCGCCGGGCGCTCCGGGCGGCGGCGAGCGGCCCTCGGCGATCGCGCTTCAGCGGCGGATCGACGACGCGCTCGCCCGCGCGGACACCGGCGCACTGGCCGCCCTCGACGCGGACGCGTGCGCCGCGGAGGGAGTCGGAGGCAGGGCCGCATGGCAGGTCCTGGCGGCCGCCTGCGGCGGTCCCGCGGCCGATGTCGCTGTGTCTGATGTCGCAGCGGCAGAGGTGTTGTATCGCGATGCCCCGTTCGGGGTCGGTTACACCGTCGCCGTCTGGTCGCCGGGGGCGCCGCGGTGACCCTCGCACCCATCGCCGTCATCGGCCCGACGGCCAGCGGCAAATCAGAACTCGCCCTCGATCTCGCCGAACACTTCGGCGGCGAGATCGTCAACGTCGACGCGATGCAGCAGTACCGCGGGATGGACATCGGCACCGCCAAGCTTCCCGTCGCCGAACGGCGGGGGATACCGCACCACCAGATCGATGTCCTCGACGTCACCGAGACCGCCACCGTCGCCCGCTACAAGTCCGCGGCGACGGCAGACGTCGAAGCGCTTCTCGCATCGGGCCGGCTGCCGGTCATCGTCGGCGGGTCGATGATGTACATCCAGGGCCTGCTCGACGATTGGGAGTTCCCGTCGACCGATCCCGCGGTGCGGGCGAAGTACGAGGCGCTGCTCACCGAGATCGGGCCGTTGGCTCTCCACCGCAGGCTGGCCGAGGTCGACCCGGCCGCCGCGGCCACCATCCTGGACTCGGACGGCAGGCGCATCGTGCGCGCCCTCGAGGTGGTCGAGATCACCGGGGAGCCGTTCGCGGCGTCGGCGCCGTCGATCGGTGAACCGCGGTGGGGGACCCGCATCCTGACCCTCGACCGAGAGAAGGAGGCCCTCGACGAGCGGATCCGGTTGCGCACCGCGGCGATGTTCGACGCCGGCCTGGTCGACGAGGTGCGAGCACTGTGCGAGAGCGGCCTGCGGGAGGGACGGACGGCCTCGCGGGCGATCGGCTATGCACAGGTCATCGAGTATCTCGACGGCGTCTACGACCTCGATCAGGCGCAGGAGCGTACTTTCTTCGGCACGCGACGGTACGTGCGCCGGCAGCGGTCGTGGTTCCGGCGCGACCCGCGCGCGGTGTGGCTCGACGCCGCCGATCCCGCCCTGCTGGAGAATGCGCTCCGCGCGCTCCGCGTAGCCTGATGGGAGTGAAGAACTCTCCGGCGCTGACCTTCGTCAAAGGGCATGGCACCCAGAACGACTTCGTGATCCTGCCCGATCCTCAGGCACAGATCGAACTGACCGAGGACCTCGTCGTCGCCCTCTGCGACCGCCGGCGGGGACTCGGTGCCGACGGCGTTCTGCGCGTCGCGACCGCCGGATCGCTGGTGGCCGAACAGGTGCTGGAACGGCTACCCGAGGGCGTTTCGGGCGTGGACTGGTTCATGGACTATCGCAACGCCGACGGTTCGATCGCGGAGATGTGCGGCAACGGTGTGCGCGTGTTCGCGCACTACTGCCGGACCGAAGGGCTCGTCGACACCGATGCGTTCACCGTCGGTTCGCGCGCCGGGGCCCGTCCGGTCACCGTGCACTCGGCCGACGACGCCGACGCCGACGTGAGTGTCTCGATGGGACCGGTGGCGCTGCGCGGTCCGAGCGAGGTCCGCATCGCGGGTACGACGCTGACGGGCGAGGCCGTCGACGTCGGCAACCCTCACCTGGCCTGCGTGGTCGACGGCCTGACGCCCGAACGGCTCGCGACACTGGATCTCACCACCGGCGCCGAGCTGGACTCGGCGCTGTTTCCGGACGGGGCGAACGTCGAGATCCTCACCCCGCTGACCCCGGGCGGCCCGACCCCGGCCGACGAGGCCGACTTCCATGCGCACATGCGAGTGTTCGAGCGGGGCGTCGGGGAGACCCGATCGTGCGGTACCGGCCTGGTGGCCGCCGCAGCGGCTGCGCTGTCGGGGGCCGGCAGAGACTCGGGGTCGGTCGCGGTCACAGTGCCGGGCGGCGACGTGCTGGTCACTGTCGGCGACGGCTCGGCCGTCCTGCGCGGCCCGTCTCGGCTGGTGGCCCGCGGCCGGCTCGTCGCGGGCTGGGCCGACTGAGCGGGCACCCGCGGGAAATCCGGATGCGTTCCGGTGCCGGTCGGGGGCACAATGGATGTACATATGACTGAACTGACCAAAGAATCTGCATTGGACGAATCCGCCGACGACCGGTCCGCCGAGGAGGTCCCGGGGCTCTCGGAGCGTGGACGCCCGGGCGAACCCACGGTGGGCGAACTCCAGCTCGACGAGCGTGCCTCGCTGCAACGCGTCGTCGGCCTGTCGACCGAACTCGAGGACGTCACCGAGGTCGAGTACCGCCGCCTCCGGCTGGAGCAGGTCGTCCTCGTGGGCGTCTGGACCACGGGGAGCGTCGCCGCGGCCCGCGCCAGCATGGCCGAACTCGCCGCGCTCGCCGAGACTGCCGGATCGCAGGTGCTCGACGCCCTGATCCAGCGCCGTGGCAAACCTGATCCGGCCACCTATCTCGGCTCCGGCAAGGCCGAGGAACTCCGCGAAGTGGTGGTCGCCAGCGGAGCCGACACCGTGATCTGCGACGGTGAGCTGACTCCCGCCCAGCTGACGGCGCTGGAGAAGGTCGTCAAGGTGAAGGTGATCGACCGCACCGCGCTCATCCTCGACATCTTCGCCCAGCACGCCACCTCGCGTGAGGGCAAGGCGCAGGTGGCGCTGGCGCAGATGGAGTACATGCTTCCCCGGCTGCGCGGCTGGGGCGAGTCGATGTCGCGCCAGGCAGGTGGCCGCGCCGGCAGCAACGGCGGCGTGGGCCTGCGTGGCCCCGGTGAGACGAAGATCGAAACCGACCGCAGGCGGATCCGCGAGCGAATGGCCAAGCTGCGCAAGGAGATTCGCGGGATGAAGACGGCTCGGACGGTGAAGCGCGCGGCGCGCCGCCGGGGCGGTGTACCGGCCCTGACGGTGGTCGGCTACACCAATGCCGGCAAGTCGAGCCTGGTGAACGCGATGACCGGCTCGGGAGTCCTCGTGCAGGACGCACTGTTCGCGACGCTCGATCCGACCACCCGCCGCGCGCAGCTCGCCGACGGGCACGAGGTGGTCTTCACCGACACCGTCGGCTTCGTCCGGCATCTGCCCACCCAGCTGGTCGAGGCGTTCCGGTCGACACTGGAGGAGGCCGTCGACGCCGATCTGCTCGTCCACGTGGTGGACGGGTCAGACCCGTTCCCGGCCAACCAGATCTCGGCCGTCCGCCAGGTGTTGGGGGAGGTGCTCGCCGAAGAGGACCGCCCCGCGCCGCCGGAGATGCTGGTCGTCAACAAGATCGACGCCGTCGACGGCGTGACCATGACGGCGCTGCGGGCCGAGTATCCGGATGCGCAGTTCGTCTCGGCCCGGACCGGTGAGGGGCTCGACGGGCTCTTCGCCGCGATCACCGACTTCCTGCAGCGAGACGATGTGGACGCCGTCCTGCAGGTGCCGTTCGCCCGCGGAGAGGTGATCTCCCGGCTCCACCAGCACGCGCACGTGCTCGACACGGAGCACAACGCCGAAGGCACCCGCCTGCATGTGCGGATGCCTTCTGCGCTCGCGGCCGAGTACAGCGATCTGACCGTCGCCTGACGGTCTCGCCCGGCTACTCGGCGTCGAGATCCTTGGCGACCAGTGCCGCGATCTGATCGACCGCGGCCTGGTCGTCGCTTTCGACGGTGACCGAGGCGCCCTTCTCCGCGCCGAGGGTCATGATCATCAGCGCGCTGCCCGCGTCGACCGGATCACCGCCGGCGGCGAGCGTCACCGGGACGCCGAGAGCGGTGGCCGCGTCGGCGATGATGGCGGCGGGACGAGCGTGCAGACCGACGGCCGATCCGACGGTGACGGTGGTGCTGGGCATGGACGTGCCTTTCTTTCGGTGTGACGGCCCGAGCTGCGTGCTCGGGCCCGGGTGTTTCAGGCGGCCTCGGCGGGGATCGGCGTGCGCTCCCGGCTGGGCTGGTACTGCTTGGCGGCGAGGACGGCGACGGCGGAGACGATCACGCCCGCCACGATAGCGATCAGGAACTTCCACCACGTGCCGTTCATCGCGAAGAGGACGAACACGCCCCCGTGGGGTGCCCGGCACTGGACGCTCAACGCCATCGACAGCGCTCCGGTGACCGCACCGCCCAGCATCATGGACGGGATCACGCGGAACGGATCGGCGGCGGCGAACGGGATCGCGCCCTCGGAGATGAACGACGCGCCCAGCAGCCAGGCGGCCTTGCCGTTCTCGCGCTCCGGTTCGGTGAACGTCGACGGTCGGAGGGTGGTCGCCAGCGCCATCGCCAGCGGCGGAACCATGCCTGCGGCCATCACCGCGGCCATGATCTCCCACTGTGCGACGCCCGCGCCGGCGAGTCCGAGGCCGGCGACGCCGAAGGCGTACGCCGCCTTGTTGACCGGTCCGCCCAGATCGAAGCACATCATCAGGCCGATCACGATGCCGAGGATCACCTTGGAACTGCCGGACATCGAGTTGAGCCAGTCCTCGAGCGAGGTGTTGATCCACGACAGCGGACGGGCCAGCAGAGCGAACATGATGAAGCCGGTGACGAGCGTGCCCACCAGCGGAATGATGACGACCGGTTGCAGTCCGCGCGCCCACTGGGGCAGCGGCAGCCGGGAGAGCCAGAGGGCGACGACGCCGGCCAGCAGACCACCGACGAGACCGCCGATGAAGCCGGCGTTCACGGCGACGGCGATCAGACCCGCGGTGAATCCGGGAGCGAGACCGGGCCGGTCGGCGATCGCGTAGGCGATGTAGCCGGCCAGGACCGCCACCATGAGCCCGATCGCCAGATTGCCGATCGCGAAACTCACTCCGCCGAGATACTGCATGAGCCCGCCCGGCGGCAGATCCCAGAGACTGTAGTGCAGTGCGTAGTACAGTCCGTCCGAGGTGCCCTCCTGCACCGTCGAACTGCCGATCTCGTAGCCGGCCAGCAGGAAGCCGAGCGCCATCAGCAGACCGCCCGCGGCGACGAACGGGATCATGTAGCTGACACCGGTCAGCAGAGCCTGCTTGAGCTGACCTCCGATGCCCACACGGGAGGCCGCGGGCGCCTGCGCGCCGGCGTTCGCATCCCCGGCGACGGTGGCGGCCCGGGGATCTCGCGCCGTGCGGACCGCCTCGGCGATCATCGCATCGGGTTCGTTGATCGCGCGTTTGACGCCGGAGGCGACCACCGGCTTGCCGACGAACCGGTCGCGGCCCTTGACGCCCACATCCGTCGCGAAGACCACCACGTCCGCGGCGGCGATCACATCGGGGGCGAAGGGCGTCGAACCGGTCGACCCCTGGGTCTCCACCGCGAACTCCACGCCGGCGCGTTCGGCGGCGAGCTTGAGGGCGTCGGCGGCCATGTAGGTGTGCGCGATCCCGGTGGGGCACGCGGTGACGGCGACGATCCGAGTGGTCCCGGGCTCGGCCGCTGGGGATTCGGTGGTCGGGGTCTCAGTTGCCGGGGTCTCAGTTGCCGGGGTCGCTGCGGGGGTCGCTGCGGCCGGGGCAGGGGCCGGCTTGCCGTCGACGGCCTCGTTGACCAGATCGACGACGGCGGCGGCGTCGGGCGCCGCGCGCAGGGCGGCGACGAAGTCGGGCCGCACGAGGGCGCGCGCCAGCGAACTGAGCACCTTCATGTGCTCGCCGGCGGCTCCCTCCGGTGCCGCGATCAGGAAGACGATGTCGGCGGGCCCGTCCGGAGCACCGAATTCTGCCTTTCGCGTCAGGCGTGCCATGGCGAGGGTGGCGGTGGTGACGGAGGCGACGCGTGCGTGCGGGATCGCGATGCCTCCGGGAATCCCGGTCGCGGATTTGCGTTCGCGTGCCATAGCGGCCTCGGCGAGCTCGGCCGGGTCGGTGCAGCGGCCGGCGTTTGCGACCAGACCGGCGAGCGCGGCGATGACACTGTCCGCATCAGCGCCGGCGTCACCGTCGAGCAGGACCAGCTCCGGCGTGATGATCTGTTGGGACATGATGGCTCCCTCGGTGATTCTGGGGGTCGGGATTCTGGGGGTCGGGGATTCGGGGACTCGGAGATTCTGGGTGTCGGGGTTCTTCGCGGACGGATCAGGACAGCCGGGAGACGGACACACCCGCTTCGTCGAGCAGATCCGGAGTGGGCGGCGTGGTGCCCGGCAGTGCTGCGGCCGCCGAGCCGTGAGCGACGGCACTGCGCAGGAGCCCGGCCTCGTCGGCACCGCGCAGGTGCGCGATCAGATAACCGGCGAGTGAGGCGTCGCCCGCGCCGACGGTGCTGCGGACCGCGACAGCCGGCGCGGTGGCGAACCATATGCCGTCCGGGGTGGTCAGGAGAGCGCCGGCCGCGCCCAGCGTGGTCAGCACCGTCCCGCCGGTCCGGTCGGCGAGTGTTCGGGAGGCGGCCGCTGCGACGCTGGGATCACCCTGCGCCGCAGACCTCTCCATGCCGGCCGGATCGTCGCCGGTGAGTTCGGCGAGCTCATCGGAGTTCGGCTTCAGCAGTGCCGGACGGGCGGCGGCCACCGCGGCCAGGGGTGCACCGGACGTGTCGACGGCCACCCGACAGTGCAGCGACGCCGTCGCGGCGAGTACCTGCGCGTACCAGTCGTCGGGGAGGCCGGGCGGCAGCGAGCCGCACAGAGCGAGCCAGTCCGCTCCCTCGGCACGGGCCAGGATCGTGGTGCGCAGCGCGGCCGCGGCCTCGGCGGAGACGGCCGTTCCGGCGTCGTTGATCTTGGTGGTGGTGCCGTCCGGTTCGGCGACGGTCAGGTTGGTCCGGACCGTCCCGTCCGCCGACACCGCCTGGTGCGGAAGGGCCACGGCGCGCAGGCTGTCGATGAACGGGTCGTCGGCGCGGGCGGGCAGGACGGCCAGTGTGGGAAGGCCGGCGGCCCGCACCACCCGTGCGACGTTGATTCCCTTGCCGCCCGGTTGGTCGACGACGCGGGCCGCACGGTGCACCTCGCCCCTCCGGAGCGGTCCGGCGAGCTCGATCGTACGGTCGGTGCTCGGATTGGCGGTGACGGTGACGATCATGCGATCACCACCTCGATCTCGTGGGCGCGCAGTTCGTCGGCGAAGGCCGAGTCGATCCCGGCGTCGGTCACGAGGACATCGACGTCCTCCAGGGTTCCGAAGCTCATCAGTTCCTCCCGGTTGATCTTGGACGAGTCGGCGAGGACCACCGTCGTCGTGCAGGCCGCGATCATGGCGCGTTTGGTGGCGGCCTCGTCGGCGTCGGGTGTCGACAGACCGTGCTCGAGCGACAGACCGTTGGTGCCGAGGAAGCCGACCGACGCACGGATGCGCGAGAGTCGCTCGATCGCGTCGGCGCCGACGGAGGCACCGGTCTTGGGCCGGAGTCTGCCGCCGGTCAGCAGCACCCCGGAGCCGGGCAACTCCGCCACCACCTCGGCGATCTGCACGCTGTTGGTGACGCAGGTCAAGCGGGCGTCGGCGGGGATGGACAGAGCCAACTGCAGAGTGGTGGTCCCGGCGTCGATCACGATGGAACCGCCGTCGGCGGGCAGGAATGCCAGCGCAGCGGCACCGATGGCGCTCTTCTCGCCTCGGTGGGTCTCCTCCCGAACCACCAGATCAGGTTCGTCGACCACTGCGGCGACGTCGAGGCGTACGGCTCCGCCGTGGACGCGCACCAGATGGCCGCTGCGAGCGAGAATAGCCAGGTCGCGGCGCACGGTCTCGCCGGTCACGGAGAAGCGCGCGGCGAGATCGGCTACGGAGACGCGGCCGCGCAGGCGGACCTCGTTCGCGATCGCCGACTGGCGTTCCTCCGCGTACATCTGCTCTCCCGACTGTCCGATCTCATGCAACGATGGGGATCGTGCAAAGATGTGGATCTGTGTTGATTTGGTTGGTTACACATCTTTGTTTACATGGGTACGTGTTGACACGTCAAGGACTTTCTGTAATCTTTCTCACATGACCGAGGTGACTTCTCCCGTGCCTGCCGAGAACCCGTTCCGCGCCGACGTCATCGTCTCCGGTACTCCGGTGGTCGGTGGCCTCGCGTACGGACCGATCATCAGACCCGCACCGCGACCCGGCTTCGACGCCATCGACGACTCTCCCGTTCCGGAGGAGCTCCGCGACGCAGAGATGGAGCGTTTCACCGCCGCCGCCGGAGTGGTGGCCGACCGGCTGGCCGACCGGGCCTCCCACAGCACCGGCGTCGCGGCCGAGGTCCTGACTGCCACGGCCGGTCTCGCGCGCGATCGCGGGTGGGCGACGGCCGCGGGCAAGTCGATTGCGCAGGGCGTTCGAGCGCCGCTTGCCGCGATCGCGGCCACCGAGCAGTTCGTGGAGATGTTCACCAAGCTCGGCGGCCTCATGGCTGAACGGGTCACCGATCTGTTGGACGTCCGAGACCGCGTCGTCGCCGAACTCCTCGGGCTCTCGGAGCCGGGCATCCCCGTGCCGGACGTGCCGTCGATTCTGCTCGCCGACGACCTCGCGCCCGCCGACACCGCGGGTCTGGACCCGGCACGCGTCATCGGGCTGGGCATGCGGCTCGGCGGCCCCAGCAGCCACACGGCGATCATTGCTCGCCAACTCGGTATTCCGTGCGTGGTCGCCGCCGCTGAACTCGATGAGATCCCCTCCGGAGCCATGGGCTACGTGGACGGGGACGCGGGAACGGTGGGGGCCGCCCCGGACGCCGGACTCATCTCGGACGCCGTGACGGCCGCGGCGACGCGGGCGGCCGAGACGGCGGCCTGGCGCGGGCCGGGCCGCACGGCGGACGGGCACGCGGTCGCGATCCTGGCCAACGTGGCCGACGGCGTGTCCGCTCGGTCGGCGGCGCAGGCGCCGGTGGAGGGCGTCGGACTGTTCCGAACCGAACTGGCCTTCCTGGACCGCGCGGCCGAGCCCACCGTCGCCCAGCAGGTAGAGCTCTACCGGGAGGTGATCGACGCCTTTCCCGGGCGCAAGGTGGTGATCCGCACCCTCGACGCGGGCTCGGACAAGCCACTGAAGTTCGTCGCCCACTCCGACGAGCCGAATCCGGCGATGGGAGTCCGCGGCAACCGCATCGTGCAGACGTATCCGGACATCCGCAACAACCAGCTCGATGCGCTGGCGGAGGCGGCGCGCGACGACGGCCGTGCGACGCCGTGGGTGATGGCACCGATGATCGCCACGGTCGACGAGGCGCGCGAATTCGCCGCGCGGGTTCGGGAACGCGGTCTGGTGCCGGGGGTGATGATCGAGGTGCCGTCGGCGGCGATCCTCGCCGACGCGATCCTCGCCGAAGTGGACTTCGTCTCGATCGGCACCAACGACCTGACCCAGTACACGATGGCGGCGGACCGGATGTCGCCGGAGCTGGCGGCGCTCACCGACCCGTGGCAGCCGGCGGTACTCGCGCTGATACAGCGGGTCGGGGACGCCGGTCGGGACCAGGGCAAGCCCGTGGGCGTATGCGGCGAGGCGGCTGCCGATCCGTTGCTGGCATGTGTGCTGGTCGGGATGGGTGTGACGTCGTTGTCGTCCGCGCCTGCGGCGTCGGCCGCGGTGGGACTGAAGCTGGGTACCGTCACCATGGATCAGTGCCGCGATGCGGCGTCCGCCGCGATCGCCGCGACGAGTCCGTCACAGGCGCGCGAGGCGGTTCGCGCGGTTCTGGCCGGCGAGGTGTGATGTCCCGCTGAGGCCGGCCGGGCGCCTCAGATACGGCGCATCACCGTGACGACCTTGCCGAGGATGGCGGCGTCGTCGCCGGGGATGGGCTCGAAATGCTCGTTGTGCGGCATGAGCCAGACGTGACCGTCGGTGCGCTTGAAGGTCTTCACGGTGGCTTCGCCGTCGATCATCGCGGCGACGATGTCACCGTTCTCCGCCACGTTCTGCTGGCGCACGACCACCCAGTCGCCGTCGCAGATCGCCGCGTCGATCATCGATTCGCCGACCACGCGAAGCATGAACAGGGAACCGTCGCCGACCAGTTCGCGCGGCATCGGGAAGACCTCCTCCACGGCCTGTTCGGCGAGAATCGGTCCGCCGGCGGCGATCCGGCCGAGCACCGGAACGAAGGTCGGCGTGGGGAGTGACTCTCCGTCGGCCTCGGCACCGCCCGAGGGCGGTGTCCGCTGATCGTCCCGAACGTTCACCGCACGCGGACGGTGCGGATCGCGCTTGAGAAGGCCGCGGCGCTCGAGCGTGCGGAGCTGATGGGCCACCGACGACGTGGAGGTGAGTCCGACGGCCTCGCCGATCTCACGGATGCTCGGCGGGTAGCCGCGCTCGCGGACCGACTGACGGATGACCTCGAGCACCTCGCGCTGACGCTGGGTCAATGAGGCCTCGAGCGTCGCGGTGGAGAGCATCGGATCGGGCGTGTCGGTCACGGTCGGGCCTTTCGTCAGCTGTGTTCGATCGATGGTCCAAAGGCTAGTTGAGTAGGTCACAAAACTCAAACAATTGTTCGACGCGTGTCGGCGTTTGTCGGACCCCTCGTGTTAACTATCGAACAAGAGTTCTTCGAACACGCGATCGATTGGAGACGAGTCATGAGCACGAGGACGGCACCCGCCCCGACCGGACGCGCCACCGCTGTGCGCTCCACTGCTGTGCACTCCACCGCTGTGCACTCCACTGCTGTGCACTCAACCGCGTCGGCGATGACCTGCGACATCCCGGTGGTCCGTGGCTCGCTGGTCCGTGATCGGGGAGTACGCGGAGCGGGGCGAGGCGACTCGAGCGGAACGTGCTTCCCGACCGGCCGCCCCGAGCGGCGTCGCCCGGTCGCGGACCGGCGAGTGATGTTCGATGCGCCGCCGGCCGGCCGGACCGCGCTGTCGCCCTCGGTGTACCGCAGGCGCCGGTGGGCCGGGGCCGCGGTGGTCGGCGGCACCCTCGCCGGCATGGTGTGGCTGCTCGCCCTCGTCGGAGCGGGCTACCAGGATGCGGCGACGCCGGAGTCGCCGGCGGCGACGCACGTGGTGTACGTCCGGTCGGGGGAGTCGCTCACCGCGCTCGCTGAGCGGATCGCTCCGGAGTTGCCGTCCGCGGGCGTCATCGCCCAGCTGCGCGACCTGAACGGCCTCGAGACATCGGGACTGCATGTCGGACAAGCGCTTATCGCCCCGCAGTACGGCTGAGGCGGGCGGGTATTGTCATGGCATGCGCTGCCCGTTCTGCAAGAACGACGACACCCGTGTCGTCGACTCCCGAGTCGCCGACGACGGCCAGGTGATCCGTCGCCGCAGGTCGTGCAATGAATGCGGGCGGCGGTTCAGCACGGTCGAGACGGCTGTGCTGTCCGTGGTGAAGCGCAACGGCATCTCCGAGCCCTTCAGTCGCGAGAAGGTGATGCAGGGCGTGCGCCGCGCCTGCCAGGGCCGTCAGGTGGACGAGGACGCACTGGCGAAGCTTGCGGTGCAGGTGGAGGACACCGTGCGCTCGTCGGGTTCGGCCGAGATACCGAGCAATGAGGTCGGTCTCGCGATCCTCGGTCCGCTGCGCGACCTCGACGAGGTGGCCTATCTGCGGTTCGCCTCGGTCTACCGGTCGTTCGAGTCGGCCGACGACTTCCAGCGCGAGATCGATTCGCTGCGCCGCGACCGTCACTGACACTCACGGCACCGGCGCCACCGGTCCGAGCAGTCAGCTGAACTTGTCGATCGCCTTGATTATCCGCTGCTCGGAGACTGGACCGTTGGTGCCGAGCTGCTGAGCGAACAGGCTCACGCGGAGTTCCTCCAGGCGCCACTGCACCAACTCGTTCAGCGCCTCGTGGCGTGCGGCCGGAAGCTGGGCGAGGCGCCGATTCCAGACCGCCACCACCCTGTCGATGGCGCCCATCGCCTCGTTGTCCCGGCCGGCGGCGGTGTTGAGGGACTCGAGGCGCAGCCGCGCGGCGGTCAGATAGCGCGGCAGCGAGCGCAGATGCTCCAATGCCGTCGCGCCGACGAAGCCGTCGAAGATCAGATCGTTGACCTGATCGGAGACGTCGTCGGCGGCGAGAGTCCCGGACCGGGCGTCGACGGCCCGGCGCACCGGGGAGTATTCGGCGAGCGCCGCGACGGCGGCGTCGAAGTACTCGGGTGCGCGCGACCGGATCACCGGCCCCAGCCGCGCCGAGAGCGCGCCGAAGTCACCGGGACTGCGCAGGGCGGCCAACTCCGGCTCCCGTGCCAGGGTGTCGGTGACCGCCCGTGCCGTGCAGTCGGCCAGCAACGCGTCCACGTCCGGATACGGGCTCTGGCTCAGCGCGAGCTTGGCCGGCGGCGGCAGAGTCGACGCCAGCTTGCGGCTGGGCGGCGCGATCGCGAGTCGCAGGAGTTCTCCGGCGGCGGCGGCGATGCCGGCGTCGCGCTCGGTGGAGGTGGCGGCCTTCGCGATGCGTACGCCCTGTCCCGGCACGGTCGCGAGCGTGGGATAGCGGGTGATCGTCTGTCCCGCAACGGTCGCCGTCTCGGAGTCGGCGAGGGTGCCCAGACCGTCGGCGGTCCATTCGCGGTGCAGGGGCGCACGGCGGTCGCGGTCGGCGTCGGCAGACAGGTCGGTGCGAAGCGCGGCGAGCCGGTCGCCGCGCGCGATGATCGCGCCGTCTGTGCCGGTGACTGCGAAGTGCATCCGCAGATGCGGGGGGAGTGCCGACGGATTGAAATCGCGCGGAGCCAGGGTGACCCCGCTGATCGACGACAGCTCGCGAGCCAGGCCGGTGAGCAGTGGCTCGCTGCGCACCGAGAGTCGGCTGAGAGCGAGTTCGGCGTACCGGGACGCCGGGGACATGGACTTGCGCAGGCCCTTGGGCAACGACTTGATCAGCTGCGTCGCGAGTTCGGCGCGCATCCCGGGTACGAGCCAGTCGAATCCGGTGTCTCGCACATGTGCCAGGAGCGGCTCGGGGATGATCGCGGTCACGCCGTCATTGGGTGCGCCGGGCTCGAAGTGGTAGCGGAGCTCCAGGCGGGTCTCGCCCTGCTGCCAGGCGGCCGGATAGTCGGCGGCCGTGGGGACGTCGTCTCCGAGTAAGTCCTCGGGCCGGAGGTTGAGCAGCGCCGGATCGGTGCGGCCCGCCTTCTTCCACCACGAGTCGAAATGCCGTGTCGACACCACGGTGGACGGTATGCGCGCCGCGTAGAACTCGAAGAGCTCGTCGTCGGAGATGCGCAGGTCCCTACGCCGCGCGCGATGTTCGGTCTCGGACGCGTCGCGGAGCAACTCGGCGTTGTGGGCGAAGAACGCATGACGGTTACGCCAGCGTCCGGCGACCAGTGCCTCCTGGATGAAGATCTCGCGCGAGGTCTTCGGGTCGATCGACCCGTAGTTCACGCGGCGCTGTGCCACCAGGGGAACTCCGTACAGGCTGACCTTCTCGTACGCCATCACCGCGCCGCGGCGGGTGGACCAGTGCGGCTCGGAGTAGGTGCGCGTCACCAGGTCGCCGGCCAACTCCTCGACCCAGGCCGGATCGATCGAGGCCACGGTGTGTGCGAACAGGCGCGAGGTCTCGACGAGTTCGGCGGCCACGACGAAGGCGGGCGGTTTGTTCGCGAGGAAGGATCCGGGGAAGATCGCGAACTTCGTGCCTCGGGTGCCCAGATAGTCGCGTGAGTCGCCTTGCCGCGCACCGATGTTGGTCAGCAGGCCGGAGAGCACGCTGCGATGAACGGCTGCCGGGTCCACCTCGGTGTCCGGGATCTGCCACTTGAGGTCGCTGACGGTGCGCCGCAGCTGCCGGTGCAGATCGATCCATTCGCGGATCCGCAGGAAGTGCAGGAACTCTCGCTCGCACATCTTGCGGAACTGGCTGCTTGAGAGTTCCGCGCGCCTGGCCGTCAGATACTCCCAGAGCTTGAGGTGCCCGAGGAACTCCGACCCCGGCACCGCGTGCCGGCGATGGGCGGCGGTGGCGGCCTCCCGCTTGTCGCTGGGGAACTCCCGAACGTCGGGCAGGGCCAGCGCCGCAGTGATGACGAGCAGGTGATCGAGGCAGCCGTTGTCGTGTCCGGCAACCAGCATCCGGCCCAACCTCGGGTCGACGGGCAGCCGCGCGAGCTGCTTGCCGATCTTGGTCAGCCGCGCGGACGCGGAATCGGTGCCGGTGACCGCTCCCAGTTCGGACAGCTGTGCCATGCCGTCGCGGACCGCTCGCGGGTCGGGCGCCTGCACGAACGGGAAGTCGTTGATGTCGCCCAGCCGCAGCGACAGCATCGACAGGATGACGGCGGCGAGATTGCTCCGCAGGATCTCCGGGTCGGTGTACTCCGGACGAGCGTCGAAATCGTCTTCCGAGTACAGGCGGATGCAGATGCCCGGCGCCACCCGGCCGCAGCGACCCGCGCGCTGACGGGCGCTGGCCTGTGAGACCCGTTCCACGGGAAGACGAGTCACCTTGGTGCGGGTCGAATAGCGGGAGATGCGAGCCGTACCCGCATCGATCACGTACCGGATGCCGGGAACGGTCAATGACGTCTCGGCGACATTCGTGGCCAGCACGATCCGCCGACCGTTGGACGGGGCGAACACCCGTTGCTGCTCACCGACCGACAGCCGGGCGAACAGCGGAACGATCTCGGCCGCGCTGCGTCGGCGGAGGGCATCGGCCGTGTCCCGGATGTCGCGCTCGGTCGGCAGGAACACCAGGATGTCGCCCGGGGCGTGCGACCACAGCTCGCCGACCGCCGCGTCGATCGCCGCGATCTGATCGAGGTCGTCGTGGTCGGAGTCGTCGCTCTCGCGCGGCCGATACCGAATCTCGACCGGGTACGTCCGCCCCGAGACCTCCAAGATCGGCACCGTGTCCGCGGTGGTGGCGAAATGCCGGGCGAAGCGGTCGGGCTCGATGGTCGCCGAGGTGATGATGAGCTTGAGATCCGGTCTGGTCGGCAGCAACTGCTTGAGATAGCCGAGCAGGAAGTCGATGTTGAGGCTGCGCTCGTGCGCCTCGTCGATGATGATCGTGTCGTAACCGGACAGCCGCGGATCCCGGCCGATCTCGCGCAGCAGGATGCCGTCGGTCATCACCTTGATGCGGGTGTCCTTGCCGACCTTGTCGGAGAAGCGCACCTGATACCCGACGGTCCCGCCGATCTCGGTGCCCAACTCGTCGGCGATCCGCCGGGCCACCGACGTCGCCGCGATCCGCCGAGGCTGCGTATGACCGATCGAGGTGCGGCCGAGTTCGAGGCAGATCTTCGGCAACTGGGTCGTCTTGCCCGAACCGGTCTCGCCCGCGATCACGACCACCTGGTGTGCGGAGACGGCCTCGGCGATCTCGTCGCGGCAGGCGCTGACCGGGAGTTCCGGCGGATAGGAGATCGTCAGGGCGGACAGGTCCGGAGACGGGATCGCGGAAGGCATGATGACATTGATTCTACGGTGGGCCACAATGCGGTGATGACACCCGGAACAGAGTCCTCCGCACGCGTCGTCTCCGCCGAGCGGATCGTCGCCGCACCGCGCAGCCGGATCTTCGAGCTCATCGCGGACCCCGCCCGTCAGCCCGAGTGGGACGGCAACGACAACCTCACCGCGGCCGAGCGAGGCCGGCGGGTGCGCCGCGTCGGCGACGTCTTCACCATGCGGCTCACCAAACCCGGTGCGGTGCGCGAGAATCACGTCGTCGAGTTCGACGAGGGACGTCTCATCGCGTGGCTGCCGTCGGAGGTGGGGAAGAATCCGCCCGGCCATCTCTGGCGTTGGGAACTCTTCGAGCACGCCGACGGCACCCGTGTGGTGCACACGTACGACTGGACGGAACTGCACGACCCCAAGCGCGAAGCCCGCGCCAGGGCGACGACGAGCGAACGGCTGGCGTCGTCGATCGACCGTCTCGCCCGGCTCGCGGAGTCCGGCTGAGAGGGAAGCACAACCCGGGGTGAAGTGCGATATTCAAGGCATGGGTTCTCTCTGGCACGGCTTTGCAGACATGGGTGCGGTGACCGCGGACGGACCGTTCATCGTGACGCGCGGACGCGGGACGCGTGTCTACGACGACAGCGGCAGGGAATACATCGACGCCACCGCGGGTCTGTGGTTCGCCAACATCGGTCACGGTCGCACCGAGGTGGCCGACGCGGTGGCGCGGCAGCTGTCGACGCTCGCGCACTACTCGAACTTCGGCGACGTGGCGTCGGAGATCACCGTCGAACTCGCCGAGCGCATCGCCGCGATCGCGCCGGTACCGGGTTCGAAGGTGCTGTTCACCTCTGGCGGCAGTGATTCGGTCGAGTCGGCGGTCAAACTGGCGCGCCGGTACTGGGTCGAGCAGGGCGCGCCCGACAAGACGATCGTCGTCGGACGCAGCCGGGCGTATCACGGGATGCACGTCGCGGGCACTTCGCTCGCGGGCATAGACGCCAACGGCGAGGGCTACGGCGAGTTGATGTCCGACACCGAGACCGTCGCGTGGGATGACGCGAAGAGTCTCCTGGGGCTGGTCGAGCGGATCGGAGCCGATCGCATCGCGGCCTTCATCGCCGAGCCGATCCTGGGCGCGGGCGGAGTGTATCCGCCGCCGGAGGGCTACCTGCGCGAAGTCCGCGAGATCTGCCGCGACCACGACGTGCTGTTCATCGCCGACGAGGTGGTCACCGGGTTCGGCCGTATCGGGGCCCGGGAGTGGTTCGCCTCCTCCCGATTCGGTCTCGATCCCGACATGATGACCACGGCCAAGGGACTCACCAGCGGGTATGTGCCGATGGGCGCATTGGTGGTCGCGCCGCGGGTGGCGGCGCCGTTCTTCGCCGGCGGCACGTGGTGGCGCCACGGATACACCTACGGCGGCCACGCCGCAGCGGCAGCGGCCGCACTGGTGAACCTCGACATCATCGAGCGCGAGGGACTGCTCGAGACGGCGAGCCGTCTCGAGTCCGACCTCGCCGCGGCGTTCGCGCCGCTCGCGGAGCTGTCTCAGGTCGGCGAGGTCCGCACCGGTCTGGGAGCAGTGACGGCGGTACAGCTCGCCGACCCGTCGAAGGGAGCGGCCGCCGTGACGAAGCTGCGCGAGCACGGTGTCAGCGGCCGGGTGGCCGGTCAGGGCGCACTGCAGATCTCGCCGGCGTTCATCATGACCGCGGACGAGGTGGGGGAGCTCGCCGATCGGGTGGCGAAAGCCGTGCGGGAGCTGTAGCCACCGATATCGACGGCCACCACATCGATACCCCGAAGCCTCCCCGGAAAACCCGTTGCGGCCGCTCCGGGCATCGGCGTAGCGTTCTGCTCGTCAACAGGGAAGGAGGTGGTCCGAGAAATGGTGAATTTCAGGACTGAGGAGGTGGCCGCCGCCTGACCGACTGACTGACGTCAGACGGCGGTTGCCCACCTGAAATGACGGCAGGCCCCGAGCACGTGAAGTTCACGCGCTCGGGGCCTGCCCGCATGTGGCCCGCAGTGGTGCGGGCGGCAGTCCGTCAGACTCCCGCGGCGGCGAGTGCCTCGGCGGAGGTGATCGCCTGGCCGACGCCGGCCACGATCGACGCGGCCTTGAGGGCCTCGAACACGACCTCGCGGTCCTGCCCGCCCTCACGGACGACGTTCTCGTGCGCGCCGACGCAGTGCTCGCAGCCGTTGATCGCCGACACCGCCAGCGACCAGAGCTCGAAGTTCACCTTGTCCACGCCCGGGTTGCCGATGATGTTCATCCGCAGACCGGGACGCAGGTCGTCGTACTTGCCGTCGAGGAAGCCGCGGCCGCGGTAGAACACGTTGTTCATGCCCATGATCGAGGCGGCGCCGAGGGCGGCGTTGTACGCCTCCGCCGACAGGTTGTCGGCGGCTTCGTCGGCGATCTCACGCAGCACGGTGGCGTTGCGGGTCGCCGCGGCGGTGGCCAGCAGCGTGCCCCACAGCTGCTCCTCGTTCAGCACCGTGGTGCGGCTGATCGAGGAGAGGTTCAGCTTGAGATCCTTGGCGTACTCGGGGAGTGCGTTCTTCAGGTTGTCGATGCTCATATCGCTCGATCCCTTCGAGTGTGAGGTGGCGTGGGAGATCCGGGAACGGCCGGAATCAGACGCCCGCGCTCATGAGCTCGCCCGCGTTGATGGTCGGGTCGCCCTTGCGCCAGTTGCAGGCGCACAGCTCGTCGGACTGCAGGGCGTCGAGCACGCGCAGGACCTCGTCGACGTTGCGGCCGACCGAGCCCGCGGTGACCGACACGAACTGGATCTCGTTGTTCGGGTCGATGATGAAGGTGGCGCGATCGGCGACGCCGTCGGCGTTGAGGACGCCGGTGGCCTCGACCAGCTCGCGCTTGAGGTCCGAGAGCATCGGGAAGGGGAGGGTCTTGAGGTCCTCGTGCTGGGCGCGCCACTGGAAGTGGACGAACTCCGAGTCGATCGAGGCGCCGAGCACCTGGGTGTCGCGGTCGGCGAACTCGTCGTTCAGCTTGCCGAAGGCGGCGATCTCGGTGGGGCAGACGAAGGTGAAGTCCTTCGGCCAGAAGAAGACGACGCGCCACTTGCCCGCGTGGTCGTCGCTGGTGACCGTGGTGAAGTAGTCGTCCGGCTGCTGCGCGTCGACCTTCGAGAGGTCGCCGCCGATGACGGCGGTGAGGTTGTAGGCCGGGAACTGGTCGCCGATGGTGAGCAGAGCCATGTGTGTACTCCTTCAATTCGGATTCATGTTGCGGGAGAGAAGATTCCGGCGGAGAAACGGTCGGTTTCCCGCCTGGAGTCCATTCTGCCCGAAACCCAGTGAAAAGCAAATGCGATAGTAGTCACTATATTGATAGGCATGACCGATCAAAGTTATCAGCCGCCCATCACCGCACTGAGGGCGTTCGTGTCCGTGGCGAAGCACTTGCACTTCGGCTCCGCCGCAGCCGAACTCGGGGTCAGTCAGCCCTCGCTGTCACAGGCGCTGGCCGGACTGGAGGCGGGGCTCGGACTCCGGCTCGTCGAACGGACCACCCGGCGGGTGATGCTGACGGCGGAGGGCCGCCGGCTGCTCGGGTCGGCGATCGCGGTGTGCGACGCCGTCGACGACTTCCTGCTCGATGCCGCCGGCGACCTCGACCCGCTGTCGGGGACTCTCCGGTTGGGATTGATCCCGACGATCGCGCCCTACATCCTGCCCCGGGTGCTGCACGGGCTCGCCGAGCGCCGACCGGCGCTCGATCTGCTGGTGGTGGAGGATCAGACCGACCGTCTGCTCGGACAATTGCGCGACGGAGCCCTCGATGCGGCGGTCCTCGCCCTGCCCGCCGGCGCACCGGGGATCGGCGAGATCCCGATGTACGCCGAGGACTTCGTCCTCGCGCTGCCGCAAGGACATCCGCTCGCCGGACGGAAGCGGCTGTCGCCGAAGATGCTGGAGGATCTTCCGCTGCTGCTGCTCGACGAAGGACACTGCCTGCGCGACCAGGCTCTCGAGGTGTGTCAGCTCGCCGGCGTCTCACCCGATCTGCGTCAGACGCGGGCCGCGTCGCTCACGACCGCCGTGCAGTGTGTCGAAGGCGGTCTGGGAGTGACGCTGATCCCGCAGACCGCGGTGGCCGTCGAGACCGCGGCGGGCGGACTCGCCACGGCCGAGTTCGCGCGTCCGCGGCCCGGCCGCACGATCGGCCTCGTGTACCGGGAGTCGTCGGGCCGGGGCGAGGCCTACCGCGCGCTGGCCGCCGACATCGCCGAACTGGTGGCCGACGGAGGCGCGGTGACCCCGGCGGGCACGCGGTCCGGCGGCACCGACGGCACCGCCGTCGACCTCACACCTGAGCGGTGAGCTGCTCCCACTCGTCGATGAGGCTGGAGTCGACGTCGCGGATCAGATCGCCGAGTTCGTCGGTGATGTCCTCGATCTCGTCGGTGACCGCCGACATCGGCAACCCGCTGTTCAGTGCGCGGTAGCAGTCGGTCAGGTACCGCAGGACGACGCCCTCGCTGCGCGCGAGCCCTAGGTCGGAGATGAGCTCGGTGAAGGTCATCGACCGCTCCCGCATGTACCGCAGGACGGATTTGGGCGACGGGGGAGTGTTCGCCAGCCAGGGATGGCCCCGGCGATAGGTCTCGTATGCGAAACCGATCTCCTCGGCGAGCGGCTGCGGCCACGTGATCTGCTCGAGTCGCTCCATGCGCTCCTCGTACTCGATCCCGTCGGCCTTCATCTCGGCGACGGCGGCGTCGCGCGCCTGCTTGCGCTGCGCGACGAGCACGGGGCGCGGATCGTCGAGGGTGCATTCGAGTATCGAGATCACATCGAGCGCGTAGGTGTCCGAATCGGTGTCGAGGAGTTCGAACGCGGCGACCGCGAACGCCGAGAGCGGATTGGTGAGGGCGAAGTTCTCCGGCAGGTCGATGGAGAGTTCCACGTGCTTCCCGTCCGCCGCGGGCCGGTCGAGCTTCGTCACGATCCCGGTCTCGCACAGGTCGCGGTACAGCGCGATGGTGTGCTTGATGTGGCGCAGTTGCCGCGAGCGCGGTTCGTGGTTGGTCTCGAGCAGATGCCGCAGCGCCGCGAAGCAGTCGCCGGGCCGTTCGAGCACTTCCATCAGCATCGCGGTGGTCATCCGGAAATGCGACTTCAACTCTTCGTCGGGAGCGTCGATCAGCGTTTCGAAGGTCTTCTCGCCCCAGCTGACGAACCCCTCGGGGGCTTTGCGGCGCACCACCTTCCGCAGCTTCTTGGGGTCGTCGCCCGCCTTCGCCACGGCGCGCGCGTTCTCGACGTCGTGTTCGGGTGCCTGGGCCACCACGTAGCCGACGGTGTCGAAACCCGCCCGGCCGGCACGGCCGGCGATCTGGTGGAACTCCCGCGCTCGCAGCCGGCGCACCCGGTGGCCGTCGTACTTGGTCAGGCCCGCGAACAGCACGGTGCGGATCGGTACGTTGATGCCCACGCCGAGGGTGTCGGTTCCGGCGACCACCTTCAGCAGGCCGGCCTGCGCCAGCCGTTCGACGAGCCGCCGGTAGCGGGGGAGCATGCCCGCGTGATGCACGCCGATGCCCGACCGCAGGAGTTTCGACAGGGTGCCACCGAAGCCGGTCTGGAACCGGAAGTCGCCGATCGCCTCGGCGATGGCCGCCTTCTCCTCCTTGTCACAGATCTTCACCGACAGCAGCGCCTGGGCGCGTTCGACGGCCTGCTGCTGCGTGAAATGAACCACGTAGACCGGCGCCCGGCCGGCGTCGATCAGCTCGGCGATCGTCTCGTGGATCGGGGTGATCGCGTATCGGTACTGCAGTGGCACGGGCCGCTGCGCACCGGTCACCGGCACGGTGGTGCGGCCGGTGCGGCGAGTGAGGTCGTCGACGAAGAAGTCCATGCTGCCCAGCGTCGCCGACATCAGCAGGAACTGCGGCTGCCGGTCGACAGCGGTCTCGGGCGACGGATCCGGCAGTTCGATCAGGGGGACCTGCCAGGCCCAGCCGCGGTCGGACTCGCCGTAATAGTGGAATTCGTCGGCCACCAGGACGCCGACGTCGGATCCGGCGCCGTCGCGCAGGGCGATGTTGGCGACGATCTCGGCGGTCGCGCACACGATCGGCGCGTCGGCGTTGACCGACGCGTCGCCGGTGAGCAGACCGACATTGGCGGCACCGAACTGATCGCACAGATCGAAGAACTTCTCGCTGACCAGGGCTTTGATCGGCGCTGTGTAATACGCGCGCCGCCCCCGGCAGAGCGCGAAATAGATGGCGCCGGAGGCGACGAGCGACTTGCCCGATCCGGTCGGCGTCGCCAGGATCACGTTGCTGCCCGAGACGAGCTCGAGGAGCGCCTCCTCCTGATGCGGGTACAGGTCGAGCCCGCGAGACGCCCACCACGTCGTGAACCTCTCGAATGCGAGATCTTCGTCAGTGGTGGGCGTCAGCGGAACGGTGTCGCTCGGTTCCGTGGCCGGCGTCGTCAGCTCGGATCACGTCCTTGTGTGTCGTCGGGTCCGGTGTCGCTCTCGTCGTCCGGCTCCGGGAAGGCGCCGTCGCCGAGTCCGTCGAACTCCGCGGCGTGTTCGGCCAGGAACCGCTCGAACTCCGCACCCAGTTCGTCGCCCGAGGGGACGTCCTGGTCGGCGGCCAGCAGCGAGGCCTGCTCGTTCTTCGCGCGCATGTAGGCGTCGTACTGGTTCTCCAGCGACGTCACGACGGCCGCGACCTCCGCATTGGAGGCCACCTCGCCGTCGATCTGCTCGCGCATCTGCTCCGCGGCGTTCTCGAGCGCCGCGACCGGCAGATCGAGACCGGCGACCTTTCCGATCGCCTGGATCAGTGCGGCGGACGCGCCGGGATAGTTGGCCTGCGCCAGGTAGTGCGGAACGTGCGCGGACAGGCCCGCGGTGCGGTAGCCGGCCTGGCCGAGCCGCAGTTCGAGGAGCATCGACGCGCTGGCGGGCAGCTTCATCGGGTTGCCCCAGCGGTTCAGGTCGCCGAGAGCGTCCGAATCGTTGCCGTGCGCGGTGATCGAGGCAGGCCGCGTGTGCGGAACCGCCATCGGGATCGAGTTCAGACCGACCACCTGCGAGACGCCGAACCGCTCGGCGAGTGCGGTGATCGCGGTGGTGAACTGCTCCCAGCGCAGGTCGGGCTCGGGTCCGTCCAACAGCAGGAACGGAACCCCGGAGTTGTCGCGCACCGCGTGGACGGTGAGCTTGTGCATGTCGATCCCGTCGAACTCCACACCGCTGAAGGAGATCATCGGCCGCCGCGACCGGTAGTCGATCAACTCGTCGGTGTTGAACGTCGCGACCAGTTCGGAGTCGAGGGCCTCGCGCAGGTGCGTCGCGGCCAGCGCGACGGCGTGTCCGGCGTCGGCGTAGCCCTCGAGGGCGTGGATCAGCACCGGTCCGTCGCCGTCGGCGCCGTACACGGCGGGAGCCGGGAACTCGAGATCGTAGAGCTTGCGGGGGTCGTCCTGCCGCTCGTCCATGGTCTCTCCCTTCGAATGTGACATCTCATTGTCCCGTACGGGACTCATCGCGTTCAACACGGCTCCGCGGCGGGTCATTCCCGTGTCGCGGCCGCGCGGATGGCACAGTGGTGGTGTGCGACTTGTTGCTGGAGTGAAGTCTGTGGCTGCCGTGTTGATGGTGGCCGGGGCGGCGTCGGCGTGCGCCGTGACGGGAGAGGCAGTCCCGTCACTGGACCTCTCGTCGAAGTCGGTACCGAGTTCGGCATTCCCCTACGGCCCCGGGCAGCCGGTGCCGTCCGCCCAGGTCCCGGGCATCCTGGCGGACATCACGTTCCGTCCGCTCCGCGGTGAGAACACCCCGGCCGACTGCACTCCGGCGCCGGTGGATGCGCCGACGGCGAGGGTGCTCGTGGGGCCGGGAGGGCCCGCGCAGGGGACGCTGACCACGATGGTGGTGCGCGCCACCGACAGCTTCGACGACTTCGTCGCGCGGGCTCGCCGGTGCGGGGAGTTCGCTCTCGGCGGAACGGTCGGCACGTCGGTAGCGACCGAGGTCACTCCCGTCGACGGCGGTGTTCCCGGAGTCCGGCTCGAGCGCCGCATCCGAATGGGACCGGCCGATCAGCCCGCGCCGCCGCCGACGAGTTCGGTGACCGAGTTCGTGGCGCAGCAGGGGGACATCCGCGTCTACGTGCAGAATCGGCGTCCGGGCGGCGACGATCTCGGCGCCGAGGAACTGGGCGCCACTCGCACGCTGTTCGACGCCGCACGGACACGCGCGTTCGGCGGCTGACGCACTACCGACGGGCGAACGCCCAGGTCGATCTGTGCATCGACGCCTTGTCGGTCAACATCGGCCGGCGGGGTCTTCCCGGCCGGCCGCGTCGAGGCCAGCGTGGGTGCATGACCAATTCACTCAGCATTCCCGCAGGCGGCCACACCGACGGTCGCTCCGATCCCGACAAGTTGCTCGCCGCGGTCCCGGGACTGCTCGGCTTCGTGCCCGAACAGTCGATCGTGCTGCTGGTGTTCGGTGCCGACCGCACTGTCGTGGCGACCATGCGGCACGATCTGTGCCTGACCAAGAACGGTTCGCCGTCCGCCGGCATGCGGCAACTGTTCATCCGGTTGGGGACGCTCGCGGCCTCCTACGGGGCCATCGGCACCGTCGCGGTGATCGTCGACGACCGCTACCCGCCCGACGACGACCGCTACCGCGCCGTCGCGGCGGCTGCGAACAAGGGCTTCGGCCCCGCGGGCGGACTGTCCGCGGCGTTCGCGATGGCACAGGCCGCCTCGGGCAGCCGGTGGCACACCGTGTGGCGACCGGCCGGGGGCCGAGCGGCGCCCTATCCGTTCACGGCGGCGGTACCGGCCACCGGAGTGCTGTCGGACCCCAACGCCTCGCCGACCGCGCTGGAGCGCGCGGTCCACTCCGGCAGACGGATTCTGGCGCGGCGGTCGGAGATGCTTGCGCTGCTGTCGCCGGAACCGCACTGCGCCCGGGCGGGCTGCCGCGGCGTGTCACCGGTTCCGGTGCGGCACGAACCCGGCCGCGTCGACGCGCAGGGGCTCGCATTCGCGCTGGGAACGCTGGCCCGTTTCAGCGCCGGCGACACCGATCTGACGTGCGCGGACGTGAACACCCTCGCCGAAGCGCTGGTGTCGGTACATGTGCGCGACGCGCTGCTCGGACTCTCGCTCACCGAACAGCGCGGCGCGGCGGAGGATCTGTGGCGCACCCTGACCAGACGGCTCGACGGCCATGCCCGCGCGGCGGCGGCCACACTGCTCGGGCATCTGCACTACATGGCCGGGGAGGGCGCGTACGCGGGCGTGGCGTTCGGCGTGGCGCACGACGCCGACCCCGACTACCATCTCGCGAACCTGCTCGACACCGCACTGATCAACGGCATGCGACCGAGGGAACTGCGCGGACTCGCCGAACTCGCATACGAGATCGCCGAGAGCCTCGGCGGCCCTCTGCCCGCCCCGGTGCACGAGCCGGCCGGCTGACCGTGCGGTGATCAGGTCTTGTTGACGAAGATCGCGTGCGAGATCTCCGAGGACAGCGTCAGCCCCTCGTGTCCGGGAGTGTTGATGATGACCGCACGGGGTGTCACGTTCACCGACACGCGCGCGTTCGGCACCACGCCGGCCTGCCGCAGCTCGGAGATCAACTCCGGGTCGGCCTGCGCGTGCTCGGACATACGCGTGATCACGACAGTGCTCTCACCCTGGGGGAGGTCGACGAGCCGCACCGAGGTGTCCTCGCGCGCACTGGCCTCGACCCCGAGCTGCTCCAGCCCGGGAATCGGATTGCCGTACGGCGACGTGGTCGGGTTGTCGAGGACCTCGACGATGCGCCGCTCGACGTTCTCGCTCATCACGTGTTCCCAGCGGCAGGCCTCGTCGTGCACCTCGTCCCACGGCAGACCGATCACGTCCACCAGCAGCCGCTCGGCCAATCGGTGCTTGCGCATCACTGAGATGGCCAGATTGCGGCCCTTGTCCGTGAGTTCGAGATGCCGATCGCCTGCGACGCGCAGGAGCCCGTCGCGCTCCATGCGCGCCACCGTCTGCGAGACCGTCGGTCCACTCTGTTCCAGGCGCTCGGCGATGCGAGCGCGCAGCGGGATGATCCCCTCCTCCTCAAGGTCGTAGATCGTCCGCAGATACATCTCTGTGGTATCGACAAGATCGTTCACGAAGCCTCAGTCCTTTCGCCTCAGTTCAGGTTACCTGTAAGGCAGGGCGTCAGGGGCACCTGATGCAGTCCCCGAGTGGCGTGAAACCGTTAGCGTGACAGGGTGATGCGAAAAGAGGCGAGGCGATGAGTGCGGCGATCATCTGGAGCGAGCACTTCATGGAGTACAAGTGGGCCTACACCCACCCGATGAGTCCGGTGCGCCTCGCCCTCACGATGTCGCTGGCGCGCAGCCTCGGTGTGCTCGACGACGTGGACACGATCGAGCCGCTGCCGGTGGACGACGGGCTCCTGACCACCGTCCACACGCAGGGTTACGTCGACGCGGTCCGGGCCGTCAGCTACGGCACCGCCTCGCTCAACGGCCCGGTCCTCGAGCGTCTCTTCGGCCTCGGCAGCGCGGACAACCCGATCTTCGAGGGCATGCACGATGCGGGAGCGATGCTGGTCGGCGGCTCGGTGGCCGCGGCCGCGGCGATCGCGTCCGGAAGTGTGCGCCGAGCGGTCAACATCGGCGGCGGCATGCATCACGCGATGAAGGGCCACGCCGCCGGCTTCTGCATCTACAACGACTGTTCGATCGCGATCCGCTGGCTGCTCGAGCACGGCTACGACCGGATCGCCTACATCGACGTCGACGCGCACCACGGAGACGGCGTGCAGGCCGAGTTCATCGGCGACCCGCGGGTGATGACGGTGTCGCTGCATCAGCACCCCGCGACGCTGTGGCCCGGCACCGGCTGGGCCACCGAAGTGGGCGAGGGACCGGCCACGGGCACCGCGATGAACGTCGGACTGATGCCCGGGCTGCCGGACTCGTTGTGGCTGCGCGCCTTTCACGCCGTCGTTCCGTCGATGGTGGAGGCGTTCAAGCCGCAGATCCTGGTGACGCAGATCGGTGTCGACAGCCACCGCGACGACCCGCTCACCGACCTGGCACTGACCGTCGACGGCCACGCCGCCGCGGTCCGGGCGTTGCGCGAACTCGCCGACCGGTACTGCGAGGGACGCTGGCTGGCCGTCGGCGGCGGGGGATACGGCGTGATCAACGTGGTCCCGCGCAGCTGGACGCATCTGATCGGCGCGGCGCTCGATCGCGACGTGCCCGCGCAGACCCGCATCGGGGACGACTGGCTCGCCGGCGCGCAGGATCTGGCGAAGACGGTTCACCCCGACTACGCGCGGCCGCCGGAGGCCACGATGGGAGACGGCGGCGTCACCGACTTCGTCCGCTGGGACGGCGACGGCAGCGCAGAACCACCCGACGGCGTCTCGGAGACCGCCCAGCGGCAGACCGACAAAGCCATCATCGCCACCCGCCGAGCGGTGTTCCCGCTGCACGGCCTGGACCCGGAGGATCCTCGTGACTGACACGCCCGACACCGGATCGACGGACACCGCGAGCGATACGGAGGAGACGCCGACGACCGAGGACGCGCTCCCGCGCGAGTACCCGCGGCAGTGGAGCGCCGACGTCCTCGCCTCGGACGGAGGCGTGGTTCACATCCGGCCCATCATGCCCGCCGACGCCGACCTGCTCGTCGAGTTCCACAACGGTCTCAGCGAACGCACCCGCTACATGCGGTACTTCGGTCCGACGCCGACGCTCCCGCCGCGCGAAGTGGTGCGCATGACGACGGTGGACTACCGCAACCGCGTCGCCCTGCTGGCCTTCCTCGGCGACCGGGTGATCGCGATGGGGCTGTACGAGGGGCTCGCGGCGGACGGTAAACCGACCTCCGCCGAGGTGGCCTTCGTGGTCGCCGACGATCACCAGGGCCGTGGGTTGGGTCCGATCCTGCTCGAGCACCTGGCGGGTGCGGCGGCGGAGAACGGCTTCACCCGGTTCGAGGCGGAGGTGCTGTCGGAGAACCCCAACATGGTGGCCGTCTTCCGTGATGCGGGATATCAGATCAGCCGGGCCTTCGACGGCAGCACCGTGCACGTCGAGTTCCTGATCGATCCCACCGAGGCGCTGACGGCGGTGCGCAACGCCCGCGAGCGTGCCTCGGAGGCACGCAGCATCGCGAATCTGCTGCGTCCTTCGTCGGTGGCCGTGATCGGTGCCTCCGCCGACCCCAAGAAGGTCGGCAACGTGTTGCTGGCGAATGTGCTCGCGGCCGGCTTCACCGGGCCGGTGTTCCCGGTGAACGGTTCGGCGGTGGCGTCCGAACCGGACGACGCCCAGCCCCGCCGCGGTCCCGGACGACCGCCGCGCACCGCACCGCCGTCGGTGCGCGGGATCCGCTCCTATTCGACGGTGCGCGACATCCCCGACCCGGTGGATCTGGCCGTCATCGCGGTGCCTGCCGCGCGCATAGACCAAGTGCTCGACGACTGTCTCGCCAAAGGCGTGCGGACCCTGGTGGTGGTGTCGGCGGGCTTCGGTGAGAAAGGCGAGGCCGGGCTGGAGAACGAGAAGCGGCTCGCCGAACAGGTCCGCGCCCACGGGATGCGCCTGGTGGGGCCCAACGCGCTCGGTGTGGTCAACAACCATCCCGACATCGCGCTGAACGCGTCACTGGCTCCTCGCATTCCGGGGGCGGGCCGCGTCGGATTCTTCTGCCAGTCCGGTGCGCTCGGCATCGCGATCCTCGACACCGCCGCCCACCGCCGGCTCGGCCTGTCGACGTTCGTCTCCGCGGGCAACCGCGCCGATGTGTCCGGGAACGACGTGCTTCAGTACTGGGACACCGACGACGACACCGACGTGGTGCTGCTGTACCTGGAGAGCTTCGGCAATCCGCGCAAGTTCGGGCGGATCGCTCGCCGGGTGGCGTCCAAGAAGCCGATCGTCGCGATCAAGTCGGGCAGCGGGGCGATGTCGCCGGTACACGCCCAGCGCACCGGTCCGGTGCGCGACGACCGCGTGGCACAGATGGTGCTGGAACAGGCCGGGGTGATCCAGGTCGAGACGATCGCGGAGCTCTTCGACTCCGCTACCGTGCTGGCCTACCAGCCGCTGCCCGACGGTCCCCGGACGGCCATCCTCGGAAACTCGTCGGTCATCGCGTCCCTGGCTGCCAACACCGCCCGCAGCTCGGGCCTCGAAGTGGTCTCGATCGTGGATCTGGGGCCGGCCGTGACGCACGACGCACTGTCGGCCGCCGTCGCCGAGGCGATGAACGACGACGCGATCGACGCGGTGATCGTGGTGTTCGTCCCGCCGGTGGCCGTCGACTCGTCCGACTACGCGTTGGGCCTGCTGGAAGCGACCCGCCCGGCCGACGGAGGCGACGTTCCGACCAAACCGGTCGTGACGACCTTCCTCGCGGTGGAGGGTGTTCCGCCCGGTCTGTCGCGCACCGGACCGGACGGGCTGCCCGTGCGCGGGTCGATCCCGTCGTACCCGACGCCCGAGCGCGCTGCGAGCGCGCTGGCGCAGGCGTGGCGCTACTCCCGGTGGCGGTCGCGGCCGGCCGCCGCGCCCGCACCCATCCCGGATTCGCGGCCGGAGGACGCGCGCAGCTTCGTGCGAGAGGCGATGGCCGACGGCCCGCGCTCGCTCACTCCGCGCGAGGGGTCGTACGTGCTCGGGCACTTCGGCATCGAAGTGGTTCCGTTCCGGGACGTCCGGACGATGCACGAGGCGTCTGCGGCGGCGCGTGAGCTGGGATTCCCGGTCGTGGTGAAGTCCACCTCGCCGGCCTGGGTCGGTCGGGTGGACCGGGAGGGCGCCCGGCTGGACCTGTCCGACGCGACCGCGGTCATCACCGCGTTCAACGAACTGCAGACCCTCACCGGCGACTCGTCGCTCCAGGTGCAGCGGATGGCGCCGAAAGGCGTCGGGATGTACCTCCGCGTCTCCGACAGTCCGTCGTTCGGTCCGCTGATGTCGTTCGGCCTCTCCGGACGACTGTTCGAGGCGCTCGGTGACCGGAGCTTCCGGTCGATCCCGCTGACTGAGCACGATGCCAGGGAACTGGTCGACGAGCCGAGTGTCCGGACGCTGCTGGCCGAGGACCACACCGATCCGGACGCGCTGGTGGAGTTGCTGCAGCGGGTGTCGGCGCTGATCGACGACGTCCCCGAGATCCGCGAGCTGACGCTCGACCCGATCCTCGCCTCGCCCGACGGGATCTCGGTCCTGGGGTCGCACATAGATGTCGGCCCGGTGCCCACACTCGCGGACACCGGGCCGAGGCGGCTGGGTTGACTCGGGGGATCATCGACCGCAGCCGCCGGTCTGGGGCGGGACCGCGGCGCGGTCCCTCATCGGATCAGCTCGCGTAAGCGCGGAGCTTCTCGGCGCGGTCGCCCTGACGCAGCTTGGTCATGACCTCGCGCTCGATCTGGCGGACACGCTCGCGCGAGAGCCCGAAGGCGCGGCCGATCTGGTCGAGCGTGCGCGGCTGACCGTCTTCGAGGCCGTACCGCATCGTGATGACCTGCATCTCCCGCTCGTCGAGCGTCGAGAGCACCGAGCGGATGTCGGAGTGCAGGAGGTTCGCGATGACGACGGTCTCGGCCGAGGTGGCCTCGGCGTCCTCGATGAAGTCGCCGAGCGGCGCCTCCTCGTCGTTGCCGACGGGCATGTCCAGGCTCACCGGATCGCGGCTGTGGTCCATCAGATCGGCGATCTTCTCAGCCGGGATGCCCGATTCCAGGGCCAGTTCCTCGTCGGTGGCCTCCCGGCCGAGCTGCTGGTGCAGTTCGCGGCGGATACGGGCCAGCTTGTTGACCTGCTCCACGAGGTGGACGGGCAGGCGGATGGTGCGGCTCTGATCAGCCATGCCGCGGCTGATCGCCTGGCGGATCCACCAGGTCGCGTAGGTCGAGAACTTGTAGCCCTTCGCGTAGTCGAACTTCTCGACGGCGCGGATCAGACCGAGGTTGCCCTCCTGGATGAGGTCGAGCAGCGGCATGCCCCGGCCGGTGTAGCGCTTGGCCAGGGAGACCACCAGGCGCAGGTTCGCCTCGAGCAGATGCGCGCGAGCCTGTTCGCCCTCGCGGACGAGAATGGCGTAATCGCGCTTCTTTGCCGGGCTGAGGCGCTTCTTGGTGGCCAGGAGATGCTTCGCATACAGCCCGGCCTCGATGGCCTTGGACAGGTCGACCTCCTGCTCAGCGGTCAGCAGAGCGGTGCGGCCGATGCCGTTGAGGTAGACGCGGACGAGGTCGGCCGAGGGTGACTGCGCATCCAGATCCTGCTCGGTGAGAGCCGGGCGAGTACGGGTGGAACGAGCTTCGGACGGGCGGGCAATCGTCGAGTGAGCCATGCGACCTCCTGGAGATGCGTTTCATCAGTGCGTTCACCAGGTCCAACGTCGCGGGTGCCGGAAAGGTTCCCCGTGGTTGCTGAGAAGTTGCTTAGTCTACCGCTGCGCGGTGGAATCGGCTCATTGGACCAGGTCAGGAAAGTAACGACCGATCGCATCCCGAAGTTCCCGCGCATCGCGCACCGTGCCGGAGAAGTAGGCGAGAGCCGTGACGCCCTCGCAGAACACCATCAGATCCTCGGCCAGATCGTCCGCACCCCGCTCGCGAGAGACACGGGAACGGGCGGCGAAGAGCGCGATGGCTGCGGACCGGGAGAAGAGGCACTCGCTCAGCGCCGTCGCCGTGCCGGCTTCGGCGGCGTCCGGGGCGAGGGCGTAACGGGCACGCACATCGCGCATCCGCACGCCGGTCAGATGGTGAAGATAGTCGGCGATGACCGTGCCCGGTGACGTGCCCGACGACTCGGCGGTCGCCGACACGCGGTGGAAGGCGGCGCGCGAGGTCCGGGTCAGATGCGCGATCGCGCCGCCGAGGAGTGCTGCACGGGTGCGGAAGTAGTAGGACGTCGATCCCTTGGGCAGGTCGAGAGTCCGGTCGACGGCCGAGTGGGTCACCGCGCGGTTGCCTCCGGCGGCGGCGAGGTCGAGCGCGGCCTCGCAGATCGCCTCACGGCGATCGGTCCTGGGAGTGAGATCGGGCACGGCACTCATTGAATCACCCTCTACGAACATAGAGTGTTCGTTATGTGGAAGTGGCGAGAGCAGCGAGCGATGCGTGCGGACCGGGAGCGCCGCGCCGCGGTCCGTGCGGCAGTGCATCAGCGCGCGGCACGGGAAGGGCTGCGTCTCACCGATGGACAACTCGCCGTGCTGCGGTTGCTGTCCGGTGAGGAGAACGTCTACCTCCACGGTCCGCCCGGCCGCGGTAAGAGTTGGCTCGTCGACGCCGTGATCGCGGCACTCGGTGCGCGCCGATGGCATCTGCACGAGTTCTTCCGGGATCTGCACGACGGTATCGGTGCGACCGGCGGGCTCGCCCCGAGCGTGTCCGCACTGGTCGGTTCGGCGCGGGCGGTCTGCCTGGACGAGTTCACCGTCCACGACCCGGCCGACGGAGTGCTGCTCGACCGAGTGCTGCGTGAGTTGCACCGCCGCCGGATCCGTATCATCGTGACCTCGAATCGCGCGCCCGCCGAGCTGATGCCGAACCCGTTGTTCCACTCTGCATTCGAGCCGACCATCGCGACGATCGAAGACATCTTCACCGTCGCGACCCTGGACGACGGCCGCGATCTGCGGGAGGCGGGTGCGGCGGTCGTCCTCGCCGCCGGCGGCTTCCGTCGGGGGCGTTGGACGATCTGCGGTGCGGGATCCGTGCGACGCGCCGGGGGCGGCCGCCCGGTCCCCTCCGGCGAAGAGATGGACGAAGAGGGGACGGTGGAGTTCGGGTTCGGCGAGTTGTGCGAGGTCCCCGCCCATGTATCGGACTACCTGTCGCTGGCCGAGCGCTTTCCGCGCTGGCGGGTGACGATGCCCGACGAGTGCGTCGCCGGCCCCGACGCGCTCGCCCGGTGGGCGGCACTGCTCGACGTCGCCCACGATCGCGACGTGGAGTTGACCGTCGTCGCGAGCTTCGGGCCCGGCGAACTCGCGGACCTGCTGCGTTCTCGGCTGCCCGACGCCGCTCGCGCCGTCAGCCGAATGTCGGCGTGGACGGTCGAGACTGCAGCGACGGTGGAGACTGCATGCACTGTCGAGACTGCAGACACTGTGGAGACTGCAGACACTGTGGAGACTGCAGACACTGTGGACACGGCGGCTGTCAGCGAGCGGTGAGGACGGTCGGTCCGTCCTCGGTGATCGCCACGGTGTGCTCGGAGTGCGCGGTGTTGCTCCCGTCGGCCGAGCGGATCGTCCAGCCGTCGGCATCGTAGACGATCTCGTCGGTTCCCGCAGCCCACCACGGTTCGAGAGCCAGTACCATTCCGGGCTTCAATCGGAGGCCGCGGCCGGCGCGTCCGACGTTCGGGACATGTGGATCCTCGTGCATGGTGCGGCCGAGACCGTGGCCGCCGAAGTCGGTGTTCACGCGGTAGCCGTCGGCGGCGGCGACGGCGCCGATGGCGGCGGAGATGTCGCCGAGTCGGCCTCCGGGAAGGGCGGCCGCGATGCCGGCCTCGAGAGCACGGCGAGTGGAGTCGATCAGTCGTGCGTCGGGATCGTCGGTGCGGGACGCGACGTCGTCGTCGAAGCCGACTTGAACGGTGATCGCCGAATCTGCAGTCCAGCCATCGATCGAGACGGCGAAATCCATGGTCAGGAGATCGCCGCGTGCGAGGACGTGCGGGGCGGGCAGGCCGTGCAGCACGGCGTCGTTCACGGACAGGCAGACGACGTTGCGGAACGGTCCTCGGCCGAAGGAGGGGGAGTAGTCCCAATAGCAACTGACCGCGCCGCGATCGGCGATCAGCCGTCGTGCGTGATGTTCCAGATCCATCACGTCGACGCCCGGGCGCGCGAGACGTGAGAGGTCGGTGAGGACCTCGGCGACGAACGCGCCGGTGACCGCCATCTTCCCGATCTCATCCGGCGTTTTGAGCTCCATCATCGTCATCTCCCAGCGTTGGTATTTAAATACCGACACTGTAGCAGCCCCGCGGTATTCGAATACCGCTAAGCTGCGGGTATGGTTCGTCTCCCGTTGACTCCCGAGCAACTCGCCGCAGGCAGACGCCTCGGAGTCCTCTTCCGCTCCGCACGGGCCGACCGCGATCCCGTGCGGGTGGCGGCCGCAGCCGGGATCTCGCCGGAGACATTGCGCAAACTCGAGTCCGGCCGGATGCCGAGCCCGAGTTTCGGGACCGTCGTCGGGCTGTGCGCGGCGCTGGAGATGCCGGTCGACGATGCGGTCGCGACCTGGCTGGCCGACGGCGTGGACGGCGACCGAGTGGACGGCGACCGTATCAGCGGCGGACGCGACGAACGCGCGGTGGGCTGAGCCCTACTCGCGTTCCGGGCGCTCGGGATCGGGACGTCCCTCCACCTCGGATTCGATGATCCGATGCGACCGGTCGTCGTAGCGATCGCGATGCGGCTCGGGCGCGATCTCCGGCTGCACGGAGCGGGTGCTGCCGTAGTGATACATCGGCACCTCGCCGTGCTTGCGGGGTTCCCGGTCGTTGGCCTTGAGAACGGCGATCCACGGAATCGGGATGGACGCGACAATGATCGCCAGTGCGATCCAGCCGTTCTGCGTGACGCCGTACACGATCGACGCGATGATCAGTGCGGGGATACGGATCGACATCATCAGGAAATAGCGGCGCTTGCGGGCGCGGAAGACGGCGTCGCGGTCGGGTTCAGCGCTGGTGATCAGGAAGCTGTCGCCGTCACCATCGCGTCCTCGTCGTTCCGCCATACCTCCATGGTTGCACAGTGGTCCACAATGGAGTCATGGCTACTCAGACGATCGAACGCCCGGACATCGATGAACGCACTGAGGAGGACGATGACACTCCGAAAGTCTTCCACTATGTGAAGAAGGACAAGATCGCCGAGAGCGCGGTCATGGGTACTCACGTGGTCGCCCTGTGCGGTGAGGTCTTCCCGGTCACCAAGTCCGCGAAACCCGGCTCGCCGGTCTGCGAGAAGTGCAAGAAGATCTACCAGAAGATGAAGAAGTAACCGATTCTCAGCGGGCGGTCGGGGCGGGTCCGTCGGGATCGTCCCCGTCCCGGCCGTCGTCCCTGCCCCGGCCGTCGCCCGACGCGCGGCCGTTCAGTGCGCGATTGCGCAGTGTGTCGGTCAGTTCGGTGGTCTGGCTGGTGACCCAGCTGCGCACCACCCCGCCGCCGCGCGGCGCCGGCCACAGTTCCTCGATCGAGGCGTTCAACTCGGCTCCTACGACGATCGCGAAGCCGAGGAAGAAGGTGAACAGGAGGAACGCGATCGGCGTCGCGAGGGCGCCGTAGGTGTAGCCGGCGCGGGTGAGCGCGGTCAGGTAGAAGCGCAGGACGTACGTCGCGACCCAGAAGAAGACACCCGCGAACAGGGCGCCCGGCAGCAGCCGGTGCCAGGGCGCCGGATGCGGCAGCGCGAACCGGTACAGCGTCACCAGCGCGCCGATCAACAGCACCCCCACGAACGGGAAGTAGCCCCAGTCGACCAGATCGGAGATCGCCGGATCCCACGCGTCGGGCAGGATCTGGTGCAGATACGTCGGCCCCAGTGCCACCAGCGGCAGCACCAGGACGCCGGAGACCAGGAAGACCATGTAGATGAGCAGCGCGAAGATGCGCTGCCACACCGGGTGGCGGATCTCGTGCTGTCCGTGTGCGTGCACGATCGAGGAGACGAAGCACGACATCGCCGACGATCCCGCCCACAGCGACATCACGAAGCTCACCGACATGATCGCCACTCGGCCCCGCCCGAGGACGTTCTCGACGGTCGGAGCGATGAGGTCGTCGACCACGTTCGGTGTGAAGGCGTGTTCGGAGAACGAGATGATGCGCTCCGTGATGATCTGCACGGTGTCGGGGCCGAACCAGTCGGCGATGTATCCGAGGCTGCCCAGTACGCCGAGCAACAGCGGGGGGAGCGACAGAGCCTGCCAGAACGCCGCCTGCGCGGCCCAGCCGATGATCGAGTCGTCCCAGGACTTGACCGTCGTCCGCCACGCCAGACGAGGGATTCCACGTATCACTTCGGGCAGGCTCGCCCGGCTCTGCCGGTCGTCCTGACTCGCGTTCTCCTCGCCGTCGGTGGGCGCGTGGTGCTCGGTGTCGATGCCTACCAGCATGGCGGATGGGCGCCACGCCCGGAACGAGCGCCCCGCCGGCGGGCGTGGCGCGCAGGCGTGCGGCGGCGACCGCGAGGATGTCCGGCGGCCGGGATAGACTCGTGAAGGTTTTCTCGCGAGGAGGGTGCAGGAGCAGGGTGACCAGCACGGAGACAGAAGTCGGGTCCGGGACGACAATCGGTGACGGGGTGGACGAGGTCGACGGTGAGGCTGCTCGGCGCGTGGGATCGGGCGCGCCGCTGCGCGCCTGGCAGCGGCGGGCGCTGACGAAATACCTGACCAGACGGCCGAAGGACTTCCTCGCCGTCGCGACGCCGGGTGCCGGAAAGACGACCTTCGGGCTGCGCGTGGCCTCGGAACTGCTGGCCGACCGGACCGTGGAACGGATCACCGTCGTGGCGCCGACCGAGCATCTCAAGCACCAGTGGGCACAGTCGGCCGCGCGCGTCGGCATCGCACTGGACTCGAACTTCTCCAACTCGACGGGGTCGACCAGCTCGGACTTCGACGGTGTGGTCCTGACGTACGCACAGGTGGCGGCGCACCCGTCCCGCCACCGCGTCCGCACCGAGCAGTACCGGACGCTGGTGATTCTCGACGAGATCCACCACGGCGGCGACGCGAAATCGTGGGGCGACGGGATCCGGGAGGCGTTCAGCGATGCGGAACGACGGCTGTCGCTGACCGGAACACCCTTCCGCTCGGACGATTCCCCGATCCCGTTCGTGACCTACGAACCGGAGCCGGGCGGTGGGCAGCGCTCGAAGGCCGATCACTCCTACGGCTACGCCGACGCCCTGCGCGACGGCGTGGTCCGGCCGGTGGTCTTCCTCGCATACTCCGGTCAGGCGAGCTGGCGGACCAGCGCGGGTGAGGAGTTCACCGCCCGGCTCGGTGAGCCGCTCTCGGCCGAGCAGACCTCGCGCGCCTGGCGCACCGCGCTCGACCCCCACGGCGACTGGATCCCCGCGGTCCTCTCGGCAGCCCACCGCCGGCTGATGAAGCTGCGGGACTCGGGTGTGCCGGACGCGGGCGGACTGGTGATCGCGACCGACCAGCAGACCGCGCGCGACTACGCCGAGCTGCTGCTGTCGATGACCGGCAAGAAGCCCGCGCTGATCCTGTCCGACGATCCGAAGTCGTCCTCCCGGATCGCCGAGTTCTCGGCGAGTCAGGACGAGTGGATGGTCGCGGTGCGCATGGTGTCCGAAGGCGTCGACGTGCCGCGGCTGGCGGTCGGGGTGTACGCGACCAATGCGTCGACTCCGCTGTACTTCGCGCAGGCGATCGGCCGATTCGTGCGGTCGCGGCGCCCGGGGGAGACGGCGAGCGTCTTCCTGCCCTCCGTGCCGGTGCTGCTCGACCTGGCGAGCAAGCTCGAGGCGCAGCGCGATCACGTGCTGGGCAAGCCGCATCGTGAGTCGGACGGACTCGAGGACGGGCTCCTGGCTCAGGCCAACAAGCGCGAGGACGAGCCGGGCGAGGACGAGAAGACCTTCGAATCGCTGCACGCCGACGCCGAACTGGATCAGGTGATCTACGACGGTTCCTCGTTCGGCACCACGACACTCGTCGGTTCCGACGAGGAGTCGGACTATCTGGGACTTCCCGGACTGCTGGACGCCGACCAGGTGCGAACGCTGCTGCAGCAGCGGCAGGCCGACCAGGTGACACGACGGTCGGCCGCGGCCAAGGCGCGTCCCGCCGACGACGCTCAGGCGCAGGCCGCTCCGAACGCCGCTGAACGGCAGACGGGGGAGAACCTGCACGCCCTGCGCAAGGAGTTGAACACCCTCGTCGCGCTCCATCACCACCGGACGGGCAAGCCGCACGGCCAGGTCCACAACGAGCTGCGCACTCGCCTGGGCGGTCCGCCGACGGCGATGGCGACCGCCGAACAGTTGCGCGAAAGGATCAAAGCCCTGCGAACCTGGTAGGTTCGCAGGGCTTCGAGCCTGGAGTCAGCCGGCCGTGACCGGCGCGGCGGTCAGTCGACCACCGCCCCGATCTCGACGAGGCGGGCCTCGTGATCGTTGTAGTGGTGGAGGCAGAAGAGCAGCTCTCCACCGGTCGGCAGGGTGGCGCGCACCTTGGCAGCGGCGCTGCAGCGATCGCAGCGGTCTGCGGCAGTCAGCGGCGTCCTCGCGGGTGCGGTCGTGGCGATGTCGCTCATGTCGTCCTCCGTCCCATAGCCGGCGAACCGCGAATCGGTTCGTCGTCCTTCACTCTGTCAGACGAATACCGGCCCCTGAATGTTCCCGGTTGGCCTCGGTGTGTCGCAAATCAATTCATTCGGACTACGGATCGGGCCGATCGGCGCGCACCGGAGCGGCGCCGACCACGCGGAGGGCGATGCCCGCGTAGAAGTCGCCGAGCCGGCTCGGGTCGAGCGGGCCGGACTCGGAGTACCAGCGAGCGATGTCGATCCCCATCGACAGGAGCGAGTTCGTGGTCGTGTGGGGATCGTCGACGTCGAACGCGCCCGAGGCGATCCCGGCGTCGACGATCGCCCGCACGCGCCGAGTGATGTCGCGGCGGAGTTCGACGATCTCGCGGCGGTGTTCGGGAGTCAGACTCGTGAGTTCGTAGTTCACTATCCGTGCGCTGGTGTGTCCCCTCGCGTGCCACTCGGCGAATGCGCGTATCACCGAGGCGAGCCGCTCTGCCGGGTCCGCACCGGGGTCGTCGGCCTGCTCGACGGTCGCGAGGGTGGCCTGGTGGCCGGTGTGCGAGAGCTCGAAGAGCAAGTCTTCCTTGCTGCGGTAGTGGACGTACACCGCCGCCGGACTCATGCCGGCGGCCGACGCGATGTCGCGCGTCGTGGTGCCGTGGAAGCCGCGTTCGGCGAAGGCCTCCAATGCGGCGTCGAGCAGACGCCGCCGGGTGAGCTCGGATCGGGACGGAATGCTCTCGTCGTTCACGCTCGCCTCCTGTGTGCCGGGTCGGTGCCGCACGGTCTCGGATATGAGCCGGGCCGCATCCGGCGAGACCGGTTGACGGATGTCTCACCGTGGTGCAAGGTGGATCGTAACAGCTAAGCAAGCGCTTAGTCAGAGTTCACCGCAGTTCATGACAAGGAGACTCCGTGGCACAGATCGATCCTCAGCGCTTCAAGGGCCAGACGGCCATCGTGACGGGCGCCAGCCGCGGCATCGGGTTCGCGATCGCCGAGCGGCTGATCGCCGAAGGCGCCAAGGTCACGATCACCGCTCGCAAGAAGGAGGCCCTCGACGACGCCGTCGAACGGCTCGGCGGTGCGGACGTGGCACTCGCGGTACCCGGTCGCGGCGACGACCCCGACCATCAGGCCGATGCGGTGGCGAAGACCGTCGAGCGCTTCGGCAGTGCGGATCTGCTCGTCAACAACACCGGTATCAACCCGGTCTACGGACCGCTGATGGACATCGATCCCGAGGCCGCACGCAAGATCATGGACGTCAACGTCATCTCGGCGCTGCGCTGGGCGCAGGCGGTCAACCGGGCCTGGCAGGGTGAGCACGGCGGTGCGATCGTCAACGTCGCCTCCATCGCGGGTCTGCGCCCCGCACCGGGCATCGCCTTCTACGGGGTGTCGAAGGCCGCGGTCATCCATCTCACCGAAGAGCTCGCGTGGGAGCTCGGACCGAACATCAGGGTCAACGCGGTGGCTCCGGCGGTGGTGAAGACGCGGTTCGCCACCGCCCTCTACGAGGGTCGCGAGGAGCAGGTCGCCTCGGCGTACCCGCTCAAGCGATTGGGGGAGCCGGACGACATCGGTTCGGTGGTGGCCTTCCTGCTGTCGGCCGACGCGGGCTGGATGACCGGACAGACGCTCGTCGTGGACGGCGGCGTGCTCCTCGGCGGCGGCGCCTGATGAGCGGCGCGGACCCGGCGGCCTTCGATCCGGCCGGTAAGACGGTCGTCGTCACCGGAGCGGGCAACGGCATCGGCGCCGGGCTCGCCGTCGCGATGGGTGCGCGGGGCGCTCGGGTGGTGGTGGCCGATCTCGATGCGCAGGGCGCCGAACGCACGGTGGCGTCGATCGCGGGCGCGGGCGGAACCGCGGTGGCCGCACCGGGCGACGCCGCGTCGCAGGACGGTGTGGACGCCCTGATCGCGACGGCCCGCGAAGCCTACGGTCCGATCGACGCGTGGTTCGCCAACGCGGGAGTCGACCGAGGGCGAGGGCTCGAGGCCGACGACGCCGACTGGGAGCTCTCGTGGAATGTCAACGTGCTCGCGCACGTGCACGCGGCGCGCCGGCTCGTCCCGGAGTGGATCGAGCGCGGCGGCGGACGGTTCGTCGTCACCGCTTCGGCGGCCGGGCTGCTGACCATGCTCGGCGCTCCCGCGTATTCGGTGACCAAACACGGCGCCGTCGCCTTCGCCGAATGGCTGTCGGCGACCTATCGGCATCGAGGCGTCGTGGTGCAGGCGATCTGTCCGCAGGGCGTGCGCACCCGGATGCTCGATCAGTCCGGGCCCCTCGAAGAACTGCTCAGCCATGACGTCGCACTCTCCGTGGACGACGTGGCGGCGGCGGTCGAGGCGGCCCTCGACGGCGACGACTTCCTGATCCTGCCGCACCCCGAGGTGTCCGGCTACTACCGGGCGAGGGCCGGCGACACCGACCGCTGGCTCGCGGGCATGAACAAACTGCAGCGCAGGCTCGACTCGGCCCGGTCCGAGGGAGAGCCGCGATGAAGGCGTGGCGGGTGCAACGGCTCGGCGAGCCCTCTGAGGTGCTGCACCTCGCCGACGTCGACCTCCCGGAGCCGGGACCTGGGCAGCTGGTGGTGCGGGTGCTCGCCTCCGCGGCGAACTTCCCGGACGTCCTCATGTGCCGCGGGCTCTATCAGGTGCGGCCGGAACTGCCGTTCACCCCGGGAGTGGAACTGTGCGGCGAGGTGACCGCGCTCGGTGAGGGCGTCGCCGGGCTGTCGGTCGGCGACCGGGTGCTCGGCGGCGCGGTGCTGCCGTACGGCGGTTTCGGCGAGTACGCGGTGATGGCCGCCGCCGAGACCTTCCCGGCGCCGGAGTCCCTGGACGATGCGCAGGCCTCGTCGCTGTTCATCGGGTACCAGACCGGCTGGTTCGGACTGCACCGTCGAGCCCGGCTCCAACCGGGGGAGACCCTGCTGGTGCACGCCGCGGCCGGCGGGGTCGGCAGTGCCGCGATTCAACTGGGCAAGGCCGCCGGCGCGAAGGTGATCGGCGTGGTCGGCGGATCGGCCAAGGCCGGGGTCGCTCGCGAGCTCGGCGCCGATGTCGTGGTGGACCGGCACGCGGAAGACTTCGTCGAGGTCGTCAAGTCCGAAACCGGCGGTCGCGGCGCCGACGTGATCTACGATCCCGTCGGCGGCGACACCTACCTGCGGTCCACCAAGTGCATCGCATTCGAGGGGCGGATCCTGGTGATCGGCTTCGCCGGCGGCACCATCACCGAGACGGCGCTGAACCACGCGCTCATCAAGAACTACTCGGTGGTCGGTCTGCACTGGGGTCTGTACAACAGGTACGCGCCCGACCTCGTCCGCGAATGCCACGCCGAGCTCACCGCGCTCGCCGACTCCGGAGCCATCGCGCCCCTCGTCAGTGAGCGGCTGCCACTGGAGGAAATCCCCGACGGCCTGCAACGGCTCGCCGACGGCAATACCGTCGGACGCGTGGCGTATCAGGCCACGCCGAGCGGACTCACCGGCCGCTCCGCCCGATCCCGCACACCCGAATCCCGCACATCCGAATCAAGTACGTCCTCGAAGGAGAGAACTCTATGACCACCCAGCGCATTGCGATCGTGACCGGCGCCGCTCGAGGCATCGGTGCCCAGGTGGCGCGCCGTCTGGCCGACGACGGTCACGCCGTGGCCGTTTTCGATCTCGACGAAGCGGCCTGCCAGAGCGTCGCCGACGAGATCACCGCCGCCGGCGGCAGAGCGATCGGTGTGGGCGTCGACGTCTCGGACGAAGTCAAGGTGGAGGCCGGCGTCAGCCGGGTCGCGGCCGAACTCGGGCCGCCGACGATCCTGGTCAACAATGCGGGCATCATCCGCGACAACCTGCTGTTCAAGATGAGCGTCTCCGACTGGGACTCGGTGATGGCGGTGCACCTGCGCGGTGCCTTCCTGATGTCGCGCGAGGTGCAGCAGTACCAGACCAAGGAGGGCTGGGGGCGCATCGTGAACCTGTCGAGCACCTCGGCGCTCGGCAACCGCGGCCAGGCCAACTACTCGGCGGCCAAGGCGGGGATGCAGGGCTTCACCAAGACCCTGGCGCTGGAGCTGGGCCGCTTCGGCGTCACCGCCAACGCGATCGCTCCGGGATTCATCGCGACCGATATGACCGCAGCGACCGCCGAGCGCATCGGCGTCTCCTTCGACGACTTCAAGACCGCCGCGGCCAAGGAGATCCCGGTCCAGCGCGTGGGCGAGCCCGCCGACATCGCGCACACCGTGAGCTTCTTCGCGAGCGAAGGCGCCGGCTTCGTCTCCGGTCAGGTCATCTACGTCGCCGGCGGACCGAAGGCCTGACGATGATCGAGATCAACAGTGCCGAAGACCTCGTCGCCGCCGTCGGAACGCATCTGGGCTACTCCGACTGGTACGAGGTGACTCAGGAGAAGGTGAACCTGTTCGCCGACGCCACCGGTGACCACCAGTGGATCCACGTCGACCAGGAGAGGGCCGCGAAGGGACCCTTCGGCACCACCATCGCACACGGCTATCTGACCCTGTCGTTGATTCCGGTGCTGCGCCAGAGCGCCTGGCGTGCGGTCGGAACCACGATGGGCGTCAACTACGGCACCGACAAGGTGCGGTTCCCCGCGCCCGTCCCGGTCGGATCGAAGGTACGGGCCGGCTTCGAACTCGTCGAGGTGAAGGCGAGTTCGGCCGGTCAGCAGGTGGTCGAGAAGGTCACCATCGAGATCGACGGCGGCGAGAAGCCGGTGTGCATCGCCGAGACCGTCTCGGTGCTGGTGTTCTGATGGCGGCCACCGGTTCACGCGAATTGCCCGGTCTCGATCTGGCCCGGCTGACTCCGTGGTTCATCGAGAACGTCGGCCCGATCGACGGCGCGCTCGACGCGGAGCTGATCGCCGGCGGCAAGTCGAACCTCACCTACCGCCTCACGGACGGAGACAACCGCTGGATACTGCGCCGCCCGCCCGTCGGCAAGCTGCTGGCGACGGCGCACGACATGGGACGCGAGTATACGATGATGTCGGCGCTGGCGCCGACGGAGGTGCCCGTGCCGCGGATGTACGCGATCTGCGACGACACCGACCTGCTCGGCGCGCGGTTCTATGTCATGGAGGCCGTCGACGGGACTCCTTACCGTAAGGCCGCCGAACTGGCCGAGCTGGGCAGCAGCCGCACCCGTGCGATCTCCGAGCGGCTCGTCGACACGCTGGCCGCTCTGCACCGCGTGGATCCGGCCGAGGTGGGACTGGGCGACTTCGGCCGTCCCGAAGGGTTTCTGGCCCGGCAGGTCGCGCGGTGGCGCAAACAGTTCGACGCCGCGCACACCCGCGACCTCCCGGACATGCAGCGACTGCACGGGCTGCTGGCCGAGCGGGTACCCGCCGACGCCGCCCCGGGCATCGTCCACGGCGACTACCGCCTCGACAACGTGCTCGTCGACGACGCCGATCAGGCCCGGGCGGTGCTCGACTGGGAACTGTCGACGATCGGGGACTCGCTCACCGATCTGGCGCTGATGTGCGTCTACCACCGTCTCGGTGCTGCGGGCGGCGGCGTCACCGACGTCTCGCTGGCGCCCGGCTTCCTCACCGAGGACGAGGTCCTCGCGCGCTATTCCGCCGAGTCCGGCCGTGACCTCTCGGACTTCGGGTTCTACCTCGCGTTCGGCTGCTTCAAGCTGGCCGGGATCGTCGAGGGCATTCACTACCGCTACGTCAACGGTCAGACGGTCGGCGAAGGATTCGCCGACGCCGGACAGGCCGTGGGTCCGCTGCTGAACGCGGGCCTGGACGCTCTGAAGGAGAGCTGAGATGGATTTCGAGTTCGACGCGAAGACCGAGGAACTGCGGGAGAACCTCCTGGAGTTCATGGATCAGTTCGTGTACCCGGCCGAGCCGGTGTTCGCCGAGCAGCTGGCCGCGCTCGAGGACCCGTGGGATTGGGACGGCGTGCCGGTCCTCGCCGAGCTGCGGGCCGAGGCCCGCAGGCGCGGACTGTGGAATCTGTTCCTGCCGGGCGAACACGGGGCGGGACTGACCAATCTGCAGTACGCGCCGCTGGCGGAGATCACCGGCCGCAGCCCCGGGCTGGCGCCCGCCGCACTCAACTGTGCCGCGCCCGACACCGGCAACATGGAGGTCCTGGCCCAGTACGCGAACGCCGAGCAGCAGCGCAAATGGCTGACCCCGCTGCTCAACGGCGAGATCCGCTCGGCGTTCGCGATGACCGAGCCGGATGTCGCCAGCTCGGACGCGACCAACATCGAACTGTCGATCGTCCGCGACGGTGACGAGTACGTCATCAACGGGCGCAAATGGTGGATCACCGGTGCCATGAGCCCCAACGCGAAGATCTTCATCGTGATGGGGAAGACCGATCCGTCCGCGGAGCGGCACGCGCAGCAGTCGATGATCCTCGTCGAGCGCGACACCCCGGGCTTCGAGGTGGTGCGCGGGATGCACGTGCTCGGCTACGACGACCACGATCACGGCGGCCACGCCGAACTGCGGTTCACCGACGTGCGCGTCCCGGCGGCGAACCTGATCGGGGCGGAGGGCGACGGATTCGCCATCGCTCAGGGCCGGCTCGGACCGGGCCGCATCCACCACTGCATGCGGTCGATCGGCATGGCCGAGCGTGCGCTGGAGATGATGTGCCGGCGAGCCGCGAGCCGCGTCGCCTTCGGCAAACCGCTCGCCGAACAAGGTGTGATCCGCAACTGGATCGCCGAATCGCGGGTCAAGATCGAGCAGTTGCGGCTGTTGGTCCTGAAGACCGCGTGGCTGATGGACACCGTCGGCAACCGCGGCGCCCACACCGAGATCCAGGCCATCAAGATCGCCACCCCGTCGACGGTCGAGTGGATCCTGGACAAGGCGATTCAGACGCACGGCGCCGGCGGACTCTCCCAGGACTTCCCGCTCGCCAACTACATCGCGGGCATCCGGACGCTGCGGTTCGCCGACGGGCCGGACGAGGTGCACAAGAATTCCCTCGCGCGCGCCGAACTCCGCAGGCAAGAGACTCGCTGATGACGGAGGCGACCGCGGCGGCCGATCTCGCGCGGACGGTGGCGGACTTCCTGGCCGCACACGATCCCGCGACCACCGATTCGCTGGAGTTCCTCCGAGCCCGGTACGACGCGGGTCTGGCCTGGGTGGCGTACCCGGTGGGCCGCGGCGGACTGGGGCTGTCGCGGTCGCTGCAGCCCGAGGTGGACCGACTCTTCGCGGAGGCCGGCGCACCCGGAAACCGGAGCGAGGTCAACGGCATCGGCCTGGGCATGGCCGCGCCGACGATCCTGCGCTACGGCACACCCGAGCAGCTCGACCGCTACCTGCGCCCGCTCTGGACCGGCGAGGAGGTGTGGTGCCAGCTGTTCAGCGAACCCGGGGCCGGCTCCGACCTGGCGGCCGTGGCCACCCGAGCCGTCCGCGACGGCGACGAGTGGGTGGTGAACGGGCAGAAGGTGTGGACCTCGGGCGCGCACAACGCCCGAATGGCGATCCTCGTCGCCCGCACCGACGGCGATGTGCCCAAGCACCGCGGACTGACGTACTTCCTGTGCGATATGACCGACCCCGGCGTCGACGTCCGGCCGCTGCGCCAGATCACCGGCGAGGCGGAGTTCAACGAGGTCTTCCTCACCGACGTGCGCATCCCGGACAGCCAGCGGCTGGGGGAGATCGGTCAGGGCTGGGAAGTCGCCAATGCGACCCTGAACAACGAACGGGTGGCGATCGGGGGCCGGGCCGCCCGGCGTGAGGACGGGATGATCGGCGTGGTCGCGCGGACCTGGCGCGACCGCCCCGACCTGCGTACCCCGGAACTGCACGGCGAACTGCTGAAGCTCTGGGTCGATTCCGAGGTGGCTCGTCTCACCGGCGTCCGGCTCGGCCAGAAGCTCGCCTCCGGGCAGCCCGGTCCGGAGGGAGCGGCGATGAAACTCTCGTTCGCACGCATCAACCAGGAACTGTCCGGGCTGGAACTGGAGATCCTCGGCGCCGAGGGACTGCGCTACTCGGATTGGACGATGGTCCGGCCGCAGCGCGTCGACTTCTTCGGCCGCGACGCGGGCTACCGGTATCTGCGAGCCAAGGGCAACTCGATCGAGGGCGGGACATCGGAGATCCTGCGCAACATCGTGGCCGAACGCATCCTCGGACTGCCGCCCGAACACCGAGTCGACAAGGACATTCCATGGAAGGACGTGCCGAGATGAGCGTCGCGGCGGACTACGTGCCGCACCTGGTGCCCGACGAGGCGGAGGAGGATCTGCGGGCCGCCGTGCGCGATCTGCTGTCCCGGCGAGTGAGCACGGACGCCCTCATCGCCGCCTACGACGGCGCCGCGCCGCCCGACCTCTGGCGGGAGATGGCCGGACTGGGGCTCGCGGGCCTGTTGATCGGTGAGCAGCACGGCGGTGCCGGAGCCACGCCGGCGGTGGCGGCGGTGGTCCTCGAGGAACTCGGTGCGATATCGGCGCACACCCCGATGCTCACCAGCGCCGTGATCGCGACCACCGTGCTCGAGGAGGCGGGCGACACCGAACTGCTCCCGGGGCTGGCCGACGGATCCGTCGTCGCCGCGCTCGCCGTCCCGTTCTCCGCCGATCCGTATTCGGTCATCGCGACGGTGGCGGCGGCCGACGCGCGCCTGTCCGGGCGGGTGCAGAGCGTGGCCGGCGCCGAGGACGCCCATGTCTTCCTGGTTCCCGGTTCGGACGGCGCCCTGTATGCGGTGCCGTCGGAGTCGGTCGTAGTCACGCCGGTCACGTCGCTCGACATGACCCGACCGGTCAGCGACCTCGAGTTCGACGGGGCCGAGGGGAGGCGTGTGTCGGACGACGGCGCGGCGGCGATCCGCTCCGGTCTCGCGATGGGCGCGGCCCTGCTGGCGTCCGAACAAGCGGGCATCGCGCGGTGGTGTGTCACCGAAACCGTGGCTTACCTGCGGCAGCGACGCCAGTTCGGGCGCGTCGTCGGTGGCTTCCAGGCGATCAAGCACCGGCTGGCGGACCTGTACGCGGACACCGAACAGGCCTCGGCGGCGGCGCGCGCGGCTGCGGTCGTCTCGACCGATCTCGGAGTGGACTCTGACGAGTCGGCGCTGACGACGGCGGTCGCGGCGGCCTACTGCGGCGACCACGCCGTCCGGGCCGCCGAGGAAGCCGTCCAGTTGCACGGCGGCATCGGAATGACCTGGGAGCATCCCGCGCACCTCTACCTCAAGCGGGCGAAGGCCGATCAGATCGCTCTCGGTACTCCCGGACGGCATCGGGCGGCGCTGGCGATCCTCGCCGATCTGCCCGCCTGACCTCGGCGAACCGGAGGCGACGAGACGCGCCGTCGGCGGACGTGACCACGTCCGCCGACGGCGCGTTTTAGCTGTGCACGACGGTCGTCTCCTCGGACGCTCCCGCTGGGCCTTCAGTCATTGACGTTGACGTCAATGTAAAGCATGATGAGTGTCACGCATCACACTTCGAGACCGAGGAGGGTCATGAGAAATCCAACTGGTGCGGTGGCAGCGCAGGGGACCGAGGAACTGTCCGCGCACCGCAAACTGCTGGCCGCCGGTCTGTTCGGAAGCTCCATCGAGTGGTACGACTTCTTCGTCTACGGCACCGCAGCGGCGCTCGTCTTTCCGAAGATCTTCTTCCCGGACGCCTCGGCGCTGGTCGGCACCCTGCTCGCGTTCAGCACCTTCGCGGTCGGATTCATCGCCCGCCCGCTGGGCGGCATCCTCGCCGGCCACTTCGGCGACAGGATCGGCCGCAAGCCGATGGTCCTGGCCTGCCTGATCTCGATGGGACTGGCGACCTTCCTGATCGGATGCCTGCCGTCGGCGGCCGCGATCGGCTCGGCCGCGCCGATCCTCCTCGTGACCCTGCGATTCATCCAGGGGCTCGCGTGCGGCGGCCAGTGGGGCGGCATCGTCCTGCTGCTCACCGAATCGGCAGGCCCCAAGCGCCGCGGATTCGCCGGGACGTTCGGTCAGATGGGAGTGCCGCTGGGTCTGGTGATGGGCAACCTGGCGATGATCATCGTCAACGCCTCGACGTCGGATGCGGCCTTCCTGAGCTGGGGCTGGCGGATCCCGTTCTGGGCCAGTGCCGCCCTCATCCCGCTGGTGCTGTACATCCACTTCAAGGTCGAGGACTCACCGGAGTTCCGTCGACTGCAGGAGACCGCCGCGGCCAGGCGTGATACCGAGCAGATCGCCCAGGCGCCACTGTCGGAGGCCATCCGCTTCCACTGGCGCAAGATCCTGCTCGGCGCGGGTCTGCTGGCCGCGACCAACTCGGCCTTCTATGTGGCGATCGCCGGATTCCTGGCCTACGGCACCAAGTCCGCGGCGGACAACGGCCTCGGCATGGACCGGACCACCGTCCTCGCCGCCATCATGGTGGTCTCCGTCCTGATGCCCGTGGTGATCGCGTGGGCGGGTAAGGCGTCCGATTCGATCGGCCGCCGACCGTTGATCCTGCTCGGCGGCGGCGTGCTGCTCCTGTGGGCGTTCCCGTTCTTCTGGCTCGCGAACTCCGCATCGGGCGTTCTCCTCTTCTTCGCGATGATGATCAGCAGCATCGGGCAGGCGTTGACGTACGGACCGCTCGCCGCCTTCATGGCCGAACTGTTCGAGCCCCGGCTGCGCTACTCCGGCGCCTCACTCGGCTACCAGATCGCCGCCGTCGCCGTCTCCGGCGTCGCCCCGCTCGTCATGACCTGGATCATCGCCGAGACGGCGTCGACCACCGGAGTGTCGATCTATCTGGCGGCGATGGCACTGGTCACCGTGGTCTGCGCCTGGCGGCTGCCGGAGACCAACGGTGCGGCCGTCCGCACCGATCCGGAGGCGGTGCCGGGCGTGCCGGCCGCCGCTTGACGGCGCTCCGGCGTCCTTGAAAGGCCGACCGTGTCACAGCAGACTGTCACAGTGAGCACCACTCAAGAGCGTGCCCGTGCCAGCCGCAAGGACGCCGGAGCAGCCCGCCGCAACCAACTCCTCGCCGCCGCCGCCGAGTGCTTCGACGAGTTCGGCTACTCCGCGGTCACCGTCGAGATGATCGCGAACCGCGCGCACACCTCGCGCCCCACGTTCTACGCCTACTTCCGATCGAAGGACGAGGTCTTCCTGGCCCTGGTGGAGAAGCTGGCAGACGAGCTGAACGTGACGCAGAGCCTCACCGGGCTGGAGGACGCCGGTGCACGCGAGATCCTCGCCGCGACTACTCGCGCGTACCTGGACGCCATCTTCTCGATGGGCGGCATCGTCGGGCTGATCGACGTCACCGCGTCGGTGCGGCCGGAGGTCGCCGAGATCTGGACCTCGGGAGCCGACCGCCGGATCCGCGGTTACGCGCGATTCCTCCGGAACCTTCCCGGCGGAACCCTCGATCCGGCGATCGAGCCGGAACGACTGGTGCAGATCATCGGCGACGCCATCCACCACGGCGCCAAGCGGCTCGCCGGGGCGGATGAGGAGGCCAAGGAGCGGTTCGTCCTCGACATCATCGCGGTCACCGAGCGTCTGCTCGGACTGACCGACGACCACCCGGCCCCGTAGCGGGCCACCCCGAACAGGAGCAGTTCCACCCATGTCCCCACAGAGCACGCCGGCTGACGTCCGGGCCACCGACAGCACACAGACGCCACCGGCAGCGGTTCTCGAGGCGGCGGCCGCGGAGCTCGCGGCCCGGCAGCTGGCGAATTGGCCGGCCGCTGTGCCCCGAGAATTCGAGTACCCGGCCGGACGTCCGACGATGGTCGACCACCTGCGGCATTGGGCCGCACTCCGTCCCGACGCGCCGGCGATCACCTTCTACGACCGCGACGTCTCCTATGCGGAGTACGACGAGTTCTCGGACCGGTTCGCGGGTTGGCTCGAGTCGGTGGGCGTTCGGGCGGGGGACCGGGTCGGAATCCACCTCGCCAACTGCCCGCAGTTCCACATCGCGATGCTCGGCGTGCTCAAGCTCGGCGCTGTCCATGTTCCGGTGAACCCGCTGTTCAAAGGCTTCGAACTCGAGCACGAGCTCACGGATGCGAACGTGACGGTGCTGCTCACCTCACCCGAGCAGCGCGACCTCGTCGAGTCGGTGCGTGCCCGCACCCCGGTGCGACTGGTCGCGACGACGGCACTGGACGACATGCGCGCACATCCGTCGTCGACCGCGTCGGACTGGGCCGAGATCATGCGCGCCCCGCGCGCGCAGGTGCGCCCGGCCGATCCGGACGTGCTCGCGGCGTTGAACTACACGGGCGGCACCACCGGTATGCCGAAGGGGTGCGAACACACGCAGCGGCACATGGCGTACACGGCCGCCACGGCCACCCTCGCCGGCGGAACCGGCCTGGGCGATGCGGACGCGGTCTCGATGAACTTCCTGCCCGTCTTCTGGATCGCCGGCGAGGACTTCGGCATCATCAAGCCGCTGATCAACGGCCAAAGGGTGGTGCTGCTGACCCGGTGGGACGCCGCAACGGTCGTCGACCAGGTGGCCGCCTACGGTGTCACCGACCTCGTGGCCACCGTCGACAGTTACCTGGAGATCCTCGACCTGCCCGGCCTGGACCCGGCTGCGCTGCGCTCATTGAGGTCCACTCTCGCCGTGTCGTTCGTGACCCGGCTCGATCCGCCGATCCGGGCCCGATGGCGGGCCGCGGTCGGATCGGTCCTGCGCGAGGCCTCTTACGGCATGACCGAGACGCACACCGCCGACACGTTCACCCTCGGCTTCCAGGACGGCGACCGCGATCTGCTCGCCGATCCGGTGTTCTGCGGTCTGCCGGTTCCCGGAACCGACATCCTGGTCGTCGACGACGACGGCCGTCCGCTGCCGGTCGGCGAGGTCGGCCAGATCATCGTCCGGAGTCCGTCGATCCTGAGCGGTTACCTCGACAATCCCCGGGCCACCGCCGACGCGCTCCGCGACGGGTGGCTGTACACGGGCGACCTCGGCCGCTTCGACGAGTGGGGTGCGCTGCATTACCTGGCGCGGACCAAGGAGATGATCAAGATCAACGGCATGAGTGTGTTCCCGTCGGAGGTCGAGGCACTGATGCGCCGCCACGAGGGGATCGAGGCGATCTCGGTGGTTCCTCGGCCGGACCCCGACAGGGGGCAGGTCCCGGTCGCCTTCGTCGTGGTCACCGAGAAAGGCCCGGACGAGCGGTCGTTGGTGGCCTGGGCGAGGGAGAACCTCGCGACCTACAAGGTGCCGGAGGTGATCGTCGTCGACGCGCTGCCGATGACGGCCACCGGCAAGGTCCGCAAGGGCGAACTCCTCGAGCGCGCCGCGGCGACGACCGGGGGCGCGGCATGAAGCTGCTGATCGCCAATCGGGGCGAGATCGCCCTGCGCATCATCCGCACCGCCCGCGAGATGGGCGTGTACACCGTCGCGGTGTACGCACCGGACGACGCCGCCACACCGCACGTCGCCGCCGCCGACGAGGCCGTCGGACTGCCCGGTGAGGGCCCGGCCGCGTATCTCGACATCGACGCGGTGTGCAGCGCCGCGATCCGGACGGGTGCCGACACCGTGCATCCGGGTTACGGCTTCCTGTCGGAGAACGCCGACTTCGCGCAGGCGTGCGCGGACGCGGGCATCACGTTCGCGGGCCCCGCACCCGAGGTACTGCGGCGTTTCGGCGACAAGCAGGCCGCGCGCGCGGCCGCCGTCGAATGCGGGCTCGATGTGCTCGCCGCGACCGACGGCGCCGCCGATCTCGCGCGGATCAGGGAGTTCGCGGGACGATGCCCCGGCGGTGTGATGCTCAAGGCGCTCGCCGGCGGCGGAGGGCGCGGGATGCGTCCCGTTACCGGCGACGCCGATCTGGACGCCGCGTTCCGGTCCGCGGTCGCCGAGGCCGAACTCGGATTCGGCGACGGGCGGGTGTTCGCCGAGGAACTCCTCACCGGCGGTCGGCACATCGAGGTGCAGGTGGTCGGCGACGGCGCTGAGGCGGTGGCGGTCGGCGACCGCGACTGCAGCGTCCAGCGCCGTCGACAGAAACTCATCGAGGTGGCGCCCGCACCGGGACTGGGCGACGGCTTGCGCACTCGGTTGCACGACGACGCCGCGCGACTGGTCGCGGCGGCCGGGTACCGCGGGCTCGCGACGGTCGAGTTCCTGGTGCAGGGGTCGCGCGCGGTGTTCCTCGAAGTGAATCCCCGCATCCAGGTGGAACACACGGTCACCGAGGAGGTCACCGGTCTGGATCTGGTGGCGATCGGACTGACCCTGGCCGGCGGGGGCCGGCTCGCCGATTGCGGTCTGGCCACGATCCCGCCCACGACTGCCTGCGCGGTGCAGACGCGCGTCAACCTCGAGACGATGAGCGCCGACGGTTCGGCGATGCCGACAGCGGGCAGGCTCGACGCCTTCACGCCGCCGACCGGACCCGGCGTCCGCGTCGACACCTTCGGCGCGCCCGGACTGGAGACCTCGTTGCGGTACGACTCCCTGCTCGCCAAGGTCGTCGTCCGCGCGCCGACTCTCTCGTCGGCCTACGCGAAAGCCGACCGCGCGCTGTCGGAGTTCGTCATCGACGGGCCGCAGACCAACATCGGGCTGCTGCGGGCGATCCTCGCGGACGCCGAGTTCGCTCAGGGGCCGGTCGACACCGGCTTCCTCGACCGCAGGCTCGCCGACCTGCTGCCCGCGTGCGACGACGACGGCGCGCGGCAGACCGTCGACGCCGACCTCGACGAGGACGAACAGGCGGTGGCCGCGCCGCTGACCGCCACCGTCATCCACGTCGCGGAACCGGGCCGCGTGGTCGCCGCCGGCGAGCCCCTCGCGGTACTCGAAGCGATGAAGATGCAGCACGAGGTGATCGCCGAGACCTCGGTGCGGGTGATGCGGGTGCTCGCGGCCGAAGGCGCGACGGTGCTCGCGGGCACCCCTCTGGTGGTCTACCGCCCGGACGCTGCGGCGAGCGGCGCAGCCGACACCGCGGCCGACGACCTCGACCGGAACCGCGCCGACCTCGACGAGGTGAACGCACGGCATCGTCTCACCCGGGACGAGGCCCGCCCCGATGCGATCGCCCGTCGCCATCGGATCGGCAGGCGCTCCGCACGGGAGAACATCGCCGACCTGGTCGATCCCGGCAGCTTCGTCGAGTACGGCGGGCTCGTCATCGCCGCGCAGAAGGCGCGGCGGTCGGAGGACGATCTGATCGCCAACACCCCGGCCGACGGGTTGGTGGGCGGAATCGCGACCATCGCCGCCGACGCCTTCGGTGCCGACCGTGCCGCCGCGGTGGTCATGTCCTACGACTACACCGTCCTCGCGGGCACCCAGGGTTGGCGCAACCACGCCAAGACCGATCGCATGCTCGACATCGCGCTCAAGCGGGAGATCCCCGTCGTCTTCTTCACCGAGGGCGGCGGCGGCCGTCCGGGCGACACCGACCTCGACATCGTCGCGGGCCTGGATGTGTCGACCTTCCGGTCGATGGCCCGCGTGCGCGATCGCGCACCGTCGATCGCCGTGGTGTCCGGCCGGTGTTTCGCGGGCAACGCGGCTCTGGCGGGCGCCTGCGACATCCTCATCGCCACCCCCGACGCGAACATCGGCATGGGCGGTCCGGCGATGATCTCCGGCGGCGGGCTCGGCGAGTACCCGCCCGAGGCGATCGGCCCGATCGACGTGCAGCGCCGCAACGGCGTGGTCGACCTCGTCGCCGACGACGAGGCGCACGCCGTCCGGCTCGCTCGGCAGGTGCTGGGGTACTTCCGGGGCGCGGTGGACGAGTGGACCGCCCCCGACGGGCGTCGGGCGCGCCACGCGGTACCGGAGAACCGGCTGCGGGCATACGACGTGCACGCCGCGGTGAGGGCGGTCGCGGACGTCGATTCGGTTCTGGAACTGCGCCCGGATCACGCACCCGGAATCGTCACCGGTTTCCTGCGCGTGGAGGGCCGGCCGTTCGGATTCGTCGCCAACAGCAGCCTTCATCTCGGCGGCGCGATCGACGCCGCCGGAGCCGACAAACTCGCCGAGTTCCTGGAACTGTGTCAGCTGCGCGGACTCCCCGTGGTCTCGTTCTGCGACACCCCGGGTTTCATGGTCGGGCCGGAATCGGAGGAGCAGGCCACCGTGCGCCGCTTCTCCCGCCTCTTCTCGGTCGGCGCCCGACTGACCGTGCCGTTCGGTGCGGTGATCCTGCGCAAGGGCTACGGACTCGGCGCGATGGCGATGGTGGGCGGGAGCTTCCGGGCGCCGCAGTTCACAGTGGCCTGGCCGACCGGTGAGATCGGCGGCATGGGTCTGGAGGGCGCCGTGCGGCTCGGCTTCTCGAAGGAACTCGCCGCGGCCCCGGACGACGGGGCGCGGACCGAACTGTACGACCGACTGGTCGCGACGATGTACGCGCGCGGACGCGCCCTGAGCGCGGCGGCGACCTTCGAACTCGACGACGTGATCGACCCGGCCGACACCAGATCGTGGATCCGCACGCTGTAGGGGAGCCCGACGCAGAACGCCGGCGAGTCGACGCCGCCCGGGACGGGTGGGGGTCGACTCGCCGGCGTTCGTCGATCTGCCGGGCGGGGCCTGCTGCTCAGTCCAGGTAGTCGCGGAGCACCTGGGAGCGGCTCGGATGCCGGAGCTTGCTCATCGTCTTCGACTCGATCTGGCGGATGCGCTCGCGGGTGACTCCGTACACCTGGCCGATCTCGTCGAGGGTGCGGGGCTGACCGTCGGTGAGACCGAAGCGCAGCCGGACGACGCCCGCTTCACGCTCGGACAAGGTGTCGAGCACGTCCTGCAACTGGTCCTGCAGAAGGGTGAAGCTGACCGCGTCGACCGCGACCACCGCTTCGGAGTCCTCGATGAAGTCACCGAGTTGGCTGTCGCCCTCGTCGCCGATGGTCTGGTCCAGCGAGATCGGTTCACGCGCGTACTGCTGGATCTCCAGCACCTTCTCCGGCGTGATGTCCATTTCCTTGGCGAGTTCCTCCGGCGTCGGCTCACGGCCGAGATCCTGAAGGAGTTCGCGCTGGATGCGGCCCAGCTTGTTGATGACCTCGACCATGTGCACCGGGATGCGGATGGTGCGGGCCTGGTCGGCCATGGCGCGGGTGATGGCCTGCCGGATCCACCAGGTGGCGTACGTGGAGAACTTGTAGCCCTTGGTGTAGTCGAACTTCTCGACGGCGCGGATCAGGCCGAGGTTGCCCTCCTGGATCAGATCGAGGAAGGCCATCCCGCGACCGGTGTACCGCTTGGCGAGGGAGACCACGAGCCGCAGGTTGGCCTCGAGGAGGTGGTTCTTGGCACGGTTTCCGTCACGCGAGATCCACGACAGGTCGCGCCGCTGCGCCACCGACAGCTTCTCGCCCGACTCCATCACCCGGCGCAGCCGCTCGGTGGCGAACAGTCCCGCCTCGATGCGCTTGGCGAGCTCGACCTCTTCCTCCGCGTTCAGCAGGGCGACTTTGCCGATCTGCTTGAGGTAGGCGCGAACCGAGTCGGCCGAGGCGGTGAGTTCGGCGTCCTTGCGAGCCTGCCGCAGCGCCTCGGACTCGTCCTCGTCCCAGACGAAGTCCGGCTTGGGCTCGTCGTCCTTCTTCGCGCGGCCGCGGCCCTTCGCGGCCTTGGCCGGCTTCGCGTCGTCGGCCTCGTCGTCATCGTCGACGATCAGTTCGGCGTCGGCGAGATCGATCTGCGAGTCGTCGACGTCGTCGAGGCCCTCGCCGCCGTCGAGTTCGGTCTCGTCCACCTCGACGGTGGGATCGGCGGCCTTGCTGCCCGCGGTCTTCTTCGTCGTCTTCTTGGCGGCGGTCTTCTTCGCAGTCTTCTTGGCTGCAGTCTTCTTCGCGGCGGCCTTCTTGGCGGGCGCCTTCTTCGCGGCGGCCTTCTTGGCCGGTGCCTTCTTGGCGGGCGCCTTCTTGGCTACCGGGGCGTCTTCTGCTCCGGTGGCTTCGGCTGCTGCGTCGGTGGACTTGGTGGTTGCCACGTACAACCTTTCGACATAACTCACGGGCGGCACGGCTGCGCGCGTCCCGAACAGGACGTGACGCCGTGGGCGAAGGGGCTTGAGGGCTCGGTGCGAGACCGACGTGTTCCATTGTAACGACATCGCCGTGACGAGCACATGCGCATGCCGGTCTCACGCCCCCGACGAGCGGCCGACGATCAGAACGAAAGACCCTCGTCGACGGCGATCGCAGCGCCGACGATTCCCGCGGTGTTGCGCAGCTCAGCAGCGACGACGGGGGTCTGGTTGGTCAGCAGCGGAATCCACTGATCGGCTTTGCGGCTGATCCCGCCGCCCGCGATGAACAGGGTGGGGGAGAAGATCGCCTCGTAGTGCCGCAGCACTTTGGAGACCTTCTTGCTCCACTTCTCCAGCGACCACCCGTGGTCCTCGCGCACCTTCGCCGACGCGCGGTGCTCGGCCTCCTTGCCGTCGATCTCAAGATGGCCGAGCTCGGTGTTCGGTACGAGCGTTCCGTTGTACAGGAGCGCCGAACCGATGCCGGTGCCGAAGGTCAGGAGGATCACCGTGCCCTCGGCGTCGCCGACACCGCTGCCGAACCGGTACTCGGCGATTCCGGCGGCGTCGGCGTCGTTGAGCACCGTGACGCGGCGCCCGCCCAACCGGTCGCTGAACAAGGCATACAGGTCGGTGCCCTTCCACGACTCGTCGATGTTGGCGGCGCTGCGCATGATCTGCTGCCGGACCACGCCGGGGACGGTCAGCCCGACCGGGCCGGTCCAGCCGAAGTGCTCGACGATCTCGGCGACCGTGTCGGCGACCGCGGCCGGGGTGGCGGGCTGCGGGGTGGCGATGCGGTGGCGTTCTCCCACGAACTGTCCGGTTCGCAGGTCGACGATCGCCCCCTTGACTCCCGAGCCGCCGATGTCGATGCCGAAGCCGAGGTCGGATGACGGACTCGGCGAACGGTCGGAGGCAAGCACGGTGAATCGCGCGTCGGTCATCGGTACGGTCCGCCCTTCTTGGCAGGTCGAGGCTCGATCGGTGGACGATGGCGGCGGGAGACGGCCTGCGCCGTGCTCCCGTCGGACACTCTAGACTCGCAACTCTAGACTCTAGGTGTGACGTCTCCCGGCTTCTCCACCCCGTCCGATCCCATCGATACGCCCACGGCCGCGCCGGCCGAACTCGCCGAGATCGCCCGGCGGGTGGCCGAACGGGCCGCCGAGCACGTCCGGACGCGGCGGGTGGAACTGTTCGCGCCGACGGGCACGAGGGTCGCCGACGGCTCGGTCGAGTCGAAGTCGACCCCGACGGATCCGGTCACGGTCGCCGACCGGGAGTCCGAGGCACTGATCCGGAACCTGCTGCGCGCCGAGCGGCCCGACGACGAGGTCCTCGGCGAAGAGGACGGCGGGTCCGTCGACGTCCCCACCGGGGTCCGCTGGGTGGTCGACCCGATCGACGGCACGGTGAACTTCCTGTACGGGATACCGGCGTTCGCCGTGTCGGTGGCGGCACAGATCGACGGACGCTCGGTGGCCGGCGCGGTGGTCGACGTCGCCCGCGGGGTGACGTATTGGGCGAGCGCCGGCGGGGGAGCGTGGGCGACGGGACTCGGGCCGGAAGCGATCCGACTGTCGTGCAACCCGATCACCGACGTCGGGCTGGCTCTCGTGGCCACCGGATTCGGGTACTCGCGCGAGCGTCGCGTGCGCCAGGGCGCGCTGATCGCGCAGCTGCTGCCCGAAGTGCGTGACATCCGGCGAGTCGGCGCCGCGGCGCTGGACCTGTGCATGGTGGCATCGGGTGCTGCCGACGCCCACATCGAGCACGGACTGAGCCCGTGGGACTGGGCGGCGGGCGGACTGATCGCAGCGGAGGCCGGGGCGACGGTCCTCCTGCCGCCCGCGGACTCGCGATCGAGCGACGGCCACGTGACGGTCGCCGCAGCCGGCGGCATCGCCGACGAGTTCGTCGACGTCCTCGAGCGGATCGGAGCGCTGCGCGCGTTGCCCGACTGAGCCCGCGCACCGCCGGCCGGCCCGTCATTCGTCGGTTGCGGCTCCGGGCGCCAGCACCACGTCGAACCGCACTCGTGACCACGGTCCGTCGATCACTCGGCCGTCCGGTGTCGGTGTGCCCGCCGGCTGCTCGATGAAATCCTTGACCAGCGAGTCCTTGACTCCGAACACGCTGTCGCGGTCCAGCAGCTCGTCGCCGCGGACGAAGATGTGCGTCACCAGGCGCCGGCAGCCCGGCGCGGTGACCATGAAGTGCAGGTGCGAGGCGCGGTAGGGCGATCGGCCCACGGCCTGCAGCATCTTGCCTACCGGGCCGTCGTAGGGGATCGGATACGGCGTCGGCTTGATCCCCCAGAACCGGTACCCGCCGTCGTCGTCGGTGAACAGGTGGGCGCGCGCCGCGACGCGCCCGTCGTCGTGCTGAACGTCGTAGAGACCCTCATCGTCGGCCTCCCACACCTCGATCCTGGCGTTGCGGACCGGATCGCCGTCGACGTCGCGGACGGTGCCCTCCACCCAGCACGGCTGTCCCGCAGCGCCGAACGCCACGTCGCCGCCGAGTTCGATGCGGGGGGCTCCGTCGACGAAGAACGGGCCGAAGACGGTCGCCTCGGTCGCATCTCCGTAGGCCTCGTTGTTGATGGCGATGGTCTGCATCGACGCGCCCAGCGTGTCCGAGAGCAGCACGAACTCCTGTCGCTTGTCATCGGTGATGTGACCGGCGTCGGTGAGGAAGTCGATGGCGACCTGCCACTCGTCCTCGGTCAGCCGCACATCGCGGAGAAGGGCGTGCAGATGTTCGACGAGCGAGACCATCACCCGTCGCAGACGCGGATCGGCGCAGTCGTCGAAGGAGTGGACGACGCGCTGTACGACGTCCTCTTCGACCGCCCGTTGGCGTTCGGAGATCGGGTGGTTCGAGTGGTCGGGGATGGTGGTCATCGGGGTTCGTCTCCTTCCCACGCCGCGCGGAGCAACGCGGTGAGGTCGTCGGTGCTGACGGGTTTCGGGTTGTTCGTCGGGATGGCTGCCAGAATGGGCGGGACCGCTGCGGCGATACCTTCTCCGGGCATGCCGTAGTCCTTGAGCGCGCGGGGCGCCGACACGGCGCGGCGCAGGGCGGCCAGACCGGCGACCGCGGTCTGGCTGCCGAACGCGCGAGAGATGCGTGCGGCGGCCTCCGGTGCGCCGGGCGCGTTGAAGGCCAGCACGTGAGGCAGGACCACCGCGTGCGTCTGCGCGTGGGGCAGGTCGTACATCCCGCCCAGGACATGACAGATCTTGTGATGCATGCCCGAACCCGCCGAGGCGAACGACACCGCCGCGAGGTACGCACCGTAGAGCGTCTGCTCGATGGCGTCGAGGCCTCCGGCGCCGTCGACCAGCCCGATCATCCCGGCTCGCAGTCCGCGGATCCCCTCCTCGGCCAGCGCTCGGTCGATCGGATCCGCGCGCGGGCCCCACATCGAGTCGACGCAGTGGGCGAGCGCGTTGAGCCCGCTGGCGACGGAGAGATCGGCGGGCAGGGACTGCAGGAGGGTCGCGTCGTACACGATCGACGCGGGCAGGACCCGCCGGTCGGTGCCGGTGGTCTTGACTCCGTTCTCGGTCATCCCCCAGACGTTCGTGGCTTCGCTGCCCGCGTACGTCGTCGGCACGGCGACGATCGGCACACCGCTGCGCAGGGCCACGGCTTTGGCCAGGCCGGTGGCCGAGCCGCCGCCCACGCTGACGAGGACGTCGACGTCACCGGTGCGGGCAGCGGCCCGGGCGCGCTCGGCGACCTCGATCGGCACGTGCATGGCGACGTCGCCGTGCCGCACCGCGAGCGGGAGCCGCACGGCGACGGCCTCCACCTGTTCGGCGCTCGGACCGGAGTGGATCAGCATGGCCCGAGTGCCGCCGACCGCCGCGACCTCCGCGGCCACGGCTGCCGGCGCGTCGCCCCGCGCGAACACCACGCGCTGCGGCAGCGTCTCGTGAATGAAGTCGAAGCCCATCGTCAGCGCCCCAAGACCGATCGCATCGCCGTCGACAGTTCGCGGGCCGGGTCGTCGGGCAGCTGGTTCGAGCGCCAGGCGATGTGCTTGTCGGGCCGCACGAGGAGCGCCCCGGACTCCGAGACCTCGCGGAGCTTCGCCCAGTCGTAGTACAGATCGGTCACGTCGCGGCCGGGACCGATCACGACTGCTTCCAGAGGTACTCCGAGCTCGCGGGCGACGGCGTCGGCCGCCTGCGTCCACGGACTGCCCGCGACGCCGGTGACGAGGGTCCAGCGATCGTACGGCGCCAGGTCGAGCATCGCTTTGCGCGAGACGTTGTCGCCGACCCAGGCGTGGGGCAGATGTGCACCCGGCGACGTGGACGGGACGTAGTACAGATCGCGATCCTCACGCCCGGCCGGCGGCTGGGCTCGGTGCCGTCGGAGACGATCGCAGCCGAACGGTAGAACTGGCCGAGTTCCACCCCGTGCGCGTTGAACTCGTAGTTCTTGGTGTTCATGGCTTTGACGAGGGCAGCCCGTTTCGCCTCACCGGCCGGCGAGTCGGCTTTCCGCTCGGCGATCGCGGCGGCCATCTCGTCGCCCTCCAGACCGACGACGCCGAGTGCGGTGAACATGTCGGAGAACTCTCGCGCCGACTTGTTCGCCCGGGTGACGATCTGTTCGGCGACGGGGGCGCGTTCGGCGGTGTAGGAATCGAGCAGCGACGGTGCCGCCTGCCCGCGCAGAACCGCGGCGATCTTCCAGGCCAGATTGTACGAGTCCTGCACCGAGGTGTTGGACCCCAGACCGTTCGACGGCGGGTGCCGATGAATGGCGTCGCCGACGCAGAACACCCGGCCCTTCTGCAGGTCGGTGGCGTACATCTCGTTCACGCCCCACAGGCTGTAGCCGGTGATCTCCGGCTCGAGATCCGGCACCCCCAGCAGGTCGCGAATGATGCCGGTGGCCATCTCGTCGTCCAGATCCGGCGGCGGCTGGTTGATGTCGTAGCCCCATACGATGAGCCACTCGTCCCACGGGCGCACCATGCGCACCAGTCCGGTTCCGATGCCGCCGACATTCGATCCGGGCTGGATCACCCAGTAGAGAACACTCGGTCGATGGTCAACCAGGGAGGCGATGTCGGCTTTGAACGTGATGTTCATCGATCCGGCGATGTCCATCGCGCCTTCGAACGTCAGACCGATGTCCTCGGCCACGCGTGAGCGGGCGCCGTCGGCCCCGATCAGGTACTTCGCGCGGATCCGGTACTCCTGGCCGGTGAGACGGTCCCGCACGTCGACGGTGACGCCGTTCTCGTCCTGCGAGTGGCCGAGATACTCGGTGGAGAAGCGGGTCTGCGTTCCGCGGACGGTCGCGTTGCGGACCAGGATGGGCTCGAGGTAGGTCTGCGGGATGTCCACCGTGAGGCACGGCGAGGCGAGCCGGTAGTCGCCCTCGCGGTCGGGGCGGGTGCCCCAGGTTCGGATCCGGCCGATCTCCTCGCCTGCGATCGACGTGCAGAAGACGGTGTCGCCGATCAACTCGTGGGGAGTGGCCTCGGCGAGGACCTGATCCTCGATGCCCATGTCCCGGAAGACCTCCATCGAGCGTTGGTTGGTGATGTGCGCTCGGGGCGTGTTCGCGGTCCAGCGGTACTTGGTGATCACGATGTTCGGGATGCCCAGCGTCGACAGGAACAGCGCTGCCGACGCGCCTCCGGGTCCGGAACCGACGATCAGGACATCGGTCTCGACGATGTCCCCCTCGGGCACCTCGGTTGCGGCGATGCCGTCGTTGAAAACAGCCATGATCTGGCCTTCCTGTGAGATTTGATGCCTGTGCGATGTGCTGCGGTCGTGCGCCGGCGGGCGGTTCAGCGGGGCTCGCCGAGACCGAAATGCATGAGGTCTTCTCCCACCACCAGGTGGCCGGAGAACCCCTGCTGCGCCTGCTGCCACTTCTCGACCGGCGTATTGCCCGGCACCAGGTGTGTGAGGACCAGGGTGTCGACGCCCGCGGCCTCGGCTTGAGCGCCGACCTCCTCGATCGCGGTGTGCGCAGCGAGCATGTGCTGCATGAGGTTGGGGTCGGGTCTGGCGGAGTTCGGCCCGAGCAGGGAGTCCACCCAGTCCATGTCGATGCACTCGTGGAGGAGGATGTCCGCGCCGTCCGCGATCGTCACCAGATTGCTGCACACGCCGGTGTCGCCCGAGACGACGATCGAGCCGTCCGGGGTGTCGAAGCGGAAGGCGAAGGCCGGGAAGATCGGCCGGTGGTCGACGAGGATGGCGGTCACCCGGACGTTCTCGTCCGCATAGACCTCGAACGGTTCCATCGCCGGACTCGGGTCGCCGTTGGGGTCGTCGCCGGTCGTTCCCGGGAGCACGATGTCGTGGAACTCGAAGATCTCGCGCAGATCCTGCTTGGCGTTGTCGCGCATCCGGTCGTTGATGTCGAGGGCGTACGCCTGGAGCAGCCTGGCCGTCGACTCCTCGAGACCGGGTGTCGGCGACTCCGGATTGAAGACCTCGGGGATCGGATCCCGATTGGTCTCGTCGAAGATCGGCGGCAGGACGCGACGATCGCCGGGGCCGTAGACCTGCACCGGCTGCCGGAGACCGTCGGAACCGTTGTGCCAGGCGAGGAGCAACAGGTTCGGATAGTCGACCATGTGGTCGGAGTGGTGATGGGTGATGAACACGCCGCGGAGGTCGTCGAGACCCTTCTGGAATCCGGCCGGGCCGAGACCGGCCTTGCGGTACCGGGGACCCCACCCCTCACCGTAGTCGATCAGGTACACCGAGTCGTTCACCGTGATCGCGGTCGAAATGCCGGCGCGGTCCGATCCGTCCCACCACGGCGGTCCGCCGGAGGTGCCGAGCAGGGTGACCCGGGTGCGATAGGCGGTGGCCTGGGCGTTGTCGAGAGGCTGATGAGTTGTCATGGCGGCGTTCTCCTAGAGGGCTTTCTCCTGCTGGCGTTTCGGGTGGTCAGGCGATGCTCGCGTGCGACTGCGCGGCCTGGATGAGCTCGAAGACCTCGGTGCGGTACTTCGCGTACGCGGGCAGCGTCTTGGTCTCGAGTTGGTCCCGTGGCTGCGGTAGATCGACGTCGATGTTCCGCGTCACTCGGGTCGGAGCACCGGAGAGGACGATGACTCGATCACCGAGGTACACGGCCTCGTCGATGTCGTGGGTGACGAAGACGATGGTGGTGTCGAAGTCCTTCCGCACACGCAGCACCAGGTCCTCGAGTTCGATGCGGGTCTGCGCGTCGACGGCGGCGAACGGCTCGTCCATCAGCAGCACATCCGGCTGATATGCGAGACCCCGGGCGATCGCCGCGCGCTGCTGCATGCCGCCCGACATCTGCCAGGGGTACAGGTCGTGCTTGCCCGCCAGGCCCACCGCTGTGAGAACCGAATCGATCCGGACCGCGCGCTCGGCCTTGCGGACCGTGCGGCGCAGCGGAAGTTCGATGTTGTCGGCGACGCTCAGCCACGGGAACAGGGAGCGACTGTAGTCCTGGAAGACGACGGCCAGCTTCGCGGGCGGTCCGGTCACCGTGTCACCCTCGAACAGGCAGGCGCCGTCGGTGGGTGCGAGCAGGCCGGCCATGCACCGCAGCAGGGTGGTCTTGCCCGAGCCCGAGGGGCCGACCACGCAGACGAACTCGCCGCGGCGCACGGTGAAGTCGATTCCGGCCAGGATCTGGACATCGCCGTAGGATTTGCGCAGGTCGCGCAGTTCCATGAGCGTCGTCGGTGCGGTGACATCGGTTTCGGTGGCGTCGACAGACATGATCATCCTTTTGCGTTCAGGGCCCGCATGCCGTACTGCCAGCGCAGCACGTACTTCTCGATGCGGACGAAGACGAGATTGGCGAGGTATCCGAGCAGGCCGAGCAGAACGGTGCCCGCCCAGGTCTCCGGGACCGCGAAGGTCTGCTGGGAGTTCAGGAGGTAGAAGCCGATGCCGTTGGTCGACGCCACCATCTCGGAGACGACGATCAGGATGATCGAGATCTGCAGAGTGGTGCGCAGGCCGGCGAAGATGGCGGGGCCGGCATGCGGGAGCAGAACGTACCGGATGTATTGCGGGAGCGTCAGTCGGTACGACCGCGACATGTCCTTGACGAGCGGGTCGAGGGATCGAACTCCGTCGATGGTGTTGAGCAGGGTCGGCCAGACCGCACCCACGACGATGATCGAGATGTTCATCGCCGGACCGATGCCGAAGACCAGCAGGCCGATCGGCAGCAGAACGGGAGGCGGCAGCGAGCGCAGGAACTGGATGATCGGCTCGCACGCGGCACGCAGGACCGGCGACAGCCCGATCAGCAGTCCGAAGACTATCCCCAGTGCGCCGGCGATGAGGAATCCGATGAGGAACTTCTCCACGCTGGGGACCACGTCGGTCCGCATGCCGTGGACGATCAGGTCGTCCCACATCGTGGTGAGGATGGTCTTCAGGGAGGGAAAGTACAGCGATTCACTCGTCGCCGAGGCGAACCACCAGGTCAGAACCAATGCGGCGGGCAGCCAGGCGCGAAGGAGGATCGCCCGCCAGAGACGACCGGTCTTCATCACTTCGCCTCCTCTCGGTGACTCGGGTGCCAGAACAGCAGCGGCTTCTCGGCTGCCTTGAACACGGTGTTGACCAGGAGCCCGAGCAGGCCCGCGGCGAAGATCAGGGCGTACATCTCCTTGATCGCGCCTGCCGACTGAGCGACCACGATGTCCTGGCCCAGACCTGCGGCGCCGCCGATCATCTCGGTGACGATGGAGATGATGAGTGCGATGGCGGCCGCGATCCGCAAGCCGGTCATCGCGAACGGCGTCATCGACGGAATGACGATTCGGCTCGTGGTGAGCCACCAACCGAGGTGGTAGCTGCGCGCCATGTCGAGACTGGTGGCGTTCACCTCACGGACGCCGTAGACCAGCTGGGTCAGCAGCGGCCAGATCGCGCCGAACACGATCAGGACCATCTTCATTCCCGGCGTCGGGCCCCACAGCAGCAGACCGAGCGGGATCAGGGCCACCGGCGGGATGGGTTTGAGGAACCCCACGACGAGCCAGGTCGATTCCTCGGCGAATCGCGACAGGCCGAGGAGGATGGACAGCGGCGCGGCGATGACGATGATGACCACGAGACCGAGGATCACGATCGACACCGTCGACCAGACGGACGCCCAGAAAGCTCCCGATCCGAGCAGGTCGAGCAAGGCGCCGAGCATCTGGCCTGCGGAGGGCAGTGCGGTGGCCGGCAGGACGCCGAGTGACCAGAGCACCTGCCACACGGCGAAGACGAGGGCGACGGCGCCGGCACCGTAGAGGAATCGTCCGAGACGGGACTCGGCAGATGCGTTGATCGTCCGCACCCATCGCCGGATCGGCCGGTGCATGGTCGTGGCCGAGGTGGAGTCGGTCACGGTGACGAGCTGACTCACGGCCAGATCATCTCCTTCGTATCGACGGGCTTCGAGGTGAAGCCGAGGTGGTTCATGAGGTCCGCGGTGCCCTGGAGAGCGTCGGCGCTGATCTGGTCCGTGTAGACCGGGAGACGCATCTTGGCGAAGACCTGTGGCGGCAGCTTTCCGTACTTCTCCAGCACGGCGCACACCGCTGCGGGATCCTTCGCTGCGACGAGATCGGCGCGGTTGACCGCCCGGGCGAACGCTTTCACCAGCTCCGGGTTGGTTTCGGCGAACGGGCCCGCGCTCCGGACGTGTCGGTCGAACTCTCCGATCCCGACCCGGCCGGAGTCCTCGGCATGGTGGCGGAGGGTCGGGCGGACGTCGGATTCGTCGCCACCGCGGACGTCTCCCGCCTGGCCTCCGCATTCCCCGGACTCCACGTCCGATTCCTGGTGGATCTGCCCCTGGTCCTGGTGGTCTCAAGCGGTCGGCATGTCGCCGGCCTGCGTGATCTGGAGTCGGAGACGTGGATCGTGCCCGCGGCGATTCAGGGATTCCCCGGGCTCGACGAGCTGACCGATCAGTTCTGGCGACGGAACGACGTGACCCCCGCCCGTATCCAGCAGGTGTCGACTCTCCAGACGGCGCTGCCGCTCATCGCCGCGGACATGGCCGTGGGGCTGCTGCCGCGTGACGGATTCGAGGTGGTCGGCGGGCAGGTCGCGGCGATCGATCTGGCCCTCGACATCCCGCCGTTGCGCGCCGCGATGGTCTGGTCCGCCGAGATGCAGCCCGCACCCAGTTTCGATCTGTTGTTCCAGGTGATCGATCAGGCGGTCGCCGACGCCGCCATCTGACCGCGGCGGTGCCGTGAACGCTAGCAGGCCTGGTTGTGCACCGCTTCGATGAGTGATCGATCGATCGCCGTCTTCGGGTTCTTCGGGTCCACCGACCGCAGGGCCTCGAGTGCGGCCTGCGAATCCTGAGTCGGACGTCCCTGCGTGTAGTACTCGCCCAGTGCGAGGTCGACGTCGGTACCGGTGCGGCCGTCGTCGACCAACTGAGCGCACGGCGCGGCGAGCCACACCGCCGCCGCGCCCGCCTGACCGGCCTGACCGAATCGGATCTGAGCGACGCAATGCAGATTCTGGTCGGAGTAGACGGTGTCGTCGGCGTATGCGGGATCGCCGGGGGTGAACCCCTCGGCCACGAGATCGTCGCTCACCGAACGCGCCGAACCGCGGGGCGCGGCGGAGTTGAAGACGCGCACCTTGAACGTCGACAGACCCGCCGGCGCGACGCTGAGCATCTCGGTGGAGCTGACCGGCTTCAGATTCGGCGGGGGCGTCGCCGGTGCCCCGGAGCGGTCCGACGGCGACGCGGCCTCGGGCATGTTGCAGTCCGTGGGGCGCGCCTCGTCACCGCCGCCGGTCAGCGCGACCGACCAGGCGGTGATGGCAGCCACGGCGAGGACCGCGACGACGATGAGGGCGGGCATCAGGTGGCGGCGCCGGAACGGACGGCCCTTCACATCGGTGGTGTAGCCGGTGGCGATCTTCGAGACCAAGACGCTCTAGCACCTTCTTCCGGAATCAGGGGTCGCCGACCACTGTAGAGGGCTCCGCGACGACGGTGCGGGAAGGTGTCCGGCGCGCCCTCATAAGTCGAGTTCGGTGCCTCTGACCGGCGCATTCGACGAGTGGTTGACTTCCGGGGTAGGTGCACCTAGAATTCGGGCGCCCAACATCATCGCGCGACGATGTGGGGGCCGGGGGAACGAGGCCACAAGTGTGTTCTCCCACAGCAATCCGCATCCACACCTACAGAACCCAGGTTAGGCACACTATGGCAACCGATTACGACGCTCCGCGCCGCAGCAACGACGACGACATCGCGGAGGACTCGCTGGAGGAGCTGAAGGCTCGCCGCAATGAAGCGAAGTCCGCCGACGTCGATGTCGACGAGGGCGACACCGCCGAATCGTTCGAACTGCCGGGCGCGGACCTGTCGGGCGAGGAGTTGTCGGTGCGCGTGGTCCCGAAGCAGGATGACGAGTTCACATGCTCGAGCTGCTTCCTCGTGTACCACCGCAACCGTCTCGCCGAACAGCACGGCAACGAGATGATCTGCGTCGACTGCGCCTGATGCACCCCTGTGCCGCGAACCGACCGCGGCTCCGGTGATCCCGGACCGCGGTCGGTGAATCGCGACCCCCGTGCGCCGCGTAGGGCTCAGCCCTGCGCGGCGTCGTCCTTTCCGTGACCTTCGTCTCCGGGACCCTCGTCTCCGGGCTCGCGGTCTGCGGGTTCCTGACCGGGGACGCGGCCCGCGTCACCCATGCCCAGTGAGGCCAGCACCCGATCGGGATGGCGGGTCGAGATGAGCCAGTAGGGCGTCGGGTCGTCGGGGTCGTCCAACACCACGAGCACCATCGTCTTGACCCAGGTGCGATGGAGTACGAACGCTGCCGGATCGAGCTGCCTGCCCATGGCCGCGCTGCGCTGCGCCGCCGAGACCGTGGCGCCGCGGGCGATCACCTCGCTGGGCAGCATGGCCTTCCCCGCGTGCAGCGAGCCGTTCGCGTCCACGCGAACGGGCGTCCGCCCCATCGAATACAGTCCCCAGCCGATGAGGGCCGCGATGACGGGATAGGCGACGACGCTCCACGGCTCCCGGTAGGCGGCGAGTTGGACCTCGTAGCCGAAGATCGCGGTGATGGCGAGGCCGGCGAGCCACCACCACCACGGGACGATGAGGCGCTCGCTGTAGCGGTCCTGCTGCGGGGCGGGTGTCGAGGCTGCTTGCGTCACGCGGACAAGCCTAATGCGGTAGCGCCCTAGTAGTCTGCGGGGGTGACCACGCCAGTGACGCCCGATACGTATCCGCCGTTGCGAATCCGCCGACTCGATCCCGACCTCCCGCTTCCCGTGCGCGCCCATCCGGGCGATGCGGGCATCGATCTGTACGCCGCCACCGACCTCGTGCTGGCGCCGGGACGTCGTCAGCTCGTCGGGACCGGTATCGCGATCGGGCTGCCGTACGGCACCGTCGGACTGATCCATCCGCGCTCCGGTCTGGCGGCGCGCGCGGGACTGTCGATCGTCAACGCGCCGGGAACGATCGACGCGGGCTACCGCGGCGAGATCAAGGTGTGCCTGATCAACCTGGATCCGGAGGCTCCGATCACCGTCACGCGCGGCGACCGGATCGCCCAGCTGATCGTGCAGCGTGTCGAGTTGCCAGACGTGGTCGAAGTCGATGAACTCGACGACACCGAGCGCGGCGCCGGAGGCTACGGCTCCAGTGGCGGCCACGCGATTCTGACGGAGGGATGACGATGGCACAGCGTGCGACCGGCGCCGCGGGCGACAAGTACTCGATCGGCGACACCGCGGGACCCTACGACATCGCGGATCTGGCGACGCCCCTCGCCGAACTCGCGAACTCCCATCTGGATCTGGGCTCCCTGCTGATGCCGGTGGTGGAGGGCGGGCAGGTGACCGTCGAGATGTCCGCGACGCATGAGCCCGAGGCCGTCTACCTCGTGACGCCGGTCGGCCGCATCGGACTGCACGCCTTCGCCGCCCCGCGCAGCGGGGGACTGTGGCGCGAAGTGGTGCGCGAACTGGCCGAGTCGCTCCGCAGCGACGGAGCGCAGACCTCGATCGAGGACGGTCACTGGGGCCGCGAAGTGGTGGCCCGGGTGCCCGGCGGCAGTCACCGGTTCATCGGTGTCGACGGTCCTCGCTGGATGGTGCGCTGCGTCGCGAGCGGCCCCGAGGAGTCCGAGGTGCAGCTGGCCCAGCTCGCCCGCGCCGTCCTCGCCGAGACGGTGGTGCGTCGAGGCAGTGAACCGTGCCCGCCGCGGGAGTTGCTGCCGATCGTGTTGCCGCCGGTCCTCGCCGAACAGGTCGCGGCCGCCCAGCAGCAACTGGCCGAGCAGGCGGCCGAGCAGGCCGGGATGGACGCCGAGACCGGAGCCTTCCCCTCGCAGCCGCTGCCCGCACAGCCGTCCGGTGACGACTCCGGAGTGCCGGAGGTGATTCCCGGCGGCGCCGTGGAGCAGAGCGCCTCGGCCACCGTCTACTCCGATCAACCGGACGCGGATGCGCCGTCGGCGACAGCGGAGGAGACGTCGGCTCCGCCCGCAGTGAAGCCGGAGGAGGCACCCACCGCGCCGCCGTCGCGCGGTTCGGCGATGTCACGCTTCCGCCGGCGCCGCCGCTGACGCGTCCCTCCAGGCGGCGGCACAGGCGTCGCCGAGCCGATGCGGTGCCGGCCCGAACTCGGTGAGCGGCACGGCGCGCACCGCCGCCCGCGGTGCATACGCGGCCCAGGCCCGTCCCACCTCGACGGGATGCAGCGGGTCGTCGGGGGCGGCGGCGACGCCCAGCGGCACCGTCAGTGCGGACAGTTCGCTCTCGGCGGGCGCGGTGTGCGCGGCCGCGGCAAGCAACTGCTCGACCAGTCCGCGGTCGGCGAGCGAGCGCCACGACCGTGACAGCTCCGCCCCGAGCCATGCGGGGCTGGTCCGGACCATCTGCGCCACTGCGGCCGCCAGACCGTCGCGTTCGATCGCGTCGGCGGTCAGCCGCGCCGACAGCGCGGCGAGTGAGTCCGCGGCCGGGCCCGACCACGGCGGCAGGGCGGCAAGCACTCCGCGGCAGTGCTGCGCGAGCGGTGATCGCAGTGCCCATTCGACGGCGATCGCCGCACCTATCGAGATGCCGCCGACGAGTAGGTCATCGCCTTCGGCGGCGACCTGGTCCAGGCGCGTAGAATAGCTGTTGACCAGGTCAGATTCTGGTTCGAGTGACACCAATCGAGCGCCGATCGAGGCGGCGGCGGGGCCGAAGACCCGTGCGGCGTAATCGGCGTCCGACCCGGTGCCCGGCATCACGATCAGCGTGGTCATACTTCGATCATGCACGGGTAGTATGGTGAGTTTGCAAGTGAGTTCGATTGCGACACCCCGCGGAGGATGGGATGGCTAATTCGGGTCTGCTCAAGCGGCTCGGACGGATGCTGACCGAAGATCTCGACGAGATCGAAGAGGGTCGCATCCAGCGCGAGTGCCAGGCACATGGTGCGCAGCGCGCGGTCGACTGCGCCCGCGGCGACGAGGCGACGATGGTCGGCGAGCTCCGCGCGGTCGAGACGTGTTCGCGCAACACCAAGACCGGTGTGGTCGCGGAGTTCTTCGACGGCACCGACACGGTGATCCTCAAGTGGATGGGCCGGAACCGGATCCCGGGCATCGAACCCGGTCGACGGGTGACGATCCGCGGCCGGGTGGCGAACTCGGACGGCATGAAGGTGATCTACAACCCCTATTACGAACTGCACGCCACCGACGAGTGAGCGCATGACCGAGTGAGCGCATGACCGAGTGAGCATGACGACGCCGGCCTCCGTGGAGACCGGCGTCGCGTCGTGCAGTACTTCAGATGCTCAGCGGTTCAGATGCTCAGTACTTCAGATGCTCAGCAGCAGCGAGGTCCCGAGCGTGATCAGCGCCGCGACCTTGATCAGATCGAATCCGACATACCAGTAGTGCGCCGTGCTGCGGTGTTCGGGAACCGACTCCGGGTGGGCCAGGACCAGATCGGTGCGCTTGGAGAGCACCGGCCTTATCGCCGCCACCTGAACGATCAGCGCCGCGGCCGCCACACCGAGTCCGATCAACGTTCCCGTCGACCAGTCGTCGCCGACGACGACCGCGACGATCAGTGCAATCGCCCAGAGCGCCTCGACCGCGTTCAGCGCGCGGAACACGAGGCGGCCGATACCCAGGCCGAGCGGGATGGTGATCCCGGGGGCCTGGAACTTGAGCGGCGCCTCGATGAACGAGATGCCGAACACCATGCCGAGCCAGATGAAGGAGCCGGCTGTCGCCAGGGCCTGGGTCACGGTCATCGGATCACGCTCACTTCATCACGCTGAAGGACTCGTAGTGAATGCGGTCCTCGGGCACGTCCCGCTCCAGCAGGGCGTCGCGGATCGCGCCGAGGAACCCGGACGGTCCGCACAGGAGCGCGGTGGTGTCGGGTGCGATGTCGACGCCCTCGAGATCCATGTAGCCGATCCGCGTCGCCTCGTCGGTCGCCAGTCCGTGCTCGTACCACTGCAGCAGTTCGGCCTGGGGGAGGCGATCGACGAGCTGTGCGAGGTCGCCTCGGTGCGGCTGCCTGCTGCGCGAGCGGTCGGCGTGCAGGACCGTGACCGGACGGGTGTCGCCGGTGGAGACCAGGTGGTTCAGCAGACCGATCACCGGGGTGCAGCCGATCCCCGCCGAGGCCAGCAGCAGCGGATCGTCTCCCTCGGGGAGGGTGAGGTCGCCGAAGGGCGTGCTCACGGTCATGAGATCGCCCTCGAAGACGTGCTCGTGCAGATGGCTGGACACCTCGCCGTCGAGCTTGACGCTGATGTGCCACGCGGGATCGGAGGTCGACCCGGTGAGGCTGTACTGCCGGATCTGCCGCGCGCCGTCGTCCATCGTCGCCTGGACCGAGATGTACTGACCGGGGACGAAGGCGCCGAGCGGCTCGCCGTCGAGGCTCTCGAGCGTGAAGGCCACGGCGTCGGGGGCCACCTGCTCGCGTTCGACGACGCGCGCCGACTTCCACACATCGCCGGGTTCGACGCCGGCAGCCCGGTACAGCTCGGTCTCCCGGCCGATCAGGACGTGTGCCATCTCCCAGTACAGCTCGTCCCATGCGGCCGCGACCTCCGGGGTGACGGCCTCACCGAGGACGTCGACGATCGCGGCGAACAGGTGCTCGTGGACGATCGGGTACTGGTCGGCGACGATGCCGAGGGAGGCGTGCTTATGGGCGATCCGGTCGATGATGAAGCGCATCCGGCCGGCATCGGGCTCGAGCTGCAGTCGGGCGAAGGCCGCGACCGCACCCGCCAGCACCTGCGGCTGACCGCCGGTGGCCTGGTTGGTCCGATTGAACAGATCGCGGAGCAGTTCGGGCCGCGCGGTGAACATCCGGTCGTAGAACCGCGGCGTGATCTCCGGCAACGCGGCTTCGACGACGGGGACAGTGGCTTCGAGCACCAGTTTCGTATCCGACGAGATCATCGATTTATCCTCACTTCGCTGCGATTGAATCGGGAGCCGCCGCATCCACGGTGGTCGTGGTCGGCGGGGTATCGGTGGACCGGAGAGTCGGCAGCAGCGTCAGCAGCTGGGCTCCGGTCGGATCGGCGATCAGGTCTTCGACGCTGAGCCGATCGAGGCTGGTGTAGAACGCCTCCTGGGCGGTCGCGAGTGCGCGGCGCAGACGGCAGGCGTTGCGCAGGGGACACGGTGCGGGGCCTTCGCAGTCGACGACTTCGGCATCGCCCTCGAGATGACGGGCGAGCCAGCCGACGCCTGCTCGCCTGCCGAGCTCGGTGATGCCCAGGCCGCCGGAGCGGCCGCGGCGCGAGTGCACCACGCCGAGTTCGGCCAGTCGACTGACCACCTTGGCCACGTGCGTGTAGCTCAGCTGCAGATCGGCCGCGATCTGCTTGGAGGTGTGGCTGGCATCCGGGTCGGCGGTCAGCGCCATGACGACCCGCAGGCCGATGTCGGTGAACCGTGTCAGCTGCATGAATCGATCAGAACATAATTGGAACCCGGGACTCCAATTAATGTGTCGGACCTCTCATGACCTGCGGAAACAGGTAATTTCGGCCTTCGAGACGGGGACGAAAGTCCCTACCGCTACTACAGCGTGTAGGAGTTAAATGGGTGACTTGATCGTCCGGTGGAGCTCTTCTTCGGCTTCCTCCGGTGCGATGAACACCAGCTCGTCGCCGCCCTCGAGAGAGTCGTCCGACTCGGGCACGATCACTCGCCGGCCGCGGATGATCGCCACCAGCGCGACGTCGTGCGGGAGCTGCAGGCGCCGCACCGCCTTCCCCGCGAGCGGGGTGTCGTTCGGCAGGGTCAGCTCGACGAGGTTGGCCTGGCCCTGGCGGAAGGTCATCACCCGCACCAGATCGCCGACGGTCACCGCCTCTTCGACCAGCGAGGCCAGCATCCGCGGTGTCGAGACGGCGACGTCGACGCCCCAGTCCTCATTGAAGAGCCACTCATTGCGCGGATCGTTGACGCGGGCGACCACCCGGTTCACGGCGAACTCCGTCGTCGCGAGCAGGCTCACCACCAGATTCGCCTTGTCATCTCCCGTGGCCGCGATCATCACGTCGTATGTCTGCAGCTGCGCCAGCTCCAGGTCCGACAGTTCGCACGCGTCGGCGTGCACCCAGTCGGCCCCGGGTACCGCGACCGGATCGATGTGCGTGCGGTTCCGTTCGAACAGCGTCACGTCGTGATCGTTCACGAGCAGTTCGCGGGCGATGGCCCGGCCGACGGCCCCGGCTCCGGCGATGGCGACTTTCACAGTTACTCCCGGGGCATCTCGGCGCCGGCGACGGCGCGCGCGTTGTCGACATTGGAGGCGAGGGTCGCGACGTAGAGCACGTCGTCGTCCTGAATCACGGTCCGCGGATCGGGCAGCACGGTGTTGCCCATCCGCGACAGGAACGCGACCCGCGCACCGGTCAGTTCCTGGAACTTGCCTGCGTCGGTGCCGACCCACGATTCGTGGAAGTCCAGAACGGCCATCACCACCGAGCCCGACGGATCGGTCCAGACCGGCGTGCTGGAGGTCTCGCCGAGGGCGGCGACGAATCGCTGGGTGGTCCACGGGACGGTCGCGACCGTCGGGATGCCCAAACGCTCGTACACCGCGGCGCGCTTCGCATCGTAGATGCGGGCGACGACGCGGTCGACGTCGAAGGTCTCCCGCGCGACCCGCGCGGCGATGATGTTGGAGTTGTCGCCCGAGGACACCGCGGCGAAGGCGTCGCAGTCCTCGATGCCTGCGTCCTTGAGGACGTCCCGGTCGAATCCGACGCCGCAGACTCTCCGGCCCCGGAAGTCCTCGCCGAGACGACGGAAGGCCGTCTCGTCTCGGTCGATGACGACGACGTCGTGGCCGAGTCCGGACATCGCCCCTGCCAGGGCGGATCCCACTCGGCCGCAACCCATGATGATTACGCGCACGGTGATCGAGGTTACTGTGCCGCGATTGAATTCGCACCCTGGTGTTGCGAGGGCGACCTCGGGCCTTAATGTTGCGGAGTGTCCACGATGTCAAAGGTGTCGGTAGCCACCAAGAGGCTGGTCCTCGGGCGTCCGTTTCGCAGTGATCGGCTCGGTCACACGCTGCTCCCGAAACGGATCGCGCTGCCGGTGTTCGCCTCTGACGCGATGTCGTCGGTGGCCTACGCGCCGCAGGAGATCTTCCTGGTCCTGTCGATCGCCGGTATCAGCGCGTACACCCTCGCTCCGTGGGTGGCGGTGGCCGTGGCGGCCGTCATGGTGGTGGTGGTCGCCAGCTACCGGCAGAACGTCCACGCCTATCCTTCCGGCGGCGGCGACTACGAGGTGGCCACCGTCAACCTGGGCTCCAACGCCGGTCTGACGGTCGCGTCCGCCCTCCTGGTGGACTACGTGCTGACCGTCGCCGTGTCGGTGACTTCGGCCGCGGAGAACATCGGTTCGGCGGTACCGCTGGTGCACGAGCACAAGGTGTGGTTCTGCGTCCTCGGCATCGCGCTGCTGGCCGCGGTGAACCTGCGCGGTATCAAGGAATCCGGTGCGGTCCTCGCGATTCCGACGTATGCGTTCATCGTCGGCGTGCTGTTGATGCTCGGGTGGGGAGCGGTGAAGATCTTCATCCTCGGCGACACCGTCGAGGCCGAGACCTCGGGATTCGGGATCGTCGCCGAACAACCACACCTGATGGGGCTGGCGATGGCCTTCCTCGTCGCGCGGTCGTTCTCGTCCGGCTGCGCCGCGCTGACCGGTGTGGAGGCGATCAGCAACGGTGTGCCCGCGTTCCGGAAGCCGAAGTCGAGGAACGCCGCGACCACCCTGCTGCTGCTCGGCTCCTTCTCGATCGCACTGCTGCTGGGCATCGTGATGCTCGCTCAGAAGATCGGCGCGAAGTACGTCCTCGATCCGGCGAAGGATCTGAGCGGTCTGCCCGACGGCTACCAGCAGAAGTCGATCCTCGCGCAGCTCGCCGAGGCCGTCTTCCGTGGTTTCCCGCCTGGCTTCTACTTCATCGCCGTCGTCACCGCCCTGATCCTGTTGCTCGCGGCCAACACCGCGTTCAACGGTTTCCCGGTGCTCGGCTCGGTGCTCGCGCAGGACCGGTACCTCCCGCGTCAGCTGCACACCCGCGGCGACCGCCTGGCGTTCTCGAACGGCATCGTCTTCCTGGCACTGGCCGCGATCGCCTTCGTCGTCGCCTTCGGAGCCGAGGTCACGTCGCTGATCCAGCTGTACATCGTCGGCGTCTTCGTCTCCTTCACCCTCAGTCAGACCGGCATGGTCCGGCACTGGACCCGCCACCTCAAGACCGAGAGCGATCCCGATGCGCGCTCGCGGATGCGGCGCTCGCGCGTCATCAACGCGATCGGCATGGTGATGACCGGGACGGTGCTGGTGGTGGTGCTGCTGACCAAGTTCACCGCCGGCGCGTGGATGGCGATTCTGGCGATGGTGGTGCTGTTCTGCCTGATGAAGCTGATCCATCGCCACTACTCGGGGATCGTCGAGGAGCTCGAGGCCACCGACCAGTCCGACGAGGTGCTGCCGAGCCGCAGCCACGCCGTGATCCTGGTGTCCACGCTGCACCTGCCGACGCGGCGCGCGCTGCGCTACGCCCGGGCGACGCGCCCCGACACCATCGAGGCGGTGACCGTCAACGTCGACGACCGTGACACTCGCACTCTCGTCAGCGAGTGGGAGGAGAGCGACATCACGGTGCCGCTCAAGGTGCTGGCGTCGCCCTACCGCGAGATCACGCGTCCGATCATCAACTACGTGCGGCGCGTGCGACGCGAGTCGCCGCGCGACGTCATCACCGTCTTCATCCCCGAATACGTGGTCGGACACTGGTGGGAGCAGATCCTGCACAACCAGTCCGCACTGCGCCTCAAGAGCCGCCTGCTGTTCGAGCCCGGGGTGATGGTGACCTCCGTTCCGTGGCAGCTGAACTCCTCGGAGAACCGGGCCCGGCGGGCGGAGCACAATTACCACGCACCCGGCGACGCCCGCCGGGGGTTCTCGGCCAACGAGCAACCGCGGCCCGGATCCGGTTCCCCCTCGGACGGCGGAACCCGGTGAGCCGCCCCGGCGGCCCGCTCACCCTCGAGGTCACCGCGTACGCCAACGGCGGCGCCGGCATCGCGCGGTCGGACGGTCGCGTGGTCTTCGTCGACGGCGCCCTGCCCGGCGAGCGGGTACGCGCCCGGATCACCGACGACTCGCGCAGCAGCTATGCCAAGGCGGCGGTGGAGGAAGTCCTCACCCCGTCCGCGCATCGCGTGGCTCCTCGCTGTCCGGCCGCGGCGGCCGGCGCCGGCTGCTGCGATCTCGCCTTCGTCGAGCCGGCGTACGCGAGGAGGCTGGGCGCGGACGCCCTCGCCGACGTCCTCCGCCGGATCGGCCGATTCGACCTCGACGAACTGCCGCCCCCGGACGTGGAGCCACTCAGCGGAGCGTCCACCGGCTGGCGGATCCGGACGCGGCTCGCGGTGGGCCGAGACGGGCGGGCGGGCCTGCGTGGACGCCGGTCGGCCGAGATCGTCACCGAGCCGTGCGTCGCACCCGTCGCGGGACTGCTCGAGCAGGTGGACGGCCTCGGTGCTCGGCCGGGGACGGAGATCGTGCTGATGGCGGGCACCGACGGCGTGCGGCATGCGGGTGAGCTCGCCGCGCCCCGGGAAGGCGATGTGCGCGGACGCCGTCGCGGCGACGCCGCCCGACGCCGGGCCCAGCGATCGCGCGGGGCCCGCAGTGCGCCCCGAGAGCTGCGCATGCTGGTCGGTGACGGTTCGGTGACCCACCGCGTCGGCGACCGGAGTTGGCGGATACCGGTGACCGGCTTCTGGCAGGCACATCGCAATGCTCCCGAGGTGTACTCGGCCGCCGTGGTCGATCTGCTCGCCGAGGCGGGCGTCGCGGGGACGGTTCACGCGTGGGACCTGTACGGCGGGGCGGGCGTCTTCAGTGCGGCGCTGATCGACGCTGGGCCGAGCCGCGGACTCGACGTCGCATCCGTCGACCTGGTCGACACCGATCCGAGCGCGCTCGCCGCCGCCGCCGCGGTCTTCGGCGCCGATCCGGTGACCACTCATCGGGGCGGCGTCGCCGAGTCCCTCGCCGGCCTGCGGTCACCGCAGGTGGTGGTCAGCGACCCGCCGCGTGCCGGGGCCGGACTGTCGGTGGTGGACGGCGTCGCCGCCGCGGGTCCGGAGGCGGTGGTGCACGTGGGATGCGACGCGGCCTCCTTCGCGCGCGACCTGGGCCGGTACGCGGTCCACGGATACCGGGTGCGCGGCTGGCGGGCCTTCGACGCCTTCCCGCTGACCCATCACATCGAGGCGGTCGCCGTTCTCACGCGGTGAGGGGCTCGGTGACTCTGCGGCGTCCTGTGATCCCGGGCTCAGACCCCGAGTCCGTAGACTGGGTCTGATGCGACGCCGCTCGGGCGGTCGCGGCTGCGAAGGAGGACTACGGATGGGCGTGCTGGATCGGGTGGACTCACCGGCAGACGTACGTGCGTGCTCGCCAGAGGAACTGGCGGAGCTGGCCGACGACATCCGGCAGTTCCTGATTCAGAAGGTCGCGGCCACCGGGGGACACCTGGGCCCCAACCTCGGCGTGGTGGAACTGACCCTCGCGATCCACCGGGTCTTCGACTCGCCGACCGACCCGATCCTGTTCGACACCGGGCACCAGTGCTACGTCCACAAGATCGTCACCGGGCGCAAGGATCGATTCGACACCCTGCGGGAGCAGGGCGGGCTCACCGGGTACCAGGACCGCACCGAGAGCCCGCACGACTGGATCGAGTCCTCGCACGCCTCGGCGGCGCTGTCGAACGCCGACGGTCTCAGCAAGGCCTTCGCCCTGCGCGGCGAGGACCGCACCGTGGTCGCGGTGGTCGGTGACGGCGCGCTCACGGGCGGCATGTGCTGGGAGGCGCTGAACAACATCGCCGACAGCGACCGCTCGGTGGTGATCGTCGTCAACGACAACGGGCGGTCGTACGCGCCCACGATCGGCGGATTGGCACGCAATCTCTCTGCGTTGCGGCTGCAGCCCGGTTACGAGCGCTTCCTGGAGACGGGCCGGCGCACCCTCAAGAGCGTCCCGATGGTCGGCGACGCCGCGTACGCGGTGCTGCACGGGATGAAGAGCGGGGTAAAGGACCTGGTCTCGCCGCAGGCGATGTTCGCCGACCTCGGGATCAAGTACGTCGGCCCGGTCGACGGGCACGACCTGGCCGAGATGGAGGCCGCGCTGCGGCGGGCCAAGGCCTTCGGCGGTCCGGTGATCGTTCACGCCGTGACCCGGAAGGGAAACGGCTACGCCCCGGCCGAGAACGACGAGGCCGAGCAGATGCACTCCACCGGAAAGATCGACCCGCTCACCGGCCGGGCGCTCGCCGAATCGCCGGTCGACTGGACCTCGGTGTTCTCGGAGACGCTCGTGCGCGAGGCCGCCCGCCGACCCGAGGTGGTGGCGATCACCGCCGCGATGCCCGGTCCCACCGGGCTCGCCGCGTTCGGTGAGCGGTACCCGGAGCGGATGTTCGACGTCGGGATCGCCGAACAGCACGGCATGACGTCGGCGGCCGGGTTGGCGCTCGGCGGCATGCATCCGGTCCTCGCCATCTACTCGACCTTTCTGAACCGTGCCTTCGATCAACTGCTGATGGACGTCGCGCTGCTCAAGCTGCCGGTCACGGTGGTGCTCGACAGGTCCGGCATCACCGGTCCGGACGGACCGAGCCACCACGGGATGTGGGACCTGTCGCTGCTGGCGATCGTTCCGGGGATGCGCGTGGCAGCTCCGCGCGACGCCGTCCGGCTGCGCGAGGAACTCGCCGAGGCCCTCGATATCGGCGACGGTCCCTCGGCGGTGCGCTTCGGCAAGGGCCGCGTGCCCGACGACATTCCGGCGGTACGGCGGCTCGGCGACGGCGTCGACGTTCTCGTGGAGGCCGCCGAGCCGGGCGGGGTCCTCATCGTCGCCGTCGGCGGAATGGCGGAGATCGGCATCGGGGCGGCGGAACTCCTGGCCGCCCGCGGTATTCCCGCCACCGTGGTCGACCCGCGCTGGGCGCTGCCCGTCCCCGCATCGATCGCCGACCTGGCCCGCACGCACACCTCGGTGGTGACCATCGAGGACGGCGGCGTGCGCGGGGGTGTCGGAAGCGCGGTGGAGTCGGCGCTGGAGCAGGCGGGCGTCGACGTTCCCGTCCATCGTCGGGGAGTGCCTCAGGAGTTCATCGCACACGCTTCGCGCGAGGCGATCCTCGCCGACTGCGGGCTCACTCCCGCAGGGATCGCCGACTCGGTGATCGCCGACTCGATCGCGACCGGATCCGGGTACGTGTCCCTCGTGGGACCGGAGGAGCCGGTGGAACTGAACGCGCCCGTCACCACCGCGAGCGGGTAGACGCAGAGCCGGCTCAGGGCCGGATCGCGTCCAGGGCCGCGTCGATCGGTGCGGCCACCAGGGCCCGCTGCCACGGTCGGGCACCGCGCTCGGCGAGCCACTCGTCGGCGCCGGCGCTCGGGCCCAGACCCTCCCAGCAGAGGTTGCGCAGCAGGTCGGGGGAGATCAGGTTCTCCTGCGGAACGCCGACCTCCTCCGCGATCGCCCGGACCACCGGACGCACGGCGCCGGCGCGGGCCGCGGCCTCCGGATTGCGCTGCTCCCACCGGTTGTAGGGAGGCGGTCCCACCTGCGAAGTCTTCTTGGCAGGCAGGTCCGACTCGGGCAGTTGCTGGGCCTTCCGGATGGCGCGCATCCAGCGGTCGGCCTGACGCCGCTGGCGCGGTCCGCCGAACACCGGGAGGCTGGTCAGGGCCGCGGTATCGGTCGGATTCGCCGTGGCCGCGGTGACGATGGCCGAGTCGGGAAGCACCCGGCCCGGCGCGATGTCGCGGCGCTGCGCGATCTCCTCCCGCGCCGTCCAGAGCTCGCGCACCACCGCGAGTTGACGCTGAGTGCGCAGGTTGTGGATGTTCGACGTCCGCCGCCAGCGGTCGGTGCGCGGCGGCGCGGGCGGGCGCCGGAGGACGTGGGCGAACTCCTGAGCCGCCCACTCGCCGCGGCCGCGTTCGTCCAGCGCGCCGGCGACGGCGTTGCGCAGTTCGATGAGGACCTCGACGTCCAGGGCGGCGTAATTGAGCCAGTCCGCCGGCAGCGGTCGGCGCGACCAGTCGGCCGCGCCGTGACCTTTCGCGAGACCGAGGTGCAGGAATTCGGCGACCATCGCCGCAAGATTGACCTTCGGGAAGTCGAGGAGCCGACCCGCCAGCTCCGTGTCGAACAACGACTCGGTCCGGAAGCCGAGCTCGCGCAGGCAGGGCAGGTCCTGGTCGGCGGCGTGCAGGATCCACTCGGGCCCGTCGAGGGCGTCGATGACCGGCTCCAGTGCATCCGGGTGCGCGATCGGATCGATCAGAAAGCTGCCCGATCCGGCGCGCCTGAGCTGGATCAGATAAGCGCGCTGCGAATAGCGGTAGCCGCTGGCGCGCTCAGTGTCGACCGCGATGGGGCCCGAGCCGTCGCGCAGCCGGCGTGCGGCTTCGGCGAACTCGTCCGCGGTGGCGAGCACCGGCGGGACTCCCTCGCGCGGCGAAGTGAGTGGCGTGACGTCGGGCGCGACGGCCGGCTCGGGCTGGGCCCGCGGGTCCACCCGCGGCTGTTCGCCGGTCGAACCGGTCGAGGCTTCGGTCACGAGGACTGGACCGGGCCGAGCGCGGTCACCCCGGCCGGCGGCAGCCCCGCAGCCGAGGCGAGGACCTCGCAGAATGCCTCGAGATGTGCGGCGAGCCGGGGACTGGTGGCCGTCCACGACGCGCGGAGTTCGAGCTGGTGGGCCTGCGGGGGGCCGGCGATGTCGCCGTACCGCACAGACGTGGTGGCGGTGACCGTGCCGCCGAGGGCCCGAACCATCGGTACGTCGGACCCGAGCGGGGGATCGGATTCGGTGGCGCCGTCGGGGACGCCGAGCGCCTCCGACAGCCACGTCCACGCCACCTGCGGCAGCAGCGGATCGGCTGCGAGGGCGGCCTCCACCTCGGCCTGAATGAAGGCGACGAGCCGGAAGGTTCCGTTCCACGCCTCCTGGCCTGCGGGGTCGTACAGCAAGACGAGTCTGCCGAAGGCGCTGCCGGAGGAATCGTCGGCGACCAGCGCGGGATCGCCGGACTCGGGCGGGCTGACCTCGACGCCGAGGGCGTAGCTGTACGGCGCCAGGCGCTGCGGCGGGCGGATCGAGCCGATCTCGATCTCGCGGCGCACGGCGGCGTCGTGGAGCGAAGCCACCGCATCACGGAATTCGGCGGGCTCGCTCGGGGCTCCAGAAGTGGTCACGGCGTCAGGTTAGGCCCCCGCTCCTGCCAGTTGGCGGAGGCGCGCCGCAAGCTGAAACGACGATAAGTGAGCGGCCTCACGCGCCGGCGCCGGTACGGGTGCGGCATATCACCCGGACGGAGCACAGGGAGGCCGCGGGCGGTGCGCGGATGGTGGCGGGCGCGGGCAATGATGGCAGAGTTGTCCGTATGACTTCGATTCGAGGCCGACGTTCGCCGGGCCGGATGCCGTTGATCGCCGCCGCCACGGGCGGCACCCCTTCTCGCCGACCCGTGTGGTTCATGCGCCAGGCGGGCCGTTCACTGCCGGAGTATCGCGAGATCCGTGCCGGGCGCGGGATGCTCGAATCCTGCTTCGATCCGGAACTGGTGGCCGAGATCACCATGCAGCCGGTGCGCAGGCACGACACCGACGCAGCGATCCTGTTCTCCGACATCGTGGTCCCGCTGCGAGCTGCGGGGATCGACCTGGACATCGTGGCCGGGACGGGCCCGGTCATCGCCTCGCCGATCCGGACCGCGCGTGATGTGGCGTCGATCCCGCGCCTGGACCCCGCTTCGGTCGGCGCCGTGACCGCGGCCATCGGCATGATCCTCGGTGAACTGGCGGACGAGAAGTCGCTGATCGGCTTCGCGGGTGCACCGTTCACCCTCGCCTCGTATCTGATCGAGGGCGGACCCAGCCGCACCTACGAGCACACCAAGGCGATGATGCTGGCCGAGCCGGAGCTGTGGCATTCGCTGATGGGGCGGCTCACCGACATCACCATCGCGTTCCTGCGCGCCCAGCTCGACGCCGGCGTCGACGCCGTTCAGCTGTTCGACTCCTGGGCGGGAACGCTGTCGAAGGCAGCGTACGAGGAGTTCGTAGCGCCGCACTCGTCTCGAGTGATGGCGGAGGTCGCCGAGTACGGGGTGCCGCGCATCCACTTCGGTGTCGGCACCGGAGAGATCCTCGGCTCGATGACCGACGTGGGCGCCGACGTCATCGGCGTCGACTGGCGCATCCCGCTCGACGAGGCCGCGGCCCGCGTCGGGCACCGCGTCGCGGTCCAGGGCAACCTCGATCCGACGGTTCTGCTGGCCGGCGACGACGCGGTCCTCGAGCGCGAGATCGATCGAGTGGTGGCGGCCGGACGGCGAGCCGTCGACGCGGGCGCCCCGGGACACATCTTCAATCTCGGGCACGGCGTCTTGCCGAACACCGACGCCGGCGTGGTGACGCGCGCGGTCGAGCTCATTCACTCGCTGTGACCGGCGGGCGGTCGGGGGACCGGAACCGGGTCGCGGTGATCGGGGCCGGTGTATCCGGTCTGACCGCCGCCCACCGCCTGCGGCGCGAGCTCGGAGCACAGGCGCGGATCGACGTCTACGACGCGGCTGACCGGCCGGGCGGCCTGCTGTGCACCCGCACCGTCGGCGGTACCGCGGTGGACGTCGGCGCCGAGGCGTTCATCGTGCGCCGTCCCGAAGCACTGGCGCTGGTGACCGAACTCGGTCTGGCCGACCGCGTGGTGGCCCCGGGACCGATGCGGCCGGCGATCTGGTCCGGGGGAGCGCTGCACGACCTCCCGGCCCCGGCTCTGATGGGCATCCCGGCGGGTCCGGCACCGTTCGCGGATCTCGCGGCCGCCGACGACCTGGAGCGGATGGCGGCCGAGGAGCGGACTCCGCTGGAGTGGACTCCCGGAGCCGATCCGTCGGTGGGGGAGCTGGTGGGTGAGCGGTACGGACGGTCGGTGGTGGCGCGCGGGGTGGACCCGATGCTCGGCGGCGTGTACTCGGCGCTCGCCGATCAGCTCGGACTGCGCGAAGCCGTGCCCGCACTGGCTCGCGCCCTCGACGCGGGCGCTGCGTCGCTGAGCGCCGCCGTTCGGACCGTGCTCGACGCCGGCGCTGGGGGAACGGGCCCGGTGTTCGGCGCGCTCGCCGGCGGATATCGGGAACTGGTGTCCGCGCTGGTCGAGGCCGCGGGCGCCGACCTGAGACTCGGTACCGAGGTGGTCGGGCTGCGGCCGATCGCCGACGGCGCCGCGGTGCTGGTCGCCGGTTCGGGTGAGCCCCGGGCGGTGGAGTACGACGCGGTGATCGTCGCCGTTCCGATCTGGACGGCCGCCCGCCTCCTGTCGGAGGCGGCTCCGGCCGCGGCCGCGGTGTTCGGCGAGGTCGCACCCGCGGGCTCGGCCGTCGTGGCTCTCGCGGTGCCCGCCGCGACCCCGCTGCCCGAGCATTCCGGCGTACTGGTCGCGACCGACGCCGGCCTCCGGCTGAAGGCGATCACGCTGAGCAGCCAGAAGTGGCCGCATCTGCGACACGGTGACGTGCGGACGCTGCGGACCTCGTTCGGACGGCTCGGCGACCCGGTGACGGCGAGCGACACCGAACTCGTCGACGCCTCGGTCGCCGACCTCGGCACGGTCTTCGCCGCCGCCGGACTGCCCGCGCCCCAGGTCGCCGACGCGGTGGTGCAGCGCTGGCCGCACGGACTGCCGCACTACGCACCGGGGCATCTCGCCCGAGTCCGCGAGGCGGTGGCCGGACTGCCCTCCCGGATCGGGGTCGCCGGGTCCGGTTACGCCGGAGTCGGAGTGCCCGCCTGCATCGGCACCGCGGATGCGGCCGTGGGAGAAATCACCGCCGACCTGCGGACCTGACGTTCCGCCCGAGTCGGGCCGGTGGCACGATGGAGGCATGAGTCGCCTGGATTACGCCGAACTGAATGCAACCATCCGATACCTGATGTTCTCGGTCTTCAAAGTCCGGGCGGGCGAGCTGCCGGCGGACCGTGACGAGGTGGCCGCCGATCTCGAGCGTTTCCTCGCCGAGGTCGCCGACAAGGGCGTGGTGGTGCGCGGCATCTACGACATCGCCGGCATGCGCGGCGACGCCGACTTCATGTTCTGGTGGCACGCGGAGACCATCGAGCAGTTGCAGGACGCCTACTCGACCTTCCGCCGGAGCACCGTCCTGGGCCGGGCGTCCGACCCGTTCTGGAGCGGCTCGGCGCTGCACCGTCCGGCGGAGTTCAACAAGAGCCACATCCCGGCGTTCCTCGCGGGCGAGGAGCCCGGTGCGTACATCTGCGTGTACCCCTTCGTGCGGTCGTACGACTGGTACCTGCTGCCCGACGCCGACCGGCGCAAGATGCTCGCCGATCACGGCAAGGAGGCGCGCGACTACAAGGACGTGCGGGCCAACACGGTCCCGGCGTTCGCGCTCGGCGACTACGAGTGGATCCTGGCCTTCGAGGCGCCGGAACTGCATCGGATCGTCGACCTGATGCGCGACCTGCGCGCCACCGAGGCGCGCCGCCACGTGCGCGTGGAGATCCCGTTCTTCACCGGACCGCGCGTGGACGCCGCCAAGCTGGCCCGCTCGCTGCCCTGATCGGGACCGCGCGCCGGGCAGGGTTCACTCGGCCTCGAAGGTGAGGCTGATGGAGTTGATGCAATAGCGCAGGTCGGTCGGGGTGTCGTAGCCCTCGCCGGCGAAGACGTGACCGAGGTGGCTGTGGCAGTTGGCGCACAGCACCTCGGTCCGCGTCATTCCCAGCGAGTCGTCGACACGCTCGATGATCCGGTCGCCGGCGAGCGGGGAGAAGAACGACGGCCATCCGCAGTGCGACTCGAACTTCGTCGTACTCCGGAACAGTTCGGCGCCGCAGGCGCGGCAACGGTAGACGCCGACATCGGTCTTGTCGGTGTACTCACCGACGAAGGGCCGTTCGGTGCCGGCTTCGCGCAGCACGTGGAACTCCTGCGGAGTGAGGCGTTCACGCCACTGCTCGTCGGTGAGCTGGGACAGGTCGGCAGGCTGGTCGGTCATGCCGTCCAGGGTAGCGCTCAGGCGGCGGGGACGGGCCCGTCGTGGACCGAGCCGCCGTCGCTCGAGCCCCCGTCGACGGAGCCGCCGCTCGCATCCGCTTCACGCAGATCGAGGTAGCGGAACAGCAGCACGCAGAACACCGAGATCATCAGCAGCGACCAGCCGAGCGGAACCTTGTTGTATTCGAGATACCGGCCGAACGGTTCCCATTTCTTCGAGTCGAAGACGTCGAAGGTCATGCAGCCGTACACGCCCAGCCAGGCCGGCCAGTTCCGCATGGTCGAGCCGGTCTGGAAGACGGTCATCAGCAGCGGGAACAGCAGCATCGAGTAGTAGCCCTGGCCCAGCGATCCCACGAGGAACGTGGTGCCGAGCAGAACGCCCGACGAGGTCGCGAGCCAGAGCAACTCGTCGCTCCGGCGGTAGTAGCGGTAGAGGAACCACAGCGAGAAGACGGCCATCACCACGAACGCGACCCGCAGCAGCCACGCCAGCCAGGAGTCGACGCCGAAGTAGGCGGCGTTGCCGGTGATGGAGCTGTTGTAGTAGTCGCGCGACTCGCCGAGGTACGGGACGGTGCGGTGGACGAAGTCCATCGGGTCCTTCGACAACGGCCACGCCAACACATTCAGCACCAGCGGCACACCGATCGCGGTGATCAGGATCTTCCACTGGCGGTTCAGCAGCACCAGCAGGAGCAGCGGCGCGAGTACCGGCTTGACGGCGAGCGTGAGACCGATCGCGACGCCGGCCCACAGGTCGTGTCTGCGCATCATCAGCATCATGAACGCCAGCATCCCGAGCAGGACGAAACCGTTGAAGTTGGTGAAGATCAGCGTGTGCGCCACGGTCTCGGTGCTGAAGAAGAAGAGCAGGAGCGCCGGGAACACCCAGGAGTCGAAGGAGTAGCCGAACATCCTGGTCAACAGGTAGGCGCAGAGAATGAGCACCACCACGCTCGCCGCGATGAACAGCCAACGGGAGTACTCCGGGTTCAGAACCGCGAGCGGCGCCATCAGCATGGTGCCCGACGGCGGGTACAGGTAGTGCGGATCGACCGTGCTGTAGTTCTCGTTGTAGACCGGCAGCCGGTTGAGGAAGTTGAACGCGGCGTTGTAGACGGGCGTGAAGTCGTCGGTCCGGTGTCCGTTGACTCCGAGGATCAGCGACCGCTGAATGATCATCATCACCGAGATCGGCCACAGAATCAGCGAGATGATCCGCTGCGACTCCACGCGCGGATACAGGTAGCGCTCTACAACGTTCACCCGCGCACCGTACTACACCACGGTGTCAGGCCGGACAGGCGCGCTCGCTCGGCGCGCCCAGCGGAGCCGGGCCGAGATATTCGCCGATCAGGTCGCCCGCGCACGTGGAATTGGCGGCCACCGAGTAGCCGAGACCGTCCCACGAGACGGTGGTCTGAGCCGTGTCGGCCGCCAGCATCAGCGGCGTGAGATCGTCGGCCGCGGCGGCGCCGTTGATCGGATCGTTCTGGCCGACGAGCACCAGCGGGTCGACCGCGAAGCGCTCCGGCGCGGCGGGCGAGTCGGCGACGCCCCAGCCGTCGCACCGGACGAGATCGAGTGCCGTGGTGCCGGCGGTCAGCGGATTCTGCGCGTTCCAGTCGCGCGCGAGGGCGGGGATCTCGTCGGTGCCCGGACGCCCGCGCATGTCGTTGCAGCGGGCCACGATCTGGCCGTCGGCCAGGCGGAGCGAGCGAGCCCGGTCCGCGAGCTTGCGCAGGGCACCCGTGTCGCCGCGGTCGGCGGCGGTGAGCGCCGTACTCAGTTCGCGCAGTCCGTCCGGGGAGGTGTCGCCGACCGCGAGCGCGGTGGTGAGTGCGTCGAGGACCTGTGTGTCTGACAGTGCGCCCTCCTGTCCGCCCGCGCCCGACGACATCAGCCGGCCGAGGACCGCAGCCCCGCCCGCGCCGAGCGAACAGCCCGCCCCGGCACAGCGCTGCGTGAACGCGGTGAGGGTGGCCTGCAGGCCACGGGCGCGGCTCTGGGCGGCGGCCTTCGCGGACACGTTGTAGCCGACCGGGGAGTCGAGGATCAGCCGGCCGACGTGGTCCGGGTGCGCGGCGGCGAACGCGAGGGCCACCGACGACCCGGTTCCGACCGACAGGATCGCGAGCCGGTCGACGTCCCAGCGCTGGCGCAGTTGCTCGAGGTCTTCGCCCGCCGCCGCGGCCGAGTAGTCGAGCTGGTCCGGTGTCAGCGTGTCGTTGCACTGGTCGGCGGCCGCGCGCGCCGCCTCCGACAGTTTCTCGGCGCGTGCCGCGACATCGCGTCCGTCACCCGCACCGTTGTCGTCGTAGACGCTGCGCTGCGTGGTGGTCATGCAGTCGATCAGACCGGACGTGCCGATCCCGCGATGGTCGACGGCGATCACCGGACGGCGATCCAGGATGCCGTGGTCGGCGCCCGTCGCGAACGACAGCAGGGTCCGCGAACTCGGCATGTCCTCTCCGCTCGTCAACACGAGCGGCACGGCGCCGGCCGGCGTGGCGTCGGTGCGGGCGCGGACGACGCCGACCTTGATCGTGGTGCCCGACTGCTGCGCCGGGTCCACCGGGACGTCCAGCCGCGCGCAGTCGAGCTTCACACCGTCGGGAACGGTGACGCCGTACCTCTGTGCGATCGACCCCGCGCACTGGCGCCAGTTCAAGTCCTTCTTCGGCGCCTGCAGGGCGGGCTGCTCCGGTGCGCCGGTCGCCTGCCCGCCCTCGTCGTCCCCGCGCACGATCTCGGGACCGGTGTCCGGACCGACCGCGCAGCCGCCGACGGACGCGGCCAGGATGAGCGCGGTCAGGACTGCGGCGAACCGGGAGACCGCCGATGCTCCAGCGGTCCGCGGGCGTCCGGGTGAATGCATGACCGCGAGCCTAGTCGGCGCGCTCCCACAGTTGATACAGATACCCTTCGGCGTCGCCGAGCATGTGCCGCAGACGCATCGGCCCGGGAAGGGAATCGGCCGTCCGGGCGGGGACCTCGGTGCCGTGCGCGATGCGGGGTGCGTCGCCGCCGACTAGCGCGGGGCTGACCGTCAACGCCAGTTCGTCGAGCAGACCGGCGGCCGCGAGATCGGCGAGGAACCGGGGACCGCCCTCGCACAGCACATGCCGCAACCCACGCCGGGCGAGCTCGTCGATCACCGCCCGCGGCTGCACCGACGACTCACCGCAGTCGACCACGGTGGCGCCGGCGTCGAGCAGTCGGCGCCGCGCGTCTCGCGGGGCGTCGCTGCACGTGGCGATGAGGACGTCGGGGTGCCGCGCCGTGGTGAAGTCGGCGGGCAGGTTCAGCGATCGCGACGCGAGGACCAGCAGCGGCGCGGCCGACTGGCCGCGGGCGGCGCGGCCCGGTGCGTGACGGGGCTCGACGACCGGTGGTCCGTACCCCTCCGTGACCGCGGTCTGCGCACCCACGACGATCGCGTCGGCCAGTGCGCGCTGCAGGTGGAAGACGGTGTGGTCGCCGTCGGATCCCAACGCGCCCGACCGACCCTGCGCGGTGGCGGCGCCGTCGATGCTGGCGATCATGTTGGCGCGGACCACCGGTTCGCCGGACGGCGGAAAAGAATAGACCTGCGCCAGTCCGTCTGCTGTGACATCAGTCGCTTTCTGCAGGATGAACATGAGTCCATCATGGTGCCGGTCGTTACCCTTGCCTAATGCTGGCACGACTTAGCGATCGGAATCCGGTCCTGGCTCCCGACCAACTCATCGGCGAGATGGTTCCGCCGACGATGTTCGACGAGGTGAGCTTCGACTCGTACATCCCCGACCCCGATGAGCCCAGCCAGACCGCGGCGGTGAACGCCGCCCGCGACTTCGTCGCCCGCGCATCCAAGGTCCGCAGCGGCGGAAAGAAGAGCTTCTTCCGCAAGTCCGCCGCACCCCAGGGGATCGGGCTCTACCTCGACGGCGGCTTCGGCGTCGGCAAGACGCACCTGCTGGCGTCGATCTACCACGCGATGCCGGGGCCCAAGGCGTTCGCGACGTTCGGCGAGGTCACCAATGTGGTCGGCGCCCTCGGTTACATCGACGCGCTGGAACGGCTGTCGGGACACAGCGTCCTCTGCATCGACGAGTTCGAGCTCGACGATCCGGGCGACACGATGGTGGTCTCGCGGCTGCTCACCGAGCTCACCGCCCGCGGCGTCTCCATCGTCGCCACGTCCAACACGCTGCCCGGACAGCTCGGCGAAGGCCGGTTCGCCGCGAGCGACTTCCTGCGCGAGATCCAGAAGCTGTCGTCGATCTTCGAGACCATCCGCGTCGACGGTCCCGACTACCGGCACCGCGACCTTCCGCCCGCACCGGAGCCGATGTCCGACGAGGAACTCGAGCGTCAGGCCGAGAACACCGTCGGGGCGACCCTCGACACCTTCGACGACCTGATCGCGCATCTGGCGAAGCTGCACCCGTCGAAGTACAAGTCGCTGGTCGACGGCGTGTCGCTGGTATGCATCTCCGACGTGCGTCCCGCGCCGGACCAGGCGGTGGCACTGCGCCTGGTGGCGCTGGCCGACCGGTTGTACGACGCGGAGATCCCGGTGAGCATCTCCGGGGTCAAGCTCGACGAACTGTTCACCCCGGAGATGCTGGCCGGCGGCTACCGCAAGAAGTATCTGCGCGCCACCTCGCGGCTGCTGGCCCTCTCCCGATTCGCGGAGGCGAATGACTGAGGCGCCGATGACTGACGTGCAAGGCCCACTGATCCTGCTGTCCCTCGGGGCGGGCGCTCTGTTGGAGTACCTGCCGCCGGTTGCCGGTGCGGCGCACGACGCCACCGAACCGCGTCGTCTGCGGATCGGCTACATCGACGAGGCTCAGCGTCATCTGCTCGACGCGCCGTTCACCGGACCCGAACGCGAGCGGCTCGTCCGGTTCGGGTACGACGTCGTCGATGTCGACCTCCGCAAGAGCGGCTTCGAGGAGGCTCTGGCCTGTGTCGACGCCTTCTACGTCTCGGGAGGCGACACCTTCGCGCTGATGTCCGGGCTGCGCCGCAGCGGCGCCGACAAGGTGATCGCCGAACGGGTCCGCGCCGGGACTCCCTACGTCGGCCTCAGTGCGGGAGCCGTGGCGGCAGGGCCGGACGTGGAGCCCGCAGCGTTGATGGACGACCCGGGTCTGGGTCTCGACCTGGCCGATTTTCGGGGACTCGGACTCACCGACACCGTCGTGATCCCGCATGCGGACGGACAGTTGCCGCCGTATCCCACCGAACTGATCGACCGGACGCTGAATGAGTACGGCGACCGGTTCACACTGCTGCCGCTGTACGACGATCAAGCGTTGATCGTCGACGCCGCCGGATCGCGCGTGGTGCCGTCGGCCGAACCCACCGTGTGAGGGTTCAGCTCTCGCGGGCCAGCACGAAGTCGTGCTCGATGGCGCCGTTCATGTTGAAGCTCTTGGTGCCGATCTGGCGGAAGCCCATCTTCGCGTAATACCTCTTCGCGCGTTCGTTGCCCGAGTGCACGCCGAGCCACACCAGGGTCGCACCGCGGTCGCGGGCGGCGTCGACAGCCGCGTTCATCAGGGCGTGAGACGGCCGGAGCTCGCTGTGGGCGGCATGATGCTCGGGCCGCACGTACATCTTGGAGATCTCGGTGACCGTCCCGTTCGCGACGGCGGCGGCACCGGCCGGGAACGCGTCGACCGCCGCGCGCACGTCGGGGTCGGCCGGGAGATCGTGGACCAGCAGCGCGTAGCCGACGATGGGGCCGCCGGCACCGGTCCGCGCGACGAGTACCTGCTTGCGCGGGTCCGCAAGGTACTCGGCGAACCGTGCGGCGGAGAGCACCTGCTCGATGTGCGCGGCGATGTTCTCCGGTGTCGAGTGCGGCGGGCAGGCGAGCGGGAAGGTCGCGGCGGCGACGTCGGCGATCGCGGGAGCGAGGCCGGGATCGGTGACCGTCTCGATCAACAGACCGGCGTCGCCGGCGGCCGATTGCGCTGAAGTCGCAGATTGCGTCACATACCGATTGTGCCTTGTTCCGGTGCGGCGGCACGACACGGTACCCCGCGTCCTGGTGCAATGGAATCCTGGTGCAATGGAAGCTGTATGGAGGCTGTACCGCCAACGACCGTGAGGACGCCCGTGGATCCACTGTTCGTCACCCTGTTCCAGACTCGGATCGATCCCGGCCTGACGGCTGCGAGACTGCTCGAGCAGATCCGTGCCGACTGGGGCGAGTTGCTCGACTCCGAGTTCGACTCAGTTGTGGTCGAGACACAACGAGGCGAGGGACCGGAGTCCCCGCCGGTGTTCGTGACCGCTTTCGACGAGGTCCGGGTGCTCGTGGCGGGCGTCGACGTGCCGCACGGACTCGACGTCGCCGACGCGGCTCAGGGCAGTCCGCTGTGGAGTGCGGAGGCCGAGCTGCCCGACCCGGACGGGCCGTCCCTCGTCGTCGCGGCGTCGTCGGAGGCGGTGCTCGCCGGCCCGGTATTCGACGATGCGGTTCTCGACGACGCGGTTCTCGGTGACGACCGTGACCTCATCGAGGAGGCGACGCTGATCTCACGGGTGGTGACCTCACTGCTGGCCTGCACCGACTCGGTGCGGGCGGTGTACATGCACACCTCCGAGCAGATCGCCGAGCCCTCGGCGTACCGGCGCGCGGCGCTGGAGGTCTCGCCTGACCTGCCGCTGATGCTGTGGGTCGATTTCATGGTCGCCGACGAGGCCGGACTGGTGTCGGCGGAGACGATCGGGATGTCGGAGCTGGGGTTGCTCGACATCGAGGTCACCGACAGCACACTGCCGGCCGAACAGGTGGTGAAGGTCGTCGTCGACACCGCCGTCCTGATGTACGACGACGGTCCGGTCATCGGTGACGGTGACGTCCTCGGGACCGACAGCGGCGACTTCACCGCGCGCATCGCCCCGTCGAAGTACGACGCCGAGCACATCGTCCTGCACCTCGTGCCGCCGACGGCGGCCGCCAACCGTGCCGAGCGTCGCGCCGCGGCGCGGAAGAAGAAGCGTCGCTGACCTCAGTCGTTCTCGAAGCCGGACGCTTCGAAGCCGAGGGTCGCCGCGTTCTCCGACACGGTGCGGCGCACCGAATCGGAGAATCCGTCCGGATCGACGGCGCTGATCTCGATGCGGATCTCCACCCGTCCGGCGGCCGAGGAGAGGTGCTTGAGCACTTCCTGCTGGATGGTGCTGAAGTCGCGCGCCGGAAAGTCCGAGTCGAGTTGCGCTGAGCCGAAGTAGCGGCGCTTGAGTGCGCTCTGAGTGGTGGACTGCGTCCCCGCCGAGCCGGCTCCGGCGGTGGACGCGTCCGATGATCCGCCGTCCGCCGAGGACTGCTCGCCGTCGCGCTCCCGCTGCTGGCGCACCTCCTCGTCGCGCTGAGCGTCCGCCGGTCCCGGCTTCACGATCAGCGTGCTGTCGGAGATGTGCACGGTGGCGTCGTCGCCGGGCAGATGCAGCCCGAGATAGCGCTTCTGCGTCTCGTCGTATCCGTCGGCGAACGCGAATCCCTGCTGGCGCCAACTGATCTGGTCGTCGAGGACCGAGTACAGCCCGTCGATCAGCACCTCCCGGTCGCGGAGCCTCGGCAGGTACGGGTAGGTCGCGTAGTACCGGTGCAGCGTGCCCACGTCGAGGTGTCCGGAATCCCATGCCGCCGACAACCGGCCCGTCAGATCCAGATAGATCAGCGACGACGATCGGGCCAGCGCGATGTGTTCCAGGCTGAGCTTGGCGCCGGTGCGCGCGTACACGTCGTCCTTGCTGCCCGAGACGTTGACCACGTCGATGGAGTAGGTCGCCTCGCCCGTCTGCTGCTCGGGGCAGAGTGCCCAGCAGAAGGTCTCGTTGAGTCGGTTGCGCACGATGTCGTCGTTCGTCGCGCGCCGTTCCGTCGCCTGCCTGGTCTGCTGACCGCCGAGCCCGTAGTCGTCGGCGTTCTCCGCGACGTGCTTCCACGCCAGGTAGTTGCGCACCGCCTCGTCCAGTTCGCGGGCCCGGTTGGTGTCGGCGGCGAGGAAGATCAGCGAGTTCTTGAACGAACGGATCGCGTTGCCGCGGTGTTCGAGGACGTTCGCGGCCCACGACTTGGCCGTCGGGGCCGATGACCGCGCGGCGTAGGTGTGCTGCATGGGCACCACGACCAGGCGAGTGTCGGTCTCGTCCGGCACGTCGGCGGACGATTCGGGGAACACGTGGATGCCGGCGAACGACTTGTCTGCGGAGGTCTTGCGCAGTTCGGTGAGCCGTCGTTCCACCTCGGCCCAGACGTCCGCGGGTGCCAGCCCGGCCGCGTGGTCGCGCGCGGTGCGGCTGATGTTGGCCTGGGTGTCGTACCAGTAGCGCGACGACTCGGTGTACAGGTACGTCGACTGACCGGTGAGGGCGTCGAGCGCCGAGTGGAAGTTGCCCGGTACGTCGCCCGGGAGAGCGGTGCCGAGGAAGATGCGGTGCTTCTCCGCGCCCTTGTGCGCCGAGTGCAGGCCCGGAGTCGCGGCCATGAACACCGAACGGGCCAGCCGCTGTGCCACCTTGCGCTTGCCGAAGTGCTCGTTGTTCTTGTCGACCAGCGCCGGGATCGATTCGGGGCCGGCGACGTCGGTGTGGATCACCGGTTTGAACTGGTCCTCGAGGTACTTGGTCACCTCGGAGACCACGTCGGCGTCGTCGAGTGGCACGGTTCCCGGCATGATCAGCGCCGACGAGTTGTCCGACCGCCAGAGGGTCCCGACCACCCGGTTCATCATCTGCAGGACGCCGCGAGTCCGCTGGAACCGGTCGAGCGTCGACCAGTCCTGGTACAGCCGGTCGAACAGTTCCGGATGAATCGGGTAGCAGCGCTTGATCCGGTCCTCGTACTGGGAGTCGCGGACCTCCGATGGGAACTCGGCGTGGTACTTGCGGTAGAACTCGACGACATTCTTGGCGATGTTGGCGATCTTCGCCGACGCCTCGGCGTCCGGTGTGGAGAAGATGCGCCGCCGCACGATTTCGAAGCTCTCCTCGGCGTTGGCCGGCTGCCACTGGTCGGCGGTCCGGCCGATCACGTTCTTCAGTGCGTGGAGCGCCTCGCGCCCGTACTCGCCGCCGACCTCCTCGTCGTTCACCTCGTCGCCGCCGTCTCCGTTGGACGACGCGGGGATCGAGATGACCACCTGAATGCCCTTGACCGCACGGGCGGCTTCGGTGAGGGCCTGGGCGAAGGTGAACTGGGTGTCGAAGTCGCCGGCCGGAAGCGGTTCCGGAGGGTTCACGAGCTGTCTGGCGTACGCCACCCATTCGTCGATCAGGATCACCGCGGGGGAGTACAGCGTGAAGAGCTCGCGGAGGTCGGCACCCGGGTTGGTCGAGGTGCGGTCGGCATGGGCGACGATGTCATAGGCGTCCTGCCCGCCCAGCTGCCAGGCCAGTTCGCCCCACATGGTGCGGATGTTCGGCCGGCCGTCGTCGGTGTTCTCCCGTGACGGGACCATCTGGTTGCCGACCAGGGCGACGCGTCCGACGCGTCCTCGCACCGCGTCGAGCGGTTTGGCGAGCGGAGCGACGTCGTCACCGAAGACGTGGCTCTCCGCGCCCGACGCCAGATGCCAGAGCGCGAGCATCGAGTGCGTCTTGCCGCCGCCGAAGTTGGTCTGCAGGTTGATGACCGGTGACGCGTTCTCGTCGCCGGTCAGTCGCGCGACGTTCCGGGTGATCAGATCGCGCAACCCCTCGGTGAGATAGGTACGGCCGAAGAACTCGGCGGGGTCGGTGTACTCGGACTTGTGGCCGCCGCTGCGCATCGCGACGGTGTACAGGTCGGCGGCGAACTCCGCGGCGTTGAACTGGTCGCTCTGGATGTCGGGATGGGGTGCCAGGACGTCGCGCCATGCCGGCAGATTGTCGGAGCCCACCTGCAGCGCGGGCACGTTGCGCGCGGCCCGTTCGGTGGCCTGCCGGGTGCCGATGGCGCGGACGTCGTCGCGCAGCTTCGCGACGTCGGCGGCCTCCTTCGGAGCGTCGATGGCGAGCAGGAATCGGTGACAGATGTCGAGGTCGAACTGCGCGTCGTCGTTCGTGAAGTTCTCGTGATGCGCGAGCCGGTTCCGGGCGTCAACCAGCGGCGTCGCCAGGGATACCTGCGCGCGGCTGAGCCGCTTGCCGATCGGGTCCCAGCCGCGCCGGAACTTGTACGGAATGTTGTCGGTGAACATCCGAAGGCTGTCCGACGGGTCGAGCGGGTTGTACTTCTTGTCGGGGTGCGCGCTGGGTGCCTTGACCGTGCGCAGCACGTCGATCCAGCCGCTCGCCCCCGCCGGCAGATCGGGGCCGATCGTCTCGGTCAGGAAACGATCGACCGCCGGTCCGAGCAGCTCGAACGCCTGATGGATCCGATCCCGATTACTCGGCGCCACGGAGGGCTCCTTTCACTATTCACACAACTGTGTGTATTCGCGACGAAGGCTATCGCAGCGGTCGGACAATCAGGACGTCGAGGTCACGTCCCGCCGCCGGTGTGACGGATGCCCGCCTACGACAGCGGCATGGGCCTCCCGCCCCGCACAGGGCTTGCACGGCGTGTCGGCCGCTCCGGGCGTGTCGTGTCACGTGACTCGGCGGCGATCGCGCCGATCACAGCAGCATCTCCTGGTGCGCCGCACCCCGCGCACCGCGGGCGATGTCGCTCCATGCGGCGCCGAGGCCGTTGAAGCTGACCGCGAGGGCCGTCGATTTGCGATCCTCGGCGAGTTTGAAGAGCAGGCTCGCGAGTTCGCGGCACAGATCGGTGTCGACCGCATCCGGCACCAGGCTCAGCAGGGTCGACGCCGCGGGGATGCCCTCCGAGTCGAGGACCCGCACCAGGTGCATCACCACCTCCCACTGGCTGATCGACGAGTCGGTGGACGGGTCGTAGTCGGCAGGCATGTCCGTGGGCGCGATCAGCGCGACCCGGCCACCGCCCTTGGTGAGAATGCCCGAGCGCTCCATGCCGTCGAGCGAGATGCTGCGCGCGTTCGCGAGCGACTCGGCGTCGCCGAACTTGCCGCTGTCGAAGCCGTTCTGTCGGAACCAGGTCAGCGCGAAGCGGGTGGGTGCGTCGAAGTCGTTCTCGAGTTCGCCGAGCACCTCGTCGAGGATCGCGTTGATGCGCTGCAGCGCGGTCCGGACCGTCATCTTCGACCCGTCGTCCTCCAGCACCGCGTTGTACTCGGAGAAGATCGCCATGCCCGGCCCGATCGCGGCCTGCGGCAGATCGACCGGCGCGATGGCGCCCTGCTGCAACTCACGCAGGCTCGCAGGCAACTCGTTCCGCAGCCGCGCGAGGAACGCACGGCGGTCGACGCGGGGTGCATCCTCCGGGCGGGGTCGGAGAGCGAGAACGATGGAGGAGGCGAGGGCGTTGGTGTCTTTCGCGAGAAGTCGACCGCTTCCTTCTGTTCGCATCGGCCATGTCGCAGTGATCTGCCACCCGGAACGGATCATTCCCTCGAGTAGGGTCTCCCACCCCGTGGACGACTGCCCACCTTTGGACGAGTCTTGCTGTTTGAAGGCGTAATAGACGGTGATGGGATAGTCGGCGTACGCATTCTCGCGCGCTCGCCGGAATACATCGCGGAACCCTTCCTCGAAGAACTTATGTGCCCCTTCTTTTCCGTTGTGCCGGTATGGATTTGCCACTAATTCCTCCGTCTTTGGGACCAACATCGTTGACAGAATCGAAGGGTGTACGCCGCGAAGTGATCGGCGAAGCCATACGTAGAAATAGTCCGAAAGGTCGGAGTACCCAATATTGTCGTAGTACGGGGGATCGGTTGAAATCAGTAAGTGTCGACCGAGTGAGTCAGCGGCGTCGGTTTGCGTTGCAGCCCCTCCACCCATTGGCGCAAATGCGACAGCCTGAGCGACTTTGTCAACTACGGTGGTGAGTCCCCCACCAGCAGATCCCAGCAAGTTGGCCTCAGCAAAGTCCCATGACATCGGAATTGCTTGGCGAGCAAATACTTCACGTAACGCTGAGCGGTCGCTCATCCAAGTCGTAATCGATGAGGAGAGGTTCGTTGCCTTACTTGTACTCAGTCCCAGGTAGGTAGCCACCGCATCCGCATACGCGACGGCTCCCGTTCCCCCGTCGTCAAGTCGGCTACCCTCCGTCATTCCCGCGGCGAGCGCGTCACGCAAGACCAGCTCGCGTGCTTCTCCGACCAGATCGCTGAATGTGGTCAGCGCGGTGAGTTGGCGTGGAGTGAAGAGTGAGGCGAAGGTGTCGAGGCCGTATGGCGGCGTCCACACGTCCTTCGGATGGAATCCCAGTCGCTGGTTCGGTACGTCGAGCGGTGGCTCCACCTCAGCGGCCCGGCGATGTACGTCCGACGGCGGTAGATAGATTCGACGGCGAGTGCCTTCGGCGACCGTGGCTATGAGATCTGCGCCCATTCGCCTTTCGGTTCCCTGAGCTTTGATGTAGTCGGTGCTGACGGCGGTACCGCAGCGGATACAGACGCCGCCACGTTTGCCAGACATCGTCCCGTCTGTCTCCTTCGTCGGCGCCTGAGCCGGATCGTGACCGATCTCGTACAGCACGGCCTTGCCTTCGATCACGGGGACGACGTACGCCTCCTTGCCCTTCTTCTTGCCGAGCCACCACGACCTGACGAGGGGCATCGCTATCCGGCACTCGGGATTCGGGCACGTCACCGTACGCGCCCAAATCCACGCGATCACCGTCGCCTCGGTACCGTCGGGCAGGGTCGCCTTCGGATACAGATGGCCGATGCGCTTCTGGGCTTCGTCGCGCATCCACTGTCCGTAGCGGCGGACGTCTTCGGCGAGACCTGTGGCGCGGGGCCAGTCCTGGATGGTCTCGTCGGCGGCTCCGGGCCACACGGGCGGCTGTCCGGCGAACTTCGGCGGAATCTCGATCAGCGCCTTGTTGATGAGCACGGCGACGGGGTTCAGGTCTGACGCGTGAGCTTCGAGTCCGAGTCGTTGCGCTTCAAGGGGAATGGTTCCGCCGCCGGCGAACGGATCGAGGATCGGTGGGGGATTGCCGTCGGTCGACTCCATGATCTTGCGATGAGCTTCGGCGAGCAGTTGCTCGTCGTTCGAGTTCTCCCACACCACGAGTCGCTCGATCAACTCGAAGAGTCGCTTTCGCTCCGCGATCTGCTCCGCCTCGGTGGGGTACAGGTCTGGGCGCGACGCGGGGTCGTCCACCAGTTGAGAGAACAGCACAGCGCGTGCCGCGGCCAGTGGCCGGCGCGCCCACCACAGATGCAGTGTCGACGGATGTCCGTGGCGGATCGACTTCTCGCGAGCGGACTCCTCATTGATCTTCTGCAGCGGGATGCTGACCTCGATCAACTTTCGTCGCTGAACATTACTGTGTGCATCGCTGGACACGGGTACCCCTTGGTGAAGCGCATGGCGGACGAGAACGTTTCAACATAGCGCACACGACAGTGTGTATTGCAATCGGTGCGACTCGGCTGAGAATGTCGGACCTCTCGAGTATCATCGAACGTAAGTTCGACAATCGGGGGTGGAGATGAAAGTGCAGGTGAGAGAGCGTAAGGCTTCGTCTGTGACGGTGGCCGACGACGCGATCGTCATCCGGATCGAACGTCCGGACGTCCAGAACTCGCCCACCGTTGCATCCGAGGTGTCGGGATCGCGAAGCGATCGAGCGGCACTGCTCGGGTTCGCGGCGCGAGCGGACTGCTACCAGGGGCTGGTGCTGTGGCATCGGTACGAGGCGCTGTACTCGCTGCTCATGGCGAAGCAATCCGAGTTGGAGTCCGATCCGTCGGCGGACGCCTACACCCGGCTCTACGACCCACTGTGCCAAGTCGCGGCGTCGTATGCGGTCGCCGCGGGTGTGCAGCACTACACGGCAGAGCGGTTCGTCGAATCCGCCGTGGCCTGCATGGAGCGGATCCCGGCCCTCGGACGGATGTTGCGCGACGGACTGATCAACTCGGCGAGTTTCCGGCGCGCGGTGGAGCAGACGGCCCTCGTCGACGATGCGGACATCCTGGCCTTCATCGACGCGGAAGCGGCCGCGAGACTGCGCGAAGTGGGCGGTCTCTCGGCGGCGCGTGTGGAGACGATTCTCGGGGCGATCGTCGCCGAGCACGATCCCGACGCGGTGACCTTGACCAGGGAGGAGGTGCGAGCGGCCAAGCGCGTGCAGGTGAACCCGCTGACCGACACCGCCTCGGAACTCATCGTCACCGCGTCGGCCGAGGACGTGGCGATCGCCAAGGATGTACTCGATGCGGTGATCGCCGGCGTCTGCCCCAACGACCCACGTACCAAGGGCGCCCGGCGCAGTGATGCGGCCATGGCGCGCATCAACGGCACGGACTTCGTATGCGAGTGCGGTCGAGAGGACTGCACTGCTCGACTCGCGCCGGCCGACATCGCGTCGCGGTGCGCCCGGATCGTCCTGCACGTGGTGGTTCGGAAAGAAGTGCTCGAGGGGACGTCGCAGACTGCGGCGCATCTGGACGGCCACGGACCGATCTCGGCGACACACATTCGTGAGATGGCGTCACGGCCCGACGCTGTGCGTCGCGAGCTGAACCTCGACGACGTCATCGCGCAGGCGAGTCGGCCCGACAGCGGATACCGTCCGTCCGCGGCGCTGGACACCGCCGTCCGCGGGCTGTTCGGCACCTGCTCGTGGCCGGGTTGCGCCCGGCCCGCGTGGAAGTGCGACCTTGACCACGTATGCGAGTACGACCACGCGGATCCATCGGCGGGCGGCGTCACCTGCATCTGCAATCTCAATGCGAAATGCCGATTCCATCATGGGTTGAAGACCCACGCGAACGGGTGGGTCGACGATCAGATCGTGGACGCCGCCGGCGTCGTCTGGACAGAAGTCACCTCACCGGAGGGGATCACCGTCCGGCAGCAGGCACTGAACATGTGGCTCCTTCCCGAACTGGGCCACCTTCAGTGCGGACACGGCTCTCCGACACGCCGAGAAGCACGACACGCCGGTGACGAACCCGAACGCTCGCTGACACGGTTGCAGGCCAAGCACCGGTACCGCATGCAGAAGCGAGCGGCGAACCGCCGGGCTCGCGAAGCCATCGCCCACGACGCCGGCGCCCCGCCGTTCTGACACCGCGAGCCGTCAATGCGGCGGGAGTGCCTTCTTCCAGGCCTTGTGCCAGTTGAGTTCGACTCCGCTCACGTCGGTGTTAGCGAGGTCGACGTCGCGGAAGTAGTCGGTGAGGTAGCGGACCTCGTCGTGATCGGGGCCGTCGGGGCTCACCGAGACCATCGCGAGCCGGTGGTTCTCACCGGTGTTCTTGCCCTGGAGCACCTGGTTGTAGGAGACGAAGAAGGTGTCGGCGCCGGCGATCCGGCCCTTGACCTCGATGTACACCGATGGTGCACGACCGCCGTCCGCAGCCGGAGCCGGAACGGAGAGGACGTCGTATCCGGGGTTGTTGTGCGGCATCTCCTCGGGCATGCGGGCCAGGGCGCACTCGGCACGCAGCACCGCGTCGACGGCCCGCCGGTCGGTGGCCGTGGTGTCGGCGGCGTGTCGGCCCACCGACTCGCCGAGCATCCCGGCGGGGACCACGAGAACCGCGGTCTCCAGCCTCGGCGGGCGTGCGGTGAGGACACGCTCGTCGGCGAGCTCGCGCAGGCGGCGCCCGAGCCTGGCCTCCAACTCGCGCGCCCGCCGCTCGAGCCGTTCCGGGCTGAGGCGCCGCCCGCGCGTGGTCTTGCCGGCCGCCGATTCTTCACGCCGGCGTGCGACTTCGGAGTCCAGGTAGTTGATCTGCTCGATCAGCCGTGTGCGCACCGCTCTCTCGGTCCGCTCGACGTCGGGGACCACGCGGTCGCGGACCTCGCTCAGGTGACGGGGCACCGCGGTGGACGCGGCCCACGACAGCGCCTGGTCCGTCAGCGCACGGCCGACGAATGAATCGAGCCCGCGGATCGGCGCGCCCTCCGGGATCGGCTGCAGGTCGAGATGCGGCGCCGGACCGGCATCGGCGACCGATCCGTCGGCGTCGATCGAGACGAACGCGAATCTCTTGCTGACCACAGTCCCGGCACCGTCGACGATCTCGGAGGTCAGGGCGAAGATCGCGCGCGGGGCGGTGCCGGGATCGGTCGGGTCGAGCAGCGTGGCGCCCGCGGCGAGGACGTCGGCACTCCCGTCCAGGACGGAGTCGATCACGGCGTCGAGCAGCGGGTGCCCGGGTGCCAGGAGGTCGGCGCGCACGGCGCCCGACGACACCGCCGACGGCTCGAACGTGACGCGCTCGTACGCCCTCGTCACCGGCCGCCCCGCGTGCTCCCGGCGAATGTCTCGATGACGCAGCGGCGCTGGAACATTCGAGATCTGGAACCGATGGCGCTCCCGCTTCGACAGCCGACCGCCGAGCGCGGTGAACGCATCGGTGAAGAACTGCGCGATGTAGTGCGGCTGCAACCTGCGCGCGGTCGCCTCGTCCATCTCGCGGCGCAGACGCGCCATCTCGAGCGGATCGAGCGTCTCGCGGGCGAGTGCGCGCTCGGTGACTAGCGTGTCGCAGCCGGAAGCCACCTCGGCGTCGACAATGCGCTCGATCTCGTCGATCCGCGCGGGATCGTCGCCGTAGAGCACCGCATCCCACAGCAGGTCGCGCAGCGGCCGGCCGGCGAACGCTTCGTCGCCGAGAACGTCGAACAGCTTGCCGCCGTAGGCTGAACGCTGCTGCTCCATCTTCTCGAGCAGACGCGTGTAGACCTGACCTTCGCGAGTCTGGGCGGCCACGATGTTCCACAGGCGGCACACGTTCTTCTGCCCGATGCGGTGAATGCGGCCGAAGCGCTGCTCGAGCCGGTTCGGATTCCACGGGAGGTCGTAGTTGACCATCAGGTGCGCGGCCTGCAGATTGAGCCCCTCGCCGGCGGCGTCGGTGGCCACCAGCACCAGCCGCGACGGCTCGTTGGTGAACTGCTCCCGGATCGCAACGCGCTCGCCGCGCCGCGTGCCGCCGTGAATCGTCAGCACCGCGTCGTCGGAACCGAGCACATTGCGGATCTGCGCGGTGAGGTAGTCGAGCGTGTCCTTGTGCTCGGTGAACACGATCAGCTTGCGCGGACGACCGTCCTTGCCGCGCAACAGTTCTCGATCGGTCAGCAGTGAACGCAGCTCCGACCACTTCCGGTCGATGCCGCGGTCGCGCACACGGGTCGCCAGCGCCACGAGGTCTTCCAGGATCGCGATCTCGGTGTCGAGTTCGGCGACGGTGCGTGCGGCGGTCGCCGCGTCGACCACTTCCTCCTCGATGCGCTCGTACTCCTCGGCGCTGTATTCGTCGGGATCGTCGAAGGCGTCGGCGGGCGGCAGCGGCATCCGATCGTCGACGGGGATCCGGCCGGCGATCAGGTCGGCACGACGCGAGGCGAGCCGATCGCGGCGACGCTGCAGACTTCGCAGCACCGCGTGGGTGCTCGACGCGAGCCGGCGCTGGAGGACGGTGAGCGCGAACCCGACGGTGCGGCGTTTGGGGGAGTCGGGCGAACTCTCCGCACGGTTCATCTCCACGCGCACGTACTGCGTGACGGCCTCGTACAGCTCCGCCTCCCCGTCGGAGAGCTCGTAGGGAACGGTTTCGGCGATCCGTTCCGGGAACAGCGGCCTGCCCTCGAAGGTGAGCAGTTCCTCCTTGACCATCCGTCGCATGAGGCCGGAGGTGTCGGCGACCGCGTCCGACTGCGGGCGGCCGGCGAATCGGTCCTCGTCGAGAAGGGAGAGGAACAGTTGGAAGTTGTCGTCGTTGCCGGCGTGCGGCGTCGCCGTCATCAGAAGCAGGTTGCGTGCCACGCCGCCGAGGACGCGGCCGAGCTTGAACCGCTCGGTCTCCCGGACCTCGCCGTCCCAGCCCTGCCATGACGCGGACATGCGATGCGCCTCGTCGACCACCACCAGATCCCACTCGCTCGCCTCGAGGTGACCGATCAGGTCGGGGTCGCGGGCGAGCTGATCCATGCGGGCGATCATGAACGGGTGGGCCGGGAACGGGTCGCCGCTGGGGCTGGCGTTGATCAGATCCCGGGTCAGGAGAGTGGCTGTGAGGCCGAACTTCTCCGACAGTTCGTCCTGCCACTGTTCCACCAGCCCGCCCGGCGCGACGATCAGCAGCCGCGCGAGATCGCCCCGGAGCAGCAGTTCCTTGGCGTACAGCCCCGCCATCACCGTCTTGCCCGCGCCGGGATCGTCGGCCAGCAGGAAGCGCAGGGGAGTGCGCGGCAGCAGTTCCCCGTACACCGCGCGGATCTGGTGCGGTAGGGGAGAGATGTCGCTGGTTCCGACCGCCGCCATCGGGTCGTGGGCGCCGGTCATCGCGATGCGCAGCGCCTCCGTCGCGAGGCGGAACGTCCGCGGGTCGGCGTCGAAGGTCCACGAGCGCTCGAAATCGTCCTCGACGACGATGTCAGCGATGTCGTCGGCGAACAGCATCTCCTCGCGGACGCCCAGTCGGTCGTCGCGGACGACCACCGTGGCCGCCGAATCTCCGCTCGGGATCACCGCGACGAGGTGGACCGGCTCGCGCCAGCGGCCCGACAAGCGCTGCCCGGGACGCAGATCGGTGAGGGATCGCAGATTCATGTGCACACCATAGTGGGCGCATCGGACAGTTCCCGCGTCGCGGTGGTGCTACTTGCGGTGGTGTTACTTGCGGTGGTGCTACTTACGTCCGAACCAGCGCCGCTTCCTCGGCTGCGCCGGCTCGTCGGCGAGTTCGGGTTCCGGGAAGTCCTCTCCGACGAACTCCAGCGACAGGACGGTCTTGTCCGCGTCGACCTGCGACGGCGCGTGGTGCGCGACGATCTCGGCGGCCTCCGTGGCGCCCAGCGTGTCGCCGTCGCCGATCACCGGGCCGTTCTCGAGAAGGTAGATCGCGGTGTTGACGATGCGGCCGAAGGTGTCCTCGGCGGACTCGTGCGACTGCACGATCTCGACGTCGGGCAGCCCGAGCATGTCGAGTCCGCGCGTATGTCCGGTCATGATGCCGTCGGGTCGCGGCGCGACGTTCAGGGCCACCCACGCCGGGAGCATCGGATCGGGGAGCGTCTCGATCGCCAGGTCGCGGAACAGCGGAGGCAGGATCACGTGATTCGCGCTGCCGAAGTACACGGCGACGATCGACTCCGACAGTGCCACCGCGGCAGCGATGACCTTCGACAGCAGGACCGCATCGGCGATCGCCTCGACATGGTTCGTCTCATGTCCCGGCCGGACGACGGTGACGATGGTGTGCGCCGAGTAGTCGGCGGGCGCCGGAGTGTGATCGGGCCACAGCCGGCTGTACTGGGCGATCTCGGCGAGGTCGTCGCCCACCGGTGCCGCGATCCCCATCAGGAAGATCTGCCGGTCGCCGTACGCCAACGCCAGGGGCGAGTCGGCGTCGTCGGCCGCCCCCGACCCGGCAGCAGCGTCGCCGACGCTCAGCAGATCGGCGTCCAGGTCCGGGAAGTCGCTGAGCATCTGTGCGGCGAGGCGCTCGGCGGAGAGTGCGGGATCGAGTCGGCTCTGGAACAGCATCGCGAGGCTGGGCACTGGAGTCCGGTCCTTTGCAGTGGGGTTCGAGGGGCGGTCCGGCCGAAGCGGAACGCCGTCAATCCTGCCAGAACCGGGAACGACGAAGCCCGCCGGATCCCGGCGGGCTTCGTCTGCGTGGTGCGCGATACAAGGATTGAACTTGTGACCTCTTCCGTGTCAGGGAAGCGCTCTCCCACTGAGCTAATCGCGCGGGTCTTATTGAGTTGGTGCCGTTACTCGAACTCGGTACCGGTGTTCGGTGGAGGTGGCGACGGGAATCGAACCCGTGTGCACGGCTTTGCAGGCCGTTGCCTCACCACTCGGCCACGCCACCAGGTGATCTTTCCGAGCGGATGACGGGATTCGAACCCGCGACCCTCACCTTGGCAAGGTGATGCGCTACCAGCTGCGCTACATCCGCATGCCGGTGAACTCGTCTTGTGGACGCTGTCGCTCACCGGCGAGAACAAACACTAGCGGTACGGCGGCGACATTTGCAAACCGGGGTCCCCGTCGGACCGTGGACTCCGCCAGATCAGCCGCTCCGCCTCGGACGCTCCGAGGTCGCTCGCGGCGAATGCGGTGACGTCGGCGGCTCGCTGACGGAGATGGTCGGCGACGCTCCGGTCGAATGCGGCGTCGACCCGGGACTCGAAGTCGTCGATCGGGCCAGTGGCGTCGAGCCAGGCACGTCGGTCGAGCTGTTCTCTGGCGCGGTCGGCGCCCTCGGCGTACGTCAGGAACGCCAGGACTCGATCCGTGAGGGCGTCGGCGCGCTGGTCCAGGCCGCTCGACTTGTCGATGTAGGCGTTGACGATCTCCGGATCGGATGCGCGGGGGCCGAGGGGCTGCGAACCGAGGATTCGGCGCGCCCTGCGAATCGCGGCGGCGGACTCGGCGACCGTCCGAACCTCGGCGTCGAGGTCGATGCGGGCCTGGTATCGATCCAGCAGATCGTCGTGCCATGCCGGGTTCTGGTGCAGCCGCGCCGCCACTACGGCGGCCAGCACCGCCAGCCGGCCGTTCTCGTCCGCCTGCATCAGCCGTAGCGCGGCCTGCTCTTCGGAGTCCGGTCGGTAGCGCCGGCGCAGTCGCATGTCGGCGATCTCAGCGGTCTCCACGTGCTCGGGCGGTTCGACGAAAGGGAGCCAACTCAAGCCGACCGCTCGGGCGCGCAGGGTGAAGTCACGACCTCTCCAGGTGTCCAGCGCCAGCGCCAGGTGGCCGGACACCGTTCCGTCGCGGGCTGTCTCGCCGAACACCGTCTCGCCGCACGGGTCCGGGCCGCCCGCATCCGCGGCGGCCCGGGCGGCGTCGTCGTACTGCTGCTTGCGGATTCGGCGCGACTCGCGGAGACGCTCGGTGTGCGTCGTGAGTCGCCGAGCCAGTGCGTCTCGAACGGGCCGTGGGCGGCGAAGCGGGCGTCGGTCGTCGCCGTCGGAGCGTCGGGCATCGCGCGGGCGGTAATCGGAACTGCCGGACGCGGGCTGCCGGACAAGGATCGCCACGGCGACCACGACGAGTGCGGCGGCGACGAGCATCAGTGTCATGGACACAGCACAGCATGAGGGTCGGACAACGAGACGAGGCCCGGCGGTCGCCGGGCCTCGCTGTCGGATCTGGTGCGCGATACAAGGATTGAACTTGTGACCTCTTCCGTGTCAGGGAAGCGCTCTCCCACTGAGCTAATCGCGCGGGTCTTATTGAGTTGGTGCCGTTACTCGAACTCGGTACCGGTGTTCGGTGGAGGTGGCGACGGGAATCGAACCCGTGTGCACGGCTTTGCAGGCCGTTGCCTCACCACTCGGCCACGCCACCAGGTGATCTTTCCGAGCGGATGACGGGATTCGAACCCGCGACCCTCACCTTGGCAAGGTGATGCGCTACCAGCTGCGCTACATCCGCATACCGGTGAGCTGCCTTGTGGGCGTTGCTCACCAGCGAGAAGAACACTAGCGGCACGTATGTCGTCAAGACAAATCGTGAGGTCAGCGACTTACATGGATGTGATTCCGCAGATGGGAGCGTTCTTGGCACCCCGGAGACGGGCTCGCGACCGTTCCTCGCGAGTGTTCCCGGCTCTCGAGCGGGGGATTTGGTGCCGTCGGCCGCGATGTGTAATCTGTTTTCTCGTGCGACCGACGCAGGTCGTTCATAACTCGATACGGTCCCGTGGCTCAGTGGAAGAGCGTCCCGTTCACACCGGGGAGGTCGCTGGTTCGATCCCAGCCGGGACCACAAGAAGAAGACCCGCAGGTTACTGCGGGTCTTCTTGCTGTTCGACGCGCGACTTGCCACTCGACGCGCGAGCGCGATCGCGACTCGACGACGTTCCGCCTCTCCTCCTGCTGTTTCGCAGATCTCGGTCCAGCGAGTGCCTCCTTTCTCTCTACTTTCGCCCCGCTCGGGGGCTTGCCACGACTTCGCATCGACCCTATTCTGAACGCACTTCATTAATAGGTATGGCAAACCTAAGATACATGCGTGAGGAGCGATATGACGACGCTGGAAGCGCCACCGGTGCAGACCGCCGACGACCCGCCGACCGATCCGAAGGTTCAGCAGCGCGAGGACTCCCGCGCGCTCCGCGAACTGATGCGCCCGGTGGCCCCGCAACTGGCCCTCGGTCGTGGACTCGCGGTGATCTCGGGTGTGCTCGCAGTGGTCCCGTACGTCGCGCTGGTGCACATCGGCGAGGTCCTGCTCGATGCGGCCCGTGCGGAGGCACCCGTCGACGGCGATGAGGTGAACCATTGGATCGAGATCCTGATCGTCACCTTCACCCTGCGGCTCGCCGTCTATTTCGTGGCACTGGGCGTCACCCACTTCGCGGACATCCGACTGGGGCATACGATCCGCCTGCGGATGGTGGAACGTTTCTCGCGTGTGCCGCTCACATGGTTCACGTCGACGAACTCCGGCCGCGTGCGCAAATCGCTGCAAGACGATATCGGAACCATCCACCACCTCATCGCCCACCAGCCAGTCGACGGCACCCAGGCCGTGGTGATGCCACTGGCGTTGACGGCCTACGCGTTCGTCATCGATTGGCGGCTGGGTCTGCTGGCCATAGCGACGGTTCCCCTGTACGCCGCCGCGATGGCGTTGGGAATGCGCGGCATGGCGGAGAAGACCGTTGAGATGGACGCCAAGCTCAGCGTGGTCTCGGCACGGATGGTCGAGTTCGTCACGGGTATCACGGTGGTGAAGGCATTCGGACGGGTGGGCCGCGCGCACAGCGCCTATCAGGAGGCCGCCGGCGATTTCCAGGCCTTCTACTACGCCTGGGTGAAGCCGCTTCTTCGAGTCAGTTCGCTGGGTACCTCCCTGCTCGCGGTCCCATTGGTACTGCTGATCAACATCGGCGGCGGCGCCTGGCTGGTGCACCGCGGCGAGGTCACCACGGCCGACGTGCTCGCCACCTCGCTCATCGCATTGTTGGTCCCGTACGGCATCGAGGTGCTGATGAACTCCATGTGGTCATCGCAGATGGCGGGCGCGTCCGCGCGGCGGCTCACCGACCTGCTCGAAACCCCGACCCTCGACGACGACGGTGTTCGCGCCCAGCCCGAAGGACACGACGTGGAATTCGACCACGTCAGCTACTCGTACGGCGGGCCGGGAGCGGACCTGGCACTCGACGACGTCTCGTTCACCCTCCGCGAGGGCACGATCACCGCGCTGATCGGCCCTTCGGGCTCGGGCAAGTCGACCATCGCGACTCTGCTGGCGCGCTTCGACGATCCCTTCGCGGGGCAGATCCGCCTCGGCGGCGTACCGATCGCCGAGATCGACCACCTCTACCAGCACGTGAGCTTCGTGTTGCAGGAACCGCAACTGCCGTCGATCTCGCTCCGCGACAACATCGCCCTCGGCCGGCCGGACGCGACCGACGAACAGATCCGCGCAGCCGCCCGTGCCGCCCGGATCCTCGACGACATCGAAAGTCTCCCGGACGGCTTCGACACCGTCTACGGCTCGGCGAGCGGGCTCTCCGGCGGTCAGGCGCAGCGCATCGCCATCGCGCGTGCCGTACTGGTCGACGCCCCCGTCCTCATCCTGGACGAGGCCACCGCGCTCACCGATCCGGAGTCCACGCACCAGATCCAGCAGGCGCTCAGTGATCTGGCCCGCGACAAGACAGTGCTTCTGGTGGCGCACCGACCCGAGGTGGTCGAGGGCGTCGATCAGATCGTGCTCGTGGACAGAGGGCGCGTGCTCGCAACCGGCACGCACGACGACCTCCTCGGCGAGCCCGGCTACGCCCGCCTGTGGGAGTCGGTCGAGGAAGGCGAGAAATGATGAACCTGCCACTGATCGACATCATCCCGCGGATGAAGCGGATGGTCTCCGCGCCCGAGGCGCTGGCCCCGGCGTTGCTGGCCGCAGTGCTGGCCGGTCTGGTCGAAGGCCTGGCCCTGGTCGCGTTGCTTCCGGCCATCAGCTCGCTCGCATCCGGCGAACGGGTGTGGGGATCGGGAACCGCGGGATGGCTGATCGTCTTCGCAGTGCTCGCGGCGGCGGCCTTCGCGCTCATCTACATTCAGGAGCGGCGCACGTACGCGGTCGCTCTGGACTTCCTCCACAGCATTCACCGGCTGGTGGGCGACCAGGTGTCGAGACAGCCGCTGGGCTGGTTCGCACGCCCGCTCTCCGGCCGATTGTCGCGGATGGTCTCGTCGGAGTTGATGATGGCGGGCGAGATCTTCGCCCACATGATCGGCCCGCTGGTCTCGCGGATGACTGCGGCGATCGTGATCGTGGTGGCGTCGTGGTTCTGGAATCCGTGGCTCGGTCTGATTCTGACGATCGCCGCACCGGTGTTCGTGATCATCACCCTGGCGTCGACTGCGTTGATGCGCAGTGGCGAGCGGATTCACGAGCCGGAAGAGGTGAACCTGGCGAACCGCATCGTCGAGTACGCGCAGTGCCAGGGCGCACTGCGATCGTGCGGTCGGGGCCGCTCGTTCGCACCATTGGACGCCGCGTTCGGTGACACCCTCCGCGCCCGAAGAAGAGCACAGTGGATCGAGACCGCCGGTCTGTTGCTCTCCGGCATGGCGACCCAGGGAGTGATCGTCGCGCTGATCTCCATCACCGGAGCGCTGGCCGTCTCGGGGGCGCTCGAACCGATTCCGGCGCTGGCGTTCGTCGGTTTCGCACTGCGCTTCACTTCCACCCTCTCCACCATCACCGAGAGCGCGATGAGCCTTGAATCTCGGCGGCCGCTGCTCGACGCCATCGACGAGGTGCTCACCGCCGAACCGCTGCCTGAGCCGCCGTCTCCGGCCGAGTTGACCGCTCCCGGCACGATCGAACTCGACCGGGTGAGTTTCGCCTACCACACCGATCAGGATCCGGTCCTGCGCGACGTCTCGCTCCGGGTGCCCGCCGGTGCGATGGTGGCCCTGGTCGGTCCCTCCGGCAGCGGCAAGACCACGCTGATCAGACTGGTGAGCCGCTTCCATGACGTCGACGCCGGCACGGTGAAGGTCGGCGGCGTGCCGGTGACCGAGCAGACCACCGAGCAACTGATGGGGCAGTTGTCGCTGGTATTCCAGGACGTCTATCTGTTCGACGACACCCTTGAGGCCAATGTCGCAGTCGGCCGGAGCGGCGCGTCGCGGGATGAGATCCGCGCGGCGGCGGACCTGGCCGGCGTCACCGAGATCGCCGAGCGGCTCCCGGACGGCTGGGATTCGCGGGTGGGGGAAGGTGGGCGAGCACTCTCCGGAGGCGAACGGCAACGAGTCGCCATCGCACGGGCATTGCTGAAACGGTCACCGATCGTGCTGCTCGACGAGGCCACCTCGGCGCTCGATGTGGAGAACGAGGCGAACATCGTCGCTGCCGTCGAACGATTGCGCACGCAGGCCACCGTGCTGATCATCGCGCATCGTCTGGAGACGATCGCCGCGGCCGACCAGATCGTGGCGCTCACCGACGACGGGCGAGTGGAGGCGCAAGGCACGCACGAGCAACTCCTGGCCCAGGACGGCACGTACTCGCACTTCTGGAACCGGCTGCACAGTGCGCAGGGGTGGCGGATCGTCGCCGACTAATCTGGACCGGTGCAGGGTTCAAGCTCACCGGACAACCGGCCCGTCCGCGGCGGACGGAAGGTGGGGCGCAAGCCCGCCTTCACCGCCGACGACGTGGTCGCCGCGGCGATCGCCGAGGGCATCGACCGGTTCACGCTCTCGGCGGTCGCCGAACGGCTCGGCGTCGTGACGGCTGCCATCTATCGGCTGTTCCCCTCGCGCGACGACTTGGTGATCGCCTGCCTCGACGCGGCAGGGGCGACCATCGCGCTGCCGGAGCCGGGCAGCCGATGGCGCGACGTACTGCGGTTGTGGGCCGACGAGTGCTGGCGAGTCTGCGACGACTTCCCCGGCCTCGCGTTGCTCGTATACGCCTTCGCACCGGCGCCGTCACGGATCGAGCACGTCTTCGCCGCCTACGTCGCGGCCCTGGCGGCGGAGGGGAAGACCCGCGGCCAGGCGATGTTCGCCCTGGACTTCCTGGGCGACTCGGTATTCGCCTCGCACCTGTCGGTGGAGTCGATGCGCGCGGTAGACGAGCGCGGCGACTCCGGACTGGACCGGATCCGCCGGGCGCTCGGTGCGGGCGACACCGCTCTGCGTCCGGACGACTCGTGGATCGACCGCGGGGCGGTCGACACCAAGATCGACTTCATCCTCGCCGGCCTGGAACACCACTGGCCGGAGATCTGAGCCGCGCCCGGCGTCAGGCGCCGATACCGCGGGCGATCTGCGGCCAGGACTTGTGCAGCTGGTCCTGCCAGTACTTCCAGGAGTGCGAACCGGCCGGAACACGGTCGACCGTCGCCGGAATGCGGAGACGGCCCAGTTTCGCGGCCAGGTCCTCGGTGCACTGACGGGTCGCCGCCTCGATCGCGCCGCCGACGACGATCTGGTCGGTGAGCGTCGCCGAGTCCGGGACGTACTGCGGGGTGTCGTACTTGCCGGGCAGACCGGTCGCGGCGCTCAGGTACAGCGAGACGCCGCGCAGCCCGGCGGCGTTCACGACCGGATCGTTCTGACGCCACAGGGGACCGTTGTACGGCCCCCACATGTTCCGGGCGTCGCCGCCGCCGCGGGTCTCGACCACCAGCCGCACATACGTCTGGCCGGGCTGGGTGGAGGTGGCCGCGCAGCCGCTGTAGGCGGCGACGGTGCGATACAGACCCTTGTGGGCGATCGCCAGGTTCAGCACCGAGGTGGCCGACGAGGAGATGCCGGCGATGGCGTTCCGGCCGTTGGTGGAGTAGGTGCTGTCGATGACTGCGGGCAGTTCCTCGCCGAGGAAGGTCGACCACTTGTTGACGCCGAGCTTCTCGTCGGGCTTGAGCCAGTCCGTGTAGTAGCTGAACGCGCCCTTCATCGGAATCACCACGTAGGCGTTCTTCTGTGCGAAGAAGTTCACGACGTCGGTCTTGCCCTGCCAGGTCGCGGAGTCCTCGCCGCCACCGGCCCCGTTGAGGAGATAGAGCACGCCGGCGGGCCGAGACCGGTCCTTCGGCAGAAGGACGGTCAGCGGTATGTCGCGGTTCATCGCCGCCGAGTGCACCACGATGTCGGTGCTGGTGGGACCGGTGGCGCTGGACGACACCAGCGCGGAGGCCGGCGCGGCCGAGACGGGCGCGGCCGGCAGGCTCGCGCCTCCGACGATGAGGGCGGCCGCCGTGGCGGCGAGGGCGATTCGGGAGGGTCTGCGGATCACGGTTCGGAGTTCCTGTCGTCGGGGCGGGGGAGCGGAGCCTTTCGCGGAGCCCTGTCAGGCGAGCGGAGCCCAATCAGGCAATGAGGCTGGTCACATACTTGCACATTCCGTGTCCGCTATCGGCCCTTGTCGAACATCAGGTCGGGCCGCGCCCGTAGATTCGGGCGAACTCACCGCCCGCAGCCAGCAGCTCCGAGGCCGAACCGTGCTCGATGATCCTGCCGTCGGCGAGCACTGCGATCGTGTCGGCGGTCGCGAGCGTGGAGTACCGGTGGGTGACGATGAGCGTGGTGGTGCGGTTCCGCAGTGCCTCCAGACCACGGCCGATGATGAGTTCGGTGCGCGGGTCCGCGGCGCTGGTGGCCTCGTCGAGGATGAGGATGTCGGGGTCGGCGGCGAGCGCTCGCGCGACCGTGATGAGCTGTTTCTCGCCCGCGCTGAGTAGGGTGCTGTCGCCGGAGACCGGCGTCTCGGGTCCGCTCGGCAGCCCTGCCAGCAGCGAGTCGACCATCGCTTCGTCGACCGCCCGGCCATCGGTGGGGCGTCCGTAGTCGACATTCTCGCCCGCCGTCCCGCTGAACAACCACGGATCCTGCGTCACCACCGCCATCATCGACCGCACCTTCGAGCGCGACATCCCCGCGATGTCCTCGCCGTCGATCAGGATCCGTCCGGCGGTCGGGTCGGCGAACCGCTGCAGCAGCCCGGTGAGTGTGGTCTTGCCCGACCCGGTGGCGCCGACCAGCGCGGTGGTGCGTCCGGCGGGCAGCGTCAGGTCGATTCCGCGCAGGACGGGGCTGCCGTCGGCATAGGAGTAGTGCACGCGCTCGAAGGCGACCGTCGGCGGAAGCGTGTGCCGTCCGTGAGCGGCGACCGGCTCATCGTCGACCGCGGGCTCGGGCTCCTCGTCGGCGCCCAGGAACGTGCGCACGCGACCGAATGAGATGAAGCCCGACTGCAGGGTCGGCAGCGTGCTCGACAACTCCGTCATCGGGGCCGAGAGCTGCTGGGTGTACATCACGACGGCCTGCAGGGTCCCGAGCGTGACGGCGCCGTCGAGCATCTTGAGCGCACCGAGGACCGCGATGATCACGAACACCAGGGCGTTGCAGAAGGTGAGGACCGGGGTGATGGAACCGCTCCACGCCTGCCCGCTGCGCGCCGCGCGTTCCAGCCGGCGGTTGAGCTCGTCGAACTCCCGCGAAGTCTGCGGATGTCCGTCGTACGCGGCGATCATGTCGTGTGCACCGTAGACGTCTTCGATGTGTGCGCTGATCGACGAGGTGGTCCGCCACTGCGCCTGCATGTGCGGGCGGGCGAACCGGACCACCGTGAACGCCAGGGCCGCGGTGACCGGGATCGTGGCGAAGGCGATGAGGGCGAAGAAGGGGGAGAGCAGGATCAGCGCGACCGCCACCGCCACCACGGTGAGCACCAGCACCGGCAGTTGGACGAAGAGCGGGCCGATCACCGTCGACATGTTGTCGACGTCGACGGTCATCGCGTTGAGCACCTCGCCGCGCCGACCGCCCTCGAGTCGGGAGACCGGCAGACGGTGGATCTTGCGCTCCACCCGTTCGCGGATGGTGCGGATCGCGTCCTGAACCGCGCTGTTCACGAGCAGGCCGCTGCCGATGCGGGTGATCGTGACCAGGGCGATGGCGATCAACGCGACTGCGGCGGCGGCCCACAGCCGGTCCCAGTCGATCCCGGCGCCCGGTACCGCGCCGGTGGTCTCGACCACGTTGGCGAGATCGCCCTGCCCGCTTCTGCGGAGTTGCTCGACGGCCTGCTCCCGAGTGTCGCCCGCGGGCAGCCTGGTGCTCACGGCGCCGGAGAAGATGATGTTGGTGAGGCGGGCCAGGAGCACCGGCACGGTGACCGTCGACAGGGCGGCGACCACCGACAGGACCAGCGCGAAGCTCAGCCTGCGGTCGGAGCCGAGGAAACGCCGGAACTCGCGCAGCGCGCGGACGATCCTCATCGTGAGACCCCCGTCGCCACAGTCGGCCCCTCAGGAGCAGGAGCAGGAGCGGCCTGTGCCTGGGCGAACTCGCGGTACACGGCGCATCGGGTGAGCAGGTCCTCGTGGCGTCCAGTCGCGACGATCCGGCCGGCGTCGAGCACGGCGATCAGGTCTGCGGAGCGGACGTTGTCCACCTGCTGGTCGGCCAGCAGAATCGTCGCCTCGGGCAGAGTGGCCCGGATTCCCGAGAGCACCGATTCGGCGGTACTGCGGTCCATCGCCGAGAACGCCGAGTCCAGGCACAGGATCCGCGGTCGCCTCACCAGCGCGCGTGCCACAGCGAGCCGCTGCCGCTGTCCGCCGGAGAAGTTGGATCCGCCCTGCGCCACCTCGGTGGAGAGTCCGCCGCGGTCGACGACGGTCGTCGCCATCTGAGCCGCCTCGAGGGCGCGCCAGAGACGGTCGTCGTCGGCCTCGGCGTCGCCGAGGCGGAGATTCGATTCGACCGTGCCCGCCACCAGTGACTGACCCTGGCCCACGTGGGCGACGGCCGCGCGCAGGTCGGGCAGGTGCCACGCCCCGAGTCGGACGCCGCCGGCCTCCACGGTCCCGGATGCGGGGTCGAGCAGTCTCGGCACCAGCGCGAGCAGCGACGACTTGCCGCTGGAGGTGCCGCCGATCACGGCGGTCACCGTCCCCGGCAGGCACGTCAGCGAGACCGCGTCGACGGCCGGGTGATCTGCACCTTCATACCGCACGGTCGCCGACCGGAAGGTCAGCGGCAACGGACCGTCGACGACGGCGGTCCCGTCGTCGTCCAGGCCCGCGGGACGGTTGATCACGGCCGCCAGGCGGGTGGCGCTGGCGCGGGCGCGGGGGAGCATTCCGGCCAGTGCGATGAACACCGTGATACCCGCGACGATCTGCATCAGGTACCCGGTGAACGCCGTGAGGCCACCGATCGTCAGATGCGAGTCCTCGATCAGACGGGCGCCGAACAGGCTGGTGGCGACGCTCGCCAGATTCGCGATCAACAGGACCCCGGGCAGCAGCATCAACTGCAGTGCCGCGACCCTGCGGACCAGAGCCGTCAGATCGCGATTGACCTCGGAGAACCGGGTGCTGGCGGCCCGCTCGCGGCGGAACGCGCGGATGATCCGGGTACCGCCGAGTTGTTCGCGCAGCACCCGGTTGACGCGGTCGACCGCACCCTGGACGCGCGTGGCCAGGGGCGTGACATAGACGACGAAGATCCCGATGCCGATGCTCAGCACGATGGCGGTGACGACGATGACGGGTGCCAGGCGCACCGACTCCCGCAGCGACATGGCGATCGCACCCACGGTCACCAGCGGTGCCGCCACCGCGACGCTGGTGGTCAGGAACACCGCCTGTCCGACCACCGAGGTGTCGAGGGAGGTCCGAGTCAGGAGCGTGGGCGTTCCGAGTTCGTGATAGGTGGCTGTGGAGAAGTCGGCGACGTGCCGGTACACCGATCGACGCAGGTCGGCTGACGTGCCCGCCGAGAGCGCCGCGCCGAGCGCGATGGCGGCGAGCGAGGCGACCAGTCCGCCGATCGCGACCGCCAGCATGATCGCGCCCATCCGTTCGATGTACGGAACATCGCCCGCCACCACTCCGTTGTCGATGATGAGCGCGTTGAAGGTGGGCTGGGCCAGGCTCGCGGCCATCGCCAGGATCTGGGCGAGGATCACTCCGGCGACGATCGCGCGGCGGTTGCGCATCGACGATGCGGCGAGCCGGACGAGATCGGCGCCCGGCCGGGCCGCGTGTGCTCCACTCACCTGGAACGGCTCCCTTCCCGAGCGACGGCCCCGTGCGGGCGCGTGCTCGTGTCTCATGCGTGCCGGACGCCGGCACCGGATGCCAGTATGGCCAGCGTCGCCGGGCGGAGGGGGCGGACGGGTCGAACTCCACAAAGAACCCTGGTCCGACACCCCTGTGCGCCGTACCGCCTCGGCGGACGGACCGGACGTATTATCGCCGAGTGAAAATCAGCGGGGCGGATACACGTCCGGTGACATGGTCGATGGTGGCACTGGCCGCTGTCGGTGCGGCGTTGATCATCGCCTGGAACATCTGGGTGGCGCCGTTCGACCACCCGGTGTTCGGACTCTTCAACATGGGCATCGACACGCGCGTCTACCGCGGAGGGGCCGCGGCGGTGTGGGACGGACGCCCGCTCTACGACCTCCCTGTGTACAAGGTGTGGCAATTCACCTACACCCCGTTCGCCGCGATCATCCTGGTGCCGCTGGCCTGGATCCCCGAGCACTCCGCCCAGTTCCTGTGGAACGTCGGCAACGTCGTGTGCCTGCTGGGTCTGGTCGCGGTCTCGCTGCGCTCGCTGCGGTTCCGGATCGACGGGCGATTCGTCGCCTTCGTCGTTCTGTTCGCGGTGTCGGTGATCGGTCTCGAACCGGTCCACACCACGTTCTGGAACGGTCAGATCAACCTGGTGCTGGCGCTGATCGTGATCGCGGATCAGGTGCGGCGAAGCGAGCGGATGCGCGGAATCGGCGTCGGGCTCGCCGCCGGTATCAAACTGACCCCGATCTTCTTCACCGCGTACCTGCTGATCACCAGGCAATGGCGCGCCGCGGTGACGGCGGTCGTCACCTTCGGCGTCACCATCGCCATCGGTCTGGCCATCCTCGGTTCGGAGGCGTGGGGGTTCTGGACCGACAGCCTCTCGCAGACCGGGCGGATCGGGCCGATGGACCACCCGGCCAATCAGTCGCTCAACGGCTTCTTCGCCCGACTGGTGCCCATGGGACTCGGGCACACGCCGAGCTGGCTGTGGATTCCGGTGGGTGTGGTCGTCGGACTGCTCGGTCTGTGGGCGGCGTACGCGGCCCACCGCGCCGGCCAGGAACTGCTCGCGTTGAGCATCACCGGCATGACCTCGTGCGCGGTCTCGCCCTTCTCCTGGGGACATCACTGGGTGTGGGTGGTGCCCTTGCTGATGGTGGCGGTGGTGCACTGCTTCGACGCGGCCGACCGGCGCCGCCCGGTCACGTGGCTGTGGTGGCTGGCACCGGCCACGGTGGTGGCGCTGACGTTCACCTGGTGGCATCGGGTCACCGTCGTCGGCCCCCACGGGCACGAGGACATCAAACTCTCGTTCGGTGTGTTCCGGTTCCTCCGGGCCCCGATCGGCCCGGCGTGGGAACTGCCGTTCCGTTTGGCGGGCAGCGGGGCGTATGTCCTGTTGCTCCTGATCACGATCGCGGTCACTCTGTGGATGTGCGACGGGATGCGCGCGATACGATTCAACGCGACCGTGCCGCGTGTCCGTGACCGACATGCGGCAGCCGCCCCTCTCGACACCGAATAGAGGAATCACGACCGTGCCCGACAACGTCGCTGCCGAAAGAGCCCGCCTGCCCGAGACCGTCCGGGTTCCGGCGGGCACTACCGCCGGCGCCGCCATGCGGGACGCGGATCTGCCCGACGGTGTCGAACTGCCCAACAAGGGACCGCAGGCGGTGGTCGTCGTCCGCGAGGCCGACGGCACGCTGCGCGACCTGTCGTGGGCGCCGGAGACCGACACGCTGGTCGAGCCCGTCACCGCGGACTCGGAGGACGGACGCGCGGTGATCCGCCACTCGTGCGCGCACGTGCTGGCGCAGGCCGTCCAGGAGCTGAACCCGAAGGCGCATCTGGGCATCGGGCCGCCGATCACCGACGGCTTCTACTACGACTTCCAGGTGGACGATCCCTTCACCCCCGAGGACCTCAAGGCTCTCGAGAAGCAGATGAAGAAGATCATCAAGTCCGGTCAGCGGTTCTCCCGCCGCGTCTACGAGTCGAAGGAGCAGGCACGGGCCGAGCTCGCGGACGAGCCGTTCAAGCTCGAACTGATCGACGACAAGGGCGCGGCCGACGACGCCGAGGTGATGGAGGTCGGCGGCGGCGAGCTCACCGCCTACGACAACCTCAATCCGCGGACCGGGGAGAAGATCTGGGGCGACCTGTGCCGCGGCCCGCACGTGCCGACCACCAAGTACATCGCCGCCTTCAAGCTGACGCGCAGCTCGGCCGCCTACTGGCGCGGCGATCAGTCGCTCGCCGACCTCCAGCGCGTGTACGGCACCGCCTGGGAGTCCACCGAGGCGATGGACGCCTACCTGGACCGTCTCGCCGAGGCCGAGAAGCGCGACCATCGCCGGCTCGGCGCCGAACTGGACCTGTTCAGCTTCCCCGACGAACTCGGTTCGGGTCTGCCCGTCTTCCACCCCAAGGGCGGCATCATCCGCAAGGAGATGGAGGACTACTCGCGCGAGCAGCACGCTGCCGCCGACTACGAGTTCGTCAACACGCCGCATCTGACCAAGGGGCATCTGTTCGAGGTGTCGAAGCACCTCGACTGGTACGCCGACGGCATGTTCCCGCCGATGCACCTCGACGCCGAGTACAACGACGACGGCACCGTCCGCAAGCCCGGCCAGGACTATTACGTCAAGCCGATGAACTGCCCGATGCACAACCTGATCTACCGGTCGCGCGGGCGGTCGTACCGTGAACTCCCGCTGCGGCTGTTCGAGTTCGGTTCGGTGTACCGGTACGAGAAGTCCGGCGTGGTGCACGGTCTCACCCGGGCCCGCGGCTTCACGCAGGACGACGCGCACATCTACTGCACGCAGGAGCAGGTGGTCGAGGAGCTGACCACCACGCTGAACTTCGTGCTGCAACTGCTCAAGGACTACGGTCTCGACGACTTCTACCTGGAGCTCTCCACCAAGGATCCGGAGAAGTACGTCGGATCGGACGAGGTCTGGGACGAGGCGACACAGACGCTGCGTCAGGTCGGCGAGGCCTCCGGTCTGGAGCTGGTTCCCGATCCGGGCGGCGCCGCGTTCTACGGGCCCAAGATCTCCGTGCAGGTCAAGGACGCGCTGGGCCGCACATGGCAGATGTCCACCCTGCAGCTCGACTTCTTCGAGCCGGAGCTCTTCGAACTCGAGTACACCGCCTCCGACGGCACCAAGAAGCGACCGGTGATGATCCACCGCGCGCTGTTCGGCTCCATCGAGCGGTTCTTCGGCGTCCTCACCGAGCACTACGCGGGCGCGTTCCCGGTGTGGCTGTCGCCGGTGCAGGTGGTCGGCATCCCGGTCGCCGACGCCTTCGCCGACCACCTGCAGGGCGTCGTCCGGCGCCTCAAGGGCCGACGGGTGCGCGCCGAAGTGGACTTCTCCGACGACCGGATGCAGAAGAAGATCCGCAACCACACCACCGCCAAGGTGCCGTTCATGCTGCTCGCCGGCGAGCGGGACGTGGAGGCGAACGCCGTGAGCTTCCGGTTCCGCGACGGAACCCAGCTCAACGGGGTGCCCGTCGACGACGCGATCGTGGCGATCGACGAGTGGGAGGAGTCGCGCCGCAACGATTCGCCGACCGCCGCCACCATGCAGGACTTCCTCGATGCCGCACGCAAGCGTCGATGAGGGAGCAGCGGCGATGACTGATCCGGATCACCTGCAGCGGTTGTGGACGCCGCACCGCATGAGCTACATCACCGCGGCCGCGCCCAGGCGGGCGGTCGACGGCGGTGAACTCACCGGGCACCCGTTCCTCGACATCCCGCGGATGTCGGACGAGGACGGGCTGATCGTCGCGCGCGGGGAGTCGGTGTACGTGGTGCTGAACCTGTACCCGTACAACCCCGGCCACGCCATGGTGGTCCCGTACCGTCAGGTGGCCGACCTCGAGGATCTCACTCCCGAGGAGAGCCTCGAGTTGATGGCGTTCACGCAGCGGCTGATCCGGGTCATCAAGTCGGTCTCGAATCCGGATGCGTTCAACGTCGGACTCAACCTGGGGGCGCCGGCCGGCGGCTCGCTGTCGGAACACCTGCACCAGCACGTCGTCCCGCGATGGACGGGCGACTCGAACTTCATCACCGTCGTGGGGGACACGAAGGTGCTTCCGCAACTCCTCCAGCAGACGCGCGCGCTGCTGGCACAGGCGTGGAACGAACTTTCTTAAGGACGGAAATGCTCAGCATCCTCGGACGGGCCTCGGTCTCCAAGGTCACCTTGCCGATCGGCCGTGCGCTCATCCGCACCGGGCTGACCCCGGACGCGATGACTCTCGTCGGCACCGTCATCACGGTCGGGGCCTCGATCGCCCTCTTCTCGCAGGGTTACCTCTTCGCGGGCGCCCTCGTCACGTGGGCGTTCGTGATGTTCGACATGCTCGACGGCGCGATGGCCCGCGCCCGCGGCGGAGGCACCAGATTCGGCTCGGTGCTCGACGCCACCTGCGACCGGATCGCCGACGGCGCGATATTCGGAGCGCTCGCCTGGTGGGCGGCCTTCACCGCGCCGCACCGTCCGCTGTTGATCGCGACGCTGATCTGCCTGGTGACCTCGCAGGTCATCTCCTACGCCAAGGCGCGTGCCGAGGCCGCCGGGCTGTACGGCGACGGCGGCCTCATCGAGCGGCCCGACCGGCTCATCATCGTCCTGGTCGGCGCCGGCTTCACCGATTTCCCCGGCCTGCACTGGTGGTGGGCGATCCACGTCGCGATGTGGGCGCTCGCGGTGCTGTCGGTGATCACCGTGGGTCAGCGGATGTGGTCCATCTACTGCTCGCCGGGCGCCCGCGATCTGATCCCCATCGCCGTTCCGGACGAGGCCGGCACGGATGACGGCCCGGACGAGTCCGGCCGCACCGGCGACGGGGAGGCGTGATCGTGCTCGACAAGCTCGCCGAGTACGCTTCCGACTTCGGTTATCGCGCCGGGTGGGCGGCCGTCCGCTGGGCGCCGGAGTCGGTGGCCCGCAGTGTCTTCGACGCCGTCGGGACCGTCGCCGGCCGGCGCGGCGGGGGGCCGGAGCAGTTGCGCAAAAATCTTGCGCGGGTGGTCGGCACGACGCCGGAGCAGGTGCCCGACGCACTCGTCGAACAGGCGATGCGCTCGTATGCGCGGTACTGGCGAGAGGCCTTCCGGCTGCCGACCACCGATCCCGCCGACATCGTGGCCAGTGTGCGGATGTCCGACCACGACCGCCGCGTGGTCGACGAGGTCTGCACGTCCGGTAAGGGCGTGGTGATGGCGCTGCCGCACTCGGGCAACTGGGACATCTGCGGGGTGTGGCTGGTCGCGCACTACGGACAGTTCGCCACCGTCGCCGAACGGCTCAAGCCGGAGTCGCTGTTCGACCAGTTCGTCGCCTACCGGGAGTCGCTCGGCTTCGAGGTCTTCCCGCTCACCGGCGGCGAGCAGCCGCCCTTCCGGCTCCTCGCCGATCGGCTGCGCGCGGGCGGCATCGTCTGCCTGATGAGCGACCGCGACCTGTCGCACAGCGGGGTGCCCGTCGAACTCTTCGGGGAGCGGACGCGGATGCCCGCGGGGCCGGCGAAACTCGCCATCGAGACCGGCGCGACCCTTCTCGCCGTGCACCACAGCTACCCGGACGCCGACACGTCCCTGATCCGCTGCGGCACCGTCATCGACACCTCCGGTGGCGTGGCCGCCGCCACCCAGGCCCTGGCCGACGCATTCGCCGAAGGCATCGCGAGTGCGCCCGCCGACTGGCACATGCTGCAGCCGCTGTGGGAGAGCGACTGGTCGCAGGCGCGCCGCGACCGGCTCGGGGTGGACGGGGAGTAGCGCGGTGAAGATCGGCATGATCTGCCCCTACTCGTTCGACGTGCCCGGCGGCGTTCAGGCGCACGTGATCGAACTGGCGGAGGTCTTCATCGGGCGCGGGCACGACGTGCGGGTCCTCGCGCCGGCCGGGCCGGACGTCCAGGTGCCGGACTACTTCGACTCCGCCGGCCCGGCGCTCGGGATCCCCTACAACGGGTCGGTCTCGCGTGTGACCTTCTCGCCGAAGGCCTACCACCGACTGCGGCGGTGGATCGAGGTGAACGAGTTCGACGTCCTGCACGTCCACGAACCCAACGCGCCCAGCCTGTCGATGCTGTCGCTGATGGTCGCGACCGGACCGATCGTCACCACCTTCCACACGGCGACCACGAAGTCGCTGTGGCTCACGGCGTTCGACTCGATGCTTCGCCAGTACCGCGAGCGGATCTCGGGCAAGATCGCCGTGTCCGAACTCGCGCGCCGCTGGCAGATGGAGTCGCTGGGCAACGACGCGGTGGAGATCCCCAACGGCATCGACGTCGCGTCGTTCGCCGAGGCGACACCGCTCGAGGGCTTCCCGGCGCCGGGCCGGACCGTGATGTTCCTCGGCCGCTACGACGAGCCACGCAAGGGCATCGACATCCTCATGCGCGCCCTGCCGCACATCGTCGAACGCTTTCCGGACGTGACCGTGCTGGTGGTCGGGGGCGGAGACGAGAAGGCGCTGCGACGGCGCGCCCGGGACCTGTCCGGACATCTGCAGTTCCTCGGCATGGTCGACGACGAGACGAAGGCGCGGGCCCTGGCGAGCGCCGACGTATACGTGGCGCCCAACCTCGGCGGCGAGAGCTTCGGCATCGTCCTGGTGGAGGCGATGGCGGCCGGGACGGCGGTGGTGGCCAGCGATCTGGTCGCATTCCAACGAGTGCTCGACGGCGGTGACGCCGGCCGGGTGGTGGAGACCGGCTCGCCGATCGCGCTCGCCGAGGCGGTCGTCGGCCTGCTCAGCGACGAGCAGGCACGGCAGGAACTCATCGCCCGCGGGCGGGCGCGGGCGCAGCGGTACGACTGGAGCCATGTGGCCGACGAGATCCAACGGGTGTACGACACCGTCACGCTGGGCGCCGGTCCCGTCGTGGTGTCGGACTAGGGCCGTGCCGGAAGCCGATCGGAGACGACTGTGACGAATGTGACGATCGTGTGGATCGTCGTCGGCGCGATCGCGGGAGCGGCGCTGCTCTGGCTCGCGATCCTGGCGGCCACGCGCGCGACCCGGCTCGACCGGCTCAACGTGCGCGTCGACCTCGCCTACGAGGCGCTCGTCGCGGCGCTGGAGCGCCGCGCCGTCGTCGCACGGGCCATCGCGTCCACGGCCCCGGACGGCGAGGGCGCCCGTGACCTCGCCGCCGCCGCGACCGACGCCGAAGCCGCACCGCGTCAGGAGCGGGAAGCCGCCGAGAACCGGCTGTCGGTGGCACTGGCCGGGGTGGCCGACACCGACCGGCCACCGGTTCTGGTCGCCGAACTCGCGGATGCCCAGACGCGGGTGACGATGGCGCGGCGCTTCTACAACGACGCGGTCCGCGATGCGCGAGCCCTGGGCGGTCGGCGAATGGTGCGCTGGCTCCGGCTGGGCGGACATTCCCGGCTCCCGGAGTACTTCGAGATCACCGAACGCGTCAGCGGTTCCCGCTGACTCCCTTCCCGCCGGACCCGGCGTTGGTCGGCACCGAGCCGATCGGGTTTACTTGGAGGGACATCCGACACCACTGAACAGGGAGATCAATCAGTGTCCACTGAGGCTCAGAACGCACCGGCGACCGGCACGGCTCGCGTCAAGCGCGGTATGGCCGAAATGCTCAAGGGCGGCGTCATCATGGACGTGGTCACCCCCGAGCAGGCCAAGATCGCCGAGGATGCGGGTGCCGTCGCGGTCATGGCTCTCGAGCGCGTTCCCGCCGACATCCGCGCTCAGGGCGGCGTGTCGCGGATGAGCGACCCGGACATGATCGACGGGATCATCGAGGCCGTGTCGATTCCGGTGATGGCCAAGGCCCGCATCGGTCACTTCGTCGAGGCGCAGATCCTGCAGAGCCTCGGCGTCGACTACATCGACGAGTCCGAGGTGCTGACCCCGGCCGACTACGAGAACCACATCGACAAGTTCGCCTTCACCGTGCCCTTCGTCTGCGGTGCCACCAACCTCGGCGAGGCGCTGCGCCGCATCAACGAGGGCGCCGCGATGATCCGGTCGAAGGGCGAGGCCGGGACCGGCGACGTCTCGAACGCCACCACCCACATGCGCCGGATCCGCCAGGAGATCCGCCGCCTCACCTCGCTGCCCGAGGACGAGCTGTACGTGGCGGCCAAGGAACTGCAGGCCCCGTACGAGCTGGTGGTCGAGGTCGCCAAGGCCGGCAAGCTTCCCGTCACGCTGTTCACTGCGGGCGGCATCGCCACCCCGGCGGACGCGGCGATGATGATGCAATTGGGCGCCGAGGGCGTCTTCGTCGGCTCGGGCATCTTCAAGTCGGGCAATCCGGAGCAGCGTGCCGCCGCGATCGTCAAGGCCACCACCTTCTACGACGACCCGGATCAGCTGGCGAAGGTCTCGCGAGGCCTCGGCGAGGCGATGGTCGGCATCAACGTCGACGACATCCCGCAGCCGCACCGGCTCGCCGAGCGCGGCTGGTGATCCGCCGATAAGGCGCAGCATCGAACGAGGTTCCGCGGCGAGTATCGCCGGGAACCTCGTTCGCGTCTCGAGAGCGAGCCGAAGGTCTCGCTCCGGGGTATCGCGGCGTTGACGCTGTGGTAGAAGTACACTCGCGTGGGCGACGTAACCTGCTGCAGCTGTCGCCGGCGCCACGATCGCAGGACTACAGATCGCAGGGGAGACGATGGACGAACCGAGGATTCTGCGCGACGACGCGCTCACCGGCCGGGACGAGGTCGGAGACGTGGTCGTCGACTGGGCGGTCGTCTGCCATGTCGGTCGGGTTCGCGAAGCCAACGAAGACGCCGCGCTGGCCGTTCCCGGACGGTACATCGTCGCCGACGGCATGGGCGGCCATGACAGCGGCGAGCTGGCGAGCGAGGCGGCGCTGCTGACTCTGGCACAGGCACCGGTGGGGGAGAGTTCCGCCGACACGCGGCGGGACATCGCCGAGTTGCTGGAGAAGGCGCAGGAGCGGATCGGTGAGTTCGGCACTGAGACCGGCCGGCGCGCGGGCACCACAGCCACCGGCGTCGTTCTGGCGATCGAGGACGGTGTTCCGAACTGGGTCGCGTTCAACATCGGTGATTCGCGCACCTATCTGTACTCGGCGGGCGAGCTGCGCCAGGTGAGCGTCGATCACTCCCAAGTGCAGGAACTCGTCGCCGCCGGATATCTGACGTCCGAACAGGCCCGTGTCGACCCGCGCCGGAATGTCATCACTCGTGCGCTCGGTGCGGGCATGACCGTTCCCGTCGCCGATTACTTCGCCTTCGCCGCAGCCGACGGCGACGTGGTGCTGCTGTGCTCGGACGGGCTCGACGGCGAGTTGAGCGACGACGAGATCGCCGTGATCCTGGAGGCCTCGCCCGACAACGAGGTCGCCGCCGCGGCTCTGGTCGAGGCCGCCCTGGAGTCGGGGGCGCACGACAATGTCACGGTGGTGGTCCTGTCGGCGACACTGCCGTCCGCCGCCGCCGAACCGGACCCGAACGCGACTGCGAGCCAGTGACGGTGCGACCGGAAGCGAGCACCACCTTCGTCGAGTACTGCGGCGAGCGGATGCCCGTGCTTCCCGGAGCACCGTTCTACATCGGCCGTGAGGCCACGCTGACCGTCGACGACAACCCCTATCTGCACCGCCGGTTCCTCGTGCTGCACGACGAGAACGGCATGTGGTGGCTGACGAATCTCGGGACGCATCTGTCCGCGACGGTGACCGCCGCCGACCTCGGCTTCACCGCGACGCTCGGTCCGGGCGCGCGGATGCCGCTCGTGTTCGGTCGCACCAGCATCGTCTTCACCGCCGGCCCGACCACCTACGAGGTACAGGTGCAGGCGGGCTCGCCCGACGTCTCCGCACCCACCGTGGAGACCCTGGTGGGCGGTGACACCACGCGCGGGGTGCCGAATTTCACCGAGAGCCAGCGGCTGGCGATCCTGGTGCTGGCCGAGGCGATCCTGAAGCGCGACGGTACCGGTGCCAGCGCCATCCCGAGTTCGGCGCAGGCCGCGGCACGCTTGGGTTGGCCGCTGACGAAGTTCAACCGCAAGCTCGACAATGTGTGCGACAAGCTCGACATGATCGGTGTGAGCGGCATGCGGGCGGGCGGGGGCAAGCTGGCGACCAACCGCAGGTTGCGGCTCGTCGAGTACGCTCTCTCGACCCGGGTCATCAGTCGTGAGGATCTCCCGCTCCTCGACGCGGAGTACGCGCGCAATCAGGCCTCTGAACAGCAGTGATGGCATGGGGAGTTCTCCCCATCGACGGATCTGGCCGAGCCCCATAGCGTTCTCTTCAACAGCCGCGGAACAGTGAGTTCCAGCGCCGAGAAAGGGAATTCGAGATGACCGTCACCGCAATCGCCGCCGCTCCTGCCGCCGCCCCCGCCGCCCGCGAGGCCGCACGCACCCGCCACTCACGCGGACCGGGTTCGGCGAGCAGCGGCGCCGCGTCGGCCGTCGACCGTCGTCGCCGGGAGGCGCTCGCCCGGCTCAGCGCCCGGGTGATGCCGTTGCCCGGCCGCCCGCTGTACGCCGCGCCCGCTCCCGCCACTGCGGGCCGGCAGGCCGACGCGGCGGTTCCGGCGGCGCGGCTGCCGCAGCCGACGCTCACCGATCGGGAGGTGGAGGTGCTGCGCACCTGGCTGATGCTCGATTCGAAGCCTGCGGTCGCCGAGGCGCTGTACATCTCGCTCGGCACGGTCAACACCCATCTGACCCGCATCCGGGCCAAGTACGCCGAACTCGGCCGTCCGGCCTCCACCAAGGCCGCGCTCGTCGCCCGTGCGATTCAGGACGACATCGTCGACATCGACGAGCTCTGAGGCCCGGCCAGTCGCCGGTGAACCTGCCGGTCCTACCGGTGCCGCAGCATCGGCACGTCGAGACCGACCGGCGGCACGCCGAAGGCGTCGACGAGCGTCTGAGCGTGCGGCCGCAGGTCGGCGCAGAGTTCGTTGACGCCGCGACGGACGGCCTTGGCGCGTTCCACGCTGACGTGCCGGTGCATGAGGAACCACGACAGGTCCTCTTCCAGGACCGAGTAGACGAACAGGTCGCGGACCCGCTTGAGCAACCGGCGGGTCTCGCGGTCCTGGACTCGTCCGATCACCTCGACGAAGGTTTCGAGAACGATCCGCTCGATATGCGCCTGCCCGACCTTGATCAGGTGATCCTGGGTGTCGGTGAAGACCGCTACCGGATCGGCGTCGTCCTCGCGGGCGCGTCCCAGCCGTCCCGCGACCGTCCGGGTGAGGTGATCCTCCCGGTTGCGGAGCAGCCTGAGCTGAGTTCCGGGGTGTGTGAGGGCGCTGTTCTCGGGGTCTTCGTCGGAGCCGTCGAGCAGGGTCTGCACCACCTGCCGCGCCGCGGTCTTCTCCAGCGCGACGCTGCCTGCCATGTTGGCGACGAACCTCACCCATCCCACGGGGTCGAGGTCGCGGATGTCATCCGCGTACGAGGTGAGCTGCTGCTTGGCGACGAGTTGCGTGAGTACCAGGTTGTCGCCCTCGAAGGTGGTGAAGACGTCGATGTCGCCGCGGAGCAGGGGCAGCAGATTCTCCGACAGGTACCCGGCGCCACCGCAGGCTTCGCGCGCCTCGGAGATCGCGCGCTGGGCCAGCGCCGTGTGACCGGCTTTGATGGCGGCGGCCTTGGTCTCCAGACGGCGCATGTCGGCCGGGTCGACGGTGTCCGGGTCCGCGGTCTGCAAGTCGTGGAGTTCGGCGGTGACCTCGTTCTGTGCGAGTGCGAAGGCGTATGCGCGCGCCACCAGGGGGAGAAGCCGTCGCTGGTGTGTGCGGTAGTCCATCAGCAGTAGTTCGCCGTCGCCGCCGGGCGCCTGAAACTGTCGGCGGACCAGGGCGTAGTTCACCGCGAGGGCCAGGCCGAAGCGTCCCGCGGCACCGGCCGAGGCGCCTACGGTGACGCGGCCGCGGACCAGGGTGCCGAGCATGGTGAAGAACCGGCGGTTGTCGGACTCGATGGGGCTGGAGTACGTGCCGTCGGCGGCCACGTCGCCGTACCGGTTGAGCAGGTTGGCGCGCGGGACACGGACGTGGTCGAAGGAGATCCGGCCGTTGTCCACTCCGGGGAGACCGCCCTTGTAGCCGCAGTCGGAGGTGGTGACGCCGGGGAGGTCGGCGCCGTCGGCGTCCCGGATCGGCACCACGAAGCAGTGGACGCCGCGGCCGACCGGTTCCTCGCCCGGCCCGCCGGTGACGAGCTGTGCGAAGACCGCGGCGTAGCGGGCGTGGGCGGCGGCCCCGCCGATGTAGTCCTTGCGCGAGTTCGGCGTCGGCGAATGGATTTCGAACTCTTCGGTGTCGGGTCGATAGGTGGCGGTGGTCTCCAAGTGCTGGACGTTGGATCCGTGGCCGGTCTCCGTCATCGCGAAACAGCCGAGTACGTCGAGGTCGATGAGGCCGCGGACGTATTCGTCGTGGTGGCGTGCGGTGCCGAGGTTCTCGATGGCTCCGCCGAACAGGCCCCATTGGACGCCGGCCTTGACCATCAGTGAGAGGTCGCCGTAGCCGGTGGTCTCGATGGCGGTGACGGCTGCGCCCACGTCACCGGTGCCGCCGTGCTCGGCCCGGAAGCCGGCAGCGGGGAAACCGAGGGCGACCATCTCCTTCATCTGGCCGAGCACGCGGGCGCGATAGTCGTCGAGGGACAGTCCGGACTGAGGGAGCAGTGCGTGAGTCTGGATGTGGTCGCGTACGGTGTCGCGGGTGGCGGCCCACCGCCCGTCGAGGACGGTGCGCAACCGGGCGGCCAGATCCGCTCCGGTGTCGTCGGTGCCGGCGTCTGCAGAACTCGTCTCGGGGCTCATGCCCTGACCCTACCGAGGGGTTGCCGACGCCGGGAGCGGAGCGGAGTGCGTGGAGCGGCGTGCGCGGGTCTCGGCAGCTGGTGCGATAATCGCCGGGTGGCGAGCATTGAAGAGATTCTGGCCGTGGAGCGGATCGACAACGACATCTATCGCGGCGGTTCCTTCCCGAGCCAGCTGCGCAGGACGTTCGGCGGTCAGGTGGCCGGGCAGGCCCTGGTGGCCGCGACCCGGACAGTGGACCGGGAGTTCGCCGTCCACTCGCTGCACGGCTATTTCCTGCGGCCGGGAAGGCCGGACGAGCCCGCGGTGTTCATGGTCGACCGCATCCGCGACGGGCGTTCGTTCGTGACCCGGCGGGTGACCGGTGTGCAGGACGGCGAGGCGATCTTCTCGATGTCGGCGTCGTTCCATGTGACCCACGACGAGGGCATCGAGCACCAGGATCGGATGCCCGAGGTGCCGGACCCGGAGTCGCTGCCGGGCCGCGAGTCGGCGGACGACAGTCAGAGGGCGCTGCTGGAGGAGTGGGCGAACTTCGACATCCGGATCGTCGGTCAGGCGGAGACCTCCAGGTATCCGGGGCTGGCCGCACAACAGCGGGTCTGGTTCAAGTACCGGCTCCCGTTGCCGGACGACCATCTGCTGCACGTGTGCACGCTGGCGTACATGAGTGACATGACGCTGCTGGGGTCGTCGATGACGGTGCACCCGGGGGCGAAGGCGCAGACGGCCTCGCTCGATCACGCGATGTGGTTCCTCCGGCCGTTCCGGGCCGACGACTGGCTGCTGTACGACCAGACCTCGCCGTCGGCGGGCGGCGGGCGGGCCCTGACCCAGGGCCGGATCTTCGACCGCTCCGGCCGGATGGTGGCCGCGGTGACCCAGGAGGGACTGACCAGGTCGGTCGCTACCGACTCGGCCGCGTCGATCATGAGGCAGGACCGGTGAGCGTGCGGATCGGTGTGCTCGCTCTGCAGGGCGATGTCCGCGAGCACGTGGCGGCGCTGGCCGCGTGCGGTGCCGAGGCGGTACCGGTGCGCCGGGAATCGGAGCTCTACGCGGTGGACGGCCTGGTGATCCCCGGCGGCGAATCGACGGCGATGAGCCGGCTGCTCGGTGTGTTCGAGCTCTACGACCCGCTGGTGAAGCGGTTGCGCGACGGGCTGCCCGCGTACGGCTCATGCGCGGGGATGATCATGCTGGCGTCGAAGATCCTCGACACCCGGCCGGACGCCCGGCATCTCGACGCACTGGATGTGACGGTGCGGCGTAATGCGTTCGGGCGTCAGGTGGAATCGTTCGAGACCGATCTGAGCTTCGCCGGCATCACAGACCGACCGGGGGCGCGTCCGGTGCGCGCCGTGTTCATCCGGGCGCCGTGGGTGGAGGAGACCGGGCCGGGAGTGCAGGTCCTGGCGACGGTGGATCGCGGGCCCGCGGCGGGGCGTGTCGTCGCCGTACGGCAGGGAAATGTGCTGGCCACGTCGTTTCATCCGGAGGTCACCGGCGACGTGCGCGTGCACGAGTTCTTCGTCGATATGGTTGCCACAGCGTAGAATCTGCCCGTGCCCTGACAGGCATCGCTGACTTTTCACGAAGGGAACACCACAATGAGCGGCCACTCCAAATGGGCCACCACCAAGCACAAGAAGGCTGTCATCGACGCCAAGCGCGGCAAGATGTTCGCCAAGCTGATCAAGAACATCGAGGTGGCGGCTCGTACGGGTGGTAGTGATCCGGCAGGCAATCCGACGCTGTACGACGCGATTCAGAAGGCGAAGAAGTCGTCGGTCCCGAACGACAACATCGAGCGCGCACGCAAGCGCGGCGGCGGTGAAGAGGGCGGCGGCGCCGACTGGCAGAACATCACCTACGAGGGCTACGGCCCCAACGGCGTCGCCATCCTGATCGAGTGCCTGACCGACAACCGCAACCGTGCCGCGACCGAGGTCCGGGTGGCGATGACCCGCAACGGCGGCAACATGGCCGACCCGGGCTCGGTGTCGTACCTGTTCACCCGCAAGGGCGTGGTGACGTTGGAGAAGGGCGATCAGACCGAGGACGACGTGCTGATGGCCGTGCTGGACGCGGGTGCCGAGGAGGTCACCGATCTGGGTGATTCCTTCGAGATCGTCAGCGAACCCGGTGATCTGGTCGCCGTGCGCACGGCGCTCCAGGAGGCGGGAATCGACTACGACTCGGCCGAGCCGGACTTCCGCGCGTCGGTCGAGGTGGCCGTCGACGCCGAGGGCGCGCGCAAGGTGATGAAACTGATCGATGCGCTGGAGGACTCCGACGACGTTCAGAACGTCTACAGCAATGTCGACATCAGCGACGAGGTGCTCGCCGAGCTCGAGAACGACTGATAGAGTCTCGAACAAGTGTTCTTACCGCTGCGCTGCAGCGGAGGATGCCGTCGTCGTGCCGATCGGGTGCGACGACGGCCTTGATCGGGAAGTGAGGCGCGAGTGCGAGTCATGGGCGTCGACCCCGGCCTCACCCGATGCGGAATCGCGTTGGTGGAGGCGGGAACCGGCCGCAGAGTCACCGCGCTCGACGTCGACGTGGTCCGCACCCCGGCCGACATGGAACTGGCCGAACGGCTGCTTGCGATCCACGTGGGCGCCGTCCACTGGATCGACACGCACGGACCCGACGTCGTGGCGATCGAGCGGGTCTTCGCGCAACGCCAGGTGAGCACGGCGATGGGTACGGCACAGGCGGCGGGCGTGATCGCGCTGGCCGCCGCGCAACGCGGGATCCCGGTGCGGTTCCACACGCCGAGCGAGGTGAAGGCCGCTGTCACCGGCTCCGGCCGGGCGGACAAGGCGCAGGTGACGGCGATGGTCACGCGGATTCTCGGAATGCAGACGCCGCCGAAGCCGGCCGACGCGGCCGACGCGCTCGCGCTGGCCATCTGTCACTGCTGGCGCGGTCCGGTCAACGATCGCATGGAAGAGGCCGCCAAGCGGGCGCGCGAGGCGCAGAACCGTCATCGCGCCCGGCTCAAGGCGGCACAGGAGGAGGCCCGCGCTGTGCTGGGCGGAGAGGCGGCGTCGTGATCGCGTCCGTGTCCGGCGAGGTCATCGACATCGCGCTCGATCACGCTGTGATCGAATGCGCCGGAGTCGGCTATCGCGTCTTGGCGACTCCGCCGACTCTCGGGTCGCTCAAGCGGGGGACCACGGTGCGGCTCCTCACCGCCATGATGGTGCGCGAGGACTCGATGACGCTGTACGGCTTCACCGATCCCGAGGCGCGCGACCTGTTCGGGTTGCTGCAGACGGTGACCGGCGTCGGTCCGCGTCTGGCGATGGCGACGCTGGCGGTCCTCGAGCCGGACACCCTGCGGCGTGCGCTGGCCGATTCGGATGCGAAGGCGCTCACGGCGGTTCCGGGGATCGGCAAGCGGGTGGCCGAACGGCTGGTGGTGGAGCTGCGCGACAAGGTGACCGCCGGACCGGCGTCGTCGCAGGCGGGAGTCTCGGTGCCTGCCGGAGCCGGCGCCCAGGTCACCGAGGCTCTCGTCGGCCTCGGCTTCACCGAGGGCGCCGCGCAGAAGGCCGTCGCCGCGGTACTCGCCGACAACGCCGACGCCGACTCGTCGGCTCTCCTTCGCGCCGCGCTCACCGCCCTCGGGCCGCGTCGATGAATCCGGAAGAAGACTTCCTGGCGGCCGGTCCCATCGCGGGCGACGGTGACCTCGACGCGAGTCTGCGGCCGTCGAGCCTGACCGACTTCATCGGGCAGCCGCGCGTCCGCGAACAGCTCGAACTGGTGCTGCACGCGGCGCGGGCGCGGGGCCGCACGCCCGATCACATCCTGCTGTCGGGGCCTCCCGGGCTGGGCAAGACGTCGCTGGCGATGATCATCGCCGGCGAGATGGGGGCGGCGATCCGCATCACCTCGGGCCCCGCGCTGGAGCGGGCGGGCGATCTGGCGGCGATGCTGTCGAATCTCGTCGAGGGCGATGTGCTGTTCATCGACGAGATCCATCGCATCGCCCGGCCCGCCGAGGAGATGCTGTACCTGGCGATGGAGGACTTCCGCGTCGACGTCGTCGTGGGCAAGGGCCCGGGCGCCACGTCCATCCCGCTGGAGGTGGCGCCGTTCACCCTGGTGGGCGCCACCACGCGATCCGGCGCACTGACCGGCCCGCTGCGCGACCGGTTCGGATTCACCGCGCACATGGAGTTCTACGAGACCGGCGAGCTGGTCCGGGTGCTGCAGCGGTCGGCGGCGATCCTCGGGATCACCATCGAACCGGAGGCCGCGGCCGAGGTCGCCGGACGCTCGCGCGGAACGCCCCGGATCGCGAATCGGCTCCTGCGGAGAGTGCGGGACTACGCGGAGGTCCGCGGCGACGGCCGCGTCGACCTGTCGGCCGCGCGCGCGGCGCTGGCGGTGTACGACGTGGACGAACTGGGACTGGATCGGCTCGATCGCGCGGTACTCGGCGCTCTCGTGCGCGGCTTCGGCGGGGGGCCGGTGGGCGTCTCGACGCTCGCCGTGGCCGTCGGCGAGGAACCGGCCACGGTGGAAGAGGTGTGCGAGCCGTTCCTGGTGCGCGCCGGAATGATCGCGCGGACTCCGCGGGGCCGTGTCGCCACCGCGGCGGCCTGGCATCACCTGGGTCTTCAGCCGCCGGCGGGTGCGATGGACCGAGTACTCGGGGTCCGCGTGCGCGAGGACGGCACCGGAACCCTCTTCGACTGACGCACGTCACGCCGTCGGACGGGCGGTCGCGCGGGCTGTCGTACGGGCGGTCGTACGACGCGATCGGTCGGAGGGTGAATCAGAATCGCGACGCGAGCGCCACCTGTGAGTCTCGCGCCCGGCGGGCCTGGCACACTGGTCCCCATGGAATCGTTGATCCTCCCGTTGATGCTGGTCTTGATGGCCGGCTTCATGTTCTTCAGCATCCGCAACCAGAAGAAGCGTGCGGCCGCTATGAACGAGATGCAGAACTCCCTCGAGGCCGGTGCGCGCGTGCAGCTGCATTCGGGTCTCTTCGCCACCGTGGTCGACACCGGCGACGGTGACAGCGACGTCGTGAAGCTCGAACTCGCTCCCGGTGTGGTGACCGAGTGGAACCGGCTGGCCATCCGCGAGGTCGTGACGCCGGAGAGCGAGGCCACCGATGAGGCCCCCGAGGTGGAGACCACAGCGCTTGAGACCACCGCGATCGAGACATCAGAGATCGTTCCGGACGCGCCGGCGGCCGACGAATCGCGCGACGAGAAGAACGAAGCGAAGCCCGAAGAGAAGTAGACGACCCACGTGACTAAACCCAATCGACGCGCCGCCGGCACCAAGCTGCGGCCCGAGGTTGCACCGTGGAAGCCGCTCACGGTGTTCTTCGTCGTCCTCGGCATCATCTATGCGCTGGTGTTCTTCACAGGCGGCGGAAGCCCGAAGCCCAAACTCGGCATCGACCTGCAGGGCGGCACCCGGGTGGTGCTGACCGCTCGCACCGACGACGGCAAGGCGCCCTCGGCCGAACAGCTCGACCAGGCGCGCCAGATCATCGACCAGCGCGTCAACGGCCTCGGCGTCGGCGGCTCGGAGGTCGTCGTCAACGGCAGCACCATCGTCATCACCGTGCCGGGTGACGACGGCAAACAGGCTCGTGCGCTCGGTCAGACCGCGCGGCTCTACATTCGTCCGGTCGTCGAGCAGCAGCCGGCGACCAAGCAGAAACCGGATCCGACGGCCAAGAAGGTCGCCGATATGACGCCGGAGGAGCAGACCGCGGCCATCGACGAGCAGCGCAGCCTGCGGCAGGCCCCGGCGAACGCCGACAAGGCCACCCTCGACAAGCTGCGACAGGAGATGGGCAAGCTCGACTGCTCGGCGTCGACCAACGACCCGCTGGTGGGCCACGACCGGCCGGACGAGTACCTCGTCACCTGCGGTGACAAGGACGGGATGGTGTACCTGCTCGAGCCGATGCTGATCGACGGCCGCGATATCGCGAGCGCGAAGGCCGGGCAGAACCAGACGGGCGCGTGGACGGTCAACGTCGATTTCAAGGGCGACGGCAAGAAGACGTGGGCCGACTACACGGGCAAGCACGTCGGAACCCAGACCGCGGTCACGCTCGACACCCGGGTGCTGAGTGCGCCGTCGATCAACCAGCAGATTCTCGGCACCACCGAGATCAGCGGCTCCTTCACCCAGGACGAGGCGAACCAGCTGGCCAACGCACTGAAATACGGTTCGCTGCCGCTGTCGTTCGCGATGTCGGACGCTCAGACGGTCTCGGCGACCCTCGGACTGCACTCGCTGCAGGCCGGCCTGATCGCAGGCCTGGTCGGCCTGATCCTGGTCCTGATCTACTCGCTGATCTACTACCGCGCGATGGGCTTCCTGTCGGTGCTGTCGCTGATCCTGGCCGGTGCGATGGTGTACGGCATCATCGTGCTGCTGGGCCGCTGGATCGACTTCACGCTCGACCTCGCGGGCATCGCCGGTCTGATCATCGGCATCGGCATGACCGCCGACTCGTTCGTGGTCTACTTCGAGCGCATCAAGGACGAGATGCGTGAGGGCCGGACGGTGCGGTCGGCGGTGTCCCGCGGCTGGCAGAGCGCGCGGCGCACGGTCTGGACCGGCAACGCGGTCAGCTTCATCTGCGCGGCGATCATCTACCTGCTCGCCGTGGGGGCGGTGCGCGGATTCGCGTTCACCCTGGGCTTGACCACGCTGATCGACATCGTCATCGTGTTCCTCGTGACGCACCCGCTGGTGGTGCTCGCGAGCCGGAACGAGTTCCTTTCCCGACCGGCCGTCAACGGCCTCGGCGCGGTATCGGAGGTGGCGCGGGCTCGTCGCAAGGCGAGCGCAGCGGCACGTACCTCCGGCTCCGCCGCTGATCGATCAGAGGGGGAGTCGCAGTGAGCGACAAGACGACCTCAGACACGTCGCGCTCCGGCACGGCGCCCGCGGACTGGGCCGACGCCGACTACGTCGCGGCCAAGGACCAGTCCTTCCTCTCCCGCCTGTACTCCGGCACCGGCGCCTTCGACGTCGTCGGGCGGCGCCGCCGCATGTGGTACGTCATCTCCGGCGTGCTGATGCTGATCTGCATCCTGTCGATCGCGATCCGCGGGTTCACCTTCGGCATCGACTTCGAGGGCGGAACCCAGGTGTCGGTGCCCGCACGCGCCGGCGTCACCACGAGCGAGGTGTCGAAGGTCTTCAGCGACACCCTCGGCAAGGACCCGCAGTCGGTTCAGCAGGCGGGCAGCGGCAACTCCGCGACCATCCAGCTGCGCACCGAGACGCTCACGACCGAGGAGACCGGCAAGCTCCTGCACGCGCTCGGCACGGCCTTCGAGCCGGAGGTGACCCAGGCCGATGTGAGTTCCTCCGACGTCAGCTCGACGTGGGGCAAGGAGATCACGCGAAAGATGCTGATCGCGCTCGCGGTGTTCCTGGTGGTGGCGTTCATCTACATCGCGATCAGATTCGACAAGGAGATGTCGATCGCGGCGATGGCCTCGCTGATCTTCGACCTCGTCGTCACCGCCGGCATCTATTCGCTCGTCGGTTGGGAGATGACGCCCGCGACGGTGATCGGCCTGCTGACGATCCTCGGCTTCTCCGTCTACGACACGGTGGTGGTCTTCGACAAGGTCGAGGAGAACACCAGATCGGTGCTCGCGACCACGCGCCGCACATACGCCGAGCAGACCAACCTCGCGGTGAACCAGACGCTGATGCGCTCGATCAACACCACGGTGATCTCGATCCTGCCGATCATCGCGCTGATGGTGGTCGCCGTGTGGATGCTCGGTGTCGGCACGCTGAAGGATCTGGCGCTGATCCAGCTCGTCGGCGTGGTCGTCGGCACCTTCTCCTCGGTCTTCCTCGCCTCGCCGCTGCTGGTGACGATGAAGGAACGATCGACCGACATCAAGCGGCACACGGCCAAGGTCCTCGCCCGCCGAGAGAAGGTCTCAGCATGATTCACCCGCGGCTGCGCCGTGCCGCAGCTCTGCTCGCGGTCGGTGCGGCCGCGGGTGGAGCACTCGTCGCGTGCGGCGGCGAGAAGCGGTCGGACGTGGACTACCTCATCGACGCACGGGTGTCGTCGTACAACGTCAACACCGTCGACGCGCATGCCGACGGTGCCCTGATGGCGCTGACCCGCGTGCTCCCGGGCTTCTCCATCGTCGGCCCGGAGGGCCAGATCCTCGCCGATCGGGACGTGGGCACCGTCTCGCAGGAACAGGGCGAGGCCCTGACTCTGCGCTACGACTTCACACCCGCCGCGGTCTACTCCGACGGCACCGCGCTCAGCTGCGACGATCTGTTCCTGGCGGCGACCGCGATGGGCGGCTCGGTACCGGGTTTCGACGCCGCCACCAACGCGGGTTACCGCGACATCGCGCGTGTGGAATGCACACCGGGCGCCCGGACCGCCACCGTGGTCTTCAAACGCGGCAGCGCCTACGGCCAGTGGAACGAGCTCTTCGGTTCCGGAACGCTGCTGCCCGCGCACGTCGTGGCGCGGCTGGCGGGCGTGCCCAACGTGGTCGACCCGATCCGTTCGGGCGACCGGACCGCGATCGCCAAGATCGCGAAGGCGTGGAACACCGGTTTCGACCTTCGGCCGGGAGCCGCGGTCGAGGCCGACCGGTTCCCGTCCGCCGGTCCGTATCGCATTGACTCGTACACCGTCGACGGCGGTCTCAAGCTGGTCGCGAACGACAAGTGGTGGGGCGCGCGCCCGGCGGCGCAGACCATCACCGTCTGGCCGCGGGGCACCGACGGCGAAGCCGCCCTCGACGGTTCCCGGTCCACCGTCATCGACACCGCCGACCTCGCGCTCGGCGATCGGGTGTCCGGACGCGCCGCGCCCACCACCCCCGTCGACCGATCGACGTTGCGCGAACCGGCTCCGCTGTCGGTGACGCAGCTGGTGTTCGCCGGCAAGGGGGCCGCGGCCGATCCGCTGGTGCGCAAGGCACTGGCGTCGTGCATGCCGCGCGACGCTCTCGCCCGCCGCTTCGGCACCAACGGCGTGGTGTGGAATCTGCGCACCGCCTCACCCGCGGATCCTCTGGGACCGTCGCTGAACGTCCAGTACGGCCGCCGGTACCCGCGGTCGGACGTGCCGCGAGCCAAGGAACTGCTGGCCCAGCGCGCGATCGGAGAGAACGGGGCGCGCGCGAAACCCCGGATCCGGATCGGATACCTCGCGAAGTCGCAGGAGAACGCCGACGCGGTCCGGATGATCGCCGACGCCTGCACTCCCGCGGGTTTCACCGTGGAGGACGTCGCCTCGCCCGATCTGTCGGTGACCGCGCTCGGCACGGACGTCGACGCGCTGCTGCTCTCGGACGGGAGCTTCGCCGCGTCGAGCACCGCATCGGGCTTCCCTGAGGCGTACGCACTCTTCGGCGGCGACCCGCTGAACCTGTCGGGTTTCCGTAACAAGCAGGTCAGCGACGCGATCACCGAGCTGGCGGCGACGCGCAGCGACAGCGCCCGGCTACCGCTGCTGCGGACGATCGAGACGGCGGCGTGGGACGAATTGCCGACGGTTCCGCTGTTCGGCACCGTCCGCGCACGGGAATCGTCGTCGGTCACGCATGTGGTCCCCGGGCTCGGCGTGTCGGGCACCGGCTGGAACATGGACCGCTGGGGCGTGTCGGGGTGAGCCTCACCGAACGCTCGTCCGACCTGCGGGGCCTGGCGCAGGCCGCGATCGAGCAGCATGCTCGGCTCGTCGCCGACTTCCCTTCGCCCGGTGTCGAATTCAAAGATCTGACGCCCGTGCTCGCCGATGCGGCGGCGTTCGCCGCGGTGACCGGCGCACTCGCCCAGGCCTGCGCGGGGGCCGACCTCATCGCGGGCATCGACGCGCGAGGCTTCCTCGTCGGCGGTGCCGTGGCCCGCGAACTGGGCACAGGTCTCGTCGCGGTCCGTAAGGCGGGCAAGCTGCCGCCGCCGGTCATCGGCGTCGACTACCAGCTCGAATACGGCACGTCGCGGCTCGAGGTGCCGGCCGAGGGGATCGACTTCACGGGGCGCCGTGTCGCCGTGGTCGACGACGTCCTGGCGACCGGGGGGACGGTCGTGGCCGCCACCCGGCTGCTCGAATCCGCCGGTGCGCGGGTCGAGGCGATCGCGGTGATCATGGAACTCGCGGATCTGCCCGGCCGGGCCACGATCGCCGCGGACCTCGGACCCGCTGTTCGAGTGCATAACCTCTGCCGCGGCTGAGTACCATCGCGTTATGAGCGATCCCGACACCAAGCGCCCGGACGACGGTTCACCGCTGAGTTCGCGCCGCGTGCGAGCGCGTTTGGCACGGCGGATGACGGCGCCGCCGCGCAGCGGGGTCGCGCCGGTCCTGGAACCGCTCGTGAGTCTGCACCGCGAGGTGTATCCGAAAGCCGACGTCGCCGTCCTGCAGCAGGCCTATGCGGTGGCGGAGGAGGCCCACTCGGGCCAGTTCCGCAAGTCCGGTGACCCGTACATCACGCATCCACTGGCGGTCGCCACCATCCTCGCCGACCTCGGCATGGACACCACCACGCTGGTGGCGGCGCTGCTGCACGACACGGTCGAGGACACCAGCTACTCCTTGGAGAAGCTCGAGGCGGACTTCGGCGCCGAAGTGGCGCATCTGGTCGACGGCGTCACCAAACTCGACAAGGTGGCGCTCGGCAGTGCGGCGGAGGCCGAGACCATTCGCAAGATGATCATCGCGATGGCGCGTGATCCGCGGGTGCTGGTCATCAAAGTCGCCGACCGTCTCCACAACATGCGCACCATGCGGTTCCTCCCGCCCGAGAAGCAGGCCCGCAAGGCGCGCGAGACCCTCGAGGTGATCGCACCGCTCGCGCACCGGCTGGGCATGGCGACCGTGAAGTGGGAACTGGAGGATCTCGCCTTCGCGATTCTGCATCCGAAGAAGTACGAGGAGATCGTCCGGCTCGTCGCCGACCGCGCACCCAGCCGGGACACCTATCTCGCGCGCGTGCGCTCCGACCTCAACACCGCGCTCGGCGCCTCGCGCATCACCGCCACCGTCGAAGGCCGGCCGAAGCACTACTGGTCGATCTATCAGAAGATGATCGTCAAGGGCAAGGACTTCGACGACATCCACGATCTCGTCGGCATGCGCATCCTGTGCGACGAGGTCCGCGACTGCTACGCCGCGATCGGCGTGGTCCACTCGCTCTGGCAGCCGATGGCCGGTCGCTTCAAGGACTACATCGCGCAACCCAGCTTCGGCGTGTATCAGTCGCTGCACACCACGGTGATCGGCCCCGAGGGCAAGCCGCTCGAGGTGCAGATCCGCACCTTCGAGATGCACCGGACCGCGGAGTTCGGCATCGCCGCGCACTGGCGCTACAAGGAGGGCCGGAAGGGCAAGGGGCGCAAGGCGACCGACATCGCCGAGGTCGACGACATGGCGTGGATGCGGCAGTTGCTCGACTGGCAGCGGGAGGCGGCCGACCCGGGGGAGTTCCTCGAGTCCCTGCGCTACGACCTCGCGGTGAAGGAGATCTTCGTCTTCACCCCGAAGGGCGACGTGATCACGCTCCCCGCGGGGTCGACGCCCATCGACTTCGCCTACGCGGTCCACACCGAGGTTGGCCACCGGTGCATCGGAGCCCGCGTGAACGGGCGACTGGTGGCGCTGGAGCGGGCGCTGGAGAACGGCGAAGTGGTGGAGGTGTTCACGTCCAAGGCCGAGAACGCCGGACCGAGCAAGGACTGGCAGAACTTCGTCGTCTCGCCCCGCGCCAAGGCCAAGATCCGCCAATGGTTCGCCAAGGAGCGCCGCGAGGAGGCACTCGAAGCCGGCAAGGACGCAATCGTCAAGGAGGTCCGCCGCGGCGGTCTGCCCGTGCACCGGCTGGTCTCGGGCGAGTCGATCAACGCGCTGGCCAAGGAGTTCGGCTTCAACGACGTCGATGCGCTGTACACGGCGGTCGGAGAGGGACACGTACCTGCGGGACGGGTGGTGCATCGGCTGGTGGCGATGCTCGGCGGCGTCGACGCGGCCGAAGAGGAGATCGCCAACCGGGCTACTCCGTCGTCGCCGACCCGCAGCAGACAGAGCGGTGACAGCGGCGTCGTGGTCGAGGGCGTCGACAACGTGCTGGTCAAGCTCGCCAAATGCTGCACCCCGGTGCCGGGCGACGAGATCCTGGGCTTCGTGACCCGGGGCGGCGGCGTCAGCGTGCACCGCTCCGACTGCACCAATGCCGACGACCTGCGGTCGCAGCCCGAACGCCTGGTCCCGGTGAGTTGGGCGCCCAACCCGTCCTCAGTGTTCCTGGTCGCGATCCAGGTGGAGGCTCTCGATCGGCACCGGCTGCTCTCCGACGTGACCCGCGTCCTCGCCGACGAGCGCGTCAACATCCTCTCCGCCTCGCTCACCACCAACCGTGATCGTGTCGCGGTCAGCAAGTTCACATTCGAGATGGGCGACCCCAAGCATCTCGGCCACGTGCTGAACGTGGTCCGCAACGTCGAGGGCGTCTACGACGTCTACCGTGTGACGTCCGCCGCCTGACCCGCGCCCCTTGAGGGTTCGGAGGGCGCGACGGGCCTGGTTCAGGGCTATCTGCCTCTTCAGGGTCATCGAGTAGCGGAGGAGCGCAGCGACGGAGCGTATCGAGATTGCGTGCGTGTGTCTCGATGCGCCGTGTCGCTTCGCTCTCTTGGCTTTCTCGACCGGCCTGGATAACAGGGTTTTCGAGTAGCGGAGGAGCGTAGCGACGGAGCGTGTCGAGATTGCGTGCGTGTGTCTCGATGCGCCGTGTCGCTTCGCTCTCTTGGCTTTCTCGACCGGCCTGGATAACAGGGCTATCGAGTAGCGGAGGAGCGTAGCGACGGAGCGTGTCGAGATTGCGTGCGTGTGTCTCGATGCGCCGTGTCGCTTCGCTCTCTTGGCTTTCTCGACCGGCCTGGATAACAGGGTCATCGAGTAGCGGAGGAGCGTAGCGACGGAGCGTGTCGAGATTGCGTGCGTGTGTCTCGATGCGCCGTGTCGCTTCGCTCTCTTGGCTTTCTCGACCGGCCTGGATAACAGGGTCATCGAGTAGCGGAGGAGCGCAGCGACGGAGCGTGTCGAGATTGCGTGCGTGTGTCTCGATGCGCCGTGTCGCTTCGCTCTCTTGGCTTTCTCGACTGGCCTGGGTAGCAGGGCAGCGACGGAGCGTGTCGAGATTGCGTGTGTGTCTCGATGCGCCGTGTCGCTTCGCTCTCTTGGCTTTCTCGACCGGCCTGGATAACAGGGTCATCGAGTAGCGGAGGAGCGTAGCGACGGAGCGTATCGAGGTTGTGCGTGTGTCTCGATGCGCCGTGTCGCTTCGCTCTCTTGGCTTTCTCGACTGGCCTGGGTAGCAGCGGAGCGACGGAGCGTATCGAGGTTGTGCGTGTGTCTCGATGCGCCGTGTCGCTTCGCTCTCTTGGCTTTCTCGACTGGCCTGGGTAGCAGGGCAGCGACGGAGCGTGTCGAGATTGCGTGTGTGTCTCGATGCGCCGTGTCGCTTCGCTCTCTTGGCTTTCTCGACCGGCCTGGGGCGCAGCGGAGCGACGGAGCGTGTCGAGATTGCGGGTGGGTCTCGATGTGCCCGTGTCGCTTTGCTTCCCTCGGCTTTCTCGACGGGCCTGGATAACAGGGTTTTCGAGTAGCGGAGGAGCGCAGCGACGGAGCGTATCGAGATCGCGCGGGTGTGTCTCGATGCGCCGTGCCGCTTCGCTCCCTGGCTCGACGAGCCGGGGAGCAGGGGCACTCTGCTCGGGCTACTCGGTGATCGAGGTCGACTTGATCTGCAGCGGGGTCTTCGGGAAACCGTTGGTGTCGGTGCCGATTGGACCCGGATCGATGCCGCCCGCGACCACCTTGTCGATGATCTTCATGCCGGCGTCGTCGACCTTGCCGACCACGGCGAGGGTCGGGGTGAGCTGGGTGTCCTTGGTCACGATGAAGAACTGGGCGCTGCCGGTGTTGGCGACGCCGTTCTGTTCGTCGTTCCGGTTCGCGATCGCGACGGTGCCGCGCGGGTAGACCACCGGGGGAGTCATGCCCATCTGCAACATCTGCGGGCTGATCTCGCCCTCTTTGAGGTTCGTGGGGTTCTCGTCGGGACTGCTCCAGCCGGGGGCGCCGGCGCCGGTGCGCGTCGGGTCGCCGCACTGCAGGATGTGGAGCTGATCGCTCTGCGCGAGCCGGTGGCAGTCGGTGCCGTCGTAGTAGTGGTTGTCGGAGAGCGAGACGATCGCGTTCACATTGCACGGCGCCTCGGAGCGGTCCAGGGTGATCGGCACCTGTCCGAGGTTGGTGTCCAGCGTCCATCCGACGGTGCCGGTGTTGAGTGTCCGGCTCTCCGGCATCGGGGAGGTGCGCAGCTTGCCTGCACCCTCGCGCATGAATGCGATGTACTGCTCGCCCTTGGCCTTCTGATCGGCCGGCGCGGTCTTGAGCTGCTCTTCGAGCGACTTGAGCTGCTGGTCCAGATCGTTGGGCGTCTTGGTGTACGTGCATTCGGTGTGCCGCTGGTCGTCCCAATGCCGGTAGTAGAAGTAGCCGCCGACGGCGACCGCGGCCAGCACCACCACGCTGCACACTGAGATGATCGTGATCCGCCGCTGCCGTGCGGCACGGCGCTCGCTCTCGAGCCGCTCTTCCAGCTTGCGGCGGGCAGCGTCGCGACGCTCTTCGTTGGACGACACGCTGGTGGAACCTCCTGTGCGGCATGTGGGACTGAGCACTGTCACGGCAGCGCGCCCCATGCTATCGCAGCGGTCTTCGGGGCCGATGAGACAATGGACTCCGACGTGTCGCCCTGCAGATCGCCGGGCGTTGACGAGGAGGTGTGCCACCGTGCTGATCGCCGGATTCCCCGCGGGCATGTTCCAGACCAACTGCTATCTGGTCGCCGAGGACCGGGGCAGCGACGCGGTCATCATCGATCCGGGCCAGGACGCGGCGCCCCAGGTTCGCGCGGCGCTCGCCGAATACGACCTGACGCCGGTGGCCGTCTTCCTGACCCACGGTCATCTCGACCACACCTGGAATGCCGCCGAACTCGCCGACGAGTATTCGATCCCGGTGTACATCCACGCCGACGACCGCCCGATGCTGACCGATCCCGGCATGGGCCTGGGCAGCGCGCTCTCGTCGATGATCGGCGACATGACCTTCGACGAACCGGAGAAGGTCATCGAGTTCGTCGACGGCGAGGACGTGGACGCGGCGGGAATCCGATGGTCGGTGGACCACGCGCCCGGGCACTCGCTGGGCAGTGTGCTGCTGACGCCGGACTCGGGTGAGGTCTGCTTCTCCGGCGACGTACTGTTCAATGGGTCGATCGGCCGGACCGACCTGCCCGGCGGCAGCCACCGCACGCTGCTCGAGTCGATCGCGGACAAGCTGATGGTGCGCGGCGACGACGTCGTGATCCTCCCGGGTCACGGACCCCAGACCACGATCGGAGCCGAGCGGGCCTCCAACCCGTTCCTGCTCGATCTTCCCGATGCGAACAAGAAAGGACGTTTCGGACTGTGAGTGGAGAATTTGCGGCGCCGAAAGGCATCCCCGACTACTTCCCGCCGGCCTCGGCGGACTTCCTCGCGGTACGGAACGCACTGACCGGCGCGGCGCACCGCGCGGGCTACGGGCACATCGAACTGCCGATCTTCGAGGACACCGCGCTCTTCGCCCGCGGCGTCGGCGAGTCGACTGACGTCGTCAGCAAGGAGATGTACACCTTCGCCGATCGCGGCGGCCGCTCGGTGACGCTGCGTCCGGAGGGCACGGCGGGCGTCATGCGCGCGGTGATCCAGCACGGTCTCGATCGCGGCCAGCTCCCGGTCAAGCTCTGCTACGCGGGCCCCTTCTTCCGGTATGAGCGGCCGCAGGCCGGCCGCTACCGCCAGCTCCAGCAGGTCGGGATCGAGGCCATCGGCGTCGACGACCCCGCGCTCGACGCCGAGGTGATCGCGGTGGCCGACGAGGGATACAAGCGTCTCGGTCTGTCCGGCTACCGACTCGAACTCACTTCGCTGGGCGACGACACCTGCCGCCCGCAGTACCGGGAAGCGTTGCAGCAGTTCCTGTTCGGTCTCGACCTCGACGAGGCGACGCGCGCGAGAGCGGAGATCAATCCGTTGCGCGTGCTCGACGACAAGCGGCCGGAGATCAAGGAGGCGACCGCGAGCGCGCCGCTGATGCTCGACCACCTGAGCGACTCGGCACGCGATCACTTCGAGCAGGTCCGGGGTCACCTCGACCGGCTGGGCGTCGAGTACGTGATCAATCCGCGCCTGGTGCGCGGGCTGGACTACTACACCAAGACCACCTTCGAGTTCGTCCACGACGGTCTCGGCGCGCAGTCGGGGATCGGCGGCGGTGGGCGCTACGACGGTCTGATGCGTCAGGTGGGAGGCAAGCAGGATCTCTCGGGCATCGGTTTCGGGATCGGCGTGGACCGGACGGTGCTGGCGCTGGAGGCCGAGGGCGTCTCGGTGGCCGGCGAAGGCCGGGTTCAGGTATTCGGTGTTCCCCTCGGAAGCGCGGCCAAGAGTGAGCTGGTCTCGCTCGCAGCGCAGTTGCGTGCCGCGGGCGTCAGCGTCGACCTCGCCTACGGTGATCGCGGACTGAAGGGCGCGATGAAGGCGGCCGACCGCTCGGGTGCCCGCCTCGCCCTGGTTCTCGGTGATCGCGAACTCGAGGAGCGCACGATCGAGCTCAAGGATCTGTCGAACGGCGAACAGCGCCGGATCGGCCTGGACGACGCGGTCGCGTCGGTGGTCGCCGCGCTGGCCTGAGCCGGCGCGATCAGAGGTCGTTGGTCGCGAAGGTGTCGCACCGGCGGGCGTCGCCGCCGTCGTAGCCGATCTTGAACCAGCGGACGCGCTGCGCCGCCGAACCGTGCGTCCAGCTCTCCGGGTTGGAGCGCGAGCCCTGGATGGTGTCGTCGCCGATGGCCTTGGCGCTCTGGATCACGGTCTGGATCTGCTCGTCGGACAGCGGTTCCAGCATCGCGTCGGGACCCTTGTCGGCATGATGGGCCCACACGCCCGCGAGGCAGTCGGCCTGGAGTTCGATGCGCACCGAGCCGGCGTTGCCCATGCGCTGCCCCTTCGCCAGCACGCCGGTCAGGTTCTCGACGTGATGGCCGAACTCGTGCGCGACGACGTACTCCTGGGCCAGCGGACCGTCGGACCCGCCCATCCTCTTGAGGTCGGCGAAGAACGACGGATCGAAGTAGGCGGTCTCGTCGCCCGGACAGTAGAACGGCCCCATCGCCGACGACGCGGCGCCGCACGCCGTGTTCACGCTGCCGCTGAAGACCACCGTCTTGGGCTGGGTGTAGCCCCGCATCAGGTTCGACCACACCTTGTCGAGGCTGATCGTCGTGGCTTTGATGCGGCACGCGTCGTCGGTGTTGGCCATCTCGACGGTGCAACTGTCGAGATGGCGCTGCATCTCGGCGTTGTTCGAACCGGCGCCCGAACCGGCGACCTGCTGGTTCGACGACGAGTCCGAGCCTCCGCCGAGAATGTCCCCGGGGTTGATACCGAACAGCAGCGCCACGATCGCCACGACGATGCCGGCCGCGCCCCCGACGACCATGCGCCCGCCGCCTCCTCCCGAGCCGCCGGCGCTCACATTCCCGCCCTCGAGCGGGCCGCTCCCTCGAAACGTCATGGGCTTACAGTAGCCGCGACATCGGCGGCCGGCCGTGACGTCGATGCGACTGTCGCTTTGTCGGTGGGGGTCCGTAGAATCGGCTGGAACAGCGTGAACCCTGGCAGCTCTGTGCTGCGCAGAAGGAAGGAACCCAGTGCTCCGCACTCATTTCGCCGGATCGTTGCGTCGTGAGGACGCCTCGCAGACCGTCACCGTCGTCGGATGGGTGGCGCGCCGGCGCGACCACGGTGGAGTCGTCTTCATCGATCTGCGTGACTCGTCCGGTCTGGTGCAGGTGGTCTTCCGCGACGAACAGGTCGCCGAAGCGGCTCATCGGCTGCGTGCCGAGTACTGCGTCCAGGTCACCGGCGAGGTGGAGGTCCGGCCGGAAGGCAGCGAGAACGCCTCGCTCGCCTCCGGTGCGATCGAGATCAACGCCCGCGAACTCGTGGTCCTCAACGAGTCGGCTCCGCTCCCGTTCCAGCTCGACGAGCAGCCCGGCGAGGAGGCGCGACTGCGCCATCGCTACCTCGATCTGCGCCGCGAGGGACCGGCGAAGGCCATCCGGCTGCGCTCGCAGGTGAGTGCGGCGGCGCGGTCGGTGCTGGGTGCGCACGACTTCGTCGAGATCGAGACGCCGACGCTGACCCGGTCGACACCCGAGGGCGCCCGCGACTTCCTCGTGCCCGCGCGACTGCAGCCGGGATCGTTCTACGCACTGCCGCAGAGCCCGCAGCTGTTCAAGCAGTTGCTGATGGTCGCGGGCATGGAGCGGTACTACCAGATCGCACGCTGCTACCGGGACGAGGACTTCCGCGCCGACCGGCAGCCGGAGTTCACCCAGCTCGACATCGAGATGAGCTTCGTCGACGAGGACGACGTGATCGCCCTCGCCGAGGAGATCCTCGCGGCGCTGTGGAAGCTGATCGGCGTCGAGATCACCACGCCGATCCCGCGGATGACGTACGCGGACGCCATGCGGCGCTTCGGCAGCGACAAGCCCGATCTGCGCTTCGACATCGAACTCGTCGAGTGCACCGAGTTCTTCGCCGACACCCCGTTCCGCGTCTTCCAGGCGCCGTACGTCGGCGCCGTGGTGATGCCCGGCGGCGCGTCGCAGCCGCGCAGGCAGCTCGACGCCTGGCAGGAGTGGGCCAAGCAGCGCGGCGCCCGCGGCCTGGCGTACGTGCTGGTCCAGGAGGACGGCAGCCTCACGGGGCCGGTCTCGAAGAACATCTCCGACGCCGAGCGCGAAGGTCTGGCGGCTCACGTCGGAGCCCAGCCGGGCGACTGCGTCTTCTTCGCCGCCGGTGCGGTCAAGAGCTCGCGGGCGCTGCTGGGCGCGGCCCGCGGTGAGATCGCCGAGAAGCTCGGACTCATCAAGGACGGCGACTGGGCGTTCACCTGGGTCGTCGACGCCCCGCTGTTCGAGCCGGCCGACGACGCCACGGCCGCCGGCGACGTCGCGGTGGGGACGGGCGCGTGGACTGCCGTCCACCACGCCTTCACCTCGCCGAAGCCCGAGTCGATGGATCTGCTCGAATCGAACCCCGGCGAGGCGCTGGCCTACGCCTACGACATCGTCTGCAACGGCAACGAGATCGGCGGCGGTTCGATCCGCATCCATCGTCGCGATGTGCAGGAGCGTGTCTTCAAGATCATGGGCATCAGCGAGGAGGACGCGCAGGAGAAGTTCGGCTTCCTGCTCGACGCCTTCTCGTACGGTGCGCCGCCGCACGGCGGCATCGCCTTCGGCTGGGACCGGATCACCGCACTGCTCGCCGGCGAGCCGTCGATCCGCGAGGTGATCGCCTTCCCGAAGTCGGGAGGCGGCATCGACCCGCTGACCGACGCTCCGGCGCCGATCACTCCCGAGCAGCGCAAGGAGACCGGCATCGACGCGAAGCCGCAGAAGCCGGAGAACAACTCGGACAAGAAGAAGGTGGACGAGGCCGGTGCGGCCGCCGGAACGAAGGCGTCCGAAGCCTGAGGAAGCCATGACTGTAATCGCTGACGAACGGATCACGTCAGTTCTGGAGGCCGCCGAAGGCGTCCTCGCCAAGCGCGCGGGCACCGCGGTGCGGCTCGACGGACCCGAGGACCTCGGCGGGACCGGGCGGTCCACCGTCATCCGGGCCCGCGTGCTCGACAACCCGGTGTCGCTGGACCGAACCGTCGTCGTCAAGGCCTTCGACCAGCAGACTCCCGCGTCGCAGGTGCTCCGCGAGATCGCGTCCTACCGTTATGCCACGGCGCTGCCCACCCGTTCGCGGCCCGGGCCCCAGCTCCTCGCCTCCGAACTGGAGGCGCGCATTCTGGTGCTCACCGACCTCGGCCACGGCCGGCCGATGGTGGAACTGCTCGGCTCCAACGACGCCGACGAGGTGGAACGGGGTGTGAGCGCGTGGGGGCAGGCGCTCGGCCGGATGCACGCCGCCACTCTCGGGGGCGAAGAGGACTTCCGCACCCTGATGCACATCAGCGGCAAGGACCGCGGCGGCACCGCCTCGCGCATCTTCGCCTCCGACGGCGGCATCGTCGACGAGGCCGCGGCCTCGGTGGACGCGTATGAGCAGATTCTCGAACGCATCGACGTCGAGTTGCCGGCAGGCGCCCGCGAGACGCTCGAGAACAGCCTGCGGCTGTTCGACGAAGGGGACTTCCGGGCGTTCAGCCCGGCCGACGTCGGCCCGGAGAACATTCTCATCAACGGTGACGGCGTCCAGTTCATGGATTACGAGTGGGGCGAGTTCCGCGATGCGGCACTCGATGTGGCGTACGCGCTCGCGACCTTCCCGGCCCGGCTCGCCGTCGATGTGGTGCCCGAGCGGCTCGAGTTGGAGAAGTCCCTCGCGGACGCCTGGCGCGGCGAGGTGAAGCCGCTGTGGCCGTCGATCAGCGATCGCGGCCTCGCCGAACGGATCTTCCACGCGCGTGCGCTGTGGGTGTGGCTGTCCACCTACTGGCTCATCCGCGGCGACTCCAGCGGACACGACTGGGCGTTGCACACCACGGACGCGCGCGTGGTGCTGTCCCGGTGGGCCGACCTCGCCGATTCGGGGGACTCGTACGACGTCGGCGGCGAGTTCATCGACGCCGCGGACCGGATGCAAGAGGCCCTGCGGATCTACTGGTTCGGGTGATCGGGAGCTGTGGACGAGGGCCTGTTCGGGACACCGGACGATTCCGGTGACGCGATCGAGTCCGGTGCGGCCGGTCGGCCCGCGCCGCCGCTCGCCGTCCGGATGCGCCCGGCGTCGCTCGATGAGATCGTCGGCCAGGACCATCTGCTCGGCGGGCGTTCGCCGCTGCGCCGGCTGATCGCCGGTTCGGGTGCCGCGTCGGTACTGCTCTACGGTCCGCCCGGCACCGGCAAGACCACGATGGCCTCACTCATCAGCCAGGCCACCGGCGGTCGTTTCGAGGCGCTCTCGGCACTCTCGTCGGGCGTCAAGGAAGTCCGTGCCGTCATCGACATGGCCCGGCGACGGCTGGCGCACGGACAGCAGACGGTGCTGTTCATCGACGAGGTCCACCGGTTCTCGAAGACTCAGCAGGACGCGCTCCTGGACGCCGTGGAGAACCGGATCGTGCTGCTGGTGGCGGCGACCACGGAGAATCCGTCGTTCTCGGTGGTCGCGCCGCTGCTGTCGCGGTCGCTGGTGCTCCAGTTGCGATCGCTGACCGACGACGACGTCAAGACCGTGCTGCGCCGGGCCGTCGCCGATCCGCGCGGCCTCGACGGCTCGGTGGAACTGTCTGACGAGGCGCTCGACCACCTGGTCGCGGTGGCGGGCGGTGACGCGCGGCGCGCGCTGACCGCACTGGAGGCGAGCGCGGACGCGGCCGAGGCCGGCGATGTGATCGAGGTCGCCGACGTGGAGGCCGCCATCGACCGGGCCGCGGTCCGCTACGACCGCGACGGCGATCAGCACTACGACGTCACGAGTGCCTTCATCAAGTCGATCCGCGGATCGGATGTCGACGCCGCGCTGCACTATCTGGCGAGGATGATCACCGCGGGGGAGGATCCCCGGTTCATCGCGAGGCGATTGATGATCCACGCCAGTGAGGACATCGGCATGGCCGACCCGACGGCGCTGCAGGCGGCGGTCGCCGCCGCGCAGGTGGTGCAGATGGTCGGGATGCCCGAGGCGCAGCTCGCGTTGGCCCAGGCCACCATCCATCTGGCGACCGCGCCGAAGTCCGGTGCGGTGACTTCGGCGCTGGGGAAGGCGATGACCGATGTGGCGGCGGGCAAGGCCGGCGCCGTCCCGCCGCATCTGCGCGACGGTCATTACGCGGGAGCCAAGAAGTTGGGCAACGCGATCGGATACCGGTTCCCGCACGACGACCCCGACGGGGTGCTGGCGCAGCAGTACGCACCGGACGCGCTCGTCGGCGTCGACTACTACGAGCCGACCGACCACGGATTCGAACGGGAACTCGCCCCGCGCGTGGGTCGTCTGCGCTCCATCGTGCGCGGGCTCACTTCCCGGGGGCGCTCCCGCAGGTGACGCGCCGGTGGGGCGTAAACTCGACTGTTGATTCTCTGCCCGACTTCTACGAAGGACACCGCCGCAGTGCAGACGCATGAAATCCGGAAGCGATTCCTGGATCACTTCATCCGCGCCGGACACACCGAGGTGCCGAGCGCCTCGCTGATCCTGGACGATCCGAACCTTCTGTTCGTCAACGCCGGCATGGTGCCTTTCAAGCCCTTCTTCCTCGGCGACCAGACACCGCCGTACACCCGCGCGACGAGCGTGCAGAAGTGCGTGCGCACCCTCGACATCGAAGAGGTCGGGATCACCACCCGCCACAACACCTTCTTCCAGATGGCGGGCAACTTCTCCTTCGGCGACTACTTCAAGCGCGAGGCGATCCGGTTCGCTTGGGAACTGCTGACCAATTCGGTCGAGGACGGCGGATACGGCATCGACCCGACGAGGCTGTGGCCGACGGTGTACCTCGACGACGACGAGGCCGAGAGCATCTGGCGCGACGAGATCGGCGTGCCGTCCGAACGGATCCAGCGGCGCGGCATGGCCGACAACTACTGGTCGATGGGCGTGCCCGGACCGTGCGGTCCGTGTTCGGAGATCTTCTACGACCGCGGCCCCGAGTACGGCGTCGAAGGCGGTCCCGAGGCCGACGAGGACCGGTACATCGAGATCTGGAATCTCGTCTTCATGCAGAACGAACGCGGTGAGGGCACCAGCAAGGACGACTACGAGATCCTCGGCCCGCTGCCGAAGAAGAACATCGACACCGGCATGGGCATCGAGCGGGTCGCCTGCCTGCTGCAGGGCGTCGACAACGTTTACGAGACCGACCTGCTCAAGCCGATCATCGACCTCGCGTCCCGCCTCACCGGCCGCGAGTACGGAGCGGGCAAGCACGAGGACGACGTCCGCTTCCGCGTGGTCGCCGACCACGCCCGCACCGCGGCGATGCTGATCGGCGACGGTGTGGTTCCCGCGAACGACGGTCGCGGGTACGTGCTGCGCCGACTGCTGCGCCGCATCGTGCGGTCCATGCGGCTGCTGGGGTCGGGCACCACCGGCGCCGGCGAGGCCACGATGGAGCGGATCATCGCCGAAGTGATCGATGTGATGAGCCCGTCGTACCCCGAATTGGAGCAGCAGCGGGCCCACATCCTGTCGGTCGCGGTGGCCGAGGAGACCACCTTCGCCCGGACGCTGGCAGCGGGCTCCAAGCTGTTCTCGGAGGCGGCCGACGCCACCAAGAGGGCCGGAAGCACCTCGATCAGCGGCAGCGACGCCTTCACCCTCCACGACACCTACGGCTTCCCGATCGACCTGACCCTGGAGATGGCGGCCGAAGCGGGTCTGGAGGTGGACCGCGAGGGCTTCTCCGAGCTGATGGGCGAGCAGCGCCGCCGCGCGAAGGCCGATGCGAGTGCGCGCAAGTCGTCGCACGCCGACCAGTCGGTGTACCGCGAGTTCCTCGACCGCGGACCCACCGAGTTCACCGGTTTCGACGAACTGGTGTCGGAGGCTCGCGTGCTGGGCCTGGTGGCCGACGGACAGCGTGTCCGGTCCGCCGCCCCCGGCACCGAACTGGAACTGATCCTCGACCGCAGCCCCCTCTACGCCGAGTCGGGCGGCCAGATGGCCGACCGGGGAACGATCACCACCGGAGACGGTGTGCGGCTGGCCGTCCGAGACGTCCAGAAGGTCGGCAAGAAGGTGTGGCTGCACCGGGTGGTGGTCGACGAGGGCGAGATCGTCGAGGGCGACGAGGTGCTCGCCGCGGTGGACGCGGGCTGGCGTCACGGCGCCACTCAGGGGCATTCGGGGACGCACATGGTGCACGCCGCGCTGCGGGAGGTCCTCGGCCCCACCGCCACCCAGGCCGGTTCGCTGAACCGTCCGGGTTACCTGCGTTTCGACTTCCATGCAGGCAGTGGGCTCACGGACGCTCAGCGCGAGGAGATCGAGCGGATCGCCAACCAAGCGGTGGAAGCCAACTACGCGGTGAACACCTTCGAGACCGATCTGGCGAAGGCCAAGGCGATGGGTGCCATGGCCCTGTTCGGCGAGAACTACGGTGACCGCGTCCGGGTGGTCGAGATCGGCGGACCGTTCTCGATGGAACTCTGCGGCGGCACCCATGTGGCGAGCTCGGCGCAGATCGGTCCGATCACGGTGATCGGCGAGTCGTCGGTCGGGTCGGGCACGCGCCGCGTCGAGGCATACGTCGGCATGGACTCCTTCCGCTACCTCTCGCGGGAGCGTGCCCTGATGGCCGGCCTGGCCGCGTCCCTCAAGGTGCCCTCCGAGGAGGTGCCCGATCGGGTCGAGCAGTTGGTCCTGAAGCTCAAGGAGGCCGAGAAGACCGTCGCGGCACTGCGGGCGGAGCAGTCCCGGGCAGCGGTCGCGGGCCTGATCGACGAGGCCGTCACCGTCGGTGACACGCTGCTCGTGGCGGCCCGCGTCGCGGACGGTGTGGACGCGAACGGCCTGCGCGGACTGGTGACCGACCTCCGTGGCCGCGTCGCCGACCGCAATGCGGTTGTCGCACTCTTCTCGTCGGCCGACGGCAAGGTCCCGTTCGCGATCGGCACCACCGACGCCGCGCGCGCGGCCGGTGTCAAGGCGGGCGACCTCGTGAAGGAACTGGCACCGCTGGTGTCGGGCCGGGGCGGCGGCAAGCCGGACCTGGCACAGGGCTCGGGCACCGACGCCGCGGGCATCGACGCCGCTCTGGCGCGGCTGCGCGAGGTCGTCGGCGGCCGGTGATCTCACCTCGCGGACGCCGCATCGCCATCGACGTGGGAAGCGTGCGCGTCGGGGTCGCGGTGTGCGACCCCGACGGAATCCTGGCGACCCCGGTCGAGACGGTCCGGCGCGCCAAGGACGGTTCCGACGTGGCGCGGATCGTGGAGATCATCGCCGAGTACGAGGCGATCGGCGTGGTGATCGGCCTGCCGCGGACACTGCGCGGCGAAGAGGGACCGGCGGTCCGTGCCGCGCGGTATTTCGGACGTCAACTGGCGGCCGAAGCCGACGGAGTCGCGATCGAGTTCTACGACGAGAGGCTCACCACAGTCACTGCGACTGCTGCGCTGCGTGCGTCGGGAGTGAAAGCGAAAGACGCGCGTGCCGTCGTGGATCAGGCTGCGGCTGTCGCTATCCTTCAGGGATGGCTCGACGCGCAACGATGAGCCGCCAGCCGACGAGGAGGAATCTCTCAAGTGTCTGACCAGGACGACCCGCGCAGCGAAGGATCCGGCGGACGATTGCCGTCTGACGGAGACCGGCGCCGCTACTTCGCGGAGTCGATGGGCGCCGGACAGTCGGGCAACCGGCATCGCCGCCGGCGTGCGCCCGGTGATCCGACGACGACGGGCAGCATTCCGATCGTCCGGGTGGGGGATTCACTGCCGGATCCGACGATCGAGTACCGGACCCCGGAGCCGCCTGCCGGCGAGCCGTCGCCGTACTTCCAGGTCCAGTACCGCCCGACCGAGGTGGAGGGGCTGAGCTTCACCGAACCGCGGACCTCGCCGCACTCGACGGAACCGCCGACGATCGTGAACCCGCCGGCACGTCACGCGCAGGAGCAGCAGACTCAGGTCCCGCAGACTCAGGTGCCCCAGACCGAGGTCCCACAGACTCAGGTCCCACAGGCTCAGCCGGTGCAACAACCCGAGCCGACCGGTCTCTTCGACATCCTGGATGTCACGCAGGACGACGTCACCCCGGGCGAGACCACCGGATCGCACGCCCGGTACGACGCGCCGCCGGCGGAGTACGCCGCCACCGACTATGCGCCGACCGACTATTCATCGGCTGAGTATGCGCCGGCCGACCATGCACCTGCCGAGTACGCGTCCGCGGACCCTCGAGCCGCGGGCACCGTGGGCCAGGACGTCGCGGCGGCGGGCTATGCGCCGGCCGGCGCCGCCGATGAGGACGCCGATCTCGTCGATCGTCCGATGCCCGCCCGCAAGCGCAACCGCAAGGTGGTCGTCGCCGTTCTGGCGATCCTCCTCGTGGTCATCCTGGTCCTGGCGGGCATCGCGCTGAAGGCGCTCGGCGTCTTCGACTCCAGCACCGACTACGACAGCAGCACCGGGCACGGCTCGGCGCTGGTGGAGATCCAGAGCGATGCGACGGTGCGTGACATCGGCGACACTCTCACCGACGCCGGCGTTGTCGGCAGCCGCAAGGCCTTCGTCAACGCCACCGGCAACGACACCGTCGCCGCGGGCTTCTACAAACTGCCCAAGGGCATCTCGGCCGAGGCGGCGGTGCAGAAGATGCAGGGCAGCGACAATCGCGTCGGTTTCATGGTGGTGCCCGAAGGTCTGCAGCTCGATACCAAGAAGGGCGTCGACGGCAAGACGACGACGGGCATCTTCCAGCGGATCGCCGACGCGACGACGGTGAAGACCGACGATCAGACCTACGGGGTCACCGTCGATCAGCTGATGGAGGCCGCCGCGACCGCCAGCGCCACCGAACTCGGCATCCCGTCGTGGGCGCTCGAGGCGTTCAACCGGCTCGGCAACGACCATCGCCGGATCGAGGGGCTCATCGCCTCGGGTGCGTGGGAGGATCTCGACCCGCGGATGTCCGCCGTGGAGATACTGCACACCCTGATCACCAACTCCGACAAGCGCTTCACGGCATGGGGCCTGCAGTCCGACAACAACACCGGACTCACGCCCTACCAGAACCTGGTGACGGCGTCGATCGTCGAACGCGAGGCGAACAAGGACGAGGACTTCCCCAAGGTCGCCCGCGTGATCTTGAACCGGCTCAAGGCCGGACAGCGGCTGGAGATGGATTCGACGATCAACTACACCGCGGCCGTCACGGACGTCGATGTGCGCGGTGACGTCTACAAGGACGAGAACGCCTGGAACACCTACCAGCACGAGGGCTTGCCGATCACACCGATCGGTGCGGTCGGTGAGCGTGCGCTCCACGCCACGCTGAATCCCGCCAGCGGCGACTGGCTGTACTTCGTCACCGTCGACAAGCAGGGCACCACGCTGTTCTCGAAGACCTTCGACCAGCACAAGAAGAACCGTCAGGTGGCGTGCAAGAACAAGCTCCTGACCACCGGCTGCGAATGACGGGCGAGAATCCCGTGGACCCCGTACCACGCAAGGCCGCGGTGCTCGGCTCGCCGGTGGCGCACTCCAAGTCCCCGGCGCTGCACCGTGCGGCCTACCGGGCGCTGGGTCTGCGAGGCTGGACGTACGAGGCCATCGACACCACGGCGGAGCAGCTTCCCGACCGTGTCTCCCGCGCGGGTGCCGAATGGATCGGTTTCTCGGTGACCATGCCCGGCAAGCTCGCGGCGCTGGCCTTCGCCGACGAGCGGACGCGCCGAGCCGAATTGATCGGATCGGCCAACACCCTGGTGCGCACCGACGCCGGGTGGCGGGCCGACTGCACCGACGTGGACGGGATGACCGGCGCGCTGGCAGCGGCCGGACTCCCCGCCGGGGCATCGCGAGCCGTGGTGATAGGCGCGGGCGGAACCGCGCTGCCGACGCTCGCGGCGCTGGCCGACGCCGGCGTCTCAGCGGTGTCGATCGTCGCACGCAGTGCCCAGCGGGCGCGCGGCGCGTGCGACCTCGCCGAGCAACTCGGCCTGTCGGTGGAGGTGGTGCCCTTCGACGGCGGCGCGACGGTGCGTCAGGCGTGCGCGGCCGCCGACGTCACCGTGTCGACGGTGCCGGCGCCGGCCGCCGAGGCGCTGATTCCGGCGGTGACCGCCACGCCGCGCCTGATCGACGTGATCTACGACCCGTGGCCGACGCCGCTCGCCGCCGCGACGGCCGCCGCCGGCGGCACCGTGGTCGGGGGACTGGTGATGTTGTTGAACCAGGCCTACAGCCAGGTGGAGCAGTTCACCGGCAGACCTGCCCCGAAGGCCGCCATGGCTGCGGCGGTCGGTCTGGCGCTCTGAGTCGACCCCGGTCGGGTGTCGGGGCCTGTGGATCGGGTGATTGTCGCGGTCCACAGGGGACCGGGACGCTCGAGCGATGGTCCCCGAACTCCTGGCAGCCGTCTGGCTTCTGCTCGTCGCCGCGATCGACCGCCGGACCGGGCGCATCCCGAACTCCCTGGTCGTTCCGGCGATGGTGGGCACCGCCGCCGTGGCGGTGTGTCTGCCCGTCGTCGGAGCATCGGCGGCGGTCGCCGTCGTGCCGTATGTGCTGGCCTTCGCGCGCGGACACTGCGGTGGCGGCGACGTCAAGCTCGCCGTGCCGTGCGGCGCGTTGGTCGGTGAACCGATCGTGAGCGGCCTCGTCGTGGTGGCGGCGGCGGTGATCTCCCTCGTGACCTGCGGTGTCGCCAGAAAGACCAGCCTGCCGCACGGGCCCGCCCTCGCGGCGTCGACCATCCTCTTCCTGCTGCTGACATGACCGGTGCGCGGCGGCGGAACCGTCCGGAGTGCCTGCCTGTGCCGCCGGTGGACCCTTCTGGAACAATTGACCATTGTGTTGCGCTGGATAACTGCCGGAGAATCCCATGGCCCGGCCCTGGTGGCCCTCGTCGAGGGGATGGTCGCCGGAGTGGAGATCACCTCGTCCGACATCGCCGAACAACTGGCCCGCCGCCGGCTGGGCTACGGCCGCGGCGCCCGTATGAAGTTCGAGGCCGACAAGGTCACGATGATCGGCGGAGTCCGCCACGGGCTGACGATGGGCGGCCCGGTGGCCGTCGAGATCGGCAACACCGAGTGGCCCAAGTGGGAACAGGTGATGTCGGCCGATCCGGTCGACGCCGACGAACTCGAGGGCAGCGCGCGCAATGCGGCGCTGACCCGTCCGCGACCCGGGCACGCCGACTACTCCGGCATGCTGAAGTACGGCTTCGACGACGCCCGCCCGGTGCTGGAGCGGGCGAGCGCACGGGAGACGGCGGCGCGCGTCACCGCGGGCACGGTGGCCCGGAACTTCCTGCGGCAGGTCTTCGGCATCGAGATCGTCTCGCACGTCGTCTCGATCGGTGCGAGTACGCCGTACGACGGTCCCGCGCCGACCGCCGCCGATCTGTCGGCGATCGACGAGAGCCCGGTCCGCGCCTTCGGCAAGGACGCCGAGCAGTCGATGATCGGCGAGATCGAGGCCGCCAAGCGCGACGGCGACACGCTCGGCGGCGTCGTCGAGGTGATCGCCACCGGTGTCCCGATCGGACTCGGCTCGCACGTCAGCGGCGAGACCAGGCTCGATGCTCGGCTGGCCGCGGCCCTGATGGGCATCCAGGCCATCAAGGGCGTCGAGGTCGGTGACGGCTTCGAGACGGCGCGGCGTCGCGGCAGCCAGGCCCACGACGAGATGGTCCCCGGAGCCGATGGGGTGCTTCGCTCCACCAATCGTGCGGGCGGGCTGGAAGGCGGGATGACCAACGGCGAGTCGGTCCGTGTCCGGGCCGCGATGAAGCCGATCTCGACGGTCCCTCGGGCGCTGTCGACCGTCGACATGACCACGGGCGAGCCCGCCACCGCCATCCACCAGCGCAGCGACGTGTGCGCCGTGCCCGCCGCGGGTGTGGTCGCCGAGGCGATGGTCGCGCTGGTGCTGGCACAGGCGGCGCTGGAGAAGTTCGGCGGCGACTCGGTCTCCGAGACCGCCGCCAACCTGCGCAGCTACCTCGACGTGATCGAGAGCCGTCCGCCGCACCCGCAGTCGTGACGGCACAGGCCACCGGCCGTCCGGCCGCGGTTCTCGTCGGCCCGATGGGAGCGGGCAAGTCGACCGTCGGCCGCGCACTGGCCCACGCTCTCGGCGTCGCCTTCTGCGACACCGACGACGAACTCGAACGCCGCTCCGGCAGAAGCATCCCGGACATCTTCGCCGCCGACGGCGAACCGGCCTTCCGCCGGCTGGAGTCCGAGGTCGTCACCGACGTTCTGGGCCGGTTCGACGGTGTGGTCTCGCTGGGCGGAGGAGCGGTGATGACCGACACGATCCGCGAGGCGCTCGCCGGCCACGCCGTGGTGTATCTCAGGGTCGGCGCCGACACCGGGTTCGCGCGCGTCGCTGCGTCCGACCGACCGTTGCTCGCCGACCCCGACCCACGTCGGCGCTATGCGGACCTGCTGTCGCGCCGAGAACCGACCTATCGCGCCGTCGCGGCCGTCGAGGTGGACGCGGCCCGGAACCCGCAGACTGTCGTCGACGACATCCGGGCCCGACTGCAGGCGGTGCGGGCCGACCAATGAACGCCGACCAATGAACATGGGAGATCAGGCATGACCGAACCGGTGAAGGTCGCCGTCCGCGCGGCGAGTCCCTACGACGTGACGATCGGCCGGGGTCTGCTCTCCGACGTCGCCGAAGCGGCGCAGGGCGCCGATCGCGTGACGATCGTCTATCAGCCGACCCTCAAGGCCACCGCCGAGCAGATCCGCGAGTATCTGGCCGAACAGGGCTTCGATGCGCATCGCGTCGAGATCCCGGACGCCGAGGATGGCAAGGACCTCTCCGTCGCCTCCTTCTGCTGGGAGGTCTTCGGACGCATCGGCATGATGCGCAACGACAAGGTCATCAGCCTGGGCGGCGGTGCCGCCACCGACCTCGCCGGTTTCGTGGCCGCGACGTGGATGCGGGGCATCGGCGTCATCCACGTGCCGACCACGCTGCTGGCGATGGTCGACGCCGCGGTGGGCGGCAAGACCGGCATCAACACCGATGCCGGAAAGAACCTCGTCGGGTCGTTCCACGAGCCCGACGCCGTGCTCATCGATCTCGCGACGCTGGAGACGGTCCCGCACAACGAGGTCGTCGCCGGGCTCGCCGAGGTCATCAAGACCGGATTCATCGCCGATCCGGTGATCCTCGACATGATCGAAGCCGACCCCGGTGCCGCCCTCGACCCGAAGGGGACGGTCCTGCCGGAGCTGATCCGCCGGTCGGTCCAGGTGAAGGCAGACGTCGTGTCCGCGGATCTGAAGGAGTCCTCACTGCGGGAGATCCTCAACTACGGTCACACGCTCGGCCACGCGATCGAACGCCGTGAACGCTACAAGTGGCGTCACGGGGCCGCGATCTCCGTCGGCATGGTCTTCGCCGCCGAACTCGGGCGGCTCGCGGGCCGGCTCGACGACGAGACCGCCGACCGCCATCGCCGGATCCTCGAACTCGTGGGTCTGCCCACGACCTACGACGAGGACGCGCTCGGCGAACTCCTCAAGACGATGGCCGGCGACAAGAAGAACCGGTCGGGCATGCTCCGATTCGTGGTGCTCGACGGTCTGGCGAAGCCCGGCCGTCTGGAGGCCCCGGACCCGTCGCTGATCGCGGCCGCCTACTCGGCCGTCGCCTCCGGCGGAGCCTCGGGCCCCGCCCCGATCATGCTGTGAGCGGTTCGAGGGTGGGATGATTTCGACTCGCTCCGCTCGCTCAACCACCCTGGATGTGAAGTGCCCACCGGCAGGCTGATTGCGCGCGCTGCTCCTCAGGCTGGCTGAGCGGGCTGCTCCTTAGGCTTGTTGAGCGGGCCGCCCGGCAGGCTGGTTGAGCGGGCTGCTCCTTAGGCTTGTTGAGCGAGCGAAGCGAGTCGAAACCCCCTCACAGCACAAACAACAGCGGGCCGGGAACCTCGAAGGTTCCCGGCCCGCCGTCGTGGAGACGATGCTCAGGCAGTGGTCGCCAGCTGAGCGGTCTGCGCTTCTGCTGCTTCCTGCGCCTTCAACTCGGCCTTCCGTTGGTCGCGGCGGACGAAGAAGCGCCCGAGGCTGACGCCGAAGAACGCCGGCAGGTAGACGATGAGGGTGATGAACGAGACGCCGGCGGTCATCTCGATCCAGAAGGAGGCCTGGCCGATACCGTTCAGCCAGAAGGTTCCGAGGATCCAGCACACGAGGCACGACACGACGGCGGCCACGAGGCCGACCTTGAGCCAGCGCATCGTGAGATCCTCGTAGTCGTCGGGGTCGCTGTGCGCGCGGGCGTCCCTGATGCCGTCGTATCCGCCCCAGATCACCGCGATCAGCACCACGGCGATCACCGCGAGCCAGCGTCCGAGTGGCGAGGACAGAGGTGCCGTGATGACGACGACACCGAGAATGATTCGGGCGGCGATGTGCACAATCGACATCACGGCGCCACGCAGTAGCCACGAACTCATGGATGCACCATACCGGGGAGGAACATGTTCAACAACGCTGACATGCGGAAAGAACCGGCGCACGCCGAGGCCGGCGCGACGATCGCGGCCAGGCGCGCTCGATTGTCCCGGGCATTGGGAGACGACGCGGCGGGGGACCAGGTGGACGCGATCGTCGTGTCGAACCTGGTCAACGTGCGTTACCTCACAGGTTTCACCGGCAGCAACGCGGCGGTCCTCGTCTGGGCCGAGCGGCCGGAGCGGCCCGAGGACACGATCTCGACGGACGGCAGATATGTGTCGCAGGTGGCCGCACAGGTACCCGACCTGCCGGCGCTGATCGCCCGCGACTGCCCGCGCGCCCTCGTCGAGCACGCCGTCGGCCTGCGCCCGCGCGTTCGGATCGGCATCGAGGCGGACGCGATGTCGGTGGCGGCGTTCACCGACCTGTCGCAGCACGCCGGCGCGGAACTGGTCCCGCTGCGCGGAACGGTGGAAGCGCTGCGCGCGGTCAAGGACGCCGGTGAAGTGGAATTGATCACGTCGGCGTGCCGGATCGGCGACGAGGCCCTCGCCGCTCTGATCGAACGCGACGCGATCGTCCCGGGCCGCACCGAGCGTGCCGTGGCGCGCGACCTCGAGTGGGAGATGTACGTGCGCGGCGCCGACGCCATCGCCTTCGAGACGATCGTCGCCGCCGGGCCGAACTCGGCGATCCCGCACCATCGCCCGACCGATGCGGTGCTCGCCGACGGCGACCTGGTCAAGATGGATTTCGGCGCGGTCGCCGGCGGCTATCACTCGGACATGACCCGCACCTACGTACTGGGGGCCGCGGCGGCGTGGCAACGCGAGATCTACGAGATCGTCGAGGCCGCGCAGCTCGCCGGCCGCGAGGCCCTCGTTCCCGGCGCCGACCTGGCGGGGGTCGACGCCGTCGCCCGCGAGGTGATCGCGGACGCGGGGTACGGCGAGTACTACGTGCACGGTCTGGGGCACGGGGTGGGGTTGGAGATCCACGAAGGTCCGGGAATCGGGGCCGCCGCGAGCGGTACACTGCCTGTCGGCGCAACGGTCACCGTTGAACCCGGGATCTACCTGCCCGGGCGCGGCGGCGTGCGGATCGAAGACACCCTGGTGGTCACCGATGCCGGACCGCGATTGCTGACGACCACCCCGAGGGCGCTCCGCGCCCTGTGACTTTCCGAGGAGACAACACATATGGCGTCGACCGCCGACTTCAAGAACGGCCTCGTCCTCAAGATGGAGGGCGACCAGCTCTGGCAGATTCTGGAATTCCAGCACGTGAAGCCGGGCAAGGGCCCCGCGTTCGTGCGCACCAAGATCAAGAACGTCCTGTCGGGCAAGATCGTCGACAAGACCTTCAACGCCGGAGTCAAGGTGGAGACGGCGACCGTCGACCGTCGCGACATGACCTACCTGTACAACGACGGCACCGACTACGTGTTCATGGACGGCGAGACCTTCGACCAGATCACCATCGCCCCCGAGGTCATCGGCGACGGTGCGCGCTTCCTGCTGGAGAACATGACCGTCCAGGTCTCGACCCATGAGGGCGCGCCGCTGTCGGTGGAGCTCCCGGTCACCGTCGAACTCGAGGTCCAGCACACCGACCCGGGTCTGCAGGGCGATCGATCGACCGGCGGCTCCAAGCCCGCCACGCTGGAGACCGGCGCCGAGGTCCAGGTGCCGCTGTTCATCAACACCGGCGACAAGCTGAAGATCGATTCCCGCGACGGCAGCTACCTCGGCCGCGTCAACAGCTGACACACCGCACCACCGACGTTCCCCGAGCAAGACAGGCACTGCGACTCACGTGAAGAAACCCGGTACCCGCCACAAGGCGCGCAAGCGCGCGGTGGACCTTCTGTTCGAGGCGGAAGCCAAGGGCGTGAAGGCCACCCAGCTGATCGCTGAGCGGCGCGAGATCTACCCCACCGACGACAGCGTCGGAACGATGTACGAGTACACCGTGCGCGTCGTCGAGGGTGTCACCACGGACGCCTCCCAGGTGGACGCCGTGATCGAGTCGCATCTGGAGAACTGGAAGCTGCACCGGCTCCCGGCGGTCGACCGCGCCATTCTGCGGCTGGCCGTCTGGGAGCTGCTGTACGCGACCGACGTCGACATCGACGTCGTGCTCGACGAGGCCGTCGAGCTCGCCAAGGAGCTCTCGACCGACGATTCCCCGTCGTTCGTCAACGGCGTCCTCGGCAAGGTCGCCGAACTGGCCCCTCAGGTCAGGGCGGCGGCCTCGGCGGAGTAGACTGGCTCCTCGAGAGCAAGTTCTGGCTCGACAAGAGAATTTCCTTTAACGACCCGTCCAGTGAGGCGGAGAAGGAGGTCGACTTGGCTCCGCCGGTCGATCGTGCGCGCCCTCAGCGTGTGTTACTCGACGCTTCTGACGTCGGGCGCACGGTGGCACGCATGGCACATCAAGTGATCGAGAAGACCGCTCTGGACGCTCCCGACGCCCGTCGGGTCCTGCTCATCGGTATCCCCACGCGGGGCACCTCGCTGGCAGTGCGGCTGGCCGAGCGGATCGCCGAGTTCTCCGGCGTCCGGGTGCCGACCGGCTACCTCGACATCACGCTCTACCGCGACGACCTTCGCGACAAGCCCCATCGCCCGCTCGAACGGACGCTCGTCCCCGAGGGCGGCGTCGACGGCGCGCTGGTGATCCTCGTCGACGACGTCCTCTTCTCCGGCCGCACCGTGCGAGCTGCGCTCGACGCGCTGCGCGATCTCGGCCGTCCGTCCGCGGTGCAACTCGCGGTGCTGGTCGATCGCGGCCACCGGGAGTTGCCCCTGCGCGCCGACTACGTCGGCAAGAACGTCCCGACCTCCCGGGACGAGGACGTCGAAGTCCACCTGGTGGAGCACGACGGGATCGACGAGGTGGTGCTCCGATGAAGCACCTGCTCTCCGCCGCCGACCTGTCCCGCGACGACGCGCTCGACATCCTCGACGAGGCCCAGCGGTTCGAGCAGGCGCTCGCCGGCCGTGAGGTCCGCAAACTCCCCACCTTGCGTGGCCGGACGGTGATGACCGTCTTCTACGAGAACTCGACGCGTACCCGCGTCTCGTTCGAGGTCGCCGCCAAGTGGATGAGCGCCGATGCGATCAACGTCAGCGCATCGAGTTCGTCGGTCAACAAGGGCGAGTCGCTGCGCGACACCGCCAAGACACTGCGCGCTCTCGGCGCGGACGCCCTGGTGGTGCGGCACCCGGCATCCGGCGCCGCCGCCCAGGTGGCGCGGTGGACCAACGACGGCAGCGACGTCACCGGCCTGCCGACCACCGGCCCGTCGGTCATCAACGCCGGCGACGGCACGCATGAACACCCCACGCAGGCGCTCCTCGACGCCTACACGATTCGCCAGCGTCTGGGCGGTTTCGAAGGTCGTCGCGTGGCGATCGTCGGCGACATCCTGCACTCGCGCGTGGCGCGGTCGAACGCCCGGCTGCTCGCGACCCTCGGTGCCGAGGTGGTCCTCGTGGCACCGCCGACCCTGCTGCCGACGGGCGTGCAGACGTGGCCGGTCCGGGTCGCCACCGATCTGGACGCCGAGCTTCCGGCCGCGGACGCGGTGATGATGCTCCGGGTCCAGGCCGAACGCATGAACGGCGGATTCTTCCCGAGCGCGCGCGAGTACGCGGTGCGCTACGGGCTCTCGGACACCCGCATGGCCATGCTGCGCGACGACGCCGTGGTGCTGCATCCCGGCCCGATGCTGCGCGGCATGGAGATCGGCTTCAACGTCGCCGACACCCCGCAGGCCACCGTCCTCGAACAGGTCCGCAACGGCGTCCACGTCCGCATGGCGGTGCTGTTCCGCCTCATCGCGGGAGCCGAGGAGTCCATCGGCGGACCCGACAGCAGAACAGCGGACAGCAGAACACCCGACAGCAGCGCCCCCGACGATTCCCGAGGAGTGAAGTAGTGTCCGTCACCGGTTCGGTCCTGATCACCAACGTCCGGCCCTACGGTGACGGCGACCCGGTGGATGTCGCCGTCGTCGACGGCGAGATCACCGCGATCGGCGCCGGCCTGCCGGCTCCCGAGGGGGCGGACACGATCGACGGCGGAGGCGGCGTACTGCTTCCCGGCTTCGTCGATCTGCACACACATCTGCGCCAGCCCGGCCGTGAGGACACCGAGACCGTCGAATCGGGCTCGCGAGCGGCGGCGCGCGGCGGCTACACGGCGGTCTTCGCGATGGCGAACACGGACCCGGTGGCCGACAACGCCTCGATCACCGATCACGTGTGGCGCCTCGGCCGGGAGATCGGTCTGGTGGACGTGCACCCGGTGGGTGCGGTCACGGTCGGACTCGCCGGCGAGCAACTCGCCGAGATGGGCATGATGGCCGACGGCGACGCTGCGGTGAAGCTGTTCAGCGACGACGGGAAGTGCGTGCACGATCCGGTCATCATGAAGAGGGCGCTCGAGTACTCGAAGGGGCTCGGAGTGTTGATCTCGCAGCACTCCGAGGATCCGCGGCTGACTGTGGGAGCCGTCGCGCACGACGGTCCGACCGCCGCGCGGCTGGGTCTGACCGGCTGGCCGCGTGCCGCCGAGGAGTCGATCGTCGCGCGCGACGCGCTGTTGGCGCGCGATGCCGGGGCCCGGGTGCACATCGCGCACGCGTCCACGGCGGGCACGGTCGAGCTGATCCGCTGGGCCCGCGGCCAGGGGATCGAGATCACCGCGGAGGTCACTCCGCACCACCTGCTGCTGGACGACTCGCGGCTGGAGACCTACGACGGCGTCAACCGTGTCAACCCGCCGCTGCGCGAGGAGACCGACAAGACGGCGTTGCGGGCGGCACTTGCCGACGGGGTCATCGACTGCGTCGCCACCGACCACGCACCGCATGCGGCGCAGGAGAAGTGCTGCGAGTTCTCGCAGGCGCGACCGGGGATGCTGGGTCTGGAGACGGCGCTGTCGATCGTGGTGGAGACGATGGTCCGGCCCGGACTGCTCGACTGGCGCGGCGTCGCGCGAGTGATGAGCGAACGGCCGGCGCAGATCGTCGGCCTCGACGACCAGGGGCGGCCGATCGCCGTCGGTGAGCCGGCGAATCTGACGATCATCGATCCGGACGGTTCGTGGGAGGTCCGCGGCCAGACACTGGCCAGCAAGTCCGGCAACACCCCCTACGAGTCGATGCGGCTGCCGGGCGTCGTGCAGGCGACGGTCCTGCGCGGTCGGGTCACGGCGGCGCGGGGACCCGCGGCGGAGCTCGGCGAGACGGCGGGTGAGTGGCGGTGAACGAGGTCCTGTACTACGTGGTGGTCACCGTCGTCGCCCTCGCGGTGTGGCTGACACTGGTGGCGATGGTGGTGCGCGGCTGGCGTAACCGGGGCCGCAGGCAGGCGGAGACCGTCGGAGAACTGCCGGTGGCGCCCGCCGACCCGGGAGAGCTCATCCGCGGCCCGCACACCGGCCTGTACCTCGGCAGCACGATGGCGCCGAGCTGGCAGAACCGCATCGCGGTCGGCGACTTCGGAGACCGCGCCAACGCTCAGTTGTCGGCGTTCCCGGCCGGATTGCTCATCGAGCGCTCGGGCGCCTCGCAGATCTGGATCCCCGAGGAGTCGATCGTGGCGGTCCGCACCGAACGTGGGCTCGCGGGCAAGGCGATGAGCCGCGACGGTGTGCTGGTGATCCGCTGGGCGCTGCCGACGGGGATCCAGGTGGACTCCGGGCTGCGCGCCGACGACAAGTCGGTCTATCCGGAGTGGGTGGCGGCCTACGAGGAGATCACCGAGAAGGCTTTCCGCGAGCTCGAACTCACGGACGAACATGAATCTGGCACCAAGAAGACGAAGAAGAGAGACAAGTGATGAACAAAGCGGTGATGGTGCTGGAGAACGGCCAGGTTTTCACCGGTCAGGCGTTCGGCGCCACGGGACGCACTCTGGGCGAAGCGGTCTTCTGCACCGCGATGACCGGGTACCAGGAGACGTTGACCGACCCGAGTTACCACCGGCAGATCGTCGTCGCGACGGCGCCGCAGATCGGTAACACCGGCTGGAACACCGAGGACAGTGAGAGCCTGCTCGGCAAGCGTTCGTCGGTCCGGTGGTCGGCGGACTTCATCGACCACCGGGATCCGGGGAAGATCTGGGTGGCCGGATACGCGGTCCGCAACCCCACGCGACGCGTCTCCAACTGGCGAGCCGGCTCGTCGCTCGAAGACGAGCTGATCGGTCAGGGAGTGGTCGGCATCGCGGGCATCGACACCCGCGCACTGGTGCGCGTGCTCCGGGACAGCGGATCGATGCGCGCCGGGATCTTCTCCGGCGATGCGATCGGCAGCACCGAGGAGATGCTCGACGCGGTCCGCGCCCAGCCGTCGATGGCCGGTGCCGATCTCGCGGCGCAGGTCAGCACGTCCGAGCCGTACATCGTCGAGGCGGCCGGCGGGGAGGCGAAGTTCACCGTCGCCGCGCTCGACATGGGCATCAAGGCCAACACCCCGCGCATGCTGGCCGCCCGCGGAGTGGAGGTGCACGTGCTCCCGTCAGACGCCACCTACGCCGACATCCGCGCTCTGAACCCGGACGGTTTCTTCCTGTCGAACGGGCCGGGCGACCCGGCGACCGCCGACGCGGCCGTCGCGCTGACCAGCGAGGTGATCGACGCGGGACTGCCGACGTTCGGCATCTGCTTCGGGAACCAGATCCTGGGACGGGCCTTCGGCCGCAGTACCTACAAGCTCAAGTTCGGTCACCGGGGCATCAACATCCCGGTCCTCGACACCACCACCGGCCGGGTCGCCATCACTTCGCAGAACCACGGCTTCGCCCTCGAGGGCGAAGCGGGCGAGGAGTTCGACACCGACCTCGGCCGTGCCCGCGTCTCCCACGTCTGCGCCAACGACGGCGTCGTGGAGGGTGTGGAGCTGCTGTCCGGCCAGGCGTTCTCCGTGCAGTACCACCCGGAGGCCGCGTCCGGACCGCACGACGCCGCCAACCTCTTCGACAAGTTCGTCAACGTGATGGAGAACTCCGCCATGAAAGGAACCCGCGCGTAATGCCTCGCCGTACAGACATCTCCCACGTTCTGGTGATCGGGTCCGGCCCGATCGTCATCGGCCAGGCCTGCGAGTTCGACTACTCGGGCACCCAGGCCTGCCGGGTGCTCAAGGCCGAGGGCCTGCGCGTGTCGCTGGTCAACTCCAATCCGGCCACGATCATGACCGATCCCGAGTTCGCCGACGCCACGTACGTGGAGCCGATCACTCCGGAGTACATCGAGAAGGTCATCGAGACCGAGGCCGCCGGCGGCCACCCGATCGACGCCGTGCTCGCGACCCTGGGCGGTCAGACCGCGCTCAACGCGGCGGTCGGCCTGCATGAGAAGGGCATTCTCGCCAAGCACGACATCGAGCTGATCGGCGCCGACTTCGACGCCATCCAGCGCGGCGAGGACCGCCAGATGTTCAAGGACATCGTCACCGAGATCGGTGGCGAGAGCGCCCGCTCGCGGGTCTGCCACACCATGGAGGAGGTGCACGCGACCGTCGAGGAGCTCGGCTACCCGGTGGTGGTGCGGCCGTCGTTCACCATGGGCGGACTCGGCTCCGGCATGGCCTACGACGAAGCCGATCTGGACCGGATCGCCGGCGGCGGCCTGGCGGCCTCGCCCACGGCGAATGTCCTGATCGAGGAGTCCATCCTCGGCTGGAAGGAGTACGAGCTCGAGCTGATGCGCGACAACAAGGACAACGTCGTCGTGATCTGCTCGATCGAGAACGTCGATCCGGTCGGTGTGCACACCGGCGACTCGATCACCGTCGCACCCGCGATGACGCTGACCGACCGCGAGTACCAGATCATGCGCGATCAGTCGATCGCCATCCTCCGCAAGGTGGGCGTCGACACCGGCGGTTGCAACATCCAGTTCGCCCAGAACCCGCGCGACGGCCGCCTGGTGGTCATCGAGATGAACCCGCGAGTGTCGCGCTCGTCGGCGCTGGCGTCGAAGGCGACCGGTTACCCGATCGCCAAGATGGCGGCCAAGCTGGCCATCGGCTATTCGCTCGACGAGATCATGAACGACATCACCCGGGTCACGCCCGCGTGCTTCGAGCCGGCGCTCGACTACGTGGTCGTCAAGGCTCCGCGTTTCGCGTTCGAGAAGTTCCCGGGCGCCGACGACACACTCACCACCACGATGAAGTCGGTGGGCGAGGCGATGAGCCTGGGCCGCAGTTTCGCCGAGGCTTTTGGCAAGGTGATGCGATCACTGGAGACCAAGGCGGCGGGCTTCTGGACCGAGGCCGACCGGCCCGACCCGGCGACCATCGACACCGAGGCGCTGCTGTCGGAGGTGTCGGTCGGCAGGGACGGCCGCATGTACAAGATCATGCTGCTGCTGGAGGCGGGCGTCGGCATCGACCGGATCTACGAGGCGACCTCGATCGACCCGTGGTTCCTGGCCGAGATCGACGGCATCCGACAGATCGGTCACGAGGTCCGCGACGCCGAGAGCCTCGACGAGTTCACCCTGCGGGTCGCCAAGAGCAACGGACTCTCGGACCGCCAGATCGCAGTCCTCCGCGGTACCGACGAGGACGCGATCCGCGAACTGCGGACGGGCATGGGCGTGCGCCCGGTCTACAAGACGGTCGACACGTGCGCCGCCGAGTTCGAAGCGAAGACCCCGTACCACTACAGCTCCTACGAGCTCGATCCGGCGGCGACCACCGAGATCGCCGCGCAGACCGAGCGGCCCAAGGTGCTGATCCTGGGCTCGGGACCCAACCGAATCGGCCAGGGCATCGAGTTCGACTACTCCTGCGTCCACGCCGCGCTCACGCTGTCGGAGGCCGGCTACGAGACGGTCATGGTGAACTGCAACCCGGAGACGGTCTCCACCGACTACGACACCGCCGACCGCCTGTACTTCGAGCCGCTGACCTTCGAGGACGTCCTGGAGGTGTACCACGCCGAATCGCAGTCGGGCACCGTCGCGGGCGTCATCGTCCAACTCGGCGGGCAGACTCCGCTGGGGCTCGCCGCACGGCTCGAGGCCGCGGGCGTGCCGATCGTCGGCACCAGCCCGGCCGCCATCGATCTGGCGGAGGACCGCGGCGAGTTCGGCAAGGTACTCGTCGAGGCGGGCCTGCCCGCACCGCAGTTCGGGACCGCCACCACCTTCGAGGGCGCCAAGGACATCGCGGCCGGAATCGGCTACCCGGTGCTGGTCCGCCCGTCGTACGTGCTCGGCGGCCGCGGCATGCAGATCGTCTACGACGAGCAGGGGCTGGCCGACTACATCGCGAACGCCACCGAGATCTCCGACGACCGCCCGGTGCTGGTCGACCGGTTCCTGGAGGGTGCCGTGGAGATCGACGTCGACGCGCTGTGCGACGGCGACGAGGTCTACATCGGCGGCATCATGGAGCACATCGAGGAGGCGGGCATCCACTCAGGCGACTCGGCGTGCGCGCTGCCCCCGATCACGCTCGGCGCCGATGTGGTGGAGCGGGTGCGGACCTCGACCGCGGCGCTGGCCAGGGGTCTGGGCGTGCGCGGCCTGATGAACGTTCAGTACGCGCTCGCCGGCGACGTGCTGTACGTGCTCGAGGCCAACCCGCGGGCGAGCCGCACGGTGCCCTTCGTCTCGAAGGCCACCGCGGTGCCGCTGGCGAAGGCGTGCGCGCGAGTCATGCTGGGCATGTCGATCGCCGAACTGCGCACCCAGGGCATCCTGCCCGCGGAGGGCGACGGTTCGGTCACCCCGGCGAACGCCCCGGTGGCGGTCAAGGAGGCCGTGCTGCCGTTCAATCGCTTCCGGCGGGAGGACGGGACCGGCGTCGACTCGCTGTTGAGTCCCGAGATGAAGTCGACCGGTGAGGTCATGGGACTCGACGACGATTTCGGCCGGGCCTTCGCCAAGTCGCAGGAGGCGGCCGGGGGAGCGCTCCCTCGCTCGGGCACGGTCTTCGTGTCGGTGGCCGATCGCGACAAGGCCTCGATCATCTCCCCGATGAAGCGCCTCGCCGACCTGGGCTTCACCGTTCTCGCCACCGGCGGTACCGCGGGCGTGCTGCGCCGCAACGGTATCCAGGTGGAGACCGTGCGCAAGTACTTCGAGGCCAAGGAGGGTGAGCGGACCGTCATCGACGCCATCAGAGAGCGCAAGGTGGACCTCATCATCAACACGCCGTTCGGCACCGCCGGACCGCGCGTCGACGGGTACGAGATCCGTGCCGCCGCGATCGCCGCGACGGTGCCGTTCATCACCACCGTGCAGGGTGCGGGCGCCGCGGTGCTCGGCATCGAGGCGACGCTGAACGCCACGATGAGCGTGCGATCACTGCAGCGCCGCCACGCGGAGATGCAGGCCGGCAAGTGATGGAAGCGACGGCACGATCGTCCGGTTTCGCGGCGCGATACCGGACGGTCGTCGCCGAGCGCGGACGGCTGTGCGCGGGAATCGACCCGCACGCGGCGCTGCTCGAGCAGTGGGGTCTGCCGGTGACCGTCGACGGGCTGCGCGCCTTCGCCGACGCCTGCGTCGAGGGCCTCGGTCCCACCGCCGCCGTCATCAAACCGCAGGTCGCCTTCTTCGAGGTCTTCGGCGCCGCGGGCTTCGCGGTCCTGGAGGATGTGATCGCCGGCTGCCGAGAGGCGGGGGCGGTGGTCCTCGCCGACGCCAAGCGCGGCGACATCGGCTCCACCATGGCGGCGTACACCGCGGCATGGCTCGACGACGCGTCGCCCCTGTGCTCCGATGCGGTGACCCTCTCGCCGTACCTGGGTTTCGGATCGCTCGAACCGGCTGTTCACAAGGCGCGGACCACCGCGCGCGGCGTCTTCGCCCTCGCCCGCACCTCCAATCCCGAGGGCGGCTCGGTGCAGACGGCCGACGCCGGCGGTCGGACCGTCGGACAGTCGATCGTCGACGCCGCCGCGGAGGTGAACGCCGATGGCTCCGGAACGGTCGGCGTGGTGGTCGGCGCGACACGCGAACACGGATTGGATCTGAGCCGCCTGGCCGGTCCCGTGCTGTCGCCGGGATTGGGCGCCCAGGGCGCCACCGCGGCCGATCTGGCCCGGATCTTCGACGGTTCGGATCCGTCGTGGCTGCTGCCGGCGGCCAGCCGCAGCATCCTGCGCGCGGGACCCGATCCGGCGGCCCTCGCGGCCGCGGCGTCCGCGACCAGAGACGAGGTCGAGGCGGCGCTGCGGTAGCCGCTCACCACTGACGCGACACTCGACGACGGAACCCCCGTCCCGGACGGGGGTTCCGTCGTCGAACGTCGCGGCTGTGCGGGGTCTGCGGGTTTCGCGGATGGCGCGGAGCCACGGGGCCGTTCAGTAGCGGCCGATCTCCTCGCGGAAAGCGGCGATCGCGGGCCAGGTCTCCTGTTCGGCGACGGCCCCGGTCAGCAGTCCGAGGTGGCTGGTCTCGACGGTGTGGAACTCGGCGTGGACGGAGTCGGTGAACAGGCTCAGTCCGTGCTCGGCCGCCGCGTGGCTGACGATCGCGTCACGGTGCGAGCCGGCCATGAAGACCGGCGCCGTGATGGACGTGAGATCGACGGTGACCGATCCGAAGTGCAGTTCGCCGCGTGCGATCTCATCGCGCAGGATGAGATTCACCAGCATCTGCTCGCTGACCTTTCCCGGGTAGCCGGGCAGCGAGTTCTGGAAGCGGTCGATCACCTGCATGCCGACCAGCGCGTCGGTGTCTCGGAGGTTCGCCAGAATGTACTGCGGCTTGCGCAGTTCGCGATCCCACGAGCTCGCTCGGTAGGCGAGTTGTACGGCGATCGACGGGATGCCGCCCAGCGCGCGGAGCAGATAGGTGACCGGCTTGCCCTGCGTGGGGCCGAGCAACCTCCGGAGCAGGGGATAGGGCTCGATCTTCTGGTAGTTGAGCGGTGTGCCGACGGTGATGACCGAGCGGATCGGCAGGTCGCGCTGTGCGGCCGCGGTCATCAGCGACAGGGTGCCGCCGAGGCTCCAGCCCATGAGGTCGACCGCGTCCGGCCCGGCCCGGAAATCGTCGATCACCTCGCCGATCGCGCGGGGGATGAAGGTGCCGAAGTAGTCCTCGAAACCGAGCCGGCGGTCGGCGTAGCCCACGTCGCCGAAGTCGATGACGTACGGAACGGTACCGGTGCCGAGCAGGAACTCGACCACCGAGTTGCCCGGCTGGGCGCCGGGTGCCAGGTCGTAGCAATGGGCGGGCACCGCCAGCGGCGGGACCAGCAGCACCGGGACCTGACCGGACTCCCGAGCCGCCCGGAGTTGGTCCGCTGAACCGAAGCGGATCAGCTTGGCGTGCGGACGTTCCGAGAGCACCACCGACTCGCTGGCGCTGGACGGGGCGAGGTCGTCGGTCAGGACACGAGCAAGGGTTCGAAGGTCACTGAGCATGGAGGGCACGGTACCTTGTGCCGCATCCGCCGTCGCACGCCGTGTTGTTCCCGGACGATCGATGTGGTTCCGAGGTGATCGGCGCTCTCCTGCGACACCGAGTGCGGGCGCGCCCGGTGCGCTTCACCGGAAACGGCGGCGGAGCGGGTACCGTTTGTGCTGGTCCGATTGCATGGGACTCCGATTGCATGGGACAAGGCGTCGAGCGTTAGGCTGGATCCGATTCGCTCGTAGGGGCCGCACGGCCCCGAAGCGGAAAAACACGAGATGTTCGTATAGCGTCGCGTGGACAAACCGAACTGTAGACACGAAAGACGGAGGAACCGTGGCTCTTCCCCAGTTGACCGATGAGCAGCGCGCTGCAGCGCTCGAGAAGGCGGCTGCCGCTCGCCGGGTGCGCGCGGAGCTCAAGAACCGCCTGAAGAGCGGCGGCACCAACCTGCAGCAGGTGCTGGCCGACGCAGAGAACGACGAGATCCTCGGCAAGATGAAGGTCTCGGCCCTTCTCGAGGCCCTGCCGAAGGTGGGCAAGGTGAAGGCGCAGGAGATCATGACCGAGCTGGAGATCGCTCCGACTCGCCGTGTCCGCGGTCTCGGTGACCGCCAGCGCAAGGCGCTTCTCGAGAAGTTCAGCTCCTGAGCGTGACCCGGGAGCACACCCGACGGAGGGGCCGACTGGTTGTACTGGTCGGCCCCTCGGCTGTCGGAAAGTCGACCGTCGTCGCACGGCTGCGCGAGCTCGTTCCCGATCTGTGGTTCAGCGTGTCGGCGACGACCCGCGATCCGCGGCCGGGTGAGGTGGACGGTCACGACTACCACTTCGTGAGCCGAGAGAAGTTCGACTCGATGATCGAGAACGGCGAACTCCTCGAATGGGCCGACATCCACGGAGGACTGCAACGTTCGGGAACACCCGCGGCTCCGGTGCGCGAGGCCCTCGAATCCGGCTCGCCCGTGCTGCTGGAGGTCGACCTGGTGGGATGCCGCAACGTGGTGACGGCGATGCCGGAGGCGACGACGGTGTTCCTGGCGCCGCCGAGCTGGGAGACTCTGGTGGAGCGGCTGACCGGCCGCGGCACTGAATCCCAGGAGGTGATCGACCGTCGACTGGAGACGGCGCGGTCGGAGATGGCCGCCCGCGAGGAGTTCCAACACGTCGTGGTGAACGACGATGTCGACGCGGCCGCCGAACAATTGGTAAACTTGCTGGTTGGGCCGCCGTTAGAGGAGCAGGCCCAAGCAGAGACTTCGCAGGAGAATTGAGTGAGCACTCAGACCGAGACCGAATCAACCGTGGTTGTGGACGAGCCCGTCTACGACGCCCCGCTGGGTATCACCAATCCGCCGATCGACGAACTGCTCGAGCGCACCTCGTCGAAGTACGCCCTGGTGATCTACGCGGCCAAGCGCGCCCGGCAGATCAACGACTACTACAACCAGCTCGCCGAGGGCATCCTCGAGTACGTCGGCCCCCTCGTGGAGCCGGGCGTCCAGGAGAAGCCGCTCTCGATCGCGATGCGTGAGATCCACTCGGACCTGCTCGAGCACACCGAGGGCGAGTAGGCCCCACAGGTGTCCAAAGCGCACATCCTGATCGGTGTGGGCGGCGGTATCGCCGCATACAAGGTGTGTTCGGTCATCCGGCACTACACCGAGGCGGGGCACGACGTCCGAGTGATGCCGACCAGGGCCGCCCTCAACTTCGTCGGGGCCGCCACCTTCGAGGCGCTGTCGGGCAACCCGGTCAGCACCGAGGTCTTCGACGACGTCGACGAGGTGGCGCATGTGGCGCTGGGACGCCGCGCCGACCTGGTGATCGTCGCGCCGGCGACGGCGGACCTGATGGCCCGCGCGGTCGCGGGTCGCGCCGACGACCTGCTGACCGCATCGCTGCTCACGGTGAGCTGTCCGGTGCTGTTCGTTCCGGCGATGCACACCGAGATGTGGGAGCATCCGGCTACCGTCGCCAATGTCGCGACCCTCCGGAGTCGCGGCGTGACGGTCATGACTCCGGCCGTGGGGCGTCTCACCGGCACCGACAGCGGTGCCGGGCGCATGCCCGAGCCCGCCGAGATCGCGGCGCTGGGGGATCTCCTGCTGACCCGCGCCGACGCTCTGCCCTACGACCTGTCGGGTGTGCGCATGGTGATCAGCGCCGGCGGCACCCGCGAGGCTCTCGACCCGGTGCGATACCTGGGCAACCACAGTTCCGGCAAACAGGGGTACGCCCTGGCCCGGGCGGCCTCGCAGCGCGGAGCCCGGGTGACGCTGGTCTCCGGCGCCACCTCGGATCCGGGTGAGCCGGCATCGGTCGAGATCGTTCACGTGGACTCCGCACGCGAGATGCAGTCGGAGATGACCACGCGGGCCGCGGATGCCGACGTGGTGATCATGGCGGCCGCCGTCGCCGACTTCCGGCCCACGGCGGTGGCCGGCGCCAAGATCAAGAAGGGCGACGACGGACCCTCTCCCATCCACTTGGACACCAACCCCGATATTCTCGCCGGCCTGGTCGCCGACCGTGCGCAGGGCCGGATTCCCCGGAGTACCGTGATCGTCGGATTCGCCGCAGAGACCGGTGACGCCGACGGCGGAGTCCTCGACCACGGCCGCGCCAAGCTCCGCAGAAAGGGCTGCGACCTGCTGGTCGTCAACGCCGTCGGCGGCGGCAAGGCGTTCGGCACCGAGGACAACACCGGCTGGCTGCTGACCGCGGACGGCCGCGAGACCGGACTGCCATTCGGCTCAAAAACTTTGATGGCGAGCAGAATCCTTGACGAAGTGGCCGCTCTCGTGCCAGATGGACAGGTGCCCTCGCGCGCCGGCACCGGCGAACGAGACGGCAACGAACTGACACACAACCCCGAGAGGAACCGATGAGCGCCTCAGCGTCCCGTCTATTCACGAGCGAATCCGTCACCGAGGGTCATCCGGACAAGATCTGTGACGCGATCAGCGACTCGATCCTGGACGCGATGCTCGCGAAGGATCCGAAGGCCAAGGTGGCCGTGGAGACCCTGGTCACCACCGGTCAGGTGCATGTCGCGGGCGAGGTCAGCACCACCGCCTACGTCGACATCCCGACCATCGTGCGCGAGAAGATCCTCGAGATCGGCTACGACTCGTCCACCAAGGGCTTCGACGGCACGTCGTGCGGCGTCAACATCGCGATCGGCGCGCAGTCGCCGGAGATCGCCCAGGGCCTGACCCACTCGCACGAGAAGCGCACCGGCACCCACGACGACGACATCGACCAGCAGGGTGCAGGCGACCAGGGCCTGATGTTCGGTTACGCCACCGACGAGACGCCCGAGCTGATGCCGCTGCCGATCGCGCTGGCCCACCGGCTCTCGCGCCGGCTGACCCAGGTCCGCAAGGACGGCGTCCTGCCGTACCTGCGTCCCGACGGCAAGACTCAGGTCACCATCGAGTACGCGGGCGACACCCCGGTCCGTCTCGACACCGTGGTGGTCTCCACGCAGCACGCCGCCGACATCGACATCGAGGGCATGCTCGCCCCCGACATCCGCAAGCACGTCCTCGAGCCGGTCTTCGCCGAACTCGACCTCCCGGTGAAGCTCGACACCTCCGACCCGCGTCTGCTGGTGAACCCCACCGGCAGCTTCGTGCTCGGCGGACCGATGGGCGACGCCGGTCTCACCGGCCGCAAGATCATCGTCGACACCTACGGCGGCATGGCGCGTCACGGCGGCGGTGCGTTCTCGGGCAAGGACCCGTCGAAGGTCGACCGCAGCGCCGCCTACGCGATGCGCTGGGTGGCGAAGAACGCCGTTGCGGCGGGCCTGGCCAGCCGCATCGAGGTCCAGGTGGCCTACGCCATCGGCAAGGCCGCGCCCGTCGGTCTGTTCGTCGAGACCTTCGACACCGAGAAGGTGGACCCCGGCACCATTCAGAAGGCGATCTCGCAGGTCTTCGACCTTCGTCCCGGGGCCATCATCCGCGATCTGGACCTGCTGCGGCCGATCTACGCACCGACCGCCGCGTACGGACACTTCGGCCGGACCGATGTGGATCTGCCGTGGGAGCGCACCGACCGCGTCGCCGCACTCCGCGAGGCCGCAGGCCTGTAAGAGTGCGCGAGGCTGCAGGTCGGGGAGCGGTCCGCCGCGGCGCGGTCTCAGGCGATCGCTAATCTCGACGTGTGACAGCCGAGACCGAGCGCGTGGCCGCGAAGCCTCCGCGCAATCAGCGGGTCGCCGCACCGCAGCGACCGGTGGCCCGTGTGCTGCCGATGCTCGGGCTGGCTCACCTGGACCGGCCCTTCGATTACCTCGTGGACGCCAAGACGGACGCGGACGCCCAGCCGGGCGTCCGCGTCCGTGTGCGTTTCGCCGGCCGGTTGGTGGACGGCTACCTCTTGGAACGGCTCGACCGCAGCGAACACGAGGGCGCGCTGTCGTGGCTCGATCGCGTCGTCTCGCCCGAACCCGTCCTCACCCCCGAACTGGCCGCGCTGTGCCGTGCGGTCGCCGACCGGTACGCGGGCACGATGGCCGACGTCCTGCGGCTGGCGATCCCGCCGCGGCACGCACGGGTGGAGAAGGAGGCGGCCAGTCACGACGTGGCGCGGCCGATCGCCGAGCCGGCCGCAGCCGGCTGGGACGTCTACGACTCGGGGCGGTCGTTCATCGAACAGGCGGTCGCCGGAGGGCATCCGCACGCCTGCTGGCAGGCGCTGCCCGGCGAGGACGTGGCCGCCCGGCTGGCCGAACTCGCGGCGTCGGTCGCGGCATCCGGGCGCGGGGTGGTGATCGTGGTGCCCGACCAGCGGGATCTCGATCGTCTCGAAGCGGCGTGCGAACCGCTGCTCGGCGACGCCTGCGTGACTCTCGCCGCGGGCCTCGGTCCCACCGCGAGGTACCGGCGCTGGCTGTCGGCGCTGCGCGGACGGGCACGGGTGGTGATCGGCACGCGCAGCGCCGTCTTCGCACCCGTCGTCGATCTCGGCCTGGTGGTGGTCTTCGACGACGGGGACGACAGTCTCGACGAGCCGCGGTCGCCCTATCCGCACCCGCGCGAGGTGGCCGTTCTCCGCGCCCACGGCAGCGGGGCGGCGCTGCTGATCGGCGGACACTCCCGCACCACCGACGCGCAGGCATTGGTGGAGTCGAGCTGGGCGTTCGACGTCGTCGCCCCGCGGGCCGCGGTCCGGGAGGCGATGCCGCGCGTCGACGGACTCTCCGACGAGGATCGCCGCGTGGCGGGCGATCCGATGGCGCGGACCGCGCGGATACCGGCGATCGCCTTCGACGCGGCCCGGCGAGCCCTCGCCGCCGACCAGGCGGTGCTGTTCAGCGTGCCTCGGCGCGGTTACCTGCCGTCGGTGGCGTGCGCCCGGTGCCGCGCGCACGCCCGGTGCCGAGCCTGCAACGGTCCGCTGCAGATGAGCGAACGCGGCGACCTCGCCTGCCGGTGGTGCGGACGACCGGAGAACCGCTTCGTCTGTCCGGTGTGCGCGGGCACCGCGGTGCGCGCGTTGATGATCGGGGATCGGCGCACCGCCGAAGAACTCGGACGCGCCTTCCGCGGCGTCCCGATCGTCACCTCCTCCGGCGACAAGATCGTGGACGAGGTGCCGGCCGGGCCGCGGGTGGTGATCGCCACGCCGGGCGCGGCGCCGCGCGCGCCGGGCGGCTACGGGGCCGCGGTGCTGCTCGACACCTGGGCGCAGCTGGACCGGGAGGATCTGCGTGCCGCCGAGGAGGCGGTCCGCGCCTGGATGGCGGTGGCGACGCTGGTGCGGCCCCGTGCCGAGGGCGGCCGCGTGGTGGTGGTTGCCGACGCGGCCGCGTTGCCGGTACAGGCGCTCATCCGGTGGGATCCGGTGGGATTCGCCACCGCCGAGCTGCGGCAACGGCTGGAGTTGAAGTTCCCGCCCGCGGTGACGATGGCGTCGGTGGACGGACCGCCCGCGGCCGTGTCGGCGTTCCTCGACCTGCTCACCATGCCGCCGGAGGCCGAGACGCTGGGGCCGGTGCCGCTGCCCGCGGGGGTGCGCCGTCCCGCCGGCCTGGACGAGTCGGGGCCGGTGGATCGCATGCTGTTGCGCACACCGCGCAGCGCCGGGCGGTCACTGGCCGAGGCACTGCGTAACGCCCAGGCGCTCCGGAACGCCCGGCATGACGACACCGCGGGCATCAGGGTCCAAGTCGATCCCCCTACGATTGGTTGACATGAGGCTGGTGTTCGCCGGCACGCCCGAGGTGGCGGTGCCGACCCTGCAGGAACTGCTCGATTCGCCCGACCACGAGGTGGTCGGCGTCATCACCAGACCGGACACCACGGCCGGCCGCGGACGCCGGATGATCCGGTCGGAGGTCGGGACGCTCGCCGACAGCCACGGGATCGAGGTCCTGACGCCCCGCCGGATGTCCGATCCGGAGGTGTCCCAGGCGCTGGTCCGGTGGAACGCCGACCTCGGGGTCGTCGTCGCATACGGCGGACTGATCCCGCAGAGCGTGCTGGACATGCTGCCTCGCGGCTGGGTGAACCTGCACTTCTCGGTACTGCCCGCGTGGCGGGGAGCCGCTCCGGTGCAGGCGGCCATCGCCGCGGGCGACGAGTTCACCGGGGCGAGCGTCTTCGCTCTCGAAGCCGGACTCGACACCGGACCCGTCTACGGCACGCTCACCGAGCGGATCCGCGACACCGACACCGCGGGCGATCTCCTCGAGCGGCTCTCGGTGTCGGGCTCGGGCCTGCTCCGCGCCGTCGTGGACGGGATCGCGGCGGGCGAACTGGCTCCGGTGCCCCAGGACGCCGAAGGCGTCTCGCACGCCGGGAAGATCACGACCGACGATGCGCGCGTGCGCTGGGACCTGCCGTCGCACATCATCGGGCGCACGGTGCGCGCCCACACCCCGGCACCGGGCGCGTGGACGATGCTCGGCGACGCACGTATCAAACTCGGCCCGGTGATCCCGGTCGACGGCGACGCCGATGTCCCGGGAGCTATGGAGTGCGGAGCGCTCGCGGTCACCAAGAAGGCGGTCTTTGTCGGCACGGCGTCCGGTGCGGTGCGGCTGACGACGGTGCAGGCGCCGGGAAAGAAATCGATGAACGCCGCCGACTGGGCACGTGGCAGCCGGCTCGACGGAACGGAGCACTTCGGATGAGCCCTGCGGAGCATCGGAGCGGCGATCGGCGCCCGGAGCGCAAGTACCGCGAGAAGGATCTCGACCCGGCACGCATCGTGGCGCGCGATGTGCTGCGGGCGGTGCGCGAACGCGACGCGTACGCGAATCTACTGCTGCCCAGACTGCTTCGCGAGCGGAGGATCACCGGCCGGGACGCCGCGCTGGCCACGGAGCTGACCTATGGTTCGGCTCGGTCTCTCGGCCTGCTCGACGCCGTGATCGCCGCCGCGGCGGGCCGCCCCGTCGACGAGATCGACGGAAGCCTGCTCGACGTACTGCGGCTGGGGACCTATCAGCTGTTGCGGACGCGGATCGGGTCGCACGCGGCGGTGTCGACCTCCGTCGACATCGCGCGCAGCGAGAACGGGATGGGACCGTCCGGATTCGTCAACGCGGTCCTGCGCAAGGTGAGTCAGCGCGACGAGCAGCTCTGGATCGAGGAACTCGCGCCGTCGATGATGGACGATCGCATCGGCAACCTGTCGTTCACGTATGCGCATCCGCGGTGGATCGGCGAGGTCTTCCACCGGGCGCTCGGCGGGTCGACGGGTGAGCTGCAGGCGGCGCTCGCCGCCGACGACGAGCGGCCGATCGTGCATCTCGTCGCACGGCCGGGACAGATCACCGCCGAGGAACTCGCGTTGATCAGCGGCGGCGACGAGGGACGCTATTCGCCGTACTGCGTGTACCTGCCCGAGGGCGGTGATCCGGGCGAGCTCGACGCGGTGCGGGAGGGCTTCGCCGGAGTCCAGGACGAGGGGAGCCAGCTGGTCGCGGTCGCGCTGGCACGTGCCGACGTCGGCGACGACGGCGGCCGGTGGCTCGACCTCTGCGCCGGTCCGGGCGGCAAGGCCGCGCTGCTGGGGTCGCTCGCCGAGGTGTCGGGCGCTCATCTGGACGCCGTCGAGATCTCTGCGCATCGTGCCGAGCTGATCGAGAAGGTGGTCGACTCGCTGCCGGTGACCGTTCACGTCGCCGACGGCCGGTCATCGGGACTGGAGCCGGGCTTCGACCGGATTCTGGTGGACGCCCCCTGTTCGGGACTGGGGTCGCTGCGACGGCGCCCGGAGGCCCGCTGGCGTCGGCGGCCCGAAGACCTCCCGGAGCTGGTGACCCTGCAGAGGGAGCTGCTCGCCGAAGCCCTGCATCTGGTGAAGCCGGGCGGTGTGGTCGTGTACTCGACGTGCTCGCCGCATCCGGCCGAGACCGTCGAGGTGGTCGACACGGTGCTCACGGAGGTGGCCGGGGTGAGCCGCCTCGACGCTCGCCCGCTCGTCGCGGGCGATGTCTTCGATCCGGAGTCGCTGGGAGACGGGCCGTACGTTCAGCTCTGGCCGCACCGCCACGACACCGACGCCATGTTCCTGGCCGCACTGCGGAAGGACTGACGCGCTGCCGCGAGAGCGCCGGCCGCGTTCTCGTAGAATCAGCGCCATGTGCAACCCCGGCCGCCGGGCACCGATGATCGCCCCGTCCATCCTGTCCGCCGACTTCGCCAATCTCGCCGCGGAGATCGCGGCGGTCGGCCCGTCCGACGTCGATCCCGGCGTCGACTGGGTTCACGTCGACGTGATGGACAACCATTTCGTGCCGAATCTGACGCTCGGCCTGCCGGTGGTCGAGAGCCTGCTCAAGGCCACCGACATTCCGCTCGACTGCCACCTGATGATCGAGGACCCGGGCCGCTGGGCGCCGCCGTACGCGGAGGCCGGCGCCTACAACGTGACCTTCCACGCCGAGGCCGCCGACGATCCGTCGGCCGTGGCCCGCGACATCCGCGCGGCCGGAGGCAAGGCCGGCCTGGCCATCAAGCCCGGCACGCCGCTGGAGCCGTACCTGGAGATCCTGCGGGACTTCGACACGCTGTTGGTGATGAGCGTGGAGCCGGGCTTCGGTGGGCAGAAGTTCATGCCCGAGGTGCTCGACAAAGTCCGCACCATCCGGAGCCGGGTCGACAGCGGCGACCTGCGCCTGCTGATCGAGATCGACGGCGGGATCAGCGATTCCACCATCGAGCAGGCCGCCGAGGCCGGGGTGGACTGCTTCGTCGCGGGGTCGGCCGTGTACGGCGGCGACGATCCCGCCGCCCGCGTGGCGCAGTTGCGCCGCAAAGCCACCCTCGTCCGCGACGGTCGGTAGCGCGGTGGTCGATGCGGCCACCGTCGCCGCCGCGATGCGGCGTGCGATCGCCGAGTCTGCGGACTCGCAGGGACTCAGCTCACCGAATCCGCCCGTCGGCGCGGTGATCCTCGACGAGCTCGGCGAGGTGGCGGGAGTGGGCCGGACCCAGCCGCCGGGCGGACCGCACGCCGAAGTGATGGCCCTGCGCGAGGCGGGGGACCGGGCGCGGGGCGGCACGGCCGTCGTGACCCTCGAACCCTGCGATCACACCGGTCGCACCGGCCCGTGCTCGCAGGCGCTGCTCGCCGCCGGCGTCTCGGCGGTGCACTTCGCCGTCGGCGATCCCAATCCGGCGGCGGCGGGCGGCGCCGCCACGCTCCGGGCCGCGGGCGTCGACGTCCATGAGTCGGTGCTCGAGCACGAGGCTCGCCGAGGTCCGCTGCGGCAGTGGCTCTTCCAGCGTGAGCGGGGGCGTCCGTTCGTCACGGCGAAGATCGCGGCGACTCTCGACGGCCGCGTCGCGGCACCCGACGGCACCAGCCAGTGGATCACCGGCGCCGCCGCACGCGAGCATGCGCATGCGCAGCGCGCGCGGATCGACGCCATCGTGGTCGGGACCGGAACGGTGATCGCCGACGACCCGGCGCTCACCGCCCGGCGGCCGGACGGGACGCTGTACAGCCACCAGCCCACCCGCGTCGTCCTCGGGCTGCGCGACGTGCCCCCGACGGCACGGGTGCGCAGTGGACCGTCCCCGCTGCTGCACGTCGCGAGCCGTGACCCGCGCGAGGTGGTGGCCGCGCTGCCGGACGCACTGCACGTCCTGGTGGAGGGGGGCCCGGCGATCATCGGAGCGTTCCTCGCAGCAGGTCTCGTCGACGAACTGCACTGCTACCTGGCACCCACTGTGCTGGGAGCGGGCCGCGCAGCGGTGGACGACGGCACGGTCGGAACACTCGCGGATGCGCACCGATTCATCCGGACCGGCACGCGCGGACTCGGCGACGACCTGCTGGTCACCCTCGAGCGCCGCGACTGAGCACAGGCCGGCGTTTCGCGCACTGCGCGCTTAACGGTGCGAGGCCCTCTGACGTGCCCGGACCCGGTGTACGGGAGAGCGGGTACGCGGCTGGGCCCGGCTGCGTGCTAATTTCAATATTGAGTTCTCGGGGCGGGGTGAAATTCCCCACCGGCGGTGATGCCCTCCAAGGGATGAGCCCGCGAGCGCCCTCGCGACAGCGAGGGGACGAGCAGACTCCGGTGCGATTCCGGGGCCGACGGTCAGAGTCCGGATACGAGAGAATGGCAGTGCGGCGCCGTGCCGCGATCTGTCTCTCCCGAGCACACCTGGCAAAGGAGAGACGGTGTTCACGGGAATCGTGGAGGAACGCGGCGAAATCACCGCTCGCGACGACCTCACTGAGGCCGCGCGTTTTCGTATTCGTGGGCCGCTGGTCACCAGCGATGCCTCATTCGGAGATTCGATCGCCGTCAACGGCGTCTGTCTCACAGTCACCGAGCTGACCGACGACGAGTTCACCGTCGACGTTATGGCCGAGACGCTGCGGCGCAGTTCACTCGACCGCCTGGGTTCGGGCGCGCGCGTCAACCTCGAACGCGCGATGGCCGCGGGCGGCCGTTTCGGCGGGCACATCGTTCAGGGACACGTCGACGGGGTCGGCGTCATCGTCTCGGTGTCGCCGAGCGAGAACTGGACCGTGGTACGGATCGGCATTCCCGAGCAGCTCGCACGCTACATCGTCGAGAAGGGGTCGATCACCGTCGACGGCATCTCGTTGACGGTCTCGTCCGTCGGTGTCGACCGGGAATACGGGGACTGGTTCGAGGTGTCGTTGATTCCGACGACTCTGAGTGAGACGAACCTCTCCGGCGCCCGAGCCGGGGTGCGCGTGAACTTGGAAGTCGATGTCATCGCGAAGTACGTCGAGCGTCTCACCGGCGCCGGCCGGCTCGCGACCAGTGGTGTGGAAGGCAGTGAGCCGAATGAGTGAGATCGGGACCGGCGGGGTGCGCGAGAGCGCCGAGGGCAGCGGGTCGACAGTCGGCGGTGAGACGGGACGCGTGGTCCTCGACAGCGTGGAGCGCGCCATCGCCGACATCGCCGCGGGCAAGGCCGTCGTGGTCGTGGACGACGAGGACCGCGAGAACGAGGGCGACCTCATCTTCGCCGCCGAGAAGGCGACTCCGGAGCTGGTGGCGTTCATGGTGCGTTATACGTCGGGCTACCTGTGCGTGCCCCTCGCGGGCGACGACTGCGACCGGCTCGGGCTGCCGCCGATGTACTCGGTGAACCAGGACAAGCACGGCACCGCGTACACCGTCACCGTCGACGCCCGCGAAGGCATCGGGACCGGCATCAGCGCGGCCGACCGGGCGACCACCATGCGCAAGCTGGCCGACCCGACGTCGGACGCCCACGACTTCACCCGTCCCGGGCACGTGGTGCCGTTGCGCGCCAAAGAGGGCGGCGTGCTCCGCCGCCCGGGCCACACCGAGGCGGCCGTCGATCTGGCCACCGCCGCGGGTCTGGCGCCCGCGGGCGTGATCTGCGAGATCGTCAGCCAGAAGGATCCGGGACACATGGCCCGCACCGACGAGCTCCGGGTCTTCGCCGATGAGCACGAACTGGCCCTGATCTCGATCGCCGACCTGATCTCGTGGCGCAGGCATCACGAGAAGCACGTCGAGCAGGTCGCCGACGCGCGCATTCCCACCGAGTACGGGACCTTCCGCGCCGTCGGGTACCAGAGCCCCTACGACGACGCCGAGCACATCGCGCTGGTGATGGGCGACATCGCCGAGAACGGCGAGGACGTCCTGGTGCGCGTGCACTCCGAGTGCCTCACCGGCGACGTCTTCGGCTCACTGCGGTGCGACTGCGGGCCGCAGCTGCAGGCGGCCATGGAGATGGTGGGCCGCGAGGGCCGCGGCGTGGTGCTGTACATGCGCGGGCACGAGGGCCGCGGCATCGGTCTGATGCACAAGCTGCAGGCGTACCAGCTGCAGGACAGCGGTGCCGACACCGTCGATGCGAATCTGGAACTCGGTCTGCCCGCCGACGCCCGCGACTACGGTCTCGGCGCGCAGATTCTGGTAGACCTGGGCGTGCGATCGATGCGCCTGCTGACCAACAACCCGGCCAAGCGCGTCGGCCTCGACGGGTACGGGCTGGAGATCGTGGACCGCGTGCCGATGCCGGTGCGCGCGAACGCCGAGAACCTGCGCTACCTGCGTACCAAGCGCGACCGCATGGGCCATGTGCTCGACGGTCTGGACGACATCCTGCCCGAGGCGGCAGAGGGAACTGGAGAAGGTGCATGAGCGGCGTCGGTGAACCCACCCTCGATCTCGCGGACGCGAGCGGACTGAAGGTCGCGATCGTCGCCTCGCAGTGGCATGAGACGATCTGCACCGCGCTGCTGGAAGGCGCACTGCGCGCCGCGGCGGCCAACGGCGTCACCGAGCCGACGGTGGTGCAGGTCGCCGGTGCCATCGAGCTGCCGGTGATCGTTCAGGCGCTCGCGCGCACCCACGACGCGGTCGTCGCGCTCGGCGTCGTCATCAAGGGCGAGACCCCGCACTTCGAGTACGTCTGCGACGCGGTCACCGCGGGCCTCACGCGTGTCTCGCTCGACGAGTCGACACCGGTGGGCAACGGTGTCCTGACCACTTTGAACGAGGCGCAGGCCCTCAATCGCGCGGGCCTGCCGGATTCGGCCGAGGACAAGGGCGCGCAGGCGATGACCGCGGCCCTGGCCTCCGCGCTCATCCTCCGGGGACTGGAATGACCGACGCCGCGACCGACGACACGTGGGAGTACGTCTACCGGCCGCGGTGGATGCGGATCGCCGCGTGGGTGGCGGTCGCGGTGGTGATGATCATCCACCTGACCTTCGGGCTGCTCCTGGACATCTCATACACGGGCGTCAACGTCGGATGGTCGGACAAGGTGGCGTTGATCGGCGTCGGCGTCGTGATCAGCGGCGCGATCCTCTTCCTGACCCGCGCGCGGCTGCGGCTCGGGCCCGAGGGCGTCGGAGTTCTCAACCTCGTCTCCGAGCGGGTATTCCCGTGGGATCAGGTGCTCGGCCTGGAGTACCCGGAGAAGGGGTTCTGTGCGCGGTTGCTGTTCCCCGGCGACGAGCACATCCCGGTGATGGCCGTGCAGGCGCGCGACGGCGACCTCGCGGTGGACGCGATGGAGCGCTATCGCGAGTTCCAGACTCGATACGGGGTGGCACAGAACGCCGAGTGAGCCGGAAGCCGGAGCGCGCGGCCGTCCGACATCGTCGTCGCCTCATGCGGCGACCGCGATCTGCGCGGGCAGACCGATCTCGGCGGCTCGCGCCCGTATCGATTCCACGACCGTGTCCGGCGTGGTCCGGGACACCGTGAGATAGACCGCCGCCGCGGGTTCGGGCCGCTGCGAGGTGGCCCGGCAGTGCACGGGGGAGGTGCCGGCCGGCAGCAGTGCGAGCAGGTCCCGGTACCGCCCGAGATCGGCCGGCGTGTCTCCGGCGTCCCACTGCAACACGCAGTCCGAACCGGTCACCGAGAGTTCGCGAATGCCCCCGGAATCGTCGGCGATGAACCGGTCGAGGCTCTCCGCCAGCGGGTACGCGTCCCGCGACGACTCGGCGGCGATCGCCGTGCGCCAGGCGCGCACCGCAGTGACCCCGGGGTTCGACGCGGTGAACTGCCGGGTCCGCCGGACCCAGTCCAGATACCTCGCCGGATCGCCGAGGCGCGGGTTGTCGGAACCGGGTACCAGGTAGATCTCGGCCGCGACGGGTCCGCCGGAGGAGTCGCGTGCCGAGAACTCGACGCGGATGCGGTGCTCGTCGATGACGGCGCCGCCGCGGTGGGCGGCGAGCTCACGCGCCGCGCGCGCGACGTCCTCGTCCGGCAGTCCGGCGCGCAGTGAGACGACGGTGTCCACCGAACCGCGGCTCAGGACCGCATTGTTGGGGTGCACGCGAAACGAGGTCACGTCGGACCGGCCGCGCAGATAGGTGGTGTAGTCCTCGGCGAAGGAGTCGGCGGAGTCGGTGGCGCAGGCCCCGAGAGCCACCGCGCTCATCAGCGCGCCGGCGAGCGCGAACGCCGCCGGCCGCCGGTGTCTGCGGTGCCGACCGGTCATGCGACAAGGCTAGGCGCGGCGGGCGTCTCGCCGCAGCGGTACCACCGCGCGGTGTCGTGACCGCGTCCGGGCCGAACCCGTGTCACCGGCGGCGACTAACCTGGGGGCGTGGCTGATCCATCGACTTACCGACCGGCGCCGGGCACCATCCCGACCGATCCCGGCGTCTACAAGTTCCGCGATCAGCACGGCCGGGTCATCTATGTCGGCAAGGCCAAGAATCTGCGGCAACGGCTCACGTCGTACTTCGCCGACATCACCGGCCTGCATCCGCGCACCCGGCAGATGGTCACCACCGCCGCCTCAGTGGAGTGGACCGTCGTCACCACCGAGGTGGAGGCGCTGCAGCTCGAATACAACTGGATCAAGGAGTTCGACCCGCGGTTCAACGTCCGCTACCGCGACGACAAGAGCTACCCGATGCTCGCGGTCACCCTCAACGAGGAGTATCCGCGCGTCTTCGTCTACCGCGGGGCGCGCCGGCCCGGCGTCCGGTACTTCGGCCCGTACTCGCACGCCTGGGCCATTCGCGAGACGGTCGACCTGCTGACCCGCGTCTTCGGCGTCCGGACGTGCTCCAAAGGGGTATTCCGCCGCAGCGAGCAGATGGGCCGGCCGTGCCTGCTCGGCTACATCGACAAGTGCTCGGCACCCTGCGTCGGCCGTGTGTCGGCCGCCGAGCACCGGGAGATCGTCGAGGACTTCTGCGACTTCCTCGGCGGGCGCACGGACAGTCTGATCCGGAACCTCGAACGCGAGATGAACAGCGCGGCAGAGGAACTCGACTTCGAGCGGGCGGCCCGGCTGCGCGACGACGTCTCCGCGCTGCGGCGCGCGATGGAGAAGCAGGCCGTGGTGCTGGGGTCGGGGACAGATGCCGACGTGATCGCTCTGGTCGGCGACGAACTCGAGTCGTCCGTGCAGGTCTTCCACGTCCGGGACGGACGGGTGCGCGGTCAGCGCGGATGGGTGGTCGAGGTCCAGGAGAACGCCTCGCTCGCCGATCAGGTCGGCACCTTCCTGACCCAGTTCTACGGCGCCGAGACGGACATGAGTTCGGGCATCCCGCGCGAGGTGCTGGTTCCCGCACTGCCCGACGACGCCGCGGACGTCGAGAAGTGGCTCGCCGAACGACGCGGGGCGCACGTGAGTCTGCGCGTTCCGCAGCGCGGCGACAAGCGCACGCTGATGACGACGGTGGAACGCAACGCCACCGAGGCCCTCGCGCGGCACAAGCTGCAGCGTGCGGGGGATCTGACCACTCGGTCGGCGGCGCTGACCGAGCTGCAGGAGGCACTGGGGCTCGACACGGCGCCGCTGCGGATCGAGTGCATCGACATCTCGCATGTCCAGGGCACGGACGTCGTGGCCTCGCTCGTCGTCTTCGAGGACGGTCTGGCACGGAAGTCGGACTACCGGCATTACTCGATCAAGGAGGCGGCCGGCGACGGGCGCTCCGACGACGTCGCGTCGATCGCCGAGGTCACCCGGCGCCGCTTCGCCCGACACCGCGACGGGGCCATCACCCCGCCGCCGGAAGAGTCCGCCTCGGATCAGGCGGGCGCATCGGGGCAGACGGCGGCCGACGACGAGGCCACTTCGCGCCGACCGAAGAAATTCGCATATCCGCCGAATCTGTTCGTCGTCGACGGCGGCGCGCCCCAGGCGCACGCCGCCGCCTCGGTCCTCGACGAGCTCGGCGTCACCGACGTGGCCGTCGTGGGTCTGGCCAAACGACTGGAAGAGGTGTGGATTCCGGGTGATGATGAGCCGGTGATCCTGCCCCGCAACAGCGAAGCCCTGTTCCTGTTGCAGCGCGTGCGCGACGAGGCGCACCGGTTCGCCATCACCTTCCACCGCAGCAAGCGCAGCAAACGGATGACCGCCTCGGCGCTCGACGGGATCGCCGGCCTGGGTGCGGGGCGGCGGACGGCGCTGGTGACTCATTTCGGTTCCGTGGCCAATCTGAAGAAGGCGACCGTGGCGGAGATCGGCGAAGTGAAGGGCATCGGCCCGGCCACCGCGCAGGCCGTCCACGACGCGCTCCACGACTCCGACCGCGAAAGCCCTGAGACGACCGTCCCCGACATGGAGGAATCGCAGAGTTGACTGAAACGGATAGCCGTACGACGGTGCTGTTCGTCACCGGCATGTCCGGTGCCGGCCGCACGTCGGTGGCCAACGTCCTCGAGGACGACGGCTGGTATGTCAGCGACAACGTGCCGATCTCGTTGATCTCGCAGCTCGTGCAGATGGTGCGGAGCAGCGAGGTGGGTGCGCAGCGGATCGCGATGGTGGTCCGGGGCGGCGATCCCTCCTTCGCGGCCGAGATGGCGGCGCTGCGCCGCGATCTGGAGGACGGCGGCGCCACCACGTCGATGATCTTCGTCGACGCCTCCGACGAGGTGCTGGTCCGCCGGTTCGAGCAGGTCCGCAGGCGGCACCCGTTGCAGGGCAACGGCACGCTGGGAGAGGGGATCGCCGCCGAACGTGCGGTCATGGCACCGCTCGCGGCCGGAGCCGACACTGTGATCGACACCTCCAACCTGAGTTCCACCCGACTGCGGTCGATCGTGGAGAACGTCTTCCCCAACGTCGCGGGCCGCCGGCTCGCCATCGCGGTGCAGTCGTTCGGGTTCAAGTACGGACTGCCGATCGACTGCGATCTCGTCGCCGACGTGCGGTTCCTGCCGAACCCGTTCTGGATCCCGGAACTGCGCGAGCATAACGGCCGCGAACCGCAGGTCCGCGACTATGTGCTGGGACAGGAGGACGCCGCGGAGTTCCTCGACCGGTACGTCGACATCGTGGGCATCGTCGGCCGCGGCTACCTGCGCGAGGGCAAGGGATACATGACCCTCGGCATCGGCTGCACGGGCGGGAAGCACCGCAGCGTCGCGATGTCCGAGGATTTGGCGCGACGACTGTCGGAGGTGGTCGACGCCGACGGCCACCGGCTCTACGACGTCGAAGTGACCCACCGCGACCTGGGCAACGAATGAGCGCCGGCGAAGGCGCACCCGAGATCGCCGTACCCGACCTGATCGAGGGGCTCAAGGTGGTGGCGCTCGGCGGCGGCCACGGTCTGTTCAACACGCTCACCGCGCTGCGCTACCTCACCGCCGACGTCACGGCCGTCGTGACGGTCGCCGACGACGGAGGATCGTCGGGCCGCCTGCGCGCCGAACTCGGCCTGATTCCGCCGGGCGATCTGCGCATGGCGCTGGCGGCGCTGATGGCGGCCCCGGCCGCGCTCGAGGCGCGACGGCGCGTGGACCCGGCCTCCGCGGACCGGCACCAGCGCTGGGCGCGCGTGCTGCAGCACCGCTTCGGCGGCTATGGCGCGCTCGCCGGCCACCCGATCGGCAACCTGCTCCTCAGCGGGCTCAACGAGGTGACCGGCGACGTGGTGAAAGCGTTGGACGACCTCACCGACCTCTTCGACGTCGACGGCCGGGTGCTGCCGATGGCCGACGTCCCCCTAGTGATCGAGGCCGACGTGTCCGGACTGGAGAAGGACCCCCGGGTGAGTCGCGTGATCCGCGGCCAGGTGGCGGTCGCGACCACACCGGGAAAGCCGCGGCGGGTGCGGCTGATCCCCGACGCTCCGGCCGGTTGTGCGCAGGCCGCGGCGGCGATCCGGGAGGCGGACGTGGTGACCCTCGGTCCGGGATCGTGGTTCTCCAGCGTGATTCCGCATGTGCTGGTGCCCGATCAGCTCGATGCGCTGAGCGAGACGTCGGCGCGCAAGATCCTGTTCGTCAATCTCGCAGCCGAGGCGGGGGAGACCACCGGATACTCGGTGGAGCGGCACCTGCATGTGCTGCACGCGCACGCTCCCACCCTTCGGGTGGACGACGTCGTCGTCGATTCCGCGTCGGTTCCGGAGGGCGCCGAACGCGAGTATCTCGAACGCGCGGCGGGCCGGTTCGGGGCCCGTCTGCGGGTGGCGGATCTCGCGGTTCCGGGAACCGCGGTGCACGATCCGGCGAAAACCGCCGCGACGGTGGTCGGGCTGATCGACTGAAATGATCGCCGGTAAGGTTGGACCAGCACATCTGGCATGCTTCCGGACTCGAGACGCTCGGCGCGGCTGTCGGGCAACGGGGGATATCAGAGGACAGGAGGCTTTGAACCGTGGCTATGACTGGGGCGGTCAAGGACGAGCTGAGCCGGTTGTCGGTGACGCAGATCAGCTGCCGCAAGGCAGAGGTGTCGGCGCTGCTGCGATTCGCCGGGGGGATTCACATCGTGGGCGGCCGCGTCGTGGTGGAGGCCGAGGTGGACCTCGGCAACGTGGCGCGGCGGCTGCGGCACGAGATCCACGGTCTGTTCGGCTACAACGCCGACGTCCACGTGCTCCGCTCGGGCGGAATGCGGAAGGGCGCGCGCTACATCGTGCGCGTCACGAAGGACGGCGAGGCCCTGGCGCGCCAGACCGGACTGCTCGACATGCGCGGTCGGCCGGTGCGCGGCCTGCCCGCGCAGGTGGTCGGCGGGAGTGTCGGCGACGCCGAAGCCGCCTGGCGCGGAGCGTTTCTGGCGCACGGCTCGTTGACCGAGCCGGGCCGGTCGTCGTCCCTGGAGGTCAGTTGCCCCGGCCCGGAGGCCGCTCTGGCGCTCGTCGGCGCGGCGCGGCGGCTCGGCATCTCGGCCAAGGCCCGCGAGGTCCGCGGCAGCGATCGGGTCGTCATCCGTGACGGTGAGGCGATCGGCGCGCTGCTCACCCGGATGGGCGCGCACGACACCCGCCTGGTGTGGGAGGAACGCCGGATGCGGCGCGAGGTGCGCGCCACCGCGAACCGTCTGGCCAACTTCGACGACGCGAACCTGCGCCGCTCGGCGCGGGCCGCCGTGGCCGCGGCCGCCCGCGTGGAACGTGCGCTCGAGATCCTGGGCGACGACGTGCCCGACCATCTGCTCGCCGCCGGCCGGCTGCGCGTGGAACACCGTCAGGCCTCGCTGGAGGAACTCGGACAACTGGCGGATCCGCCGATGACCAAGGACGCGGTGGCCGGCCGCATCCGTCGCCTGCTGTCGATGGCCGACAAGCGGGCCCGGACCGACGGCATCCCGGACACCGAGTCGGCGGTCACCGCCGAACTCCTCGACGAGGCGTAGGGGCGCCCGCCCGGCGTGGTGACGAACACCCCATCGCTCACAAGTGACCTTCCGGTGACCTCGCGAGCGGCGGCTATTAGGCTGGTGGGAGCGGGCCGGTAACGAACCGCCGGCTCAACACCACCGCTTAAGGAGCAACTTGTGACTGTTCGGGTAGGCGTCAACGGCTTCGGCCGCATCGGCCGCAACTTCTTCCGTGCCGTCGAGGCGCAGAAGGCGCTCGGAACCACCGACATCGAGATCGTCGCCGTCAACGACCTGACGGACAACGCCACACTGGCTCACCTGCTGAAGTTCGACAGCATCCTCGGCCGTCTGCCCCAGGACGTCCGCCTGGAGGGCGACGACACCATCGTCGTCGGCGACATGAAGATCAAGGCCCTCGAGGTCAAGGAGGGCCCCGCAGCCCTTCCGTGGGGCGATCTGGGCGTCGACGTCGTCGTCGAGTCGACGGGCATCTTCACCGCGCGCGCGAAGGCCCAGGGTCACCTGGACGCCGGCGCCAAGAAGGTCATCATCTCCGCGCCGGCCTCGGACGAGGACATCACCATCGTGATGGGCGTCAACGACGACAAGTACGACGGCAGCCAGAACATCATCTCGAACGCCTCGTGCACCACCAACTGCCTCGGCCCGATGGCCAAGGTGCTGAACGACGAGTTCGGCATCGAGCAGGGTCTGATGACCACCATTCACGCCTACACGCAGGACCAGAACCTGCAGGACGGCCCGCACAAGGATCTGCGCCGTGCGCGTGCCGCCGCGATCAACATCGTTCCGACCGGCACCGGTGCGGCCAAGGCCATCGGCCTGGTCCTGCCCGAACTGCAGGGCAAGCTCGACGGTTACGCGCTGCGCGTGCCGATCCCGACCGGCTCGGTCACCGACCTCACCGCGGAGCTGAAGAAGACCGCCAGCGCCGAGGACATCAACGCCGCCATGAAGGCCGCCGCCGAGGGCCCGCTGAAGGGCATCCTCAAGTACTACGACGCGCCGATCGTCTCGAGCGACATCGTCACCGATCCGCACTCGTCGCTGTTCGACTCGGGTCTGACCAAGGTCATCGGCAACCAGGCCAAGACCGTCTCCTGGTACGACAACGAGTGGGGCTACTCCAACCGCCTCGTCGACCTCATCGGTCTCGTCGGGAAGTCGCTGTAGTCACCATGGCAGTCCGAACTCTGGAAGACCTGCTGGCCGAAGGAGTCGAGGGCCGCGGCGTGCTGGTGCGCTCGGATCTGAACGTGCCGCTCGACGGCGGCGCGATCACCGATCCGGGGCGCATCGTCGCGTCGGCTCCGACCATCGCCAAACTCGTCGAGGCGGGTGCCAAGGTCATCGTGACCGCGCACCTGGGCCGCCCCAAGGGGGAGCCGGATCCCGCGCTGTCGCTGGCGCCGGTGGCCGCCCGGCTGTCGGAGGAACTGGGCCGCAACGTCCAGCTCGCCGGCGACGTGGTGGGCTCGGATGCGCTCGCGCGCGCCGAAGGACTCACCGACGGTGACGTCCTCCTGCTGGAGAACATCCGCTTCGATCCGCGCGAGACCAGCAAGGACGATGCCGAGCGCAACAAGCTCGCGAAGGCGCTCGTCGAGCTCGTCGGCGACGACGGCGCGTTCGTCTCCGACGGATTCGGCGTGGTCCACCGCAAGCAGGCGTCGGTGTACGACGTCGCCCGGCTGCTCCCGGCGTACGCCGGCGACCTCGTGGCCACCGAGGTGGAGGTGCTGCGCAAGCTCACCTCCGACGTCGAGCGTCCCTACGCCGTCGTCCTCGGCGGTTCGAAGGTGTCGGACAAGCTGGGCGTGATCGAGGCGCTCGCGCCCAAGGTCGACACCCTGGTGATCGGCGGCGGCATGGCCTTCACGTTCATCAAGGCGCAGGGCAGCCCGGTCGGCGATTCGCTGATGCAGGAAGACATGATCGACACCTGCAAGGACCTGCTCGAGAAGTACGGCGACGTGATCCACCTGCCGCACGACATCGTCGTCGCGGACAAGTTCGCCGCCGACGCGGACACCAGCATCGCGATGACGGCGGACGGCTTCGAGCAGGGCATGGGCCTGGACATCGGTCCGGGGACGGTCGAGCGATTCGCCGCGGTGCTGCGCGGTGCCAAGACGATCTTCTGGAACGGCCCGTCGGGCGTGTTCGAGTTCGAGAAGTTCGCCGAGGGCACCCGCGGGGTGGCCGAAGCGATCGTCGAGGCCACCCGCGACGGCGCGTACAGCGTCGTCGGCGGCGGCGACTCCGCCGCGGCAGTGCGCGCGCTCGGCATTCCTGACGAGGCGTTCTCGCACATCTCGACCGGCGGCGGCGCCTCCCTGGAGTACCTCGAGGGCAAGGAACTGCCGGGCCTGGCCGTGCTGGGAGTGGAGCAGTGAGCGGGGCGGGCGCGCGCAAGCCGCTCATCGCCGGAAACTGGAAGTGCAACCTCAACCACTACGAGGCCATCGCACTCGTCCAGAAGATCTCCTTCGCTCTTCCCGAGAAGTACTTCGAGAAGGTCGACGTGACGGTGATCCCGCCGTTCACCGACATCCGCAGCGTGCAGACCATCGTCGACGGCGACAAGCTGCTGCTGACCTACGGTGCGCAGGATCTGTCCGAGCACGACTCGGGTGCGTACACCGGTGAGATCAGTGGCGCGTTCCTGGCGAAGCTCGGCTGCACGTTCGTCGTCGTCGGACATTCGGAACGTCGCACCCTGCACTCGGAGACCGACGAGGTGGTGTTGGCCAAGACCAAGGCCGCGCTGCGCCACGGGCTCACGCCGATCGTCTGCATCGGCGAAGGACTCGAGGTTCGCGAGGCCGGTGATCACGTCGCGTACAACGTGGCGCAGATCAAGGCGTCGCTGGCCGGGCTGTCGGCCGCCGACATCGCGAAGGTCGTCGTCGCCTACGAGCCGGTGTGGGCCATCGGCACCGGCCGGGTCGCGAGTGCGGCCGACGCTCAGGAGGTCTGCGGTGCGGTGCGCGGCGCGCTCGCCGAGATCGCCGACCAGGCCACCGCCGATTCGGTCCGCGTTCTCTACGGCGGTTCGGTCAACGCCAAGAACGTCGGAGAGATCGTCGCGCAGTCCGACGTCGACGGTGCTCTGGTGGGCGGCGCCTCGCTCAAGGCCGACGAGTTCGCGCAGTTGTCGGCCATCGCCGCGGGCGGTCCATTGCTGTGACGCGCTGCAGGTGGTTTCACTAGTCACGACCACCATCGCGTAGACTGTGGCAGGTTGCACCCGAGAAGGACGCGACCTGCCACAGGCGTTTTCGCAAGATTCGACGAACAGGACCACCGACCCGTGACTATCGCGCTCGACATCGGCTTGATCATCACCAGCGTGCTGCTGATCGTTCTGGTTCTGCTGCATCGCGCCAAGGGTGGTGGCCTGTCCTCGCTGTTCGGCGGCGGCGTGCAGTCCAGTCTGTCCGGCTCGTCGGTGGTCGAGAAGAATCTCGACCGGCTCACCGTCTTCGTCGGTCTCGTCTGGGTCATCCTGATCATCGGCGTCGGCCTCGACATCAAGTTCTCGTAGTCCGCTCGCTCGGTGAGCCGTGAGGCGGCGCAGCGCGTAGTTTTGTGCGCATGGCCTCCCATTCGCTGACTTCCGAGACCCTCGCCCGCGCCATCGCCACTCCGATGGTCGATCGCATCAGCGTCGACGACACCGGGCGCGCCCTCACCGAACCGCTGCGCGAGGACATCCGCTTCCTTGGTGGACTGCTGGGCGAGGTGATCCGCTCCCACGCGGGAGAGGCGACCTTCGAGCTCGTCGAGAGTTCCCGCCGCGACGCCTTCGGCATCCGCTACGCCGAGGTGACGCGTGATCAGCTGGCCGGACGGTACGACGGACGGGCGGTCGCCGATCTGATGCCCGTCATCCGGGCGTTCACCAATTTCGCCCTGCTCGCCAATCTCGCCGAGGACCTTCACCGCGAACGCCGACGGCGCATCCACCAGCGCGCGGGCGACCCGGCTCCGCCGTCGTCGTTGGCGGCCACATTCGGCAAGCTCGCCGACGCAGGTCGCACGGACGCCGACGTCGCCGCCGCGCTGCGGTCGGCGGAGGTGGTCCCGGTGATCACCGCACACCCGACGGAGACTCGGCGGCGCAGCGTCTTCGACGCGCAGAACCGGATCACCGAACTGATGCGCGTGCGGGCGCGGACCGAGCTGACTCCGGAGGAGGACGCCCGGTTGACGGAGGACATCCGCAGGCAGATCCTGGTGCTGTGGCAGACCGCCCTGATCCGGTTGCGCAGGCTGACCATCTCCGACGAGATCACCACCGGGCTCCGCTACTACGGGGCGTCCTTCTTCGACGTGGTGCCCGCCCTGAACAAGGACGTCCGCGCGGCCCTGGTCGAGGCCTATCCCGACGCCGGTCTCGACGGCCTGTCGATGATCAGCATGGGTTCGTGGATCGGCGGCGACCGTGACGGCAATCCGTTCGTCTCGGCAGAGGTGGTCGATGAGGCGGCCACGAGTGCCGCACGCACCGCGATGCGCCATCACCTGGACGAGCTCGCTGCGCTGCATCAGGAGTTGAGCCTGTCCGCACGGCTGTTCTCGCCGGTCTCACCCGCACTGTCGGCACTCGGCTCCGGGTTCGCCCCGCCCGACGAACCAGGGGACACCGACGACGAACCCTTCCGTTCGGCGGTCTCAGCGGTGCGTTCGCGCGTTCTCGCCCGTGCGCTGCACACGCTCGGCGAGGATGCCGTCGACCCGGCGGAACTGGACACCGCGCGTGCGGCGGCACCCTACGGCGACGCCGACGAATTCCTCGCCGACCTCGACGTGATCGACCGGGCGCTGCGCGCCGCTCATGACGACTCGATCGCCGACGACCGCCTCGCGACGCTCCGGGAAGCGGTGCGCACCTTCGGTTTTCACTTGTCCGGACTCGACATGCGGCAGAACTCCGAGACACATGAGCAGGTGGTAGCCGAACTCCTCTCGTGGGCCGGGGTGTGCGCCGACTACCCGGCGCTGCCGGAGGCGGACCGGATCGGCCTGCTGACGGCGGAGCTGGCCTCGCGCCGCCCGCTCACGACTCCCGACGCCGAACTGAGCGAGCTCGCGATGAAGGAGCTGGGGGTGGTGCACGCCGCGGCGGGTGCGATCGAGCGGTTCGGCCCCCGCGCCGTCCCGAACTACGTCATCAGCATGTGCTCGTCCGTATCGGATCTGCTGGAGGTGCTGATCCTGTTGAAGGAGGCGGGGATCTACCATGCCGCCGGACCGGGCGACGCCGGGCCGTCGTGCTCGGTGCGCGTGGTGCCGCTGTTCGAGACGATCGAGGATCTGCGCGGCGGCGCGGCCACACTGACCGCGGCGCTGAACCTGGGCTTCTACCGGGCATTGGTCCGCGCGCAGGGCGACATCCAGGAGGTGATGCTGGGCTACTCGGACTCCAACAAGGACGGCGGCTACCTGGCGGCCAACTGGGCGCTGTATCGCGCCGAACTCGACCTGGTGTCCGCGTCCCGCGCGGCGGAGGTGCGGCTGCGACTGTTCCACGGCCGCGGAGGGACCGTCGGACGCGGCGGCGGACCCAGTTACGACGCGATCCTGGCTCAGCCGCCCGGTGCCGTCACCGGCTCGCTGCGCCTCACGGAACAGGGCGAGATCATCGCGGCGAAGTACGCCGAGCCCGTCAGCGCGCGGCGGAATCTGGAGTCGTTGCTCGCCGCCACCATCGAGTCGTCGCTACTCGACGTGGAAGGCCTCGACGATCCCGAGCGAGCGTACGCCGACTTCGACGAACTCGCCGAGTCCGCGCGGCGGGCGTACAGCGCGCTGGTGCACGAGACTCCCGGCTTCGTGGAGTACTTCACCGCGTCGACGCCGCTGTCGGAGATCGGGGCGCTGAACATCGGCAGCCGGCCGACCTCACGCAAGCAGACCACCGCCATCTCCGACCTCCGCGCCATCCCGTGGGTGCTCTCGTGGACGCAGTGCCGCGTCATGCTCCCGGGCTGGTACGGAGTCGGCAGCGCGTTCGCACAGTGGACCGGCGGGGACGACGCGCGGATTGCCGACTTGCGACGGTACTACGAGAACTGGCCGTTCTTCCGCTCGGTGATGTCGAATATGGCGCAGGTGCTGGCGAAGTCGGACATGGGTCTGGCGTCCCGGTACGCCGAACTCGTGCCGGATGAGGAACTGCGCCGCCGCGTCTTCTCGATGATCGTCGAAGAGCACGAGCGGACTCTCGAGATGTACACCGCGATCACCGGCACCACGGATCTGCTGGCCGACAACGACGCACTGAAACGGTCGGTCTACAACCGGTTCCCGTATCTGGAGCCGCTCAACCTGTTGCAGGTGGAGTTGCTGCAGCGGTTCCGGTCGGGCGAGGACTCGCCGCTCATTCGCCGCGGTATTCAGCTGACGATGAACGGTCTGGCGACGGCGTTGCGCAACAGCGGGTAGGGCGTCAGCGGATCGCCTTGAGGAACTCTCGTGTGCGTTCCTCCCGCGGGTCGCCGAAGATCTGCTCGGGCGGACCCTCCTCGGCGATTCTGCCGTCGTCGAACATCATCACGCGGTCGGAGACCTCGCGGGCGAAACGCATCTCGTGCGTCACGATCAGCATCGTGATGTCGGTGGTGACCGCGATGTCGCGCAGCACCGACAGGACGCCGTCGACGAGTTCGGGGTCGAGTGCGGAGGTCACCTCGTCCAGCAGCATCACCGACGGACTCATCGCGAGGCAGCGGGCGATGGCGACGCGCTGCTGCTGACCGCCCGACAACTGCGTGGGATGCGCCGACTCCTTGTCGCTGAGTCCGACGGTGTCGAGCAGGCTCCGCGCATGCTCGACCGCCTCGTCTCGACTCCGGCCGAGGACGTGGATCGGAGCCTCGGTGATGTTCTGCAGCACCGTCATATTGGGGAAGAGGTTGAATTGCTGGAAGACCATCCCGATGTTCTTGCGGACCTCGCGAAGGTACTTCTCCTTCGCGGGGACCAGCCGGTCCCCGCGCAGCTGATGGCTCAGCGGTCGGCCGCCCACCCAGATGACGCCGTCGGTGACCTTCTCCAGGGTCATGAGCAGCCGGAGAATCGTCGTCTTCCCCGAGCCGCTGGGGCCGATCAGGGTGACCTTCTCGCCGCGGTCGACGGTGAAGTCGAGATGGTCGAGAACCAGGTGGTCGCCGAAGCGTTTCACGACGCCGACGAAGCGGATCATGGCATCCGCGGATTCGGCTGCGTCGGGGGCGTTCGGAGGGTTCCGGTCGTCAGCGGGCAAGGCGTTTCTCCAGTCGTCGGATCAGGACCGAGGTCGGGTAGCTCGCCACCAGGAAGAAGGCGCCGGCGAGGGTGAACGCCTCGAGGTAGGCGAAGTGGGCGGCGCCGTAGGTCTGTGCGGCGGTGACCAGTTCGACCACCGAGATCGTGAACAGGTAGGGGGTGTCTTTGAACATCGACACGGCGTTGTTGCCGAGCGCGGGCAGCGAGTTCCGCAGTACCTGGGGCAGGATCACCGCTCGCCAGGTCCGGCCGGCCGGCAGCGACAGCGCACGTGCCGCCTCCCACTGTCCGATGGGAACCTCCTCGATGCCGGCCCGGTACACCTCCGCCATGTAGCTCGAGTAGTGCACTCCGAGGACCGTGACACCGATGGACAGCGGCGTGAACTGCGGGAACAGGGCGAATACGAAGAGCAGTTGCACCACGATCGGGGTGAGACGGATGAACTCGGCCACCGCGTACACCGGCGCGGACAGCCAACGCGGCGCCGACCGTCTGATGACGGCGATCACGAGCCCCAGCGCAGCGGCGATGAAGAAGCCGATCACCGTGGCCAGCAGGGTGATCTGGAATCCGTCCCACAGCAGGGGGAGCGCGTCCTGTGCGCGTTGCCAACTCCACTCGATCACAGCGCACCCCCGGGAGCGTCCTGGGACTGCGGACGGAGGCTGAGGATCTCCCGAAGCGTGGGACCGCGGCCGAGACGGTGCTTGGCCCGCGCCTCGGCCAGGTTGATGAACAACGTGACCACGTAGGCGAGCACGAGATAGATGACCAGTCCGACTCCGAAGGAGAACAGCGTGTCGCCGGTGGTCTTCTGCAGGTCGACGATGCCGGCCGTGAGGTCCTGCAGGGTGATGAAGGACGCGAACGCGGTGCCTTTGAGCAGATGGATCAGCAGGTTGCCCAGCGACGGGATCATCATCGCCCAGGCCTGGGGGAAGACCACTCGGGTGAGGCGCTGCCGGGCGGTGAAGTTCAACGCGACGGCGGCCTCCACCTGGGCCGGTGGTACCGCGTTGAGGGCACCGCGGACCACTTCGGCCCCGTAGGCGCCGTAGTTGAGTCCCAGTGCGAGGACGCCGCAGAACACCGGATCGAGTTGATAGCCGAGCAGGGGGAGCACGTAGAACAGCCAGAACAGCTGCACGACGAGGGATGTCCCGCGGAAGAACTCGATGAGGACGCGGGCCACGAACCGGATGGGAAGCGACCTCACCCGTACGAGCGTGCCGAGGGTGAGTGCGAGTGCGAAGGCGAGCAGACCGCCGCCGGCCGTCAGTTCCAGCGTGACGACGATGCCGCGCCCGAGGGCGGGCAGGGCGTCGACGAGCGCGTCGAGATCGTGGCTCATCTCGATCGGAACCCGGTCACTCGCCGCGGCACAACCGGTCGGTGGTGAGTGACGGATCGGGGATGTTCTCCTCGGTGAAGCCGAACGGGCCGAGGATCTTCATGTACTCGGTGCGGTCGGCGAGGATCTTCTTCACCTCGGCGTTGTACGCGTCGCGCAGGGAGGTGTCCTCCTTCCGGAACACCGTCGCACCCGCCGGGTTCTGGGGTTTGCCGTCGATGACCGCGATGAACGGCTGCGTGACTTCGACGTTGAGGCCGGGCGTGTGCGTCTTGGCGTAGTTCAGGGATACCGCCGTCAGAGCGAAGGCGTCCACCCGGCCGGAGTTCACGGCATCGATCCCGGACTGCTGGTCCTTGACGAGCATCGGATCGGGGATGTCCAGTTCGGAGGCGTAGTCGGCCTCGATGGCACCGGTCATGGCCGCCATCTTCGCGCCGGAGCGTTTGATCGAATCCATGTCCGTGAGGTGCTTCGGATTGCCCGGCTGCACCATCAGCGCGGTGGTGTAGTTGATCTCGGGAACGCTGAACGCGGCTTGGCCGCACCGCTCCGGCGTGATCGACATTCCGGCGCTGACCAGGTCGTATCGTTTGGCGTTGAGTCCGGGGATGAGGCCGCCCCAGTCGGTCTTCACGCCCTTGAGTTCGTTGACGCCGAGCCGCCGGAACACTTCGCGGTGGAGTGCGATGGTGCCGCCGGTGAGCTGCCCGTCGGCGTCGAACGAATACGGCGCTTCATTGGCGTAGGCCACGGTGACGGTTCCGGCCTTCCGCAGATCGTCGAGCGTGGTCTCGCTGCCGGTGTCGGTCTTGGTGCACGCGGTCAGCGCTGTCGCGGTCACGATCATCGTGGCCGCCACGGCCGCCGCCGTGCGGAACACATGTCGCCGGTCGCCGGCGATCCGTCGCTTGGCCGTGTGTGTCTGCTTGATCTTCTTTGCCACTGTGTTCTCCCGCCGGGCCCGGTCCGGACGGAGCCGATGGCGGAGGAGCTCTCAACGGCGAGTGACGTACGGCGGCCCTTGGTTTCGTATGATCGCACTCTTGACTATCGGGTGAATCGACCGTAGCAAGGTGGATCACTTCTGATGAGCGCTTTGAGAAGCCCATCGCATCATCGTCGGCGGGCGCGGGGGTGCGGACCGGAGGTCAGGACAGTTGCGAGGCCGCGGCGCGATCGAGGAACCACACCGTGTTCTCGACCCCGTGAGCGCCGGCGCACGGCCAGTCCTCGCGCGCGGCGCCGGACGCCGCCGCGGCGACCGCCTCCGCCTTCTCGGCGCCCGAGACGAGGAACCAGACCTCGCGGGAGGCGTTGATGACCGGGAAGGTCAGTGTGATGCGGCGAGGCGGCGCCTTGGGGGAGTCGGTGACCGCGACGACCGGACGCGAGTCCTCCGCGGTCGCCGCGCTATGCGGGAACAGGGAGTTGACGTGCCCCTCACCGCCCATGCCGAGCAGATGGATGTCGAAGACGGTCCCGGAACCCAGGCGGCGAGCGTAGTCGGCGGCCGCGGCGTCGATGTCGTCGCCGAACTCGCCGTCGGAGGGCGCCGCCGCGTGGACCCGCGCGCCCTCGACCGGCACGTGGTCGAGCAGTGCCTCACGCGCCTGCAGCGAGTTCCGCTCCGGATCCTCGGCGGGGACGAAACGTTCGTCACCCCAGTACAGTTCGATGCGGGACCAGTCGAGGGCGCGGGGGTGGCGGGCGAGCTCGCGCAGCAGTGCGATTCCGTTGCTGCCGCCGGTGAGCGCGACCGTCGCGACCCCGCGGGCGTCCTGCGCCGCGGTCACCGTCGCGATGAACCGTGCGGCGGCCGTCGCCACGAGTTCGGCCGACGAATCGAAGACCAGGTGCTCCACCGGGGCGCTCATCGGGCCGGCTCCGCCGTCGTGCCACCCGCTGTCGCCCGGTCCTCATGGGTGACGCCGGACAGTCCCTGCAGCGCCAGCTCGTACACCTCGTCGGCGTCCAGGCTGCGGAGTTCCTCGGCCAGGCATTCGGCGGTGGTCCGGCGAGCGAAGGCCGACCGTCCGTCCGGGTGGCCGGAGCTGCGGATGATGCTTCCGTCCGGTCCCTGACTCATCGACAGTTCTCCCCCGGTGTGGACCAGGGTCACCGACATGTCGCCGACGGCGCGCGCCACCGGGACGCCGAGTTCGGCGGCGAGCCACCCGGCGAACAGATCGAGTCCCGTGACATCGTGCGGTCCCACCACTCGGGCACGGAGGATCTCGTTGTGCGGGGGACGGTCCAGTGCGGACACGAGCATCGCCCGCCACTGGGTGATGGCCGACCACGCGAGATCGGTGTCGCCCGGTGAGTAGCCGATCCGGCGAGCGCCCAGAAATGCGCCGGGGTCGTCGGTGAGGCGGCCGTCGGTGATCCGCCGCGAGGCGAGCCGTCCCAGCTTGTCGTCGGCGGGCCGCGCGGGAGCCCGGCTCGGCCACCAGGTCACGACGGGGGTGTCGGGAAGCAGGAAGGGGGTCACGGTGGCGTGCGGATGATCGGCGAGCGAACCGTGTAGGTGGAGCACCACCACCTCCGACGCTCCGGCGTCGCCGCCGACGCGGATCTGCGCATCCAGCCGCGTCGGTCCCGAGCGGTCGTGGCGCACCACCATGATGACGCGGCACGGATGCTCGCGGCTGGCGCGGTTCGACGCCTCGACGGCGTCCTCCGCATCGTCGTCGGCGTCGAGGTCGATGACGAGCGTCAGGACGCGACCGAGCGTCACAGCGCCCCCGGTGCGCCGCATCTGGACGAGCTTCTTGCTGGTCTCGAGGGTCGAGGTGTCGGGGAGATCGACGATCACGGGCGCCTCCAGGCTCGTCCGGTGCGGTTCATCATCTCGTCGGCCGAGGCCGGCCCCCAGGTGCCCGACTCGTATTCGTCGGGTGTACCGGACCGGGCCCAGTCCTCGAGTACGGGGTCGAGGATCTGCCAGCTGAGCTCCACCTCTTGCGCCACCGGGAACAGGGACGGTTCGCCGAGCAGCACGTCGAGCAGGAGCCGTTCGTAGGCCTCCGGCGACGACACGGTGAACGCGCCGCCGTACGAGAAGTCCATGTTGACGTCGCGGACCTCCATGCTCGTGCCCGGCACCTTGGACCCGAATCGCAGGGTGACGCCTTCGTCGGGCTGCACTCGGATCACCAGGGCGTTCTGGCCGAGTTCGGCGGTCATCGTGTCGTCGAAGGGCAGGTGCGGCGCTCTCTTGAAGACGATCGCGATCTCGGTGACCCGCCTTCCCAGCCGCTTGCCGGTGCGGAGGTAGAAGGGCACGCCGGCCCAGCGCCGCGTGTCGACCTCCAACGCGATCGCGGCGAAGGTCTCGGTGGTGGAGTCGGGGGAGAAACCCTCCTCGTCCTTCAGCCCGACCACGGGTTCGGAGCCCTGCCATCCCGGACCGTACTGTCCCCGCGCCGAGTTCTCGTCGATCGGGGTGATGTTGCGCGTCGCCGAGAGGACCTTGATCTTCTCCGATTGCAGATGCTGCGGCGAGAACGACACCGGCTCCTCCATGGCGACCAGCGCCAACAGTTGCAGGAGGTGGTTCTGGATCACATCGCGTGCCGCGCCGATGCCGTCGTAGTAGCCGGCCCGGCCGCCGAGTCCGATGTCCTCGGCCATCGTGATCTGCACGTGGTCCACGTAGTGCGAGCTCCACAGCGGGTCGAACAGCTGGTTGGCGAATCGCAGGGCCAGGATGTTCTGAACGGTCTCCTTGCCGAGGTAGTGGTCGATGCGGAACACCGACTCCTCGGGGAAGACGCTGCCCACGAGGGCGTTCAGTTCCCGGGCGCTGTCGAGGTCGTGGCCGAAGGGCTTCTCGATGACGACTCTCCGCCAGCTGTCGCCGTCCTGGTCGGCCATCCCCGTGCGCCGCAGTTGGCTCAGGACCACAGGGAACGCCTTCGGCGGGATCGACAGATAGTAGGCGTGGTTGCCGTCGGTCCCGCGTTCCCGGTCCAGATCGGCGAGCGTCTGCTGCAGAGCGGCGAAGGCGTCGTCGTCCTCGAAGGTGCCCGCGACGAAACGGATGCCCTCGGCGAGCCGATCCCACACCTCCTGTCGGAAGCCGGTGCGGCTGCCCGCCTCCACCGCCTCCCGAACCACGTCGGCGAAGTCTTCGTGCTCCCAGTCGCGCCTCGCGAAGCCGACGAGCGCGAAGCTCGGCGGAAGCAGACCCCGATTGGCGAGATCGTAGATCGCCGGCATGAGCTTGCGGCGCGCGAGGTCGCCGGTGACGCCGAAGATCACCAGGGCGGACGGCCCGGCGATCCTCGGCAGCCGCGTGTCATGCGGATCGCGAAGCGGGTTCTTCCACGGCTTGTCGACCGCACGTCCCATATCGCTCTGGCCTCTCGTATCGTCCGGGCGTCGTGTCGGCTAGCGCTGCGCGGCGTCGAGCTGCGTCCGGGTGGCCTCGAGGAGGTCGTTCCAGGCGTCCTCGAACTTGCTGACCCCCTCGGCCTCCAATACTACGAAGACGTCGGGCAGATCGACTCCCACGCGAGTGAGTGAGTCGAACACCTCCTGGGACGCCTCGGCCCGGCCGAGGATCGAGTCGGTGTCGACCCACCCGTGGTCGGCGAAGGCGTTCAGAGTCTTCACCGGAACCGTGTTGACCGTGTTCGGCGCCACCAGTTCGCTCACGTACAGGGTGTCCGGGTACTGGGCGTTCTTGGTCCCGGTGGACGCCCACAGCGGGCGCTGGGGCAGCGCCCCGTGCGCTTGGAGATCGGGGAAGCGGATCCCGGTCTCGAACACTTCGCGGTAGGCGGCGTAGGCAAGGCGGGCGTTCGCGAGACCGGCCTTGCCTCGCAGCTCGAGCGCTTCGGGCGTTCCGATGGCGTCGAGGCGCTTGTCGATCTCGGAGTCGACGCGGGAGACGAAGAACGAGGCGACCGACTCGATCTTGGCGGCGTCGTGGCCGTTGCGGAGTGCGGCGTCGAGCCCGTCGAGGTACGCGTCCATCACTGCGCGGTAGCGGTCCACCGAGAAGATCAGGGTCACGTTGACGCTGATGCCCTCGGCGATCACCCGGGTGATCGCCGGCAGCCCGGCCTCGGTGGCCGGGATCTTGATGAACAGATTCGGGCGGTCGACGATCTTCCACAGCTCGATCGCCTGCGCCACGGTCTCGTCGGTCTTGTTCGCCAGTCGCGGATCCACCTCGATGGAGACGCGGCCGTCGTGGCCGTCGGTGTCGACGAAGACCTGCTGCAGGACGTCACACGCCGCACGGACGTCGTCGGTGGTGATGGCGGTGACGGCCGCATCGACGTCGGCGCCCACCGACGCGAGATCCTTGACCTGAGCCGCGTAGCTCTCGGATTTTGAGATCGAGTTCTGGAAGATCGCGGGATTGGTGGTGACGCCGACGACCGAGTGAGTGTCGATCTCATCCTGAAGAGCGCCCGAGGCGATCAGGTCGCGGGACAGGTCGTCGAGCCAGACGGACACGCCGGCCTCCGAGAGGGCGGCGAGGTTCTTGTTCTGAGACATGGGGATGACTCCTGTTCTCCGGATCGGGTCGGATGTCGTGTTGCGGTGGTTTCGACTCGCTGCGCTCGCTCGACCGCAGGAGGTCAGCGGTTGAGCACGCGGCGGGCGGCGGCCGCGACGGCGTCGGCGGTGATGCCGAACTCGTCGTACAGCTTCTGGTACGGAGCCGAAGCGCCGAAGTGCTCCAGCGAGACGATCTCGCCGCCCGCGACGATCGCATGCCACGGCATGGCGATGCCGGCTTCCACGGCGACGCGCGGAATGCCGGTCGGCAGCACCGACTCGCGGTAATCGTCGTCCTGCTCGGCGAACCACTCCAGCGACGGCATCGAGACCACGCGTGCGCCGATGCCCTCGGCGGCGAGCGTCTGCGCCGCCTGCACCGCCAGCGACACCTCCGAGCCGGTGCCGATCAGCACCACCTCGAAGGTCCCGTCGGCGTCGGACAGGACGTAGCCGCCGCGGGCGACTCCTTCGAAGCTGGTGCCTTCCAGGACCGGCACGTTCTGGCGGGTCAGGGCCAGCCCGACCGGCCGGTGACGGCGAGTCAGCAGATGCCGCCACGCGTGAGCGGTCTCATTGGCGTCGGCGGGACGGACCACGTCCAGGTGGGGAATCGCGCGCAGCGCGGCGAGATGTTCCACCGGCTGGTGGGTGGGACCGTCCTCGCCGAGGCCGATCGAGTCGTGGGTCCACACGTAGATCGGGTCGATCTCCATCAGCGCGGCCAGACGCACCGCGGGCCGCATGTAGTCGGAGAACTGCAGGAAGGTTCCGCCGTACGCGCGCGTCGGGCCGTGCAGGACGATGCCTGACAGGATCGATCCCATCGCGTGCTCGCGGATGCCGAAGTGCAGGGTCCGGCCGTACGGATCGGCCTTCCAGGTCCCGGTGCTGATGGTTTCGGGACCGAACGAGACGGCACCGTCCATCGTGGTGTTGTTGGAGCCGGCGAGGTCGGCCGATCCGCCCCACAGCTCGGGCAGGACGGGCGCGAGCGCCGAGAGGACCTTGCCCGAGGCCGAGCGGGTCGCCACATCCTTGTCGCCGATCTCCCAGGACGGCAGCACGTCGGTCCAGCCCTCGGGCAGCGCATGCGCGGCCAGCCGGTCGAACAGCTCCTTGCGCTGGGGGTTCTCGGCGGCCCAGACGTCGAAGCCCTCCTGCCACGCGGCTCGCTCGGCGGCGGCCCGAGCCTGCAGCGACCGGGTGTGCCCGAGCACGGCCGGGTCGACGTCGAAGCTCTTGGCCGGGTCGAATCCGAGGATCTCCTTGGTCGCGGCGACCTCGTCCGCGCCCAGGGCCGAGCCGTGCGAGGCGCCGGTGTTCATCTTGTTGGGGGCCGGCCAGGCGATGATGGTGCGCAGGCAGATGATCGACGGCTTGTCGGTGACGGCCTTCGCGTTCTCGATCGCCTCTTCGATCGCGACGATGTTCTCGCCGCCCTCGACGATCTGGACGTGCCAGCCGTACGCCTCGTAACGCTTGGCGGTGTCCTCCGAGAGCGCGATGCTGGTGTCGTCCTCGATCGAGATGTGGTTCTGGTCGTAGAAGACGACGAGGTTCCCGAGTTCCTGCGTACCCGCGAGGGAACTGGCCTCGGAGGTGACGCCCTCTTCGATGTCGCCGTCCGAGGCGATCACGTACACGTGATGATCGAACGGGCTCTGGCCCGCCGGTGCGTCGGGATCGAACAGGCCGCGCTCGCGCCGGGCCGCCATGGCCATGCCGACCGCCGACGCGAGTCCCTGTCCGAGCGGGCCGGTGGTGATCTCCACACCCTTGGTGTGGCGGAACTCGGGGTGGCCGGGCGTCAGCGAGCCCCAGGTGCGCAGCGCCTCCAGATCGCCCAGTTCGAGGCCGAAACCACCGAGATACAGCTGGATGTACTGGGTGAGGCTCGAGTGGCCGCACGAGAGGACGAACCGGTCGCGTCCCACCCAGGCCGGATCGGACGGATCGTGGCGCATCACGCGCTGATACAGGGTGTACGCCAGCGGTGCCAGACTCATCGCCGTGCCGGGGTGGCCGCTGCCGCACTTCTGTACCGCGTCCGCGGCCAGAATGCGAGCCGTGTCCACGGCCTTGGTGTCCAGGTCGCTCCAGTCGGCGGGGTGAACCTGCTGGGTGAGCTCGCGGATCTCGTCGGTAATCGCCACGGTGGTGGAGTCTCCTGTGCCTTGTCGTGGGTGCTCGGACGCAATGGTGATTTCCAGCCTAGCGGTCCGCCGCACGCTCGCGCGCGACTGGCTGGGGACTTTCCGGTGTGATGGACCACCTTCGGCGGGCGCGGTCGCAAGGATTGGGTGCGAGTGTGATCTGGGCAGTGCGGATTCTGTTATGAGAGACCTCCGGGTCTACCATCGGTTGTAGTAGCCCGTCGGTGTGCCCAGTGTCGCGTACAGACCGTCGCCCGGATCCGTCGTGGACGGATCGCGCGGCGCGATGACGCCGGGTCTTATGTGAGGAGCATCTGTGAGTATTGGGGAAAGCGCGGACACCGACGCCTCCTCGACCTCGATGTCTACCGAGAACCCGGCCGGGAACGCCGGCCTCGGTGCGCGTGCGTGGGGCATGGTCCTGGCGTACATCGCGCTGACCAAGCCGCGTGTCATCGAGTTGCTTCTGGTCTCGACCATTCCGGTGATGCTCCAGGCGGAGCGCGGAACGGTCGACATCGGCCTGATCCTGATCACCGTGGTCGGCGGGTGGCTCGGTGCCGCGAGCGCCAACAGCCTGAACATGGTGGCCGACGCCGACATCGATCAGAAGATGAAGCGGACGCAGCGCCGGCCGCTGGCCCGTCACGCGGTGCCGGTGCGCAATGCGCTGATCTTCGGCATCGTCCTGGCGGTCGTGTCGTTCGTCGTGCTCTACTTCGGTACCGCGAACGACGCGGGGGAGCGGTCGTTCCTGCCGTCGATCCTGGTTTTGATCACCATCGGCTTCTACGTCTTCGTCTACACGCTGGTGCTCAAGCGCCGCACGTGGCAGAACGTGATCTGGGGCGGCGCCGCCGGCTGCATGCCCGCACTCGTCGGATGGGCGGCGGTGACGCATTCGCTCAGCTGGCAGCCCTTCGTGCTGTTCCTGGTGGTGTTCTTCTGGACCCCTCCGCACACCTGGGCGCTCGCCATGCGCTATCGCGAGGACTACCGCGCCGCGGGCGTGCCGATGTTCCCGGTCATCGCCAGTGACGAGCGCGTCACCACGCACATGGTGGTGTACACCTGGCTGACCGTCATCACGTCCTTCGTGCTCATCCCGGCCGCGTCGTGGATCTACCTCGTCGTCGCGGTCGCCTCCGGCGTGTGGTTCATCTACATGGTCACCAAGCTCTACGTCGAGACCCGCAAGGGCGTCGAGGTGAAGCCGCTCAAGATCTTCCTGACGTCCAACGAGTACCTGGCGCTGCTGTTCTGCGGCCTCGCTGTCGACGCGGTCATCAATCTGCCGACCGTCGCCGGCTACTTCTGACCGACACTCGCAGTCTCAAGGCGCCCGCAGGTGAAAGAGTGAGGACTGCACGCGGCGTGAAGCAGCCGGGCCCGGCCGTCACGAGGACAGCGCTCGCGGCGGTCGTCGCGACACTGTGCCTGGTGGTCGCGGTCGTCGTCGATCTTCCCGTCACCTCGGTTCTGTTCGCGGTCGCCGGCGCCGGTGTCGCCATCGGGCTGATCGGCTCGCTCCGTCGATACGGCCAGAAGTCCGCCCTGCGCGGTGCCGCGGTGGTCGTGGCGACGGTTCTGCTCGTCGGTCTGCCCACCGTGGCGATGCTGGCCGATCCCGAGACGGCGAGCGATTCGCATGCCGCCGACGGTGACGCGGTGCTCGAGGGCGGCGGCGATCCCTCGGCGGCGCTGGCGCGCGCTCTGGACCGCGCTGACCGCCTCGTTCCCGGCGGCTCGTCCTCGATCAGGCAGATCAGGATCGACGACGATCGGGAGACGGTGCGCGTGCTCGATCCGCGGACCGGGCGGGAGATCGCCTCGAATCGATCGGGAGCATCGTGGACCGATTCGGCCCCGACGCGCACCGGCGGGCGCACCGTGTTCACCCGCGCCGACGTCGCCCAGTTGGACCTGAACGCCGCGGTCTCCCGGGTGAGCGCCGCGCGCCAGAAGATCGGTTATCCGGAGCCGACCTCCAGCGGCGGCATCGAGATCGGCCCGCGCTCGGTCGACGACAAGGTGGTGGCCCGTTTCGGCCAGTCCGGCGGGGAGAGCATCGAGACGGATCTGCACGGGCGGGTCGCCGACACCGTCGGCGCCGCGTCCCTGAGTGAGTTCCTCTCGGTGGCCGAGCGCGTGCTGAAGGACGAGGGCATCGATCCCGATGGGGCCGTGCTCCGTTCGATCGCGTACAAGGCCGTCGATGAGGCCGCGCCATCGTTCGGCGTGGGGCACCCCGGTATCGACCTGGAACTGGATGGCGGGGGCATCCGCTGGATCTGGGTGCAGCCCGGTCGGTTCCCGGAACTGTCCGAGACCGACTCGGCGTCCGACCCCGATGGTTTCTCGCTGACCGGATTGACCGGAGCGACGATGGTGCGGATCCGCGACGACGTGGTGCGCAGACATCGGGTGGCGGCCTACGATCGCGATGCCGTCGGACTCAAGATCGGCGTCGCGCCCGGCGACGACGATCCGGCGGCGGATCGGCTGCCGGTCACGGTGCAGATGCAGGTCGGTCCCGACGCGGTCGGGGCGACGGGCGTCTACTCGCCGAACGGGAAGTTTCTGCGCGAGGGACGCCGCTAGCGAGGGCCGCCGCCGCAGAGGCCGGTCCGCACGGGCTCACGCCTCGATCGCGCGCCGGAGCTGCGCGGTCAGCCCGGCCCGGACGCGCTCGGTCTGGGGAACCACACCCCGTTCGGTGAGACGATCGACGGTGGTCAGCACCTGCTGCAGATAGGCCGCGCGTTCCTGGCTCCGGGCCCCGTCCGCGTGGGCGAGCAGCTTCAGCGCGCGTCGGCAGTCGCGGGCGTCGGCGGGGTCGAGGTCGTCGGTCCCGGTACTCCGCGCGAAGCGGTCGGCCGCGGCCCAGGTGCTGCGCAGGTCGGTCACGGCGGCGATGTAGCGCTCACCGGCGGCGTTCCCGGGGAAGCTGTCGGTGCGGAGCTCACCGGCCGTGGCCAGACTGTCGTGGAATGCGATGATCGCGGGCGCCGACAGGTCCCAGAGCCCCGGATACCGCAGGAGCATGGCCGGATCGAGTTCGAAGGAACCGTACGCGCTGAGAACCTCGTCGTGGTGGGCCGCGCTGCGCCGCCAGCGCTCCTCCACCGAGACCGGCGAGGGTGCAGGCGGACGCGCGGTGGCGGCGATCCGGGACGGCACCGGCACCGAGACCGCCAGCAGACCCACGGCCAGTGCGACGGCGAGGGCCACCATCAGTCCCACCGGACCGAAGGGCCGAGACGCCGCCAGCAGAGCGACCGCGGCAACGGCGACCACGGCCCAGCGCAGACCGGCGGCCGGCCCGCCGGCGCTCTTCGCTGCCGGCTCAGTCATCGTCGGCGACGGCGAGCATCGTCGACCCGACCGTGCTTCGGGATTCGAGTGCGCGGTGGGCCTCGGCGGCCTGGTCCAGCGGGAACGACTGTCCGACGGTCACGGTCAGCTCACCGCTCGCGACGGCGTCGAAGAACTGACCGGAACGCCACGCGAACTCGGCGGGGTCGGCGATGAAGTGGGTCAGCGTGGGCCGGGTCACCGACAGTGATCCGGCCGGATTGAGTCGTTGTAGGTCGAACGGGGGCACCGGTCCGCTGGCGGCGCCGAAGAGCACGATGGTGCCGCGGACGGCGGTCGCGGCCAGGGATTGCTCGAAGGTCGCCGCTCCGACGCCGTCGTACACCACCCGCGCCCCGCGCCCGTCGGTGAGATCGCGGACCCGTGCGGCCACGTCGTCGCCGTAGCTCAGGACCTCGGCGGCACCGGCCGCGCGCGAGAGCTGTTCCTTCTCGTCGGAGGAGACCGTGGTGATCACCCGGATGCCCCGCGCGCTCGCCCACTGGGTCAGCAGCAGCCCGATGCCGCCGGCCCCGGCATGCAACAGCACGGTGTCGCCCGCCTCGGGATGTGCGCTGCCGTCGAGCAGATAGTGGACGGTGTTGCCGCGCAGCATCGACGATCCCGCGGCGGCGAGGGAGACGCCGTCGGGTACCGGAAGTGCCCGATCGGCGCGGATACGGACGTACTCGGCGTAGCCGGCCGAGGCGTCGCACCAGGCCACCCGGTCGCCGACGGCACGGTGCTCGACGCCGTCGCCGACGGCGACGATCCGGCCCGCGCCTTCGCTGCCCGGCACGAACGGGGTGGGCGACGGGTACATTCCGGTGCGCAGGTACGTGTCGATGAAGTTCACCCCGGCCGCGGAGACGGCGACCACCACCTCGCCGGGCGCCGGTTCGGGATCGGGGAGATCGACGAGTCGAAGGACTTCCGGACCGCCGTGAGCGGACACTTGGATCGCACGCATGGGTCCATTTTCGCACGCCGCTATACTCGGCAGTCATGAGCGATGACACCGCTGCGTCCACAGCCACTGCTTCCGAATCCGTCGCGGCCGCGCCGAGCGCCGTAGTCTCCGCGATCGGAAAGTTCGTCGCCGCCGAGGGCGGTTCGGCCAAGGCCGTGGTCCAGCCTGCGGGTGCCGCGGGAGTGCGGATCACCCTGGTGGGCGAGGCCGGCGGGATTCTGGGCGATCAGGTGGTCGACAGCGTGCGGACCGCGGACGCGGTCATCGAAGCGGTCGACGGACTCGAGCGCGCGGAGTGGGACCGGGATCTGACCTCGGTCACCGAGGTGAAGCCGTCGCACTGGCGCCAGATGGCCGGTTGGGTGGCCCACCAGTCGCGGTTCCCCAAGGCGCGCAACCGCAAGATCCTCGACTGACGACGTACGCGCACTGCAACACGTACGCACAGCGCAGAACCCGGCGACCGTACGCGGTCGCCGGGTTCTCGTGTCAGATCCGGCGGATCAGCGGCGCGTCGTCGCGAGCACGAGCTGCGTCGCGCCGATCATGAGCAGAGCGCTACCGAACATGTGGAGGATGACGAGCACCTCGGGAAGACCGGCCGCGTACTGCACGTAGCCGATGATCCCCTGTACCACGATCACGCCGCCGAAGATCAGTGCGGCGCGGCGCAGCGACGGCACCGCAGCCACCGCCAGGAGGATGAGCGCGGCCGTCAGTCCCACGAGTGTCCAGACGGCGTCCACGTGGAGCTGAGTGGCCTGCGTCGGCTCCAGACCGTTGCGGTGCGCCTTGATGTCGCCCGCGTGCGGTCCGGAACCGGTGACCACCGTGCCGAGATAGATGGTGACCCACGTCAGTGCGTACAGAGCCCAGGCGAGCAGGACTCCGAACCGTCGGAGAACCGCGGATTCGGCATCGGTCGCCCCCGGCTCGCCGGCGTCCGGTCCACGGGCGGCCGACCCGGTGTGCACCACCATCCAGGTGGCCAGCGAGATGATCACCATCGTCGCGAGGAAGTGGAAGGCCACGATCCACGGGTTCAGGTTGGTCAGCACCGTGATGCCGCCGATGATCGCCTGCAGCGGAACACCCATCGCGACCCCGGTGGCCAGCCGCCGCGACAGTCGGTCGACCGGGACGCGCCGCATCGCGGCCACCCAGGTGGCGATCGCGATGACCACGAGCACCCAGGTGAGCATCCGGTTGCCGAACTCGATCAGCCCGTGGACGCCCATCGCGGCGTGCGGTGTCACCGAGCCCGAGGTGCACTGCGGCCACGTCGGACAGCCGAGGCCCGAGTCGGTGACCCGCACCGCGCCGCCGGTCACCACCAGCAGCACATTGGCGGCGAGGTTGGCGATCGCCCAGTAATAGAGGAATGTCGCGGTCGGCCTCTTGAAGCCGAACCAGGAGTCGATCATTGGAACCGGAACCACCTAACTGCCAGCGCGCCGCCGATCGCGGCCCACACGATCAGGACACAGAAGCCGAAGACGTCGAACGACGAGTCGAGGGCCCGGGTGAGCGCCTCGGTGAGAGCACCGGAGGGGGAGAGGCGGGCGACGGTCCGCGCCGCGTCGGGCACATGCTGATCGAAGACGACGAGCCCGGCCAGACCGAGCAGGACGAACCAGATCAGGTTGCCGAGGGCGAGTACCACCTCCGCTTTGAGCGTGCCGCCGAGGAGCAGTCCCAGGCTGGCGAACGCGACCGTGCCGACCGCGATCGCCACCGCGCCGAGCAGCAGACCCGCGATGCTCGGCCGCCAGCCGAAGGCCATGCCGATGCCACCGATGATGATCGACTGCAGGACCACCACGATGAGTACCGCGAGTGACTTGCCGGCGATGATGCCCCATCGCGGTATCGGGGTGGCGCCCAGTCGCTTGAGCGCACCGTAGCGGCGGTCGAAGCCGACCGCGATCGCCTGCCCGGTGAAGGCGGTCGACATGATCGCGACCGCCAGGATCGCGGGCACGAAAGTGGCGGCGCGCGCGGCGGGCGTGGCGCCGGCCTCGGTGTCGAGGGGGAGCAGGCTCAGACCGATCAGCATGGTGATCGGGATGAACATCGTCAGCAGCAGCTGTTCGCCGTTGCGGAGCAGCAGAACCAGCTCCATGCGAGTCTGAGCCGCCAGCATCCGGGTGAGCGGAGCGGGCCGCGGACCCGGAGTGAACGTTCCGCGCGGAAAGCGATTGGTCGCGGGTACCTCGGTGCTCATGCGCGCACCTCCCGTCCGGTGAGGCTGAGGAAGACGTCCTGCAGGCTGTTGCTTGCCACGTTGAGCGAGTCGATCAGGATTCCGCGGTCGGCGCAGAACTGTGCGATCGCCGAGACCACGGCGGGCGTGATGTCGCCGGTCACCACATGCTCACCGGTCGGCGAGAGCGTGCAGCGGTAGCCGGCGGGGAGTGCATCCTGGAGCCCGTCCCGGAGTTCGGTCGCGTCGACCCCCGAGACGCTGAGCCGCAGCCGGCGCTCGGCATCGCGCCGGACGAGGTCGGACGGTGTGCCCGCGGCGACGGCGCGCCCGCGGTCGATGATGACGATCTGGTCGGCGAGTTCCTCGGCCTCATCGAGCAGATGCGTGGTCAGCAGAATCGACACCCCGTCGGCGCGGAGTCGGGAGATCAACTCCCACACCATGATTCGCGCGTGTGCGTCGAGGCCGGCGGTGGGCTCGTCGAGGAAGACCAGTTCCGGCCGGCCGACCAGCGCGCACGCCAGCGAGAGTCGCTGCTGCTGGCCGCCGGAGAGGCGGCGGAATCCCGTGTTCGCGACCTCCGTGAGGCCGAGGGCGTCCATCAACCACTCGGGATCGAGGGGATCGGCGCTGTACGCGGCGCAGAGGCGAAGCATCTCCTTGGCCTTCGCCCCCGGATACGCTCCGCCGCCCTGCAGCATCACGCCGATCCGGGTTCGCAGCGCGTCGTTGTCGGCGATGGGATCGAGGCCGAGCACTCGGACCTCGCCCGCGTCCGGCCGGGTGAATCCCTCGCAGATCTCGACTGTGGTGGTCTTACCGGCGCCGTTCGGGCCGAGCAGCGCGAGCAGTTCGCCGCGCGGCAGCCTCAGATCGAGCCCGTCGACGGCGGTCTTGTCCCCGAACTTCTTCACCAGACCCCGGACCAGGAGCGCCGCGTCGCCCGAAGCCGGTCGGTGATCCGGCCCGGTACCGGGCGAAAGAGCTTCATGCACGCCCAACAGCCTAGGCGAGCGACGCAGGTCACCGGGCTGCGGGGCGGTGCCGGCCGAACGGTGCGCATCGCGCCGACTGATCCGGCCGCACACGGTCCTTACTGGCGATTCCGGTCGTGACGCTGCCTGACCCACATGCGGATCGGGCTGTCGATGAAGAAGACCATCGCCGTGATTGCGACCATGATCACACCGGTGGCCAGGCCCTGGGCTACCACGAGGGGGCTGGTGTCCGAACTCGTCGGCATCACGACGATCGCGATGATTCCGGAGATGACGACGGTGCCGACGCGGAACCAGCGGGTGGTGGCCCATGCGGCCAGCGGGATCACGGCCCACAGCAGGTACCACGCCTGCACGAAGGGGAAGAAGATCACCACGCTCGCCATCGCGATTCCGAGGCCGCCGATCGGATGGATGCGGCCAGCGAGGCATGCCAGCAGCCAGCGGACCACGAGGACCGCCGCCACGAGCTGCCCGATGGGCCGGGCGATGTCCAGGATCGCCTGGGTCTGCTCGCCGAGGCCGAGCCACAGTCCGACGCGGCCGGCGACCACCGATAGCAGAGTCGGCATCGACATCCACGAGCGGACGATGCCGCCGGTGCTGAGAGTGTGGGTCCATCCGAAGCCCAGGCCGGTTCCAAGGCAGGTCACCACGACCACCGCGCCGGCGACCACGCCCATCACTCCCGCGCTCGCCGCCAGGGCGGCGAGCGAACGCCGCGACCGTCGCCACCATTGACTCACCGGCGCGTGGCGCAGAGCCGGAAGCGTGGCACCCCAGCGCCGGGCCAGCGCCACGCCGACGAAGCCGAGGGCGAGCATCGACGTCACCTTGATCATCGCCGACGCCGCGATGACGACGACACCGGCGAGCAGGATCCGTCCCGCCCGTGACGGCAGCGGACGGTCGGGTCTGCGGAGACGCTGCGTGCCGTAGATGGCGCGGAACGACCATTCGAGGCCGACGAGCATCATGCCGATCATCAGGGACTCGTTGTGGATGCCGCCGACGAGGTGGAGGATGAGCAGCGGGTTGAGCGCGCCGAGCCACAGCGCTGCCACGGCCGAGACGCCGCACCGCCGTGCCAGCCGGGGCAGCGCCCAGACGATCATCAGGACGCCCGCGATCGCCACCAGCCGGTGCAGCAGCACGGCGACGGTGATGTTCTCACCGGTGATGGCGGTGATCTGCTCGCCGATCCACAGGAACAGCGGCCCGTACGGTGCCGGCGTGTCCTTCCACAGGTTCGGCACCGACAGGGTGAGCGCGTGGTCGACGCCCAGACCGCGCATCGGACTGTAGGTGTACGGGTCCATGCCCTTGTACGCGATCGCGCTCTGTGCCAGATAGGAATAGACGTCCTTGCTGAGCAGCGGCGGCGCGATGATCAGCGGCGCCACCCACATGAGCAGGGTGCGGTCGGTCTGGCCGCGCGTCATGCGGCGTGCCGGGCTGCGGCCCTCGGCGACCTCCACCCGGTACCGCCCGACGGCGTATCTGCCGAGCATCACCCACGCGACGACCAGCATGATCGCGCCGCCGATGGAGATGGTCAGAGCGGTGGAGTACATCCGGGAGGGCAGCGACAGGACTCGGGTGCCGACGATCGGATTCTGCAGCACCGGAAGCATGCCGGTGCCGAGCGAACCGATCAGGATCAGAATCGATCCGGTGGTGCCGAACAGCCTGATCCGACGCATCCGCAGCGTCTCCAGGCGGTTGAGCGGGCCCACCTCGCGTTCGTCGTCGTGCATCCGCGCGACGGTGGTGCCGAAGTCGCCGATGCGGTCGGCGTCGTGCTCGACCGCCGGCTTGCCGAGGCCCACGTAGTCGAGCGTCCGGCGCATGAGGGGGAGTTCTGGCACATCGAAGACTCTAACGGGTGGTGTCCGCCGCCCCGTCGGGCCGGAGATTTAGGCGACCCTTGCTAGCCCGGTGGAAGTATTTAGGTAACAATATTGTTGTGAAAAGCATGAGCGGTGACGAGCGGCAGCTGCGCGAGCAGCATGCGGAGGCGGGCGGCCACGACGGCCAGACCCGCGCCGCCGTCGTGTCGCTGCTGGTGGACGAGGGGCCGATGACCGCCGGCGACATCGCCGAGCGGTTGGGGATCTCGCCCGCGGGCGTCCGCCGTCATCTCGAGATCCTGTCGGCCGACGGGGACATCGAGGTGGCGCCGTCCGGCTTCTCCAAGGCCGGTCCCGGCAAGGGTACGCGGGGCCGCCCGGCCAAGTGGTTCCAGCTCACGCCGGCCGGCCGGGGCAAGCTCCGGCACGCCTACGACGATCTGGCCGGTGCTGTGCTGCGGAAGCTGCGCGACGTCGCCGGTCAGCAGGCGGTCGACGAGTTCGCTCATGAGCGGATCTCGGATCTCGTCTCCGGCGTCGAGCCGGCGCGCGAGTCCGGTTCGGTGATCGCGACGGTTCAGCAGATCGCCGACGCTCTCACCGCGGGCGGCTACTCGGCCGACACGCGCGAAGTCGGCGCGGGCGTCCAGATCTGCCAGCACCACTGCCCGGTCGCCCATGTGGCGTCCGAGTTCCCGGAGCTGTGTGAGGCCGAGACGGCCATGTTCACCGAGCTCCTCGGTACGCACGTGCAGCGGTTGGCGACCATCGCCAACGGCGACTGCGTGTGCACCACGCACGTTCCCGTGCATCTCACGACTCCGGAGGCCGCTCAGCCCGCAGCCTCCGACACCCCCGATGGAAAGGTTCTCCGATGACGGTCACCGATCCCGCCGCCACCCAGTTGACGCAGGAAGAGACCATTGCTTCCTTCGATCGCTACGGTTACGGCTGGTCCGACAGCGATGAGGCAGGTGCGTCCGCCAAGCGCGGTCTGTCCGAGGCCGTCGTCCGCGACATCTCGGACAAGAAGAACGAGCCCGAGTGGATGCTCGACCAACGGCTCAAGGCGCTCCGCATCTTCGACCGCAAGCCGATGCCCAGCTGGGGCGGCGACCTCGACGGCATCGACTTCGACAACATCAAGTACTTCGTGCGCTCGACCGAGAAGCAGGCCGAGTCGTGGGAGGACCTGCCCGAGGACATCAAGAACACTTATGACCGCCTCGGCATCCCGGAGGCCGAGAAGCAGCGTCTGGTCGCCGGCGTCGCCGCGCAGTACGAGTCGGAGGTCGTGTACCACCAGATCCGCGAGGACCTGGAGGAGAAGGGCGTGATCTTCCTCGACACGGACACCGGCCTGCGTGAGCACCCCGAGATCTTCCAGGAGTACTTCGGCAGCGTCATCCCCGCAGGCGACAACAAGTTCTCCGCGCTGAACACCGCGGTGTGGTCGGGCGGCTCGTTCATCTACGTTCCGCCGGGTGTCCACGTGGACATCCCGCTGCAGGCCTACTTCCGCATCAACACCGAGAACATGGGGCAGTTCGAGCGGACGTTGATCATCGTCGACGAGGACGCCTATGTCCATTACGTCGAGGGCTGCACGGCCCCGATCTACAAGTCCGACTCGCTTCATTCGGCCGTGGTCGAGATCGTCGTGAAGAAGGGCGGCCGCTGCCGCTACACGACCATCCAGAACTGGTCGAACAACGTCTACAACCTGGTCACCAAGCGTGCGAAGGCCGAAGAGGGCGCGACCATGGAGTGGATCGACGGCAACATCGGTTCCAAGGTCACCATGAAGTACCCGGCCGTGTGGCTGACCGGTGAGCACGCCAAGGGCGAGGTCCTGTCGGTGGCGTTCGCCGGCGAGGGCCAGCACCAGGACACCGGATCCAAGATGGTCCACCTGGCGCCCAACACGTCGAGCAACATCGTCAGCAAGTCCGTCGCTCGCGGCGGCGGACGGTCGTCGTACCGCGGCCTGATCAAGATCAACCCCGGCGCCCACGGCAGCCGGTCCACCGTGCAGTGCGACGCCCTGCTCGTCGATCAGATCAGCCGCAGCGACACCTACCCGTACGTCGACATCCGCGAGGACGACGTGACGATGGGACACGAGGCCACCGTCTCGAAGGTCAGCGACGATCAGCTCTTCTACCTGATGAGCCGCGGACTGACCGAGCAGGAGGCCATGGCGATGGTGGTCCGCGGATTCGTGGAGCCGATCGCCAAGGAACTCCCGATGGAATACGCACTCGAGCTCAACCGGCTCATCGAACTGCAGATGGAAGGATCGGTCGGCTGATGGCGGACGCTTCCCAGACCACCGCCTCGCCCGTGGTGGTCAACAAGGGTGAACTCTTCACCTCCTACGACGTCGACGCCTTCGAGGTGCCGTCGCAGCGCGAAGAGGCGTGGCGCTTCACGCCGTTCCGCCGGCTGCACGGTCTGCACGACGGTACGGCGCTCGCCACCGGCACCACCTCGGTGCAGGTCAGCGGCGACGCCGAGGGCGTCACCGTCGAGACCGTCGGCCGCGAGGATCCCCGTCTCGGTGAGGCCGGGGTGCCCTTCGACAGGGTCTCCGCCCAGGCTTACTCGTCCTTCGAGAAGGCCACCGTGCTCACGATCGGCCGCGAGGCGCAGATCGCCGATCCGGTGTTCGTCACCGTCGACGGTCCGGGAGCCGACGAGGTCGCCTACTCGCACATCCAGATCCGCGCCGAGGCCTTCTCGAAGGCGGTCGTGGTTCTCGATCAGCGCGGCAGCGGCGTGATCGGCGAGAACGTCGAGATCCTCGCCGCCGACAGCGCGCATCTGACCGTCGTGAACGTCCACGATTGGGAGGACGACGCGACCCACGTCGCCACCCACCACCTGTCGCTGGGACGTGACGCGGTCGTCAAGCACTTCGCGGTCAGCCTCGGTGGACACACCGTGCGGCTCTCGCCGCACGTGCAGTACACCGCGCCCGGCGGCGACGTCGAGCTGTGGGGACTGTACTTCGCCGACGGCGGGCAGCACCTGGAGCAGCGTCTCCTGGTGGACCACTCGCAGCCCAACTGCCGCTCGCACGTCACCTACAAGGGCGCTCTCCAGGGCGACCGGTCGGGCGACAAGCGCAAGGAGGCCCACACCGTCTGGATCGGCGACGTGCTGATCCGGCCGGCCGCCGAGGGCACCGACACCTACGAACTCAACCGGAACCTGGTGCTCACCGACAACGCCCGTGCCGACTCGGTCCCCAACCTGGAGATCGAGACCGGTGAGATCGTCGGCGCCGGTCACGCCAGCGCCACCGGCCGGTTCGACGACGAGCAGTTGTTCTACCTCCAGGCGCGCGGCATCCCCGAAGATCAGGCGCGGCGCCTCGTGGTCCGGGGCTTCTTCGGCGAGGTCCTCGCCAAGATCGCCGTCCCGGAACTGCGCGAGCGGCTCGAATCCGCGATCGAGGCCGAACTCGAGTCGGCCGGCGCCTGACCATCCACACATACTTCGACAAGGAATCACCACAGATGACGACCCTGGAAATCCGCGACCTGCACGTCGACGTCGCGCAGTCCGACGCCGACGCCGAGCCGATCCACATCCTCAAGGGTGTGAACCTCACGGTGCGCTCGGGCGAGACCCACGCGATCATGGGCCCCAACGGGTCCGGCAAGTCGACTCTCTCGTACGCCATCGCCGGTCACCCCAAGTACGAGGTCACCTCGGGATCGATCACCCTGGACGGGGAGAACGTCCTGGAGATGAGCGTCGACGAGCGCGCCCGCGCCGGACTGTTCCTGGCGATGCAGTATCCGGTGGAGGTGCCCGGCGTCTCGATGTCGAACTTCCTGCGCAGCGCGGCCACCGCCGTGCGCGGCGAGGCCCCGAAGCTGCGGCACTGGGTCAAGGAGACCAAGCAGGCGATGGCCGAACTCGAGATCGATCCCGCGTTCGGTGAGCGCAGCGTCAACGAGGGCTTCTCCGGCGGTGAGAAGAAGCGTCACGAGATCCTGCAGCTCGGGCTGCTCAAGCCGAAGATCGCGATTCTCGACGAGACCGACTCGGGTCTGGACGTGGACGCGCTGCGCATCGTCTCCGAAGGCGTGAACGCCTACAAGGAACGCGAGAACGGCGGGATCCTGCTCATCACGCACTACACGCGGATTCTGCGGTACATCAAGCCCGATTACGTCCACGTCTTCGTCGACGGCCGCGTGGTCGAGTCCGCCGGACCCGAGTTGGCCGACGAGCTCGAAGAGAACGGCTACGTGCGGTTCACCGCGGCCGCCGCGAAGTGACGGCCGCCATCTCGATCAACGCGACGAAGGGGGAGTGACATGACCACCGCAGCCGCACTCGACGTCACGGCACTGCGGGCGGACTTCCCGATCCTGTCCCGCACCGTCCGCGACGACAAGCCGCTCGTGTACCTCGACTCCGGGGCCACGTCGCAGCGCCCGCTGCAGGTGCTCGACGCCGAGCGAGACTTCCTGCTGAACCACAACGCCGCGGTTCATCGCGGTGCGCACCAGCTGGCCGAAGAGGCGACCGACGCGTACGAGCACGCGCGCGCGGCGATCGCCGGCTTCGTCGGCGTCGCCGTCGACGAGGTGGTCTTCACCAAGAACGCCACCGAGGCGCTCAACCTGGTGGCGTACACCCTGGGCGATGACCGTTCGGCGCCGGTCTTCGGCGGCAGGGCCCTCGGCCCCGGTGACACGATCGTGGTGACCGAACTGGAGCATCACGCGAATCTGGTGCCGTGGCAGGAGCTGTGCCGCCGCACCGGAGCCACCCTGCGCTGGTACGGAGTGACGGCCGACGGCCGCATCGACATGGACTCGCTGGTACTCGACGAGTCGGTGAAGGTGGTCGCGTTCACTCATCAGTCGAATGTCACCGGCGCCGTCGCCGACGTCGCCGAACTGGTGCGCCGCGCTCACGAGGTGGATGCGCTGGCGGTGCTCGACGCCTGCCAGTCGGTGCCGCACATGCCCGTCGACTTCGCGGCTCTCGGGGTCGACTTCGCGGCCTTCTCCGGGCACAAGATGCTGGGTCCGTCGGGTGTCGGCGTGCTGTACGGCCGCGCGTCTCTGCTGGCTCAGCTGCCGCCCTTCCTCACCGGCGGTTCGATGATCGAGACGGTCACCATGGAGGTGTCCACGTATGCCGCGCCGCCGCAGCGTTTCGAGGCGGGCGTCCCGATGACCTCTCAGGTCGTCGGTCTGGGCGCGGCCGTGGAATACCTCGAGAAGATCGGCATGGACAACGTCGCCGCGCACGAGCACGAGCTCACCGCGCACGCGCTGGAGCGGCTGACGGCGATCGACGGTCTGCGCATCGTCGGTCCCACCACCGCCGAGCGGCGAGGCGGCGCGGTCTCGTTCGACGTCGAGGGCATCCACGCCCACGACCTCGGCCAGATCCTCGACGACGAGGGGGTCGCGATCCGCGTCGGACACCACTGCGCCTGGCCTCTGCACCGGGCCTTCGGCGTTCAGGCCAGTGCGCGCGCATCGTTCGCCGTGTACAACACGCTCGACGAGGTGGACGCGCTCGCCGACGCGATCGGCGTCGCCCAGCGGTTCTTCGGGGGTCGCTGATGCGGATGGAGCAGATGTACCAGGAGGTGATCCTGGACCACTACAAGCATCCGCACGGCCGTGGTCTGCGGGATCCGTACGACGCCGAGGTGCACCACGTGAACCCGACGTGCGGTGACGAGGTGACGCTGCGGGTGTCGGTGGTCGACGACGCCGTCGCCGACATCTCATACGACGGCCAGGGCTGCTCGATCTCCCAGGCCTCGACCTCGGTGCTCTACGACCAGGTGGTCGGGCTGCCCGTCGACGAGGCGCTCGCCACCGTCGATTCGTTCAACGCCATGATGACCTCGCGCGGGACCGATCCCGGCGATGAGGAGGTCATCGGCGACGGCATCGCGCTCGCCGGTGTCAGCAAGTATCCGGCGCGCGTCAAGTGTGCTCTGCTCGGGTGGATGGCGTTCAAGGACGCGCTCTCGCAGAGCCTCGCCACCGAAGTCCCCGATCCCGCCTAGGAGCGACCAATGACCGAGACCAACACCGAAACCACTGCGCCGGCCGAGCCGGTCGCCACCTCGCTCCCGTCGATCGACGACGTCGAGGAGGCGATGCGCGACGTCGTCGACCCGGAGCTGGGCATCAACGTCGTCGACCTCGGGCTCGTGTACGACGTCGCCATCGACCAGGACGCGGCGGTGAAGCTCGATATGACCCTCACCTCGCCGGCGTGCCCGCTCACCGACGTCATCGAGGACCAGACGCGCAATGTGCTGGTGACTTCCGGTCTGTGCACCGAGGTCGACATCAACTGGGTGTGGATCCCGGCGTGGGGGCCCGACAAGATCACCGACGACGGACGCGAGCAGCTGCGCGCCCTCGGCTTCACGGTCTGACCGGAGGCCGCTCGAGCGCCGTGACCGCGGCGCTCCCGAACGGCGACGATCACCGGCACGCGTTCCGCGTGCTGGTGGGTCTGGTCGTTCCCACTGTCGCACTTCTCGTCGCCGGGCGTCCGGAGCTGTTGGTCTACGCCGTCTTCGGTGCCTTCGCAGGGATGTACGGCCGGGGAGAGGGCGGCCGGCGCAGGATCACGCATCAGCTGCAGGCGGCCGGTCTCCTGACGGCGGGCAGTGCGATCGGCGTCGGTCTCTCCGCAGTCTCCGCGCCCGTCTGGGCACTCGTGGTGGCCGAGACGGCGTTCGCGGTCGTGGGCTCGCTGCTCGCCGACGCGGTGCGGCTGCGTCCGGCGGGCCCGTTCTTCTTCATCTTCGCGCTGGGCGCCACCGCGACTGTCCCGGCGGGGCTGGTGGCTCCCGGGGCGGCCGTGGCGATCTGCGCAGGCACGGCACTGCTCGCCGTGGCGATCGGAACGGTCGGTACCCCGGCGCCGTTGCGGGGCAGGCACGGGTGGTTCGCCGGAGTCCGCTCGGTGGTGCGCCGTCCGCCTGCCGGGGTGCGCCTGCACGCGGTCCGGTACGGCGTGGCCGTGGGGGCGGCCGGGTCCATCGGATTGGCGATGGGCTTCGAGCACGCGAATTGGGCGATGGCCGCCGCGGCCGTTCCGCTCGCTGTGATCGACACCGGCCGCCCGGGCGATGCGGAGGTACGCCGAGTCCTCACCCGCGCCGCGCATCGGACAGTCGGCACGATGGCCGGACTCCTGCTGGCGGCGGCGCTCCTGGCACTGGATCTGGGTGCCGGTGCGGTGGCGGTGATCGCGGTCCTTCTGCTCTGGCCGACAGAGTTGTTCATGACGCGCCACTATGCGGTCGCCATCGGGTTCTTCACGCCGCTCATCATGCTGATGACCGAGCTCACCGCTCCGTCGCCGCCGCTGCGGATGCTCACCTTCCGCGCCGTGGACACGTTGATCGGCGTGGCCGTCGGCGTTCTCGTCGCCCTGGTGATCCGCCTGCCCGATCGACGTAGCAGACTGCCCGCCTTCGACGTCCCCCTCGATCCCGTCGGGCTCGATCGGCCGGAGCGAGACGGTCACTCGGGAAGGTGAGCGCGTTCGCCGTCCCGGTCGAAGATCGTCAGAATCTCGGCGGTGGTCCCGTGGGCGACGAAGGCATGCGGCGTCATCGTCGAGAACTCGGCCGCCTCGCCGGCCTGGACGTAGATGATCCGCTCACCGAGAGCCAGCCGCACGCTGCCGGAGAGCACGGTGAACCACTCATGACCGGGATGCACGCGAGGTGTGGGCCACTCCGCCGGCGGTTGGAGCCGCATCTTGGCGACGACGACGCCGGCATCGGCGCGATCGCGCGAGAGGAGCCACGTGATCGCGTCTCCGGAGGAGTGGGCTTCCGGCCGGATGACCACGTCTTCATCGGAGACGGGTTCGACGAGCTGGTCGAGAGACACCCCGAGCGCACGGGCGATCGGCACCAGTTGGTCGAGGGCTACGCGGCGCCCGCCGGTCTCGATCCGGGAGAGCGTCGACGCGCTCATGTCGCATCGGCGGGCGAGTGAGTCGAGGGTCCATCCGCGGGCGAGCCGAAGACTCCGAATCCGGCTCCGCACCAGGGCGTCCAGGTCGGGATCGGAACGTCGATCGAGTTCTTGCGTCATGCGCAAGAGTGTATGCGCTATCTGCAATACCGCGCATACGGTCGATCCATGACGAATTCACGGGAGGCCGGCCCGAACCGGCAGTACGACGTGCTCATCGCGGGCGGGGGACCGGCGGGACTCGGCGCCGCGGTGACCCTGGGCCGCTCACTGCGGACCGTCCTCGTGGTGGACGCGGGTGAACAGCGCAATCGGCCCGCCGAGTCTGCGCACAACGTGCTGGGCCGCGAGGGTACGGCACCCACCGATCTGCTGGCGGCCGGTCGAGCCGAGGCGGCCGGGTACGGCGCCGAGATGTTCGAGGGAACCGTGCTCAGTGCCGAGCGCATCTCCGGCGGGTTCACGCTGAGCCTCTCGTCCGGGGAGACGGTCGGTGCGTACCGGGTGCTCCTGGCGACCGGAGCGGTGGACGAACTACCCGCGATCGAGGGACTGGCCGCTGGTTGGGGGCGGACAGTGCTGCACTGTCCGTACTGCCACGGTTGGGAGGTTCGCGGACGGCGCATCGGCGTGGTCGCGACGAGCCCGATGGCTGAACACCAGGCGCTGCTGTTCCGGCAACTCAGCGAGCATGTGACGGTCTTCGATCACGAGTCCGTCCTCGGTGCGCAAGCGCGTGAACGCTTGACGGCGATGGACGTCCCGGTCGTCGACGGCCGCGTCGACCGGGTGCTGACCGACGGCGACCGAGTCCGGTCCGTCCGTGTCGCGGGTGCGGCGTACGAGGTGGACGCCGTCGCGGTGGCGACCCGCGTACACGCGCGGGGAGAGCTGTTCCAGACCCTGGGCGGCCGCGTGTCGGACCACCCGTTCGGAACGTACATCGAGACCGATGCGACGGGCCGGACGGCAGTCGACGGAGTGTGGGCGGCGGGCAACGCGCGCGACCCGATGGCGATGGTGGGCGCGGCCGCCGCGTCCGGGGTGGCGGCGGGTGCGGCGATCAACGCCGACCTCGTGGACGAGGCGGTCCGGCGGGCCGTCGGCGCGGAACCCCGCGTGGAGAAGTGCCGCGTGCAGGAATAGCACGGCGGCGGATCCGGTTAGATACAGACATGGCAACAATTGATCTGACCGGTGACGACTTCGAGCAGACGATCGTCGACAACGACATCGTCCTCGTGGACTTCTGGGCGAGCTGGTGCGGCCCGTGCCGGCAGTTCGCACCCACGTACAAAGCGGCCTCCGAAAAGCACGACGACATCGTCTTCGGCAAGGTCGACACCGAGGCCGAGCAGCAGTTGGCGGCGGCCGCGAGCATCCGCTCCATCCCGACCATCATGGCGTTCAAGCAGGGTCGGTTGGTCTTCAACGAGGCCGGTGCGCTGCCTCCCCAGGCGCTCGACAGCCTGATCGACCAGGTGAAGGCACTCGACGTCGAGCAGGCCCTCAAGGAGAGCGGCCAGGAGTGACCGGTCGGGACTGACACGGGTGCCACGCCCGGCGAGTGACGGTGTCATTCGCCGGGCGTAGTGCTGTTCGTGGGTCCGGGCCGGGCCCTTTAGGATCTGCCTATGCAGTGGAAACGAGCGGCCGCGGCCGCCGGAGCAGTCGTCAGCCTCTCGGCGGTCACCGCGTGCACCGTGGACGGCACCGCGACGCGCGGACCGATCCAGCTCGATACGGGGAAGTACGCGACCAGTCTGCAGCCTGCTGCGGGGACCGCTGATACGGAGTCGGAGATGAACCGGCTGCGGGCCATGCGGCTGGGCGAAGACATCGCGTTCCGTGACGAGGTCGATCCGGTGCTGACCAAGTTCAGCATGCCGACCTACCCGATCTCCGGCGCGAGCGGACTGCGGGGCGTCTTCTCCGATGCGGCCGACCTGCCGGTCTCGCAGAAGCTGCGTTACGGCTTCACCATGGCCGGCGGGGCGCCGGACGACAGCGACGGTAAGAACCTGCATCAGGGGCTCAATCATGCCGTGCTGGTGTATCCCGATGCGGAGACGGCCGGCGAGGCCGTGTCGGCGATGTCCGGCCAGATGCTCAAGAAGACCTACGGTTCACCGATGCGGCGCACCGACGTCCCGGGGATGCCCGCCGAGACGGTGGCGCTCACGGGGAAGTCGAGCGGCGGCGGTCAGATCACCGTGGCGTTCACCCCGGTGGCAGAGAAGGTGGTCTACACCTGGGCCGACGCCGACGACGGCGGATGGACTCTCGCCGCGGTGCGGTCTGCCTTCACGAAGCAGAAAGCCCTGCTCGATGCGATGAAACCGATCAGCGACGACAAGCGGATCGACCCGAACGGCCTGTTGCGCGCCGTGCTGCCGACGGAGTCGAACGGCGGTTCCGCCTTCTCCGGCTCGGTCGCCGGACCGCGGGCCATCTCGCAGCTGGCGAGCAAGTCGACCGCCACCTTCGCCGACTTGCAGAAGACCGGCGTCACCGAGGCCGCGGTCGGGGGCTCCCTGGTCTTCCGCTCCGGCGGCGACGACCAGGCCGCAGAACTGCTCAAAACCCTCTCCGACGACTCCGACGATCCGACCGCCAAGAAGGCCGACAGCCCGCAGGATCTGCCGTCGGCGGTGTGTCAGACCAGCAAGTCCTCGTTCGGCGACGATCAAGCGACCTGCTTCGTCGCCTACGGCAGCTACGCGGCCCAGGCGGACGGCTCCGATCTGCATGAGGCGCAGCAGAAGATCTCGGCGCAGTACCTGCTGCTGAAACAGCTCTAGCCCTCCTCAGCCGACCCCGACGCGCCGACGACAATGAGGCGGACCACTTCGACGGCGGCGCGGGCCGAGGCGACGGCGACGCGGGCCTTCAGCCGCGGCGGGCACCGCCGGAACACCGCCGCCATCGCGCGCAGCACGCCGGGGGCGTCGGCGTGCGACGACACATAGGCGCGCTGCAGCGGAACCGGGACGCCGAAGAAGGCGTCGAAGAAGCCGACGAGTTCGGCCGGTCTGAGCCGGATGAGGACCAGCAGTCCCAGCAGTCGGAGCGTGAACGCGATACGAGCGGCGCGAGGCCACAACGCGGCGCGTGGATCCCGACGGCCGGCGACAGCCTCGACGACCAGATCGGCGGCGCGCAGAGACTGCGCGACGCTGTATCCGGTCGCCGGATTCATCCGACCGCCGACCGCGCCGATCGCCAGGGCGCCGTCGCCACGCCACGGTCGTGCGTTCGGGTACATCGGAAAATCGACGATCTCGTCCATCCCACCGTGCTGAACCTCCTCGTCGCCGGTCGGCGCGGACAGACGCAGGCGCAGGCGCGCTCGACGGGCCAGTTCGGAGATGCCCAGGGGCGGGCGGGCGGCCAGGCAGGTCTCCTCGACGAGGCGTCCGCGAGCGGTGTCGATCCGGTAGCTGAACGAGGCCGGGTCCGATGAGGTGAGGTTCGATGAGACGGCGTTCGGCCCGGTATCGGCGGGCCGCCAGTCCATCAGCACGGTGGTGTCGGGGTCGTCGCCGTCCGTCGCCCCGACCCGGCCCGCGAGGAATCCGACGGCGGTCTGGCGCGGCGTGTCGGCTCGGCGGTGCCCGGCGGTGCCGCGGGCGTCGACCACATGTCGGCCGGCGAGTACGGAGCCGTCGGCGAGCGTGACCGACGTCGCGGTGAGAGCGGTCGCCGACGAGGCCACGACCGTCACCTCCGACAGCGACAGGGACTGCTGGAACCGCTCCGAGTGGAGCACCAGGTACCCGCGGTCCACCACCCGCCGCTGCGGGGTGAAGACGCAGAACTCGGCGCTGCGGGCGGCCACCGCCCCGGGGTCGAGCCAGGCCGGTGCGTCGTCGGCGTACATGCCGAAGGTCTGCCGCCACACTCGGTGCGGCGCCGGGTCGACGAGCGTCGCGCGCAGCCCCGCCGCGGCGGCGCGGTACGCGAGCGAGCGCCCCGCGGGCCCGGCGCCCACGACGATGACGTCGGCGCTGGGCCCCTCGACGGGCGCGGTCACATCCCGCCGGTGGCCAGCTTGCCGCCGTCGACGCGGATCGTCTCACCGGTGATCCACGACGCCGCGTCGCTCACCAGGAAGGCCACCGTGGCCGCGATGTCCTCGGGAGTGCCCACCCGGTTCATCGGGTAGGTCTGCCCCACGACGTCCTCACCGGCCGCGAGAAGGACGTCGGCGAACTTGGTCTTCACCACGCCGGGGGCGACGGCGTTCACCCGGATCGACGGACCGAGCTGCCACGCGAGCTCCTCGGTGAGATGGATCAGCGCGGCCTTGGACGCGCCGTAGGCCGCGATCAACCCGGTCGGCCGCAGGCCCGCGATCGACGCGATGTTGACGACGGCACCGCCCGAGTCCTTCATTCCCGCTCGGTACGCCTCCTGGACATAGCCGAGAGCCGCGACGACGTTGGTGTCGAAGGTCTTGCGCACCGCCCCGAGATCGGCGTCCATGAGCGGACCCGCGGTCGGATTGATCCCCGTGTTGTTGACGAGGATGTCGATACCGCCGTTCGCCACGGCCGCCGCGACCGCGTCCGCGCGGTGCTCGGGATCGCCGGTGTTGCCCGCGACCGCGGTGACCACCGAACCGGGGACCGCGTCGCGCAGCGCTGCCGCAGCCTCGTCGAGGGGCTCGGGTTTGCGGCCGGTGACGACCACCGCGGCACCTCGGCGCGCGAGTTCGAGGGCGATGGCGTACCCGATGCCTCGGCTGCCGCCGGTGACGAGCGCGGAACGGCCGGTGAGATCGGTGGAGGCTGTATCAGTCATGGCTCAACGGTAGTCCGGGCGCGGGTCCGAGTCCGCGGCCGTCCATGCGCCGAGAACCGATTCGGGGACCGGGCCCGTCATCGGTAGACTGGATCGACGTGATCACCGCGACCGACCTGGAAGTACGAGCGGGCGCGAGGACTCTTCTTTCGGCGCCCGGAGACCACCTGCGCATTCAGCCGGGCGACCGCATCGGGCTGGTCGGCCGGAACGGCGCGGGCAAGACCACCTCGCTGCGCATCCTCGCCGGCGAGACGCAGCCGTACGCCGGAACCGTCCGCACCTCCGGCCCGGTCGGTTACCTGCCGCAGGATCCCAAGGAGGGCGACCTCGACGTCCTCGCGAAGGACCGCGTGCTGTCCGCGCGCGGACTGGACGAGATCCTCGCCTCGATGGGCAAGCAGCAGGCGCTGATGGAGGAGGCCGCGGACGACAGGGTCCGCGACCGTGCGATCGCCAAGTACGCCCGTCTCGAGGAGAGGTTCTCGGCGCTCGGCGGTTACGAGGCCGAAAGCGACGCCGCCCGCATCTGCAACAGCCTCGGTCTGCCCGACCGTGTGCTCGGGCAACCGCTGCGTACCCTCTCCGGCGGTCAGCGTCGCCGGATCGAGTTGGCGCGCATCCTGTTCGCGGCGTCGGACGGCTCGGGCAAGTCGGATACCACGCTGCTCCTCGACGAGCCGACCAACCACCTCGACGCCGACTCGATCGCCTGGCTGCGGACGTTCCTGCAGAACCACGAGGGCGGCCTCGTCGTCATCAGCCACGACGTCGACCTGCTGGCCGACGTGGTGAACCGTGTGTGGTTCCTCGATGCGGTCCGCGGTGAGGCCGACGTCTACAACATGGGCTGGAAGCGGTACCTGGACGCCCGCGCGACCGACGAGCAGCGCCGCAAGCGCGAGCGGGCCAACGCCGAGAAGAAGGCCGGGGCGCTGCGCGTGCAGGCGGCCAAGCTGGGGGCGAAGGCGACCAAGGCCACCGCGGCGCAGCAGATGCTCAAACGTGCCGAGCGCATGATGGACGAGCTCGACGAGGTGCGGGTGGCCGACAAGACCGCGCACATCCGGTTCCCGGAGCCGGCGGCGTGCGGCAAGACGCCGCTGATGGCGTCGAATCTGACCAAGGTGTACGGCTCGCTGGAGATCTTCACCGGCGTCGACCTCGCGATCGACAAGGGGAGCCGGGTGGTGATCCTCGGCCTCAACGGCGCGGGCAAGACCACGCTGCTCAAGTTGCTCGCCGGTGTGGAGAAACCCGACCTCGGTGAACTGGAGCCGGGTCGCGGCCTCAAGATCGGGTACTTCGCACAGGAGCACGACACCCTCGACGACGACGCGACGGTCTGGGAGAACATCCGGCACGCGGCGCCCGACGCCGGTGAACAGGATCTGCGGGGGCTGCTCGGAGCGTTCATGTTCACCGGTCCGCAGCTGGACCAGCCGGCCGGGACGCTCTCGGGCGGTGAGAAGACCCGTCTGGCGCTCGCCGGGCTGGTGTCCTCGGCCGCCAACGTCCTGCTGCTCGACGAGCCGACGAACAACCTCGATCCGGTCTCCCGAGAGCAGGTGCTGGAGGCACTGCGCAGTTACACCGGGGCCGTGGTTCTGGTGACACACGACCCCGGTGCCGCGGAGGCTCTGGAGCCTCAGCGGGTGATCCTCCTGCCCGACGGCACCGAGGACCACTGGTCCGACGAATACCAGGAGCTCATCGAGCTCGCCTGAGCGGACGCGCCCCCGGGTGCGCCGGGTTCAGTCGATGCGGCCCGAGGGGACCGACCGCAGGGGCACCCGGTCGGCGGGGTTCCGCGGTGCCACATAGTCGACGGGGATGTCGTACACGGTGAGGTCGGTCTCCTCGCCCTTCTTGATCCACACCCGGTGCGGTGTCAGGTCGAGCTGGTATCCCGCGGGGGCCGCGTCCTCGAGGAGGTCGTAGCAGCCGGGATCCAGACCGCGGAACGCTGTTCCCTGATCGCCGGAGGTGAGTGCCGCGACATAGTTACCGCTGCACGTGACGACCCGGAACTTCGCTCCCTGCAACGGTTCCCCGGTGACGCGGTCGCGCTTGGTGACCCCGAGGACACCGTTGGTCGGTTCCTGCTGGTCCTTGGCGACGCGGATCCGGCGCTCCAGATTGCGACCGGCGACGATCACGCCGTCGAAGTCGTCGGCGGGCTCGAGCAGATGGTAGCCGGCCGGTGGCGCCACGACGGTGAACCGGTAGTAGCCCTCGGGCAGAGTCACCTGCGCGGGGGTGGTGACGGTGCCGGGATGGTGCCGCGGGGCGTCGAACCGGATGATGGCGCCCGGGACCATCAGTCCGGCCTGCACGTCGTCGGCCCAGACCACCAGCACCCCGGTCTTCTTCTCGGGCCGGGTGGTCGGGGGCGCGGTGCTCGTCTCACTGGGCGGCGTCCCGGTGTCGGACGAGGGCGGCGTCGTACTCTCGGTCGGGCTGCCGGTGGGGGTCGCGGTCTCCGTGGGGCTCGACGTCACCTCGGTCGGAGCGGCCGTCTCGGCAGTGGTCTGCGCCGTGGTGGGCGCGGACTCCGTGGCGGGAACGTCCGCCCAGGCGGCGGCGGGGGTGAGAGCCGCGCACATCACGGCGGCGGCGAGGATCGCGGGTACTCCGCGGCGGTTGATCTTCATGGTGGTCTCCTGATGAGTGTGTGAATGGTCGGTAGCGGTCCGCGTCACGCGGGTGCGGCGAAGACGACGACGTTGTCGCGGTAACCGAGGGGCGGGCCGATGAACGGGCCGCCGCAGGTGATGAGTGCGAGAGTCTCCGGGCCGGTCCGTCGATTGAGTTCGTCCACCGGCAGTCCGTCGCGGCCGGTGGACTCCTTGTCGGCGAGCACCGACCGGGTGACGTGGTAGACGTGCCGGTGTCCGTCCGCGGTGGTGACGTCGACGGCGTCACCGGTTTTGAGGCCGGAGAACCGTGCGGCGAAGCCCTTTCCCTGCTTCACGTCGTCGACGTGCCCGGTCATCACCACGGTCCCGGAGCCGGACCCGGGCAGCGACGAGTCGACCCACCAGCCGAGACGGTGGACATCCTGGGGAGGCAGGAGAACCCCTGCCGTGTCGGTGGCCACCGCGTCGGTCGGCGCCGTCGCACCGTCGACGGTGACCCGGATCGGCGACGACGGTTCGTCCGAGCGGGCGGACACCGGAGCGGGCAGATTGGCCTGAGCACTGCCGGAGGTGGGTGCCTGCCGGTCGGAGGTCGCCGAGCATCCGGACGAGAGGGCGAGCGCGGCGGCGACCGCGACTGCGGCCGCCGCCCGATGGATCTTCATGTGGGCTCCTCGCTGTGCGCGTGGCCGCACCTGCTGTGCGGCCGCTGTGCGTGCCCCGACACTGGTGAGATCGGGTCCGCGCACGCGGCGTTAACGAGGATCAGACGTCAGTCGTTCAGCTGAATGACTCCAGTACCCGCTTCCGGAGTTCGCCCTTGACCAGCTTGCCGGTCGGGGTCCGCGGCAGGTCGTCCACGAAGCGGATCTCCTTGGGGACCTTGAACGACGCGAGTTCGGCCTTCGCGAAGTCGACGAGTTCGGCGGCGAGGCGATCGGAGGCCTCGGCGCCGTCGACCAGTTGGACGAAGCCCACCGGTCGCTCTCCGAGATCGTCGTCGGGCAGGCCGATCACGCCGACGTCGTATACCGCCGGGTGGTTGATGAGGACGTTCTCCGACTCCTGCGGGTAGATGTTGACGCCGCCGGAGATGATCGTGAAGGCCTGGCGGTCGGTGAGGTAGAGGAAGCCCTCGTCGTCCACGTAACCGAGGTCGCCGGTGGTCGCCCAGTTCGCATGCCCCGGGTGCTGCGCCTGCGCCGTCTTCGCCGGATCGTTGTGATAGACGAAGGGCATCTCGTCGCGCTCGAAATAGACGGTCCCGACCTCTCCGGCGGGCAGCGGTTCACCGTCGGGACCACAGATGTGCACCACTCCGAGGACGGCTCTGCCGACCGAGCCGGGGTGGGTCGACGAGTCCGCCGATCCGATCAGCGTGACGCCCGCGGCTTCGGTGGCCGCGTAGTACTCGTTGATCACCGGTCCCCACCAGTCGATCATTCTGCGCTTCACCTCCGCCGGACACGGAGCGGCGGCGTGAATGGCGACCTTCATGCTCGAGACGTCGTACCGGTCGCGGACCTCGTCCGGCAGCTTCAGCATCCGGACGAACATGGTGGGCACCCACTGACTGTGCGTCACGGAGTATTCGTCGATGTACCGCAGGGCCGTCTCCGGCTCGAAGTGGTCCATCACGATCACCGTCCCGCCCAGAGCGTTCGTCATCGCGCAGTACCGAAGGGGAGCGGCGTGGTACAGCGGCGCCGGCGACAGGTAGACGGTGTCGGGGCCGAATCCGTACACCGGGCCGAACACCTGCGATATGAGGTCGGGGGCCTCGTCGACCTGGACGCCGGGCAGCGACGGCTTGATTCCCTTGGGCCGCCCGGTGGTTCCCGAGGAGTAAAGCATGTCGGCGCCGCGGGGCTGGTCGGTCAGCGGGGCGTCCGACGCAGCGGCCAGCACCTCCGGGTAGTCGAGGAAACCGTCGACCGGCCCGCCCCAGGCCACCCGCCGGGAATCGTCGGACAGGGCCTCGATGCGGTGGGCCTCGGAGACGGCGCCCGCCACCGCGGCCGAGGTGAAGACCGCGCGCGCATCGCAGTCGTCGAGGATGTAGTTCACCTCCGCCGGGGTGAGGTGGTGGTTCACGGCGGTGACGTACATGCCGGAGCGGACCGCGGCCCAGTACACGTCGAAGACGCGCAGATCGTTGTCGGAGACGATCGCTATGGTGTCGCCCCGACCGATTCCCAGGTCGTGCAGGTGATTGGCGATTCTGGTGGAGTTGTCCGTGAGCTCTCGATAGGTGACGCGCTCACCCGTCGACGGGCGGATCAGCGCAGGCTTGTCCGGTGTGGTCGCGGCGAAGGTTCCTGGGTACACGGGCACTCCTGAAGTGAGGGACGTCTCACCGACGACCGTACCGAGTAATCGCTCGCTCAGGAGTGCTTTGCCGTCACGCCGCTTCCACGCGGTAGGAGACCGCCTGCAGCAGGATCGCGCCCACATCCTTGGGGTCGCGTGCGATGAACGAGCTGCCGCCGGTGGCCTCGGCGATCTGCTTGAGCGCACCGGCGTCGGCGTCCTCCGAGATGCCGACCGCGATGATCGGGATGCGCCGCGCGGGGTTCTTCATGATGTTCAGCTCCGACACCAGATGCCCCAGCGTGATGCTGTCGCGATCCTCGTTGCGGCCGTCGGTCATGATGATCACGCTGTTGGAGTACGCGGGGTCGTATGAGTCGTACACGGTCTTGAACGCCGCGAGCGCGGTGTCGTAGAGACCGGTGCCGCCGCCGACGTGCCCCAGCGTGTCGCGGATGGAGTCGGCGAGGCGGTCGCGGTTGGTACGGCCTCCCTCGATCTCGGAGATCGGCGCGATCGGCATCACCTCCCGATAGTCCTGGCCGGGGCCGCCGCGGTCGATGCTGAACTCCCAGTAGCCCAGCGCGGTGTTCTTGGGGAACCGGCCCAGTCCGAACAGCGAGGCCTCCCGGAGGAAGGCCGCGCGCGAACGGCCTCCGGCGTCGAGCGCCATCGAGCCGGACACGTCCTGCACCACGAGCGCCCGGATCGGCTGGGTGAGTGCGGTCCACTTCCGCAGGATGTTGTCGACGAGTTCCCTGGCCGGCTGCTTGATCACGGTGACGTCCTGGACGCCGGTTCCGTCGGCCGGCGGCTCGCCGTCCGGAGAGCGGATGCCCATCTCCTCCCGGATCCGGCGACCACTGTCGGTCTGCAGGGTGGCCACCAGCGCGTCGATCGCGTCGCCGGCCAGCGCTTGATCGTCGGGTTGCGCGACATTGGCGGCCCGATAGTCCAGGGCCACCGTGCCGGACCGCGGCACGGCCACCTCGAGATCGGACGCGGGATGGGCGCGCTTGAACTCGGTGTAGGCGCGTTCGGTGGTGAGGGTGGCCGTCGGCGCGGGAGCGGCGGCGGTCTGCGCGAGATCGGGGGAGGCGTCGTTGTCGTTCATCATCAGGGCCCGCTTGGTCAGGAACTCCACCAGCTCCCGGTGCGTCAGCGAGCCCGACGACACCTCGGAGAGCGCTCCGATCACCGCGGCGTTGCTGACGTCGCTGCGGGCCGGCGGAGCCACTCGCAGTCCGGGCGAGGTGAGCACGTCGGTCCACGCGGGCATCGCCGGGAGTTCACGGCCGGCCACCACCACCGGGGAGACGCCGAGCGACGGTCCGACGTCGGCCCACGTCCGGCCGAGTGCGGCGCGCACCTGCCGGACGCGCGCCTGCGACTCAGCGATCCAGATCTGCGGTGCGTTCCGGTCGGTGAGGCGTTCGGAGGTGTGGCTCGGCGGCACGGCCTGCACGGTGAAGTCGAAACAGCTGTCCGCCTCGGTCTGCTTCGACAGGGCGGTGACGTAGTCGGCGACGTCCTGGTCGGCGATGACCGACACCGGTCGCACCTGAGAACAGCCGCCGTGCCCGCCCCGCCAGACCGCGTACACTCCGCCCGCCAGCAGCGCGGCCAGCACCAGGGAGAGCCCGACCCGCGCGCGGGTGCCGGGGCGCCGTCGCCGGCGGCTCCCGGCGGACTCCCGCGGTGGATCGGAAGCGGGACGCGCGGCGTTTCGGTGTTGGCCCATGTCGGGTCGACCCCTCCTTGTGAATTCCTCGAGAGTGCGAGAGAAGGCTAGCCCATGCGTGAGATGGGACACGTCGGGGGTGCCGAGTACCGCCGATTACGCCCGTCGGCGCGACGGGCACGGACGTCATGAGCACCACGGCCGCGCACAGCAACGGGCCCGGACCTTCGGCGGTCGAAGGTCCGGGCCCGTTGCGCCGGTCACTCGCCCGCGGGTACGCGGACCGAGGCCTCGACGAGGTCGAGGACGGCATGCAGATCGTCGGTCGACTGACCCGAGGCCAACCGTGTGACCAGGCCGTCGAGGATGACGTCCAGGTAGGTGACGAGCACCTCCGGGGGGACGTCCTTGCGGAGACTGCCCGCACGGCGCTTGCGCTCCAGGCGGGCGAGGGTGGCGGCCTCGCGGTCGGCGCTCTGCGCCTCCCAGGCCTCACGGAAGCCGGGATCGGTGCGGATCTTCCGCACGATCTCCAGCCGCGTGCTCAGCCAGTCGAAGTCCTTCGGCCGCGCGAGGATGTCGCGCATCACCTGGACCAGACCCTCGTGCGAGGCGACCTCGGCCATCCGCTCCGCGTCTTCGCGTGCCAGCGCCAAGAACAGGGCTTCCTTGTCCTTGAAGTGGTGGAAGATCGCACCGCGGGAGAGGCCGGTCGCCTCTTCGAGACGTTTGACCGTCGCTCCGTCGTAACCGTATTCGGCGAAACAATGCCGCGCGCCGTCGAGGATCTCTCGACGACGCGCGGCAAGACGGTCATCGCTGACCCGTGGCATGAATCAGCTCTTGATCATGTTCCGCAGGACGTACTGCAGGATGCCGCCGTTGCGGTAGTAGTCGGCCTCACCGGGCGTGTCGATGCGCACCACGGCGTCGAAGACGACCTTGTCGCCGTTCTCCTTGGTCGCGGTGACCTTCAGCGTCTTCGGGGTCACGCCCTCGTTGAGCGCAGTGATGCCCTCGATGTCGAAGACCTCGGTGCCGTCCAGTCCCAGCGTCTTGGCGCTCTCGCCCTCCGGGAACTGCAGCGGGACCACGCCCATGCCGATGAGGTTGGAGCGGTGGATGCGCTCGAACGACTCGGTGATGACGGCCTTGACACCCAGCAGCACCGTGCCCTTCGCCGCCCAGTCGCGCGAGCTGCCGGAGCCGTACTCCTTGCCGCCGAGGACGACCAGCGGGATGCCGGCCTTCTTGTAGTTGACCGAGGCGTCGTAGATGAACGACTGCGGACCGCCCTCCTGGGTGAAGTCACGGGTGTAACCGCCCGAGACGCCGTCCAGCAGCTGGTTCTGCAGGCGGATGTTCGCGAAGGTGCCGCGGATCATCACCTCGTGGTTGCCGCGACGGCTGCCCAGCGAGTTGTAGTCCTTGCGGGCCACACCGTTGGCGTCGAGGTACTGCGCGGCGGGGGTGCCGGGCTTGATGGGTCCGGCCGGGCTGATGTGGTCGGTGGTGACCGAGTCGCCCAGCAGCGCCAGGACGCGGGCGCCCTTGATGTCCTCGACCGGCGCCGGCTCGGGGGTCATGCCGTCGAAGTACGGTGCCTTGCGAACGTAGGTGGACTTCTCGTCCCACGCGAAGGTGTCGCCCTCCGGCGTGCTCAGTCCGCGCCACCGCTCGTCGCCCGCGAAGACGTCGGCGTAGGACTTGCGGAACATGTCCTGGCTGATGGCGGTCTTGATGGTGTCGTCGATCTCCTGGGCCGACGGCCAGATGTCCTTCAGGAAGACGTCGTTGCCGTCGGTGTCCTGGCCGAGCGGCTGGGTCTCGAAGTCGAAGTCCATGGTGCCCGCGAGCGCGTAGGCGATGACCAGCGGCGGCGACGCCAGGTAGTTCATCTTCACGTCGGGGGAGATGCGTCCCTCGAAGTTGCGGTTGCCCGAGAGGACCGCGGTGACGGTCAGATCGTTGTCGTTGACCGCCTTGCTGATCTCCTCCGGCAGCGGACCGGTGTTGCCGATGCACGTGGTGCAGCCGTAACCGCCGAGGTAGAAGCCGAGCTTCTCGAGGTACGGCCACAGGCCGGCCTTCTCGTAGTAGTCGGTGACGACCTGCGAACCGGGGGCCATGTTGGTCTTGACCCACGGCTTGCTGGTGAGACCCTTCTCGACCGCGTTGCGGGCGAGGAGGCCGGCGCCGATCATGACCGACGGGTTCGAGGTGTTGGTGCACGAGGTGATGCCCGCGACGGCGACGGCGCCGTGATCGAGGACGAACTCGCCGCGCTCCTCGCTGACGATCTTGATCGGCTTGCTCGGGCGTCCCTCGGCGCCGTTGGCCGCCGACTGGACCTTCACCGCTCCGTCGTCGGCGAAGGACAGCGCGGCCGGATCGGACGCCGGGAACGACTCCTCGACGGCCTCGTCGAGCTGCGTGTGCGCGGCGGGATGCTGCTCTTCGACGTAGTTGTGGATGTCCTTGCGGAAGGCCACCTTCGACTCCGACAGCAGGATGCGGTCCTGCGGACGCTTCGGGCCGGCGATCGACGGGACCACGGTGCCCAGGTCCAACTCCAGGTACTCGGAGTAGGCCGGCTCGTGGTCCGGGTCGTGCCACATGCCCTGTTCCTTGGCGTAGGCCTCGACCAGCGCGAGCTGGTCGTCGTCGCGGCCGGTCAGGCGCAGGTAGTTGATGGTCTCGGAGTCGATCGGGAAGATCGCGCAGGTGGAACCGAACTCGGGGCTCATGTTGCCCAGGGTGGCGCGGTTGGCGAGGGGGACCTCGGCGACGCCCTTGCCGTAGAACTCGACGAACTTGCCGACCACACCGTGCTGACGGAGCATGTCGGTCACAGTGAGCACCACGTCGGTGGCGGTGACACCCGGCTTGATCTCGCCGGTCAGCTTGAAGCCGACGACGCGCGGGATCAGCATGGAGACCGGCTGGCCGAGCATCGCGGCCTCGGCCTCGATGCCGCCGACGCCCCAGCCCAGGACGCCCAGGCCGTTCTCCATCGTGGTGTGCGAGTCGGTGCCGACGCAGGTGTCGGGGTACGCCTGGCCGTTCCGGACCATGATCGAGCGGGCGAGGTACTCGATGTTGACCTGGTGCACGATGCCGGTGCCCGGGGGCACCACCTTGAAGTCGTCGAAGGCGCCCTGGCCCCAGCGGAGGAACTGGTAACGCTCGCCGTTGCGCTCGTACTCGAGTTCCACGTTGCGCTCGAAGGCGTCGGCGCGGCCGAAGACGTCGAGGATCACCGAGTGGTCGATGACCATCTCGGCGGGGGAGAGCGGGTTCACCTTGTTGGGGTCGCCGCCGAGGGCGGTGATGGCCTCGCGCATGGTGGCGAGGTCGACCACGCAGGGCACACCGGTGAAGTCCTGCATCAGGACGCGGGCCGGGGTGAACTGGATCTCGATGCTCGGGTCGGCCGACGGATCCCAGTTCGCGAGGGCGTTGATGTGATCTTCGGTGATGTTGGCGCCGTCTTCGGTGCGCAGGAGGTTCTCGGCGAGGACCTTCAGCGCGTACGGCAGCTTCTCGGTGCCGGGCACTGCCGACAGGCGGAAGATCTCGTAGGAGTTCTCACCGACCTGCAGGGTGCCGCGGGAGTCAAAGGAATTGATGCTCACGTGTGCTCCACTCGTTTCGTGCAAGTTCCGCCGACGGGCTGCGCCGACGGGAGTTCGTCAGAAGCGTCGCAGCATGCGGCGGGCTGCGGCCGCGGTGCTACCTCTCCAGCATAGCAGTACGCGCGTACTGGTTGGGCGGTACGGGTCGCTCGGCCGTATCGGCGTGCGGCTGTCGTATCCTGGGCGCCGAGTGCCACCCGTCGCCAGCGGCCAGCCGGCTTCTGCGCGCACCCCGCCATGTCGAGTCAGCAACCGTTCAGGGAGCCACATCTGATGAATCCGGGCCCATCCGCGTTCGTTCTCGCCGAGCCCGCGTCCCAGCCGCCGGCCGACGTGTGGTCGAACCTCGACATGGCTGCGATCACCGACGCGCTCACCGGCTCCGGAGTGTGGGCCCCCGCCGACCAGCAGCCCGCGCTCAAGCAGCTGGTGAAGCAGGCGGCGGCCGACGGGCACAGCCTGCACGTGGTGGTACTGGACCAGTCGTACCCGAAGTTCACCGCCTACCGGGACATCGCGACCCACCTGCAGTCGGAGGTCGGCGGGACGGTGCTGGTCTTCGGCCCGTCCGGCAGCGGCACCGCGTCCGACGAGTTCAGCCGAGTTCAGCTCGAAGACGCCTCGAACGACGTCTCCAAGGGGGCCACGGCCTCCCAGGCCGCCGCGCAGATGTACCACAAGGCCGTCGATCCCAACGTGAACTGGAACGGCGTCACCATCGGCCTCATCGTCCTCGTGGTGATCGGCGCGGTGATCGCCCGCTGGCGGATGAAGCGCCGGCGGACGACGGCGGAGCCGGCCGCGGTCGGGCAGAACGGCGACGCCTCCGGCCCGGCGACTGCGGAGGGCGACGAGGATCCTGACGGCCGCCGTCCGGCCGGGACTGACTGACCCCTCGGGGTCCCGCCGTCCGGCGTCCGCGCTCGTCGCGGACGCCGCTTTCTTCTGACGCGTCACGATTCGTGCGTTATCCAACTGTGACAGGACTCTAAGGTTCCGTCTTTGCGCTGCTGACGCGTGTTTCCGCAGGTAATCACCTATTTGTAATTCAGGGCTTCAGGTTCTCACAGAGACTGATGTGACGTACGGTGCAGAAGACACTTTATGGTGCACGGGGGATAGATGTTGCGAGGGAGTTCTCGACTTGAAGCCAGCTAAGAACGGCGCACGTTGGGCGGCGCGAGGTACCACCGTGGGTGCCGTGATGCTCGTGAGCGTTCTCGGAGCCGGTCCGGCCCTCGGTGACCCCAACAACGCCAATCCCGTGGCATCGCTGATCAACCAGATCGCCGACGTCGATCAGAATCTGTCCGACCTCGCGAGCGCGGTCGCGGCGAAGCAGGAGAACGTCAACCGCACGCTGGTGGACTTCCAGAACGCGCTCGCGGCTCAGCAGGTCGCAGCCGCGGCCAGCCGAAGCGCCAAGGATTCGCTCGGCGAGGTGAGCGCGAAGGTCGAGGCTGCGCAGAAGGACTTCGACGCCTTCGTCCGGTCGGTGTACCGGCAGGGCAACAATCGCGGGGCGATGACCAAGTACGTCGCGTCCGACGATCCGGAGAAGGTCCTGGACCAGATGTCTGCCGTCGACCAGGTCACGCGACAGCAGCAGGCGACCATTCGCAAACTCCAGGTGGCACGCAACCAGCAGGCCAACCGGGTGGCGGCCACCGAGGCCACCCGCCAGCAGACGGCGATGGCCGCCAAGGACGCGTCGGCCCGGCGCGATGAGGCGATCGCCGCGGTCAAGGCCGCCCAGGACGCGGTCCGCACTCAGCAGACCAAACGCAACGAATTGGTCTCCCAGCGCACGTCGCTGGCGTCGAAGCTCGAGAAGCTGCGCAAGTCGGCCCCCAAGAGCGAGGTGGACGCCCAGGCCTCGCCGGGCACCGTCGCCGACGTGGCGGGCAAGGTGCTCGACCGCATTCCGGCCAAGCCCGTGGAGGGCGATGATCTGGTGGCCCAGGCCGCCCAGGCGGCCGCGAAGCTCGCGATGGAGACCGGTCAGGCGCTGTTGGCCGGCGCCATCGGCAAACTCCAGATTCCGCATTCGGAACTGTTCGATCTGCTCGGCATCGGCGGGTCGTATCCGTTCGGTGAGGGCCAGGACAGCACCTACGGCCGACTCCAGAACGGCTCGCTCGGTCCGCTGCTGACCAATCCCGAGTCCGGGGTCCCCGGCGGTGGCGGAGGGCCCTCGCAGCCCGGGCTGCGCGGCCCGGCGGCCGTCGAACTCGTGGTCAACCGGATGAAGTCGCAGCTGGGCGTCACGTACGCCTGGGGCGGCGGCGACGCGAACGGCCCCACCCTCGGCATCCGCGACGGCGGCGTCGCCGACAGCTACGGCGATTACCGCAAGGTCGGCTTCGACTGCTCGGGTCTGATGATCTACGGCTTCGCGGGAGTGGGCATCGACCTTCCGCACTACACCGGCTACCAGTACACCTCGGGACCGCAGGTGCCGCTGTCGCAGATGCGGCGCGGCGACATGATCTTCTACGGGCCCAACGCCAGCCAGCACGTGGCGCTCATCCTCGGTGACGGGACCATGATCGAGGCGCCGCAGTCCGGCGACGTCGTGAAGATCTCGCCGGTGCGGACCGCGGGCGCCATGCCGTACGTGGTCCGGCTCCTCTGACACGTGCGCGGTCCCGATACTCCCCGCCCGCTAGTGTGGGTGTCGGTACATCGCAGGCCTCGACCGGTAGGAGCATCGGCTTGACTTCAACAGGCAGCAGCGGACAGGACCGCAGCGGCGCGGCGACGGAGGGATCCGCCGCCGGGACACTGTCTTTCACCCCGGAAGACGCGAAACTGATCGAACGCGCTCTGTTCGAGGTCAAGCGGGTGATCGTCGGCCAGGACAAGCTGGTCGAGCGCATCCTCACCGGTCTGCTGGCCCGCGGCCACATCCTGCTCGAGGGGGTGCCCGGCGTCGCGAAGACGCTGGCGGTCGAGACCTTCGCCACGGTGATCGGCGGCAGCTTCTCCCGCGTGCAGTTCACTCCCGACCTGGTGCCCTCCGACCTGATCGGTACTCGCATCTACCGGCAGGGACGCGAGGAGTTCGACACCGAGCTCGGCCCGGTGGACGCCAACTTCGTCTTGGCCGACGAGATCAACCGCGCCCCGGCCAAGGTGCAGTCGGCGCTGCTCGAGGTGATGGCCGAGCGGCACGTGTCGATCGGCGGCTCCACCTACCCCATGCCCGATCCGTTCCTGGTGATGGCGACGCAGAACCCCATCGAGAACGAGGGCGTCTATCCGCTGCCGGAGGCGCAGCGCGACCGCTTCCTGTTCAAGGTCCTCGTCGACTACCCGTCGGTGGAGGAGGAGCGCGAGATCGTCTATCGGATGGGCAACGTCCCGCCGACGGCGTCGCAGATCCTCGACCCGGCGGCGACCATCCGACTGCAGCAGCTCGCGGCCAACGTCTTCGTTCATCATGCGCTCGTCGACTACGTGGTCCGGGTCATCAACGCCACCCGGCGGCCCGCGGAGGTCGGGCTCGGCGAGGTCGACCAGTGGCTGGCCTACGGTGCGTCCCCGCGCGCGACGCTCGGCATCGTCGCCGCCGCTCGCGCCCTCGCGCTGATCCACGGGCGCGACTACGTGATCCCGCAGGATGTCGTCGAGGTGATTCCCGACGTCCTGCGGCATCGCCTCGTGCTGTCGTACGACGCGCTGGCGGACGAGGTGTCGCCCGATCACATCATCACTCGGGTGCTGCAGACCATCGGTCTCCCGCAGGTCTCCGCGGCGCCGGCCCAGCCGGTCCAGAGCCCGCCGGTCCAGCAGCCGCATGCGGCGCAGCAACCCGTGCAGCAGCCGCACGTCCAGCAGCAGTCGGGTCCGCAGGCTCCCGCGGCGCAGGCCCCGGCCGCCCAGCAGTCGCCGACGGTTCAGCCGGGCAATGCCGGCCACTGACGGGCTGCCGTCGTTCGCGGCGGGAACACTGACCGACCCCGAGCTGACGGCTGCGCTGAAGTCTCTCGAGCTCACCGTCCGGCGCAAGCTCGACGGTGTGCTGCAGGGCGAGCATCTGGGCCTGATCCCCGGACCGGGTTCCGAACCGGGCGAGGCGCGCGAGTATCAGCCCGGCGACGACATCCGGCGGATGGAGTGGTCGGTGACCGCCCGCACCGGGACGCCGCATGTACGGCAGATGATCGCCGACCGGGAGTTGGAGACGTGGTTCGTGGTCGACGCCTCGGCCAGCCTCGACTTCGGGACCGTCGGGCGGGCCAAACGCGACATCGCGATCGCCGCGGCGGCCGCGATCGTGCATCTGACGGCGGGTGGCGGTAATCGGCACGGCGCGATCATCGTGACGGGCGACGACGTGGTGCGGATACCGGCTCGCGCCGGCCGCGCTCACGACCAGGCCCTGCTGAAGGCGATCGCGACCACTCGGCGGAGCGCTCCGGGAGTGCGCGGCGATCTGAACGCCGGACTGGAGGCGTTGCGCCGCCCGTTGCGCAGGCGCGGACTGGCGGTGGTCGTGAGCGACTTCCTCGGCGAGATCGACTGGGCCCGCTCGCTGCGCGCGATCGGCGCGCATCACGACCTGCTGGGCGTGGAGGTGCTCGACCCGCGTGATGTGGAGTTGCCGCCGGTGGGACCGGTGACGCTCCGGGACGCCGAATCCGGTGAGGTGGTCGACGTCGACGTCACCGCGCAGGTGCGGGCCGACTACGCGCGGGCCGCCGCCGAACACCGGGCCGAGGTGCTGCGGACCTTCCGCAGCGCGGGCGGCCCGGTGCTGTCCCTGCGCAGCGACCGTGACTGGATCGCCGACACCGTCCGCTTCGTCGGCATGCGCCGCCGGACGATGGCGGCGGGGGTGCGTTGATGAGCGATCTGTTCGCCCACCCCTGGTGGCTGTTCTCCACGCTGCTGGTGGTCGCGTTGATCGTCGCCTATGTCTACGTGATGCGACGGCGGCGGGCGCGGGCGCTCGCCTTCGCGAACCTCGACCTCCTGCGGTCGGTGACTCCGAAGAACCAGGACCGCTTCCGCCATGTGCCGGTCGCGGTGCTGCTGACCGGTCTGGTGCTGCTGACGATCGCGATGGCCGGACCGATGGCCGAGCGCGACGTGCCGCGCAACCGTGCGACGGTCATGCTCGTCGTCGACGTGTCGAATTCGATGAAGTCCACCGATGTGGCGCCGTCGCGGCTCAAAGCGGCTCAGGCCGCAGGTAAACGGTTCGCCGACGAACTCACCGACGGAGTCAATCTCGGGCTCATCTCGTTCGCGGGCACGGCGTCGACCCTCGTCTCGCCGACACCCGACCACGCCGCGACCAAGAACGCGCTGGACCGGCTCAAACTCGCTGACAAGACGGCGACCGGAGAAGGCATCTTCGCGGCGCTGCAGCAGATCCAGACACTGAACGCGGTGCTGGGCGGGCCCGAGGGTGCTCCACCGGCACGGATCGTCCTCCTCTCCGACGGCAAGCAGACCGTCCCCGAGAGCCCGGACGACCCCCGGGGCGGCTTCACCGCCGCGCGCAAGGCCAAGGAGGAGGGCATTCCGGTGTCGACCATCTCCTTCGGAACCCTGACCGGCACCGTCGATCTCGAAACTCCCGGCGGAGGCGTGGAGCGGGTGCCGGTCCCGGTCGACGACGAATCGCTGCGGAAGATCGCGAACCTCTCCGGCGGCGAGTTCTTCACCGCCTCGAGCCTCGACGAACTGAACAAGGTGTACTCCACGCTGCAGAAACAGATCGGTTACGAGCGTGAACGCGGCGACAATTCGAGGCCCTGGCTGATCGCGGGCACGCTGCTGGCGGTCGCAGGCACATTCGCCGCCCTGCTCCTGAACCGGCGCCTCCCCTGAGATAGGTTGATCAACCATGGCAGAGCATTCATCGATTCCCGCCCAGACCCCGCGCTCGGTGCTCGTCACCGGCGGCAACCGCGGCATCGGCCTGGCCGTCGCGCAGCGTCTGGCCGCCGACGGGCACAAGGTGGCGGTGACCCACCGCGGCTCGGGGGCGCCCGAGGGCCTGTTCGGCGTGCAGTGCGATGTGACCGACACCGAGTCGGTGGAGCGGGCCTTCGCCGAGGTCGCTGAGCATCAGGGGCCGGTGGAGGTGCTGGTCGCGAATGCGGGCATCACCGACAACATGCTGCTCATGCGGCTCAGCGAAGAGAGCTTCGAGAAGGTCATCGACGCCAATCTGACCGGTGCCTTCCGCTGCGCGAAGGTCGCGACCAAGGGGATGCAGCGCGCGCGGTTCGGTCGCATGATCTTCCTCGGCTCGGTGGTGGCCACCTCCGGCATCCCGGGACAGGCCAACTATGCGGCGTCGAAGGCCGGCCTGATCGGCCTGGCTCGCTCCATCGCGCGCGAACTCGGGTCGCGGAACATCACCGCGAACGTCGTCGCTCCCGGATTCATCGAGACCGACATGACCGCCGCGATGGAGGACCGGTACATCGAGATGGCCAAGCAGGCCATTCCGCTGGGCCGGACCGGCAAGCCCGAGGATGTCGCGGCGGCCATCAGCTTCCTGGCGTCCGATCAGGGCGGATACATCACCGGTGCGGTCATCCCGGTCGACGGCGGCATGGGCATGGGCCACTGACGAGCCGGTACCGGCGCCGCCTTCCACACTTCTTCACTCACCCCCCACAGGAGCTTTTCGTGAGCGGAATCCTCGCAGGCAAGACCATTCTGGTGACCGGCATCATCACCGATGCATCGATCGCCTTCCACACCGCCAAGGTCGCCCAGGAGCAGGGTGCCACCGTGATCATCACGGGCATCCCCGAGCGGCTGCGCCTCATCGACCGGATCGCCAAGCGGCTGCCGCAGGAGGTGCCGCCGGCCATCCCGCTCGACGTCACCGACGAGGAGAGCCTCGGGGCCCTCGCCGACAAGGTGCGCGAGCTCGCGCCCCAGGGGATCGACGGTCTCGTGCACTCGATCGCGTTCGCGCCCAAGACGCTCATGGGCCCGGATGCGCTGCCCTTCCTCGAGGGGCCGGGCCCGGACGTCGCGAAGTCGTTCGAGATCTCCGCGTGGAGCTATGCCTCGCTCGCCCGCGCCGCGCTGCCGGTGATGAACGAGGGCGGCTCGATCGTCGGCATGGACTTCGATCCGCGCACGGCACTGCCCGATTACAACTGGATGGGCGTTGCGAAGGCCGCCCTCGAATCGGTGAACCGCTACGTGGCGCGCGAGGTGGGGGAGGCCAAGCGCATCCGCTCCAACCTCGTGGCGGCCGGACCGATCAAGACGCTGGCGGCCAAGGCCATCTCCGGCACCGCGACCGACGATGCGCGCAAGCTCAACATGCTCAACGAGTACTGGGACGGAGCCTCGCCGATCGGCTGGAACGTCGACGACCCGGGCGTGGTGGGCACTAGTGTGTGCGCCGTGCTGTCGGACTTCCTCCCGGGCACCACGGGATCGATCATCTACGTCGACGGCGGAGCCAGCCACAACACCTGGTTCCCCGAGAACTTCCTCGGCTGAGATGCACGGATCGGAGGACGGCGGCGCATTCGATGCGCTGCTGTTCCTGTCGTTCGGCGGGCCGGAGAAGCCGGCGGATGTGCGGCCCTTCCTCGAGAACGTCACGCGCGGCCGCGGCGTGCCGCGCGAACGCCTCGACGAGGTGGTGGAGCACTACCTGCACTTCGGCGGGGTCTCGCCGATCAACCGTCTCAACCTCGACATGATCGAGGCGCTGCGCGCCGAGCTGGGGCGACGTGGCCGGGACCTGCCGATCTACTTCGGCAACCGCAACTGGCATCCGCTCGTCGCCGACACCACCCGCCGGATGTACGACGACGGGCACCGGCGGGTACTCGTGTTCCCCACCTCGGCGTGGGGCGGGTATTCGGGCTGCCGGCAGTACCACGAGGACATCGCGGGAGCGCTGTCGGCGACGGGGCTGGACGACGCCGGGCTGGTGCTGCGGAAGCTGCCGCAGTTCAGCGCCGAGCCGAAGTTCATCGAGGCCTCGGCGAATGCGCTGCGCACGGCCCTGGGTTCCTTCGGCACGGCGCCACGCGTGGTGTTCACCGCGCATTCGATTCCTGCGGCCGCCGACCGGAACGCCGGGCCCGCGGCCGAGGGCGGACACCTGTACTCGCTGCAGGTGAAGGCCGCCGCCGCGGCGGTGGCGCACTCGGTGGGCCTGCAGGAGTACGACGTGGTGTGGCAGTCGCGATCCGGTCCGCCGCAGGTGCCGTGGCTGGAGCCGGACATCTGCGATCACCTGCGAGAGCTGCGCGAGAGCGGCGTCACCGATGTGGCGGTGATGCCGATCGGCTTCGTCTCCGATCACCTCGAGGTGATCTGGGATCTGGACTCCGAGGCCAGGGAACTGGCAGCCGAGCTCGGCATGGGATACGTGCGCGTACCGACGGTCGGCACCGACCCCGTCTTCCTCTCGATGATCGTCGACCTGATCGAGCGGTATGCGGACGGCGGGGGAGACGTCACCGCGATGGGCTGTGGCGACAACGGTGCGCTGTGCCGGCCCGACTGCTGTGTTCCCGCGCGGCGGCCGAGCAGCCGGCCGTGATGTCCGGCTAGCTCGGATCCACCGTCACGAAGTCGATCAGCTCTTCCACGCTGCGCAGCAGCGGGACTTCCAGATCCCGGAAACTCGACACGCCCGCCAGAACGCGCCGCCAACCGTCTTGCGGTGTGCCCCAGCCGAGTTCGGAACAGATGCCGGTCTTCCAGTCCGTGCCCATCGGGATCACCGGCCAGGCGTCGATGCCGACGGACGCGGGCTTCACGGCCTGCCAGACATCCACGTAGGGGTGGCCGCAGACGAGGACGTGCGGACCCACCTCGGCGGTCAGCTTGGCCTCCTTCGTGCCGGCGACCAGATGGTCGACCAGCACACCGGCCCTTCGATGCGGTGCGGGCTCGAAGTCGGCCAGCGCGTCGTCGAGGTTGTCGAGGCCGTCGAGACTGATGACGACGACGCCCTCGCCCCGGAGGTCGTCGCCCCAGACCCGTTCCAGGAGCGTGGCGTCGTGCACGCCCTCCACGAAGATGCGGCTGGCGCGCGCTGTGCGGGCCCGTTGCTTGGGCGCCGCGCGCGAGCCGGAGGCGGTCCGCGTGGGCTGGACCGGGCCGCGCCCGCGAGGCCGGACCAGAGTCACCGGCTTGCCGTCGATGAGGAATGCGGCCGGATACATGTGAAACACGCGGGTCCGCCCGCGGCGATCCTCGAGCCGGACCATGTCGCCGGCGTAACTCTTCTCCAGACCCACCACGGCGCCGCAGAATCCGGTCGCCGCGTCTTCGACCACCAGATCGCGCTCGGCGGCCACTTCGGGGGCCTTCGGCTTGGTCTTGCGAGGCGAGGACAGCACGTCGCGGCCGTATCGATCATCGAACACGGATTCCAAGGGTAGGGGCCGGCGTCGGGATCGGCGCGCGCGACGCTCCGGTGACCGCCTCGTCGCCGAGTATTCTGGCTTGGATGACCAGTTCCTCCCTGATGCTGCGGTCGTGGCCGGCGAGCGCGTTGGCGGTGTGGGCGGCCGCGCGTGAGGCCGGCCGCTGCTCGGCCGACGACGTCCTGCACACCCTTCACGACTACGCGCAGGTGCACGAGCTCGACCCCGGAGGCGACATCCTCGACCTGCTCGGCGCGGTGTCGGGCGCCAACGCGATGTGCGTGCGACTGCCCGCGCCCGGAGATGCCCAGGGACTGCCGCCGGGACGCCCCACCGATGCCGCGATGGCGGCGGGTGAGGTGATTCTGATCGACGACCGCGAACCCGAAGGTCCCAGTACGCCCGCCGCCGGAGCGATGCGTGCGCTCGCGCTCGTCCCGATCGGCACGGCCGAGCGCTGCCGATGGCAGTCGATGCGCTACGACCGTGACGTGGCGGTCCGGGCGTTGCTCTCCGACAGCCCGCTGGGGGAGGTCGAGTACGAACTGCGCAGCGCGGTCGCCGAGGCCGCGACCTCGATCGCCGCACTCGGCGGCAGGCGTGGTTCGCCGGCCGACCTGCGCGATGCGCTGGCCGCTCGGGTCTCGGCGTCGACCATCGATCTGCCGCCGCACGACAATCCCCGTGTCGACCGGGTGCTGGCGAGCGCCGCGCAGATCGACGCGATCGTGTCGTTGACGGGAACGGGGGAGCTGGGCGACTCCGGGTCGCAGTTGGCGACCGCCGACGAGCGGTTGCGCGGTCTGGCGGCGCTGGCACGCCGAGCGCGGTCGGCGGCGGTGAACACACTGATCGCCGATTATCGGTTCCGCGCCGGCTGACCGCTCAGACGCCCGCCAGCCAGCCGATTCCCGCGAACGCCGCCGCCCACAGCACAGAGGCGAACGTGCCGAGAATGAACTGTTCGCTGGCACGCGGAGCGCGAAGTTCGGAGAACCGGGCCAGGCTCTTCACCGCGAGGGTGATCCCGATGCCGGCGGGCCACGCGAGAAGCAGCGACGCCGCCACCGCCGTGCGTTCGAGCATGCCGATGATCCGGCCGCCGCGCAGCGGTGCCTCGGGTTCGTCGTCGTGGTTGTCGGCCCGGGTCGGGATCCCGCCGAGCACCAGCACGACGCGGACCGCGCTCGATCCGGTGGTCGCCGCGGCGATCACCGCCACGACGTGGACGGCGACCAGCCCGGCGCCGGACGACGGCGCGCCGACCGCGGCGACGACGGCAGCCGCGGCGATGAGCGCCGCGCTCGCCGCCGCCGCGATCACATCGGTCGCCAGCACGGCGGAGTCGGACCGTTCGGGGTCGTCGACGAGGCGGCGCCGAACCAGCGAGGTGCCCGCGGACACTGCGATCGCGAGCAGTAGCAGGACGATGATCGCGATCATTCACTCACCTCCGGCAGCGGGCTGACGCCGTCTGCGGTCTGAAGCAGTCGGCGGAACAACTCCTCCGCCGGACGCTGCACATCCCAGCGCGCATGCCGCAGTCGCAGCGACATGGCCTGCGGCGAAATGCCCAGGGCATCCGCCGCCGCGGACTGGCTCGACCCGGCGGCGACGAGGGACACCGCCTCGCGACCGGCCTCGGAGCGGTCGAGCAGGACGTCGAGCAGGAGCCACGCGGCGGTCTGGGCATGATCGCACCACGGCGAGACCCCGCGAACGCACAGATGCCAGCGGTTCTTCTTCGCCGCCTCCACGGCGTCACGCGCGTCGAGGAAGGCCTGCCCGCGCCCCGCGCGTGTCTGCGGCGGCAGCGGAGCCTCCAGGGTGCCCACCCCGATGCCGACGCTCCAGTCGCCCGAGGCGGCGAGGTCGACGGCGAGCACAGCCAAGTGGTCGGGGGAGTCGAACACCGCTTGCACTTCATCGCCCGCGGTCCGCTCGAACGGTCGGATCATGCCCGGGCCGGAGCGGGCGAGCACGTCGGGCACCCGATCGCGTCCGGTACGGCTGCCCCGTTGATCTGCGGTCAGAACGAACACGGTCACCTCCTGAGTGAGTCCGCTTGGCGTGGGCGCGCGACGAATCCATCAAGCATAAAGGCTTGAAACTGGGATAATCAAGTGTTTTTGCTTGATTGCGACCCGTTGACGGGCATGCGGGTGTCGACGATCAACCCGATGACACCGATGGAGAACAGCACCGCGGAGAAGACCAGGCTGATCGGGCTGCCTTCCCCGGTCAGTGCATTGCCGAGGAAGATCAGCGCCGCGTTGCCCGGAGTCATCCCGATCACGGTCGCGGCCGTGTAGGGGAGGAGTCGGATGCTCGACAGCCCCGAGAGGTAGTTGAGCAGTGAGAAGGGACACACCGCGATCAGGCGCAGAGACCCGACCGCCAGCCAGCCGCGGCGCTCGAGGCGATACTCCACGGTGGCGATCACCGGATGGCGCAGGTACGGGCGGACCCGTTCCCGTCCCAGCCGCCGCGCGAGCAGGAAGGCGGCGACGGCGGCGATCGTCGACGACACCGTCGCTCCGGCGAAGGCGAGAGCCGGCGCGAACAGCACACCCGCCGTGACGGTGAACGCCGTCCGGGGAACCGGACCGATCGGGACCACCGCGTAGGCGAGGAAGAACAGCGCCGGAAACCACGGCCCGAGCGATTCGGACCAGAGGCGCGCGGTCGCTATCGACGGCAGTGGGATGAAGTACGCGGCGACCAGTATCGCCACCACCGCGGCCATCACGATCCCGCCGCGGATCAGCGCTGTCCGGGTGACATCCGTCCGCCTGCGGGCCGGCCGGTCCCGGCGCGCCTCGGCGGTCGTGCCATCGAGGGACACCGGCTGTTCGACCGGAGCGGCGGACCGCGGTGAATTGATGCGCACGAGGGAGTAGTTTACGGGTCAGATCACATCCCCCAGGTTCGCCCGAGCGTTTGATCGGTTATCGTTCCCTACGACGAAACTTCAGATGGTCGAGCTTTGGAGGTAGGCGAGCCGATGACGGCAAGTGACGACCCCGCGGCGCCGCGCGGCGCCGACGCGCTGCGGCAGGCGTACGACGAATGGTCCGAAGCGGCCGCCGGTGTGCTGGCGAAGGCACGCAAGGTCTCGGCGGATGAACTCCCCGACACCGCGGAGGCCCTGCTGTCCACCACGACGGGCGACGGCACCGTGGTCCGCCCGCTCTACACCCGGAAGGACGAGGTCGCCGAGTCGGGACTGCCCGGACAGTTCCCGTTCGTGCGCGGCGCCGATCCGGTGCGCGACGTCAACGTCGGCTGGCGGGTGACCGAGCGTTTCGGCGACGAGGGCGGCAGCGCCGCGGAAGTCAACGAGCAGATTCTCGACGCCGCGGGCAATGGGACCAGCGGGCTGTGGCTCAAGGTGGACGGCGGCATCGGCGCCGACGGGATCGCCACGGCACTGCGCGGCGTGTACCTCGACCTGATGCCGGTGACCCTGGACGCCGGCGCCGAGGGGATCGAGGCGGCTCGGGCGTATCTGGAAGCTCGCGTCGCGGCACCCGTGGCGCCGCAGGCCGCGCCCTCCACGATCGCGAACGTGCAGAGCCTGGGGCTGTCGCCGTACACGGCGCAGTTCTCCGAACGGGCCACCGTCGACGTCGACGCCGCGACCGCGCTGGCCGCCGACGCTCCGGAAGGAGTACGCGCCTTCCGGGTCGACGGCACCGACTTCAGTCAGGCGGGAGCGAACAACCCGCAGGAACTCGGGCTCTCGGTGGCCGCGGCCGTGGCACATGTCCGCGACCTTGTCGCGGCCGGCCGCAGCCGGGCCGAGGCGCTCGGACAGATCAGCTTCGGGGTCTCGGTCGACGACGACCAGTTCGCCGGCATCGCCAAGTTGCGGGCACTGCGCACCGTGTGGGCTCGGGTGGCCGACGTGCTCGGCGAACCGGACGCCGGTGCCGCCGTGACCCACGCGGTGACCGACCTGGCGATGCTGACGCAGCGCGACCCGTGGGTCAACATGCTGCGATCCACCGTCGCGGCGTTCGGTGCCGGCGTCGGCGGCGCCGACCAGGTGACCGTCCTCGGCTACGACGCCGCGCTTCCGGCGGGCGAACGGTCCTCCAGCGCGTCCTTCTCCCACCGGATCGCCCGCAACACCCAGCTGCTTCTGCTCGAGGAGTCGAACCTCGGCCGTGTTCTCGATCCGGCGGGTGGCTCGTGGTACGTCGAGTCGCTCACCGCCGATCTCGCCGCGGCGGCATGGGACGTCTTCACGGAGGTCGAACGCCGGGGCGGGTACCAGACGGCCCTGTCCGACGGGTGGATCGGCGAGCAGATCGCCGAGTCCCTCGCAGCACGCGACCTGCGAGTCGCGCACCGCGCAGCGCCGCTCACCGGTGTCAGCGAGTTTCCGAACCTGGACGAGGCCGCCCGCCCGGCGGGCACGGCGCAGACCGTCGACCTCGCGACGGCGACGCCGAAGCTCGCTCGCTTGGCGCGACAGTTCGAGGCGCTCCGCGACCGGGCCGACGCGGAGCGGACGCGCCCGAGCGTCCTGCTGCTTCCGCTCGGAAGTGTCGCCGAGCACAACGGCCGCACCACTTTCGTCGCGAATCTGCTTGCAGCGGGCGGGATCTCGGCAGTCAATCCGGGTCCGATCGAACCCGACCAGATCGCCGGCCTCGCTGCGGAGAACGCCGCCACGGTCGCCGTTCTGTGCGGCACGGCCAAGCGATACGCGAGCGACGGTCCCGCGGCTCTGGCCGCGGCGCGTGCGGCGGGAATCGACCGCGTGCTGTTGGCCGGACCCGATCGTGAGTGGCCGGAGGCCGCCGACCGGTGTGACGGCTCGCTGCGCGTGGGCATCGACGCGGTCGCGACCCTCACCGAACTTCTCGACCACCTGACCGACGGCGGGAGCGTATCCGCATGAGCAACACAGTTCCGAACTTCGCCGATGTCGCGCTGACCGGCGACCGCGCCGTTGAGCCCGCGGGTTCGGGTGCGGCGCAGACCGAGGCGCTCGCCCGTGCCAACGGCTACACGGCCGATCAGGTCACCTGGAGCACGCCCGAGCAGATCGACGTGCAGCCGGTGTTCACCCGCGCGGACCGCGACGCGGCCGCCGAGGACGGCGGCTACCCGCTCGATTCGATCCCGGGTGCGGCGCCCTTCATCCGCGGCCCGTACCCGACGATGTACGTCAACCAGCCGTGGACCATCCGCCAGTACGCGGGATTCTCGACCGCCGCCGAGTCGAACGCCTTCTACCGGCGCAATCTCGCCGCCGGCCAGAAGGGTCTGTCGGTGGCCTTCGACCTGGCGACCCACCGCGGATACGATTCGGACCACCCCCGGGTGGCCGGTGACGTCGGCATGGCCGGCGTGGCGATCGACTCCATTCTCGACATGCGCCAGCTCTTCGACGGCATCGACCTCGGCAATGTGTCGGTGTCGATGACGATGAACGGCGCCGTGCTGCCGATCCTCGCGCTGTACGTGGTGGCCGCCGAAGAGCAGGGCGTGCCGCCGGAGAAGCTGGCCGGAACCATTCAGAACGACATTCTGAAAGAGTTCATGGTCCGCAACACCTACATCTATCCGCCGACGCCCTCGATGCGGATCATCTCGGACATCTTCGCGTACACCAGCGCCAAGATGCCGAAGTTCAACTCCATCTCCATCTCCGGCTATCACATCCAGGAGGCCGGCGCGACCGCCGACCTGGAGCTCGCGTACACCCTCGCCGACGGTGTGGAGTACATCCGGGCGGGACTGGAAGCGGGCCTGGACATCGACAAGTTCGCTCCGCGGCTGTCGTTCTTCTGGGGCATCGGGATGAACTTCTTCATGGAGGTCGCCAAGCTCCGCGCCGCCCGCCTGCTCTGGAGTGAGCTGGTGGCGAAGTTCGAGCCGCGCAACGCCAAGAGCCTGTCTCTGCGTACCCACTCGCAGACCTCCGGCTGGTCGCTGACCGCGCAGGACGTGTTCAACAACGTCGCACGCACCTGTGTCGAGGCGATGGCGGCGACTCAGGGACACACCCAGTCGCTGCACACCAACGCGCTCGACGAGGCCATCGCGTTGCCGACCGACTTCTCGGCACGGATCGCCCGCAACACCCAGCTGCTGCTTCAGCAGGAGTCGGGCACCACGCGGCCCATCGACCCGTGGGCCGGCTCCAACTACGTCGAGTGGCTCACGCACCAGCTGGCGGAGAAGGCGCGCGCACACATCGCCGAGGTGGAAGAGGCCGGCGGTATGACGCAGGCCATCAACGAGGGTCTGCCGAAGCTGCGCATCGAGGAGGCCGCCGCACGCACGCAGGCGCGCATCGACTCCGGGCAGCAGCCCCTCGTCGGCGTCAACAAGTACCGCGTCGACGAGGACGAGGAGATCGAGGTCCTCAAGGTCGACAACTCCAAGGTACGGGCCGAACAGCTCGCCAAGCTCGAGAAGCTGCGCGCCGAGCGGGACTCGTCGGCCGTGGAGGCGGCGCTGGCGAACCTGACGCGCGCGGCCGCCGAGCCCGGCGGCAGCGACCTCGACAACAACCTGATGGCGCTGGCCATCGACGCCGCTCGCCACGGGGCCACCGGCGGCGAGATCTCCGATGCGATGGAGAAGGTCTTCGGCCGTCACCAGGCGGAGATCCGGACCATCAGCGGCGTGTACCGCAACGAGGCAGGTGAATCCGTGAGCAACATCGATGAGGCGATGGCCGTCGTCGACGCCTTCGCCGAGGCCGAGGGCCGACGCCCCCGCGTGCTGGTCGCGAAGATGGGCCAGGACGGCCACGATCGCGGACAGAAGGTGATCGCCACCGCCTTCGCCGACCTCGGCTTCGACGTCGACGTGGGCCCGCTGTTCGCCACTCCGGAGGAGGTCGCCGCCCAGGCCGCGGACAACGACGTGCACGTCGTCGGTGTCTCGTCCCTGGCGGCCGGCCACCTCACGCTGGTGCCTGCGCTGAAGAAGGCACTGGCCGACGTCGGCCGTGACGACATCATGATCGTCGTCGGCGGCGTCATTCCCCCGGGCGATTTCGACGAGCTGTACCGGGCCGGGGCCGCGGCGATCTTCCCGCCGGGAACGGTCATCGCCGACAGTGCGGTGGATCTGATCCGGAAGCTGGCCGATCAGCTGGGCCTGGAACTGGCTGCAGCAGCGGAATGAGCGACGCGCAGCCCCGCCGGGCCGACCGCCCGGCGGGCCGCCGGATCGACGTCGACGCGCTGACCGAGGGCGTCCTGTCGGGAAACCGAGCCCAATTGGCGCGCGCCATCACGCTCGTCGAATCGGCCCGGCCGGATCACCGGGCGGCGGCACAGCAACTCCTGCTGAACCTGACGCCGCACGCGGGCAAGTCGTTCCGCGTGGGAATCACGGGCGTGCCCGGTGTCGGCAAGTCGACGACCATCGAGGCCCTCGGCATGCATCTCATCGAGTTGGGGCATCGGGTCGCCGTGCTGGCGGTCGACCCCTCGTCCACCCGCACCGGCGGTTCGATCCTCGGTGACAAGACCCGGATGGGCCGGCTGTCCGCGGCGGAGGAGGCCTACATCCGCCCGTCCCCGAGTTCGGGGACCCTCGGCGGCGTGACGAAGGCGACGCGCGAGACGATCGTGCTCGTCGAGGCGGCGGGCTATGACGTCGTGCTCGTCGAGACGGTCGGGGTGGGGCAGTCGGAGGTGAGCGTCGCGAACATGGTCGACGTGTTCACCTTCCTCACTCTGGCGCGAACGGGCGATTCGCTGCAGGGCATCAAGAAGGGTGTCCTCGAACTCGCTGAGATCGTGGTCGTCAACAAGGCCGACGGCAAACACATCAACGAGGCGCGGGGCGCCGCCCGCGAACTGCGCAATGCGCTGGGGCTGATCTATCCCCACGACGTGTTGTGGCATCCGCCGGTGCTGACGATGAGCGCGCTGGAGAACACCGGCGTTCACGAGTACTGGGAGGCGATCCTGCGGCACCGGGAGACGCTTTCGGCCGCCGGACAGTTCGAGAGGCGCCGAGCGCAACAGCAGGTGGACTGGATGTGGAGCATGGTGCGCGAGGCGATGCTCAATCGCCTCGAGGAGGACCCGGCCGTCCGTGCGGTACGGCGCGAAGTGGAGGCCGGAGTGCTCTCGGGCACGCTGACTCCGACTCTCGGAGCCGAGCGGATCGCGGGGGCCGCGGGTTTCTGACCCGCGCCGCGCGTCGGTCGCACCCTATTCTCAGGTGAGACTCCCTCATTGTTAGACCGCCCTCATCGCTGTTCAAGCCTGAATGCTTGATCTCTGGCAACTTAAGTCTCTGAGCTTGCGCTTAGACGACGGCGGGCGCCGAGATGTCACGTGCGTCCGAATCGCCCGATCACGCAAGCCTTTGTTGCGGATCTCACATGCGCTGAACTTTTTGAACAGACCTCTTCCGGGTCTAGTCTGGCTGAGTATTACTTAACTGCAGTCAACTATCTAAATGTCGGAGCGTGCGAACAGTGACGGACAACGGCGCGGACCGTGAGGCCGGTGAGCACCGGATCGCCGACGGTGCGCTGATGTCGCTCTCGGTGATCCGCTTGACCCGCGCCGTGCGGCGCGGTGTCGGTCAGCAGCAGCTGACATCGTCGCAGGCGGCCACCCTGTGGGCCATCGCCGAGCTCGCCCCGGTGCGGCCCACCGATCTCGCGGAGCGGGAGAAGGTGACCACGGCGTCGATGTCGAAGAGCATCGCCTCGCTGGAGAGCGCGGGCCTGGTGTCGCGTACACCCGACCCGCACGACGGTCGAGTCAGCATGCTCGATCTGACGCCGGCCGGGCAGGCATACGTCCGGGACGCCAACTCGGAGCGGATCTCGTTGTACGAGACCGCCCTGAATCGGCTGCCGGAGTGCGAACGGGAATCGGTGGTCCGGTCGATCGCACTGTTCGCCGACACGATGTGTGAGCTGGTCACAGCCGGTGCGGCCCAGCCGTCCGCGCACCCGGCCGATCGTTGACTGCCTGAGAAACGAGGGAGGAACTCTGTGCGGAATGCAGTCGATGGACATTCTCGGCTGATTCGCGGCGCCGTCCGAGACGAGCGCGGCGGATCCGTCCCGGATGCCACCGTCACGGTGATCGACCAGCAGGGGAGTCAGGTCGCTGTCGCGTCAGCGCGGCACGACGGGTCGTTCACCGCCCACGTCGCGGCCGACGGCCAGTACGTGCTCGCCGCGTCGGCGACCGGGCACGAACCGGCGGCGGTGACGGCGATGATGGCCGGTGCCCCGATCCAGACGCAGATCGTGCTGTCCGCCCATTCCGCGCTCGGCGGTCTCGTCCGCGCCGCCGACGGCGCACCGATCGCCGGTGCCGTGGTGACCGCGACCGCCCCGTCCGGGCACGTGGTCGCGACGGCGGTCGCCGGCGCCGACGGCCGATGGGAACTGCGCGGCGTGGCCGAGGGCGGATACACGCTGGTGGTGAACGCGCCAGGGTTCGAGGCGACCGCCAGAACCGTCGCTCACACCGCGGGTTCCTCGCAGCCGGTGGTCGTCGAGATGCGCTCCGCCGTCGCTCTGTCCGGTCTGGTCACCGACGCGCACGGGGGAGTGATCGGCCACAGCCAGGTGTCGCTGCTGGCCGCCGACGGCTCAATGGCGGCCAGTGTGTTCAGCGACGAGGACGGGCGCTACAGCTTCACCGATCTCACCCCCGGCGACTACACGGTGCTGGCCAACGGTTACGCGCCGGTGGCCGCGACCGTCGACGTCCGGGCCGGACGATTCGTCAATCACGAGTTCGTCCTCGGCGTGCAGGGGCGGTGACCATGACCGCAAAGCTCACAGCACGCGTGGCGACTCCGGCGGGCCGCGGCATCGACACCGCCGTGGTGACCGTCATGTCGCAGGAGGGACAGCAGGCGGCGATCGTCAGGTCCGACGGCGACGGACACATTCGCGTCGACGACCTGGCCGCGGGGATGTACACCGTGGTCGCCGCCGCGGACGGCTTCCGGCCGGCCGCTCGCACCGCCGTCGTGTCCGGTCCCGGCGCGGTCGGTCTGGGCGAGGTCACTCTCGCCCGGGTCGGCGGATCGCCGACCCCCGAGGCCGGCCGCTGGGAGATCGACGGCTCGCATTCGACCATCGACATCAGCGTCCGTCACCTCGGGATCGCGACCGTCCGCGGCCGTTTCACCGAGTTCACGGGCACCATCGTCGTCGGCGACGATCCGGAGCAGTCGTCGGTGACGGCGGAGATCTCGACCGCCAGCATCGACACCGACAACCGGATGCGCGACGAGGTGCTGCGATCGAATGCGTTCTTCGACGCCGAGCGCTACCCGACGACCCTCTTCCACGCCGAGCGGGTGCGCCCGGCGTCCGACGAGACCTGGACGCTCGAGGGAACGCTGACCCTGCGTGACACCGCCGTCCCGGTCTCGCTCGAGCTGATATTCCTCGGGCAGACCGAGGACCCGTGGGGCGGCGTCCGCGCCGGCTTCCAAGCCACGGCGACCCTTCGGCGCCGTGACTTCGGGATCAGCTTCGACGACAAACTCGTCAGCGGAGCCGCGCAGATCGGCAACACCGCTCGCGTCCGGCTCGACATCCAGGCCGTCCGCTCGCCGGAGACGTGATCGACGCCTCCGCGGCGCACGGCCCACCCGATCTTCGGCGTAACCGTCGCAAGCACTGATTCAACGCAAGCACTGATTCACCGCATTAGTCCTGAAAGGTTCGCATGTCGACCAAAACAGTTGCAGACACCGCCGGCGGCACAGGCCCGGCCGGCGGTGCCCGCCAGCAGACCCTCGAAGAACTCGGTCCCAACTACAAGTGGATCGCGCTCTCCAACACCACCCTGGGCATGTTGATCGCCACGATCAACAGTTCCATCGTGCTGATCGCCCTGCCCGACATCTTCAAGGGCATCAACCTCAATCCCCTCGAACCCCAGAACACCAGCTACCTGCTGTGGATGATGATGGGCTTCCTCGTCGTCACCGCGGTCCTGGTGGTGAGCTTCGGCCGGCTCGGCGACATGTTCGGCCGAGCGCGCATGTACAACATGGGCTTCGCGGTGTTCACCGTCTCGTCCATCTTCCTGGCGATCACCTGGTTCGACGGGTCGCAGGCCGCCATCTGGCTGATCTTCTGGCGCGTCATCCAGGGTGTCGGCGGCGCCTTCCTGATGGCCAACTCATCGGCCATCCTCACCGACGCCTTCCCTGCCAACCAGCGCGGTCTGGCGATGGGCATCAACGGTGTCGCGGCGATCGCCGGCTCGTTCCTCGGCCTCCTGATCGGCGGCGTGCTGGCCCCGATCCAGTGGCACTACATCTTCCTCGTCTCCGTTCCGTTCGGCGTCGTGGGCACCATCTGGGCCTACCTGAAGCTGCGGGACACCGGCGAGCGCCGCAAGGCCAAGATGGACTGGTGGGGCAACCTCACCTTCGCCGTCGGCTTGATCGCGATCCTCGTCGGCATCACCTACGGCATCCAGCCGTACGGCTCATCGGACATGGGCTGGAGCAACCCCTGGGTGCTCGCCGCACTGGTCGGCGGGGCCTTCGTCCTCGCGGTCTTCGTGTTCATCGAGATGCACGTCGACAGCCCGCTGTTCGAACTGTCGCTGTTCCGCAACCGGTCGTTCACCTTCGGCAACATCGCGAACCTGATGGCGTCCATCGGGCGCGGCGGTCTGCAGTTCATCCTCATCATCTGGCTGCAGGGCATCTGGCTGCCGCAGCACGGCTACGACTACTCGCAGACACCGCTGTGGGCGGGCATCTACATGGTTCCGATGACCGTGGGCTTCCTGGTCTCCGCGCCGGTGTCGGGCGCGCTCTCGGACAAGCTGGGCACCAAGTGGTTCACGACCCTCGGTCTGCTGATCACCGCGGGCACCTTCGCGGCCCTCATCGCCATCCCCGTCGACTTCGACTACTGGGTGTTCGCCGTGATCCTCGTGGTCAACGGCATCGGCATGGGCCTGTTCGCCTCCCCGAACCGTGCCGAAGTGATGAACAGCCTGCCGGTCACCTCGCGTGGCTCCGGTGCCGGGATGATGACGACCTTCCAGAACGCGGCGATGGTCCTGTCGATCGGTCTGTTCTTCTCGCTGATGATCGCGGGTCTCTCGAGCACGCTGCCGTCGGCGATGTTCGACGGTCTCACCGCCAACGGCATGCCCGCGCAACCCGCGCAGGCCATCGCCGGTCTGCCGACCGTGGGCATCTTGTTCGCCGCGTTCCTCGGCTACAACCCGATCCAGCAGGTCGGCGGCCAGGCGCTGAACGGACTGCCGCAGGCCAGCGTCGAGCATCTGACCGGACTGGACTTCTTCCCGCACCTGATCAGCGATCCGTTCGCGGACGGTCTCACCGCCGCGTTCACCTTCGCCCTGATCTGCTGCGTGCTCGGTGCGATCGCGTCGGTGTTCACCGGCGCCCGGAAGCCGCTGACGGCGAGCCATGAGACGGTCGGCGCCGAGATCGCCGCGGTCGCCGGAGACGCCGGTGTCGGATCGCCGGTCGCCCTCGTCGCCGAGACGCCGTCGGAGAGCTTCGCTTCCCCGTCGGGCGCTCAGCTGTCCGGAACCGTGACCGGTCCGGACGGTGCGCCGCTCGCCGGGGCGGCCATCACCGTCACCGACAGCGAAGGACGGCAGGCCGGCGGCGCGACCGTCGCCGAGGACGGTTCGTACCGAGTCGGCGGACTGGAGAGTGGGGCGTACACGGTGATCGCCACCGCGCCGGGACGCGGCCCCAAGGCCGTCGGTGTGTCGACGGTCGGGGACGTGGGACTGCGCCGGGACTTCTCGCTCTCGGGCGCAGCCGTGCTGACCGGGCGCGTCCGCGACGCGCAGCGCCCGCTGCCCGCCCGGCTGGTCGTGACCGATCAGACCGGTTCGGTGCTGGCCACCGCGCAGGCCGGCTCGGACGGCGAGTTCTCGATCGGCGGCCTCACCGACGGCGACACCGTGGCGGTGACCGCCTCGGCGCCCGGCTACCAGGCGAGCAGCGAGTTGGTGACCGCCGGAGACGCCGTGGCGATCGACATCGTGCTCGACGCCATCGGCGGCGTCCAGGGGTACGTGCGCGCCGCGGACGGCACCCCGCTTGCCGGAGCGACCGTGTCGGCGATCGGCTCGGATCGGACCATCGTCGCCACGGCCCGGACCGACGCCGACGGGCGCTACCGCATCGAGGGTCTCACCGACGACAGGTTCACCGTCGTCGCGAGCATGTACGAGCCGCGCGCGGTGCAGACCACGGTGACCGCCGACGGCGACAACACGCTCGACATCACGCTCGGAACCGGGGTCGGCAGCAGACAGGGCTGACCGCGGCAGACCCGGCACGCGGCGCGGGCGTCACCGATCTTCGGTGGCGTCCGCGCCGCTGTCAGTCGTGCGGGCGTACGGCGACGCCCGAGACGCCGATGTCGCGCAGGTATCGTTCGCGCAGTGCGTCGTAGACCGGCTTCGACCCGGCCAGCGAGGCGGTCGCGACACCGGCGGTCACCGCCACCGCCATGGGCACCGTCAGTGCCGTCACCGCGGTCATCTCCATCACCAGGACGATCGCGGTGAGGGGTACGCGGACCACCGCCGCGAACAAGGTGCTCATTCCGACCACCACCAGCGCAGGTGTCAGATCGCCGAAGGGCGCGTACAGCGCTTCGAGGATCCGGCCGAAGCCGGCTCCCGTCAGCGCTCCCAGTGCGAGCATCGGGGCGAAGAGACCGCCGGGCGCTCCGGTGCCGTAGGAGACCGGTCCGGTCACGAACCGCATGGCGATGATCGCGAGGATCATCCAGAATGCCGTCCGCTGGGCGTCGAGCAGACGTTGGGCGAGGTCGTCGCCGCCACCGACCGCCGAGGGCACGGTGATCGCCAGGATGCCGATGCCCGCGCCGACGAGGGCGCCGAGAACCACCGCTGGCACTCTGATGCGCGCGGCGAGATCCACGAACAGGAGCAGCAGCCGACTGTAGACCACTCCGAGGGCGCCGACGACGACACCGAAGACGAGGAAGACCCACAGACGGTCCGGCGACGGATTGTCGATCCCGCCCGCCCGGAAGTCGGGAGCGTCGCCGAGGATCAGCCGGCTGCAGGCGACGGCAGCCGCCACCGCGGTGAGCGTCCACACCGCGTAGCGCAGCCGGATCTTCTTGGCGACCTCCTCGAAGGCGAAGAGTGCACCGCCGATCGGGGCGTTGAAGGCCACGGCGAGTCCGGCGCCGGCGGTGGCGGTCTGCATCACCCGGATCTCGTCCGACGTCGCACGGATCAGGCGTGCGGCGGCCGCGCCGATCGCCGCGCCCATGTGCACGGTGGGGCCCTCGCGGCCCAGCACCATTCCCGCGAAGCCCATGCTGAGCACGCCGCCGGCGAACCGGGCGGGGATCACCGACCACGGCGCGGCGGGCGCTTCATCGTCCTCGACGGCCTCCACCTGCTGGATGCCGCTGCCCGCGGCGAGGGGGATCCGTCGCACGATCGCCACCGCCGCGGCCGCGGAGGCCGCGGCTACGGCGATGACGATCAGCGTGCCGCCGAGTCCGTGATCACCGGCCCAGTCGACCAGATCGGCGCGACGCTCCTCGGCCCACGAGAGAGTCCAGCGGAAGGCTCCGCCGACCAGCCCGGTCAGCGCGCCGGCGACGAGGGCGACACACGTGAGAAGCACCAGAACGCGGGTGCCGGGAAAATCGGAGTCTTCCGTCTTGCTCGCCGGGTCCCTGTCCACGCAGATGACTGTATCGTCGTCCGGCCGCTCGCGGTCGGGCCGAACCGCAGCGGGCGCGACCACCGTCGAAGTCGAAAACGACGGCGGCGACATCGATTCGATCGATGTCGCCGCCGCCGGAGAAGTGTGTCCGAGGGGGGACTTGAACCCCCACGTCCGTTAATAGGACACTAGCACCTCAAGCTAGCGCGTCTGCCATTCCGCCACTCGGACTTGTTCTGTTGTTCGTGCGCTCCGCACCGCTTTGCGCGGGATAACAATAACCACGGTTGCCCCCGTATCCCAAATCGCCTACGAATGAAGAGGTGACAGGCTTGCGAGCGACCGATGAAGTTGTCGATCTGGTGAGTGCGCTGATCCGATTCGACACGTCGAACACCGGACAGCCGGAGACCACCAAGGGGGAGGCGGAGTGCGCCAGATGGGTGGCGGCGCGGCTCGAGGAGGTCGGCTACGCCACCGAATACGTGGAGTCGGGCATGCCCGGACGCGGGAACGTGTTCGCGCGGTTGCCGGGCGCCGATCCGGACCGCGGTGCGCTGCTGATCCACGTGCATCTCGACGTGGTGCCCGCGGAGGCGGAGGACTGGAGCGTCCACCCGTTCTCCGGCGCCGTCCGCGACGGCTACGTCTGGGGCCGAGGCGCGGTCGACATGAAGGACATGGCCGGCATGGCGCTCGCACTGGCGCGCCAGTTCAAACGTGAGGGCACCGTTCCGCCGCGCGACATCGTCTTCGCCTTCCTGGCCGACGAGGAGGCCGGTGGCACGTGGGGATCGCACTGGCTGGTGCAGAACCGCCCCGATCTCTTCGAGGGCATCACCGAGGCCGTCGGGGAGGTCGGCGGGTTCTCCCTCACCGTCGACCGCCCGGACGGAGGTGTGCGGCGTCTGTATCTCGTGGAGACGGCCGAGAAGGGACTGTCGTGGATGCGGCTCACCTGCGACGCGCAGGCAGGCCACGGTTCGTTCCTCGCCGCCGAGAACGCGGTCACGGAGATCGCGACCGCGGTGGCCCGCATCGGCGCGCACCGCTTCCCGCTGGTGATGACCGAGTCGGTCCGGGAGTTCCTGGAGGCACTGTCGGAGGAGACCGGCCTCGATTTCAGTCCCGAGACGCCGGATCTGGAGTCCGCCCTGTTCAAGATCGGGAACATCGCCCGCATCATCGGCGCCACCCTCCGGGACACCGCGAACCCGACGATGCTGTCGGCCGGCTACAAGGCGAACGTCATTCCCCAGCACGCCGAGGCCGTCGTGGACTGCCGCGTGCTGCCCGGCAGGCAGGCCGAGTTCGAGCGCACGATCGACGAGTTGATCGGCCCCAAGGTGAAGCGCGAGTGGATCACCCACCTGGATCCCTACGAGACGCGGTTCGACGGCGATCTCGTCGACGCGATGAACGATGCGATCCTCGCGCACGACGAGGACGGCCGGACGGTGCCGTACATGCTCTCGGGCGGCACCGACGCGAAGGCCTTCGCGAAGCTCGGGATCCGGTGCTTCGGCTTCGCTCCGCTTCGGCTGCCTCCCGAACTCGATTTCGCCGCGCTCTTTCACGGCGTCGACGAACGCGTGCCCGTAGACTCGATCGTGTTCGGTACCAAGGTTTTCGAGCATTTTCTCCGCAACTGCTGACGACAACGGCCGGGTGCGGACAGTCGAAAGGATGCGATAGTGACGACATACGACCCGTATGACGCGTTACCCCAGTTGCCGGCGATCACGGTGACATCGAGCGACTTCGCCGAGGGCCAGACCCTCCCGACGCCGCAGGTCTCGGGGATCTTCGGCGCGGGCGGAGACGACGTCTCCCCGCAGCTGAGCTGGTCGGGTTTCCCCGCCGAGACCAAGAGCTTCGTCGTGACGTGTTTCGATCCGGACGCTCCCACGGCTTCCGGCTTCTGGCACTGGGCCGTCGCCGACATCCCGGCGTCGGTGACCTCGCTGCCGACGGGCGCCGGGTCGCCGGGGTCGGCGGATCTGCCCGCCGGTGCCGTGACGCTCAACAACGATGCGAGCCTCAAGCAGTTCATCGGTGCCGGTCCGCCTCCCGGTCACGGTCCGCACCGCTACATGTTCGCCGTGCACGCCGTCGACACCGAATCGTTGGAACTGCCCGCCGAGGCGACTCCGGCCTTCCTCGGCTTCAACCTCTACTCGCGCGCGATCGCGCGCGGGATCCTCACCGGCGTCTTCGAACAGCCCGCCGAGTAGGGCGCGCCGCCGGGCGGCTCACTGCGCCGCGGAGCCGACGGCTTCGCGGATCGAGGAGTAGCCGCCCGCGCGCAGCCGCGCAGCGATGCCCTCGTGCAGTTCCCGGAGACGGACCGGTCCGCCGTAGATGAATCCGGTGTACATCTGAAGCAGGTCGGCGCCGGCGCAGATGCGTTCCCACGCCTGGTCGACGGTCTCGATCCCGCCGACGCTGACCAGCGCCACCCGGCCGCCCACTCGTCGGTACAGGCGGCGCAACACCTCCAGCGACCGGTCGGCGACCGGCGGTCCGGAGAGTCCGCCCGCGCCGCAGGCCTCGACCTCGGCCCGCGGAGTCACAAGGGAATCGCGCCGGATGGTCGTGTTGGTGGCGACGATGCCGGCGACGCCCAGCTCGACGGCGAGGTCGGCGACGGCGTCGACGTCCTCGTCCGACAGATCGGGTGCGATCTTCACCAGCACCGGCTTGTCGACCACGTCCAGGACCGTCGCGAGGATCGGCCGCAGCGAGTCGACGGCCTGCAGGTCGCGCAGTCCAGGAGTGTTCGGCGAGCTGACGTTCACGACCACGAAGTCCGCCAGGGGCCCGAGTGTCCGGGCGCTGTGCCGGTAGTCGTCGACGGCATCCTCGACCGGAACCACCTTGGTCTTGCCGATGTTCGCGCCGATCGGGACCCGGACCGGTCCGGGCTGGGGCTGAGCCAGCGCGCGGGCCGCGGTGTCCGCACCGGGATTGTTGAAGCCCATCCGGTTGATCAGCGCCCGATCGGCGGGCAGCCGGAACAGACGGGGAGCGGGGTTGCCCGGCTGCGCCTGACCGGTGATGGTGCCGATCTCGGCGAATCCGAAGCCCATCTGCCCCCACGCGTTGACGCTCGACGCGTTCTTGTCGAAGCCGGCGGCCAGTCCGATCGGTGCGGGGAACGAGACCCCGAAGACCTCGTTGCGGAGAATCGGGTCATCGGTGGCGAAGAGCTTCGCCATCAGCGATCGCACTCCCGGCGCGTAGCCGCAGCGGCGGATCACCTGAGCGGTGATCGCGTGGATCCGCTCGGGGTCGAGCAGGAACATGACCTTCAAGACCAGCGGGTAGAGGATCCGGTTCAGTGTGCTGAGCATCGTGAGAGCCTTCGTCGTGAGTGCGAGGTCGGGTACGGGGCGGTCACCGGACCGCATCGGCCGCGATCACCTGGAGTGAGCCGTCGCGGCCCGAGGCCGCCAGAAGTGAACCACTGACCGGGTCGACGTCCATCGAGGTGACCTGCGGGACGCTCGCGAACCGGTGCTTCTCGATGACCTCTCCGGTGGAGACGTCATAGGCGGCGATCTCATTGGTGGCAGTGCTGGAGACCCACAGCAGGTTGCGACGGTTGTCGAAGGCCAGCGCGTACGGGCTGTCGGCGACCGGAGCCCGCATGCGCATCACGATCGGCTGCCCGTAGAACGCGTACACCTCGTTGTTGCGGGTACCGGCCACCAGCACCCGGCCGTATCGATCGACGATGGAGGTGGTCGCCCCGTCGCCGGCGCGCAGCGCCGCCTTGAGTTCCCCCGAGTCGATGTCGACCGGGGTGACCGCCGACTGCGCCCGATCGAGGACCACGACCTGCCCGGCACGATCGCCGGCGGTCGCAGGTGCCACGGTGATGTCGTCGACGCGGACGAACCCGCCGATGTCGCGCTGTTGTTGTCCGTCGCGGTCGAGCACCAGCACGTGGCCGCGGTCGGTGCCGACCAGCGTCCGGCCGTCCTCGGTGGTCGCCACCGACAGTGCGCCGGGCAGATCCGCCTTCGTCACAGTCACCGAGCCGGCGGGATCGATGCGGACGATCCCGCTCTCTCCGGCACCGACGAAACCGTCGCCGGAGGCGGTGAGCGCGGCGAGACCGGGCACCGGAACCGAGGTCGGCGCGGGCGCACCCGGGGCGCCCGGATCGGTGAAGATCTGCACGGTTCGGCCGTCGTTCGACAGCAGCGCGACCCGCGACTGCTGACCGTGCCCGGCCACCACGGCGCGTGCGGCGTCCGCGGCGACGACCGCGCCCGCCGGGCGGGCGGCGTCGGCCGGGGATTCGGCAGGTGTCGCGGGTGTGACAGTCGGCACATTCTGTGCGGAGCCGTCGTCGGACTGACCGCAGGCGGTGAGGGCGGAGGCCGTGGCCACGGCCACGAGCAGGGCGGTGAGTCGGGTTCGCGCGCGCATGACACCATCTTGCGCGATGCCGATGTGTGACCCGTTCGATGGGTAGCATCAGCCCCCGTGACTGAGACCATGACATGGCTCCAGGCGATCGTCCTCGGAGCGGTCCAGGGCCTGACGGAGTTCCTGCCGATCTCGTCCTCGGCCCACCTGCGCATCATCTCGGAGATCTGGTTCGGTGACGACGCCGGTGCCTCGTTCACCGCGGTCACCCAGCTCGGCACCGAACTCGCGGTTCTCATCTTCTTCGCCAAGGACATCTGGCGGATCGTCGGTGCGTGGTTCGCGGGACTGCGGGATCGGACGAGGCGCGGTCTGGACTACCGGCTGGGCTGGTACGTGATTCTCGCCACCATCCCGATCGGCGTGCTCGGATTCGTCTTCAAGGACCAGATCCGCACCGCAGGCCGGAACCTCTGGCTGGTGGCGATCATGCTGATCCTGTTCTCCTTCGTCTTCCTCGCCGCCGAGTACGTCGGAACGCGCGAGCGGCCCCTCGAGAAGATCACCCGGCGCGACGCCCTCGTGATGGGCGCGGCGCAGTGTCTGGCGCTGATCCCCGGAGTCTCGCGGTCGGGTGCGACGGCGAGCGCGGGTCTGTTCGTCGGCCTCGAACGCGAGGCGGCGTTCCGATTCTCCTTCCTGATCGCGATTCCGGCGGTTCTCGCCTCCGGACTGTTCAGCCTCAAGGACGTGTTCGAACCCGCGGGGGAGGGCCTGGCCGCGAGCGGCTCGCAGATCGCGGTGGCCACTCTCATCGCCTTCGTGCTCGGTTACGTCTCGATCGCGTGGCTGCTCAAGTTCGTCTCGCACCATTCGATGGTCTGGTTCGCGACCTACCGCGTGGCGCTCGGCCTGCTCGTCATCGTCCTGCTGCAGGTGGGCGCGATCGGGGCGTGACCGCGTCGACGGGCCCGATTCACGTGCGGCAGTAACCTGTGTGACATGACGGTGATCCTGGTCCGGCACGGACGCTCCACGGCCAACACGTCGGGACTTCTCGCGGGTCGGACGCCGGGTGTGGGGCTCGACGGTCACGGACGCACGCAGGCCGGTGAACTCCCGGTCAGGCTCGGCAGCGTCCTCGGCGACCTCACCGCCGTCGTCCGCTCGCCGTTGCAGCGATGCGCGGAGACGGTCGCACCGCTCGTGGCGGCGCGCCCGGAGCTGCCGCACCTGACCGACCCGAATCTGGAAGAGGTCGATTACGGCGACTGGAGCAATCGCAAGATCTCCGAACTGCTCGGCGAGCCGCTGTGGAAGGTGGTGCAGCAGCAGCCGTCGGCGGTGGTGTTCCCGGGCGGCGAGGGCCTGCTCGACGTGTCGCGCCGCGCGACCAGGGCGATCCGGGAACTCGACCGGGTACACGGCGGTCCCGACGGGAAGGGCGTGTGGGTGGCCTGCTCGCACGGCGACGTGATCAAAGCGGTGCTCGCCGATGCACTCGGCATGCATCTGGACCAGTTCCAGCGGATCGTGGTGGATCCGGGTTCGATCAGCGTGATCCATTACTCGGCTGCCCGGCCCTACGTGCAGACCGTCAACAACAACGGGGTGCTCGAGCTCCCGCGGCCGCCGATGGCCGCCGGCGCCACGGTGGGCGGGTCCACCGGGGCATAGTCGGGAGCACGGCTCGCCGTCCGGGTACCGTTGAGTCATGGCTCGTACGATCCACGAATTCCGGAGTCCGCGGCGTTTCGTCGCGGGCACCGTCGGTCAGCCGGGGGATCGCACCTTCTACATTCAGGTGTCGCAGGACTCTCGGTTGATGAGCGTCGAACTGGAGAAGCAGCAGGTGCTGATCCTGGCCGACCGCCTCAGCTATCTGCTCGACGAGGTGCGCCGGCGCTTCGGCACGCCGATTCCACCGGAGGCCGAGGACGTCGGCGACGTCTCGCCGCTCGAGAGCCCGATCGATTCCGAGTTCCGGGTCGGTTCGATGGGTCTGGGCTGGGACGCCGATGCGGCCGCGGTGGTGATCGAACTGCTCGCGGTCACCGAACAGCCGTTGGACGAGTCGGTGATCCTCGACGACACCGAGGAGGGACCGGACACCGTCCGCGTCTTCCTGACCGCCGACGAGGCGCGCGAGTTCAGTGCCCGCTCTATGCGCGTGATCGCGGCCGGCCGCCCGCTGTGTCCCCTGTGCGACCAGCCGCTGGATCCGTCGGGGCACATCTGCGCACGCAGCAACGGCTACAAACGCGACGCCGAGTTCAGCCGGTCAATCGAGTTCGTCGACCCGGAGGTGCTCGCGAGTCTGAGTCGGCTGGTGCCCGGATTCGACTCGTCGTTCACCGTCGAGGACGAGGACGCCGTACTGGACGACGACACTGATGACGACAGCGACGACGACGGCACCGACGAGCGTGGTGACGGCGCGGACGACGGCGACTGGGGCGGGGACGACACGCACCGGTGAACGCCGACTGCCTGGAGCTGCTGGCCACCGGCGAGCTCACCGTTTTGGGCCGCATCGCCTCGGCCAGCAACCTCACGGTGGCCTGCGCCGTGTCGGACGGACGGACGGCCATGCGCTGCGTGTACAAGCCCGTACGCGGTGAGGAACCGCTGTGGGACTTCCCGGACGGGACCCTCGCCGGCCGCGAAGTGGCGTCCTATCTCATCAGCGACGCACTCGGATGGGATCTGATACCCGAGACCGTGCTGCGCGAGGACGGTCCGACCGACATCGATCTGGGTGCGGGCATGGTCCAGCGGTGGATCGAGCAGCCGCCGTCGGACGACGGCCGTCTCGACCCGGTGGATCTGGTGCCCGCCGGCGAGGTGCCGGAGGGGTATCGCGGGGTCCTCAACGCCTACGACCACCGAGGCGATGAAGTGATCCTCGTTCATTCGGTGGAGGACAGGCTGCGCCGCCTCGCGGTGCTCGACGCCGTCCTCAACAACGCCGATCGCAAGGGCGGGCACATCCTGACCGACGGCGACGGCCGGCTGTACGGCATCGATCACGGGATCTGCCTGCACAGCGAGAACAAGCTTCGGACCATCCTGTGGGGATGGGCGGGCACCCCGGTGCCGCCCGGCGAGCGTGCCGACCTGGCGCGTCTGAGCGGCGTGCTCGAGGACGTGGACAGCGTGCTGCATGTGCGTCTGTCGACGCTGATCACCCCGGAGGAGATCGCCGCGCTGCTGCGGCGTGCGAAGTCGCTCGCCGATGTGGGCGTGATGCCGCTGCCGCCCCACAGCCGCGCGATCCCGTGGCCGCCCTTCTGACCGGGTACCCGGACTGCCGGGCACCGGCCGCGGGCACATACAGTTGACGGCATGCATTCGTGGCCGTCGCCCAAGATTCCGTCCGTGCCGGGGCCCGCTGTCCCGCTGCGTCTCTACGACACCTCCGACGCCCAGGTGAAGCCGGTCAGCCCGGGTGAGGTCGCGACGATGTACGTCTGCGGCATCACCCCGTACGACGCCACTCATCTCGGCCACGCCGCCACCTACGTGACCTTCGACCTGATCAACCGGATTCTCCGGGACGGCGGGCACGACGTGCACTACGTGCAGAACATCACCGACGTCGACGACCCGCTGTTCGAGCGCGCCGAACGCGACGGTGTGGACTGGCGCGACCTCGGCTCGCGTGAGATCGATCTGTTCCGCGCCGACATGGAGGCGCTGCGAGTCCTGGCGCCGCGCGACTACGTCGGCGCCGTGGAGTCGATCGGCGAGGTGGTCGACGCCGTCGGCGAGCTGCTGGCGCGGGGCGCGGCCTACGTGGTGGACGACGAGGAGTTCCCGGACGTCTATTTCAGCGTCGACGCGACACCGCAGTTCGGGTACGAGTCCGGATACGACGCGCAGACGATGGCGACGTTCTTCGCCGAGCGCGGCGGCGACCCCGACCGTCCGGGCAAGCGCAATCGGCTCGATGCGCTGCTGTGGCGCGCCGCGCGCGACGGCGAGCCGTCGTGGGAGTCGCCGATGGGCCCGGGCCGTCCCGGCTGGCATATCGAGTGTTCGGCCATCGCGCTGCGACGGCTGGGCATGGGTTTCGACATCCAGGGCGGCGGCAGCGATCTGATCTTCCCGCATCACGAGTTCTCGGCGGCCCACGCCGAAGCGCTCACCGGTGAGCGTCGCTTCGCCCGTCACTACGTCCACACCGGGATGATCGGACTCGACGGCGAGAAGATGTCCAAGAGCCTGGGGAACCTCGTGCTCGTGTCGAAGCTGCGGGCCGCGGGCGTCGATCCGGGAGCCGTCCGACTCGGTCTGATCTCGCAGCACTACCGTGCCGACCGCATGTGGACCGACGACATCCTCGCCGACGGTGAGCGCCGACTGGCGACGTGGCGCCGGGCGGCCAAGCTCGCGACCGCGCCCGACGCCGCCGACACCGTCGCACGACTGCGTCAGCATCTGGCCGACGATCTCGACACCCCGAAGGCGCTGGCCGCCGTGGACGCGTGGGCGGCCGACGCGATCCTGGGAATCGGTGCGTCGACCACGGCGCCGCGGCTGGTCGCCGACGCCGTCGATGCGCTGCTGGGTGTCGACATCGCACCGGTCGGCTAAGGTTCGCTCGTGGCTCGTGCTCAGCAGATCCCGATCGACGGTCCCGAGGGTGTGTGGACGGTCGTCACGCGTACCTCCACCTACGTCATCGATTTCGGGGAGATGACCCTCCTGCGCGCACCCGGCGTCGGGCGCACCGACGATCACCGGTGGGAGGTCAGTGAACTCCGGCGCGATTCGGAGGACATCCCGCTGCTGGACGTCAAGATCTGCCGCGTCGGGGAGCCCGCCCAGTTCTGGGTGCGCGCCGCCGACGACCCGGAGGTGCGCACCTGGCGGGTGACGACGCCCGTCGTCGAGATCGAGCGCATCGGCTGATCACTCTCGCCGTGGGGGAGCCGGTCAGTCCTCGTCGTCCCGCCGACGAAGGTACTTCTCGAACTCCGCCGCCAGCTGTTCACCGTCGATCCGGAGCATGGTGTCGTCCAGATCCTCGTCGGAGGCCTGCTCGAGTTCATGGACGTACGCGGCCATGTCCTCGTCGTCCGAGGTCATCTCGCTGATCGACTGCTCCCATTCCTCGGCCCGGTGCGGCAGCGTGCCCAGCGGGATCGGGAGACCGGTCACCGACGCGACGTTCGTCAGGAGCGCGAGTGTGGCCTTGGGGTTGGTGGTGTGCGCCACGTAGTGGGGGACGGCCGCCCACAGGGAGACCGACGGGATGCCCGCTTGGACGAAGGCGTCCGACAGTACGCCGGTGATTCCGGTGGGTCCCTCGTATCGGCTGAGCTCCAGACCCAGCCGCTTGGCGGCGTCGCTGGTCTCGGCGGTCCCCGAGACCGGCACCGGACGAGTGTGCGGGGTGTCGGCCAGCAGGGCACCGAGCATCACGGTCATCTCGACCTCCAGTGCCTCGGCGAGTTCGACGATGCGGGCGCAGAACGACCGCCAGCGGTAGTTCGGCTCGGGACCGAGGACGAGGACCACGTCGCGGTCGTGCGCGGACAGGACGCACACCGACATGCTCGTCACCGGCCACTCGATGTGCCGGGTGACGCCGCCGCGCTGCCGAATCGTGGGACGTGTGGACTGGTAGTCGTAGAAGTCGTCGGGTTCGATCTCCCAGATGGAGGTGGCGTCCCACTCCAGCGCCAGGTGTTCGACCGCCGCGGTGGCGGCGTCGGCGCCGTCGTTCCACCCGGAGAACGCCGCAATTAAAATCGGCGTGCGTAAAATGGGCAGTCCCGCGCGGTCGGCCGAATCGTCCTGCTCAGCTGCGTTTCCGTCCGGTGTGGAGTTCATTCCACCGAGCCTACGACGGCCGTCGATTCGCCGCGAACTAACCTGCTAGGTATGGCATCGCACTCCACCGCACATGATAACTACGACTCGACTTTCCTCCAGGCGATGTCGCGTCGGGTGCTGATCGGTGACGGGGCGATGGGAACGATGCTCCAGGCCGCCGATCTGACGCTCGACGATTTCCGGCAGCTCGAGGGCTGCAACGAGATCCTCAACGACACTCGTCCCGATGTGCTGGCAGGCATCCACCGCGCCTACTTCGAGGCGGGCGCCGACGCCGTCGAGACCAACACCTTCGGCTGCAACCTGTCGAACCTGGGCGACTACGACATCGCCGACCGGATCCGGGAACTCGCTTACAAAGGGGTGTCGATCGCCCGCGGGGTGGCCGACGAGTTCGGGCCGTCGGCCGACGGGACCGACCGGTTCGTGCTCGGCTCGATCGGTCCGGGCACCAAGCTTCCCAGCCTCGGGCACACCACCTTCGGCGCCATCCGCGACGCGTACGTCGAATGCGTGCTCGGCATGTTGGAGGGCGGTGCCGACGCCATCCTCGTCGAGACCAGCCAGGATCTGCTGCAGCTCAAGGCCGCCGTCGTCGCGGCACGCCGCGCGATGGAGCAGTTCGGCCGCCACCTGCCGATCATCACCCACGTGACCGTCGAGACCACCGGCACCATGCTGATCGGCTCGGAGATCGGTGCGGCGCTGGCGGCGATCGAGCCGCTCGGCGTCGACGTCGTCGGACTCAACTGCGCCACCGGTCCGACCGAGATGAGCGAACATCTGCGGTACCTGTCCAAGCACGCGCGGATCCCGGTCTCGGTGATGCCGAACGCCGGCCTGCCCGTTCTCGGCAAGAACGGCGCCGAGTATCCGCTGACCCCGGAGGACATGGCGTCCGCGCTGTCGGGATTCGTCGCCGACTACGGTCTGCAGTTCGTCGGTGGGTGCTGCGGCAGCACTCCCGAGCACATCCGCCAGGTGGCCGAGGCGGTCAAGGACGTCACCCCGGCCCCCCGCCACCCGCAGCACGAGTCGGAGACCTCATCGCTGTACACCGCGGTGCCGTTCCACCAGGACGCGAGCTTCCTGGTGATCGCCGAACGGACCAACTCGAACGGCTCGAAGGCCTTCCGCGAGGCGATGATCAGCGGCGACTACGAGAAGTGTCTCGAGATCGCCAAGGACCAGACCCGCGACGGCGCCCACATGCTCGACCTCAACGTCGACTACGTCGGCCGCGACGGGGCGGCCGACATGACCGAGCTCGCCTCCCGGTTCGCGACCGCGTCGACGCTCCCGATCATGATCGACTCCACCGAACCCGACGTGATCCGCGCCGGCCTCGAGCACCTCGGCGGCCGTTGCGCGGTCAACTCGGTGAACTACGAGGACGGCGACGGGCCCGACTCACGGTTCACCCGAATCATGTCGCACGTCGTGGAGCACGGCGCCGCCGTGGTCGCGCTGACGATCGACGAGCAGGGGCAGGCACGCACCGCGGATCACAAGGTGGCCATCGCCGAGCGGCTGATCACCGACCTCACCCAGAACTGGGGTCTCGAAGAGGAGGACATCATCATCGATGCCCTCACCTTCCCGATCTCGACCGGTCAGGAGGAGGTGCGCCGCGACGGCATCGAGACCATCGAAGCCATCCGGCGCATCAAGGAGGCCCATCCGCAGGTCCACTTCACGCTCGGCATCTCGAACATCTCGTTCGGTCTCAACCCCGCCGCGCGTCAAGTGCTGAACTCGGTGTTCCTGCACGAGTGCGTGAAGGCGGGATTGGACACGGCGATCGTGCACGCGTCGAAGATCCTGCCGATGGCGCGGATCCCGGACGAGCAGCGACAGACGGCCCTCGACCTCGTCTACAACAACCGCACCGACGATTACGATCCGCTGCAGAAGCTGATGGAGCTGTTCGAGGGCGTGTCGGCGGCGTCGGCGCGCGAGTCGCGGGCCGCCGAACTCGCGGCGCTGCCGCTGTTCGAGCGGTTGGAGCGGCGGATCGTCGACGGCGACAAGAACGGCCTGATCGAGGATCTCGACGAAGCGCGACAGACCGTTCCGCCGCTGTCGATCATCAACGACACTCTGCTGTCGGGCATGAAGACCGTCGGCGAACTGTTCGGGTCGGGCCAGATGCAGCTGCCCTTCGTGCTCCAGTCCGCCGAGGTGATGAAGTCGTCGGTGGCGCATCTCGAGCAGTTCATGGAGGCGACCGACGAGGACGGCAAGGGCAAGATCGTGCTCGCCACCGTCAAGGGCGACGTCCACGACATCGGCAAGAACCTCGTCGACATCATCTTGAGCAACAACGGGTACGACGTCGTCAACATCGGCATCAAGCAGCCCATCGCGACCATCCTGTCGGCGGCCGAGGAGAATCGGGCCGACGTCATCGGCATGTCCGGACTGCTGGTCAAGTCGACGGTGGTGATGAAGGAGAACCTGGAGGAGATGAACTCCCAGGGCAAGGCCGACTACCCGGTGCTGCTGGGCGGGGCGGCACTGACCCGCACGTACGTCGAGGGCGATCTCGCCGACGTCTACGAGGGTGATGTCCGGTACGCGCGCGACGCCTTCGAGGGGCTGTCGCTGATGGACGAGATCATGGCCATCAAACGCGGAGAGGGTCCCGATCCCGACAGCGAGGAGGCCAAGGCCGCCGCGGCCAAGGTCGCTGAGCGCAAGGCCCGTCGCGAACGGTCCAAGCGGATCGCGGAGAAGCGCAAGGCCGCCGAACCGCCGGTCGAGGTCCCGGCGCGGTCGGATGTGGCCGCCGACAACGAGGTGCCGACACCGCCGTTCTGGGGGACGCGGATCGTCAAGGGCATTCCGGTCGCCGATTACCTGGCGATGCTCGACGAACGCGCGCTGTTCCTCGGACAGTGGGGACTGCGCGGCACCCGCGGCGAAGATGGACCCGACTACGAGGAACTCGTCGAGACCGAGGGGCGGCCGCGGCTGCGCGAGTGGATCGACCGTCTGGCGACCGAGGGGATTCTGCAGCACGCCGCCGTCGTCTACGGCTTCTTCCCGGCCGTCAGCGAGGGCGACACGGTGCACGTGCTGGAGTCGCCCGACCCCTCCGCGCCCGTTCGGCACAGCTTCGAGTTCCCGAGGCAGCAGCGCCCCCGCTTCCTGTGCATCGCCGATTTCATCCGTTCCAGGGAGCAGGCGCTCGCCGACGGGAAGGTCGACGTCCTGCCCTTCCAGCTGGTCACGATGGGCACCCCGATCGCCGACTTCGCGAACAAGCTGTTCGCCGAGAACGCATACCGCGACTATCTGGAGGTGCACGGCATCGGCGTGCAGCTCACCGAGGCGCTCGCCGAGTACTGGCATCAGCGGGTGCGCAGCGAGCTGACCTTCGCCGACGGGGTGATGGCCGACGAGGACCCCGACCGCCCGCAGGGCTTCTTCGACCTGGAGTACCGCGGTGCGCGCTACAGCTTCGGCTACGGTGCCTGCCCGAACCTCGAAGACCGCGCCAAGATGATCGATCTGCTGGAACCGGGCCGCATCGGCGTCGAGCTGTCGGAGGAACTGCAGCTGCATCCGGAGCAGTCCACCGACGCCTTCGTGCTGCACCACCCGGAGGCCAAGTACTTCAACACGTAGTCCGAGGGCCGCGCCAGCGGAGTCCCCGCTGACGGCGGGGCCGCCCCGGGCGTGCGGTCCGCGACCGGCTCGGCGCTCCGATAACGTCACAGCATGGCCAAACGGGATGTGCGCGGGATGACGCGCTTCATCGTCGGACTCGCGGCGGGACTGGTGATCGCCGCGGTGGTCTGGCCGGCGACCGGACTGTGGCAGCTCGCGCCGATGCTGATGGTGACGGTCACGTCGGCGGTGTATCTGGTGTGGTCGGTGGCGATGCTGTGGCCGATGGACGCGCCGACCACCCGCGCCCACGCGGAGGCCGCCGACGTCCGCGACGAACTCGGCGATGCGGCGCTGATCGCAACGCTCGCGGTGAGTCTGTCCGCGATCGGTGTGCTGCTGCTGGCCGCCCGGGACCGCAACGGCAGTTGGTACGCGATGCTGGCGGTGGTGGCGGTGCTCGCGGCGTGGGGGATGCTGCACACGCTGTTCGCGTCGCGGTACGCCCGGATCTACTACGCCGGCGAGCCGGGCGGGATCGACTTCAACACGAGCGATCCGCCCTGCTACGCGGACTTCTTCTACTTCGCCTTCAACCTCGGCATGACCTATCAGGTCTCGGACACCGCCGTCGGACCCACTGTCATCCGGCGCGAGGTGCTCAAGCACTGCCTGCTCAGCTACGTCTACGGAACGGTCATCATCGCCACGACCATCAACCTGGTGATGAACCTGGTCAGTTGAGGGGTGCGGCGATCCGCCCGCGCCGACGACCGCTGGCCTACGCTGGTGCCCGATGGCCGTGGCCCGTCGCCGGCCGATCGGGAACCGACGTCGAAAGGCAAGAGGCAGTGACAGACGACCGTGTGCTTCCGCGCGCCGTGCTCTGGGACATGGATGGAACGCTCCTCGACACCGAGCCGCTGTGGGGCCGGGCGATGGAGGAGTTCGCCCGCGGCATCGGCGCCGAGATGACTCCGGAGCTGCGCAACGCCACCATGGGCAACAGTTCGGTGGACGCGCTGACCAAGGTGTACGACGCGGCACGGGTGCCGGAGTCCGGGCGCGACTTCGAGGCCGACGAGGACGCGATGGTCGCTCGGGTCCTCGAACTGTTCGCCACCGATCTGCGGTGGCGGCCCGGCGCACTCTCCGCGCTCGACCTCGTGGCGGGTGCGGAGATCCCGATGGTGCTGGTCACCAACACGGTCCGCGAGGTCACCGATGTGATGCTCGAGACGCTGGGGCGCGACCGGTTCGTCGCCACCGTCTGCGGCGACGAGGTGGAGGCGGGCAAGCCCGAGCCGCACATCTATCGCCGGGCCGCCGAACTGGTCGGATTCTGCGCGTCCGAGTGTCTGGCCTTCGAGGACTCGCCGGTCGGCGCCGCCGCGACGCACGCCGCCGGCGTGCCCGCGATCGTGATCCCGTCGGCGATCCCGGTGCCGCCCAAGCCGACGTACACCTACCGCGAGACGCTCGAGGGTCTCACCCTCGACGATCTCGCAGCGGTCTTCGCCGCACGCTGACCGGACCCCGTCGCGCGCCCCGGGAGGGCACCGCGCCCCGGCCAGGGACCGATCGACTCGACGTGCAAAAATAGTCGGTGTGAAAACCTTCGACGAACTCTTCTCTGAGCTGGCCGACAAGGCCCAGACCCGCCCCGAGGGCAGCGGTACCGTCGCCGCTCTGGACGCGGGCGTCCATACGCTCGGGAAGAAGATCATCGAGGAGGCGGGCGAGGTCTGGCTGGCCGCCGAGCATGAGTCGGACGAGTCGCTCTCGGAGGAGATCTCCCAGCTCGTGTACTGGTTGCAGGTGATGATGGTCAAGCGCGGGCTCACCCCCGCGGACATCTACCGCTACCTCTGACCGCCGGCCTCCGGTCACCGACACCTCCCGCCGACCACATCCTCTAGGAGTCACCGCAATGTTGCGCGTCGCCGTCCCCAACAAGGGCGCCCTGTCCGAAGCCGCCGCCGGAATCCTCTCCGAAGCCGGGTACCGCAAGCGCTCGGACCCCAAGGACCTCAACGTCATCGACGTCAACAACGACGTCGAGTTCTACTTCCTGCGTCCCAAGGACGTCGCGATCTACGTGGGTGCGGGCACCCTCGATCTCGGCATCACCGGGCGCGACCTGGCCGCCGACTCCGGCGCCGAGGTGATCGAGGAGGTGGCGCTCGGTTTCGGTTCCTCGGTGTTCCGCTACGCCGCTCCGGCCGACCAGGAATGGACCGTCGCCGACCTCGCGGGCAAGCGGATCGCGACGTCGTATCCCAACCTGGTCCGCCGCGACCTCGCCGCCCGGGGGATCGACGCGGAGATCATCCGCCTCGACGGTGCCGTGGAGATCTCGATTCAGCTCGGCGTGGCCGACGCGATCGCCGACGTCGTGGGAACCGGACGCACGCTGCGGCTGCACGGTCTGGCGGCGTTCGGCGACTCCCTCTGCGATTCGGAGGCGGTGCTGATCCGCAATCCGGAGTCAGCGGAGGCCTCCCGGGCCGCGAAGCAGTTCATCGCCCGCGTACAGGGCGTGGTCTTCGGTCAGCAGTACGTCATGATCGACTACGACTGCCCCAAGGCACTGCTCGATCAGGCGGTCGCGATGACGCCCGGCCTGGAATCGCCGACCGTGTCGCCGATGCTCGACCCGGAATGGCTCGCGGTCCGCGCGATGGTTCCGCGTAAGACGCATCAGCCGCTGATGGACGACCTGTCGGAACTGGGCGTCCGCGCCATCCTCGCCTCGGACATCCGCTCCTGCCGCTTCTAGGACACGCTCGCCTTCCTCAGGCTGGTTGAGCGAGCGCTTTCCCCAGGCTGGTTGAGCGAGCGTAGCGAGTCGAAGCCAACTGTCACCCAGGCTGATTGAGCAAGCGCTTTCCCCAGGTTGGTTGAGCGAGCGTAGCGAGTCGAAGCCAACTATCACCCAGGCTGGTTGAGTGAGCGCTTTCCTTAGGTTGGTTGAGCGAGCGTAGCGAGTCGAAGCCAACTGCCACCCGGGCCGGTTGAGTGAGCGCTTTCCTTAGGTTGGTTGAGCGAGCGTAGCGAGTCGAAGCCAACTGCCACCCGGGCCGGTTGAGCAAGCGCTTTCCTCAGGCTGGTTGAGCGAGCGCAGCGAGTCGAAGCCAACTGCCACCCGGTCTGGTTGAGTGAGCGCTTTCCTCAGGCTGGTTGAGCGAGCGCAGCGAGTCGAAGCCAGCTGCCACTCGGGCTGGGAGCTCGATCGCTCGGTTCCCAGCTTCACTCGCGGCGGTTTCGACTCGCTACGCTCGCTCAACCAGCCTGTTAGGCGCTCAACCAGCCTGTTAGGCGCTCAACCAGCCTGTTAGGCGCCCAACCAGCCGGTGAGTTGTCCAACCGGCCAAGAAGTAGCTCCAGCCGCTATCCCTGCTCGGCGATCAGATCGGTCTGCGCCGAGCGGCCGAGGAAGCCTGAGACGTCGTAGAGGTCGGCGAAGCTGGCGCCGTAGCCGCGCGCGCCGACGGCGAGATCGGAGTCCACACCGAGCCACGGTGAGGTCGGCTGGGTGATCAGATGGACCGTCGTGTCCATGTTCATCCACGACCACTGCGTCGGGTCCAGACGCGTCCCGACGCCGTTCGCGACGTCGAGCACGGTGAACACCGACTCGAGGTGCGACATCTCCTCGCCGGCCACCAGCGGGATCGCGGGCCGGATCCAGATCGCCGGCGTCTTGCCGTTGCGGCCGGGCTGACGGGCGGTGACGGTGGTGCCGATGAACCCGACCTTTCCCCACGCGACCGCGTCCGTGTCCTGTGTCGGGAATCCGACCGTCTGCGGAAGCTCGTCCGGCGAGGCGGGCAGCGGATCGAGGGGAGCGTCGGCGACGGCCGTCGAGTCGGACCCGAGCAGACGCCACGCCACCGACCGGGCCACCGTCCGGTAGGTGCCGTCGGGCCCCTGCGCCTCGAGGTCGGCCTGAACCATCGAGATGCGTCGGCCCGGCCGCGGGATGCTGGTGCGGATCCGGTTCACGCCCAGCCCCACGGGTCCGATGATCTCGGTGGTGATGCGGCTGAACTCCTGACCGTCGTCCGGCACGGCTCGCATCATCGCGCGCATCAGCAGGCCGGCGGGCGGACCGCCGTGCTGCATGTCCTGCGACCACACGCTCGCCGTGGCCGGTGTCGGCTGGAAGTACTCGTAGCCCGGATCGTCACCGCCGGGGGCGGGGATGGGCTCGTAGTAGCAGCTGTAGGGCACCTCGCTCATGTCCATACCGGCACTCTATGACAAGGTTGTCTGAGCGATTCCCGGGCCTCTCCACTCCTCGCGAAGGCCCCGAATCGGCCCTGCCGACCGACTTGAAGGACACCAGCACGATGGCGACAACCGGCCCGTTCGCCGTAGGCGATCGCGTACAGCTCACCGACGCGAAGGGACGCAAGTTCACCGTCGTCCTGGAGGAGGGCAAGCAGTTCCACACGCATCGCGGCGGCATCCTGCACGACGATCTGATCGGCAGCCCCGAGGGCTGCGTCGTCGAGGCGACCTCGGGCACCCAGTACCTGGCGCTGCGACCGCTGCTGACCGACTACGTGGTCTCCATGCCCCGCGGGGCGCAGGTGATCTACCCGAAGGACTCCGCGCAGATCGTCGCCGAGGGCGACATCTTCCCCGGTGCCCGAGTCCTGGAGGCCGGCGCGGGATCGGGAGCGCTGACGCTGTCGCTGCTGCGCGCCGTCGGCACCGAGGGCTCGGTGCTGTCGTACGAGGTGCGAGAGGATCACGCCGAGCACGCCGTCCGCAACGTCGAGACCTTCCTGGGCGGGCGCCCCGACAACTGGACCCTGCGCGTCGGAGATCTCGTCGATCACGACCCCGCCGAGCAGTTCGACCGCATCATCCTCGACATGCTCGCGCCGTGGGAGTGCCTGGACGTGGTGTCGAAGACGATCCGCCCCGGCGGCGTGCTGACCGTGTACGTGGCCACGGTGACGCAGCTGTCGAAGGTGATGGAGGGCCTGCGCGAACAGCAGTGCTGGACCGAGCCGCGCGCATGGGAGTCGCTGGTCCGCGAGTGGAGTGCGGTGGGTCTCGCGGTCCGCCCCGAGCACCGGATGCAGGGCCACACCGCCTTCCTGATCACCGCGCGCCGACTCGCCGACGGTACGGAAACGCTTCGGGTACAACGGCGTCCCACACGCGGGTAGCGTGGAGTACGTACCGCCGGCAAAGGAGAGACGATGACCGAGTCCGACCGTTCGCCCAGCAGCAGCGTCGAATTCTCGACCATGCAGCAGCGCGTCGAGAGTCTCACCGTGCGCAACAGCAAGCTCACCGAGATGCTCAAAGAGGCGAGACAGCAGCTCATCGCCCTGCGCGAGGAAGTCGACAACCTGGGTCAGCCGCCCAGCGGATACGGCGTGCTCCTGCAGGTCTTCGACGACGACACCGTCGACGTGTTCACCTCCGGTCGCAAGATGCGGCTGACGCTGTCACCCAACATCGACGCCTCCGCTCTCCGGCGGGGCCAGTCGCTCCGCCTCAATGAGGCATTGACCGTCGTCGAGTCGCTCGACTACGACACGGTCGGCGAGATCAGCACCCTGCGCGAGGTCCTCGCGGACGGACGGCGAGCCCTCGTCGTCGGCCACAGCGACGAGGAGCGGATCGTCCAACTCGCGGGCTCGCTGATCCACACCGACGAAGGCGGCGAGTCGACCCGCAAGCTCCGGCCCGGCGATTCGCTGATGATCGACGGCAAGGCCGGCTTCGCCCTCGAGCGCATCCCGAAGGCCGAGGTGGAGGATCTCGTCCTCGAAGAGGTTCCGGACGTCGATTACGAGGACATCGGCGGACTTCGCCGTCAGATCGAGCAGATCCGCGACGCCGTCGAACTCCCGTTCCTGCACAAGGACCTGTTCCGCGAGTACTCGCTGCGCCCCCCGAAGGGCGTGCTCCTGTACGGACCTCCCGGATGCGGCAAGACGCTCATCGCGAAGGCCGTCGCCAATTCACTGGCGAGGAAGATCGCCGAGGCGCGCGGAGACAACGCGCACGAGGCCAAATCGTACTTCCTCAACATCAAGGGCCCGGAGCTGCTGAACAAGTTCGTCGGCGAGACCGAGCGACACATCCGGCTGATCTTCCAGCGCGCCCGTGAGAAGGCGTCGGAGGGCACTCCGGTGATCGTCTTCTTCGACGAGATGGACTCGATCTTCCGTACCCGCGGCTCCGGCGTGTCCTCGGATGTCGAGACGACGGTGGTGCCCCAGCTGCTGAGCGAGATCGACGGCGTCGAGGGCCTGGAGAACGTGATCGTGATCGGCGCCTCCAACCGCGAGGACATGATCGATCCGGCGATTCTCCGGCCGGGCCGTCTGGACGTCAAGATCAAGATCGAGCGGCCGGACGCGGAGTCGGCGATCGACATCTTCTCGAAGTACCTGACGCCCGATCTACCGGTGCACCCGGAGGATCTGGCGGAGTTCGACGGCGATCGCCGGCGGTGCATCGACGCGATGATCCAGCGCGTGGTGGAGCGGATGTACGCCGAGTCCGACGACAACCGGTTCCTGGAGGTCACCTACGCCAACGGCGACAAGGAGATCATGTACTTCAAGGACTTCAACTCGGGAGCGATGATTCAGAACGTCGTCGACCGAGCGAAGAAGTACGCGATCAAGGCGCATCTCGACACCGGTCAGAGCGGACTGCGGATCAGCCATCTCCTCGACTCGATTCTGGATGAGTTCTCGGAGAACGAGGATCTGCCGAACACGACCAACCCGGACGACTGGGCGCGCATCTCGGGGAAGAAGGGCGAGCGCATCGTCTACATCCGGACGCTGGTCACGGGTAAGACCGGCGGTGCCAGCCGGGCCATCGACACCGAGTCGAACACCGGCCAGTATCTCTGATCCCGGGCTCTGGTCCGCGGCCCGCCCGACCGCGTTCGCCGGAGCCCGGATCCGGCTTAGTCATTCCGTCGGTCTAGGCCGGGCGCCGGGACTCGCTAGAGTTACCGGCGATGAACACGACAGCAATCACCCCGCTGCAGGTCCGGGTCGCACAGGCTCGCCCGCATGTGGTGCGGACCTCACCGGCGACGCTCGGGCGCACTCCCGACAACGACGTCGTGGTGAATCACCCGCTCGTGTCCCGCGTGCACCTGGCGTTCGAGTGGTCGGACGGCTGGAGCGTGGTCGATCGCGGAAGCACGAACGGCTTCTTCGTGGCAGGCGTCCGGCAGTCCGCGGCCCGGATCGACCGGCCGGTCCAGATCCGCCTCGGTGATGCGGCGACCGGACCCGTGGTCGAGTTGGCTCCGCAGGGAGCCGCGGCTCGGACGGTGGTGCCGCCCTCGCGTCCGGTTCCGGGCCGGCAACCGCCCGTGCCGCAGTCTCCGGCGCCGCAGTCTCGCCCGCTGCGGTCCGCAGCCGGACCGCAGGCGCCGACGCCGTACCCGTCCGGGCCGCAGCGACCGGACCGGCCACCCGTGCGCCCGGCGAACCGTCCGGCCACCGCACCGCTCTCGGCTCAGCGTCCGCCCGGCGGATACCGGCAGGCGCCCCCGCGATTCGGCGCGCTTCCCGACGCCCCGCACCTGGCGGCACTGCATCAGAACGCGTCGGCCGTCTACGAAGTGCCCGGCGACCTGCGCGGGCGCGAGACCATCTCGCTCACCGGCGTGCAGACCATCGGCCGCACGCCCGACAACGACATCGTCGTCAGCGACGTCCTGGCCTCCCGGCACCATGCGCGGATGACGAGTACCCCGCAGGGGTTGCTCCTGGAAGACCTCGAGAGCGTGAACGGCACCTTCGTCAACGGCCGTCGCGTGATGGCGCATCGCCTCAGCGAGAACGACGTCGTCACGATCGGCAACTCCGACTTCGTGCTGACCGACGGCCGCCTGGTGCGCGGGCGGCCACAGGCGCAGGTGGCCGGTGGCCTCGAGGTATCCGGGATCGGCTTGACGATCGACGGCAAGGCACTGCTCAACGACGTCTCCTTCTCCGCGGCCCCCGGCACGCTCACCGCGATCATCGGCCCGTCCGGAGCGGGCAAGTCGACGGTCTCGAAGATCGTCGCGGGCCTGAACAACCCGACAGTCGGAGTCGTGACCTTCGAGGGGCGCGGAGTTCACAGCGAGTACGAGGCGCTGCGCTCCCGTATCGGGATGGTGCCGCAGGACGACGTGCTGCACCAGAAGCTCACCCTCCGACAGGCGCTGCGCTATGCGGCCGAACTGCGGCTGCCCGCCGATCTGTCGACCGCCGACCGCGACGTCGTGATCGACGGAGTGCTCTCCGAACTCCAGCTCACCGAGCACGTCGACACCCGCGTCGACAAACTCTCCGGCGGCCAGCGCAAACGCGCGTCGGTGGCGATGGAGCTGCTCACCGGGCCGTCGCTGCTCATCCTCGACGAGCCGACCTCGGGTCTGGATCCGGCTCTCGACCAGCAGGTGATGAAGACGCTGCGCCGGCTCGCCGACGCGGGTCGCGTGGTGCTGGTGGTGACCCACTCGCTCACTTACCTGAGTCTGTGCGACCAAGTGCTGCTGCTGGCGCCCGGCGGCAAGACGTCGTTCTGCGGCGCCCCCGGGGATGTGGCCGGCGAGATGGGCACCGCCGACTGGGCGGAGATCTTCAGCTACGTCGCCGAACGACCCGACCAGGCCTGGGCCCAGTACCGCGGGCGCCATCCGCATCAGCCGCCACCGCAGGCGCCCGCGCCCGGGGCACCCGTCACACCGGTCAAGATGGGCCTGGTGCGGCAGACCAGCACGGTGGCCCGACGTCAGGTCCGCCTGGTGTGGGCCGACAAGGGGTACCTGGTGGTGCTGCTGGTGATGCCGATCGTCCTGGGACTGCTCACCCTCGTGATCCCGGGCGACAAGGGATTCAGCCGGGCGGTGCTGCCGCCGACGAACGACTACGTCCCGCCGAAGGATCCGGGGGAGGCTCTGCAGATCCTCACCGTGCTGGTGATCGGCGCCGCCTTCATGGGCACCGCGCTCGCCGTCCGCGATCTGGTCGGCGAGCGGGGGATCTTCGAGCGCGAGCGCGCGGTGGGACTGCGTCCGGGCGCATACCTGACCGCCAAGATCCTGGTGTTCTCGCTGATGAGCGTGGTCCAGGTGGCGATCATGATCGGCATCACCTATGGGCTTCGGGCGATGCCGAAGGCCGCCGACATCGTCAAGACCGGCGGCGCCGAACCCGCGATCCCGCCCGCGGTGACGCTGTTCATCGCGGTCGCCACACTGGCGTGCGTGAGCGTGCTCGTCGGCCTCGCGATCTCGGCGGCTGTGAGATCGACCGAACAGACGATGCCGCCGCTGGTGATCGTGGTGATGGTCCAGTTGGTCCTCTCGGGCGGGTTGTTCGCGATCGGGTCGGCCTTCGTCAAGCCGATCACCTGGCTGTTCCCGACCTACTGGGGGTACACCAATGCGGCGCAGTCGGTGAACATCCCGTGGATCGCCGATCAGGTTCCCCAGGTGAAGATCGACGAGCCCGGTGGCGAGATGATGTATCCGCTCTGGGAGCCCTCCCTCGCGCACGCGCTCATCAGCTATGCGGCGCTGGTGGCCATCGCGCTGGTACTCACGCTGTTCATCTTCTCCCGCCTGCGGTTGCGCAGACGCTGACCGGCGCCGCGCCGGGCGCAGATCGCCACGGTTAGGCTGGGTTCCATGCAGCGCATCATCGGAACCGAAGTCGAGTACGGCATCTCCGCGCCCGGCGATCCGTCCGCGAACCCGATCATGACGTCCACCCAGGCCGTCCTGGCGTACGCCGCCGCCGCGAACGTGCCGCGCCGTGACCGCCGGACCCGCTGGGACTACGAGGTCGAGTCACCGATGCGCGATGCGCGCGGATTCGACCTCGGCCGAAGCGGCGGCCCGGCGCCCATCATCGACGCCGACGAGATCGGCGCCGCCAACATGATCCTCACCAACGGTGCTCGGCTGTACGTCGATCACGCGCATCCGGAGTATTCGGCACCCGAGGTGACCGACCCGCTCGACGCGGTGATCTGGGACAAGGCGGGGGAGCGGGTGATGGAGCAGGCGGCTCGGCATGTCGCGAGCGTTCCCGGTGCCCCTCGGCTGCAGTTGTACAAGAACAACATCGACGGCAAGGGCGCCTCGTACGGCACTCACGAGAACTACCTGATGCACCGCGACACGCCGTTCGACTCGATCATCACCGGATTGATGCCCTTCTTCGCGTCGCGTCAGGTGATCTGCGGTTCGGGCCGGGTGGGCATCGGCCAGCGCGGCGAGGACTCCGGTTACCAGCTGTCGCAGCGTGCCGACTACATCGAGGTCGAGGTCGGTCTCGAGACCACACTGAAGCGGGGGATCATCAACACCCGCGACGAACCGCACGCCGATCCCGAGAAGTACCGCCGCCTGCACGTCATCATCGGTGACGCGAATCTCGCCGAGACGGCGACCTACCTCAAGGTGGGCACCACGGCACTCGTGCTGGACCTGATCGAGGCCGGGGTGGACCTGTCCGATCTCGCGCTGGCCTGGCCCGTCGAGGCGGTTCACGCGATCAGCCACGACCCGACGCTGCGCACGGCCGTGGCGCTCGAGAACGGCCGTGAGATGACCGGGCTGGCCCTGCAACGCGAGTACCTCGACCGAGCGCAGAGGTTCCACGACGCCCACCACTCCGACGACGAGCGCGCCGCGCACGTGCTGGCCACGTGGGCCGAAGTCCTCGACAAGCTCGAACGCGATCCCATGGAGTGCGCCGACCTGCTGGACTGGCCGGCCAAGCTGCGACTGCTGGAGGGCTTCCGCAACCGCGAAGGGCTCACCTGGTCGGCGTCCCGGCTGCAACTCATCGACCTGCAGTACTCCGACGTCCGGCTCGACAAAGGCCTCTACAACCGTCTGGTGGCACGCGGGTCCATGAAGCGCATGACCACCGAGGACGAGGTGATGCGAGCGGTCGAGACGCCACCGGAGAGCACGCGCGCCTATTTCCGCGGGGAGGCGGTTCGCCGGTTCGGCGCCGATGTCGCCGCCGCCAGCTGGGACTCGGTGATCTTCGACCTGGGCCGCGACTCGCTGGTCCGGATTCCGATGCTCGAACCGCTCCGCGGCACGGCTGCTCACGTCGGCGAGCTGCTCGACGCCGCCGATTCGGCCGCCGATCTGGTCGACCGCCTGACCACGTCCTGAGCGTCCGGAATCCCACCGGCGCAAGACGATCGCCGACCGGACCGACGCGTCGGCGACGCACGGGGCACGCCCACCGGTAGGGTTGAAGTCACAACATTCTCTTCTCAGGAGGCGAACATGGCGCAGGAGCAGACCAAACGAGGCGGCGGCAGCGACGATGACGACGCGATCGGTGGTGGTGCGGCCGGCCAGGAGCGGAGAGAGAAGCTCACCGGCGAGACCGACGATCTGCTCGACGAGATCGACGACGTGCTGGAGGAGAATGCGGAGGACTTCGTCCGCGCCTACGTCCAGAAGGGCGGGCAGTGATCTCGGTACCGGGCGAGGCTGGAGCCGGCGGGATCTCGTCGTTCACCGAGTACCTGCGCGTTCATGCGCCTGATCGATTGCCGCACAACATGATCGACGGTGGCGGCCGGGCCGGCGTGGAGCAGATCCCGCACGGCACCACGATCGTCGCGGTCAGCTACCCCGGTGGCGTGGTGCTCGCCGGCGACCGCCGGTCGACGATGGGCAACCTCATCGCCACCCGTGATGTGCAGAAGGTGTACGTCACCGACGAATACTCCGCGGCGGGTATCGCGGGCACCGCGGGCATCGCGATCGAGATGGTCCGGCTGTTCGCCGTCGAATTGGAGCACTACGAGAAGATCGAAGGGGTGCCGCTGACCCTCGACGGCAAGGTGGCACGCCTGGCGACGATGGTCCGCAGCAACCTGGGCGCTGCGCTGCAGGGGCTCGCCGCGATCCCGCTGCTCGTCGGTTTCGACGCCGAAGCCGACGCGGGCGCACGGGGCCGGATCTTCTCGTTCGACGTCGCCGGCTCCCGTCACGAGGAGACCGGCGGCTACGACGCGATCGGCTCGGGATCGGTCTTCGCGAAATCGTCGCTGAAGAAGCTGTACCGTTCGGACCTGTCCGCCGACGAGGCGCTGGCGGTCGCGGTCGAGGCGCTCTACGACGCGGCCGACGACGACTCCGCGACCGGTGGCCCGGACCTTGTGCGGCGGATCTTCCCGACCGCCGCCCGGGTGAGCGCCGAGGGCGCCGACCTGGTGGCGGAAGCGGAGATCGAGAGTGCGGCCGAGGCGGTGGTCGCCCGCCGCAGGAGCGCGGCGGCGTCGGGTACGGCACCGTCCGAGCCGGCCGGCCAGACAGGGGAGCGCGCATGACTTTTCCGTACTATGCGAGCGCCGAGCAGATCATGCGAGACCGCTCGGAGCTGGCGCGCAAGGGCATCGCCCGGGGCCGCAGCGTGGTGGCGCTCACCTACGCCGACGGCGTCCTTTTCGTGGCGCACAATCCGTCGAACACGCTGCGCAAGGTCAGTGAGATCTACGACCGCATCGGTTTCGCGGCCGTCGGCAAGTACAACGAGTTCGAGGGCCTGCGGAAGGCCGGCATCCAGATGGCCGACCTGCGCGGCTACAGCTACGACCGCGCCGACGTGACCGGACTGTCGCTGGCCAGTGCTTACGCGAACACCCTCGGCGCGGTGTTCACCGAGCAGGCCAAGCCCTTCGAAGTGGAACTCTGCGTCGGCGAGGTGGCCCGGGCCGGACGCACCACCCCGTCGCAGCTCTACCGGATCGGCTACGACGGATCGATCGTCGACGAGACCTCGTTCATCGTGATGGGCGGCAGCACCGAACCCATCAACGCGGCGATGAAAGACGCATACGAGCCGAACCTTCCGCTGCCGCGCGCCCTGCAGATCGCCGTGCGCGCACTGTCCACACCGGCCGAGTCGGCCAACGGCGACACCGCCGCCGCACCGACACTCACCGCCGCCGACGTCGAGGTGGCGATCCTGGATCGCAACCGACCGCGGCGGGCGTTCAAGCGGCTGCGCCGCACCGACATCGCCGGCTACCTCGAGGAGTGAGCGCCGTGGAACGACGGATCATGGGCATCGAGACCGAATTCGGTGTCACCTGCACGTTCAAGGGACAGCGTCGCCTCAGCCCGGACGAGGTCGCGCGCTACCTGTTCCGGCGCGTCGTCGCGTGGGGCCGGTCGTCGAACGTCTTCCTCACCAACGGTGCGCGGCTGTACCTCGACGTCGGCTCTCACCCCGAGTACGCCACCGCCGAATGCGACTCGGTGGCGCAACTGATCACGCACGACCGTGCGGGCGAGCGGATCCTGGAGGAACTGCTCGTCGACGCCGAGGAACGTTTGGTGGCCGAGGGCATCGGCGGCGACATCTACCTGTTCAAGAACAACACCGACTCCGCGGGCAACTCCTACGGATGCCACGAGAACTACCTGGTCAGCCGGGTGGGGGAGTTCGGCAGGGTCTCCGATGTGCTGCTGCCCTTCCTCGTGACGCGCCAGCTGATCTGCGGGGCGGGCAAGGTGCTCTCGGTGGGCCACGAGGCGCGCTACTGCCTGTCGCAGCGCGCCGACCACATCTGGGAGGGCGTCTCGTCCGCGACCACCCGGTCGCGGCCGATCATCAACACACGCGACGAGCCCCACGCCGATGCCGAGAAGTACCGTCGGCTGCACGTGATCGTCGGCGACTCCAACATGTCCGAGACCACCACCATGCTCAAGGTCGGTTCCGCACTGCTGGTGCTGGAGATGATCGAGTCGGGGATCTCGTTCCACGACTTCGCGCTCGACAACCCGATCCGCGCGATCCGGGACATCAGCCACGACCCGACCGGCCGGCGCGAGATCCGGCTCGCGGGCGGACGGACGGCGACGGCGCTGGCGATCCAGCGCGAGTACCACGCGCGGGCCGTCAAGCACCTGCAGACGCGCACGCCCGACCCGACGCTCGATCGCGTGGTGGACCTGTGGGGCCGTGTCCTCGACGCCGTGGAGCGCGACGACTTCAGCGGTGTCGACACCGAGATCGACTGGGTGATCAAGCGCAAGCTGATGCAGCGCTACCAGGACAAGTACTCGATGGAACTGACCGATCCGAAGATCGCGCAACTCGACCTGGCCTACCACGACATCCGCCGGGGCCGCGGCGTCTTCGACCTGCTGTCCCGCAAGGGGCTCGCGGCACGGGTCACCACCGACGAGGCGATCGACGAGGCCACCTCGACACCGCCGCAGACCACCCGGGCCAAGCTCCGCGGCGACTTCATCACCGCGGCCCAGAAGGCGGGACGAGACTTCACCGTCGACTGGGTGCATCTGAAGATCAACGATCAGGCGCAGCGGAACGTGCTCTGCAAGGACCCGTTCCGGAACGTCGATGAGCGCGTCGATCGGCTGATCGCGTCGATGTGACGCCTAAAGTGGACGCGTGACTGCGAAGAACGAGAGACTCGTCAACCTCGTCGTCTGCTTGATGTCGGCGCGGACGTACGTCCCCGCAACCTATGTGCGTGCGAACGTGCAGGGATACATGGAGTCGGACCGGAGCGACGACTCGTTCAAGCGGATGCTCGAGCGCGACAAGGCGCTGCTGCGAGAGATGGGCATTCCCGTCGAGACCGGCCGCAACCCGCAGGGCGAGGAGGGCTACCGGATCGATCCGGACCAGTACGCGCTGCCCGACATCACCCTCGATCGTGCCGAGGCGGCCGCCGTGGCCGCGGCCTCGGCGCTCTGGCGCGATCCCTCGGTGGCGGCCGTCTTCCAGACCGCGGTCCTCAAGCTCCGCGCGGCGGGGATCGAAGTGGTTCCCGACGACGAATCGGTGGTGACCCTCGGCGGCGCCACCAGATCACTGGGCGACGAACGCACGATCACCGATCTGCTCTCGGCGATCGACGCCGGCCGCCCGGTCACCTTCACTCACCGCTCGTCGAAAGGCCGCAAGACGCGGACCCTCGAACCGTGGGGGATCGCCGGCGGCGGCGGACGCTGGTACGTCACCGGACACGACCGCGACCGCGGAGCTGTGCGGACCTTCCGGATCTCCCGGATCTCCGATGTCGAAGCCTTCGGCGATGCGGGATCGGTGGTGGTGCCGGCGACGGTCGACATCCAGGCGATCGTGAACGAGGCGGTCGACGTGGCGACCGCGGACGGCGGCGCCACCGCGGAGATCTGGGTCGCCGCCGGTCGGGCGCACGGCCTGCGGCGGATGGCGACGTCGACGGTCCCGCAGCGGTTCGGAGACGAGGACGGAGATCTGCTGACCGTGGAGATCCATTCGCGGTCGGGGCTGCGCAGGGTGATCCTGGCCGCCGGACCCGACGCGGTGGTGCTCGCACCGGACGATCTGCGCGCGGAGGTGGTCGCCGACCTGGACCGCCTGATCGCGGCGGAGGTGAGCGCATGAGCGACGCCAATCCGAGCCGGCTGTCGCGTCTGCTGGCGATGGTGCCGTACTTCCTGGCCCGTCCGGGAATCAAGGTGTCGACCGCAGCCGACGACCTCGGCGTCAGCGAACACCAATTGCAGACCGATCTCGAGCAACTGTACGTGTGCGGTCTCCCGGGCTACGGTCCCGAACACCTCATCGACATCCAGTTCTGGGACGGATACGTCAGCGTGGTCTTCACCGCAGGAATGGACCGCCCGCTGCGGCTGACCGGCCCCGAGGCCAACGTGCTGCTGATGGCGCTCAACATGCTCTCCGAGACACGGGGAGCGGTCGACGCCGATGCCGTGCGCAGCGCGATCGCGAAGATCGAGGAGGCGATGGGTACCACGCGGCGCGCGGTGAGCGCCGACCTGCCCGCCGCTCCGGCACCGCCCGTCGACGGCGTCATCCGCCAGGCCCTGGAGGACGGCCAGTCGCTGAGGATCACGTACTACACGGCCAGTCGCGACGAGGTGACCGAGCGGACCGTCGATCCGATCCGCATCCGGGCGGTGGACGGCAACAGTTATCTGGAGGCCTGGTGCCGGTCGTCGGAGGGCGTGCGCCTGTTCCGATTCGACCGGATCGAGTCGGCGCACGGCACCGGCGAGGTCTCGCAGCCTCCGGTCGAGGCCCTCCACCGGACGGACCCGACCGATCTGGGCGCGCTCACCGGGGAACTGCCCACGGCGCACATCGAGATCGATCCCGAGGCGGTCTGGCTGCTCGAGTACTTCGCGGCGGAGCCCGACGACGAACTCTCCGAGGAGCCGACCGAGCCGATCACCGCGACCATCCGCTACGGCTCGCCCCAGTGGCTCGCGCGATTCGTGCTCGGATTCGGCGGGCGCGTGCGGGTTCGTAGCGACGTCGACGGCGTGACGTCGCTGATCGCGAGCACCGCGAAGGCTGCGCGGAGCCGGTACGGTTCCTGACCGCAGTACCGGCCGACGAATCTGGGCGCGCCGATGACGCCGCTGTTCGGTAGACTCGAACACGTCTGAGACTGTTTACTCTCGAAGGGTTGAATTATGGGTGCGATGTCGCCGTGGCACTGGGCGGTCGTTCTGCTCGTGCTCGTGCTGCTGTTCGGCTCGGCCAAGCTCCCCGGGGCGGCTCGCGGCCTCGGCCGGTCGCTGCGCATCTTCAAATCGGAGATCCAGGAGATGCAGAGCGACGGCAAGCCGTCCGCCGAGACCACTGAGACCGCGCGCGAACTGCCGACCGCACCTCAGCCGAGTCCGGATCCCGCCGACCAGGCGACGCGATCCGACAAGAAGACGGCCTAGCCGCGCACCACCGGAGTGCGCAAGCGATTCTCACTCGCCCGTCTCGACCCCCGGCAGCGACGGAGCCGAGTCAACCCCGACGGCTCGATGCCGTTGGCCGAGCACCTCTACGAGCTGAGGACCCGGCTCGTCATCTCGATGGTGGCGATCGCGGTCACCACCGTCATCGGTTTCGTCTGGTACAGCCACGGCGTGTGGCGGATCGAGTCACTGGGTGAGCTCCTCCGCGGTCCGTACTGCGACCTCCCGGCGTCCACCCGCGCCTCGCTGACCCCCGACGGCGAATGCCGGCTGCTGGCCACCGGGCCGTTCGACCAGTTCATGCTGCGCCTTCAGGTCGCCCTGACCGCGGGCGTGGTACTCGCATGCCCGATCTGGCTGCTGCAGATCTGGCGTTTCATCACACCGGGGCTGCACAAGAACGAGCGTCGATACGGCATCAGCTTCGTCGCAGCTGCGAGCGTCCTCTTCGTCGCCGGCGCAGTGCTGGCCTACCTGGTGGTGTCGAAGGCGTTCCACTTCCTGCTGACGGTGGGCAACGACGTTCAGGTCACTGCGCTCGCGGGCGACCAGTACTTCAGCTTCATGCTGCACCTGCTGATCCTCTTCGGCATCAGCTTCGAGCTTCCGCTGCTGATCGTCGCGCTGAACCTGGTCGGAGTGCTCACCTACGAACGACTCAAGCGGTGGCGCCGCGGGCTCATCTTCGCGATGTTCGTCTTCGCCGCGGTCGTGACACCCGGCCAGGACCCGTTCACCATGTTGGCGCTGGCGGCGGCGCTCACTGTGCTCCTCGAGATGGCCATTCAGATCGCCCGTTTCCACGACCGCCGCAAGGCCCGCCGCGATCCCGACTGGATGAGCGTGCCCGACGATCAGGCCTCGCCGCTCGAACACGACGGCTCCGCCCCGGTGACCGACGACGTCGGCCGTCCGGCACCCATCGAGCCCGCGGGACCGATCGGCGCGTCGAGCGAGCGTCGATCCGTTCGGACTCCGGGCGCATTCGATGACATCCTGTAGGTGATGACCACCGACGACTTCTCCGGCCCCCGACCGCAACTAGCGACGTTCACCGCTCGACTCGGCTTTCGACTCGACCCCTTCCAAAGGGAGGCGTGCGCCGCTCTGGAGGCGGGGCAGGGCGTGCTCGTGTGCGCACCCACGGGCGCGGGCAAGACGATCGTCGGTGAGTTCGCCGTGCATCTCGCGCTGGCGCAGGGGACGAAGTGCTTCTACACCACTCCGATCAAGGCGCTGAGCAACCAGAAGTACCACGACCTCGTCGACGTGCACGGTGCGGCGAATGTGGGACTGCTGACCGGCGACAACTCGATCAACTCGGGGGCACCGGTGGTCGTGATGACGACCGAGGTGCTCCGCAACATGCTGTACGCGGAGTCGTCGTCGTTGCAGGGCCTCTCGCACGTGGTGATGGACGAGGTGCATTTCCTCGCCGACCGTTTCCGGGGCGCCGTGTGGGAGGAGGTGATCCTGGGGCTCGATCCGTCGGTGCGCGTGGCGAGCCTGTCGGCGACGGTGAGCAACGCGGAGGAGTTCGGCGACTGGATCACCACGGTCCGGGGCGACACCGCGGTGATCGTCGACGAGCACCGGCCGGTACCGCTGCACCAGCACATGCTGGTCGGAAACAGGATGTTCGAGCTCTTCGACCGCAAGCATCCGAAGCAGGTGAACCCCGAGCTCAACCGCTTCATCAAGCACCGCCTGCTGTCCGACGACGCCGTCGGCGGTTACCGCGAACGTCTGGCGCGCGAACGCCGGCGCGGCGGGACCGGAGTCTCGCGGCCCAGACTGATCCGGCTCCTCGAGGAGAACGGGCTGCTGCCCGCGATCACCTTCATCTTCTCCCGCAAGGGCTGCGACGGCGCGCTCGCGCAGTGTCTGCGCTCGGACCTGAACCTGCTCGAGCCGCACCAGGTCTCCGCCGTCGACGCGATCGTCGACCGCCATCTCTCGGCGCTGGCCCCCGGTGATGCTGACGTTCTCGGGGTCGACGAGTGGCGCGACGGCCTGCGCCGCGGCTTCGCCGCCCATCACGCAGGACTCCTGCCGACCTTTCGGCAGGCCGTCGAAGAGCTGTTCGTCGAGGGACTCGTGCAGGTGGTGTTCGCGACCGAGACCTTGGCGCTGGGCATCAACATGCCCGCGCGCAGCGTGGTCCTCGAACGCCTGGTGAAGTACAACGGCGAAGCGCACGTCGACTTGACGCCGGGGGAGTACACCCAGCTCACCGGCCGCGCCGGACGACGCGGAATCGACGTCGAAGGACATGCGGTGGTCGTCTGGACTCCCGAAGTGGCCCCCGACCGGGTGGCCGGCCTGGCGGGAGCACGGACCTTTCCCCTGCGCAGCTCGTTCGCCCCCGAATACAACATGGCGATGAACCTGATCGATCGGCTCGGGGTGGACGGATCGCGCGATCTGCTCCGACGGTCGTTCGCGCAGTTCCAGACCGACAGATCGGTGGTGGGTCAGGCGCGGCAACTCGACCGCGCCCGCATGACGCTCCGCAAGGTGGACGCCGAACTCGAGCACTCGGCCGAACGGAAGGGGCTGGCCCCCGAGTCGTTCCTCGAATACGTCTCGCTTCGCGAGGACATCCGCAGGCACGAACGCGCGGCCAAGTTCGTCCGTCGGATGGAGGCGTCCGAGGCGGTGTCCGAGGATCTGCTGTCGTTGAAGCCCGGCAACGTGATCGGCCTGAACAACGGCAGGCACCGCGGACTGGCACTGGTGCTCGAGCGCGCGGCCATGGATGTGGACCCGAAACCGCTGGTGCTGAGCGAGGACGGCTGGACCGGCAGGGTCGGCGTGCGCGACTTCGTCAATCCGCCCGAGGTGCTGGGACACCTGCGGATACCGAAGTCGGCGAATCGGCGCAGCGCACAGGGCCGACGCGAACTGGTCAAGCTGATCCGCTCCAGCGGAATCGCGCGGCCACGGGGACGCAACAAGAAGAAGCGGGAGCTGTCGGAGCACGATCTGCGGCTCACCGAACTGCGCAACCGGCTCCGCAAGCACCCGGTCCACAAGCTCAACGGCATCGACGATCTGCACCGGCTGTCCGAACGTCGTCACCGGCTGCTTCGCGACATCGACAGTCTCGAACGAGCGGTGGACGAACGGACCGCGGCACTCGAGACCGAGTTCGACGCGATCACCGGTGTGCTGACCGAACTGTCGTATCTCGAGACCGATGACTCCGGGGAGCTGGTCGTGACGCCGACCGGCGCGGTTCTGCGACGGATCTACTCCGAGAGCGACCTGCTCGTCGCCGAGTGCATTCGTGCGGGGATCTGGGACCGGCTCTCACCGCAGGATCTGGCCGCCGTGGTGTCGTCGATGGTGTACGAGTCGCGGCGCGACTCCTACAGCGGCGGTGTCGACTCGATGCCCGGCGACCGGGCGCTGCGGGAGGCCCTCCTCGCGACGGTCGACGTGTGGCAGGCGACCAACGACGTGCAGGAGCGACACGGAGTCGTTCAGACGCGTGAACCCGACACCGGATTCTGTGTCGCCATCGGTGCCTGGGCCTCGGGCCGGTCGCTGCGGGAAGCCTTGCTGGCGGCGTCGGAACGGGGACAGTTGCTCTCACCTGGCGACTTCGTTTGGTGGAACCGCCAGGTCATCGATCTGCTGGAGCAGATCCGAGGCAGCGTGGATCCGGACACCGGTCTCGCGGTGGCTGCGGCACGGGCGGTCAAGGGTGTCAAACGCGGGGTCGTCGCCTCCGAATTGGATTGAGTCGCTGCGGTAACGTGACACCAGCCACGGCCGCAGGTGGCATCTGCTGAGGAGGAAGGCGCGACATGACGAACGGAAACGAGCCCACCGCTCCGGGTCAGCCGGGGGACGAGGAGACCACGGTGGTGCGACGTCCGGACGCGGCGGGACAGCAGCAGAGCCCGTGGCAGCGAGATCAGCAGTCATTCGCGGGCCCCACCGAGCAGATCGGTCAGCCGCAGCCGGGTCAGCCGCAGCCGGGGCACGGGCAGCCGGGGCAGGAACAGGCGGGGCAGACGCAGACCGGCTGGCAGCCGGGCCAGTACGGCGCTCCGTCCGGTGCTCCGCAGGGGGGTCCGGCGTACGGCCAGCAGCCGTACGCGCAGCAGGGGTATCAGCAGGGATATCAGCAGCAGTACGGGCAACCCCAGTTCGGTCAGTCCCAGTTCGATCAGTCCCAGTATGGTCAGCAGCAGCCGTATGCGCAGGCCCCGTTCGGTCAGCAGCAGCCGCCGGCTCCGCCGCTCGGCGGCGATCCCACTCTCAACCCGTACGCTCCCGCGCAGCCCGCGCCGAAGAAGGCGACCGGGAAGCTGATCGGCGTCATCGTCGGCGTGCTGGTCCTCATCGCGGCCGTGGTGGCGCTCACTGCGTTCGTCTGGCCGGGATGGGTCACGAAGACGTTCAATCAGTCCGCGGTGCAGGACGGCGTCATGAAGGTGCTGACTGCGAAGAACCAGGACGACGGATACGGTCTGTCGGACGTGAAGGACGTCCAGTGCCCGAGTGGTCAGGAAGTGAAGGCGGGAACCGTGTTCACCTGCTCGGTGAAGGTGAAGGGCGAGAACAAGCACGTCACCGTCACGGTAAAGGACGACAAGGGCACCTACGAGGTCTCGCGTCCGACCAACTGACGCGCGGGACCGACCGCCCGCCGGCCGTGCTGCGGGCTCCCGATCACCATTCGAGCGCCTTCGCCAGCCGCGTGATCGAAGCGTCGATCCCGAGCTCGGCGACGAGGGCGTCGAGTCCGTTCCGGTTCGCGGGCGCCGCGGGTAGCGCATCGGTCTCGGTGCTGTCGACGGTGTCGGCGTCGGTCCGTACGGCGACCACTGTGCGGGCCGCAGCCAGGTAGTCCCTCGAATCGCGGATCGAGTTCCGAGCCCGTGTCGGTACGGCGGTCCGGTCGTCGTAGGCCGCTGCCTCCAGCGCGTCGAGGCTGCCGAACTGGGTGAGCAGTTTCGCGGCGGTCTTCTCGCCGATCCCGGGAACGCCGGGAAGCCCGTCCGACGGGTCGCCCCGGAGGATCGACATCTCGGCGTAGGCGACGCCCGCGCGCTCTGGCGGAACTCCGTACTTGGCGGCGACCTCCTCCGGGCCCATCAGTTCGGCCTTGGCCAGTCCTCTGCCCACGTACAGCACGCGGACCGGGACCGGATCGTCGGCGACCACCTGCAGCAGGTCGCGGTCGCCGCTGACGACCAGCACCTCGTCGTCGGCCTCGTGGAAGGCGAGCGTGCCGATGACATCGTCGGCTTCGCAGCCGGCAGCGCCCGAAGTCGCGATGCCCGCACACCGCAGCACGTCGAGGATCATGTCGACCTGCGGGGTGAGGGTCTCCGGAACCTCTTCGGCGCCGTCGCCGCCGTCGGAGACCCGGTGCGCCTTGTACGACGGGATCAGATCGGTTCGGAACGATGGTCGCCATTCGAGGTCGAGGCACACCACCAGCCGTGTGGGGCGATGTGCGGTGACCAGCGCCGCGATCGTGTCGACGAACCCCCGGACCGCGTTGACCGGGCGTCCGTCGGGTGCGGTCATCTTCTCCGGCAGCGCGTAGAACGAACGAAACCACAGGCTCGCTCCGTCGAGGAGCATCAATGATCCGGTCATGGTCATCACCTTGTCACACCGCCGGTGAAATACCCTGAACGCATGGCGACCAGATTCGACTCCGAGGTGTATGCCCGCCGTCTGCGACGGGCAGCCGATCTCACCCGCGATGCGGGCTACGACGCGATCATTGTCGGGACCGGACCCGACTTCCGGTATCTGACGGGATCGACGGCCGAGACCTTCGAGCGGCTGACAGCTCTGGTGATTCCGGCGAGCGGGCAGGCGCGGGTGGTGACCGCGAGGCTCGAACTGGCGGCTCTTCGCGAGTCGGCGATCGGCGAACTGGGCCTGCGCATAGCCGACTGGGTGGACGGTGATGACCCGTACGCGCTGGCCCTCGACGGACTCGGTGAGTCGGCGCGTCTGGCGGTGTCCGACAGTCTGCCCGCGCTGCATCTCATCCCGTTCGCGCGCCGGACCTCGGTGGCCCCGGATCTGGCGACGCCGGTGCTGCGCGAGTTGCGGATGATCAAGGACGACGCCGAACTGGAAGCACTGCGGAGGGCGGGAGAGGCCATCGACCGCGTTCACGCGCGTATGGCCGAGTTTCTGAAGCCGGGCCGTACGGAGGCGGAGGTGGCGGCTGATATCGATGCGGCGATTCGCGCCGAGGGCCACACTCATGCGGAGTTCATCATCGTGGGGTCCGGGCCCAACGGCGCCGATCCGCATCACGAGCATTCCGATCGCGTGATCGCCGAAGACGACGTGGTGGTGATCGACATCGGCGGACCGGTGGAGCCCGGCTACAACTCCGATTCCACTCGCACGTACTGCTTCGGCCCGCCGCGCGCCGACGTCGCCGAGGCCTATGCGGTCCTGGAACGGGCGCAGGCGGCCGCGGTCGCTGCGGTCCGGCCCGGCGTCTCCGCGGAGAGCGTCGACGCCGCGGCCCGCGACATCCTCGTGGACGCGGGACTCGGCGACCGGTTCATTCATCGGACCGGCCACGGGATCGGGCTGTCGGTGCATGAGGAGCCTTACATCGTCGCGGGCAATGCGGACGTTCTGCGGGAGGGCATGGCCTTCAGCGTGGAGCCTGGCGTGTACTTCGACGGCGACTGGGGCGCACGTATCGAAGACATCGTCATCGTGACAGCCGACGGCTGTGAACCGGTCAACTCGCGGCCGCACGGCCTGGTGGTCCTGCCGAACTGATCGGGCGGGGCAGCCCCCGCGATCGCGGCTCGCGCGGGTGAAGCGATTGTGCTTGTCCGGCATGGTGGATGGGGTTCAGGCGCCAGGGGTGATCGGTGGTGGCTGGTCGCCAGGCCATGCGTCCGGTGTGGGGTCCGTCGGTGAGGGTGGTGGTTTCCCATTGGCCGCGGTTGGTGCCGACGGCGCGGTTGTGGCGTCCGCAGGCGGCGCCGAGGGCGTCGGTGTCGGTGCGTCCGGCCGGGGTGATCCAGTCCGGTGCGTGATGGGCTTGAGTTTGGGCGAAGGGGCGGTCGCAGCCGGGAGCGGTGCAGCCGCGGTCGCGGGCGAACAACGCCAACCGCTGCGCTTTACTGGCGAACCGTGCCGCGCGGCCCTGGTAGAGCACTTCGCTGGTGTGATTGCGGAAGACGGCCAGGTGCGGGACGGCGTCGGCGGCGAGCCGGACGAGTTCGCCGATCGGAACACGGGTGCCGGTGGCGGTCAATGCGATGCCGGCGTGGGCGGCGAGTTCTTGGTCGGTGACGGTGATGACCAACTCCGCCGGTATCCGGTTCGGTGCTCCGAGTCCGCCGTGGGCGAGAACGTAATCACACAACGCCAGCAGTGCGTCGTGTGTGCGCTGAGCGGCGCTGCGCAGATCCCGGCCCCGCGCCGCCGCCAAAGCCTCGGCGTCAATGCCGTCGGCGTCGATGGTTCCGGCCGGTGAGCCCGGGTCGGCGGGATTGTTCATGCCGGGCGCGGCCCAGGCGGTGAGGATCACTTCGAACTTCGCCCGCAACTCCGGAGTCATCGCGCCGCGGACTCTGCTCATCAACTGCCGATCCTGCGGGAGGATGGTGATTCCGCGTTGGCGTTGCCGGTCGACGTGATCGCTCTCCTGCCCGTCCGGATCCAGATGGGCGAGCAGCCGGTCACCGACCTTGCCCAGATCATCCGGATTCAACCCGACGGCAGCCTCGGCCAACTCCGCCTCCGCGCGGGCTTTGACTTCCGGTGAGATGCAGCCGGGCACTTTCGCCAGCACCGCGGAGATCACCAGTGCGTGTTCTGCGCCGACGGTCCCGGCCGCCACTGCCGCGGCGGTGGCGGGCTTCCGTGGCGGCAGCGTTTCACCTTGGAAGTTGGAGAACTCGCCGATGGTCTCGGCCATCCGCAGCCGTCGGCCGGCCTCGCGGGTTCCCAGCCGCAAGCCTTGTGACAGGTATTGGTGTGGCTTCAGGTAGCCGGCGGTGCGGTGCGCGTTGCGGTCGGAGACCTCCACCAACAATCTGGACGAAACGCCGTCCCAGCGTCGCCGAATGCGTTCGGCGGTCTGTGTGTGCGCCAACAGGTCCGGTTCGGTCTCCGGCGACAGGGAGGTCTCGGCGAGTTTGACCGCCGCGGCATCGATCAGGGCGAGTAGTTCGGCGGGCCGCGCCGGCAGCGCGCCGGTGGCGACGACAGTGGCGATCGAATCGGTGATCGGATCGGTCATCGCTGTCACCTCCCCCGAGTGTTTCAGCTGTTCACACCATGTTTTCTTGACCTACCAGAACTCTACCAACGGGGTATGACATTGATGATGGTTGGTAGTTCCACGACGGTCGTGACTCCGGGTACGACTGACCCCCTGCTGGGTTGTCCACGAATTGGTCTGTCCGGTCGGTGTGGGGCGTCGAATGTTCACGAGCGGCGGTGGCCATGACCTGATCAGGAGCTTGGCCGGTTGCCTAACCGATGTCTTGTCTGACCGCCGCCGCCCGCCGAGCGCCGTCGCAGTCATCACCTCGGTCGGCGGCGAGCCGGCCGAGGCGAGAGTTCCCGGCGACCTCGGCCGGGTACCGGGCGGTGACTTCGTGCCTCGATGGTCACGACGTCAGTGCCGTCGGGGTGGAATGCACCAGCAGCTACGGGCGGGGAATCACCAGCGTGCTCCAGGCGGCAGGGCTGTCGGTGGCCGAAGTGTACGGCGGCGGCAAGGACAAGAAACGAATCAAGGGGCAAGTCCGACCCGCTTGATGCTGTCGCCGCGGCCCGCGCGGCCCTGGCCGGCGACGGTATCGCGATCCCGAAGGACGAACGCACCAACATGGTCCGCGCCCTGCATCTGACGCGGCGCGGCGCCGGTCCCCGCATCTTCGGGGAAGACCTCGCGTCATCGAGGTCTCCGTGACCTCGGCCCGCGACTCATCCGGCAGGAGCAGTGCCGAACATTCCGGCCGACCCGAGCACGCGCGCGATGTCCATCTCAATCACGACGCGGCGGGGATTCGGCTTCGGAGTCCGGTAGCGAGCCGCGTACCGTGCCTCGGCATCGGCCACGGAGACCGGATCGCGGCGGACGGTCACCGGACCCTCGAGGGTCAGCCACCGTGGGCCGTCCACGTGCGTCAGCGCCGCGTATCCGCCCCGATCGGCGTTGCGCACCTTCTGCGAGCCCTCGAAGGTGATCACCCGTGCCTTCTGCGCGTCGCCGTCGAAGGTGAAGCCGACCGCCACCACATGCGGCGTTCCATCGGCTCGGGTGGTCGCCAGCGTCGCGAGGTGGTACTCGGACAGCATCTGGGCGGCTTCGGCGGACAGATCGGCGACGGTTCGGCTCATGGTCCCCACGGTATCGGCGACGTCGCGCCGTCATCGACCCGGCCGCGTCGCGGTCCGGCAGCACCGGCGATACTGGTCCGGTGGGAACGATCGTGGTCTTCGGTGGACGCAGCGAGATAGGGGTGGCGACGGCGGCGCGCCTGGCCGAGGGAAACCGCGTGGTCCTCGCCGCGCGCCGACCCGACGACCTGGCCGGTGAGACGCAGACACTGCTGTCGGCGGGCGCGACGGCGGTCGACACCGTGGCGTTCGACGCCGACGACATCGCCTCGCATGCCGCACTCGTCGAATCGCTGTTCCGCGACGGTGCCCGGGTGGACGTCGCGATCGTGGCGTTCGGGATTCTCGGCGACGCGGCCCGGTCGGAGACCGATGTGGCCCACGCCTTGCAGATCGCCCACACCGACTACTACGCGCAGATAAGCGTGATGACTCCTCTCGCGGTGGCCCTGCGACGCCAGGGGTCGGGCACGATCATCGTGTTCTCGTCGGTCGCCGGTGTCCGCGTGCGCCGCGCGAACTACGTGTACGGCTCCACCAAGGCCGGGCTCGACGGCTTCGCGAGCGGGCTGGCCGACGCGCTGCACGGTTCCGGCGTCCGCCTCCTCCTCGCGCGGCCCGGCTTCGTGGTCGGTGCGATGACACGCGAGCTGATGGCCTCCGGAGTCGAGCCCGCTCCCTTCGCCAGGACCGCGGACCAGGTCGCCGACGCCGTCGCCAAGGCCTATCGCAAGGGAAGAGGCGAGGTGTGGATCCCCGGTGTGCTCCGGCCCGTCTTCTTCGGCATGCGCCTGCTTCCCCGCGCCGTCTGGCGGAGGCTGCCGCGATGACGGGAGAGTCCGAGGCGAAGCAGCCCGCCCGCTTCGTCGTGGTGGGAATCGGAGCCGACGGATGGAGCGGACTGAGCGACCGCGCCCGAGCAGCGCTGGACGAGGCGACGACGGTGTACGGTTCGGCGCGCCAACTCGACCTGGTCGCCGAACACCTCACCGCGGACACCGTGCCGTGGCGTTCGCCGATGTCCGAGCACCTGCGCGAAGTGCTGCGCGACAGCTCGGCACATGGCACGATTCACGTGCTGGCCAGCGGTGATCCGATGTTCCACGGCATCGGCTCCACCATCGTCCGACAGGTCGGTCGCGACCGCGTCACCATTGTCCCGGCACCGTCGAGCGTCTCGCTCGCGGCCGCCGAACTGGGCTGGGACCTGGCGTCCACCACCATCGTCAGCACAGTCACCGCACCCGCCTCGGCGGTGGTTCCCGAACTCGGCGACGGCGTCCGCCTTCTGGTCCTGTCCAGAGACGGCTCCACACCGGCCGAAATCGCGGAGCTGTGCCGGGCGCACGGGTACGGCTGGACCACGATGCGTGTGCTCGAGAATCTCGGAGCCGCGACGCAGGCCGTCCGGACCGGACTGGCTCGCTCATGGGACGACCGCCCGTGCGCGCCACTGAACATCACCGCGCTCGACTGTGTGGGCCCGAGTTCGTCGCACTGCCCGGGACTGCCCGACGAGGCGTACGAGCACGACGGCCAGCTGACGAAACAGACCGTGCGGGCACTCTCTGTCTCGGCCCTGGCTCCCGCCGCCGGACAACTGCTGTGGGACGTCGGCGCGGGCGCCGGAAGCATCGGTATCGAGTGGCTGCGGTGCACGCGCGACGGCCGGGCCGTCGCCTTCGAGGCCGACCGGCTCCGGGCCGCCGCCCTGCGACGCAATGCCGAGAAGCTCGGCGTCGGTCACCGGCTCACGCTGGCCGGCGCGGTGCCCGAGGCGCTGGCCGGAGCCGCCGACCCCGACGCGGTCTTCCTCGGGGGCGGCGTCGACCGCGACGTCCTCGACACCGCCTGGGATGCGCTGATGCCTGGCGGACGCATCGTCGGAAACGCGGTCGCGATCGAGACCCAGCACTTGTTCATCGACGCGCAGGAGCGGTACGGGGGGAGCCTCACCCGCCTGTCCGTGGAACGTGCCGCACCACTGGGCCGCCTCACGGCGTGGCGACCCGCTCTGCCGATCGTCCAATGGGTCGCGGTGAAAGACGACGCCGCGCGGGAGGACACATGACCGTCTACTTCATCGGCGCCGGCCCGGGGGCCGCCGACCTCATCACGGTTCGCGGCGCCGAGATCCTCAGTCGATGCACGGTGTGCCTGTACGCGGGATCGCTGGTGCCGGACGAACTCCTCGGTCGTCTGCCCGACGGTGCCGAGATCGTGAACACCGCGCGAATGCCGTTGACGGAGATCCTGAGCAGACTCGCACGCGCCGACGCCGCCGGTCACGACGTGGCCCGACTCCACTCCGGCGATCTCGCCCTGTACTCGGCGTTGACCGAGCAGCAGCGCGGTCTGCGCGAACTGGGCATCGCCTACGAACTGATTCCCGGGGTGCCCGCGTTCGCGGCGGCGGCGGCCGCCCTCGACACTGAGCTCACCGTCCCGGGAGTGGGGCAGAGTCTGATGGTGACGCGCGTCTCGACACTCTCGACCGATATGCCGCCGGGGGAGGACCTCGGTTCCCTGGCTCGCAGCGGCGTCACTCTCGCCCTCCACCTCGCCGCACACCGCACCGAGCAGATCGTCGCCGAACTGGCGCCGCACTACGGCGCCGACTGCCCGACGGCGACGGTCGCGTACGCATCGCGCCCCGATCAGCGGATCGTGCGCTGCCGGCTCGACGAACTGCCCGCGGAACTGTCGGCGGCGCGCATCACCAAGACCGCCGTGATCTTCGTCGGGCGCGTCTTGGACGCCCGGACGCATCCCGCCGGCACCGACAGCTATCTCTACTCGCATGCCCGGATGACGAAGCTGCGTGAGGACCGCCATGCCTGAGCCGTCCGTGCTGATCCTGGGCGGAACCGGCGAGGCGCGCGAACTCGCACGCCTGCTCGATGAGTCCGGTGTTCCGGTCGTCACCTCCCTCGCGGGCAGAGTCGCCGATCCGCGTCTGCCGGTCGGTGGGGTGCGCGTCGGCGGCTTCGGCGGCGTCGACGGTCTCGCCGCGTGGATCGGCGAGGCCGCAATAACCGCGATCGTCGACGCGACGCACCCGTTCGCCGCCAGAATCACGCCGAACGCCGTCGCGGCGGCGGAACGGACCGGGGTCGGATATCTGCGCCTCGCACGACCGCCGTGGTCACCCGGGGCCGGCGAGCGCTGGACGCGCGTGCCCGACATCGCCGCCGCCGCGACCGCGGTCGCCGAGAGGGGCGGGAGCCGGGTCTTCCTCACCACCGGACGACAGGACGTGTCCGAGTTCGCGGAGATCGACGACGCGTGGTTCCTGATTCGGGTGGTGGACCCGCCCGAGGGGCCGCTGCCGCCGCATCACCGGGTTCTCCGCTCCCGCGGCCCGTACCGTCTCGCCGATGAGACGGCGCTGCTGCGCGAGCACCGCATCGACGTGCTGGTCACGAAGAACAGCGGGGGAGAGATGACCGTCGCCAAACTCCGCGCCGCCGCGCGGCTCGGTGTCGAGGTGATTGTCGTCGACCGTCCCGCGGAACCCGACGGGATCGCGCGCGTCGACACCCCGAGCGAGGCCCTCGACTGGCTGTCCGGGCCGGCCGGCCGAGGAGAGATCCGCTAGGCGTAATGCCGCGGAGTGTACACGAGGTCGCCGCCCGGCCTGCGGGCGAGGGTGGTCATCGACGAGCCGATGATCAACAGCGTGCGCATGTCGACTGTCGCCGGATCGAAGTCCGCGGCCGTGGTCACCGTCAGGCGCTGTCCCGGGCCGCCCACGTCACGGCCCGCGATCACCACGCGGTCGGCCGGAACCAGTTCGGTCAGGAGTTCCTTGAGACGTTTGATCTGCTCCACGCGTTTCGGCGACGCCGGATTGTAGATCGCGATCACCAGGTCGGCGGCGATCGCGTGCCGGAGCCGCTCCTCGATGACCGATCCGGGCTTGAGCAGGTTCGACAGGGAGATCACGGCGAAGTCGTGGCCGATCGGCGCACCGACAGCGGCCGCCACCGCGTGCGCGGCGCTCACCCCCGGCGTCACTCGCACCGGCACATGCGCCCACCGTTCCTCCGCAGCGGCCTCCGCCACCGCAGTCGCCATGGCGAACACACCCGGATCGCCCGACGACACGACGGCCACCCTGGCGCCGCGCGAGGCCAGGTCGAGGGCGAACTCCGCGCGTTCGGCCTCGACTCGATTGTCACTGGCGTGGACCCGCTGTCCGGGGCGCGCCACCACCCGGTCGAGGTAGGTCTTGTATCCGACGAAATCGGTCGCCGCCGCCAACTCCGCGGCCACCTGCGGCGTCGTCTGGTCCACCGGTCCGGGACCGAGGCCGACCACCACTACTTCACCGCGCGGACGGTCGCCTCCCGCGGCGAGCGGATTGTTGCGTCGCCCGGGTACCACGATCAGGGAGAAATAGGGCACCGACGACGGGTCGACGTCGGCCACGCGCTCCACGCGCTGGCGGTCGGTGGACGCCCTTTCGACGTACCAGGCCTCGTCGAGACGCCCGGCGGCGGCCAGAGCGTCGCGCACCTTCACGAAGGTGCGGCCGAGTTTCATGATCGCCAAGGCCTCGCCGGACCGGAAATGCGCGATCAGCTCGCCGGCCTCGGCGGTTCCGGGCAGGACCGTCAGCGTCTCCTCGCCTTCGACGAGCGGGATGCCGAGCGCCGCGGACGCCGCATTCACCGACGTCACCCCGGGAATGATCTGCGCCTCGAACCGGTCGACGAGCCGCTTGTGCATGTGCATGTACGAGCTGAAGAACAGCGGGTCGCCCTCGGCGAGCAGCGCCACATCGCGTCCGGCGGCCAGGTGCCCGGCGAGGAGTTCGGCACTCTCGGCGTAGAAGTCGGCCATCGCGCCCGCGTAGCCGCCGGGATGATCGGTGGTCTCCACGGTGAGCGGGTACATCAGCCGTTCTTCGATCTGGCCTTCGCGCAGATACGGTTCCGCGACCGAGCGGGCAATCGAATTACCGTGCCGTGCACAGTGATACGCGATCACGTCGGCCTCGCCGATGATCCGCGCAGCCTTCACCGTCACCAGTTCGGAGTCGCCCGGCCCCAGGCCGACACCCCACAGTTTTCCGTTCACAGCGGAGTCCGCTCCCGTCGTCGACATCACCGGACCGCTCATTCCGCCGTGCTCGCGAGAGCGTTGACCGCGGCCGCGGTGATCGCCGAGCCGCCGCGTCGGCCGGTGACGGTGATGAACTCCAGATCAGTGCGTTCGGCGAGCGCCGCACATGATTCGGCGGCCCCGACGAAGCCCACCGGTGCGCCGACGATCGCGGCCGGACGAGGCCAGCCCTGGTCGATCAGGTCGAGGAGCGCGAACAACGCGGTGGGAGCGTTGCCGATCGCGACCACGGCGCGGTCCAGGTCGTCGCGCCAGTACTGCAGCGCCGCGGCGGTCCGAGTGTTGCCGGTCCGCTCGGCGAGATCGGCGATCCCCGGCTCCTTGAGGTGACAGCGGACCGCATTGTCGGCGGGAAGCCGCAGCCGCGTGATACCCGACGCGACCATGTTGGTGTCGCAGAGGATCGGCCCGCCCGCTGCCAAGGCGGCGCGAGCGGCCGTCACCACTCCCGGGGTCGCCACCACGTCGTCGGTGAGGTCGGTCTGTCCGGACGCGTGGATCATCCGGACCACCACCGGCTCGAGGTCGGCGGGAAAGCCCGTCAGATCGGATTCGGCGCGGATCATGGCAAACGACTGACGGTAGATCTCGGCTCCGTCGCGGACATACTCGGTCATGGTGTGCCCAAGATTACGCACCCGAGGCGGCGGCGGTGGACCCGGTACGGCCCCGCGCCGTGCCGGTGAGAATCAGCCGCCCGGGACGCGACGGTCGGTGCGGTAGCCGTCGCCCGTGGCGATCCGCCGGACGTGCGGACCGTTCGGGGATCCGCACCCGCGGTCGCAGCCGAGCCAATGCTCGCGTTCGCGACCGGGCGCCGCATCCGGGGCACCGAGGTGCGCGAGCAGGTCGCCGCGGACGTCGGCATGCGACCGACCGCATCCGGGCGAGCCGGTGCATGCGCTGAATCTCGTCCACGGACTGGCCGAATCGAAGATGAACCCGAGCGGGGCGAGCACGCGCACCACGGTCTCGGCCACGGCCTCGGTGAGGTCGGGAATCAGGATCTCGCGCTCGGGCGTGATGAGGATCGGCGTGCCGATGGCGGCGGCGAACTGCGCCTGCCGTGCCGAGAGCCGGCCGAACTCGGTGACGGCACCGAGCAGCACCCGTCCGTCCGATTGCTCGAACCATCCGACGATGGGCTCTCGGACGTCCGGCCGGCCGCCATTCGCGGAGGCCGCGGCTTCGGTCGGTGCCAGACGCCCGAAGCCCGCCACGGCGTCCGACACCGCAGCGCGGGCCCGATCGTCGAGTTCCCGGATCCGCCACTCGTCGGCACGGTGCTCGTGGAACGACGCCGCGGCGGCGACCATCGCGGCGGGCAGTTCGGGCAGCGGCACCACCCGGCCGGTCGGGACGCCGCCGAGATGGATCGCCGCCTCGTCGGGACTCACGGCCGCGCCGAGCACGTCGACGTCGCGGACCGTGACGTCACCGCGGCCGTCGTCGAAGCCGAACCAGAACCGGCCCGAGAGGTCGCGGGTCCACTGATGCCGATGCAGTTCGGCCTCCAGTTCGCGAGCAGCGGGCCGGACATCGGCCAGACCGCCGATCCGACCGCTCAGAGGCGACACCACGATGTTCCGGACGCGGTCGTGAGCCCGGTCGGTGGCGAGTCCGGCCGCCAGGATGCGGTCGGCGAAGGCGTCCACGCGGTCGTCGGCGATCCCGCGCACCTGCAGGTTCGCGCGGACGGTGATCTCGATGTGGCCGTCGCCGAACTCCTCGGCGGCCAGGGCCAGCGCCTCCAGCGCGGCCGGTTCCACCTGCCCGCCCGACAACCGGATCCGGGCCAGCCGGCCGTCGTCGGCCGGATGGGTGCGGAAGACGCCGGGACAGCGGTCGGCGGGTTTGTTCACCCCTCCAGGATATGGCCTACAGTGAAGCCCAGCCTGCCCGCGCGGAAGCCGGTTCGAGTCCGGCACGGTCGCGCCACTGTGTGGGACACCGCCCGCCACTGCCGGCGTGTGTCCTGAGTCAGACCCGCAGCGTCAGGCGACCTTCGGTCCACCGGGCCGATGTGACCGTACGACGCCGGGCGCGCACTCCCGGCGAGGAGTATCACCGTGATCACCCTGTTCTCCACTTCCGACACCGACCTGCGCACGGCCGCCACCTGCGGTGCCGACTTCCGGGTCGCGAATCCGGCCCGCACGCTGATCGACGATCTGCCCGGCCTGCTCGACGGCGCCGACCTGGTGGTCGTCCGGCTGCTCGGCGGAAAGCAGGTGTGGGAGGACGGGCTGGCAGCGGTCCTCGCCGGCCGGGCGCCGGTGGTCGTGCTGTCGGGGGAGCACAATCCGGATCCGGATCTGATGGCACTGTCGACGGTGCCGGCCGGCGTCGCCGCGCAGGCGCACGCGTACTTCGTGGCCGGCGGCCGCGAGAACCTCCTCGCGGTGCACAACTTCCTCTCCGACACCGTGCTGCTCACCGGGCTCGGCTTCGACAGCCCGACGCAGACACCGGACTGGGGGGTACTCGAGCGGCCGGCGGCCGCCGTCCCGGACGACGCGCCCGCGGTGGCGGTGCTGTACTACCGCGCCCAGCATCTCGCGGGCAACACCGACTACGTCGCCGCCCTCTGCGATGCGATCGAGGCCCACGGGGCCCGCGCCACCGGAGTCTTCTGCGCCTCCCTGCGCAGCGCACCCGATGAACTGATCGAGCATTTCGCCGAATACGACGCGCTCGTGGTGACGGTGCTGGCCGCGGGCGGGTCGACGCCGGCGCTCGCCTCGGCCGGCGGCGACGACGAATCCTGGAACGTCGAGCGCCTCGCCGCGCTCGACATCCCGATCCTGCAGGGGCTCTGCTCCACCAGTTCCCGGTCCGACTGGGCAGCCAACGACGACGGTCTGACCCCACTCGACGTCGCCAGCCAGGTGGCCGTGCCCGAGTTCGACGGCCGCATCATCACCGCACCCTTCTCCTTCAAGGAATTCGACGACAACGGGCTCCCGTTCTACGCACCCGACCCCGAACGATGCGCGCGCGTCGCCGGCATCGCCGTCGCCCATGCGCGGCTGCGGCACGTGACACCGGCGGAGAAGAAGGTGGCCCTGCTGCTGTCGGCGTACCCCACCAAGCACGCCCGCATCGGCAACGCGGTCGGTCTCGACACACCGCGCAGCCTGGTCGGAGTGCTGCGCGCCCTCCGGGATGCGGGCTACGACATCGGTCCGGCCGGCGGCGACGCGGCCGTCCCGGGCTTGGGATCACGGCCCGACGACGACGATCCGGACGCCCTGATGCACGCGCTGATCGACGCCGGCGGGCAGGACGCCGACTGGCTCACCGAGGAGGCGCTCGCGGCGAACCCGATCCGCGTCGGCGCCGCCGACTACTCGCGGTGGTTCCAGACGCTGCCGGAGCAGTTGCGCTCCGACGTCGTCGAGCACTGGGGTCCGCCTCCGGGCGAACTGTTCGTGGACCGCTCTCACGACCCCGACGGCGAGATCGTGATCGCTGCGATGGTCTTCGGGAACATCGTGCTGCTGGTGCAGCCGCCCCGCGGGTTCGGTGAGAACCCGGTCGCGATCTACCACGATCCGGACCTTCCGCCCTCGCACCACTATCTCGCCAGCTACCGGTGGCTCGCGTCGCGACCCGATCGGGACGGCTGGGGCTTCGGAGCCGACGCCGTGGTGCACATCGGAAAACACGGCAATCTGGAGTGGCTGCCCGGCAAGATGGTGGCGCTCTCGGCCGATTGCGGCACCGACGCGGCGCTGGGCGATCTGCCGCTGATCTACCCGTTCCTCGTCAACGACCCCGGCGAGGGAACGCAGGCCAAGCGGCGCGCGCACGCGGTCCTGGTGGATCACCTCATCCCGCCGATGGCGCGGGCCGAGACGTACGGCGACATCAACCGTCTCGAGCAACTGCTCGACGAGCACGCCAACATCTCGGCGCTCGACCCGGCCAAACTCCCCGCCATCCGGCAACAGATCTGGACACTGCTGACCGCGGCCAAGATGGACCAGGACCTCGGGCTCTCCGAGCGGCCCGACGAGGACGTCTTCGACGACATGCTGCTGCACGTGGACGGATGGCTCTGCGAGATCAAGGACGCCGCCATCCGCGACGGCCTGCACGTCCTCGGGCAGGCGCCAGACGGCGAGATGGAGATCGACCTCGTGCTCGCGATGCTGCGCGCCCGCCAGCTCTGGGGCGGCTCGCAGACGCTGCCCGGACTGCGCGAGGCCCTCGGACTCACCGAGAACGCCTCGGCGCGCGGGGAGGTCGACCGAGTGGAGGCGACAGCCAGGCGATTGGTCAGCACCTGCGCCGAGGGGGGCTGGACCCCCGAGGCCGTCGCGGCCGCGGCCGACGGCCAACCCGACGACGTGCACCGGATCCTGGCCTTCGCCGGGGACGAGGTGATCCCGCGACTGCGCCAGACCACGTGCGAGACGGACCGGGTCCTGCATGCGCTCGCCGGCGGGTTCATCCCGGCCGGTCCGAGCGGATCGCCGCTGCGAGGCCTGATCAACGTGCTCCCCACGGGTCGCAACTTCTACTCCGTCGACCCGAAGGCCGTCCCGTCGCAGCTGGCCGCCGAGACCGGTCGGGCGATGGCTGATTCGCTTCTCGAACGCTATCTCGCCGACCACGGCGAGTACCCGGAGTCCGTCGGGCTCTCGGTGTGGGGGACCAGCGCCATGCGTACCTCCGGCGACGACATCGGGGAGGTCCTGGCGCTGCTGGGCGTCACGCCGGTGTGGGACGAGGGCTCGCGCCGCGTGGTCGATCTGGAGCTCGTGCCGCTCGCCGAACTCGGCCGCCCGAGGATCGACGTGACGGTGCGGATCTCCGGCTTCTTCCGCGACGCGTTCTCCCACGTCGTGGCGATGATGGACGATGCCGTGCAGCTCGCGGCCGACGCCGACGAGCCGGACGAGCAGAATTACGTCGCCGCGCACGCTCGGGCCGCGATCGCCGAACACGGGGACGCCCGCCGCGCCACCACGCGCGTCTTCGGCTCGCGGCCCGGCACGTACGGCGCCGGCCTGTTGCAGCTCATCGACTCCAAGCAGTGGCGCACCGACGAGGACTTGGCCGCGGTCTACACCGAGTGGGGCGGCTATGCCTACGGCCGCGGTCTCGACGGAGTCGCCGCCGTCGAGGACATGCGGGCCGCGTACCGACGCATCGCGGTGGCGGCGAAGAACACCGACACCCGCGAACACGACATCGCCGATTCGGACGACTACTTCCAGTACCACGGCGGGATGGTCGCCACCGTGCGGGCGCTCACCGGCACCGCACCGGAGGCCTACATCGGCGATTCCACGCGCCCGGACTCGGTACGCACCCGCACCCTGCACGAAGAGACCTCCCGCGTGTTCCGCGCTCGGGTGGTCAACCCGCGCTGGCTCGCGGCAATGCGCAGGCACGGATACAAGGGGGCCTTCGAGATGGCCGCCACCGTCGACTACCTCTTCGGATACGACGCCACCACCGATGTGGTGGCCGACTGGATGTACCAGCAGCTCACCGAGCAGTACGTGCTCGACGAGACCAACCGCGAGTTCCTCGATGCGGCCAACCCCTGGGCCCTGCACGGCATCACCGAAAGGCTTCTCGAGGCGGTGGAGCGGAAGATGTGGCACGAGCCACCCGCCGACATGCTGACCGAACTCCGCCGCGTGTACCTCGAAGCCGAGGGCGACATCGAGGCGCGCTCGGAACAGGAGTGAGCCGCCTGCGCCGAGGTCGCTGAGCAGCGGGGGAGCAAAACCGGGTCCTCGTTCGTTGAACTCTGTGTGAGCGCCGGTGACTGCACCGGCGCAGAGAGGACCTGACATGCGATACCTGTTCGTCGGCTATGTGATCGCCGAGATCGCGGCCTTCTGGGCGATGGCGCACTTCCTCGGATTCGCCTGGGCATTCCTCATCACCGTGCTCGCCGCCGGCGTGGGGTTCGCGGTGCTCGGGCGCCGAGCCCGCACCTTGGGCACCGACATGCGCAAGGCGATGCGGAACGAGATCGGCGCGGGCCGCCCGATCACCGACTCCGCTCTGTTCGCGGTCACCGCCACGCTCATGATCCTTCCCGGGATCGTGTCGACGATCGTCGGACTGTTGCTGATGACTCCGCCGGCGCGCCGCCTGCTGCGACCGGTGGTCGCCGCCACCGCTGCCCGCAGAGCCACGGCGATGGCCGGCCGGATGACGGTGATCGACCTCGGGGGCCGGCCCGCCGGCGGCCGAGGCTTCGGGTTCGGCGGGCACGGTTACGTCGACGGGACGGTCGAAGGCGTGGTCGTGGACACCACGGTGCGCAACCCGGACGGCTCGGTTCACGCCGACCTACCGTCGCTGCCGCCGACCCGCCGCGACTGAGTAGTCCGTCACCTTGGCGAACCGCGACCGGCGCGGCAGAAGACCCGTCTGGGAGAATGACGGCGTGACGACGCAGCTGCTCCTCGGAGGCATGGTCTACTCCTCGCCGGCGGTACCCGACGCCACCGCGATGGCGGTGACCGACGGGACGGTCGTATGGGTAGGGACCGACGACGTCGGCCGGGCCCTGCACCCGGACGCGCACGTGATCGATCTGCAGGGACGGTTCGTCAGCCCCGCGTTCGTCGACTGCCATGTTCATCTCACCGACACCGGCATCGCGCTCGGCGGCCTCAACCTGTCCGGAGCCGCCAGCCGCTCGGAATGCCTGCGGATGCTGGCCGAGTACCTCTCCGAGCACGATGAGGACCTCGTCTGGGGGCTCGGCTGGGACGCATCGGCGTGGTCGAGTGACGAGCCGGGCCAGGACTCGCCGCCGACCACGTCCGACCTCGACGCCGTCGCCGGCGGCCGCGCCGTGTACCTCGCCCGGATCGATGAGCATTCGGCCGCGGCGTCGTCGGGGCTGCGCCGCCTGGTTCCGGGACTCGAGTCCGAGCACGGGTACTCGCCCGAACAGCCGCTCGTCGCGGACGCGCACCACCGGGTCCGCACCACAGCGCGCAATCTGATCGGTGCCACCGCGCGCAGGCGCGCCCAGTTGCGGGCCCTCGACCACGCGGCCGCCCGCGGTGTGGTCGCCGTCCACGAGAACGGCGGCCCCGACATCAGCGGGCTCGACGACTTCCGGTCGCTCGCCGACCTCGACCACGGGGTCGGCGTGCGGCGGTACTGGGGCGAGGCGGCGTCGTCCGTCGACGAGGTGCGGCACATCCTCGACCGCACCGGGGCCGATGCCATCGGCGGCGACCTGTTCGTCGACGGCGCGCTCGGCTCCCACACCGCCTGGCTGTGCGAGCCCTACAGCGACTGGTCGAGCACCAGCGGTGTCAGCTACCTCTCCGAGCAGGTGATCCTCTATCACCTGCGCGCCACCACCGAGGCCCGCGTGCAGGCCGGCTTCCACATGATCGGTGACGCCGCCGCGGCCGCCGTCGCTCAGGCGATGGAGGTGTTGGCGGCCGAACTCGGCACACCGGCCCTGGCGCGGTGCGTTCACCGTCTCGAACACGCGGAGATGGTCACCCGCGCCCAGGCCGAGATCTTCGCCCGGTGCGGCGCCGTCGCGAGCATGCAGCCGCTGTTCGACGCCGCATGGGGAGGCACCGAGGATCTGTACGCCACGCGCCTCGGCGATCGGGGTACCGGGTTGAACGATTTCGCGATGCTCGCGAAGGCCGGAGTGTCCCTCGCCTTCTCCAGCGACTCCCCGGTGTGCGACATCGACCCGTGGTCCACCGTCCGGGCCGCGGCGCACCATCGCACGGCCTCGAGTTCGATCTCGCCGCGCGCCGCCTTCGCGGCGTGCACCCGGGGCGGCTGGCGCGCCGGCGGGGTCAACGACGGCCTCACCGGAACGCTGGTCCCCGGTGCGCCCGCGCACTACGCCGTGTGGGAGGTGGACGAACTCGTGGTCGCAGCGGCCACCGAGAACGTGCAGCGGTGGTCCACCGATCCGCGCTCGCGGGTGCCGGCCCTGCCGGATGTGGCACCGGGAGCTCGACTGCCCGAGTGCGTCGAGACCGTCGCCGGAGGCCGGACCATCTTCCGTCGCGCGTGACCGCCGTCCGTTGGTGGCAGCGGGTCCCGGTCGCCGCGGCGGCCGGCGGCCTGATGTACGCGTCGCTTCCGCCTCTGCACCATGTGTGGTGGCTGGCGCCCGTCTCACTGGGGCTGCTGTACGCCGTCATGACGGTCGGCCGCCCGTCGGTGAAGAGCTGCGCTGGGTCCGGCTTCGTCTTCGGCCTCGCCTTCTTCGTCCCGCTGCTGCCGTGGATCGGGGAGTACGTCGGACCACTGCCGTGGCTCGCGCTCGCCGCCGTGATGGCCGGCTATCTCGCGCTCTTCGGCGCTCTTGCGGCGGTCACCATGCGGCTGCGCGCGCGGCCGCTGTGGTTCGCACTCAGCTGGGTCACCGTCGAAGCCGTCCGCTCCGCCTTCCCCTTCGGGGGCTTTCCCTGGGGGCGTACCGCCTTCAGCCAGGTGGACGGCTGGTACCTGCCGCTCACGTCGGTGATCGGCGTTCCCGGCGTCGCCTTCGTGATCGCGCTCACCGGGGCCTCCGCGGTGGAGGTCATCGGCAGGCTCCTGCATCGACCGACCAGGACCGCCCGATCGGCGGGTGCCGCTCTGGCGATCGCGGCGGTGGTCGTGCCCCTGGCCGCCGGTGCGGCGCTGTCGCGCATCGGAAGCCCGCTGACGTCGCCGGCCGGCACCAGCGACATCGCCGCCGTGCAGGGAAACGTGCCGAGACTGGGTCTCGATTTCGACACCCAGCGCCGCGCCGTCCTCGACAATCACGTCCGGGAGACGCTCGGGCTCGCCGCCGAGATCGACTCCGGCCGGCGCAGCAGGCCCGACCTGGTGCTGTGGCCGGAGAACGCGGCCGACGCGCCTCCGACGGTGTACCGGGACTCCGCCGAGAGCATCCGGGCGGCCGTCACGGCGGTGGGCGCCCCGGTGGCCTTCGGCACCTGGATTCCCCTCGACGGCGGCGGCACCACCAATACCGTGCTGCTCTGGGGCGAACACGGCGGATTCGCCGACGACCAGCCCTCGGGACGGTACGACAAGCACATCGTCCAGCCCTTCGGCGAATACCTCCCGTGGCGCAGCTTCTTCCGGATCTTCTCGTCGTACGCCGATCGAGCCGGCGACTTCCGGCCGGGCACGGGACCCGCGGTCCTCACCGCGCACACCCGTCACGGAGACGTGGTGATGGGCGTGTCGACCTGCTGGGAGGTGGCTTTCGACCGCGCACCCGCGCAATCGGTTCGCGAAGGCGCACAGATCCTGTTCGTGCCGACCAACAATGCGACCTTCGGCAAGACCGACATGACCTACCAGCAGCTGGCGATGTCGCAGGTCCGTGCCGTGGAGACGGGTCGCAGCGTCGTCGTGGCGGCCACCAGCGGAGTCAGCGCGCTCATCGCGCCGGACGGTTCGCTGATCGCCGAGAGCGAGATCTTCACACCCGACGTCCTGCAGGCCCGCATGGAGTTGCGGTCCGGGCAGACCCTCGCCGTCAGGCTCGGCCCCTGGCCGCAGCGGCTCGCGATCCTCGCCACGGTGGTGGCATTTTTGTACGCGCTGCGCGGACGCATTAGCCTCGATGTGTTCGCCGGTCGGAGGGGACCGGCCACGAAGAAGGAGCACGATGGCCAGCAGGCAACCTGAATCGCGCATCGTCGGGGCGAACGGCGAGGGCGCCCTCGTGGTGATCCCGACCTTCAACGAGCGCGAGAACCTGCCACACATCGTCGGTCGCCTGTTGACCGCTCAGCAGGGCATTCACGTGCTGGTGGTCGACGACTCCAGCCCGGACGGCACGGGCGAGGTCGCCGACCGGCTCGCAGCGGACGACGCGGCGGCCCGCATTCACGTCATGCATCGCACCGTCAAGGACGGTCTGGGCAAGGCCTATCTGGCCGGATTCGCGTGGGGTCTGGAGCGTGACTACGCGGTCATCGTCGAGATGGACGCCGACGGCAGTCACGCTCCCGAGCAGTTGTTCCGGCTGCTGGAGGGCATCAATGAGGGCGCCGACCTGGTGATCGGTTCGCGATACGTTCCCGGCGGCGAGCTGGTGAACTGGCCCAAGCGCCGCGAGCTCCTCTCCAAGGGCGCCAACACGTATGCGCGGCTGGCGCTCGGCGCCAAGGTCAAAGACATCACCGCCGGTTACCGCGCTTTCCGCCGAGAGGTGCTGGAGAAGATCGGTCTCGATCAGGTGGAGTCGGCGGGCTACTGCTTCCAGATCGACCTCGCGTGGCGCTCGCTGCAGAACGGCTTCACGATCCGTGAGGTGCCGATCACCTTCACCGAACGCGAGATCGGCGAGTCGAAGATGGACGGCGGCGTGATCGCGGAATCGTTCCTCAACGTCGCCCGGTGGGGAATCCGCGGCCGCCTCGACAGGCTCCGCGGACGCTAGTATTCGGCACGGGCTCGCACCCGGAAACGAATCAGCCCCCGGAGAATCGATTTCTCCGGGGGCTGACGTCGTATTGCGTCGCGGTTATGCCGAACCGCCGCGCCGGCGCTGCTTGAGCAGGTCCAGACGCTCGGCCAGCAGCACCTCGAGTTCCTCTTCGGAGCGGCGCTCCAGGAGCATGTCCCAGTGCGTGCGCGGCGGCTTGCCCTTCTTCTCCTCGGGCACGCCGCCTTCGAGGAGCTTGCCCTCCATGCCGTTCTTGCACGGCCACGTCGCGGGGATCTCCGCATCGTCGGCGAACGGGATGTCGAAGATCTCACCGTTGTCGGTGCGGTACTGGACGAGCCGACGCGGCGCGAGGTCGTGATCACGGTCGGTCTCGTAGCTCACCGCCCCGAGCCGGCTACCACGCAGGACTCGATCAGCCATGAAGTCTTCCTCTCAAACGGTCGGGTGCGGTGTCCATTCTACGCGGTCCACGACGTGGACGGCGTTCCACGGTACCGTCGTGATGTGTCCGAATCCCCGGCTCCCGAAAGCCCTGCGAACGAACCGCAGTCTCGTCGCCGCCCGTACGCATGCGCCTGGTGCGGTCGTCAGATGGTGGATTCGGAGCGGGGGCGCAGACGCAAGTACTGCAAGCGGTCGTGCCGGCAGCGCGCCTACGAACAGAGAACGCTCCTCGAGGGCACCTCTATTCCCGAGGATGCGATCATCCTCAGCCACGCGGAGGCCGAAGACCTCGGAGACCGGATGTTCGCGCTCCGCTGCGCTGCGGAGGACTTGTCGACCGCACTCGGGGAGAAGGCCGATCGTCAGACGCTGACCGACCTGGCCGCCGAGGTCCTGCGGCTGGCGAGTGAGGCCGAACGGTTGCGTTGACCGCCGGCTGCCGAGCCGGGAGAGGCAGGTCACGGACTTCCGGAGCCGGCGGCGCGCGCGAACGCCGTTAAGATCGTCAGGGTGAACGACGAACGGCGCGACGACTCGGCTCCCGACGTCGTCTCCGTGCGTCCGCTTCACCGGGCGGGGGAACTGCTCGCGCGCACCGATGAGAGCCAGGCGGCTGTTCGGGCCGCTCAGATCGCGCGCAGGCTCGCGCCGGTGGACGGCAGACTCCCGTCCGGCGACCGCACCTCCGACCGGGTCGCCCGCCTCCTCAACGACGTGCGGCCCGACCGTCCCAGCGCGATCCGGGAACTCGGTCTGGCCTCGGTGGCCGTCTGGCAGTCGCTCATCGAACGCAGACGCCCCGACCCGGCCGGTCCGATCCCGGCCACGATTCTCTTCACCGACCTCGTCGGCTTCTCGTCCTGGGCGCTGCGCGCCGGAGACGACCAGGTGCTGGAGTTGTTGACCGCCGTCAACGCTGCGTGCGAGGAGGTGATCAGGGCGCACGGCGGCCAGGTGGTGAAAACGCTCGGCGACGGCACGATGGCGGTCTTCCTCGATCCGGGGGAGGCCATCGCCGCAGCTCACGAGGCGGTGGGTGCGGTGAGCGCGATCGTCGTCGGCGGCTTCCGGCCGGCTCTGCGCGCCGGACTGCACACCGGCACCCCGCGAGCGGTCGGTTCGGATTTCCTCGGTGTGGACGTGAACATCGCGGCGCGGGTCTGCGATGCGGCGGGCGGTGGCGAGGTGTATGCGAGCGAGTCCGCCCTCGACCAGCTCGATCCCGATGACTACATGCTCCGCCGCAAGCGGTTCAAGGCCAAGGGCGTACCGCGCGAACTCCAGGTGTTCCGCGTCGTTCCGCGGTACTGACGATGCCCTTCGACGACGACGAGCTGGAAGAGTTCTACCGGCGCATCGAGTCGCGGACCGCGGCGGCGAATGCGCGTCCGCGCAAGCGCAGGCGCCAGGTGCCCCGCGTGCAGTTCGCCTGTCCGACGCCGGAGAAGATCGCCTATCCGTCGCAGGCGGCGGTGACCGGCGCGATCCTGGCGGTGGCTCGCAACTCTCGAGGTCGCCCCAGCCTACGGTCATACGAATGTGTGTGCGGCGCATGGCATCTCACGAGTGCCATACCCCGCCCGCCGGGCAGCCGGTGATCCGGGTGCCCGGCGACGGCGTCACTGCCCGCGGAAGTTCGGCGGACGCTTCTCGAAGACGGCGGTGACCGCCTCGGTGAGATCGTCGCTCGGCAGGAAGGCCGCGTTCCACGCCGCGACGTAGCGGAGGCTGTCGTCGACGCGCGCGCTCCGGCTGTGATCGAGGACATCCTTGACGCCCTGCACTACGAGGGGAGCGTTGGCCGCGATCTCGGCCGCGATCCCCCGCGCGGCGGCAAGGGCGGCGTCCTTGTCGTCGTACACGTCGCTGACGAGGCCGATCTTCTCTGCGCGAGCGGCATCGATGTCCTTGCCGGTCAGCGCGAGTTCACGGGTGTGACCTTCGCCGATGATCAGCGGCAGGCGGGCGAGCGAACCCATGTCCGCGACGATGGCGACCTTGACTTCGCGCACGCTGAACTTCGCGTCGGCGCTGGCCACCCGGATGTCGGCGGCGCTGATCAGGTCGACGGCACCGCCGATGCACCAGCCCGAGATCGCGGCGACGACCGGCTTGCGGCAGTCGGCGACGGCGTCGATGGCCCGCTGCATGCGCTTGATGGTGTGATGGAACTCAGTGCGGGGACCGGCCTTCGCATCCGGGGCCAGCACCTTGCCGAAGTCGCCCATCATCGCGGGCAGGTCGAGGCCGAACGAGAAGTGCTTGCCCGATCCGGAGAGCACCACTGCGCGCACATCCGGGTCCGCGTCGATCGCCTCGAACAGCGGGGCGGACTCGGCCCAGAAGTCGGGGCCCTGAGCGTTGCCCTTGCTGGGGCCGATGAGCGTCACCTCGGCGACGTGATCGGCGACGGTCACCTCGAACGCCTTGTAGGGATGCGTCCGGTATGCGGGGGAGTCCGTGAGAGTCTTGTCCTGAGTCACGGACCCGATGCTACCCACCCGGGGTTACTCATGAGTAACCCCGGGTGGATCCGGCAGTCGTCAGTCGCGATGCAGCCGCGGCAGCAGTTCGGCCGTCTTCTGATCGGTCCACCCTTCGGGGGTGAGGATCGCTGCCCACGCCGTCGGAATCTCTCGCAGATAGTTGTGACCGTGTCCGTCGGGGACGTCGACGGCCACCGCCATATCGGCGGCGACCTGCAGGAAGGTGACGAACGGGATCCAGTTCACCGCTGAGAGCACGTCGGAGCCACGGGGCTCCTTGAGCCAGTCGGGCTTGTTGAGCACGAGATCCGGATTCCACCACGAGATGGGATCGGACGCGTGCTGTAGGTAGACGATGCGACCGCGGTCCCATTCCACACCGGCCGGGCGCTCGAGGTCCTTGGCCGTGTTGATGAATCGGACCTGCTCACCGTCATTGAAGATCGGCAGCACTTCCGGGGTACCGGCGTCACGGTCGGCGGTGGTGTCCACCCACGTCTGGTTGCTGAACGTGGGGCCGGTCAGCAGGGCGCCGTCGGTCCGGGCGCTCATCGTCGCGACAGAGCCGAACGGGGCCTCGGCGCCGAACGATCCGAGGCTCTCGCCGAAGACCACGACCTTGGGCCGTTGCGCCTCGGGGATACGCCGCACCAGCCGGTCGACCGCCTCGAACAGCGCGCGTCCGGCCTGGCGCGCGCGCTCCTGGTCGACGAGGAACGAGAGCCAGCTCGGCAGCATCGAATACTGCATGGACACCATCGCGGTGTCGCCGTTGTACATGTACTCCAGGGAGTCGAGGTTGGCCTGATTGACCCAGCCGGTGCCCGTCGACCCAGCGATGCCGATCAGTTTGCGCTGCAGACCGCCCGTCCGGACCAGTTCCTGGGCCGCCAGTTCAGCGCTGTCTTGGATCGAGTCCGCCGAATCGAGCCCGGCGTAGACCCGGATGGGTTCTTTCGCCGGCGCCTTGTTGAACGCCTCGAGTTCGGCGACCGTCGGGCCGGTCGAGACGAAGGTGCGACCCATGCGGCCCAGGCTCGCCCAGCTGACCACCGACTCCGGTCCGCCGGAACGCAGTGTGGAGGTCGGGGGAGCCGAATCGGGATTGGTCTCATTGTTCAGCGCCGCGAAGGAGTTGTTCAACGCCGACATGCCGTAGTCGGCGACCGCGCCGTTGAGGATCAGGACGCTCACGACGACCATCACCGTCGCCGCGGTGATCCCGGCGATCCGGGGTGGGATGCGCCGGCTCATGCGGCGCGCGAGCATCCGCAGCAGCGCACCCCACGCCTGCCCGACGCCGAGCAGGACCCCGAAGACCACCACCGCCACCACCACGATGATCGGGTACGCGGTCCAGTTGAGGTGTTCCACGCCCATCAGGTCACGCAGTTCCTCCTGCCAGCGGTGATACCAGTAGAGCATGAAGACGGTGCCTGCGAGGAAGACGATCGTGAGTCCCACCCACCACCATCCGCGCGGACGCGGCCAGGGTTCTCGACGGGACACCAGGTATCGAGCCAGCCATGTGAAGAAGGCTCCGATCGCGTAGCCGATCGCGGCGGCAGCGGCGCTGACGAGGCCTTGGAACAGGGGTCCGCGCGGCAGCAGCGACGGTGTCACCGACAGCCACAGCAGGACCGTCGCGACGACCAGACCGCCATACGACAATCGTCTGGAGTACCGCGACCACAGACGCACCACGGCGTTCGGAGACGAGGCGTCCGATTCCGCATCGCCGGCGTGCGCGGCGTCGGCGCGGGTCTCTTCGACGGCGTCGGCTTCGGTCGCAGGCGGCGCGTCGGTCGGTTCTTCAGCGGCCATGAGCCTGCCTTCCATGTGCCTGATGTGACCCCTCACTTTAGAAGCAGGAGTGCCGAGATCGCGTGTGCCACGATGGTTTCGTGAACTCGATCCCTGATCCGCTGTCCATCGCCGACGTCCACGTGAGCCTGCCGGTGGCCGATCTCGACGCCGCGTCGCGGATGTACGACCTTCTCCTGGGTGAATCCGAGGGGCTGCGCTGGGCGGCGTCGAATGCGACGGTCGCACTCCGGGACGGGCGGACCGACGCCGACGCGCACGCCGTCGAACCGACGGTCGACTTGACTGTCGCCGATTACGACGGTGCCGCAGCGCTCCTGCGTCGGCGGGGCCTGACCCTGGACGATACGGACGGCGCTGCGGCGATCGTCGGCGCCTCGCCGCTGCGCATCACCGCCGGCCCGCAGGTCCGGCCCACCGGCCGGATGCTCGACCACATCGTCCTCACCGCGCCCGATGCCGACCGGGCCGTCGCGCTCCTCGGCGGCCGGCTCGGGATCAACCTGCGCCTCGTCCGCGAGCTCGGCGACGGGATGTGCCAGCTCTTCTTCCGGACACGCACCGTCGTGATCGAGGTCGTCGCCGGAGCCCCGGACGCCGGCGACCGCCTCGGACTCATGGGACTGGCCTGGCGCACCGACGACATCGTCGCCGAACGGCATCGCCTGGCGGGCGCCGGCCTCGAAGTCAGCGATGTCCGCACCGGCCGCAAGGGAGGCACTCGCGTATGCACCGTCCGGGAACCGGCACTGGGCACGGCCACCCTGCTCATCGAGCAGTAGGCATCGCGCAGTAGTCAGCCAGCAGCAGCGACTTCCGCGCCGAAGGCTCAGTCCGCTTCGAGCGCGGACACGCGGTGCCACCGGCTCCGGTAGAAGACCAGCGGATCGACAGTCGGGTCACCGGAATGTCGATCGACGGCGAGCACCGCGATCACATGGTCGCCCGCGGTGACGATCTGCCGCGGCCGGGTGACGAACACTGCGGCGGCTCCGTCGAGCAGAACGGCGCCGCCGGCCTCACGGCGCCAACCAAGACCGTCGAATCTGCGCGGAGCCGCTCGACGGAAGGCGTCGGCCACCGGCGGCTGGTCCGCGGCGAGCACGCTCACTCCCCACTGCGGCACAGCCGAGAGCCGCGGGAGCGTGGTCGACGTCGCAGCGATGTTGACCGACACCAACGGCGGGTCCAGTGACACCGAGGTGAACGAACTCGCGATCAGGCCGAACGGTCCGTCCGCATCGACGGCGGCCACGGTGACCAACCCGGTGGGGTAGCGGGCCATGGTTGCCCGCAACGTCGGCTCGGTTTCGAACGCGGTGGTCATCACCAGAGTCCTCCCCGCGGCGTCAGTGTGCGGCCGTCAGAAAAGGCGCGGCAGCGACGCGTCCGGGACTGTTTCCCGGCACCGCGAACAGACCGCGCAGCACCAACTGCGGTATCACGCCTTCCCCGAACCAGTACAGCTCTTCCAAGTGCGGGTAACCCGACAGGACGAACTCATCGATGCCCAGCGCGGCGTACTCGGCGATGCGGTCGGCCACCTCGGCATGACTGCCCACTAGCGCGGTGCCCGCGCCTCCGCGCACCAAACCGACACCCGCCCATAGGTTCTCGGCCACTTCCAGAGCCCGCGGATCGCGCCACGATCCGTCACCGCGGTGGGCGGCGTGCAGATCGCGCATCGCCGCCTGTCCCGCCGACTCGCTGCGTGCCAGGCCCTCCTGGGCGGCGCGAACGGTGTCCTCGTCGAGCGCTGCGAGCAGGCCGGCTGCCGCGGTCCACGCCTCGTCCGCGGTGTCCCGGGAGATGACGTGCAGCCGAATGCCGAATCGCACCGTTCGGCCCCGCTGCGCGGCGAGGCCGCGGATCCAGTCGATCTTCGCCGCCACCGCCGCTGGCGGCTCGCCCCAGGTCAGGTAGACGTCACTGTGCCGCGCGGCGACGGGACCGGCCTCGGGAGAGGATCCGCCGAAGTAGATCGGGATCTCCTCTGCGGGCAGCCGATGCAGCGCTGCGTCGTCGACCTGCAGGTGCCTGCCGCGGTGCGTCACCCGTTCGCCGCGCCACAGTCCGCGGACCACGGTCAGGAACTCGTCGGTGCGGGCGTAGCGCGAGGGTTTGTCGAGGAAGTCGCCGAACGCCCGCTGTTCATGGGGCTCGCCGCCGGTGACCACGTTCAGCAGGAGCCTGCCGGGCGCGTGCCTGCTGAAGGTCGCAGCCATCTGTGCGGCAAGAGTCGGGCTCACCAGCCCCGGACGGAGGGCGACCAGGAATCCCAGGCGCTCCGATTCCCGCGCGATCATCGCCGTCGTGAGCCAGGCGTCCTCGCACCAGGCACCGGTGGGCGTGAGTGCCGCGGTGAATCCGAAGTCCTCCGCCGCGCGGGCGATCGAACTCAGGTAGCCGATCGAGGCGGGCCGATCGCCGCGGGCGGCCCCGGCCGGAAGCCCGTGTCCGCCGCCGACGATGAACCGGGAATCGCCGTAGGTCGGCAGAAACCAGTGGAGCTTCAGTGCGGGGCGCTCGGTGTTCGACTGCTCTGACGGACTCGCGACCGGAGCTGTCGGGATCGCGGACCGGTTGGCCGTCACGGTGGTCGAGGAGGGGGTCTGTGCCATGTCTTCTTCCTGTGGAGGATCAGATGTTGCCGTGGGCGGGGGGCCGGGTGCCCGCGAGCGCCCATCGGCCGAGATGAGCGAGCTTCCATCGCTCGGGATCGTGAAGGGTGTGGGTTCGCGCGTCGCGCCAGTACCGCGAGAGGTTCGACGCCGCCGCGGCCGCCCTGGTGCCGCCGAAGTCGAACAGCGCCTCGCCCGCATGCCGGGCCGCACGCCCGGCGGCGACCTTGGCCAGCGACGCCTCTGCGACGAGTTCGGGCGGCTCGCCTGCGACTTCGGCCGTCTCGATGGCCCGGACCGCGGCGTCGAGCAGAGCCCGCGCCGCGCGGACCGTGAGTTCGAGTTCGCCGGCCGAGGCCAGCAGGAGGGGATCGTCGACCGCGCGCTCCACGCCGGCCTCGAACCAGGGACGAGCGCGTTGCGCGGCCTCGGCTCCGGCCGCCAGCGCACCGGAGGCCAGACCGGCGTCGACGGCGGCGTGCAGCAGCTGCGCGCGAGCGCCATACGTGCTCGGTCTCTCGAACAGCTCGTCGAAAGCCACCACCTGCTCCGGCTCGACAGGAACATCGTCGAACTCGACCGTCCCCGATGCGGTGGTCCGCTGGCCGACCGCGTCCCAATCGTCGAGGATCGACACGCCTTCGGTCTCGGCCGGCAGATAGACCAGAACGCGACCGCCGTCGGGGCCGAGGGCGCGCACCGCCAGCAGATCGGCGATGACCGCACCGGTGCAGTAGAACTTCTTGCCCGACAGGCGCAGTCCGCGCGCTGTCCGAACCACGCTCGTAGCGTCGTCCACGGCTGTCGCGCCGCCGCGCTCGCTCTGGGCGTTGGCCAGGCGCGCACCGCCGGCGACCCGTCCGAAGACCTCCTCGGCGAGTCCGGGCGGCGCGAGCCGCGCGAGGGCGTCGAGGAAGGTGAAGTGGCTCTGGGGGATCTGCGCCAGGCTCGGGTCGACGGCGGCCAGTGCGGCGATGAGCCCCGCCGCCGACCCGATGCCCAGACCGTGTCCGCCGTACTCCACCGGAACGGTGACCGCCAGCAATCCCGCCCCCGCCAGGAGATCGAGCTCCGCGCGGGGAAGTACGCGGTCGCGGTCGCGGTCCGAGGCGGTGCGCGCGATCTCCGGCAGCAGGCCCGGCAGAACGGTGGCGATTGGATCGGCTGTGACGGCGGTGGTCTCTGCGGCTCGACTCGAGACGGGACTCATGGTGGAGAGGACCTCTGGGTTCGACGGCGGACGGTGGTCGGTTCAGCTGTACAGCGTGAACTGCGGGGCGCGGCGGTTCAGCGTCCAATCGCCGACCTCGCGGGCCTTGTATGCGACCGGATCGTGCACCGTGTGCGTTCGCAGGTTGCGCCAGTGCCGATCGAAGCCGTAGGAGGTCGTCGTCGCGCGAGCTCCCTGGATCTCGAACAGCCGCGAAGCCACCTCGAGGGACACCTTGGTCGTGACGTACTTGGCCTCGGCGATCGCGATCGCGGCTTCGGCACGCTGGTCGGGCGTGAGGTCCGGGCCGATGTCGAGTGCGCTCTGCAGCGCCTCACCCGCGTGGTCGGCGAGCAGCGCCGCGGCGGTGACCTCGGAGCGCAGCGCGCCGACCAGCTCGAGGATGTACGGATCGTCGGTCGCGCTCTCCAGACCGGAGGTCTCCCACGGTGAGGCGTGCAGGCGAGTCCAGTCCAGTGCCTCCTCGAGTGCACCTTCGGCGGTGCCGATGTAGAAGTTGACGAAGGCCAGCTGCCAGTGCGGGGTCACGAGAGTCTGATATGCGCTCGGCACGCGTCCGGTCAGCGGATCCTCGCCGAGGATCTCGCTGCGCTCGATGCGCACACCGTCGAAGACCACTCCGCCGGAGTCGGTCAGTCTCTGGCCGATGTTGTCCCAGTCGTTCAGCGGTGTGAACCCTTCGCGCCGGGCCGGGATGGACAGGAACACCAGGTCGCCGTCGAGTTCGGCGGTCACCGACAGCTGGTCGGCGACACCGGCTCCCGAGGCGAAGGTGCGCCGGCCGTCGAGCCGGAAACCGGACCCGTCACGGGTGAGCGTCAGACCGGATGCGCCGCGCGGATTCTGCACGCCGCCCCAGAAGGGCTTGAACTGTGCGTTGCGGCGCGAGAGTTCGTCGGCCTGATCGGCGGTCCCGAACAGGTGCGGTATGCGCTGCTGTGCGTAGTGGTAACCGAGCAGGTGCGCGATCGAGGTGTCGCCGCGGGCGACGTGTCGGGTCAGTTGCTGCGACTGCGAATAGTCCAGTCCCGAGCCTCCGTACTCCACCGGCTCACCGACCTGCAGCAGGTCGGCTTCGCGAAGCAGTTCGATCTCGGCCAGCGGCGGCTTGTTCGCGCGGTCACGCTCGGCGGCGGTGGCCCGCAATTGCGCCGCGACGAGATCGGCGCGGCGCAGTGCGGCGTCGAACCGGGCCAGGTCGTCGGACGCGGGCGGTGCGGTGTGGTCGGTGACGGTCATGGGTTGCCTTCTTTCGATCCGGATGGAATGAGGAGGTGGGAGCTCACCGGGCGGCGAGGACGCCGTGACGGGCGAGCTCGGATTCGAGGCGGCCGCTGACGGCGAGGTCGTTCTCGAGATCGCGAACGATCGGCAGGATCTTCTCGCCGAAGTAGACGACGTCCTCGTGGTAGTGCAGAAAGCCCAGGAGCAGCAGATTCACGCCGCGGGTCTTGTAGGCGACGATGCGCTCGGCGATCTGTTCGGGTGTGCCGATCAGTCCGGTGCGGAAACCGTCGTTGTACTGGACGAGGTCGGCGAACTCCGAGTCCTGCCACATGCCCTTGCCGTCCGAGGTGGACGAGCCGGCCTGCTTGACCGCGGATCCGAATCCCTCTACCGCCTCGCGGTCCGCCTTGTCGACGATCTCTCGGAGCACGTCGCGGGCCTCGCTCTCCGTGTCGCGTCCGATGAGGAAGCCGTTGAGGCCGAACTTGACCGTGCGGTCGTGCAGTGCCGCTTCGGTTAGCACGTCGCTGACCTGCTCGCTGATACCGTCGAAGTCTCTACCGTTGCTGAAGTACCAGTCCGAGACCCGACCGGCCATCGCTCGAGCCGCGGTCGAGTTGCCGCCTTGGAAGATCTCCGGATGCGGGCGTCCGGGCAGGTCGAGCGGCTTCGGCTTCAGATCGAAATCATGGAGACGATAGAAGTCGCCCGCGAGGTCGGCGTGGTCGTCGGTCCAGATCCGCCGTAGGTAGGTGATGAACTCCTCGGCGCGGCGGTAGCGTTCGTCGTGCTCGAGCCACGGCTCGCCGAGCTTGGTGAACTCATCCTTGAACCAGCCGCTCACGACGTTGACCGCGGCGCGGCCCCCGGACAGATGGTCGGCGGTGGCGAGGAACTTGGCGAGGACGCCCGGGTGCCAGAGCCCGGGATGGACCGCGGCGATGACTTTGAGCCGCTCGGTGGCGAGCAGCAGAGCGAGCGAGAAACTGGTCGACTCGTGCTGGTACGCGGCACCGTACGAGGCCGTGTAGCGGACCTGGCTCAGTGCGTAGTCGAAGCCGTTGTTCTCGGCGAGCCGGGCGAGAGTGCGGTTGTAGTCGTACCCCCAGTCGGTGCGCTGTTCGATACGGGAGACGACCAGACCGCCGCTGACGTTCGGCACCCAGTACGCGAACTGGAGCGGCTGATACGCGGTCTCGAGACGACGGTCGGAACTGTTGGTGGACATGACGAATAGACCTCCGGTGAGGTTGGTGACGAGAGTTCGGTGAAGCAGGACGGGGCCGGATCGGGCGGAGCGGATCAGGCGGGACCGATCAGCGACATCGGCGGGGTGAGTACATCGGCGCGAGCACGTTGACAGTGTGCTGTTCGCACGGGAAGGCCGACAACCATTCGAATCAGGGTGGGTCTGACCGACCGCGGGTAGGGTGATCGGCGTGAGGGAGATGCCGATGTTTCCGCTGGGCGCTGTGCTCCTGCCAGGGGAGAAGCTGCCTCTCCGGATCTTCGAACCCCGTTATGCGGCAATGCTTCCCGTGGTGGAGAAGAACGGCGGCGAGTTCGGTGTCGTGTTGATCGAGCGCGGCTCGGAAGTCGGCGGCGGCGACGTGCGTTCGATGGTGGGCACCGTGGCGAGGATCGACCGCCTCACCGACGCGGGACCTGGCCGCTACTCCTTGCTCTGCAGCGGAACCTCGCGCATCCGGGTGACCGAGTGGCTGCCCGACGATCCGTATCCGCGTGCTCTGGTCGAGGATCTCCCCGAGCCGGACACCGGCCCCGTCGAGTGGTCGGACGTCCTGGAGAAGCGGGCTCAGCTGCAACTGCTCTGCGGGCAGGGCGGCCGGAAGGATCCGCAGTTGCGGTGGATCGCCTCGCAACTCGCCGCGCCGGTCGACTACGGCGACGGCGACCCGGTCACGGAGACGTTTCGCGCCGCCTCGGATCTTCCACTCGGACCGGCCGACCGGCAGAGCGTGCTGGAGAGCCCCGATCCGGGATCGCGGATCGATGTGATCGACGCCGCGCTCGACGACCTGATCGCAGCGCTCAGATTCAGATTGAGGGGTTGATCGATGAGCAACATGGAGGCACAGCCCGCCGAGGTGGAGTGCGGTGCGACGCCCGCGGCCGGTGTGGAAGTGATCGAACCTCGCCTGGTGCCGCTCGGCGGCATCCGGGCGATGAAGGTGAACCGGACGTTGCCGACACGTGATCGATCGATGATCGGCGCCTGGTGCTTCGCCGACCATTACGGTCCCGAGCCGGTCTCGCAGTCGGGCGGGATGCGGGTGCTGCCGCATCCGCACACCGGACTGCAGACCGTGAGCTGGCTGTTCGAAGGAGAGATCGAGCACCGCGACAGCGCGGGGGTGCACGCGATGGTGCTGCCGGGAGAGATGAACCTGATGTCCGCCGGCCGCGGGATCAGTCACTCCGAGGTCTCCACACGCCGGGTGGAGACGCTGCACGGGGTGCAACTGTGGGTCGCGCTGCCCGACGGCGCCCGCCACGGGGAGAACGGCTTTCAGCACTATCGTGCACCCTCGGTGGACCTGACCGATGCGTCGGGAGCCGTGGTCGGCAGCATGAAGGTATTCGTGGGCGACTCGGGCGGATCGTCGGCGGAGATCGTCACGGCAACACCGCTGCTCGGCGCGGAACTGTCGATCGACCCGGGCGCGTGTGCGGTCTTGGAGGTCGACGAGTCCTTCGAGCACGGTGTTCTGCTCGACACGGCCGCCGCGGAGGTCGGCGGAGTCCGGATCGGGCGCGCTTCGCTCGCCTATGTGGGCCCGGGGTCCAGCCGGCTCGAAGTGCACAATCCCACGGACCGACCGGCACGCGCGGTGCTGCTCGGCGGCGAGCCCTTCGCCGAGGACATCGTCATGTGGTGGAACTTCGTCGGCCGCGACCACGACGAGATCGCCGAGTACCGCGAGGAATGGCAGCGGCGGTCGGAACGTTTCGGAACAGTGGGCGGCTGGGGAGCCGACGAATGGATCCCCGCGCCGCCGCTGCCGAACACTCGGCTGAAGCCGCGCAGGCGGACTCGACCATGACAAGAGGGGACGGGCGATGACCGACGCAGAACGCACGGAGGTGGTCCGGAACGACGCGCTGGGCCGTTACGAGATCCTGGTGAACGGTGAGACCGCCGGATTCACCCGATTCATCGACCGTGGAGACCAGCGGATCTTTCCACACACCGAACTCGACGACCGGTTCTCCGGTCGCGGCCTCAGCTCCGTCCTGGTCCGTGAGGCGCTCGACGACACCCGGGCCGCGGGCCGGCGGGTGGTGGCCGTCTGTCCGCTCGTGGCCAAGTATGTGAGCAAGCATGAGGAGGTGGCCGATCTCGTCGATCCGGTGACCCCGGACATCCTGCAGTTCCTGCGGGGTGAATAGCCCACCGGGCCGGGGCAGCGCTGCCCCGGCCCGGTGGCCCGTCAGTGATCCACCGTCAGTGATCCCCGTCAGTGATCCTGGTGAGGCTCCGCCGGCGCGGCGCGCCCGCTTCCGTCGGTATCACTGGTCCCGAGGTCGGACAGCATCTGCGCGACGTCGATACCGGTGGCGCCGCGGATCAGCTCCATGGTGCTCACCAGGCTCGATCCCGCGCCCTTGGCGACCGGGCTCACCGAGTCGCCGACCAGTGTGATGTTCGCATCGGCCAGCGGTGCCGAGGCCGCGCGGACGATGTCGGGGAGCTTGCTCAGCACCAGTTCCAGCTGGCCGACCTCGTCGAGCTTGCCGAGCGCCTCGGCGCGCTTCTCCAGGGCGTCGGCCTCGGCCTCGCCGGTGATCCGGATACCCTCGGCCTTGGCCGCCGCCTCGGCGATGATCTCGGCTTTACGGGCCTCGGCCCGCTGTTGCGCCGCATACAGCTCGGCTTCGGCGGGGCGGCGCACCTCGGCGTCGAGCTGTGTGTCGCGCAGTCGTGCGGTCTGCTCGGCGACCTCGTTGTCCTTCTCCACCTGAATGCGCCGGCGTTCGGCCTCGACCAGCGGGCGGACCGCGTCGGCCTCGGCCGCCGCACGGTCGGTGGCCTGGCGGGCGGCTTCCCGCTCGATGTCGAGCTCGCGCTGCTGCTCGATGATCGCCTGCTCGTTCTCGATGCGGCTCTGTTCGGCCACGCGGTGGGCCACGGCGCGCGACCGTGCTGCGATCGCGGCCTGATCCGATCGCTCCTTGGCGGCGAGGTCGGAGAAGTACTGGCCGTCCGAGTCCTGGACGTCGTTGATCGAGAAGCTGTCGAGGATCAATCCCTGGTTGCCGAGGATCTCCTTGATCGAGCGCGCGACCTGGTCGACGAGTTGCTGCCGATCGACGAGGATGCTCTTGGCGGTCATTGTGCCGACGATCGACCGCAGCTCACCGGAGAGCTGCTCGGTGACGAGGGCCTTGACCCGGTTGAGGTCGTCGCCGAAACGCGGACCCGCCTTGAGGATGGCTTCCGGCGTGTCGCCGACCTTGACGACCGCGACGCCTCGGACCTTCAGCTCGATGCCGTCGTTGGCCGGGGTCGAGGTGTCCAGATCGGCCTTGACCGATGACAACTGCACCCGGGTCGCGCGCTGCACCACCGGAAGCACGAAGGTTCCGGTTCCGCGGTACACCTTGCCCTCGTGCCCCTTGCCGGTGCCGGTGACGATGAACGCCTCTTCCGCTCCCGGCACGCGGTAGCGCGACAGCACGAGCAGGACGATGAGGACGAGTAGCACCACGATGGCCACTACGGCGCCGATGACGGCTCCCATCTTGCGGGTTCCTTTCGTTGCCCCGGTTCTGCAGGGAACCGGGTGGGGATCAGTCGGTGAGGGAGATGCGGGCGACGACGTAGTTGTCGCCGCCGTCGATGCGGTCCACGATCACGGCCTCATCGTTGTGTTCGAGCGGGGCGTCGGAGGTGACCGTCACCTGGCGGGTGCCGAGCGGCGTCCGTACCTCACCGATCCCGAAGCGGCCGGGAGTGACGGGTTCCACGATGCGTACCGCCGAACCGATGAGGTCGACGTTCGGCAGTTCGGCTTCGGCGCCGACGAGGTACCCCAGAACGACGACGGCCGCGACCGAGAGCACCACGCCGGCGAGCGCACCGACCAGCAGTGCCGGCCAGGTCGCCGTCTCGGTGAACGTCAGGAGCCCGCCCGCGAGCAGGCCGAACCCAGTGGCGAACGGGGTGACGATGGACAGCAGTCCGGCGCCGGAGTCGCCGAGGTGAACGTCCACGCCGCCGGCATCCACACCGAGGACGGACAGCAACGTCAACACCAGACCGACGCCGCCGACGATCAACAGCACGATTCCCAGCACGCATACCCCCGTCTGCAGTCACCTGTGCCCCCAGTGTGACACACCGTTCAGAGCCGACCATTCGGACGGGCGACCGGCGCGTGCGGCCGGAACCGCGGGACGCCGGCCTCAGGAGGAGAGCACGAAGTCGTCCCAGTTCGTCGACAGGTACTCGAGAAACGCCGGACCGACGGACTCGGCGCGCATGTGATCGGCAGACACGGGCTGCGGCGTCGACGTGAACGCAGGGTCGGCGACCACTCTGGCCGCGAAATCGTGGTGCAGGATCCCGGCGGTCCCGATCAACACGAAGTCGGCGCCGGCGTCGAGGCTCTCGCGCACTTGAGCACCGGTCAGGATCTTCCCGGCGACGCCGAGACGGGTGCCCCCGCGCGGCAGATCGGTGAAGTGTTCGAGCAGAGTGCGGTCGCGGTGCTCCTCCTCGGCCGGGTGTTTGAACGCGTCCCACATCGACATGTCGAGGTAGTCGAGCCGTCCCGAGGCGAGAACCTGAGCCGCCAGCTCGCGCGACTCGGCGAGCGGAACGCCGTAACGCTCGGGCGAGAGTCGCAGGCCCAGCTGAAAATCCGGTCCTGTGGCGCGACGGACCGCATCGACCACCTCGTGGATGATGCGGAATCGGTTGTCGGCGCTGCCGCCGTACTTGTCGGCGCGGTGATTGCTGCGCGCGTCGAGGAACTGGCAGAGCAGGTAGCCGTGGGCCCCGTGGATCTCGGCCCCGTCGAAACCGGCCTCGGAGGCGAGGACTGCGGCTTCGGCGAACTCCTCCACGATCGCCTCCACCTCGGCGGTGCTCAGTTCCACCGCCTGCTTGGCGGCATCGTTCCACGGCGCCACCCGGACGGGGTCGAACTGTCCGTCGCCGCGTCGCCCTCCGTGCTGCAGCTGGATCGATGAGACCGCTCCCGCCGCGCGCAGCCCGTGCGCCAGCCGGGTCAGTCCGTCGAGGTGCTCGGGGCCGGCGACGCCGAGCTGTCCGGAGAACGAGTGCCCCCGGCCGGACACCCATGCCGCGCATGTCATCACCATGCCGAAGCCGCCCTCGGCTCTCCTCACGAGCCAGTGGTACTCGTCGTCCGAGAGAGTGCCGTCGGCATTGCTCTGCAGATTCGTCAGCGGAGCCAGGGCGATGCGGTTGGCCCAGGCGGGGCCGCGTGCGAAATCCAGGGGAGAGGCGGGTGTGATCACCGTCCCAGGCTACCGGGGTGCCTTCCACTGTCCCGATTCAGTTGCGGATCACCCGCATCGGCCCGGGAGTCCAGAGACCGGTGTGGTCCTCGTGGGTGACGGTGAGTTCGGCGTCGTGCTGTGGCAGGAGCGGGGTGAACCGCTGCAGTGAACCCCAGTCACGGCCCCAGTCGTTCTCGAGGTAGGCCGGGACCTCCGTCTGTCGCAGCTCGTTCTCGGTGATGCCCAGCGGGCCGCCGTAGTCGCCGGCCATCCACTGCGCCGAGTTCACCCGTTCACCGACCGCATCGGGGGTGATGCGCCACTTCGGCGTCTCGAGGATGCCGTGCACCACGCCGGCCGGGCGCTGGCAGGGGAACGCGAACGCGACTTCCCAGTCGAGCAGTACCGGATCATCGCTGCCGACGAGCGAATTGAGCGTCTGCAGTCGTGTGGCACGCGGTGGCGTGACGGCCAGCCAGGCATCGTAGCCCGGCGAGGTGTCCTCGGCGACGATCCGGACGACGGACGCGCCGGGAGGAATCTCGGCCATCGGGAACCGCAGGTTGCGCCACTGCGGTGCGCCGCCTGCGTCGTACGGGGTCAGGGACGCGACGGTTGCAACGGTGCCGTCCGGCTGCACCCGTCCGGCTTCGAGCCGCAGTTGCTGGCCCGGATGCCGGACCGCCAGTTCGTCGATCGACTCCACCGCACCCGCGGCCGACAGGGTGATCAGAGGCCGATCGTCGGAGCGTTCGGGCAGCTGGTACCAGTCCGAGGTCAGGCGGCCGGTCCCGGCGGGCGCACCGAAGCTCCCGAGCACCGGCACCCGCTGCGGGTCGAGACCGAAGGGCAGCTTCACCGACGAACCGTTGACACCACGGCTGACCGTGGTGCCGCCACTGGTGTCGGAGGTGGTGTCGGCGGTCGTCGAATCACCGGTGGTCGACTGCCCGCTCTGATCCTGGTCGACCGCTTGGGCGGGATGAGCGTCGGTGTCACTGCTGGACGTGTCGCTGTCGTCGGTCTCCAAGTGCGTCGGCACGCCGTCGGGTGAGAACCCGGCCGGGGGCGTCGCTCCGCCCGCGAGGGCCTGGCCGGCGCTCGCGGGCCGCTGGCCGGCCAACTGCGCCGGCGCGAGAAGACCCGTGTTCGGATCGGCCTCCACCAGCACGGCGTCGGCGAGTGCGCACGGGCGCCCCTGCAGGGACGCGATGTTGGAACTCGCCCAGGTCCACGAATCCGATTGCGTCCTGGCCGCTTTACCGAACGAGATCATGTTGAAGGCCAGGATCACCGCGGAGACGATCACGAGCGAGTACATCGGCAGGTCGGCCATACGGCTCGGCTCCGGGCGCCGGAAGGGTTCCGCGGCGTCGGCGAACTGTGCTCGGCCGTCGTCCCGGTAGTACTGCCACAGTCCGACGGCCGTCAGCAGTACGGCGACGGCGAAGATCGGCCAGAAGAAACCGATGCCGGCGATATGCGGCGTGTCGTCCGACCACGGGATGCCGTAGCTGCCCACATACCACCACTGGTTGCGGCCGGCGAAGGCCACCGCGAGCGCGTACGCCGACGCCGCGGCGAAGAACGTCCGGTTGCATGGGCGCCGAAGCACACTCGGTTTCAGGAAGGCGGTCGCGGCCGCGGCCAGCGGCCCGGCCAGGCAGGCGAAGATGCCCATCTGGTGGGTCGCCTTGGTCGGGACGAAGGCCAGCACCGCCACGGCGCCGCCGGTGACGGCCACGAGCCGCCACAGGGCCGCGGTCGCCACACCCGGCACGCTGTGCTTGCGGACGAGGACGAGGACGACGAGCAGCACCGACAGGATCGTCACGAAGATCCCGACCCGGCGCGCGATGGAGCCGTCGGGTGTCGGATTGAGCAGGATGTAGTACCGCATCGCCTCGGTCCACCAGTGATTGGTCGGACCCACGATGCCCTGAGCCTGCACGCCCTCGACGATCGTGGCGAGCGGCTGGTCGGCGAAGATCTCGTACAGGACGGCCAGACCCGCCGCCACAAGGGGCACCAGCATCGGCGCCAGCCCGTCGCGACGCCGCCGGTACAGCACCCGCTTGAGCATCGGCCGGAGCCCGGCCAGCAGCGCGACCGCCGCGACCGCGCCCACCGGGTGGATGGTCAGGGTGAAGGCGGCCGAAACGATCGCGAGACCGAAGGGGAGCAGTCGGCCGGTGGCGATCGCGCGTTCGACGAGCACCCAGGTCAGCAGGATGCCGACGGTGATCACCGGTTCCACGCGCAGGCCGTTGTTGAACGGCAGCCACACGGCGAGGAAGGCCAGGGCCGCGGCCCAGCGTGCGACACCGGAACCGGCGATCGTCCGACCCAGTCGCGGGATCGCCACGCGGCTGATCAGGAACCATCCGACGATCGCGAACAGGAACGGCAGCAGGCGCAGCCACGGGATCGCGGTGCTGACCTCCATCCATTTGGCCAGGTACTGGTAATGCCAGCCGAACGGGTCCTGGGGGACACCGAAGTACCGGTAATAGTTGTCGAGGTAACCCGCGCCGGGCGCCACGCGCCCGACCGTCACCTGATAGCCGTCGTCGGCGGTGTTGCCGCCGATCATCAGCCAGATCAGCAGCACCGCGGTGACGAATCCGTCGAGCACGGTCGGTCGCCACCAGCGCCGAGGCAGCAGTCGGCGCAGGCGTCGCCCGTCCCGGGCATCGAGCACGGCGAGTGCGATGAGAGACAGGATCGTCGCGACCACGCCGACGATCAGCAGGGTGCGTTTGAGCGGGGTGGGGCTGGTGCTGAACCGGGTGTCGACGGTGGAGCGGAAGCTCAGCCCGGCGGTGGGGGCGGTGGCCGGCAGGTCGGTGTAGACGCCGATGATCTGCGGCCGCGCGTTCGGATCGCGGATGTCGAAGGCCGAGTCGGGGACCGTCAGTCCCTCGACGTCGCCGCGGGTGCCGGCGGTGTCGGCGTGCACGACGATGCGGCATTCAGGAGTGCTCTGCGCCTGCTCGCGCGGGATCGTCATCAGCACGGCGTTGCGCTGGGTGACCAGGAGGTTGTCGTGGGTGGCGCTGATGAACAGGCCGACCTTGCGCGCGTCGACACCGGATTTCGGCACGGTCGAGAGCAGCACGCCGCCGTCGGCCGGCAGCAGCGATGCCAGCGAGCAGGGCACGGTCGCATCCATCGACACGGGGTTGTACGAGACGTTGGGCGCCGCGATGTTCGCCACGGTCGGCGCCGACGTCGACGACCTGGCTTGCGGCCAGGTGATCTCGGTCTTGGCGTACGTGACCGGCAGGAACGGCGACGCGAGGGCGAGCAGGATGCCGATGGCGCCGGCCACGACGGCGACGATCCGTGCGATGCGGACCGTCCGGGGGCTCGGTGTCCGATCACTCATCGGTACCTCCAGCCACGATGGTGCTCGGATTGCGCCAGCCGGCCTGCCGGACGGTCGCGGTGGTCAACGCAGCGGCCGGTGCATCCGGCACGAGCGGTTCGAGTCTCACGAGGTTGCCCCAGTCTCGGTACCAGTCGTTCTCCAGGTAGGTGGCCATCGTCGATGGCCTGGTCAGCGACTCCGACACCGACAGGATTCCGCCGGAGGACGCGGCCTGCCAGCTCTTCGACGTCGAATAGGTCGTGGTCCGGTCGGGTGTGATGCGCCATCGGGGAACGTCGTACACCCCGTCGCGCGCGGTCACCGGCTGCTGGCAGGGGAACTGACTGCCGACCGACAGGTCCAACAGCACCGGTTCCCGGCTGCCGACGACGTTCTGCAGGGTCTGCAGCCGCGGGGCACGCGGCGGGGTGATCGCCAGCCACTCGTCGGGACTCAGGTTCGAGTCGACGGCGACGATCCGCATCGCGGTCGCCGACGGCGGGATCGCGGCCATCGGGATCCGCAGGTTGCGCCACGGCCGGTTGGGGTGGTCGGGACCCGGATCGATGGGAACGAACGGCGCACCCACCGGGGTGAACTCCCCGTCGGTGTCGACGCCGAACTCGACATGCAGATCGCGGCCGGCGGTCACCGCCCCGTCCTGTCCCACGGAGAAGACCGAACCCGCCGTGGTGATGACGATCAGCGGAGACGTAGTCCGGTCGGGGAGCCGGTACCAGTCGGTGGTCAGTTCCGCCCGGCCGTTGTCGAAGCCGTAGCTGCCGAGCACCGGAGTGGTGGCCGGATCGAGACCGAAGGGCAGTGCCACGGTGCCGCCGTTCGCGGTCTCCGGACCGGTACCCCCGGTGGTACCCGCTGGAGCGCCGTCGCCGGAGTACGAGTGGCCGGGCGTCGCGGTGCGGAGGGTGCCGGCGCCGAGCCGGACGGGATCGGGTGTCAGATCGTCGGCGACGCCGTCGGGGGAGAACCCCGTCGACTCCCCGGCGAGCGCCCGTGACGCGTCGACGGCCCCGACCGGCTGCAGCATCCCGACGTTCGGATCCTTCTCGACGAGCACGCGGTCGGCCATCCCGCAGGCGCTCCCGGTCAGGGCGCGCGCGTTGGCGCTGAACGCCGTATAGGTGTCCGAGCGGCTCAGCGCAGCCTTGCCGAAGAGTGCGAACTCGGCGAGCACCAGCGCTGCGGCGATCAGCAGGACCGGCACCGCCGATACGATGCGGCGCCGGCGGACCGCTGCGGCCGACGGGGGACGTGCGGTGTGCGGCCGCACGCTGACCCAGACCAGCATGAGGAACGAGAGCGCGGTCAGCACGAGGAACAGCGTCGACACCGGTCGTCCGGCGAGGACGGGAGCCTTGTCGAACCACGGGATGCCGTAGTCGTACGACCATCCCCAGGCGTTGTCGCCGGCCGTCGCGACGGCACACGCGCCGACCAGCACGGTGACGTACGTCCAGAGGGTGCGCGGCGCATGCGCCGACACCCGGATCATCGCCGCGGTGGCAACGGCGGCACAGGCGGCGGCCAACCCGGCGAAGATCCCGAACTGGACGGTCCACTTCATGGGCACGAACGAGAGCAGACCCATCGTGAGGAGGACGCTGCCGATCAGTCGCCACACCGGGCCGCGTGCGAAGCCCGGCAGGCGGCCGCGCCGCATCATGACCGCGGTCGTCAACCCCAGTGTGGCGAGCAGGAGCAGCACCGGTACACGACGGGCGAGGGAACCGTCCGGGGTCCCCAGCGTGAGGAAGTAGTACCGCATCAACTCCTGGTACCAGGACAGCGTCGGGCCGACGACGTACCGGACCCGGATCGCCTCGACGACCGCGCCCAGGGTCTGGGTGCGGAAGACCAGAAAGCAGATGAGGGAGACGGCCGCGGCGACGGGCGCGAACAGCGGCAGCAGACGGTACTGCCCGCGCAGTGTCCGGACCACTCGCAGCATCGGCCGGGAGCCGACGATCAGAACGGCGACGGCGATGACGCCCTGCGGTCCGGTGGCGAGTGTAAGCAACGCGACGAACGTCGCGAGCGCCGCGGGCAGCAGCCTGCGCGTCGCGATCGACGTCTCGACCAGCCACCAGGTCGCGAGCGATCCCGCGACGATGATCGGCTCCGGCCGCAGGCCGCTGCAGAAGGCGATCCAGAACGCGACGAACACCGCGGCGGCGCTGAACACCGCCCACCGTGAGGACCGGACGGCGGCGCCCAGACGGGGTAGCAGGACGCGGCTGAGGATGAACCACGACACCAGCCCGGCCACCAGGCCCGGCAGACGCATCCAGACGCCCGCGGAACTCACCGTGGCCCAGTGGGAGAGGAAGGAGTAGTACCAGTCGAACGGGGCCTCGGGGACACCGAAGTAGCGATAGTAGTCGGACAGATACCCTGCGTCGGTCGCGTTGCGGCCCATCACCATCACGTAGCCGTCGTCGGCGGTGCCCGCTCCGAGGACGTGCCAGATCAGCAGGGCGGCGGTGACGGTGAGATCGGTGACGCTCGGTGCGACGAGCCTGCGGAGCGGTCGGCGCCCGGCGGTCGGCGCCCGGAAGCGCGACACGGCGTCGAGGCGGCTCAACGCGAACAGCGCCACCAGGGCGGCCAGAACACCGATGACGATGACCGCGGTCTTGAGCGCGGTTCGGGCGACGTCGAAGGCGTTGTCGACGTCGACGTGCACGGTCAGGCCCTGCTGTGCCCGTCGCACGGTGTCCCCGGACAGATCGGTGAAGACTCCGGCGACCGCCGGCCGGGTGGCGGGATCACCGTGCACCGTTGCGCCGGCGCCGACGAACTGAGCTCCCAAGGAGTCCTCCGACGCCCAGAAGCGCAGCTGCGAACAGTTGTTCAGGCCCGCGCGGTCGATGCTCGTCAACGCCGATCCGCGCACGTTGACCGTCGCACCGGAAGAACCGGACGTGACCACGAGGGCGGTGTCGCGGATGTCGCGCGGCGCCGAGGCGGGAACCGTCGACACGACGACCGCGGTGGAGCCCTCCGCCCCCGCCTCCCGGAGCACCCGGCAATTCACCGTGACGTCGAGCCGCCGGGCGGTCTGCGTCGCCAGGGGCGCCGTGACCGACGCATTGTCGGCGGAGATGCTCTGGCCCCGCGGCCAGTCGAACGACGATGTCCGCTCGGTGACCGGCAGGAACGGTGTGGCGATGGCAGCTACGAGGGCGACCAGACCCGCGACGGCGGCGATGACCGCGTACCCGCGCGCGGTCACCCTGTGTGAAGTACTCATCGGGAGTGAGGATAGGCGCTGTCTCTTAACCTTCACCAAGAGCCGCGCGGGGCGAGCCGCACCGGCGGTGCGGCCGAAGGCACTGTCGCGGGACGCGATCCCGCTCAGTGGGCGCACGGACTCGCCGCGACTGATAGATGTGGTGTGTCCTCTGGACAGACGAGTTTCGATCGACGATCCGGACGCACGTCCGGCGGCAAGGAGACGGCATGGACGACTTCAGCAATCGCGTGGCATTGGTGACCGGAGCCGCACGCGGTCAGGGACGTGCGCACGCGATCGCGTTCGCCGAACGGGGCGCGGACGTCGTCGTCTGCGATCGGTGTGCGGACAGCCCCGCGATCGCCTACCCGATGGGCACCGAGGAGGATCTCGCCGAGACGGTCCGACTGGTGGAGGCCACCGGGCGGCGATGCATCGCGGTGAAGGCGGACACCGCAGATCGGGCGGCGATGGAGGCGCTGGTCGCGCGCGCCGAGAACGAGCTGGGCCGCGTCGACGTCGCAGTCGCCAATGCAGGCGTCTCCGGCACGTCGCCGATCACCGAGGCGTCCGCGGCCGTCTGGGAGGAGGTCATCGGCAGCAACCTGACCGGTGTGTACAACACGCTCGCCGCGGTAGCGCCCGGAATGATCGCGCGCGGCTACGGGCGCATCGTCACCATCTCCTCGATGCTCGGGCGGAGCGCGGCACAGGGTCAGGCCGCGTACGGCGCGTCAAAATGGGGCGTCATCGGCATGACCAAGAGCGTGGCGCTCGATCTCGCCGCTCACGGGATCACGGTGAACGCCATTGCGCCGGGCAATATCTCGACGCCGATGGTGCACAACGACGCGCTGTACTCGGTGGTGCGGCCAGACCTGGACGCACCCACGCGCGCGGATGTGGAGCCGGTGATGGCGATGCTGCACGCGCAGCCGATCGCCTTCCTCGAGCCCGAGGAGGTCACTCGCGCGGTCCTGTTCTTCGCCGCGGAGGCCAGCGCCCACATCACCGGCACCGTGCTTCCCGTCGACGCGGGCGCCGCCGCCCGGGTCTCGAGCTGACGTGCGGGAATCATTCGGTCCACGGTGATCGTTGACCCAACCGTGAACCACATCGAATTCGGCCTGGACACCTTCGGCGGAGTGACCCGCGACGCACACGGAGAGCCGGTTCCCCATCCGCAGGTGATCCGCGATCTGGTGGACGATGCGGTGGTCGCCGATGCAGCGGGCCTGGACTTCTTCGGCGTCGGCGAACATCACCGGCCCGACTTCGCGGTGTCGAGTCCGGAGATGGTCCTGGCCGCCATCGCTTCGCGGACCGAACGGATCCGGCTGGGTTCGGCCGTGACGGTGCTGAGCTCCGACGATCCGGTCCGCGTCTTCGAGCGGTTCGCGACGCTCGACGCGGTCTCGAACGGCCGAGCCGAGATCGTCGCCGGCCGCGGGTCCTTCACCGAGTCGTTCCCGCTCTTCGGGTACGACCTCCGCGATTACGAGGTGCTGTTCGAGGAGAAGCTCGCCCTGCTCTCGGCGCTCTTGACCGAGGAGCCGGTGACCTGGTCGGGCAGCACCCGCGCCTCGCTGTCGGACCAGCGCGTTTACCCGGCCACCGACCACGGCATCACCGCGTGGGTGGGCGTCGGCGGCAGTCCCGAATCGGTGGTCCGGACCGCACGATACGGCTTCGGCCTGTTCCTGGCGATCATCGGCGGACCCGCCGACCGCTTCGCCGGTTACGTCGACCTGTTCGAGCGCGCGCTGGATCAGTTCGGCGTTCCGCGCAGGCCGGTGGCGGTCCACTCGCCGGGGCTGATCGCCGATACGGACGAAGCGGCCCGGAATCTGGTGCGCGACGGCTGGTTCGAGATGCGGGAACGGATGGGGCGTGAGCGGGGATGGCCGCCGCCGGCCGCGGGCGACTTCGAGCGCGAGATCGAGACCGGATCGCTGTACGTCGGCTCCCCCGAGACGGTCGCAGAGAAGATCGCGGCGACTGTTCACACGTTGAAGGTCGACCGCTTCGACCTCAAATACGACCAACCGGTCACCCACGACGACCAGCAGGAGTCCATCCGGCTGTACGGCGAGAAGGTGGTGCCCGCGGTGCGTAGGATTCTGGCTGACCTTGCCTGAGATTGCACGATAGCGACGACGAATCGAGCGACCCGATGTCAGTGCCCGCAGCCGAACCCGTCACCGAACCCGATCCCCGTCGCTGGAAGGCCCTGGTCTTCATCTGTCTCGCACAGTTGATGGTGGTTCTCGACGGCACGGTGGTCAACATCGCCCTGCCCGATGCCAAGCGGGATCTCGGAATCAGCACCGCGAACCAGCAGTGGGTGATCACCGCGTACGCCCTCGCCTTCGGCGGACTGCTGTTGTTCGGCGGCCGCGTGGCGGACATGTGGGGCCGCCGCCGGGCGCTGATGATCGGCCTGGTCGGATTCGCCTGCGCATCCGCGGTCGGCGGCGCGGCGGTCAATGAGGCGATGCTCTTCGCCGCGCGAGCCGTGCAGGGGGCCTTCGGAGCCCTGCTGGCGCCCGCGGCGCTCTCCCTCCTGACCGTGATGTTCACGCAACCGAAGGAGCGTGCACGCGCGTTCGGCGTCTTCGGCGCGATCGCCGGCGGCGGCGCCGCCGTCGGCCTACTCCTCGGCGGCCTGCTGACGCAGGTGCTCGACTGGCGCTGGACGATGTACATCAACGTCGCGATCGCGGCCGTCGCGCTGCTCGGCGCGGTCTTCGAAATCAAGGAGCCGCCGAGGAACACCGACCACGTCGTCAAGCTCGACGTACTCGGCGTGGTGCTGGGCGGCTCCGGGCTGGCGCTGGTGGTGTACGGCTTCAGCCGGGCCGCGGAGAAAGGCTGGGCCGACGGCGGGACGCTGACCTGTCTGGTGGCGGCGGTGGTGCTGCTCGCTCTGTTCGTAGGCTGGCAGTGGAGGTACTCGTATCCGCTGCTTCCGCTGCGCGTGGTCGCAGACCGTTCGCGCGGCGGCGCGTACCTGACCGTCGCGCTGTCCGTGATCGCGATGTTCGGATCGTTCCTGTTCCTGACCCTCTACATGCAGACTGTGCATCACTACACTCCGCTGAGTGCCGGGTTCGCGTTCCTGCCCATGGTGTTCGGCATGCTCATCGGGTCCACGCAGGTGGCGGCCCGCTTGATCACCCGCGTCCCGCCGCGGTATCTGCTGGTGCCCGGCGCCTTGCTCGGGTCGTGCGCCATGCTGATCCTCGCGCAGGTCTCGGCCGACTCCACCCGATACTGGAGCGTGATCTTCCCCGGTCTGATCATTCTCGGCTTCGGCATGGGAACGGTGTTCATGACGTCGATGAACCTGGCGACCTTCGGAGTCGCACCGTACGACGCGGGTGTCGCTTCGGCGATGGTGAACACCTCGCAGCAGGTCGGCGGCGCCGTCGGGACTGCGTTGCTGAACACGATCGCCGCGAACGCGGCCGCGCGCTACATCACCGATCACCGGGACTCGGTCCGCGGCCCCGCGGACATTCCTCATTTCCAGGCTCTCGCCATGGTGCACGGCGACAGTGTCGGTTTCTATGTCGCGGCCGCCATCCTCGCGTTCGTGGCAGTCGTGGCGGGATTGCTGATCAACGTCCGACACCCGCTCGGGCTGAACACCGCGAGTCCGGAACCGGCCGCCGCACCGGTCTGAGCGGGCCGCAGGGCCGCCGCCGACTTGGAATCGATTCCACCGTTGGAAGTCGATAGGGTGGGTCCGTGACTCCCAGTGGCGTACGGAAGCAGTCGGCGTCGAAGCCGGGGGACGGGCAGGCGCCGATGACGCGTACCCAGCGGCGCGCCGCGGCGACGCGTCAGGCGATCGTCGACGCCGCGCGCGAACTCGTCGCCACCCGCGGCACCGATGCGCTGACCCTCGATGCGGTCTCCGAAAGCGCGGACGTCGCAGTCCAGACCATCTACAACAGGGTCGGCGGGCGGTCGGCGTTGCTCACGGCGGTGGCTGAGCAGGCGATGAGGGAGAGCCGGGTCTACATGGACGCCGCCTACGACGCGGAGGGGACCGCAGAGGAACGCCTCCTGCTGGCGGCCGCCACCTACGCCAAGTTCGCCAGGGAACGGCCGCACGAGTTTCGCATCCTTGTGGAGCCGCCCGACGAGCCGGACGCCGTCGCCCACATCGCGGAGCTGACGGGGGAGCAGAACGCCAAGCTCGCGGCGACCATCCGCGCGGGCATGGCCGACGGCAGCGCCCGCTCCGATCTCGATCCGGACGATCTGGCGACAGCCTTCTGGGCCACCCTCAACGGACTGCTGGCACTGGCCTGGCGCCCCGGGGCGCTGCGTGCCGACCACGATCGGCTCGACCGATTGCTCGCGACGTACATCGCCACCGTCGCCGACGGGCTTCGCTCGCGCTGAGCGACCGGTGCGGCGTACGCTGATAGGCCCGAGCAGCCAGGAGACGACGATGTCGATGCGCCCCAGCCCCACTGTCGTTCGGACCGCTGTCGTTCGGACCGCCGCGATCGCGGCGGGGATCGGAGCCATGGCGCTCTTCGGCTCCGCCGGCCAGGCGGCCGCGGACGTCGCTCCGGGCTCCTACACGTCAACGACCTCGTCGTCCGGGATCGTCCTTCTGCAACGTGATGCCCGCGTCGAGGGCGATCAACTGGTACTCATCGGGCGGTACCCGATTCATCGGACTGCCACCGGCGGCTATGTCGACCTCTTCCCGGGACATCGCGTCATTCTCAACAGCGACGGTCACGGCGGCTACCGGGGCCCGGCCTATTTCGGCGGCGCCGTCATCGGCGCGATCACTCTCACGCCCCACCGCTGACCGGACACAACCACGGGGTTCGTCGAGATTCCTACTCTGAGGCGATGAACTCGGCGATCTTCGCCTCCACCTTCTCCTGGATCCGCTCCGCCCGCGTCTCCGCCGACTTGAGCGGATCGATGGTCTTGGCAGCCTCCGCTACGAGTTCGCCGATCAGCTCACTCTGCTTCACCGAGACGAGGTGAAACTTGCGGTGCTTCTTGAACTTCTTGGTGACGTTGCCGGAGAGGCCGTGTTCCACTTCGAGGTGGTCGACCAGGTTCAGCTTCCACTCACCCGAACCCTCACTGAAGTCGAGCTCCGCCAGATCGACCCAGACGGTGTTCGGCCGCGTGGTCGATTCGAAGACATAGCGGAGATTGGTCAGATCGATCACCACCTGCCAGAGGGTGGTGGAGGCGTCCGGCTTCCCCGGCTCGGGGTTCCGGAAGGGTTGCGCACAGTTCCGGATGATGCTGCCCATCGCGGCGACGGCTTCCAGCCGCGAGGACGGCCGCGGCTGATTCCGCACGTAGTACAGGGCACGTGCGAAGCGGTCCTCGGCGCGGCAGGTGCCGGGGATCGGATCCTCACCGCCGAGGCCCTCGTACTTCTCGACGAGCTCGAGTTGCCGGTCGTACGACGGCGAGTTCGTCATCACCCAGTAATCCCTGCTGTGGAAGACGTTCAGCTTCCCGTCGATGTACTCGAAGATCACCGAGTCGCCGTCGGCGTCGTCGAGCGCGAGGTGGATCGCGGGCTTGCTGCCTCCGGTCGGGTCGGCCATCGGAACCACCTGGGGGTCGTTGGCCCGAGTCCACTCGACGGCCTCGGCCACGGTGGCGAAGTTGTCCAGGTAGTACTGCATCCACACGGACATGGCGAGCTGCGGGCGCGCCGGATCGGGCGTGCCGTAATCCGACTCCGCCAGCCACAGGACGTGTCCGGCCAGACCCTTCTCGTTGACCCCGTCGGCGGAGATGATGTCGTACACTCCGGCGACCACGCTGCCGTACTTCGCGGTCCACGAGAGGCCTCCGCCGACCCGGTCGTCGCGCTTCACACCGCGGGGGAGCTTCCAGAGGTTGGTGTGCAGATCGCGCGCGAAGTCCATGTTGCGTCCGACGACCACCGAACCACCCGCGTCCGGCCACATAACACGTGTACACATACGTCAATCGCTTTCGTCGCAGTTCAGGCGCGGTGAGCAGTGGGCTCAGGCGTCACTGTCAGCCTAAGGTGCCCCCGCGGGGCCCGCGTCGCGCAAGGCCGTGGCGGCACGGATCAGTCCGGTTTCTGCACAGAGCGGAGCCCCTGCGCCGAAGTCGGCGATCGATCGGGTCTCAGACGCCGTTCGGATCGAACGGCGTCTCCTGGTAGACGCAGTAGTTGAGCCAGTTGGTGTACAGGAGGTGACCGTGTCCGCGCCAGCGGTTGAGCGGGAGCGCGGTCGGGTCGTCGCCCGGGAAGTAGTGTGCGGGCACCGCGACGTCGCTCTGCTGGTCACTGTCGCGCCGATACTCGCGGGCCAGCGTGTCCGCGTCGTACTCGGGATGCCCGGTGACGAAGACCTCGCGGCCGTCGGGAGTGGCCGCCAGGAAAACGCCTGCCTCGTCGCTCACGGCCAACACCTCGACCGCACCGGTGGCCTCGATGTCACGGGCGTGGACGTCGGTGTGCCGGGAATGCGGGGCCAGGAACTCCTCGTCGAAACCTGTGACGAGCGGCGACTTCGCGCCGGTGAGGCGATGGGTGAACACGCCGGAGATCTTCTGGCGCACTTCGTACTTGCCCACCCCGTAGTGCCGGTAAAGCGCAGCCTGCGCGCCCCAGCAGATGTGCAGCGTCGACTGCACGTTGCTGCGTGTCCAATCCAGGATTCTGGTCATCTCGGGCCAGTAGTCGACGTCCTCGAAGTCGAGCCTCTCGATCGGGGCCCCGGTGACGATCAATCCGTCGAAGTGCTTGTCTGCCACATCGTCGAAGGTCGAATAGAACGACTCGAGATGACCGGGCGGCGTGTTCCGCGAGACGTGGCTGGACATGTGCAGCAAGGTGATCTCGACCTGCAGCGGGCTGTTGCTCAGCAGTCTCAGCAACTGTGTCTCGGTCGCGACCTTCATCGGCATCAGATTCAAGATCGCGATCCGCATCGGGCGGATGTCCTGATGCCCCGCGCGCTCGTCGGACATGACGAAGACCTTCTCCGCCTCCAGGACGGCCCGGGCGGGGAGATCGTGCGGCACTGTGACGGGCATAGCCGATAAGTCTAGTCTGGATGCCCGTGGCGCGCCCCGGACCGGTGCGGGAGCCGACCGCGCCGGCCCCGACGGTCATCGCGACATCGACGGGCTCGCGAGCTCGATGACCGTGTCGGCGAATCGAATCTCGTCGCGATCATGCGACGCCACGACCACCGTCTTACCGGCGTCCGCGTGTTCCCGCAGCAGGGTGCAGAGGAGCTCTCGCGTCCCGGCGTCCAGCGCCGTCGAGGGCTCGTCGAGGAGATAGAGATCAGCCCGCTGAACCAGCGTCTGCGCGATCAACACCCGCTGGCGCTGCCCACCCGAGAGGTCGCGCATCCGGGACTCCCGCAACGGCGTCATGCCGACTCGTTCGATGATCTCCTCTGCCGCGCGCCGCTCACGCCGTGCCGTCGGGCGCCAGCACGGAACCTGTCCGAAGGTCCCGATTCGCACGCAGTCCCGGACGGTCAACGGCAGGCCGTCGATGTGCTCGCTGCGCTGTGTCAGCAGAGCGGGGCGTCGCGGTCGGGGCGTGATCTCGCCGGCGTCCGGTGTGCGCACTCCGGCGATCAGCTCCAGCAGCGTGCTCTTGCCCGTGCCGTTGGCGCCGACGAGGGCGGTGACCGCCCCCGGCTGCAGAGTCGTCGTCAGATTCTCGAGGACCGTCGTCGCGCCATAGCTGAAGCTCAGCCCGCGCACGGTGTAGCCGGTGGCAGTCAATCGGGACCCCTTCGAGTTAATGAAATTGATAACCGTTACTGTTAACGCGTGATCCCAACGATACTGGAGCCGTTCTCGGTCGCGTTCATGGCGCGCGCGCTGTGGGCCGGCGTGGTGCTGTCGGCGCTGTGCGCACTCGTCGGGGTGTGGGTGATCGCCCGCGGCATGACCTTCCTCGGCGAGGCGATGGGACACGCCATGCTTCCCGGGGTCGCGGTCGCGGCGCTGACGGGGGTCGACCTGATCGTCGGCGCGGCGGCGAGCGCGGTGGTGATGGTGCTCGGGGTCGAGTCCATGCGCACCCACCGCGACTTCGGCCGGGACACGAGCATCGGCTTGCTGTTCGTCGGACTGCTGGCGGTCGGGGTCATCATCGTCTCGCACTCCTCGTCGTTCGCGACCGACCTGACCGGCTTCCTATTCGGTGACGTGCTGGCCGTCGACGACGGCGACCTCGTGCGGCTGTGCGTACTCGTCGCGGCGGTCCTGGCGGTGACAACGCTGTCCTACCGGGGATTCCTCGCGGTGACCTTCGATGTCCGCAAGGCGCGCACGCTCGGTCTGCGGCCGACCGCGACCAATCTGCTGATGGTCCTGACACTCGCCGTCGCGATGGCGGGCGCCTTCAGCGTGGTCGGCACCCTGCTGGCCTTCGGCATGCTGGTGGCGCCGTCGGCGTCCGCACTGCTGATCGTGCGCCGGGTTCCCGCGGCCATGCTCGTGGCGTTCGGATTCGGCGCCCTCGCCACTTTCGTCGGGCTGCTCGTCTCCTGGCATCGGGCCACGGCGGCCGGTGCCACCATCGCCGCGACCGCGGTCGTCCTGTTCTTCCTCACCCTCGCACTCCGCACCATCGGACGCGCGGTGCTGCGGCGTGCCCGTGGCATCGCCGACCCGACGACATGAAAGGCGAACACTTTTGCCCAATCGAACGCGAACAGTCCGAACAGCGATGACGGCGCTCGCGACGTCGACTGTCATCCTGGCCGCCGGCTGCGGCGCCGACGAACCGGCTCCGCAGAACGGGTCAGCCGGCAGCGACCGCCCGCACGGCTACGTCGAAGGAGCCAAAGAGAAGTCCGAACCCCAGATCGCGCTCGCCGTCGCCGCCCGGAACGGGAAGAAGCTGAGCTTCCTCGACCCGGCGGAGGAGAGCACCGTGACGGTGGACCTGACCACGGAGGCGCAGCGCCTGGACGAGGACGGCCGTTTCGTCTACGTGATCGACGGCGACACCCTGGAAGTGGTGGACAGCGGCGGCTGGACCGTCGATCACGGCGATCACGTTCACTACTACCGGGCGACGACCGAGCCGCTCGGCACGCTGACCGTGCCCGCGGCCGTCACGACCGTGTCGGGAGCGGACGAGATCACCGCGGTGGGCGCGCGCGGAGGCTCGGTGACCGTGCTGGACCGGCGGGGTCTGGAGAACGGTTCGGCCCCGCGCCCGATCTCGACCATCGACACCCGCAGCAGTGCGGGTTTCGCCGTGCCCTACGCAGATGGCCTGGTGCTGGGCTTGGGCGACGGTCCGGACCGCCCCGCCTCAAGAGTCGTCTTCACCGATCGGGACGGAAATCCCCGCCGACCGGCCCAGCCCTGCGTCGACCCGCAGGGCCCGGCGCTGCTGCGCAACGCGGTCGCGGTGTCCTGCGCCGAGGCGATCATCCTCTTCACCGACAGGGGCGGCGAGGTCGCCGCACAGGTACTCGACTACGGACGCAGGGGACCGCGGGCGGGTGCGTTCGGCGTTCGGCCACGCAGCAACCGGGCCGTCGCGGCCACCGCGGCCGGCTCGTGGCTGCTCGACTCCTCGGCAGGGTCGCTTCGGTGGGTGCCCTCGGCCGACCGGCTGTCCGCCGCTCTGGCCCCGGGGCGCGACGAGACGCTGATCGTGCTCACCGACGACGGTGAACTGCGCACCCTGGCCGTCGACCCCGCAACCGGCGCCGGGCGGCCGGTCGCGACGGCCGGTGCGTCTGCGGGCATGGCCGGGAAGGTGCTGACCGCCGACACCGGCCGGGCGTACCTCTCCGAGCCCACGGCCCGAGCCGTTCACGAGTTCGACTACGGCGACTCCCTGCGCAGGACACGCACCCTCCCGGTCGACGTCGAGCCCGAGCTCATGGTCGAGGTCGGTCGATGACGCCGCCGCGTCGCCTCGTGGCGACACTGCTCGCAGCGGTGATCGGGACCCTGCTCGGGACAGTGGCGCTCACCGGCTGCGGCATCGCGCACGACGACCAGCCGCAGGTGGTGGCGACCACCAACATTCTGGGTGACGTCGTCGGTCGGCTGGTGGGTGATCAGGCGACGGTGATGACCCTGATGAAGCCGAACGCGGACCCGCATTCATTCGCCGTCTCGGCCCGCGAGGCGGGCGCCATGCGCAATGCGGACCTGATCGTCTACAACGGGCTGGGCCTGGAAGAAGGCATCGAGCATCATGTGCGCGCCGCGCACGACGACGGGGTCCCGATCGTCGAAGCCGGCGGGGCCGCCCGACCGATCACGTTCCGCACCGGTGAGACCTCCGGAGCCGCGGACCCGCACTTCTGGACCGACCCGACCCGGATGCGCGACGCGGTCCGTGCCGTCTCGCACCGGCTCGCGGAGATCGATGGCGTCGACCGGGCCCGGCTGAGCGCGAACACCGAGGCGTATCTCTCGGAGCTGAACGATCTGGACGAGTGGATGCGCGGGCTCTTCGCGGCGATTCCCCAGGATCGCCGCAAGCTGGTGACGAATCACCACGTATTCGGCTATCTCGCTGATCGCTACGGCTTCGAGGTGATCGGCGCCGTCGTGCCGAGCGGTACCACCCTCGCGTCGCCGAGCAGCTCCGACCTGGCATCGCTCGCGACGGCCATCCGGACCACCGCGGTGTCGGCGATCTTCGTCGACACGTCCCAGCCCGACCGCCTCGCGAAGGCCCTCGCAGCCGAGACCCGGACGGCGGTCGCCATCGTTCCGCTGTACTCGGAGTCTCTCGACGAGCGGGGCACCGAGGCAGACAGCTACATCGCCATGATGCGAACCAACGCTTCTCGTATCAGTTCAGGTCTGTCGCGTTGACCCGTCCCGGGCCTCGACGGACACCCATGTGAATGAAAGGTGACAGTGAATGATGCTCAGCAACCGAGAGTGGGTGCGGCACAGCAGGGTAGTGCTCACGCTGGCGGCCGCGGCCGCCCTCACGATGACCGCGTGCTCGTCGGCCGATGACGAGTCGGCGTCGTCGAGCACGCCTCCCGACGGAACCGAAGTCGCCGAACCGATCGCCGTCACCTACGACGGAGGCATCGCGCTCCTCGACGGCACCAGCCTCGACGTGGTGAGCAAGGTTCCGATGGACGGATTCACTCGCGTCAATCCGGCGGGAGACGACGACCATCTCATCGTCTCCGACGAGAAGGGGTTCACGGTGATGGACGCCTCCCATGCCGAATTGACCGATCTCGTCTATCCCGGGGAGAAGCCGGGTCACGTCGTGCTGCACGGCGGTAAGACCGTGCTGTTCACCGACTCCACGGGGTCGGCGCTCTCGTTCGATCCGCACGAACTGTCGGACGGCGCACCGACCACACGCGAATACACGAGTGCGAGTCCGCATCACGGCGTCGCCGTAGAACTCACCGACGGGACTATCGTCGCCTCGGTGGGCGACGAGGAGAACCGGCGCGGAGCGCGGGCCGTCGACGCGCAGGGCAGACAGATCGCTCACAGTGATCAGTGCCCGGGAGTCCACGGCGAGGCGGTGGCGTCCGGGGAGGTGGTCGGGCTCGGCTGCAAGGACGGGGTCCTCCTGTTCAAGAACGGCGCGTTCGTGAAGGTGCCCTCCGTCGATCCGGAGTACGGCGCCACGTCCACTCAGGTCGGCAGCGACGCGTCGCCGGTGCTCGTCGGCGACTACAAGACCGACCCGGATGCCGAGCGCGAATTCCCCACGCAGTTCGCTCTGATCGATACCGCTGCCCAGAAGCAGCGGTTGGTCCAGATGCCGGGCGGCGCCAGTTACAGCTTCCGCTCGCTCGGCCGTGGACCCGGCGGCGAAGCTCTGATCCTGGGCACCGACGGACATCTGCATGTCTTCGACGTCGTCTCCGGCGCGAACGTCAAGTCGATTCCGGTGGTCGGCAAGTGGCAGGAACCGATGGACTGGCAGGAGCCGCGGCCGTCCCTGTTCGTCCGTGACGACACCGCCTATGTGACCGATCCCGCGACGAAGACGATCAAGCGGGTGTCGTTGTCGACCGGCACGGTGAGTGCCGAGGCGTCGCTCGACGTGACACCGAACGAGATCAGCGGAACCCTCCACAAGCACTGACCGTGGTGTGAGCCTCGACGCCCCGGCTGTTCCGGTCTCGGAACAGCCGGGGCCTCAAGCGTTTTCGGCTCCGTCTCCGTCCCCGGGAGAGTCGGCGGCGAACCGTCTGCGCAGTGCGAGAGATACGTACACGAGTGCGACGAGGACCGGGACCTCGATCAGCGGGCCGACGACGCCCGCGAGAGCTTGGCCCGATGTGGCGCTGTACGTGCCGATGGCCACCGCGATGGCGAGCTCGAAATTGTTGCCTGCCGCGGTGAAGGCCAGCGTGGTGGTCCGCGCGTACCCCAGTCGCATGGCCGCGCCGAGAAGGTAGCCGCCGCCCCACATGATCGCGAAGTAGGCCAGCAGCGGCAGGGCGATCCGAGCGACGTCCCACGGCTTGGAGGTGATCTGGTCGCCTTGGAGGGCGAAGAGGATCACGATCGTGAACAGCAGACCGTAGAGAGCCCACGGTCCGGCCTTCGGGAGAAAGGACTCCTCGTACCACTGACGACCTCGTCGGCGTTCGCCGATCCGGCGAGAGAGGTAGCCGGCCACCAGCGGGATGCCGAGGAATACCAGAACCGATTGAGCGATCTGCCACGGCGAGCTGTCGATTCGCGTCTGCGGCAGTCCGAGCCAGCCGGGTAAGACCGACAGATAGAACCAACCGAGCACAGCGAACATGACCACTTGGAACACCGAGTTGATCGCCACCAGGACCGCGGCGGCTTCGCGGTCGCCGCACGCGAGGTCGTTCCAGATGATCACCATGGCGATGCAGCGCGCCAGGCCGACGATGATCAGGCCGGTGCGGTATTCGGGGAGGTCGGGCAGCATCAGCCACGCGAGGGCGAACATCAACGCCGGCCCGGCCACCCAGTTGAGGAGCAGCGAGGCGACGAGGAGCTTGCGATCGCCGGTCACGGTGTCGAGCCGGTCGTAGCGGACCTTGGCCAGCACCGGATACATCATGATCAGCAGTCCGACAGCGATCGGCAGGGACACGCCATCGATCTGTATCTTCTCGATGGCCGTGCCGAGCCCCGGGACCGCGCGGCCGAGCAACAACCCCGCGGCCATGGCCGCCCCGATCCAGATCGGCAGAAAGCGATCGAGTCTGGAGAGCCGTGCGGCCACCGGTTCCGTAGAGGTGCCGGTCATGACGCGCACGGGGCGCCGGTGGGCTGGTCCACCGGAGAGAGGACCGCGGTGAGCGTCGCCAGCGCTTCGGGGACGACGCGGTAGTACACCCAGGAGGCGCGGCGCTCGGACGCCACGAGGCCGGCCGCCTTGAGCACCTTGAGGTGATGCGAGATCGTCGGCTGCGCGACGTCGACGGCGGGGGAGATGTCACAGACGCACGCTTCGCCGCCGGCGTGGCTGGCGATCAAGCTGAAGAGGCGCAACCGTATCGGGTCGGCGAGCGCCTTGAACACCGACGACACCTCGCCGGCGTCCTCGACGGAAAGCGGCTCGCGGACGAGAGGGGAGCACCGCTGCATCGTTCCGGTCCCGACGGCGGCCGTTGACTGATTTGACATACGTCGATATTGACGTCCATCGATACTGTGGGCAAGTCGGGTGAGCGCTCCCCGGAAGCTCCGGCCGGGCCGACCGATCAACCACGCAGACCGAGCTCAGCGAGAATCAGCTCGGCGCGCTCGGCGACGCTCACTTTCGGCAGAACGGTGATGCTGTAACCGAGTTCGTCGTACCTGCGCAGTAGACGGCCGTATTCGCTGACTGCCTCGTCGAGCCCCAACTGCCGTTCGTCGTCGGCTGCGTACAGCTCCGGCCATGGCGGTGTCATGAACACCCGCGCGTGGTAGTTCTGCAACTCCTCGATCGAACACGCTGATCGGCCAGCGTGGTGACGCAACGCGGTGTCGGCGTCGACCAGCCCGCGATCGAAGAAGGTCCACCGGTCGGCGACGACGTCTTCGCGATCCACGCGCGCGAGGTCGATGCACGCTCGCGCGAACCGGTCTGCGTGCTCCCACGGCAAGGCGTGCCCGCCGGTGCGGAGTTCTTGCCGGACGATTCGGCGACCGGGCTCGTCGACTGTGCGGTATCCGTGAGCCGCCGGATGCTCGAGCACGGTGGATTTGCCTCCACCCGAGCACCCCGACAGAACCACTGCGCGCGATTGACGGCGGTACACATCATCTCCTCTGCTCTGAATTCGCTTGGACTTCGTCTTGGCACGGAACGGAGTGCGCCATGGCACTGAAGGGTCTGACACCACCGATAGAGTCAGTTCACACCCCGTGCTGCTCGGCACAAGGAGGCCCGGTGCTGTCCCCGATGCGTTCGCTCGCCGACGATCCTCGATGGTCCTGGATGCGCGAAACCATACGCGTTCGTCCGGCGGAATTCCCCGTGGGACATGCGATCCGGTCCGGAGCGGCGGTCGGCGTGCCGTTCATCGTCGGAGCGCTCACCGACCACATCGTCACCGGGATGTGGATCGGTCTGGCCTGTCTGCTTCTCGCAGCGGGCGAGCGCGAAGGAACCTACCGGCTGAACTTCACGGTCCTCGCGGTATCGACACCGATCGCGGCGGCCGGATACATCCTCGGATACTCGCAGGACATGCCACTCGTCGCGCTCGCCATCCTCATGGCGATGCTCGCACTCCTGATGGGTCTGCTGGCAGGACTCGGGCCTGCTTTCTCGGTGGGCGGAATGCAATTCTTGCTCACCTCTTCGATCGCGATCGGTGTCGACGGGATTCACAATTGGTGGGTGCCGCTGGGGCTGTACTTCGCCGGCGCAGCGCTCTATGCCGTACTGCTCGGGCTGGAGGCGCTGATCGTCCCAGACCGACCGCAGCGCAAAGGGCTACAACCGCTCTTGGAAGCTCTGGCGGAACTCGCCCGGGCTCGGCACGGCGATCTGCTGGTCGGGGGCGCGCAGACCACGGATGCACGTATCCGCACCGACGCCGCCTACTATGCCGCGCGTGACCGACTTGCGTAACTCCCGCTGCGCCGGCGCACGAGGTGGTGGTCGCTCACTGACGACGTCCTCGACGCAGCGGAGGGGATTCAGGCTCTTCTGGTCGGCGAAGAGGACCCGGACGTCGCGGAGGCCGCTGCGCGACGCCTCGAAGCGTTTGCCGACGGCATCACCCGCCACGAGTCGATCTCGACACCGGTGCCGGTGCGCACCGACGGCGCGTCGGCGCTCACGCTGCGCATCGACCGGTTGCAGGACGCGCTGACCGCACCGCAGCGCAGCGCACAGAGCCGCGTCGCCTGGTCACGCCGGTCTCGGCGACGATCGATTCCGAGGTGATCCGCGCTGCGGTCAGGCTGGCACTGTGCTTCGGTATCGCCGTCGGGGCCAAGTGGTACTTCCCGTTCAGTCACTGGTTCTGGGTGCCGCTGACGGTCTGTCTCGTGATGAAACCGGACTTCGGTTCGGTGTTCTCGCGCGCGATCCTGCGTATCATCGGGACTCTCATCGGTGCCGGCGTTGCCACCGTGATCATCGTGCTGGTACCGAAGGGCGTCGGCTTCGGCATCGCCATCCTGCTGATCTCCGCGTTCATTCCGTGGCTGATGATGTGCTCGTACTCTCTACAGGCAGTCGCCATCACGCCGGTGGTGATTCTTCTCGTCGCCGCGATCACTCCCGCAGAACAGGACAACTACTCTGCACAACGCATCGCGGCGACCGCCATCGGCGGAGCTGTTGTCATCGTCTTCGGCTACCTTCTCTGGCCGCACTCCAGGAGAGTGTGGGTGCACCAGGTCTTCGCCGAAGCGATGGGATCCATCGCGACCGAACTGACCTATTCCGGAACTCCGATTCCGCGTGACGATGCGGGTCCTGTCGGACGACGGCACGACGGCGTTGTCCGTGCTCGCCGCGCGGCCGCCGCCTCACTCACCGAGCTGAGCGCTCGGCTCCACCGAGCGCTGGCTGAGCCACCGCCGAGCGACGCCGTGGCCGCGGCCTGGTTACCGGCCGTCGATGCGGCGCAGCAGTTGGCCGACGAGGTCGCCCGGTACGCCGCCGACAGGCTCTCCAACCGTGCGCCGGCGAATCCCGACGGTGCACGCGATGTCGCCGACGCCGTCCGAGCCGTCGGGCGGATCCCGGGACAGGGGAGCGACCCCCGCGCCAGCGCGGTCGATCAGCAGAATCTGCGTACAGGCGACGGTCTGGGTGCGATTGTCGACAGACTCGCTGAAGTCACGGGGCTGGTTCCGCACGGACGCTGACCCGGTCGCTGTCCGTCATGAGACGTTCGTCTAAGTAGCGCGATGCTCGGTCATCGACGGCTGTGACCAGGAGAACCATGCGATGCCGCAGAACGCAGCGAGCATGACCAAATCGGCGGTGAGCGCGATCGTCGGAACCCGAGACACCCGTGCGATCGGGAACGCGATCGCGGCGATCACGAGCAGTCCTGAACACGCTCGGGGCGACAGTCTCGTGTGCCACAACATCATTCCGAGTAGCAGGAGTGCGAGCGGGAACGTCGGTCCCGCCAGTAGGAACATCACCGTACCAGCCGCCGGGTAGCCGTCGAATGCCGCGAGAGCGGATGCGTCGTCGACTCCGAACACGTCCTCGAAGAACCCCTGCAACCCGAACGCGACTGTCCCGAACATGCCGATCAGCACCAGCAGGAGCCACAGTCCGGCCGCCAGAGGAAGTCGCGAGCGTACCCGGTCGTACTGGCCGATGAGTCCGAACACCCACGGCACGGTCGACACTGCGATCAGCATGCCGCCGACAGCGCCGTAGTGTCCGTCCTTCCAGAATGCCGGCGACAGTGCGAACAGTGCCGGCCCGATAACCAGCCCGAGGTCGTTCAATCGGGACACCCGCATGCGGCCAGCGTAGCCGCCATGGGCGTTGTGCAAGCGGGCATCGCGTGGCTTAATGGACCAGCCGTCGTACGACCTCCCGAAAGAAGATGGGCAGGAGGGTCTTGGAGGTCCACTCGGCTTCGAAGTCCGACCCGTAAGTGCCAAGCCGGATGTTGACTCGTGTCGTATGGGCTGCCGGATTCTACTGGACACCCTGCGTATCACTTCGATGCGTATTGCTGTGGTTGGTGCGCTCGAAATTGCGCGTATCCGGCGATGTTAGGCGTTGCTGCGGCTTTCGATGAGGACGACGTCTCGCCAGTGGCCGTTGTGTTGGCCGATGCGTTCTCGTGTTCCGACGGTGCGGAATCCGTGGGCGTGGTGCAGTGCGAGGCTGGCGTGGTTCTCGGGGAAGATTCCTGTTTCGATGGTCCACACTCCTGCGGTTTCGGTGGAGTCGATGAGCGCTTGTAGGAGTGCGGTGCCGACGCCCTTGCCGGAGTGGTTGGGGTCGACGTACACACTGTGTTCGATGACGCCGGTGTAGACGCACAGGCTCGATGCCGGTGATGCGGCGATCCATCCGGTGACGTTGCCGTTGGGGTCGAGGGCAACGAATCGGTGGTCGGGTAGGTGATCGCGGTCGAAGTCGGGCCAGGTTGGGGCGGCGGTCGCGAAGGTTGCGTTGCCGGTGTCGATGCCGGCTTGGTAGATCGCGAGGACTTGGGGTCCGTGTTCGGGCGCCATTGGTGCGATGACCGCGCGTGTTGTGTGGGGCTCGGAGGGGTTGCTGCTGGTGGTCACTGGTTTGGGTTCAGTTCGCTGCGCTGGGCGTGCAGGCGGTGTTCGTGTACCCAGTTGTGGGCGGCGATTTGGACGGCGTCCCATGGTGATCCCAGGGGTGGGGTGTAGGACAGGTCGAGTTCGCTGAGCGCTTCGACGGTCATGCCGTGGTGCAGGGCTGTGGCGTAGGTGTCGATCCGTTTGGCGATTTCGGCGGTGCGGTGGCCGATGAGTTGGGCTCCGAGCAGTGTGCCGGTCTTGTGGTCTGCGGTGATGCGGATGTTGATGGGGGTGGCGCCTGGGTAGTAGGCCTTGTGGTCGTCGGGTGTCGAGGTGGTCGATACTGGTGTCCAGCCGCGGTCGGCTGTGAGGGCTTCGGCTTCTTTGAGGCCGGTGCGGGCGGCGACGAGGTCGAAGATTTTGACGACTTGGGTTCCGAGGGAGCCGGTGTAGCGGGCGGTGCCGCCGAGGGCGTTTTCGCCCGCGACGCGGCCCTGCTTGTGTGCGGTTGTTCCGAGTGGGAGCCAGGTGATGCCGAGTTGGCGGTGGTGGGTGTGGACGGCGTCGCCGGCGGCGAAGACGTCCGGCAGGTTGGTGCGCATCTGTTCGTCGACTGCGATGGTGTTCTTGATTCCGAGGTTGGCACCGGCGGCGGCGGCGAGGTCGGTGTCGGGGCGCACGCCGACCACGACGAGCACGAGGTCGGCGGTGAGGTGGTCGGTGTGGCCGTCATTCGCGGTGGTGACGGTCAGGTCGCCGTTGTCGGCGCGGTCGATGGCGGTGACCAGGGTGTTGGTGCGTACGTCGACTCGGTTGCGGACCAGTTCGTTGTGGACGAGGGTGCCGAGTTCTGGTTCGACGGTGGGGAGGACTTCGGGGAGGGCTTCGATCTGGGTGACGGCTAGGCCTCGGGTGGTGAGCCCTTCGGCCATCTCCAGGCCTATGTAGCCGGCGCCGATGATGATCGCGGTCTTCGGGTCGGTGGTGGTCAGGGTGTTCATGACGGCGAAGGTGTCGCCCATCGAGTGCAGGAGGTGAACGCCGTCGTCAGGGCCTAGTTGGTCGAGGCCGGTGATCGGTGGCCGCACTGAGACCGCGCCGGTCCCGACGATGAGAGCGTCATAGTCGAGGTCTCGTGAGACGCCGTCGGGCCCGGTGACGGTGAGGCGGTGCCCGGCGGTGTCGATCGCGGTGGCCCGGGTGTCGGTATGAACGGTCATGCCGGTGGCGGCGAGGTCGGCGGCGGTGCGGTGGGCGAGGTTGCTCCAGTGCGTGACTTCGCCGGAGACGTAGTACGGGATGCCGCAGATGGAGAAGTTCGGGTAGGCGTCGGCGACGACGACGGTGACCTCGCTGGTTGGGTCGAGCTCGCGAGCCCGCAGTGCGGCGGAGATTCCGGCGTCTGATCCGCCGATTGCGATGATCTTGCGTGCAGGCATGGGTGTCGGTTCCTTCCGAAGGGACACGGGTATGTGAGGTAGAGCAGGGTGCCGCGCTGTTGGGAGAAGTCGCGGGAGCGTGCGGGCAGGCCGATCAGCGGCGGTCAGGTAGTGGCAGGTAGGAGCTCGGCGAGGAGGTTGCGGACGCGGTAGTTGAGGTCGTCGCGGATCAGACGAACGGTCTCGATGGGGTGGTTGTCGGGGTCGGCGACTTGCCAGTCCAGGTACCGCTTGCCCGGGTAGATCGGGCAGGCGTCGCCGCAGCCCATGGAGATCACGACGTCCGCGGCCGCGACCACATCGTCGGTGAGCGGCTTGGGGAACTTGGCGGCGAGATCAAGGCCGATCTCTGTCATGGCTAGCTCGACGATCGGGTTGATGTCCGCCGCGGGTAGAGACCCGGCTGAACGTACGTGCACTCGTCCTGCCGCGTGGTGGGTCAGGAGCGCGGCGGGCATCTGTGAGCGGCCAGCGTTGTGGACGCAGATGAACAGCACTTCGGGCACGGTCGTGGTGGTTGCGCCGGTGGACTGCGCTAGGGCGGCGAGGCGTTCTGCGGCGAACCTGCCTGTCAGGGTCACCAGGTGAGTGTGGATGCGGGAGGTGCGCCGCAGCGCGGTGTAGGACTCGAATACGACCCGTTCGACGGTCTGTTCGGACACGATCCCTCGGTACTGGGCGGCGAGCCTCTCCGCGGTTCGCGATAGCAGGGCTTGGGGCATCAGCAGATCTGGTGTCCCGGCTGATTCGGTCGTGGCGTCGGCGTTCATCAGGCTTCACCCCGGTTCGTAGATACCGACCCAGCTCCGGCGTTAGCGCGCGGTGAGTTCGGCTGCCAGCGCGGTGACGCGGGCAGCGATGTCGTCGCGGACCAGGCGCATCCGTTCGATCCCGTCGATTCCGCGCTCGGACGGTTCGTCAGTGTCCCAGTTGATCAACCTGACCCCGGCGGGGGCATCGACCACGGCTTCTCGGCCGAGAGTGACCACCAGGTCGACGCGGGCGAGCAACTCGGGATCGATGGGCTTGGGAGTCTCGCCGGTGATGTCGATGCCGACCTCGGCCAGGCTCTCGGCAGACAGCCCGTTGACCGCGGTGCCGGGTTTGGTTCCGGCCGAGTGCACCTCGACGGCCTCGCCGACCGCCTTGCCCATCAGGCCGGCGGCCATCTGAGACTTGCCGCCGTTCTTCACACACACGAACAGCACACTCGGCGTGGCCGCGTTCTCGGTGATCGTCAGGTCGTCGGGCATCAGTTCATGCTCCTAGAAGAGTCCGCGGAAGCGGAGGTAGAGGACGGGGTGAGGGGGAAGCGTTTGCGTAGGGCAAGGGAGACATAGACCAGGCCGACCAGCACAGGGACCTCGATCAACGGACCGACCACGCCGGCGAGGGCTTGGCCGGAGGTCGCGCCGTAGGTGGCGATCGCGACGGCGATGGCGAGTTCGAAGTTGTTGCCTGCCGCGGTGAACGCAAGCGTGGTGGTGCGTTCGTAGCCCAGGCCCATAACCGCACCCAGGAGGTAGCCGCCGCCCCACATCACTGCGAAGTAGACCAACAGTGGCACGGCGATGCGGACGACGTCCCAGGGACGGGAGGTGATCTGTTCGCCCTGCAGGGCGAAGAGGATGACGATCGTGAACAGCAGTCCGTAGAGTGCCCACGGCCCGACCTTGGGCAGGAACTTCGCTTCGTACCAGTCGCGGCCCTTGGTCTTCTCGCCGATCCGGCGTGACAGGTATCCGGCGAGCAGCGGGATGCCGAGGAAGATCAGCACCGACTTGGCGATCTGCCACGGAGAGGTGCTGATGGTCGTCTGTTCCAGGCCCAGCCAGCCCGGCAGGATTGAGAGGTAGAACCAGCCCAGGACGGCGAACATCACCACCTGGAACACCGAGTTGAGCGCCACGAGGACGGCTGCTGCCTCACGATCGCCGCAGGCGAGGTCGTTCCAGATGATGACCATGGCGATGCACCGTGCGAGGCCGACGATGATCAGGCCGGTCCGGTACTCGGGTAGGTCGGGCAGGAAGATCCAGGCGAGGGCGAACATGAGCGCTGGGCCGAGCACCCAGTTCAGTAGCAGCGATCCCAGCAGTAGTTTGCGATCGCCGGTGACGGTGTCGAGGCGGTCGTAGCGCACCTTGGCCAGGACCGGGTACATCATTATCAACAGGCCCAAGGCGATAGGCAGTGAAACGCCGTCGACCTGGATCTTCTCCAACGCGGTGTTCAGTCCGGGGATCATCCGGCCCAGCAGCAGACCGGCGACCATGGCGACGCCGATCCACACCGGCAGGAACCGGTCCAGAGTCGAGAGCTTGCCGACGACCGGCTGATGCCCGGCCGTCGGGGTGGGGCTGGTCACGAGTGAACCTCCATCGAGCTGGCGAGCTCGCCGGACTGCAGGATCCCGGCGAGCGAGGACAGAACATCGGGGATAACGCGGTAGTACACCCACGACGCGCGGCGCTCAGACTCGAGCAAACCGGCGTTCTTGAGGACCTTCAGGTGATGGGAGATCGTCGGTTGCGAAACGTCGACGGCCGGGGAGATGTCACACACGCACGCCTCACCGCCCTCGTGGCTGGCGATCAAGCTGAACAGTCGCAACCGGATCGGGTCGGCGAGTGCTTTGAACACCACAGCAAGATCAACCGACTGCCGCTCCGAGAGGGGCTCACGCACCAACGGTGAGCACCGCACAGTGACATCGGTCAACGGAATCGAGTTCGACATACATCGATATTGACAGATATCGATACTGGTTGCAAGGGTGCATGCAGTCCACGTTCGAAACGGGACTGGTCGCCACCCCGGCATCGGGTGGCGACCAGCCTGGCAGCCCTAAGAGAAGGTCGCGTTCAGCAGCAGTTCGCCGCGGGAGTGCAGCATGCCGCGGACGTAGATTCGCCGACGGGGGCCGCGGCGGCGACCGGTTCGCCGTTGAAGGTCTCAGCGTCGGCCAACACGGTGTAGACCTCCCACCGCTCGGCGTCGGGAGCAGTGACCCACACCTTGTCCTGAGTGGCAAAGCAGCAGGTTGCTCCGATCTCCTCTTCGGTGAACAGCTTCTCTTCGGTGAATCGGGCGATCTCGGCGTGCACCTTCTCACTGGAATCGACCTCAACGCCGAGGTGATTGATGCTGCCGCCCTGGCCGGGATTCTCCAGCAGCACCAACTTCAGTGCGGGCTCAGTGACGGCGAAGTTGGCGTAGCCCGGCTTGACCTTCGCCGGGCCGACGCCGAACAGCTTGGTGTAGAAGGCGATCGACTGGTCGAGATCGTCGACGTTGAGGGCGAGTTGCACGCGTGACATGAGATCCTCCAAGGATTCGACATACATCAAAAGTGTTGCGACTCAAGTTCTAGACCAGAGTTTGACATATGTCAACGGATGGGTAGGTTGGGGTCATGCCCAAGACGCTCCCTGTGGTCGACATCAGTGCTCCGATCTGCTGTGCACCGATCTCCGCAGGTCCAATGGAAGCGGATGCGGCCCTAGAGCTGGCTCTCCGGCTCAAGGCGCTGGCCGATCCGGCGCGAATTCAGCTGGTCTCCATCCTCATGGGCGCCCGACCAGGTGCGATCAGCACCAGTGATCTCGCCGAGGCGCTCGCACTCTCGGCGGGTACGGTGAGCCACCACCTCGGTCAACTCAAAAAGGCGGGCCTAGTCAGCTCCGAGCGTCGAGGCGTGAACGTCCTGCATCGCGCCGAACCGGACTCGCTGGAAGCACTGAGAGGAGTGCTCGACACCTGCTGTTAGCCGGGGTGATCGGCATCGCGCCGCACGGCGTTAGCTGCGTAAGTCCGATACTGGCGTTCGACGGTGTAGTCGGGGAGCGACTCGGCGATGAGGTCGGCCAGTGTATCGCCTTCGTGAAGCCAGCCGGCGACGTCGAATCCGCGACGCCACGTGTGCTGGTCGTCGCTCGGTGCGTCGGCGAAGTTCGCCGTCCACGCGTCGAGCCACGTACGCAGCCGGACGACGACGGAGTCGGGAAACCCGAAGTTCGCGGGTGTCAGCAGTTCGGATCTCTCTTTTCTGGGCGAGTCGGGGAAACTCGAGCTATGCAAGTTGAGGTCCTGTATGTCGATGGATGCCCACATTGGAGGGAAGCTGCGGGTCGAGTTGAGGATGCTGCGGCGGCGTTGAATGTTGGAATCGACCTTCGTTTCAGGCTGATTTCGTCGGAGGTGGAGGCGGCGTCGTTCGCTGGATCTCCGACGATTCTTGTTGATGGACGTGATGCGTTCGAAGGTGCCGCTGGGGTTAATGATCTTGCGTGTCGCGTCTACCTCACTGACTCGGGTCTTGCTGGAGTGCCGACTGTCGAGCAGTTGGCGTTCGTGCTAACGGAGCGTAGTCATCGGTAGCGAATCTATGGTCGGCCGGGATGTTATGGGGCTGCCTCTATCTGGGTCGGGGTGTCCGAGTTGCGCGGAACTTGGCTAATAGTACGTTTTCTTGAACAGATGTTTCTGTGAGCGGCAACTTCTTGAGTTCGGGGAGTAGTTGGCCGGGTTTGATGAAGCGGTGCGGTGCGCCTTCGAGTCGGTGGAGAATGCGGGCCGGTGGGGTACTGAGGAGGTCGTAGCCGACCAGGACTCCTCCTGGTTTGAGCACTCGGACTGCTTCGGCTAGTGCTTGCTCCCAGTCGACGACGTGGTGGAGCATGATGAACGAGACGACCATGTCGAACTGGCCGTCGGCGAATGGTAAAGCAGTTGCGTCTGCAACCCGGGTGTGCGCGCGGTCACCGAAGGCGCGGAGGCGGTCTTGAGCGGCTGTGACCATTCGGGGGTCGAAGTCGGTGACGGTAATGGTTGTCGTCTGCGGTTCTGGGCTTGCCGCCAGAATATGGGCCGCCATAGCGCCACCGCCGCCGCCAATCTCGAGGAGGGCGCCGTTGGGCTGGACTCCTTGTAGAGCCCAAGGGAGCACCCACCGACTGGTCGCGGTCTCCCATGGTGCGCTTCGGCAGAACAGTGCTTCGACTTGTGACATCGACGGCATCGCGGATTGCTCCTTCGGGGTGCGGGTGAGGTGGGAGCTTCGATTCCACCGTGCCTGGACGCTATCATCGTCGTATGACGATGAATAGATGTTCGGTGATGGTGGGGACGGAGCTCGATCCTGCGGTCGCGTTGTTTCGGAGTTTGTCTGACGGGACCCGGCTAGCGATCGCGGCTCGATTGGCCCGCAGTGGTGAGGCTCGAGTGGCTGATCTGATGGCTGAGTTGGGTCTTGCTCAGTCGACAGTGTCCGCGCATGTTGCGTGCCTGCGGGACTGCGGATTGGTGGTGGGTCGGCCAGAGGGCAGGCAGGTGTTCTACCGTCTGGCGCGGCCGGAGCTTCTCGACCTGCTGGCGGCGGCTGAGACGGTGCTTGCTGCGACGGGCAGTGCCGTAGTGCTGTGTCCCAACTATGGGTTGGACAGTGCCTGCGATGGTGAGGCCACTGCCGGCGCGGTCGTTGAGGAGATCCGCGGTGTGGGGGGTGATCGACGATGAGTGATGCATGTGGATGTGGGCACGACGAGATCGGGGAGGATGAGCAGGCGCCTGGACATTGGTGGAACGTCCGAGAACTTCAGGCAGCTGCGGTTGCCGGATTGTTGTTGGTGGCCGCCTATCTCACTGGCTGGGCAGATGGTCCGAGGACGATCAGTACGACCCTGGAGTGGGGTGCTCTGCTAGTAGGCGCGGCGACGTTTGTCCCGTCGACACTGCGGCGGCTGGCATCGGGGAAGATCGGCGTTGGAACGCTGATGACGATCGCTGCGGTGGGTGCGGTGATTCTCGGTGAGGTCGGGGAAGCGGCGATGCTCGCGGTGTTGTTCTCGATTAGCGAGGGCCTTGAGGAGTACGCCGTTGGTCGTACTCGTCGGGGCCTGCGGGCGTTGTTGGATCTGGTCCCAGATTCGGCGATGGTGTTGAGGGCGGGCGTCCCGACAGCGGTGTCGCCGTCAGTTCTTCGTGTCGGGGATCAGATCCTGATCAAGCCGGGTGAGCGTATCGCCACTGATGGGCGCATAAGCGAGGGGCGATCGTCGCTGGATGTATCGGCGATTACTGGCGAATCGGTGCCGATTGAAGCGAATCCTGGGGACGTCGTGTTCGCGGGATCGATCAACGGCACTGGTGTGTTGGCCGTTGATGTCAGCGCTACTGCGGAGAACAATTCGCTGGCGAAGATTGTGCAGATTGTCGAGGCGGAGCAGTCTCGAAAAGGCGATGCGCAGCGGTTAGCTGACCGGATTGCTAAGCCGCTGGTTCCGGCAATCATGCTCATGGCCGCTGTGATCGCGGGTATCGGCGCAGTGTTTGGCGACCCGGCGACGTGGGTGGAACGAGCTCTTGTGGTGCTGGTGGCAGCCTCACCCTGTGCGCTGGCAATCTCGGTTCCGGTGACAGTGGTTGCTGCTATCGGCGCCGCCAGCAAGATTGGTGTGCTGGTCAAAGGTGGTGCGGCGTTGGAGTCTCTCGGCCGGGTCCGGATCGTGGCTGTTGACAAGACGGGAACGCTCACCGCGAACAAGCCGGTTGTTGTCGGTGTTGCTGTTGGCGGTCAGGCGAACGAGGTCGCGGGAGAACCCGGTGTGACCGGCGACGTTGGGCATTCGATTGAGCAGGCGCGAGTGCTCGCGGTTGCCGCGGCGCTGGAAGCTCACAGTGAACATCCTCTGGCTCGTGCGATCCTTGCAGCTGACGGTGGGGTGAGTAGGGCTGCGACTGATGTACAGGCGGTGCCAGGAGCGGGTCTGACCGGTCTGGTCGAGGGTCGCCCCGCTCGGCTTGGGCGGCCGGGTTGGATCGATGCGGGTGCTCTGGCCGACCGGGTCGCGGCCTTTCAAGCTGATGGTGCAACCGCGGTTCTCGTCGAGGAAGACCAACGTCTCCTCGGAGTCGTCGCGGTACGTGATGAGCTTCGCCCCGAAGCACGGGAGGTCATCACGCACATGCACGATTCTGGAAATGCCGTGGTGATGCTCACCGGTGACAATGCCGCGACGGCGACTGCTCTTGCACAGATCGCCGGGATCGACGATGTCCATGCGGATCTGCGTCCAGAAGACAAGGCACGAATCGTGTCCACGCTGCGCGGCGACGGATTCATCGCAATGGTCGGTGACGGGGTCAACGATGCTCCCGCACTGGCCACAGCTGACTTGGGAATCGCCATGGGCGCGATGGGTTCTGATGTCGCGATTGAAACCGCGGACGTGGCACTGATGGGCGAGGACCTGCGGGTGCTGCCTCAAGCGCTCGATCATGCTCGTCAGGCGCGGACCATCATGCTGCAAAATGTGGGGCTGTCCCTTGGTCTGATCGCCGTTCTCATCCCGCTCGCACTGTTCGGGTTGCTCGGGTTGGCCGCGGTGGTCGCTGTCCACGAACTCGGTGAGATCGTCGTCATCGCCAACGGCGTCCGTGCTGGGCGGGTCAAGAACCGCCTGACGATGGCCGATACCGCTGGAGCATCGGTAGCAGTCGGGGCGAACCGATGACCCCGTCTGGTCCGGCGGTGTCAGGCGGTAGGTCGGGATATGCCCGCCGCCTGGGGATGCTGCTGCTGGCCCTGACCTTCGTCATCGTTGACGTGGCCGCCAAGGCATGGGCAGTCGATGCACTTGACGGCACCCGAATAGAGGCCGGGCCGGTGGACCTGCAGTTAGCGTTCAATTCGGGCGCGGCCTTCTCCTTTGCCGCCACCGCTCCGGGGTGGGTACTGCTGGTCATTCCCGCCGCGGTCACGTGTGGAGTCGCGGTCCTCGGTTGGCGTACCGCAGACTCCCACGGACTGCTCTGGCGCGTCGCGATTGCCGCCGTCCTGGGCGGAGCGATCGCTAACATCATCGACCGCATACCGGACGGAAAAGTCACAGACTACCTACACACCGGCTGGTGGCCCACGTTCAATCTCGCCGACACGTTCATCGTCCTAGGCGCCCTCACCCTCGTCGTGTGCATCATTGTCGACCCACACGAATCACCATCGCAGAACGAGGGGCAGGTACCGGCTGAGGACCAGTGAGCTGGTGCGATGTTGTGCTGTCTCCGGACCGTGATGGTCCGGCCGACGTCACCGCAGTCGTCGACCGGCATACCGAGCCCACGTTTCGCCGGAGCGTTCAGCGTGAAGGAACGCAACCTGATGGCTGTAGCCCAATGCGTCGGCGACGACGGACGGAGGGCACTCGAGCACGAGGTCGTCGAGTGCGCTGTTGCGGGCACCGAGGTTGCTCATGCCGATCAGGCGCAGGCGATGCATGATCGTGTCGGGATGGAGATGATCTCCGGCATGCGTGCCGGGAAACAACCAGGGATTGCCGTGTCCACTGGTGCGTAGATTCGTGCGATGGGCGAGCACGTCGCGGACGAGTTGAGCGAACGGTTTGGGCACGTCGACGGGGTGCTTGCCGAAAGTGATCGCCATCGGATTGCCGTCGATGATCGATGATGTCTGCAGTCGGACAATGCTTTTCAGCGGCTGCGCATACAGCAGAATCAGGACCCCAGCGACTCTGTAAGGGAGAGTCTCACTGTCACCAGTGAGCAGTTCGCTGATCCAGGCGATCCGCTGGGCTTGAGTCAAGGATGGTGTCGTCTTCGGAGCCCGGTGGCCGAGCTGCACGGCGGTATTGAGTCTGTCTTGTTTGCAGATGACCAGGAACGTTCGGATCGTGTATCGCGTTGTCGGACCTGTTGCGATCCACTGGTCGACGTCGTGTTGCGTGCAGGTCTCGATCGTGCGTCCGTAGGTGGACCTCAGCCAGCTCAGGAACTTGACGGTCTCGGTGATCTCTTGTTTGGCCGATCGCACCGATGGCTGGGTATCGCCGCCGGCATCGGCGATTGCGCGAATCCGCCGCAGATGGTGCCACGTCGCGAAGTGGCGAGCGGGCCGGGCGACCTCGGTCGGCAGGTCGATCAGCTTGTCATCGATCCATTGTTCGAAGCGTGGCAGCCACCGGTCTCGGGGAGGCAGTAGGCCGTGGTATTCCATCAATGTCCGCAGATGTTCTGCTGCCCGACTGGGTAGGGTGTCTAAGCCTTCGTGCGTGGCGGCGATGGCGCCGGTTCCTAGCCCCTTGAGCAGTTCCTGGACTTTCGGTGACCGCTTCCAGATCATCGTCGACTCGGGTCGCTTAGCGACGCATAGCGCGTCGACGAGGCCGCTGAGGATTGGGTCGGACGGCGGCCCGCCCATGATCTCGTGTAGGTCGTCCCGGACGGCGCAGCGAGCGCATATCGTCCCGCGGTGGTGACCGGACTCCTCGCCGCAGCGGCTGCATCGAAAGTCGTCGACGATACCTGCGCACGGCCCGCACACCGGGGTGCCGTCGGGCAGGGGTGGTCCAGGTAGAAGTCGTTCGACGCCGCATACCGGGCATGTTCCGTGAGTGTGGATCGCGGTGAACCAGCAGGTGAAGCAGATTCGGCCTTCGGGCCAGTGTGCCTGCGTCCGGGTGGTCGATCTGCCGCACCGGTCGCAGACCCACGCTCCACTCGCCTGTCGCGGTCGGCCGCGTACTGGCCGATAGGGGACTAGGCCGTCAGGTTCCATCCTGTCTTCACCTCATTGCGTGGTGCTACTCGTCGAGGATGTTCGCGCGCCGCGGACGCACAGCGCGGTCCAGCCGCATGACGTTCGGGCCGGCATTGGCTGCTCGGTGGTGCTCGCGAGCATTGACGGCGGTGACTGTGAGAAGCGCGTCGGGGCCGCACCCGAAGATGTCACACAACGCCGACATCAACTGCAGCGACACCCGCTCAGGTCGCTGGTTGACCAGCCGATACACCTGGGGACGGGACAACGAGATGTCCCGTTCTGCGAGCAAGGGGATCAAGTCCGTGGTCGTGTTCATTCCGCGCGCAGCCATCAACTCCGCCAGCCGCCACGTGTAATCGACCTTGCGTTTCATTCGGCAGTTCCCTTCGTCGTGCTGTCCAACGCTTCTCTCACGGTCCGGTCCAACACCGATCTCAATGTCGACCGACGAAATTCGTCAGATGTGAACTGATAGATTCCCGTCGTCGAGGCGTGTTCGTGCCCCATCTGGTCCTGCACGAACCTGGGATCCCAGCCATCCTCGAGTAAATGCGTGGCGTACGACCGCCGAAACGAATGCAGATCGACGCCGTCGGGGATACCCAGATCAACACAGTAGCGGCGTACACGACGAAGAAGAGTCGACCCCACCACCAGCCCACCTCGTTCGCTGGAGAACAGATCAAGACTGTCGGGATCACCTCGGCCGTTGGCGATCCAGTCCTCGATGATCGGAGGCGTCCACCGCCACACCGTCAACACCGAACGGGGTTTCGGAGGTGACCCGTGGAACGCCTTCCCGTACCGGACCTTGCACACGCCGAACTTCCCGAACTCGCGAGCGTGGGGATTGCGGGCGAAGTCCACCAATTGCAGGTGCGTGAGCTCGTTAAACCGCAAGCCGTAGGCGTAGGCGACCTTCATCATCGCGGCGTCCCGGTAGGCCGCCTGCCAGCCCTTCCTGCTGGTCGTACCGATCCGAGCTACCTCATCGTCGGCGTACTCGAACAAGGCTTGAAGCTCGTCCTTGGTGTAAGGGCGCTTGCTCGCCCGCCCGTCGTACTCCTGGACGTGGCTCGCGGTGTTCCAGGCGGAAAAAACCTGGGCCGGGTACGCGTCGAACAGCTGCTCACAGACGCGGTCCCACCCGTAGTCAGGGTTGCTGATGTAGGAACAGAATGCCCGCAGTGTGCCGTGGTAGCCGCGCAACGTCGAGTGCATCACATGACGAACCGACCGAAGATCGGCGGAAAACTCCTCAACCATCGCCGGTGTCCAGTTCCACGGCTCCTCGTTCGAATGCTCGATGAACCTCTGCACGCAGCGCACTCGCCGATCGATTGTCGAGAACTGCAAGTTCCTGGACAGCTGCTGGTTCCGCCACCCGTCGAGCATCAGCTCGACGACACGCTCCTCCGGCCGCAGAAGCGGCACAGATTCAACCAGATGTACTCGGCCAACCTCATCGATTCGCATCGGAACCTCCACCAGAAACGGTTTCATCTGATGATTCAATGATGCATCCAATGAGACGGCAGGTCAATACCCGCAGGTCAAAACGACAACGAAATCGATCAAGACCGGGCAACTGCCCACGCGACTCATGGGGTCTCGCCGGAAGGCGGCTGGCCTAACCGGTACGTATCCGCTGGTCCCGACGCCATAGAATGAACGAAGCGCCCGGGCATGGGGGAGCCGCAGTGATTCATCTGTTGCAGTACGCAGGGTTCAACTTGACATAATGTATCTTATCGGCTCGGGTTCCATGTCCATATATGCAACTCGCCAGTCGACGACAGTTCAGCGCGTTTTGCACACAACTGGCAATTGTTGAGAAGTACTTAACCGATTGAGCTGGGTCTGCTTGTTGGAAACCTCAGCTTTCGGCAATCCTAGTTGGCCAGTTCGATCAAAGCAGTTGGCCAAAGCATGGTTCGCGGTCCCATAGTTTATCGTCACTGTGACGATGACCAGACGCGCGGGCCGCCGCACCTGGGCCGCTGCGCCGTCCTCGTGACCCGACCGCTCGTAGGTCTCAGGATTGGGTCGCGCGAGGGCAATACACGCTGCAATACTCCCGCCTCCACCACGATGCGAGCACCACTTCGCAGCGTCGTGGACCGTCCGGTTCGTTCTTGCCAAGGTGCATCGCTGAGGCCACACGACCGGTCACGCCGCCATTGACCCGCGAAGGCGGCTACCCGATACACACCGAACTCGCCCCGAACGCTTGCACGCCAGTTGCTGATTATTCCGTTGATGCTATATATCTCTCCCGGTATACTCGGAGGGTGGGAATCGAGCGGGGATCGACGTGGCAGATTGAGCTGAGTGAAGAGGTGCGCAGTTGGCTCGACGGGCTCACAGTGAAGGGACGGGCACAGGCGTTCCGGGCACTCGACCTCCTGGCCGTCGAAGGTGCCATGCTCCGAATGCCGCACAGTCGCAAGCTCGACGAGAATCTCTGGGAACTCCGGTTTCGCTGTGATCAAGTCAACCAGCGAATCGCCTACACCATCCAGCCTGAGCGCCGCGTGATCACGTTGACGACGTTCCGCAAGCAGCGCAACAACGAGCGCAAAGAAGTCCAGCGAGCCCGCAGTGTGCTGCGCCGCCGGGATCAGGAGAAGGAAGGGAAATCATGACCAACTACACCGAGTACAAGCAGGCGGCGCTCGCCGACCTCACCGCCGCCGAGCGTGAGGTCTACGACCAGGCATACGAAACCGCCGGAGTCGTGATGGAGCTAGCAGGAATCGCCTACCAGGCTCGAATCGACGCCGGACTCACCCAAGCCCAGCTCGCAGAACGGATGGGCACCACTCAAAGCTCCGTCGCCGCCGTCGAGAACGGTTCCCGCACTCCCACCGTCAACTTTCTCGAGCGCCTCGCCCGCGCCTGCGGCGCCCGCCTCACCGTCAGCATCGACGCCGCCTGACCTCGCCCCCGGTCATGCATCAGCAAGTGCTCGCCGCCTGGGGCCGCTTGGTGGATCATCCCTCTCGCACTTGCGGTCTATGCCAGTCGGACGGGTGTCGTCGCCACGATCGACTCCGTAAAGTGCTCGCCGCGTGCAGTTCAGCTCGAACCCAGCCTCCATCCTCGCCGACCAGGAAGTCGCCGATGGTGGTTGCGGCGATAGTTGGCCCCGCTGGTACTCGGGTCCCGAACCAACTCGCAGGTTCGATCTCTACCGGGTAATTCACGGCTCGCGACTTGAGGTCGGGAGACGCACCTTCGGAAGGCCACAACTCGATGGCGTGCTTCGAATCTTCTACAATTAGATTTCCGTCGAGAACGAATGATCGCTCTTGTATTCCCATAGAACGGTCAGGCGAACCACACGCGGATATCGCCCGGACTGGGGAGTCGACGTTGGCGGATGCCACCTTCGCTTGCGCACTGAGACCGAGAACTCGAACGAGTCGAGGTAGACGTACACTGAGTCCATCCAGACGGCAATGTTCTCATCTCTGTAGAGCGTGAGCTCGGTCCGGGCGTCGTAGGGCTTCACGTTTTCCGGGCATCTAGCCATTGGTTGCATCATTCGCGTTGTCGAGGAGGGCGCGGAGGTTTTCCGCCTCGTCTCTGATCTTTTCTCGCTCGAACCGGGTAAATTTACGCAACTGCATCGCCAGTACCGCGTCAGTTCCGACCTCGTCGGTTCCCAGCAGCCCCGCGACGGCCGTCCGTGCATCGTCGACCACTGTTGACGATGCGATGGCGGCGAGTACCTCCGTACGGCGGTCGAGAGCCAACGTGATCGCTTCCAGGATCGCCGAACGATCGATCGTCCGCTGTCTGTCGGAGATCACTTCCTCCACGTGCGGATTGCCCGGCCACGGCCAGGCGAATGCGCCATCGTCCACCGGACCGCTCGACAGGCTCGTCACGGTGAGCGAAGCCTCGCCCCGAGGACAGTCCGACAATCAAACCCGACCGGTCGTCGATCGTGATCGTGAGCCGCTCTCGCTCCGTGGCACCGGGTCGGCCTAGCAGGGTCGACCACGCCGGCCGCCCATCGCAGCGGACGGGCACCGGCGTGGTGAGTGCGATGACGTCTCGCGTCATCTGGTGGAGGACTCCGAATTGCCCCACGAGGTCGATCGGGCTTATGTGAGTCGTCAGCCACGGCATTCGGATACCGCGGCCGCTGAGTTCCACTGCCGCGCCGTTGCTGTCACGGTAGAACGTGCGGCGGCCATCGCTGATGTACTGGACCTCGCCGTCTCGCTCCACACGCCAACGTCCGGCTCCACCGGACCAGAAATCGAGGACGTCGGTGTCGTTCGGTGTCGTACTCGTCATGCGCCCGGCGACTGGCACCATCGCAGCCCCGATGTTCCGTCCGACGAGTTCGGGCCACGATGGTGTCATCACAGCACCTTAACTCCGACCCTCGGTTCTGTCGGGCTCGTCTGCGGCGACGGCCGGAACGGTCTCGGTGCCAACGCCGCGTCATTCGAACCTGACGCCCGTCATCTCTTGGGACACGGTCCAGAGTCGTGCCGCGTCGTCGGTGCGCAACGTCTTCCACAGATTCTGTCGGCCCGGCGGACCGCCGAGTCGGCCGGGCCACTGAGGACCGTACAAGCGGCCGCCGACCGCGTCGGGTGCGGTCGCCGCCATAAGCGCCGGAAGCTTGGCGCTCTCCACAGTGCCGACGATCAGGCTGTGCGCCGAGAGCCAGCGAATCATGCGCACCGAACGCGTATCCCGCCGGCGTCCGAGTTCCGGTCTGGCCGCGAGCAAGGCAGTGGGAGCGACACCGGGATGCGACACGTTGCTCGTGATACCCCATGACGCCGCGGAACTACGTCTATCGAGTTCGAGGCCGAACAGCGCACACGCGATCTTCGACTGACGGTAGGCACGCATTCCGTCGTACCCACGCTCCCAGTTCAGATCGGCCCAGTTGATGGTGCCCCTGCGAGCTGCGACGCTCGACTGCGTCGTCACGCGGGCGGACCCCGCGCGCAGCAGCGGCAGCAGACGTCCGACGAGTGCGAAGTGGCCCAGATGATTTGTTCCGAATTGCAGTTCGTTGCCGTCGGCGGTCACTTGCCGAGACGGCGGCGTCATGACTCCCGCATTGTTGATCAGCACATGAATCGGCTCGCCCTCCTCCATCAAGGCCGCGCCGAGCGCCGCGACGGAGTCGAGCGATGACAGTTCGAGCTCCCGCAGAGACACAGCCGCCGCCGGTACACGGGATCGAATCGTCGCTAAGGCGGCCGCACCTTTTCGCGGGTTGCGGACCGGCATGATCACTTCGGCGCCCGCGCCCGCCAATTCAGTGGCGATTCCGAGGCCCATTCCGTCACTCGCCCCGGTGACGACGGCTCGTCGCCCCGAGAGATCACCGATAGCGATGTCGTAACGTTCGCGATCCATGCCGATGACTCCTATTCAACCGCCGAGTGAGGCCAACACCCTCTGATTCGAGTCTGGCCGGCGGGAAGCCCGTTATCCACGGCATGACGATCCGTGGATAACCACGGCACGTCCGCGCCACAATGAAACACATGACCGATCGCGACGCACTCGGCGAGTTCCTGCGCACGCGCCGGGAAGCCCTCGCGCCCGAGGACGTCGGCCTGCCGCGCGGACGTCGCCGGCGCACCGCGGGCCTCCGGCGCGAGGAAGTTGCCGTTCTGTGCCACATGTCGGCCGACTACTACTCACGGCTCGAGCGCGCGCAGGGCCCGCAGCCGTCGGAGCAGATGACCGCGTCGATCGCGCTGGGCCTGCATCTCACCCGGGCGGAGCGCGATCACCTGTTCCGGCTCGCCGGACATCAACCGCCGCCGCGGGGCTCTTCCACCGATCACATCAGTCCCGGGATGCTGCGAATCTTCGATCGCCTGGCCGACACGCCGGCGGAGATCGTCGGAGAACTCGGTGAGACGCTGCGGCAGACTCCGCTGAGCGCGGCACTCGTCGGAGACCTCAGTGGACGTACCGGTCTCTCACGCAGCGCAGCATACCGATGGTTCACCGAGCCGGTGTCCCGGGAGCTCTATCCTCCCGACGACCACGACTTCTACTCGCGGATGTACGTCTCCAACCTGCGCGGCGTGGTGGCGGTTCGGGGACCGGAGTCACGAGCCGCACAGGTCTCCGACGAACTCCGGGCCCGCTGCGAGGAGTTCCGCAGGCTCTGGGAGCGTCACGAAGTCGGCGTCGCACCGCACGAGGTGAAACGCCTCCTGCATCCGGAAGTCGGATTGCTCGAACTCAATTGCCAGATTCTCCACGATCCCGTTCAGACACACTCACTTCTCGTCTACACCGCATCGCCGGGCAGCGAAAGCTACGACAAACTGGCCCTGCTGGCCGTCATCGGCCGGCACGATCGCGTCCCTCAAGCCGCCAGTCCCTCACCCGGCACGGGCTGAGACTCCCATCCCTCGGGAACGATGAGGACCGGGCAGTTGCCGCGATTCGTCAGCCCCTTGAACACCGCCCCGCTCAGACTGTGGTCGAGCATCGCTCCGAGTCCGTGATGAGGGCGTCCGACGACGATCATCGTCGCCCCGCACGACTGCGCCTCACTGGTGAGAACCTGGGCGGTCTCTCCGCGTGCGGTCGTGTAAGTCCAGTCGTCGGCGTCACGACCCAGGAGTTCGGCGACCACCCGCCGGTGCTCCTCGAGGTGCTGATCGGTTTCGACCTCGTAGTCGGGCTCGTCGGGATCGAACGGCAGGTCGCCGAAATCCACTACATGGACGACGCGGATCTGCGAATGCAGAGCACGCGCCAGCCGCGCCCCGAATACGACGGCCGCTTTGCTGTTCGCGTGGGCGTCGTAGCCAATGACAATGTTCACCTGTCGCTCCCCTCCTCGGTGGAGTCCCAGGGTCCATCAGCCGGGTCGGCGGTTCAGGCGGACGCTCTGGGCGTCGCCTCGGCAGGATCCATTGCCGCTACCACCATTCTACCCCGCTGATCTGGATCCAGCGGGTCCTCGACGTCTCCGCTCGTCGGACGACCGCGACAACCTCGATTTCTACGAAGGGAACGGATCGTCCTGAACCCAGGCACTTCGAGTAAGCCAAGGGAGCGAAGCGACACGGCGCATGGAGGGAACCCGTCGACGGGCCGGCGATCGTACGAAACCACTGACGGCGTAGTGCGTCGCCGTACCTGTCACCCGCGAGCCCAGAGGATCCGACTCGGGCTCGTCGCCTCGGTCGTCCGGCCCGTGTAGGTCCCGATCAGCTCGGCGGCGGACAGATCCTCCACGTCGTGGAAACGCAGATCGCGCAGCAGCGCGCCGAGGTCGTCACGGTCGTAGAAGTTGAACCACGGCTCGCCCACGGCGGCCACCCGCTCCGCCCGTGCCTGCATCCGTGCGCGTTGTGCGTCGTCGGTCGCCGGCTCGAGATAGTCGAGAATGACTTCCGTCGACGGTGTCTGGCCGGCGACGTACTCCAGCGTCGATCGCGCGGCCTCCGGTGTCAGGTAGTAGACCACGCCGAGCCAGACGAACACCGCCGCCGCGTCTCGCCGGAACCCGGCCGACGCCAGCGACTCCGCGAGATCGTCGGTTTCGAAGTCGACCGGAACGAGCGTCGTCGTCGCCGGCACGTCGATCTCCGCTTCAGCGAGCCGCTCCCGCTTCCATTCCTGGGTGGCCGGGTGATCGACCTCGAAGACGTGCAGGCCGGGATTCGTATTGCGGTACCCGAAGGTGTCGAGTCCCGCCCCCAGCACGACAACTTGACCGACACCCCGGGCTGCCGCGGCCGCGACCCGGTCCTCCGCGAATCGGGCGCGGGCCGCGAAGAACAATCGTCGCCGCCGATCGGTGGCCGCGACGGGCAGTCGCCCGTCCTCGGCCGCGCGGCTCAGTGCCTCGCCAGAGCTTCCGATCAGACGCACGGCGAAGGGATCGTCGAGGATCCGCGGGCTGTCGGCCACCTGGTGATAGGCGCGGGCGTATGCGGTCGCGAGTGCGGTTCTACTCGGTTCCTTCATCATGTTCCTCCGGTCTGCCGATCGCGTGGCCACGCGGTCACGTGACATCGGGCAGGCGGATCGGTGCCAACTCGGCGAACCTGTCCCCCGGCCCGGGATTGCGACGATCACACCGCCCACCGAGGTGGTGCATCACGCCCCACACGGCGTTGAGCGCGGTCTGCACCGCGCCCTCCGCCCATCCCGCCGTCCACGCGACGTCGTCGCCGGCGAGGAAGACACCGCGATGACCGGGCGCGAACCCCTCCTGGACGAAGTGCGTGAACAGCCGTTCCTGATAACGGTAGTGACCGGGCAGATTCGCGCGGAACGCACCCATGAAGTTCCGCTCCACCTCCCAGGAGATCGTGAGCGGTGGCGCGATCACATGACTGCGGATGTCGAGATCGGGATAGATCGACGACAACGAGTCGAGCATGAGATCCATCCGCTCGGAGGCGTCGAGCGGGATCAGCTTCAGCGAGTCGTCGGCCCACGTGTACGACAGGCAGATCACCGCGGGACCGTCGGAGGACTCCGGCTCCCCGCTCCCGGCGAGCGGACCGTCGAACAGGTACACGCCTCGGGGCATGCGATCGGTGAGCGTCATGCTCATCCGCGGATACCCGGTCGACGTATCCAGCTCACGCCAGAAGGGCCGGTCCACCAGCACGAACACTTTGCTGGAACCCATGTAGTGAGTCCGCTCGATGGCACTCCAATGCTCGGCGGCGAACAGTGACTCGTCGCATTTGACGGTGCTCAGAAGCAGCCACAGTGGCGCCGTGTACACCACCGCCGGATAGTCGGCGATGCCGCCGCCGGCATCGGTGACGGTGATCCGGTGGGGATGCGTGCGCCGCATCTCGACCGCGGCCGGGCGCGGGCGACCGCCGTTCAACGACGCCGGCGACGTGCCCGCCGGCCAGTGCGCGGCACCGGGAACCGCCGCCGACCACAACCGGACGGGCACCTGCTGCGCCCCGCCGACCACGCCCCGATGGTCCTCGTCGGCCGCCGTCGCGACCACCCGCAGCACCTCGAGGATCGAATTGGAGAAGTCGGTGTCCCACCCGCCGGTACCGAAACCCACTTGACCGAACAACTCTCGGTCCGCGAACGACCGCAGTTGTGCGGAGTCGACGAGGAAACGGTAGAAGGTGGTGTCGTCGTAGCGCTCCACGAGCGGGTGCCACAGCGCCGCCACGGCCGCGGCGTCCCGTGCCCGGATCGCCGATCGCAGCGCACCGAGGCCGGCGCCCGCCTCGAGTGCGGCCTCCCAGCCGCGGGCGACACGGCCGAACACCGGCGGCAGATCGTCCAGCGATCGCCCGTGAACGGTGACGCCCTTGAGGTCGATGACCGTGTCCGGCGTAGACGGCGCCAACGGATTCGGGAACGGCACAGTGCCCACGCCTGCTTCGTCGAAATAGCCGAACAGCGCGGTGGAGGACGGTGGAAACCGCATGGCGCCCAGCTCAGCGACCGCTCCGGGATGACCGTCGAACGACGCCGACCGCATACGGCCGCCGATCCGGTCGGGCTCGTACAGCACCGGCCGCAGGCCCATCCGAGTGAGCTCACGCGCCACGATGACGCCCGACAGCCCGCCGCCGATCACGGCGACCTGCGTCCCGAGGGCTTCTGCGGGAACCGCACCGATCCCGGCGGGGTGCGCACGGAAGAGGTCGTACGGGAAGGGGAAGTCGGGTCCGATCATCGACAGCGGGGTTCCGCCCTCCGGTGCGACCGGGATGCTCACCGCGATCGCCTCCCGGCGTCGTGCGGATCGGGACGCCGACGCGGATCGCTCGCCCCGTACAGGTCGGCGCGACGATCGCGCAGGTAGTGATTATGGCGGCGCGAACGCTCCAGACGCTCCGGCTCCAGATCCACCAGCAGCAGTTCGGCGCCCTCGCCGGCACGGGCCAGCTCGACGCCGTCCGGTGCGATCGCGCACGACCGACCGCAGTACCGGACGGCCGCACCGGCACCCTCGGCATCCGAGACCGCGCCCACCCGGTTCACGTAGGTGAGGAACATCTGATTCTCGATCGCCCGCGCCGGAACGAGCGTGGTGGCCACGTGATCGTCGGGCTGCGCGAGCGCTGTCGGCACCAGAAGCCAGTCGGTACCCGCGAGGGCGTGCGCACGCGCGGCCTCCGGGAACTCGACGTCGTAGCAGACGAGGATTCCGCAGGTCAGCCCGCCGAAGGCGAACTGCTCCACCAGCCGATCGCCCGCGGTGAACGGAGTGTCGTCGGGCGCGGAGCCGGCCGGCGTCCCGACAGCGGGCCGGTACAGGTGCGTCTTTCGGTAGTGCGCGCGCAGGGTGCCGTCGCGACCCACCACCGCCGCCGAGTCGAACACCTCGCCGCCGCGTCCGCGCTCGGCGTACCCGTAGGCGATCGCCAGGTCGCATGCGTGAGCGGTTTCGGTCATCAGCCGGCCGATCGGTCCGCGCCCGGTTCCCTCGGGCCGCGGCTCGGGCGCCAGGGGACTCCGGTATCCGGTGAGCGTCAGCTCGGAACAGACGAGGATGCTCGCGCCGGCCTCCTGCGCGGCGACGGCCACCGCGGCGACCTCCGACGACGCGGCCGGCAAGCCGGTCGACGCCGGACCCTGAAACAGTGCAGCTCGCATCGTGCGCCTCCCCCGCCGCCGCGTGAATGAGGACAGGTGGTGAACCGGCCGCCGCCGTGGCGGGGCTACTCGGCGGAGTCCGCGGGCTCCGCGGTCCGGCAGCACGTACGGCGAGTGCGCATCCCGCCCGACAGCGCCGCGTCGATGAGCAGACTGGTGCCGATACCCAGCATCCACGAATCCTTCGCGACCGGTATCCCCTGCTGTGTCGGTCGCAGCGACCCGTCCTCGTGCATCCCGGGCGTCCGCACGTACATCGTCAGCAAGCCGGAACTGAACGCGGTGAGCGCCGCGCCCGCCACCGCGGTCGGCACCCACGGCGCCAGCAGCGCCGATCCGACGCCGATCTCAGCGACGGCGAGCGCTTTGCCGAACAGTCCCGGCCGCACCTGCCGGACCGCCGGGAACGCGTTGGCCGCCATGCCTTGGAGACCGGCGGCTGCTTCGTCGTCGAGGGAGAGCTTCCCGATTCCCGAGTTGAGGATGAAGGCGCCGGTCGCGAGCCGCAACGGCAGTCGGCGCAGTCGGTCGGTGACGGTGGGTGCGGTGCTGGACGTGTCGTTCACTGGTGGCTCCTCGCTGCTGTTCGACGGCGATCTCTCTGTGGACGAGGCCACCTTCCATCTCACCAGAATCGGGAGGCGGGACGCGGCGCTTCCGGTGATCGGGTCGCGATGCCGAGCACACAGAGGACAATCAGGGCTGGACGATCAGGACTGGACAGTCGCGACGGGAGGTGGACGCGATGTCGGATTCAGCGAGTTCGCGTCCGGAGCACTCGGAGGCCGGAGAGCCGATCGGTCCGGTGGATTCGACGGTGATTCCGAGATTCGCCGGACCGACGACCTTCGCCAGACTCCCCCGACTCGATCAGGTGCCGCCGGAGGCCAGACGCGACGGCATCGCGATTCTCGGAGCGCCCTTCGACGCGGGGACGTCGTACCGGCCGGGCGCGCGGTTCGGGCCGGCGCACATCCGTGCCTCCTCGAAGCTGCTCCGGCCGTTCCACCCGGGACTGGGCGTATCGCCCTTCGACACGCTGCAGGTGGTGGACGCCGGCGACGCCACGCTGAATCCGTTCGACATCGCCTCAGCGCTCACCGAGCTCGACGCCGCGGTGTCGGAACTGCGCGCGCAAGACCTGCGGGTGATCACTCTCGGCGGCGACCACACCGTCGCGCTCCCGATTCTGCGGGCGGTGGCGCGCGACGTCGGCCCCGTGGCGGTGGTGCACTTCGACGCTCATCTGGACACGTGGGACACCTACTTCGGCGAGGCCTACACGCACGGCACACCGTTCCGCCGCGCGAGCGAGGAGGGCCTGATCGATGTGGACCGCTCCGTGCACATCGGGACCCGCGGCCCGCTGTACTCGCCACGAGATCTCGACGAGGACGCACGGCTCGGATTCCGGGTGATCGCCGCCGACGAGTACGAAGCCGGCGGCGTCGCCGCAGTGTCCGGTCTCCTGCTCGACCGCATCGGCGCGGGTCCGGTGTACGTCTCCGTGGACATCGACGTCCTCGATCCCGCGCACGCGCCGGGCACCGGAACGCCCGAAGCGGGTGGACTCACCTCGCGGGAACTGCTGTCCACCCTGCGTTCGCTCGCCGGTCTGGACGTGCTCGGTGCCGACGTCGTGGAGGTCGCGCCGGCCTACGACCACGCCGAGATCACCGGAATCGCCGCCGCGCACATCGTGTACGAACTGCTCGCCGTGATGGCCGCACGCGGCGCGTGACCCCGGCGCTCGGGTCCACTCGACGGGCACTACCCTGTCGGTGGTCCGAAGCCCGATCTCTTCCTCGAGGTGTTGACTCTGTCCGGAATGGCTGTCCCCGTCCTGATCGCGCTCGCAGTCATCGGATTCGTCGGCGGAGTGGGGATCACGGCGCTCGGACCGGGCGGAGTACTCCCGACCATCGGGCTCTTCGCGCTCACCGGTCTGGCGGCACCGACCGTCGCGGGGACCGCCATCGTCACACACGTGGCGACGGGTGTGGCGGGCACGGCGGCCTACCGGCGTTCGGGCGAGCTCCGCAGACCCGCGACGCGTCGCACCGCACTCGCGCTCGGCGGTACCGCGCTGATCGGCACGCCGATCGGAGTGTGGGTCAATTCCCTTGTGTCCCAACGGGTATTCGGTATCGTTCTAGCCGTCCTGGTGGCTGTGGCCGCGGTGTCGATCTGGGTGCGCGAGTATCTCGGGGCCGACGCCGCGAGCGACCGCCATCCGCACGTCGCCGTGGTGGCACTGCTCGGGTTCACCGTCGCGGTGTTCAGCGGCATCGTCGGGATCGGCGGTCCGATGCTCACCGTGCCGCTGCTGATCGCCTGCGGCGTCCGAGTGCTGGAGTCGCTCGCGGCCGCCCAGGTCCAGTCGATCGTCATCGCGGTCGTCGGGTCGGTCGGATACGCGGCGCAAGGGGCGATCGATTGGCCGCTCGCGGCCCTGATCGGCGTTCCCGAACTCGCGGGAGTGCTGGTGGGATGGCGCGTCGCGCAGGCCCTGCCGACGCGCGTGCTGAAGATGGCCCTGACGGCGGCCCTCCTCGCCCTCGCGCCCTACCTGGCACTGACCGCCTGATGCCGACAGGGCCAGTAATTGCATAATCAACTAATTCGGTAAGGTCGACGTATGAACTCTCCACGATGGCTCTCCGACGAGGAACAGGCGGCATGGCGCGCCTACCTCGACGCGACCCGGCTGTTGATGAATACGCTCGACCATCAGCTCGTCCGGGACGCACAGCTGTCGCTGACCGACTTCTCACTGCTCGTCGCCCTCTCCGAAGCGCCCGGCCGCCAACTGCGGATGAGCGGTGTCGCAGACGCTGTCGCCACGTCGCGAAGCACCGTCACCCGAGCGATGAACCGCCTGGTCGACAAGGGGTGGGTGGAGCGAATCCCGTGCGTCGACGACCGCCGCGGAGCCTGGGCGCATCTGACCCCCGCGGGTCTGGCCAAGCTGGTCGACGCCGCACCGGCGCACGTCGACGAAGTCCGCGAGACGATGATCGACGTGCTCAGTCCCGCCGAGTTGAACGTCCTGGCGACGAGTTTCCAGAAGATTCGCGACCGATTGAGCTGAGCCTCACCCGCGACTACCGTGCCGCCCGGGCACCCACGATCCGTAGCGCGACCTCCGCGTAGTCGTCGGCGAGATCGTCCGCGTCGGCGTGATTCCTGACGGGAAACCATCGGCTCACGTCGATCCCGAGGGACGTCAGGGCGAGTGTCACGGTCGAGACGTCACCGAAGGAGAACTCGCCCGAGGCGGCGCCGGCTTCGGCGATCTCGGTGAACACTCTCGTGGTCGCGCGTCGCAGACCGGCGATCAGTTCGAAGTGATCGTCGGTCAGCGCCCGCAGTTCGTACTGGATGACGCGAGCGATCGCCCGGTTCTCCGCATGCCACCTCACGAACGACGCGATGGCGGCCCGGAGCCGTTCGGTCGGCGACCGCGCCGGATCGTCCGCGGCGAGCAGCGCGTCCAGAACCGCCCGATGGCCTTCCATCGCTATCGCGAAGAGCAGCGACTCCTTGGTCTTGTAGTGGGGATACACCGCGCCGGGACTCATGCCGAGACTCGCAGCGATCTCACGGGTGGTGGCCAGGCCGTAGCCCTTCGCCGCGAACACCTCGCAGGCCGCCCGCCGGATCCGTGCGGCGGCTTTCGAACCCGGTACGCCGTCGGCCGGACCGGGTGCGGTGGCGGTCATCGAACTCTCCTGTCTCCGGTCGGGATTGACACGGCGCACACAGTCCTGAAATATGCATATGCATAGTTTCTATGCGTTTGCATAGTACATGACGCCGGCCGGAGTGACAGGGCCCCGAGTCGTACGTCGCCCGGCCCCCGACCGATCGGAACCCTCCCATGACGCACGCTCTCTCTCGCCGCGACCTCGACTTCCTACTCTACGAGTGGCTCGACGTCGAATCCCTGACCTCCCGCGAACGGTTCGCCGATCATTCCCGAGAGACTTTCGACGGCGTCCTCGACCTCACGGCCGACCTCGCCGACAAGTACTTCATCCCCCACAACCGGCTCGCCGACGCCTCCGAGCCGACGATGCGTCCGGACGGCACGGTCGAGATGATCCCGGACGTCCAGCGCGCACTGGCGGCGTATGCCGAATCCGGGCTGATCGCCGGACCGTTCGACCACGAGGTCGGCGGCATGCAGTTGCCGACCACCCTCGCGCGGGCCTCGATGGCCTGGCTGCAGGCCGCCAACGCCGGAACCTCGTCGTACGCGCTGCTCACCGCGGCCAACGCGGCACTTCTGGCCGAGTACGGCACGCCTCAACAGATCGACACCTTCGTCCGGCCCATGCTCGAAGGACGATGGTTCGGCACCATGTGCCTGTCCGAACCCCAGGCCGGATCCTCGCTGGCCGACATCACCACCCGCGCCGAACGCAGGCCGGACGGCACCTACCGGGTCGTCGGATCGAAGATGTGGATCTCTGGAGGCGATCACGAACTGTCGGAGAACATCGTCCACCTGGTGTTGGCCAAGACGCCGGGCGGCAAGCCCGGTGTGCACAGCATCTCGCTGTTCATCGTGCCGAAGTACCTGCCCGGCGACGACGGCGGCCGCGGCGAGCGCAACGATGTCACGCTCACCGGCCTGAACCACAAGATGGGCAATCGCGGCACCGTCAACACGGCGTTGGCCCTCGGTGACGGCACCCATCGACCGGGCGGCGAGGCCGGCGCGGTCGGCTATCTCGTCGGTGAGGAGTACCGCGGGCTCTCGTACATGTTCCACATGATGAACGAGGCGCGGATCGGCGTCGGCTTCCTGGCGACCGCACTCGGGTACGTGGGATATCTCAAGGCCGTCGACTACGCGGCCGGGCGCACCCAGGGCCGCCCGATCGGCGCCAAAGATCCGGCCGCGCCGCCGGTCCCGATCATCGAGCACCCGGACGTCCGGCGCATGCTGCTGGCACAGAAGGCCTACGTCGAAGGCGGTCTGGCACTGGGCCTGTACTGCGCGAAACTCGTCGACGACTTGGACACCGCCGCCGACGCGGAGACCGCAGCCGACCTGGAGTTGCTGCTCGACGTCCTGACACCGATAGCCAAGAGCTGGCCGTCGCAGTGGTGTCTGAAGGCCAACGATCTGGCGATCCAGGTGCACGGCGGTTACGGCTACACCCGCGACTACGACGTCGAACAGCACTACCGCGACAACCGCCTCAATCCGATCCACGAAGGCACGCACGGCGTTCAGGGGCTCGACCTGCTCGGCCGCAAAGTGATCATGCGGGGCGGCAGGGGGCTGAGCCTGCTCGGCGCGCGTATCTGCACGACCATCGACGCCGCCCGCGGTCGCGGCGGCACCGCGTCGGCGTTCGCCGACGGTCTCGACGACGCCTGGCGGCGGGTGGTCGAAGTGACGGGGACCCTGTGGGCGGACGGTGATCCCGCTACGGCACTGGCGAACTCCTCGGTGTACCTGGAGGCCTTCGGTCACGTGGTGGTCGCCTGGCTCTGGCTCGACCAGTATCTCGCGTGCGAAGACCGGTCCGGCGACTTCTACGACGGCAAGAGGATGGCCACGCGCTACTTCTTCGCCCACGAACTCCCGCAGACCGGACCGTGGACGGCCCTGCTCGCGTCTCTCGACGACACCACCGCGGTCATGGAACCGAACTGGTTCTGAATCGGTCCGTCCGTCGCCTCGGTCACCGTCCGGGGCGGGTCCGCACTTTGTGCGAGCCGTCGCACATCGGGGCGATGGTAGACCGGCCGCATCGGCAGAATGCGACCGTGCGCCGGCGGGGCGAATAGGCGGTACCATCGGGCTTGATCACCGAAATCGCCCCGCGTACCAATAGCGGCCCTGAAGGACATGGAATGACGGTGACGTCATCGTCCCGATGGTCGCCGCCCTGATCGTTGGAGGTCATTTGTCCTCAATTCCTGGGAACGTGCGGAATTCATCGCTCAGCGCGAGCCTACTCACCTCGGACGACGGCGCCAACGGTTCGCAGCCGCGCATGCCGATGCCCGCGCCCCGCGGCCCGGTGAGCGCGGCACTGGCCGAACTGCTGCTCGATCTCGACGGTCCGGCCGAGCCCCTCTCGGCCGCGGTCGCCGCACATCGCAGTCCCGTGCTGGACGACGAAGACGCCCAGCTCACCCTGACGATGCTGTATGAACTGCACCTGCGCGGCATCCGCGGCGTCGACGATCGGGCGGAGTGGGACCTGCGACTGCTCGAGGTGCGCGGCGAACTCGAACAACGTCTGGAATCGGAACTGAACGCGTTGATCGGCCCGATCGAGGACCCCGACGACGTCGTGGAAGCGTTGTTCCAGGCGAGCGCGGACGACGACGGTCCGCCGCTGGCGGCATTTCTCGCGCGGTCGGGAACCGTCGATCAATTCCGTGAACTCGTGATTCACCGATCGCTGAACCAGCTGCGGGAAGCCGATGTTCACACGCTGGGCATTCCGCGCCTGGGCGGCGCACCCAAGGCTGCGCTGATCGAAGTGCAGAGCGATGAATACGGCGGCGGCCGACTCGATTACATGCATGCCACTCTGTGGGCCGATCTGATGCGGGGAATGGATCTGGATTCCGGATACGCCGCATATATCGACAGCATTCCGGCTCCCACCCTGGCGGCCGTCAACACACTCTCCTATTTCGGCCTCCACCGCGGAAGGGTCCGCGAACTCGTCGGACATCTGTGCATGGTGGAGACCACGTCGTCACTGCCGAGCCGGCAGTACAGCCGTGGCCTGCGCCGCCTCGGATTCGGGCGCCCGGTCCGGCTGTTCTTCGACGAACACGTCGAGGCGGATGCGGTGCACGAGCAGCTCGTCGTCCGCGAGGTCGCCGGAGCGCTCGGCGACACACCCGACGGCCGCATCGGCCTCCTGCGCGGCGCACTGACCTGTCTGGCGGTGGAACGGCTGGCCGCACAGCACATCTGGGCCGCGTGGGAGGCGGGCCGGTCGTCGCTGCGCGTGGGGTCTGCCCGGTGATCGGCCGATGGGCGGTCGGCGAGGCCACCGCCGGCCGGATCCTCGGGACCCTGCCCCTGCCCCAGCCCACCGTGACCGCGCCGACGGGCGTGTACTGGCCGTCGGTCGACTCGGCGCTGCTGTGCCGTCGAATGGTGAACCACATGCAGACCCACCCGAAGGGCGTGACCTCGGTGATCGAGCTGTGCGCTGGGAGTGGAATCGCGTCGGTCTACGCCGCTCTGGCCGGCGCCCGCGTGACGGCGGTCGACGACACCCGGGAATCGGTCGAGGCGGTCGCGGTCAACGCGGCGTCGAACGATGTGACCGTCGACGTCGTCCGCTCCGATGTCCGCGCACTCCCTCGGCTCGATCCCGCCGACCTGGTGGTCGCCAACCCGCCGTATGTCCCGGCGCCCACGCACATGCCCGACGGACACGCCTGGAACGCCGGACCGAACGGCAGGAGCGTGGTCGACTCGATCATCGGCGTGCTGCCCGAGCTCGTTCGGCCCGCGGGTGCGGCACTGCTGGTCCAGTCGGACGTCTGCGGTGTGACGCCCACCCTCTCCGGACTGGCGGACCGGGGCTTCGACGCGGCAGTCACCGACGAAGTCGTTGTCGACTTCGGTCCGGTGATGCACGAGCGCGCGCTCTGGCTGGAATCGCAGGGCTTCATCGAACCGGGCGAACGCACCGAGCGCGTGGTGGTGATACGAGCCGTGCGGTCGACGTCGGCCGTGCCGCGGGGAGCGTCGCGATGACCGGGGCGTGGTCGGTGCGCCCGGAGGGCGACGGCGACGCGAAGGCGGTCCATGCGGTCAACGCAGCCGCGTTCCCGACGTCGGCCGAGGCGGATCTGGTCGACGAACTGCGTCGCGACCCGGCGGCGTGGATCGACGGGCTGTCGTATGTCGCGGAACAGGACGGCGAGATCATCGGGCACGCCCTGCTCACCCGGGCGACCGTCGGAGGAACGCCGGTACTGGCCCTCGCACCGTGTGCGGTGGTTCCGGCACAGCAAGGCACCGGCGTCGGAACGGCGGTGATCTCAGCACTGCTCGACGCTGCCCGCCGGATCGGCGACGAGACCGTCGTCGTCCTCGGCCATGCCGACTACTACCCGCGGTTCGGCTTCGTTCCCGCGTCCCGATTCGGTATCTCGGCGCCGGTCACGGTACCCGACGACAGCTTCCTCGCACTGCCGCTGACCGCCGCGGCGCGCGTCCCCTCCGGAGTCATCTCCTATCCGGCGGCCTTCGGCCTCTGACCACGACCGGAGTCTCCGGTCGATCACCGGCCGGCGTGCGGCCGATACCATTGGCCCGGAGATCCGACGAGAGGCAGACGATGACCACCGCGCCCGAAGCCGAGGGCAGTTTCGGCGAGCAGTTCATCGAAGAGTTCGACCGACTCCTCCGCTGGCGCCGCGACGTGCGACGCTTCCGGACCGACCCGGTCGAGCCGCGACTGATTCAGGAGATCGTGGCCGCCGCCGAACTGGCGCCGTCCGTGGGCAACAGCCAGCCCTGGCGATGGGTCGAGGTCCGGTCGCCGGAGCTGCGGGCAGTGGTGAAATCCACCTTCGCCCGGTGCAATGCGGAAGCACTGGAGGGATACCGCGGCGAGCGTGCCCAGCAGTACGCCTCGCTCAAACTCGCCGGGCTCGATCAGGCACCTGTCCATCTCGCGGTCTTCAGTGAGGACCACCCGCAGCAGGGACACGGCCTCGGTCGTCGAACCATGCCCGAGACCCTCGCCTACTCCGTGGTCACGGCGATCAGCAGTCTCTGGCTCGCCGCCCGCGCCCGCGGCATCGGCGTCGGCTGGATCTCGATCGTCGAACCCGACGAGGTGCACCGGGCCCTCGGCGTTCCGCCCGGGTGGCGATTCGTCGCCTACCTCTGCATCGGCTATCCGGAAGAGGTGAACTCGGTGCCCGAACTCGAACGCGCGGGCTGGCAGGCCCGGACCGACCCGGAGACGCGCTACTTCATCCGCTGACTCGCCTAATCGGTACCGATCACTCGTTCGGTCGTCATACGATCGCCAGGGCCGCGCATTTCGGCGGCCGGACGTGCTGCGAGAGGAATTCCCCATGACCGACCGAATCACCGCGCTCGATCTGCCCGCCGGAGAACTGAGCGCCGACACGCTCAAGTACTTCGACGTCTGCCGCGAGAAGCTCGGGATGGTCCCGAACGTCCTGCAGGCGTACACCTTCGACGAGACCAAGCTTCGCGCCTTCACCGCGATGTACAACGACCTGATGCTGGCCGACTCGGGACTGTCGAAGCTGGAACGCGAGATGATCGCCGTCGTCGTCTCGTCGATCAACAAGTGCTATTACTGCCTCACCGCGCACGGAGCCGCCGTGCGCCAACTGTCGGGCGATCCCGAACTGGGCGAACTGCTCGTCATGAATTTCCGGGCCGCCGATCTGTCCGATCGTCACCGTGCGATGCTGCTCTTCGCCGAGAAGATGACCGAGCAGCCCTCGAAACTCGACGCCGCCGATCGAGAGGCGTTGCGCGCGGTGGGCTTCACCGATCGCGACATCTTCGACATCTCGTCGACCGCGGCGTTCTTCAACATGACGAACCGGGTGGCGAGCGGCATCGACATGCGTCCCAACCCGGAGTACTCGGCTCAAGCGCGATGACGTCCCGGCATCACCCGATCTGCAGCGACGCATGGGCGGCCGTGACGGCGCGCTGCAGTTCGGAGGCGACCAGCCGGGTCGTCTGCGCCGGAGTGGCCGCAGCGACCGCATCGAGTGCGATCGGGACGCTGAAGACCACCACCGGGCGGTCCTGGTCCGGATAGGCGATGCCCGCGCACACCAACCACGGCCGACTCCCCTTCTTCAGTGCCCCGCTCGCGATGTGGCCGACTCCGCTGCTGACCTTCTGAAGCAGCCGGGGATCCTCCTCGTTGCACGTGCCCTCCGGGAAGATCGCGATCGAGTCTCCCCGACCCATCCGCTCGATGCAGACGTCCATCATCTGCTTGCCCGCGGTGGCCGCGGCGCGGAGACCGTGGTCCTTCTGGCGGAAGACCGGGATGCCGCCGAGGTCGTCGATCTTGCGGCGACGGTCCGGATCGTCGAAGAGTTCGTCTTTGGCCAGCACACGCATCCGCCCGATCCGCGGGCGCAGCGGCGACAAGAAGCCGGACGCGGCAAGGATGAACGGATCGGTCTGGCGCACGTGATTGGCGGCGATCACCAGCGGCACCTCGCTTCGCCGGACAACAGCGCGCAGACGGTCGTGCGCGTCGTCTTCGAAGCGAACACGCGGACGGTGTCGAGCCGCCAGCACGCCGTACATGGCGAGCGCCTTCATCCGGCTCTGACGGTGGTCGCTGTAATACCGGTACACCTCGTCGGCGTTCTCGAGCGTTACGTCCATGCGAGCTACGGTACCGTAACTTACGGTTCCGTAACCACGGGGAACAGCGTCGAGTCAGACTTTGACGAAGCCGTTCTCGACCAGCCAGTCGCGCGCGACGTCGGCCGGCTCGCGCCCGTCCACGTCCACCTGACGATTCAGCTCGCTGATCTGCTCCGACGTCAGCTTCGCCATCACCGGCGCCATCACCTTCGCGATCGACGGGAACTGTTCGTTGACATCGGAACGCATGGTGACCGCCGCGTTGTAATGCGGGAAGAACTGCTTGTCGTCCTCCAGCACGTTGAGGTTCAGTGCCTTGATCCGGCCATCGGTGGTGAAGACCTCTCCGAACACGCAATTCCCATTGGCGACCGCCTGGTAGATGATGCCGGTCTGCAGGATCTGCATCTGCACCTGCGCCGGATCGAACCCGTACTTGGCGGCCATACCCGGGAAGCCGTCCTGCCGGCTGCGGAACTCGGTCTCGACGCAGGTGGTCGCCGCCGCGGGATCCTTCTTCACCAGCGCGGCGTAGTCGGAGAGCGTCTTGACACCGGTCTTCGCGGCGTTCTCTTGATTCACCGCGAGGGCATAGGTGTTGTCCATCGGCGCCGGGTCGATCCAGACGATGCCGTTCTTCGCCAGATCCGCGTCACGGACGGCCTCGAACTGCTTGGTGGAGTCCGGGATCGGCTGTTCGTTGCCGAGATAGTTGATCCAGCCGGTACCGGTGTATTCGATCGTCACGTCCACCTGTCCCGCGGCCATCGCGTCGCGTGCGCTGTTGGATCCCTGAATGTTGGTCAGATCGCGGACGTTGGCGCCTGCGGCGGCGAGGGAGAAGCCGAGGATGTACCCCAGGATCACCTGCTCGGTGAAGTCCTTGGAGCCCACCGTGATGGTCTGTCCCTCGAGATCGGGCTGCACGGTGATCGAACCCGGCTTCACCGGCAGCGGAAGCGCACCGCCCGACTGCAGACCGCAGGCCGCGGCACCGAAGACGAGGGCGGCCACCGCGATCAGCGCGACGAGCGAGCGCAGTGGGCGGCGTGCGGCCGCGGGCAGGTGCGGTGTCATCGCAGCCCCTTGGGTCCGAGGTACCGTTCGGCGAGCGCGCCGAACCAGTCGACGACGAGCGCCAGCGCGACGGCCAGCACGGCTCCGACGACCAGTGTCACGTTGTCGCGCAACTTGTAACCGGTGTCGATCAGGATGCCCAGTCCCCCGGCGTCGACCAGGAAGCACAGGGTCGCGGTGCCGACCGCGAGCACCAGCGATGTCCGCAGGCCGGCGAGGATGAAGGGCACCGCCAGGGGCAGCTCCACCTGGGCCAGCACTCGCGGCTCCGACATCCCCTGTCCCTTGGCGGCGTCGATGGTCGCCGCATCGACCTCCTGCAGACCGAGCATGCTGTTGCGCAGCACCGGGAGCAGCGAATAGAACGCGATCGGCAGCACGCCGATCCAGAAGCCCGTCGTGGCGGTCCAGAGGAAGAAGAGCACCAGCAGACCGATCGCCGGCGCCGCCTGCCCGATGTTGGCCACGCCGATGAAGAACGGTGCCAACCAACGGAATCGACGTCGCGTGACCAGCACGGCGAGCGGTACCGCCACCACGACGACGATCGCGGCGATGGCGACGGTCAAGGCCAGATGCTCACCGACGAGCTGCCCGATGTACGACGGATTGATGGTCGCCTTCTGGGTGGCGGTCAGGTCGCGGGAGAAGGCCCAACCGAGCACGCCCGCCGCGAGCAGCACCGCGATCGTCGGCTGAATCCACAGCTGAAGATTGCTGGCCCTCCCGGCACCGGTCTCCTTGGACACCGCCTCCGCGCTGGTCATCAGCTGGTGCCTTCCGGCGAGGCGTCCGCGGTCAGGTCCGCAGCTGGGTCATCGGCGTGCGGGTCGACGATCGCGGGACTGCCCTCGTGCTCCTCGCGCAGCGCGCGAATCGAGTCGATCAGCGTCTCGATGGTGACCACACCGACGTAGCGGCCGCGGGCACCGGTGACCACGGCGGACGCGTTACGTTCGGCGAGGATCGCTTCGAGCGCGTCCTGGAGGGTCGAGCTCGTGGCGACCGTCTCACCGAGCGGGATACCGACGCCGCGAATCGACGATGCGCCGACCAGATGCCGCCCGTCGGTCCACCGGATCGGCCGGTCACGGTTGTCGAGGATGATTCCCCAGTCACTGCCGATCCGTGCAGCGAAGTCGGCGGTCGAATCTCCTTCGTGGGCCGTCGGCCGCTGCTCGATGTCCACGTCGCGCACGCGCAGCAGGTTGAGCTGCTGCAGCGACGCACCGGAGCCCACGAAGCCCTCGACGGTCTCGTTGGCGGGGTTGGCCAGAATCGCCTCCGGCGAGTCGTACTGCAGCACCTTCGAGCGCGCGCCGAGCACCGCGATCTTGTCGCCGAGTTTGACGGCCTCACTGAAGTCGTGGGTCACGAAGACGATGGTTTTGCGGAGTTCCGCCTGCAACTGCATCAACTGGTCCTGCAGGACGCCTCGGGTGATCGGGTCCACCGCGCCGAAGGGCTCGTCCATGAGCAGGACCGGAGGATCGGCGGCCAGGGCTCGCGCGACGCCGACGCGCTGCTGCTGTCCACCCGAGAGCTGGCGCGGATACCGACCGCCGAATTCGTCGGCGTCGAGGCCGACCATGTCGAGCAGTTCGTCGACTCGGTCGGCGATCCGCTTCTTATCCCATTTCAGCAGCTTGGGCACCACGGCGATGTTCTGTGCGACCGTCATGTGCGGGAAGAGGCCACCTTGCTGAATGGCGTACCCGATACTCTGTCGCAGTTTGTTCGCGTCGATCGACAGTGCGTCCCGGCCGCCGATGGTGATTCGGCCGCTCGTCGGCTCGATCAACCGATTGATCATGCGCATCGTCGTGGTCTTACCGCTGCCGGACGGCCCGACGAAGACCACGACCTCGCCTGCCGGAATGGTCAGAGAAACGTCTTCGACAGCAGGTTCGCGCTGGCCGGGATAGATCTTCGAGACATGCTCGAGAACGATCTCGACTCCGGAGATCTCATTCTCTGCGTCATCTTTGCTGTGGGTCAACGGATCCCTTTCGACGTTGTCAATCGGCCGATCAGGACATAGATCCCGTCGAGGATCAAAGCCAGGATGACGATCAACACGGTGCCCGTCAGCGCCTGCGGAATAGCCGTGGGGCTACCGACGCGCGACAGACCGGAGAAGATGAGATTGCCCAGGCCGGGGCCCTTCGCGTAGGCCGCGATCGCCAGGATTCCCATCGCCATCTGCGTCGCGACACGCATGCCGGTGAGGATCGACGGCCATGCCAGCGGCAACTCGACCCGCGTCAGCACGCGGAGACGACTCATTCCGATGCCGCGTGCGGCATCGGTGACCGCGGGGTCGACCGCGCCGAGACCGACGATGGTGTTACGCACGATCGGCAGAAGCGAGTACATCGTCAGCGCAATGACGGTCGGCGGAACACCGAGGCCCACTATCGGAATGAGCAGACCGAGAAGTGCGAACGACGGAATGGTCAGAATGGTGCTCGAGAGCGCCGTTGCGATAGCCGAGCCTCCGGGGCTGCGATATACCGCGATTCCGACGCCCACTCCGATGATCGTCGCCAGGAGTAGACACTGAATCACTGCGCTGACGTGCAAGTAGGAATCGACCACAAGCTGCGACTTGCGGCTCGATATGAAATCCCAGATCCCGTTCAGAACAATTCCCCTCTATTAGCGTTTTCACCGTAGCGCATATCGGCGGACGGTTCGCGCGGTCACGGTGTAATCGCAGGTCAGAACCTAGCGTCGCGCACCGATTCCGACAGAGCGCAAAGGAGCGACGTTCACACTTCGGCGGCGGCTGCGGGCGTCGAGACCCCGCCGGTGGCCGCACACGCGACCCGAGCCCTCCGGGAGCCTCCGACTACCATGCGTGGGAACGGTTCATCGGAGGAGGCAGCAGGTGTCGGACAACGAGGAGCAGCTCGTCGACGTGCGTTCGCTGCACCACCGGCTCGTGCGGATCAATCGAGTGCTGCGGGTGGCCGGTTCCGGTTCCGGTCTCAGCGCTGGAACCGCCGCGGCCCTGTGGTCGATCACCCAGCACGCACCCCTTCGGCTGTCCCGGCTGGCCGAGATCGAGTCGGTCTCCACCCCCGCCATCTCGCGGATCGTCACCGGCCTGGAGGACATGGGCTACGTGGAGCGGCGACCCGATCCACTCGATGCGCGGGCCAGACTGCTCTATCCCACCGAATCGGGGTGCGAAGTGGTCTCGACGACGCGGAACGCCCGGGTACGGCGGATCGCCGAGGCTCTCGAGACGCTCGAACCGGCCGACCGGCAACTCGTCGAGCGCGCCTTCGAACTCCTCAGCGACGCCCTGGCGGCGAGTGAAGTCTGAGCCGCCGCCGGATCAAATGAGTGCCGAGATCCGGTCCGCCGCCTCGACGAGCGCGGTCACGAGCCTGCAACGCTCGCGACCGTCCACCGCCGATTTGAGCACCCCCAGCTGCAACTCGAACTCGGCCTGGTCGCCGGTGAAGACCGGTGCTGCGAGATAGCTGATCGGCTGCGCGTCAGCGCCGTCGAGTTCGTCGTCGGAATACGCACGCGACGACAATTGCGCGAGCCGGCGGGTCGCCGTGTGGCGGAGCGCGGGGTCGATGAGAAGCGGACCCACCGCGCCGAGCAACTCGGCGAGCACCTCGACGAGCATCGCGTCCGACGACTCCGGGCGGTACGCCGCGAAACCGCGCCGACGTACCGATTCGAGCAGGAGCCTCCGTCTCGGACGGTCTCGCTCGCCCAGCCAGGCCTCCTGGTCGGCCTCCCGCCAGGCCATCGCCGCGGCCCCGACGGGAAAGACGATCGCCAACGACTGGCCGAGCCCCAGTCCGGGAACCGGCCGCACCTCGCTGTGCCGTTTGGCGACGACGGTCATCGCGCCGGGCGCCATCCGCGCGAGCGTCACTCCGCAGTCGGTGGCCGCGACGAGTTCGTCGAGGACCTGCGCCACGTCCGGATTCGGCAGGTGAAACGCCGGAGGCGAGACTCCGCCGAGTGCCATCGCCGCCGGGCCCAGCCGATAGGCACGAGAGGCGTCGCGCTCGGCCCACCCCGCGTCGTCGAGCTCGGCCAGGATCGCCGACATCGTGGCGCGGGCCACTCCCAGCTCGTCGGCGATCTCCGCGATGGTCTGCGGGCGCTCGACGCGGGCGAGGAGTTCGAGGGTGTCGATCACCCGGCGCGTCGGTGGCGATCCGGCCATGTGTGTCCTCCCCCCGCATGCGTGCCGATCTTGTGTTGCGGCTCATACCCCGCTACCTTGTGACGGATATTCAATCACACCTATTCGAATATTCGATTCATGAAGGCGGTCCCATGAGCCAGACCCAGTCCCTCGAGGGCAGAACAGCGATCGTGACGGGTGCCGGCCGCGGCATCGGAGCCGGCATCGCGCTCGGTCTCGCGGAAGCCGGCGCCGACCTGGTGATCGCTGCCCGCAGTGCCGACCAACTCGAGCAGGTCGCCGACCGGATCCGGAGACTGGGCCGACGCGCGATCACCGTGCCCGCGAATGTCGCCGAAGACGACCCCGCCGATCTGGTCGAGGCCGCCACGCGGGAGTTCGGTGCGCTCGACATCGTCGTCAACAACGTCGGCGGCGCCCTCCCGAAGCCCTTTCTGCAGACCAGCGTCAAAGCGCTCGTCGGTGCCTTCGCGTTCAACGTCGGGACGGCGCACGCGCTCAATCTGGCGGCCGTACCGAGCATGCTGTCCAACGACCGCGGCGGTTCGATCATCAACATCACCTCGTCCATCACGACTCAGCCGGGACGCGGGCTGCTGGCCTACGGAACGGCTAAAGCGGCCCTCGCGCACTACACCCGGATGGCCGCGCAGGACCTGTCGCCGCGCATTCGGATGAACGCCATCGCACCCGGCACCATCAACACACCCGCGCTCGGTTACGTCGCCGAGGACGACGCGATCCGCGAGGAGATCGTCAGCCGCACCCCGTTGCGCCGACTGGGTGTGCCGGACGACATCGCCGCCGCTGCGGTGTTCCTGGCAGGCGACGGCTCGGCGTACATGACCGGCAAGACCATCGAGGTGGACGGCGGTCTCATCGCCCCCAACATGGTGATGCCGCTCCCCGATCTCTGACCGCCCGCCCATCACCGGCCGACGACCTCCCGCCGACAGCCCCTAGGACTCCCCCATGACGATCACCTCCGCCGACGATCTGCGCGCCATCGAGACCGTGAAATACCGCTACCTGCGAGCCGTCGACACGAAGGACTGGTCGGCGCTGGCCGACACGCTCACCGACGACGTGCACGCCGAATACGGATCGCAGGTGAACGGCCGGCCGCTGACCTTCGACGACCGAGCCTCTCTGGTCGCACATCTGAGCACGATCATGGCTCCGACCATGGTGACCGAGCATCGCGTCGACCATCCGATCATCGAAATCGACGGCGACACCGCCACCGGCAGCTGGTACCTGCAGGACCGCGTCATCGTTCCGGAGTACGACGTCATCATCATCGGAGCCGCGTTCTACCGCGACGCCTACCGGCGGACACCGGACGGCTGGCGCATCAGTTCCACCGGATACGAGCGCACCTTCGAGGCGCGAGGCAGTCTGTCGGCGGCCCGGATGCACGTGGAGCAGGGACCGGCCGTCCGCCGGCCCGCGACGTAGCGCGGGAGCCTCCGACACCGGGTTCAGCCGGCGCCGGTACCCGCGCCCACGTACTCGGCCAGGTGCCGGCCGGTGAGGGTGGAAGCCGATGCGACGAGGTCGCGCGGCGTTCCCTCGAAGACCACGCGGCCGCCGTCGTCACCCGCGCCCGGACCGATGTCGACGATCCAGTCGGCGTGCGCCATGACCGCCTGGTGATGCTCGATCACGATCACCGAGCGCCCCGCCTCCACCAGGGCGTCGAGTAACCCGAGCAGTTGTTCGACGTCGGCCAGATGCAGTCCGGTCGTCGGTTCGTCGAGGATGTAGACGCCGGCCTTCTCAGTCATCGCGATCGCGAGCTTGATGCGCTGGCGCTCGCCTCCCGAGAGCGTGGTGAGCGGCTGGCCGAGGGTCAGATAGCCCAGTCCGACGTCGGAGAGACGCTTGAGGATCTTGTGGGCTGCCGGCGTGCGTGCGTCACCGTCGTCGAAGAACTCCAACGCCGTGTCCACCGACATCGCCAGCACCTCGCTGATGTCCCGGCCGTCGACCCGGTAGTCGAGCACCGCGGCGTCGAACCGCTTCCCCTCGCAGACTTCGCACGGCGTCGCCACGCCGGCCATCGTGGCGAGATCGGTGTAGATCACACCCGCGCCTTTGCAGTTCGGGCACGCGCCGTCGGAGTTGGGGCTGAACAGAGCGGGTTTGACTCCGTTGACCTTCGCGAAGGTCTTCCGGATGGCATCGAGCAGACCGGTGTAGGTCGCCGGGTTGCTTCGCCGGGAGCCGCGGATCGCCGTCTGGTCGATCGACACCGCGTCGGCGTCGGCGGGCAGCGAGCCGTGGATCAGGGAGCTCTTGCCCGACCCCGCGACACCGGTGATGACGGCGAGTACGCCGAGCGGGATGTCGACGTCCACGTGGCGCAGATTGTTGGTGGTGGCGTCTCGGATCTCCAAGAATCCCGACGGGGTCCGCACACTGTCCTTGAGCCGCGCGCGGTCGTGGAGATGACGCCCGGTCAAGGTGTCCGAGGCCGCCAATTGCTCGACGGTGCCCTCGAAGCAGATCTCGCCGCCCAGCGATCCGGCGCCCGGCCCGAGGTCGACCACGTGGTCGGCGATCACGATGGCCTCGGGTTTGTGCTCCACCACCAGGACGGTGTTCCCCTTGTCGCGCAGTCGCAGCAGCAGGGCGTTCATCCTGGCGATGTCGTGCGGATGCAGTCCCACGGTGGGTTCGTCGAACACGTAGGTGATGTCGGTGAGCGATGATCCGAGGTGGCGGACCATCTTGGTGCGCTGTGCCTCCCCGCCCGACAGTGTTCCGGTGGGCCGTTCCAGGGACAGGTAGCCCAGGCCGATCTCGACGAACGACTCGAGTGCCGCATGGAGCTTCTCGATCAGCGGTGCCACCGTCGGCTCGTCGAGCCCCGCCACCCAGTCCGCGAGGTCGGAGATCTGCATCCGGCATGCGTCGGCGATGCTGACTCCGCCGATCCGGGAGTTCCGGGCGTGCTCGGCCAGTCGGGTGCCGTCGCACTCCGGGCAGGTCGTGGACGTGACCGCGCGTTCGATGAAGGCCCGCACATGCGGCTGCACAGAGTCGATGTCCTTGGACAGCATCGATTTGGTGATCTTCGGGATGATGCCCTCGTAGGTGAGGTTGATGCCCTCGACCTTGATCTTGGTGGCTTCGCGATAGAGCAGATCATCGAGTTCGCGATCGGAGAACCGGCCGACGGGCTTGTCCATGTCGAAGTAGCCGCTGCCCGCGAAGATGCGGCCGTACCAGCCGTCCATGCTGTAGCCGGGCACCTTGAGCGCTCCGCCGGACAGCGACTTGTCCGCGTCGTAGATCTCGCTCAGGTCGATGTCGGAGACCGTTCCCATCCCCTCGCATCGCGGGCACATCCCTCCGAGTTGCTCGAAGGACCGTCTGACCGCCTTGGTCTGCTTGCCTCGCTGGACTTTGATCGCACCGCCGCCCGACACGGTCGGGACGTTGAACGAGTACGCGTTGGGGCTGCCCACGTGGGGATCGCCGAGCTTGCTGAACAGGATCCGCAGCATCGCGTTGGCGTCGGTGACGGTGCCGACCGTCGACCGCGGATTCGCACCGATCCGCTCCTGGTCGACGATGATGGCAGTGGTGATGCCGTCGAGCACATCGACGTCCGGGCGGGCCAGCGTCGGCATGAATCCCTGGACGAACGCGCTGTAGGTCTCGTTGATCAGCCGTTGCGACTCGGCTGCGATGGTGCCGAAGACGAGCGAGCTCTTTCCGGACCCGGAGACTCCGGTGAAGGCGGTGAGCCTGCGCTTCGGCAGTTCGACGCTGACGTCTTTGAGGTTGTTGACCCGCGCGCCACCGACTCTGATGACGTCGTGACTGTCGGCGGGCGCGGTAGTGGGGCGGTCGGCAGACATGGAGCACATTGTCCCCTACCCGGACCGGATCGCGTGGACGCTCCGGGAGGGGCCCGGTCCAGGTATTGTTCGGTGGTTCCCACACTGCCGCATGTCAGATAGCTCAGGTGGCGGGGGATGCTCGAAGAATCGTCAGACCGGAGGCCGAGTGAGCCAGGCGCGCAACCATCGAGACTGGGCGATCGTCGGCGTCGTGGTCGCGGCATTGATCACGGTCAACGCCCTGGCGCATTTCGCCGGGCATTGGCCGGGGCTCCTCGCGGTTCCGGTGGGCGCGGTCGCGGTGGTGCTCCTCGCGCGGATGCGGGGCCTGGCGTGGTCGGAGATGGGCATCAGCTCCTCGGAGCTGAAGTACGGGTTCCGGTGGTCGGCGATCGTCGTGGTCGCGGTCGTCGTGGTGGTCGGTGCCGGCGTCGCCATCCCCTGGACCCGGACGTTCTTCCTGAACGACCGCTACTCGTCCGCGCGTGACGCGCTGCTCGCCGCTCTTGTGTGGATTCCCGTGCAGACCGTGCTTCCCGAGGAACTGTTGTTCCGCGGTGTGCTGCAGGGATCGTTGCGGCGAGTGATGAGCCGGCGGCTCACTCTGATCGCCGGTGCGGCCCTGTTCGGTTTGTGGCACATCGCCTCGTCGCTCGGACTCTCGGCGGGGAACGCCGGTGTCACCGACGCGATCGGCGCCGGCGTCGGAGCCGCCGTCGCCGGCGTGGTCGGCGCGGTGGTCGCGACCTCCGCGGCCGGATGGATCCTCGGCTGGCTGCGCTTCCGAACGGCCAATCTGCTCGCCCCGATCGTCCTGCACTGGACTCTCAACGCCTCGGGTGCGCTCGGCGCCGCCCTGGCCTGGCAGCTGCTCTGACTCGCGCCGATCAATTCCCGGTCTGCACGCGGAGATTCACGATCGCCTTGTCGACTTCGGCCCTGGTGGTCGCATCGTTGATCGGACTCACTCCGAAGGCGAAGGTCATCGGAGAACTGTTCACGACGACCACCGTGACATCGTCACCGAGCACACCGGAGCGCTGATTGCGGACGTCGATGCGAGCCCGGATCAGCGTGTACTCGGTGATCTTGTTGTCGAGCCGGTCGTTGCGCACGTCCTCGATCCGGGCCGGTGAGGCGTCGACTCCCGAGTACCCCGAACTCGACGACAGACACTCCACCAGTTTCCTGGCGATGGGCTCCGTGCGATCGCGGAAGGATGCGGGCAGCGTGCCGACGGCGATCTGCGCCATCCACCCCGACGTGCCGACCGGGCGTGAGGCCTTGATGCCGTTGGCCGTCTCCGCGAACGGGATCTGCGAGATGTTGTCGGGATCCCAGCCGCTGACCGGAAGGTCGTTCGACGGAATGGAGATCGGTCCGGTCCCGACTCTGGACGCGGACGACGACTGCGTCGTGACCCCGCCAGCGCACAGCGTCGGAACGCCGGCGACCACCGCGGGCCCGCCGGCAGTGGTCGAGGGAGCCGAGGTACTCACCGGCGACGACGTCGACTCGGGAGCGGACGGCACGGTGGACGTCCCGGCCGCGGTGTCGGGACCGTCGTCGCCGCGGAAGACGAAGAATCCGGCGACCGCGATCGCCGCGAGGACGACCAGCACTATCGCCGCCACGATCACGGCTTTCCGCCTGCCGGTGTCCGGCGGCTCGGGCGGATACCCGGGCGCACCGTAGGGCTGCTGCCGGCCGAAGTCTCCGGGCGGCGGCCCGAAATGAGGTGGCTGTTGTGCCGGGAGCTGCTGTATCGGGGGCTGCGGTACCGGAGATTGCGGTACCGGGGGCGGGCCGAAGGCGCCGATTCGGGGACGCTGCGGGTAGGGCTGCGCCGGCGACGGGCCCTGCTGCGCCGGCGGCGACTGCGGCGCGAGGGGCGCGGTGGGCTGTGCCCCGCTGTGCGGTGGGGTCGGAGCCGGATTGATCATCGTCGGCGCGTACGCCGCCGGAGCCTGCGGCGTCGCCGCCTGCGGTGTGAAGCCCGGTCTGCGCAGCGCCCCGTCCAATTCGTCCGCGAACTCTCGGCACGTCCGGTACCTGCGGGCGGGGTCCTTGTCCATCGCCCGTGCGAGGACCAGGTCGACGGCGGGTGCCAGAGTGGGCAGAACCGCGGTGGCGCTCGGGGCCGGAGCGTGGAGATGAGCGTTGATGATGTCGGTCGGTTTCGCGAGCGGGAACGGCGCTCGGCCGGTCAGGAGCCGGAATGCGGTACAGGCGAGCGCGTATTGGTCGGTGCGTCCGTCGAGTGCGGCCCCGCGCAACTGCTCCGGTGAGCAGTACTGGATCGACCCCACCGTCAGGTTCGCCGCTGTCAGCGCGGTGTCGCTGGTGGTGGTGCGAGCGATTCCGAAGTCGGTGAGATACACCTTGCGGTGCGCCGCGGTCGAGTCGTCCACCAGAATGTTCGCGGGCTTGACGTCGCGGTGCAGCATTCCCCGCGAGTGCGCGTAGTCGAGAGCGTCCGCGACGGCGCCGATCATCTCGCAGACCGTCGCCGGGTCGAGCGGTCCCGACTGCTGGAGCAGGGCGTCGCCGTCCGCCCCGGGGACGTACTTCATCGCGATCCAGAGCTGCCCCTCGAACTCACCGCGGTCGTACACGCTCACGATGCCCGGGTGATCGAGTTGGGACGCCAGATCGGCCTCACGGATGAACCGGGCCCGATAGGTGGGGTCACCGGTCAGCTCGGCGGGCAGCACCTTGAGCGCATCTTCCCGGGGGAGCCGCGGATGTGCGACCAGGTACACCTCCCCCATGCCGCCGACCCCGAGTCTTCGCTCGATCAAGTAGTTGGCGAAGTACTGGCCCGGGCTCAACATGGGAACAGCCTAGGTCATGACCTCGCATGCAGCGGCGCATGCCGCAGCACGGCGTGCACCAGCGGCGGAACGATCAGCGCGGCGGCCGCCCCGACCAGAATGCCTGCGGTCACATCGGTGATCCAATGCATTCCGAGGTAGAGCCGGGATGCGGCGGCCGCGAGCGCCACGGCCAGCGCTCCGCACGCCGCGACGACTCTGGTTGCGGCGGACGTCGACGCCGCGGTGACCGCGACCAGCCCGAACGCGAGCGCCGCGGTGCCGGTGGTGTGCCCGGACGGGAACGACCCAGCGGTCTCATGGGCCTCGAGTTGCCAGGCGACCGGAGGCCGGGTCCGATGCACCGCGATCTTGAACACCTCCGCGACGGCGGCCGCGGCCACGACCGTCGAGAGCAGGGCCGCGGCTCGCTCGACGCCGCCGTCTCGGCGCCACAGGACCATCGCGGCCACCGCGCCGAGCACGATGGTTCCGACAGGGCTGAGAACGGTGGAGAGAAACACGGCGACGCCGGTCGCGGTTCCGGAACGCTGTCCGAGCGTCCACTCCCACACGCTCCGGTCGGCGGCGAGCGGGCCGTGGACGTCGTAGACGACCGCACCGAGTGCGACGGTCGTGAGCAGCAGTAGGACTCCGACGGTCATCGAGGGCTTCGGCATACCGACCATCGTCGGCTCCGCTCACTGAGCAGACGCTGAGAAGTCCGCAGGTCGGGGCCCGATCTGCGAACCATGAGCAGTGCGGTGGGACGGCTTCTGCGGTATCGGCGCCAAGGCGCGTCTCCTGCGGCTAGGTTGGCAATGATCGCGGGCGCCGCTACGGTGCCCATTTCTGTGAGAGGCGCCATGGAGAGCATCGAAACCGCGGCCGGTCCGATCGACGCGGACCGCCTGGGCAACGTGCTCTCCCACGAACACATCTTCGTCGTGAACGACGACTATCGCGTCAACTTCCTGCCGGATTGGGACGAGCAGGACCAGATCGATGCGGCGGTCGCCACGCTGACCCGACTCAAGGCCTCGGGCATCGACACACTGATGGATGTCTCGGTGCCCGGGCTCGGCCGCAATGTGGAGCGGATCGCCGCCGTAGCCGACCGCGTGGACCTCAACATCGTGCTGGCCACCGGCCTGTACACCTATCACGATCTGCCTTTTCAGTTCCATTACACCGGACCCGGACTCGGTTTCGACGCGCCGGACCCGCTCGAGCGCCGGTTCGTCCGTGACCTGACAGTCGGCATCGGCCGCAGCGCGATCAGGGCCGGGTTCCTTTACTGCGCGATCGAATCCGAGGGATTGAGCACGGGCGTCGAGCGCGTGATGCGGGCCGTGGGACGGGCGGCTGTCGAGACAGGCGCGCCGGTGGTGGTTCACACGAACCCGCACACCGCATCCGGACTGGTGGCCCAGCGGGTCCTGGCCGAAGAGGGCGTCGATCTGAGCCGGGTCCGGATGTCGCATTGCGGTGACACCACGGATCTGGACTACCTCATGAGGCTGGCCGATGCCGGCTCGCTGCTCGGACTCGATCGATTCGGCGTCGACGTCCTCCTGCCGTACGCCGACCGTATGCGCACGCTTCTCGCTCTGATCGAGCGCGGGTACTCCGACCGGATCATGCTGTCGCAGGACGCCTTCTGCTTCAGTGACTGGTTCGAACCTGCGAGCCTGGCCGAGGCCGCGCCGGACTGGGACTACTTCCAGGTGACCGGACGCGTGATTCCAGATCTTCTCGCCGCCGGCGTGAGCCGCGAGGTCATCGACACGATGATGCGCGCCGTCCCTCGGGCCTTTCTGACCAGGTCGGCGGGCTCGTCCGTGTCGAGTGACGCCGTCATCACCGTGGCAGATTTCGAGAAAACTGGATTTAGTCCAGAAAAGCCGTAGAGTGGGGGCATGGCCACCGACTACTCCACCGTCATCCGGCGATCCGGGCTGAGAGTCACCCGGCCCAGACTGGCCGTGTTGGCGGCCGTGGACGCGCATCCGCATGCCGAGACCGAGACCGTTCTGACGACGGTTCGCGAAGAACTGCCCGGCGTCTCGCGGCAAGCGGTGTACGACGTCCTCCACGCGTTGACCGACGCCGGCCTGATCCGGCGGATCCAGCCGTCGGGACACGTCTGGCTCTACGAGACGCGGATCGCGGACAACCATCACCACCTGGTCTGCCGGGTATGCGGAGACGTCCGCGACGTCGACTGCGCGGTCGGTGAGGCCCCGTGTCTGCAGGCGGCCACCGACCACGGCTTCCAGATCGACGAGGCCGAGGTCATCTACTGGGGCGTCTGCCCCGACTGTCTCGCCGCCGAGGACGTTCCGGGCGACTCCGGTCGTCCTGACAGTTCAGCTCACTGATCGCCACCCCGGAGTTTCACCCACCGAAAGGAACCGCAGTGTCCGACCCACAGCCCGTTCAGAACGCATCAGGATGTCCGGTCCACGCGGCCGCGATGGCAGCCCCTGCCGAAGGCGGCGGCAACCGTGACTGGTGGCCGAAGCAGTTGAATCTCAAGCTCCTCGCCGAGAACCCGGCCGAGGGCGACCCGATGGGCGCCGACTTCGACTACGCCTCGGCCTTCGAATCCCTCGACCTCACCGCGGTCCGCCGCGACATCGAGGCGCTCATGCGTGATTCGAAGGCATGGTGGCCGGCCGACTACGGCCACTACGGCCCGCTGTTCATCCGGATGGCCTGGCATTCGGCCGGCACATACCGCGTCGCCGACGGTCGCGGCGGCGCCGGCCACGGCATGCAGCGGTTCGCGCCCCTCAACAGTTGGCCCGACAACGCGGGCCTCGACAAAGCACGCCGACTGCTGTGGCCGATCAAGAAGAAGTACGGCTCCGCGCTCTCGTGGGGCGACCTCATCATCTTCGCCGGCAACGTGGCCCTCGAATCGATGGGCTTCAAGACCTTCGGGTTCGCCGGCGGCCGCACCGAGAAGTGGGAACCGGAGGAGATCTACTGGGGGCCGGAGACCACCTGGCTCGACGACGAACGCTACACCGGCGACCGCGACCTCGAGAATCCGCTCGCCGCCGTCCAGATGGGCCTCATCTACGTCAATCCCGAAGGCCCCAACGGGAATCCGGATCCGCTCAAGGCCGCCGTCGACATCCGCGAGACCTTCGGCCGGATGGCGATGAACGACGAGGAGACGGTCGCCCTGATCGCCGGCGGTCACACTTTCGGGAAGACGCACGGCGCGGGTCCGGCCGACCATGTCGGACCGCTGCCCGAGGACGCTCCGATGGAGAACATGGGGCTGGGCTGGAAGAGCACCTACGGCACCGGCTCGGGTGCCGACGCCATCAGCTCCGGGCTCGAGGGAGCGTGGAACAGCACGCCGATCACCTGGGACAACAACTTCTTCTGGACCCTCTTCGGCTACGAGTGGGAGACGTACATCGGTCCGGGCGGAGCCATCCAGTGGCGGCCCAAGGACAACGCCGGTTCCACCAGCGTCCCCGACCCGCAGGATCCCGACAAGCGGCATCAGCCCATGATGCTGACCACCGACATCGCCCTGCGCGAGGACCCGGTGTACGGCAAGATCTCGCGCCGCTTCCTGGAGAACCCGAACGAGTTCGCCGACGCCTTCGCACGCGCGTGGTTCAAGTTGACGCACCGGGACATGGGCCCGCTTCCCCGTTACCTCGGCGACGAGGTCCCGTCGGAGACCCTGGTCTGGCAGGACCCGGTCCCCGTAGCGGACTACGAGCAGATCGACGACGCCGACGCCCAGGCGCTCAAGGAGCGGATCCTCGATTCGGGCCTGACCGTGTCTCAGCTGGTCAAGACGGCGTGGGCGGCTGCGGCGTCGTTCCGCGGCAGCGACAAGCGCGGCGGCGCCAACGGCGGTCGTCTCCGTCTCGAGCCGCAGCGCCACTGGACCGTCAATGAGCCCGCTGAGCTCGACGTAGTGCTCCCCGTCCTTGAGGGGATCGCCCAGGAGTTCAACGCCGGGTCCGGCGTCAAGCAGGTCTCGGTGGCGGACGTGATCGTCCTCGGCGGGGCAGCGGCGATCGAGAAGGCCGCGGGTGCGGCCGGCCACACGGTTCAGGTGCCGGTCTCACTCGGCCGCACCGACGCCACGCAGGAGAACACCGACGTCGAGTCGTTCAAGGTGATGGAGCCCCGCTGGGACGGTTTCCGCAACTACCTCGCCGCCGACGCGCCGATCCCGGCGGAGTACCTGCTGGTCGACCGCGCGCAGCTGCTTCAGCTCAGCGCCCCGCAGATGGCGGTGCTGGTCGGCGGTCTGCGTGTGCTCGGCGCCAATCACGGACGATCGCAGCACGGGGTGCTGACCGACCGTCCCGAGACGTTGACGAACGACTTCTTCGTCAACATCCTCGATATGGAGACAGAGTGGACCGACGCCGGCGACGGCACTTTCGTCGGCGCCGATCTCGCCACCGGAGAGAAGCGGTGGACGGCCACGCGCGCCGACCTCGTCTTCGGAGCCAACGCCCAGCTCCGGGCGCTGGCCGAGGTGTATGGGGCCGACGACGCCGAAGCCAAGTTCGTCGACGACTTCGTCGCCGCGTGGACGCAGGTGATGGACGCGGACCGGTTCGACCTGCACCGCTGACCGACTGACCGGGCCGAGATCCGTCGGGTCAGCGGCGTCCGAGGGCGATCCGCCCTCCGGCACCGCTGCCCCGACGGATCTCAGTTCAGCCCCCCGATGGCGGGCCTCGCCCGCGACTGCCCCGTTAGCCTCGAGGGATGAAACTCGGTCTGCAACTCGGATACTGGGGCGCCCAGCCGCCCACGAACCACCGCGAACTCGTTCAGGCCGCCGAACGGGCGGGCTTCGACTCCGTCTATACGGCGGAGGCCTGGGGTTCGGACGCCTACACTCCCCTCGCCTGGTACGGGAGCGACACCGAACGCCTCAGACTCGGCACGTCCGTGCTTCAGCTGTCGGCCCGCACGCCCACCGCGTGTGCGATGGCGGCCCTGACCCTCGACCACCTCTCGGGCGGCAGGCACATCGTCGGTCTCGGCGTCTCCGGCCCGCAGGTGGTCGAGGGCTGGTACGGCCAGCGATTCGCGAAGCCGCTGGCACGCACCAGGGAGTACGTCGACATCATGCGCCAGGTGTGGGCGCGGGAGGCACCGGTGACCAGTCCCGGACCGCATTATCCGCTCCCGCTGTCCGACGAGTCGGCGACCGGCCTCGGAAAACCCCTGAAGTCGATCGTGCATCCGCTGCGCCGGGACATCCCGGTCCACCTCGGCGCGGAGGGCCCCAAGAACATCGCCCTGGCCGCCGAGATCGCCGACGGCTGGCTTCCGCTGTTCTTCACACCCCGGATGGCCGACCAGTACAACGCCTGGCTCGACGAGGGGTTCGCCCGACCCGGCGCCCGCCACACCCGCGAGACGTTCGAGATCGCCGCGGTGGCGCAGATCGTCCTCACCGACGACGTCGCCGCCGCCTACTCCGCGATCAAGCCCTTCCTCGCGCTGTACATGGGCGGCATGGGCAGCGAGGACACCAACTTCCATGCGGAGGTCTACCGCCGAATGGGCTACGCCGAGGTAGTCGACGAGGTCACCGCGCTGTTCCGGTCCGGCCGCAAGGACGAGGCCGCGGCGATCATCCCGGACGCGGTCGTGGACGATTCGGCGATCGTCGGCGACGAGGCCCACGTACGCGAACAGATAGCTGTCTGGGAGCGCGCCGGGGTCACCACGATGCTCGTCTCCCCCGGCACCGTGGCCGAGGTGGAACGCCTCGCCGCACTGCTCGACTGAGCCGTTGACCGCAACCTTGATTAGGTGAACGAAAGGTTAACGCGACCCGAATAACGCTTGACTTCACCTTGCGCGGAGGTTACAAAGGTATGGACTGCAAAGAACGAAGGAGGTCTCCACCATGCGAAACAGCACAGGTTCGACCTTTGCGTCCACCTTTCACGCGTACATTCGCCGGATCGCCGCGCGGATGAACCAGAGCGCCAACGAGCGCCTGAGCCTGCAACTCGGAAACTCTCCGGTCGCGGTGCTCGGCGTCGGCTGACGGCCCGAACAACACGAAACAGCAGTGGTCCCCGACGGAACGAATCCGTCGGGGACCACTGCTGTTTCGGAGGGTTGTGAACAAGTCGTCGTTCAGGAACGGCCGGCGGACGGCCCGGCGACGACGGTCAGCTCACGCGGTGCAGGCGGAACAGCGGAATCACCCGGGTCGTGCGCTTCTCGTACAACGTGAAGTTCGGCCACACGCCGAGCAGCCGGTCCCACGCGGCGGCGCGCTCGACGCCGGAGAGCTCGGTCGCTGACATCCGCGTCGCCGCCCCGTGAACCTCGACGTCGAACGAATCGGCGGCCCGGATGTTGTAGACCCACGCAGGCGTCCGCGGTCCCCCGAAGTACGAGCCGGCGACGATCCAGTCCTCGCCGTCGGGCGCCGCGAGCACCGGCGTCGAGTGCAGCACTCCGCTCTTGCGGCCGCGCACCGTGATGGTGATCCCGGGCAGTCCGGCGATCCGCAGCAGATCCACTCGCCCGCGCGAGACCTTCTGAAGCACGGTGTCCGCCTTCACGATCCACGGGAGGTACCGCGGCAGCCAGGAGATCGACCCGATCAGGATCGCCAGCCGCGTGAGGATCCCCACCGGGTCAGCCGAGGTCTCTGGTGAGCGTGTCGGCCAACAGCCTCGCGACCTCCGCCGGATCGTCGAGATCTCCGCCCTCGGCGAGCACCGCCGTCGCGTACAGCAGCTTGGCGGTCGGTTCGAGAGCCGTGTGATCGTCGCCGTCCGCGTCGAACTTGCTCCGCAGGGCCATGACGAGAGCGTTGTCCGGATTCAGCTCCAGGATCCGCTTCGACTTGGGCACCGGCTGGCCCGACGCCCGATACAGCTTCTCCAACTGCGGGGTCATCGAGAAAGTGTCCCCGACCAGGCACGCCGCCGACTCGGTCAGCCGCGAACTCAGCCGCGCCTCCGAGACGTCGTCCGCGAGCGTCTCGGCGAGCCAGGACAGCAGCGGTGCGAACTCCTCGTCGCGCTTCGACTTCTCCTCGCCGTCGGCGTCCGCGTCGGCGTCATCGAGGTCGACGACGCCCTTGGCCACCGACACCAGTTGCTTGCCTTCGAAGTCGAGACCGGAGGAGACCCAGACCTCGTCCACCGGATCGGACAGCAGCAGCACCTCGATGCCCTTCGCGCGGAAGGCCTCCAGGTGCGGCGACCGCTCGATCTGCGTCCGCGACTCGCCGGTCATGTAGTAGATCACGTCCTGATCGGGCTTGCACCGCGAGAGGTAGTCGACCAGTGTGGTCGGCTCGGTCTCACTGTGGGTGGACCCGAACACCGATGCCTTGAGGATCGCCTTCGCGTTGTCGTGGTCGTTGATCAGACCTTCCTTGAAGACGCGGCCGAAATTGCTCCAGAAGGTCTGGTAGTCCTCCGGACGACGGTCCTGCAGTTCCTGGACCGACGAGATGACCTTCTTCACCAGACGTCGCCGGATGGCGCGGATCTGACGGTCCTGCTGCAGAATCTCGCGCGAGACGTTCAGCGACAGATCCGCGGCGTCGACCACGCCCTGGACGAACCGCAGATACTCGGGCATCAACTCGGCGGCGTCGTCCATGATGAACACGCGCTTGACATACAGGTGGATTCCGCTGGTGCGCTCGCGCATGAACAGATCGAACGGCGCCTGCGACGGGATGAAGAGCAGGGCCTGGTACTCGAACGTGCCCTCGGCGTGCAGCGAGATGGTCTCGAGGGGCTCGTCCCAGGCGTGCGAGATGTGACGGTAGAACTCGGCGTACTCCTCCTCGGACACCTCGCCGGGCGACTTCGCCCACAGCGCCTTCTGCGAGTTCAGGGTCTCGTCGACCTCTTCAGTCGTGGGCTCGCCGCCTTCCTCGGCGGCAGGCACCTGCTTGGTCACCCGCATGCGGATCGGCCAGGAGATGAAGTCGGAGTACTTCTTGACCAGAGCGCGCAGCACGTTCTGGTCGGCGTAGTCGTGGACCGCGTTCTCCTCGTCGACGGCCTTGAGGGTGAGGGTGATCGACGTGCCCTGCGGAGCGTCGGGGGCCTCGTCGAGGGTGTAGGTCCCGTCGCCGGTCGACTCCCAGCGCGTTCCGACGGTCTCGCCGGCCTTGCGCGTGACCAGTTCGACGCGATCGGCGACCATGAACACCGAGTAGAAGCCGATGCCGAACTGGCCGATCAGTTCCCCGGCGTCCTTGGCGTCGGTCTCGGCGAGCTTCCGGCGCAGTTCATCGGTGCCCGACTTCGCCACGGTGCCGATCAGGTCGACGACCTCCTCGCGCGACATGCCGATGCCGTTGTCGGACACGGTCAGCGTCCGAGCGGAGGCGTCCGGGGTCAGCCGGATGTGCAGATCGGAGATGTCGACGTCGAGGTCCTTGTCGCGCAAGCCTTCCAAGCGGAGCTTGTCGACCGCGTCCGACGCGTTGGAGATCAGTTCGCGAAGAAAGCTGTCCTTGTTCGAATAGATCGAATGAACCATCAGATCCAGCAGTTGGCGTGCCTGGGCTTGGAACTCGTACACCTGCGAGGTCACCGCGTAACTCCTCATCGTTGAGCTGATTTCGCGCCGCTGAGTGTACCGGGGCGGCTGCGCGTACTGTGAAGGGCGTGTCTGGGGTTCCACGTGCTCTGTTCGTCCACGCTCATCCCGACGACGAGTCGTTGTGGACCGGCGGCACCATGGCACGACACGCCCGGCGCGGCGGCGAGGTCTCGCTGGTGACATGCACGTGGGTGCCCGGGACCGCGCGCCACGGCGAGTTGCTCGACGCCGCCCGCGAACTGGGACTGTCTCGCGAGCCCATCATGCTCGGCTACGCCGACAGTTTCGTCCCCGAGTCCGCGCCCGGCGCGACTCCGTTCGTCTCAGCGCCCTTCGACGAGCAGGTCGCGGCTCTGGTGGCACACATCCGGGAGATCAAGCCGCACATCCTCGTCACCTATGACGCCTACGGCATGTACGGCCACCCCGATCACATCCACGCCAACCGGCTCACGTGCGCCGCGGCCGACGCCGCGGCGATCGGCGCCTACCGCCCCGACGCGGGCGAGCCCTGGCAGGTCCGTTCGCTCTACTTCATCACCATTCCCGAGACCACCGTGACCACGTTGAAACCGCACCTCACCGAGGACTCGCATCTTCCCGTGTCCGGGACGCCCAGCGACCGGATCGACCTCGCCGTCGACGTCGACGACTGCCTCGGCAGCAAGATCCGCGCGATCGTCTCGCACAAGACGGAGATCGCGCGCAGCGCGTCGATGAAGGCCTTCGGAGCACTCCCCCGCGATCCGCAGCGACTGTTTCTGCAGTGGGAGTCGTATCTGCGGCGCGATCTCGTTCCGGGCGGAGCCGAGCTCGCCTGACTCCCGGCTCAGGCCGGCGACACGACCTCGACGAGATCGGTGCGCAGCCCTGACGCCCGCGCCACCCGGCGGCCGACGGCGGCGCGCAGGGATTCCGGTGTGCCGACGATGTTCACCTCGCGCTCGGCGCGGGTGATCGCCGTGTAGAGCAACTCCCGCGTCAGCAGTTCCGCGTCCGGGGGCGGGAGGATCACGGTGACCGTGCCGAACTGGCTGCCCTGACTCCGGTGAATGGTCATGGCGTAGACCGGAATCGCGTCGGCGAGCTGACTCGGGTGAAGCCGCTTGATCTCATGACCGCGTTCGAAGACCGCGGCGAGCCCGCCTGCATCGTCGATCACCACTCCGGAATCGCCGTTGTAGACGTCCTGCGTCCGGTCGTTCGCGGTCACCAGCAGCGGTTCGCCCGGATACCAGCGGCCCGTTCCGGCCGCACCGCCGAGGTCGTCGCTGATCCAGCCGATCACCCGTCTGGACCAGCCCGCGACCCCGTAGGGACCGTCCCGGTGCGCGCACAGCACGCGGTGCCCCCGGAGTGCCACCACGGCGCCGCGGGCGTCGCCGCTCCGCGCCGCCTCGCGCAGGCTCCGTGCCCAGCCCACGGCTTCGGTCCGCACCACGTCGGCGTCATCCGGATCGATCAGCCGGACCGGATGCTCCGACCGCGCGCCGTGGCCGATGAGCTCGATCACCCGGTCCGCGTCGCCGGCGTTGACCGCTTCGGCGACCTCGCCGATGCGGTCTCCGTAGCGGTGTCCGCGGCGCAGCGTGATGACGCCGCGCGCCAGTGCGGAGGTCTCCGCCGAATCGAAGTCGGCCGCCGCGAGATCGCACACAGCCGTGAACGCGTCCGGAAGCACGGCGCCGGCCCCGGCGGTCACATCCCGGTCGACGAGGTCAGCGAGAACCGCGCCCGCCTCCACCGACACCAGCTGGTGCGGATCGCCGACGAGGATGAGCCGGGTGTCGGCGCGCAGCGATTCGAGCAGACGGCACATCATCGTGACCGGGAGCATCGAGGTCTCGTCGACCACCACGACGTCGAAAGGCAGACGGTTGCCCGCCCCGCGGACGAACGTTCCGTCCGGCCGAGATCCGAGCAGGCGATGCACGGTCACCGCGGCGGGGTCACTCCGCAGGGTCTGGTGTTCGCGGCGGTACTCCCCGATCGCCGTCTGCAACTGGGCCGCGGCGCGTCCGGTGGGCGCGCACAGCCCGATCCGGAGGTCGCCGCCGAACAGCGTCTCCATCACGGCCAGGATGCGAGCGACCGTGTACGTCTTGCCGGTACCGGGACCGCCTGCGAGGACGGTGGTCCACGAGGTGGCCGCCAGCGCCGCGGCGGCACGCTGGCGGTCGTAGCCGCTCGTGTCGCCGGCCCCGAACGCCGCATCGAGCGCCGCCGTCAGCACGGCTGCGTCGACCGCGGGCCGGCTCGCGGCGCGTGCGTCGAGGATCTGCCGGATGCTCTGTTCCTGCCGGAAGAATTTGCGCAGATACAGCAGCGGGCCGTCGGCCGATTCGGCGAGGGCGAGCGGTCGCAGTGGGCCGGTGCCGCCGCCGATCACCAGCGGCGACGCGGCCAGCGCCGCACGCAGCGCGTCGGGTGCGGGCCACGGCAGCGGCGTCTGGTCGTCACCGGCCGCCGCGAGATCGGCGATCCTGTCCAGCTCGACGCAGGTGGAACCGGTCCGGACGGCACGGACCGCCAGCGCTGCGGCAAGGAGCACCTGCTCGTCGACGGGTCCGCCGCACAGCGCTGCGACGCGCCTGGCGACGTGCACATCGGCGGCGTTCAGCACACCCGCCGCGTTGAACGTCGTGAGCAGATCCGATCCCGAGGCCACACGCTGCGGCGCGCAGCGGTCCGACAGTGCTCCGGCGGTCGCGGACGGGTCGGTCATCGCCCCACTCCTTCCGTTCGGCCGGCGAGGAGCTCCGACATCTCGACGATCAGGGCGGGCGGCAGGTCCCATTGAAAGACGCCGCAGCCGGGCGGAGTCTGCGGACCGGCCATCCCGCGCACGAAGTGATACTGCACCGGACCCAGATGCCGTGCGGGGTCGTAGCCGGCGAGCCGCCAGCGCAGATAGCGGTGGAGTGCCACCGAATACAGCAGTGCCTGCAGCGGATAGTGCGCGGACATCATCTCCTCGGCCATCGCCTCGCCACCGAAGTCCTCGACCGCCAGATCCCCCGGACGCAGGCGGTTGGTCTTGTAGTCGACGACCACGAATCGGTTCTCGGCGGTCCGCAGCACCGAGTCGATGCTGCCGGTGAGATAGCCGGTGAAGGTCTCGTCGGAGACCGTCCGGACCATTTCCGCATACGGTGCCAGCGGATCGTCGCCCGGCAGATGCCGCGCGAGCAGATCTCCGACCTCCTCGAGGCCGAACCCGCCGGCGGTATCGGACAACGGCAGTTCGAAGTCCATCTCGGCCAGTCGCGCGCCGGGTTCGATGCTCCACAGATCGCCGAATCCCAGAGGTGTGGTGAGCACCCCGATCAGCGCGCGGGCGAGAACATCGACGTCGATCTCGACTCCCCGTGCCGCGGCGCCCTGCACGCACATCTGACGCACGTGCGCCGCCATATCCGGCTCCGCGGTGTCCACATGCTCGAGTACTTCGTGGACGAGGGTTCCGAATCCGGCGCCGAAGGGCAGCCCGTTCATCAGCGACGGTGGGCCCACGACTTCTCCGGACACCGCACCGGCCTCCGCCCGCGCGTCGTCGGGCTCGTCGGGCCGCAGCACGTCCTCGGGTTCGCTCCCCGCCTGAACCGGCGAGGCTGGTCCGGGCGTCTCGGCGTGGAATGCCGCGTGCGCCGCGGCCACGATGGCCGAATACGACGTTCGGCGCCACCGTTGATCGATGTTTCTCGTGAACCGTGCCACGCTCAGTTCCGGAGGCGTGCCCGCGTCGGACGGAGGGCCCCACTCGGTGCGGCCGCGGCGACCCGCCGGTTCCACGACGACCGAGGGGTTCCCGGCTGCGACGCCGCGCAGAGCGCCGACGCACTCGGTGTCCCCGGCCGGGATCGGCACGGTGTCCGGAATCGGCGACAGGTCGCCGGACCGTGCGGCCAGTCGACGCTCGTCGGCGGTGAAGAGCAGCCGGTGCAGGGCCCCGCGCGCGGTCGTCGTGCTCGGCGCCCACCACAGGACCACCTGGCTGCGGGCTCGGGTCGCGGCCACGTAGAGCAGTCGAAGATCCTCACCGGCGCCTTCGGAGCGGGACTGCCGATCGCGGCGCGCATAGCCGCGCGCCTGTTTCCCTCCGACGTCGAGATAGCGGCGATCGCCTTCGTGGAACAGGAAGGTGGCCGGATTCGGGTGGCTGGCGCCGTCCCAGCCGAACGGCACGTAGACGATCGGGAACTCGAGTCCCTTGCTCGCGTGGACCGTCATGATCTGGACGGCCTCGGTGTCGCGGTCGAGCCGTCGCGTCGCGTCACGCTGCTGTCCCCACTGCGAACCCTCGTCGATCTGTCGTCCGAGCCAGTCGACCAGCGTGGCGATCCCGGTCGACGACTCGGTGACATGCCGATTGCACAGTTCGGAGATCTGCAGCACGTCGGTGAGCAGACGCTCGCCTCCGTCGACGCCGAGCAATCGCTCCGCGGTGCCGAACTCGCCGAAGAGCCGTGCGGCCATCGCCGCGAACCCGCCGTCGGCGAAGACGCGACCGAGTTCGGCCAGCCGTCCCGACAGCGCGCCGACACCCGTGTCGCCCTGCCGTTCCAGCGTCTGGGCCGACAGTCCGAGGATCGGCGTCAGCGCGGCCAGACGCACGCGTGGCTGGCGGGACGGCGTATCGATGGCGGACAGGACGTACCACCAGTATCGGGCCGCGGGTGTGGCGAAGATGGAGGTGCCCGAGGTGACGACGGAGGCGATGCCCCGTTCGGCGAGGGCACGCTGCAGCGGTGCGATCGTGCGGTTGGCGCGGAGCAGAACAGCGATGTCGCCGGGTTCGACCGACCGGGCGCCGTAGCCGTCGTCGATGGTCACGTCGCCGCCCAGCACACCCGCGATGTCGTCGGCGACGTCGTCGGTGACGCGCTCGCGGACTTCGGCGACCAAGGGAGTGGTGCCGTCCTGCGTCGTGGTGGTGAAGTCGCCGCGCAGGAATCCGCGGATACGGACCGCGGGCGCGCCGTGGATCCGCGATCCGGAACGGCGCGCCCGAACCGGCTGATAGGCGATCTGTCGGTGACCGAGCGTCGCGCCCTCGAAGAGCGCGCCGAGCCCGTCCACCACCGCGGCGTCCGAACGCCAGTTCATGGTCAGCCGCTGCCGCTCGTCTGCCGCCTCGACCGCGTTCAGGTAGCTCAGCACCTCGGCGCCGCGGAAGGCGTAGATCGACTGCTTCGGATCGCCCACCAGCACCAGCGGCAGGTGATCGTGGAAGCATCGCCTGACGATCTCCCACTGCTGAGGATCGGTGTCCTGGAACTCGTCGATGAGCACGGCCGAGAACTGTGCGCGGATCCGGCGGCACGCCTCATCGCCGATCTCGGCGTCGGTGACGATCTCGAACAGCGCCTGCTGCAGATCGTCGTAAGTGCGGACCCTGGCCAGCCGCTTGCGCAGCGCCGTGTGTGCGCGCGCCTGCTGAGCGATCCACACTCGCAGGTCCGATTCCTCGGTCCGCTCGTCCTCCCGGTCGGGAGCCAGTGCCGCAGCGGGATCGCGGACCGCGGCGACGGCGATCTGCTCGGCTTCGGCGTACCCGGGCGCCGAGTCCGGGTCGCCGGCGAAACGCGCGAGGTAAGCGTCTCGCGCGAGCTCGGCGACCATGTCGTCGACGTTCTCGAGGATCGGGAACTGCTGCTGACGGCCGCCGAGGAAGCCGAGGACCGAGAGCATTCGATTGCAGAAGGTGTGGGTGGTCGCCATCGTGGCGGCGTCGAAGTCCGACAGGGCGTCCGCGAGCCGTTGACGCCGCCGTGCGACCTCGTCGGCGTCCGCGTCGGCCAGGAAGGCGATCAGATCGTCGCCGGACGTGCGTGCGGTGGCCCGATCGTGCAGCGCGGCGACGCACTCGGTGAGACGAGAATGCGTCCGGTCCCGCAATTCGGCGGAGGCCGCGTTCGAGAACGTCGCCATGAGCAACTCCGACACCGGGACGCCGCCGGCAATGTAGCGCACGGCCAGCGCGACGATCGCGTATGTCTTGCCGGTGCCCGCGCTGGCCTCGAGGACCAGCGTCCCGGTGGGCAGCGGTCCGGTGAGATCGAAGGCGGTGTCGCTTCCGAGTGCCGTCATCGATCCTCCTCGTGCGCCAGGAGCGACCCGAACAGGGCCGCGGCGAGTCGGATGTACATGTCGGTCGCGTCGTCGCCGGGCAGCAGACCCGCCACGGACGACAGCGCCTCCGGCTGCGGCACCGCCGCGGCCATCGTCTCGAATCCGACCGCCGCGTCGGGATCCCCGTGGAAGACGAGCCCGGCGTACCGGTTCTGATCGCCGTACGACTTCTTGTACGCCCACTCGGCTCGACGCCGGGCCTTCGCCGGGTCGCCCGACCTGCCGAACTCCGACGCCGCGGCCACCGCGGCATCGAGGGTCAGGCCGATCGGCGCGGTCAGTCCCGCGTCACGGATGGCGACGAGCACCGCCAGCAGGTCCCCTGCGTCGTCAGGGGTGCGGATTCGACTCACCTTGGCCGACGGGTACCGACCGGAGGCACTGCCGACGACGACGGCTTCGGCGACGTCGCGGTCGGAACCGGCCCGGATCGCCAGCAACCGGATCCAGGCCGCGAGGCGATGCTTGGGCCCGAGCCGCGAATAGCTGACGGGCACCAGCCTGCCGGCGAAGACGTCTCCGACCGTCCCGTACACCCGGCGGCCGTCGGGCAGCACCACGCGGACGTCGACGGCGTCGGCGGAATCGTCACGATAGCCGTGTGCGGCAGTCGCCACCGCCTGCGCCTTGTCGCGGATGGGACCGAACTCTCTGGTTCCGAACGCGAAGGGCGGCAGACTGCCGCGCCGCAGTTCGGCTCCCTGCGCGGCGTGCGGATCCGCACCGCTGAGCAGCGCGTCGAGGTAGCGGTTGCCCACGCCCCACCGTTCGAGACCGTCCAACTCCACGGCGAGTTCGTCCCGATGTTCGTCGGCCTGTTCGGGCAGCCCCACGCCGAGACGCTGCCGTGCATGACCCTCCACCGGTGCGGCCAGAAAGCTGATGAGCTCGTCGAGGTCGACGTCGGCATCGCCCGGCGCCCGCGGGAGTCTCTCATCGGCGATCACCGGCAGCGCGGGTCCCCGCTCGCGGCATCGGGTGAGTGCGCTCAGAGCACGGGCGCCCGGAAGCAGGGCCGCGTCGTAGCTGAAGGGCCCGGAACCGTCGTCGACGAAGTTCCGTTCGTCGAACGCGTGCAGGGTGTGCCGGTACAGCACCGGAACCGGATCGCCGACGCTGACCCCGAGCACCCCGCGCAGGGCGTCGAGCAGCTCGGAGACCACCACCGCCGGCGGCGTCCGGGCACCGGTCAGCGCATCGGCGCCGGTGTAGAACACCAGCAGGTGCTCGGTCGCCGCACAGATCGCGTCGAGGAACACCTGGCGGTCTTCGTCGCGCACATTCCGTTCCCCCACCATCGGCGCGACCTGGAGGATGTCGTCGCCGTCGACGGCCCCGGCCCGCGGGTATTGACCGCTGTCCATGCCGAGCACCACGATCACCCGATGCGGCACCGAGCGCATCGGCACCATCGAGCACACGGTCAGCTCGCCGGTGCAGAAGTTCGATCGCGTCGGACGCGCGATGAGCAGCTGCGCCATCAGATCGCGCATGTCGGCGAGCTCGAGTTCGGACTCCGGGGTTCCCTCGGGAACCGAGAGCGCATCGGTGAGCATGCCGACGGCTTGCGCCCGCTGCCACTCGGTCTCGGAGTCGGTGTGGGTCAGCAGATCGGCGGCGTGGATCATCGTTCGCAGCCATTGACCGGAGGCATGGGGTTCGGACACGGTCTCGAGCAGTGTGGTCAGGCGCTCGGCGAACTCGGCGAATCTTCCGGCGAGATCGGTGTCCGTCGAATCGATTCCCGACAGTGGCAGAGCGGTGGCGAGCCACTCGTTCTCCGCTTCCTCGGCGACCACGCCCAGCAGGATGCGGTCGAGCCCGGTCCGCACGGTGCCCTGGGGGAAACCGCCGAGCCCGAATCGGCGCCGCTGGGTCTCGTCGACGCCCCACCGGATACCCGAGCGCTGGACCCAGCCGGTGATCGTGTCGACATCGTCGTCGGTGAAGCCGAACCGGCGGCGCACCGGCTCCGTCGCGGCCAGATCGAGCAGATCGCCGGCCCGGACCCGGCCCGCCGCGAGGTCGAGGACGCGGGCGAGCACGTCGAGCACCGCGTTCTGCGCACGGATGCCCCGATCGGCGAGCCGCACGCGCAGCGAGAAGGCCGGATGGTCGCCGACGCGGCTCGACTGCCCGAAGACCCCGCCGATCAGCGGTGCGTACGCCTCCACGTCGGGACACATGATGAGCACATCGCGCGGTTCCAGAGTCGGGTCGGCGTCGAACAGGTGCAGAAGCCGGTCGCGAAGCACCTCCACCTGGCGCTGCGGACCGTGGCAGGCGTGCACCTCGACGCTGCCGTCGGCACCGGGGTCGAGTCCCTCGCCCTCGGCCGGGCGCCCGGGATCGTCGCGCCTGATGCCGTCCTGAAGCGCACCCAGCAGTGTCGCGGGACGACGGTGTTCCGCGGAATGGTGGCAGGTGGCGCCGACCGCGGGCGCCAGCACCTCCTGGAGCTCCTGCACGTCCCGGGACAGGCTCGCCAGCAATGGGTGCCGCACGCGCACCGGTCGGCGTTCGGCGCGCAGCCGTCCACTCCGCTGCGGCCCCGCGGTCTGGACCGCCGACCACAGTTCGGGCGAGGGATGCGGAAGATACAAGCCCACCTCGCGCCGCTCCGACAGCGCCGCGAGCACGCTTCGCAGCGTCTGCGGGATCCGCGTGGCCCCGAACAACGAGAGCCGTTCGGGAAGGTCGACGGCGTCCGCGTCGGCGCGCAGACGGTCCACCACGACCGGCAGTTGCTCCGCCAGATGCGGATGCCCCACCTCCTCGCGGACCAGCCGCCACAGCCACGGCTGCCACCGCAGATGCTCGGCGAGTTCTCCTCCCGCACCGTCCGTGTCGGAGCCGGAGGCCCACTCGGCGATCATCGTCGGCCGCTGCCATCCGTACGAGGTGAACAGTGCGGCGATGGTCGACGCGGTCGAGAGCCGACGTCCGCGATCGGCGCGGGCGTCTCCGGTCCCGAGATGTGTGGCGAGAACGCGGAGCACGGGATCGTCGATGTGGCCGTCCACCACCCGCAGCACCGGCCATCGCAGACGATCGGCGAACCAGCTCTCGGCGGCCTCGGGATCGTCCGACACGCCGTCGAGCACCTGACGCAGCAGGAACGACGGCGAGTCGAAGGCGATGTTCGCGGCGATGCCGTCGCCGCCGCACGAGGTGCCGAGCCGCAGCGACAGCTGCTGCCGGAGCCAGCGTTCCACTCCGCGCTCGGGGACCGCGACGATCTCGGTCCGCATGGGATCGGCCAGTGGCCGGGACAGGGTGTCGGCGAGCGCCTCCACGAGGCATCCCGCCTGCTCGGCGCGGTGCACGGTCAGCACTGGCGACTCTCCCCTCTGCTCAACTGGCGCTACCGGACTGCTCGGCCGTCTGGGACGGTGTCAGCGGCGCCGCCGGAACTCCACTTCCCCGCCGGTGTGTTCGGCGAGCCCCGCACGCACCGCCTCCGGGAGCGGCGCGGGTCGGCCGGTCGCGAGATCCACCACGGCACAGGTGGTCTCGGCGAGCGCAGCGAGTTCGCCGTCCCAGGCGCGGACGCGGTAGCCGTAGTCGAACGACTTCTCGCCGATCCGTGAGATCCAGATCTCGACCTTGGCCGATTCGTGGTGATAGAGGAGCGGAGTGACGAACTCGATCTCCTGCCGCGCGATCAGGAAGCCGAACCGCCGATCGTCCTTCTGGAACCACAGGTGCATGGCCCGGACCCGAGCCTCCTCGAGGATCCGCGCGAACTGCACGTTGTTGATGTGGCTGAGCGGGTCCATGTCGCCCCAGCGCAATTGAATCTCGACGACGAACGGTGTGTCGGGCATGCGTGCACCCTATCGCCCACCTCCGACAGTCCGGCCCGCCGGGACGGGTCGGTCGGTGCGCCTCGCCGACGGACCCGAAGTCGCGCCGCGATGTCGGTCGTCGCCGATACACTCCCCACGTGGACATCGGGACTCGACGACTTCGGCTGCGCCCCGTGGCACCTCACGACGCACCGCTGCTGCACGGCCTGGACGCCGACCCGGTGGTGATGGAGTTCGTCACCGGAGGCGAAGCCACTGCGCCGGCGATGATCACCGATTGGGTCATCCCCCGATCCCAGGCGCAGTTCCGCGAATGCGGAACCGGCCTCTGGGTCGCGTTCGACCGCCGAACCCGGCTGTTCACCGGTTGGGTCTGGCTGCGGGCACCCCGGCATTCGGCGGTGCCGGAGCTGGAGCTCAGCTACCGGCTGCGGCGCGAATCGTGGCACCGAGGACTGGCGACCGAGGCGGCGTCCGCACTGATCTCGGTCGCCTTCACCGAGACCGGGACCGAGCGGATCTTCGCCAGCACTCACCCGGACAACATGCGATCGCAGCGGGTGATGCAGAAACTCGGCATGCGTCTGGCGGCCGAACACCTGCGTCGCGAGCAGTTCGACGACGGATTCACCGGTCACGATGTGGAGTACGAGATCTGCCGCGCCGATTGGCTCCGGACCCGCCGGCCCGCAGCCGTCGCACCGTCCGGACCCCGGCACCGTGCGCGCGGCCCCGGCACCGTCGAGATGACCGCCTGATCGTCGCGGACTACCGTGATCGGTCAGGGGCCCGGCATCACCGAGCATCCGCTTCACCTCGTCATGTGAACCCACCACCCAGGAGACATTCAATGACCAGCAGCCCAGCCACCAGCCTGCGGCGCCGCCGACAGGTGGTGATCATCGGCTCCGGTTTCGGCGGTCTGTTCGCGGCACAGCGCCTCAAGAAGGCCGACGTGGACGTGACCCTGATCGCGAAGACCACCCATCACCTGTTCCAGCCGATGCTGTACCAGGTCGCGACCGGCATCATCGCCGAGGGCGAGATCGCCCCGGCCACCCGGGTGGTGCTGCGGAAGCAGAAGAACACTCGGGTCCTCCTGGGCGAGGTGTTCGACATCGATCTCGAGAACCAGGTGGTCCGCTCGCAGTTGCTCGAGCGCGTCACCGAGACCGCCTACGACGACCTGATCATCGCCGCCGGGGCCGACCAGTCGTACTTCGGCAACGATCATTTCGCCGAGTACGCACCCGGCATGAAGACGATCGACCACGCACTGGAACTGCGCGGCCGCATCCTCGGCGCCTTCGAGCAGGCCGAGCTCTCCAACGATCCGGCCGAGCAGAAGAAGCTGCTGACCTTCGTCGTGATCGGTGCGGGCCCGACCGGTGTGGAACTGGCGGGTCAGATCGCCGAGATGAGCGACAAGACGCTCCGCGGCGCGTTCCGCAACATCGATCCGACCGACGCGAACGTCATCCTTCTCGACGCCTCGCCCGCCGTTCTTCCGCCCTTCGGCCCCAAACTCGGCGAGAAGGCGCGACGCAGGCTCGAACGCCTCGGCGTGGACGTGCAACTCGGTGCGATGGTGACCGATCTCGATTACGACGGTCTCACCGTCAAGGAGAAGGACGGCACCACCCGGCGCATCGAGAGCCAGTGCAAGGTGTGGTCGGCCGGTGTGCAGGCCAGTTCGCTCGGCAAGGTGCTGGCCGATCAGTCCGACACCGAACTCGACCGCGCGGGCCGGGTGAAGGTGGGACCGGACCTCACGATCCCCGGTCATCCCAACGTCTTCGTCGTGGGCGACATGATGGCGGTCGACGGCGTCCCCGGAGTCGCGCAGGGCGCGATCCAGGGCGGCCGGTACGCCGCCGACGCGATTCTCGCGGAGATCCGCAAGGGGCAGACGCCCGACCAGCGCAAGCCCTTCAGCTACTTCGACAAGGGCTCGATGGCCACCGTCTCACGCTTCAGCGCCGTGATGCAGGTGCCGATCCCCGGAACCAAGTGGAAGTTCGAGAGCGAGGGTTACATCGCCTGGCTCGGCTGGCTCGCACTCCACTTGGTGTACCTGGTGGGCTTCCGCAACCGGTTGAACACCATCATCAACTGGTTCTTCGCCTTCAACACCCGCGGGCGCACTCAGCTGGCGGTCACCGAGCAGCAGGTGTACGCGCGGACCGCCCTCACCGAACTGTCCTATCTCGAACGGCTCCGGCTGGCCGAGGCCGCCCGCGCCGACGGCGACGGCCCCGAACGGACCGACACCGCCGGCTGACCGATCGTTCCCGTGATCGGGCCCTCTCGCCGCGGCGAGAGGGCCCGATCGGCATTCTCAGCCCGCGGGTGTCTCGATGTTCTGCAGGCGGACCCGCGACTGCGCGACGAGCCTGCCCGTCTGATCGGTGATGTCGACCTGCCAGAGCTGCTGGCGGCGGCCCCGGTGAATCGGGCTGGTCGACACCGACAGCGTCCCGCTCGACACCGAGCGGAGGAAATCGGTCGAGTTGTTCGCACCGACGGCGGTCCCGCCGAGTCCGCTCTCCTGCAGCCAGCAGAAGGCGCTGATGCTCGCGGCGCTCTCGGCCAGTGCGCAGTACACACCGCCGTGAGTGATGCCGAAGGGCTGATGATGGATCTCGGAGAGCTCCAGCGTGCCGCGCAGTCCCTCGCCGTCTGCGTGGGTCACGGTGAAGCCGAGGAGTCGGTCGAGGCCTCGGGCCTCGGTCGGGTCGATCGCAATTGACGTCTCTTCCATACGTGAACCCTGCCACTGCCGGTAGGAGAGACGCCAGTGACCCCCGCGCTCCTCATCGAACACGGGGGTCACCGTCGCGGATCGGGGGTCTCTGCAGCCCTCAGGACTCTCACGCGATCCTTGGTGATGAATGTAGGCTAACCTTAGTTTCGTGTCAACACGGTCCGCCGCAGAGCCGACGGGAACTCCTTCCCCGCCTCACGCGTTACACAATCGTGAGCGATGGCGGCCTCGACCGACACGATCCATGACCGGCACGAAGCGGAGAAATCAGGGAGTCGACGTAAGATGAAGAAGATGAATGGATTGGGCGATCTCGAGCGTGCCGTCATGGACACCCTGTGGGCGTCCGCGACGCCACAGACCGTGCGTCAGGTGCATGCCGAACTGGCCAAGAGCCGCACTCTCGCGTACACGACCGTCATGACCGTGCTGCAGCGTCTCACCAAGAAGGGTCTGGTTACCCAGATCCGTGACGACCGCGCACACCAGTACACGGCCACCTCGCCGCGCGAGGACCTCGTGGCCAAGCTGATGGTCGACGCACTCAGTTCCGCCGACGCCCCGGACTCGCGTCACGCGGCCCTCGTCTCGTTCGTCGGACGAGTCGGCTCGGACGAAGCCGCGGCACTGCGCGAAGCTCTCGATGAGCTGGAAGCCACGCGCGGCAGCCACAGTTGACTACCCTGACATGAGATCACCGACTCCGACGACCTGGGGAGGGCCATGACGGCGCTGCTGTTCGGCATCCTCACGATCGCCTTGGTCGGACCGATCCCCGCTTCCCTCTCCCGCGCCACCTGGCCGCTCTACGCTCCGCGTGCGGCGATGGCCCTGTGGCAGTCGATCGCCCTCGCAGCCGTGCTGTCGGCATTCAGCACCGGGCTCGCGATCGCCGCCAACCTGCTCTCGCCCGGGCCCAACGGTGCGCCGACCAGCAATCCCATCGAAGAGACCCACCGGCTCGGCTGGTTTCTCTGGACGGTCTACGTCGCGGTCTTCGCGCTGACCCTCCTCATCGGCGCGCGCCTGATGTACACCGTGATCCGCGTCGGCATCCGCACGCGGGCGCGACGCAATGCGCACCGCACGCTCATCGACCTGGTCGACAACGCCGACCGCAGGCTCGCGGCCGGGCGCGACATCCGGATCCTCGACGTCCCCGCGCCGCTCGCCTACTGCCTGCCCGGACTGCGCAGGCGAGTAGTCCTCAGCGAAGGTGTGCTGGCTCGACTCGACGAGCGCGAGCTGACCGCCGTCATCGAACACGAACGCGCACACCTGCGGGCCCGGCACGATCTGGTGCTTGAGGCATTCATCGCGCTGCACGAGGCCTTCCCCCGATTCGTCCGGTCCAAGTCCGCGCTCGGGTCGGTGGAACTGCTGGCCGAGGCCCTGGCCGACGATCAGGCCGCGCGTGCCACCACTCCCACCACTCTCGGCCGCGCACTGGTGGCCTGCGCGGACGCGACCGCACCTCGCGGCGCCATGGCGGTCGGCGGCCCGACCACCCTCGTCCGCGTCCGGCGGCTCTCATACATGCACTCCGCACGCCGCATCTCGGCGACGGCCTACCTGCTCGCCGCGGCCATCCTGGTCGTTCCGACCCTCGCGGTGGCCATCCCCTGGCTCACCGAGCTCAGCCGCCTCATCGCCCACCACTGACGACCGCCGAGACGCTGTGACATGAAAGGTTCCCCGTGCGCTTCCTGGACGGCCACGCACCGCACTACGACCTGACTTACGACGACGTCTTCATCGTTCCGAACCGGTCGTCGGTGGCCTCGCGGTTCGACGTCGACATGTCGACCTCCGACGGCACCGGCACCACCATCCCGCTGGTGGTCGCCAATATGACGGCGATCGCCGGAAAGCGGATGGCCGAGACCGTGGCGCGACGCGGCGGCCTGGTGGTGCTTCCGCAGGACGTGCCGCTCGATGTCGCGGCCCGGACCATCGCCTACGTCAAGAATGCGCACCTGGTGGCCGAGACGCCGGTCACCCTCTGCGCGACCGACGTGATGGCGCATGCGCAGGCACTGATCCCGAAGCGTTCGCACGGCTACGCGGTGGTCCTCGACGGACGTCGGCCGATCGGACTGATCCCACGCGCGGCGCCCGGACACGAGATCGACCTCTTCACCGATGTCGCCTCGGTCGCCGAGCCCGTGCCGGTGACCCTGCCCGCCGAGACCGACCCCCGGCTTGTCTTCGACGCGCTGGTCGAGGCGAACGCCGACCTGGCCGTACTCACCGACGGAGCCGGCGAGCTCGCCGGCGTGCTGACCCGCCTCGGCGCGCTCCGGTCCGGTATCTACCGCCCCAACGTGGACGCCTCGGGCAGGCTCCGGATCGGTGCCGCGGTCGGCATCAACGGGGACGTGGTCGGCAAGGCCCGCGCACTGGTCGAGGCCGGGGCCGACCTGCTCGTCGTCGATACCGCTCACGGACATCAGGAGAAGATGATCAGTGCGCTCGCCGCAATCGCGGGCGCCGATCTCGGCGTCCGGCTGGCCGCGGGGAATGTGGTGTCCGCACAGGGCACGCTCGATCTGATCGAGGCGGGCGCCGACATCGTCAAGGTCGGTGTCGGCCCGGGCGCGATGTGCACCACGCGGATGATGACCGGCGTCGGCCGGCCACAGTTCTCGGCGGTCGCCGAATGCGCCGCCGTCGCACGCGAGCACGGTGCGGCGGTGTGGGCGGACGGCGGCATCCGGCACCCGCGGGACGTGGCGCTGGCGGTGGCGGCCGGCGCATCGAATGCGATGGTCGGTTCCTGGTTCGCCGGAACGTACGAGTCGCCGGGCGACCTGCACGCCGACTCCGCAGGCGAATACAAGGTGAGCTTCGGCATGGCGTCGAAACGCGCCGTCGCCGCGCGTTCGTCCGCCGACGCCGCATACGATCGTGCCCGGAAAGCGCTGTTCGAGGAGGGCATCTCCTCCTCGCGCATCCGTATCGACCCCGACCGCCCCGGAGTAGAGGACTTGATCGACCACATCTGTTCAGGAGTCCGCAGCACCGCGACCTACGCCGGTGCCTCGACTCTGCAGGAATTGCACGACAAGGTGGTACTGGGCGTCCAGTCCGCCGCCGGTTTCGCCGAGGGACGCCCGCTCCCGGGTGGTTGGTGACCCGCGCCGGTGAACGTATTCGTCATCATCGCGAGTCTGGCCGGATTCATCGCGCTGACGCTGGGCACGGCGCTGTTCGTCGCCGGAGAGTTCTCGCTGACCGCGCTCGAACGGTCCACCATCGCGGGCGACGTCGCGCGTCGCGGCGATCGCCGTGCGCGAGCCGTCGACCGAGCGCACCGATCCCTCTCCTTCCAGTTGTCGGGCGCCCAGCTGGGCATCACGATCACAACGCTGATCACCGGTTACATCGCCGAACCGGTGCTGGCGACCCTGTTCGCGCCCGTGCTGGAGGCGATGAGGATTCCGGACGGAGTCGCCGACGGCATCTCCCTGGCGCTGGCCCTGATCATCGCCACCTCGCTCTCGATGGTCCTCGGTGAGCTGATACCGAAGAACCTCGCGATCACCAAGCCGCTGGCGGTCGCGCGCGCCACCGCCACTCCCCTCGCGATGTTCTCCTCGTTCTTCCGGCCGGCGATCAACGGCCTCAACGGCTCGGCGAACGCACTGGTGCGGCGCCTGGGCATCGAGCCCACCGAAGAACTCGGGTCGGCGCGGTCGGCTGCCGAACTCGCCGCGCTGGTGCGCAACTCCGCGCTGCGCGGGGCCCTCGACCCCGACACCGCGACTCTCGTCGACCGGTCGCTGCGTTTCGGCGATCTCACGGCCGCGGACCTGATGACTCCCCGCGTGCGGATCGAATCGCTCGAACCCAACGACTCGGTGCGCGATCTGATCGCCGCCGCTTCCCGGACCGGCCACTCCCGGTTCCTGATCGCCGAAGGCGGCGACCTCGACAACCTCGTCGGCGTCGTCCACATCAAGCAGGCCTTCACCCTGCCGCCGCAGAGCCTCGCGACCACGTCGCTGCGGTCGCTGGCACGCCCGATCACCCGGGTCCCGGACAGCCTCGACGGCGACTCGCTGATGGATCGCATCTCGTCGAACGGCCTCGAGGTCTGCGTGGTCATCGACGAGTACGGCGGCACCGCGGGCCTGGTGACGTCGGAGGACATCGTCGAGGAGATCCTCGGCGACGTCACCGACGAGCACGACGTCGAGGAGTCGGACGTGACTCCGGTCGGCAACGGCTTCCGCTGCTCCGGGCTGCTGCGGCTCGACGAACTGCAGAGCGGCACCGGCTACCGCGCACCCGAGGGGTCGTACGAGACGCTCGGCGGACTGGTGATGTTCTGCCTCGGCCGCATTCCGCGCACCGGCGACATCGTCGACCTTCCGCAGCGCGAGTCGGCCGGCGAGAACTTCCTCGACGAACCCGAACCCCGATGGCGCGCGACCGTGGTGCAGATGGATCAGCGCCGCGTCGACAAGGTGTGGATGACGATCATCGACGGCAGTGCCGAGCCCGGCGGGACGGAGGCGTCCCGTGGGTGACTGGTGGGGAATCCTGCTGACGGTGGTGCTCCTGGCCGCCAACGCCTTCTTCGTCGCCGGCGAGTTCTCGCTCATCGCGGCGCGGCGGGACCGGCTCGTCGCCCTCGAGGAATCGGGAAAGAAGCGTGCCCGCACGGTGATCGAGGCCTCCGAGCATCTGTCGCTGATGCTCGCGGGCTCGCAGCTCGGAATCACGATCTGTTCGATCCTGCTCGGTCGGGTCGCCGAACCGGCCATCGCCCATCTGATCAGCGCACCGCTGGATCTGATGCGCGTGCCGAGTCAGCTGCTGCACCCGATCGCCTTCGCGATCGGTCTGGCGATCGTGGTGATCCTGCACATCCTGCTGGGTGAGATGGTGCCGAAGAACATCGCGCTCGCCGGCCCCGAGACCGTGGCGATGCTGGTGGTTCCGGTGCACCTGGTCTTCATGCGCGTCGCACGGCCGCTGATCTGGTTCTACAACGCGTTGGCGAACATCTCGCTCAGGGCGATGCGCGTCGAGCCCAAGGACGAGTTGGCGACCACGGTCAACGAGGCCGAGCTGGCCGACATGATCGGCGAGTCCCGGGAGCTCGGTCTGCTCGACGCCGACGAGCACGAGCGGCTCACCCGCGCACTGACGACCGTCGAACGGACGGTGGCCGAACTGATGATCCCGCTGAGCACGGTGCGCAGCGTGCGCGTTCAGCTCGACGCATCGACGGGCGGACTCGGTCCCACACTCGGTTCAGTCGAGCGTGCGGTGCGCGAGACGGGTTACTCCCGCTTCCCCGTCCGCGGGTTGGACGGCTCGTTCATCGGCTACCTGCACATCAAGGACGTGCTCGACGACATCCTCGATCCGGCCGTCGGCCCGGAGTCGATCATCGGTGTGGACCAGATCCGGCCGCTGCCGAAGATCGGTTCGGCGACACCGCTGGACGAAGCCACCGTCGTGCTCCGCCGCACCAGCGCCCACCTCGGGGCGGTCGTCGACACGGCGGGCACGATCATCGGGGTCATCGCACTCGCCGACCTCGCGGAGGCCTTCGTCGGCGACCTCCGCGACTCCACGCACCGCATCTGATGCAGCGGCAGGAGACGCTGTCGCGCCCGGAGTGGCAGTCCCGGGCCGACGCCCACCGGGAGCGCGTCGAGACCCTCATCGGTCCGTATCTGCGGATGCGGAACGAAGGACGCAAGCACCCGGTCATCGACTTCCTGTTCACCTACTACTCGGCCCGCCCCGGTCAGGTGCTGCGCTGGCATCCCGGCTACGGTGTGCGGCTGGCCCAGGCCCACCGCTACTCCGGTCTGCGTGGCTACCGCGTCGATGTCGACGGCACCGCAGAGGTGACGCGCGAACATCTCGAGTCCCGGGTCCGGCTGCTCACCGACACCGTCCGCATCACGCGGGCGACGGCGAACCGCGCACCGCGCCTCGGTTGTCTCGGCCTGCACGAGTGGGCGATGGTGTATCGCGCCGACGAGACCCGTCACGAACTGCCGCTCCGGCTCGGCGCGCGCGGCACCGACGCCGTGGTCGAGGAGAGCACACTCGCGTGCACGCACTTCGACGCCTTCCGGTTCTTCACCGCGGACGCGGTCGGGCGCAACGCCACCGCCCTGAGTCGAGCCGGAGCCGTCGACAACGAGCAGCCGGGCTGCCTGCACGCGACGATGGACCTGTACCGCTACTGTCTGCGCCTCACGCCACTGCTCCCGGCGGACCTGCTGGCCGACTGCTTCGAGCTGGCCCTGGACGCGCGGGAACTCGACATGCGAGCCAGTCCGTACGACCTCACCTCGTACGGCTACGCACCGGTGGCCATCGAGACGCCCGAGGGGCGGGCCCGGTACGTCCGCGAGCAGGCGGCTATCGCGCGGCGCGGGCAGGAACTCCGTGAGGCCCTCATCACAACCTGCGACAGCCTTCTCGAATCGGTCGGCCTCGGATAAATACTCGCTGGTAACCCCTTGTAACATGAATGATTGTGGGCGGGCCGCTTCCGGAGTCATCCGGCACGCAGCCGACGTTCCCGCAGTACGCACTCGCAAAGGAAAGGTTGCCATGACCGAACGCGTCACCGTCAACGGATTGCAGGTCGCCGAAGTCCTCTACGACTTCGTCAACAACGAAGCGCTTCCCGGCACGGGTGTAGACGCCGAGAAGTTCTGGGCGGGCGCTGCGGCCGTGATCAACGACCTCGCTCCCCGCAACCGCGAGCTGCTCGCCGTCCGCGACGACCTGCAGGCCAAGATCGACGCCTGGCACCGCGACCACCAGGACTTCGACTTCGACGAGTACAAGGCCTTCCTGACCGAGATCGGCTACCTCGTCCCGGTGCCCGAGGACTTCCAGATCACCACGGAGAACGTCGACGAGGAGATCGCGAACATCCCCGGACCGCAGCTGGTGGTGCCGATCCTCAACGCCCGTTTCGCCCTCAACGCGTCCAACGCGCGCTGGGGCTCGCTGTACGACGCTCTCTACGGCACCGACGCGATCCCGGAGACCGGCGGTGCCGAGAAGGGTTCGTCCTACAACAAGGTCCGCGGTGACAAGGTCATCGCGTTCGCCAAGGCCTTCCTCGACAAGGCCGTGCCGCTGGAGCAGGGCAGCCACGCCGACGTGACCTCGTACACCGTCGTCGACGGCAAGGTCGTCGCCGCGATCGGCGACGCCACCACCACCTTCGCCGACCCGAACGCGTTCGCCGGCTACACCGGCGACGCCGCAGCGCCGTCGGGCATCCTGCTGCGCCACCACGGTCTGCACGTCGAGATCCAGATCGATCCGGAGTCGCCGATCGGCGCCACCGACGCCGCCGGCGTCAAGGACGTCGCCGTCGAATCCGCCGTCACGACGATCATGGACTTCGAGGACTCGGTCGCCGCGGTCGACGCCGACGACAAGGTGCTCGGCTACCACAACTGGCTCGGCCTCAACAAGGGCGACCTGGCCGAAGAAGTCAACAAGGGCGGTAAGACCTTCACCCGCACGCTGAACCCGAACCGGGTCTACACCGCGCCCGACGGCACCGGCGAGGTGGAACTGCACGGTCGTTCGCTGCTCTTCGTGCGCAACGTGGGCCATCTGATGACCAACCCCGCCATCCTCGACGCCGACGGCAACGAGGTCCCCGAGGGCATCATGGATGCGCTGATCACCTCGGCGATCGGCATCCACGGGATGAGCGCCGAAGGTCTGCAGAACTCCCGCACCGGCTCGATCTACATCGTGAAGCCGAAGATGCACGGTCCCGACGAGGTCGCCTTCACCAGCGAGCTGTTCGGCCGCGTCGAGGACGTCCTCGGCCTGCCGCGCAACACCCTCAAGGTCGGCATCATGGACGAGGAACGCCGCACGTCGGTGAACCTCAAGGCGTCGATCAAGGCGGCCTCCGAGCGCGTGGTGTTCATCAACACCGGTTTCCTCGACCGCACCGGCGACGAGATCCACACCTCGATGGAGGCCGGCGCGTTCGTCCGCAAGGCCGAGATCAAGGGCCAGACCTGGTTCAACGCGTACGAGGACTCGAACGTCGACACCGGTCTGCACGCGGGTCTGCAGCACAAGGCGCAGATCGGCAAGGGCATGTGGGCGATGCCGGATCTGATGGCCGACATGCTGGAGCAGAAGATCGGTCACCCCAACGCCGGTGCCAACACCGCGTGGGTGCCGTCGCCGACCGCCGCCACCCTGCACGCGCTGCACTACCACGAGGTCGACGTCTTCGAGCGTCAGGACGACATCGCCAAGCGCGAACCGGCGTCTGTGGACGACATCCTGACCATCCCGCTGGCGAAGAGCACCGACTGGAGCGAGGAGGAGAAGCGCGAGGAACTCGACAACAACGCGCAGTCGATCCTCGGCTACGTGGTCCGGTGGATCGACCAGGGCGTCGGCTGCTCGAAGGTGCCGGACATCCACGACGTCGCGCTGATGGAGGACCGCGCAACGCTGCGCATCTCCAGCCAGCTGCTCGCCAACTGGCTCCGTCACGGCATCGTCACCGAGGACGAGGTCGTCGCCGCGCTCGAGCGGATGGCACCGGTGGTCGACCGGCAGAACGCCGGCGATCCCGCCTACCGTCCGATGGCACCGAACTTCGACGGCAACATCGCCTTCCAGGCCGCCAAGGACCTGATCCTCAAGGGCGCGACGCAGCCGAGCGGGTACACCGAACCGCTGCTGCACGCCGCGCGCCGCGAGTACAAGGCAGCCAACGCCTGATATACACGGAAGGTGCAGACCACCGAGCCCGGACCGGATTCTCGGTCCGGGCTCGGTGCATCGGCCCGCTGGACGCGCATCGGCCTGGCATGACACGAATCGCCGGAGGAAGGACGATCAGTGGCGAAGCACAATTCGGGTGGACGCAGTCGGACTTACATCAGCCGACCGCTGCTGGCATTCGTCCTCGCGATCATTCTGATCGCGGGCATCGTCACGGCGTGGCGTCAACTCGGCGATCGAATCGACGACGAACAGCCGGTGGCGGCCGGTGAGTGCCTCGAGGGACCGGCGAAGATCTCCGTTCTGGCCGATCCCGCGATCGCACCGGGTCTGCAGAGGATCGCGCAGGACTACAACAACACCGAGCCGGTGGTCCGCGACCACTGCATCACCGTGGACGTGCGACCCGCCGACGCCCGCGCGACTCTCGAGGGTCTGACCGCCCAGAAGTGGGACGCGCAGACCTACGGTGATTTCCCCGCCGCCTGGGTGCCCGAGTCGTCCATCTGGTCCGCGGCCCTGCAGACCGCGAAGCCCGACGTGCTCCAGGGCAACCCGGAATCGCTCGTGTCGTCGCCGGTCCGGCTGGCGATGGAGCCCGAGATCGCGAAGGCCGCCGACGGCCGCATCGGGTGGTCCGACCTGCCCGCGCAGACCCGCGCCAATTCCCTCTCCGCGTACGGCAGATCGTCGTGGGGCTCGATGCGCATCGCGATGCCCACCGGCCCGCAGTCGGCCGCGACCGCACTGGGAGCCCAAGCAGTCGCGGCCGCGACCGTCCCGACCCAGAAGCCGCTCACTCTCCGACAGGCGCAGTCACCCGAGGTGGTCGCTGCGCTCGATCAGCTCATGTCGGCTCCGCCGAAAGTCGGGGACGGCTCCATCGACGCCGCCGTCGACTCGATCGCCGGGACCGGCGATCCCTCCGATGCGCCGGTCCGCGCCGTGTCGGTGACCGAGCAGCACCTCTACATGCTCACCAAGGACGACAAGACCGCCCGGGTCGCGGTGGTCGCGCCGAAGGGCCCGACTCCGTCGGCCGACTATCCGGTGGTGAAACTGTCGGGCCAGTCGGTTCCGGCGCACGTCAGCGACGCCGTCTCTCAGTTCTTCACCTTCGCGCGCAAACCGGCCCAGATGCAGATCCTGACCAAGGCGGGTTTCCGCGGTGCCGGGCCGCTGCCTGCACCGACGCCGACCGTGACCTTCGGCCCGATCGCCGACCCGATGCCGCTCCCCGAGCCCGCGGCCGCGGTCGCGATCAGCAAGGTGGTCTACCCGGCGGCGGCGCCGTAACAGCGGGACCGGCGCGAAGGGCCTACCGCTTCCGATTCCAGAACTGGTGTATGAGGCCGCTGCCGGTGGTCACCGACTCGACGTCGAAGCGGTCCTGGAGTTCGGCACAGCCGTCCCAGATCGAGACGCCCGAACCGATCACCACCGGGACGACGACCAGATGCATGAAATCGACCAGGTCGGCGTGCAGGAACTCGCGGACGGACGTGGGTCCGCCACCGAGGCGGACATCGCCGCCGGCGAGTCCGCGCGCGTACTCGAGCGCCTGCGGCGCCGGGGCGTCCACGAAGTGGAAGACGGTGCCGTTCGCGAACTCGATCGGCGGGCGCTCGTGATGCGTCAACACCACCACGGGTGTGCGGAACGGAGGCTCGTCGCCCCACCACCCGCGCCAGCCGTCGTCGGCCCACGGTCCGGTCTGCGGACCGAACTTGCGGCGTCCCATTATCTCGACGCCGATCCCCTGACTCCACGCACTGGTGAACACGTGATCGGCGCGAACCGGCTCGGCGATCGCGTCCACACCCCAGATCACCCGGCCGTCGAAGTGGTCGAACAACCGGGCCGCCTCGCCGATCGGCGCATCGTACGTGACGGTTCCGCCCGCACTGAAACCGTCGAGCGAGACGTTGAGGTTGTGGACACGGACTTTGGACATCGCGAGCCTCCTGTCGGTGCCCGCGAGCCTACTCGCTGAAGGCCTCGATCGGAGGGCAGCTGCAGACGAGGTTCCGGTCGCCGAAGGCTCCGTCGATCCGGCGGACGGCCGGCCACACCTTGGCGCGCGCTCCGGACGACGGGAGACCGTTCGGGTACACGGCGGTGAGCCGGTCGTATCCGTGATTCCACTCGCCCACCAGGCATTCGGCGGTGTGCGGCGCGCCGGCGAGCGGATTGTCCTCGACCGACCAGGTGCCGTCGGCGACCTTGTCGATCTCGCCGCGGATGGCGATCATCGCGTCGATGAAGGCGTCGAGTTCGGCGAGATTCTCGCTCTCGGTGGGCTCCACCATCAGGGTTCCGGCGACGGGGAAGCTCATCGTGGGCGCGTGGAAGCCGTAGTCGGCGAGTCGCTTGGCGACGTCGTCGACCGAGACTCCACTGTCCTTGGTCAGTTCACGCAGGTCCAGGATGCACTCGTGAGCCACCCAGCCGCCCTCTCCGGTGTAGAGCACCGGGTAGTGGTCGCGCAGGCGACGCGCGATGTAGTTGGCGGAGGCGATCGCGGTCAGCGTGGCGGTCCGCAGTCCCTGGGCACCCATCATGGCGATGTACGCGTAGGTGATCGGCAGGATCGACGCCGAACCGTACGGCGCCGCCGAGATCGCGACGCCGGTCTGCGGAAGTTCGGAGGCCAGCGGGCTGCTCGGCAGGAACGGCGCCAGATGCTCGCGCACCGCGACCGGTCCGACGCCCGGGCCGCCGCCGCCGTGCGGAATGCAGAACGTCTTGTGCAGATTCAGATGCGAGACGTCGCCCCCGAACCGGCCCGGCCGGGCCAGGCCGACGAGCGCGTTGAGATTGGCGCCGTCCACGTACACCTGGCCGCCGGCCTCGTGCACCGCGTCGCAGATGTCGGTGACCTCGTGCTCGAACACGCCGTGGGTGGACGGGTAGGTGATCATGATGCCCGCCAACTCGTCGCGGTGCTTCTCGATCTTCGCGCGCAGATCGTCGATGTCGACGTCCCCGGTGTCACGGCTGGCCACCACCACCACGCGCAGCCCGGCCATGACGGCCGACGCCGCATTGGTTCCGTGAGCACTGGAGGGGATGAGGCAGACGTCGCGTGCGTCGTCGCCGCGCGAGAGATGGTAACGGCGAATCGCGAGCAGACCCGCGTACTCGCCCTGCGAGCCGGCATTGGGCTGCAGGCTCACGCGGTCGTAACCGGTGACGGCCACCAGCCAGTTCTCCAGCCGAGCGATCAGCTCGCGGATGCCCTCGCTGTCGGAGAGCGGGGCGAACGGGTGCAGGCCGCCGATCTCCGGCCAGGTGATCGGCTCCATCTCGGTGGTCGCGTTCAGCTTCATCGTGCACGAGCCCAGGGGGATCATGCTGCGGTCGAGAGCGATGTCCTTGTCGGAGAGCATCCGCAGGTAGCGCAGCATCGCGGTCTCGGTCCGGTGCAGGTGGAAGGCCGGATGCGTCAGATACTCGCTGCTGCGGTTCGCGATCGGGGCACTGAACTGCGTCGCCGCGGCACCCGCGGCGCCGAAGGCGTCCAGGACGGCATCGATGTCGGCGGCGGTGGTGGTCTCATCGCACGCGACGCCCACGCGGTCGCCGTCGATCAACCGCAGGTTGATGCCGTGGCGCGACTTGGCCGCGTCGACGATCTCCGCGGCCCTGCCGTCGGCCCGCACGGTGAGGGTGTCGAAGAACGAGGCGTGCTCCACACCGAATCCACCGCCCGCGAGGCGATCGGCGAGGTCTGCGGCGTGCCCGTGCACCCGCTCGGCGATCGCCTTGAGCCCGGACGGGCCGTGGTAGGAGGCGTACATCGCGGCGATGATGGCGAGCAGCACCTGCGCCGTGCAGATGTTGCTGGTCGCCTTCTCGCGTCGGATGTGCTGCTCGCGGGTCTGAAGTGCCAGGCGGTACGCGAGGTTGCCGTCCGCGTCCTTGGAGACGCCGACGAGGCGCCCCGGAAGCTGACGAGTGCGTTTGGTGTGCACCGCCAGGTAGCCGGCGTGCGGTCCACCGAAGCCCATCGGGACACCGAAGCGCTGTGTGGTGCCGAAGCACGCATCCGCGCCGAGCTCTCCCGGAGGGGTGATGAGAGTGGCGGCCAGCAGGTCGACGCCTGCGGCGATCAGCGCACCTCGCGCATGCGCCGCCTCGATGACCGGGCCGAGATCGGTGATCCGGCCGCTCGCACCGGGCGTCTGCACGATGACTCCGAAGAACTCGCCCTCGGGAAGCCCCGCGTCCGGCGCCGACCCATCGAGCTCGGCTTCGACCACCTCGATGCCTAGCGGCGTCGCACGGGTCTCGATCACCGCACGCGTCTGCGGGAAGAGGTCGGAGTCGACGACCACGCGGTTCGACTTCGACTTACCGGCGCGGCGCAGCAGCGTCATCGCCTCGGCGGCCGCGGTCGCCTCATCCAGCATTGAGGCGTTCGCCACCTCCATGCCGGTCAGATCGCACACCATGGTCTGGAAGTTGAGCAGCGCTTCGAGCCGACCCTGGCTGATCTCCGGCTGGTACGGGGTGTAGGCGGTGTACCACGCCGGGTTCTCCAGGACGTTGCGCTTGATGACTCCGGGCGTGTGTGTGTCGTAGTAACCGAGACCGATCATCGATCGGGCGACCACATTGCGATTCGCGAGTTCGCGCATCGCCGCGGTCGCCTGCGCCTCCGTCAGCGGAGCGGGCAGGGCGTCCAGTCCCGGAGCGAATCCGTTCGTGTCCGCGCCGTCGGCGATCGACGCGGGAACCACCTTCGCGGCGATCTCGTCCAGGGATCCGACGCCGAGGACGTCGAGGATGACAGCCAGTTCGTCGGCGTCGGGGCCGAGGTGACGCTGGGAGAACACAGAAGCGGGGGTCGACAAGAGGGCACCTTGATCTTCTCGGTCCGGCCGCGCCGGACTGGTCCCTCCCCCTCTGTCATGCCGCACGAACGCAGCGCCTGAGAGATTCGGCAGCGGCGGACCGATGCCTTTCACCGTGGGCGGGCGGGTGCGCGCACCCGCCACTTTCCAGAGACGTCGTCAGCAGCCACGGTCCCGGGTGCCTGAGAGTTTGACGGAGAGGTGTTGCTCCTTCGGCGGTTGCCCGGATGTCCCGGACGACGCTCTCCCGCAGCGTAGCGACGCACCGACAGGGTACCAAGAGTCGGGCGCGAATCACGGTCCGGCGTGTGGACCGTCACGCGGGACTGCCGACGTGGCCTATCCGGTGCGCCGGGTGCGGTTCTTGCGACGGGCCGCCAACTCGTCTTCGGGCGACGGTTCGCTGACACCGTCGTCGGCACGCTCCCCCGGGAAGTCCGCGATGGTTCCGGTGAGTTCGCGCATGGCGCCCGACACGGCGATGCCGAACACGCCCTGTCCGCCCTGGAGGAGGTCGACGACCTCTTCGGCGGAGGTGCACTCGTAGACCGTGGTGCCGTCCGAGAACAGGGTGATCCGGGCGAGGTCCTCGACGCCGCGCTTACGAAGGTGGTCGACCGCCACTCGGATGTTCTGCAGCGAGATGCCGGTGTCGAGCAGCCGCTTCACGATCTTGAGAACGAGGATGTCTTTGAAGGAGTAGAGACGCTGGCTTCCCGAGCCGGCCGCGCCCCGGATCGACGGCACCACGAGCGAGGTGCGAGCCCAGTAGTCGAGCTGTCGGTAGGTGATCCCCGCGATCTGGCAGGCGCTCGGCACGCGGTAACCGACCAACTCGTCGGGCACCGTGTCGTTGGGGAACAATCCCGGAGCGATGTCATCCAGGCCGCCTTGTACCGGCATCGCACTCACCGATTCCGCATCGGCGGACGGGTGGTCGCCGGACTGCAGATCTGACGGATGATCGCCCACGGTAGCTCCCTTACACAAGACTCGGGCCGGCGGAACTCTCGTATCGAGCGTACTCCCGACCGCTGACAAAGTGTTCGTCAACGCTCACGGTGACGATGCTGGGATAAAACTATGGACTCCGCGGCACGCAATCAACGCGACTCGCGGTAAACCTCAACCTAAACTTCAGGTGTAGACAAACGGTGATGACGAAGAGACGGATTCGTTACCGTGTCGGGCGGCGCGCCGCCCCGGAATCCGACGTCGCATCGGGTTCGGCGACGAGCCCGTAGGGTCAGGACCCCGACTCGGGACCGAGGAAGTCCTCGGGCGAGACCTGGTCGAGGAACTCGCGAAACGCCTCCACCTCGTCCTCGCTCGCACCGTCCGCGGCCTCCGCGGAGGGCTCGCCGTCCTCGTCGGGCATCAGCATCCCGGCGTCGTCGAGGACGTCGTCGGCGGCGATGATCGGCGCACCGCAACGCATGGCGACCGCGATCGCATCCGACGGACGGGCCTCGACGACCACCTCGCCGTCGAAGACCATCTCTGCGTAGAAGGTGCCCTCCTGCATGTCGACGATCCGAACCTGCTGAAGGGAACGGCCGAAGGCCTCACAGAGATTGACCACGAGATCGTGAGTGAGCGGGCGGGGCGGCTCCACGCCCCGCTGCTGCAGCGCGATGGAGGCGGCCTCGCTCTGGCCGATCCAGATCGGCAGATACCTGGCGCCGCTCACCTCGCGCAGCAGCAGGACCGGTTGGTTCTGTGGAGGCTCCACTCGGATACCCACGACACGCATCTCACCCATGGTCTCGCCTCCTGATCTCTTGAAATACAGGTTACGCGGCTACCGGTCAGTCGAGGGCGCCGCGAACGGCGGCCTTGACCAACTGCGTATGCAGCGTCACCGACAGTGCCGCCATCTCACGGACCAGTTCCTCGGCACGGTCGCGCGCACCGGTGCCCTTGCCCTTCGCGATGGGGCCGGCGATCTGTGCGACCAACCCGGCCTCGCGGTCGGCACTGACCTTGAACGCACGCAGGTGGCGCGTCTCGAGCCCGAAGTTGGCCAGCGCCGCAGCAGCCTCCACCAGGCGCACGGCGTCCTCGTCGAAGAAGCCGCCGGGGCCCGCAGAGAGGAGTCCGTTGCGCACGAGTTCGGAGATGAACGCCGAGTCGACGCCGGTCCGTTCGATGAGCGTCTCCCGATCCACCCGGCCGCCGCGCGAGCTGAAATCAGTCGCCGGGGCCACCGCACTGCGCGCCGACGACAGCAGTCGCGGGCCCGCGCCGCCGGCGGCCGCGTCGATCTCGTCGAGCTGCTCGCGGATCACCTTCAACGGCAGATACCGATCACGCTGAGCGGTGAGCACGAACCGCAGCCGCTCGCAGTCCTGATCGCTGAATCGGCGATAACCGGACGGCGCACGATCGGGAGTCACCAGACCCTCGGTTTCGAGGAACCGAATCTTCGAGATCGTGACGTCGGGGAACTCTTCTCGCAGCACCGCGAGCACAGCACCGATCGACATCGTGCGGTCGCTCGCGGCGGACGCGCGCGCAGCAGACGAGGTCACGACTGCGTGGCACCTGCCTCACCGGCGCGCGGGCCGGACAGGAACACCAGACGGAACTTGCCGATCTGCACTTCGTCCCCGCTCGTGAGGGTCGCGGTGTCGACCGGCTCGCGGTTGACGTAGGTGCCGTTCAGGCTGCCCACATCGACCACCTGGAAGTCGTCGCCGTTGCTCCGGAACTCGGCGTGCCTGCGGCTCACCGTCACGTCATCGAGGAAGATGTCGCTGTCGGGGTGACGGCCGGCCGACGTGGTCGGCTGGTCGAGCAGGAACCGCGACCCTGCGTTCGGTCCCCGCTTCACGACCAGCAGCGCCGTTCCCGGCGACAGCCGCTCGACACCGGTATCGGCCGGCTCGTTCGACGCCGCGGGGGCGTCTACTTCCTTGATGAAGTCCTCGCGGAAGACCGAAGTCGTCTCCACGGGCGCTTCAAAGCCGTTGTCGTTACCGCTCACCACATCTCCTTCATCGTCAACGCACCCCGCCGTGACTCAAGACTCGCGACGCCCCCTGGTGGGGCATGCCGCAGGTCAGCCGAGGTACCTGCGCGAACTCCAATTGTCCGGGGGTACCGCACCTTTGGGCTCACTCGCTGTTACACATGCATCGGACCATCTCGTCGTTGAGATGTGCGTCTGCGAGGCAGGAACCTTCTTAAGTGAACCTACCGTCTTTGTCCGAACGCCGCCCGGGGTCGGGGACGTTTGGCGTACTGGAAATCATATCGACCCGGTCCGCGGTGCGGGCACGAGTCGCCTCCGGAAAGCCCGGTCGTCAGCCAGCGGTCAGCCGCTGATAACCGCCCGGTAGCCTTCCGCGTCGAGCAGACCGGCGAGGATCTGGTCCAGGTCGGCGTCGTCGCCGACCGTGATCTCGACCAGCCAGCCGTCCTCGTACGGGGACGAATTGACCAGCTCGGGAGCACCGTCGAGAGCCTCGTTGGCAGCGGCGACGGTACCGTCGAGCGGACCGAAGATGTCCGAGACGCTCTTGGTCGATTCGACCTCGGCGAACGACTCGCCCGTCTCGACGTCCGAGTCCACCTCGGGAAGCTGAACGAAGACCACGTCGCCGAGCGCGTCCTGCGCGAAATCGGTGATCCCCACTCGGACGGTCTTGTCACCGACCTTGCGGATCCACTCGTGCTCGTCGGTGTAACGCAGCTCTGCGGGGATCTTGGTGTCGCTCACGTTTGCGGCCTCTCTCAGGAACTGTCGGAAGACTTGGACTCACCCTCGCCCGCCGCTCCGTTGCGGCCGCGAGGCGCTCCATGACTTTATCGTGACGAGCCGCCGGATCGCGCATCAGCCCGACCGAGCGAGCGATGCGTGATCAGCCTGTGACCGACCTGGGCGGCATCGTCCGCACCACGGCGACGGTCTGAATCCAGTACAGGACCAGCGACCACAGATACAGGCCGACGCCCCAGATCAGGAAGGCCCAGCCGATCGGATGGCACACCGTGCCCACCACACCGTCGATCTGACCGGCGAGAAGCCACGGGAAGGCGCTCATCAGCGCGAAGGTGGCGGCCTTGCCGACGTAGAGGGTCGGCAGGGCCGTCACGCCCCTCGATTTGAGCAGCGGCGCCGTGGCGAAGAGCAGCAGATCGCGGCCGACGATCAGTCCGATGAGCCACCAGGGAACGAAGTCGCGGATACCGAAGCAGATCGGGATCACGATCACGTACAGGCGATCCGCCGCCGGATCGAGCAGCGCGCCGAGCTCAGACGACTGTCCGAGCCAGCGCGCGAGCTTCCCGTCGAGCCAGTCGGTGAGGCCCGAGACGAAGAGCACCGCGAAAGCCCAGGCGGCCGACTCCTCCACGAGCAGCAGCCAGATGAAGACCGGGATCAGGAGCAGACGCAGCACGCTGAGCGCATTGGGCACCGTCCACACGGCGTCACTCCGTTCGGCTCGCGGTGCCTCGCGCGAGTCCTGCGGCCGCGGCCGAGTCATCGGAAGATGCCGACGATGCCCTGAATCGCCTGCGCACCGGCGGATGCGAAGTGATTCTCGTGAACCAGGTAGGTCCAGGTCATCGTCGAGCGATGCAGTCCTTCCAAGCCGAGGTCGACGCCGTCGGCGGTGATGCGGGCGTCCACGAAGGTCTTGCGCGCCGCCTCCATCGCCTCGTCGGCGAGCTTGGCGAACTCGGCGAAGATCAGCTTGTGGAACTCCTCGAGCGGGCTCTGCGCGCCCAATGCCCGCAGGTGGATGCTGGCCTGCACGTCAGCGATGTACGCGAGGTGATCGGCCCACGCGCGGTCGAGGTGGTACAGCACGATCTGCCGCGCGGCCTCCGCCAGGACCTCGTCGTCGACGTCCGCCGACAGGCTCTCGTACCGCTCGGGTTCGGACTCCTTGAGGTCGGTCAGGGCTTGATCGGTGGTCAGTACCGCCATCCGCCGCCGGACGATCGCGTTGCGCTGCTCGTTGACCTGCTTGTTGTACTCCCACGTGTTGCTGTGGAGTTGCAGCATCGCGCCTTCGGCGATCTTCTGGGCGTTCTCGACGCTCTCGACTCCCTTGGCTCCCATCGACCCGTCCGAGGAGATCGGCTGCTGCTCACGCTGGTGCGTGAGGTTCTTGGTGACGAGCGGATCCTCCAGGCTCGAGAAGAAGACCGATCGGCCGGGATCGCCCTGCCGCCCCGCACGGCCGCGCAGCTGGTTGTCGAGCCGCTCGGTGTCGTAGCGTCCGGTGCCGACCACGCAGAGTCCGCCGAGCTCGATCACCTCCTCGCGGGCGGCCTCGTCACCGCTGGAGCCGCCGAGCCGGATGTCGGTGCCGCGGCCGGCCATCTGCGTGGAGACCGTGACGGCGGATCTACGGCCCGCCTCGGCGATGATCGCCGCCTCTTCGGCGTCGTTCTTCGCATTGAGCACCACCGACGGAACTCCCGCCCGCTCCAGGAAGTACGCGAGCTCCTCCGACTGCGCCACGTCGTGCGTGCCGATCAGGATCGGCTGTCCGGTCGCGTGGATCTCGGAGACGAACTCGACGACCGCCTCCACCTTGTGCGCCTTGGTGTCGTAGACGCGATCGGGCTCGTCGACGCGGATGTTGGGGGCGTTCGGCGGAATCTGCGATACCTGCAGATCGTAGAACTGCCGGAACTGCTCACCCGCCGCGATCGCCGTGCCGGTCATGCCCGCGACGCGCGGGTACCGGCCGATCAGCGCCTGGACGGTGATCGTGTCGATCACCTCGCCCGCCTGGGTGGGGTTGAGGCCCTCCTTGTACTCCACCGCGGCCTGGACACCGTCCGGCCAGCGCTGCAGCCGAGCCACTCGGCCGCGGGAGGCGTTGATCAGATGCACGCCGCCGTCGCGCACGATGTAATCGACGTCGCGTTCGAGCAGGTAGTAGGCGTAGAGCGCGACGTTCACGTGCACCAACGTGCTCGAGACATGTTCCTCGTCGTAGAGGTTGATGCCGCCGAGCGTGGACTCGACGAACTGGGCGCCCTCCTCGGTCAGCGAGACGTTCTTACCGTCCTGGTCGAGTTCGTAGTGCTTCGACTTGAGGTGGGACACCACCTCGTGGATCGCCTTGTTCGGGATCTCCGCGTCGGTCGAGCCGGCGAGGATGAGCGGAACCAATGCCTCGTCGACCAGCACCGAATCGGCCTCGTCGACGATCACCACGTCGGGTTCGGGTGCGACGAGTTCGTCCGCGTGCAGCGCGAGGTGGTCGCGCAGGACGTCGAACCCGATCTCGTTGACCGAGGCGTAGGTGACGTCGGCGTCGTACGCCGCCTGCCGCTCCTCGCGGGTGGAGTGCTCGTTGATCGAGGCGACCGAGATCCCGAAGACGTCGTACAGCGGCTTCATCCACTTCGCGTCACGATCGGCGAGATAGTCGTTGACCGAGACCACGTGCACCTGATGACCGTCGAGCGCGTAGCCGATCGCCGCGATGGCGCCCGCGAGGGTCTTGCCCTCGCCGGTCGCCATCTCGACGACGTCGCCCTCGAGCATGCGCAGCGCACCCTGCAACTGCACGTCGAAGGGCTTCATGTCGAGCTTGCGGTCGCCGGCTTCGCGCACCAGCGCCAGGAACTTCGCGCGGTCGCCGACCACCGACATGTCGAGTTCGGCTGCGGCGCCCGCGAACTCACCGTCCCCGAGCCCCGCGGCCCACTCGTCGTGTTCAGCGGACTCCTCGATCATCGTCAGCGACTGCGACTGGTTGCGAGAGGTCTGCGCACCCAGCATGCGCCACATCGCGTTGGTGAGTCTTCCCACGTGCTTCCTGTTCCTCGAACTCCGGACTGCAGAGACCTCGGTGCGCGTCGCGACGCCGGGGTCGATCGTGATCTACCGTACGCGGCGCTGCGCTACCGTGGCGCACATGATCATCGGACGCCGGACGCGTTGGCGGGTGCTGGCAGCTATGGGCGCGATCGTCGCCGGTACGTCGATTCTGGCGGGCTGCGGGGACCGTTCGTCCACGCCCGACGCCGACCCCGCAGAGCTGGTCGGGAAGACGTATCTGTCCACGGAGGTCCAGGGCCCGCAGATTCCGGGCGGAGGACCGCTGCTGCTCGCCTTCGGCAAGGGCACCATCAGTGCGAATGCCGGATGCAACGGGCACGGCGGCGCCGTCGCGTTCACCGGCGGCGTGCTCACGACCGGGAATCTGGTCGGCACGATGATGGCGTGTCCGCCGCCACGCGACGGCGCCGACCGATGGGTCACGGACCTGTTCGGCTCACCCCTGTCGTGGCATCTGGACGGTACGACGCTCACTCTGCAACGCGGCGATCGGAAGGTGATGCTCGCCGAACGGCGCGAGCGTCCCGTCGTCGGCACCCGATGGCGGGTCAGCGCGCTCGTCACCGACGCCGCGGTCTCGACCTCTGCCGCACTCGAGAACAGCAAGCCGTACTTCGAGATCGCGGGCGACGGCGCGTTCGCGGGCAGCACGGGCTGCAACAGGATGACCGGGCGGGCGCGCGTCGACGGAGACCGGATCCACCTGTCGCCGATCGCGACCACCCGCCGGGCGTGCGATCCGGAGACCGCGGACGTCGAGCGCACGGTGCTCGCAGCGCTCCGGGACGAGGTGATCGTGGAGGTCGACGGCGACGAGATGCGGCTGACCAACGCGGCGAACCGTGCCGTCGGGCTGCGGCTGACGGCGTCGGGCATCGCGTAGCGCGTCCTGTCGGCGGTCCGCGGCCGCGGCCCCTACACTGCGTCTATGCCGAAGAAGAGCGGGCGGCCGCCCAAGCTGCCGAAGGACATCTACGAGGCCGAGCTGTTCCGCCTGCAGACCGAACTCGTGACCCTGCAGGAGTGGGTGCGGGCCACCGGAGCCCGCGTGGTGGTGGTCTTCGAGGGCCGGGACGCCGCAGGCAAGGGCGGAGCGATCAAACGCATCAGCGAGTACCTGAGCCCGCGGATCTGCCGGGTGGCGGCGCTGCCCGCACCCACCGATCGGGAACGGGGACAGTGGTACTACCAGCGATACGTCGCACATCTGCCCGCGCCCGGTGAGATCGTCCTCTTCGACCGCTCCTGGTACAACCGCGCCGGTGTCGAGAAGGTGATGGGCTTCTGCACGCCCGAAGAGCACACCCGGTTCCTCCGGCAGACACCGATCTTCGAGCAGATGCTCATCGACGACGGGATCATCCTCCGCAAGTACTGGTTCTCGGTGTCGAATGAGGAACAGCTCCGCCGATTCCGCGCCCGCCGCGACGATCCGGTGCGCCAGTGGAAGCTGAGTCCGATGGATCTCGAGTCGGTGTACCGCTGGGAGGAGTACTCCCGGGCCAAGGACGAGATGATGGTGCACACCGACACCTCGAGCAGTCCGTGGTACGTGGTCGAGTCCGACCAGAAGCGCAACGCCCGGCTCAATATGATCTCCCACCTGCTCTCCACCATCGACTACGAACCCGTCCAGCGGGCAGAGGTGAAGCTGCCCAAGAAGCCGATCGAGTCGGGCAACTATCATCGGCCGCCGCGGTCGTTGTCGAAGTTCGTGCCCGATCACGTGGCCGCTCTCATCGGCGACCGGGAGTCCTGATTCCGCCGTGTCCGTCCTGAACCTCCTCGCGTCCCGGCTGCCGGTCGGAGCGCGCGAGGTGGTGTACCTGGTGAGCGTCGCCGGCTTTCCCAATGTCGGCGACGAACTCATCGCCGAGGCCTGGCTCCGGCATCTGGCGGCGCGGCGACCGGCCGCGGTGGTCGTGGTCGATTCGCCTCGGCCCGGGCAGGCGGCGCTGCTTCTCCAGCACGCCAATCCCGCCGCCGTGTTCGTCGACACGCTGTGGCGCCGGGTCTTCGCACCGGGCGACGGCCACCGCTCCGATCCGGTCGACGACCTGCATCGGTCCGCCGGCTACGATCCCGGGGCCCGACTGCTGCTGCGGGCGGGGACCGTCCACATCGTCGGCGGCGGCTTCCTCAACGGCCTGTGGCCGCATCACCTCGCGCTGGTCTCCGCCGTCGCCGCGGTGACGCGGTCCACCGGCGGACGGGCGGTGGCCAGCGGTGCCGGTCTGACACCGGGTTTCGCAGGTCCCGACGCCGAGGATTTCCGCGGTGCCGTCGACGGCTTCGACGTCTTCGACGTTCGCGACGCGCCCAGCGCGGAGTACCTCGGGCCGGTCCGCGGTGCATCGTTCACCGGCGACGACGCGTGGCTGTCGGCCACGGTGGCCCGCCCCGAACCCGGCCCGCCGGAAGAGGCGGGCGTGGTGGTGTGCGCACAGGGCGATCTGACCGACGACTTCTCGTGGCGCGGTGACCGCGGCGTGACCGCAGTAGCGCGATTCATCGAGGCGACGCTCGACGAATGGGCTGTCGCCGGCCCCGAGGTGGTGATCGCCGAGTGCAATCCCGGCATCGACGCGGTGGTCGCGAACCGCCTGGGCGCCCGGCTCGATGGCGCCGAGCGGCTGTCGTTCCAGCAGGTCTGGGCGTCGGGGCTGCCCACGGGCCGGGGACGGACGTGGGTGTCGACTCGTTTCCACCCGCACCTGATCGCGGCTTCGGCCGGAGATTCGGGCGTCGCGGTGATCGCCAAGCCCGACTACTACGGCACCAAGCACGCCTCGCTGTCGGAGGCCGGTTCGGCGTGGACCGTCGTCGGTCCGGACTGCGACGTTCCCCCGCGGCCCTGCGCCGGCGGCTTCTCCCCCGCCGCCGTGGCCACGAATCGGTCTCGCAAGGCCGCGCTGGCGCACCGGCTGTACCCGCCGGGAACCGGCTTGCGCTGATCGGAAGATGCCGTAGAGTCGGCAACCCTATGTGGATAGGTTCTCTCGAATTCGATTTCCTGCTCGGCGACGTTCACTCGTTGAAGGGCAAACGCTCCGTCATCCGGCCGTTGATCGCCGAGATCCGCCGGCGGTACGACGTCTCGGTGGCCGAGGTGGATCATCGAGACGTCCACCGGCGGACCCTCATCGGGGTCGCGGCGGTCAGCGGCGACGCCGCGCACGTCACCGAGGTGCTCGACGCCGTCGAACGGTTCGGCGCCGCCCGGCCCGAGGTGGAACTCCTGTCGGTCCGTCGCCGGATGGTCTCGACCGACGACCTGTGAACCGTCCGCCCGGTGACGCTGTGGGCCGGTGACCCGGTCGCGTTCAGTCCGATGCGACGCAGAATTGATTGCCGTCCGGATCGGCCAGCGTGGTCCAGGCGAACCCGTCGCCCATGCTGCGCTCCGCCACCAGGGTCGCACCGGCGGCGATGAGACGCTCCACCTCCGCGGTCCTGTCGTCGGCACGCAGATCGAGGTGGATCCGGTTCTTGCCGGGGGTGGGGTCGGCGACCTTCTGGAAGGCGATCATCGGTCGGCCCGCCCCCAGCGCAACCGTCACGAACCAGCCCTCGTTCTCCTCCGCGATCTCGCCGCCGAGCGCCTCCGCCGCTGGTCAGCGGCCGAATCCCGCATCGCGCAGCGCCTGCGCCATCGATCCGCCGGCCGGCCGGTCGTCCCGCCGGGAACCGCCCCGGCCCTGACCGGCAGCGCCGCGCGGGCCGCCTCCGCGGCCCTTTCCGCCCCGGTTGTCGTTGCTGCCCCGGTTGTCGCTGCCCCGGTTCTCGCCGCCCCCGCGTCTGCGACCACCGCCGCGCGGACCGGCGTCGACCTCGTCGTTCAGTCGCAGCGACAAACCGATCCGCTGCCGGTCGACGTCCACCTCGAGCACTTTCACCTTCACGATCTGGCCCGAGCGAACCACCTCGTGCGGGTCGGAGACGTACCGGTCGGCCATCGCCGAGACGTGGACGAGTCCGTCCTGGTGCACGCCCACGTCCACGAAGGCACCGAATGCCGCGACATTCGTGACGACGCCTTCGAGCACCATGCCGGGCCGCAGATCGGACACCTTCTCGACTCCGCTCGCGAAGGTCGCGGTGGTGAACGCCGGCCGCGGGTCGCGGCCGGGCTTCTCCAGTTCGGCGAGGATGTCGGTGACGGTGGGGACACCGAACGTGTCGTCGGCGAACTCCGCGGGCTTGAGGGTGCGCAGCGTCGTGCTGTCACCGATGAGCTCGGTGAGTTCGCGACCGCTGCGGTCGAGGATCTTGCGCACCACCGGGTACGCCTCCGGATGCACGCCGGAGGCGTCCAGCGGATCGTCGCCGCCGCGGATGCGCAGGAAGCCGGCGCACTGCTCGAACGCCTTCGGCCCCAGACGGGGGACGTCGAGCAGACCGGTCCGGCTTCGGAACGCACCCGTCCGGTCTCGGTGAGCCACGATTCCGGCGGCGAGTGTGGGGGTGATCCCCGAGACGCGCGAGAGCAACGGAACCGACGCGGTGTTGAGATCGACGCCGACGGCGTTCACCGCATCCTCCACGACCGCGTCGAGGCTGCGCGCGAGGTTGGTCGCCGAGACGTCGTGTTGGTACTGACCCACGCCGATCGACTTGGGATCGATCTTGACCAGCTCGGCCAGCGGATCCTGGAGGCGACGCGCGATGGAGACCGCGCCGCGGATCGAGACGTCGAGCTGCGGGAGCTCCTGGGAGGCGTACTCGGACGCGGAGTACACCGATGCGCCCGCCTCCGACACGACGGCCTTGACCGGCGGCCGGGCGCCGGACTTCTTGATGTCCGAGAGCAGCTCGCCCGCGAGCTGATCGGTCTCGCGCGAGGCCGTTCCGTTGCCGATCGCGATCAGTTCCACCCCGTGGCGCGCGATCAGCGCGGCCAGCGTGGCTTTGGCCTGATCCCATTGCTGCTGCGGCTTGTGCGGGAAGATCGCGCAGTGGTCCACCACCTTGCCGGTCGCGTCGACCACCGCCACCTTCACGCCGGTCCGGTACCCGGGATCGAGGCCGAGAGTGGTGCGCGTCCCGGCGGGAGCCGCCAGGAGCAGATCCTTGAGATTGGTCGCGAAGACGGCGACCGCGTCGTCCTCGGCCCGGCTCCGGAGCTTCATCCGCGCGTCGATCGTCGCGGTGATCATGAGCTTGGTCCGCCACGCCCAGCGAACCGTAGCGGTGAGCCAGTCGGTGGCCGCACCCGGATGCGACTGGTCGACGCCCAGGGTCGCTGCGACCATCGCCTGGTACAGCTCGTCGTCGCCACCGTCGAAGGTCAGGCTCAGGACCTCCTCCTTCTCGCCGCGCAATACGGCGAGCACGCGGTGGGACGGCATCGCGTCGAGCGGTTCGGCGAAGTCGAAGTAGTCGCGGAACTTCTGCGCGGCGGCATCGGTCTCGGCACCGGGCCGGACCTGAGTCCGGAGAGAGCCGTCGGCCCAGAACTTCTCGCGGACCGCACCGACGAGCTCGGCGTCCTCCGAAGCGCGCTCGATCAGGATGTGGCGTGCGCCGTCGAGAGCGGCGGCGGCATCGGCGACCTGCTCGCCGATGTAAGCGGCAGCGGCGTCGGCGGGAACCAGCGACGGATCGGCGAGCAACGCCTCGGCCAGCGGCTCAAGACCGGCCTCACGCGCGATCTGCGCCTTGGTTCGGCGCTTGGGCTTATACGGCAGGTAGATGTCCTCGACGCGCGCCTTCGTGTCGGCGGCCAGCAGCGATGCACGCAGTTCGTCGGTCAGCTTCCCCTGCTCGTCGATGGACGCGATGACGGCGGCCCGGCGCTCGTCGAGCTCGCGCAGATAGCGCAGTCGTTCGTCCAGCAGACGCAGCTGAGCATCGTCGAGACTGCCGGTGACCTCCTTGCGGTACCGGGCGATGAACGGGACGGTCGATCCTTCGTCCAGCAGCTTCACCGCCGCGCTGACCTGGCCTTCGCCGACGGAGAGCTCCTTGGCGATGCGGGCATTCACTGACTCGAGAGGCGCACTGTTGGTCACCGCATGCAGGCTACCGAAGGGTGGTGCCCGGGCCGCTGGCCGCCCGTGTCATAACCTGGCTGGCATGACCGAACCGACCCCGTTCGACAAGCTCGCGTTCACGTGGGAGGCGGCCTTCACCGCAGTCGACGCAGCCGAGGCGTCGCCGCGCGGAGCCGAACCCGGCGACATCGCATGGATGGAGACCATGCGTCCGCAACTGGAGAATCTGCGGCGGCGCAACGACGCGGGCGAGGACCTGGAAGCCGACTTCGACACCATGATGTGGGTGATGGCCAATACGCAGACGGCGATGCAGGTGCTGTCGCGCTATCGGACCACCCGCGAGGGCGCCGACAAACTCGCCGAGTTCGAGCGGCTGCGCGCGCAATCGCACACACTCGAGGCTCCGGACGACTGAGCGCCGCTCAGCACTCACGTTCCGGGTCCGGGGCGGCGACCGGGACCTCGGCGAACATTCCGAGCCGGCTGTCGCGCGCCAGCCCGGAGATCCCGTTCGACCGTCCGCGCTGCACGCGCACGGCTACCAGCGCCAGCACTCCGGCGATCACCGCCACCTGGATCACGCCGCCGCCGATGAGCGGCGCCCGCGGTCCGAACCATTCGGCGAGCAGACCGAGGAGCGGCGCGCCGATGGGTGTGCCGCCCATCAGCACCGTCATGTAGAGCGCCATCACCCGCCCGCGGACCTGCGGGTCGACGTGCATCTGCACGTACATGTTGGTCGCGGTGAGCGACAACAGCGCGGAGAGTCCCACGAGAGGCAGCACCAGGCCGTAGAGCAGCGGGGTCGGCACCGCACCCGACAGCACGTTGGCGACCGCGAAGACCAGCGCGGCGCTGACGACGAACCGCAGTCCGGGAGACGACTTCCGCCGCGCGGCCAGCAGCGCGCCGAGCAGCGATCCCGCGCCCGAGACGGTGCCGAGCAGACCGTACATCTCGGCGTCCAGGTGGAACTCGTTACGCACCATCAGCGCGTTCGTCATCTGGAAGTTCAGACCGAAGGTGCCGACGGCGAAACCCACGCCGAGGGCGATCAGCAGATCGGCGCGCGCGGCCACATACCGAACCCCCTCGCGCACCTGGCCCTTCGCCCGGCGCAGCGGTTCGGCCGGAACCAGTTCGTCCCTGTTCAGCAGCATCAAGGCGATCAGGAAGGCGAGATAGCTGACGCCGTTGCTGAGGATCGCCCACCCGCTGCCGAAGGCCGCGATGATGAGCCCTGCGACTCCCGGGCCGATGAGCCGCGCGGCGTTGAAGGCCGAACTGTTGAGCCCGATCGCGTTGGTGAGCCGTTCGGTTCCGACCATCTCCGAGACGAAGGCCTGGCGGGCGGGTGCGTCCAGCGCCGTACCCATCCCGAAGACGACGGCGAACACGTACACGTGCCAGGTCTGGGCCACGCCGGAGACCGCGAGGGCGCCGAGCACCAGCGCGCTCAGCGCCATCCAGCTCTGCGTGAACATCAGGAGTCTGCGCTTGTCGAAGCGGTCGGCGAGGACACCGCCGAAGGGTGAGAGGACGAGCGCCGGAACGAATTGGAGCGCCGTCGTGATGCCGACCGCCATCGCCGATCCGCCGGAGAGCTGCAGCACCAGCCAGTCCTGGGCCACCCGCTGCACCCACGTGCCGACGTTGGAGACCAGTGCGCCGGTCACATAGGTCCGGAAGTTCGGTACGGCGAGGGAGGCGAATGTCGACGACTGCCTCAGCTGCACGAACCCTCCTGGACTCCAGACTTCCGCAGTCCAACGTACGCCCTGTCCCCGCGCGTCTGCGCGGGCGATCGGTTCGCATTACCGTGGACGGCATGCGCGCAGTCATCATGCATTCGCCCGGAGACGTCAGCGTCGTCGATCGACCCGATCCCCGAATCGAACAGCCTACCGATGCGGTCATCCGTCTCGCCGCCACGTGCATCTGCGGCTCCGATCTGTGGCCCTATCGCGGTGCCAACGACGTCGACGAGGCGCCGATGGGCCACGAGTACGTCGGCTACGTCGAAGAGGTCGGACCCGAGGTACGCACCGTGAAGGTCGGTGACTTCGTGGTGGGTTCGTTCATGGCCTCGGACAACACCTGTGAGATCTGCGAGGCCGGCTACCAGTCCCGATGCGTCAACGTCCACCCGATGGGCGGGATCGGAACCCAGGCGCAGTACGCCCGCATCCCGTGGGCGGACGGAACGCTGGTCGCGACGCCGGCGCCGCCCGACGACGACCTGATCCCCTCGTACCTCGCGGCGTCCGACGTCCTGGGCACGGGCTGGTTCGCGGCGGACGCCGCTCAGGTCCGGCCGGGCAAGACCGTCGCCGTCGTCGGCGACGGTGCGGTGGGCCTGCTCGGCGTTCTATCGGCGCGGCAGATGGGAGCTGAGCGCATCATCGCGATGAGCAGACACGCCGACCGCCAGGAACTCGCCAGGCAGTTCGGTGCCACCGACATCGTCGCCGAGCGCGGCAAGGACGGCGTCGCGGCGGTCAAGGAACTGACCGGTGGACTCGGCGCGCACTCGGTGATCGAGGCCGTCGGAACCCAGGAGTCGATGATGCAGGCGATCCGATCGACCCGCCCGGGCGGCCACGTCGGCTTCGTCGGCGTCTCGCACGGCGTGGAACTGCCCGGCGACAGGCTCTTCTACTCGGCGGTGCATCTGCACGGCGGGCCCGCACCGGTCCGCCGGTATCTGCCCGATCTGATGCGCCGCATCGCGGCCCGAGAGATCGACCCCGGCCGCGTCTTCGATCTCTCACTGCCCCTCGAGGACGCGGCCCAGGGCTACCGCGCGATGGACCGGCGCGAAGCGATCAAGGTGATGCTCACCGTGTGAGCTGCTCGTTCAGCGTTCCCGCACGGCCCGGGCGCTCCAGCGACCCTGGGTGTGGTCGACGGCGATCCGATGGTCGAAGGCCCGGCTGATGACCTCCGACGTCACCGTCTGAGCCGCCGTTCCGGAGGCCACCACCGCGCCGTCGCGGATCACGAGTGCGTGGCTGGTGGTCTCGGGCAGCTCCTCCAGGTGGTGGGTGACCAGCACAGAGGCCACCTCGGGCGCGGACACCGCGAGTGCGTCGACCGTTTCGAGGAGTTGTTCCCTGGCGGCGACGTCGAGGCCGGTGGTCGGCTCGTCGAGCAGCAGGAGTTCGGGATCGCTGATCAGTGCGCGCGCGATCAGCGCCCGTCCCCGTTCGCCCTGCGACAGCGTGAGCCAATCGGAGTCGGCACGCGCGCTCATTCCGACGTCGTCGATGAGGGCGGCGGCCCTGGCCCGGTCCTGCGCGGACGGCACCCACCGCATCGGCAGATCGATGGTTCCGGTGACGCCGGTGAGGACAACCTCGGTCACGGTGAGTCCGGTCTGCAGCCGATGACGCGGGTTCACGTGGCCGATGTGGCGGCGCAGTTCGGCGGTGTCGACGCGACCGAGGCGCTTACCCAAGACGTCGACGGTGCCCGTCGTCGGGTGCGTCTGAGCAGCGCAGAACCCGACGATGGTGGTCTTGCCCGCTCCGTTCGGGCCGAGCAGCGCCCAGTGCTCTCCCGCATGCACGGTGAAGTCGATGCCGTGCAGGATCTGCCGGCCGTTGCGGCGGAAGGTGACGGCGTCGAGCCGCAGAACCTGTTGTGCGCGTGTCACGCGAGTGCCTCCTTGAGTCCGTCCAGATGGGTGCGTGCCGCGGTTGCGGCGTCGGCAGGTCGCCTCGCCGCCACGGCGTCGACGATGTCGGCGTGGGCGCGATGGTCGATGTCGGTGTCGAACTCTCGACGGATCCGCAGCAAGTCGACCATCGCGACGCGCACCCGCGGGGTCATCGCGTCGAACAGTGCGGTCAACACCGGGTTCCCGGCGGCGGAGACCACCGCCCGATGGAAGTCGATATCGGCCGCGACGCGGTCCTCGATTCCGCTCCGGCTCTGTTCGCGCTTCTCGAGCGCCGCACGCATGGCGCGCAGCTGCGCCGGAGTGCGGCGCCGTGCCGCCAGCGCGGCGGCTTCGGTCTCGATCGCGGTGCGCGCCTCCAGCACTGCGACGACGTCCGCCCTGCGAAGGACGTCGTCCCAGTTCTCCGGCACGTCGACTGCGGCGACGAAGACGCCGGCGCCCTGGCGTGACGAGAGGACGCCGCGCCCTGCCAGCTGGCGCACCGCCTCCCGCACGGTGGATCGGCCGACCCCCAGCTGGACCGCCAGCGTGCTCTCGCCGGGAAGCTTCTGGCCCAGTGTCCACTCCCCGGCGCGAATGCGCTCGAGCAGTACCTCGGCGGCCTGATCGGCCAGCGGCGTTCGCCGCACCTGTGCGGGCATGACCACTCACTCCTCTACTTGTCTGATGAGTTGTGTTAGATTCTAGCGCCATGCAGAACCTCGCTTCCCTCCGACTCATCAGCCACGGAGAGTCCTGATCCGCAGACCGGCGACTCCCCGTGGGCCCCGACGCCGGTCTGCACCCGACTTCTGCGAAAGCGAGATCCCATGTTCACCGAATCCGAATCCCCCGCGTCCCGGCCCGACGCCTTCGGCTCCATCAGCACCCCTGCCGGGCCGATACCCGACCAGTCACCCTCATGGAACCGCCAGCGGCGATCCCAGATGCCCTCGCACCGGTACCGCGACGTGTACCGTCGCGTCGAGGTTCCGCTGACGACGCGCCGGTGGCCCGAGGCTCGCCTCACGTCCGCGCCGCTGTGGGTTCCGGTAGACCTGCGCGACGGCAACCAGGCACTGCCGGAACCCATGAACCCGGCACGCAAGCGCCAGCTGTTCGAATTGCTCGTCGCCATGGGCTACAAGGAGATCGAAGTCGGCTATCCCTCGGCGTCGGCCACCGACTTCGATTTCGTCCGGCAGATCGCGGAGACCGATCTGGCCCCCGACGACGTGACGGTGGTCGTCTTCACTCCGGCGCGACGGGATCTGATCGAGCGGACCGTGGAGTCCATCCGCGGGATCGACAATCCCGTGGTGGTGCACATGTACACCGCCACGGCACCCGTCTGGCGCGACATCGTGTTGAGACAGTCGCGGTCGGAGCTGCTCGAGACCGTTCTGGGCGGCGGCCGGGACGTGTTGGAATTCGCCGGCGACCTGCCGAACGTCCGTTTCGAGTTCTCCCCCGAGGTCTTCAACCTCACCGAGCCGGATTTCGCGCTCGACGTCTGCAACGCGATGACGCGGCTGTGGGACGCCGCTCCTGATCGTCCGGTGATCCTGAATCTGCCTGCGACCGTGGAGATCGCGACGCCGAACGTCTACGCCGACCAGATCGAGTACATGCACCTGAACCTCGAGCGTCGGGAATCGGTGATCCTGTCGGTGCACCCGCACAACGACCGCGGCACCGGAATCGCGTGCGCGGAACTGGCGGTGCTGGCCGGCGCCGAACGCGTCGAGGGATGCCTGTTCGGCAACGGCGAACGGACCGGCAACGTCGACATCGCCACCTTGGCCCTCAATCTCCACGCACAGGGCGTCGACCCGATGATCGACTTCTCGGACATCGACGAGATCCGCCGAGTCGTCGAGGAGGCCAACCAGATCGAGATCCATGCACGCCACCCGTACGTCGGCGACCTGGTGCACACGGCATTCAGCGGCACTCATCAAGACGCCATCGCCAAGGGATTCGCCGACCACCGACGCCGGTCCGCCCATGCCGGTCACGCCGAATCGGAGATGCCGTGGGACGTGCCCTATCTGCCGGTCGACCCGGCCGACCTGGGCCGCACGTACGATGAGGTGATCCGGGTCAACTCGCAATCCGGCAAGGGCGGTATCGCGTATCTGCTGGCAGCCGAGTTCGGCGTCGAGTTGCCACGCCGCCTTCAGATCGACTTCGCACGCGTCGTGCAACGGCACACGGACACCGAGGGCCGCGAAGTCGACGCGGAGACGCTCTGGACGCTGTTCTGCGCGGAGTACATGCCCGCAGACGGCGCCGCGGACAGCACCTCAGCGCGCGCGGACGCCATCGAACCTCTGAGCCGTCACCGGAGCGCGATCACGGCGCCGGAACGCGGACGCTTCCTGACCGTTCTGGAGTGGCGGCGCGGGGACGACTGCGGCTGGTCGGCAGGCATCGGGGCGTCGGAGGACGAGGCCGATCGGGCGGCGTCGGCCGCCGCCCGCAGGCACTGAGCGGCCCTGCGTCAGTCCGCGTCGACACCCTGGCGCTCGAACGCGTCGTTGAACGCCCGCAGCTGAGCGAGCAGAATCGCGGGATCGCCGGGAGCGAGATCGGCGAAGACGCGATTGAGCCGATCGGCACGTCGTCTACCGTCGTGTTCGAGCGCCTCCATCCCCGCCGCGGTGGGCCGGTGCATCCGACTGACCTGCCCGTCGACGGGGAAGCGCTCGACGTATCCGCGCTTGATCGCCGCGTTGACCTGCCGGTTCACCGTCGACTGCTCCAGCGCGAGATCGTGGCTCAGTTCACGCAGAGTCCGCGCGCGGCCGTCCGACAGCAGCCAGAGGATATGAAACGCGGATGCGTCCAGAATCGCCTTCGGGTCGACCTCGTCACGTCTGCGACGCAACCGCAGGAGTTCTTCGACCACGTCCCGATGCACCTGGGACGGCCAGGTGGGCTCGCCTCCGTCTACCGTTCTCACCTCGTTCTCGACTGGACCGCACACAGCCCCGAGTTTGGGGTGTGCACGACGCATATGTACCTTACATAGGTTGTTCTCGCATGCTCCGCACTGAAACGAAGGCCTCTGAATGTCCTCCCCCTCCGGCACGGCGGATCCGACCGCCGACGATGTGAACCCCGCGCCCGCGCCGGCCGACGCCCCTGCCGCCGCAGCGTCGGACGAAACCGCAGGCGACCGCGGTGCACTCGGTATCGTCATCACCCTCTGTCTGGGCGGTCTGGTCGCATCCCTGATGCAGACGCTGATCATCCCGGTTCAGCCCGAACTACCGCAACTGCTGCACACGTCCATCTCGAACGCGTCGTGGGTGATCACCGCCACGCTGCTCGGCGGCGCCGTGGCTATGCCGATCGCGGGGCGCCTCGGCGACATGTACGGCAAGCAGCGCGTGATTCTCGCCAGCGCGCTGCTACTCGTCGTCGGCTCGCTGATCTGCGCCATCGGCGGCACACTCGTTCCGATGCTGATCGGACGCGCCGTCCAAGGCATGTCGATGGGCTTCATCCCGGTCGGCATCAGCCTGATGCGGGAGGTGACGCCGCCGCGTCTGACCTCGATGGCGGTGGCCGCGATGAGCGCCACGCTCGGCGTCGGCGGCGCCATCGGACTTCCGGTGTCGGCCTGGGTCGCGCAGACCTGGGACTGGCGGGCGCTGTTCTGGGCTTCGGCGGGACTGGCATTGCTGATCACCGTCCTGGTCGTAGTCATCGTGCCGAACGTCGCCGACAGTGCCGGTGGACGACTGGACGTAGTCGGCGCAGTCGGAATGGCGGCCGGTCTGTGCAGCGTCCTCATCGCCGTCTCGAAGGGTAAGGACTGGGGCTGGGCGTCCGGCGCCACCCTCGGCTTCCTCGCCGCCGGCGTGGTCGTGCTCCTGGCGTGGGCGATGTTCGAGTTGCGGCACAGTGATCCGTTGGTCGATCTGCGCACGACCGCCAAGCCGACGGTGCTGCTGACGAATCTGGCGGCGATCGCCATCGGATTCGGCATGATGGCGCAGGCGATCGTGGTTCCGACGATGCTCGAGGTGCCGGATTCGGTCGGCGGCTTCGGGCAGACCATCTTGCAGACCGGTCTGTGGATGGCTCCGGGCGGCATCATGATGATGCTCTTCGCCCCGATCTCCGGCATGCTCATCAACCGTCTCGGCCCGAAGCTCACGCTCGCGATCGGCGGCGCGGTCCTCTGTGTCGGCTACCTCACCGCGTACTTCCTGATGAACGCTCCCTGGCAGCTCGCCGTGGCTTCGGTGATCGGCTCGGCCGGCGTGGGCATCGGCTACGCGGCGATGCCCACGCTCATCATGGGCGCGGTGCCGATCACCGAGGCCGGGGCGGCGGTGGGACTCAACGGCCTGATGAGGTCGGTCGGCACCACCCTGTCGTCGGCGGTGATGGCGGTGGTTCTGGCTGCGTCGACCATCGATCTCGGTGGCGGTCACCAGGTTCCGACGCACTCCGCCTTCCGCTGGTGCTTCCTCATCGGGGCGGCCGCGGCCTTCGTCGGTGTGCTCATCACGCTGGCGATTCCGCGCGCCCGGGCGCGCTCAGCGGAGCTGGCGGTGGCCTGAGGGATTGGCGTTCACCCCTCGACGACACCGCCCGTCCCGTTCAACCGAGCGGGGCGGGCGGTGTTCCGTCTCCGAAGGGTCGGCCACCGAGCGCCTCCCTGCCGTGCGGTTCGGCCCAGTTCGACAGATCCGGACCCTTCGGCACGATCCCGGAGGGGTTGATGTCGCGATGCACCTGGTAGTAGTGCCGTTTGATGTGGTCGAAGTTCGTGCAGTCACCGAAGCCGGGAGTCTGATAGAGATCGCGCGCGTATGCCCAGAGCACCGGCATCTCGGAGAGCTTCTCGCGATTGCACTTGAAGTGGCCGTGATACACCGGGTCGAACCGCGCGAGCGTCGTGAACAGTCGCACATCCGCCTCGGTGATGGTGTCTCCGACCAGGTATCGCTGGGTGCGCAGCCGTTCGGTGAGCCAGTCGAGCCGGGAGAAGAGTTGGTCGTAGGCGTCGTCGTAGGCTTCCTGTGAGCCGGCGAAGCCGCACCGGTACACGCCGTTGTTCACGTCACGGTAGACCACCGCGTTCACCTCGTCGATCTCGCGGCGAAGGTCCTCGGGGTACAGCCGGGGCGCCCCGTCCCGGTGGAAGTCGACCCACTCGGTCTCGAAGTCGAGAGTGATCTGCGGGAAGTCGTTGGTGACCACCGCTCCGCTCGGGACATCGACGACTGCCGGGACGGTGATGCCCTTCTCATAGCCGGGGATCCGCCGGAAGTACGCGTCCTGCAGCCGCGGTATGCCCAGCACCGGATCCACCCCGCCCGGATCGAGGTCGAAGGTCCACGACCGCCAGTCGTGCGTCGGACCGCACACACCCATTGAAATCGCGTCTTCGAGACCGAGCAGCCGGCGCACGATGATCGACCGGTTCGCCCACGGACAGGCGTATGAGACGACGAGCCGGTAGCGCCCGGCCTCCACCGGGTAGCCGTCGGCGCCGTCGCGCGTGATCCGGGTCTCGATGTACCTGGTGTCTCGTTCGTACGGCTGATCTGCCTTGACGTACTTCTCGTGATCTCCCGGGCGGTTCTCAGTCATCTATCCAGCATGGCACCGAACAGGCGTCACATGCTTTCGAACGCGCGACCGAGTTCGGCGTCGACGTCGATGAACCGGGCCTTGCGGATAGCCGGCTTGTCGATCTCGGTCTCCACGAACTTCGCGATGACCCTGCGGATCTCGTCGTCCACCTGAGCCAGATTGCGAATGATCTCGCCCCGGACGTTCCGCGAGCTGACGTCGACGAACACGTCGCGCGGTCGCGGTGGGTCCACCTCTATCCGCACCTGCAGCGGCGCCGCGCACCGGACCGTCAGCGGCAGTGTCACCAGACCGTCGACGTCGTACCGGATGCGGTCGACCTTGAGATCCACCGTCAACGCGATGTGCAGCGGCAGCTTGACCGTGAAGGTGATCAGCTGCCCGAGATCACGGACGATCTCCGGTTCGGCGACGCGCACCATCGCCCGCACTTTCACCACTCCTGCCGGTCCCGACCCGATCGGGCCGACCTCGAACTCCTCGCCCGCGATCGAGGTGAACGCGCTGCCGATCCGTTCCTCGGTGACGGCGAGCTCGAAGAACCGTCGACCGAACTCCTCGTACGACAGGTATGCGGGCTCGACGTCCGCCGCGGACCCATCGTCGGTCCCGCCGGCGCCGAGCGCGGCCTCCATCGATTCGACGGCTTCGACGACATCGGCCGCGTCGGCATCGACGACGCGGTCGTCCAGTTCGCCCGCCTCGGACGGTTCAGGGACGGCGTTCTCGTGGTCTGGGTTCTCCGACACGGCATTCATCCTTCCCTATTGGGCCAGAGGTTCGTAGCCGCAACCGTCCACGTGTGCACGCACATGGCACGGCGGCCGACGAGACCAGGTCAGCGGCTCGCTGCGTCGGGGAGCCTGGGCGGGCACGCCGTTCCGGGCAGCGCCGCCAGTTCGAAGTGCCACCACTCGTTGTCGTACACCCGGCACAGGCCCCAGCGGATGCCGTTGGCCTGCAGCCAACGCGCGCCCGACCGCGGTCCCACATCGACGGCCTCGCCCGTGACGTGGGTCGACTCATCGGGCGGCAGTACCCAGCGGCGCGCGGCGGCGGCACTGCCGTAGTCGGCGATGCCCTGCCGCCACAGTGCCGCCTGCTCCGCGCGCGAGCGCTTTCCGGACGTCACCGACAGCGCCACCCCGGAGGCACGCGCCTCACGGTGCGCGAGCGTGTAGGCGATCGCCAACTGCGGCGTGAGTCCGGCGGTGCCGGGGGCCAACGACACGCCGAGGAAGTTCGCCCGGGCCGTCGCCGGATCGGCATGGGCGGCCGGCGCGACCGCCGCGGATGCGGCGATCGCCAGGGCCGCCGCAGCAGCGGTCACTCGCACTCGGATCACGGGGTCGAACCTACTACGGACCCGGTCGGCATGCGAGACGTCGACCTCCGACGGACCGGCCGACACGCCGATCAGCGTGCGTATCGGGGTACTTGCCCTCGAACCCGGCAGCTGCGACGGTTGACCGATGACAGGTTCGCCGCGCCAGGCCCGTGATCGTCGTTCCTTCACTCGCCGCCCCGTCAGCGGACGCCGCCGTGTCGCCGCGGTCACCGCCGTCCTGGCGGTCGGCGCGGCGGCAGCCGTCCATCCGGCCGAGGCGTCGGCGGCGCCCGCCGCCGCCTCGGCCCTCACACCGCACGACGTCGCCAGTGCTCCGTACGGCGCGCTGTTCTCGATGGGTGTCCCGGTGTACGAGCGCGTGAGGTTCATCCGCGAGCCGGGGGCGCACAGCCGGACGATGATCATGCAGCGGTTGCATCGTCCCACCGAAGGCAAGCGCGGCAGCGCCCGCTACGCCTTCCTCGGCGACCGGCTTCCCGAATCATTCCTGGTGAGCGAGGACTGGAGTCGAAACGGAACGCCTCAGGGCTTGGTGGTCCCGATGACCCGCAAGTCGCGCGGACGACCGCCCACCCCGAAGTATCAGTCGATCACCACCGTCACCGGACCGGTCGGCGAGCTCCGCGCGATCGGCTGGTCGCACCGCTACTCCGACTGATCTCACCGATTCGAGATCAGCGGCACCAGTTGTTCATCGTCGGTCCAGGCACCGTGATGACCGGCCATCGTCGACTCCATGGGCTCAGCGGTGGGACAGACGAGGACGCTCGTTCCTCGCGCCACCGCCAGAACGTCACCGATCCGGGACTCGATCGTCGGCACCGGAGGCGTGGGACCGAACCAGTGTTCGTCGAGCGCCTGCTCGCGAGTGACGATGCGGGCGTGCTCGCCGAGTGCCCCGGTCCATCGATCGGCCACGTCACGCACGGCGTCCGGATAGTCGGAGTAGACGTGCCGCACTCGGGCTTCGCCGGAGACCAGGCGGACATCGCGGCGCAGTTCGGGATCCGCCTCGAGGTCGATGGCCGCCCCCGCACGAATCATGCCGTGATCGCCGGTGATCAGCAGGGTGCACGTCGGGGGCAGGTCGTCGATCAGCTGTGCGACCATTGCGTCGACCGCGCCGAGCACGGCGCGCCACTGCGCCGACTCCGGCCCGGCGACGTGCCCGTGCATGTCGAGGTCCGGGAAGTAGGCGTAGGCGAATCGGCGCCCGCGATCGGTGTGCCGGGCGAAATCGAGGAGTCCGTCGCGCACGGAGTCGAGATCTGACGCCGGGTGGAGTCGTCCGGCCGTTCGGAACGCCGCCCGCGTCAACCCCGAACGCATCTGATAGCCCGGCACCACGTAGTGGACCTCGACACCGCTCCGAGCCAGCCGCTGCACCGAACTCTCCACGGGCTGAACGTCTTCCGGCACATGTGTGGTTCTCGCATCCGGCCCTTCGGCGCTGCCGGTCCGCCAGCGCAGCGCGTTGAAGTTCTCCGGTCCGGCGGCGGAGGGCAGCGCGAAACTGTATCCGATGATCCCGTGTGTGGCACAGGGTGCTCCGATCGCCAGACTCGAGATGCTCGAGGCCGTCGTCGCGGGGAACCCGGCTGCCAACGTGGTCCGCAGGTGCGCCGTCAGAGTCGGTGCCACGTCGCCGTGCCGCCGCAGGAGTTCGGCTCCCAGTCCGTCGATCAGGAGGACGGCGATGTCACGAGCCGGGGCCACCTCGAGCCCCTCGGTCTCGGCGCCGTCGAATGCGGCGGACACCGCGGGCAGGATGTCGGCGAGGGTATGACGCATGGCTCCCACTATGCCGGGCGCGGTTCCCGACTACGGTGGAGTCCATGGCGCCGCGCCCCGAATCCGCGCCCGATCGGGCGGCCAGTGCCCGCACGTTGACCGCGTTGGACGATCTGGTCGCACAGTGCCGGGCCTGTCCGCGGCTCGTCGCCTGGCGCGAAGAGGTCGCCACCGTCAAACGCGCGGCCTTTCGCGACCAGACGTACTGGGGTCGCGCCGTTCCCGGTTTCGGACCGGACGACGCACGGATCCTCGTCGTCGGGCTGGCTCCGGCCGCGCACGGCGCCAATCGCACCGGCCGGATGTTCACCGGCGACCGCAGCGGCGATTTCCTGTTCGCCGCACTGCACGCCGTCGGACTCGCGTCAGCGCCGCGTGCGGTATCCGCCGACGACGGCCTGCGGCTCATCGACACCCGGATCACGTCGCCCGTGCACTGCGCTCCGCCGGCCAACAAGCCGACGCCCGATGAACGTCGCCGGTGTGCGCCATTCCTGTCGCGGGAACTGGAACTGCTGGCACCGACCGTCCGGGTGGCGATCGCACTCGGCGGATTCGGCTGGCAGGCGCTGCTGTCGTCCCTCTCCGAGGGCGGTTGGATCGTGCCGCGTCCACGGCCGCGGTTCGGGCACGGCGTCCGCGTGGTGATCGACCATCCGAACGGCCGGCGTCTCACCGTTCTCGGATGCTTCCACGTCAGCCAGCAGAACACCTTCACCGGGCGGCTGACGCCGGAGATGCTCGAAACCGTGTTGCTGGACGCGAAGGCCGCAGCCACGCCGCCGGGCTCGACGGCACCGATAACGTCGAGGACATGACCACCGATCCCGAACCCGTCGAACTGTGCTGTCAACTCTGGGCCCGGCCCGGCCTCGCCGCCGATCTGTCGGCCTATGAAGACGAGGTCCTCGCCCTGCTACCCGATCACGGCGGGGTGCTTCTCGCTCGCGCGCTCGGTTCCGGCACCGCCGACGTTCCCGACGAGACGCAGCTGATCGGTCTGCCCGATCAGGCGGCCCTGGAGGCCTACCTCGCAGATCCGCGCCGGACGAGCCGGAGCGCCGAGCGCGATCGTGTCGTCGAGCGCACCGTGCTGTTCCCGGTCCGAGTCGTGACGCCGCACTGACGGTCACCGCATCGCGTCGGACGCCCTCGAATCGAGCAGATCGCGCAGCGCGTCGATCGTGTCCGCCTCGGCGGCGGGCTTGGCGTCGGCCCCGACGCGATAGCGTTTCACCCGCGCGAACCGCAAGGCGACCCCGCCCGGATAGCGCGATGACCGCTGCACGCCGTCGATCGCGATCTCCACCACCGTCTCCGGCCGCAGCGCGGTGACATGGCCCGCAGTGTCGACGGCGATCGTCGGAAAATGCGCGGTCTGCCATCGCAGCAGCTCGTCCGTGAGTCCCTTGAAGGTCTTACCCACCATGACGAATCCACCGGGCGGACCGAATCGCCCCGCCGGATCCCGCGCGCCCAGATGCAGGTTCGACAGCATCCCCCGCCGCCGTCCCGATCCCTGTTCGACGGCGAGCACGACCAGATCGAAGGTGTGCACGGGCTTCACTTTGATCCAGTGACTGCCACGGCGCCCGGCCGCGTACGTCGAGTCGAGCGACTTGACCACGACCCCCTCGTCGCCGGTGCCGACCGCCGCGGCGAAGAAGTCTTCGGCGAGGTGGCAGGCGGAGGGACCGGTCACCTCGATCCCGCGGATCATCCGCTCCCCGACGATCTCGGCCAGCACCCGCCGCCGACGCCGCAGCGGTGAGTCGATCAGGCTCTCGCCGCGGGCGTAGAGCACATCGAAGAACCACGCCGACAATGCGGTGCCGCCGCCGGAGCCGAAGCGACTCATCGTCTCCTGAAACGGCCGCGCCGCACCCGAGGGATCGAGAGCGAGTGTCTCGCCGTCCAGGACCAGGTCGCCGCCGGGGAACTCGGACACCAGTTCGGCGAGTTCGGGGACCCGGGAGGTGACGTCGGCCAGACTGCGCGTGTAGACGGTGACCGCGCCGCCGACGCGATGCACCTGGATCCGGGCGCCGTCGAGTTTCGCCTCTACGGAGGCCTCCCCCGTTTCGGCGACCGCGGCCGACGCGGACTCGGCCGTGGAGGCGAGCATCGGCGAGACCGGGACTCCCGGCGTGAGGCCGACTGCGGTGAGGTCGGATCCCGCACACGCCTGACGGACAGTGGTACCGAGGTCCCCGGAGAGCATCGCCGCCCGGCGCACCACTGCGGTCGGCAGACCGGCCGCGATCGCGGCCGCATCGGTGACCACGCTCTCGAGCGCACCCGTCCGCATCTCGGCGGTGAGCACCCGGATCAGATAGTCCTGTTCGTCGGCGGTCGCACGCGACATCAGGGCGTGCAGTGCCTCCGCCCGGGTGCGCACCGCACCGGGACCGCGCGTGTTCGCCAGCGTCGTGAACGCCGCGTCCACATCGCTCACGGTGAGCGACGGGGTCGCCGCCGGTTCGGTGCGAGCGGCATGAGCGGCACGCCGCCCGACTCCGAGCCGGCCTTGACGCGGGCGGCCCAGCAACAGTCCGACGGCCGCTGGAATCTCATCGGCCGACAGCGCTCGGAGAAGATCGGCGATCCGCTGTGTCTTGGCGTTGCGAGACCTCGTGGCGGTCACGTCCGCGGCCGTCTGCACGACGGCGTCGAGTCCTGTGCGTTGCTGTCGACTTGCGGTCACTCCACCGAGGATAGTGGGGCGCGCCCGCCCGCGGAGGTGTCGCGCACCGTCAGAACAACGGACCGGTGTTGCGACGAGCAACCCGCTGTGACGCGGAGATATCCGCACGACCACGCGGAGATCTACGGTGTGAGGATGGATCCAGTGCTGGCCGCGGGCGCGGTCATCGTCGACGACGGCGGACGAATACTGATGGTCAAACGCGGTCACGCACCGGAGAAGGGACGTTGGTCGGTACCGGGCGGACATGTCGAGGCCGGCGAGACCCTCGCCGAGGCGGCCGCACGTGAGGTCCGGGAGGAGACCGGCCTCGAGGCGGTGATCGGTAGGGAACTCTGGTGCGCGATCATCGATTACAGCGACGCGGAGACCTTCGAGATCCACGACTTCGCCGCGACGGTGATCGGCGGCGAGCTGCGCGCGGGCGACGACGCCGAGGACGCACGATGGATGACCGCTGACGAACTCGAACGTGCACCGCTCGTCGGCCGGCTCCGCGCGCATCTGCGTGCCGCCGGAATCCCACCCTCGGACCAGGTGGCGCCAAAGGGTCCCAGCTGATCGGCCGGCGGGGTTTACTCCCCCTATGAGCCTCCGACCGCGAGCCCCGGCGCTGCTACTGGCAGTGCTGATCGCGGCAGTGGCAGTGGTGGGCGGATGCGGCGGTCCCGACGGTGGGCGTAGCGGCGAAGGCGTGCTCCGAGTGGGAACCGAGGGCACCTATGCGCCGTTCAGCTTCCACGACCCCGCGACCGGTCGACTCTCCGGCTACGACGTCGACGTGGCCGAGACCGTCGCGCATCAGATGGGCATGCGGGCCGAGTTCGTGGAGGCTCCCTGGGACTCGCTGTTCGCAGCACTCGGCGCGGATCGATTCGACGTGGTCGCCAATCAGGTCACGATCACTCCGGAGCGGCGAGCCGAGTACGCGTTGTCCAGCCCGTACGCCGTCGGCGAAGGGGTGGTCGTGACACGGGCGGACGACTCGTCGATCCGGTCGTTGAACGATCTGAGGGGCCGCACCGTCGCCCAGACGGCGACGAGCAACTGGACTCAAGTCGCTCGCGACGCGGGTGCACAGGTGCAGACCGTCGAGGGTTTCACCCAGGCGATCACACTGCTTCGGCAGGGCCGGGTCGACGCGACGGTCAACGACAGCATCGCCGTGTACGCGTATTTCGCCGAGACCGGCGACTCGTCGGTCAAGATCTCGGCCAAGACCGGGCAGACGAGCGACCAGGCCTTCGCCGCCGCCAAGGGCAGTCCGCTGATACCGAAGATCGACCACGCGCTCGACCGTCTGCGGGCCGACGGCACGCTCACGGCGATCTCAGAGAAGTCCGGGCTCGCGGAGAACCCGATTCTCTCGCGACTCGCGCGGATCTACGTCTCGATCATCCGGGGCACCCCGCTGTTGGTCCAGCTGTTCATCATCTTCTACGCGCTGCCCGAGCTCGGATTCAAAGTGCCGCCGCTGCCTGCCGCCGCGATCGCTTTCTCGCTCAACGTCGGCGGGTACGCCGCCGAGATCATCCGCAGCGCGATCATGTCGGTTCCCAAGGGCCAGCGCGAGGCCGCCGCGACCATCGGCATGAACTACGCGACCACGATGCGCCGCATCGTGCTCCCGCAAGCGGCGCGGATCGCGGTTCCCGGTCTGTCGAACACGCTCATCTCACTGGTGAAGGACACCTCACTCGCCTCCACGATCCTGGTGACGGAGCTCCTGCGCGTCGCGCAGATAGCCGCCGCGCCCACCTTCGAGTTCTTCGCCCTGTACATGACCGCCGCGGTCTACTACTGGATCGTGTGCCTCGTGCTGTCGATGCTGCAGGGCGTCCTCGAGACCCGTCTCGGAAGGTTCATCCCGACATGACCGCACTCATCCAGGTCGATGGTCTGACGAAGGCCTTCGGTGACAACGAAGTGCTGCGCGGCATCGAGTTCAGCGTCGACTCCGGGTCGGTCACCGCGGTGATCGGCCCCTCCGGATCGGGCAAGACCACCCTTCTGCGGTCGCTCAATGCGCTCGACGTACCGGACACCGGTGTGATCCGGGTGGCCGACGTGACGATCGATTTCGCCGGCGACTACGCCAAGTCCGACATCGCCCGCTATCGGAGCCAGAGCGGATTCGTCTTTCAGAACCACAACCTGTTCCCCCACAAGACGGTCTTGGAGAACGTCATCGAGGGACCGGTGGTGGTGCAGCGACGGCCGGTGGCGGACGCGACCGCGGATGCGCGGCGGTTGCTCGACAGCGTCGGCCTGGGCGACCGGGCCGACGACTACCCGGCTCAACTGTCCGGCGGTCAGCAGCAGCGGGTGGGGATCGTGCGCGCCGTCGCGATGAATCCGAAGGTGCTGCTGCTCGACGAGCCGACGTCGGCACTCGACCCGGAACTGGTCGGCGAGGTCCTGCGGGTGATCCGCGACCTCGCGGCACAGAACTGGACCATGGTCGTGGTCACGCATGAGATCTCGTTCGCCCGCCAGGTGTCCGACCAAGTGTTGTTCGTCGACGGCGGCGTGATCGTGGAGCGCGGTCCACCGGAGCAGGTCATCGGCGCTCCCGAGCACGAGCGGACAGCTGCCTTTCTGCGTCGTCTCACCGACCCGATCTAGATCCGGCAGCGGTCAGGCCGGCGCCACCCGAGCGGCGCCGGTGTACACGTTCATCGAATCGCCGCGGAGAAAGCCGATGAGCGTGAGTCCCGACCGCTCGGCGAGTTCGGCGGCCAGCGAGGACGGGGCCGACACCGCCGTGAGCATCGGGATGCCGGCCATCACCGCCTTCTGCACCAGTTCGAAGCTCGCCCGGCCCGACACCTGCAGAATGGTTCCGCGCAGCGGCAGCCGGTCTCGTGTCAGCGCCCACCCGATCACCTTGTCGACGGCGTTGTGCCTGCCGACGTCCTCTCGCAGGGTCAGCAACTCACCCGACTCGGCGTCGAACAGCGCCGCCGCGTGCAGTCCGCCGGTGCTGTCGAAGGCTCGCTGTCCGGCGCGCAGACGTTCCGGCAGTTCGACGAGCAGCGACGGTCGCACCGTCGTCTCGTCTCCGCGCAGGTCGAACGCCGACGAGGTCTCCACCGCGTCGATGCTCGTCTTGCCGCAGATTCCGCATGCGCTGGTGGTCAGGAAGTCGCGCGCGGTGGCCGGTCCGGGCGGCGGGGTGTCCGCGGAGAGTGCGATGTCGAGCACGTTGTACGTGTTCTCCGTGCCGCCGGTGCCCGGCCCGCCGCAGTGGATCGCGGCCCGGAACTGCTCGGCACGGGTGATGACCCCTTCGGAGACGAGGAATCCCGCCGCGAGTTCGACGTCGGTGCCCGGTGTCCGCATCGTCACCGCCAGCGGCAGTCCGCCGATCCGGATCTCGAGTGGTTCCTCCACCGCGAGTCGGTCGGGACGACGCCGCGGCTCGTGTCCGATCCGCACCTTCGTCACCGGCCATCGGGCGGTAATCCTTCCCACCTCCGCCAGGGTATCCGCTGGGCCGGCCGATAGAGTCCCCACCGTGCAGACCCGTCCCGATCCCCTGCCTCGTGTGCCGCCGAGCGCGCTGGTGGTCGCTGCGGTGTTCAGCGTCCAGTTCGGCAACGCGATCGTCGGTTCGCTGTTCGACCGGGTGGGACCGTTCGGCGCCGCCGCCCTGCGACTCGGGTGCGGCGCGCTGATCCTGGCCCTTCTCGTCCGGCCACGGGTGCTGAGCTGGCCGCGGCGCACGTGGCTCGGCGTGCTGCTGCTGGGTCTGGGCCTGGGCGGAATGAACCTGTTCATCTATCTGGCGATCGATCGCGTTCCGCTCGGCGTCGCGGTTACCGTCGAGCTGATGGGACCGTTGGCCGTCGCCGCCGCGGGCAGCCGGCGCCTGATCGACGCCCTGTGGGTCGCACTCGCCGCGCTCGGGATAGCGATGCTCGGCGTGCACGGCGGCGCTGCCTTCGATGTTCGGGGAGCAGGATTCGCGGCGATGGCCGCCCTCTGCTGGGCCGTCTACGTCGTGGCCTCGGCCCGACTGGGAACCCGGGTGCACGGCGTCGACGGCCTGTCGGCGGCCATGCTGGTCGCGGCTGGGGTGATCGTCCCGATCGGACTGTTCCAAGCGGCGCCCGCGGTCGCCGACGACCCGGGCCTGCTCGCGGCGTTCGGCGGCGTGGCCGTGCTGACCTCAGTGATCCCCTACGCCCTGGAGTTCACCGCACTCAAACGGATGTCGACGCGTGTGTTCGGCGTGCTGTCGAGTCTGGGCCCCGCGGTGGCCGCTCTCGCCGGCTTCGTGGTTCTGGACCAGTCGCTGGACTCACGTCAGCTCGTCGCCATCGCACTCGTCGTCACGGCGAGCGCGGGCGTTGTCCTCACAGCCGCGCGGTGAGTGTCTCAGCGGGATGTGGTGACGGCCGAAGCGTCACGATTGAGCCGCAGCACCAGCGCGACGATCAGCGGCAGCTGACACGCTGCGTAGATGATGTGGAAGACGTAGTGCACGTTGGGATTCTGCGGCGCTGAGACTGCGTTGCTCTGCGGTATGAGGCCGATCAGTGATGCGACCACCAGGATCCACGCCCAGATCAAGAGCAGCCAGCTCGACGCGGCACGAGCTCGTGGAACGAAGCCCAGCAGTCCGAGACCGAGGTAGACCGCGGTCGGAAACATGTTGGTGACGCTGAGCAGAGGCGTGGCCGGCATGTCGACGCGGTCGTGAATGAGCACCCCCGCCAGCGCGACGGCGGCGAATGCCAGGACGAGCACGTCGTCGCGCCTCGCGATGCGCCGATCCACCTGCGCCGACTTCGCTGTCCGCGTCCGCACCGCCACAAGAACCCACCTTCACTCCCTGCAGTGATGCCGATCCCTCGACCGCACTGGAGACTTCACCCCAGGACAAGGTAAGTGCATGAGAGCGGCAGAAATCTAGGGACCAAAGTAATCAGCCGGCGAGGAAATGTCGGGACATTCGGATTGCTCGACCGCTTTGCGCACTGTTCAATGTCCTCGTGTCATTTGAACGTACGACAAGAATCAGAATCGTCGCGATCATCGCAGCCGTCGGATCACTCCTCGGTTCGCCCGCCACCGCGTCGGCCGCGCCGGCGCGCACGTGCGTCGTCGATCCGGGGAACGCCACGCGAACGGTCACCTCCCTGATGGAACACTGCACCGCCGAGGAGATCCTCGGGTTGTTCGCCGATGCGCCGCTGGGCGTTCGTCCCCTCGGGAAGAAGAAGCTCTCCCTGCTCCCGGTGTTCCAGCTTCGGGGCCGGACACTGCCCCATGAGGCGGGGAAGACCCTCACTCGCACCCAGAGCGTCCTCGGGGACGCATTGACCTTCACCGAACGGGGCGGGCGCCCCTGGGTGTACAAGAACTACGTCTGGGGCACCGACGCCGGAGCCGAGGTGGTTCCCGCCGTCTCGCGCGTCGACGGTCGGCCGGTCTACGCCGCGGACTTCTCGGCTGATTTCCTCGGTGAGCCGGTCAGCCTCCATGAGTACCGTCAGCTCACGCCGGGTGTGTGGATCGCCCGCGACATCGGCGGCGGCAGCGGCCCCACCTCGACGCCGACGGGCGGGGTCATCGCGCTGAGCTGACCGGCCGAGGCCGCCTGCGTCACACCGGGATCCGTGCCCCCATCACGACGAGTTGCTCGCGCGGAAGCCGGAAGTAGTCACTCGCGTCCGACGACACGTGCGAACTCGCCAGAAACACTCGCTTGCGCCAGCCCGCCAGGCCCGGTTCGTCACTCAGACGCAACTCCACAGTCGACAGGAAGTACGTCACTGCCGCGGGGTCCACACCCACCGGAAGGTCACGTATCGCACCGAGAGTCGCCGGGATGTCCGGCGGCTCGGCATACCCGAAGCGGACGACGACGGCGCTGATCCCCTCGTCGTCGGCACCGAGGTCGATTCTGCGGACCCGCGCCGCAGGATCGACGCGGGGCGCGGTAGCGACCTCCACCGACACGAAGAGGACCTGCCGGTGCCGGACACGGTTGTGATCGACGTTCGCCCGGAACGCGAGCGGTGCGCTGGCCGGGTCGCGATTGAGGAAGACCGCCGTGCCGTCCACCACGTCGACCTCGCGCTCCCCCGACCGCAGCGATTGGAGGAACTCGTCGACGGGGCCCTCGAGCAGCGATCGACGAGCCGCTACCAGCAGGCGACCGCGCCGCCACGTCGTCATGATCGCGAAAGCCGCGAGAGCGATGACCAACGGCAGCCACGCCCCGTGGACGAACTTGGTGATGTTCGCCGCGAAGAACAGCAAGTCGACGGTCAACAGTGCGGCCGCGGCGGGCGCCAGCAGCCACCACGGGATCCGCCAACGGTGCCGTGCGACGACGAAGAACAGGATCGTGGTGATCGCGATGGTCCCGGTGACCGCCATGCCGTACGCGTAGGCGAGGGCGTCGGAACTGCGGAATGCGAACACCAGGGTGATCACCGAGACCATCAGGAACCAATTGAGCCACGGAACGTACACCTGCCCGTACTCGCGGTCGGAGGTGTGCACCAGGCGTAGACGAGGCATGTAGCCGAGACGAGCCGCCTGCGAGGCGACGGAGAACGCACCGGAGATCACCGCTTGCGCCGCGATCACCGTCGCCATCGTCGTCAGCATCACGAGCGGGATCTGCCCCCACTGCGGGCTCAGCAGGAAGAACGGCGCGCTCAGATTGCGGACGTCGTGAAGCACCAGGGCGCCCTGACCGAGGTAGCAGAGTGTCAGGGCCGGCGCGACGATCAGGATCCATGCGGTGGAGATGGGTCTGCGCCCGAAATGGCCCATGTCGGCGTAGAGCGCCTCGGCCCCGGTCACGGCGAGCACGATCGCGGCCAGCGCGAAGAACGCGACGTGGAAATGACCGGCGACGAAACCGACCGCGTAGGTCGGCGACAGTGCGCGCAGGATGCCGGGTTCGGCTGTGATTCCGTGTATTCCGAGCACCGAGATGACGACGAACCACGCCGCCATCACCGGCCCGAAGTAGCGACCCACGCCGCCGCTGCCGAACCGCTGGGCGAGGAACAGCACGAAGACGATCAATGCGGTCAGCGGGACCACCCAGGAATGCAGCTCCGGATCGACCACTTTGAGGCCCTCGACGGCCGACAGCACCGAGATCGCGGGGGTGATGATGCTGTCCCCGAGGAAGAGTGCGGCTCCGAGGATGCCGAGTGCGGAGAGCACGATGAACGTCCGCGGATCGATCTGTTCCACCCACCGTTTCAGGAGGGTCATCAAAGCGAGAATCCCGCCTTCGCCGTCGTTGTCCGCGCGCATGGCGAGCAGCACATACGTGAGGGTCACGATGATCATCACCGACCAGAAGATCAGAGAGACCACGCCGTAGACGTTGTCGGACGTCGGCGCGATCGGGTGCGGGTCCCTCGGGTCGAAGACCGTCTGAACGGTGTAGATCGGACTCGTCCCCAGGTCTCCGAACACCACGCCGAGTGCACCGACGACCATCGCCGCTCGCAGCGGTCGCACCGCGCGCACTGCCTGTTCAGACATTCCTCGGACAGTACCCCGGACCGCGCGCAGACGGGGCCGGTAACGGCACGTGCGAACCCCCGGCGCGGACGACAAATCCGCGACACCCTTGCGCGGCGGTGAGCGGGCCAGATAGCCTCGTGCGAATTAGAACGTGTTCTAGTCTGCTGGGACGGGGCACGCCAGATCACCGGGCACTGTGGTCTGTCACGTCGGGAATGAGGATGCACATGAAGGTCGCCGTCACCGGAGCTGCTGGATTCGTCGGAACCAACCTGGTCAACCAGCTCGTCGCCGACGGGCACGACGTCGTCGCCATCGACCGGGTGTCGCCGGCGCACGGCCTCGATCACCCGCAGGTGACCTGGACTGCCGCCGACATCTTCGACCACGACGCACTCGTCGCCGCGTTCGACGGCGTCGACACCGTGTATCACCTCGTCGCGATGATCACCCTCAAACAGCAGGACGAACTCGCCTGGCGAGTGAATACACAGGGCGTTGCATCCACCGCTCGAGCCGCGCTCGCCGCCGGTGTGCGACGCTTCGTCCACTGCAGCTCGATTCACTCCTTCGACCAGTACACCGACAACGGGATCGTCGATGAGAACTCCGCGCGCTCGGAGAATCCCGCGCTCCCGGTGTACGACCGATCGAAATGGGCGGGCGAGCAGGAACTGCGCAAGGTGATCGCGGACGGGCTCGACGCCGTGATCTGCAACCCGACCGGTGTGTACGGTCCCGTCGACCACGGACTCTCACGCATCAACGGCATGTTGCGCGACGCGGCGCAGGGCAGAGTCCCCCTGTTCGTCGAGGGCAACTTCGATCTTGTCGACGTCCGTGACGTGGCCAAGGGCCTCACCCTCGCCGCCGCGCACGGCGCCACCGGCGAGAACTACCTGCTCGGCGGTGAACAGGTCTGCCTCTTCGAGGCCATGCGCGCCGTCGCAGAGCTCTGCGGGCGATTCCGCCCGCTGTTCGCCGTACCGCTGCGTCTGCTGAACGTGGTGGTCCCCATCGCCGAACCGATCAGCCATCTGTTCGGCTCCGACCTCGTCTCGCGTGCGTCCATCGCGGCGCTGGTCGCCCAACCCGTCGTCGACATCAGCAAGGCACGGACACAGCTCGGCTACGAGCCGCGGCCGTCCGCGGACACTCTCGCCGACCTCGTCTCCTTCCTGTGCGACTCGAAGCAGATGGGTTCCGCGCGCCCCCGGTCGGGCCGCGCGTTCGAGTCGGTCCTCCCCACCCCGGTCGGCTGACCCCGCCCCAGCCCCTCCAAGAACTCCCGCGCTGCTCGTCTCGCCCCCCACCCGGGCGAGGCGAGCAGCGTTTTCGCATCTCACCATTATGCGACAGTCGCAAAATTATTATTGCGACGAGGTCTGGTGAGCGAGCGATCCCGCCGGGCTGATCTTCAGGCTTACTGCGAGCGACCCCGCGAGGCCCAATCTTCGCGCTCACTGAGCGAGCGACCCAGTCAGGCCTCATCTTCAGGCTTATTGAGCGAGCGCAGCGAGTCGAAATGAACCACCACCATCACAGGAACGACCTCACCCCCACTGCGCTCGCTCGACCAGCCTGAGCGGACCACTCGAATTCGGGAGTGTCGCAAAACCAAGACCCGCTACTTTTGCGATACATTATGAGACATGAGAGACGATGAGGCCGTCGGCGCCGGGTACCGACTCGGCTATGCACGAGCGCCCGGAGGGTCTCAGCGACTCGAGGCACAGATCGATACGCTCACCGATGCCGGCGTAGAACCGTCGCGGATCTACAGCGACAGGTCCGGCGCCGGTACCCCTTCCTCCGAGCGCCCCGGCTGGGCAGCGCTGCTCGACTACGCGAGGCCCGGAGACACCGCCGTCGTCGTCGGCGTCGACCGACTGGGCCGCACCGCACGCGAAGTGCTCTCGAGTGCGCGCGAACTCACTCGGCGGCGGATCGGACTGCAGTCGCTACGCGAGGGAGTCGATACCGCAGACCCCGCCGGAGCGATGATCGTCGGTGTCCTGGCGTCCCTCGCCGAGCTCGACGACGAGGAGCCGACATCGGAACACCGTCGGTCTCCGCATCGGCGCTCCCACGCCGCTTCCGGCGTCGGCCGGCCCCGCGCGCTGGACGAGACCCAAGCCGCCGCCGCCGAGCGCATGCGTGCCGCCGGCCATCCCGTACCCGCGATAGCCGCCGAACTCGGAGTCAGCCGAGCCACCCTGTACCGAACCCTCGCTGAAAGACGAACCCGCCGATGACCGCTCACTCCGCCGACCCTCAGACGACCGCGCCGCTCAGCGGTCACGCCACCGTGACGCGTCTGCCGACGTCGTATCCGCTCGTCGATCCGGAACTCGACGCATGCCTCGATCCGGACCTCTTCCAGCAGGGGTTCGACGAGTCGCTCGCCTACCTGTCGAGCCTTCCGTCGACGTGGGCGCGGCACCACGCGGCGTCAGTTCTCGAGAACGGCACCGACCCCGACGACGACCTGAGCTATCAGCGCGGTTACCGCGCCGGCCTCTACGGATTCCTTCGCCACGGGACCCCCTGACATCCCTCGCGTCGGTCTTACCTGCCGCGCGGCGTGAGAATGACCACGGGGATGTCCCGATCGGTCTTGCGCTGGTAGCCCTCGTATCCGGGGTTGATCTTCACGATCGACGGCCACAGCCGCGACTTCTCCTCGGCGCTCGCCCGTCGCGCGGTCCATGAGGTCGTCGTACCGTCGACAGTCACCTCCACGTCGGGGTTCGCTGCGAGGTTCTTGTACCAGTCGGGGTGGTCGGAGTGTCCGCCCTTCGAGGCGACGACCACGATCTGATCGGCCGAGTAGATCGGTGCCGTGAGCATCGTCGACCGGCGCTGCCCCGACTTCCTTCCGATCGTGTGAAGCTCAAGAGTCTGCATCCCCAGCATCCGCTTCGGGAAGCGTCCGCCAGGTGATCGCCAGGAACGCGCGATGACCGTTCTCCAGAACCCAGGCACCGGCGGACGCGGTCGTGTCAGAGAGCTTCATGCGGCCCATTGTGCCGGAACGGCGCGTGCAGCGCCCTCGGCAGTCATGGATGACCGCTCAACCGACCGAACAGGTCACCATTCGTAGAATTCCTGCCCCGTCTTGCGGCCGAGATGCCCGGCTGCCACCTTGTCACGGAGGATCGCGGGCGGCTCGAACCTCGGTCCGATCTCCTTGGCGAGATGCTCGGCGATGGCGAGACGGACGTCGAGTCCGACGATGTCCGTAGTGCGCAAGGGTCCGGTGGGATGCTTGTAGCCGAGGGTCATCGCCGTGTCGATGTCCGCCGCGGAGGCGACACCTTCCTCCACCATCCGCATCGCCTCGAGTGCGATCGCCACTCCGAGCCGCGACGAAGCGAACCCCGGCGAGTCCGTGACGGTGATACCGGTCTTCCCGATGTCGCGCACCCACTGCTGAGCATCGGCGACCAGTGTCTCGGACGTCTTCGTGCCGACGACGATCTCGACGAGGTCGCTGGCCGGCACCGGGTTGAAGAAGTGCAGACCGATGAACTTCTCCGGTGAGGTGAGTGAATCGGCCAGACCGTCGATCGACAGCGAACTGGTGTTGGTCGCCACGACGGCGAGCGGAGCGGTCTTCTCTATGCGCGCCAGGACCTCCGCTTTGACCTCGACGATCTCCGGCACCGCCTCGATGACCAGTCCGCATTCGGCGAGGTTCTCAGCGCCGGTGGTGACGTCGGCTCGGCGAAGTACGTCGTCGACGGAATCGGCGAGCACGCCCCTCTCCGCCGCTTTGGTCAGACTCGAAGCGATCCGATCGCGAGCGCGGTCGGCGGCGGAGTCGTCCGCTTCGATCACCGTGACCGCGGTGCCGGAACACAGGAAGGCGTGCGCGATCCCGGCTCCCATCCGTCCGCCTCCGTACACCCCGACCCTGGTGGGCAAGCTCATCTTCGTCTCCGTCTCTTGCATGGTCTGGTCCGGCCTGCGGGAGTTCCGCAGCACCTCGATGTAGTCGTCGATACATGACATGGCGCGTCGATTCAGCCCGCGCCACCGACTCCGTCAGTCAGCGATTCCCGCAGTCGGAACTTCTGAATCTTGCCGCTGGGCGTGATCGGCAATTCACCGCGCGTGACAATACGTTCGGGGAGGTAGTGCTTCGAGAGCCCTTGCGCGAGAAGGTATTCCGACAGCCCTGCGAGCGTGCGCGCGGGCCGGCCGTCCTTCATCACGAGCACCGCGCAGACACGTTCACCGAGCCGTTCGTCGGGAATGCCGATGACGGCCGTGTTCAACACGTCGGGGTGGTCGAAGATCAACGACTCGATGTCGGTCACCGGGACGTTCTCGCCGCCCCGGATGACGATGTCCTTGCTCCGTCCCGACAGGGAGATCCAGCCGTGTTCGTCGATGCCGGCTCGGTCGCCGGTCGAGAACCACAGTCCCGGGCGATAGTCTCGCGTTGTGGCATCGGGTCGGTCGAAGTAGCCGTAGACCACACCTGGGCTCCGCATCAGGAGGTCGCCGACCACTCCGGCCGGGCACTCGTTGCCGTCGACATCGACCACGCGCATCTCCGAGCCCTCGAAGACCGACCCGTCGGTGCGCAGAATGGCGTCCGACTCCTTCGGCGTACACGAGACGAGGATGCTGCACTCGGTCATCCCCCAGGCGGGAGCCACGTAGGCGCCGAGAGCCTCCGCGGCTTGGACCGGCAGATTCCGCGGTACCGACGATCCGGCGATCACCAGGCACGAGAGCGGGTTGTCCGCATCACCGGCGAGATCGGTGCGCATCATGTCCTGCAGGAACGTGGGTGCGCCGAAGAAGGTGGTCACCCCTTCCTCCCGGATCACCTGCACGCCCCAGTCCGGGTCCCATCGGTCGACGTGCACGGCGGTACCGCCGAGAACGACGGTGAACACGATGCCGGCGCCACGAGCTCGCCGCCGGTCTTGTACAGTTCTCGTCTACGGCCTGGACAAGGCCCTGGAGGTCGAGGTGATCGGCGGAGACGGCACCGGCGCCCACCTGACCGGACTCCTCAACACCAGCGGCGTGCAGATCCAGGCGTTCGCCACCAACGCCCTGACGTCCATCCGTAAGGCCATCACGGCCCAGGAAACCCTCGGCTACGAGCCGAGCGTCCTGTTCATCTCCCCGGCCGATTGGGAGGCCGTGGAACTCCTGGCCACCTCGGACGACGCCATCGCATTCCGAGTCGTCCCGATTGACCTCATGGAACGTGAGCTGTGGGGACTCCGCGCGGTCCTGACCACCGCGCTCCCGGCAAAGACAGCCGTGGTCCTGGACCCGTCGGCAGTGAGCGTGGACGTCGTGGGCGCGGCCGTCGATATCGAGTGGGACACCTCGGGCGAACTGTTCGAGCGCAACCAGACCCGCGTCCGTGTCGAGGGCCGGTTCGGCGTGAGCGTCTACCGCCCCGAGGCCATCGTCAAGGTCGGCACCGCCGCCTGACAATGACCCTCTGACTCCGAGGCCCAGGTTCCGCACTCCGCCGCGCGGCGCCTGGGCCTCGGTTCCGTTTCAACACAAGGAGATTCACGCCGTGGGCATCATGGACCATATCCCGCACTTCGGCATGGAGTGGAGCGGATCACGAGTCACCTGGCTGGCGAAGAACCTACCGTTCGTTGGGGACGTCGATCTCAGTTCCGCTGGCATCTCCCCGTTCCGCGATGGCGGCCAGATTCCGAACTTCCGCAACGGGGGCCAGATCCCCGACGACCGAGCCGCCCGGCCCCAAGTCTCACTAGCCCGTCTCCACCGCCAACACGGCACCAGCGGAGAGCGCGCGACGTCTGCGCAGCGAGCCGGCGGAGCACTCCCGACCAACCGCGCCCAGGCCACGGAGGCCAACATGGCCGCCCGCCGGCGCCAGGGCGGGGCGTCGGCACCGACCCGACGCCGGCCGAACCCACCACGAGCTCCACGGCACTCCGCCGGCCAGCACACCGGCATCGGCGCCGACATGGCCGCCCTCACTCCGGCATCGGCCGGACTCAGCGGAGGCGGACCCGTCGGACTCCACGCCGTCACCGGCGCGCGGCGCCAGAAACACGAGTTCTGTCCCGGCGTGGCCTGACCGTCATGCGCGGCCGGGATCACCACGCCTGTGAGGTAACGCGCTACCGCCGAAAGAGCTTCGGATTACTCGCCATGAGGTCCCGCGTGCGCTCGCCCAAGTGATAGAACTGGGTGGACTGACAGATCCACCTCGTGGGCGCTTTAGAACCTGCTACCCGGTTGAGTAGAGCACACATCAGGAGTATCCGTCCGCTCCTCATCAGGGTCGAAACCTCGTACGAGTCATACGAAACCAATGGGTCGTGTTTCAGAGCTGTGTATCGGTCCCAGAACAGACGCGCCCACTTGCACTCATCACCACCGACGAACTTCCGGAACGCTGAACCAACGTGCATAGCCAGCAATTCGGCGTACCCCTTGTTCTTGACCTTGGTCCACTTCGGCCTCGTAGTCGACTCCTTCTTGCACGCTCCGACCCAGTACTCGATAGCGACGGCGATGTTCATTAGCTCGACCTCGACCGTCGTCATGCCGAATCGGCGAGCGCTGGTCAACGGCCCCACCGCGCGGGGATGCGTCTCAGCCAACAACAGCCATCGCCGCACGCCTGGCGCACCACCAATTGCCCCGAGTGAGAAGGCCGGCCGCTCGGACTTCTCCGAGGCGCGCTTTACCCCCTCGGGAACGTCCATGAGCGAATTGCTCCACAGCGCACCCTTGCTCGGCTCAACGTCCTTCCGGTAGTGAGGGACTAGCGAACCGCCGACGCACGGGACGAAAGCGTCGTAGGCCAAGTTGATTAGATCCTGGAAGGCAATCACCGGGCGAATGAGTTCATACCATGTACCGGGCCTAGATCTGGTGATGGTGAATGTCAGTGGTGTCGACGCCGAGAACTGATCGAACTGGCGCTCGCTAGCTTCCCAACTGACACCAATCTCCAGGGTCCGCCGGTCGCTGATCTCCGCAGTGATCGGAGTCACCCGGCGAACCGTGTAGGTCATTGTGTTGACCCGGCCGTCTGGCTGCCGGTCGTAGTCGATGTGAGCGCCCTTCGCTCCGCTCCACATGACAAGTCCATAGAAGTTCGCGGTGATCGAGACAACCTTCGCACTGGCTAGCTCGCTCGGGTCAACACCGACAACGAATCCGCGCGCGAGGTAGGAGCGTACAGAGATCTTGTTACCCCCCATTACGCTGTTCTCGGGGACACTTCGAATGTCGTAGGCAACCGTCCCGCCGACCTCAGTAGCGCCATAAACGGCGTCTGGCATGGGAGTACTCCCCGGCTGTGGGAGTCCCTCGTCGGGTCGTTTGATAGTCCGAATGGCGAGGTAGTCGTCCTGTTGCTCGGCATGCCCTTGCCAGGAGGTGTCGGCTCGGTTGTAGGTCGCCAGGTCTACCCAAAAATGACCCATAGTTCCACCGAGAGTCTCATCTACCTTCTTGTCCACCGCGTAATCAAAGCACGGACGAAGATTGCGGATTGACGCGCAAGAGTGGGCACGTAGAGGGCACACACGACTGTGACCAGCACATAAGTGCTGGTCACGACGTCGGGCTGACAGGATTTGAACCTGCGACCACTTGACCCCCAGTCAAGTGCGCTACCAAACTGCGCCACAGCCCGTCTGCTCCGCCTGGCGAAGCGAATTCACCTTAGCTCACCCGACGGCCAGACTGCTAATCGCCTGCGTACGGCTACTTTTCGGCGCGCTGACGGTCGACCGCGATCCAGATCGCGGAGACGATCAGAGCCCCGATGATGGAGCCGATGATGCCGCTGGGACGGAACTCGATACCGTCACCGGCGATCAGGCTGATCAAGAGTCCGCCCACGAATGAGCCGATGAGGCCCGAGGCCAGAGCCATGCCCCAGTTGAGCCCCTTGCGGCCGGTTCCGAGGATCAGTTGGGCGGCAGCACCGATGAGCATGCCCCAGAGGACGATTCCGATGATCAACATGCCGGAATTGTGCCACAGCGCCCGAGCACTACTCGTACTCAGGCGCTGTGGGCACGTAGTTACTTCTTTCGGTCGCGCTTGTCGCGCACACGGACGTTGATCCGCACGGGCGAACCGTCGAAGCCGAACCGCTCGCGCAGTTTCCGCTCCAGGAAGCGGCGGTACCCCGCCTCCAGGAAGCCGGTGGTGAACAACACGAAGGTCGGAGGTCTGGTCGCGGCCTGCGTGGCGAACATGACACGCGGCTGTCGCCCTCCGCGCACCGGCGGCGGCGTGGCGGCGATGATCTCCTTGAGCCACGAGTTGAGCTGACCGGTGGAGATGCGCTTGTCCCACGACTCCAGCGCGCCCTCGAGCGCGGGAACCAGCTTCTGGACGCTCCGCCCGGTCATCGCCGAGATGTTCACCCGCCGTGCCCATGGAACGCGCGCCAACTCACGGTCGATCTCGTTGTCGAGTTCGTAGCGGCGGTCCTCGTCGACGAGGTCCCACTTGTTGAACACGACGACGAGCGCACGACCGCTGTCGACGATCATCGACAGCACGCGCAGGTCCTGCTCGGTGATCGTCTGACTGGCATCGATCAGCAGCAGAGCCACCTCGGCCGAGTCCAGTGCCGCACGGGTCCGCAGCGACGCGTAGTACTCGTGCCCGGTGGCGTTCCGCACCTTGCGGCGCAATCCGGCGGTGTCGACGAACTGCCAGGGCTTGCCGCCCAGTTCGATCAACTCGTCGACGGGGTCGACGGTGGTGCCCGCGACGTTGTCGACCACAGCGCGTTCCTCACCGGCCAACTTGTTCAGCAGCGAGCTCTTACCGACGTTCGGCTTTCCGACGAGCGCGACACGCCGCGGACCGCCGACGGCGAATCGTTCGCGCGGCGACTCCGGCAGAACCTCGAGGATCTTGTCCAGGAGATCTCCGGTACCGCGGCCGTGAGCAGCCGAAATGGTGTGCGGCTCCCCCAGCCCGAGCGACCACAGCGATGCAGCCTCGGCTTCCATCCGCTCAGAGTCGACCTTGTTCGCCGCCAGCAGCACCGGGGTCTTCGACCGCCTCAGCACACGGGCGACGGCCTCATCGGTGGCAGTGGCGCCGACGGTGGCGTCCACGACGAGGACGATCGCATCAGCCGTGCGCATCGCGTACTCGGCCTGGGCGGCGATCGCCAGGCCCATCCCCTTGGCATCCGGCTCCCACCCACCGGTGTCGGTGACCATGAACTGGCGGCCGATCCAGTCGGCCTTGTACGACACACGGTCACGCGTGACACCCGGGACGTCTTCGACGACCGCCTCACGACGACCGAGAATGCGGTTCACCAAGGTCGACTTGCCGACGTTCGGCCGTCCCACGATCGCGACCACCGGCAGTGCGGCGCTCTCTCCCGCGGCGTCGTCGGTCACGAAATCGGACAGGTCCCAATCGCCCTCGTCCGACCATGTGCCGTCGCCGGCCAGGTTGGGGTCGGCGAACTCGGTGGAGAAATCGTCACTCATGGGCGGACTCCGATCCGCTCGGCGACCAGCTCGGCGAGCCGGTCGATCACTTGCTCAAGGGTCATGTCGCTGGTGTCGACCAGCACCGCGTCGTCGGCCGCGCGCAGCGGCGACACCGCTCGGGTCGAATCCAGATGGTCGCGACGGTTCACGCTGTCGAGGACCTCGGAGAGAATGCTCTCGCGGCCGGCAGCGAGATTCTGCCGGTGACGCCGCTCGGCCCGGGCCTCGGGCGTCGCGGTCAGGAACACTTTGAGTGCGGCGTCCGGGAATACCACGGTGCCGATGTCACGTCCTTCGACGACCAGGTACGCGTCGTCGGCGTGCGCGCGCTGCAGTTCGACGAGCTTCTCGCGCACCCGCGGGTTCGCCGACACCGCGGACACCGCCGCGGTGACCTCGTCGGTGCGGATCTCTCGGGAGACATCTTCACCGTCGAGGAACACCTGGGTGTCCCCCGCGTCGTCGCCGCCGGCCGTCAGCCGGATATCGGCGGCGTCGACGATGTCGCCGACCTCGTCACCGTCGGGCCGAACTCCCGCCCGCAGGACGGCGAGCGTCGCGGCACGGTACATCGCTCCGGTGTCGAGCATGTGGGCCCCGATACGGGACGCCAGCTTGCCCGAGACCGTCGACTTGCCGGTTCCCGCAGGGCCGTCGATCGTGACGACCCTCATCGGCTCAGCAGCACTCGGTTCGCTGACGCCGGTCACATTCCCACCGCCTTGTACAGCGCGCCGATCTCCTTGTTGTCGAGGACGCGCAGGCTGCCGGGACGCTGCTTGCCGAGCGCGACCGGACCGATGTCGGTACGGACCAGTCGTGTCACGGGGAAACCGACCTCGGCGAGCAGGCGACGCACGACTCGCTTGCGCCCTTCGTGCAGGGTCAGCCGGATCAACGACTTGCCCTGATTCACCTCCAGGAGCGCGAACGAGTCGACGCTCACCGGGCCGTCCTCGAGCTCCACTCCCCGACGCAGCTCTCGACCGAGACCGCGGTTGACCTCGCCGCGCACCGTCGCCAGGTACGTCTTCGGCACCTCGTACGACGGGTGCATCAGGCGATGCGCGAGCTCGCCGTCGTTGGTGAGCAGGAGCAGTCCTTCGGTGTCGGCGTCGAGCCGCCCGACGTGGAAGAGGCGCTGACCGGCCATCACACGCTCGGCGACGATGTCACCGATGCAGGGTCGGCCGTGCTCGTCGCTCATCGTGGAGTGCCAGCCCTTGGGCTTGTTCAGCGCCAGGTACTGCTTGGACTCGTCGATGACGACGCGGGCGCCGTCGACCTTGATGATCGCGGTGTTCGGGTCGATCCGCAGTCCCTGCTCGACGACCACTTCGCCGTCGACCTCGACACGTCCGGCGGCGATCAGTTCCTCGGCGCCTCGACGGGAGGCGACGCCCGCCGCCGCGAGGACCTTCTGCAGTCGCATCCCGTCGGAGACGTAGGTGACGCCGTCGCCCTCCACCTCAGCCACCTGGTGCCGGGCGGGTTTGGAGTTGTTGAGGCGGATCTTGCCCGACTCGACGTCGACGCGGGAGCTGCCTTTGCGATGCGGCTTGCGGCTCGACAGCTGCTGTCCCGGACCACCGCGTTTGGCCGGCGCGCCGCGCTTGCCCGAGGGAGCGCCCTTCTTGCCTGCCACGTTCTTGCCGCGTGCATTCTGTTTGTCCGACGACGAGCGGTTGGTCCCGCTCCCTCGTCGCTTTCCCGGTGTGCCGTCTCGGCTAGCGGATGCCATGAAGTGTCCTTCAACTGTATTGATTTTCAGGTGGTGTCACGGCCCGAGGCGGCTCAGCCCTCATCGGCCTCCGCCAATGCCTGCGCCGAGACATCAACATTCGATTGTGCCTGGCCACCGCCCAGTTTGGCGAATCGCGGATCGTCGAGGAGTTCCTCGCCGAGGTCGTCGATCACGTCGACGCCCGGAAGCAGGGGTGCGATGTCGGGCAGATCACTCAAGGACGCGAGACCGAGCCGCTCGAGAAAGAGCTCGGTGGTGACGTACAGCGTGCCGTTCGTCGTCTCGTCGGTCCCGGCCTCGCTGATGAGCCCGCGTGCGAGCAGTGTCCGCACCACTCCGTCGACGTTGACTCCGCGGATCGCGCTCACGCGAGCACGGGTGACGGGTTGCCGGTAGGCGACCACGGCGAGCGTTTCGAGCGCCGCCCGCGTCAGCTTGCTCCGCGTGCCGTCGAGCAGCAGCTTCTCGACGTAGGGCGCGTAGTCGGAGCGGGTGTAGAAGCGCCATCCGTCGCCGGCGAAGCGAAGGTCGATCCCGCTGCCTGCCGCGGTGAGGTCGGCGCTCATCCGCCGAAGCAGCTGCCGGACGCGTGTGCGGTCCTGACCGACAGCGGACGCGAGTTCGTCCACCGTTGCCGGCGTGTCGACGACGAGGAGCACCGCTTCCAGAGCGGCCCGCAACTCGTCGTCTTCCAGGTGATCGCCCTCGTCGATGCCGGCGTCCATGTCGGGTTCGTCCGTCCGCCCATGATCGCTCGTCATCCCCGGTTCTGTCGTCATCCGTAGTCCTCCGACTTCTCGATGTCGATCTCCTGTGCTTCGCGGTCGCCGGTCCAACAGACTTTGAGCTCACCGAGCGGCTCCGGCTGCTCGAACTGCACCGCGCGCTCCCGATACAGCTCGAGCAATCCCAGGAACCGGGCGACCACCTCGAGTCCGTTCGCGCACTCTGCCACCAATGCCCCGAACGTCAACCACTGACCATCGGCCGCGGTGAGCAGTTCGGTGAGCCGTTTGGCCTGTTCGGGCACCGACACCGTGGATCCGTGCAGGTGGTCGAGCCCGACGGTCGGCTTCGGCTTCGGTACGACGGCCGCCGCAGCGATCTCCGCGAATCGCTGCGGATTCACTCCCAGATCCACCTCGGGCAGGAGATCTTCGAACCTCGCCTCCAGCGAAACAGCGCGCGGATACCGTTGCAGCGCTGCCGCCTCCAGTTCGCCGAACAGGACGGCGACCTGCTTGTAGGCACGGTACTGCAGAAGCCTCGCGAACAGGAGGTCGCGGGCTTCGAGCAGCGCCAGGTCTTCGGGGTCCTCCACCTCGCCGGAGGGCAGCAACCGCGCGGCTTTGAGATCGAGCAGGGTTGCGGCGATCACCAGGAACTCAGTGGTCTGTTCGAGGTCGGCCTCGGCGCCCAGCGCCTTGGTGTATGCGATGAAATCGTCGGTCACCACGTGGAGCGCCACCTCTGTGACGTCGAGGCGGTGCTGGCTGATCAGGTTGAGCAGTAGGTCGAACGGCCCGGAGAAGTTGGCGAGGCGGACCTGGAAGCCGTCGCTCCGCCCGCCCGCCTCGGCGTCTGCCGTCTCCGGGCCGGAGGTCGCGGGCCCGTCGCCGACGGGGGTCAGAGTCTCATCGGTCCCGGTCACGCCTGAGTCTCGTTGCGGGCGATCACCTCACGTGCGAGGTCGCGATACGCTTTCGCCCCCGACGACTTCGGCGCCCATGACGTGATCGGCTCACCGGCGACCGACGTCTCCGGGAACCGTACGGTTCGGTTGATGACGGTGTCGTACACGGCGTCGCCGAACACCTCGACCACGCGGGCCATCACTTCCCGCGAGTGCAGAGTGCGCTGGTCGAACATGGTGACCAGGATGCCCCCGAGTTCGAGCTTGGGATTGAGTCGATCGTGAACCTTCTCGATGGTGTCGGTGAGAAGTGCGAGCCCGCGAAGGCTGAAGTACTCGCACTCCATGGGAATCACGACGTTGTCGGCGCACGCCAGCGCATTCACGGTGAGCAGGCCGAGCGACGGCTGACAGTCGATGAGGATGTAGTCGTACCGGTCGGCCACCGGGTGCAGCGCACGGGCGAGCGCCTGTTCGCGCCCGACCTCGGTGACGAGCTGGATCTCGGCCGCCGACAGATCGATGTTCGACGGGAGCAGATCGAGTCCGTCGACGCGGGTGCGCATGAGGACGTCGTCGGTCGCCGCGTACGGCGGGACCAGGAGGTTGTGGACCGTCTCTTCGAGTTCATGGTGCGCCACCCCGAGACCGGCGGACAGCGCCCCCTGCGGGTCGAGGTCGACGAGCAGTACGCGTCGACCGCATTCGGCAAGTGCGGCACCGAGATTGATCGTCGAGGTGGTTTTGCCGACGCCGCCCTTCTGGTTGCACATCGCGACGATGACCGCCGGGCCGTGCTTCTCGCGGGGCGCGGGGTCCGGAATGTCGCGGTAGGGGCGTCCCGTCGGCCCGAGCTTGTCCGCCGGCACGTCGAGTTGACCCTGCTGTGCTTTGCCGCGGGGGTTGGATGCACTCACCTGTTCGATGCTCCTCCCCGGTTGTGCACGCTGCGAAACTGGTCGTCTCGATCCTAATGTGTCGAGACGGACGTCCACGGCAGGCGCTCCGCAGACCTGCTGCACCTGGCCGGTCCGTTCATGATCGCCCGACGTCGCAACCGCAATCGGCGGCGTCGGAGTGTCGGCCGAGTCCTCAACCTCGCCTTGAGACTGAAGCCGACCGCCCGTCGGCGGCCGAACGGGATAGCCGTCCCGACAGTGCGATTCACAGCCTCGGTTGCGGCAACGGCGGCGGCTGGGGTTCGTGGCCCGGGAGCAGTTCAGCGTGGTGGATCTGGTTGATCCGCCATCGTCGGGCGGTGCGGTTGTCGCTCGGTCGCCAGGCGGCTCTGCCGGCGTGGGGTCCGTCGATCAGGATCATCGTCTGCCACTGGCCGCGGCGGGGGCCGACGGAGCGGTTGTGACGCCCGCATGCGGCGCCGAGGTGGTCGATGTCGGTGGGGCCGCCGTCGGCCCAGTCGGGGAAGTGATGGGCCTGCGTCCGGGTGAACGGGGCGTCGCAGCCGGGGGCGGTGCAGCCGCGGTCGCGGGCGAAGAGCATCAACCGCTGCGCCCGCGACGCCAGCCGGCGACCCCGTCCGAGATACAACGCCTGCCTGAAGCGCCCTGGGTTTCGTTCCGTGGTTACACGGTCGCGGGCGCGGTCGTCGTGGTGTGAGTGTAGGTCGCTTCGACGTTCGCCGGGGTGCGGTAGCCGAGAGCTTCGTGGAGCCGGGAGGTGTTCCACCAGTGGACCCAGCCCATCGTGGCGAGCTCAACCTCGCTGACTGACTCCCAGATCCGCTTGGAGTAGATCAACTCCGCCTTGTATAGGCCGTTCACTGTCTCGGCCAGCGCGTTATCGTAGCTATCGCCGACGGTACCTACTGAAGCCGTAACTCCCGCGGCGAGCAGAGCGTCCGAATAGGCGAGCGAAACGTATTGACTACCCCTGTCGGAATGGTGGATCAATCCGCTTTCGTTCCTGCTCACCCCGGTGGACTGCAGTGCATGCTCCAGTGCGAGCAATGGCAGAGACTCCGTGTGGAGCGTGGGCGCGACCGCCCAGCCGACAATTCTGCGACTGAAGACATCGGTAACGAATGCGACGTAGCAGAACCCGGAGAGCATCCGGACGTAGGTGATGTCGGCGACCCAAAGCTGCTGCGGTCGATCCGCGACGAACCGCCGTTCAACGAGGTCCGGGCGCTGGTCATCTCCGTCTGCGGAGCAGGTGGTGACGGGCTTTCGACCTCGGCGAACGCCCTGCAGGCCGGCGATCTTCATCAGCCTCGCGACCTGGTCGCGACCGACGTTCCATCCTGCGTGGCGCATTGCGTGCCACATCTTCCGGACCCCATAGACGCTGTAGTTCGCCTGATGAATCCGCTGCACCTCCTCCGCCAGCATCTCGTCCCGAACGCTGCGAGCGGAGGCCGGCCTGTTCTTGGCAGCGCGGTATCCGCGGGAGGTGATGAACCCACATTCTGTCGCACTGAGGATGCGGCAGATGGCCTCGACCCCGAACTTCTCGCGATGCATGTCGACGAACGCGATCATTTCGTCGTGGGGCGGTCGAGTTCCGCTGCGAAAAACGCTGAGGCGGCCTTCAGGATCTCGTTCGCACGTCGCGCCTCGGCGAGCTCCCGCCGGAGACGGCGATTCTCCTCCTCGAGCGGCTCTCCCGGTCCGACCGGCTCGGTGGCGCCGTAGCGATTGCACCAGATCCGCAGCGTCTCTGTGCCGACACCGAGCTGCGGCGCGACGGCACGGATCGATGCTGCGCGAGGGCCGCCCTCGCGGGCTTGGCGGTCGTAGACCATGCGCACGGCACGCTCACGCAGCTCTGGACTGAACTTCTTGGGCATACTCCGATTCTCCTTGCTGAGACTCGGAACGGAACCCAGGGCGCTTCAGCCCGGTGCGGGCGGAGAAGACGGCCAGATGCGGAGTCGCGGCGGCGGCGACCTCGATCAACTCCGCGACCGGCACCCGAGTCCCGGTCGCGGTCAACGCCACCCCGGCGCGCTCGGCCAACTCCCGGTCGGTGACAGTGACGACCAGATCACCCGACCGCCGACCACCCCCAACACCACTGCGGGAGGCGCGCAGCAGCGCCTGCAGACCATCATGGGTGCGCTGCCCCGGAGTGCGAGTATCACGCTCCACCGCGGCCGCCAGAGCGGCCGGGTCCGCCGACTCCACGGTCCCCGACGGGGAATCCGGGTCGTCGGGATTGTTCATTCCCGGTGCCGCCCACGACGGCAGTGCCGCCTCCATCTCCGCCCGCAACGCCGGAGTCAGATACCCGCGGACTTTGCTCATCAGCCGCAGATCTTGGGGCAGGATCGTGAAGCCGCGCAGGCGTTTGCGGTCGCGTTCGTCGGTGACGGTTCCGTCCGGGTCCAGGTGCGCGAGCAGTCGGATGCCGGCGGTGCGGACACCGGCCGGACTCAGCTCGCGGGCGACCCAGGCCAGCTGTGCCTCGGCGCGTGCTCGGGTGTCGGCGTCGATGGCGGTGGGGATCTTGTCCATGACGGCGTCGATTTCGCGGACGTGGTCGGCACCGATCGCACCCTCGCCCACCGCGACCGCGGTCGCCGGCAGTACCGGTTCGCGGGTTTGTCCTTGCAGGTCGGTGAACCGCCCGATCCCGGCGGCACTGACGCGCCGGCGCCGGGCGGCACCGTCACCGAGCCGCAACCCCTGCGCCAAATACTGATGCACCGACAAATACCCCACCTTGCGATACACGGCCCGGTCGGAGACCTCCACCAACACCGCCGCATCGACACCGTCGAGACGACGATGCGTACGCTCCAATGTCTCGACGGTTTCCAGCAGGGTGTCTTCGGGGACCGCGGACAGCGGCAGCGACGCGAACTTGGTCGCCGCAGCCTCCAACAGGCGGGCGAGGGCGGCCGGGTCGTCCGGGAGCAGCACCTCTGACGTGTCCATCGAACCCACCCCCTTTCGACCTGCACAGTGTCCGAGAACACTTCTGCTGTGCTTCTATGTTCGAACCCTACCGCCGACCTCCGACAAAACAGTCGGCGCTCGCCTGCGCTCGCGCACTCGTCGTCGTAGTCTGCGAACCATGAGCGACTACGGTCTCGACCTTCGTTTCGGCGTCTTCGTCACAGGTACGTCAAAGGCACCTCAGCAGGCCGTCGACCTGGCTCTGACCGCCGAAGACGCCGGCATCGACATGGTGACGATCCAGGACCACCCGTACCAACCGGCGTTCCTCGACACCTGGACCCTGCTGAGCTTCATCGCCGCGCGGACCGAGCGCGTGATTCTGTCCGGAAACGTCCTCAACCTCCCGCTGCGGCCTCCCGCTGTTCTCGCCCGCGCCGCTGCGAGCCTCGATCTGCTCTCCGCCGGTCGATGCGAGATCGCACTGGGTGCAGGCGGCTTCGTCGACGCGATCGCGGCGATGGGAGGTCCGCGTCGCACCCCCGGAGAAAGCCGTCGTGCACTGGACGAGGCGATCGACGTGATGCGCGCGATCTGGGACACCTCGGCCCGCGCCGGCGTTCATCTCAGCGGTGACTTCTACCAGGTGGACGGCGCCAAACGCGGCCCGGCGCCCGCCCACCCGATCGGCATCACCGTCGGCGCGTACAAACCGCGCATGCTCCGACTCGTCGGCCGCAAATGCGACGGCTGCCTGCCGTCGCTCAGCTATCTGCCGAACGGGGTCAGCGATCTGACCTCGATGAATGCCGTGATCGACGCAGCCGCGATCGACGCCGGCCGTGACCCCTCGGCTATCCGGCGATACCTGAACGTCGGCGGTCACTTCAACGACGCTCGCGGAGATCTGCTCAGCGGTCCGCCGGCATCCTGGGTGGACGAGCTCGCCGGTCTCACCCGCGACTACGGCATCACCGGGTTCATCTTCGCGACGGACGACGCGGCCGAGATCGAGACCATCGGCACCCAGGTGGCACCCGCTGTGCGGGAACTGGTCGCCGAGCACCGGTCGGCGTGAGGGTGGCGAGGGGCGGTACTCAGCGCGCCCGCGGGTGCGCGGTCGCATACACCTCGCGCATCGTGTTGACCGTGACCAGCGTGTACACCTGAGTCGTCGTCACCGACGAGTGACCGAGCAATTCCTGCACCACGCGAACGTCAGCGCCGCCGTCGAGCAGATGCGTGGCGAAACTGTGCCGCAGAGTGTGCGGCGAGACCTCCTTGTCGACACCGGCACGTTCCGCGGCGTCGACGAGCACCTGCCAGGCACTCTGCCGGGACAGTCTTCCGCCCCGGACGTTCAGGAACAGCGCCGGCGTCGCCCGTTTCACCAACGCCGGCCGGCCGCGCACGAGGTACGCGTCCACGGCGTCGATCGCCGGTCCGCCGACCGGCACGATCCGCTCCTTCCCGCCCTTGCCGCGCAAGACGACCGCGCGGTGCTCCAGATCGAGGTCGTCGAGGTCGAGCGAGGTGACCTCCGAAATCCGGGCACCACAGCTGTAGAGCAGTTCGACGAGCGCTCGATCGCGCAGGCTGCGCGGCCCGTCGCCGGAGCCCGCGGCGTCGAGGATCGCGAGAACATCGTCTACCGGCAACGATTTCGGGAGGCGCCGCGGCGGCTTAGGCGGACGTACCGCATGCGCGACGTCGGATCCGGCCAACCCTTCGGCCGTACAGAATTTGTGAAAGCCACGCGCCGCCACCAGCGTCCGCGCGACCGACGAGTCGGCCAGTCCCGGAACACCGCTGCCAGGGTCCCCGCGCCGCAGAGCGACGAGGAAGTCGCGCACATCCTCCTCGGTGATGGCGGCGATCTCGGAGATTCCGCGCCCGTCGAGAAACGACCGATACCGTTCGAGGTCGCGACGGTAGGAGGCGACGGTGTTGACCGCCGACCCGCGTTCCACCGTGAGATGGTCGAGGTAGCGGGCGATCGCGTCGTCGACGGTCGCGGTGGACATCTGTCGCCGCCCTATCGGCGTGCCGCGAAGGCCGTCGGCTCATCTCGCCACGGTGCGTCCGTGGCGCGGAGTTCCGTACCGCTCGCGTCGGCCGCCGCCGCGGCGAGCACTCCGGACACGGCCGTCGCGTTGACGATCTCGCCCGACAGGCACATCCGCACCGCGTCGGCCAACGGCACCCATTCCAGGACGAGATCCGCCTCCTCGTCCTCACGATCAGCGGCGTGCAACTGATGGAGACTCTCCGCCAGATAGACGCGCAACGCCTCGTCGGTGAACCCCGGAGACACGACCAGGTCGACGAGCACTCGCCACCGGTCCGCAGCCAGATCCGCCTCCTCGGCGAGTTCCCGCTGTGCGGCCGACAACGGCGATTCCTGCGGTCCGCCGTCGAGCAGACCCGCGGGCAGTTCCAGCAACCGGCGTCCGATCGGGTGACGATACTGCCGCACCATCGCGATCCGACCTTCGTCGTCGCGTGCCACCACGGCGACGGCACCGTGGTGCTCGACCACCTCGCGGCGGGCCGTCCGGCCCCCTGGCATCTCCACCTCGTCGATGCGCAGAGCCAGGATCGCTCCGGTGTACTCGGTCCGCGACGACCGCGTGACGAACTCGTGCGATCCCGGCTCGCTCATCGGCTCAGCACCTCATTCCCCGTCTGCGACGGTCTCGAGGATCTCGACTCCGCTCGCGTCGTAACCTTCCAGTTCCACCGGCAGCCGCACTGCGGTCTTGTACTTCAACGCGGCCTCGATGAACGCCTTGAACAACGGGTGCGGGCGAGTGGGACGGCTCTTGAGCTCCGGATGCGCCTGGGTGGCGACCAGGAACGGATGGACGTCCTTCGGATATTCGACGAACTCGACGAGCTTGCCGTCCGGCGACGTGCCCGAGAACACCAGACCGGACTCGGCGATCTTGTCCCGATAGGCATTGTTGACCTCGAAGCGGTGGCGGTGCCGCTCGCTCACCTCGGTGGCGCCGTACGCCCGCGCCACCTGAGATCCCGGGATCAGCGTGGCCGGGTACGCGCCCAGCCGCATCGTCCCGCCGAGGTCCGCATCGCCCGCCACGGCCGCTTCCTGATCCGCCATCGTCGCGATGACCGGCGAAGGGGTATCGGGATCGAACTCGGTGGAACTGGCATCGGCCAGTCCCGCCTGCCGCGCGGCCTCGATCACGACGCACTGCAGACCGAGGCACAGTCCCAGCAGCGGGATCCCGTTCTCCCGCGCGTACTTGATGGCACCCAGCTTGCCCTCGATCCCGCGGATCCCGAACCCGCCGGGCACCAGAACCGCGTCGACGTCCCGCAGGGCCGCGTGCGCACCCTCGTAGGTCTCGCAGTCGTCCGACGGAACCCAGGAGATCTCGGTGCGCGTGTGGTGGGCGAAGCCGCCGGCACGGATCGCCTCGGTGACCGACAGATACGCGTCCGGCAGGTCGATGTACTTGCCGACCAACGCGATCCGCACCGTCTCGCGCGGCGAATGGACCCGGTCGAGGAGATCGCCCCACACGGTCCAGTCGACGTCGCGGAAGGGCAGTCCCAGCTGACGGACCACGTAGGCGTCGAGTTGCTCCGAGTGCAGCACCTTGGGGATGTCGTAGATCGACGGTGCGTCCGGCGTCGAGATGCATCCGTCGATGTCGACGTCGCACATCAGGGCGATCTTCTTCTTGAGCGCCTCCGGCACGGGCCGATCGCACCGCAGGATCAGTGCGTCGGGCTGGATGCCGATGCTCCGCAGCGCCGCCACGGAATGCTGGGTCGGCTTGGTCTTCAGCTCGCCGGAGGGCGCCAGGTACGGAACCAGGGAGACGTGCAGGAAGAAGACGTTGTCGCGCCCGAGGTCGTGGCGGATCTGCCGAGCCGCTTCGATGAACGGCTGCGACTCGATGTCGCCGACGGTTCCGCCGATCTCCGTGATGACGACATCCGGCTCCTCGCCGTCGGCGTCGGGGTCGTGCATCGCCATCATCCGCGATTTCAGCTCGTCCGTGATATGCGGAATCACCTGCACGGTGTCGCCGAGGTACTCACCGCGGCGTTCCTTCGCGATGACGGTCGAGTACACCTGCCCGGTGGTCACATTCGCCGATCCGGACAGATTGCGGTCGAGGAAGCGCTCGTAATGACCGATGTCCAGGTCGGTCTCGGCGCCGTCCTCGGTGACGAAGACCTCGCCGTGCTGGAACGGATTCATCGTGCCCGGATCGACGTTCAGGTACGGATCGACCTTCTGCATCGTCACCCGCATACCGCGGGCGGTCAGGAGCTGGCCGAGGCTCGAGGCCGTCAGACCTTTGCCGAGTGACGAGGCGACACCGCCGGTCACGAAGATGTGCTTTGCTCCGGCGCGCTGGTCACGCAATGATCGCAATTTTTCTCCCGTCGGGCGGTTCAAGCCTCTGCGAAATCTTGAATACCTACGGGACTTCAGCCTAACAGCATCGGCGCGGAATGCCGCTACGAGCAGCCGACTCCACCGTCGCCGGGAGTGTCGCGGCTCCGGTCACTTCGAGGGAGCAGCTCCCACCGTGATCGCCGTCGCACCCGGTCCGGTGCCGTACGCGCCGGTGCGGCCGTCGGTCTCATCGCCGAGAGCGAGCACCGTGGTCAGCTGACCGGTCTGTTGGTCGACGTTGTCGACGGTGCTGACGGCATTGTTCAGCGACGGGTCGGACCGGACCACACCGATCGGTGAACCGCCCTCGGCGGAACCGGACCGCCCGGCGAGTACGCCACCGGAACCGCGTGCCGCCATCGCTGCGGAGAACCTGCCGACGAACTGCCCCTGCGCACCGGAGTCCGACGACATCTCCCCGCCCGTCACGACCAGCACCAAGTCGGCCGGCCGCACCGCACCGTCCGGATACTCGAGGAACCCGGCCTGCCGAAGCGTCTGAAGTGCGGTGGACCGATCACTGTCCGACGCGGGCGCCTGTCCGGGCCGGGTCAGAAGTGCGGTGCCCAGCAGATCACCGAGCCGCGAGCCCGAATCGGTGTACTCCACGCGCAGCTGAGCGCCGGCAGGGATCGATTGGTCGACGACGGTGCGCAGCTTGGACGCCTGCTCGTCGCGGACCAGCGCGGTGGTCAACGCGATCTGGCCGGTCACCGTGCCTCCCGCACCGTTGACCAGCCCCTTCAGCGCTTCCACATCGCCGTCGGCGGCGTCGGGCGCGGTGACGATGAGCACGCCGCGCTTGTTCAGAACACCCTTCGTCAGTTCGGGACCGATCGCCTTGATGAAGGCGGTGTCGTTCCCGACCTCTTTGTCGAGGGCATCGCGCTCGTCTTGCAGCTTCCCGATTCTGTCGCGATCGGTGCCGGTCAGGGCATTCACTCGGTCACCGATGAACCCGGAACCGAGGAACAGGCCCAGAGTCAGAGCCAAGAAGACTGCGATCAGCGAAACGGCGTGCTGGCGCAAAGAGATCATTTGGTATTCCACACACTGCTGACCCAATCGGTCAGCGAGTGCCACTGGTCGACCATCCAGTCGCTGGCGGCTGCCCCGCCGCCCTGGGTGATCACGACCGCCACGATGATCGCGATCAGTGCCGCGACCATCAGCATGGCGATCAACGTTCCGCTGATCCGACTGCGGTACAGCGTGGCGACGGCCTTCGCGTCCACCAACTTCGCTCCGACCTTCAGTCGCGTGAGGAAGCGCGAAGGGATCTGGTCACGCATCGTGCGGTCGAAGAAGTCGTTCATCGAGCCGCTGAGTCCGGCGGTCACGATCAGGTCGGCACCGTGGTAGTCGGCCAGCAGGAGCGCGAGGTCCGGCGCCGACCCGGCGGCCGGGAAGGTGGTGGCGCCGATGCCGAGATCCTGGATCCTCTCCAGGCCCGGTGCGTGGCCATCGGGGTCGGCCGGCAGAACCACCTCGGCGCCGGACTTGAGCGTCTCGGTGCGGATGTCGTCCGGGTCCCCGACGATGAGGGCCGGGCGGTAACCGGCCTTGATCAAGGTGTCCGCACCGGCGCCGACGCCGACGAGCACCGGTTGGTATTCCTTGATGAAGGGTTTGAGCGATTTGAGGTCTGCGGCGCGGTCGGAGCCGTCGGCCACGATCACGACATGCCTGCGGTCGAATTTGACGTTCACCTTCGGCACGCCGACGCCGTCGATCAGCAGCGGCGACTCGCTGCGGATGAACTCGATCGTGTTGCCGGAGAAGGCTTCGAGATGATCGACGAGGCCGGTCTTCGCGTCGAGCATCAGGTCGGCGATCTCGCGTTCGCCGAGTTCCTGACCTCGAGCGATGACGCGTTCACCGATGTACAGCTTGCCCTCGTTGAGGCGTACCTTGGTGCCGTCCTTGACTCGCGAGAACACTTCGCTGCCGACGTTGTCGATCAGCGGGATGCCGGAAGCCGCGAGCACCTCGGGACCGAGGTTCGGGTACCGGCCGGTGATCGACTGCGAGACGTTCACCACCGCCGCGACCTCGGCCTCCACCAGCGCGTCAGCGGTGACCCGGTCCAGGTCGACCTGGTCCAGGATCACGACCGCACCGTGGTCGACTCGGTTGACGAGGCGTTTGACGTCCTTGTCGATCCGGGCGATGCCGGTGAGTCCGGGGAGTGCTTCGGTGTTCCGCGAGAGCAGGGCTGGCATCCTCATGGGTCCCATAGTGACCTTCAGGCACATCAGTCACACGGAGGCGCGCCGTATCAATATCAACTTTCGTCACACTGGAAACACTCGCCTCCGGCGACGAAACAATGGCGGCTCCCCGTCAGGAATCCGCGCGCGCCCGCTCCGCGGTGTCGAGGAGTTCCTCCGCATGAGCCCTGCCGGTCTCCGAGTCCCCGAGACCGGCGAGCATTCGGGCGAGTTCCGCGATGCGTTCGTCGCGGTCGAGCATGGTCAGCGTCGAGGTCTGCCTGCCCTTGCTTCCACCACCGGACTTGCCGATCACGAGGTGGTTGTCGGCAAAGGCGGCCACTTGCGGAAGGTGTGTCACCACGATCACCTGATGGCGTCGAGCCAACCGTGCGAGGCGCGCACCGATCTGCACGGCGGCCGCGCCGCCGACGCCTGCGTCGACTTCGTCGAACACCATCACCCCGCCAGAATCCGGCTCGGCCAGAACCACTTCCAACGCGAGCATCACCCGCGACAGTTCGCCTCCCGACGCCGATTTGGCGATCGGCAGAGGCGCCGCGCCCTTATGCGCCACGAGTCCGAATTCGACGCGGTCGGCACCGTCTCCGCCCGCGTGCGCACGCCGTCCGCCGACGTCGATCGCGAGCCGGTCGTCGTCTGCGGGCAGCAGCGAGACCGAGACGGCCAGTGCGCTGCCGCCCATCGCCAAGCCAGCCAGTTCGGCCGAGACCTTGCTCGCGAGGCTCTTGGCCGACTTCGTCCGCACGGTGTGCAGCTTGCCGGCCAGTTCTGCCACCTTGTCCCGCGCGGCCGCGGCCCGAGCCTCGAGTTGTTCGATCGCACCCTCGGGGTCCTCGATCTCGCTCAGGCGTTCACGTGCGTCGTCACGCCAGGCCAGGACGCCGTCGATGTCCGCGGCGTACTTGCGCGTCAACGACTTGAGTTCCGCTTGACGGTTCAGCAGGCCGTCGAGGTCACCCGCGTCGTCCGGCAGGCCTCCGAGGAACGAAGTCAGCTCTGCGCCGAGGTCGGTGACGACCGTCAGTGCTTCGGCGACTCGCGGCTGCAGATCGCGCAAGGCGTCGTCGGACGCCGACTCCAACAGCGAGCGGACGGTGCCGAGACCGTCGACCACCGACGCGCCTTCGGCACCCGCCACGATCTCCTGTGCTTGATACGCAGTGGACCTGATCTCCTCGAGATCGGTCATCCTCCGGATCGTCGCGATCAGATCGGTGTCCTCACCGGGCTCGGGTCCGACGGCGTCGATCTCGTCGATTCCGAACCGCAACCGGTCGGCCTCCTGGGCCAGTTCTCGGGCGCTGTCACGACGCCGGTCGAGTTCGTCGAGCAGTTCCACCCAGTCCGCGCGCGCCGCGCGGTACTTCTTGAGCGTCGAGGCCGCCGCCGGACCGGCATACCGGTCCAACGCGGAGCGCTGCTGCTCCGGCCGGATCAACCGCAACTGATCGTTCTGCCCGTGGATCGCGAGCAGTTCGCCCGTCAGCTGCGCGAGCGTGCCCACGGGTACGGCGCGGCCGCCCAGATGTGCGCGCGAGCGACCATCGGCATTGACCGTCCGCGCCGCGATCAGGGTGTCGTCGTCATCGACGTCGGCACCGGTCTCGTCGAGGACTGCGGCCACCGATGACCGATCCTCGGGAAGGCGGAACCGGCCTTCGACGATCGCCTTCGCGTCTCCGGTCCGGACACGTCCCGCGTCCGCTCGTGCTCCGGACAGCAGCCGCAGGCTGGTGACGATCATCGTCTTGCCCGCACCCGTCTCACCGGTCAGAACGGTGAATCCGGGATGGAACTGCGCGCTCGCGGATTCGAGCACACCGAGACTGCGGATCGACAGTTCTTCCAGCAACGGGTCTCAGCTCCTTCCCCGCCAGCCGGTGACCGGCAGCGAGAACTTGGTGACGAGTCGGTCGGCGAAGGGCTCCGAATCGATGCGGACCCAGCGAAGCGAACGCTGCGCCCGCACCACCTCCACCCTGGACCCCGCGGGTACGTCGAAGATCCGGCGGCCGTCGCACAAGGCGACGCCGTCGCGCCCCTCGCGGTGGACTTCCACCGCCACGCGCGATCGCGGACTGGTGACCATCGGGCGGGCGAACAGCGCGTGGGCGTTGCTCGGCACCACGAGGATCGCCTCCAGATCCGGCCACATCACCGGACCGCCGGCGGAGAACGCGTACGCAGTGGAACCGGTGGGCGTGGCGACGAGCAGTCCGTCGGCGCCGTAGGCCGCAACCGGCCGCCCGTCGACCTCGGTGACGAGTTCGAGAACACCGTTGTGCGACGTGTTCTGAATGACGACCTCGTTGAGCACCCAGTCGCGCGCACGGGGCTCATCGCTCCCCGGGTCGATCACCGATACGTCCAGCACCATCCGGTCGACGACCCGGTAGTCGCCGGCGATCAGCAGGTCGAGCACTTCATCGATCCGGTGCGCCTCCGCCTCCGCGAGGAATCCGATGTGGCCGAGATTGATCCCCATCAATGGGACGCCCGCGGGATACGCCAGTTCGGCGGCACGCAGGAAAGTGCCGTCTCCGCCGAGCACAAGCACCAATTCACACCCCTGCGCCGACACCGAGTCGGCGTGAGCGACCTCCACATCCGCTCCGGCGTCGCGCAGCATCTCCGGATCGACCGGGTGGGTCTCGACGTTCGGAGGCGGCGGCCTGCGGGTGTCGTGGTCGACGACACGGACCGCGATACCGGCGTCACCGCAGCGCTTCGCGATGGTCAGGAGCGTATCGGTGACCTCGTCACGGCCGGTGTGCGCCACGACCAGGAAGGTCCGGGTACCGTCCGGCGACCCGCTCGATGATGTCATCACCCTCCCCCTCCCTATTGCGGACCGTCGGCGACGGCCTGATCGATCAGAGCGCGGACACGCGTGGCCTCACCCTGATCCACCCAATCGTGATCGGTACCGTCCGAGCCGATCTTCGAGTCAACGGTATCGCCGGGGTGCGACATCTGCTCACTCAGGACCTTCGGCTCCGAAACGACGCCGTCGTCCTTGTGCAACCAGAGGAAGAATTCCACATTGCCGGACGGTCCGGGAAGCGGGCTCGCCACGACCGCTCGAGTGGTGAGCCCGAGAGATGCCGCCATCGCCGCGACGTCCTCGACCGCCTCTGCCCGCAGTCGCGGGTCACGGACCACCCCACCCGCTCCGACACGGTTCTTTCCGACCTCGAACTGCGGCTTCACCATCGGCAATGCGTCGCCCCCGGGGCGGAGACAGCCGGCGAGCGCAGGCAGCACCAGCTTGAGCGAGATGAAGGAGAGGTCTCCGACGATGAGATCGACCGGGCCGCCGATCACTTCCGGCGTGAGATGACGGACGTTGGTCCGATCGTGGACGTGCACCCGCTCGTCGGTCTGCAGCTTCCACACCAGCTGCCCGTAGCCGACGTCGACCGCTTCCACTTCACGAGCACCGCGTCGCAGCAGCACGTCGGTGAAACCGCCTGTGGACGCGCCTGCGTCCAGACACCGTTTACCGTCGACGGACACCCCGAGCGGTTCGAATGCGGCGAGGGCGCCGAGCAGCTTGTGCGCCCCGCGGGAGGCCCAGTCGTCGGTCTGCCCTTCAGTCACCACGATCGGCGTGTCCCTGGCGACATTGGTCGCAGGCTTGCTGGCCGGTGTTCCGTTGACTTTGACATTCCCGGCGTCGATCAGCTCGCGGGCCTGCTCGCGGGACCTGGCGAGTCCGCGCCGCACGAGTTCGGCGTCGAGCCGTGCACGAGCAGCCATCATCGGCCTTTCTGTCTAGGGCAACGGATCCTTCTACGGCAGCAGATGCGGTTGCGTTCAGCCACGGCCGGCGTCTTCCAGCGCCGCGGCGAGTCTGTCGTGTGCGCTGGTGAGCAATTCCGCCTGCCGGGCGAGCGCACCGAGGTCGAGTTCGTCACCGGCGGCCGATCGAACCATCTCCGCCTCCTCCAGCAACTGCGCGGCAGCGGCCAGCGCCGGATGCTCTGCCGGGTCTGCGGGCGGCGCATTGCGTGCGGCCAGATCCGCGGCGACCGACGCCGGTGACGGACCGGGGCGGGGTGTATTCGGCTCACTCATGACGAGACCAGGCTAACGCAGCGGTGTCAGTCCGAGGGCGGTGAGAGTCTCCGCCGCCACGTCGTCCTGGGCGGCGATCCGCAGATCGAACGAACCGACGTCGGCAGTCCACACCGCGTGCGCGAGCGCCGCGGCGAGACTCGCCTCGGTTCCCGTCGAACGCGCGGCGACCGCGACGTGCTGGCCGTTGATCTCGATGCTCCACTCGGGACGGGGACCGATCGCGGACTCCGCCGCCGGCTCCTTGAGCGCGTCCAGCCCGGACGCGATGTACGTCGGCCGCTGCCGCGGTTCGGCGGCGAGCAGTTCGGGTCCGCTCGTGACGCCGCCCAGGACGAGCAGACTGTCGATCCCCACGGTGTGCGCGCCCTCGATGTCCGTATCGAGCCGGTCCCCGACCATCAGGGGCCGCTTGCCGTCGGTGCGCGACAGTGCGCCTCGCATGATCGGTGCCGCGGGCTTCCCTGCCACGGTGGGCTCCTGGCCGGTCGCCGAGGCGATCGCCGCTACCATCGATCCGTTTCCGACCATCAGTCCGCGCTCGGTCGGCAGGGTCGAGTCGACGTTGGTCGCCACCCAGGCAGCGCCACGTCGCACCGCCAGGGCGCCCTCAGACAGCTGCGCCCAACCGGTCTCCGGGGAGTGGCCCTGGACGACAGCCGCCGGCTCATCGTCGGCGGAGTCGACCACAGTCAGCCCGCGCGCCCTGATCTCATCGCGAAGAGCATCAGCACCGACGACGAGGACCTTCGAACCCGTCTCGACCGTCTCCGCAACCAGGTCCGCTCCGGCCTGAGCGCTGGTGACCACTTGCTCGGACTTCGCGTCGAACCCCAGTGAGAGGAGATGATCGCGCACCTGCTCGGGACTACGGCTGGCATTGTTCGTGACGAACAGCGCGGTGCCGTGTGTTTGCGCCACGGCCTCGATCGCGCCGGGCAGTGCTGTGGAACCGGTGTACAGAGTTCCGTCGAGATCGAGCAGAAGCACGTCGTACGCATCGCCCAGAGCCACGGAGGCCGACGACGGTTCACTATGGCCGGAGGTCGACGTATCTACGCCCGGTGTGCTCTCGAGCAGGTCCATCAGCCGGAACTCGGCGTCGGTCTGGTCATCGATATCGGCGGCTGCCGCATTCTGGAACCAGGTCACCGCGTCGGCTCGACGGCCAGCAGCCTCGAGGGCCGAAGCGTAGGCGAAGAACAGCCGCGCGGCCTGGGTTCCGGTCCGACCTGGACGCAGGTCCTGATCACTCAGCGCACGCACCGCCGACTCGGGATCTTTCAGGTCGATGAGAGCACCGGCCTTGACCATGGCCATCTCGAGCGCAGCCTCAGCGCTGAGATCGCGTGCCTCGTCGCTGTCGGCGATCTCGACCGCACGTCGGGGCTGTCCCAGCCCGCGTTCGCTGTCGGCGATCAGCGGCAGCAGCGCATCGCTCCCGCTCATCCTTCGCGCGGCACGCAGTTCGGAGATCGCTTCCTGCCATTCCCCGGCAGAGTACGCCACAATGCCCGCGGTCTCGCGGACGACGGCGATCCGTGCGGCCCGAGCCCGAGCGGCACGGGCGTGCGCCAGCGCCTCCTGCGGATCGTCCTCCAGCAACGACGACGCCATCACCAGATGACGTGCGACCCGGTCGGCCGTCAGCTTGTCCAAAGCCGACAGATCCCGCCTGACTTCCGGATCGAGATCCGATGCCGAGACGTCGTCGGGAATCCCGGGTCCGGATGACGCATGGTCGTCCGTCCGTCGCTGCCGCCCGTTTCGCCGGCCGCCCGGATTCCGTCCGCCACCAGTAGTACTCATAACCGTCTAATCTATTCGCCGACCTGCGAACAAGCTAACTGAGAACGAGTGGATGGCCAGCCGCTGGTCCGTACCGAGACACCGCGCCACTGTTTGTGCTGAGTTTCGTTGGCTCAGCAAGCGTGATGAATGGCCATGACGGTGGTGCGGCCCCGAGGACGGGGCACGATCCGCTGCATTCTCGCTTGGTTTCGACTCGCTTCGCTCGCTCAACAAGCCTAAGAGGGTGCGCGCTCAACCAGCCTGCGGGAACCGCTCTCCGACCCCCGGAGGTTTGTCGAGTAGGCGGGTGAGCGTAGCGAGCACGGCGTATCGAGACCACTCTGCACCGCTCGTGTGGTGGTTTCGACTCGCTTCGCTCGCTCAACCAGCCTGAAGCGCTCGCTCAACCAGCCTGCCGGAAGCGCTCTCCGACTCGAGGTTTGTCGAGTGGGCGGGTGAGCGTAGCGAGCACGCCGTATCGAGACCAGCCTGCCCGTCGTGTGGTGGTTTCGACTCGCTTCGCTCGCTCAACCAGCCTGAAGGGGGTGCGCGCTCGACCGGCCTGGAAAAGACGGCCCCTCGAGGTTTGTCGAGTAGGCGGGTGAGCGTAGCGAGCACGCCGTATCGAGACCAGCCTGCACCCCTCGTGTGGTGGTTTCGACTCGCTTCGCTCGCTCAACCAGCCTGAAGAGTGCGCGTTCGCGGTCCGTCAGGCGCGCCGTACCCCAGACAACACTCGCCGGGGGGCACGTCCCGGGAAATGGGTTGAGCCCCGATCAGACGGTGTCTGATCGGGGCTCAACAAGTTGTGTTCGGCGGTGTCCTACTCTCCCACACCCATTACAGTGCAGTACCATCGGCGCAGGTGGGCTTAGCTTCCGGGTTCGGAATGGGACCGGGCGTTTCCCCACCGCTATAGCCGCCGTAACAATATGAAACCATCCACACCACAATCCCTCACCAGAGTTGTGGTTTGTGTGTTGTTTCAGAAGTACATAGTGGATGAACGAGCAAACATTCTGTGTGCGTGTAACAATCACCGAAACCGACTCACACAACCCATCCGTCGTGATTCGTTGAATCCGAAAAGAATTGTTGGTGAGTGTTGTTGGTAAGTCCTCGGCCGATTAGTACCGGTCACCTGAACACATTACTGTGCGTACAGTTCCGGCCTATCAACCCCATCATCTGTAGGGGGCCTTACCCCACCCGAAGGTGGGTGAGAAACCTCATCTTGGAACAGGCTTCCCGCTTAGATGCTTTCAGCGGTTATCCCTTCCGAACGTAGCTAACCAGCAGTGCTCCTGGCGGAACAACTGGCACACCAGAGGTTCGTCCGTCCCGGTCCTCTCGTACTAGGGACAGGTTTCCTCAAGTTTCTACGCGCGCGCGGCGGATAGAGACCGAACTGTCTCACGACGTTCTAAACCCAGCTCGCGTGCCGCTTTAATGGGCGAACAGCCCAACCCTTGGGACCTACTCCAGCCCCAGGATGCGACGAGCCGACATCGAGGTGCCAAACCATCCCGTCGATATGGACTCTTGGGGAAGATCAGCCTGTTATCCCCGGGGTACCTTTTATCCGTTGAGCGACACCGCTTCCACATGCCGGTGCCGGATCACTAGTCCCGACTTTCGTCCCTGCTCGACATGTACGTCTCACAGTCAAGCTCCCTTGTGCACTTACACTCAACACCTGATTGCCATCCAGGCTGAGGGAACCTTTGGGCGCCTCCGTTACACTTTAGGAGGCAACCGCCCCAGTTAAACTACCCACCAGGCACTGTCCCTGAACCCGATCAGGGTCCGAGGTTAGAAGCCCAATACGATCAGAGTGGTATTTCAACAACGACTCCACCCACACTAGCGTGCCGGCTTCACAGTCTCCCACCTATCCTACACAAACCGCACCGAACACCAATACCAAGCTATAGTGAAGGTCCCGGGGTCTTTTCGTCCTGCCGCGCGTAACGAGCATCTTTACTCGTACTGCAATTTCGCCGAGCCTGTGGTTGAGACAGCAGAGAAGTCGTTACGCCATTCGTGCAGGTCGGAACTTACCCGACAAGGAATTTCGCTACCTTAGGATGGTTATAGTTACCACCGCCGTTTACTGGGGCTTAAATTCTCAGCTTCACCACCCCGAAAGATGATTAACCGGTCCTCTTAACCTTCCAGCACCGGGCAGGCGTCAGTCCGTATACATCGTCTTACGACTTCGCACGGACCTGTGTTTTTAGTAAACAGTCGCTTCTCTCTGGTCTCTGCGACCACCACCAGCTCACACCGAAAAAGTGATCACCGGTCGTGGTCCCCCTTCTCCCGAAGTTACGGGGGCAATTTGCCGAGTTCCTTAACCACAGTTCACTCGATCGCCTTAGTATTCTCTACCTGACCACCTGTGTCGGTTTGGGGTACGGGCCGTGTACCAACTCACTAGAGGCTTTTCTCGACAGCATAGGATCACCGAATTCACCACAACGGCTACGCATCACCTCTCAGGCTCAAAAAGACACGGATTTGCCTATGTCTCACCCTACAGGCTTACACCAACTATTCCACCAGTTGGCCCGGCTACCTTCCTGCGTCACCCCATCGCTTGACTACTACACCCAAGGTCCCACGCAGCCACCATCAGAGAAATCCGAAGAAATCAACGACAGCTTTTGGATGGTTAGTACAGATGATTCATCACTGGGCGCGGATACACGGGTACGGGAATATCAACCCGTTGTCCATCGACTACGCCTGTCGGCCTCGCCTTAGGTCCCGACTCACCCTGGGCGGATTAACCTGGCCCAGGAACCCTTGGTCATCCGGCGGACAAGTTTCTCACTTGTCTTTCGCTACTCATGCCTGCATTCTCACTCCCACACCCTCCACAACTGGATCACTCCGCTGCTTCCACGGATGCAGGACGCTCCCCTACCCACCCACACCACTACACACCCACCCGCAGGCAGGCATGGATGAAATGTGTGAGTGCCGCGGCTTCGGCGGTGTACTTGAGCCCCGCTAAATTGTCGGCGCAGAATCACTTGACCAGTGAGCTATTACGCACTCTTTCAAGGGTGGCTGCTTCTAAGCCAACCTCCTGGTTGTCTCAGCGACCCCACATCCTTTTCCACTTAGTACACGCTTAGGGGCCTTAGCCGGCGATCTGGGCTGTTTCCCTCTCGACTACGAAGCTTATCCCCCGCAGTCTCACTGCCACGCTCTCACTTACCGGCATTCGGAGTTTGGCTGACGTCAGTAACCTGATAGGGCCCATCGGCCATCCAGTAGCTCTACCTCCAGTAAGAAACACGCAACGCTGCACCTAAATGCATTTCGGGGAGAACCAGCTATCACGGAGTTTGATTGGCCTTTCACCCCTACCCACAACTCATCCCCTCCATTTTCAACTGAAGTGGGTTCGGGCCTCCACAACCTCTTACAGCTGCTTCACCCTGGCCATGGGTAGATCACTCCGCTTCGGGTCTAGACCCAGCGACTCACACGCCCTATTCAGACTCGCTTTCGCTACGGCTACCCCACACGGGTTAACCTCGCCACTGAGCACTAACTCGCAGGCTCATTCTTCAAAAGGCACGCCATCACCCACCACCCCAAAAGGTGCGCAGGCTCTGACGGATTGTAAGCGTCCGGTTTCAGGTACTATTTCACTCCCCTCCCGGGGTACTTTTCACCTTTCCCTCACGGTACTAGTCCGCTATCGGTCACCAGAAAGTATTTAGGCTTACCGGGTGGTCCCGGCAGATTCACAGCAGATTCCACGAGCCCGCTGCTACTTGGGAACAATCGAAGCCAGTCAACACGCTTTCAGCTACGGGACTCTCACCCACTACGGCAGACCATTCCAGGCCACTTCACCTAACATGTCGATTTATCACTGACCCACCGCACGGCAGCACGATGAACGATCACCCCACAACCCCACACGCACAACCCCTGCCGAGTATCACATACGCATGGTTTAGCCTCCTCCGCTTTCGCTCGCCACTACTCACGGAATCACACTTGTTTTCTCTTCCTGTGGGTACTGAGATGTTTCACTTCCCCACGTTCCCTCCACACCCGCTATACATTCACGAGTGGGTAACACCACATCACTGGTGCTGGGTTTCCCCATTCGGACACCCTCGGATCACAGCTCGTTTGACAACTCCCCGAGGACTATCGCGGCCTACCACGTCCTTCATCGGCTCCTGGTACCAAGGCATCCACCGAACGCCCTCAAACACTTACAACAACACCCACAAACACACCCCACACACCACAACAGTGCCCGAGACGCGAATGCGGACAACAAACAAAAATCAACGATCACAACACGCGATCGCACAAACCAGAATCGAAATTGCAGAACACACAACCCAACAAGAACACCAAGGAACTCGCCGGGCTAGATGCTCGCATCCACTATGCACTTCTCAAACAACACACACCCACCACCCCCAACACCCCACAAACTCCGGGGCGGAAAACAGTGAGCACCAAGACAACCCGCGCAGAACGCGTGTTCCCTCAGAACCCCGATAGTGTGCTTCGTCCACAACCGCAATCACTCACGGTCGACCACCCGCCGGCCCGCCCGCATCTCGCAGGCCACCGACAAACAAATGATGGATTCTTGTGTTTCACCCATGAACAAACACCGACCCGATACACATTCGGCACCAGCATCGACGTGTTGTTTGCTCCTTAGAAAGGAGGTGATCCAGCCGCACCTTCCGGTACGGCTACCTTGTTACGACTTCGTCCCAATCGCCGATCCCACCTTCGACAGCTCCCTCCACAAGGGTTAGGCCACCGGCTTCGGGTGTTACCGACTTTCATGACGTGACGGGCGGTGTGTACAAGGCCCGGGAACGTATTCACCGCAGCGTTGCTGATCTGCGATTACTAGCGACTCCGACTTCATGGGGTCGAGTTGCAGACCCCAATCCGAACTGAGACGCGCTTTAAGGGATTCGCTCCACCTCACGGTCTCGCAGCCCTCTGTACGCGCCATTGTAGCATGTGTGAAGCCCTGGACATAAGGGGCATGATGACTTGACGTCATCCCCACCTTCCTCCGAGTTGACCCCGGCAGTCTCCTGCAAGTCCCCGGCATAACCCGCTGGCAATACAGGACAAGGGTTGCGCTCGTTGCGGGACTTAACCCAACATCTCACGACACGAGCTGACGACAGCCATGCACCACCTGTACACCAACCACAAAGGGGGGCCGTATCTCTACGGCTTTCTGGTGTATGTCAAACCCAGGTAAGGTTCTTCGCGTTGCATCGAATTAATCCACATGCTCCGCCGCTTGTGCGGGCCCCCGTCAATTCCTTTGAGTTTTAGCCTTGCGGCCGTACTCCCCAGGCGGGGTACTTAATGCGTTAGCTACGGCACGGAACTCGTGAAATGAGCCCCACACCTAGTACCCACCGTTTACGGCGTGGACTACCAGGGTATCTAATCCTGTTCGCTCCCCACGCTTTCGCTCCTCAGCGTCAGTTACTACCCAGAGACCCGCCTTCGCCACCGGTGTTCCTCCTGATATCTGCGCATTTCACCGCTACACCAGGAATTCCAGTCTCCCCTGTAGTACTCAAGTCTGCCCGTATCGCCTGCACGCCTGCAATTGAGTTGCAGAATTTCACAGACGACGCGACAAACCGCCTACGAGCTCTTTACGCCCAGTAATTCCGGACAACGCTCGCACCCTACGTATTACCGCGGCTGCTGGCACGTAGTTGGCCGGTGCTTCTTCTCCAGGTACCGTCACTTACGCTTCGTCCCTAGCGAAAGAGGTTTACAACCCGAAGGCCGTCATCCCTCACGCGGCGTCGCTGCATCAGGCTTGCGCCCATTGTGCAATATTCCCCACTGCTGCCTCCCGTAGGAGTCTGGGCCGTGTCTCAGTCCCAGTGTGGCCGATCACCCTCTCAGGTCGGCTACCCGTCGTCGCCTTGGTAGGCCATTACCCCACCAACAAGCTGATAGGCCGCGGGCCCATCCTGAACCGCAAAAGCTTTCCACCACCAACCATGCAATCAGTGGTCCTATCCGGTATTAGACCCAGTTTCCCAGGCTTATCCCAGAGTCCAGGGCAGATCACCCACGTGTTACTCACCCGTTCGCCACTCGAGTACCCAGCAAGCTGGGCCTTTCCGTTCGACTTGCATGTGTTAAGCACGCCGCCAGCGTTCGTCCTGAGCCAGGATCAAACTCTCCAACAAAAAATGCAGAAACCACAAGATTTCAACACAAAGCCAGAAAACAGAACCTGACCAAATCCAAAAAACTGACATGGTAAAAAATTCATCCAAAACACTCACCAACCCCCCAAAAGGGCCGGCAAGCACAATCTGTCCAAAAATCTCCCACGCCACAAAACAAAAAAATAGTGGCACAAGAAATCCAAAACACACTATCGAGTTCTCAAAGAACACACACCCACCAGAACCAACCCCCACAAACAAGGGCCGAACACCAGCAGACATCTGCAATTATCCGCCACCCCGTCTCCGAGGCGACCTTTCCAGCCTACCAGACTGGAATCTTCCCTGCAACCGCGACATTCTCGCTCTCCGAAGAAGAACGGGAAGTCTGCCAGGCGCAGGACCGCTACTCTACCCCCACCGCCCCGGCAAGATCAACTCACCGACCGGAAGGGCATTTCGCTCGCCAGCACCGACGCGCTGACCTGCAATAAGTTACACACCGTTGAGGCTGAGTCCCAAATCGCCAGGTCAGCGGTCCGACTGTGCGGTCAAGCGCCGATCTTGGCGCCGGCGAAGGTCTTCTTACCGCGGCGCAGGACGAGCCACTTGCCGAACAACAGGTCATTCGAACCCGGCGTCCAGTCCGCGTCGGTGACCTTGACGTTGTTCACGTAGGCACCGCCCTCGTCGACGGCCCGGCGAGCGGCCTTGTTGCTGTCGGCGAGTCCGGACGCGACGAGGAGCTCGACGATAGAGGGCGTGGCACCGGCGTCGAACTCGGCGAGGCCCGTCTCCCCCAGCGCGGCGGCGAGGGTGGGCTCATCGAGCTCGTTGAGTTCGGCGCGCCCGAACAGTGCGCGACTCGCCAGCTCCGCGGCGGCCGTCTGGTCTGCACCGTGGATGAGGGTCGTCAGCTCTCGAGCGAGGCGCTTCTGCGCCTCGCGGAGGAATGGCTTCTCGGCCGTGAGCTTCTCGAGCTCCTCGATCTCCTCCCGGCTCAGGAAGGTGAACCACTTGAGGAACTTCACGACATCGGCGTCAGCCGTGTTCACGAAGTACTGGTACCAGGCGTACGGACTGGTGAGCTCGGGATCGAGCCACACGCTGCCGCCCCCGGTCGACTTGCCGAACTTCTTCCCGTCGGCCGAGGTCACCAGCGGCACCGTCAGCGCATGGGCCGTACCACCGTCGACCTTCCGGATCAGGTCGACGCCGCCGATGATGTTGCCCCACTGGTCGGATCCGCCGATCTGGAGCACGCAGCCGTACTTGCGGTACAGCTGCAGGTAGTCGTTGGACTGCAGAAGCAGGTAGCTGAATTCGGTGTAGCTGATTCCGTCGGATTCGAGGCGCCGCTTCACCGTGTCACGCGCGAGCATGACGTTGACGGAGAAGTGCTTGCCGATGTCGCGCAGGAACTCGATGGTCGACATCGGGGCGGTCCAGTCGTTGTTGTTGACCAGAACGGCACCTGTGTCGGAGTCGTCGATGGTCACGAACCGCTGGAGCTGGCCGACGATCTTGTCCGCCCACCCCGCGACCGTGTCCACGGAGTTCATCGTCCGCTCGCCGACGTCGCGCGGATCACCGATGAGTCCGGTGGCGCCGCCCGCCAGCACCACGGGACGGTGACCGGCGAGCTGGAACCGGCGCAGAGTCAGCAGCGGGACCAGGTGTCCGGCGTGCAGGCTGGACGCGGTCGGATCGAAGCCGGCGTACAGCGAGATCGGCTTCTCCAAGGTCTCGCGCAACGCTCCCTCGTCGGTACTCTGCCCGATGAGTCCGCGCCAGATCAGGTCGTCGAGGATGTTCTCGGCCACCGGCGGTTCACGCTTCCTTTCCGGTGAAGCGGGCGTGCTCCTCATCTGAGACCGCACGCGCGTCGTCGATCAGCATGTCGGGGATCCCGTGGGCGTCGATGGCATAGGCGACGCGCAGACGCGGGTTGTAGAGTTCGTCGCCCGCATCGATCAATTCACCCAGATCCTGGGGGCACACCAGTCGGTCGCGAACCACCGGATCGATGCCCTCGGCACGTGTTGCCATCAGCTCCCACTTCGTCTCGTCGATCGCGCCGCTCATCGCCTGTCGCGAGCGGCGCCTACCGCCTTCAGGCTACTCGGCGCCACCATCGTCTCCGGCGGGGAGCGCCGTCCAGTCGATGGTCGCGGCCGCGGACGCCGTGTAGCGGCGATAGCGACCGTCCTGGTCCCGATACCAGACCCGCGGTCCGGGCTTCGGCAGACCGCGCGCCGCGATCCGGCTGGTCATGGCCCGGAACGACTCCGACAGCGGGATGGAGTCGGCGACCCACACCAGGTGCGGGCGCTCGGCCGCGGGAAGCTCGCCCAGGCCGACGCGGATCTGGGTCGGAGTGAGCGACGTCGCGCCGCCGCGCAGCGTGACGGCGGCGACGGCGAGCTGCTCGCCCGGCTCGCCGACCGCGTACACCGCGGCGAGTTTGATGTCCGGGATCAACGAGAGCGCATGTTGGATGGGCACCGGATAGATCGGGCCCGACCGGCTCCGGATCACCGCCTGCGCCGATCCCATGTACCAGAGGTCGCCGTCGGCGTCGGATTGGAACAGACTCCCCCCGACCTCCCAGCGATCGTGCGGGCGGAACACGTCGCGCAGGACCAGACCCGCCGCCTCGAAGCGCTGGCCGGCGTGCGCGACCAGCATGCCGACCTCGCCCGGCCCCGCTTCCCGGACGAAGCCGGTGTCGCGGTCGATCTCCATGCGCTCGGCCACCGGGTCGTAGGCGGCGACGCGCACCGGGTTGGTCTCGGGCAGGGCACGGCCCATCGCTCCGATCTTGCTGTCGTCGACATTCGCCAGGATCGCGGATCCGTCCGCGGTGGCGAAGAACTCGAGCACCCGCGCATTCGGCAACGTCTCGCGCAACCGAGTCCACACCCCCGCCGACAGTCCGGAACCCATGAACAGGCGGACGCTGCCGAGCTGACCGGGATCGAACTCCGGCGCGTCGACGATGTCGGCCAGCATGTTCCAGGTGTACGAGACCACGGTGACGCCGTAACGGCGCACTTCACGGGTGAATCGCTCGGGATCGATCCCCGTGGACAGCGCGATGCGCGACCGCCCGGCGGCGGTGGCTCCCAGCGTGGTCAGCAGACCCGAGGCATGGTGAAGTGGCGGCAGGCAGTAGACCGTGTCCCGGTTCGACAGTCCGGCCGCGGCGGCAGCACCGAATGCGGACATGGCGAAGCGATGGTTGGTGACCGACCACCGATTGAGCCGGCCCTGCGTCTCGGTGAACAGGATGAACGCGAGGTCGCCCGCCAGTCCGGGGTCCGGGCGGTACCAGACCGGCATACGGACGCGTTCCGGGTCGATCTTCTCCATGTCGACGATGTGCTCACCGTCAGCGCGCTCGATGGCACGGGCGTCGCTGCTGCCTCCACCCAGCACCAGCACCCGGTCGCACACGGCGGCCGCACGGTCGAGGTGAACCGGATCGGAGACGATGATCCGCGTCTCCGCCAGGGTGAGCATCTCCGGCAGCGCGTCGCTCGACGAGAGCAGCACCGCCACGGCGCCCAGTCGCGACAGCGCGGCGATCGTCACCAGGGCGGACGGGCGCGGGTCCATCATGAGGCCGACGTGCACCCCCGGCCGGATGCCGCACTCGATGAGGCCGGCGACCACGTTGTCGATCCGCGCGTTGACCTGAGTGTGCGTCAGCACCCGGTCCTCGAACAGAAAGACCTCGTCGTGGGGCGTGCGCTTCGCGTTCTCGCTCATCAGCTTGCCGAGCGAGACGCGGGTCGACGGCTGGATCTGGCCGAGCCGGAACAGCCGCGGAACGGTGCGCACCGACTCGGTCGCCACGGCCCGGGTGGTGCGCTGGAGCGAATTGACCGCCTCGAGAAGCTCCTTGGAGACCGCGGTGCCCGCACCGGCGACCTGTCCGACACCGTAGGTCAGCCGGTTGCTCCAACTGATCCCGCTTCCGGACTCGCTGCGAGTCCTGCTCATCGGCGTCACCGCCGCCGGCTGCTCTCCGTTGCCCTCGCGCCATTGGATCCACTCGCCGACCGTCGGCCAGGTGAGACGTCCGGCGTTCGATCCGACGACGAGACCGAAGTGCCCGACCGGCGCGGCGGTCTCGTACACCTCGGCGTCGGGCGCGGCGCGGACGATGCCGCGCACGGCCAGTGGCTGACCGATGTCGTCGGTCTCACCGACGAAGGCGAGGACCGGGCAGGTGATCTCGGTCATCGACACCACTTCGCCGTCGATGACGAAGCCACCCGACATCATGCGGTTGTGAACCACGAACTGGCGGAGCAGTTCGGCCACGGCCGGACCCGACCACGCGACCCAGCCCTCCTGCTCGATGAATCGTCGCTGGTCCTCGCGCGGCAGCAGGGCGTCGCGATCGTGGAGTTTGCGCAGGAAGTCGATCCGGCTGCGGGCCGTCTTGACCGGATCGGCCAGCTGGAACCCGGTGCGTGCCAACCAACTCGGGATCCACAGTCGGTTGAAGACATTGTCGGCGACGAACTCCGCACCGGGAACCACGAGCTGTGCGGGCAGGCCCAGCGGAAGGGCCGCCAGTACGTCGACCGGACTGCCGAAGGTGACCACGCTGGCAAGTCCCTCTGAGCGCCGGTAGGCCGCCGTCTGATAGGCGAACATGCCGCCCTGCGAGTATCCGCCGAGGTGAACGTCCTGGCCGACGACCCGCCGGACCAGATCGATCACCCGGCTGATCGCCACCACGTGGTCGGTGAGCGTGCGCTCCATCCCGCCCTCTTCGTGGTCGGGCGAACCGAAGTCGACCACCCAGGGAATCACCTTGTGCCGGTACAGAACCGAGACTGCGCCGTTCTCCTGCGTCACGTCGTAGACGTTGGCCGACACCATCATCGGCGGGATCAGGATGATGTGGGCGAAGCCGTCGCCGGCGTCGTCTGGAAAGTACCGGCGGAGGCGGTACATCTTCTCGGTCTCGACCACCTTGTAGGGTGTCGGCTCGGTGCCGGTATCCAGGCCCCCCATCCGAATGACTTCGAGACCGTTCTGTGCGGTCGCGACGATCCGTCCGACCGTGCCGGCGACATTTGGCAGACCCTTCACCGCGGTAACTCCCCTCACCACTTCCGATGCCGCGGCCGCCGACTGATTCGGCGTGTGCGAGCACGTGCAGTGTACTAGTCGCCGAATCCGTCACGGCCGTCACCGACTGTGAAGTACCCGCGAGTCGGCGCGTACGGTGATGCCGGTTACCTGCCCGGACACGCCGCGCCGGAGTCAGGCGAGCGCCGTCCGGAGGTCGGCGATCGTGGCGTTGGCCACCGAGATCTGGCGCTCCACCTGCGACGAGGCGGTACCGCCGAAGGCATTGCGTGACTCGATCGAGCCCGAGACCGTCAGCACCTCGCGCACCTGCGGCGTCAGCGCCGGATTGATGCGGGCCATCGTCTCATCGTCGAGTTCGTCGAGTCCGACCCCGCGGCTCTCGGCCTCACGGACGCAGGCGCCCGCCACCTCATGCGCGACCCGGAAGGGAACACCTTGGCGGACAAGCCATTCCGCGATATCGGTCGCGAGGGTGAAACCGGCCGGCGCGAGTTCGGCCATCCGGTCCGGATGGAAGGTCAGGGTGCCGACGAGTCCCGCCATCGCCGGCAGCAGCAGTTCCAGCTGCGCGACGGAGTCGAAGACCGGTTCCTTGTCCTCCTGCAAGTCGCGGTTGTACGCCAACGGCTGGGCCTTCAGCGTGGAGAGCAGACCGGTGAGGTTGCCGATCACTCGACCGGCCTTGCCGCGTGCCAACTCGGCGACGTCGGGATTCTTCTTCTGCGGCATGATCGAGCTGCCCGTCGACCACGCGTCGGCCAACGTCACATAGCCGAACTCCGGGGTGCTCCAGAGGATCACGTCCTCCCCCAGGCGGGACATGTCGACCGCGACCATCGCGAAGACGAAGGCCGCCTCGGCGGCGAAGTCGCGGGAGCTGGTCGCGTCGATGGAGTTCTCGGCCGCACTGGCGAAGCCGAGGTCGGCGGCGATAGCCTCCGGGTTCAGCCCGAGCGACGAGCCGGCGAGCGCACCCGACCCGTAGGGCGAGACGGCGACGCGCCGATCGGCGTCCACCAGACGCGCGACGTCGCGCAGCAGGGGCTGGGCGTGCGCGAGGAGAGTATGGCCGAGGAGCACCGGCTGGGCCGCCTGCAGGTGCGTCTTACCCGGCATCACCACACCCGGGTTGGCGGCGGCCTGGTCGACGAGCGCCTGCGCGAGGTCGAGCACGCCCGCGCCCACCCGCCGCATCGCTGCCCGCAGCCACATCCGGAACAGGGTCGCGACTTGGTCGTTGCGGGACCGGCCCGCGCGCAGCCTGCCACCGAGTTCGGGGCCGACCCGTTCGATCAGCCCGCGTTCGAGCGCGCCGTGTACGTCTTCGTCCGACTCCGCGGGCACGAACACGCCCGCGGCGACGTCCGCGGCCAGACGATCGAGTCCGGCCTGCATGGCCTCGGCGTCCGAGTCCGTCAGTAGACCCGCCGTCGCGAGGACGCGGGCGTGCGCCTTCGACGCCTGGATGTCGTACGGGGCCAACGCCCAGTCGAAATGCGTCGACTTGCTCAGCGCGGCCATCGCCGCGGCCGGGCCGTCGGCGAACCGGCCGCCCCACAGAGCCCCCTCGTTGGTGCCCTCGTGGCTGTTCTCGGACGATGTGGTGTCGGATGTCGACATGAGGGCAGTACTCCTCGCGTGGGTGTGTTTCGGTTCGGTGGTCGGTGAGCGCGTTCGCTCAGCCTACGATCTGGAGACCAGTCCCTCGATCCGCGCGGCCAGATCGGCGCCCGTGAGCGGCCGTCGGGCCAGGACGAAGATGGTGTCGTCGCCGGCGATGGTGCCGACGACTCCGGGCAGTCGCGCGCGGTCGAGCGCGCTGGCGAGATAACCGGCGGCGCCGGGCGGTGTGCGGAGCACCGCGACGTCGCCGGACGAGTCGGTCGACACCAGCAGTTCGGACACCAGTCGCGAGACCCGGTCGGTTCCGCCGGACACGCCGCGGACCGGACTGCCGTCCTCGGGGACGGTATAGACCCCCGCGCCGCCGTCGGCGGCGCGCAGCTTCACCGCGCCGAGTTCGTCGAGATCGCGCGACAGCGTCGCCTGGGTGGCCTCGATCCCCAGCTCGGCCAGCTTCTGCTGCAGTTCGCCCTGGCTCCGGATCTGTTCGGTCGCCAGGATCTCGACGATCCGGGCGTGCCGGCCGGCCCGCGTGGCGGCGAGCCTCGCCGACTCGGCCCGGCGGGCAGCGGTTCGGTCGGGGTCCGCGCGGTCCACTAGCGGTCCATCAACCAGGCCAGCAACGCCTTCTGGGCGTGCAGGCGATTCTCCGCCTCGTCGAAGACGACGCTCGCCGGACCGTCGATCACCTCGTCGGTGATCTCCTCGCCCCGGTGCGCGGGCAGGCAGTGCAGCACGATCGCCTCGTCCGCGGCGTACCCGAGCAGCTCCGAGTTGATCTGGTATGGACGGAAGGGACCGACCCGGTCGAGCCCGTCGCCCTCATGCCCCATCGAGACCCACGTGTCGGTGACGAGGACGTCGGCGCCGGTCGCCGCAGCGATCGGGTCACCGATCAGTTCGACGCTGCCGCCGGTCTCGGCCGCGCGCCGCCGCGCCGCTTCGACCACGGCCGGATCCGGTTGGAAGGCCGTCGGTCCGCTGACCCGGACATGCATGCCCGCGGTGACGCCGCCGAGCATCAGGGAATGGGCCATGTTGTTGGCGGCGTCTCCGAAGTAGGTCAGCGTCAGGCCCGCGGCCCGACCCTTCCGCTCGATGATCGTCTGCAGATCGGCGAGCACCTGGCACGGGTGGAAGCTGTCGGACAGAGCGTTGACGACGGGAACGGTCGCGTACTCCGCCACCGCCTCGAGGCGGTCCTGACCGAAGGTGCGCCACACGATCGCGTCGACGAACCGCGACAGCACCCGGCCGGTGTCTGCGAACGACTCGTCACGGCCCATCTGCGTGTTCGCGCCGTCGACCACGACGGCGTGCCCGCCGAGCTGGCTGATGCCGACTTCGAAGGAGAACCGGGTCCGCGTGGAGTTCTTGTCGAAGATGACTCCGACAGCGCGAGGGCCCTCCAGCGGACGGAACCCGAAGCGGTCGCGCTTCATCCGCGCCGCCAGCTCGAGCACCTCCGCCTGCTCGGCGGGTGTCAGATCGTCGTCGCGCAAGAAGTGCCGAGTGTTCTCTGTCATGTCACGCATTCCCATTCTGTGCGTCGATCGCAGCGTCGAGGATGTCCGGCAGGTCGGCGACGAATCCGGCCGCCTGCTCGTCGGTGAGGATGAGCGGAGGCGCCAGCCGCAGCACGTCGGGCGCGGGTGCGTTGATCAGGTACCCGGCCGCCCGCGCGGACTTCTCGACGCTCGCCGAGATGCCGGAGTTCAGCACGACGCCGAGAAGCAGACCGTCGCCGCGCACACCCGCGATCTGCGGATGGCCGAGCTCCTCGATGCCGTCGGCGAGCGATTTCCCGACGCGCTCGACGTGCGAGAGGAGGTCGTGGTCGTCGATGTAACGCAGGACGGCGAGCGCGGCGGCGGCGCACGCGGGATTGCCTCCGAAGGTGGTGCCGTGCTGGCCGGGCTCGAACAGCGCCGCCGCCGGCCCCGTCGCCACCACGGCACCGATCGGCATGCCGCCGCCCAGGCCCTTGGCGAGGGTCATGACGTCGGGCACGATTCCCGCGCGCTGGTGCGCGAACATCCAGCCCGTGCGGCCGATACCGGTCTGTACCTCGTCGAGCATCAGCAGCGCACCGTGCTCGGCGGTGATCGCCCGTGCCTGAGCGAGGTAGTCCGGGGGCGGGACCACCACGCCGTTCTCGCCTTGGATCGGCTCCAGGATCACCGCTGCGGTCCGCTCGGACACGGCGGCGCGGAGCGCCTGCGCATCGCCGTAGGGAACGAAGTCGACGCCGGCGGGCATCGGTTCGAAGGGGGCGCGCTTGGCCGGCTGCCCGGTCATCGCGAGCGCACCCATGGTGCGGCCGTGAAATCCCCCCTCGGCCGCGATGATCTGCGGTCTGCCGGTCCTGCGGGCGAGCTTGAAGGCCGCCTCGTTGGCCTCCGTGCCGGAATTGCACAGGAAGGCGCGGGCCCCGTGGCCGACGGCCGCGCAGAGCCGCTCGCCCAGTTCCACGACCGGCTGCGAGATGTACAGATTCGACACGTGGCCGAGAGTCGAGAGTTGAGCGGTCACCGCCTCGACGATGGCCGGGTTCGCATGGCCGAGCGCGTTCACCGCGATGCCGCCGAGCAGGTCGAGGTACTCCCGGCCGTCGGCGTCGTACACGACCGCGCCGTCGCCGCGCACCAGCGCGACCGGCGGGGTGCCGTAGTTGTTCATCAGCGCAGCGGACCACCGCTGCTGCAGGGGTGCGGTCACTGCCGTCCTCCATCGGGATCGTCGGCGACGACGGTGGTTCCCGACGTCGACGCGGTGAGCAGGGCGGCCAGCACGGAATGCGCTTCACGGCCGTCGATGACGTGTGCGGCACCGATCCCCTCCTGAACGGCGCGCATGCAGGCCTCCATCTTCGGCACCATGCCGGAGTCGAGGGAGGGCAGAAGTGTCGCGACCTCACCCGCGGTGATCGTCGAGACCAGCGACGAGCGGTCCGGCCAGTCGGTGTAGAGACCCTCCACATCGGTCAACATCACCAGATGCTCGGCACCGAGCGCTGCAGCGACGGCGCCCGCGGCGGTGTCGGCGTTGATGTTGTGCACCTGGCCGTCGGCATCCGGCGCGATGGTCGAGATCACCGGGATCCGGCCGGCCGCGATCAGGTCGTCGACCGCGGAGGTGTTGACCGCCGCGATGTCGCCGACCAGCCCGATATCGGTGGGCTCTCCGTCGACCATCACCGTCCGGCGCGTCGCCGTGAACAGGTGGGCGTCCTCGCCGGTGATGCCGACGGCGTACGGTCCGTGCGCGTTGATCAGGCCGACGAGTTCACGGCCCACCTGGCCGAACAGGACCATCCGGACGACGTCCATGACCTCGGGCGTGGTGACGCGGAAGCCGCCGCGGAACTCGCCTTCGAGACCGAGGCGTGCGAGCATCGCGGAGATCTGCGGACCGCCGCCGTGCACCACCACCGGATGGATGCCGCACGCGCGCAGGAGGACCATGTCGGCGGCGAACGCCGTCTTCAGGTCGGCGTCGACCATCGCGTTTCCGCCGTACTTGACGACGACGCGCTTGCCGTGGAGCGCCTGCAGTGCGGGCAGCGATTCGGCGATGACGCCGGCCTTCTGCAGCGGTGTGGCGGTGCTCAGCGGTGAGGTGTCAGTGTTCGTCATGACGAGTAGGCCGAATTCTCTTCCACGTAAGCGTGCGACAGGTCGGTGGTGCGAATGGTCGCCTCGGCGTTCCCGAGGCCGAGGTCGGCGACGACCTCGATGCGATCGCCGGAGAGGTCGACATCGCGGGCCCCGGGTACTCCGGTGCCGTTGCGGCAGATCGGAGAACCGTTGAACGACACCGTGATCCGATCTGGATCGATGGTCACGGGCGCGGCGCCGATGGCGGCGAGGACGCGGCCCCAGTTCGGATCGGAGCCGAAGAGCGCGGTCTTGACGAGCGAGTCGCGCGCCACCGACCGCGCGATCACCAGCGCGTCGTCCTCGGTCGCCGCGCCGGTCACGGTGATCGCGATCCGCTTGGTGACGCCCTCGGCGTCGTTCTGCAGCTGACCGGCCAGATCGTCGCACACGGCGAAGACCGCGGCGTCGAGCTCGGCCTGGGAGACCTCGATCTGGCTGGCGCCGGACGAGAGCAGCAGCACTGTGTCGTTGGTGGAGATGGAGCCGTCGACGTCGAGACGGTCGAAGGTGCGCGCGGTGGCGCGGCGCAGCGCGAGGTCGACCGACTCCGCGCTCACCTTGGCGTCGGTGGTCAGCACCACCAGCATGGTCGCGAGCGACGGGGCGAGCATGCCCGCACCCTTCGCCATGCCGCCGACGTTCCAGCCGCCGGTGTGGTGCAAGGCCACCTGCTTCGGGACGGTGTCGGTGGTCATGATCGCGTAGGCGGCGTCGGTCCCGCCTTCGAGTCCGCCGCCCATCTCGTGCACGATCTCGGTGACTCCGGCGAGCACCTTGTCCATCGGCAGCCGCTCGCCGATCAGGCCGGTCGAGCAGACGGCCACCTCGACGGGCCCGGTCTCGGTACCCCAGCTCGACAGCGTCGACGCGACCGCTTCCGCGGTGGCGTGCGTGTCCTGAAAGCCCTCGGGCCCGGTACATGCGTTCGCTCCACCGGAATTGAGGATCACGGCGCGCAGAGACCGGTTCTCGATCACCTTCTGCGACCACAGCACCGGTGCGGCCTTGACCTGATTGCGAGTGAACACCGCCGACGCCGCCAGGTCGGGGCCCTCGTTGAACACCAGCGCGAGGTCGGGCTTCCCGTTGGCCTTGATCCCCGCCGCGATTCCCGCCGCCCGGAAGCCCAGCGGCGCCGTGACGCCCTGGCGGCGGGTCATCCGCGAGCCGACCAGGAGATCGATGTCCGGCACGGGGACGGTCTGGGTGTCTGTCACGGTCGGGTCCTTCACGCTGTTCGAGCCTGTCTCTGCTTCGGTCACGGTGCCACTCCCACGGTCGCCAGGCCCTCGCCTTCGCCCCAACCCAGGGCCAGGTTCATCGACTGGACGGCCGCACCGCCGGTGCCCTTGGTCAGGTTGTCGACGGCGCCGACGGCGACGAAGGTGCCGGACCGCTCGTCGACGGACAGACCGATCGAGACCATGTTGGTTCCGACCACGGACCCGGTCTCGGGGAACTCTCCCTGCGGCAGGAGATGCACGAAGGCCTCGTTCTCGTATGCCTTCTCATAGGCCGACCGGAAATCATCGATCGACGCGTCGGTGCGCGCGGTGCACGTCGCGAGGATGCCTCGCGACGTGGGCACCAGCACCGGAGTGAAGGAGACCGACACCGGGAGCGATGCTGCCCGCGAAAGAGCCTGCGTGATCTCCGGAGTGTGCCGGTGCACACCGCCGACACCGTAAGCGCGGACCGATCCGATCACCTCGGACGCCAGCAGATTCACCTTCGGCGCCCGGCCGGCACCCGAGGTGCCCGACATCGCGACGATGGTGACCGCCGGTTCCACCAGGCCCGCGGCCAACGCGGGCAGCAGAGTCAGAATCGACACCGTCGGATAGCACCCGGGCACCGCGATCCGGCTCGCTCCGGCGATCACGTCCCGGTTGCCCGGCAGTTCCGGCATGCCGTACGGCCAGGTGCCCGCGTGGTCACCGCCGTAATAGGCCGTCCACTCCGAGGGGTCCTCGAGCCGGAAGTCGGCGCCGCAGTCGACGATCAGGGTGCTGGGAGGCAGGGCATCGGCGATCGCAGCCGACTGTCCGTGCGGCAGCCCGAGGAAGACCACGTCGTGACCCGCCAGAACCTCCGGCGTCGTCTCCTCGAGCACGCGGTCGGCGAGCGGGAACAGGTGGCGGTGATGCTCACCCAGCCGCGTGCCGGCGTTTCCGCCCGCCGTCAGTGCGCCGATCTCCAGTTCACCCGAACCCAGGCGCGGATGCCCGCACAGCAGTCGGAGGATCTCACCGCCCGCATAGCCGCTCGCACCGGCGACAGCAACCTTGATAGTCATGAAATCATTATGCACTACAGCGCAAAATAATTCACCTAGTCGTGCTCCGCGTCAGCGCAAGCGGGCGCCCACGACCTCGCCCGCATGCGCTACCGCAGCCATCTTGGCCTCGGTCCCCTCATCCTCGGTGAGCGTGCGGTCGGCGGCGCGGAAGGTGAGCGCGAAGGTCAGGGACTTGTTGCCTTCGCCGACTTGAGCACCGACGTAGACGTCGAAGAGCGAGATGGATTCGAGCAGTTCTCCCGCGCCGGCAACCAGCGCATCCTGCACGTCCTGGGCGGCCACGTCCGCGGCCACCACGACGTTCACATCCTGCAGCACGGCGGGGAACGGCGACACCTTCGGCGACGGCAGGTTCTGGCGCAGCGGCAGCGCGTCCACGTCGATCTCCACCGCGCACAGCCGCGCGGGCAGACCGGTGCGTTCCAGCACCGCCGGATGCAGTTCCCCGGCATGACCGACGACGACGCCGTCGACCTCGAGCCGAGCGCAGCGGCCGGGGTGCCAAGGCCGATGGTCGTCGGCCACGAGTTCGAGCTCCACCCCCGCGGCCCGGCCGATCTGCCGAGCCGCCTCGAACGCGTCGTAGGCGTCCGCGGTGCGGCCCGGCCCGAGCGGACCCGCCGGCTCGCGCAATCCGGTGAGCAGGACGGCCACGTGCAAGGGCTGGTCGGGCAGGGATGCGTCGAGCGCCGTCTGCTCGGCCTCGGTAGGCCGGCGCGTCACATCCAGCGGGGGCACGGTCGGACCCTGCTGACCGCCGATGACGACCTGACCGATCGTGTACAGCGCGAGATCACGGCGGCCGCGGGCGATGTTGCGCGCCGCCATCTCCATCAGTCCGGGCAGCAGAGTGGTGTTCAGCTCCGGCCGGTCGGACTCGAGCGGATTGAGCACGGAGACGGTCCGGCGGCGGACGTCGTCGGCGGGCAGATCCCATGTATCGAAGACGTCTGCGGGAAGGAACGGGTAAGGCAGGACTTCGACGTACCCATCGGTGGCCAGGCCGACGCCGATGGCACGGCGACGGCGCTGAGCGGGGCTCAGCCCGCGACCACCGGTGGCTCGCGGCACCACGGCCGGGATGTCCTCGAGACCCTCGAGTCGCAGCACCTCCTCGACGAGGTCGGCACGCTGGCGCAGGTCGGGTCGCCACGACGGCGGGGTCACCAGCAACGGCGAGTCACCGTCGACGACGCATCCCACCTCGCGCAGACGCGCGGCGGTGGTCCCAGCCGGGTACTCGACACCGGCGGTCGCATCGGGAAGTCCCGGGTCGATCTGGATGGCGGCGGAGGGAACGGTCGCGGTACGGACGTCCGACAGCGGACCGGCGACGCGGCCGCCCGCCAGTTCGGCGATCAGCGCGGCGGCCCGGTCGGAGGCCACCGCGGTGATCTCCGGATCCACGAGCCGTTCGTAGCGCTTCGCCGCCTCCGACGACAGCTTGTGGCGCTTGCCCGTACGGAACACCCGCACCTGGTCGAAGTTGGCCGACTCCAGAAGGATGTTCGTGGTCTCGTCGGAGACCTCGGTCGCGGCTCCACCCATCACCCCCGCGAGGGCGATCGGGCCGGAGTCGTCGGCGATCACCACATCCTCGGGGTCCAGCTTGCGCGTGACGCCGTCGAGAGTCTCGAGGGTCTCCCCCGCTCGTGCGGAGCGGACGCTGACCGTGCCGCGGATCTTGTCCGCGTCGAAGGCGTGCAGTGGCTGACCCAGTTCGATCATCACGTAGTTCGTGACATCGACGATCGCGGAGATCGGCCGGATACCCGCCACCATCAGTCGTTTGGCGATCCACCACGGCGACGACGCCGTAGCGTCGACACCGGTGACGACGCGGGCGGTGTAGCGGGTGGCGTCACTGTCGGCGTCGATCGCGACCGGCCATGACTCCCGATCGACATCGGCCGCCAGCGGCTCCCCGGCCAGACCGTGATCGACGTAGGGCACTTCGAAAGCACTGGCCAACTCGCGGCCGAGTCCGCGCATGGAGAAGGCGTAGCCGCGGTCGGGCGTGACGTTGACCTCGATCGCCGTGTCGGCCAGGCCGAGGACCTCGCGGGCGTCGGCACCGGGCTCCGCGGTCCCCGGTGCGAGCACCAGGATGCCGGAGTGGTCGTTCCCGATCCCGAGTTCGGTGACCGAACAGATCATCCCGTCGGAGGTCTTGCCGTACGTCTTGCGCGTGGCGATCGCGAAGTCGCCCGGCAGCACTACGCCGGGCAACGCCACGACCACCAGGTCGCCGACAGTGAAATTGCGTGCACCGCAGACGATGTCGCGAGGCGCCTCCTCCCCGACCGCCACCTGGCAGAAGCGGATCGGCTTCTTGAACTCGGTGAGCTCCTCGATGGCCTCGACACGGCCGATGACGAGCGGACCGGTGATCTCCGGGAAGGGCTCGATGTCCTCGATCTCGAAACCGACGCGTACGAAACCCGCGTCGATCTCCTCGGTCGAGGCGGTCCAATCCGGGGAGCCTTCGCGGAGGACCTCGGTCAGCCAGGACTTTGGGAGACGCACTTGTTCACCAACTACTTTCGTGTGATCGCTGCGAAGATTCTGCTAGAGGGCCGGACCGAACGGGAGGGTGAAGCGCACGTCGCCTTCGACCATGTCGCGCATGTCGGGCAGGTCGTTTCGGAACTGGAGGGTCCGCTCGAGTCCCATTCCGAAGGCGAAACCGGTGTACACGTCCGGGTCGATGCCGCTGGACCGGAGGACGTTCGGGTTCACCATGCCGCAACCGCCCCACTCCACCCATCCGGCGCCGCCCTTCTTTCCCGGGAACCACACGTCGACCTCGGCGGAGGGTTCGGTGAAGGGGAAGTAGCTGGCGCGCATCCGAGTGGTGGTCTCGGGACCGAAGAGCGCCTTCGCCAGCACCTCGAGCGTGCCGCGCAGGTTGGCCATCGTCAGGCCCTTGTCGACGGCCAGCCCTTCGATCTGGTGGAAGACCGGGGTGTGGGTCGCATCGAGTTCGTCGGTCCGGAAGGTGCGGCCGGGGCAGGCGACGTAGATCGGCACTTCGCGGCTGAGCATCGAGCGGACCTGCACCGGCGAGGTGTGGGTGCGCAGCACCTGCCGCGATCCCTCGGGCGCGATGTAGAACGTGTCCTGCATCGAGCGCGCCGGGTGGTCGGGCAGGAAGTTGAGAGCGTCGAAGTTGTGGTGCTCGGTCTCCACCTCGGGGCCCTCGGCGATCTCCCAGCCCATGCCGACGAAGACGTCGGCGATCTGGTCGCCGATCACCGTGATCGGATGACGGGCACCGCGGCTGCGGCGGCCCGATGGAAGCGTGACGTCGATGGTCTCGGCGACCAGTACCGCGGCGTCGCGTTCGGCGGTCAACGTCTCGGTGCGGGCGTCGAGTGCCGCCTGAACCCTGCCGCGGACCTCGTTGACGAGCTTGCCCGCCGTCGACCGCTGATCCTTCGGCAGCGTGGCCAGTGCCCGTCGCGCGAGAGCGATGGGCGACCGGTCACCGAAGTACGCGGCTTTGGCCTTGGCCAACGCCTCCAGATCGCCGGCGGCGTCGAACGCGGCGACGGCGTCCGCGACGGCCGCGTCCAGCTCGGCGCTGGTGGGGAATTCGTTGACAGCAGAATCGTCAGCCACCGGGCTCGCATCTCCTATTGCGTAGAGGCCTGAAAGAACTCGGGTCAAGGGTAGTCGAAACGACCCGCGCCCCTCCCCTCAGGCCGCCGTCGGCCGCCGTCGCGGGCCCGCCCCGGCGTCGACGTCGTCGTTCGCTCGGGAGACGGTGTCGCGCGTATCGGCCCGCTTATGGTCTACCGTCATCAAAACATCGATTTCAGCAGGTCGCACTGTTGGGGGCCGAGCAGAGGAAGGCAGCCAGTTGTCGAAAGCGCCGGGAACGACCATCGCCGGTTATCGCGTGGTCGAACTGCTGGGTTCGGGTGGCATGGGCGACGTCTACGTCGTCGAGAACGAACAACTCAGCCGCCGCGAGGCGATGAAGGTGATCTCCGTCGGAGGGGCGTCGAACCCCGATTTCCAGCAACGTTTCAGCAATGAGGCGCGGACGATGGCGGCACTCGATCATCCGTCGATCGTCACGATTCACAATTACGGGATCGCCGACGACCAGCCGTGGTTCACGATGAGTTTCATCGACGGACCCAATCTCGCCTCGGCGCGGCTGACTCCCGCCGAGGTGGTCCAGGCGATCGTGCAGGTGGCAGACGGACTCGACTACGCCCATTCGCGGTCAGTGGTGCACCGGGACATCAAGCCCGCGAACATCGTGGTCACCCGGTCGTCGGACGGCTCCCTGCACCGGGTGGTCCTTCTCGACTTCGGCATCGCCAAGCTCGCCGATTCGCCGCAGCTGACGGCGGTGAACTCGATCATCGGCACTGTCGCCTACACGGCTCCCGAGGTGATCGGCGGCGCCCACGCCGGACCTGCGTCGGACCAGTACTCACTCGCGTGCACCGCGTATGAGCTCCTGGCCGGGCGGCCCTTCGCCGCCGAGAACCCGACCGCGCTGATGATGGCCCACGTGCAGCAGCCGCCTCCTCCGCTCGGCGCGGTGCGTCCCGACCTCGACGCGCTCACCCCCGTCCTGATCCGCGCGATGGCGAAGGATCCCGCAGCGCGATTCCCCGACTGCCGCGGCTTCGCCGCCGCGCTCGACGCGGCTCTGCGCCAGACCGCAGCCGGACAGCACACGATGGTGGCGCCGGTGGCGCCGCCCGGTCCGAGCGGACCCACCCCGGCACCCGCACCGACACCGGCTCCCACGCCCGCGCCGACCCCGTGGCCGGGACCGCAGCATCACGGCCAGGCGCCGGTGCCGTACGGCGACAGCGGCCCCCAGCCAGCCCCACAGTACTCCGGACAGGCGCCCTACCAGGCGGCACCGCACTACCCGGGCCAGCCCTACCCGGGACAGCAGTTCTCGGGACCCGGCCCCTTCCCCGGCGGACAGCAGGCGGGACCCGGCCCCTACGGATTCGCGGGACCACCGCCGCAGCCGCCGAAGAAGCGGCGGCGTATCGGCTGGATCGTGGCCGCCGTCGCCGCGGTCGCCGTCGTCGCGGTGGCCGCGACCTCGCCTCTGTGGTGGCCGTCGTCCGACGAGCCCGCCGCCGAGGTATACGCGACCCCGCAGATCGCCGGGGCGTACGGCAGCGAGTGCATGATCGGCTCCGGCAGCCTCTACTGCTGGGGCGACAACTCCAACGGCCAGCTGGGAGACGGCACCACATCCGAACGCAAGACGCCGACCAAGGTGGCCGGGCTCTCGAACGTCACCGCGGTCTCGATGGGCGCCTTCGACTCCACGGGATCGAACTCCGCGGTCACCACCTGCGCGGTCGCGGACGAATCGCTGTACTGCTGGGGAGACAACCTCTTCTGGCAGGCCGGCGACGCCGGAACGATGAGCAAGAAGACCACCCCCTTCAAGGTGCCCGGGCTGGGCAAGGTGACCACGGTCTCGACGTCCAACTCCTCGACGTGCGCGGTCTCCGACGGCGACCTGTACTGCTGGGGCTTCTACTCGGGAGGGCAGCTGGGCAGTGGGTCGACCACCGACAGTCTGAAGACTCCCACGAAGGTGGCCGGGCTCTCGAACGTCACGGCGGTGTCCTCACGGGCCGGGTCGGTCTGCGCCGTCGCATCCGACGAGCTGTACTGCTGGGGGCGCAACTGGGACGGCCAGCTGGGCGACGGAAGCACCGACGATCACAGCACCCCCACCAAGGTCACCTCTCTCAAAGACGTGTCCGCGGTGTCCGTCGGTGGCGGCACCATCGACAACACCCCGTTCTGGAACACCTGCGCCATCGCCGAGGGCGCTCCGTACTGCTGGGGCAGCAACAAGAATCAGCAGCTCGGCAAGGACTCCGAGGCCAAGAAGAGCTCACCGGCGAAGGTGGAGGGTCTCACGGGCGTCAGCGGGATCTCCGTCGACATCGGAACGTTCTGCGCGGTGGCGGACGGCGACGTCAGCTGCTGGGGCAACAACCTCTACGGTCAGGTCGGTGACGGGTCCACCTCACAGCAGTACAGCCCCCAGCACGTGTCAGGCGTGAGCGACGTCCGCCAGGTCGTCACCTCCTACAGCGTGACGTGTGCGGTCACGGGTTCGAGTCAGTACTGCTGGGGTCTCAACAAGACCGGACAGCAGGGCGACGCGACGCGTACGGAGGATCAGATCACCACGCCGCACGAGGTGAAGCTCGCTGCATGATCAGCCGGCGTGCCTGCCGCGCCGGCCGATCGGCACCACCATCGGTGTGCCGCCGATCGGATCGGTGACGATCTGTGATTCGAGACCGAAGGCCGCCGCGAGCAGTTCCGGGGTCAGCACGTCGTTCGGCGATCCCTCGGCGACGATCTCGCCCGAGCGCATGACCACGAGCGAATCGCTGTAGCGGGCCGCGAGATTCAGATCGTGCAGCACCATGACCACCGTCTTGCCGTGCTCGGTGCGCAGTTCGTCGACCAGATCGAGGACGTCCACGGCGTGCGCCAGATCCAGGTAGGTGGTCGGCTCGTCCAGCAGCACCAGATCGGTCTGCTGCGCCAGCGTCATGGCGATCCACACGCGCTGGCGCTGACCGCCGGACAGGGAGTCGACGGCGCGGTCGGCCAGTTCGGTGGTCGAGGTCAGTTCCATCGCCTCGGCGACGGCGACCTCGTCCTCCCGCGACCACTGCCGATACCAGGACTGATGCGGGTGCCTGCCGCGGGAGACGAGATCGGCGACGGTGAGGCCGTCGGGCGCGATCGGGTTCTGCGGGAGCAGACCGAGGGTGCGCGCCACCTGCTTCGGCTTCTGCGTCGCGATGTCCTTTCCGTCGAGGATCACCACTCCCGCCGACGGCGACAGCAGCCGCGAGAGCGTGCGCAGCAGAGTCGATTTGCCACAGCCGTTGGGACCGACGATGGTGGTGACCCGGCCGGTCGGGATCGTCACGTCGAGGCCGTCGATGATCGTCGTGCCGTCGTATCCGACCGACAGCCGCTCGGCCGACAGCCGCGGTTCGGCGGAGCCTGCGATCACGGCGTCGGTTCGGTCGGCGACCTCCGGAGAAACTGACACCTCACACCCCTTCGATTAGGTTTCCGCACCATCGACTCCGATAGTAGCCTCACCTAACTTAGGTGAGTGAAGCCTATCCCTCCAAGACTGCCGCGTCCTCGTGTGCCAGATACACCCACGCACGGATGCCGGAGCTCAGCGTCACCTCGACGCGACGATAGTCGTCGACCTCGTACTCGTCCGCCGCACGCAGACCGGCGTCGTCGAGTTCCAGCCGGGCGCCGGGCACTTCCGCCTCGGGTGCCCCCGGCCGCAGAATCAGGTGGGTCGCGGTACCGCTCAATGCGATGACCTCGGGATCGGTGATCGTCACCGTGCCGATCTCGAAGCCCGGCAGGGTGTCGGGCTCCGTCGGCATCCGGGCGCCGAAGACGCCCTCCTGCACCGCGGGATCCGTCAAGGTGCCGTAGCTGAAGAGGACGTGCATTCCGGAATCGTACTGCCGCAAGGATTTCCGGAGAACCTCACCCGGCCAGGACCCCTCGGAGATCAGCGTCCGCGGTTCTGCACGCGGGAGCTGGCGTACAGGCAGATCGCGCTCGCGGCGGCGAGGTTGAGGCTCTCCGCGCGCCCGCGCAGCGGAATCCGGACGCGGTGGTCGGCGCCGTCGAGCACCTGCCCGGGCAGTCCGTGGGCCTCGTTCCCGAACAACCACGCGTGCGGCCGGGCGAGGACCTCGTCGGCGTCGTCGAGGCTCAGCTCGCCGTCCATCTCCGTCGCCAGCGTCGTGATGCCCGCCGCGGCGACGGCGGCCAGTGCACCCGCGACATCCGGTTCGCGGACGGTCGGGATGTGGAAGAGACTCCCCGCACCCGCCCGGACGCTCTTGCCGTTGTGCGGGTCGACGGACTCCCCCAGCAGGACCACCGCGTCGGCCCCCATGGCGTCCGCACACCGAGTCAGGGTGCCGAGGTTTCCCGGCTCGCGCGGCTCGACCGCGATGACCAGAAGCTTCGGTGAGCGCGCGAGGACGTCGCCGAGCGCCGCCGTCAGCAACTCGCACACCGCGAAGATCCCGGGCGCCGTCGACGTCTCGGACAGTTTGTCCGCCGCGCGGTGTGAGAGGCGCTGCACACGAACGCCCGCGTCGAGCGCACGGTGGACCAGATCGGCGTGCCGATCGGCGTCGTCGTCGCGCACCAGTACCTGCAACGCACGGCCGGTGCTCAGCGCCGCATCGACGGCATTGAATCCCTCGACGAGGAATCGGCCCTCGCTCCGGCGCACCGACGCGCGATGCAGCTTCGCCAACGAAACGACCCGCGACGAACGTTCGGTGAGAACATCCGTCGCGGGTCCAGAACGCGTCACTGCGATCTCAGCGGAGATCAGGCAGCGGGAGCGTTGACGTCCGCGGGCAGCGCGGCACGAGCCACCTCGACCAGACCGGTGAACGCGGCCGGGTCGGTGACGGCGATGTCGGCGAGCACCTTGCGGTCCACCTCGACGCCGGCGAGCTTGAGGCCCTGGATGAAGCGGTTGTAGGTGATGTCGTTCGCACGAGCCGCCGCGTTGATGCGGGTGATCCAGAGCTTGCGGAAATCACCCTTCCGCGCCTTGCGGTCCCGGTACGCGTAGGTCAGCGAGTGGAGCTGCTGCTCCTTGGCCTTGCGGTACAGGCGCGACCGCTGTCCGCGGTAGCCCTTCGACGCCTCGAGAACGGAGCGGCGCTTCTTCTGGGCGTTGACAGCCCTTTTCACACGTGCCATTAGTCAGTGTCCTTCTAAAGTCTTAAGCGGAAAGTCAGCGGTTCAGCAGGCGCTTGATCCGCGGGGCATCGTTCTCGCTCACCACGGTGATGCCGTCCAGGCGACGCGTGACGCGCGAGGACTTGTGCTCCAGGAGGTGGCGCTTGCCTGCCTTCTGACGGACGATCTTGCCGCTGCCGGTCACCTTGAATCGCTTCGCGGTGCCCTTGTGCGTCTTGCTCTTCGGCATTGGTTTCCTTCATTCGGGCGGACCCGAGTCCCGCCCGGAGCGATCCGGGCGGTTCGGGTCCACTGCTACTTCAGTGTGGTGGGTTCAGGATCCCTGCTGGGCCTTGGCCCTGGTCTTCGCGCCCTTATGCGGGGCGAGGACCATGGTCATATTGCGTCCGTCCTGCTTGGCCGAGGTCTCGACGAAGCCGTACTCCGCGACGTCGTCTCCCAAGCGCTGCAGCAGGCGGTAGCCCAACTCGGGGCGGGACTGCTCGCGACCGCGGAACATGATCGTCACCTTCACCTTCGAACCCGCTTCGAGGAACCGGATGACGTGACCCTTCTTGGTCTCGTAATCGTGGTCGTCGATCTTCGGGCGGAGCTTCTGCTCCTTGATGACGGTCATCTGCTGGTTACGGCGGGACTCGCGCTTCTTCTGCGCCGCCTCGTACTTGAACTTGCCGTAGTCCATGATCTTGCACACCGGCGGGCGCGCGTCGGGCGCAACCTCCACCAGGTCCAAGTCGGCTTCGTAAGCCAGGCGAAGCGCATCTTCAACACGCACAATGCCCACCTGCTCACCGCCGGGTCCGACGAGACGGACCTCGGGGACGCGGATGCGCTCGTTGATGCGGGTTTCAGTGCTGATGTGGCCTCCTCGATCAATGTTTTCCATGTGGCCGGCCAATACGACTGGCAAGCGTGAGGAGATTCGAGGCCGAGAACACCATAATGCCCGCCGAGAGCCGAGTGACCTCGGTTCATCGACTGGCGATGGTGTGACCGGAACCGTGAAACTGCGTGTCTGGGACAGCGTCGCACGGTGGGACTCGAAGAATCCTCTTGCTACCCCGGCGCGAACCGAGGCGGTCATGCTGTGACAGTCTAACAGGCGTGAACGATAACTCCTATTCGACCGGCGACACCTCCTCCGACGACGCGAACGTCCACGTCGCCCCGGGAGGTGTCGGCGGAGACGACGCGAACCAGGACAACGTTCGCGAGCTCGCCACTATTCCCGCAGTCGAGGTCACCACCCGCGCGGCGATCATGCTGATGAGCGCCGCGGCCGAGAAGATCGGCCCCGATGCGGGCGGAGACGAGGAGTTCAAGGATCTGCCCGACGCCCGCGCGCTGATCAACGCACTGGCCGGCCTCGTCTCCGCCGCCGCCCCTGATCTCGGCCTGCATCGCAAGCCGATCCAGGACGGGCTCAAGGCGCTGCAACTCGCATTCCGCGAGGCGTCGTCGTACCCCGACGCTCCCGGCGAGGGGCCCGGCGAGAAGTACACCGGACCGGTCAAGGGCTGATCACGCCGCCCGGGGTCGTAGACGTCCGAGTCGGAGGCGTCCGGGTCGCAGACGTCCGGGTCGCAGGCGTCCGGCGTAGGCTGGAGCGATGACTCACTCCGGCGACGACGAACCCCTCGACGCCGAAATCGTGCCGCCCGACTCCGCGCCGCCGGTACAAGCACCCTCGTACGAAGACGTCACCGGATACACGCCGGCGGGTGTGCCGACCTTCGATCATGTCCGCGACAAGATCGAGCAACGCACTGCGACGGCCATCGGGAGCCAAGAGCTGTCGGAGATGTCGGCGGAGGCCGAAGCGCTCGACGACGCGATGGCGAAACGTGAAGAAGCCGCCAAGAAGAAGCTCGAGGAGCTCCGGCGGTCGATGGGGCTCTAACGCCGCGGCGCGGCCGCCACCACGACCACCGTCTGCCCGTCCTCGCCGGACACCACCCGCGGGCGCAGGCCGACAGCGCGAGCGGTCTCATTGGCCGCGGGCGCCTGTCGGGCGTTCATCTCGATCGCGACAGCGCCCCCCGGCGCCAGCCACTCGGTCGCCTCGCGCAGCAGATCCGACGCGTGCCCCAGACCGTCGTCGCCCCCGCCGATCAGCGCCGAGCGCGGCTCGTGATCGGTGGCCTCATGCGGAAGCAGCTCCAGCGCCTGGGCCGGCACGTACGGCGGGACCGCCGCGATCACGTCGATCTCCCGGCGCAGCTCCGCAGGCAGTCCCGACAGCCCCGCGCCCCGGTACACCGCGCCCGAGATGAGATTGCGGGAAGCGAACCCGACCGCAACCGGATCCGCGTCGGTCGCGGCCACCTGCGCGGACCGGCACCGGGCCGCGACGTACGACGCGATCGGCGCGACTCCGCAGAACGCCTCGACGAACACCGGCGCGGGCCGGGCTCCGAGCAGGTCGACAGCTACCCGCGCCAGCAGCCGCGACCGCTGTCGTGGCACGAAGGCTCCCGGCCCGACGGCCAGTTCCAGACCGGCGAAATCGACGTGTCCGACGACGTGCTCCAGCGGCTCACCTGCGGCCCGCTGCCGCGCCCACTGGCCGAGTTGTGCCTCGCCGTCCGCCCAGCGGCGGAGAATCGCGGCCTCCTCTTCAGCGAACACGCAGCCCGCCGCACGCAATCGCGTGGTCAGCCAGTCGTCTCCGCCGGCCGAGGTCACGGCGCGAGCAACTCCCTGATGAAGGCGCCGGTGTGGCTCCGGGCAACCTCTGCCACCTGCTCGGGTGTGCCCTCGGCGACCACGGTGCCGCCGCCGCTGCCGCCCTCGGGTCCCATGTCGATGATCCAGTCGGCGGTCTTGATCACGTCGAGGTTGTGCTCGATGACGATGACCGTGTTGCCCTTGTCGACGAGCCCGTTGATCACCAGCAGCAGCTTGCGGATGTCCTCGAAGTGCAGGCCGGTGGTCGGCTCGTCGAGGATGTACACCGTGCGGCCGGTCGACCGCTTCTGGAGTTCGGCCGCCAGCTTCACCCGCTGCGCCTCGCCTCCGGACAGGGTGGGTGCGGGCTGACCGAGCCTCACGTACCCGAGACCCACGTCGACCAGCGTCTTGAGATACCGGTGGATCGAGGTGACCGGCTCGAAGAAGTCTGCGGCCTCCTCGATCGGCATATCGAGGACCTCGGCGATCGTCTTGCCCTTGTAGTGCACCTCGAGCGTCTCGCGGTTGTACCGCGCGCCGTGGCACACCTCGCAGGGCACATAGACGTCGGGCAGGAAGTTCATTTCGATCTTGATGGTGCCCTCGCCCATGCACGCCTCGCACCGGCCGCCCTTCACATTGAACGAGAACCGACCGGGCTGGTAGCCGCGCACCTTCGCCTCGGTGGTCGCCGCGAACAGCGTCCGGATCTTGTCGAAGACGCCCGTGTACGTGGCCGGATTCGATCGCGGTGTGCGGCCGATCGGCGACTGGTCCACCTGGACCAGTTTGTCGAGGTGGTCGAGTCCCTTGATCCGCTTGTGATGGCCGGGAACCTGCCGCGCGCCGTTCAGCTTGTTCGCGAGCACCGTGGCGAGGATGTCGTTCACGAGGGTCGACTTGCCCGACCCCGAGACGCCGGTGACCGCGGTCAGGACCCCCAGCGGGAACGACACGTCGATGTTCTTGAGGTTGTTCTCGCTGGCACCCACGACGGTCAGCATGCGCTTCTTGTCGATCGGACGCCGGATCGACGGAACCGGCAGCACCTCGCGGCCGGACAGATACGCGCCGGTGATCGACTCCGGATTCGCCAGCAGGTCCGGGTAGCTGCCGCTGTGCACTACTCGCCCACCGTGCTCGCCCGCACGCGGGCCGATGTCGACGATCCAGTCGGCGGCCCGGATGGTGTCCTCGTCGTGCTCGACGACGATCAGCGTGTTGCCCAGGTCGCGCAGCCGGACGAGAGTGTCGATCAGCCGCCGGTTGTCCCGCTGGTGCAGACCGATTGACGGTTCGTCGAGCACGTACAGCACTCCCGCGAGCCCGGCTCCGATCTGCGTCGCGAGGCGGATGCGCTGAGCCTCGCCGCCGGAGAGCGAACCCGCCGCCCGCGAGAGCGAGAGGTACTCGAGGCCGACATCGAGCAGGAATGTGATGCGCGCCTGCACTTCCTTGAGGACCCGTCCGGCGATGGCGGCCTCGCGCTCGCCGAGTTCCAGACCGTTCAGGTAGTCGGCGCACTCGGCGACCGACAGCGACGTGACGTCGGCGATCGACTTGGGACCGTACACCGGGTGGTCGAGCGTGACCGCCAGGATCTCCGGCCGCAGCCGGGCGCCGTTGCAGGCCGGGCACGGCACGTCGCGCATATAGCCCTCGTAGCGGTCCTTCATCTGCTCGGACTCGGTGGTCTCCGCACGCCGCGACAGGAACGCCATGACGCCCTCGAACTCGGTGTAGTACGACCGCGTCCGTCCATACCGGTTGCGGAACTTCACATGGACCTGATGATCGGAGCCGTTCAGCAGTGCTCTGCGCGCGGTACGCGGCAACGACTCCCACGGGGTGTCGACGTCGAACCCCATCTGGTCGCCCAGACCCTCGATCAGCCGGAGGAAGTAGTCGGCGTTATGACCGGTCGACCAGGGGGCGATCGCACCCTCCCGCAGGGTGAGGTCGGGATCCGGCACCACGAGCGATTCGTCGACCTCCTTGCGGACGCCCAGACCGTCGCACTCGGGACAGGCGCCGAACGGCGAGTTGAACGAGAACGCGCGCGGCTCGAGATCGTCGATCGCGATCGGGTGGGAGTTCGGGCAGGCCATCCGCTCCGAGAAGCGCCGCTGCCGGTTCGGGTCGGATTCGTCGACGTCCACGAAGTCCAGCACCACGATGCCGTCCGCCAGCCGCAGCGCCGTCTCCACCGAGTCGGTCAGACGCTGGCGGGCCGACGGCTTCACGACCAGGCGGTCGACCACCACGTCGATGTCGTGCTTCTCCTGCTTCTTGAGCTTCGGCGGATCCGACAGCTGGTGAACGGCTCCGTCGACCATCGCGCGCGCGAAACCCTGGACCTGCAGTTCGGCGAACAGATCCACGAACTCGCCCTTGCGGCTGCGCACCACGGGGGCGAGGACCTGAAAGCGCACGCCCTCGGCCATCGCCAGCACCTGATCGACGATCTGCTGCGGCGTCTGGCGGGCGATCTTCTCGCCGCACACCGGACAGTGCGCGGTACCGGCGCGCGCGTAGAGCAAGCGCAGGTAGTCGTAGACCTCGGTGATGGTGCCGACCGTCGAGCGCGGGTTCCGGTTGGTCGACTTCTGATCGATCGACACCGCGGGCGAGAGCCCCTCGATGAAGTCGACGTCGGGCTTGTCCATCTGCCCGAGGAACTGCCGCGCATACGCCGACAGGGACTCGACATAGCGTCGCTGCCCCTCGGCGAAGATCGTGTCGAACGCAAGCGACGACTTCCCGGAACCGGACAGGCCGGTGAACACGATCAGCGAATCGCGCGGCAGGTCGACATCGATCCCGCGCAGATTGTGCTCCCGTGCACCCCGGACGATCAGGCGATCAACCACAGAAAGTTCCTTACGTTCACGTCGCAGAATTATCCGGCTGCAAGCGTACGCGGACCCTCCGACAATTCCGGCTGGGCATCACGGCCGAGGACGTTAACCTGGGAATATGAGCATCGAGGTAGAACTGACCGACGACTACACGGGCAACGTGTCCCCCGATCCCGATCACCACGGCGCGCATGCGCAGCGCCGGGCGCTCGACAACGCGACGATCGTCAAGATGTCGGTGGGACCGATGGACAACAACGTCTACATCGTCACCGACTCCGCGACCGGGAAGAGCCTGCTGATCGATGCGGCGAACGATCCGGAGACCATCCTCGCGCTGCTCGACGCGCTCCCCGGCGAGGTGACGCAGATCCTCACCACGCACGGACACTTCGACCACTGGCAGGGCCTCGAGGAGGTCCATCGGGTGCTTCAGGTGCCGATCGTCGTCGGGGAGGCCGACGCCGACGAGCTCCCGCTCGACCCCGACCGCACGCTCACCGGCGGCGAGACCATCGAGGTCGGAGACCTGTCGCTCGAGGTGATCGCCATCAGCGGCCACACCGCCGGATCCGTCACGCTGGTCCTCACCGAACGCTCCGGACGCGTGCACCTGTTCACCGGCGACACCCTGTTCCCGGGCGGCGTGGGCAAGACCTGGCAGCCGGGCGACTTCGAGATCCTGCTCGACGGCGTCACCGAGAAACTCTTCGACCGATTCGGGGACGACACCGTCGTCTACCCCGGGCACGGCAAGGACACCACTCTCGGCGCCGAGCGTCCGCATCTGAGCGAGTGGCGCGAACGCGGCTGGTGAGCCGGGCCCGGATCGGTAGCCTCGGAGGAGGGACGTCGCTCGGCCACTGCCGACCGCATCGAGGATCGGGCCGGCCGGGCGTCCGGATCACAGTCCCCCGATGAAAGGACGACCATGCTGTTACGCAAGATCGCACGACCTCTGCTCGGCACCGCGTTCATCGCCTCCGGCGCCGACGCGCTCACCTCACCGTCGCGCCGCGCCCAGGCATCCGAGCCGCTGGTCGATTCCACGGTTCGCGCCGAGACCGTCGTTCAGGTCGCCGGAGCCGTACAGATCGCCGCGGGCGTCGCCCTCGCCACCGGCCGCGCACCGCGGCTGGCGTCGTCCGTCCTCGCCGGAACCATCGTTCCGACCATGGTCCTGGCCAGCGACTTCTGGAACGAGACGGACCCGGCCCGGCGTGCGCTGAAGCAGTCGTTGTTCGTGAAGGATGTGGGACTGCTCGGCGGAGTCCTGATCGCCGCCGCCGACACCGAGGGACGCCCGTCCCTGGGCTGGCGCGCCCGGCGGACGCTCGAGCAGGCGCAGGTGCAGGCACACCAGCTGGCGGACCGGGCTGCGAAGCCGCTGCACGCCGCGGCCGAGGTGGAACCGGAACGGTTCACCGACCGCGCGAGTGCGCTCGCGCACGATGCGGCCGAACGCGCACAGGAAGTGGTAGACCGCGTGCCCGTGGACGAGATCCGGGACCGCGCCTCACAGCTCGCGGGCACCGCCCGCGCGCAGCTCGCCGACACCACCCAGGAGATCGTCGATCGCGCACCCGAGTTCGCCGAACACGCACGCGACGTCGCGACGAGGGTCGGCGAGGAGACCGCTGTCCGCGCCCGCCGGTGGCGCCGCCAGCTCGCGAGCTGACTCCCGGCCCCTTCTGGGCAGATCCCGGTAACATGGAACGACTGTGACAGCGCCACACCCCCGTTCCGTGCCCTCCGACCCCACGCCGGCCGACACCGCATCCGATCCGCGACTCGCGCAGGAGCAAGTCCATCTGGATGCGGTGTACGGCCGGCTCGACCGCATGCGTGCCAACGCCAAGCGCAGGCTGAGCGAGACTCTCCGCGAGTCGGCGGGCACACCGCAGGCGCTCTCCGAACGCGAGTCGTACGAACGGATGTACCAGGAGGACCTGGTCAAGATCGACGCCGCCGAACACAACCTGTACTTCGGTCGGCTCGACATGACCGACGGCACCGACACCGACACCGTCCGGCGCATCGGCCGGATCGGAATCCTCGACGACGACGAGCAGGACACGACGCTGCTCCTCGACTGGCGCGCCCCACTGGCCCGGCCCTTCTATCTCGCGACCCCCGCGTCACCGGAAGACGTGGAACGCCGCAGGCACATCCGGACGCGGTCGCGTGCGGTCCGATCCGTGTCCGACGAGTACCTCGCATCCGGCCGCATCGAGACGAGCTCCGACGGCGCCGAGCTCGGCGGCAACGTCGTCAACGAGGCGGCCCTGGTGGACGCTCTCAACGCCGCTCGCACGGGCGAGATGACCGACATCGTCGAGACGATCCAACGCGAGCAGGACGAGATCATCCGCTCCACGCATCGCGGCGTCACGGTGGTCCAGGGCGGGCCGGGCACCGGTAAGACCGCGGTAGCGCTGCACCGCGCCGCATACCTGCTGTACACCTACCGCGACATGCTCTCGCGCAGCGGTGTGCTCATCATCGGGCCGAACGCCGATTTCCTTCAGTACATCGGCCAGGTTCTTCCCTCGCTCGGCGAGACGGGAGTCCTGCTCTCCACCGTCGGAGACCTGTTCCCCGATGTGCGCGCGCGGGCCAGAGACTCCCGCACCGCAACCGCGCTGAAAGGCGACCAGCGGATGCTGAACGTGCTCCGCGCCGCGGTCCGCGCCAAACAGGCGCTCCCCGGCCGCGGTGTCACCGTCCCGTTCGACGGCTATGAGCTCCCGATCGACGCCGAGGTGGTCAAGGCTGCGCGGGCGCACGCGCGGTCCACGCGACGGGCCCACAATCTCGCGCAGCGCGCCTTCCTGCGGGCGGCGCTCGACGAACTCGCAGAGGTGCACGCCCGCCAGGTGGGAGCAGACCCGCTGGACGGCAGCCAACTGCTCACCAGCGCCGATCTGGAGGACATCCGCCGGGAGCTGGAGTCCGATCCCCACGTCGTCCAGGCGCTCGGCGAGTTCTGGCCTGCCTTGACACCGCAAGGGGTTCTCCGCGAGCTCTACGACGACCCCGCACTCCTGCGGAAGTCGACGCGCGGTTGGACCGACGAGGAACGCGACGCACTCCGTCGCGATGCGCATCCCCTGCGCGACGGCGCCGACTTCTCTCCCGCCGACGTCCCGCTGCTCGACGAACTCGCGGAACTGATCGGATACCGTACCGACGAGGCCGAACAGGTCCAACGCGCGCAGTGGCGGCAACGGCTCGCCGAAGCCCAGGACGCCCTCGACATCCTGACCGGTTCGGCACCGCAGGATCTGGAGGACGACCTCGACCCCGAGATCCTGATGGCGTACGACCTGATCGACGCCGAGCAACTGGCCGAACGGCAGGTGCACACCACGAGCCGGACCACCGCCGAGCGGGCCCACGACGACCGGACCTGGACCTTCGGGCACGTCATCGTCGACGAGGCGCAGGAACTCTCCTCGATGGCGTGGCGAATGGTGATGCGGCGGATCCCCAATCGCTGGATGACCGTCATCGGCGACACCGCCCAGACGGGCGATGCCGCGGGCGCCGATTCGTGGCGCGAGGTCTTCGAACCCTACGTCGCCGACCGCTGGCGATTGCACGAACTGACCGTCAACTATCGCACTCCGTCGGAGATCACGCGGTACGCCAACCGTGTTCTGAACTGGATCAATCCGGATCAAGCACCGCCGGAGTCGTTGCGCTCCAACGGGATCGAGCCATACGCGATCCGATCCGACGATGCCGCCGCCGCGGCAGTCGCGCTCGCGGAGGGCTCCCGCTGGCCCGGCCTCACCACGATCATCGCCTCGGACGGCACCGCCGAGGACGTCCGCGCACTCGCGTCGCCCGGCGATCGGGCCACGGTGCACGCGATCACCGCGGCGAAGGGTCTGGAGTTCGACAACGTGATCCTGCTCGAGCCCGCCGACCTGATCGCGGAGTCGCCGCGCGGATACAACGACCTGTACGTGGCGCTCACCCGAGCCACCCAGCGTCTGGTGGTGGTACACGCGCGCGCCCTGCCGCCCGACCTCGCCGACCTCCCGGACGACCTCCCGCACGAATGACGAGAACGGAGCCCGGCCGAGCCGCGTGAGGCGGTTCGGCCGGGCTCCGGTTGACCGTGGCGGTCGATACGAATCGCCCCGCGTCGTGCCGGTCTACGTGGTGTGGACGATCAGGACATCGCAGGCGGCCTTGCGCGCGACGTCGGCCGGGACCGAACCCAGCAGGCGGCCGGCGATCGAGTTCAGGCCCTTGTTGCCGACCACCAGCAGATCCGCCTGCACGTCGACGACGAGCTGCAGAAGCGCGTCGACCGGGGCGCCCTGCACCGCACGCTGGACCACCTTGGTGGCACCGGCCTTGACGGCCCGCTCCTTCGCGGTGCGGAGGATCTCCTCGGTCGGCGACGATCCCATCACCTGGTACGCCTCGTCACGCAGCGTGTCCGACGCGGCGGCGGCCGCCTTCCCGTCGTTCGGGAAGTACGCGCACGCGATGACGACGGTTGCGTCCCCGGCGATCGCTCCAGCACGCTCGACTGCCTTCATCGACGACTCCGAGCCGTCCGTGCCGACCACGACTGTGGTGTAACCGCTCATGCCTGTCTTTCCCTCCAGAAGCGACGTGGGGCCGATATGTGAACGATCTCCGCATCCGGCCTCGGAATGCCTTACCGGTCATGAACATACCTTGACTCACCGCGGATCTGCGTCACTTGATCCCTGCGGCGTCCATTCCGCGCAGTTCCTTCTTGAGATCTGCGATCTCGTCACGCAGGCGTGCCGCCAACTCGAACTGCAGATCACGGGCCGCATTCATCATCTGCTCGGTGAGTTGTTGCACCAGATCGGCCAGTTCCGCGCGGGGCATGGCCGATGTGTCCCGATTCTCGATGACCCCCGAGGTTGCGACCTTCGACACTTCGCCCTGCGCGCGTCGCCCTCGACTGGCGTTGCGTCCTGAGCCGCCGATCTCCACCGCGTCCTCGGCCTCCGCGTACACCTGGTCGAGGATGTCGGCGATCTTCTTCCGCAGCGGCTGCGGGTCGACCCCCTTCTCCTCGTTGTAGGCGATCTGCTTGGCACGACGCCGGTCGGTCTCCTCGATCGCATTCGCCATCGAATCGGTGATCTTGTCGGCGTACATGTGGACCTCGCCCGAGACGTTTCGGGCGGCGCGACCGATGGTCTGGATCAGCGATGTGGTGCTGCGTAGGAAGCCCTCCTTGTCCGCGTCGAGAATCGCGACCAACGAGACCTCCGGAAGGTCGAGGCCCTCACGGAGCAGGTTGATGCCGACGAGCACGTCGTATTCACCGGTGCGCAGCTGTCTGAGCAACTCCACGCGCCTGAGGGTGTCGACCTCCGAATGCAGGTAGCGCACCCGGATGCCGAGTTCGAGCAGGTAGTCGGTGAGGTCTTCGGCCATCTTCTTGGTGAGGGTGGTGACCAGCACCCGTTCCTGGCGGTCGGTGCGTTCGCGGATCTCGTGCACCAGATCGTCGATCTGTCCCTTGGTCGGCTTCACCACGATCTGCGGATCGAGCAGGCCGGTCGGTCGGATGACCTGCTCGACGAACTCGCCTCCGGACTGGCCGAGCTCGTAGGGTCCCGGCGTGGCGGACAGATACACGGTCTGTCCGACTCGGTCGACGAACTCGTCCCACGTGAGCGGACGGTTGTCGACGGCGGACGGCAGACGGAACCCGTATTCGACCAGATTGCGCTTGCGGGACATGTCGCCCTCATACATCGCGCCGATCTGCGGGACAGTCACATGAGACTCGTCGATCACCAGGAGGAAGTCGTCCGGGAAGTAGTCGAGCAGGGTCGCCGGGGCGGTCCCCGGTCCGCGGCCGTCGATATGGCGCGAGTAGTTCTCGATACCCGAGCAGAAGCCGACCTGACGCATCATCTCGAGGTCGTACGTGGTCCGCATCCGCAGTCGTTGCGCTTCGAGCAGCTTGCCCTTGGCCTCGAGGTCGGCGAGCCGCTCCTCGAGTTCCTTCTCGATGCTCGCCATCGCGACCGCCATCCGTTCCGGACCGGCGACGTAGTGGGTCGCGGGAAAGATCCTCAGCGAGTCGACCTTGCGCACCACCTCACCGGTCAGCGGATGCAGATAATAGAGCGCGTCGACCTCGTCGCCGAAGAACTCGATCCGGACCGCGAGCTCCTCATACGAGGGGATGATCTCGACGGTATCGCCCCGTACGCGGAACCCGCCACGGGTGAACGCGACGTCGTTCCGCGTGTACTGGACGTCGACCAGCAGCCGCAGCAGCGCGTCGCGGTCGATCGAGTCGCCGACGGACAGTTCCACCGAGCGGTCGAGGTACGACTGCGGCGTCCCCAGGCCGTAGATGCAGGACACGGACGCGACCACCACCACGTCTCGGCGCGACAGCAGACTCGACGTGGCCGCGTGCCGGAGCCGCTCCACGTCGTCGTTGATCGAGCTGTCCTTCTCGATGTAGGTGTCCGTCTGCGCGATGTACGCCTCGGGCTGGTAGTAGTCGTAGTACGAGACGAAGTACTCGACGGCGTTGTGCGGCAACATCTCTCGCAACTCGTTCGCGAGCTGAGCGGCAAGCGTCTTGTTGGGCGCCATTACCAGGGTGGGCCGCTGCACGCGCTCGATGAGCCACGCGGTGGTCGCCGACTTGCCCGTGCCGGTGGCACCGAGCAGGACGATGTCGCGTTCACCGGCCTTGAGCCGTCGCTCCAGGTCTGCGATCGCGGTCGGCTGGTCGCCCGCCGGCTCGTATTCGCTGACGACCTCGAACTTCGCGTCGGTACGCTCGATCTCTCCGATCGGCCGGAACTCCGAGTGCGCGATCACCGGTTTCTCCGCTGGGAATGCCATGACACCAGGGTAGACGCGTGGTCTGACATGGGCCGGATCGAAACGAGGGCGCCCTGGAGGGGTAGTCGATGTCCGACCCCTGGTGCAGAATCGCCGTACAGCCAATCGGTCCTCGGAGGTCGCCATGACAGTTCCCGCCGTTCCACCTCCCGTCAGCGCGATCACTCTCGGCGTCCGCGACGTCGAGCGGTCGACGACGTTCTATGCCGATGGACTCGGCTTCCGCGTCCTGAACTCGATCCCCGGCGAGATCACGTTCCTGCAGATCGGCCCCGGCTTGATGCTCGCACTGTGGAACGTCTCCTCCATGCCCGGCGAGTACGGCGCTGTGGGTCACGGCGAGCTCGCCCCGCCGATGTCGCTCGGACACAACGTCGGCGACGCCGCCACCGTGCAGCGCATGTTCGACGCGGCCGTCGCCGCCGGCGCGTCAGCGATCAACCCGCCGACGACTCAGGAGTGGGGCGGCACCAGCGCATGCGTCGCCGACCCGGACGGCTTCCGGTGGGACTTCGTATGGAACCCGGCCTTCTCCGTCGACGACGACGGAACCATCCGCGGCGTCTGACCGCACCGGCACTCGGGCTGCGCGATGATGAATCCGCATCGACTCGCTACCGAAGGGACCGACCAGCCATGTCTTCTGACACCCCGACCTCAACCAGCCCCGCGGGCGTCTCGCGCCGGACCTTTGTCGCGGGCGCGGGTGCCACCGCCGGAGCCCTGACTCTCGGCGTCGCGCTGAGCGCGTGCGGTTCGCGCGAGTCCGCTCCGGCGGGCGTGACCCCGCCGTCCGGAGCCCCGGCCGGCACGCTGGCCACCGTCTCCGACGTCCCCGTCGGCGGTGGGGTGATCGCCGGTGACGTGGTGATCACCCAGCCGAGAGCGGGCGATTACCAAGCGTTCAACGCTACGTGCACGCATGCGGGCTGCACCCTCTCCGGAGTCAGCGACGGCACCATCGACTGCCCGTGCCACGGCAGTAAGTTCCACCTCGACGGCACCGTCGCGAACGGCCCCGCCGACCGGCCGCTCAGCAAGGTCTCGGTGCGAGTCGACGGTTCCAACATCATCCGGCAGTGACGCCGCGGGCCTTGTGCTCAGTGCACAATCACCGCCGCGAATTCTGGCTTCGCAGGCCGTAGCCCGCCCACGAACACCTTTCTAGTGTTGTCTCTCACAACATCAATGAAAGGTGACCCACGTGACTCCGACCGCGTCGTACTTCCCCTGGGACAATGCCGTTCGAGGCGAGGCACCGTGCATTCGAGACGACCGCCACGAACACTCGTATGCGGCGTTCGCGACTCGGGTCGACGCTTGCGCAGAACAACTCGCCGCACGCGGCGTCGTCGCGGGCGACGTCGTGGCCGCGATGCTGCCGAATCGTGCGGAACTGATCGTGGTGATGGCCGCCGCGTGGCGGCTCGGCGCGACCGCGACGCCGGTCAATCCGGCGTTCACCGACGAGGAGTCCACCCATCAGCTCGACGATGCCGGCGCGAGAGTCGTGGTCGCCGACCGTGCCGTCGGCGACCGGCCCGTCCTCGACGTGGAGGACCTCGCCCTCGAACCGAGTTCCGGGTGGATCGCGCCTGCGGCCCCGCCGCGTGATGCGGTGGCCCTGCTGATCTACACATCCGGGTCCACCGGGCGCCCCAAGGGCGTGCAGCTGACCCACGCCAACCTGCACTTCATGGCGACGTCGATGGTGCGGTTGCTGGAACTGACGGCCGCCGATCACGCCCTCCTCATTCTGCCGCTCTTCCACGTGAACGCGATCTGCGTGTCCGTCCTCTCACCGTTCCTCGCAGGCGCTCAGGTCAGCATCACCGGACGGTTCTCCGTGAGCAGGTTCTTCGACGACGTGCGTCGCCTGCGGCCCACGTACTTCTCCGGTGTCCCCACCGTCTACGCGCTCCTCGCGTCCTCCTCCGACTCCGCCGACGCCGACATGTCCTCGATCCGAGTCGCGATCTGCGGTGCGGCTCCGATCTCGCGAGAGCTCCTCACGCTGGTCCAGTCGCGGTTCGCGTTCCCGATCCTCGAGGGCTACGGACTCACCGAAGCCACATGCGCCAGCGCCTGCAATCCGCTGCGCGGCGAACGCCGGCTCGGCACGGTGGGACCCGCCCTGCCCGGCCAGACGATCGCCGTCGTGGACGCCGAGGGCCGCGCGCTGCCCGCAGGCGAGACGGGCGAGATCGTGATCAGCGGTCCGGCGGTGATGCTCGGCTACCTCGGCCGGCCCGGCGCGACCGCTGACGTCCTCGTCGACGGGCGGCTGCACACCGGTGACGTCGGACGCCTCGACGCCGACGGCTACCTCACCGTGGTCGACCGCATCAAGGACATGATCATCCGCGGCGGCGAGAACCTGTATCCGAAGGAGATCGAGGCGGCGCTCGCGACGCACCCGGACGTCCTCGAGTGCGCCGTCGTCGGCGCACCGGACAGCCTGTACGGAGAAGTGCCCGTCGCCTACGTCGTCCGCCATCCCGGCGCCACCGTGGACTCCCATGAGATCACCGCGCACCTCGCCGGGCGGCTGGCGCGGGTCAAACTCCCCGACGCCGTCCACATCGTCACCGAACTCCCCCGCAACCCGGTCGGCAAGATCGACAAGCCCGCCCTCCGTCGCGGGCTCGTCTCCAGCTGACGCTCTCGCACCCCGACTTCCCGCACGCCGCGCACGCCGCGGCGCGATACCCCCTGTCCGGCGAACACCTGCTCTCCGCTCTCTCCCTACACGATTGGAGTGACCAACCATGGGTCTCACGCAACCCGACTTCCCGCCGGTCGATCCGGCGACCTTCCGCCGGCGACCGCTGCTGGACCGCCTGCGCGTGCTCAGCACGCACTGGGCCGAGTACGGCTTCGGTACGCAGAAGGCGGTTCACCTCATCTACCTCGCCAAAGTCCTCATCCTTTACATCGGTGTCGGCGTCACGATCGCCACGCTGAGCTCGGGCCACTCGCCGCTGGCCGTCTCGGAGTGGTGGAACCAGCCGGTGGTGTATCAGAAGCTGGTCCTCTGGACACTCCTCGTCGAGACGCTGGGCGTCGGCGGCTCGTGGGGACCGCTGGCCGGGCACTTCAAGCCGATGACCGGCGGCGCGCTGTTCTGGCTCCGGCCCCGGACCATCCGGCTGCCACCGTGGCCGGACAGAGTTCCCTTCACCAAGGGTGACTCCCGAACCCTCTTCGACGTCGCGCTCTACGCGGCGATCGTCGTGAACCTCGTCGTGGCACTGTTCCTGCCCACCGTGCACGGAAGCCGGCTCGACGCTCTGGTGCCGGGCAATCACGGTCTCGTGGATCCGGCCGTGCTCTATCCCTACCTCGCGATGATGGTGATCCTGGGGCTGCGGGACAAGGTGCCGTTCATCGCGGCGCGATCAGAGCAGTATCTGCCTGCGGTGGCCTTCTTCGCCTTCCTGCCCTTCGTCGACATGATCCTCGCGCTCAAACTGCTCATCGTGGTGGTGTGGGTCGGTGCCGGCGTCTCGAAGGCCACCTGGGCCTTCGCGCCCGGCGCCGAGGAGAAGCTCAACCGCCACGTGGTGCGCTCCTCGCTCAACACGAAGACGCAGCTCACGGCGACGTTCCCGGACGAGGTCGCCGACGTGGTGATGCACCAGATGCTCGCCTGGCGATCGATGCACAGCCAGGGCCGCGGCCTGCTGTCGCTGATGCAGCGGCATCTCGGCGACGACCGGATGAACACCTACGACCTGCGCGAAGCCGAGTTCTCCTGCAACTCGCTGGTCGCGTTCAACTTCGGTGACGGCCATCTCCACGACACCAAGATGATCGCCGCCCTGCAACGTCGCTGTGGATTCGCACCGGGCGAGTTCACCGTGGTGTGGGCCGAGTCCCAGCCCATCCACCGTGGAACCCAGGACTATCTGATCATCGACGCCGCACTCGGTGTCGTGGAGCGCGGCCGGTGGCGGGTCCGCGACGCGGTGAACGAACAGCCGTGGCTGCCGCACGGCCCGATCCCGGTGGAGGTGACCTGGCGTCGCGAGTTCGCGAGCCCGCATCCGGGCATTGACGCCTATACCAGCGTCGACCAGGCTGAGACCGTGAATCATCAAGCCGGACCCCGCACTTCGACGGAGACGGAGACAGTCGCGAAGACGGACACGCCGGCGGAGACGGATACGCCTGCGGCGGAGACCGTCTGATGTCCACCGCGGTCATCGTCGGCGGCGGGCCCAACGGGCTCGCCGCCGGGCTGCAGCTCGCACGCAACGGCGTGAAGGTCCAGGTGCTCGAAGCCGCGGACACCGTCGGCGGGGGTGCTCGCTCGGCGGAGTCGCTGGTGCCGGGTGTGATCCACGACCTGTGCTCGGCGTTTCATCCGATGGGGGTGGGTTCGCCGTTCTGGAGGGAGATCGATCTCGGCCGCTACGGCTTACGATGGCGCCGGCCCGAGATCGACTGCGCCCATCCCCTCGACTCCGGTGAGACCGCGCTGCTGTTCCGGTCGATCACCGAGACCGCGGACGGGCTGGGCGCCGACGGGCGCCGTTGGCGCGCCGTCCTCGGGGATCTCGCCAGGAACTTCGACGATCTCGGACACGATCTGCTGCGGCCGATCGCCCATGCACCCGTCCACCCGTTCGAACTCGCGGCCTTCGGCCCGCGGGCGCTGCTCCCGGTGTCAGTGATGGCCAGGCTGTTTCGCACCCCCGCCGGGCGTGCACTCTACGGCGGCATCGCCGCCCACGTGTACACCGACTTCGACCGACCGCTGACCGCCTCGCTGGGCTTGATGATCGCTGCGAGCGGGCACCGATACGGCTGGCCGGTGGCCGAAGGCGGCTCCGGCTCCATCATCGCCGCGGTCACGGCCGCCCTGGCCGATCACGGAGGCACGATCGAGACCGGTGTCACCATCACGTCCCGCGATCAGATCCCCGCCGCCGATGTCGTGCTGCTCGACCTCTCTCCCGCACAGGCCGAACGGCTCTACGGCGATCGGATGCCGCCGCGTATCCGGCGCGCTTACCGCAGGCACCGGGTCGGTGCCGCCGCGTTCAAGGTCGATTTCGCGATTCGCGGCGACATCCCGTGGCGCGATAAGGACTGCGGACGTGCGGGCACGGTCCATCTGGGCGGGACCTTCGAGGAGATCAGGCGCGCCGAGAAGCTCCGTGACCGGGGAGTCCTGCCCGACCGGCCGTTCGTCCTGGTCGGACAGCAATACATCGCCGATCCGACGCGCAGTTCGGCGGGGATCAATCCGATCTGGTCGTACGCGCACGTTCCGGCCGGTTACTCCGGCGACGCGACGCAGCAAGTGATCTCGCAGATCGAGCGGTTCGCGCCCGGATTCCGCGACACCATTGTGGACATGAAGACCACGACGGTCCCCCAGATGGCCGCGTACAACCGGAATTACGCCGAAGGCGACATCATGGGCGGGGCCAATGACGGCCTGCAGCTCCTGTTTCGTCCCAGGGCAGCGTTGGATCCGTACTCGACCGGAGTGGACGGGGTGTTCCTGTGCTCGCAGTCCACACCGCCCGGCCCCGGCGTCCACGGTCTGTGCGGCTATCACGCGGCCGAGTCGGCGTTGCGGCATCTGCGACGGGCGGGCGACGGGCGACGACGGTGACCGAGATCGTCCGTGCCCGGGCCGCGGAGGTCGGCCGAGCGCTCGGCGCCGGACACCTGGCACTCTCGGACGTCGTCGCCGAGGCACTGGCGCGCGGGATCGAACCGCTCGACACCGATCCGGTGCTGGTCGAGATGCTCGAGGCCAGTGTCCACGCCAACGTGACCAACATCGTTCACATCCTGACCAACGACATTCCGCTGGCTCATCTGCAGCCGCCGACCGCGGCCGTCGAATACGCGCTGCGTCTGGCTCAGCGCGTATTCCGTCGAACGCGCTGGTCCGGGCCTACCACATGGGCCAGAACCTGGTTCAGCAGCGCTGCTACCGACTCATCGCCGACCAGCACCTGGGTGCGGCCGAGACCGTCGAGCTCACCGAGTACGTCTCGACCGTGCTGTATCGCTACATCGACTGGATCACCGCCGCGGTGTTCGAAGTGTACGAGGACGAACGGCGCAGGTGGATCGGGACGCAGGGCACCGTTCTGTCCTCGACGGTGCACAATCTCCTCGCGGCTCCCGAAGCCGGCGCGGCCACATTCGAACGCGAGACCGGCTACCGCCTCGATCGGGTGCATCGCGCGATCATCCTGTGGCTCACCGAACGCGCGTCCCTGGAACTGGCGGACCTCGATCGGGTGGCGCGCCGAGTCTTCGCCGGAATCGGGTCGGCGGGACCGGCGCTCATCGCTCCGGTCGACGCCTCCACCCTCTGGGCGTGGGTGCCCCTGGCGGACCGTGCGCGCGGCACGGACGCCGTCGCCGCCCTGCGGACCGCCTCACTGCCGGAGGGTGTGCGGATGGCGTTCGGCGACGCTGCGCCGGGGACCGCCGGATTCTGCCGGAGTCACGAGCAGTCGCGCGCCGCATTCACCGTCGCGCATCTGCCGGACAGCCCGACCGGCCAGGTGACCGGCTTCGGGGATCGCGGGATCGCGCTGGCGGCGATGCTGGAACGCGACATCGAGCACACCCGGCCGTGGGTCCGCGAAGTCCTCGGCGACCTCGCGGAAGACAGCCCGTCGGCCGCGTCGCTGCGGGAAACCCCGGCCGTCTTTCTCGCGACGGGCGACAGTCACGTGCGGACCGCCGAACGGCTCAGCCTCCACCGGAACAGCGTCAAGTACCGCATCGACAAGGCGCTGGCGACCGTCGGGCCGGACCACGACCGGCTAGACGTGGGGTTGGCGCTGACCGCGTGCGAGTTCCTCGGCCCGATGGTGCTCATCGCACGATGACGCCGTTCCGCACCGCCGGCCGTCCGTCGCTGTGACAAGCTGGGCGCATGGCCGATCTGCATCCGCCCAAGCGCGAGGTCTTCGACGTCCCCGCGATGACGAACACCGATAACAAGGGCGTCGTGCGCGAGGTGCTCGACTACCGCGTCACCGACTTCGGGCTGTACATGTCGCGCACCGCCGACCATCCGCGCTTCACTCATCTGGAGAGCTGGCTGCTGCCGTCTCTCGGACTGCGCGCCAACATCTTCCACTTCGTGGCCGGCCACCGCCCGGGACAACGCCTGTATCTCGATATCGGCGAGTTCTCCGGTCCCGACGAGGCGGGCCGCTGGCACGCGGTCGACTGGTATCTGGATCTCGTAGACGTTCCGGGCGAACCGCTCGCGCTGATCGACGTGGACGAATTGTTCGACGCGCATGCCGCCGGGTTCCTGACCACCGCACAGGCCGAAGACGCCGTGCGGATCGCGACGACGGCGCTGATCGGCGCGACGACCTCGGGAGATGTGCAGTCGTGGCTCGACGCGCAGGCGGGTACACCACTCGAATGGCTCGATCGAGCCTGATCGCCGGTATCGGACGAACGTGTGACAGACTCCCCTACGGTTCTCATCTGCCTCACAGGAAGTCCGCCGTCGATGACGCCTCCGACCCCGCCCCACCAGCCCGAGCCGGCCGGCCGACAACCTGCGCCGTATCCGCAGCCCGGACCCCAGCCTCAACCGTATCCTCAGTACGGACAGCCTTACCCGCAGCCGCAAGCGCCCGTCGGCGGGTTCGCTCCCGTCCCCGGCACGCCGGGCTATCCGCCGCCGCCGAAGAAGAACGGGATCCGACGCGTCGTCATCGTCGCCGTCATCCTCCTCGCAGTGGTGATCGCCGGAGCCGTAGCTGCGACGATCCTGAAGGACAAGGACAGCGGGACGAGCGTCGACTCGAGCCCCATCGGTTCGTGCATCACCGTGGACGGATCGACCACCGATGTGACGACCGCCGCCATCGACTGCGCCGACACGAGCTCGGTCTCGTACATCGTCGGCGCCAAACTGGACTCCCAGGCGGCATGCGAAGCCGGCCACTACAACTACTACGTGTACGAATACGGCACCGGCGCAGCAGACAAGGTGATGTGCCTGATCCCGAACTACCGGGTGGGCACGTGCTACGAGGAATCGACCATCTCGATCGGCGCCGACCTCAAGACCGTCGCCTGTTCGACGCCCTCGTCGAGCCTGACCGCCCGATACAAGATCACCGAGCGCGCCGAGTCCGCGAACGTGCCGAACTGCACCGATTCCGAGAAGCAGAAGGCGTTCACCTACGAGGTGCAGACCGATCCGGCGCGCCGGATCGGCTTCTGCGCCGAGATTCAGGGCGACGGGTACGGCTGGAAGTAGCCCGTCCCGGCACCGGCCTCATCCGACCGATCGCGCACCCGCACTCATCCGCGGATGATGCCGGCGATCAGTCGGGTGAGGCCGAACTCGTACGCGTGGTCGGCGTTTCCCGGGCCGGCGAACTCCTCGCCCACGGCGGTGCCGACCTGGGACGAGATCGGATACCGCCCCTCGGGCATCGCATCGGCGAGCAATGGCCCGGCCGTCTCCCACCACTGTTCGTCGGTCATTCCCGAGTTCGCGTACGTCACCATCTGGTCGATCCGCGAGCGGGCATTGCCGATGGCGAAGGCTCGCAGCGAAGCAATCACCGCGTCCAGCTCCACATCGCCGAAGTGCTTCCCCGACCTGGCCCCGGCCGCCGCGACGGCGGAAAGCTGGACCTCGTATCTATGCGAGGAGCCCGGTCCCGGGACCGGGCGCCACGCAGGGACGTCGAGCAGCCACGGATGCCGGAGGATCTCGTCACGGTACTGATCGGCAACCGCCCGCAGCACTGCGTCGATAGTCGCGCTCGTGTCGATCGCGGTGTCTTCGACCGCCACCGCGTCGATCATCAGAGCCAGCAGAATCTCCCGGTTCGGCACATACGTGTAGAGCCCCATCGGCTTGAGTCCGACGTCCGCGGCGAGCACCCGCATCGACAGCTGCGCCAGCCCGTTCGCATCGGCGATCGCCACCGCCGCCCGCACCACCGCCTCGACGGTGGTGCGCTGCCGCGGTCCCGGCCGGACCTGAACATCACTCGGTGCCCGCCACAGCAGTTCGACGGTGCGCCGCACGTTCTCGGTCTCGTCCGCCATCCTCGACAATCCTCTCCGTAAGGCGTACGGTATCAGTTCCGTACATCGTACGTCATCCCCACAGTTTCTCGGAGGAGACATTCTGACCAGGCAGAACGTACCCCTGCACGCCACCTATCTGACCGACCGGCATGCGTTCGCCCTGTGGGCGCCTTCGGTGTCCGCAGGGCGAACGCATACCCTTCGCATTCCGCTGCCCTCCGGGCACGGGCCCACGGCAGGCCTCGTCCCCTCGAACGTCGCCTGCCGGATCGTCGACGCCGACCACCTGCCCGCCTGCCAGACCCCGTCGGCGCAGGCCTGGTCGCGCATCGCTGCCGACCCGGACGCGGACGTCGAGTTGCCTCCCGCCGCGCACGCGGTCCTGAACGCGACCGGTGACGCCGCGACCTCGGCCGCCTACGCTCGTGCGGTCTTCGTCGACACCCTCGCCGCGGCCGAGTCGCTCCGGCCCCTGCTCACCGCGGACCTGCGCGCCTACCAGCTGCGGGGCGTCACCTGGCTCGCCGAGGTATGCGCGGAGGGCGGCGGCATCCTCGCCGACGAGATGGGGCTGGGCAAGACGTTGCAGACCATCGCTCACCTGGCCCGCGCCGGCCACGGGCCGGCGCTGGTGGTGTGTCCCACCGGCCTCGTGACGAACTGGATTCGCGAGATACGCCGCTGGACTCCCGGTCTGGAGGCCACCGACTTCCGCGGTGGCGAACTGCCACCGCCCGGCGACCGCACCGTTGTCGTGACCGGGTATCCCACCCTTCGCCGTCACACCGGCGCACTCGCCGCAGTGAGATGGGCCACCGCCGTATTCGACGAAGCGCAGGCGCTCAAGAACAGCCGGACCCAGGTCTCGCGCGCCGCGCGGGCGATCACCGCCGACGCACGGATCGCGCTCACCGGGACGCCGATCGAGAACAATCTCGACGAACTCTGGTCGGTGCTGAACCTCGTCGCGCCCAGCGCCTTCGGCAACCGCGCGCTCTTCCGCCGCCGCTACACGCTGCCGATCCAGAACGCCTCGGCCACGGCCAAGCACCGTCTGCACGATGCGATCTCGGGACACATTCTGCGACGCACCAAGAGCGAGGTCGCCGCTAACCTCGGACCCAAGATCGAGACGGACGTGCAGTGCGACCTCACCGAGGAACAGGGCAGGATCTACGACGCGATCCTCGACCGCGCCGAGGCAGAGGGATTCGGAGCCGGGATGGCGCGACGCGGCGCGATCCTGGCGGCCCTGACCCGGCTCAAGCAGGTCTGCAATCATCCGGGTCTGATCGCTTCCGGACCGGTCACCGGTCGTGTGGAGGGTCGTTCGGGAAAGCTCGACGTCGCCGCGGAGATCGTCGGTACCAACGTCGAGAACGGTTCGCCCACCGTCGTGTTCACGCAGTACCGCCAGACCGGTGAACTGCTCGCCGCTCATTTCGGCGACCTCCTCGGAACGCGGGTTCCCTTCCTGCACGGCGGGCTCACGCGGACTGAACGCGACCGGATCGTCGACGAGTATCAGTCGGGCGCGGGTTGCGGCGTTCTCGTCGCGAGCCTCAAGGCCGCCGGCACCGGTCTCACCCTCACCCGCGCGGCCGACGTCGTTCACTTCGATCGATGGTGGAACCCCGCGGTCGAAGCTCAGGCGACCGACCGGGTGCACCGGATCGGCCAGGATCGCATCGTCACCGTCACCACGCTGACCACGGCCGGAACGCTGGAGGAGCACATCGCCACGATGCACCGGAAGAAGGCCGCGCTGGACCTCGACGCCGACGCCGGCGCGCTCGCGGTTCTCACCGAGCTCTCCGACGAACGGCTGATCGAAGTCCTGCGCCGGAACCGAGAGGAGACCGCATGAGTACCAGTAGCACAGAGTTCGGATTCACCGTCTGGGGCCGGGACTTCCTCCGGATCGCGGAGCCGACCCACGTCACCAGGCCGGAGCCCGCCCTGCCGAGAGCGAGGCGCATGGCGCGCAATGCGATGAACGACGTGCACGTGGAGGGACGTCTGATCCGCGGCACCGTCGTCGCAGGCGATGCGGCGTCCGTCGCGTATCTCGAGTTCGCTCCGATGGGACGGGACGCGGCGCGTGCGGTCGCTGACCTGGTCGGTGCCACACCCGGCCCATCCGCGTTGACCGACGAGGTCCACGCCGCACTCGGCCCGCGACCGCCGGAACTCGCAGTGGTCGACTGCTCGTGTCGCGCGCGGTCACCGCGCTGCGTGCACGTCCTCGCGCTGCTCTACGAGACGATTCGCCTGGTCGACGAGGATCCCCGGCTGGCGTTGTCGCTGCGAGGCTTCGGCGACGCTCTCGACGGCGAGGTGCCTGCGGACGACCGCATCGGCCCGTGGACGCCGCTGTCCGCACTGGATCCGGCGACGTTCTACGGGTGAGGCGCGGCCCCGCCGGTCGCGTGGCGGATCGGTTCACGATTGCGCGACACCGGTCAGGAGGCGTAGCGGGCGATCCAGCCGGGTCCGTAGCCGGTCGAGCCGACCGAGTAGAGAACGCGCCCGACTTGCTGCCAACCGGCATCCCGGTCTGCCGGGTCGATGGTCCACCGCCTGCTTCCGTTCTCGCCGTCGAACGCCGTCAGTCGTGGAGCATTGGGCCGCTGGTGCTCAGCCGGGTCGCCGGCGAACAGCAGTCGCCGACCGTCGAACCCGAACAGCCATGCCCCGAAGTTCGACGTGACGGTTCCACCGGACTCGCCGGTGGCGGCATCGATGAGCCGCCAGGTCTCCGAGTACGCATCGCCGGGCCCGAACTCGCTCGTTCCGACCGCCACGTGTCGTTCGTCGAGGGCGCGGACCTTTGCGATGCCGTCGCCTGTGACCGCTCGGGTCCAGCGCAGCGCGCCAGTGTCAGCGGTGACGACGCCGACCTTGCGCCCGGAGACGACGGGGATCGACTCGGGGTCGACGAGCGGTCGCTCGCGCGGAAAATCTGCGCCCTCGGCCAGCCGCCACCCGATTAATCGACCGGTCCGCCGCCCGGTCTCGTCGTACGTCACGGTCACCGGACTCCCGCCCGCCGGGTCGACCGCGAATCCACCTTCATAGAGCAAGTAGTTCGGTCTCGACGGCTGCCCGACGATCGACGTGCACACCATCATTCCGGTGACCTCGTCCGGCGCGCCACAGCTCGGGGCCATCGACGTCGGTTCACGGTGGACCAGGGTGCCGGTGTCGGCCCGGTAGAAGGAGACGGCACCGTCGTCGGACTCCATCACGATCACCCTGGAGCCGATCACCGACCGCACGGTGCGCTCTCCGGTCGACCCGTTGACCGACCACGAACGCTGCCCCGTCGGCTCGAATCGCGTGATCAACGGTCTCCGGTCCACGGTGGCAGCACCCCTGTCGGGGACCGGGCCCTCCTCGCGGAGTCCGACGCCTGAATCCCTGGGCACCGCAACGACGAATCCGTCATCGACCGACACGATGCTGGGCGTCCCGTGGACGCGGACGGTCTGCACGACGCGCTCGGCACCCGAGGCCAGGTCGAAGAAGGAGACGCGAGCCACGACGTCGCCGCTCAATCGGACGTTCTTCGTACATGCCAGCGTCGGGCCGTCTCCGACGGCGCAGTCGGCCCAGTGACCCGCCTCGCGTCGACTCCACAGCACCTTCCCCGACTGCACGTCGACCGCCGCCAACGTCGTCGTACGCGCGTGCGGCTCGGCAGCGCCGACGACCACCACCACATCATCCGACTGCGCCTTGATCGAGATCGACGCACGTTCATCGGCGGGTTCGTCAGCTCCCAGGACGTCTTCCGCAGTCAGCTTCCACCGTTCACCCGGCGCCGACGGCATGGACTGCAGCGCAATCGGTCCCGGCCCGTACTCGAGATCGTCGTCTCCGCGCGGCCACAACACGACGCCGACCACGACCACCTCGACGATCATCAGGAGAACTACGACGACGGGCAGAACACTCCGATGCGACAGTGGCGGCATATCGCCGATTCAACCATCACGCCGTACGTTGCGGTGACCGATGGTCTGACACACTGGGACTCGTGATCAGAGTGGGACTCACCGGCGGCATCGGCGCCGGCAAATCGACGGTTGCCAAGACCTTCATCGAACACGGCGCGTATCACGTCGACGCCGACCGCATCGCCCGCGAGGTGGTGGAGCCCGGCACGCCGGGTCTGGCTCAGCTCGTCGACGCCTTCGGACCGGAGATCCTCGACGCCGACGGCGCTCTCGACCGTCCGGCCCTCGCGGCGCGTGCATTCGTCGACGACGACAGTCGCAAGCTCCTGAACTCGATCACGCATCCATTGATCGGCGCGCGGACCCAGGAGCTCACCGACGCGGCGCCCGCCGACGCGATCATCCTTCACGACGTCCCGCTCCTCGTCGAAGGGAACATGGCGCCGTTCTATCACGTGGTCGCCGTGGTGCACGCGGATGCGGACGTCCGGCTGGACCGCCTGGTGAACCTGCGCGGCATGGATCCCGAAGACGCGCGGTCCCGAATCGCGGCGCAGGCGACGGACGACCAGCGTCGAGACGTCGCCGACATCTGGCTCGATAACTCGGGGACCCCGGACGAGCTCGCGGCTCAGGCTCTGCGCGTCTGGAACGAGCGATTGATTCCGTTGCGCGACAACGTTGCCGGCCGCGTCTGTGCCGAGCTGCCGACACGGCCACAGGAGTACGACCCTTGGTGGGCCGTATTGGGACGCCGCGTCGTGAACCGCGTATGGGCGCTGGTCGGGGCCGGAGCGACGGCGGTCGAGCACGTCGGCCCGACCGCCGTCGTCGGGCAGTCGGCGCCACCGGTGATCGATATCCGGGTGACGGTCGCCGACCTCGGATCCGCGGATTCGCTCGCGGACGCACTCGCCGACGGCGGGTTCCCGCGGCTGTCGTCGTCCGAGGACGAACGCCTGCACGCCAGCGCCGATCCGGCGCGTCCGGTCCGCGTGCACGTGTGTCCGGTAGCGCCGTCGGCGTAGCGGTTCGCGTGGCGGACGTCAGACTCCGATCGCCCGTCGAATCAGCGCCGACGACGCCAGACAGGGGCCGGTATCCGCTCGGCACGACGAAGCCCGCGCAGTCGGTGACCGCGCGGGCTTCGTCGAATTGAGCGAGATGCTAGGCGACCTCGCCGTCGCGCTCCGCCACCAGAGTGAGGGCGATGTCGACGATCATGTCCTCCTGGCCACCGACCAGACGCCGTTCACCGCACACGGTGAGGATGTCGCGCACGTCGAGGTCGTACCGTTTGGCCGCGGCCTCGGCGTGACGCAGGAACGACGAGTACACGCCGGCGTAACCGAGCGTCAGCGTCTCGCGGTCGACGCGGACCGGGCGGTCCTGCAGTGGCCGGACGATGTCGTCGGCCGCGTCCTCCAGCTTGTTCAGGTCGCAGCGGTGCTCGAAGCCCGACAGATTCGCGACGGCGACGAAGGGCTCGATCGGGCAGTTGCCCGCTCCGGCACCGTGGCCGGCCAGCGAGGCGTCGACGCGGTAGACGCCGTTCTCGACCGCGACCACCGAGTTGGCGACCGACAGCGAGAGGTTCTCGTGAGCGTGGATGCCGATCTCGGTCTCCGGATTCAGCACGGCCCGGTAGGCCTTCACTCGCGCGACCACGTCGTTCATCGTCAGGCGTCCGCCCGAATCGGTGATGTACACGCAGTGCGCGCCGTAGCTCTCCATCAGCTTGGCCTGCTCCGCCAGCTTCTCGGGGGTCGACATGTGCGAGAGCATCAGGAAGCCCGAGACGTCCATGCCGATCTCCCGCGCCGCGGCGATGTGCTGTGCGGAGACGTCGGCCTCGGTGCAGTGCGTCGCGATGCGGACCGACCGGACGCCGAGATCCCATGCGTGCTTCAGTTCCTCGACAGTGCCCACGCCCGGCAGCAGCAGAGTGGTGAGCCGTGCGTTCTTCAGAACACTCGCCGCGGCCTCGATCCACTCCCAGTCGGTGTTGGAACCGGGCCCGTAGTTCACCGAGCCGCCCGCCAGACCGTCGCCGTGCGCCACCTCGATGGCGTCGACGCCGGCCTCGTCGAGCGCAGAGACGATGCGCTTGACGTCGTCGGTGCTGATCTGATGGCGGATGGCATGCATGCCGTCACGCAGCGTGACGTCCTGGACGAAGATGGGGGTGCTCATGCGTTGGACTCCTTCAGCGCTGCGATCCGCTCCGCGTACTGCAGGCCCGCGGACGTCATGATGTCGAGGTTCCCGGCATAGGCCGGCAGATAGTGCGCGGCACCCTCGACTTCGAGGAAGACCGACACCTGGTGGGTGGGAGCCGACTCCGGCTCCTGGGTCATCAGCGTCTGAACCGGCGACCCCTCGGCGATCGGGTTGATCTGCACCTTCTGCTTCAGTCGGTACCCCGGGACGTATGCGGAGACGTCCGCGACCATCTTCTCGACAGAATTGCGGATCCGCTCCTGAGTGTCCAGGTCCGGCGCATCGACCAGCGCATACACGGTGTCGCGCATGATCAGCGGCGGCTCGGCCGGGTTCAGGATGATGATGGCCTTGCCGTTGCGGGCCCCGCCGACCTGCTCGATGGCCGCCGACGTGGTCTCGGTGAACTCGTCGATGTTGGCGCGGGTGCCGGGTCCGGCCGACTTGGACGCGATGGACGCGACGATCTCGGCGTAGGCGACCGGCGCCACGCGGGACACCGCGGCGACGATCGGGATGGTCGCCTGCCCGCCGCAGGTCACCATGTTGACGTTCTGCGCATCGAGATGGTCGCCGATGTTCACCGCCGGCACCACGTACGGTCCGATGGCCGCCGGCGTCAGGTCGATCAACCGCTTGCCCAGCGGCTGCAGGATCGACGCATTGTGCTCGTGGGCTTTGGCCGAGGTGGCGTCGAAGACGATCTCGATCTCGTCGAAGTTCGGCATCGCGACGAGACCCTCGACGCCTTCGTGCGTGGTGGGCACGCCGAGGCGCTGGGCGCGGGCCAGGCCGTCGGAGTCGGGATCGATGCCGACCATCGCACCCATCTCGAGGTGCTTGGCGGTCCGCAGCACCTTGATCATCAGATCGGTCCCGATGTTGCCGGAGCCGATGATGGCGACCTTCGTCTTGCCGCCTGACGTCTTACTCATGGGAGTTCCCTTCACTGAAACGGGCTTTCACCGATCCGAGGCCGTCGATCACGACGGTCACCTCGTCTCCGGGTTGAATCGGGCGCATGGGGCCGAGCGCTCCGGACAGGATCACCTGACCCGCGCGCAGGGGTTCGCCGAAGTCGCGGGCGGCCCGGGCCAACCAGGCGACGGCGTTGAGCGGGTCTCCGAGGCAGGCCGCGCCCTCACCGGTCGAGACCTCCTCGCCGTTGACGAGCATCGACATGCCGACGTCGACGGGACGGAACTCGTCGAGCGTCCTGCGGTCGGTGCCGAGGACGTAGACCCCCGAGGAGGCGTTGTCGGCGACCGTGTCGGCGAATGCGATGTCCCAGCCGTCGATGCGGCTGTCGCAGACCTCCAGTGCGGCGACGCCGTAGTCGATCGCATCGCGGATCTGTTCGATGTCGAGCGGACCGTCGGCGAGATCCTTCTTCAAGACGAAAGCGACCTCCGCCTCGGCCTTGGGCTGCAGCAGCCGGTCGATCGGAACCACCTCGCCGTCGCCGTACGCCATGTCGTCGAAGAGGACGCCGAAGTCGGGCTGGTCGACGCCCATCTGGTCTTGAACGGCCGCAGAGGTGAGGCCGATCTTGCGGCCGACGATCGTCGCACCGCCGGACACCCGGCCCGCGGTCAGCCGTTCCTGGACGCGGTAGGCCGCGGCCAGATCCGTGGGTCCGATCAGGTCGCGCACCGGAGTGCACGCCTGTCTGGTCTGGAGGGCGGTGAGCAGCCGCTGCGCGGCCTGGTCTTCGGCGACCGGATTCTGCGCCGGCTCGCGTTCGGTGGTCTCGGTCATGGTGACCATGCTCACCGCTGTGCCGCCCGAAGAGAAGAGCGTCGTCTCGCTGAGCGAGACGGAGGCGGTAGTGTCGTCCGCATGGCCAGAACGACGCCCTCGAAACCGTCGGATCCGGGCGACGGCGAGCACGCCGTGGACCGCGCCACCGTCGTCGGCAAAGTGGTGACCATCCTCCGGGCCTTCACTGTCGACGACAACGAACTGAGCCTCGCCGAACTGGTGCGCCGCACCGGTCTGCACAAGGCGACGGTGCATCGGCTGGCCGGTGAACTCGTCGGGGTCCGGCTCCTCGACCGGACCGACGACGGGTACCGACTGTCCGGCGGCCTGTTCGAACTCGGGATGCTCGCGTCGGTGGAACGCAGTCTGCTGGAGATCGCGATGCCCTTCCTCCAGGACCTCTACGGGCGAACCCGGGAGACCGTGCACCTGGGTGTCCTCGACGGCCACGAGGTGGTCTACGTGGCGAAGATCGGCGGTCACCGTCAGGCCAGCGCGCCCTCGCGCACAGGCGGCCGGATGCCGTTGCACTGCACGGGGATCGGCAAGGCACTCTTGGCGCACTCGGATCCCGCTCTGCAGCAGAGCGTCCTCGCCGGACCGCTCCCCCGCCGCACCCCGCGAACGATCGTCGCGCCGGGCATCCTGGCGCGCCAACTCGATGCCATCCGCGAATCCGGAGCGGCCTTCGAGTACGAGGAGTCGGCTCCCGGAATTGCGTGCGTTGCGGCGCCGATCCTGGACGTCGCGAACAACACCGTGGTGGCCGCGGTCAGCGTGACCGGCCCGCTCACGCGGTACCGGCCCGAGGCGCACACCGACGCGGTCCGCGCCGCAGCGACCGGGATCGCGTCCACCCTCGACCGTCGACGCACGCTGCGTTGACGAGGCGGGGCGGCCGATCGAATCGGCCGCCCCGCCTCGTCGCCGGAGTGTCGCGAGTCGTCACACGGTCGCACCTTCGGCGGCGGCCGCCGCAGCGGGTTCCGGCTCCGGCACCCGAGCGAACAGAACCACCGCGCACACCAGGCTGAGCAGGCAGACAACGGCGAGATACGCGGTGACGCCGGCGGCGCCACCGGACTCCCCGACCAGCGCCGAAGAGATGATCGGTGCCAGTCCCCCGCCCAGAATCGCGCCGACCTGCAGGATCAGCGAAGTTCCCGAGTAGCGGACGGCGGCCGGGAAGGTGTCGGCGATGATCGCGCCCTGGACGCTGTGCGTGATCGGCACGATGACGCCCATCCCGAGGAACGCCGCGGCGGTGATCACCGCACTGCCCGTGCCGAGCATCGGCAGGAAGACCAGACACCAGATCAGCAGCGCGACCGACCCTCCGACGAACATGGAGCGCCGGCCGCTGCGGTCGGCGATCCGAGTCCAGAACGGGATGGTCGCGAACCAGATCACGGCCGCGACCGAGACGCAGACGATGAGGAAGGAACGGCTGTAATCGAGGTGCTCGGTGCCGTACGAGAGGGTGAAGACCATGAACACGTAGGCCACCGCCGAGTTCGCGATCATCACGCCGAGCGTCAGTGCCATCCGCCCGACACCCACGCGCATCGCCTCTCGCAGCGGGAACCGCTCGACGGCCCGGTGACTGACGACCCGGCTGAACGAGGGCGACTCCTCGACGTGCAGGCGGATCACCAGACCGATCACCACAAGCACCGCGCTGAGCAGGAACGGGATCCGCCAGCCCCACGCGTCGAAGGCTCCGGACGGCATCACCGCATTGGTGGTCAGGAAGACGACGTTCGCCAGGACCAGTCCGGCGGGAGTGCCCATCTGCGGGAAACCCGCGTAGAGGTTCCGCTTGCCTGCGGGCGCGTGCTCCATCGACATCAGCGTGGCGCCGGCACCCTCGCCGCCGAGACCGAGTCCCTGGACCACGCGAAGCAGCACCAGCAGTACCGGCGCCCACACTCCGATGGACCCGTAGTTGGGCACCACGCCGATCAGCGTCGAGGCCGCACCCATCATCAGGAGCGAGACGATGAGCGTGTTCCGCCGTCCGACCCGGTCGCCGAAGTGACCGAAGACGAGGCCACCGAGCGGACGCGCGACGAAGCCGACGGCGAACGTGCTGAAGGCCGCGAGCGTGCCTGCGGCGGGACTCAACGACGGGAAGAACTGTTTGTTGAAGATCAATGCGGCAGCTGTGCCGTAGAGGAAGAAGTCGTACCACTCGAGAGTGGTGCCGACGAGCATCGCCGAGGCGACCCGGCGTCGCGCCTGCTGATCGCTCAGTGCCTTGTCGGAGGATCGGGTGAACATCGATATCGGCCTTTCATGGGTGTGAGGTGACGACGCCGACGAACGATCAGTAATCGGGGTCACATTCAGAAGACGGCATACGGCGGCGCGTGAGAAATGCCTTTCCCCGCGGTACCGATGCCCCGGCGGGCATAGGGATGGAGCGGGCCGTCGGCGCACCACCTGGCGGCCGGACACCGCCCGGCTCCGGTGCGGGGAGACTCAGAGTCCCAGGAAACGCTCGGCGTTCCCGTGTGTGATCAGCGATCGGGTGGTCGAATCCAGGAATTCGCTCTTTCGCACCACTTCGCCGACCGGCCGCTCTCCGAGCGGATAGGGGTAGTCGCTGCCCACCAGCACCCGGTCGCGCCCGATCGTGTCGACCAGCAGCCGCAACGCGCGTTCGTCGAAGACCACCGAATCGACGTAGAACCGTCCGAGATAGTGCGACGGTGGATATTCGGAGGTGCCGATGACATCGTGGCGCCGATGCCAGGCGTTCTCCATCCGACCGAGCCAGAAGGCGAACGAGCCGCCGCCGTGCGCGAAGGCGATCTTGAGCCGCTCGTCCACTCGGTCGAAGGTGCCGCCGAGGATCATCGCCAGAATCGACAGATGCGACTCGGCGGGCATCCCCACCAGCCATCGCGCCATCCAGCGGTCCAGTCGCGGCGATCCCGCCATGTCCCAGGGGTGAACGAAGACGGGGACGTCGCGGTCGGCGCAGTGCTGCAGAAAGGTGACGACGCCTTCGTCGTCCAGATCACGATCGCCGACGTGGTTGCCGATCTCGACGCCGCGGTGCCCGTTGGCGAGGCACCGGTCGAGTTCCTCGCATGCGAGATCGGGATCCTGCAGCGGCACCTGACAGAACGGGATCATCCGTTCGCCGGCCGCGTCGACGATCTCGAGTGCGAGATCGTTGAACACCGCGGAGATCCGCGCGGCCTGTTCACCGGTCCTCGCGTAATTGAAGAACACCGGCGTCGGCGAGACCACCTGGGTCGCCACCCCGTCCGCGTCCATATCGCGCAGGCGCACCTCCGGATCCCACGCGTCGGACTGGATCCGGCGGAACTCGACGTCGCCGGTCATCATCATCGCCTCGCGTTCGGACTCCACACGCAGCCACGGCGCTTCGGGACCGGCGACGTCGCGCAGGTCGGGCCATCCCTTCGGCACATAGTGGGTGTGGACGTCGATGATGTCGCTCACTTCAGCCCTTCCCCGGATGGAGGGCGCCGCATTCACGGCAGGTCCTGGCCTGCTCATCGGAACCGAAGGAGTCGAAGACCGGAGGCATGTCCTCGACGAGGTCGCGCACCTGCAACTCCACCTCGTGCAGCTTGGTGTGGCATTCCAGGCAATACCACTGGAACTTCTCCAGCGTGCCCTCCTTGCGGACCCGCTCGATCACCAGACCGATCGAATCGGGGTCGGGCCGCTGCGGCGAATGCGGAATGTTCGCAGGCATCAGCCACGTCTCCCCTTCCCGGACATCGACCCGTCGCGGCCCGTCCTCGGTCATCAGGTTGACGTGGATGTCGCCGCGGAGCTGGTAGAACCACTCCTCGTACGGCTCGTAGTGGTAGTCGTAGCGCTCGTTGGGGCCGCCGACCACCTGAATGATGAAGTCGTCTCCGAGCGCCATCATCTGGTTGTTCACCGGCGGCTTGAGCAGATGGCGGTTGTCGTCGATCCAGCGCTGGAAATCGATGACGGGCGGAATGGTCGTCATGGGAACTCCTGGGGTTGTGAGTGGGTGGCCGAGTCACGGCCGCCGGCGATGTGCGATCGCCTGGATCTCGATGAGCAGGTGCGGATGCGGGAGCTGGTGCACCGCGACGGTGGTCCGCGTGGGACCGTTCTCGTCGAAGTACTCGCCGTAGACGCGGTTGTAGGCGCCGAAATCGTTCATCGACACGAGGTAGGCCGTGACCTGACAGAGGTCGTCGAGTCCGGCGCCGACCTCGGCGAGGATGTCGCGGATGTTCTCGATCACCGCTCGCGTCTGCGCCTCGATGTCGAGGGAGGCGGTGCCCATCTCGTCGACCTCGACGCCGACGAACGTGTTGTCCGGACGGCGCGAGCTGGTGCCGGAGACGAAGATCAGATCGCCGACCGTCTTCACGTGCGGGAATCGTCCTCGAGGGGTGGCTTTTCCGCTGACGACGAGCGCCTCGGCGCCGGCGGCGCTCATCGGCGGGCCGCCTCTCCGACTGCCGTGAAGGAGACCGTTCCGAGTCCTTCGACGGTGCACTGCACGTCCGTGCCGTCGGGCGTGGAGGCGGTGAGCGGCAGCGCGGCGGTCGCCGCGCCGGCGAGTATCACGTGGCCGGCCTCGAGCGGAATGCGCCGCCGCCGGCACATGTCGAGGAGCGCGAGCAGGGCCTGAGCCGGATCGCCGAGGATCGCGGCGGTGGAACCGTGCACCGAGTCGGCGCCGACGCGCAGGGTCACGTCGAGGTCCGCCGCGTCGCACAGCGGCGACCACTCCCCGATCGCATATCCGGCCGCCGAGGTGTTGTCGGCCACCACGTCGGCGTAGGTGAAGGCGAAGTCCAGATAACGCGAGTCGATGACCTCCACCGCCGGAGCGATCGCCGAGACCGCGTCGAGGATGTCCTCGTTCGGGTCGTCGAGGCGCACATCGCGCGAGAGCAGATACGCCACCTCCGGCTCCGCCTTCGGGTGGATGAACTTCCCGAGGTCCACCGTGCCGCCGTTCGCGACGGTCATCGCGTCGGTGAGCCGGCCCACGATGACGTCGGAGACGCCCATCTGCGCCATCTTGGCCTTGCTGGTGAACCCGAGTTTCACTCCGACCACGCTCTCGCCGCGCGCCGTTCGCAGCCCGATCAGTTCTTCCTGCACCCGATATGCGAGGTCGACGTCGAAGGCGATACCGATCGCGGGATCACGTTCGATGCTCGGGGTCTCTCGACATCCGGTCTGGGCGTGGTCGAGACGGCCGGCCAGCGCGGCCGCCTCGTCGTCGGTGGTGTGCATATGCGGTCCTTTCGCTTCGGACGGAGGTGTGGTGGTCACAGTTGCAGGCAGACGTTGGTCGGTTCGGTGTAGAAGTGCAGCGAGGATTCTCCGCCCTCGCGGCCGATGCCGGAGAGCCCGACGCCGCCGAACGGGGCTCGCAGATCACGCAGGTACCAGGTGTTGACCCACGAGAGCCCGACGTTCATCCGCGCGGCGACGCGGTGACCGCGACGCAGATCGTCGGTCCAGACAACCGACGCGAGCCCGTACTCGGTGTCGTTGGCGAGTGCGATCGCCTCCTCCTCGGTGTCGAACGGGACCAGACCGGCCACCGGGCCGAAGATCTCCTCGCGCATCACGCGACTGCTGTTGTCGACGCCCGTCCACAGCGTCGGCGCGATCCACGAACCCCCGTCGAGGTGCTCTCCCACGTCCGGGACCCGGCCCCCGCACACCACATCGGCGCCTTCCGCGCGGGCGAGGTCGAAGTAGCTCAGGACCTTCCTCCGGTGCTTCTCTGAGATGAGCGGGCCGGTCGTCGTCGCCTCGTCGAACGGATCTCCCAGCCGCAGCGAGGCGGCCTCGGTCGCCAGGCCGGCGACCACCTCGTCGAAGATCCGCCGCTGAACGTATACGCGCTCGGTGCACAGACACACCTGGCCGGTGTTGGTGAAGATCGACCGGCTCAGTCCCTTGACCGCCTCGTCGACGTCCGCGTCATCGAAGACGATCGCCGCGTTCTTGCCGCCGAGCTCCAGCGAGACCGGCCGCACCCGCGGCGCCACCGTCCGCATGACGTGACTGCCGGTGGCCGACGATCCGGTGAAGGTGACACCGTCGATTCCGGGATGCTCGGTCAGGAACGCCCCGGCCGAATCGGCGCCGAAACCGTGGACCACGTTGTACACACCGCGCGGCAGACCGGCTTCCGCGAGCACTTCGGCCAGCAGCGAGGCGGTGGCGGGAGTGTCCTCGCTCGGCTTCACCACCACCGCGTTCCCGCAGGCGAGCGCCGGTGCGACTTTCCAGGTGAGGAGCAGGAGCGGGAGGTTCCAGGGGACGATGATCGCGATCACGCCGAGCGGTTTGCGGACCGTGTAGTTCAGGGCTCGGCGACCGTCGGCGGTGTCGGTCAGGTACGACTGCTCGCCGGCGCTCGACACCAGGTCGGCGTACGCGCGGAAGTTCATCGGAGCGCGGGCGACGTCGAGGGCACGCGCCTGTGTCACCGGCTTGCCGGTGTCGGCGAGCTCTGCGGCGACGAAGTCGTCGAAGCGCTGTTCGATCAGGTCGGCGGCACGACGGAGGATCCGGGCCCGATCTGCGACCGGCCGGTCGGCCCAGCCGGCGGCCAGCGCACGTCGCGCCGAACCGACGGCACGGTCGACGATCTCGGCTCCGGCCTCGTGAACCCTGGCGTACGCGGTGCCGGTGGCGGGGTCGACCGCGTCGAACGCCGACGCCGGATCGGGGTCGAGGAATGCGCCGTCGACGTAGTTGCGAATCCATTCGGGGTGGGGTGCGGTCATGAATCCACTGTGATCCGCATCGCCATGTGGTTCAAATACCTAGCGGAATCACTCACATACCGAAATAGTCATAACGGAGATGGTCACAACCGCCGACCGGAGTGCCGGTCGTCATAGCAAAAATGGCATAGTCGGGTACGTGTTCGGTATTAGACGGGTATGAGTTGCGTGCCAGACCCTGAAGACGATTCGTTGCCGTTCGAAGGAGCCCCGTTGTTCGACCCCGAGATCGCCGCCGCATACAGCGCCCGCGGAACCGTGTCCCCGGAAACCTTCGCCAGGGTGATGGACGATTACCGAACGCGGTCCGAGCGCGCAGTCCGGGATCTGCCCGGCGCCCGCGGCGTCGCCTACGACGAGCACAGCGACGAGGTGCTCGACGTGTGGGGGATCGCCGACGCTCCCCGTCCGGTATTCCTGGTGATCCACGGCGGATACTGGCGCTCGCTGTCACGCCTGGACACCGCGTTCATGGCGCGCACGCTGGCCGACCACGGTATCGCCACTGTCGCTGTCGACTACGGACTGGCTCCGGCGACCTCCCTGCCCGAAATGGTCCGTCAAGTCAGGGCGGCCGTCGCATGGGTGCATCGCGACGGACCCGCGCACGGCCTCGATCGCAACAGGATCGTGGTCTGCGGCAGTTCGGCGGGTGCTCACCTCGCCGCGACCACCATGATCGGCGGTTGGCAGGCTGACCTCGGGCTGCCCGATCGCGCAGTGCACGCCGGCCTGCTGATCAGCGGACTCTATGATCTGCGGCCGCTGATCCACGCCGAGGCGAACGAGTGGCTCTTCCTGACCGAGCAGTCCGCTGCCGACCTCAGCCCGGCCCTCGCACCGCTGCCCGACGATCCCGCTCCGGCGGTGATCGCCATGGCCGAGCACGAGGCCGACGGCTTCCGCCGGCAGAGTCGGGACTTCCACCGGCACTGGGCCCGCGGAAGTGCCGGCCCGCTCCTGACCGTTCCCGGACGGAACCACTTCGACGTCTTCGTCGACCTGGCCGATCGCGACACCGAACTGTCGTCGGCCGTGCATCGTCTCTTCGCCCTGACCGCACCGACCCACACCCCGAAATGAGGACCCCCGTCATGTTCCGCAAGATCCTTGTCGCCAACCGAGGCGAGATCGCGATCCGCGCCCTCCGCGCGGCCGTCGAGCTGGGCATCACCACCGTCGCGGTGTACCCGCACGAGGACCGGAACTCTCCCCACCGGTTCAAGGCAGACGAGGCGTACCGGATCGGCGAGCCCGGGCATCCCGTTCGGGCCTACCTCGATGTGGACGAGATCATCCGTGTCGCGAAGGAATCCGGTGCCGACGCCGTCTACCCCGGATACGGATTCCTCTCCGAGAACCCCGAACTCGCACGGGCGTGCGCCGCGGCCGGGATCACCTTCGTGGGTCCGACTGCCGAAGTCCTTCAGCTGACGGGCAACAAGTCTCGAGCGATCGCCGAAGCCCGCGCCGCCGGGCTCCCGGTCCTGGCGTCGACCGAACCCTCCACCGATGTGCAGACGCTACTGGACGCCGGCGAGTCGATGACCTTCCCGGTCTTCGTCAAGGCCGTCTCGGGCGGCGGTGGTCGCGGCATGCGCCTCGTCGACGATCCCGCGCTCCTGCGCGCGGCGCTCGAAGAGGCCTCCCGCGAAGCGGAGTCGGCGTTCGGCGACGGTGCGGTGTACATCGAGCAGGCGGTGAGCGGGCCGCGGCACATCGAGGTCCAGGTCCTCGGCGACGCCACCGGCGATGTCGTCCATCTCTATGAGCGCGACTGCTCCGTCCAGCGTCGCCATCAGAAGGTCATCGAGCAGGCACCCGCTCCGGACCTGCCCGCGGACCTGCGCGAGCGCATGTGCGCCGACGCCGTGCGCTACGCACGCCACATCGGCTACACCTGTGCCGGGACGGTCGAGTTCCTCCTGGACACCAGCGGCGACTACGTGTTCATCGAGATGAATCCCCGCATCCAGGTGGAGCACACCGTCACCGAAGAGGTGACCGACGTCGATCTCGTCCAGACCCAGTTGCAGCTCGCCGCCGGAGCCACCCTCGCCGGTCTCGGACTGTCGCAGGACACGATCGCGCTGCACGGTGCCGCCATGCAGTACCGGATCACCACCGAGGACCCCGCGAACGAATTCCGGCCCGACACCGGACGCATCACGGCGTACCGGTCGCCCGGCGGCGCCGGCGTCCGCCTGGACGGCGGGACCACGGTCGGCGCGGAGGTCGGCGCCTACTTCGACTCCATGCTGGTCAAGCTCACCTGCCGCGGGTCCACTCGCGACATCGCGCTCGCCCGCGCCCGCCGCGCGCTGATGGAGTTCCGGATCCGAGGGGTGACGACGAACATCCCGTTCCTCCGCGCAGTGCTCGACGATCCGACGTTCCAGTCCGGCGCCGTCGACACCGGCTTCATCGCCGCGCATCCGGAGCTGCTGCACGGCAACGCTCCGGCCGACCGCGGCACACGCATGCTGAACTACCTGGCCGACATCACGGTCAACTCCCCCAACGGCAAGGCTCCGGCGGGCGTGGACCCGGCCTCCAAGCTGCCGCGGCCGGCATCCGAGCGATCCGTGCCGGAGGGCTCCCGCCAGCGGCTCGCCACCCTCGGCCCCGAACGCTTCGCCGCCGATCTCCGTGCGCAGAAGGCGCTGGCGATCACCGACACCACCTTCCGCGACGCGCACCAGTCGCTGCTCGCCACACGCGTCCGCACCAAGGACCTGACCGCGGTCGCCGGCCACGTCTCCTCGAGTATCCCGGAACTGCTGTCGATCGAGGCCTGGGGCGGTGCGACCTACGACGTCGCCCTGCGTTTCCTGCACGAGGATCCGTGGGACCGCCTGGCACGACTGCGCGAGGCGGTGCCGAACATCTGCCTGCAGATGCTGTTGCGGGGACGCAACACCGTCGGCTACACCCCTTATCCCACCGAGGTGACCGATGCCTTCGTGGCCGAGGCCGCCGCCACCGGCGTCGACATCTTCCGCATCTTCGACGCGCTGAACGACGTCGACCAGATGCGTCCGGCGATCGACGCCGTGCGCGCGACCGGCACTGCGGTCGCGGAGGTGGCCCTCTGTTACACCGGTGACCTGACGGACCCGGCGGAGGATCTCTACACTCTCGACTACTATCTCCGGCTGGCCGAGCGCGTCGTCGACGCCGGCGCGCACATCATCGCCGTCAAGGACATGGCCGGGCTGCTGCGCGCCCCGGCCGCCACCACGCTCGTGACGGCCCTCCGGTCGCGTTTCGACCTTCCCGTTCACGTCCACACGCACGACACCGCGGGCGGCCAGCTGGCGACGTACCTCGCGGCGTGGAACGCCGGCGCGGACGCGGTCGATGTGGCCGCGGCCCCGATGTCGGGCGGTACCAGCCAACCGTCGATGTCGGCGGTGGTCGCGGCGACCGCCCACACCGACCGCGACACCGGCATCGACCTCGACGCGGTCTGCGAGCTCGAGCCCTACTGGGAGTCGATGCGCGGGCTCTACCACCCGTTCGAGGCCGGCATCCCCGCTCCGACCGGCCGTGTGTACACCCATGAGATCCCGGGCGGTCAGCTGTCGAATCTGCGTGCGCAGGCCACCGCTCTGGGGCTCGCGGACCGGTTCGAGGAGATCGAACGCGCCTACGCCGGTGTCGACCGGGCCTTCGGCCGCCTCATCAAGGTGACGCCGTCGTCGAAGGTCGTCGGCGACCTCGCCCTCGCTCTCGTCGGTTCGGGCGTCAGTGCCGAACAGTTCGCCGCCGATCCGACGGTGGTCGACCTCCCCGAGTCGGTCACCGGGTTCTTCCGCGGCGAGCTGGGCACTCCGGCCGCGGGTTGGCCCGAACCGCTCCGCACCCGGGCGCTCGGCAACACGCCGGCCGTGGCACCGCCGCTCGCCGAACTGACCGACGACGACCGCGCCGGGCTCGCAGCCGACTCGCAGACGCGCCGGACCACACTGTCACGGCTGCTGTTCCCCGGTCCGTCCAGGGAATTCATCGAGCACCGCGAGACCTTCGGCGACACCTCGGTGATCGGCACCCGCGAGTTCTTCTACGGTCTGGTTCCCGGCACCGAACACGTCGTGGAACTCGGACCCGGTGTCACGCTCCTTCTCGGCCTCGAGTCGATCTCCGAAGCCGACGAACGCGGGATGCGCACGGTGATGTGCTGGATCAACGGCCAGCTGCGGCCGGTCCAGGTGCGCGACCGCTCGATCGAAGACGCACGGCCGCGGGCCGAGAAGGCCGATCCGTCGGTTCCCGGTCAGGTGCCCGCCCCGTTCGCCGGCGTGGTCACCCTGGAGGTGTCCGAAGGCGACGAGGTGGCCGCGGGCGACACGATCGCCCATATCGAGGCGATGAAGATGGAGGCGGCGATCACCACGCCGGTGGGCGGCGTGGTCGGCAGGATCGCGGTGCCGGGGGTGGCGCAGGTGGAGAACGGCGACCTGCTGATCACGATCACCTCCGGGGTATGAGTGCGGCGGACCGGCCGTCGATCGATCTGCCGAAACTGCTCGACGGCCGGCTGAAGATCCGGCACCTGGTCTTGATCGACGCGCTGTCGCGGCAGGGCAGCGTGATCGGCGCAGCCGCGGAACTCCACGTCACTCAGCCGGTCGCCACGCGAAGCCTGCGCGACATCGAGGCGATCGTGGGAGTGGAGCTGTATGAGCGCGGCCCGCGGGGAATCACGCCCACGATCTTCGGGGCGGCGTTCACCGAGCACGCGCGGGCGATCCTCGCACAACTGAACCAGGCGGGTCGCCATGTGGTGGAGCTGGCGGACGCCGATCGCGGAACCGTGATCGTCGGGACGCATCTCGCGGGATCGAATGTGCTTCTGCCGCAGGCGATTGTGCAGTTGAAAGCGAAGCATCCGCGACTCACCGTCGTGGTACGAGAGGGCTCGCCGGAAGCGCTGCTCGCCGAGCTCGAGGCGGGTCGCATCGACATGATCGTCGGTCGTCTGACATCGCCGAGCACATCGACCATCACGCGTCTCCCGTTGTACGAGGAGTCGGTGGAGGTCTTCGCCGGCTCCACCCACCCCCTCGCGGGGGCCGGACCCTTCTCTCTCGCCGACACCCGCGGTTACCCGTGGGTACTCCCCGGCGTCGAGACCGCCCTGCGCGGGGAACTCGAAGCGGTGTTCGCCCGCAGCGGAACCGCGTTGCCGGAGAACCGTGTGGAAGCGACGAGCTTCCTCACGGTACGGGAGCTGCTGCACCATACGGAGACGCTCGCTGTGCTGCCCAGCCTCATCGGACGCGGCGACGCCCGCCTCACCCCGCTCGACGTGGACCTCGGATCCATCGGGCACAGCGTCGGACTCACCGTCGCCGCCGACCGTCCGCTCAGCCCGTCGGGCCAGGCTCTCGTCGCGCACCTGCGGACGGTCGCCGAAGTACGGCTCGGTTGAGACTGCAGGAGACGGACAGGTCGGCGGCGCCGCCGTCAGTGGCCGGCGGCGCCGATCGACTCGTAGGCCCACATCGTCAGGTATGCGGCGGCCAGGAAGACAGCGACCGCGACGGCGACGCCGGACGACTGCACGTGCGCGAAGGGTGATCTCACCCATCCCATCGTCTGGGCGACGACGGCGTCCGGCCGGGTCACGAGATCCCAGGAGTTCCAGCGCTGGAATCGGCCGATGACCACTCCTACGGCGCAGAGGATCACCGATGCGGCGACGGCGGCCCAGCCCGCGGCCCGTCCCCAGTCCGCTTCGATGCGTCGGTGCACCAGCCGCATCGAGACCACGCCGAGCATCACGCCGGTCCATGCCGCGAATCCGTACTGGAGAATGTGCCGCCAGAGTTCGTAGCCTTCGCCCAGATGCACGAGGTCGGTGATCAGGTAGGGCGCGTTGGGCAGGAAGGCCAGCCACGCGAGTCCGAGCGGAATCAGCGCAAGCTTGTTTTGCACGATGACGAAGGCGCACGCGATCAGCAGCGGAAGCCAGGCGAGGAATAGGTTCCAGATCAGGAAACGGGTCGGATACACCAGCGGCGCATGGGGATCGGTCACACCGACGACGATCGTCAACGCCGTCGTCGCGGCCAGGGCGCCGATCAGGGCGAGCCGGCGCCAGGTGAAAGACATCGTGTCCGAAGTCGGCTCTTCTCGCATGGCCACACGGTACGCGAGCGGCCGAGCCCGAGCTCGCCCCGACTCGTCCGGACAGACGACAACACCCCGGAACCGAGGTTCCGGGGTGTTGTTCAGTCAGTCACTCCGACCGACCGCGCGTGAATCAGGCGTTGCCCGACAGCTTCTCGCGCAGTGCGGCGAGCTGCTCGTCGCTGGCGAGCGATCCGCCGGTCTGGGCCGGGCCGCTGCTCGACGAGGTCGACTGCGAAGCCGAGCTCGACGACGAGTAGTCGCTCGGAGCGTTCTCCGCCTCGGCGGCAGCCGCGGCGAACTTCTCGATCTGAGCGGTGTGCAGCTTGTGACGGCGCTCGGCCTCCGCGTAGCGGGCCTCCCACTCCTCACGCTGCTTGTCGTAGCCCTCGAGCCACTCGTTGGTCTCGGCGTCGAAGCCCTCGGGGAAGATGTAGTTCCCCTGGTCGTCGTAGCTGTCGGCCATACCGTACTTCGAGGGGTCGAACTCCTCGGTGTAGTCCTCGTTGGCCTGCTTCAGCGACAGCGAGATGCGGCGGCGATCCAGGTCGATGTCGATGACCTTGACCATCGCGTCGTCGCCGACGGAGACGACCTGGTCCGGAACCTCGACGTGGCGCTCCGCCAGCTCGGAGATGTGGACCAGACCCTCGATGCCCTCTTCGACGCGCACGAAGGCGCCGAACGGCACGAGCTTGGTGACCTTGCCCGGAACGATCTGACCGATCGCGTGGGTACGGGCGAACTGGCGCCACGGGTCTTCCTGGGTGGCCTTCAGCGACAGCGACACGCGCTCGCGGTCCATGTCGACGTCGAGGACCTCGACGGTGACCTCGTCGCCGACGGTGACGACCTCGGACGGGTGATCGATGTGCTTCCACGACAGTTCGGAGACGTGAACCAGACCGTCGACGCCGCCGAGGTCGACGAACGCACCGAAGTTGACGATCGAGGACACGACGCCCTTGCGGACCTGGCCCTTCTGCAGCTGGTTGAGGAACTCGCTGCGGACCTCCGACTGGGTCTGCTCCAGCCAAGCGCGGCGCGACAGAACGACGTTGTTGCGGTTCTTGTCGAGCTCGATGATCTTGGCCTCGACCTCCTTGCCGATGTACGGCTGCAGGTCGCGGACGCGACGCATCTCCACCAGCGAAGCCGGGAGGAAGCCGCGCAGGCCGATGTCGAGGATCAGGCCGCCCTTGACGACCTCGATGACGGTGCCCTTGACGGCCTCGTCCTTCTCCTTGAGCTCCTCGATCGTGCCCCAAGCGCGCTCGTACTGCGCACGCTTCTTCGACAGGATCAGGCGGCCTTCCTTGTCCTCCTTGGTGAGAACGAGGGCCTCGACCTCGTCGCCGACGGTGACGACTTCGTTGGGGTCGACGTCGTGCTTGATCGACAGCTCGCGCGAGGGAATGACGCCCTCGGTCTTGTAGCCGATGTCGAGCAGGACCTCGTCGCGATCGACCTTGACAATGGTGCCTTCGACGATGTCGCCGTCATTGAAGTACTTGATCGTCGAGTCGACAGCGGCGAGGAAGTCCTCGGCCGAGCCGATGTCGTTGACGGCTACTTGCGGCGAGGAAATCGTGGGGGACGACATATGTTGAGTTGCTCCGGACAGGTATCTAGTAGGTACGGTAAACGGGACAGTCTTCGCAGGCTGCGCCCGGTTTCCTTCGATTGTGCGCACCGCCTCGACGTGACGTTCCGGTCGGCGCAGAGTGCATGCTTCGCGCATACACGTGTGCAAGCGTACTACTGCGGGCCTACCTGCACAAATACTGTCTCCGGGACGCACGCACAGAAGGAGCCGAGGATGGCACATTCGATCGAGATCCTGCCCGATCCCGAGACCGAGGCCGCCGTTCGTGCGCAGTGGGACGCGCTCGAAGCCGCCGGATTGCCGAGCGCGGGCCGGGTGCGGGCCCGGACCAATCGGCCGCACTGCACCCTGCTCGCCGGCACTGCGATCTCGCCCGCCGCCGATTCCGCCCTGGCCTCCACGGCCCAGCGACTGCCCTTCGAGTTCCGAGTCGGCGGCGCGGTCGTGTTCGCCGCCGGCCGCAAGTACACACTGGCCCGCGCGGTGGTGCCGTCGTCGGAACTGCTCACCGTCCATGCGACGATCGTCCGGCTCACCCGCGAACGGGTCACCGAGCTCGCGCAGCACAGCCTGCCCGGACAGTGGACGCCGCACGTGACGCTCGGGCTGCGACTGACTGCCGACGAGCTCGCGGCCGCGCTGCAACTGCTGTCGTGGCCGACCGTCGTAGGACGGGCGTCGGCCATCCGCAGGTGGGACGGCGACGCGAAGGTCGACGTGGTGATTCCCGGCCGAGGCTGCTGAGGTCGACGTGTGCTCCGCGTTCAGTGACCGGCATGCGGTCACTAGGCTCGGAGCCAACGCCATGCCACGAGAGGACCATCTCCATGACTTCCCGACCGCCTCGCGTCCTCGGTGAGATCGACTCGGCCGTCAGCGAACGAGCGAACCGGACATGGTGGGACGGCGAGGCCGACGAGTACCACGAGGAGCACGGCCACTTCATCGGCGGCGACACACCGGGAGGCGAGTTCGTCTGGGGCCCCGAGCGCTACCGGGAGTCGGAGGCCCGGCTTCTCGGCGACGTCGCCGGCCGCGACGTGCTCGAGGTCGGATGCGGCTCGGCGCCGTGCGCGAGATGGCTGAAAACCCAGGGCGCCAACGTGATCGGTCTCGACGTGTCGATCGGCATGCTGCGGCACGGCCTGGAGTCGATGCAGCGCGACGACGCACCGGTTCCCCTCGTCCAGGCCGGCGCCGAGCACCTCCCCTTCGCCGACGAGTCGTTCGACAAAGCCTGCTCGTCGTTCGGCGCCGTCCCGTTCGTCGCCGACTCGGCCCGCATGATGCGCGAGGTCGCGCGGGTGCTGCGCCCCGGCGGCCGATGGGTGTTCGCCACCAACCATCCGATTCGCTGGATGTTCCTCGACGACCCCGGACCCGAAGGTCTCGTGGTTCGTATGTCGTACTTCTCGCGAACCCCATACTCGGAGACCGGCGACGACGGCGAAGTCACGTACGTCGAACACCACCGGACGATCGGTGATCGCGTTCGCGAGATCGTCGCCGCGGGTTTACTGCTGGAGGACATCGTCGAGCCGGAGTGGCCCGACGACCTCGAGGACGAGTGGGGCCAGTGGTCGCCGCTGCGGGGCTCCTACTTCCCGGGCACCGCCATCTTCGTCTGCCGCAAGCCCGAATGAGGCGCGCAGAGCCGTCGAGTCTCGACGGCGCGACCGTCCGCCGTCTCGGGTCTCCCGCCGACCGAGCGAACCCAACCCTCCCGCCGACGAGCGAACCCGGCCCTCCCGCTGGTTGAGCGAGCGGAGCGAGTCGAAACCACCCAGACCACCCTCCCGCGTGCACCAATGGATTTCGACTCACTGCGCGCACGCAACCCGCTGACGGTCACCCAGCGTCAAGCTCGACGCGGCGACTTCGACGATCTGCCCGGAGCCGGCGAACCTCTCGATCTGTCAGACCACGACGACCCGGATTGGTGGATCAAGCGCTACTTGAAGCGAGAGCGGCTCGTCTCACTGCCGCCGTCCCTCCAATTGCGGAAGGACGACGCCGAACTCGACGCCGAACTCGATGCGATGTCCAGCGAGCGGGCCGCGCGCCGCGAGGTGGAGGATTTCAACACCCGGGCGGTCAACGCCCGGTATCAGACCCCGGAAGGGCCGCCACTGATCACGATGCCGCGCGACGTCGAGGCGACCATCGGCGCGTGGGCCGCCCGCCGGGCGGCTCGAGCCGAGCAGGCTCGCACGCACGCTGAGATCGCGACCGACTCCGCTCCGGGCACGAGACGTGGCGGCGCGGCGTAGCCTGGGCTCATGTGCCGCAACATCACCGAACTGCGCGGCCTTGAGCCGGCAGCGACTGACGAAGAGATCCGGGCAGCCGCGCTGCAGTACGTGCGGAAGGTCTCCGGAATCCGCAAAGTCACCGACGCCAACCACGACGCGATCGAGACGGCGGTAGACGCCGTGACCGCGGCGACCGTTGAACTCCTCGACGCACTTCCGGCCCGCAGGCAGCCTCCGCGAACCGTCCCGCCGCTGCGGCGTCCCGAAGTACGAGCACGAATCGCGGCGCGCGAGGCGCGCCGACCGATTCAGTCCTCCTGATCGATCTCCGCCAATACCTTGCGCAATCGACTCCGATCGGAGGACGAGAGCCGACGGAACAACGCCGACTCGACCACGTCCAGGCCCCTGTCGGCCTCACCGAACCGCTCGGTGCCGGCAGGGGTGATCGTGACGATCTGCCGACGCCGATCCTTCGGGTCCGGGGAACGCGCGGCCAGCCCCTCCTTCACCAAGCCGTCGATGTACGGAACGAGATCGGGCGGATCGACGCGCACCGCCTCGGCGAGCTGCCGCTGATAGAGCCCCTCGCCGTCGACGAGCACCGCGAGGATCGCGTGTTGATGCGGCAGGAGCCCGTGCCGTCTCAGCTCCGCCGCATACGCCCGGCGCACCCCGATCGCCGCCTTCACCAACTGGAAGCCGAGCCGTGCGCTCAGCGAATCGCCGAGAAGGTCTTCTGGCGGCGCCTTACCTGTCATCCCGTCAGCCTATCGAGTGCGGCAACTCTCACCGATTTCGTTATGGATCATAATTGTTGGTTGACCCATTCATTATTGCGGTCTACCTTCAGACGCGAGAACACGTTCCCCAAGCGAAGGACTCTCGAATGATTCAAGAACTCTCGTACGTCGGCTTCGGCTCACCGCGCTCGTCGGACTGGGCGACCTACGGACCCGAGATCGTCGGCGCGATGATTCACAGCCGAACGTCCGACGGTACGGTCCGGCTCGCTGTCGACGACGTCGACTTCCGCATCTGCATCCACCCCGGCGCGACCGACGAACTCCGATACACCGGCTGGGGCTTGGCCAACGAGACCGATCTGCACGCGTTCGCCGAGCATCTCGCGCGCCGCGGATTGAGCCTGGAGTGGGCCGACGCACCGGTCGTGCGCGACCGCGGCGTCGCCGAACTGGCCTGGTTCACCGACCCGTGGGGACTTCGCCACGAACTGTCCTGGGGCAAGGGCGCCACCCCCAACTCGTTCCGCGCGGGACGGACCATGCGCGGCGGGTTCGTGACGGGCGATCAGGGGCTGGGACACATCGTCTACCAGGTACCGGACCTCGCGGAAGCCGACGAGTTCTATTCCGGGGTACTCGGATTCCGGCTCTCCGACCGAATAGTGTCGGATCACTTCGACGTGCGGTTCTACCACGTCAACGGCCGCCACCACTCGCTGGCGCTCGCGGAGGCGCCCGGCCACATCGGCGTGAACCACCTGATGCTGGAATACCAGCACATGGACGATCTCGGCCGCGCGATCGACCTGGTCGAGAAGCATCGCGTTCCGGTGATGCAGACGCTCGGCCGGCACTCGAACGACCTCATGACGTCGACCTATGTCGGGACGCCGTCGGGGTTTCAGCTGGAGCTCGGCTACGGGGGTCTGGTGGTCGACGACCTGAGCTGGATCGCCCGCACCTACCGCAAGCCGAGCTTCTGGGGCCACCGCTTCACCGAGGCGGCCCGGACCGATCCGCCCGAGATCCTCACGCCGATCGCCACCGTGTGAGCGGGCCCGCTACAGCAGCTTGGAGAGGAACTCCTGGGTTCGCGCCTGCTGCGGGTTCGACAGCAGCTCACGGGGATCCCCGCGTTCGACCACCACTCCACCGTCCATGAAGACCAACTGGTCGGCCACCTCGCGGGCGAAGCCCATTTCGTGGGTGACCACCACCATCGTCATCCCCTCCGCGGCGAGGGTCCGCATGACCGCCAGCACGTCGCCGACGAGTTCCGGGTCGAGAGCCGAAGTCGGCTCGTCGAAGAGCATCAGCTTCGGATCCATGGCGAGCGCGCGGGCGATGGCGACGCGCTGCTGCTGTCCGCCCGAGAGCTGGGCCGGGTAGGCGTCGGCTTTGGCCCGCAGGCCCACCTGGCTCAGCAGGTCCAGAGCGCGCTCGGTGGCCTCGCTCTTGGACTTCCCGCCGACCAGGACCGGAGCCTCGATGATGTTCTCCAGCGCGGTCCGGTGCGGAAACAAGTTGAAATGCTGAAACACCATCCCGATGTCGCGGCGCTGCCTGGCCGCCTCGCGCGGGCTGAGCTCGTAGAGTCGGCCGCCGCGCTCTCGATAACCGATCAGTTCGCCGTCCACCTCCAGACGTCCGGCGTTGACCTTCTCGAGGTGATTGACGCACCGCAGAAAGGTGGACTTCCCCGAGCCCGAGGGGCCGATCAGACATGCGACCTCGCCGGGTTGCACCTCGATGGACACACCCTTCAGCACCTGAAGGGCACCGAAGTTCTTGCATACGCGGTCGGCCAGCACCATCGGCCGGCCGCCGTCGGACGAAACACCGGTGTCCGTCACTTGCCCTCCTCCACGACCGTCTTGTTGGCGGCGGCGAGCGCCTGCAGCTGGCCCTCCGACAGCTCGCGCGAGGCACCCTTCTCGTAGTGCTTCTCAACGAAGTGCTGCCCGATCATCAGCACCGAGGTGACGACCAGATACCACGTCGACGCCACGAGCAGCATCGGGATCGGCTGGAAGTTGACGCCCGAGATATCCCGTTGGCGGCCGTACAGTTCGAGGCTGAAAGGCACCGCGGCCACGAGGCTGGTGGTCTTGAGCATGCTGATGACCTCGTTGCCGGTGGGCGGGATGATCACCCGCATCGCCTGTGGCAGCACGATTCGCCGCATCGTCTGCCACCACGACATGCCCAGCGCCACCGACGCCTCCATCTGTCCTTCGCCCACGGAGGAGATGCCGGCGCGGACGATCTCCGCCATATACGCGGCCTCATTGAGGGCGAGCCCGATCACGGCGATCAGGAAGACGTACTTGAGGCTGAAGGCCTGGATGTCGATTTCGAACGCGGTCGGGCCGAAGGGTATGCCGACCCGGACGGTCTTGTAGAGCGAACCGACGAGCCCCCACAGGACCAGCTGAACGAAGATCGGAGTGCCACGGAACACCCACAGGTACACCCAGGCCGCGGAACTGAGCACCTTGTTCTGCGACATCCGCATCACCGCCAGGATCACGCCGAGGATCACCCCGATGATCATCGCGAGGACGGTCAGCGCCAGCGTGTATCCGACACCCGACAGGATGCGTTCTTCGAACAGGTACTTGCCGTAGGTGGACCAGTGGTAGGCGGGATTGGTGGCCGCGCCGTACACGAAGAGCCCGACCAGCCCGAGAATGATCACAGCGGCGATCCACTGTCCGGGATGCCGGAGGGGGACGGCCTTGATCGGTGCGGGGGTCTCCGCCGTGTCGCCGGCCCGGATGTCACTTGCCGTCATCGGTTCAGCCCTTCGCTCCGTTGATCTCGGATCGCTGAATCATTCCTGCTTCCACTCCCCAATGTGTGGCGATCTTCTCGTACTGACCGTTGTCGATGAGGTACTGCAGGGCTGCCTGCAAAGCGGGTCCGAGCGCAGAGCCCTTGACGATCGGCCACCCGTACGGCGCCGCGTCGTACAGCGGCCCCACTTCCTCGAGCTGACCGTCGGTCTTCTTGATCGCGTACGCGGTCACCGGAGAATCGGCCGAGAACGCGTCGATCTGGCCCAGGAGCAAGGCGTTCACCACCTGATCCTGGGTTTCGAACTTGACTTTGATGATCGGGTCCTTGCCCGCCTTCTCGCATGCGGCGCTCTTGGCGGGGACCTCATCGGTGTCTTCGACCGTGGTGCTCTGCACTCCGACGCGGAGGCCGCAGGCGTTGTCCGGGTCGATCCCCCTGCCCACCTTCTGCGCCCATTTGATTCCGGCGCTGAAGTAGTCGACGAAGTCGACCTCCTTCTGCCTCTCCAGCGAGTCGGTGAACGACGACATCCCCAGATCGAACGTGCCGCCCTGCATCGCGGGGATGATCTTGTCGAAGTCGGACTCGCTGTACTCGGCCCGCAGCCCGAGGACGCCGGCCACGGCGTTCATCAGGTCGACGTCGAATCCGATGATGTGACCTTCTCGGTCCTTGAACTCGTTCGGCTGGTACGGCGGGTTGGTACCCACACGCAGCACTCCGGATTCTCGAATGCTCGCGGGCAGCATCGCGGCGATCTCGGGCTGCTTCTCCACCTTCACCGTGATCGGCTTGGTGTCGAGCGCCGACTCGTCGACCACGCAGCCCGACAGCACGGGAACTGCGAGCGCCGCGGCCGCCACACCGGCCAGCACCCGCACGCGCAGCGATCGCACTCGCATCGGCACCTCTCCGTCGTGACCGGGGATCGGTGTGATCCCCCGGAGTCTATGAGTATGACGGGTTCGCCGGCCGCCGCGGCCGACCGGGGCGAGATTCAGCCGACCTGCGCCGCGACCGCCGCCCCGAACTCCGAGGTCGACGCACCGCCGCCCAGGTCGGCCGTGGCGATCCCCTCACCGAGCACATGGGCCACCGCGCCGTCGATCGCATCGGCCGCTGCCGACAGTCGGCTGTCGCCCGAACGCGCAGCATGCCAGCGCAGCAGCATGGCGCCCGAACCGATCATGGCGACCGGATCGGCGATGCCGCGGCCGGCGATGTCCGGTGCGGCGCCGTGCACCGCCTGCGCCATGGCGCGCGTGTCCGAGGCGTTGATCGACGGGGCCAGGCCGAGGGAACCGGATAGTTCAGCCGCCAGGTCCGACAGGATGTCGCCGAACAGGTTCTCGGTGACGATCACATCGAAGTCAGCCGGGCGACGCACCAGCAGCGCCGCCATCGCGTCGACGTGCTGCTCGTCCACCCGGACGTCCGGGTAACGCTCGGCGACCGCGAGGCATTCGTCCCGGAACAGTCCCGTCGTCAGTCGCAGCACGTTGGCCTTGTGCACCACGGTGACGTGCCCGCGCCGCCGCCGTGCCGCTTCGAAGGCCTCGACCGCGATGCGTTCGGACGCCGCGCGGGTGACCACGCCCACCGCGAGCGCGACGTCCGGCGTCGGCATGAACTCGCCGCTGCCGATCGTCATGTTCCGGTCCGCGTACAGTCCCTCGCTGTTCTCCCGGACCACCAGGACATCGATGTCGGGCGCGGTCGCCGTCACGCCGGAGACAGCCCGGGCGGGCCGTAGATTCGCGTACAGACCGAACTGCTTGCGCAACACCGCGCCCGGCGGCGGATACCGCACTTCGGCCGGGTACGAGGCGCTGTCATGCGGTCCGACCACCCAGAGATCGAACTTCTCCAGCGCGTCGAGCGTGCTCGCGGGCACGGGCGCGCCGTCGGACTCGACGGCGGCGGCACCGAACGGCAGCGCGGTGGTCTCCACCGTCAGCCCCTGCGCCGCGAGGGCCCGGGTCGCGACGTCCACGGCAACCGGCACCACCTCGGGTCCGATTCCGTCGCCCTCGAGGACTGCGAGGCGGAGCGTGTCTGTCATTCGCGGGTTCCTGTTCATCGGGACTGTCTCTGTAAGAGAAGGTCCCATACTTCGGCTGACCGTCGCCACGTTGTCGCGGAGTCACCGCGGCTGGTGTTCGTCTCGATGCGCTCCGTCGCTTCGCTCCTGCGCTTACTCGACAACCCTGTTCGGGTCAGTGCGCGGCGTCGTCCCAACTCCGGCCGTAGCCGACCGAGACCTCCAGTGGAACCGAGAGCTCGATCGCTCCGCCCATCTCGGCGCGGACCACCGCCTCCACCGTCTCCCGCTCGCCCCGGGCTACCTCGATCACCAGTTCGTCGTGCACCTGCAGCAGCATCCGCGACGACAGCTTCTCGGCCCGCAACCGGTTCTGCACGTTGATCATCGCCACCTTGATGATGTCGGCGGCGGTGCCCTGAATGGGGGCGTTGAGCGCCATCCGCTCGGCGGCCTGACGACGCTGGAAGTTGTCGGAGTTGAGGTCGGGCAGATACCGGCGCCGGCCGAACAGGGTGGCCGTGTACTCGTTCCGGCGCGCCTCCTCGACGACGCGGTGAAGATAGTCGCGGACGCCGCCGAAGCGATCGAAGTACTGCTCCATCTGCTGCTTCGCCTCTTCGCGGCTGATCCCGAGCTGAGCGGCCAGACCGTATGCCGACAACCCGTAGGCCAGGCCGTACGACATCGCCTTGACCCGTGAACGCATCTGCGGGTCCACCTGGTCCACCGGAACCCCGAAGGCACGCGAACCGACGAAGTTGTGCAGGTCCTCACCGGTGTTGAAGGCCTCGATCAGTCCCTCGTCCTCCGAGAGGTGCGCCATGATCCGCATCTCGATCTGCGAGTAATCGGCCGTCATCAGGCTCTCGAACTCCACGGGCGCGGCCCCGATCGGCACCGGGCCCGGCGCCACCACGAAGGCATGCCGGATCTGGCGGCCCGCATCGGTGCGCACCGGGATGTTCTGCAGGTTCGGGTCCGTCGAGGACAGCCGACCCGTCGCCGCCACGGTCTGATTGAACGTGGTGTGGACGCGCTGATCGTCCGCGACGGTCTTCTGGAGGCCCTCCACCGTCACCCGCAGCCGGGTGGCGTCGCGATGCTCGAGCAGATGCTTCAGGAACGGATGCTCGGTCTTCTCGTACAACGACGTGAGAGCGTCCGCGTCGGTGGTGTAGCCGGTCTTGGTCTTCTTCGTCTTCGGCATGTCGAGCTTGTCGAAGAGGATCGCCTGCAGCTGTTTGGGCGACCCGAGGTTCACCTGCTCGCCGATCACCTCGTACGCCGCCTCGGCCGCGTCGCGCACCCGCTGCGCGAACCCGCGCTCGAGCGCGTCCAGGTGTTCGACGTCGACGGCGATGCCCGCGCACTCCAGTTCGGCGAGAACGAACGCGAGCGGAAGTTCCATCTCTCGCAGCAGCGCCGAGCCCTCGATCCGCTCCAGTTCCGTGTCCAGCGTGTCGGCGAGTTCAGCGACAGCCTGGGCCGACAGCATCAGTTGATCTGCCGCGCGCTGCGCGTCGGCGTCGTCGTCGAGCAGTGAGAGCTGACCGTCGTCGGTCTGGGCGTCGTCCGCCTTGAGCTCGCGTCGCAGGTACCGGAGCACGAGGTCGTCGAGGTTGAAGGTCCGCTGTCCCGGCCGCACCAGATACGCGGCGAGAGCGGTGTCGGAGGTGACTCCGGCCAGCGTCCACCCGCGTCCGCGGAGCGCGTGCAGGGCCCACTTCACCTCGTGCACGGCCTTGGGCCGGGTCTCGTCGGCCAGCCAATCCGCCAGCGCCGCATCGTCGTCCACACTCAGCGAGGTGGGATCGATGAACGCGGCCTCTCCGTCGGACCCGGCGATAGCGAGCGACTCGACGTCGCTGCCGACCACCGCGCGCCGACCGGTCACCGCGAGTCCGCTGCGCCCCGACGCGGTGTGTTCGGCCAGCCACCCGGCCACCTCACCCGAGCCCAGTCGCGTCCCCCGCAGGTCGAAGCCCGACTCCGCCTCGGGCTCCACCGAGGTCAGGGTGGAGAACAGCCGGTCGCGCAAGACCTTGAACTCGAGATCGTCGAAGAGCCGGTGGATCCGGTCCCGGTCCCAGCCGTGCAGGGCCAGGTCGTCGGGGCCGGCGGGCAACTCCATGTCGCGGACCAGTTCGGTCAGCCTGCGGTTCATGATGACGCCGGCCAGATTGGCGCGCAGTGAATCACCCACCTTGCCCTGCACCTCATCGGCCCGGTTCACCAGTTCCTCGAACGAGCCGTATTCGCGGATCCATTTGGCCGCCGTCTTCTCCCCGACCCCCGGGATGCCCGGGAGGTTGTCGCTGGGGTCGCCTCGGAGCGCGGCGAAGTCCGGATACTGCGACGGCGTGAGGCCGTACTTCTTCTCCACCTCTTCGGGGGTGAAACGGGTGAGCTCCGACACCCCGCGCTTCGGATACAGCACGGTGATGTTCTCGTTGACCAGCTGCAGTGAGTCGCGGTCGCCGGTGACGACGAGGACCCGGTACCCCTGGCGGTCGGCGGCCGTCGCGAGCGTGGCGATGATGTCGTCGGCCTCGTACCCCTCGATCGCCATCACCGGGATGCCCATCGCGTCGAGGACGTCCTTGGTGAGGTCGACCTGGCCCCGGAATTCGTCGGGCGACGAACTCCGCTGCGCCTTGTACTCGGGGAACATCTCCGACCGGAAGGTCTGCCGGGAGACGTCGAACGCGGCGGCGATGTGGCTCGGCTCCTCGTCGCGCAGCAGATTGATCAGCATCGACGTGAAGCCGTAGACCGCGTTGGTGCTCTGGCCGGTGTTCGTCTTGAAGTTCTCGGCGGGCAACGCGAAGAACGCCCGGTAGGCCAGCGAGTGACCGTCCAGAAGCATCAGCGTCGGCCTGCCGCCCGCCTTGCCCGCGGCTCTGGTCCCCGCACCCGACTTGTTCGTTGTCTGCGCTGCACTCACGCAGACGAGTCTAGGGCGTGGGTCGGACAGTCGCGGCAGCCCGCTACGACCGCGGCTGGTCGGTCCCGTCGCCGAGCGTGTCGACCACGATCTCGGCGACGGCCTTCATCGTGGCGCGCTTGTCCATCGCGTTCCGCTGAATCCAGCGGAAGGCCTCCGGCTCGGTCATTCCCTGCTTGTCCATGAGCAGACCCTTCGCCCGCTCGATGAGTTTCCGGGCCTCGAAACGGCCTGACATGTCGGCGATCTCAGCCTCGAGCACCTTGAGCTCACGATACCGGCTGAGCGCCACCTCGATCGCGGGGACGAGGTCGGCCTGGTTGAACGGCTTGACCAGGTACGCCATCGCGCCGGCGTCGCGGGCACGTTCGACGAACTCACGCTGGCTGAACGCCGTCAGCATGACGACGGGTGCGATCCTCTTGCGCGCGATCTCGCTGGCCGCGTCGATGCCGTCGCGGACCGGCATCTTCACATCCATGATGACGACGTCGGGACGGAGCTGCTCGGCCAGATCGACGGCGACCTGACCGTTCGGGGCCTCCCCGACGACGTCGTATCCCTCGTCGCGCAGCATCTCGATCAGATCCATGCGGATCAGCGAATCATCCTCGGCGACAACGACTCTGCTCGCCGGCTTGTCGGGGTCGTTCATCGCTTCGCTCCGATCGCTGACGGCGGTCACGCATCTGCGCCGAACGCAGAATCCATACGTGCCCCGGGCCGGACTCGAACCGGCACCTCGTTAGAGACCGCATTTTGAGTGCGGCGCGTCTGCCAATTTCGCCACCGGGGCCGGTGGTGGTGCGAGATGCAAGTGTACTCATGCTCTGGTCCGGATCGCGCATCCGCCCCATGCCGCGGCGCGGTGGCGGGCGACGCGCCCCACACGACTCTTCCCTTTCCTTCACCTCCGACTTATTGTTACCTGAGAGTCAGGTCACAGAACGATGAAGGCGTGTCCGGTTCGACTCTGCTTGCTCGGGGAGGAAACACCAGGTGAAGTCATCACTACGCGGCCGGATCGTGACCGCTGCCCTCGCACTGCTCATCGCCCTGCCGCTGGTGGCGCTGCCGATAGGCACCGGCCCGTCGGACGCCGCGGTCTTCGGGACGCTCGGCGCCCGATGGACACGCACGCAGGACGGCCCCCAGAAGTACTCGGGGTACCGAGTGACCCCGGACGTGCCGATCCGCATGTCGGACGGGACGGTGCTGCGGGGCAACCTGATCCGTCCCACGGACCGGTCCGGCGCGCCGGTGCGAGAGAAGCTGCCGACCATCGTCAACATGACGCCCTACACCAAGATGGTGTCGGCGCTCGCGAGCGAGGTGATGAACTATCCGGTCCTGGCCCCGCAGCTGATCGACCTGCTGAACGGGATCAATCTCCAGGGCACGGTGCTGTCGGGATACAACGAACTGGTCGGCGCGCTGCGCGGCGGCCTGATCCAGACCTTCTCGTACGATCCCAAGCTCATCAAGAGCGGCTACAACATGCTCGTCGTAGACGTGCGCGGCACCGGCTTCTCGCAGGGCACCTGGCAGGTCTTCGGCGATCGCGAGCGCCGCGACACCGTCGAGGTGCTGGACTGGGCGTCCAAGCAGCGATGGTCGAACGGGAAGACCGGCATGGCCGGGGTCTCGTACTCGGGGATCAACCAGTTGCAGGCCGCCGCCGACGCGCCGGGCAAGCTGGGCGCGATCTTCCCCGTCGTCCCCGGTGCGGATCTGGTGCGTGACATCATCGCGCCCGGCGGCGGTCTGGGCGTCGGATTCCTGAGCTTCTGGCTGGCGATCGTGAACGGGACCAAGATGATTCCCAACATCGCCTCGATGCTGAACGGAACCTTCGACTGGAAGTGGCTCGCCGACCGCGTCAAGGACCCGCTGACGTACTTCGACCTGCTGATCGACGCGCTCGTGACGCGTGACGTCAACGGCTTCAGCCCCCAGACGCGCAGCATGATGACGGCCGGTACAGCTCGGCGCGACTCGCTGTACACGGATGTCGGCGCGATCACGACGCCCTCCTTCACGATCGGCGGGTGGAACGACCTGTTCACCAACTCCGAATCCCGGATGCTCCGGGGCCTCTCGCAACTGCCGGATGCGAAGAAGAAGCTCATCATGGACGACGGCTACCACGTGACGTCGAGTTCGAACTTCGGCCGGCCCGGATACCCACCGCGCCTCGACGTCCTCGCGCGAGCCTGGTACGACAAGTGGCTCAAGGGCATCGACAACGGCATCGACCGGTACCCCCAGGCCACCTTGGCGTCGGAACCGAACGGCGGGTTCCTGCAGGGCCCGTCGTTCCCGCTGCCCGGACACACGTACCAGCGCCAATACCTGCGCGGCACACCGTCGCATTCGGTGAACACACCGGTCGCAGGCGACGGGTCACTCAGTGCGAGCAGGCCCGCGAAGCGCGCCACGCGCGAGGTCAAGCCCGGACTCTCGACACTCTGCGACCGCGACTCCGCTCAGTCGACCGCCGGCGTGACCGCACTGTTCGACTTCTGCGGCAACGACACCCGGCTCTCGGAGACGGCGGCGCAGACCTTCACCGGCCGGCCCGCGACCGCTCTGACCCGGATCAGCGGCACCCCCGTCGTCCATCTGCGGCAACGGCTGAACGCGCCCGACGGCTACTGGCACGCGACGCTCAACGTCGTCTCCCCCGACGGCCGGTCACGCGTGGTGTCCATGGGACAGCTGATGGTGTCGTTGCGCGCGGTGGACCCGAGCCGAAGCGGATACGCACCGAACGGAGACCTCACCGACCCGGTCCTGTACCTCTCGCTCGACCACTACGCCAAGGTCCGGCCGGGCCAGATCCTCGACGTCGACATCCCGATGTCGGCGACGCAGGCCGCGCTGAAGCCCGGAGATCGACTGCGGGTGGACCTCTACTCGCTCAACTTCCCGAAGTCGCTGCCGCTCGGCCCGGGTCTGTGGTCGTCGCAGCTGCGGCCGCAGTACATCGAGATCGATCCGGCGAAGCCCAGCTGGGTCAACGTCCCGCTCTCGCGTCCCCTCGGCTGAGCTCGCCGTGCGGCCGGCAGTGGAGATCGCGGTGCAGGATGCCGAGGGCGCCGCGACGGCACGGGCGAACGGCGCCGATCGCGTCGAACTGTGCACGGCGCTGGGAGTCACCGGCGGACTGACGCCGTCCGCGGGACTTCTCGACGCGGTGTGTGCGGTCGGGATCGACGTGCACGCCCTGATCCGCACCCGGCCGGGAGGATTCGTCTACTCGGACGCCGAAGTCGATGTCCTCGCGGCCGACGTGGCCGCAGCCGTCCGGCTCGCCGTCCGGCTCGGTGCGCGAGGCGTCGTGATCGGCGCGCTGCACGCCGACGGGACGGTCGACGCCGGCGCGACCGGACGACTCCTCGCGGCGGCGCGTGACGCCGAGCAGCGGGCCGGCCGGCGCATCGACGTGACTTTCCACCGCGCCATCGACGCCGCCGCCGATCCGATCGCCGCCCTCACCGTGCTCGCCGGTCTCGGCGTCGATCGCGTCCTCACCTCGGGAGGTGCTGCTCGCGCCGGCGACGGACTCGATGTGCTGCGTGCGCTCGTGGCCGCCGACACCGGTGTCGAAGTGATGGCGGGCGGGGGCGTCACGGCGGAGGCCATCCCTGCCATCCGGGGCACCGGCGTGCACGCGGTGCACCTGTCCGCGAAACGCTCGGTGCGGGATCGGGGCGTCGCCGGCCCGGGTGGAGGTGCCGCGTCGGATCTGGAGATGACCGACGCCGGTCTGGTGCGAGCGGCTACGAAAGCAGCGCACCGTCCTTGAGTGCCTCCTCCGACACGAGAGTGCGGTACAGCCTCCCGATCTCGACCGTGTAGAGCGAGGCGACCCGGACGTCGCGGATCTCGAATCCGGCAAGGCAGATACCGCTCGGGAGTGCGCGGAATCGGTCGAGCGTCGACTGGCCGTAGCGTTCGCCCGACTGAGCATCGAAGATCTGCACGAGGGAGCCGAAGCCCACGGCGGGGAGCCGCGGCATGTTCCGCGTGGTGCAGTCCACCTCGACGGCACCGGTGGCGGTGTAGCGCGAACTCGACACCACGCCCGAGCCGATGGCGAGTGCGGCGAAGGCGATCAGCACCACTGCGGCGACGGCGCTGCCCACGCGGATGCCGATCTTCCATCGGCGCTGCCACCGTTTGGGCGACAGCGGCGGGCCCGGCGGCAGGAAGAAGCGCAATTCGGACGGAGCCTGCCCGCCGGACGGAAGGGCGGGCTCCGGATTCGGGATGCTCTCGGTCATTCTCGGGCCTCAGTCGCGCGGCGGGAAGTACTTGATGAGCGCCTCCTGCACCACAGAGGTCGCGAGCGTGCCGTCGCGCTTGAAGAATCGGCCCGAGCCCAGCCCGCGCGAGCCGGCCGCGACCGGGGACTCCGTCGCGTACAGCATCCACTCGTCGAACCGGAAGTCGTGATGGAACCACATCGAATGGTTGACGGTCGCCGCGAACAGCCGGTCGTGTCCCCACGACAGTCCGTGGGTGGTGATGATCGAGTCGAGGACCGTGGTGTCCGACGAGTACGCCATCGTCGCGACATGCATGAGCGGATCGTCCGGCAGCACACCGTCGGCCTTCATCCAGGCGCGGTTGTGGGTCAGCTTCTCGCCGGTCCCCTTCATCACCCAGGCCGGATCGTTGGCGAACCGGATGTCCACCGGGTGCAGTGCGTTCACGAACGCCTCGATGGTCTCTTCGTACCCCTTGAAATGCTCGTCGAGCGGCGGCAACTCCTCCGGATACGGCACTTCGGGGATCTCCACGGCGTGCTCGAGACCCGCGGAGTTGTCCTGGAAGGCCACCAGCATCGTGAAGACCACCTCGTCACCCTGCTTGGCAGTCACCTGCCGGTTCGCGAAGGCCCGTCCGTCGCGGTAACGGTCGACGTGATACTCGATCGGCTCGGTGACGTCGCCACCGCGGATGAAGTGCGCATGCAGTGCGTGGACCGGCGGCGCACCCTTCACCAGGGTCCGGCCGGCCGCCACCACGCCCTGCCCGAGCAACTGCCCGCCGAAGGTGCGGGCCATCACTTGATCGCCGTGCTGCCCGATGAACAGGTCGTCGTCGACGCGCTCCAGATCGAGGAGTTCGAGCAGCTCGGCCAGATCGGCGGACGTCGTCGCCGCAGCGTCGGTGTTCGGGTTGGTCATGCCACAACCCTATGCCAGCAATGCGGGCCGCCCGCCGCCCCGTCGACTCGACGGGCGGCGCCGCACCGCTGGTCGCGGATCAGTGGTCCTGCTCGCCGATGCGATGGACGTGGACGAAGTTGGTCGACCCGATCACCGAAGCCGGAGCTCCGGCGATGATGACGACCGTGTCGCCCTTCTTGAGCCGCCCGTTCTCGGTGAGGACGTCGTCGACCTGGTCGATCATGTCGTCGGTGTGCTGCATCCGCGGCACGAGGTACGAGTCGACGCCCCAGCTGACCGCCATCTGATTGTGCGTGGCCTCGGTCGCGGTGAACGCGATCAGCGGAACCCGCGAGTGCAGTCGCGCCACCCGGCGGACGGTGTCACCCGACTCGGTGAAAGCGATGATGGCGATGGCGTTGAGTCGCTCCGCGATGTCGCGAGCCGCGTAGGTCACGATGCCGCGGCGGGTGCGCGGGACGTGCTTGAGCGGCGGGACGTCGCGCGTGCCGCCTTCGACCGCCGACACGATGCGGCTCATGGTGCGCACCGTCTCGAAGGGGTACTTGCCGACCGAGGTCTCGCCGGAGAGCATCACGGCGTCCGCGCCGTCCAGCACGGCATTGGCCACATCCGAGGCCTCGGCACGCGTGGGCCGGGAGTTCTCGATCATCGAGTCGAGCATCTGCGTCGCGACGATCACCGGCTTCGCGTTCTCACGCGCCATCTGGATGGCCCGCTTCTGCACCAGAGGCACCTCCTCCAGCGGCATCTCGACGCCCAGGTCGCCGCGGGCGACCATGATCGCGTCGAACGCCAGCACCACGGCCTCGAGGTTCTCGATGGCTTCGGGCTTCTCCAGCTTGGCGACCACTGGAACGCGACGGCCGACGCGGTCCATGACCTCGCGCACCAACTCGATGTCAGCGGGGCTGCGCACGAAGGACAGGGCGATCAGGTCGACGCCGAGTTCCAGGGCGAACTCCAGATCGGCGATGTCCTTCTCCGACAGGGCGGGCACCGAGATCTTCATGCCCGGCATCGACAGGCCCTTGTTGTTACTGACGGTGCCGCCCTCGGTGACGGTGCACACGACGTCGTTCCCGTCGACCCGGTCGACCACCAGGCCGACCTTCCCGTCGTCCACCAGCAGACGGTCTCCCGGCTCGGCGTCCTGGGCGAGCTGGGAGTACGTGGTCGACACCCGATCGTGGTCGCCGATCACGTCGTCGACGGTGATCCGCACCTGCTCGCCGTCGTTCCAGTCCACGGCGCCGTTGGGCCGGCCGTTGTCGGCGAACTTGCCGAGCCGGATCTTGGGGCCCTGCAGATCCGCCAGGATGCCGACGGGCTTACCGGTGGCGAGGCTCGCTCCGCGAACGTTGTCGTAGACGCTGCGGTGGTCGGCGTGCGCGCCGTGGCTGAAGTTCAGTCGGGCGACATCCATGCCGCACTCGACGAGTTCGGTGATGCGTTCGAGGGTATTGGTGGCGGGGCCGAGGGTACAGACGATTTTTGTTCGACGAGTCACCCCTTAAGGCTAGCGGTCGCGCCACAGCGTGTCGCCTCGGTCTCAGCCGGACACCGGTGACGACCGACTCACTTGTCCTTCGAGGTGTCGGGACCGCTCCGTTCGTCGCCTTCGGCCGGTCGTTCCCCGTCGGTCTCGACGGTCTCGTCGGCTGTGTCATCGGCGGTCTGATCGACCTCTTCGGGCGCCTCGGGGGCCTCAGTGACCCCGCGGGCCTCGGGTGCGTCGCGCTCGGGTGCGTCGTCACTGCGGCGGATCTCGATGGACCCCGCCGAACCGCCCGGATTCTGCTCGATGATCGTGATGCCCGAGAGCTCCTCGTCGTCCGCGGGAACGATCGTGTACCCCTGCTCCACCGTGGATTCGGCGATCGACGGTTCGACGCCCGGGACCACCGTGCCCTCCGGCTCGGACCCGGCGGCGTCGGTCTCATCGGTCTCGGCGGCACAGGTCTCGGCGGCACAGGTCTCGGCGGCATCGGTCTCGGTCTCATCGGTCTCGGCGGCCCCGGCCGCGATTTCGACTGTCTCGGTATCGGTCTCGTCCGCGCCGACAGCAGCCTCCGCGGAGTCCGCCTCCGGAGCGAAGAGAGCGTCGGAGGTGGCCGCCACCTCGAACTCCGGTTCAGCGGCCTCCGGAACCTCCGATGCGGCCTCGTCGTGAGTCCCGGCCTCGGCGTCATAGTCCGCCGGGCCCTCGTCGACCACCTCGTCCTCGTAGACCGCCTGATCGTCATAGAGCGTCTCGTCGTCGACGGCCTCGTCATGGAGCGTCTCGTCGTCGTAGACCGCCCGATCCTCGTCGGCCGCCTCGTCGTCCATCTCGGGCGGCACGTATCCGACGGCGCCCTCGGCCGCGAGTTCCTCCGCCTTGCGCGGCCAGTACATCGACAGACCCTGCTCGCGGCCCTTGGGCGCCATGACGAAGTAGAGGGCCGCGCACAGGAACACGATCGCCGCGGTGAAGACGTTCACGCGGACGCCGAAGATGTGCGTGGCGTAGTCGTCGCGCATCAGCTCGACGACGAACCGGCCGACGCAGTAGCCCGCGACGTACAGCGCGAAGAGCCGGCCGTGCCCGATGCGGAACCGCCGGTCGACGAGCACCAGCACGACCACGAAGAAGACATTCCACAGGAGTTCGTACAGGAAGGTCGGATGCACCACCGCGTACACGTTCCCGGTGGAGACGCCGTCGATCAGCTTGTACGAGATCACTCCGCTGGAGTCGGAGCGGTCGTAGATCTCCAGGCCCCACGGCACGGTGGTGGGCCGACCGAACAGCTCCTGGTTGAAGTAGTTGCCGAGCCGGCCGATGGCCTGCGCCAGCAGGATCGCCGGCGCGATCGCGTCCCCGAACGGCGGAAGCCTGATACCCATGGTCCGGGCTCCGAGCCATGCACCGACAGCGCCGAGCGCGACCGCGCCCCAGATGCCGAGGCCGCCGTCCCAGATGCGGAAGACCGCACCGAGGCCTTTTCCTCCGGCGCCGAAATACGTGCTCCAGTCGGTGAGCACGTGATACAGCCGGCCGCCGATCAGCCCGAAGGGCACCGCCCACAGTGCGACGTCGACCACCTCACCGGGCTGACCGCCGCGGGCCCGCCAGCGGCGACTGCCCCACCAGACCGCGACGACGATGCCGACGATGATGAACAGGGCGTAAGCGCGGATCGGCACGGGGCCGAGGTACCACACCCCCTGCGGCGGGCTCGGAATGTAAGCGAGGACGGTTCCGTCAGTCACGGGTGCCACAGTATCGTGCAACCGTCTCACCGTCTGTGACCGCCTGGGCTCGACGCCCGTGAACGCGCTCCGAGTCGGTCAGCTTCGGGCGCGGCGGACGCCCGCGGCCAGATCCGACACCACTGCGGCGACGGCGTCCTGGCCCTTCTCCACGGCCGCGACGATGGCCGAGCCGACGATCACGCCGTCGGCGTAGGCCCCGATCTCCGCTGCCTGATCGCCGTCGCGGACGCCGAGTCCGACACCGATCGGGATGTCGGAGTACTCGCGGACCCGCGCGCACAGTTCGGGCGCCGCATTGGAGACCGTGTCGCGTGCGCCGGTGACGCCCATGGTCGAGGCCGCGTAGACGAAGCCGCGGCAGTTGTCGAGCGTCATCGCCAGACGCTCGGGAGTGGACGACGGCGCCACCAGGTAGATCCGGTCGAGATCGTGTGCGTCCGACGCCGCGTGCCATTCGGCCCCCTCGTCGGGGATGAGGTTCGGCGTGATCAGTCCGACGCCGCCCGCAGCGGCGAGATCGCGGGCGAAGGCGTCGACGCCGTACTTGAGGACCAGGTTCCAGTAGGTCATGACCACGGGCTGTGCGCCGGCCGAGGCGACGGTCTCGGCGGCGGCGAAGACGTCGCGGACACGGCAGCCGTTCTCCAGTGCCTTCTGTGCCGCCTGCGCGACGGTCGGGCCGTCCATGACCGGGTCGGAGTACGGGATGCCGATCTCCACGATGTCGCATCCGGCCTCGACCATGGTCCGCAACGTCGTCAACGAGTCGGCCACGGTCGGGTAGCCGACCGGCGTGTAGCCGATCAGCGCCGGACGGTTGTCCGCCTTGCACGCCGCGAACGTGGCTCCCAGCCGGGAGTCGGGGGCGGGCTTGCTCATCGAGCGTTCTCCTTTGCGGCTGCGGCGAGGCGGGCGGCGTACTCGGTCTCCGACGGCGGCTTCTCGAAGAGATCGAACCAGCGGGCCGCTGTCTCCACGTCCTTGTCGCCGCGGCCCGAGAGGCTCACGATGATGACCGCGCCTTCACCGAGTTCCCGGCCGAGGCGGAGAGCACCGGCGACGGCGTGGGCAGACTCGATGGCCGGGATGATGCCCTCTTTGCGCGAGAGCAGTGCGAGCGCCTCCATGGCCTCATCGTCGTTGATCGGCCGGTACTCGGCCCGTCCGATCTGCTGCAGATGCGCGTGCTCCGGCCCGACGCCGGGGTAGTCGAGTCCCGCCGAGATGGAGTGGGACTCGATGGTCTGCCCGTCCTCGTCCTGCAGGAGGTACGAGTAGGCGCCCTGGAAGGCGCCGGGAGATCCGCCCGCGAAGGTCGCGGCGTGCCGTCCGGTCTCGACGCCGTCGCCGCCGGCCTCGAATCCGACCATGCGGACGCCCTCGTCGTCGATGAACGGATGGAACATGCCGATCGCGTTCGATCCACCGCCGACGCAGGCGGTGACCGCGTCGGGCAGGCGCCCGATCTTCTCGAGGATCTGCACCCGCGACTCCAGGCCGATGATCCGCTGGAGGTCGCGGACGATCATCGGGAACGGATGCGGGCCGGCGGCCGTGCCGAAGCAGTAGTACGTGGTGTCGGCATTGGTCACCCAGTCGCGCAAGGCCTCGTTGATCGCGTCCTTCAGCGTCGCCGAACCGGTCTCGACGGCGACCACGGTGGCGCCGAGAAGACGCATGCGGGCGACGTTGAGTCCCTGCCGCTCGGTGTCGACGCGTCCCATGTAGACCAGGCATTCCAGGCCGAGCAGGGCGCAGGCCGTCGCTGTCGCCACTCCGTGCTGGCCGGCGCCGGTCTCGGCGATGACGCGGGTCTTGCCCATCTTCTTCGCCAGGAGCGCCTGGCCGAGGACGTTGTTGATCTTGTGCGAGCCGGTGTGGTTCAGATCCTCCCGCTTGAGGAACAGACGTGCGCCGCCCGCGTCCTCACGCAGCCGCTCGGCCTCGTACAGCGGTGACGGACGACCGGTGTAGTCGCGTTGCAGCCGGTCGAGTTCGTTGAGGAAGTCGGTGTCGACGCGCAGCTTCTCGTAGGTCGCGGTGACCTCCTCGATCACCGCCATCAGCGCCTCGGGGACGTGGCGTCCGCCGAAGTCGCCCCAGTGGCCTCGATCGTCGGGGCCGATCGGGTGGACGTCGGAGACGCCGTCGCTGGCCTTGGGGAACGCCGTGCCAGTCGACATGCGCTGGGCGGCTTCGGGATTGTCTGTCACGTCTTCAGTATCCTCATCGTTCGATCCCGGCGGCAACTGGATTTACCGCTCGCCCCGAGCCCCGCCGAGAACAGCGGGGGCGGGGTCGTCAGTGCTGTTCGCCGGCCGTCAGCGCGACGGTTTGGGGCACGACGGGTGCGAGCCCGCCGTCACCAGGTCGGCCACCGCGAGCCGCGGATCGCCACTGGTCACGACGCCTTCGCCGACCAGGATCGCGTCAGCGCCGGCCCCTGCGTAAGCCAGCAGGTCCGCGGGCCCGCGCACGCCGGACTCGGCCACCTTGATGGTGCTCGACGGGAGCCCGGGGGCGATGCGCGCGAAGCAGTCGCGGTCCACTTCCAGAGTCTTCAGGTTGCGGGCGTTGACGCCGACGACCTTGGCCCCGGCCTCCAGCGCGCGGTCGGCCTCCTCCTCGGTGTGCACCTCGACGAGGGCCGTCATGCCCAGCGACTCCGTGCGGTCGAGGAGCGAGGCGAGGACCTGCTGCTCCAAGGCGGCGACGATCAGCAGGATGACGTCCGCTCCGTGTGCGCGCGCCTCGTGGATCTGATACGGCCCGACGATGAAGTCCTTGCGGAGGATCGGGATGTCGATCGCCGCACGCACCGCGTCGAGGTCGGCGAGCGACCCGCCGAAGCGGCGTTCCTCGGTGAGGACGCTGACGATGCGAGCGCCGCCGTCCTCGTACGCCTTCGCCAGATCGGCCGGGTCGGGGATGTTCGCGAGCCGGCCCTTGGAGGGACTCGACCGCTTCACTTCGGCGATGACCGCGATATCGGTCTGACTCAGCGCCGCCATCGCATCTCGCGGCGCCAGCGCCGCTGCCGCGGCCTTCTTGACTGCGGCGAGATCGAGGACCGATTCGCGCGCGGCGACGTCAGCCTTGACTCCCTCGATGATCGAATCGAGCACTGACTGGTTGCTCACGACTATCGGCCCCTTTCACTGCGTGCATCAAGAGTAAGCACCACCGCGGGAGACCGGGAGGCTGGGGTCGCTTCACCCGTGATCCACGTCGCGAACAGGCCCGCGACCGCCGGTCCTCAGCGGGTGGGACCGGCGTCGTCGGCGGAGTGATCCGCCGGGTCGTCGGTGGGGTCGATCCCCTCGTCGAGCGAGTCCCACAGCAATCGCTCGTTGGGCGCGGGAGCGGCTGGTTCGCCCGCTGCCGCGGCCCGCTCGCGCTCGGTGAAGATCTGCCGTTCGAGTTCGTCGCGGCGGGCGGCGGGCGCCGAGTACTTCGACGACATGCCGCCCTGGTTGGCCGTTCGGGCCATCGCAACCGCGCCGAGCACCGCACAGATCGCCGAGGCGATCACCAGGTATCCGGGGGTGGACTCGGTGGGAATGCCGTCCACCACGGCTCGCGCCGGGACGTCGACCATCTGCACGATGTAGAGATTGTCCTCGCCCTCGGTGAGCAGGGAGATGGCCGGAATGACGGCGACACCGCCGCCGATCGCCACCAGGATCGCGACGATGCGCAGGGCCCAGCCGCGCAACGCGAACTGCGCGATGACGGCGGCGGCCATCGCGATCGCCACCGGTGTGAGCCACGGACTCCAGTCCGAGCCGTGCACCGTGAACTCGCGGGCCGGTCCCAGATCCGGTGCCACGAGGATCGTGGCCCACTGCATCCGGGACGCAGCCCAGAGGCCGAGTGCGGCCAGCAGGATCAGCACCGAGGCGATCGCCTGCCACCGCCGGTTGACGGGCCGCGCAGCCGTGGCCGGCTCCTCGGGGGTCTGCTGCTCGGGGGTCTGCGGATTGCTCATGGGGTCTCCTCCCCCGCCACCGGGCGCATGGTGCCGGCGGCGGCTACTGCGGCGAGCACCGCCGACGCCTTGTTGCGCGCCTCGTTGAACTCGTACTCGGCGTCGCTGTCGGCGACGACTCCGCCGCCGGCCTGGACGTAGGCGGTGCGGCCGGACATCAGTGCCGTCCGGATCGCGATCGCGGTGTCGGCGTTGCCTGCGAAATCGAGATATCCGACGACGCCCCCGTACAGTCCGCGGCGGGTGATCTCGTTGGCCTCGATCAATTCCATCGCCCGGACCTTCGGCGCCCCGGTGAGGGTTCCCGCCGGGAAGCAGGCGGTCACCGCATCGAGCGCCTGCTTGTCGTCGCGAAGAGTTCCGGAGACCGTGGACACCAGGTGCATCACGTGGCTGTAGCGCTCCACTCGGCGGTAGTCCGTGACGCGGACGGTGCCCGGCTCGCATACCCGGCCCAGATCGTTGCGGCCCAGGTCGACCAGCATCAGATGCTCGGAGTTCTCCTTCTCGTCCTCGAGCAGGCCCTTCGCGAGCAACTGGTCCTCCGCCTCGGTGGCACCGCGCCAGCGCGTGCCCGCGATCGGGTGTGTGGTGGCCACCCGATCGGTGACGGTGACCAGTGCCTCGGGCGAGGATCCGACGATCGTGAACGGCTCCCGGTCGACGCCCGGCATCCGAAGCAGGTACATGTACGGGCTCGGATTCGACGCGCGCAGGACGCGGTACACGTCGAGCGGATCGGCGTCGGTGTCGATCTCGAAGCGCATCGACGGCACCACCTGGAACGCCTCACCCGCCTCGATCTGTCCGACCAGACCCTCGACGATCTCGCGGTAGTCGTCCAGCGAGCGCTGCGAGCGGTAGTCGGGCGCGGGCCTGTCGAAGGTCGAGACGGTGGAGGGAGCCGGGGCGGCCAGCGCCCGGGTCATCGCATCCAGCCGCGCGACGGCGTCGTGGTAGGCCTCTTCGGCGCGCTCGTCGCTGCCGTCCCAGTTCACGGCGTTCGCGATCAGGGTGATCGTGCCCTCGTGGTGGTCGAAGGCGGCGAGATCGGCCACCAGCAGCCAGAACATGTCGGGGAGCCGCAGGTCGTCGACCGTCTGTTCCGGAAGCCGCTCCAGGCGGCGCACGAAGTCGTAGGCCATGAAGCCGACGAAGCCGCCGGTCAGCGGGGGCATCCCGTCGAGCGGATCGGTCTGCAGCAGCCGCAACGACTCGTCGAGCGCCGCAACCGGATCGCCGCCCACCGGAGCTCCCGCGGGGACGTCGCCCCACCAGTGCGCCTGCCCGTCGGCGACGGTCAGGGCCGAACGGGTGCCCGCGCCGATGAACGACCAGCGCGACCACGAGGCGCCGTTCGGCGCGGATTCGAGCAGGAAGGTGCCTTCGCGGAGACCGCCGCCGGCCCCCGGCTCGGCTGCCAGCTTCCGGAACGCCGACAGCGGTGTCTCTGAGTCGGCGAGGACCTTGCGGGTCACCGGGACCACTCGGTGGTCGCGGGCCAGATCGAGGAAGGTGGCGAGCGGGGTCGTGCTCGCGGAGTTGTCTGCGGTGCTCATCGTGCCCGTCACCCCAGCGGCTCTCCGCCGACGCCCCAGTGCTGGCGCGGCACTTCGGTGATCGTCACCCACACCGAGTCGGGATTCTTGCCCGTCGCTTTTGCGTACGCCTCGGTGACCGCGGCGATCGTCTCGCGCTTCACGCGGTCGGAGAGACCCGGCGTCTGGGATATCTGAATCAGCGGCATCGCGTCACCGTTCCTGGTCGTCGGTTCGCGCGGGTTCGGCAGGCACCCCGAACTCCAGCGGCTCGGTGTCGAAGCAACTGTGATTGCCGGTATGGCAGGCCGCACCCGTCTGGTCGACGGTCAGCAGCAGGGTGTCGCCGTCGCAGTCGATCCGGATGTCGTGGACGTACTGGGTGTGCCCGCTGGTCTCGCCCTTGACCCAGTACTCCCCGCGGGACCGCGAGTAGTAGGTGGCCTTGCGGGTCGCGAGCGTCCGCTCCAGGGCTTCGTCGTCCATCCAGGCCATCATCAAGACGATGCCGGTGGACCGTTCCTGCGCGATCGCGGCGAACAGACCGTCGTCGTTTCGCTTCAACGTGGCTGCGAGCTCTGCGGGCAGCGCCATGATTCTCCCTCTTCTCGAACGTGTGCGGCCGGTGACGGTCTCAGCGCACCACGATGTGCTCGGCGCGCATCGCGTCCTTGACTTCGCCGATCGTCATGTCGCCGAAATGGAACACCGAAGCGGCCAGAACGGCGTCCGCGCCGGCTTCGACAGCCGGTGCGAAGTCGGCGACCTCGCCCGCACCGCCGCTGGCGATGATGGGGATGGTGACCGCGTCGCGCACGGCCCGGATCATCGCGATGTCGAATCCGGCCTTGGTGCCGTCGGCGTCCATCGAGTTCAGCAGGATCTCACCGACGCCGAGTTCCTGCCCGCGGCGAGCCCATTCGACGGCGTCGATGCCGGTGCCCCGGCGACCGCCGTGAGTGGTGACCTCCCAACCAGACGGCGTCGCCTCGCCGCCCTCGGGCACCGTCCGCGCGTCCACCGACAGCACGATGCACTGAGAACCGAACCTCCGGCTCATCTCGCTCAGCACGTCGGGCCGTGCGATGGCGGCCGTGTTGACGCTCACCTTGTCGGCGCCCGCGCGCAGCATGGTGTCGACGTCGTCGACGGTGCGGATGCCGCCGCCGACGGTCAGCGGGATGAAGATCGCGTCGGCGGTGCGCCGCACCACGTCGAGCATGGTGCCGCGGCCCGCACTGGACGCCGTGACGTCGAGGAAGGTCAACTCGTCGGCGCCCTCGGCGTCGTAGCGCTCCGCGAGTTCCACCGGGTCCCCGGCATCACGCAGATTCTCGAAATTGACGCCCTTCACCACTCGCCCGTCGTCGACGTCCAGACACGGGATGACGCGGACTGCCACGCTCACGGGTGAGTCTCCTTGCTGTTGGTTCGTTCTCGACTGCCGAGGTCCCGGTCGGCGAACTGATCCGGCATCGCCTCGCCGATCACCTCGAGCAATTGTCCATGAAGCAGGCGATTGCCCGCGACGAGCGACGTGGACTGGACGGTCCACGGGTCGCCCGCGAGGTCGGTCACGACGCCTCCCGCGGCGCGCATCAGCGCCGCGCCGGCCGCGTTGTCCCACGCCTTCGCGCTGAACGACACCGCGCCGCCGAACACGCCGGCCGCCGCATACGCGATGTCGGTGCCGGTGGAGCCGGTCATCCGCAGCCGGCCGGCACGGTAGCTGAGGCGGCGCTGCAACTCAGCGCGCCCGGCGCCCGGGACCTCGCCGCGCGCTCGCGCGTTGAACGACCCGAAGCCGATGACGGCCGATTCCAGCGGGCTGTCGGGCACGGGCTCGGCCGCCTCCCCGTCGATGATCAGCGGACCGCCGATATGACCGGCGAAGCGCTGGCCGACCAGCGGGAGTCGGGTGAGCCCGAGCACCGGCACACCGTCGACGGCGAGCGCCAGCAGCATCGCGGCGATCGGCATCCCCACCGAATAGTTGAAGGTCCCGTCGATCGGATCGAGAATCCACATCGCGCCGTCGTCGGGGGCCGGGCCGCCGAACTCCTCGCCGTGGACCTCGATGCCCGTCCGTCGCTCGAGCTTCTCGGCGATGCTGCGCTCCAGCGCGAGATCGACGTCGGTGGCGAAGTCGCCACGGCCCTTCGCGTGCGTGCCCGGCGAGCCCAGCCCGTCGACGAACAGCCCGGTGACCTCGTCGAGCACCGATTCCCCGGCAGCCAGCAGCTGCGGGTAGTCGCGTGCGTCGACGGCATCGGTCACGGCCGGTTCACCGGCTCCCGGCGCCCGCGACGGCGTCGAGCGCCTCGCGCAGTGTGAAGCGGCCCGCGTACAGGGCCTTGCCAACGATGGCGCCCTCCACGCCCAGCGCGGTCAGCTCGGCGATCGCGAGCAGGTCGTCGATCTGCGAGATGCCGCCCGAGGCCACGACGGGCGAGTCGGTGGCGCGGGCCACCTGTTCCAGCAGTTCCAGATTGGGTCCGCTCAGCGTGCCGTCCTTGCTGACGTCGGTGACGACGTACCGCGCACAACCGTCGTTGTTCAGGCGCTCCAGGGTCTCCCACAGGTCGCCGCCCTCGGTGACCCAGCCGCGGCCGCGCACCGTGTACGAGGAGCCGTTGCGCGTCACGTCGAGTCCCACGGCGATCTTGTCTCCGTACTCGGCGATCGCGCGTGCGCACCAGGCGGGGTTCTCGATGGCGGCGGTGCCGAGATTGACCCGCGTGCACCCGGTCGCCAGCGCGGCGGCGAGCGAGGCGTCGTCGCGGATGCCGCCGGACAGCTCCACCTTCACGTCCACTGCGGCGGCCACCTGGGCGAGCAGCTCACGGTTGTCGCCGCGGCCGAACGCCGCGTCGAGATCTACGAGATGCAGCCACTGGGCGCCGTCCCGCTGCCAGGCCAGCGCAGCGTCGCGCGGTGAGCCGTAGGAGGTCTCCGATCCGGCCTCGCCCTTGACCAGGCGAACCGCCTGACCGTCGACCACGTCGACGGCCGGGAGGAGTTCGAGGATGCCCATCAGTTCAGTTTCGCTTTCGGTGTGTACGGTGCCGGCCGCACGTTGTCGTGTCGCGGGGTCGACATGTTTGTGGGGGTGCTGTGGAGGCGCCGTGTCGCGGGTGTCCGGGCGCGAGCGTCCACCGTCCGGTGCCGTCGGAGCCGGTCACTTCTCCTGTGTTCGCCTGCGTTCCAACTCCGCCCGGCGGGCGTCGATCTCCCGCTGCACGCCGGCCAGCATCCGGCGCGAGACGAGGGCGATCGCGACCACCATCAGCACGATGGCGGCGAGGGCGACGCACAGCGCGGCGGTCGGGTACGGTCGCGCCAGCGACAGCACGATCGGCAGCATCACCGCGAGCACCAGCACGCCCGCACCGAGCGAATAGAACACCAGTCTCGCGAACGAGAACTGCTGTGCCGCTTCGCTTGTCTCTTTCACTTACGCGATCCCCCCGATCCAGTTCCGCAGCAGCTCGGCGCCGACGTCACCGGACTTCTCGGGATGGAACTGCGTGGCCGAGAGCGGACCGTTCTCGACCGCGGACAGGAACCGTCCACCGTGCTCGGACCAGGTGAGTTTCGGCGTCTGTATCGGCGAACCCGCCGAATCCATCTCCCACGTCTGCGCGGCGTAGGAGTGAACGAAGTAGAAGCGTGCGTCGTCGTCGATACCGTCGAAGAGCACCGAGTCGTCCGGTGCGTCGACGGTGTTCCAGCCCATGTGCGGGAGCACCTCCGCCGGCAGTCTGGTCACCGAACCCGGCCACTCGCCGCAGCCCTGCGTGTCGACGCCGAACTCGACGCCGTGACTGAACAGGATCTGCATCCCCACGCAGATTCCGAGCACCGGCCGCCCGCCCGCCAGCCGGCGTCCGATGATCCGATCGCCCCGGACCGCCTTCAACCCGGCCATGCAGGCCGCGAACGCACCGACGCCGGGCACCACCAGTCCGTCGGCACCGATCGCGGTCTCGAAGTCGGACGTGATCTCGACCTGCGCTCCGGCTCGCTCCAGCGCTCGCTGCGCCGAGCGCAGGTTGCCCGAACCGTAGTCGAGGAGCGCGACGCGCGGTGAACTCACAGGGCGCCCTTCGTCGACGGGATGCCCGAGGTCCGCGGATCCGGTTCGACAGCCTCGCGCAGTGCTCGCGCGACGGCCTTGAACTCGGCCTCGGTGATGTGGTGCTGGTCGCGGCCGTACAGCACGCGGACGTGCAGGGCAATGCGGGCGTTGAGCGCGATCGATTCGAACGCATGACGGTTGAGGACGGTCGCGTACGACACGACCGGCTTGTCGCCGCCGGAATAGCCGCCGATCACGGCGGTCAGCATGTGATCGGGTTCGCCGGTGTGCACGCAGTACGGTCGGCCCGAGACGTCCACGATGGCCTGGGCGAGCGTCTCATCCATCGGGATCCAGGCGTCGCCGAACCGGCGGATGCCCTTCTTGTCGCCGAGAGCCTGCCCGATGGCCTGTCCCAGCACGATGCAGGTGTCCTCCACCGTGTGGTGCGCCTCGATCTCGATGTCGCCCTTCGCGTGCACGGTGAGGTCGAAGCTGCCATGCGCACCGAACGCGGTGAGCATGTGGTCGAAGAACGGCACCGAGGTGTCGATGTCGGTCCTGCCGGTGCCGTCGAGGTTGATCTCGACGGTGATCGACGACTCGCGCGTGGTGCGCTCGACGCGGGCGATCCGGGGTTCGTGCTGCGCTGTTGTCACTGCTGCTACTGCTGCTTTCGGTCGGTATCGGCCAGTTCCGCGCTGACGGCCAGGAAGGCGTCGTTCTCGGCTGGTAGTCCAATGGTCGCACGCAGGTGCCCGGGGATGCCGACATCCCTGATCAGGACACCGCGGTCGAGGTAGCGCTGCCAGGTGGCGGGAGCGTCCGCGAACTCGCCGAAGAGGATGAAGTTCGCATCCGACGGCGTCACCGCGTATCCCATACCCGTGAGCGCGGCGGCCACGCGGTCGCGTTCGGCGGCGATCGCGGCGACCGCACCGAGCGTTTCCGACGAGTGCTGCAGGGCCGCCCGCGCGGCGGCCTGCGTCAGCACCGACAGGTGGTACGGCAAGCGCACCAGAAGCAGCGCCTCGATCATGGCCGGCGCCGCGGCCAGATAGCCGAGCCGGCCGCCCGCGAAGGCGAACGCCTTGCTCATGGTCCGCGACACGATCAGCTTGCTGCCGAACTCGTCGATCAGCGAGACCGCGCTCGGCTGCGACGAGAACTCGCCGTAGGCCTCGTCGACGATCACGATGCCGGGGGCCGCGTCGAGGAGACGCCGCAGATCGGCGATCGCGACGCTCCCGCCGGTCGGATTGTTCGGCGAGGTCACGAAGACGATGTCGGGCCGGTGCTCGGCGATCGCTGCGACGGCCTGCTCCACGTCCAGAGAGAAGTCGTCCGCGCGATGAGCGGGGCCCCACTGCGTCTGCGTGCCGTCGGCGATGATCGGGTGCATCGAGTACGACGGCACGAAGCCCATCGCCGTGCGCCCGGGCCCACCGAAGGCCTGCAGGATCTGCTGGAGGATCTCGTTGGAGCCGTTGGCCGCCCACACGTTGTCGACCGACAGTTCCACGCCCGTGGCCGCGCTGAGGTACGCGGCGAGGTCCGAACGCAGGCCCACCGCATCCCGATCCGGGTATCGGTGCAGATCCTCGGCCGCGGCGGCGACCGCCTTCGCGACGTCGTCGATCAGCGCACGACTCGGCGGGTGCGGGTTCTCGTTGGTGTTCAGCACCACCGGAACCTGAAGCTGCGGTGCTCCGTACGGCGACTTCCCGCGCAGCGAGTCGCGCAACGGGAGGTCGGCGAGACCGACGGACCGGCCCGGACCGGTCACCGTGCTCCCCCGAACCTGGCCTGGACCGCCTCGCCGTGCGCGGGAAGGTCTTCGGCGTTCGCCAGCGTCACGACGCGGTCGGCGATCTCCGCGAGCGCGTCGCGGTCGTAGTCGATCACATGCACTCCGCGCAGGAACGTCTGCACCGACAGGCCGGAGGCGTACTTGGCCGAGCCGGACGTCGGCAGAACGTGGTTGGAGCCCGCGCTGTAATCACCGAGGCTCACCGGCGAATAGGTACCGACGAAGATCGCGCCGGCGCTGGTCACTCTGTCGGCCACGGCCTGCGCGTCACGCGTCTGGATCTCCAGGTGCTCGGCCGCGTACGCGTCGACGACAGCCAGCCCGGCGTCGATGTCGTCCACCAGGACCACCCCGGACTGCGGACCGGCCAGCGCGGTCTTGACGCGCTCGGAGTGCTTCGTGGCCGTCGCCGCGAGTTCCACGGCCTCGTCGACCGCATCGGCGAGCGCCTCGCTGTCGGTGACGAGCACCGCCGCCGCGAGGACGTCGTGCTCGGCCTGGCTGATGAGATCGGAGGCGACGACCGCGGGATCGGCGGAGTCGTCGGCCAGAATCGCGATCTCGGTGGGACCGGCCTCGGAGTCGATGCCGACCACGCCGCGCACGAGGCGCTTGGCCGCGGTGACGTAGATGTTGCCGGGACCGGTGATGAGATCGACCGGGTCCAGGACGCGGCCGTCGGTGTCGTCACCGCCGTAGGCCAGAAGCGCGATGCCCTGCGCACCACCGACGGCCCACACCTCGTCGACCCCGAGCAGGGCGCACGCGGCGAGGACGGTCGGGTGCGGCCATCCGCCGAAGTCGGCCTGGGCCGGAGACGCGACGACGAGTGAGCCGACACCCGCCTCCTGAGCCGGGACCACGTTCATGATCACGCTGGACGGGTAGACGGCGTTGCCTCCGGGAACGTACAGACCCACGCGGCGCACCGGGATCCACTTCTCAGCGACGGTTCCGCCGGGCACCACCTGGGTGACCGAGGTCTGGCGTCGCTGGTCTGCGTGCACCAGGCGAGCGCGACGGATCGACTCCTCCAGGGCATCGGCGACCGCGCCGTCGAGGTCGGCCCGCGCCTTGGCGATCACCTCCGCCGGGACGCGGACTGACGCCGGGCGGACCCTGTCGAACTTCTCGGTGTAGTCGAGGGCCGCGGTGGCACCATGCTCAGCGACCGCTTCGACGACGGGAGTGACCGTGGGCAGCACGGCGTTGACGTCGGTTCCGCCGCGCGGCAGCGCACGACGCAGTTGGCTCAGCGTCGGGGTGCTGCCTCGCAGGTCGGTTCGGGTGAGCATGTGTTCTCCACTCCGCTTTCGAGGACTTGAGGGCACTGTCCAGGATATGCGGTCGGTGCAAACCGTTTGCGCACCGGCCTCGGAGCCGAAGGCGACTGAACACTCCGCATGCGATTCAGGCCCGTTCGGCGGTCGACCTTCTCGTCGGGCCCGGCCGCCGCGCGGGGTCGCGCCGCATCGGCACGTGCGGAATCCCGTCCTCGACGAACTCCGGTCCGTCGGGGACGTATCCCCACCGTGAATACAGGCCCGCGAGGTGGGCCTGAGCGTCGAGAACACTCGGGCGGTCGGCGATGTAGGCGACGGCCCGATCCAGGAGGGCCCGCATCAACCCGGTGCCTCGGAGTTCGGGCCGCACGCAGGCCCGGCCGATCCGGTGCCGGGTCTCGCCGTCGGGAAGTCGGTCCAGCAGCACGCGCACAGTGGCGACCGGACTTCCGTCCACGGGGTCCGCGCACCAGAGGTGGAGAGTGGTGGGCTCCACATCCCGGCCGTCCAACTCGTGGTAGGCGCAGTCCTGTTCGACGACGAAGACCTCCTCGCGCAGTCGCAGCAGACCGTAGAACGTGATCGGGTCCAGTTCGGAGGCGGTCGAGGCGTACACGGTCGGCGTCATTCCACCGATGATGCCCGAACGTACGGACATCTAGGCTCGACCCATGACGAAGACGGCCCCCGGTGACGACTCGGTGGATGCGTATCTCGCTGCTGTCACGGACCAGCGGCGGCGGGACGACGCCCGGCTCGTGGTCCGACTGTTTCGGGAGATGACCGGTACCGAGCCGGTGATGTGGGGGTCGATGGTCGGTTTCGGCCGCCACCGCTATCAGACCGCGGACGGACGGTCGCACGAGACTTTCGCGGTCGGTCTCGCGGCCCGGCGACAGGCGCCACTGTTCGCCCCGATAGCGCTCGTCCATGGGCTGCCCGACAGGTCTGCGGCTTCTCTCACAGTTCTTGTCGGAGGTCGGCGGTATGATTCGAACATAGAAGCACAGCAGAAGTGTTCTCGGACACTGTGCAGGTGGAGGGGGTGGGTTCGATGGTCACGTCAGAAGTGCTGCCGGACGATCCGGCCGCCCTCGCCCGCCTGTTGGAGGCTGCGGCGACCAAGTTCGCGTCGCTGCCGCTGTCCGCGGTGACCGAAGACGCCCTGTTGGAAACCGTCGAGACCCTCGAGCGCACGCATCGTCGTCTCGACGGTGTCGACGCCGCGGTGCTGGTGGAGGTCTCCGACCGGGCCGTGTATCGCAAGGCGGGGTATTTGTCGGTGCATCAGTATTTGGCGCAGGGGTTGCGGCTCGGTGACGGTGCCGCCCGCCGCCGACGCCTCAGCGCCGCTGGCATCGGACGATTCACCGACCTGCAAGGACAAACCCACCCACCGGTACTGCCGGCGACCGCGGTCGCGGTCGGCGAGGGTGCGATCGGTGCCGACCACGTCCGCGAAATCGACGCCATCATGGACAAGATCCCCACCGCCATCGACGCATCAGTACGCGCGCGGGCCGAGGTGCAGTTGGCGTGGGTCGCGCGCGAGTTGAGTCCGGCCGGTGTCCGCACCGCCGGCATCCGACTGCTCGCGCACCTGGACCCGGACGGGACCGTCACCGACGAACGCGACCGCAAACGCCTGCGCGGCTTCACGATCCTGCCCCAAGATCTGCGGTTGATGAGCAAAGTCCGCGGCTACCTCACCCCGGCCCTGCGCGCGGAAATGGAAGCCGCACTGCCGTCGTGGGCCGCACCGGGAATGAACAACCCCGACGACCCCGACTCCCCGTCGGGGACCGTTGAGTCTGCCGACCCGGCCGCCCTCGCCGCCGCCGTCGAGCGCGATACCCGCACGCCCGGGCAGCGCACCCACGACGGTCTGCAGGCCCTGCTGCGCGCCTCCCGCACTGGTGTTGGGGGTGGTCGGCGGTCGGGTGATCTGGTCATCACCGTCACCGACCACGAGTTGGCCGAGCAGGCCGGGATCGCGTTGACCGCGACCGGGACCCGGGTGCCGGTCGCGGAGTTGATCGAAGTCGCCGCCACCGCAACCCCGCACCTGGCCGTCTTCTCCGCCCACACCGGACAAGCCCTCTACCTCGGACGAGGTCGTCGGCTCGCGTCGCGGGCACAGCGATTGATGCTCTTCGCCCGCGACCGCGGCTGCACCGCCCCCGGCTGCGACGCCCCGTTCACCCGGACGCAGGCCCATCATTTCCCGGACTGGGCCGACGGCGGACCCACCGACATCGACCACCTCGGCGCCGCATGCGGGCGTCACAATCGCTCCGTCGGCCCCCGCCCCGGGCAATGGCAGACGATGATCCTGATCGACGGACCCCACGCCGGCCGCGTCGTCTGGCGACCCAGCGGCAACACCAGGGACGGGACAAGACCGCCCGGATGGCGGATCAACCAAATCCACCACGCCGAACTCCTCCCGGACCACCAACCCCAGCCGCCGCCCGAACCCAGCGAATCCCGGATCGAGAACTACCTCGACACACTCCTGGCCGCCTGACCGGACACACCCGGCCGGGCACAGGAGTGCGCGAACACCGTCGGTCACATGTCCAAGCCGAAGTCGAGGACCGTGACCGAGTGGGTCAATGCCCCGACGGCGAGGTAGTCCACACCGGTCCTCGCGTAGTCCATCGCCGAGTCCAGTGCCAGTCCGCCTGATGATTCGAGCTTCGTCTCGGGCGACCGCGTGTCTCGGCGCTGCACCGCCATCTGCGTCTGCCACGGCTCGAAGTTGTCGAGCAGAACCAGCTGGGGCGCGAGCTCGAGGACCTCGTCGAGCTGCTCCAGCGAATCGACCTCCACCTCCACCGGAACATCCGGCGCCGCAGCGCGGACCGCTTCGAGCGCCTGCGCGACACCGCCCGCGGCGACCACGTGATTGTCTTTGATGAGCGCGGCATCACCGAGACCCATCCGATGGTTCACTCCGCCGCCCGCCCGGACCGCATACTTCTGCAGCGCGCGCATACCGGGCAGCGTCTTCCGCGAATCCCGGATCTGTGCACGCGTGCCGTCCACGGCGTCGACCCACGCAGCCGTCGCCGTGGCGATACCGGACAGATGGCACAGCAGGTTGAGGGCGGTACGCTCCGCGGTCAACAACGAGGTCGCCGGGGCACGCAGCGCGAGAGCGACCGACCCGGGTTCGACGCGCGAGCCATCGTCGAGTTGCTCGGTGACTACGTAGTTATCGCTCCCGATCACCTCGTCGAACACGGCCCGGACCACCGGCAGGCCGGCGACCACGCCGGGCTGGCGGGAGACGATCTTCGCGTCCGCGACCGTCTCCGGTGGCACGGTCGCCAGCGTGGTGATGTCGGGACCGTATCGAAGATCCTCCAGGAGTGCCGTGCGGATCAGAGCGATGAGTTCCTCGTCGACGACGAGATCCAGATCGCCGGTTGCCTGTTGCTGACCGATGAAGGAGTTCACTCCGCCTATTCTCCGCTACCGGGATTGCCGATCGCGATCATCCTCTCCACCGAGCGCCGTGCACGGGCGGCCACATCCGGAGCGACGTGGACTTCGTCCTTGCCCTCGGTGAGGCATCGCAGCAGCGCCGCCGGGGTGATCATCTTCATGTACGGGCAGGCTGCACGATCGTTGACCGGCTGGAAGTCGATCTCCGGCGCCGCACGACGCAGCTGGTGCAGCATGCCGACCTCGGTCGCCACCAGCACCTGCTTGGCGTGAGTGGCTCGCGCGGCGTCGATCATGCCGCCGGTGGAGAGGATCTTGACGCGCTCCTGCGGCACGACGCCCTCGCCCGACAGATAGAGCGCCGACGTGGCGCACCCGCACTCGGGATGAATGAACAGGTCGGCGCCGGGGTGACTCTCGGTCTGTTCGGTGAGTTCATCGCCGTTGATGCCGGCGTGCACGTGGCACTCGCCCGCCCAGATGTGAATGTTGTCGCGCCCCGTCTCACGCTTCACGTGGGCACCGAGGAACTGGTCCGGCAGGAACAGCACGTCCTTGTCCGGATCGATCGACGCGACCACGTCCACCGCGTTCGACGAGGTGCAGCAGATGTCCGTCAGTCCCTTCACCTCAGCGGTGGTGTTGACGTACGAGACGACGACCGCGTCCGGGAACTCAGCCTTCCAAGCGCGCAGGTCGTCCGCGGTGATCGAATCGGCGAGCGAGCAGCCCGCTCGCTCGTCTGGGATCAGTACCCGCTTCTCTGGACTCAGGATCTTGGCGGTCTCGGCCATGAAGTGCACACCGCAGAAGATGATCTCGTCCGCATCGGTCTCCGCGGCGATCCTCGACAGTGCGAGCGAATCGCCGACATGGTCGGCGATGTCCTGAATCTCGGGCAGCTGGTAATTGTGAGCCAGGATCGAGGCGTTGCGCGCCTTCGCCAGCCGCTTGATCTCCTCGGCCCACTCGGCCGTCGGCTCCACGCCGCCGTAGGCGGGCGGAATACCGTGGCGGGGGTCGGGCATGCCGAGTTCGGTCTCGGTCCGGGTGATCACGGTTCCAGTAGTCATGACGACTGCTCTCCCATCGCGTGGTCTCGAGCGCGGGCTGTGCGCCAGAGGTTTTCGACCATAGATCGAAAACACCTCGTCATCGTAACACCTGTGATCGACGACGCATTCCCGCCCGGTCGTGACAGCGTTCGGGCGCGCTGTCAGCGGGAACGCCAAGGCCTGCCGGTGCAGTGGGCTACGGTGCTTCCATTCACGTGGGACGAGGCCGAAGAGGTGACTGCATCGATGGCGACACGACATGTGACGCGGATACTCGTGGCCGTTGCGGTTCTATTGGCGGTGGCTGTCGCGGTCGCGGTCACGATCGTCCTGATGGACCCTCAGCGATCGAACGACGCCGCAGCTCCGCCGGCGACCGTCACCGTGTCGGTCACGCAATCCCCGCCGTCCCAGACCGAGAGACCCGACCCGCCGGCTGTCGAGGAGCCGGTCACGGAGGAGGCACCGCCGGTCGTCGAGGGTTCGGAGTGTTCGGACTCGGAAGTACGCACTTTCCAGACAGACGCCTCCGGCCGCAGTCTGGTCTGCGGCTACTCCGGTAGGCCGACGCCGCACTGGCTCCAGCACGGAGACGACGACGGAAGCGTCCACAATGTCGGCGATCCCTGCGACAGCAGCGTCGATCGGGTGTCGCGGGATCCGTCGGGACTGTTCATCATGTGCGGCGGGAGCACCTGGGTCACTCACCCGTGACCGTCCACCGGGACCGAATGCGCAGCGGAACGACCGTCTCCTAATCTGGATCGCATGGCCGAAACCACCGTGCGCGTCGAGGTGCTCACCGCTGTCTTCCAGGTGCGCGAAACCGACGTCGACGTCCCGGCGCTGCATGTGCTGCTGCATCGGTGCGAGCAGGCCGGATGGGCGTTGCCCGGCGGACCGATCGTTGAGCGCGAGACGCTGGGGGCGGCCGCGCTGAGATGGCTCGGTGCCCGCGCCGGGCTCACTCGGGTGGCCCACCTCGAACAGCTGTCGGTGTTCTCCGACCCGGACCGCGTGCCCGAACAGCGAACCGTCGCATCGACTTTCCTGGCGCTGGTGCCGAGCGATATCCCCGCCGAGACCGTCGCCGATGCCGCATGGTTCGCCGTCGACGAGTTGCCGGAACTGGCCTACGACCACCGCGACGTCATCGACCTCGCACGGCATCGTCTGGCGGGCAAGCTCTCGTACACCAACATCGCGTTCGCTCTGGCGCCGAGCCAGTTCCCGATGTCCGAACTCTCCGAGATCTATGGAGCGGCGCTGGGCTACCCGGTCGACTCGACGAATCTGCTGCGGGTCCTCTCACGCCGCGGAGTGGTCGTGGCGACGGGAACCGTCGGCCACACCGGCCGGACGGGTGGCCGTCCGCCCGCGCTGTATGAGTTCGCGGACGCTCGGATCAGGGTGACCGACGAATTCGCCGCGCTGCGCCCACCCATGTGACGGACCGCACTTCCCCACGTCTCGCCTCAGCGTCCGCTCGGGTCTCCCGGTTGCGAGGGCGGCACGACCTCGCCGCCGTCGGATAATCCGACCGCACCGATCGGCAAGGGCTCACGCATCTCACCGAACTCGTCTGCAGGCAGGTCGCCCACGCCGAGATCGGCGTGCGCGCTCGAGAGGACGCATACGAGATAGACCAGCGCGCCGGCCGTCGGCGCACACAGCAGCAGCACCCAGGCCGGACCGACATCGCCGTCGAGCCAGAGGTTCACCGTCCCGGAGTAGGAACCCGGTACGGACCGCTCGATCTCGCCGTGCGACATCCGGCCGAAACGGTCGGCCAGGTTCAGCGCGAGCGCCGACGTGGCGATGGACATCAGCACCACGAACGCGAATCCGCCGATACCCCTCGACGTGCGCAGCCCGAACCAGGTGGCGAGTCCGATCAGCACACCCAGTCCGAGGCAGAGGAAGGAGAAGATCGCCACCCCGTCGAAGAGCTTCGCCGGGTCGGCCTCGGTCGCGAAACGCATCTGCCCGCCGTGCTCGACGACGACGTCGGGGGCGGGTGCCAACAGCACCCACAGTCCTCCGACCGCCACCGCCGCGGCGAACAGCGCGAGTACGACCGCGACCACCCGGCGCGCGTTCATCGCTGTCCCATCTCCGAGGAGTCGACCGTTCCGTGCCTGGAGCACCGTGCATCCCAACCGTCCGGCCGCACCTGCACCACCATCCGGCGGCCGCACTGGCCGCAGAAGCGCGGCGGCTCCAGGCCGAGTCGCGCCGCTGTGGGGACCTCGTCCGCGGCCTGCAGTTCGAGCTCGATACCGGTGTACACGCCGAAGCGCAGCGGCTGCTGCAGCGGACCGGGGATCACGCTCGTCATGGTCGACGCCTCCTGGAATCTGATGGCCGCGGCGGACGGGCCACGACCTTCGAGGCTACCGGCGCGAGTCACAGCGTGTCATTGAGGGCTTTGATGGGCATGCTCAGGTCGTCGAGCAGATCGAGATCGTCCTCCGCGGGCCGGCCGAGAGTGGTCAGGTAGTTACCCACGATGACGGCGTTGATGCCGCCGAGGATGCCCTGCTTGGCTCCGAGATCGCCGAGGGTGATCTCGCGGCCGCCCGCGAACCGCAGGATGGTGCGGGGCAGCGCGAGCCGGAACGCGGCCACCGACTTCAGCGCCTCCGAGGCCGGCAGTACCTCCAGGTCGCCGAAGGGCGTGCCCGGGCGCGGGTTCAGGAAGTTCAGCGGCACCTCGTCGGGCTCGAGCGCCGCGAGATCGGCGGCGAACTCCGCGCGCTGCTCGAGTGTCTCCCCCATGCCGAGGATGCCGCCGCAGCAGACCTCCATGCCCGCCTCACGCACCATCCTCAGGGTGCCCCAGCGCTCTTCCCACGTGTGCGTGGTGACGACCTTCGGGAAGTGGCTGCGCGCGGTCTCCAGATTGTGGTTGTAACGGTGGACACCCATCGCTGCGAGCTCGTCGACCTGCTCCTGCGTGAGCATGCCCAGGCTGCAGGCGATCTGGATGTCGACCTCGTTGCGGATGGCCTCGATGCCCGCGGCGACCTGAGTCATCAGTCGCTTGTCCGGTCCACGCACGGCGGCGACGATGCAGAACTCCGTCGCTCCGGTCTTGGCCGTCTGCTTGGCCGCCTCCACGAGCGACGGGATGTCGATCCAGGCGCTGCGGACCGGAGAGGCGAACAGTCCCGACTGACTGCAGAAGTGGCAGTCCTCCGGGCAGCCGCCGGTCTTGAGCGAGATGATGCCCTCCACTTCCACCTCGGGACCGCACCACCGCAGCCGCACATCGTGTGCGAGCTGCAACAGTTCGGTGAGGCGGTCGTCGTCGAGCTGCAGGACGCGCAGGACCTGGTCCTGACTCAGTCCCTCGCCGCGCTCCAGGACCTGCTCGCGCGCGACGGCGAGGATGTCGGCGGTGTCCGCGGCTGCCGGGGCTGACGTGTCGGCGGTCGTGGTCATGGGGAGATCTCCTTCGTGAATGGGTGTGAAGTTCTAGGAACGTGCCGGTGACGCACCGGGTGAGGGCGTATCTCCCTCGGCCGGCGCTGTGCGGCACGTTCTCGGCGTCATGAACAGGTCGCGTCCACGCGGAACAGCGAGGCGTCGACCCACGTCGGTGCGGCGACGCGGAAGTCGTCGGCCGGCGACCGCCCGACCCCTGCGGGGACGGTCGCGACGATCGGCGCTCCCGTCAGCCGTGGAAGATCGGCGAGGTTGCACCGCATCGCGAGATCCGGTTCGTCCGGCCAGGAACCGATCACCAGACCGCGCAGTGTCACCCCGGCTGCGGCGATCGCCCGCGCGGTGAGTTCGGTGTGGTTGAGCGTTCCGAGCCCCGGGTCCGCGACCACCAGCATCTCCGCGCCGAGTCGCCGGGCGACGTCGAGCACGGTCAAGTCCGGCCCGAGCCGCACCAGCACGCCGCCCGCACCTTCCACCAGCACCAGATCGGTGACGGCGGCGAGTTCCTCGGTCGCCGAGGCGATCGCATCGAGTGTCACCGGCTCCATCCCGGCCCGCGCAGCGGCGGTCTCGGGGGCCAGCGGCTCGGGATACCGTGCCGGCTCGCGCACCGGGATCTCTCCGGCGAGGCGGCGCACCTCGTCGAGGTCGCCCGGTTCGCCGGGCGCGACCCCCGTCTGCGCGGCCTTGCACACGCCGACGCGGAGTCCGGCGGCCTGGGCGGCGGCCGCCAGCGCGGCGACCGCGACCGTCTTGCCGACATCCGTCGACGTGCCGGTGACGACCATGATCCGCGCGGTCATGCGGCCTCCACCACCCGGCGCAGCGCGCCGGTCACGACCGAGGCCACGTAGTCGAGGTCGGCGTCATCGAGGTCGGCGCGGACGGTCAGGCGCAACCGCGAAGTGCCCTCGGGCACCGACGGCGGTCGAAAGCATCCGACGAAGACGCCCTGCTCCCGGCACAGCGAGGCGGCGTCGACCGCGGCCACCGGGTCGCCCACGATCAGCGACACCACTGCGGCGTCGGGGATCCCGCCACCGCAGGCGGCGGCGAGCCGGCGCACTCCGGCGCGGAGCCGGTCGGGCATCTGCGGATCGCCGCGCAGAATGCGCAGCGCCGCATGCGCCGCCCCGACGGCGGCCGGGTTGAGACCGGTGTCGAAGATGAAGGTCCGGGCATGGTCGATGAGATGCTCGCGGAGCAGATGCGTGCCGAGAACGATGCCGCCCTGTGCACCGAGCGACTTAGACCCGACCGTCGTGATCACCAGACCGGGAGCGCCGGACAGTCCCTGTTCGGCCGCGACTCCCCGCCCGCCGGGGCCGCGCACGCCCAGCGCATGCGCCTCGTCGGCGAGCATGATCGCGCCGTGCCGAGTGGCCGTGTCGTAGTACTCGCGGAGCGGAGCGATCCGGCCGTCGATGCTGTAGATCGAATCCGTCACGACCAGCGCGCGTTCCTCCGACCGTGCGGCGAGCACTCGCTCCACGGCATCGGCGTCGCCGCGCGGCACCACTTCCACGCGCGCCCGCGACAGCCGGCATCCGTCGATCAGCGAGGCGTGCGCTCCGGTGTCGCTCACGATGAGATCACCCCGGCCCACGAGCGCGGTGATCGCGCCGACGTTGGCCAGATACCCGGACGAGAAGGCCAGAGCGGCTTCGAAACCCAGGAACTCAGCGAGGTCGTTCTCGAAGTCGATGTGCGCCTGCGTGGTTCCCGCGACCAGACGGGAGGCGGTGGAGCCCGCACCCCACCGGTCGAGTGCGGCGTGTGCCCCGGCGATCACGTCCGGATGGCTCGACAGCCCGAGGTAGTCGTTGGACGCGAGGTTGATCTCGGTCGCTCCGGCCTGGCGCACCACGGGTTCCCGGTGCAGTCCTGCGTTCAGGGTCCGCGCGGCGATGTCCGCCAGCCACGGTGCGCTCATGATGCCAACTCCTCGTCCTCGCGGGTGTCTGCTTCCACCGACGCCTCCACCGACGCCCTCGCCGCCGCGGTCATGCCTGCTGTCAGCACGTCGATCTGTGCATCGGTGATGATGTACGGCGGCATGGCGTAGATCAGGTTTCGGAACGGCCGCACCCACACTCCGCGCGCGATCGCCGCGTCGGTGGCCGCAGCGACGTCGACCTCGCGATCGAGCTCGATCACCGCGATCGCCCCCAGTGTGCGTACGTCGGCGACGCCTGCCACCTCGGTCAACGACGCCAGCCCCGCGCTGAGCCGGCGGCCGATCTGCGGCACGCGCGTCCGCCAGTCCGATTCGGCGAGTACCTCCAGGGACGCACAGGCGACCGCGCAGGCCAGTGGGTTGGCCATGAAGGTCGGTCCGTGTGCCAGACCTCCCGCCTCGCCGCGGCTGATGGTCGCGGCGATCTCATCGGTGGTGAGGGTGGCGGCCAGCGTCAGGTAGCCGCCGGTCAGCGCCTTCCCCACGCACACGATGTCGGGGCTGACGGCCGCGGCGTCGACCGCGAAAAGGGTGCCGGTCCGGCCGAAGCCGGTGGCGATCTCGTCGCAGATCAGCAGCACGTCGTGGCGATCGCACAGTCGCCGCAGCCCCGCGATCAGCGACGGCGAGTGGAACCGCATCCCGCCGGCACCCTGGACCACCGGTTCGACGATCACTGCGGCCAGTCGATCGCGATGCAGTTCGAGTTGCGCGTCGAACATGGTCAGGTAGGCCTCGTCGGCGGACGCACCCGCACGCGCGTCCGGAGGCGCGGGGACGAAGACCTGCTCGGCGATCACTCCGCGCCACATCGAGTGCATGCCGCCCTCGGGATCGCAGACGCTCATGGGCGCGAAGGTGTCGCCGTGGTAGCCGCCCCGCCAGGTCAGCAGGCGGTGCTTCTCGCTGCGCCCGCGACTGCGCCAGTACTGCACCGCCATCTTCACCGCGACCTCCACCGACACCGAACCGGAGTCGGCGAAGAAGACCTTCTGGAGCGGATCGGGAGTCAGGCTCACCAGCGTCTGGGCCAGTCTCGCCGCGGGCTCATGTGTGAGCCCGCCGAACATCACGTGCGACATACGACGGGCCTGTTCGGCGAGCGCCGCGTCGAGTCGCGGGTGACGGTAGCCGTGAACGGCCGACCACCACGAGCTCATCCCGTCGATCAGTTCGGTGCCGTCGGCGAGCCGGATGTGCACGCCCGCGCAGTCCCGCACCACCAGCGGCCGCGTACTGGACGGGAAGCCGCCGTACGGGTGCCAGACGTGCTTCGCATCGATCTGCGCGATGGTGGTCTGGTCCATACCGGCCTCCTGTTCGTTGCACATCCCACACGGATTCCTCGATTCCTGGACACCGTACAGGACGTCCTGAACGATGTACAGGAGACGCCTGTACGACGTACAGGGCAGGTCAGGATAGGGTGGCGGTGTGAGCAACACGAGATCGGACATTCTCGCTGCGGCGCGGGCCATCCTCGCCGAGCACAGCCTCGCCGATCTCACGATGCGGCGGCTGGCATCAGATCTCGGCGTCCGGCCGAACGCGCTGTACTGGCACTTCCCGAACAAGCAGTCGATGCTCGCCGCGCTCGCCGAAGACATCCTCTCGACCGTTCCCGGGGCGTCCGAGGACATCGACTGGCTCGCCGATCTGCACCGGTTGGCGACGGACATGCGCCAGGCGCTGCTCGCCGTCCCGGACAGCGCCGAGGTGGTCTCCTCGGCTTGGGCGTCGGGACTGGCCGACCGCGGCATCGAGACGGTGATCGCCGACATCGCCGCCCGCGGCGGCCTCGACCGCCAGGCCCAGTCGGGTCTGGCGACGGCCATCTGCCAGCTGACCATCGGTCTGACGATCGAGGAGCAGACCCGGACACAGATGGAGCGGCTCGGCGTCACCGGACCGTCCGGCCGGGTCTTCGACGCGGAGTTCGACGACGCGCTCGAGGTGATCCTCGACGGCGCCCGGGCCCGCAGCGCCGCACAGACGCACTGACCCGCGCACCGCACCCGCCGCAGGCCGAGATTTCGTCCGGCGCAGGCGGGCACGTAGATTACTGAGGCGGCCACCCGCCCGGGAGGCCCGTGCCCGGAGAGAGAAACCAACGACAGTGCCCGCGTCCACCGATCGCCCTGCCACGGCAACGGCCCCGACGGTGCCCGCCTATCGTTCAGACCTCGACGGTCTCCGCGGCATCGCCATCGCCCTGGTCGCATGCTTCCACGTCTGGTTCGGCCGGGTCTCCGGCGGCGTCGACGTGTTCCTCACTCTCTCGGGCTACTTCTTCATCGGCTCGCTCCTGCGGCACACCATTCACAGCCAGTCGGTCAGCTTCGGGCTCGCGGAGACGATCAACCCCTGGCCGCGGTTCCAGCGTCTGCTCAAACGACTCCTGCCCGCGCTGTACACGGTGCTCATCGGGGTCGTGATCCTGACAGTCCTGGTGATCGCACAGACCCGCTGGCTCAACATCGGCCGTGAGACCTTCGCGAGCGCGCTCTACTACCAGAACTACTACCTCGCGAAGAACTCTCAGGACTACCTCGCCGCGAGCTCAGCGAACAGCCCGCTGCAGCACCTCTGGTCCATGTCCATGCAGGGCCAGTTCTTCGTCGGCGCCCTGATCGTCCTGCTCGCCATCGCCGGACTGATCAAGGTGGCGGGCCGCCGCTACGAGATGCTGACCCGCGCAGGCGTCATCCGCGGTGTCTTCGCGGTCGTCGTCGCCGCCGTCGCCGTCGCCTCGTTCGTCTGGGCGCAGCACCGGCTGCACGTCGATCAGCCCTTCAACTACTACGACACGCGCTCGCGCCTGTGGGAGCCGCTGGTGGGCGGGCTCCTGGCGATCTGGATGCCGCGGTGGCCCATCGCCGACCGCATCCGCAGCGCGGTCACCGTCGCAGCGCTGGTGTTGATCGCCACCTGCGGTTGGTGGATCGACGGTGTCGCCGAATACCCGGGAGCGCTCGCCTGGGTTCCGGTGGGGGCCACGCTCCTCGTCATCTGGGCCGGTCAGGCCTCCGACCGCCCGGCGCCGGCCGCGAACCGGATGCTCGCGAGCCGGCCCGCCGTGTGGCTCGGCGGACTGTCGTACTCGCTGTATCTGATCCACTGGCCGCTGCTGATCTTCTATCTCACCTGGCGCGGAACGCAGCACGCGAACGTCCTCGAAGGCGCGGGCATCCTCGCCGTCTCCCTGGGACTAGCGTGGCTGATGAAACGGTACGTGGAGGATCCGCTGCGCGGCGGCGGCCGCTCGTCGATGGCGCACATCCGGTGGCCGGCGCACCCGCGGATCACCTACGCCGCGATCCTGACCGTCATGCTGGTCGCGATGTCCGCCGGGACTGCCGGAGCCATTCGGGCGTGGGACCGTCACATGGCGACGGTCACCGTCGACACCGCGAACCTCGACCCCGCCCTGTATCCGGGTGCCCGCGCCCTGCTCGAGAACGCGCCCGTTCCAGCACTCGACCCGCAGCCGACGCCGCTCGCGGTGGCCGACGACCTTCCGCAGACCGGCCCGGACGGATTCATGAGCGACTTCGCCGCGACCGAGCCCGCGATCGGCGTCTACGGCGACCCGCACGGCACCAGGACCCTCGCCCTCGCCGGCGGCTCGCACGCCGAGATGTGGATCGGTGCCCTCGACGCGATCGGCAAGGCCAACGGATTCAAGGTCCTCACCTATCTCAAAATGGGCTGCCCGCTGACGTCCGACGAGAACCCGACGAAGCTGGAGGGCACGCCGTATCCCGAGTGCCGCACCTGGATTCTCAACGTGATGGCCGACCTCGAACGGACTCGCCCCGACGCGGTGTTCACGAACTCGACGCGGCCGGACCCGTCGGGCGCCGCCGATCACGTCCCGCAGGGGTACATCGGGATCTTCGACGAACTGACCGGCGCCGGGATCCCCGTCGTCGGAATCCGCGACGATCCGTGGCCGCACAACGACCGCGGGCCGATCAACACACCCGAGTGCCTCGCCGCAGGCGGCACCGCGCGCTCGTGCGGCACGGTGCGGACCAGCGCACTGCATCCGGTCGATCCGGCGACCGACTACGCCGCGCGCAACCCGCTGTTCCATCGGCTCGACCTCTCCGACGGGCTCTGCACCGCCGACTTCTGCCCCGCCGTGGTCGGTAACATCATCGTGTACAAGGACTATCACCACTTGAGCGCGACCTACGTCCGGAGCCTCACCCGGGAACTGTCGCGTCAGCTCTCCGCGGCACTGCCGTGGACCGGCCCGGAGATCCACTGACGCCTCACCTCCGGGGCCAGTGCAGGCGATCGGAGGACAGGTATGGCCGGCACCCCCGCCGACCCGGTGGCCACCTATCGCATCCAGCTCACGCCTGACTTCACGTTCGCCGAGGTGGCCGGGATCCTGCCTCATCTGTGCGAACTCGGTGTCAGTCACCTCTACCTCTCCCCCGTCCTGGAGGCGATGCCCGGATCGCGGCACGGCTACGACTGGTGCCCGCCAGGGCGGATCTCCGGTGTTCTCGGCGGGCCCGACGGCTACCGGCTGCTTCGCGAGCACGCCCGGGCCCTCGGACTCGGCGTCATCCTCGACATCGTCCCCAACCACGTCGGAATCGCGGACCCCGATCACAATCCCTGGTGGTCGGACGTGCTGGTGAACGGCCTGGACTCCCGGTACGCCGAGTACTTCGATCTCGACACCGAGGCCGCAGGCGGGATCGTCAACCTGCCCTACCTCGGCCGCGACGAGGACCTCGCCGATCTGCGACTCGACGAGCGCGGACGGCTGGTCCTCGGCACGCTCGCCGTACCCACCGCCCCGGGGACCGCGTCACCCGGCGACGACCCGCACGCGGTGCACGCCCGCCAGCGGTACCGCCTCGTCCGGCACGACAGCCGCCGCATCGGCTACCGCCGGTTCCTGGCCGTCAACGGGCTCGCCGCACTGCGGCAGGAGGTTCCGGAAGTCTACGACGCGACGCACTCGTGGCTCCGGGAACTGATCGCCGACGACTTGGTGGACGGCGTCCGCGTCGACCACGTGGACGGGCTGCGCGATCCCGCCGGTTACCTCCGGCGGCTGCGCGCCGATCTCGGCGACCATCGGCTCCTCTACATAGAGAAGGGGCTCGCGATCGGCGAGCGGCTCGACCCCGCCCTCCCCGTCGACGGCACCACCGGATACGACCAGCTCCGGCTGATCGAAGCCCGCTTCACCGCACCGACGGGGATGGTGGAACTCGACGAGACCTTCAAATCCGTCTCCGGCGTCCCGGGCGGCGGCGAACTCGGCGCTCTGGCGCGCGCACTTCGCCAGACCGTGCTCGTGGACCTGTTCCCCGACCGACTCCAGCGCGTCGGCGATCTGCTCTGCCGGCGTGCGCCGCACGTTCGCGCCCACCTCGTGCAGCAGGCCGCCGCCCTGATGATCTGCTCCGCGTCGGTCGCCCGTCCCGACTACCCCTCGCTGCGAAGCACGGTGTTGGCCGACATCGAACGGCTGCGGGACGCCAGTCCGATCCTGTCACCGGGGTTCGACGTCCTCCGTGACGCCTTCCACGACCCGGACTACGCTCCGGAAGCGGTCGCCCGACTCGGCGAAGCCGCGGTCGCGGTCTACGGCAAGGCCACCGAGGACATCGGGTTCCACCGCACCGCACGGCTGGTCTCCACGCAGGAACTCGGATGCAATCCGCGGGTCCCGGCCGTGAACCGCAACGACTTCCATGCGCGGATGACCGAGCGTGCGGCCCACTGGCCGCGGGCGCTGACTGCACTGTCGACGCACGACACCAAACGCAGCGAGGACGTCCGCGCCCGGATCGCGGTGATCGCACAGACGCCCCAACGGTGGCGGATCCTGGTCGACGAGCTGCAGCGGATCGCACCGCCGCCGGACCCGGTGATGTGCTACTTCCTCCTACAGAACGTGGTCGGCGTGTGGCCCGACGAGGGCCGGCCGGACGCCGACCTGGCCCGTCGACTCGCGGAGTTCGCGCGCAAGTCCATGCGGGAGAACGGCATCGTGTCGTCGTGGACCGACGTGGACGACGCTGCCGAGTCGGCCGTTCAGCAGTGGCTGACGAGTCTGCAGCACGGTTTCGCGGCGGAGCTGATCGCCGCGTTCGTCGCACTCATCGCCGACGCCGGCCGCGCCGAGTCGATCTCGCGCAAGGCCCTGTCGCTCCTGCTGCCCGGTGTCGGCGACGTGTACCAGGGCACCGAGTGGTGGGACCATTCGCTGACCGACCCCGACAACCGGCGGCCTGTCGATTACGGTCAGCGCCTCGACCATCCGAAGCTCCAGGCCGTGCGGACCGCTCTGGCGGTCCGGCGCAGGCATCCGGGTGCCTTCGCCCCGGGCAGCGACTTCATCGACGTCCCCGCGCGCGGGGTCTGCGCCTCGCACATCGTCAGCTTCGCGCGCGGCCGCGACGGCGAACCGCAGGTGGTCCTCGTCGCGGTTCGGCTGGCCCTGATGTTCACCGGCGCCGAGACCAGAGCTGCCGCCCAGGTGGAACTGCCCGCCGGAACCTGGCGCGATGCCGTCACCGGCGCGGTGTTCACCGGAACCGTCGGTGCGGACGTCCTCCTGGGCGACGGTCCGCTGGCCGTCCTCGAACCGGCGGATTGAGCCGCCGCGGGACGGCTATCCGGGTGGCTATCCGCCGGGGACCGGCGCGGGCGTCTGCGTCGGGGCGGGTGTCGGGATCTGCTGCTGCGCCTGCTGAGAGCCGACGGTGACTCCGGGACCTGCCTCGATCGCGCTCACGAGCCAGTCGCCGTCGACCTTCTTCATGTTCAGCTGGAGCAGGATCGCATTCTTGCCTCCGGTGGTGCTGATGGCGCTGGTGCCCGTCACGTCCACACCGAGGACCACCGTCGCCTGATCGGCACTGAAGGACTCGACCATCGAGGAGGTCACCGTGGTCTTGATGTTCTCGACCTTGTTCTCCTTCATGAACTCGGTGCTGACGACCGCGTCCGAGTCCAGTCGCTTCTTGAACTCACCGGTGCTGAGCGGGCCCACCGCGTCGCGCAGCGACTTGGCGTCCGCATTGGGACCGCTCATCGCCTGGAAGTACGTGCCGACGAAGTTCGACGCGGCGGCCTTGCTGTCGTCGAACGCCGCGAGTTTTTGGTCCTTCTCGTACAACTGCCATCCGCCGACCGCGATCACGGCGATCACGGCGACGACGAGCAGTCCGACGATCGCCTGCTTCACCCGGCGCATCGAGATCGTCACCGAGACGCTGTCGGCCTTCTCCCTGCCCGCCTTCCGCTCGGCGCGCTTGGCCGCATTGCCGGACTCCGAGGCGTCCATGGCAACGGCGGTGTCGTCGGCATCTGCGTCGTCGGGCCGGGCGTCCGAGATGTCTTTCGAGTCGTCTGAACTCATAAATCCTTCATCACTTGTCGAGCGGTACCGTGCGGGCGTTCGGATCGTAGTCCGGAGGCGGACCCGCCGTGTCGTCGCCCTTCGGTCGCGGTGCGTTCGCCGCCCCGCGGACCTGCATGGTCGGATCCTCGGTGACACAGTACAGATTCTTCGGCACGGTGAGTTCGAGGATCTTGGTCGGACGCACCGGAGCGATCTGGTAGTTGCACGACGGCCGCGGATACACCGATGCCAGCGCCCACCAGGCGCCGTCGTGGAACATCTTCTGTGCCTGAATGGACCCGTCCCGGATCGCGGGGAACAGGGTCGCCAGCGCCGGCGCGCGCAGTGCACCCTGTCGCGCGACGTCGAGGAACTGGGTCAGAACGTCGCTGAGCGGATCGGTGATCGTCGCCAGCGATCCGGCGAGGCTCGTGAACTGTTCCGGTCCGTTCCCCAGGAGCGTCCGCAGTTCCTTGTCGGCCGCGACCGTCGCGTCGAAGAGCGAGTCGAGCCCGCCGGCGAGGCGTCCGAGATCCGGTTGGACCTGCGCCGTGGTCTTGAGGATCGTTCCGGAGTTCTTGATCAGGGTGGTGGTCTCCGGCAGCACCTTCGCCAGATCGGCGAAGATCACGCCTCCGGAGTTGAAGACCGACTTGAGCTGGTTGGGCCCGCGGTCGTTGAGTGCGATCTCGAGTTCCTTGAGCGTCGCGGTGAGTTTCGGCGCATCGATCTGGCTGATGACGTCGAGCGTCGACTGCAGCATCCCCGGGAAGGCCGCCGTCACGTGCGTCTGGCCCACCTGGATCACATCTCCGTCCTGCAAGTACGGGCCGTCATCGGTGGTCGGGGTGATGTTCACGTACTGCTCGCCCGCTGCCGACAGGCCGAGTGCGGAGAACGTCGCTCCCTTGTTGATCTTGTAGTCGTCGCGCAGATCGAGAGTCACGTCGACGCTCTTGGGCGTGACCTGAATGGAACGGACCTCGCCGATCTGGGCGCCGCGCAGCATCACCTTGCTGGTGTCCTGCAGGCCGCCGGAGACCGGGAAATGCACCATGACCTGATACGTGCTCTGCCACGGACGCCAACTGAGACTGTTGAAGGCGAGGAACGCCAGACCCACCAGCATCACCACGACCAGCCCCAGGTTGCCGATCATGATCTTGCGTTTGCGCAGCCATCGCATCATGAGCAGCATCCCTTCGTTCCGGTGAGACGAGCGATGATGCGGGCGAGTGTCTGTTCCAGACTGTGCATGCCGTTGGTGACGTCCGCGCCTTCGGGCAACCGCGACGCCGAATCGAATCCGGCGCCCGGCGTCAGCCAGTACACCTTGGCCGAGACCGCCGCCGCACTTCCGGACGTCGACTTGACCCACTTCGGGTTCAGCTCGGCCATGCGGTCGGCGAGCGGCCCGAAGATCGGCGCCGCATTCTCCAGCGCCACCAGCGTGGTGTTGAGGTGGCCGAGCATCTCGCCGAAGTCGGCCTGCTCGGTGTTCAGGAAATCGTTGGTCGCGGCGGTCACCTTGTTCGTCTTGTCGAGGGTCGTCAGGATCATGCCGAGTTGGTCGTTGACCGTGTTGATCGCCGCGGGGAGCTTGTTGATCGCGGCGGCGATCTGGTTGCGGCCGTTCGCCAGTTCCTTCGACCACCGCGCTGTGACGGCCATCGATTGGTCGACCGCCGCCGAGTTCTTGTTGAACTTGTCGATCGCGGTCGTGAATCCCTCGATGGCGCCGTGCAGTTCGGGAGCATTGCCGCCGATGGCGGTGCTGAGCTCGGTGAAGATCCGCTGCAGGGAGCTCACCGAACCCGAGTCGACCAGACCCGTCAGACTCACGAGCAGGTCCTCCACCGTCGCCGCCGCCGAGGTGGGGCCGGCCAGGGTGCCGCCGTCGCGCACCATCCCCTTCGAGGTGTCCGCCGGCGGCTGCAGCGCGACGAAGACGTCGCCGAGCGGTGTCGCCTGACGCAGTTCGGCTCCGGTGCCGATCGGCAGTTCGGTGTCCTTCGCCACCTTCATCGTGACCTCGGCGCGGTAGTTCTTCGCGACGATGGACTCCACCTCGCCCACATCCAGGCCGCCGAGACGGACCTTGGCCTTGTTCGGCAGGTTGAGTGCGTTCTCGAACGAGGTGTGGACGGTGATCGAGTCGCTGATCCCGCCCGGGGCGGGCAGCGGGATCTGCTCCACCGTGACGCCGGGGACGGCGCCGCATGCGGTGAGGCTGACCGTGGTGACGAGTGAGACCGCCGCGAGACCGGCCTTGCGAATCCTGGTCATTTCTTGCTCAGCTCCAACAGTCCGGAATAGATGCCCAGGTCGGGGCCGAAGTCCTTCAGCTGACCGGTGTCGCAGCCCTTCTGGTTCAGGTTGATCGCATTGCAGAACTTGTTGAGCATCTGGTTGTCGAGCAGCGACTTGTCAAGGAAGACCGAGGTCCGCCACGCACCCTGTTCGGCCGAGATCGAGTTCGAGAGGTTCTGGAACAGCAGGGGCGCCACATCGATCGTCTCCACCACCTCGCGGGAGAAGTCCGACAGATTGGCCGCCAGCGACGCCATCCTGCCGGTCGCACCGCTGATCGCACCCGAGTTGGCGGCGAGGAACTCGGAGGTGTTCTGCAGGGTCTTGTTCAGGTCGTGCAGCGACGCGACGAGGCCGACCGACTGGTCGCCCAGCATGTCCGAGACCTGCGTCATCGACGACGAGAACTGCTGCATCTTCGGATAGTTGTCGGTGAGCGCCGTGGTGAGCGTGCTCAGCGACTTGATGATCGACATCAATGCGTCACCGTTGTCCGCGCCGAGCTTGCCCGCCTTCGAGAGCGCATCGAGCGCCTGCCGCAGCTTCTCGCCGTTGCCGGAGGCGATTCCCGAAGTCACGTCGACGAAGTCGGCGATCGGCCCCTCGCCGGGCCGGTCTCCCGACATGGCCTTGACGATCTTGTCGATCGAATCGAACAGCGTGCCGATCTCCACCGGCGCCTCGGTGTGGCGGATCACGTCGCCGTCGCCGAGCTTGGGTCCCTTGGTGTAGGTGGGCGACAGCTCGATGTGCCGCGTGGTCACGATCGAGGTGTTGACGATCGCCGCCGTCACATCGGCGGGCACGTCGACGCTGTTGTCGACGGTCATCGTGACCTTCACCCGAGTGCCCTGGGGCTCCACGGAGGTGATGCGACCGACCGGCATTCCGAGAACCGCGACGTCGTTGCCGGTGAAGATTCCCGACACGTCGTCGAAATAGGCTGTGACGGTGTTGGCCTGGCCCAGCGCCGCGGTCCAGGTGGCGGGCATCAGCGAGCAGCCGCTGACGGTCGTCGCCGTCACCGCGACCAGCGCCACCGCGGCCATCGCGCTCTTGATCCGGGACATCCTCAGCATCCGTCCACCACCCGCGCCGCGCAGAGCCAGTTGTCGGGGAACAGGCCCCACGGCAGGTAGCCGTTCGCATAGGGCCCGTCACCGGTGAGATTCGTGGTCAACCGGGCGGTGACCGGCAGGACGTCAAGCAGCTTGCGCAGGTTGTCGCGGTTCTTCTCGAGTCCGTTCGCAATCGTGTTGAGGTTCGCCATCACCGGTGCGAACTGGTCGCCGTTCTCCGCGGCCACCGCCGACGCCTGATCGGTGAGGGCGGCCACGCCGTCGAGCATCCGGGTCACGAGTTGTTCGCGAGCCACGATCTTGTTCGCCAGTTGGGCGCCCTGGCCGACGATGATCGACAGCGCGAACTGACTGTCGACGACCTGCTTGGTGACCGCATCGGTGTCTTTGAGCAGCTGGTTGATCTGATCGTGCCGATTGTTGAGCACGTTCGACATCCGGGTCAGCGCATCGAGTGTGGGTCCCATGATCGCGGGCGCACCCGCCAGCTGCGTGCTCAGCGTGCGGATGCTGTTGGTGAGGTCATTCGGTTCGATGCCCGCAAGCACCGGGGTGCCCTTGGCCAGGGTCTGCTGGAGGTCGTAGGGCACGTACGTGTGCTGGATCCGGTCGTTCGGCGTCGCCTTGTCGCTTTGCCCGAGCACGATGTCGACGTACCGCTGCCCCAACAGCGTCGACATCTTGATCTCGGCGGAGCCGTCGTCCTTGACCTCGACGTCCTTGTCGACCTTCATGGCGACCTCGACGTGGTCTCCGGCCAGTTCGGTCTTCGACACTTCGCCGACGTCGATGCCCGCCACGCGGACTTTGTCACCGGGACGGATTCCGCCCGCCTGTTCGAAGTCTGCGGTGTACGTCCGCTTACCGAGTCCGGCCGAACTCAGCCCGACCACGGCGACCAGGACGATCGCGATGACGACGACACCGAGGATCCCGTACCACAGCCGGCGGTTGCCGTGGAACGACCGGGCGAGACGCTTCTTCATCGGCACACCACCGAGTGGTTGGTGCCACCGATCTTGTTGATCAGGCCGGGCGGGAACAGGACGTCGCCGATGGAGATGTCGAGGTCACACGCGTAGATGTTCAAGTAGTTGCCCTGCATCATCACATTCGGGAAGTGTCCGAGGAAGATCGGCAGCTCGACCGCGAGCCGGTCCATCTTGGCGCCGTTGGCGATCAGTTTGCCGGTGGCGTCGTCGGCGGCGGTGCCGGCCGACTTGAGGGTCGCGCGGTTCTGCGCGAACACCTGGGCGAAACCGGTGGTGGTCTGGCCGAGCTGATCGATCGCCTTGCCGAACTGCTGAGAGTTGCCGTTGAGACCCTCGATCAGCTTTCCGGTGCTGTCGAGGAGGGTCTGCACCTGGTCGCCCTGTGAGGCCAGTTCGCGCATCACCACCCCCATGTTCGTGATGATCGCGCCGAGCACCTGGTCGCGGTCGGCCATGTCGCTCGCCACCTGCCCGATCTCGGCGATCGTGCGAGAGAGAGACACCTCGTCGCCCTGGAAGGCCTGGATCAGGCTCTCCGACAGCGTGTTGACCTGTTCGGGTGTCAGCGTGTCGAAGACCGGCTGGAATCCGGCGAGGAGTTTGGTGACGTCGAACGAGTCCTCGCCCGGCAGACGCAGCGCCGAGCCCTCGCTCAGCTGAGCCTGCGGTGTCGGACCGTCCAGCGAAAGCGCCAGGTACCGCTGACCGATCAGGTTCTGGTAACGGATCGCGGCCCGGGTGTTCGCGTACACCTTCTGATCGTGCTGGACCTCGAACCTGACGAGGGCCCTGCCGTCGTCGAGGTCGATGCTCTCCACGCGCCCGACGCGCACGCCCGCCATTCTGACGTCGTCGCCCTCCGCGAGCCCGGACGCGTCGTTGAACGTGGTCGTGTACCCGCTGGTCGGCCCGCTCACCGAGCGCTCGAGCGTGGACCAGATCAGATACGTCATCGCCAGCGCGACGATCGCGAACAGGGTGAATCCGATCAGCGGCTTGCGGATGGTCGATTTAGCGGCGCTCACCGGCCTCCCTCCTGCGGTGTCACGGCCGAGACCAGCGGGCCGAGCATGAGGCTGTCGGCCGAGGTCGGCTTCCGTCCGAGCGCGCCCTTGAGCGTCTTCTCGTCCTTTCCGGTCGTCACAGCGCTGACCGGCTTCTGGGCGGCGGCCCGCTTCATTCCCGGCGGGTACACCGTCAACGGTCCCGACATGGTCGGGCCCGTGCCGGTCCCGGGGCCGACGCATCCCGGACCACGGGCCGTCCCGTAGGGGCCGCCGTCGTACACCGGGCAGTTCTGGCGCGTGTACTGCGCGAACGCACTGAAGCTGACGCCGAGGTTCAGCTGAACGTGGCCGTTCACGCCGGTGAAGACTCCGAGCACCCTGCCCGCCAGGACGTAGAGCTGCTGCAGCGCCTCGGGCAGTGAGTTCGGTTCCAGTGTGATCGCTCCGAGCATCGTGTTCAGATCACGCACGATCCGCTTGCCGCCGTCGCCGTTCTTGGCGAAGAGGGTGTGCACTTGGTCGAGCATCCCCTGGCCGGCCGACAGCAGTGCGGTCAGCTGGTCGGCGTTCTGCGCGATCGTCATCGCCGGAACCACCGACTTGCCGAGCGCGTCGAGCAGTTGCGGGGTCGACTGCGCCAGACCGCGGATCGCCCGGTCGAAGTTCTCGAAACCGGACGGTGCGCCCGGCGGGAACTGCGCGTTGATGGTCTTCCAGTAGGTGTCGAGGACACCGACGAAGGTGGAGAAGGTCGCGCCGCCGCCCTGCAGCGCGTCGGCGATGGTGCCGAGCACCATGCCGAGATCTTCGGGCGGGACACTCCGCAGCAGCGAGCGGAGCTCGTTCTGCGCGTCCTGCAGCCGGATGGTCGGCTCGGAGGTGTCGGCCTTCACCACGTCGCCGCCGCTGATCGACTCCGAGGCGGGATTCGCCGGCGCGATCAGCTCCACCGAGTTCACGCCGAAGAGGTTCGACGGAACGGTGCGCGCGGTGGTGTTCGCCGGGATGCCGGACGCCTGGTCCGGGTTCAGGATCAACGCGACGTCCTTCGTCGGGTTGTCACCGCTGCCGACCAGGGTGATCGAATCGACCGACCCCACGATGAAGCCGTTGTAGCGGACGTCGGCGCCGGGAACCAGTCCGTCGCCGACGTCGGTCAGCTCCGCGGTGACCTCGGTGCGGTCGTCGAACTTGCCCTCGTACCGGGCCAGCAGCAGTGCGAACACGACCACCGCCACGGCGAGGAACGCCAGTCCCCGCAGGAAGTACGTCTTGAGCGACGGATCGCGCCCACCAGTATCGATTCGCATCCGTCACCCCGATATCTTGATGCCGGCCGAGGTGCCCCAGAACACCAGCGTGAGGATCAGGTTCGCGAAGACGATCGTGATGATCGACAGCCGGATCGCATGCCCGGCCGCGACGCCCACGCCTTCCGGACCGCCCGACGCGAAGTATCCGTAGTAGCACTGGATGAAGGTTGTGAGCAGGACGAAGACTATGACTTTGAGGAACGAGAAGACCACATCGCGCGACAGGATGAATTCGTCGAAGTAGTGCAGGTAGGTGCCCGATCCCTGTCCCGACTGGATCTGGAACATGAACTGGCAGGCGATGTAGTTGGCGGCCAGCGAGATCGCGTACAGCGGGATGATCGACAGGACCGCCGCGGCCATCCGGGTCGTCACCAGATAAGGCAGCGGCCGGATCGCGATCGATTCGAGCGCGTCGATCTCCTCGCTGATCCGCATCGACCCGAGCTGCGCCGTGAACCGGCAGCCCGACTGTGCGGTGAACGCCGTCGCGGCCAGCAGCGGAGCGATCTCACGGGTGGTCGCGAACGCCGAGAGTCCGCCGGTGATCGGCGACATGCCGAGCAGGTTGAGCGCCGTGTAGCCCTCGATGCCGACGGTCGCGCCGCCCATCACGCCGAGGATCACCATGACGCCGACGGTTCCGCCGCCGACGACGATCGCGCCGTTGCCCCACGCCACGTCGGAGAGCAGTCGCCAGACCTCTTTCCGGTAGTGCGTGAAGGTGATGGGCGCCAGTCCGATCGACTTCACGAGGAAGGTGATCAGGTGCCCCATCGCGACGATGCCGTCGCGCGGCGCCTCCCACAGCTTCCGCAGCCAGCCGAGCGGTTTGAGCAGCGGCGGTACGTAGCGTGACGCGGCCATCTCACACCACCTTCGCCGGCACGACGAGTGCGAACACCTGGGTGAGCACCACGTTGACGGTGAACAGCAGGATCACCGAGTTGACGACCGCCGCATTCACCGAGTTCGCGACACCGGCCGGGCCGCCGCTGGTGGTGAGGCCGCGGTCGCAGGCGACGATCGCCACGATGGCGCCGAAGATCACGGCTTTCACCAGGGCGAACAACAGATCGGGCACGCCGGCGAAGGAAGCGAACGTCCCCGTGTAGCTGCCGGGCGTCCCGCCCTGGAAGTAGACGTTGAACAGGTAGCCGGTGATGAAGCCGACGAAGCAGACGAAGCCGCAGAGCAGGAACGAGACCACCATCGTGGCGAGCAGCCGGGGCGAGATCAGACGCTGGATCGGGTTGACTCCCATCACCCGCATGGCGTCGATCTCCTCGCGGATCGTGCGCGAGCCGAGGTCGGCAGCGATGGCCGAGCCGACCGCACCCGCCAGCAGCAGCGAAGTCACCAGCGGCGCGCCCTGCCGGATGACGCCGAGGCCGGTCGCGGCGCCGGAGAACGACGTGGCGCCGATCTGGCCGGCGATGTTCGAGACCTGGATCGAGACGATGACGCCGATCGGGATCGCCACGAGCAGCGTCGGGAAGACCGACGTGGAGGCCATGAACGCGCACTGCCGGATGAACTCGCCGAAAGGGAAGCGCTTCTTGACGATGTCTTCGATGAGGACCTTGAACACTTCGACGAACATCGCGAGCTGACGGCCGAAGGTCTCGAAGGACTTCTTGATGTGCTCGTCGAACCATTTGCGGGCGCCGCTGTCGGACCAACGACGCGCAGCAGCACGTGGGTGCGCGTCCACCGTGTCTGTGCTCAATCCCCTGCCTTCGCCCTCTTCGCCTCTGCGGGTGCGGTGGGGAGTCGACAGTCGCCGCGTCCCCCCCGCCGGCCCGACCCCCGAGGGGGTGTTCGGTCGTAATATACACAGCGATTTCGGGAAAGTGTGCCAGGCGCCACACATAACTTCACCTATGTAGGAAATAGGCAGGTGACCCTCCCACGACGCCGGTAACCGGGTGCTCGGGTGGTCGAGACGACGACGGCGGCCGCTCCCGCCGTTGCCGGGAGCGACCGCCGTCGCGCTGGGTCCGCCTACGTCAGGTAGCGGTACGCCGGAGTGTCCGGCTCGAGCTGTTCGACGTCCAGCCGGGAGCGCTTCATCCGGTCCTGCAACCCGGACAGATCCGACGGGTCGCCGAGTTCCACGCCGACCAACGCCGCCCCGGTCTCGCGGTTGTTCCGCTTGACGTACTCGAACAGAGTGATGTCGTCGTCGGGACCGAGGACGTCGTCGAGGAAGCGGCGCAGCGCGCCCGGCTCCTGCGGGAAGTTCACCAGGAAGTAGTGCTTGAGACCGCGGTGCACCAACGACCGCTCGATGATCTCGCCGTAGCGGGAGACGTCGTTGTTGCCGCCCGAGACGAGTGCGACCACGGTGGCACCGGCGGGAAGATCGAGTTCGCGCACCGCGGTCGCCGCGAGCGCGCCCGCGGGCTCGGCGATGATCCCCTCGTTCTGGTACAGCTCGAGCATCGTCGAGCAGATCGCCCCCTCGCTCACATTCGTGATGGTGACGCTGCCCGGCGCGAGGTCGATCTCCGAGGCCTCGATCACCGGCACCCGCGGGTGCGAGGTGACGTCGGCGAGCACGGGGTGGTTCACCACCCGGGCCCCGGCGGCCGCCATCACGCCGTGCCCCAGGCCGCCGATGCGCTGCACCGCCGCCCCGTCGACGAAGGAGTCGACGGTCGGCAGCGTGTACGGTGCACCGTTGACCAGCGCGGCCGCGAGCGACACGGCACCGCGCGGCTCGACGCCGACGATCGCGACGTCGGGGCACGCCGCACGCAGGTAGGTGACGATTCCGGCCATGCAGCCCGCACCGCCGACCGGCAACACGACGACGTCGGGATCGGCTCCGAGCTGCTCGAGGATCTCCTTGCCGATCGTGCCCTGCCCGGCCGCCGTGCGCGGGTCGTCGAAGGCATGGATCCACGTGGCGCCCGTGCGGATCACGTCGCTCTGGGCCGCGGCCGCCGCGGCGTCGTAGGTCTCACCGACCGGAATGAGCTCGACGAACCCTCGGCCATGCCACAGAATCCGGTCGCACTTCTGCTTGGGAGTGGTCGTCGGTACGTAGATCCGACCCTTGACCTGCATGGTGGCGCACGCGAACGCGACGCCCTGTGCGTGATTGCCCGCGCTCGCCGCGACGACGCCTGCGGCCAGTTCATCTGCGCTCAGCTGCGCCATGACGTTGTAGGCGCCGCGGATCTTGTAGGAGCGGACGGTCTGCAGATCCTCGCGCTTGAGGTGCACCCGCGCACCGGTGGCGTCACTCAGGCGGGGGCAGTCCTCCAGCGGTGTCCGGCGTACGACGCCGTCCAGACGACGTGCCGCAGCCTCAATGCTCGCCGGGGTGAGGGTCGAATCAGCGGCGGGAGCGGTGTTCGGCGATGAAGTCACGCTCTCCATCGTCCCACCGTTCACGAAGCAGCACATAGCCGCCCCACCACACCGTGATAACCGCGACTGCACTGGCCCACATCGACGCCGTCCCGGAGCCGGTGAAGGTGAACACGAGCGCGGCGACGACCACGCCGGCGACCACAGCGGCCAGCTTGTACAGCGGCCACGGCACCCCGAACACCGGGACCTGCACGGCGCGATGCACAGTTGCGGGCTGAGGTGCCTGTCGGATCAGCGTGGTCATATCCACAGTGTAGCTCAGTCGACGAGTTGAGATTCGGTGAACCGAATCTCGGTCTCGTGCCTGCCCTGCTCAGGTCAGACAGCTCGGGCCCAGGAGTGCCTTCAAATCCCCCATCAGGGCCGACGACGGCGCCACGCGCAGTGAGTCCATCAACCGCAACTGCGTCTGCTTCCGGTCGCTGACCAGCGTCACATGAACGTCGGAGGTCCCCGGATGACGCACGAGGATCTGTTTGAGCGCGCTGACCCGGTCGGGCGTGCAGACGCGGGCCGACAGCGTGAGATTCAGCGGCTTGGTGGTGCCGACCGCTGACAGGTCCGGAATCGCGAGGTCGTTGGCGCTGATCATCGTCGAATCGTCACGCTTGTTGACACGGGCCTTGACCAGGACGATGTTGTCGGGCACCAGGTCCATCCCGTACGCGACGTACGCGCGCGGGAAGAAGTACACCTCGACGCCGCCCACCATGTCCTCGAGCTGGACCGCCGCCCACGGCTCGCCCTTCTTGTTCACCCGTCGGGTCACCGAGGAGATGATGCCGCCGATGGTGATCTGCGCGCCGTCGGCCACCGACCCTTCGAGGAGCGCGGTGATCGAGGTGTCGGTCTGCGCCGCGATCGCGTGCTCCAGTCCTGCCAGTGGATGGCCGGACACGTACAGGCCCAGCATGTCTCGTTCGAGAGCGAGCTTGTGCTTGGTCTCCCACTCGTCCTCCGGCACCTTGACCGCGAACACGTCCGAGGCACCGCCGTCGTCGTCTCCGACACCGCCGAAGAGGTCGAACTGGCCGACCGCTTCGGCCTTCTTGGTCGACAGCACGGCGTCGATCGCTTCGGAGTGAACGAGGAACAGGCCCTTGCGGTCGTGACCGAGCGAATCGAAACCGCCGGCTTTGATCAGCGACTCGGTGACCTTCTTGCTGCACGCCTGCACGTCGATCTTGCCCAGGTAGTCCGAGAAGCTGGTGTAGGTGCCCTTCTCCTCGCGCGCCGAGATGATCGAGGAGACCACTCCGGACCCGACGTTGCGGATCGCGGCCAGACCGAATCGGATGTCCTCCCCCACCGCGGCGAAGTCGGCACGCGACTCGTTGACGTCGGGTGGCAGCACCGTGATGCCCATCTTGCGACAGTCCGCGAGGTAGATCGCCGCCTTGTCCTTGTCGTCGCCGACCGACGTCAGCAGCCCCGCCATGTACTCGGCCGGGTAGTTGGCCTTGAGATAGGCGGTCCAGAACGAGACCAGCCCGTAGCCGGCGGCGTGCGATTTGTTGAAGGCGTAGCCGGCGAACGGCAGAACCGTGTCCCACAGCGCGGTGATCGCCCCCTGTGAGAAGCCGTTGTTCTTCATCCCCTCCGCGAAACCGTCGTAGGCCTCGTCGAGGATCTCCTTCTTCTTCTTTCCCATCGCGCGACGGAGCAGGTCGGCCTGTCCGAGCGAGTAGCCCGCCACCTTCTGAGCGATCTGCATGATCTGCTCCTGGTAGACGATCAGGCCGTAGGTCTCCGCCAGGATCTCCTTGAGCGGCTCCTCCAACTCGGGATGGATCGGCTTGACGTCCTGCAGACCGTTCTTCCGCTTGGCGTAGTCGGTGTGCGCGTTCACACCCATCGGCCCCGGGCGGTACAGCGCCAACACGGCGACGATGTCTTCGAAGCCGGTGGGCTGCATCATCTTCAGCAGTTCGCGCATGGCCGCGCCGTCGAGCTGGAAGACGCCGAGCGTGTCGCCCCGCGCCAGCAGCTCGTAGGTCTTCGGATCCTCGAGCGGCAGCTTGTCGAGATCGAGGTCGATGCCGCGGTTGGTCTTGATGTTCTCGATCGCGTCACCGATGACGGTCAGGTTGCGCAGCCCGAGGAAGTCCATCTTGAGCAGACCGATGGCCTCGCACGAGGGATAGTCCCAACCGGTGATGATGGCGCCGTCCTGCGCGCGCTTCCAGACCGGGATCGCGTCGGTGAGCGGTTCGCTCGACATGATCACCGCGCAGGCGTGCACGCCCGCGTTGCGGACCAGCCCCTCCAGGCCGAGGGCGGTGTCGTAGATCCGCTTGACGTCCGGATCGGTCTCGATCAGCGTGCGGACCTCGGTGGCCTCCGAGTACCGCTCGTGCTCGGGATCGGTGATGCCCCAGACCGGGATGTCCTTGGCCATGATCGGCGGCGGGAGCGCCTTGGTGATCCGGTCTGCGATCGCGAAGCCCGGCTGACCGAATTGGACGCGGGCCGAGTCCTTGATCGCGGCCTTGGTCTTGATCGTGCCGAAGGTGATGACCTGAGCCACTTTGTCGTGGCCCCACTTCTGGGAGGCGTAGGTGATCATCTCACCGCGGCGACGGTCGTCGAAGTCGATGTCGATGTCGGGCATCGACACACGCTCGGGGTTGAGGAACCGCTCGAACAGCAGACCGTGCGGAATGGGATCGATATTCGTGATGCCGAGGGCGTAGGCCACCAGCGATCCCGCGGCGCTGCCTCGTCCCGGCCCGACGCGGATCCCGACCTCCAGGGCGTGCCGGATGAGGTCGCCGACGACGAGGAAGTAGGCCGGGAAACCCATCTGGTTGATGACCGACAGTTCGTACTCGGCGCGCGAGATGTAGTCCGCGGGCGGATTGCCGTCGAACCGGCGGTCCAGACCGGCCATCACTTCGCGCGCCAGCCACGTCTCCTGCGTGTAGCCGTCCGGCACCGGGAAGATCGGCATCCGGTCGTGGTGCGCGTAGACCTCCTCGTACGACTGCACGCGTTCGCCGATCTCGAGCGTCGAATCGCAGCCGCCGGGGACGACGTCGTCCCACAGCGCTCGCATCTCCTCCGCCGACTTGAGGTAGTAGCCGTCGCCGTCGAACTTGAACCGTGTCGGGTCCGACAGCGTCTTGCCCGTCTGGAGGCACAGCAGCGCCTCGTGCGCCTTGGCGTGATCGCGGGTGACGTAGTGACAGTCGTTGGTGACCAGCGGCTTGATGCCGAGCTTGCGGCCGATGTCGAGGAGCCCCGACCGCACGCGCTGCTCGATCTCGAGGCCGTGCTCCATCAGCTCGAGGTAGAAGTTCTCCTTGCCGAAGATCTCCTGCCACTTGCCCGCCGCCTCGAGCGCCTCGGCCTCGTGGCCCAGCCGCAGCCGCGTCTGCACCTCACCGGACGGGCAGCCGGTGGTCGCGATGATCCCTTCGGCGTGCTCGGCGATGATCTCGGCGTCCATACGCGCCCACTTGCCGAGCTGTCCCTCGATCGACGCCAGCGACGACAGTTTGAAGAGGTTCCGCAGCCCGGTGGCGTTCTCGGCGACCATCGTCATATGCGTGTACGCACCCGAACCGGAGACGTCGTCGGACTTCTGGTCGCGCGTGCCCCACTGGATCCGCTTGGTGTTGAAACGAGACTCCGGTGCGATGTACGCCTCGATGCCGATGATCGGCTTGATGCCGTGCTTGCGCGCGGTGTTGTAGAACTCGCTCGCACCGAACATGTTGCCGTGGTCGGTCATCCCGATCGCCGTCATGCCCAGGCGCTCGGCCTCGGCGAACAACGGGGACATCTTCGCGGCACCGTCGAGCATCGAGTACTCGGTGTGATTGTGAAGATGAACGAACGACCCGGACACGCGGCGACTCCTTGAGGCGATCGAACCAACTTGAGACCACTCCACTGTAGAGAAGACCTCTGACACTTCCGCCGTGGCACGCGGACCTGTGACGGATGAGACGAGCGGCCCCGCGCGAGGGCCGATCACCTCCTCGTCTCACGGCTCCCGGAGAACGTCCAGGGCGTGCTGCAGATCGGCCGGGTACTCCGAGGTGAACTCCACGCGACGACCGTCGGCGGGGTGCGCGAAGGCCAGCATCCGGGCGTGCAGCCACTGCCGTTCGAGCCCCAGCCGGCCCGCGAGCCGGGGATCGGCGCCGTAGGTGGGGTCGCCGCAGCACGGATGGTGCATCGCCGAGAAGTGCACACGGATCTGGTGCGTGCGTCCGGTCTCCAGATGAACGTCGAGCAACGACGCCGAGGCGAACATCTCCAGGGTGTCGTAATGCGTCACGGATTCACGACCGCCCGCGGTGACGGCGAAACGCCAATCGGACCCGGGATGTCGACCGATCGGCGCGTCGATCGTCCCGGACGGCGGATCGAGGTGCCCCTGCACCAGCGCGTGGTACCGCTTCTCGACGGTGCGTTCCTTGAACGCCCGCTTCATCAGCGTGTACGCGCGTTCGGACGCGGCCACCACCATCACCCCCGAGGTGCCCGCGTCGAGGCGGTGCACGATGCCCTGGCGCTCGTGCGCACCCGAGGTGGAGATGCGGAAGCCGGCCGCCGCCAGCGCTCCGATGACGGTCGGCCCCGACCAGCCGAGCGACGGATGCGCCGCGACGCCCGCGGGCTTGTCGACGACGATGATGTCGGAGTCGTGGTAGAGCACCTCGAGGTCTTCGACCGGTGTCGGCTCCACCGTGAGCGGCTGCTCCGGCTCGGGAAGCAGCACGTCGAGCCACGATCCGGCCGCCAGCTTGTGGGACTTGCCCACCGGGACGCCGTCGACGGTGATGTCGCCGGCGTCGGCGAGCGTCGCGACCACCGTGCGCGAGAGACCGAGCACGCGCGCCACGCCCGCGTCCACGCGCATCCCGTGGAGACCGTCGGGGACCGGCATCGCCCGCGAGTCACGCATCGTGCTCCTCCTCGTCCTCGCCCGACTCCGCCGGGTGCTTCTCACTGCCGTGCCGAGCCGCCCATCCGGTGCGGGATCCGTCGTAGTCGTAACCGAGCAGGGTCAGCACGACCAACAGAACCGCACCGCAGACGACCGCCGAATCGGCCATGTTGAAGGTGGGCCACCAACTGCCCACCTGAATGAAGTCGACCACATGGCCGCGCAGCGGCGCCGGATCGCGGAACATCCGGTCGGTGAGATTGCCCAGCGCCCCGCCCAGCACCAGGCCCAGGCCGATCACCCAGCCCAGCGAACCGAGCCGCTTGGCGTAGCGCGCGATCACCACGACGACGGCCAGCGCGACGAAGGTCAGCACCCACGTGTAGCCGGTGGCCATGGAGAACGCCGCGCCGCTGTTGCGGACCAGGTGAAAGGTGAGGAAGTCGCCGATCACCGACACCGTCTCACCGGGTTCCATCTTCGCAACCACCAGCACCTTGCTGAGGACGTCGATCAGGTACGCGGCGACCGCCACCGCGATGAGAACGGGGATCAGCCCGACTCCGCGGCGGCGCGCCGGGTCTCCGGCGCGCTGCGCCGCAGGTTGGTTCATGACCTCAATTCTCCACATCGGCCGCGGCGGCGTCGCACCCCGCCTCGTCGGGACGGCCCGCGGCCCGCACTACTCTGGCTCGGGTGACTGTCTCGTCTCCGGTTTCCCCGCGTTCCACCACTGCCCGCCGCGCCGTCGGCATGGCCGCCGCGGCGGTCGTTCTGGCGTCCGGCGCCGCGGCGTGTTCGTCGTCGAACGACGCCTCCGGCGACGGTCCGTGTGCCACGACGCCGGCCAGCAAGTCCGACGGCGCGCGGTCGATCACCGTGCCCGACGCCGAGGTGACCGTCCTCTCCCCCGGCGAGGGTCCGGCGCAGCCGCTCACCGTCTCGCCGAGGACCGATGCCGCCCAGCGGGTCACGCTGGAGACCTCGTCGCTCGAGGCGAGCGTGGCACCGACCTCGCGCACGGAGAACACCAATCAGGTGCAGAAGACCGAGCAGCAACTCGTCACTCCGATCACCGCGCGCGCCGTGTGCGACGATCCGAGCAGTCTCGAGTTCTCCATCGGAACGCCCACCAGCAAGGACACCGCTCTCGACGGCCTGCTCGGCGCGCTCGACGGATCCACGGGCGGCATCTCGTACGCCCCGGGCCTGGTGCCCACCCGGCTGCGCCTCAAGCCAGACGAATCGTCCGAGTCACCCGCACGCAGCGCGCTGGAGCAGTCGCTCGTCGGGGCGCTCGACTACGCGGTGCCGGTGCCGACCACCCCGGTGGCCCCGGGTGCCCGATGGCAGTCGGTGCGGACGGTGTCCGCGGCCGCGACGGTCACCCAGACCATGACCGTGACACTGACCGCTCGCGAAGGCGACATCCTCAAACTCGACGTGCGGGTCGACGAGACACCGGTCGACTCGGTCTTCTCTATCCCGGGGTCCGACGCGAAGCTGCACATCGCGAAGTTCTCGATGAGCGGCTCGGGCTCGTTGACGGTCGATCTCCGCTCGCTGCTGCCGGTCTCGGGCGACCTCACGATGAAGGGCGGCCGCGAACTGACCGGCGACGACCCCAACCGGCCCATCCTGCAGCAGAACGAATTCACCCTCGCCTGGCGGAAGTCGGAATGACTCCGCGCCTGGCGAGGGCGAATGGGTGTGCTCCGGTCAGCGGCTGACCGGAATCAGCCCGCGGCCTTCTTGCTCGAGGTCGCGCTCTTGGCCTTGCTCGACGGCGACACGCACAGCGGCGACTGCACGTCGGTCTGGCTCAGCAGCGGGCAGACGGTCTCCTTGGAGAGCTTCCAGCGGCCGTTGTCGAAGACGATCGACGCGTCGATCTTGGTCGGCGGGTTGTTCGGCAGCTTCACCTCGACCTTCACCTTGGCTCGGTTGGGCCCGGCCTTCAGGATCGGCTTCTTGATCTCGTAGGTGACGTCCGGGTTCTCCTTCTTGGCCTTCACCAGCTGCGTGAAGAGGTTCGGGTCCACCTCGGAGCCCTCGACCAGGTCGGTCTTGGCCGCCGGCTTGATATTCGGATCGAGCGCCTTCTGAAGCATGTCGTTGAGTGCGGCGACGCCGGGAACCTTGTTCGGGTTCGTCATCTCGGCCTCGGTGCCGGTGGCCGCACTGCTCGTGGCCGCGGCGCTGGACGTGGTGGCACTGGGCACGGGCGGAGCGTCGGAGTTGTCGTTGCCGCCGCACGCCGCGGTCGCGGCGATGGCGCCGGCAAGCACGGCACCGGTCACGATTCTGCGAATGTTCACCGAAGTAGTCCTCACATTGGGGTCGGATTCCAGCGGGCCCTCCCAGACCCGAACTCAGACCACTATGCCAAAGAGCCCGCGATCCGCACACTCGCTCAGTCCGGTATCGGGTGACTTCTCAGCTTGGTCTCATCTGTCTCGCCAGCCCCACCGCGAGCTGCAGACACGATCGACGCGGGATGCAAGAATCGAGACCATGAGCACACGTCAGGTCGTGATGATCACCACTGGCGGCACCGCCGCCTCGCAGACCACCGACGACGGGGCCGTGCCGGTCCTGCACGCGGCCGACCTCGTCCCGGCGACCGCCGACGACGTCCGGGTCGCACCCGTCGAGCTGATGGCCAAGGACTCGTCGGCGATGACCGTCCGCGACCAGTTCGCGATCGTCGCAGCGATCGCCGAGGCCTTCGCCGATCCCGCGGTCGCCGGAGTGGTGGTGACGCATGGCACCGACACTCTCGAGGAGACCGCCTACCTGGCGGACGTCTTCGCCGCCGACCCCCGCCCGGTGGTGTTCACCGGCGCGCAGTTCCCGGCCGATCACCCGCTCTCCGACGGTCCGGCCAACATCGCCGCCGCGGTGGCGCTGGCGGCCGACGCGGACTCGCGCGGACGCGGTGTGCTGGTGGCGATCGGCGGCCGGGTTCTCGGCGCGCGCGGCGTGTTCAAGACCTCGACCACCGAAGTCACCGCATTCGACACCGTCCATCCCGACCTGCCGCGACCGCTGGTCTCGGACACTCTTCCCGAGGGCAGGCCGGCCCGTGTCGACCTGCTCGCGCTCTACCCCGGCGTCTCACCCGGCACCATCGCGTCGGCGGTCGCCCAGCGGGCGGCGGGCATCGTGCTGTCGGCGACCGGCTCGGGCAACACCCATCCCGACATCACCGCCGAGGTGAATCTCGCGGTGCAGCGCGACGTGGCGGTGGTCGTGTCGACCCGGGTCCCGTACGGCCCGGTGGAGCCGACCTACGGTGGTGGTGGCGGCGGCGTCGATCTCGTCCGGGCCGGCGCGATCTTCTCCCCGTGGCTGCGGGCGCCGCAGGCGCGGATGGCCCTCATCGCCCTGCTCTCCCGCGGCGCCGACGCCGACGCGATCGCGGCGTTCTTCGCGGCGTCGTCCCCCTAGCCGCACAGCCCCAGCTGTACTGCCTAGTCCGGATCCCCCGATTCGGGGACATCGTCCCAGGCGAGGCTGTCGAGCGGGTCCGCCCGCGTCAGTCTCGGCTCGGGCAGTCGGAAGGTCTGCGCGCGGCCCGGACCGGTCGCGCGCGTCTCGAACCGGACGGTCACGAAGCCGTGACCCCCGCCCTGCACCCATCCGTGGCCGTGATCGGGATGCGAGACGTCGGTACCGGTGGGCCAGTCGACGACGGGTTCGGCGGCGGTGTCCTCGTCCGGGACGCCGGGCGCACCAGTGGCCGCAGCCCCCGTGCCGGAGGGCGACGCGGAGTCACCAAGGTCACCGAGGTCACCGAGATCGGGAAACAGCGTCTCCTGGTGAGTGTCCGACAACCCGGAGTAACCGACGCCGACCAGGCGGATCGGCCCCACCTCCAAGGGATCGAGCATCACCCGGTGCGCCGCCGCGGTCAGCGCATCGAGGTCGGTCGTCGGCGCGGGCAGAGTGGTCGAGCGAGTCAGGATCGACATGTCGGAGCGGCGCAACTTCACCACCACGGTCCGCGCGCCGCGGCCGTCCGCCAGCAGCCGTCGATGCGCATGCGACGCCGCGCCCGAGACAGCCGCCCGGAGTTCGGCCGCGCGCACGATGTCGACCGCGAAGGTCGATTCGGCGCTGATCTGCTTCGCCTCCGCCCGCTCGGTCACCGGGCGATCGTCGATCCCGCGCGCGAGCCGGTGCAGCGACGGTCCCGCGGTGGCGCCGAGGACCGAGGCGACCTCGACATCCGAGAGCGCTGCCAGGTCGCCGATGGTCTCCACTCCCAGCCGAGCCAGTCGGTCTCCGGTCACCGGGCCGATCCCCCACAGCTTGCGCACCGGCAGCGCTTGCAGGAAGTCCAATTCCGTGGACGGCGGAATCACCTTGGCCCCATCGGGTTTGGCCATTCCGGAGGCGATCTTGGCGATCTGTTTGCCCGAGCCGAAGCCCACCGAAGCGGGCAGCCCCGTCTCCTCCCGGATCGCGGCGCGCAGCCGGTGGGCGAAGTCGAGCGCGTCGGCGGCGGTGGCGCCCGCGAGCTCCTGCGGTTCGCCGAACGCCTCGTCGAACGAGAGCGTCTCGATGACCGGGACGAAGGTTCTCACGAGTCCGAAGACGCGGCGGCTCACCACCGAGTACACCGATCCGCGCGGCGGGACCACCACCGCGGACCCGCCGACCAGCCGCCGCGCCTGATGCATCGGCATCGCCGAACGGGCACCGAACGTCCGCGACTCGTAGCTGGCTCCGGCCACCACGCCGCGGCCACCGGTGCCGCCGACGAGCACCGGACGCCCGGCCAGGGTCGGCCGCGTGAGCTGCTCCACCGACGCGAAGAAGGCATCCATGTCGATGTGCAGCACCCAGCGCGCGCTGCGCTCCCCGCCGGCGGTGCCGGGTGCGGAGTCAGTCACGGGGACGGCGGCACAGGGCCAGCACTCGGGGATCGGTGGTGACGAAGCGGTCGACCTCTTCACCCGCGTCGCAGCGCAGCAGCGCGATGGTCGCCGAGTCCGGCCGCAGCGACACGACCTCCCACTGCGCGCCGTTGTCCTCCCAGCGCTGGAGTCGCTCGAGATCGTCGCCGCTCATGGCCCGATTCTATCGCCGGCCCCGCGGGCGTACTCTCGGCAGACGTGCCTTTCCTTCGATATGCAGCATTGGGCGACTCCTTCACCGAAGGAGTCGGGGACCACGACCCGCAGCGGCCGAACGGAGTCCGCGGCTGGGCGGACCGGGTGGCGGCCGAGTTGGCGCGGCTCGAGCCCGGCGCCGAGTACGCCAACCTCGCCATCCGCGGTCGCAAGCTCGAGCCGATCGTGGCCGAACAGGTGGAGCCGGCGCTCGCACTCGACCCGGATCTGATCACCCTCTACGCCGGCGGCAACGACATCCTCCGGCCCAAGGTCGACATCGACGCCCTGCTCTCGACGTACGACGCCGCCGTGGCGCGACTGACCGAGTCCGGTGCGCGACTCGTGCTGTTCACCGCGCACGATCCGGGCGGCTGGCCCCTCTTCAGCGCCCTTCGCGGGCGCTTCGCGATCTACAACGAGGGCGTCCGCGAGATCGCTGACCGCCACGGCGCCACCATCGTCGACTTCTGGCGGATCGACGACTACCGCGACGTCCGCCTCTGGGACTTCGATCGGCTGCACATGTCGGCCGCGGGCCATCAGCGCATGGCGATCGCCGTGCTCGACGCGCTCGGCGTCGAGCACGGCCTCCGGCCGCTGGAGCAGGCCCCGCTCCCCGACCTGTCGCCCGCCCGCCGGCGCGCCGAGAACCGGCGTTGGATCAGGGAGTTCGCCGTGCCGTGGATCGGCAGACGCCTGCGCGGCACCTCCAGCGGCGACGACCTCTCGCCCAGGTTCCCGGAGATGACCGCGCTCGGCGCGTGAGCCGAGCGGCGTCTACGCCTTCTCGATGTCGGCGGTGACGCCGTCTCCGAGTTCGATCGCCCCCGGTCGGTCCGAGGTCACGTCGAACGCGGTCGCCAACACCTCGCCGGCGATCATGTCCGAATGACGCCTCGCGGTCTCCACCCGCTCCTCGGGCACCGCCAGGCGCACCGAGATGCGGTCGGAGATCTCCAGCCCGAGGTTGCGGCGCGCGTCCTGCAGTTCGCGGACCCGGTCCTTCGCCCAGCCCTCGGCTTCGAGTTCGGGCGTCACCGCCGTGTCGAGGACCACCAGACCCGCCCCGCCCGGCATCTCGGCGGTCGAATCGGGTGCGACGGCGACCAGCTTCCGTGAGAACTCCTCGCCCTTCAGGACGATCCCGTCGGCGACGACGGTCTGTTCGCCGGTCTCCGGATCGGTGCCGAACTCCCAGTCGCCCGACTTCACCGCCTTGATCGCGCGCTGGACGTCCTTGCCGATCCGCGGCCCGGCCGCTCGTGCGTTCACGGCCACCTCCACGCGGCCGACGGCGTCGACGTCGGTCGAGAGCACGACCTGCTTGACGTTCATCTCGTCGGCGATCAGATCGGTGTACGGCGCCATCCGTTCGGCCGCGGGCGCGGCGACGGTCAGCGCCGGAAGCGGGAGACGGACGCGCAGCTTGTTGGCCTTGCGGACACTCGACGCGACCGAGCACACGGTCTGCACCTGATCCATGGCCGCCACCAGTTCCGTATCGGAGGGCAGCTCGTCCTCGGCCGGCCAGTCGGTCAGGTGCACCGACCGTTCACCGGTCAATCCCCGCCACATCGCCTCGGTGGCCAGCGGAAGCAGCGGTGCGGCGAGCCGGCCCGCCACCTCCAGCACCGTGTACAGCGTGTCGAAGGCGTCGGGGTCGGTGTCCTGGCCCGCCCAGAACCGGGCCCGCGACCGCCGCACGTACCAGTTGGTCAGCGACTGGCAGAACTCGCGGAAACTCTCGCAGGCGCCGGCGATGTCGTAGACGTCGAGCGCCGCGGTCATCTCGTCGCGCGTCTGGGCCAGTTTGGCGAGGATGTAGCGGTCGAGGACGTGCTGCGAATCGGTGCGCCACGTGGCCGGGCGCTCCGCGTACAGCTGCAGGAAGCTGTATGCGTTCCACATCGGCAGCAGAGCCTGGCGCACTCCCTCGCGGATGCCGCGCTCGGTGACCACCAGGTTGCCGCCGCGCAGGATCGGCGAGGCCATCAGGAACCAGCGCATCGCATCGGAGCCGTCGCGGTCGAATACCTCGTTGACGTCGGGGTAGTTGCGCTTGGACTTGCTCATCTTCTGACCGTCGTCGCCGAGCACGATGCCGTGTGCGGCCACCGTTTTGAACGCGGGGCGGTCGAAGAGGGCGGTGGCCAGCACGTGCAGGTTGTAGAACCAGCCGCGGGTCTGTCCGTTGTACTCGACGATGAAGTCGCCCGGATTGTGCGCCAGCTGATCGCCGCCGCCGTCGAACCACTCGGTGTTCTCGAACGGGTAATGCACCTGCGCGTACGGCATCGACCCGGACTCGAACCAGCAGTCCAGGACCTCCGGCACGCGTCGCATCGTCGAACGCCCGGTCGGATCGTCGGGATTCGGCCGGGTCAGTTCGTCGATGTGGGGCCGGTGCAGGTTCTCCGGCCGCACCCCGAAGTCGCGCTCGAGCTCGTCGAGACTGCCGTAGACGTCCACCCGCGGGTACGCCGGATCGTCGGAGACCCATACCGGGATCGGCGCTCCCCAGAAGCGGTTGCGGCTGATGTTCCAGTCCTTGGCTCCGGCGAGCCACTTGCCGAACTGCCCGTCCCGGATGTGGGCCGGCGACCAGGTGATCTGCTGGTTCAACTCCAGCATCCGGTCCTTGATCTCGGTGACGGCGACGAACCACGACGGGACGGCCATGTAGATCAGCGGCTGGCCCGACCGCCACGAGTGCGGGTAGGAGTGCTCGATGGTCTCGTGCCGAAGGATGCGGCCCGCCGCCTTGAGATCTCTGATGATGTTCGGGTTGGCGTCGAAGACCATCTGGCCCTGGTACGGCGGCACCAGATCGGTGAAACGGCCGCCCGGATCGAGCGGCTGCACCACCTCGATGCCGTTGGCGGTCGCAACGTCCATGTCCTCCTCACCGAAGGCCGGCGCGAGATGGACGACGCCGGTGCCGCTGTCGGTGGTGACGTAGTCGGCCAGCAGCACCACGTGCGAGGCGGGGTGGCCGAGGAAGAAGTCGAACGGCGGTCGGTAACTCAGCCCCGCCAGTTCCTTGCCGAGGTACACCCCGACCGTCTCCGGTTCGCCGAGTTCCTTCGCGTACGCACCGACGAGAGCCGAGGCCAGCAGGTACTCGTCGCCGTCGGCGGTCCGCACATGCGTGTACTCGGTCTCGGGATGTACCGCGATCGCCAGGTTCGACGGAAGGGTCCACGGCGTCGTCGTCCAGATCAGCGCGTTGACGCCGTCGAGCGGTGATCCCGGCGCGGAGAGGGGCATCGTCACGGTGACCGCCGGATCCTGGCGCATGCGGTAGGCGTCGTCGAGCTTGGACTCCTGGTTGCTCAGCGGCGTCTGCTCGTACCAGGAGTACGGGAGCACGCGGTATCCCTGGTACACCAGGCCCTTGTCGTGCAGGCGCTTGAAGGCCCACATGACCGACTCCATGAAGTCCAGATCGAGCGTCTTGTAGTCGTTGTCGAAGTCGACCCAGCGGGCCTGCCGGGTGACGTAGTCGCGCCACTCGCCCGTGTAGCGGAGAACCGAGTCGCGGCAGTATTCGTTGAACTTGTCGACGCCCATCGTCTCGATCTCCGATTTATCGGTGATCCCGAGCTGCCGCTCGGCCTCGAGTTCGGCGGGCAGACCGTGGGTGTCCCAGCCGAATCGGCGGTCGACCTTCTTACCGCGCATCGTCTGGTACCGCGGGATCACGTCTTTGACGTAGCCGGTGAGCAGGTGGCCGTAGTGCGGAAGTCCGTTGGCGAAGGGCGGACCGTCGTAGAACACGAACTCCGGTGCGTCCTCGCGATTGGCGATCGACGCCTTGAAGGTGTCGTCGTCCGCCCAGTACTGCAGGACGGTCTCCTCGACCTGGGGAAACGACGGCGCTCCCCGCCCGGTTCCGTCGGTCAGATCGACGATCGGGTAGGCGCGCGCCGTGGTGCTCTGCTGTGATTCGGGGGTCGTGTCGCTCACGCGCTGCTCCTCGTGCCTGGTCTTCGCCGACGCTCTCGTCGGCCCTGTGGGCACGGGGACGCGACTGTGTGGACTCGCCTGAGTTCACGGTCTGCGCGCGGTACCACCCCGCTTGCACGCCCCAGGGGCGTGCCTCTCATCGTGACGGCTGTGTCGGGCCGCACCCGCCCGGTTCTACTGAGACCCAGCGGGTCCGTTCTTCCGGGAGCTCACCGGTGATTGCCGGGTCGTCGCTGCGAACAATCAGTCTACTGCACTGGGCCCGGCCGCACTGGGCCGGGAGGTCTGCTCGGGCGGTGGCTCAGTCGTCGGAAGGGTCGCTCTTCGGCGACCGCCCGCCATCGTCCTCGGTGTCGTCCCAGACGAACTGCATGGCCGGCAACTCGGGGTCCGACGACCGCACCACGATGTCGTCCGTCGGATCGCCGGCCAGACGCCGCCGCCCGACATATGTCTCCGGCGCGTCCGCCTGCGGTGCACTCGTCTCCGGTGCGCCGCTCTCCGCTGCTGCCGACGGCGCCGGCCGCTGCGGAGTCTGCGCAGGCCCCTGCGGAACCGGCTGCGGTCCCGTGCGCGGCCCGCTCGCCGACTGCACGGGGAACGACCCCGTCGAGCGGAGGTAGTCGTTGACGTCTCCGTCGCCCTCGGGAGCGCGCTCCGCACCCGGCTGCGGAGCGGAGAATCCGCCCGACAGAGCGGACAGTTCGCCGTTGCCCGGATCGGTGGGCACTTCCGAGACGGGTTCGGGTGTGGCCGAGACGATCGAACCGAGACCCGCCGACTCGCCGCCGCCGACATCGCCCGAGTCGACGGGCGCGTGCTCACGGACCGGACCCTCGTCCTCGGCGTCGAGGGGCTCCTCGCGCGCCGCGGATTCACGCCCGCGGATCGTGAACAAGGGCTCGTCCTCGGCGCCGGCGCCACCGCGCCGGTTGGCCCGCAGCGTGTCGATGACCAGAAGGATCAGGCCGACGACGCAGACCGCCACGCAGGCGATCGCGAGCGGGAGATTACTGGTCACCAGTGCGACCACCAGAAGGCCGAAACCGACGAGGGTGGCGGCCAGCGCAAGGCTCAGCATGTCACCCTCGTCGGTTCGGGGAAGATGTGCGTGTACACGTCGGTGTCAGCCCCAGATCAGCTCTGCGAGTATCCGCCCTCAGCGGCATAACTCGCCTGTCCGTTCTCCACCGGGGCGGCACTGCCGCGCTGCTGGAGTTCCTCGAGCTGCGACTCCAAGTACGTCTTGAGTCGAGTGCGGTACTCGCGCTCGAACGTCTTGAGCTGCTCGATGCGGCCTTCCAGCACCGTGCGCTGCTGGTTGATGGTCGTCATGATCTCGGTGTGCTTCTGCTCCGCGTCGCGCTGCAGGAAGTCCGCGCGTTCCTGCGCCTGGCGCACCTGGGTCTCGGCCCGGGTCTGTGCATCGGCGAGGAGTGCCTCGCTGCGCTGGCGAGCGTCGGCGAGCGTGGCGTCGGCGTTCGACTTCGCCTCGGCCACCATCGCGTCCGAGCGCTGGCGAGCGTCGGCCATCAGGCTCTCGGCCTCGCTCCGGGCGCTGCCCGTGACTCGGTCTGCGGTGTCCTGGGCCAGCGCCAGCACACGTGCCGCACGCATGCTGGCCTCTTCGTCAGCGGCGGGAGCCGGCGCCGCGGCGGGCTCCGGTGCGGGCGCGGGAGCAGGCTCCGCGACGGCCGCGAACGCCTGAGTGCGATCCGGGGCACCGGAACGCGCCTCGTCGAGTTCGGTCTCGAGTTCGCCGACGCGCTGCTTCAGGTCGTTGTTCTCGTCGATCAGCCGTGCGAGTTCAGCCTCCACGAAGTCGAGGAATTGATCGACCTCGTCCTCGTTGTAACCGCGCTTGCCGATCGGCGGTTTGCTGAACGCGACGTTGTGCACATCAGCTGGTGTGAGCCGCATTTCTGCCTCTCCCCTTAGGTCATTTCGCGTGTTGATTTCGTACACGCCGTCTTCTGGCACGGTCAGCCGGAACGTAGGTCCGCACAGGCGAACACGAACTGCCCCAATCTTGATCGCGTTTCTATTAATACCAGTACCACTACGCAACTAGCGTGTCATCTCGTCACACCAGGACCAAGGCGTGTTGTCTGCCCGCGACCCGTTCGCAATCGAATCTAGGCCGAATCATCGGGTCACCGTGGACTTCGTAAATGACACGCTGAGGCAGCAGAATTGGCGTTGCACACCGACCACCAGCGACTATTCGATTAATCACATTCGTGGAAGTCACGTGGTGTGGATCGCGAAGCCCAGAACCACCCGCATCAGGATCGACAACACGATCAGCACGATCATCAGCGAGAGGTCGAGCCGCACCGGCCCCAGAGACAGCGGCGGGATCAGTCTCCGCAGCAACTTCACCGGCGGATCGGTCAGTGTGAAGACGAATTCGATGACGACCACGCCGGGCCCGGACGGACGCCACCGGCGCGCGAAGGACTGCACCAGCTCGACGACGAAGCGGCCGAGGAGCAGCAGAACGTAACAGAACAGTACGAAGTACAGGATCCAGAGGAAGGTGCTCACCCCTCAAGGGTGCCTGATAACCGTGCAAAACGCCGCGCCGCCCCGGAAACGACCGGGGCGGCGCGGCGGACGACGACGAGCTGCGGCTCAGGACTGACTGTAGAAGCCGCTCTCGGCGATGCGGCGACGCTCCTCCGGGCTGACGTCCACACCGTTGGGCGAGAGCAGGAAGACCTTGGTGGCGACCTTGTCGAACGAACCGCGAAGCGCGAAGACGAGGCCGGCGGCGAAGTCGACCAGACGCTTGGCCTCGTCGTTGCTCATATCCGCCAGATCCATGATGACCGGGCTGCCGTCGCGGAACCGTTCGCCGATCGTGCGGGCCTCCGAGTAGTCGGCCGGCCGCAGCGTCGAGATCTTCTTCATGGCACTCTCCGACAGCGGGTCGTTGTCGACCTGGGGGTCGAGCGCGACGGCGTTGGCGCCGCGCACCGTGACGTTGGACGAGCGATTCAGCGGCTCGAGCCTGCGGACCGACTCCACGTCGGGCGAGCGGCGGGCGCCCACATACGGGCGATCCGACTCGGCGCGTACCGCGAAAGCGCGGTCGTCGGCCGAACGGGCGAACTCCGCCTCGCGGTAGGCCGGTTCGCGGTAGCGCGGCTCGGCCTCTCCGAACGGTTCGCGGTACTCCGGCTCCCGGTAGTCGGCCTCGCGGTAACGGGATTCGCCCCGGTAGTCCCGCTCGCGGAACTGCTCGTCGCCGTAGAAGGCGTCCTCGCGGGTCCCGTTGCTGCGGTACTTCTCCATGTACGCACGCTCACGTGCCGACATGGCCGGCTGGTCCTCGGGGTCGGCCAGGTAGTCGTCCTCGAACTCGCTCGGGGGCACCATGCCGAAATATGCCTTGAACTTCTGCATCGTCGTCATTACGAGCCTTCCTGAACGGTGAAGTCATTGCGGGTGGATGGGCGCTACACCTGATCGCTAGTGGTTCTGTTGTGACCAGTGTGACTAAAGCGAGACTATCGGCCGCGTCCCCATAATTGCGGTTCCGACACGCACACACGTCGATCCGTGCGCGATCGCCGCTTCGAGATCTCCGGACATCCCCGCCGACAGCTCGACTGCGTGCGGGAACCGTCGCAGGAAGTCCGCGCGGATCCGGGCCAGCCGCTCCATGGCCTCGTCGGGGTCCGCTCCGAGCGGGGCTATGGCCATCAGTCCGTCCAGGCTGAGCGTGTCCGGCGAGGCGAGCACCCGTTCGGCGGCCGGAGCCAGTTCCGCCGGGGCCAGACCGCCGCGCTCCGGATCGCCGTCGAGGCTCACCTGAAGCAACAGGCCCAGCGTCCGGTCCCGGTCGCCCGCCTCCAGAGCGCGCGCCGATGCGCCGTCGAAGGCCTCGATCAGTGGGAGGGAGTCCACCGAATGCACGCGGCGTGCCCAGCGGGCGATACCGCCTGCCTTCTTGCGCTGCACCCGTCCGATCATGTCGACGGCGAAATCGACGTCCACCCGCGCACGGACCGCCGCTGTCTTGCGCCCGGCCTCCGGCTCACGGGACTCGCCGAACTCGCGCACACCCAGGCGCAGAAGCCGCACCACGTCGTCGGCCGGGAAGTACTTCGTGACGACGAGCAGGCCGATCTCGGCCGGATCGCGTCCGGCCGCGGTCGCGGCGGCCGCGATGCGACGCGCGGTGGCTGCCAGTCCGTCGGCGAGCTCGGATGAGCGGGGATCCCGCTCGTCGGTCACCGCCGCGCTCCGGCGCTGTCCATCCAGATCACTGAAGCCAGGCGGCCGGTCGGCGCGCCGCGCCGATGGCTGAACAGCGACGTGTCGCTGATCGTGCAGCGCGGGTCGACGGCCACCGCCGACACACCGGCCTCGAGCAGTTGACGCCGGATACCCGCACGCAGGTCGAGCCCGGGCGTCCCAGTGGAGGTTCGGCACGAACTGCCCGGCAGATGCCGTTCCACATCGGCCTGCATCGCCGCGGGCACCTCATACCGTTCGCCGCTCGCGGCCGGGCCGAGGAAAGCCCCGATCCGTTCCGGCCGCGCTCCCAGCCGGATCATCGCGCGCAATGCCTCCGGCACGATACCGATCCGGGCACCGACGCGACCGGCGTGCACGGCGGCGATCACCCCCGCCTCGTCATCGCTCAGCAGCACCGGAACGCAGTCCGCGGTCAGCACCGCGAGCACCAGGTCGCGCTGGTCGGTGACCAGGCCGTCGGTAGCGGGCACCGGTTCGGCGACCGGCCCGTCGACCACGGTCACGTTCCTCGTGTGCAGCTGCTCCATCCACACCACCCGGGCGGGCTCCACGCCGAGATCCCGGGCTAACCGCTCCCGGTTGGCCGCCACCGCGGCGGGGTCGTCGCCCACGTGATCGCCGAGATTGAACGAGTCGTACGGTGCCGCGGAGACGCCGCCGGCGCGCGTGGTGACCGCGCGCCGGACGACGAAGGAATCGTCAGCCGCCATCACTTCATGAAATCGGGAACGTCGACGTCATCGTCGTCGAGCCGCACCGAGTTGCGGCGGGGCGTCGGCTCGCCGAACGGGTTGCCCGAGCGCTCCCGGGAGGTGCCGAACAGCGGGTCCTTCGCATCGGGCTTGGCGGTCTCCCCCGCCTGCGCCTGCGCGACGCCGGCATTGCTCGCCGTGGCGGCGTGGGCGCCCTGCTGCCGCTTGGACGGTGCGCCGGCGTCGAAGCCCGCGGCGATCACCGTCACTCGAACCTCGTCGCCGAGGTTGTCGTCGATGACCGTGCCGAAGATGATGTTGGCGTCCTCGTGTGCCGCTTCCTGCACCTGCGAGGCCGCATCGTTGATCTCGAACAGACCGAGGTCGCTGCCGCCGGCGATCGAGATCAGCACACCGCGTGCACCCTCCATCGACGCTTCGAGCAGCGGCGAGTTGATCGCCGACTCGGCCGCCTTGCGCGCCCGGTCCTCGCCGCGCGAGGCCCCGATGCCCATCAGCGCACTTCCCGCGTCGCTCATCACGCCCTTCACATCCGCGAAGTCGACGTTGATCAGGCCCGGCGTGGTGATGAGATCGGTGATGCCCTGCACGCCGTTGAGGAGGACCTCATCGGCACTGCGGAAGGCGTCCATCAGACTCACCTGCGCGTCGCCCAGGTGCAGCAGGCGGTCGTTGGGGATCACAATGAGGGTGTCGCACGACTCGCGCAGCGCCGCGATGCCCGCCTCGGCCTGGTTGCCACGTCGCTTGCCCTCGAACGAGAACGGGCGGGTCACGACACCGACGGTCAGCGCGCCGAGCTTGCGGGCGATCGATGCGACCACCGGCGCACCGCCGGTGCCGGTGCCGCCGCCCTCGCCCGCGGTCACGAAGACCATGTCGGCGCCCTTGAGGAGTTCCTCGATCTCGTCCTTGGCGTCCTCCGCGGCCATGCGGCCGACATCCGGATTGGCGCCGGCGCCGAGGCCTCGGGTCGACTCGCGGCCGATGTCCAGCTTCACGTCGGCATCAGAGATGAGCAGGGCCTGCGCGTCGGTGTTGATGGCGATGAACTCGACACCCTTGAGCCCCTGCTCGATCATGCGGTTGACAGCGTTGACGCCACCGCCGCCGATGCCGACGACTTTGATGACGGCCAGATAATTGTGCGGTGGCGTCATGATGCCTTCCTACTTCGAACAAACCCTAAAGCTCAACCATAGGGTTATAGTTATGTCAAGTACTGGTGTTGAAGACGACGGTATTGATCGCGGCGCCGTGGTGCCAGGAGGCTCGCGGCGTGTCGCGAAATCAGTGCCGGATTTCCTCCCGAGCCCCGTCCGCGGACACGCCGACTCAGCTGACCGACGCGTACTCGGGACTCGAGACGTTGTACTGCTGTCCGTCGACGATCAGCAGACTCCGCAGGGCTTCGGCTTTGTCGGCCGTCCGCCCCGCGTCTCCCCACACGGCCTTCTTGCCGCTCTTGAGACGGAGCGTGATGTCCGACGGCGAGTCGGCCGCGACGGCCACGACCCGAGAGGCCAGCCAGTCCGGGAGATCCTGCACCACGGTCAGCGCCGCCCGCGTCGTCGGATTGGCCGCGGACGGGTCGGTCATCTGCAGTGCGGGCAGCCCCTGCAGGGACTTGGGCAGATCCTTGGCCGACCCGAAGGTGAGATAGACCATGCCCAGGCGATCCATCACGCCGATCCGTCCGGACTGCTCGACGGTCACCACCGGCGTCCGTTCGGTGACCGCGATCGTCAGGGTCGAGGGGTACTTCCGGCTGACGTTCACCGACTCGATCTCCGGCAGCGCGGACACCCGGTTCGCGATCTCCGCCGTGTCGACCTGCAGCAGCGGTGAGCCCTCAGGCACCTGCGCGGTGCGCAGCACCTCCCCCGCATCGATCGCGGTCGCTCCGGTCACGTCCACCGACCGCACCGACATCAACGGCGTGAAATAGGCGATCGCCACCAGCCCGCCGACCACGACGACGAGGGCGATCACCGAGCCGATGAGCGGCCACCGCCGCGGCGACGAGGCGGCGCCCGGACGCGTGCGCCGCGCCCGGTCCGGTTCCGCCGTACGCCGCCGGCTCATTCGGCCGCGGCCCTCTCCAGCGCTTCCAGAATGGCCGGAGCCTGCATGGTGATGTCGCCGGCGCCGATGGTGAGCACCAGATCGCCGCGCCGGGCACGGTGAGCCACGGCGTTCGCGATCTCCGACAGATCCGGGACGAAGACCGCGGGAGCGGTCACCGCATCGGAGATCAGCCTGCCGGTGACCCCGGGCTGCGGCTGTTCACGGGCACCGTAGACGTCGGCCACGATCACCTCGTCGGCCAAGCTCAGCGCCGCGGCGAACTCGGCGGCGAACTCCGCCGTCCGCGAATACAGATGCGGCTGGAACACGGCCAGCACACGCCCCGACCGCGCGCCGACGACGTCTCGGGCGGCGGTGAGCACGGCGCGGACCTCGGTCGGATGGTGCGCGTAGTCGTCGTACACGTCGACGTCGGCGGCACGGCCCCGCGATTCGAACCGCCGGTGCACCCCGCCGAAGCTCTCGATACCCTCCGCCACGGTGTCGACGTCCTGCCCCGTCCGTGCGCATGCGATCAGGGCTCCCAGCGCATTGAGCGCCATATGCCTGCCGGGCAGAGTGACGGCCAGTTCCCGTACGCGCGGAGTGTCGACCAGCGGCTCGGAGAGTCGGACCGTGGCCAGCCCCCCGGTCCCGTGCGCCGCGAGCTCGACGAGTTCGGCGACCACCGGCACACCCTCCACCGTGATCCGCGCGGCACTGCCGTATCCCAAGACCGCGACCCCGCGCTCGGCGCAGCTCGCAACGCATCGCTGCGCCAGCGCCGCGGCTCCCGGATCGTCGAGACAGACAACCAGCGTTCCGCCGGGGCGGATCAGTGCGACGAATTCGTCGAAGACCTGCACGTAGGCCGCCTCGGTACCGAAGAAGTCCAGATGGTCGGCCTCGATGTTGGTGACCACGACGATGTCCGGCACGTATTGAAGCAGGGAGCCGTCGCTCTCGTCGGCCTCGGCGACGAAGACCTCGCCGCTGCCGTGATGCGCGTTGGTGCCCGACTCGTTCAACTCACCGCCGACGGCGAACGACGGATCGACACCGCAGTGCTGCAGTGCCACCACCGACATCGACGTGGTGGAGGTCTTGCCATGGGTGCCCGAGATCAACACGGTCCGGTGTCCGCGCATCAGCAGGGCGAGCACCTCGGGCCGGTAGAGCACCGGGATACCGCGGCGGCGTGCCTCGACGAGTTCCGGATTGTCGTCGGGCACCGCGGCCCGGGTGGTGACGACGACGGTCGGACCGCCGTCGAGCAGATCGAGGGCGTCGGGTGCGTGGCCGATCCGGACCTGCGCGCCGCGGGTCCGCAGCGCCAGCACCCCGCGCGAATCCTTGGCGTCCGAACCGGACACCTGACCGCCGCGAGCGAGCAGGATCCGGGCCAGGCCCGACATGCCCGCGCCGCCGATGCCGACCATGTGCACCCGCTGTAGCTGCGCCGGAAGCGTGTTCTCGATCGCCGGGTCGCTCATCGGGGTCCGTCCTGCGTCGTCGCGCGGTCGCCGCGCCGCGCGGCAGCCAGTTCCAGTGCCGCCGTCGCCACTTCGACGGCGGCGTCACGGTGGCCGAGCCCCGCGGTGGCGGCACTCATCGCGCGCAGGCGTTCGGTGTCGCCCAGCAGTGCGGGGATCTCTCGCTCGACCCACTCGGGCGTCACGTCCGCGTCGTCGACGATGACGGCGCCCCCGGCCCGTTCCGCGGGCAGTGCGTTGAGTCGCTGTTCGCCGTTGCCGTGCGGCAGCGGGACGTACACCGCCGGGAGTCCGGTGGCGGAGATCTCGGCGACGGTCATCGCTCCGGACCGGCACATCACCAGGTCGGCGGCCGCGTACGCGAGGTCCATCCGGTCGAGGTAGCTGACCCCGACGTAGGGCGGGGCGCCCGGCGGCGAGACCGGGTCGATCGTGTTCTTGGGGCCGTAGGCGTGGAGAACACCGATACCGGCCGCGCCCAGCGCCGTAGCGGCCGGCGCGACCGCCTCGTTGAGCCGCTGCGCCCCCTGCGAGCCGCCGAAGACGAGCAGGGTCGGCGCATCCGGGTCCAGACCGAAGAATCGGCGCGCTTCGGCACGGGCCGAAGCACGGTCGAGTCGGGTGATCGCTCCGCGCACCGGGATTCCGACGACCGTGGCGCCGGCCAGCCCGCAGTCGGGGACGGCCGCGAGGACGCGGTCGGCGAGCCGGGCGCCCACCTTGTTCGCGACACCTGCGCTGGCGTTCGCCTCGTGGAGCACCACGGGGATCCGCCGGGCACCGCGGAGTCGACTGCGCGCCGCGAGATACGCGGGCAGTGCGACGTAACCGCCGAAGCCCACCACCACATCGGCGTCGACCTCGGCGAAGACCTTGCGCGTGGCGGCCACCGAATGTGCCACTCGCCACGGAGTCTTGGCCAGTTCCACGCCCACCTTCCGAGGCAGGGGAACCGGCGGGATCAGACGCAGATCGTAACCGCGCGCGGGCACGATCGTGGTCTCCAGACCGCGACTCGTCCCGAGGGCCGTGATCCGCGCGTCCGGCTCCAGTTCCCGCACGGCGTCGGCCACCGCGAGCGCGGGCTCGATGTGGCCTGCGGTTCCACCGCCTGCGACCACCACCGAAAGTGCCGATCCCCCCTCGTGCGACCGCTTCCGCTTGCTCACCGGCGACCGTTCTCCCATCCGCCTCTGCCGGTCCGCCGCGCACGATCGCGCGGAGCCGGCGACCTGGACTCCTGCCACGACCGGGACGGTCGCGCACCCCTAGGAGGATAGTGGATCTCCCCCGAGCTCGATTCGCCCGACCGGCGTCGCATTCGCGGCCCGGATGCCTCGGGCGTCCGCGGGCGGCCCGCCCATGTGCGGGGCGCCTCGCGACGGCCGGTCCCGGACGAACCGCGGATGGGTGCCGGTCGCCGGATGGGCGCGGCGGTCGGCCGGCGCCGCGGCGACGAGCCCGCAGCCCGGTACGTTTCGGGCCGCGGGAGACGGAGCAACCGCGACAACCCCTTCGGCGCCGGCCCGGCCAGCGCCGCGACCGCCTGCGGTTCGTGCCGTGCGGCGTTCGCCAGCAAACCGAGCATCGCCAGCATCGTCAGTGCCGAGGTACCGCCGTACGACAGGATCGGCAACTGGATGCCGGTGACCGGCAGGATGCCGACGACGTATCCGATGTTGATGAAGGCCTGCACCAGGAAGAGCACGGTGATCGTCGCCGACATCAGACGCAGGAATGGGTCCACCGAACGGCGGGCGATCCGCATCCCGACGTACCCGAGCAGCAGGTACAGCCCCAGGACGATGATCCCGCCGACCAGTCCGAGTTCCTCGCCGATGATCGCGAAGATGAAGTCGTTGTGCGCATTGGGCAGATAGTTCCATTTGGCGGTGCTCTGGCCGAGCCCCTTGCCGAACAGTCCACCGTCGGCCAGCGCGAACTTCGCCTGGTTCGGCTGATAATCGGCGCCGAGCGGATCGGAGTCACGGCCGAGGAAGCTGAAGATGCGCGCGGCACGGTACGACTCGGCGAAGGCCAGCGCGACGCCGGCCACCGCGAAGACCACGCCGAAGGCGGCGAAGAACCGCCCCGGCAGCCCGCCGAACCACAACAGCGTCGCGACGATCATCCCCAGGATCATCGTCGTGGACTGATTCGGCTCGATGATGACCAGGAAGGCGACGCCGAAGGCGACCGGGATCAGCGGGAAGATCAGATCGCGGGCCGTGGACGTGCGCGGATCGCGAGTCGAGAGGACCGCGGCTCCCCACATGCACAGCGCCGCCTTCGCCAGTTCCGACGGCTGCAGCGTGAGCCCGCCGAACGAGAGCCAGCGGCGCGCACCGCCGCCGGCGACGCCGAAGCCCGGGATCATCACCAGGATCAGCAGGACGATCGAGATCAGCAGAATGGGCAGGGAGGCCTTCTGCAGCGTCCGCACGGGCATCCGCAGCGCGATGTAGAACAGCACCAGACCCAGGGCCACGAACATCACCTGCGTGGTGAACATCCCGTAGGCCGAGCCGTCCTTCGCGTAGCCCTCCACAGCGGACGCCGAGAGCACCATCATCAGGCCGAGCGCGATGAGGATGACGGTGATCGAGACGATCAGGTGGAACGAGGTCAGGGGCCGCGCGAGCAGATTCCGGACTCCCCCGGCGAGGAACGCCGCACCCGCTTTGAGATCCGATCCGCGCATCAGGCGAAGCCTGCGAAGCGGGTCCGCGTCCGCGGTGCCGCCACGCCGGGCGCTCCGAGTGGACGCGGTCCGGCGATTCCGGCGCCGAGCCGACCGGTCTGCGACTCTCGCCTCCGACTCTCCATCAGCGCTTTCGGGGGCGTCAGGACGGTCGGAGGTGTCGCCGGGCGCCTCGGCGGCGTCCTCGCCCTCGGCGGCGGAGCGCGGCGCCGAATCCTCGACGTCCTCCGCGACGCCGGTGTTCTCGTCGCCGGAACTCATCGGTTCGCGCGGGAGTCGGCGAGGGCGGTCGCGGCGGCGGCGAACGACTCGCCGCGCTGCGGATACCCGGCGAACATGTCCAGGGAGGCGGCCGCCGGTGCGAGGAGCACCGCGTCCACCCCTGGCGAGTCCGCCTGCGCCAACTCCCAGGCGGCACCGACCGCCTGGCTCATCACCGCGTCCGACGATCCGGTCGCGGAGACGGCACGTGCCCGTTCACCAGTCCGCTGAGTCATCACAGAGCCATCGTCCCCTGTGAATACTGTGACGGCTGGGACTTCTGGGGCGTGTCGCGCAATCGCGTCGAGAATGATCTGCCGATCCCGGCCGATCGCGACGACTCCGGCCAACCGCGACACTGTTCCGGCGATCAGGTCGTCGACGGGTGCGCCCTTGAGCAATCCGCCCGCGATCAGCACGACACGCTCGTGTGCGACCACCGCAGCGTGGGCAGCGTGCGGATTCGTGGCCTTCGAGTCGTCCACGAAGGCGACGCCGTCGATGCGCGCGACCACCTGACCGCGATGCGCGGCCGGCCGGTAGGCCCGCAGTCCGCGCGCCACCGCCTCGGGATCGATTCCCACGGCGCGAGCGAGCGCAGCCGCGGCGAGGGCGTCCGACAGTCCCGACGGTCCCGCCGGCCGCACATCGGCGGCGGGGATCATCGCGAGGGTGCCGTCCCCGAAGGCGCAGTCGACCAGCGTGCCGTCGACGATGCCCAGCATTCCCGGTCGCGGTACGCCGAGGGTGAATCCGACCCGCCGGGAGTCGGGCCCGACCGGCAGCGCCGCCGCGCCCGCATCGTCCTCACCGACCACGGCCACCCGGCCGGTCAGCGCTCCGGCCTTGGCCTCGGCGTACGCCTCGCGTGAGCCGTGCCAGTCGAGGTGATCGTCCGCCACGTTCAGCACCACGCCGGCGTCCGGCCGGACCGACGGCGCCCAGTGCAGTTGGAACGACGACATCTCGACGCACAGGACGTCGGCGCGCGGCTCGGCGCGGAGCGCATCGGCCACCGTGAGACCGATGTTCCCGCAGGCCAGACCGCTCTGTCCGGCGGCCGTGACGATCGACTCGATCATTCCCGTCGTGGTGGTCTTGCCGTTGGTTCCGGTGATCACCAGCCAGGTGCGCGCGGGTCCGAACAACCCGGCGCGATCGGCGCGCCACGCGAGTTCCACATCACCCCACACCGGCGTACCCGCTGCCGCGGCCGCCACCAGCAGCGGCGTGTCCGGGCGGAAGCCGGGTGAGACGACGATCAGCTCGATGCCCTCGGGCAACTCCGCGGTGCCGTCATCGGCGACGAACTCCTCCGGCGTGTGCACCGGCACGCCCCGGCGTACGAAATCGGCGCCCGCCTGCGGGTCCGCGAACGTCTGATCCATCACCTCGGGCTTCGCACCGAGTTCCAGCAGCAGGTCGACGACGGCCACTCCGGTGGCACGACCGCCGGCCACCAGAACGCGGGCCTGTTCCAGCGAAAGCCCCATGTCAGCCCGCATGCGAGATGAACTCGCCGTAGAACAGGGTCAGTCCCAGCGCACAGGAGATGGCCGTGAGCAGCCAGAACCGGATGATCACCGTGGTCTCGGCCCAGCCGCCGAGCTCGAAATGGTGATGGAAGGGCGCCATGCGGAAGACCCGCTTGCCGGTGGTGCGGAAGAAGGCGATCTGCACCACCACCGAGACCATCTCGGCGACGAACAGCGCGCCGATGACGACCATGAGCAGTTCGGTGCGCGTCGTCAGCGACAGACCCGCCACCAGACCGCCGAGCGCGAGCGAACCGGTGTCGCCCATGAAGATCTTCGCCGGCGCGGCGTTCCACCAGAGGAAGCCGAGGCAGGCGCCGCCCGCCGCCACCGCGACGATCGCGAGGTCGAGCGGATCGCGCACGTCGTAGCAGGCGCTGGCGTTCTCGGCGTTGGCCGGGAGCGGCGCGCAGGGATTGCGGTACTGCCAGAACGTGATCAGAACGTATGCACCCATCACCATCGCCGCCGAACCCGCGGCCAGACCGTCGAGACCGTCGGTGAAGTTCACGGCGTTCGACCATGCCGCGACCACCAGCCAGCAGAACAGCACGAAGCCCACCGCGGTCAGCGAGATCACGTTGATGTCGCGCGTGTACGAGAGGTACTCGCTGGCCGGTGTCTGGCCCTCGGCGTTCGGGAACTGCAGCAGCAGGACGCCGAAGATGACCGCCGCGATCATCTGCCCGACCGACTTGGCGGTCTTGTTCAAACCGAGGTTGCGCGATTTGTAGATCTTGATGAAGTCGTCCAGGAATCCGACGGCGGCCAGCGCGGTCGCCAGGCCGAGCACCAGCAGACCCGAGGCGGTGGGGCCGCCACCGTCGTCGAGCAGCCCGAACAGATGCGCGCCCAGGTAGCCCAGCCACAGCGCCGCGACGATCGCGACACCGCCCATCGACGGCGTCCCCCGCTTGGACTGGTGGCTCTGCGGCCCCTCGACCCGGATCTCCTGGCCGAAGCCCTGCCGGGAGAAGACCTTGATCAGGACGGGCGTCAGCAGAATCGACACTGCCAGCGAGATCGCGCCCGCGATCAGTATCTGGGTCACTGCATGTCCTTACTTGTCGGAATCTGTGAACTAAGAATCTAGCGCGAGCCGCCGCTCCGGCAGGTCAGCGGGTGAGCACCTCGACCGGGAGTCCGGCGTCCTCACGCCAGTACGCGAGCAGCGTCTCGCCGAGTTCTCCCCCGGCCAGCAGCACCAGGTCTCCGGGCTTCGGAGACTCGGCGGGCCGTGTACGCAGATGGTCGACGGCTGCGGCGGGCGAGGCCACCAGCACGGCCTCGTCACCCCACGACCCCTCCATCACCGCGCCCTGATGCAGCGCCCGTACGGTACGGAGATCTTCGCCGACGGCGATCACCTGATCGACGGCCAGCCGGACGATCTGCCGGCCCAGGCCGTCGTGGTCGACGCACCGCGCGTTCTCGTCGCGTCCGTCCGCATCGGCGAACTCACCGGCGATCACCCAGGTCCGGCGGGCCGACTCCCCTCCTCGGTGGGCACTGCCGACTCCGGTGTCGGCGGCCAGCGCCACGAGTTCGCGGACCGCCCGGCGTGCCTCGTCGATGCCCGCCTGCGGGTCCACCAGCAGCACCCGCAGCGCCGGCCGCGCGTCGACGGCGTCATCGACCACGCGGGCGTCGAGCAGCTCGCCCAGCACAGACCGATCGTCGAACGGATATTTCACGCCGTCGATCTCCTGCCCCTTCTCATGGCCCTTACCCGCGACCAGCACCACGTCGCCCGCCTGCGCCCAGTCGACCGCCGCGGCGATCGCCTCGCGCCGGTCGCCGATCTCCCGGATCTCCCCGCGCGCGTCCGCCACCGCCCGCGCTCCCGCGAGCACCGCCGTCCGGATGTCCTCGGGCCGCTCGGACCGCGGATTGTCGTCGGTGACGATCACCAGGTCGGCGCCGCGTGCCGCGGCCGCGCCCATCAGGGGCCGCTTCTCGGTGTCGCGATCGCCACCCGCCCCGAGGACGACGGCGATCCGTCCCGGCGTCTGGGCCGCAAGGGTCGCGAGAACCGCCTCGACCGCGGCCGGCTTGTGCGCGTAGTCGACCACGGCCAGGAAATCCTGTCCGCGCTCGACCTTCTCGAGCCGGCCCGGCACCGCCACGCGGGCCAGACCGGTGACCGCCGTCCCCACGTTCACTCCGGCCGCCGCACTCAGCGCTACCGCGAGGAGAGCGTTCGCGACGTTGTACGCACCCGGCAGGGGAACCGTCAGCTCCACCTCCGAGCCCTCCGGCGTGGCCGCCAGAACCGTCTGCGACCCCGGCTCGGTCCGTACCGTTCCGACCACCGACCAATCAGCCGCACCGGTGGTCGACACGGTGGTCACGGACGTACCGGCGACCGCGGCCATCTTCACGCCCCACGCATCGTCGACGCAGACCACGGCGCGTTGCGCCCGGGTCGACGAATCCGCCCGGAACAGCCGGGCCTTGGCCGCGAAGTAGGCGTCCATCGTGTGGTGGTAGTCGAGGTGGTCCTGCGAGAGATTCGTGAAGCCCCCGACGGCGAACCGGCAGCCGTCCACGCGGCCGAGTTCGAGGGCGTGGCTGGAGACCTCCATGACGACGGTGTCGACTCCGCGCTCGAGCATCACGGCGAACATCCGCTGGAGGTCGGGGGCCTCCGGGGTGGTCAGCGAGCTCGGGACCACGGTTCCGTCCACGCGGATCTCGACGGTCCCCAGCAGTCCGACCACCCGTCCCGCGGCCCGCAGCGCGGCCTCGGTCAGGTAGGCGGTCGTGGTCTTGCCCGACGTCCCGGTGATACCGATGAGGGTGAACTTCGACGACGGGTCGCCGTAGATGCGCGCCGAGACCTCCCCCAGCACCGACCGCGGGCGGTCGTGCACCAGCACCGGCACCGACCCCAGGCCGGGCGCGGCGCGAATCAGGTCCAGTCCCGCCGCATCGGTGAGCACCGCGACGGCACCGGCGGTCGACGCCTGGCCGGCGTATCGAGCACCGTGGGTGCGGTCGCCGGGCAGCGCGGCGAACAGGTATCCGGCACCCGCGTCCTGCGCACGCAAAGTCGCGCCCGTGACCTCGGCGTCGGCGCCGTCGAGAACCAGACCGAACTCGTCCGCCAGTGCGCTCAGGGCCACCGGCCGGAGGTGCTCCGGGCGGATCGGCCCACTGCTGTTCGTCGCACCGGCTCCCGGCTCCACCACTACCTCAGACCTCCGCCTTGACCTTCTCGTCCCGTTGAGACGTACTCGTCTCGCCGACGTCTCCCCCTCGTCCGCCGGAGCGCACGCGGTGATGACGCAATGAATCTACCGTGCGATGCGGAGCGCCCTCACGCCTCCAAGCGCAGGCGCGGAGCCGGCTGCGCGGAGAACGGCACCTGGTCGTGACGCAGAAGCCACGAACCGATGGTTCCGAACAACGGCGCCGCGGACTGACCGCCGCTGCCGTCCGAGCTGCGCACCGGATTGTCCATCATGATGCCGATGACGAACCGCGGCGCGTCGGCGGGCGCGATACCCGCGAAGGTGATGTTGTAGCTCGACCGCGAGTAGCAGTTGCAGGACGGGTCGACCTGCTGTGCGGTACCGGTCTTGCCCGAGGTCTGGTAGCCCGGGATGGCGCCGGTGTAGCCGGTGCCGTTCTGCACACCCTCCGGGTCCTTCTGCATGACGGCACGGAACATGTCGCGAACGGTCTTGGCCGTCTGCGGACTGACCACCCGCACCGACTCCGGCTTGCTCACGCCGGCCTCGTCCTCGTCCTCGGGAGCGATGATCCGCGGCTGGATCCGAACCCCGTCGTTGGCGATCGCCTGGTACATCGACGTCATCTGCAGCAGCGTGGTCGACAGACCCTGACCGATCGGCAGGTTGGCGAACGAGCCGCCCGACCACTGACTCAGCGCGGGCACCGCGCCGGGGCTCTCGCCGGGGAGGCCGACTCCGGTGCGCTGACCGAGCCCGAAGCGGTCGAGCATGTCGGCGAACCGCCGCTCACCGACCTTCTGCGCCAGCATCAGTGTGCCGACGTTGGACGACTTCCCGAAGATGCCGGTGGTGGTGTAGGGCGCGGTGCCGTGCACCCACGCGTCGTTGACGGTGATACCCGACATCCGAATCGACCCCGGCACCTGGTGCACCTCGTCCGGGGTGGTGACCCCGTATTCGATGGCCGCGGAAGCGGTCACGATCTTGTTCACCGACCCGGGCTCGAAGGGCGAGGTCACCGACCGGTTGCCGAGATCGGCCTTCTGCTGCTCCGAGAGCGGCCGCGAGGCGTCGAAGGTGCTGTCGTTGGCCATCGCCAGCACTTCGCCGGTGTGCGAGTCGAGCACCACGGCGGAGACGTTGTGCGCGCCCGACTTGTCCTTCGCCAGGTTCACCTGGCTCTGCACGAACCACTGGAGGTCGGAGTCGATCGTGAGGTGCACGGTCTCTCCGTCGACGGCCGGATGGACGTTGCGCTTGCTGCCCGGGATCACCGCGCCGTCGCGACCGCGGTCGAAGGTCTCGGTGCCGTTGGTGCCTGCGAGCACGGAGTCGAGCGACGATTCGAGGCCGATCAGACCGTTGCCGTCGAAGTTCACATCGCCGACCAGGTTGGCGGCGAGTGAACCGCCCGGGTACAGGCGGTTGCTCTGCCGCTCGGCGCCGACCTCGGGGAACTCGTCCTGGATCTTCTTCGTGACGTCCAGCGACACCAGGCGGGCGAGGTAGACGAAGTCCTTGTCCGACTTCATCTGTGCCAGCAGATCGTCGGACGCGATGCTGCCGCCGAGGGCCGACGAGACGCCGTCGGCGATCTGCTTGAGGCGCACGTCAACGTCCGGGACGGTCGAATCCTTCTTGTGTTCCTCGGCGATCTGCTTGCGTACGGCCTTCGGTTGAAAGGTCAGTGCCCGTGCGTCGTCGGTGTGTGCCAGCAGGCGTCCGTTGCGGTCGACGATGCTCCCCCGCACCGCAGGCAGTTCCTGGGTGATCGATCGTTGCTGCGAGGCCTGCGCCGAGATGGAGTCGGCCGCGATCACGTGCACGTACAGCATCCGGCCCGCGATCACGAGAGCGACCACCGCGACGAGCACGGTCAGGATCCGCTGGCGGACGACGAACCCCGACGGCCCCGAACCGGAACGTTCGGGGGGACGGGGAGGCCTGGGCGGAGGCGTTCCGGTGCCGTTCGACGACGCGCCGGACGGGCGGCCTCCCGCCCTCGCCTCGGCTGCGCGCGGTGTACGGGTGCGGGTCATGATCTTCCGATTGTCGCGCGCATCAACGCGCGGGCGCGGTATTGGCGGGCGGCGTGGCGGTCGTCGAAGACGCCACATCGGTGGGCCGACTCACCCGATTCCGGACATCCGGGCGCACCGAGGTCTGGGGTGCCGGATTCGTCCGAGACTGCGATGTCGGGACCGAGGACGGGCGGGGGTTCGGCGCCGGCCGCGGGTTCGGCGCAGGCGTCGACGGCGCCGGAGCGGGAGTGGTCGCCGTACGCGGCGGTGCACTCTGCGATTGTTCGCCACCGAGTCCCTCGGAATCGTCGACCTTGTTCTTGTCGATCTTCTCGACGGGGTCCGGCGCCGGGTTCAGGTCCGGAAGCGGGCTGCCGGTCGCCGGTGTGGGAGTGCCGCGGAGCCGTGGCTTGCCGTCTGCTCCGACGATGATCTCGGCGGCGTTCGACGCCGGAACCATCCCCTGGCGAGCGGCCGCCCGCGCGATCGCGGGCGCCTGGTCGCCTGCGTCGGCTGCCGCCTTCAACTCGGCGGCACGGGCCTGCAGCTCCTGGTTCTCCTTGCGGAGCGCGTCGATCGAGTACGAGTCCTGCGCCGATTTGGTGGTCAGGAACAGAGTCAGCGCGAGGGCGCCCATCACCAGGACCAGGATCGGCACCACGAGCGGGACTCCGGCGATGCGGCGCCCGGTCATCGGCAGCCGGGCTCCGGTGCGCTCACGGCGAGTGCGCCGATCGAGAGCCCGCTGGGCCGCTTTGGATCGCGACGGACGCTCGCTCGCCGCGGCGCCGGTGCGCCGTCGACGCTGACGGTCGGAACCCTCGCGTGGTCCGGTGGCGGTGCGAGTGTCCACAAGCGTCACTGTGCTCCCCTTCCGTCTGCGGTCCCGCCGCCGCGACCCGCGGGGTGGTTCGGTGCGATGCGTTCGATGGCCCGGATCCGGACAGGGGCCGAACGCGGGTTGGCCGCACGTTCGGCCGCGTCTGCCTGTTCGGCTCCGCGAGTGACGAGCGAGAACCGCGGGGCGGTCCCCGGCAGATCGACCGGCAGACCGGCCGGGGTGGTGTTCTCCACCGCACGGGCGAAGTCGCGCTTGACGATTCGGTCCTCGAGCGACTGGTAGCTCATCACGGCGAGCCGGCCGCCGACCGCGAGTACTTCGAGCGCCGCCGGGATCACCCCGCGCAATGAGTCGAGTTCGTGGTTCACCTCGATCCGGAGCGCTTGAAAGGTCCGCTTGGCCGGATGGCCACCGGTCCGCCGGGTCGCCGCCGGGATGGTGGCGTACAGGAGCTCCACGAGACGTCCGCTGGTGGTGAACGGCTCCTTGGCGCGTTCCCGGATCACTGCCGAGGCGATCTTCCCCGCGAACCGCTCCTCGCCGTACTCGCTGAGCACTCGGGCGAGAGAGCCGTGGTCGTAGGTGTTGAGGACGTCAGCCGCCGTCAGCTCGTCGTCGGGATTCATCCGCATGTCCAGCGGTGCGTCGACGGCGTACGCGAACCCGCGTTCGGCCCGGTCCAGCTGCATCGACGAGACCCCGAGGTCGAGAAGCACCCCGTCGACCTCGTCGCGTCCGGTGGCGGCGACCACCGACTCGATCTCGTCGTAACGATTGTGGTGGAACTCCACGCGGTCTCCAAAGCGTTGCAGACGCTCGGAGGCGATGCCGATCGCCGATGTGTCGCGGTCGATGCCGACGACGTGCAGGCCCGCCAGGCGTTCGAGGAAGTACTCTGTGTGGCCGCCGGCACCCAGCGTGCCGTCCACCAGGACCGCGCCGCCGCCGTCGGGCGACCGACGGGTGAGAGCCGGTTCCAGCAGCGCGAACATGCGATCAGCCATCACCGGAACGTGTCCGTGTTCGCCTTGCCGCGGTCCGTTCACCCCGCTCCCTCCCTGCTGCCGTGAGAACCGTGCCGATAACTTCTGGGCGTCGCCCCCTGCGACGCTCCGGAGACCACCGGCATCGATGCCGTGGAACTGCGGCGGTGTGGGCCTGCGATGAGACGGGGTCCCCGCCCGAGCGCACCTGGCGTTGGGGAAGTACGTCAGGGTCGATCGGGCCGAGGCCTCGACTCACCGCAGCAGTCGTGATCTCCGAATGTTCAATTCACGTGTGTCGACGCGATCCCGTTACAGGATCGAGTCGAGGGCGGACGATCCCGCGTTGGAGAACGCCTCCTCGTGCTGGGCCTGGTAGTCGCGCCAGCTCTGCGCGTCCCAGATCTCCAGGTGGTCGTACGAGCCGATGACGACGCACTCCTTGGTGAGCCCCGCGTAGTCGCGGTGCTCGGCCGAGAGGTTGACGCGGCCCTGCCCGTCGAGCCGCTGCTCGTCGGCGCCGGCGAAGAAGTACCGCAGAAAAGCGCGGGCCTCCGGGTCGTTGCGCGACGCGGTGACCGCCTTCTCGGCGATCGCGTCGAACTCCTCTGCCCGGTACACCGACAGGCTGCGGTCCTGGCTGCGTGTGACCATGACTCCTCCTGCCAGCGCGTCGCGGAACTTCGCGGGCAACGTCAGTCGCCCCTTGTCATCGAGCTTGGGCGTGTAGGTGCCGACGAAACGAGCCACGTCGACACCTCCTCACCCTCCCGGGTTCGGCGGTTCCGGTTCCCCCTCGCCCAGTGATGCCCACACTACCCCACTTCCCACCACATTCCACCCCGCAGGCCCCACCGTTTCCCCACCATCAACTATATGAGCAGGTCAGAGTGCCTGAGCTTCACTGGATTCTCAGCAATCATCGACGTGTCGCAGCTCACTAGTGTCGTTACGAAAGGGGTCAAAAGGTAACGAAGTGACTGGTGAGACCAACCAAGAGCGGTAGGTGGGGCATTGTGGGGAGAGGGGGTGGGGCACTGTGGGGAGACGGGGTGGGACGCTGTGGGGACACCTCGGAGACAGACGTTCCCGAGATACGAAAAACGGGGCCGCATCTTCCTTTCGGAAGTTGCGACCCCGCCAGGGAGATCGTTGTCGACGCAGGGCACGTCAGGCCGTCAGCCGCCGGTGCCGACGGCCGGTTCTACAGATCGCGGTCGTCCCGCTCGAAGCGACGGTTGAAGCGATCCTCCATCCGTCGGCTCAACGAGCCGTGACCGCTCGCGGCCTTTCCGGACTTCTTCGACGAGGAGGCGCCGTCGGGACCCGAGATCCGCCCGCGGCCAGCCATCAGGCCGAAGACCGCGGCCCCGAACATCAGCAGGAATCCGACGAAGCTGAGGATCTTCAGTCCGCCGACCTCGACGTCGACCATCATTCCGCCGACCAGCAATGCGAGTCCAGCGAGGAACCCGAGAGCGACCACGATCCGACGACGTGCGTTCGGCAAGCGCACCTTGTGGCGGGTGACGCTCGACGCGAACTTCGGGTCTTCGGCGTAGAGAGCGCTCTCTATCTCATCGAGCATGCGCTGCTCGTGCTCTGAAAGCGGCACCGCTCCTCCCTTACTGGATCGTGGCGAGGATTTCGTCTTCTCGCCTCTCTATGTCAATAGTACGAGCCCGAGCGCCCTTCGACCACCATTGGCCGACGATGCGTTCACAATCACGCCGATCATCCCGCGCACTCAAGCGACGGTTCCGCGCGCCGCCGGACGCTTCGAGGTGAGCTTCCCCTGCTCGTACGCCAGCAGCGTCGCGTCGGCCACGTCCAGGAACTCGACCGCACGGCGCTCCACGCGCGCGCAGAACGTGGAATCGACGGTGCGCACCAGCCCCGCCTCGACGTGCGAGCGCATGGTCGAGAGTTCGCCGAAATAGTCGGCGAGTTCCCGGCACTGGGGAGCACGCTCCTTGATCCGACTCCACGCGTCCGCCGCACCGCGGCGTCGGCGGACGCGGCCCGAGGGCTCATAGATCTCCAGCACCGCGCCGGCGGCTCGGATCGCCGCGAGATAGAACAGCCGGAATCGCTCGGCCCCGTCGTCGTCCACCGACGCCGCCTGCTCGAACAGGTCCTCTGCCCGATCCAGGAGATCGCGGCTGCGGTGCACCACGTGCGGGTCGACTCCGTGATCGGCTTGTGCACCGGACACCGACGGGGCGGGTGCGAGATGCAACCCGGCGAACTGCCGCCCGGACCGTTCTGCTGACCGCTCCATCCCAACTCCTCCGTGTCGGCGCCCGGCTCTGTCGGGCTCGTGACGAAACCATGACAGAGGGGTACGACAAAGAGGGCGTTGCGACGACGGGCCCGACGGCCGGCCGTCGCACGGCGCCGGCACTCCCGCGAAGACTTCGACAGCGGACCCCGTCACCGATGATCGGTGGCCCGGCGATGTCTTCCCCATCGCCGGGCCACTGGACCGCCCAACCGATACGAACATCAGTTCGACAGGCGTCAACCGTAGCCGGTGTGAACGCCGATGGGCAAGTGCCGCTACGCTCCCAGAGTCTGGCAGCCGCAGACGAATCGAGCCGACGACGAAGGGAACGGGCATGTCACTGGACGCCTCCCCGATCCGCGTCGCGCCCCTCCCGGCCGATCTGGCACACCTGTGGCTCGATCCCGCGGTGCACACCTACATCACCGCCATGCACTACCCCCGCGGAAGCGAAGCCCACCGGTTGCCGCTGTGGCGCGATCACATCGCGCGCCCCGGGTGGTCGGCTTTCGGCGCGTTCGCGACGCTGTCCGCGCTCGACTCGCTCCGGCCCACGTACTCCCGGCTGCGCGTGCGCGCACCGCTGGCGCTCTCGGATCGCGAGATCCTCGTCGGGGTGGCGTACGGCTACCGCGGTGCACCGGACCAGTGGTGGAACCGCCAGCTGTATTCGGGACTGCTACAGGCCGGAACCCGGCCCGCCGACGCGCGCGAGTTCATGCGCGACTACTTCGAACTCACCGAACTGCATGTGCATCCGGCCGGTCAGGGCCGCGGCGTCGGCCAACGGCTCCTGACATCGCTGCTCTCGGGCAGACCGGAGAGCAAGGTCCTCCTCTCGACGCCCGAAGTCCAGGGTGAGGCCAATCGCGCCTGGGGCCTCTACCGCCGCCTCGGCTTCGAGGATGTCCTGCGGCACTTCACCTTCGCCGGAGACGCCCGGCCGTTCGCCTTCCTCGGACGCCCGCTCCCTCTTCCGGACGCCGGTCCCCCGCCGCGATGACCGGCCGCCCGCGGTCCGTCCGACGCACCGATGACGACACTGCGCAGGTTGGCGCATCTCTTCTGGCACGATGAGTCGGTGACCTCGTTCCGCCGCACCGCGCTCGCCCTAGCCGGACTGTTGGCACTGATCCCCGTGATCACCGGTTGTCTCACCAAGTCGACCACGGTCGGCGACCAGTTCTCCGGCACGGTCATCATCGCCACGTCACCGGATCAGCATCCGCAGAAGCCGTCCTTCGACATCCCGGCCTCGCTCAGCGGCCAGGTCTGGACCACCGACTTCCCGGAGAAGTCGGATGAGAGCAGTGCCGTACCCGCCCCGTCGACGCAGAGTTCGCGCCCCGGCGGACAGGCCGCGCCGTCGCCCGACGGCAAGGTCGGGTCCGAGCTCACCTTCGACAGACTCTCGGCGGGTCAGTTCAGCCAGCTCGGCGACATCATCGCCGCCGCCCTCCCCGACCCGTCCGCGACGGTCCATCTCAAATCGTCCCGCAGCGGCGACATCGTCCGTTTCCGCGGCTCGGCGTCGCTGACGGACGCCGATCCCGGCAGCGTGTACTTCTCCCTGTCGATCACGTTCGGCGGTGAGGTGGTCGCGACCAACGGTCATCAGGCGGGCGACGACACGGTGGTCTGGACGCCCAGCCCGGGACAGAACGTCGACCTGCAGGCCGATTCGGAGTACGCGGATCCGGCGACCGCCGCCGTGCCCAGCTGGACCTGGTTCATGTTCCTGCTGTGCGCGATCATCGTCGCGATGGTCGTGTACGCGGCCTACCAGAATCGGGACCGCTCACCCCGTCCGGGACGCCCGAAGCGCAAGCCCGAGGCGCCGCAGTCCGACGAGGAGTCCCCGAAGCCCGAGCGCGAGACATCCGGGCGCGGCGCCGACTGACGCCGTCCGCGTGCGGTCGCCCTCTCCGGCGGACCGCACGTCTCAGACGCCGGCCAGCGCCCCGCGCGTGTCGATGCCGATGCGCTCGAGCACCTCGCTGGTCGCCTTCGCGAAGTTGAGGCTGCAGAAGTGCAGGCACGGCACCCCTTCGGAGATGAGCCGCAACGAGGCCTCCGTGCACAGGTCGATGCCGACCGCACGCACGTCGGCCCGATTCTCCTCCGGTCCGTCGCCCGCCGCCTTCGCGAGCCGTTCCTCGACCGCCGGGGGGATCTTGCTGCCGGACAGTTCGGTCATCCTGCGCGCCGAGGCCAGCGAGGTGATCGGCATCATCCCCGGGATCAGCGGTTTGGCGCCCTGCTCGGGATCGGCGGCGACGATACGGTCGCGCAGGCGGAGGAAGTCGTCGACGTCGAAGAACATCTGCGTCACCGAGTACTCCGCGCCCGCCCGCAGTTTCCGCACCAGATTTCCGGTGTCGGCGGCGAGGTTGGGCGCGCGGTGGTGGCCTTCGGGGAACGACGCGACGCCCACGTGGAAGTCGCCGAGTTCTCCGATCAGGCGCACCAGTTCTTCGGCGTACGCCACGCCTTCCGGGTGCTTGACCCACTCACCGAGCGGATCACCGGGCGGATCACCGCGCAGGGCGAGCAGGTTGACGATGCCCTTGTCGGCGTACGCGCCCACCAGGCCGCGGAGTTCGTCGACGCTGTGGTTGACCGCGGTCAGATGCGCGACGGTCAGCAGCGTGGTCTCGGTCGCGAGTTCGCCCGCGATGCGCACGGTCCGGTCGCGTGTCGATCCGCCCGCACCGTAGGTCATCGACACGAAGGCCGGGTTCATTCGTTCGAAGATCCGGACCGCACGCCACAGTCGCGCCTCCTCGGCGGCGTCGCGCGGTGGGAAGAACTCGACGGAGAACGGCACCGGCCCGGAGTGCGGGTCGGCCAGACGCTCCACGACCGACTGCCCCGGGCGGGCGCGGACGTCGGAGTCGGTACTGATCGGATCGGTCACCCCAGTCATCATACGGACACCCGGCGAGCGGCCCGCGGCCGCCGATGCCGCGGCTGTGCCCGCGATCACCGCCGCTGCGGCGCGTGGCCGGGCTGTCGACGAGGACCGGTAACCTTGCCAGTCGTGGTCAACATTGCGCACGTGCCCGCCGCGGTCGACGAGATCCTGACGGCGTTCTTCGACTCCGGCCGGCCTGCGCTCGACGACATCTACCCCGCGGTCGCGGAGGCCGGCGACGTGCTCGCCGACTTCGTGCTGTCGGGCGGCAAACGGGTGCGGCCGCTGTTCGTCTACGCCGGCTGGCGATGCGGCCCCGAAGCGGCCGCCGACACCGGCCCCGGGGAGTCGACGGCATTGCGGGTCGGCGCCGCGATCGAGTTGATCCAGGCCTGCGCCCTCATCCACGACGACATCCTCGACCGCTCCGACACGCGGCGCGGCCGCCCGACCGTCCACCGCCGGTTCGAGGCCCTGCACGGCGACCGGGGGTTCGCCGGCGACCCCGCGCACTACGGCGTCTCGGCGGCCATCCTGCTGGGCGATCTGGCACTGGCCTGGGCCGACGACCTCGTGCACGGCATCACTCCCGCCGACGGCGGTCCCGCCGATCCGCATCCGCTGCCGCGGCCGGTGGCCGTTCTGTGGTCTCAGATGCGGACCGAGGTGCTCGGCGGTCAGCTCCTCGACATCACCAACGAGTCGTCCGGCGACGAGTCCGTGACCGCCGCGTACCGGGTGATGGAGTACAAGACGGCCGCGTACACGGTGGCCCGGCCGCTCCAGCTCGGTGCGGCGCTGTCCGGGGCCGAGGACGAGTTGTCACGCTCACTGCATCGCATCGGGCTCGATCTCGGCGTCGCCTTCCAACTGCGCGACGACGTCCTCGGTGTCTTCGGAGACCCCGCGGAGACCGGGAAGCCGTCCGGTGACGACCTCGTCGAAGGCAAGCGCACCGCACTCCTGGCCGAGGGTCTGCAGCGCGCGTCGGCGGCCGGCCGAGATCTGCTGCGCGACAGCCTCGGCCGTTCGCTGTCGGAGGCGGAGCTGACCGCGGCGCGCGACGTCCTGACCGAATCCGGCGCACTCACCGAGATCGAGAGACAGATCGACGAACGCCTCGACGCGGCCCTGGCCGGCATCGACGGACTGGATGCCGGAGAGTCCGCGCGCGCCGACCTGACCTGGATGGCCCGCCGAATCACCCATCGACGGCGGTGACGGCCATGACCGCTGATTCGCACGTCGTCGTCATCGGAGCGGGGCTGTCAGGATTGACCGCCGCGGCCCACCTGCGCGCCCGCGGACACGAGGTGACAGTCTTGGAGGCCACCGACTCCCCCGGCGGCCTGGTGCGCACCGAGACCATCTCGGGTCACCGATTCGACACGGGTGCAACGGTTCTCACCATGCCCGAGTTGATCGTCGACGCACTCACCGCCGTCGGCGTCGACCGCGAGCAGGCCCTGGAGCGGCTGGCCCTGCGCCCGGTGGACCCGAGTTACGTCATGAACTACGCCGACGGCTCGTCGCTGGCGATACCGCGCGAGCCCGCGGCCATCCCCGCCGCCGTCGAGCAGGTGTTCGGGACCGAGGCCGCCGACGGTACTCGCGACCTGCTGACCTGGCTGCGCCGCGTCTACGATGCCGAGTTCGACGTCTTCATCGACCGCAACTACGACGGCCTGGCCGACCTGACCGGACCGCGCACGCGCGCCGCCGCCGCGAACCTGGTCCGGCTCGGCGCGCTCGGCGGCCTCACCGCCGCCGTGGGTCGCTTCGTCTCCGACCCCAGGGTTCAGCGGGCGTTCACCTTCCAGGCGCTCTACGCCGGCGTTCCGCCCCACCGCGCGCGGGCGATCTACGCCATCATTGCGGATATGGACATCGGCCGCGGCCTCTGTGCTCCCGCGGGCGGCATGGGCCGCATCGGCCGGGTCCTCGAGCGCGCACTGGCCGACGCCGGCGTGCGGATCGAGTACGGAGCACGCGTCGACCGGATTCTGCGCCGGACCGACGGCTCCGCCTCGGGTGTGCTCGTCGGCGACCAGCGGCTCGCCGCCGACGCGGTGGTCGCGACACTCGAACGCGACGCGGTCGCCGAACTGTTGCACGACGAGCGCCGCCTGCGGACTCTGCGCTACTCGCCGAGCGCCGTGGTGGTGCACGGCGTGCTGCCGGCCGGGACCACCGCGGGCTGGCGGTCCGGCAATCACACTCTCGACTTCGGCGCCGCGTGGACCGACACCTTCGCCGACCTCACCGCTCGCCCGGGCCGACTGATGGGCGACGGATCGTTCCTGATCACCCGGTCTGCGGCCACCGATCCGGAGACATTCGTGGCCGACGGATCCGAGTCGGTGTCGGTTCTCGCGCCGACACCGAATCTGGTCTCGGCCGATCTGCCGTGGGATGTGCTCGCCGAGCCGTACACCGCCGAGTTCCTCGGCGTCCTGGAGTCCCGCGGCTACCCGGGTCTGTCCTCGATGACCGTGCTCCGGATCGACCACCCGCTGACCTGGCTGCGATCGGGTCTGCCCGCGGGGACGCCGTTCTCCGCGGCTCACACCGTCGCGCAGACCGGCCCGCTGCGCACGCCCAACCGCTGGCGGGGTGTGCCGAACCTGGCTCTGGGCGGCAGCGCGACCGTGCCCGGAGTCGGCATCCCGCCCGTGCTCGTGTCCGGCGGCCTCGCCGCGGCGCGGATCGACGACTACCTGCGTGGCCGGAACGGACACGGGGGGCGGTCGTGAATCTCCTGAAGCGCTATCCCGACGCCTGTCTCGGGTTCCTCGGTGTGCTGCTGGTGGTCGCGGGAAGCTACGGTCTCTCCGACGTTCCTCGCAACGACGCGACGCTCGCCGATCTCGGCCTGGCGCCGATGACGTACGGCCACGGGAAGACGCTGTCCGGCTTCGCGTTCTGGACGGGGATCGCGCTGATGGTCATCGCCTGGGTGCGAATCGGCCGGAGCCCCGAGCGGATGAGCCTGCGCGCCACGATGGCCACCGTCGGCGCCTGGACCGCGCCGCTGATGTTCGCGGTACCCACCTTCAGCCGCGACGTGTACGCCTACCTCGGTCAGGCGTCGGTGCTGATGCACGGATTCGATCCCTACACCGACGGACCCGCACACCGTCCCGGACCGATCGTCGATTCGATGGCGCAGATCTGGGCTCCCACGACCTCGCCCTACAGTCCCGGGTTCATGCTCCTGCTGCGCGGCATCGTCGGGATCACCGGCGACAACGTCTTCGCCGGCGTGTTCGCCATTCGCGTCGCCCTGCTGCCCGGACTGCTCCTGACGATGTGGGCGGTGCCCCGGATCGCCGCGCACTTCGGTGCGAGCCGGCGACTCGGGCTCTGGCTGGTCCTGGTGAACCCGATGCTGCTGATCCATCTGGTCGGGGGCCCACACCTCGAACTGCTGATGATGGGCTTCCTGGCCGCAGGCGTGGCCCTGGCGCTGGAGGGCAGGCACGTCGCGGGTCTCGCGGTCCTGGGCCTGGCGATCTCGGTGAAGGTCACCGCGGGAATCGCGATTCCGTTCGTCATGTGGATCTGGCTCGACCACCTGCGCAAGCGGCGCGCGGCCGATCCCGCGGCACCGACTCCGCTCATCGCCTGGCGCGACCGTGTCGCGATCTTCGTCGCGACGGGCGCGATCCCCGCCGCGGTGTTCGGTGCCTTCACGGTGATCCTCGGCCTCGGCCTCGGATGGATGAACGGCCTGTCGTACGCCTCTCGGATCATCAACCCGTTCACCGTCCCGATCTTCATCGGGCACATCGTCACCTACGCCGCGGCTCCCTTCGCGACGCTCAACCTCCAGGCGGTCCTGGTGGTGACGCGGGCCATCGGCAGCGTCGCTCTCGCGCTGATCCTCGTGTACCTCTGGTGGCGGTCGCGTCGCGATGAGCGGTCCGCGATGGCCGGCATGGCATGGGCGATGCTCGCTCTGCTACTGCTCGAACCGTCGACCCTGCCCTGGTACTACACGTGGGTCGCCTGCCTGGCCGTCGCATTCACCCTCCCGATGTGGGTGCGGCAGGTGGTCGTCGGAGTCAGCACCTTCTATCTCATCGTCTTCCAGCCGGACGACTCGATCCTGTTCTACAAGCCGCTCGAAACTCTGATGGCGCTGGCCTTCGCCGTTCTCGCGGCCGTCTCGCTGCGCCGCCGCGACCCGCTCAGACTGCGGGGGCTCGGTTCCCTGCTGATCCATGGCTGACGCCGACCGCGGGTACCGCCTCGCCGAGTCGCTCACGCGCGCGGCCGGCCGCACCTACTTCCTGGCCTCGCGTCTGCTGCCGGTGGACGGCCGGCGCGCGGTGTTCGCGTTGTACGGCTATGCACGCACCGTCGACGACGTCGTCGACGGTGCCGGTGGGTCGCAGCCGCGATCGGCGCGGCTCGACGCCCTCGAGAACGGCCTGGCCGCCGCACTCGCGGGGGCGCCGGTGCCGGCTGGTCTGAGCCGGGACGAGGCCGACATGCTCGCTGCGCTCGCCGAGTCGGTCGACCGGTTCGCGATCCCTGCCGACACCTTCGAGGCGTTCGGCCGATCGATGCGAATGGACCTGCCCGGCGACCCCCTGTTCCGGAACCGCTACGCGACGCTCGACGCCCTGGCCGAGTACACCTACGGCTCGGCCGCGGTGATCGGCCTGCAACTGCTGCCGATCCTGGGCGCGGCTCCCGATCCGGACACCGCCCGGGGTGCAGCCCTGCTGGGCGAAGCGTTCCAGCTCACGAACTTCCTCCGTGACGTCGGCGAAGATCTGAACCGGAATCGGATCTACCTGCCCCTCGACCACCTCGGCGCCTTCGGGGTCGACGAGCAGGAGCTGCGTCACGACGCCGCCGCGGGCACGGCCGGCCCCCGGATGCGGCGGGCGACGGCGCATCTGATCGCCGTCAATCGCGACCAGTACCGGCGGACGCTGCCCGCCATCGCCTCACTGCCCCGACGGTCGCGCCCCGCGATCTGCGCGGCCGCGCGGTCGTACAGCGCGATTCTCACCGCCATCGAAGACCGCGGTCACGACGTGTTCGCCGCGCGGGCCGTCGTACCGGTCCACCGCAGGCTCGGCCATGCCGTCACCGCCGTGGCCGGCCGCCCGGCTCTCGGCTGACCGGCTGCGCCGTCAGAAGGCCTGAGCCTGTGCGCGCCGGATCACCTCGCGCGCCGAATGAGTGTGCAGCGCATCGGCCGGGCGCAGCCCCAGGTCGTCCTGCTCGGTGAACAGCCAGCGCATCGCCTCGTCGCGCGTGTAACCGCCGTCGAGCAGGATCCGGACCAGCCCCTCGAAGTGCTTCGCGAGGCCGTCGGACCCGAAGAAGGCCTCCGGAATCACGGGTACCCCTCCGCGCGAGGCCGCGAGCAGGTTGTGGTCGCGGATGAGTGTGCGGAGCCGGTTGGACGAGACCCCCAGCCGCTTGGCGGCCTGGTCCAGGTCGAGAACTGGAACGTCGTCGGGAAGGATGTCGATCGAAAGCGGAAGAGAACCCACGGGGCAAAGCCTACCGGTGTCCTGCGCGGCACATACGAGGTCGTCGGCGCGGCGGGTAGATTCGAACACCGTGACCACCCCTGGCGACCCGCTCATCGGCCGAGTGCTGGAGCGCAGATACCGGATCGACGCGCCGATCGCTCGCGGCGGGATGTCCTCGGTGTATGTGGGAACCGACCTGCGTCTGGGTCGGCGCGTCGCAGTGAAGGTGATGGATGCGCGTTACGTGGGCGACCCCCAGTTCCTGCGCCGGTTCGAGTTCGAGGCCCGCGCCGTCGCCGGTCTGAGCCACCCCGGCCTCGTCGCGGTCTACGACCAGAGCATCGACGGTGAGGTCGCGTTCCTCGTCATGGAGCTCGTGCGCGGGGGCAGCGTCCGCGAACTGCTCCGCGAACGCGGGCCGATGCCGCCGCACGCGGTGGCGTCCGTCGCGATCCCGATGCTCGGCGGCCTGGGCACCGCGCACCGCGCGGGGCTGGTGCACCGGGACGTGAAGCCCGAGAACGTCCTCGTCTCCGACAACGGCGACATCAAAGTGGCCGACTTCGGTCTGGTCCGCGCGGTCGCCGAAGCCGGCGTCACGTCGGCGAGCGTGATTCTGGGGACCGCCGCGTACCTGTCCCCCGAGCAGGTCAACTCCACCGACGTCGACGCGCGCAGCGACGTGTACTCGGCCGGAGTGATGCTGTTCGAACTACTGACCGGACGGCAGCCCTTCAGCGGCAGCACTCCGCTCGCGCTGGCCTATCAGCGGCTCACCTACGACGTCCCCGCCCCCGGCGACCTGATCGAAGGCGTCCCGCCGCAGATCGACGAGATCGTCCTGCGAGCCACCGAGCGTGACCGCACCGATCGCTTCCGCGACGGATTCGCCATGCAGCACGCGTTGCTCGACGCCGCCGATGAACTCGACCTGCCCGCCTTCACCGTCCCGGCTCCGAGCCGGGCCTCGGCGCGGGTCACCTCCGCCATCGCCCGCCCGGTGCGGGCCGTGTCGGCGCAGGCGCCCGATCCGCGACCGGTCACCGCATACGATCCCGAGCCGCTCCCCCCGTCTGATCGTTGGGACGACGACGCCTGGGACGGACCCGACGAGCGACGCTGGGCGGACGACGAGCCGGAGTGGGCCGACCGGGCCGACTGGGAGCCGGACTCCGACGAGGTCGACGTGATCGACGAAGCCGATCCCGCGGCCACCTCGCGCGGACGCGCACTGGCGGCCGTGTGGTTGACGATCATCACGATCGTCGCCGTCGTGCTCGCAGCTGCGGGGTGGGCCGTGGGCGCCTCGCTCGCCTGAACCGGGCGCCGTCGGTCTCCTCAGCCGCGCAGGCTCCCCTCAGCCGCGCAGCATCTCCGCCACGAGGAAAGCCAGTTCCAGCGACTGCTGGGTGTTGAGGCGCGGATCGCACGCCGTCTCGTAACGGCCTTCGAGATCGAGGTCGGAGATGTCCTGTGCGCCACCGAGGCACTCGGTCACATCCTCACCGGTCAGCTCGATGTGAATGCCCCCGGGGTGACTGCCCAGCGCACGATGCACCTCGAAGAAGCCCTGCACCTCGTCGACCACGCGGTCGAAGTGGCGGGTCTTGAAACCGGTGGACGCGGTGTGGGTGTTGCCGTGCATCGGATCGCACTGCCAGATCACCTTGTGTCCGGTCGCCTCGACGGCCTGCACGATCGCGGGCAGGACCTCGCGGACCTTGCCGTTACCCATCCGCGACACCAGCGTCAGCCGGCCGGGACGGTTGTCGGGGTCGAGTGCCTCCACGTATTCGACCGCCAGCTCGGGCGTCGTGGTGGGGCCGATCTTGACGCCTATCGGATTGCTGATCAGCTTGGCCAGCGCGATGTGAGCGCCGTCGAGCTGCCGGGTGCGTTCGCCGATCCACAGGAAGTGCGCCGACAGGTCGTACAGAGTCTGCTCGTCGCCGCCGCGCGGGTTGTCGGCGAGCCGCAGCATGGCGCGCTCGTAGTCCATCACCAGAGCTTCGTGCGAGGCGAAGATCGACGCCGACTCGAGGCTCGAGTCGGTGACGCCGCAGGCGTCCATGAATCGCAGCCCGCGATCGATCTCCGCGGCGAGCGCCTCGTACCGCGCACCGGCCGGCGATGTGCGGACGAACTCGCGGTTCCAGTTGTGAACGTGCGCCAGGCGGGCCTCCGACCCGGTCAGCGACCGCACCAGGTTCATCGCCGCGGCGGCGTTCGCGTACGCGCGCACCAGACGCGAGGGATCGTGCACGCGCGCGGCCTCGTCGGCCTCCAGCGCGTTGACCATGTCGCCTCGGTACGAGAGCAGCCCGAGCGCATCGGTGTCGGACGAACGCGGCTTCGCGTACTGCCCCGCGATGCGGGCGACCTTCACCACCGGCATGCTCGCGCCGTAGGTGAGCACCACGGCCATCTGAAGCAGGGTGCGGATGTTGCCCTTGATGTGCGGCTCGGTGTTGGCCGCGAAGGTCTCGGCGCAGTCTCCGCCCTGGAGCATGAACGCGCGACCGTGGGCCACCTCGGCGAGTTGGTCGGCGAGCACCTCCACCTCGGACGGCATGCAGATCGGCGGGACGCTCTCGAGGACGGTGCGCATCTTGTGCGCCTCCTCTTCGGGCCAGCTCGGCTGCTGCAGAGCCGGGCGCGCCAGCATGTCGTCGAATTGCTCGGCGAGACGTCCCGGCAGGGGCGGCAGTTCGGGAAGCTCGTCGATGGGCACGTCTACGGTCCAGTTCACCACCGCTCCAGCCTATCGTGACGAACCGGACGTCGCGTCGGTCACCTCCGACAGTGCCGTCGGTTCTCGGCCGTCAGTTCACGCCGGCGCCGCCGCCGACGGCCGCTTCGATGGCGCGCCACTTGACGAGGTTGTGCCGCGCGTCGGCGAGCGCATCGTGTGCGTTGCGCGGAGCCGGAGGCAGTTCCGGACGGCCCGCGGCCTCCCAGTGCTGTCGGAGTTCCCGGGTGAAGCGCGGCATCTCCCGCGGCAGCTCGGTCATCGACCCCCACAGCTGACACACCACCACGTGGTCGTACGCGCCGACCCACGCCCACAGTTCGACGCCGTCGCCAGGGGCGGTGAGGAACTCGTAGAGGCTCTCGCGGATCGCTCGGCGACTCCGCCACGCCTTGTCGGCCGGGGACGGCAGCTTGTCGAGGACGTTGGTGCGTACCCAGTCACCCGCCCGCGCCGGATCGAATTCGGTCGAGACGGCGTAGAACTCGCGGCCGTCCTCGCCGACCACCCCGATCGACACCAGCTCGATGGTGGTTCCGTCTTCGATGAACTCGGTGTCGTAGAAGTAGCGCACGACTTCTGATTATCCATGCCGGACAGGAATACTGGCTTTCATGCCCACTGCAAGCGGTCAGACGCAGCCCCGCGACGAGGGCGGAGCGCTCCGGGGTCAACGGCTCGCCGAGCGGCTCACCCGGCGGTCGCCCGGACCAGCCGCGAGGGCGGCGATCGTCGCCGCATTCGCACTCTCGGCCGCCCTGCAGATCCTGGGCGTGCCCTTCACATCCAGTTTCGGCACCCGAACCCGGTTCGACATGGACGTGTACCGCATCGGCGGCCAGATCTGGCATCAGGGCCTGAGTCTGTACGCCGACGGTTCGATGCCCTTCACCGCCGACGGCATCTGGCTGCCGTTCACGTACCCGCCGTTCGCGGCGCTGCTGTTCACCCCGTTGGGTGCGATCCCGCTCGCCGTCGCGAGCATCGGGATCTCACTGGTCACCGCCGCGCTGCTGGTCTACGTCACCAAGCTCTCGCTCGCCGTGCTCGACATCGGCTCGCCCGGCAACCGGTGGTGGCTCGCGATCGCTGCATCGGTCGCGACCATCTGGTTCAACCCGTTCTGGATGACCCTCGGATTCGGTCAGATCAACGTGGTGCTGATGGCGATGATCATGATCGACGTCTTCGTCCTGCACCGCGCCGGGGGCCGCCGCGCACAGGGTGTCCTGATCGGCATCGCGTCGGCGGTCAAACTCACCCCGCTGGTCTTCCTCGGCGTGTTCCTGGTGGCCCGCCGGTTCCGCGCCGTCGCCACCGGACTGGCCGCGTTCGTCGGCGCGGCGGCGATCGGCTGGATCTGGATGCCGGCCGACTCCCGCACGTATTGGACCGACACGCTGTTCCACACCGCCCGGATCGGCCAACCCGAGGGGCGGATCAACCAGAATCTGAACGCCGCGTGGCTCCGCGTGTTCGGTGACGCGGGCAGTGCCGCGGAGGTCGCCTGGATCCTGACCAGCGTCGCGGCCACGGTCCTCGCGCTGGCGGCGGTGCTGGCGGCACGACCCGCCGAGGCGTTCGCGCGCGGACCGATGACCGGCCGCGTCGACGCCCTCGCGATCACGTGCGCCGTGGCCGTGTGGGGACTGCTCGTCTCGCCGACCACCTGGGCCCACCACTGGGTCTGGTGCGTCCCGGCGCTGCTCCTGTGCCTGACGATCGGCTGGCGCGTCGATGAGCGCCGCTACCGTGCCACGTACTTCGGCCTCGCCGGAACCGGGGTCGTGATCTTCGCGGTGGGGCCTTTCCAGCTCCTGCCGCCCATCGAGCACGGCTGGGCTGCATGGCAGCACCTGGTCGGCAACGCCTTCACGCTCTGGGGCGTGGCGCTCCTGGTGGCACTGTGGCGGCTGCCGTACCGTGCCCCCGAGACGACGACGGTGTCCGCCACGGCCGCTTGACGGCCGGCGCGGACACCGTCACGGGGTCCGGAATCGGATCAGGCCGCGTCGCCCGGTTTCGCGGCCGGCGCCGTCGGTGCCGCCGTCTTGGCGCCGCCGTCGGCGTTCTTGAGGCTGGCGGCGTACACGTCGACGTACTGCTGGCCGCCGAGACGCATCAGCGCGTACATGATCTCGTCGGTGACCGCGCGCTCGATGAAGCGGTTGCCTGCCATGCCCTCGTACCGCGAGAAGTCGAGCGGTTCGCCCACTCGGACGACGATGCGGGTCGGCCGCGGCAGCACCGTGCCGGGCGGGTTGATCCGATCGGTCCCGACCATCGCGATCGGGATCACCGGTGTGCCCGTCTCCAGAGCGATCCGTGCGAGCCCGGTCTTTCCCTTGTACAGCCGGCCGTCCGGCGACCGGGTGCCCTCCGGGTACAGGCACAGCAGCCGTCCGTCCTCGAGCACCTTCTTGCCCGCCAGAAGCGCGTCCGCGGCCGCGCTGGCGCCGGACCGGTCGATCGGGATCTGTCCCGAAGTGCTGAAGAACCACTTCTTGAAGCGCCCCTTGAGGCCCTTCTCCGTGAAGTACTCACTCTTGGCGAGGAAGAAGATCCTCCGCGGCACCATGAGCGGCAGGTAGAAGCTGTCGACCACCGCCATGTGGTTGGACGCGATCAACGCGGCACCGTCCTTGGGGATGTTCTCCAGCCCCTCGATCCGCGGACGTCCCATCAAGCGGAGCGCCGGACCCATGAAGATGTATTTGAAAAGGTAGTACCACATGGACGTTGCTGCCCCTCCTGCTCGATTCCCGACCTGCACCGGCGCACCGGCGCCCGAACGCATCGGAAGAAACTCTACTGACTGCCCGCCACCTGCATCGCCAGTCCCTGCCGTGCCACCTCGGCCGCACCGATCGTTCCCGCCGCCTCGCCGAGCTGGGTACCGCGGATCCGGGCCAGCCGGCGGTGCCCGCTACCGGTGACCGCCGCCGCATAGTGCTCGCGCGCGTCGTCGAGGAACAGACTCGACGCGGCACCGACGCCGCCGGCGAGGACGATGAGATCCGGATCGAAGACGTCGGCGATCATGCCGAGACCGTAGCCGAGCCAGCGCGCCATGTCCTCGTACGCGGCCAGTGCCGCGGGGTCGCCGTCCGCCGCGGCCGCCGCCACTCGCCTGCCCGTGAGCGAGCCCGGGTCCGCCTCCGACTCGGCGGCCAGCACGCTGCGCGGATAGTCGTGCGAGGCGAGCAGTTCCAGCACGGTGTCGACCAGTGCCGTCCCGCTGCAGTAGCGCTCCCAGCAACCGCGTTTGCCGCAACTGCACGAGCGGCCGTCCGGAACCACGGTGAGGTGCCCGAACTCCGGCGCCACGCCGAAGCTGCCGCGATAGAGCCGCCCGTCCATGATCATCCCCGCGCCGATCCCGGTGCCGATGGACAGGACGAGCGTGTTGTGTCCACCTGCCGCCGCACCGAAGTGCAGCTCGGCGAGTGCGGCCGAATTGGCGTCGTGCTCGGCGAATACCGGCAACCCCAGCCTGCGCGTCATCGTCTCCGGTACCGGAGCCTCGCGCCAGGCCAGATGCGGGGAGAAGCGCACCGTCCGGCGATCGGGTGTCAGGAAACCCGCGATCGCCAGTCCCACCGCTGCCACCGCCCACCGGTCCCGCAGTTCGGTGACGAGCCGGTGCAGGCAGTGCTCGAGTGACTCGGCGGTCGGCGGGGTGGCCGTGCGAAGCGTGTCGAGTTGGCGACCGCGCGCGTCCACCACCGAAGCTCTCACGCTGGTGCCGCCGATGTCGATGCCGATGGTCAGTTCCGAACCGGGCGACGCCCCGTCGCCTGCGCGCGCGGTCACGTCACCTGCCCATCGGCGTGACGTTGACCGAGATCGTCTCGAACCGCGACGACGTGCCTGCGCGCTCGGACCGATCCGAGCGCAGCATGTCGGCGACGGCCTCGAGCACCGCGATCAGTGCGGCGAGGATGCGGGCGAGCAGGTCGCCGAGTTCCCGGACCATCGTGCCGACGTCTCCGAGCAGCTCCGGAATGCCCGATCCCGCAACCCCGGAACCCGGGACTCGCGACCCGGATGTGCCGGCGATCAGACCGGCGAGCTGGTCGATCTGATTCGCGAAACCGAGCAGCAACGCCTGCACGGAGTCGCCGGCGTCGGCGGCTCCGGAACCGGTGGCGTCGTGGTCGTCGGTCATCGTGGGTGGAGTCCTCGGTGGTCGGGCCGACATCGGTGGTCGGGCAAACGGTGGTCGGGCAGCAAGCGGGGGTCGGGCAGCAAGCGGGGGTCGGACGGCACGTGGGTGCGCATCGCGGACACCTGACGCTACCGGGCGCGGCGGCCGATCCCCAGCGCCGGGCACCGGAGTGGTGACAGACCGCACATCCCACCCGGTCGATGCCCTCGCTCACAACGACGAGTGTACGTTCACCGGCTTCTCGTCGTGCCCGTCGCCGGGATCGTTCGTCCGGTCATCCGTCCCCGTCCGGAGTGGTTCGGGTGCGCCGCTGCGGCCAGACGGCCGGGTCCGGGCGGAAGCGCAGAACCAGCCGTCCCGCATGCCAGTCGGCCCCCGTCACCAGGCACCGCCGCAGCACCGAGGGCAGCCGGACCGGGAAACGGAAACCCGACACCGTCACCAGCAGATCGTCGCCCGACCTGCCCAGCGCCAGCCGGTCGGGGTCGGGTAGCCCTTGGTCCCACGCCAGTTCGAAGACGCTGTCCAGGCCCTCCCCGGAGACGTGCGCGACGGTCAGCGCGCCCGACCCGCGCGGCCGCCCGCCCGGTGTCGGCAGATCGACCACCACCCGGCGGATCCGGGACAGCCGGTCGACCGCCTCCGGCGCGGCGGCCACGGCCGTCACCTGCACCGTGTCGTCGCCGCCGAGCACCGCCCGCGCGGTATCGATCGCGCAGACCTGTGCCGCGCCGCCCGCGCCCTCATTGACCAGCACCGATCGCAACGGCAGCGCCATCAGGTCGCTGATCGCGATCTGGTCTGCGAGCGCACGCGCTCCGCGGTCCCCCGCGTCGACCACCACGTGGACCGCCACCCCGTGCGGATCGGTGAACAGATCCGCCAGATCCTGGCAGTCGCGGTCGATGCCCTCCACCGCCGCGGACAACTGCGCCACCGCGGGCTTCTCCGCCGCCTCGGCGAGCCGCGCGTGCCGCGGCCACAGCCGTTCGAGTGCCGCGGACAGCACCGTCGGCGACCGCAACAGGGCGAACGGATCACCGCAGCCGGACAGGTCTACGACGATGCGTCGCCACCGTCCAGCGGTCGCGGCTTCGCGAATCCGCCTGAGCAGCAGGAACTCCTGTACGCCGGGCAGCGCCGACAGCTCGCCCGGCGCCATCGACGCCACCGAACCGACTATCGGCAGGAGCGCCTTGCCCGAGCTCACCGCCGTGAGCGCGCCGGTGAACTCGCTCCACGCCTGCTCCAGCACGGACAACGGGTCGAGTTGCAGAAGGTCGACGTCGGCGGTCACCGCGACGGGTTCCCCGGGGAGCCGAAGAACGCCGAGACGTTCCGGCAGATACGACCGCGAGTCGAGAGAGACGAGCAGTGTGCCCCGCTCGGCGCCCAGCCGCACGCCCGCGGGCGGGTGCGTGGTGTGCCGCAGTGCCGCGGCCGCGGCGACGACGGAGACGCCCGAGCCACCCGGCCCGAGCACCAGATCGATGGGCGCTAGATCGATCAGCCTTCGACCCTCTTCTTCAGGTCGCCGAGCGCGGCCTCGGTGATCGCCTTCTCCGCGCGTCGCTTCAACTGGCTGATCATCGGGATGTGAAGGTCCACCATGAGAGCGTAGGTCACCTTGGTCGAACCCGGAACCTGCTGCGCCAGACGGTAACTGCCCTCCTGAGCGCGCTGCAGCTCACTCGAGACGAGCGTCCAGCAGACACCGTCGCCGTCCTCGTCCCACGTGTATCGGAGTTCGTAGGTGTCGGCGAGGACTCCCGCGTCGAGGACGAATCGCACCCGAACGCCCCGTCCCTCCTCGTCCCGTTCCAGAACGGTCACCTCGCGGGCCGCGGTGACCCACTGCGGATAGTTGTCGAAGTCGGCGATCACTGCCATCACGTCCGCCACGTCGGCGTTGATGACGATCGACTGCTCGGTGTGGTCGGCCATCGCTACGCCCCCGCGACGGCAGACGCCGCGGGCGCCCCGGCCTCGCGGTCACCCTCGAGCAGCGCCTTGACATGGAAGGACATCTCCTTGCCCGCGATGCGCCTGCGGCGGTTCAGCTCCGCGACCGCGTCCATCCGCTCGCGCGCCCCGTCCGGCAGTGGGCGCGACGGCTCGGCGTGCAGGTAGTAGTGCAGGATGAAACCGTCCATGCACGGCTCGCACCAGATCTCCATGGTGCCCTCGACCGGTCCGGCCACCGTCCACCGCACGCCCTGGTCTCCGCGGTCCTCGACCACGGTCAGCCGTAGGTCCGGCCACCACTGCCGCCAGCGCGCCCGATCGCCCACCACCGCACCGGCGAGCGACGGCGCCGCAGCGACGAAGACCTCGTCGGCAACCTGAATGCTCGTCACCGTCCTAGCTTCACACACCCGGCCCCGTGGGTGAAACCCGACTCGTGCGTAACCGGCACTCCGAGTGGGTCTAAGATCACTCAGAGATTCAGGTCGTTCTGAGAAATTTCCGTTCCGGAAGGTGTATTTCATGGCCGAGTGCCGCGTGCCCGCGAAGTTTCAGATCCCCGAGGAGCGGAACGCGTCCGACGTGCTCTTCGACATCGTCGAGAAGCAGAGCGGCAAGACCGTGTTCCGTCGTCAGTCCGGCTCGCAGTGGCTCCCGGTCACCGCGGCCGAGGCCGGAGCGCAGGTCACGGCGATCGCCAAAGGATTGATCGCATCGGGCATCGAACCGGGCGACCGCGTCGCGTTGGTCTCGGCCACGCGCCTGGAATGGACTCTCCTGGACTTCGCCATCTGGTCGGCCGGCGCGATCACCGTCCCGGTCTACGACTCCTCCTCCGGTCCCCAGATCGATTGGATCATGCGCGATTCCGGCGCTACGGCGATCATCGCCGAGACCGCCGGGCACCGCGCCGTCATCGACACGGTGGAATCGGTGGACGACTCGGTCCAGGTGTTCCAGATCGACGTCGCCGACGGCCCGGGAGTCGTCGAACTCCTCACCGAGCGCGGCAAGGATGTGGCAGACGAGGAGGTCCACGCGCGTCGTCGGACGCTCAAGGCCTCCAGTCCGGCCACCCTCATCTACACCTCGGGGACCACGGGCCGCCCCAAGGGCTGCATGCTGACCCACTCCAACCTGCTCGGCGAGATCGCCGGCGTGATGGAGACCCCGCTGAATGCTCTGCTCGGCGACGGCAAGCGCCTGCTGCTGTTCCTGCCGATGGCACACGTACTCGCCCGCGCGATCAACCTGGTCGCGCTCGAGGCGGGCATGGAGGTCGGGTACACCAGCGACATCCCCAATCTGCTGCCGACTTTCTCCGTCTTCAAGCCGTCGCTGATCCTGTCGGTCCCCCGCGTCTTCGAGAAGGTGTTCAACTCGGCACGCCAGAGTGCGCACGACGGCGGGAAGGGCAAGATATTCGATCTCGCGGCCGACGTCGCCGTGCAGTATTCGACGGCCGCCCAGAACGGTGACGTGGGCCTGCTGCTGCGCGCGAAGCACGCGGTGTTCGACAAGCTGGTGTACGCCAAGCTGCGCGCCGCGCTCGGCGGGGTCTGCGAACTCGCGATCTCCGGCGGCGCACCCCTCGGTTCGCGCCTCGGACACTTCTTCAGCGGCGTCGGCATCCCCGTCTACGAGGGCTACGGCCTCACCGAGACCACCGCCGCGATCACGGTGAACACCCCCGGCCAGGTGAAGGTCGGCACCGTCGGCCGGCCCATCCCGGGCAACGCCGTCCGGATCGCCGACGACGGCGAGATCCTGCTCTCCGGCGAGGTGGTCTTCACCGGCTATTGGCGCAACGACGAGGCCACCGCTACCGCGATCACCGACGGCTGGTTCCACACCGGCGACATCGGAGCGCTCGACCAGGACGGCTACCTGAGCATCACCGGCCGCAAGAAGGAGATCATCGTCACCGCCGGCGGCAAGAACGTCTCGCCCGCGCCGATGGAGGACATCATCCGCGCGAGCGCACTGGTGTCGCAGGCCGTGGTGGTCGGCGATCAGAAACCGTTCATCGGCGCACTCATCACGATCGATCTCGAGGCCTTCCCGGCGTGGAAGGAGCGCCACGGCAAGTCCGCCGACCTCAGCGTCGCCGATCTGGCGCAGGACCCCGACCTGCTGGCCGAGGTCCAGGAGGCCGTCGACGCCGCCAACGAGACCGTCTCCCACGCCGAGACCATCAAGAAGTTCCGCATCCTCCCGACCGACTTCAGCGAGGACTCGGGCGAACTGACCCCCACGCTGAAGGTGAAGCGCAACGTGGTGGCCGACAAGTGGGCCGAGGAGATCGCGGCGATCTACCGCAAGTAGCCGCCGGTGCGTGCCTGCGGGCACCGAGACGCGGTATGACGATCCCCGCGAACCCCTTCCGACGGGGTTCGCGGGGATCGTCAGTTCAAGCGCGTGGGGCGGCGTGGTCGGCCGGACCGGACGGCGCTCGTCACAGCAGCCGCATGAGGCGCACGGCCTGCATCTTCCACTGCCAGTTCTCCACTGCCCATTCGCGTCCGGCCTCCCCCATCGCCGCAGCGAGCCGCGGTGAGGAGAGGATCTCGACGATCGCCCCGGCGACGGCGGCCCGGTCACGGCCGTCGACGACGGTGCCCGTCAGGCTCTCGCGCACCGTCTCGGGCGCCCCGCCCGAGTCGCCCGCCACCACCGGCACACCGCTGGCCGAGGCCTCGAGAAAGACGATGCCGAGGCCTTCCACGTCGAGGCCGCCGCCCCGGGTGCGGGTCGGCATGGCGAATACGTCGGCCATCGCGTGGTGCATCGGCAGTTCCGCGGCGGGGACGCCGCCGGTGAAGGTCACCGAATCCATCACGCCGTTCTCCTCGGCGAGCCGGTGCAGCGCATCGGCGTAGGGACCGCCGCCGACGATCATCAGCCGCGCGTCGGGAATTGCGTCACGGATCGCGGGCCACGCCCTGATCAGCATGTCCTGGCCCTTGCGCGGCACGAGCCGCGACAGGCAGAGCACTGTGGGTGCGTCGCCCAGTCCGTAGCGCTCCCGCAGCACGCGCCGCGCCGTGGAGTCCGGCGCGAACCGGTCGACGTCCACTCCGCAGGAGACGTACTCGAGCGATGCCCGCGGGCCGAAGGCCGCCGCGAACCGGCCGCGGGTGTAGCGGCTGACGTAGGTGATCGCGTCGGTGTGGTCGCCGATGTACCGGAGTACCTGGCGGGCGCCGGGCAGCATCGACCACCCGACCTCGTGACCGTGTGTGCTCGCGACGATCCGCCGAGCCCCGGCCTTCCGGAGCTTGGGCCCGAGGACCGCGAGCGGAGCCGCCGCGCCGAACCAGACTGTGTGAACATCGTTGTCGCGCACGAGATTCGCGGTCCTTCGCAGCACTCCGGGAGTCGGCAGCATCAGGCTCGTGGGATGGCGGACGATCCGGTACGGAGCCGCGCAGTCGTACTCCTCGCAGCCCCGCCACGTCGGCGCGTAGACGATGACGTCCTCCGGCGGGAGGAAGGCGATCAGGTTCTCCAGGTACGACTGGATGCCGCCCGGCCGAGGCGGGAAGTCGTTGGTGACAAGCAGCGTTCGTCTCACCGGCGCACCTGGGTGCGCAGCCATGCCTGCCAGTCGGCGACCACCGTCGACTTGTCGGCACCCAGCGCGTCCTTCATCGCGTCGTCGGTGGTCGAGGTGTCTCCGCCCTTGCCGACACCGATGTACATCTTCTTGAGCTTCTCCTCGCCGAACTTCTGGCCGACGAAGGCCGCAAACGACCACGCCTCCTGATAGGCGATCCGGGCCGCGTCCGAGTCGACGGAGAACGACCCGTCCGAGGGCAGCGCCTTCGGAACGTCGCCGGCGGCCACGGCAGCGGCCAATTCCGGTGCGGCGTCGACGAAGTCCCGGTAAGTGCCCTTGCGGCCCACGTACTCCGGAACGCCCTCGGTGAGCCACAGCGGCGCGTTCTCGGCGGTGTTGAGCCGCGAGGCGACGTGCGTGAGCTCATGGCGGATCACGACGGCGAGCGCCGGCTTCGACAGGGCACGGGCGGCGGGCGTGAGCACGATCCGCTGTCCCACCACCTGCTGATTCTGACGATCGATCATGGTGTACACGGTGGCGGCGGCAGCAGCTGAGGTGTCGACCGGAACGGTCCTCGTGAGTCCGGAGAACTGAGCGCCGTCGGCGGTGGAGATCACCGCGATCCGCCGGACCCAGTCGTCGCCCCAGAACTTCGATACCTCATCCACCGCAGCGGGCAGGATTTCGGCGACCTGAGCCGCGGTCTTCTCCGCGCCCCGGTAGCACAGAACCGTCGAGGTCCCCCCGGAGGTGCGCACGTCGTTCGCCGACAGCCCCGGAAACGCCCACGGCCCCACCTCGGGTGCCTTCGGATTCTCGCGTGAGGCCTGCGACGGGTCGGGCGCCAGGCCACCGTCGCCGACGACTTTCCAGTCGTCGCCGTATCGCGCGAAGGTCAGGCTCTGGTGGAGGGTCACCGTCGGTTCGTCGAGTCCAGGCGACGACGCGCCGCCCAGCGCGTAGTCGAGATCGACGGGCGTCACCCAACTGTCGGAGGCGCCGGCCGCTTCGAGCTTCGCCTCGAAATCCGGTTCGAGAAGGTGCTCCGGACCGGTCTGGGGCGCCACTCGATAGCGGAATTCCTTGAGTTTGAGCGGCTTTCCCACCGGCGCCGATGCGAAATCGGCAGCCACGGCGTCGAGCCGATGCCGGAACTCGACGGTGGCGGCCGGATCGATGAGTTCGGACAGGCCTCTGCGGTCGCCGTTGCGCAGCGTCGACGACAGTTGGTCGAGCAGGGCGGTGACGCCGTCGTAGCGCTGCTGTTCGAACGGGTTCAGCGGCGTCGTCGCGACCGTCGGAGACGAAGAGGCCGATGGGTGATCGGCAACGGAGCCACAGGCGGTGAGCGACGCGGCAGTCACGGCCGCCAAGACAGTGGCCGCGATCGCGGCACGCTGGGGGCGCACTCAGTACCGTCGCGCGGAGTTGTACGGGCCGGCCTTGTCGATCGGCACCACCGCGACCGGCACACCGAAGGTCGATGCGTGCACCACGTAACCGTCGCCCACATACATCCCGACGTGCGTGGCATCCGGGTAGTAGATGATCAGATCTCCCGGCTCGAGGTCGTTGCGATCGACCGGGGTGCCGCCTGCGAGCTGAGCCTCACTGGTCCGCGGAATCGAACGTCCGGCCTGCTTATAGGCCCACAGCATCAGGCCGGAGCAATCGAACTGGTTCGGCCCGGTGGCGCCCCAGACGTACGGATCACCGATACGCGAGATCGCGGCCTGGACGGCCACGAGTTCCGGAGAGGTCCCCTTCGGCACGGCCCGGGGGTCGAAGTTGTACTTCGGCCCGCGCAGCGCGGCGAGCTGCTTGCCGGTCATCGACTGGTAGATGGCGCGGATCTGAACGGCTTCGATCTGCAGATTCGCCTGCTTGGCCTGCAGTTCACCGCGCTGCTTCTCCGAGGCGGCAATGGCCTGGGTCGCGGCTGCGGCGGTCTTCTCGGCCTCCGATTTGGCGGCCTTGGCCTCGCGTGCGGTCTTCACCACCGACCGCAGGTCGGCAGCCGACTGGCGGGACATCACTTCCAGACCCGACATGTTGTCGAGGAGATTCTGGGGCGAATCGCTCACCAGCATCGCGTAGAGGCGGTTGATGCGAGCTCCGCGGTAGCTGACGCGCGCGAGGGCGTCCACCTTCTTCTGGGCCGCGTCCATCTGGCCCTGCATCGCGGTGAGCTGATGGGCCGCCTTGTCGGCCTTGCGTCGTTCGACGGCGACGATGCGGCGCTGCTTGTCGTACTCGACCTGCGCGGCGTTCATCGCCTCGGAGGTCTTCTCGGCGTTCACCGAGAGCGAGCGGTACTTCGAGAGCAGTTGGTCGGGGGTGCGCGCCGGGTCGGCTGACACGGGGGCCCCGACCATGATCGTCGACGCGGACACGGCTGCCAGCCCGAAGGCGGCCGCCCGTCTGAGCGTCCGGGACGTTCGACTCTTCAACACCACTCGCACTCGATCCTTCATACCCGTGAGGGCGGGCCGGCGCACATCACGCCGTCCCGCCCTTCACCGAAGTTCAAACGGCAGTCGCTGCTCAGTAGCGGCGAATACCCGTCAGGTTCCACGCGTTCACCTTGTCGCGCTTCACCGGAACGCCCTCGGTGGACGAGTGGACGAAGATTCCATTGCCGGCGTAGATGCCTGCGTGGCCGCCGCCGTTGAAGATCAGGATGTCGCCGGGCTGGGCCTGTGCCAGCGATGCGACGGGGGTGCCGCCGCCGAGCTGACCGTAGCTGTCGCGCGGGATGATCTTCCCGGCCTGCTTGTAGGCCCACGAGGTCAGACCCGAGCAGTCGAAGGCGTTGGGGCCGGCCGCACCGTAGACGTACGGCGCGCCGATCTTGGACTCCGCGTAGCGCAGCGCCTTCTTGGCGCGCACCTGCTGCGGGGTGCCGATGTCCAGGCTCGGGGCCTGCGGGGCCTTCGGCACCAGGTTCTGCGGCAGTCCCGGAACGTCGAAGGTGCCGACGTTCGGAACGGTCACCGGAGTGGCATGTGCGGGAGCTGCGGCGAACGCCAGCGATCCGCCGATGGCGATCGAGCCGGCGAGCACTGCGGACTTGGCGGCCTTACGGCCGGCACTGGTCTGCTCCAAACTATGTTTGCCCACGAAAACACGTACTCCTTGTTGTTCTCCCTTATCGCCGACCGGGTTAGCTGTCGGGTTCGGGCCGGAAGAGATGGACCCTACGCAGGCAGAAAGAAGCCCGAAGCTTCAATCCTTGTGCGATTCACCCCAATCCGCACGCACGATTCGCATCGGTCGCACGGAGGAAGTGGTTCCCCGGTTCGCCCCCGTTGGTGAGGGCGATTAGGCGATGACCCACCGGGCACCCGGACTGCTCCGGGACATCCCTGACTGGAAGGTCTCGGAAAGATTACGAAACCCTGACAGCGATGTCCACCGGCCCGCCGTAGGCGCGCCGTCCGCTACCGGCTCACACGGCGCGGAGGCCACCCGGCCACGACTCCCGGAAAGTGTCATCACCTGCGACGACACCCCGTTTGGCCGCACCCGCGACCTCAGGGGAGATCAATTCTGTGTCAGCGAACACATCGATCGCGTCGGCGAGTTCGGCACCGGCGGGGTCAGTGTTCTCCATGACCCCATAACCGCTGGTGGGCGGACCGAAGAAGACCTGCATCATGCAGTCGCCGCAGGCTCGCGCTCGCATCGGACACCGCGCACAGTCAATTTTCATGTGATCTGCCTCTCATCATCTCGGTGGAGACGGCGAAACCGGGCAATCACGTTGTCCGCGACCCGAAGACGTCTCGTCGCCGTCGACCTCGGGTGGAGACTACGACGCCCCTACGACATCTCCGTCCGCCGAAGCGCGTCGGGCCGGGGCTGTCAGAGCCCCGCCGTACGGTTCGGCCATGACCGTCGAACAGCTGTCGTTCGCCGACCTTCCCGAGGCCGACGAGTTCACCTCCGCTCCGTTGCGGGAGACCACCTTCGTGGTGGTCGACCTCGAGACCACGGGCGGGAGTCCGGAGAACGACCGCATCACGGAGATCGGTGCGGTCAAGATCCGTGGAGGCGAAGTGCTCGGCGAGTTCGCGACGCTGGTCGACCCCGGGCGCGCGATCCCGCCGCAGATCGTCGCCCTCACCGGAATCACCACCGCCATGCTCTACGACGCGCCAGCCGTCGAGGCGGTGCTGCCGTCCTTCGTCGAGTTCGCCCGCGGGTGCGTCCTGGTGGCGCACAACGCCCGCTTCGACATGGGGTTCCTGCGGAGGAGCGCTGCCCGAGCGGGCCTGCCGTGGCCGTTCTCCGCGTCCCTGTGCACTGTGGTGATGGCCCGACGGATTCTGAGCAGGCAGGAGGCGCCGAGCGTCAAACTCTCCGCGCTGGCCGATCTGTTCGACGTCTCGGTCCGGCCGACCCACCGTGCGCTGGACGACGCCCGTGCCACGGTCGACGTCTTCCATCGACTTCTGGAGCGCGTCGGCGACCAGGGGGTGCGAACGGTGGGCGATCTGACCACGTATCTGCCCCGGGCGACGCCGGCGATGCGCGCCAAACGCACGATGGCGTCCGGGCTCCCCCATCGGCCGGGCGTCTACCTCTTCCGCGGTCCGTCGGAGGAGGTCCTATATATAGGTACCGCCGTCGACCTCCACCGTCGCGTCTCCGGGTACTTCAACGGAAGCGACACCCGCACCCGGATCGCCGAGATGGTCTCACTCGCGACCCGCGTCGATCACGTCGAGTGCGCTCATGCGCTGGAGGCCGGGGTCGCCGAACTGCGACTTCTCGGGGTCCACAAGCCGTCCTACAATCGCCGCTCCCGCAATCCGCAGCGGGGCTGGTGGATCACCCTGACCGCCGAGCGCTTCCCGCGCCTCAAGGTGTCGCGCACGCCGGGGACCGAATCGCTCGGGCCGGTGACGAGCCGGGCGGTCGCGCTGGAGGTGGCGGACGTCCTCTCCGGGGCGGCGGGGCTGCGGACGTGCGGCGCCGACCTGAAGAAGGCGAGCCACCACTGGTGTGAGGGGCCGACGGAGGCGGGACGACTGCCGGATCCGCTCGTCGCGACGCTGCCGGGAACGTGCCGCGCCGCCAGTGACCGCCCGCAGACGCTGCCGGACTACCTCTGCCGAGTCGAGGCCGTACGCGACCTGATCTCGGGACGGTCCGACTCGCTTCTCGCGGTTCTGCGCGAACGCGTCGAGTACCTGGCCCAGCAGCGCCGGTTCGAGTCGGCGGCCCGGGCGCGCGACCGACTGTCGGCGACCATCGAGACCCTCGCCCGGACGCAGCGGCTCGCGGCGGTGGCGCAGCGGCCGGAGGTCGTGGGCGCACGGCCCGACGGTGCCGGCGGCTGGGAGCTGAGCGTCGTCAGATACGGGCGCCTGGCCGGCTCCGCGCACGCGGCTCGCGGCGTGGCCCCGATGGCGGTCGTCGAACGACTCAGAGCCGCGTCCACGAGCGTGTTGCCCCCTGCCGACGACAGCGGACCGCTCGCCGGTGCGCCTGCCGAGGAGACGGCGCTGATCGAGCGATGGCTGTACGAGTCCGGTACGCGGTTGGTCGACGTGAGCGACCAGCTCTCACTGCCGATCGGCGCAGCCGAGCGCTGGCGCGACTTCGCACGCATCGCGCGATCGGCGCGCGAGGCGACGAGTCGCTAACGGCCTGGCGGCAAGCCACTAGAGTCGAGCCCATGATCACCGCCATCGTTCTCATCGGAGCCGACATCCATCAGATCCCCGAGACGGCCCAGGCCGTCGCCGAGATCCCGGGCGTCACCGAGGTGTACTCGTGCGCCGGCGACGTGGACCTGATCGCCAAGGTCCGGGTGCGCAATCACGAGGAGATCGCCTCGGTGGTGACCGGCGCCATCAACCGTCTTCCCGGTGTCCGCACGAGTGCCACGCACATCGCGTTCCGCAGTTACGCCAGCGCCGAGGTGGAGGGCGGGTTCTCGATCGGCGAGGCGTGACGCGCCCCGATGTCCCGTCCGACCGAGGCGTCCTGCACCCGGAGTCGCTTCCCGAGTTCCATCGACTTCCCGCCATCGGCGCGACGGCCGACCTGGTCCGGTGGTTCTGGATCTGCCGCTGGCAGCTGCCGACCGGCCGTGTCAGCCGCCAGGAGGTCATCGGCTTCGGCGCCCTGAATCTGGTGGTTCAGCACGATCACGTCGTGGTGGCCGGTGCGACCACCCGGATCAGTCATCGGGACCTGGCAGGAACAGGATGGGCCGTGGGAGCACTCCTGCGGCCCGCGGCCGCAGGAGCACTCCCCATCCGTCCCGCCGAACATCTCGACACCGTCACCGTGGTGTCCGCACCGGACCTGCACGCCGCGGTGAGCACCGAGATGACCACTGGAATGGGCTCCCCGCCCGACCCCGCGGCCGCTGCCGAGACGGTGGGACGGTGGCTGCGGGCTCGCGCGTCGCTCACCGACGAGGCGCTGCTCGCGAACCGCGCGGTGACCGCGCTCGAGTCCGACCCCGCTCTGATCCGGGTCGATCAATCGGCCGAACGCTTCGGGATCAGCGAACGGACCCTGCAGCGCCTCACCGCCAAGTACGTCGGCCTGTCACCGGCGGCGTTGATCCGCCGCCGTCGACTGCAGGAGGCGGCGCACCGCGTCCGGACACGGCCGGACGAATCCCTCGCCGAGATCGCCGCCGAGCTCGGCTACACCGATCACGCCCATATGACACGCGACTTCGCCTCGGTGCTCGGGTTCACCCCGAGCCGCTACCGCGCGGGAGGGTGAGATCAGCCGTGCTCGGCGGCGAGGCGGTTGCTGACCTGCGCCCAGCGCGACAGCAGGTCCGCCGCCCCGCCCGAGTCGATCACCGCCTCGACCCTCGCGAGAGCATCGCGCATCGCCGCGATGAACTCCTCCTGAGTGAACATCTCGTCCTGTTCGAAGGCGACCACAGCGGCCGCGGCGTTGAGGACCACCGCGTCACGCACCGCACCGCGGGCACCGGCGAACATCTCACGGGCGATCTGCGCGTTGACCGAAGCGTCTCCGCCCTGCAGGGCTGACAGCTCGACGAGATCGATTCCGAGATCTCGGGGATCGAGGGTCAGTTCGCGGGAACGGCCGCCGATGATCTGCCACACGGTGGAGGTGGTGGTGGTCGTCAACTCGTCGAGACCGTCGTCGCCTCGAACCAGAAGCACCCGGTTGCCGCGCTCTGCGAAGGCCTGCGCCAGCACCGGCGCGAGGTCGGAGAAGGCGCAGCCGATGAGTCCGGCTTCCGGCGACGCCGGATTCGTCAGCGGCCCGAGCACGTTGAAGACCGTCGGAATGCCGATCTGGCTGCGCGGCGGTCCTGTGAAGCGGAAGGCCGGATGAAAGACCGGCGCGAAGCAGAAGCCGATACCGAGTTCCTCGACGCACTGCTGGACCGCGGCTGGCGGCAGCGTGATCGCCACGCCGAGCGCCTCGAGCACGTCGGCTCCGCCGCTCTTCGACGAGGCCGCACGGTTCCCGTGCTTCACCACCGGAACACCCAGAGCGGCCACGACCACCGATGTCATCGTAGAGATGTTGACGGTGTGGGAGCGGTCGCCCCCGGTCCCGACGATGTCGACCGCCGACCCCGACACCTCGATGCGGTTCGCGAGCGCGAGCATCGCCTCCGACAGCCCTCGCAACTCCGACGACGAGGCGCCCTTCATTTTGACGCCGACACCGAACGCGGCGATCTGTGCGCCGGTCGCCGCGTCGGACATGATCTCGCGCATCGCCCACGCCGCCTCGTCCACCGTCAGATCGACCCGATCGGTCACTTTGCCGAGTACATACGGCCAGGTGTAAGCGTTCTCGGCGGCAGTCACGTCGTCAGCAGTCACGCGAACCACCCTAACGGCAGCCTCCCGGACGCGTCAGCGGAGTATCCGCCGCAGTTCAGCGACGGGGCGCACCGGCTTCCCCGGCACCCGCCGGCCGCAGCACCGCCCAACCGACGACGGCCCCCTCCGCGCGCGAGACCATGCTCGCGATGCGGGCCCGCTCCCGAGAGAGCGCCACCGCATCCACCGGCATCACCCGAGCAAGCGCGAGGGTCGTCAGCGCGTCGTCCGCTGCGTCGGGCCCCGCAGCCACCACACGCTCATTCACCGGACTCTCGTCGACCGCGTAACCGTCCGCACCGACACGCTCGAGGACCCCGCCGACCGCCGAGACGGGCAGTCGCACCACATGCCGCAGAACCACCGCCTCGGTCGAGGCGAACCCCGCCTGCGCCAATGCCACCGAACTCGCGACCGTCTCGTCGGTGCCGGAGACGACCACCCGCAGATCCGGATCGCCCACCACGGGCTCGGGTGCGCGCGCGGCGTCACTGCGCCAGGGCAGCTTCCACGAGACCATCACGCCACCTCACGCCATATCGTCATGGCGTCCACCGTAAACCCTCATCCTGGTCTCAGGACACGCCGGTAGACTCGTCGTCATCGGCTCTACCTGCGGAAAGCAGGCGACTTCGAGCAATTTTCCGACCCGGGTGGTCAACGGTTACTACGAACCGTCATACTTCTCTTGTGACTAGCGCTGTGGGTAACTCAGAAACCGCCATCACCTCACGCGTGCACTCGCTGAACCGTCCGAACATGGTCAGCGTCGGCACCATCGTGTGGCTGTCGAGCGAATTGATGTTCTTCGCTGGCCTCTTCGCGATGTATTTCGTCGCTCGGGCCAATGCATCGGACGGCTGGCCGCAGCCGCCGACACATCTGAACCTCTGGCTCGCCGTGCCGGTGACCACGGTTCTGATTCTCAGTTCGTTCACCTGCCAGGCAGGTGTCTTCGCCGCCGAGCGCGGCGACGTGTACGGCCTTCGTCGCTGGTACACGCTGACCCTGCTGATGGGCACCTTCTTCGTGTGCGGCCAGGCCTACGAGTACTACTCGCTCATCAACGAGGGCACCACGCTCTCGTCGAGCGCATACGGGTCGGTCTTCTACATGGCGACCGGTTTCCACGGCATGCACGTCATCGGCGGTCTCCTCGCTTTCGTCTTCCTCCTCATCCGCACACGCCTGTCGAAGTTCACTCCGGCGCAGGCGACAGCTGCGATCGTCGTCTCGTACTACTGGCACTTCGTCGACGTGGTGTGGATCGCGCTGTTCGTCGTCATTTACTTCATCCGGTAGCCCCCGGCGGCCGAAGAACCGGCCGGCCCGCCGGACCGGTTCACATACATTCAGTCCAAACCGCTTAGTAGAGAGTCACAGATGAGATCATCTCCACCGAGTTCGCCGGAAGACCGCGACCCGTCCGATGACAACAACGACGCCGCGCGCGCTAAGCGGCGTCGCAAGCTCCGTCGCCGAGCCAGCGGCACCATCTTCCTTCTGCTTGGCCTGATCGCCACCGGCATCATCGCCGCATTGATCTCGCCCAAGCCGCAGGTCGCGACCGCCGACGACAAGAGCGCGAGCTCCGTCGCCGCAGGCAAGCAGCTGTACGACACCTCCTGCATCACCTGCCACGGCGCCAACCTCGAGGGCGTCCGGGACCGCGGTCCGTCGCTCATCGGCGTCGGTGACGCCGCGGTGTACTTCCAGGTCTCCAGCGGCCGCATGCCGGCCTCGCGCAACGAGGCTCAGGCGCAGCGCAAGCCCGCCAAGTTCACTGAGGCTCAGATCGACCAGCTCGGCGCCTACATCCAGGCGATGGGCGGCGGTCCGTCGGTCATGTACGAGAAGGACGCCGACGGCAACATCAAGTACAAGGACGGCTTCCCCGTCCTCGCGATGGACTCGCTGCGCGGCACCGACATCGGCCGCGGTTCGGAGCTGTTCCGTCTCAACTGCGCCTCCTGCCACAACTTCACCGGTCGTGGCGGCGCTCTCTCGGGCGGTAAGTTCGCTCCCCCGCTGACGGACGTCAACCCGCAGCAGCTCTACACCGCGATGCTCACCGGACCGCAGAACATGCCCAAGTTCTCGAACCGTCAGCTGTCGGTGGACGAGAAGAAGAACATCATCGGCTACGTCCGTTACGTGGACACCGCCAACCCCAGCGGCGGTTACGGACTGGGCGGTTTCGGTCCGGTCTCTGAGGGCATCGTCATGTGGGTTGTCGGCGTGACGGCGGTCGTCGCCGGCGCAATGTGGATTGGATCACGAAATTGAGCGACACGAGTAAGGACGTCCCGTCCGACGACGAACTCGCCGCAATGTCTCGCGACGAGAAGGTCCGTCTCGGTACCAACCTCGACGGAGTGGAGATCATCCACCGCGCCGAGCGTTTCCCCGAGCCGGGCACGAAGGCCGAGAAGCGCGCCGAGTTCGCTGTCGCGATCTGGTTCGTGCTGGCAGGCCTCTTCGCCATCGCCGGCTTCGCGCTGTTCATCTGGAATGAATGGCAGTTCCGCATGCCGGACGAGTCGGGCTACTGGGCTTACACCCTGTACACGCCTCTGCTCGGCGTTACCTTCGGTCTCTCGATCCTGTCGTTCGGATTCGGCGTCGTTCAGCTGACCAAGCGGTTCATCCCGGCCGAGATCTCGGTGCAGGATCGTCACGACGGAGGTTCGGCGGACGTCGACAAGCAGACCATCGTCGCTGAACTCGACGACACGCTGGAGACCTCCACCCTCCCCCGCCGCAAGATGATCATCGGTTCGGCGGTCTTCGGCCTCGGCGCATTGTCGGTGGCCGGCGGCGTCGCCGCGATCGGCGGCTTCATCAAGAACCCGTGGGCCAAGGGCGACGACGCTCCCCTGTGGCACACCGGTTGGTCGCCGATCTACAACGAGACCAAGGACGAGACCGTCTTCCTGCGCCGCGACACCGGCAACCCGTACCAGGTGGCCCTGGTCCGACCGGAGGACCTCGACGCCGGCGCCATGGAGACCGTCTTCCCGTGGCGCGTCTCCGACGGCTACGGCGAGACCGAGGAGTCCCGCCACAAGCTGCTCGAGGGTCTTCGCGCGGTCCGCAACCCCGTCATGCTGATCCGCCTGCGTCCGGCCGACGCCGAGCGCGTCATCAAGCGCAAGGGCCAGGAGAGCTTCAACTACGGCGACTACTACGCCTACACGAAGGTCTGCAGTCACCTGGGTTGCCCGACCTCGCTGTACGAGCAGCAGACCAACCGGATCCTCTGCCCGTGCCACCAGTCGCAGTTCAACGCCCTCGAGTACGGCAAGGCGGTCTTCGGACCGGCCGCACGTGCGCTGGCGCAGCTGCCCATCAGTGTTAACAACCAGGGCTACATGGTCGCCAACGGCGACTTCATCGAGCCCGTCGGACCGGCATTCTGGGAGCGTAAGTCATGACGATCGCTGACCGCCTCGCCACGCAGGCAGAAGAGGTCGACTCGCGGTACCACCTCGCGGCCGGTATGCGTCGACAGATCAACAAGGTCTTCCCCACCCACTGGTCGTTCCTGCTGGGCGAGATCGCGCTGTACAGCTTCATCATCCTGTTGCTGTCCGGTACGTACCTGACTCTGTTCTTCGACCCGTCGATGGCTCACGTCATCTACGACGGCGCCTACCAGCCGCTCAACGGCGTCACCATGAGTCGCGCGTACGAGACCACGCTGAACCTCTCCTTCGAGGTCCGCGGCGGACTCTTCGTTCGCCAGATCCACCACTGGGCGGCCCTGCTGTTCGCCGCGTCGATCATCATCCACATGATGCGAATCTTCTTCACCGGCGCGTTCCGCCGCCCGCGTGAGGCGAACTGGGTCATCGGCTGCTTCCTGCTGCTGCTGGCGATGTTCGAGGGATTCTTCGGGTACTCGCTGCCGGACGACCTGCTCTCGGGCACCGGCGTTCGCGCCGCGATGTCGGGCATCGTCCTGGGCATTCCGCTGATCGGTACCTGGGTCCAGTGGGCCCTGTTCAGCGGCGACTTCCCGGGCGACATCATCATCCCGCGCCTGTACGTCCTGCACATCCTGATCTTCCCGGCCATCATCCTGGGTCTGATCGGTGCTCACCTGGCTCTGGTCTGGTACCAGAAGCACACGCAGTTCCCCGGCCCCGGCCGCACCGAGAAGAACGTCGTCGGCGTTCGCATCCTCCCGGTGTTCGCCGCCAAGGGCGGTGCCTTCTTCGCCATCATCACCGGCGTTCTCGCCCTGATGGCCGGCGTCTTCCAGATCAATGCGGTGTGGAACATCGGTCCGTACAACCCGGCGCAGGTCTCGGCGGGCTCGCAGCCCGACATCTACATGATGTGGACCGACGGCTTCGCCCGACTGATGCCGCCGTGGGAGCTCTACCTCGGCAACTACACGATCCCCGCGATCTTCTGGGTCGTTGTGGTCATCGGCGTGATCTTCGGCCTGCTCTTCACGTACCCCTGGATCGAGAAGAAGCTGACCGGCGACACCGCGCACCACAACCTGCTGCAGCGTCCGCGTGACACCCCGGTGCGCACGGCGGTCGGAGCGATGGCCCTGGCGTTCTACATCATCCTCACGGTGAGCTGTATGAACGACATCATCGCGCTGAAGTTCCACATCTCGCTCAACGCGACCACCTGGATGGGCCGCATCGGTCTGCTGGTGATCCCGCCGCTGGTGTACTTCATCGCGTACCGCTGGGCATTGTCGTTGCAGCGCAGCGACCGCGACGTCCTCGCACACGGCATCGAGACGGGCATCATCCGCCGCGAGCCCAAGGGCGAGTACATCGAGATCCACCAGCCGCTCGGACCGGTCGACGACCACGGTCACCCGATCCCGCTCCCCTACGAGGGTGCACCGCTGCCGAAGCGGATGAACAAGCTCGGCGCAGCGGGGTCGCCGGGTTCCGGCACCGTGCTGGTTCCGGACAGCGCCGAGGAGCAGGCGCTCAACGAGCGCATCGCTCACGAGCAGCACGAAGCGGAGAAGCAGGCGCTCATCGCCCTGCAGGAGAAGGGCGGCAAGGCCCTCGACTGATCCGCGCAGTCACCACGACGAAGGCCGTCTCGCACCAGCGAGACGGCCTTCGTCGTATCTGCGCTCCCCTCCCCCACCGGCGACGGTGCGCGCCCTCGATCGGTCGCCAAGCGACGGACCACGGCCGAGCTGGCGGCAGCCGAACGGGAACTGCGCAAGCGTCGCTCGCGGTCCCGGTGACCGCCGCCGAACTCGACGAGGTCGCCGACGCCGGCCGAGAATGAAGGCACGACTCGGTGTCGACGCCCTCGGCTCTACCGTCGCCCGCCCGGCCGCGCCCGGAGATCTGGTGGCCGGCTGCGTGGTTCACAACGACCGCGGATCGCAGGGCGGATTCAACTGGTCGCCGCAACACCTTGACTGTGGAGGTGTTTCCGCAGTGGCGACGAAGGACTGGTCTGCTAAGACGAGCGACGTTCCTGAAAGGGCTCGGCGGCAGTGGCGTCCAGATCGTGCGTTGCGCCCGCCGATACGCTCGCCCGGGCGGCCCGAGCCCTCTCGGGCGGTGCAGCGGCAGTTCTGCCTCTGATCGCGAAGGGCATCAACTAGGCCGAGGCGTCGTTGACGGTTGGCGTGTCCGTGCCGGTTGGCGCTCATTGGTTCCGTCACGCTGGCGGTATGCCACCGATCTCATTGGCCGCACCTACCGGCCGCTACCTGTCTTTCGCCGGACGTGAGGAGATCGCGCTCTTGCGCGCTAGACAGGTCGGGGTTCGTGAGATCGTACGCAGGATTGGCCGGGACTCCGGGGACGATCTCGCGTGAGTTACGCCGCAACGCGGCCACGCGCGCAGGGAAGCAGGAGTATCGGGCATTGGTGGCGCAGTGGAAAGCGCCGCAGGCGGCGAAGCGGCCGACGACGGCAAGCTCTCGCGCTCAACAACCGGCCCGCAAGAGCCTGGGCTGGAGAACCCCGGCAGAGGGCCTGCTCCGGAAGAACGTCCTCGATCGTCAGCCCCGGGCGCCCCGGAACGGGCCTACGAGGCCGTGGACGTCGAGTTCACCACACGTCCCCGCGGCGGAATTCGCAGATCAGCCGACCGTCCGTGTCGATCTCCGCGGTCTCAGGTGTCCGGAGGACCAGGACTGCGCCCTCATCGTCCGGGGTGGACTGTACCCCCGACTGTGTGAGGACGCCGAGCGGGCCGGACCACCGTTCCCAGCAGTGTCGAAGATACAGCCGGCGACCGTCGTCGGAGGCACCGAGTGCGCCGAAGTCGTACGCACGGGCGACGATTCCGTCCACCTGGTGCATCAGCGCATCGCCGATGCCGCGGCGGCGGTATGCGGCATCGACCGCCACCGCCTCCACATAGCCCGTCCGCAGAACCCTGCCGCCGGGCACATTCTCCCCTTGGACGATCAGCTGCCGTTGAACGACGGACGCGTGTCCCACCACCGCGTCCTCGGTACCGAACGCGATCACGTGGACGCCGCCGAGCGCATGGTCGAAGTCGTCGGCGCCGAAGTCCCCGTCGAAGGCATCGGCCAGGAATGCGAACAGCTGCCCGCGGAACGCCGCGGACAGCTCGTGAGAATGACGAAGCCGCACCCGGTTCTCGGGTGCGGCTTCGTGCGTCTGAGTGGAGACGATCAGTGCTTCTCGGGTCCGACGTGGTACTCGAAGACCAGTCCGGCGACCGTGCCGACGATGATCGGCACCAGACCGATGGCGAACCACCAGTTGGAACTCGCGAAACCGATGGCGAAGAGCGCTGCGCCGCCGGCGATCATGATCGGCCAGTAGCTGTGCGGCGAGAAGAAGCCGAGCTCACCGGCGCCGTCCTCGATCTCCGCCTCTTCGTAATCCTCCGGACGGATCTCCACGCGACGGGCCACGAACCGGAAGTAGGTGCCCGCGATGAGCGCCAGACCGCCGGAGAAGAACATGGCGGTCGCACCCGCCCATTCCACACCGGTCCGGTAGTAGAACGTCGCGACGGCGTAGATCACGCCCATCAGGATGAAGAAGAGGGCGAGGGCCTCAAAGACCCGTGCTTCGACCTTCATAGTTCCTTAAACCTCCGGGGTGCACTGGGCGATCGTGGTGTTGTTGGCATCGCCGAGGTTCTTCGGAGTGGTTCCGTTGGAGACACGGCGGGTGTCGAACGGAACCGTGGTGACCGACTCGGGAACCTGGCACACGGCCTTGAGCGCCTGAGCGTTGGTCGCCTCCGGGTGGGCCTGGCGGTACTTGATGTAGTTCGCGAAGGTCGTCGGGCTCACGGCGCGGACCTCGAAGTTCATCATCGCGTGGAACGTTCCGCACATCTCCGCACAGCGTCCGACGAAGGCGCCCTCGCGGTCGATCTCGGAGATCTGGAAGCTCGAGTCCTGGTGGTTCTGCTTCGGGAAGGGCATCACGTCGCGCTTGAAGAGGAACTCGGGAACCCAGAAGGAGTGCACGACATCCGCTGCTGCGAGATCGAACTGGATGCGCGTATTGGTCGGCAGCACCAGGATCGGAATCTCCGACGAGCTACCGAGGGTCTCGATCTTGTCGTAGCTCAGGTAGTCCCGGATCTCGGCCGAACGGCCGCCGGCGGCACCGAGGATCTCCTCCTGCTTGCCGTCCTCTTCGCGGTACTTGGCGATCTGGTCCTGGAAGGGAACGCCCTGCTTGGAGTCCGTCTTTGGGTTCACCAGCTGCTTGCCGTCGATGGTGACCGACTTGTAGCCGAACTTCCAGTTCCACTGGAAGGCGGTGACGTCCACGGCGACAGCCGGGTTCTCTTCCTTCTTCTCCACCGAGTTCTGAACGACGACGGTGAAGTAGAACATCACGGCGATCAGCACGAACGGGATCGCGGTGTACGCGAGTTCCAGCGGAACGTTGTATCCGGTCTGACGCGGAATCTCGTCCTCGGCGGTGCCGTTCTTCTTGCGGCGGTGGAAGGTGATGGTCCAGAAGATCAGACCCCACACCAGCACACCCATGGCCAGGGCGGCGATGACCGACCAGGTCCAGAAGGTGCGCATATCATGTGCCTCGGGAGTGACTCCCTCCGGCCAACCGAAACGCAGGGCCTCTTCAGCACTGCAGCCCGATGTCATCAGCACACCGACGCCGAGTACTGCGAGGCCACTCAGTCTCTTGATCGTGCGCGACGGAGATCCCTTCCGTCGCGTCGACGGCCGTACACCGTTCGTCAATTTCACGCCTTCCTGCTGGCAGGGAGCTGTTCTTCCAAGGCCTGCGGCGACGAGCAGACACTCCTCGACGCAATTCTTGCACCTAGTACTACGCAGCGTAGACCAACCCGACGAAGTCGTCGTGATTGGGGTTCGCTGTTTCGCCGATCATTTTTCGCGACCTGCGGATACGGCTTCGACCGGGGGTGATTCCGCCCTCGCCACGGTGCGCCGGAGTCGCGGCGGCCAGCGCATCTGCGGCATAGTGGAACGCGCTCACGGGCGCGGATCGCCGCCCGTCTGACCTGACAGTATCTGCGAAAGAGGCCCTGACACCGTGTGTGGCTTGCTCGGAATGCTCACCAGCGACGGTTCGGCGTCGTCCACCATCGACCTCGTCGCCTCGGCAGCGAGGTGCATGCGGCATCGCGGGCCCGACGACATGGGCACGTGGAACGACGGCGACCTCGTCTTCGGTTTCAACAGGCTCTCGATCATCGACATCGAACACTCGCACCAGCCGCTGCGATGGGGGCCGGCGGAGAACCCCGAACGCTATGCACTGGTGTTCAACGGAGAGATCTACAACTACCTGGAGATCCGTGACGAGCTGGCGCGCGACCACGACGCGCCGTTCCGCACCGAAGGGGACGGCGAGTCGATCGTCGCGGGCTTCCATTACTGGGGACCGGAGGTGGTCCGCAAACTGCGCGGCATGTTCGCCTTCGCGATCTGGGACACCCAGAACCGCGAGTTGTTCATCGCCCGTGACTCGTTCGGCATCAAGCCGCTGTTCCTGGCGACCAGCCCGCGGGGTACCGCCTTCGGATCGGAGAAGAAGAGCCTCCTGGAACTGCTCGACCGGCTCGACCTCGACCGCGAACTCGACGATCGCGCGATCGAGCACTACACCGTTCTCCAGTACGTCCCCGAGCCGGAGACTCTGCACCGCAACATCACCCGGCTGGAGTCCGGCTGTTACGCGACACTCAAGCCGGGTGCCGCCCCGCAGACGACTCGCTATTTCGCACCTCGATTCCCGGTGCGCCCCTTCGCTCCGGGTGGCGAGCAGAAGCGCTACGACGAGATCGCCGACGTGCTGCGCGACTCGGTGGCCAAGCACATGCGCGCGGATGTCACCGTCGGGTCGTTCCTGTCCGGCGGCATCGACTCGACGGCGATCGCGGCGCTGGCGATCCAGCACAATCCCGACCTCATCACCTTCACCACCGGATTCGAACGGGAGGGCTACTCCGAGGTCGACGTCGCCGCGGAGTCGGCGGAGGCGATCGGCGCCCGCCACATCGTGAAGGTGGTCTCGCCGCGGGAGTTCATCGAGGCGCTCCCCCAGATCATCTGGTACCTCGACGACCCGGTCGCCGACCCCGCGCTGGTACCGCTGTACTTCGTCGCGGCCGAGGCCCGAAAGCACGTGAAGGTGGTGCTCTCCGGTGAGGGCGCCGACGAGTTGTTCGGCGGCTACACCATCTACAAGGAGCCGCTGTCGCTCAAGTCGTTCGACAAGCTGCCCGGCGGACTGCGGCGGCTGGCGGGCAAGGTGTCGGACAGAATCCCCGAGGGCACCCGGGGCAAGAGCCTCCTGCACCGCGGCTCGCTGACCCTCGAGGAGCGGTACTACGGCAATGCACGCAGCTTCGACGACGCCCGGCTGCGTGCGGTGCTGCGGAACTTCCGGCCCGAGTGGACACATCAGGACGTCACCGCACCCATTTACCGGATGAGCGAGGGAATGGACCCGGTGACGCGCATGCAGCACCTCGACCTGTTCACCTGGCTGCGCGGCGACATCCTCGTCAAGGCCGACAAGATCAACATGGCGCACTCGCTGGAACTGCGCGTTCCGTTCCTCGACAAGGAGGTGTTCGCCGTCGCCGAACGCCTCCCGTTCGAGGAGAAGATCAGCCACGGCACCACCAAGTACGCGCTGCGCAAGGCGCTCGAACAGATCGTTCCGCCGCACGTGCTGCATCGTCGTAAGCTCGGTTTCCCGGTCCCGCTGCGCCACTGGCTCGCCGGCACCGAGATGTACGACTGGGCGCGCGAGCTCATCTCCACGTCCGACACCGACCACGTCTTCGACAAGCGTTTCGTGATGCAGATGCTCGAAGAGCACCGGCGCGGCGAGGTCGACAACAGCCGGCGGATCTGGACCGTCCTCTGCTTCATGCTCTGGTACGGCATCTTCGTCGACGGAACCATCGTCCCGGCGATCGAAGATCACGATTACCCGGTCCGCCTGTAATCGCCCGGTGGTCGAGCGAGCGGCCCGTCCCTGTTCCCGCTGGTTGAGCGAGCGAAGCGAGTCGAAACCCCGGTGACAATCGGCCGGTAGCAGAACCATCTGCTGCCGTCGGATGTCGCGTTGGTTTCGACTCGCTTCGCTCGCTCAACCAGCCTGAGTGGCGCGCCAACCGGCTACAGAACGGTCTTGATCTCCGCAGCGGCGTCGGCGCCGTAGGCCTCGGTGAGTCGCTCGACGGCCACGTCGACGTTCCAGGTCCAGCCCTGGGTCGATTCCGATTCGAGCACCAGAGTGGCGACCATCGCACCGAGCTGTGCGGCCCGTTCGTAGCCGAGGCCGCGGGCGATGCCGGTCAGGAACCCTGCGCGGAAGCCGTCGCCGACACCGGTCGGGTCCACCTGCTCGCGGACCGGCACCACGCCGACGTGGGTCGTGGTGCCGTCTCGCTCCACGATGTCGACACCGCCGGCACCGAGCGTGGTGATGCGGGTCCCGACGAGATCTGCCACCTGCGCGGCGTCGAGTCCGGTCTTCTGCTGCAGGAGGCCCCACTCGTACTCGTTGGTGAACAGGTACGCCGCGCCGTCGATCAGGTCGCGGGCGGCGGTGCCGTCGAGCCGCGCCAACTGCTGCGAGGGGTCCGCGGCGAACGGGATCCCCTGCTCACGGCACGTCCGCGTGTGGCTGACCATCGCGTCGGGGTCATCGGCTCCGACGAGCACGAGGTCGGGGCGGCCGGTGGTGGCGAACAGCGCGGTGAGGTCGATGTCGCGGGCCTCGCTCATGGCTCCGGCGTAGAACGTGGCGAGCTGAGCCATGGTCTCGTCGGTGGTGCACATGAATCGCGCGGTGTGCTTGGACTGGGACCTCGTGACGCCGCGGCAGTCGACGCCGTGTCCGGACAGCCAGTTCTCGTAGTCGTCGAAGTCGGGACCGGCCGCCGCGACGAGCAGGGGCTTCTCCCCTAGCGAACCGATCGCGTACGCGATGTTGCCGCCGACGCCGCCCCGATGGACGACGAGGTCTTCGACGAGAAAGCTGAGCGAGATGTGCTCGAGCTGATCGGCTACGAGCTGATCGGAGAACTTTCCGGGGAACTTCATCAGATGGTCGGTCGCAAGCGACCCGCAGACGGCAATGAACATCTGTCCAACGGTACTTCGTCCGGAAACGACGACGGCCGTGACCCCACCCCCGACGCGAGCGTCAGTTGAGGTCACGGCCGTCGACAGCTCCGTGTCAGCTGCCGAATGGACTCAGTTGAACGAATCGCCGCAGGCGCAGCTGCCGGTCGCATTCGGGTTGTCGATGGTGAAGCCCTGCTTCTCGATGCTGTCGACGAAGTCGATGGTGGCACCCTGCACGTAGGGTGCGCTCATCCGGTCGACGGCCAGCTTCACGCCGCCGAAGTCCGAGACCACGTCGCCGTCCAGGCTGCGGTCGTCGAAGAACAGCTGGTAGCGCAGACCGGCGCAGCCACCGGGCTGCACCGCGATGCGCAGGGCCAGGTCGTCGCGTCCTTCCTGGTCCAGCAGTGCCTTCGCCTTGGAGGCGGCGGCGTCGGTCAGCAGGACACCGGTTGCGGTTTCGTTCTGAACGGTCATGGGCGCTCCTCATGTCGCCGACCGCGAAGAATCTCGACGGCCGGATACGTTGTCGGTGGCTCAGTTACCGGTACAGCGGCCCGGCAGACACGGCCAACAGCATCAACGGTACTCGCCGACCCGCTATTCCCGCATCCCGCGCCCGGGTTTCGGCCGAGTCAGATTCCGGTCCGCTCGACCGTCCCGGCGAATCCGGCCGCGACCGTCTGCGCGAGTCCGGCCAGGATCGGCGCCGGGTCGGCGAGTGCGCGCGCGGACGAGCCGGCCCAGTCAGCCATCGAATACGCGACGGTGACGCCGTCGACCCGGGGCCTGCCGCGCACCTGCCCGGCCAGAACCACCGCAGGCACTCCGGCACGCCGTGCGTCGGCCGCGACGGAGGCCACCACCTTGCCGCAGGGAGTCTGCTCGTCGAAGCGGCCCTCCCCGGTCAGCACGAGATCGGCGACGGCGATGCGCCGCGCACGACCGGTGACACCCGCCACCACGTCGGCGCCCGCCTCTCGGGTCGCACCGAGTGCCAGGAGAAAGGCACCGAGCCCGCCCGCAGCACCCGCACCGGCGGCGTCACGGAGCCGCTGACCGTCGTCGGTGCCGACGCGGTGGTCCTCCAACTCGTCCGCCCACCGCTGCAGTCGCGACTCCAACCGCGCGACCGTCTCGGGGTCGGCGCCCTTCTGCGGAGCGAAGACAGCGGCCGCCCCGGACGGACCGAGCAGCGGGTTGGTCACGTCGGTGGCCGCCACGAGTTCGGTCCCCCGCAGGAGGTGGTGCGCGGCGGTCAGTCCGCCGAGTGCCGTACAGGCGCTGCGGCCTCCGTCGGTGGTTCCACTTCCGCCGAGTCCGACCACGATCCGGGTCGCACCGGCCTCCACCGCAGCCCGCAGCAGGTCACCGACCCCGGCCGTCCCCGCACACCAGGCCGTCTCCGGACCGGGCGAGCCGATCAGATGCAGTCCGCATGCCTGAGCCGACTCCACGAACGCCGTGCGGCCGTCGAGCAGCACCTCGGCGGCCACCGCACCTCCGAGCGGTCCGGACGCCGAGACGCCGAGACGCCGCCCGACGCCGGCAGCCGCGAGCACGTCGACGAATCCGGGACCGCCGTCGGACTGCGGCAGCTGCTCGAGCACATCACCCGGCCGCGCGCGGGCCCAGCCCTCGGCGATCGCGGACGCGGCCTGCGCCGCCGTCAGCGTCCCGCCGAACTCGTCGGGGGCGATCACCACCCGCATCGCCGTCGTGTCCATCACCGGTCAGAGTAGCCGGGAGGCGCTTGCCCGATGCCCGCCGTCGCCGCCGCATCGAATAGTCTCGTAGTCGTGAAGTTGCCCTGGAAATCCGACGCCGCCAAGAGCTCAGCCGCCGAGTCGGAGGAGACCACCGACGTGCCGGCCGACGACGCGAGGCCGACCTCTGGTTCGACGACGCCCGGCAAGGGCCGCCCCACGCCGAAGCGCCGCGAAGCCGAACGCCGCCGCGGTCCCGTCGCGCCGCCCCCGACCACCCGCGCTGAAGCGCGGGCCCGGAAGAAGGCACTGCGGGCGTCGATGACCAAGGTGGAGCGCAAGGAGGTGGCCGCCGAACGCCGCCGCGTCCGCCTCGAGCAGCGCGAGAAGATGATGTCCGGCGACGAGAAGTTCATGATGGCCCGCGATCAGGGGCCGGTCCGGAAGATGGCGCGTGACATCGTCGACTCGCGACGCAACTTCGCCGGACTGTTCCTGCCCTTCGCGATCTTCCTGCTGGTGGTTCTGATGCTGCCGAACCTCGCGGTCATCGGGAACCTGGTGCTGCTGGCCTTCGTCCTGCTGGTGATCATCGATTCGCTGTACCTGGGCCGGATGGTCAACAAGCGGGTGCGTGAGCGCTACCCGGACACCACCGACACCGGATTCCGGCTCGGGTGGTACTGCTTCACCCGTGCCATGCAGCTGCGGATGATGCGCGCGCCGCGCCCGCAGGTCAAGCCGGGCGACAAGGTCTGATCGCGTGCGCACGCTGATCCTCGGCGGCATCCGCTCGGGCAAATCGGCGCACGCCGAGCATCTCCTCGCCGACGCACCCGCGGTCCGCTACGTCGCGACCGGTTCCGCCGACGGCGACCGGGCCTGGCGCGCGCGGATCGATGCCCACCGCGAACGCCGCGGCGACCGCTATCGCACCGTCGAATCGTGCGATCTCGCGTCGCTCCTGCGCGACTTTCCCGATGAGCCGACACTCGTCGACGACCTCGGCAACTGGCTCACCGCACTGCTCGACGAGGCCGGAGCCTGGGAGGACGAGGCCGCCGACGTATCCGCGCAGATCGAGGACCTGTGCGCCGCCATCGCCGGCTACTCCGGCGATCTAGTGCTGGTGAGCCCCGAAGTGGGGCTCTCGCTCGTCTCGCCGACACCGTCTGGACGGCGCTTCGCGGACGAACTGGGCCGCCTGAATGCGGCGGTGGCGGCTGTCTGCGAGACGGTCACTCTCGTCGTCGCCGGACGTGCACTGGACCTGCCCGCCGGTACCGGCGCCGTGCCCGCGGCCCCGGTACCGGTTTCCGCGTCCACGGCACCGTCCTCACCCGTCCCCGCGGAAGAGCCCGCCCGGCCCGCCGACGCGCCGGCGCCCCGGCGGGCGACCGTCTCCGAACCGGCCCAGATCGACGGCACCGACGCCGAGATCTTCCCGATCGTCGAACTCCCCGATCACGACGTCGCCGAGCAGGCCCGGGCACGACAGTTGCGGCTGACCAAACCGGCGCGATCCCTCGGCAGACTCGAAGAGCTCGGCGTCTGGATGTCGTCGTGCCAGGGCGTCTGCCCGCCGCGGACCCTGCAGTCGCCCGCAGTGGTGGTGTTCGCGGGCGATCACGCCGTGGCCGCCGACGGCGTCTCCGCCTATCCGCCCGAGGTGACAGCGCAGATGGTCGCGAACATCGCGACCGGCGGCGCCGCGATCAACGTGCTGGCGCGCCGCGCCGGAGCCACGGTGCAGGTCCTCGATATGGCGGTGCGAGCCGATACCGACCCGCACGTCTCCCGGTACAAGGTGCGCGCGGGAAGCGGCGATCTGCGAACCGGCAGTTCGCTGACCATCGCCGAAGCCCGACGGGCGGTCGCCGCCGGACGGGCCGTGGCCGACCAGCTCGTCGACGCCGGCGCCGACCTGCTCATCGCCGGCGACATGGGCATCGGCAACACCACCCCGGCGGCCGTGCTGGTCGGGACTCTCACCGATCGCGAGCCGGTGGTCGTGGTGGGACGGGGCACCGGGATCGACGACGCCACCTGGATCCGCAAGACAGCGGCCATCCGCGACGGCATGCGTCATGCACGGCGGCACCGCAACGAGCCGCTCGCGCTGCTCGCCGCGGTGGCGGGCGCCGACATCGCGGCGATGGCGGGATTCCTCGCCCAGGCGGCCGTCCGGAAGACTCCGGCACTCCTGGACGGGCTGATCACGACCTCGGCCGCCCTGGTCGCGCAGCAGTTGGCGCCGGGTGCCGCCTCCTGGTGGCAGGCCGGTCACCGGTCCACCGAACCGGCGCACGCGTTCGCACTCGATTCACTCGGCCTGACCGCGATCCTCGACCTGTCGATGCGGTTGGGCGAGGGCACCGGTGCCGTGTCGGCGCTGCCGCTGGTCGCGTCGTCGATCGACATTCTGACCGACATGGCGACCTTCGACGAGGCCGGCGTCAGCGGCGGAGAATAGGCACACCGGGATGATCGCCCGTGGCCTCCGCGGCGTGCACGACGCCTTCAGCTGGCTGACGGTACTCCCGCTCCCGCAGCCCCGCGGCGAATTCGACCGCGCCCGGGGCGCGACCGTGATCGCCGCGGTACCCGTCGTCGGAGCGGTGGTCGGACTGCTCGCCGCCGCCGTCGCCTTCGGGCTATCGCACACCGATCTCCCCAGCGCGCTGGCCGGCGTCACCGTGGTGGCGGTGCTGGCGGCGACTACCCGCGGCATGCACTTGGACGGTCTCGCCGACACGGCCGACGGTCTCGGCTGCTACGGAGATCCGGATCGCGTGCGGGCGGTGATGCGCAGCGGCGACGTGGGGCCGTTCGGTGCGGCCACGCTCGTTCTGGTGCTGTTGGGCCAGTCCCTGGCGTTCGGCGCCCTGACCGCCGACTCACGATGGTGGTCGTTGGCGCTGGCGGTGGTCGCCGGAAGGACCACCGCGACCGTCGCGTGCCGGGCCGGTCTGAGCGCCGCGAACACCGACGGGTTCGGGGCGCTGGTCGCCGGAACTCAACGCGCGTCCATCGCGGTGTGGGCGGTGCTCCTGCTCGCGGTCGCGGTGGCCGCGGGAGGCTGGAACGCGGGTACCTTCCACGCGGCGGATGCGGTCCGTGCGGCGGCGACCGTGGCCGTCGTCTGGGCGTTCGCCTGGGCCTTCACCGGGCATTGCGCCCGTCGCGCCGGCGGGCTGACTGGCGATGTCATCGGCGCGACGATCGAAGTGGCGACCGTGCTGACAGCCGTCGGCCTGCTCCTGTAGAGGTCGCCGAAACGGATCATGCCGCAGCCGGACCCCGGACGGGTGCGGCTGCGGCATGAGCGCTCATTCAGGGCCGGAGCGGCCGGTTCACGGAGCCGGGTAGAGCGTGGTCATCCAGCCGTGTGTGTCGGCGAAGGTGCCGCGCTGCAGACCGGTGAGGGTGTCACGGAGAGCCTGCGTCACCTCTCCCGTGGTGCCGTCGCCGATCAGGTAGTCGTCGGTGTCGCTCTGAACCCGACCGACGGGAGTGATCACGGCAGCGGTACCGCAGGCGAAGACCTCGGTGATGTCGCCGTTCTTGACCCCCTCGCGCAGTTCCTCGGTCGAGATGCGGCGCTCGTCCACCTTGTAACCCGCGTCGGCGGCGAGGGTGAGCAGTGAGTCGCGGGTGATGCCCGGAAGCAGCGAGCCGCTGAGCTCCGGCGTCACCAGCTGTGCGTCCGACCCCGAGCCGAAGACGAAGAACAGGTTCATGCCGCCCATCTCCTCGATGAAGCGGTGCTCGATGGCGTCGAGCCACACCACCTGGTCGCACCCCTTGTCGGCGGCCTGCGCCTGCGCCAGCAGCGACGCGGCGTAGTTGCCGCCGAACTTCGCATCACCGGTACCTCCCGGGGAGGCCCGCACGTACTCGGTGCACAGATAGACGCTGACCGGCTTCACGCCGCCCTTGAAGTAAGCGCCGGCGGGCGATGCGATCAGCGAGTAGCTGTACTTGTCGGCCGGCCGGACGCCGAGGCTCGCCTCGGTCGCGATCATGAACGGGCGCAGATAGAGGGACTCCTCGCCGCCCGCGCCGGGAACCCACGCGTGGTCGGCGGCCAGCAACGCCCGCAGCGATCCGACGAAGTCCTCCACCGGCAGCTCCGGCATCGCGAGGCGCCGTGCCGACCGGTTGAACCGTTCGGCATTGGCCTCCGGCCGGAAGGCGGCGATGGAGCCGTCGGGCTGGCGGTACGCCTTCAGCCCCTCGAAGATCTCCTGCGCGTAGTGCAGGACCATCGCAGCCGGGTCCAGAGCGAGCGGCCCGTACGGGGTCACCCGTGCGCCGTGCCATCCACGATCGCGGTCGAAGTCTACGGTCACCATGTTGTCGGTGAAGTAGTTGCCGAAGCCCGGCGCGGCGAGGATCTCGGCGCGTCGATTCTCCGACACCGGATGCGGATGCTCGGTGCGGGTGAACTCCAAGGTCATGCGGTCATGGTACCGCCGACCCGCAAGGGAGTTTCCCGGCACCGGCGGGATGCGCCGGTCAGACGTGACTCTCCACGAACGGCGGCAGAACGACCTCGCAGGTCAGGGCCCGCCCGCGGACATCGACCACCACTTCATCGCCCTTCTTGACGCCGGAGGCGGTGTCGATGAACGCCAGGGCGATGCCCTGCTTGAGGGTCGGAGAGAACGTGCCCGACGTGCACACACCGATCTGCTCACCGCCGGCCTCGACATGCACCGTGCAGTCCGCGCGCGGCACCCCGCGGCCGGTGGCCTTCAGCCCGTACAGGCGTCGGGCCGGGCCCGCGGCGCGTTCGGCCACCAGCGCCTCGCGGCCGAAGAACGACGGCTTGTCCCAGCCGACGGCCCACGACGACCGCGCCTGCACCGGGGTGATGTCGACGGTCAGTTCGTGTCCGTGCAGCGCGTACCCCATCTCGGTGCGGAGCGTGTCACGCGCACCGAGCCCCGCGGGCTGACCGCCGCGCGCAGTCACCTCGGCGAGCAGAGCGTCGAAGACCGCACCCGCGTCGTCCCACCGGGGCAGCACCTCGTACCCGTGCTCGCCGGTGTAGCCCGACCGGCACACCCGGATCTCCAGTTCGGCTCCGCCCAGCACGATCCGAGCGTCTCGGTAGGCCATGTACTCCATGTCGGTCGGCAGGTCGAGCGCGGCGAGCACGTCGGCCGACTGCGGGCCCTGGACTGCGAAGACCGCGTAGTCGCGATGCTGATCGGTGATCTCGATCCCTTCGGGGGCGACCGCTCGCAGTGCCTCCACGACGGCTGCCGTATTGGCTGCATTCGGCACCAGGAACACCTCGTCGTCGCCGGCCAGGTAGGCGATCAGATCGTCGATCACGCCGCCGCGCTCGTTGCAGCACAGTGTGTACTGGGCCTTCCCGGGCTCGATCTTGCCGAGATCGTTGGTCAGGGTCGTGTTCACGAATCCGGCGGCTCCCGGGCCCGCCACGAGCGCCTTGCCGAGGTGACTGACGTCGAAGATGCCGACGGTGCTGCGGACGGCGTTGTGCTCGGCGACGGTGCCTGCATACGAGACGGGCATGTTCCATCCGCCGAACTCGGCGAAGGAGGCGCCCAGGGCGGTGTGACGATCGGCGATCGGGCCTGCGAGCAGTTCAGTCATGGCGCTAACGGTATCGCCCCGACCCGGGCGGTTCCCACCCGAGGTTCAGCCGCTCGGCGGTGCCGGTGTGGCAGAGTTGAAAGGCGTGAGCGCCAACCACTTCTCCGACCGTGTCCGCGGTCCCCGCATCGACCTGACCACTGCCCTTTCCTCCGACGACGACGTGCTCGTCGTCGGCCTCGTCGCCGGTTCCGGCGACGGCGGCACCGAGGAGCCGACACTGCTGCTCGTCGAGGACTTCCTCGACGACGAGCCCGCCGACCAGATCAGCGCGGCGCTGTCGGCTCTGGGCGCCAAGGGGTCGGTCGGCGAGATCACGCGGATCCCGGCACCGCAATCGCTGCCGGTCGGCGTGGTGGTCGCGGTCGGGCTGGGAACAGAGGTGGACGATCCGGAGACCATCCGACAGGCCGCAGGGAACGCCGTACGCGCACTGGACGGATTCGACCGCGTCGTGAGCACCCTCTCGGCCGCCGACCTCGGTGCGGCGGCGGAGGGTTCGTACCTGGGCGCGTATCGCTTCGACGAACTGCGCAGCGAGAAGTCACGCCCCTCCGAGCAGCCGCCCTCCGCCGTGTCACTCGCGGTACCCGCGAAGAGCAAGCAGGCCAAGGTCGAACTCGACCACGCGCTGATCGTCGCCGATTCCGTCGCGATCGCCCGCGACTTCGTCAACACCCCGCCGAACGTCCTCTACCCCGCCGAGTTCGCCGAGCGCGCGCGCATCCTCGGCAGCAAGGCCGGCCTCCGGGTGGAGATCCTCGACGACGTGGAACTGGCCAAGGCCGGCTACGGCGGCATCGTCGGCGTGGGACAGGGATCCTCGCGCAAGCCCCGCCTGGTGCGCCTGACCCACGAGGCCAAGGGCGCCGAGCGCACCGTCGCGCTCGTCGGCAAGGGCATCACCTTCGACACCGGCGGCATCTCCATCAAACCCGCCGCCGGGATGGACCACATGACCTCGGACATGGGCGGTGCGGCGGCGGTCATCGCCTCCACGATCGCCGCTGCACGCCTGGACGTGCCGGTCACGGTCATCGCGACGGTGCCGATGGCCGAGAACATGCCCTCGTCGACCGCGCAGCGTCCCGGCGACGTCCTCACCCAGTACGGCGGCACCACGGTCGAGGTCCTCAACACCGACGCGGAGGGCCGGCTGATCCTGGCGGACGCCATCGTCCGCGCCTGCGAGGACGAGCCGGACTTCCTCATCGACACGGCCACCCTGACCGGCGCACAGATGGTGGCGCTGGGCACCCGGACTCCCGGTGTGCTCGGCACGGACGACTTCCGGGACCGCGTCGCCGCCATCTCCCAGTCGGTCGGCGAGCACGGCTGGCCGATGCCGATGCCTGCGGAACTCCGCAGCGACCTGAATTCACGGATCGCCGATCTCGCCAACGTCACCAACCACCGCTGGGGAGGCATGCTGTCGGCCGCGATGTTCCTGCGGGAGTTCGTCGCCGAGGGGCTCGACTGGGCGCATATCGACGTCGCCGGCCCGGCGTTCAACACCGGTGGCCCGTGGGGCTACACCGGTAAGGGCGGCACCGGCGTACCCGTCCGGACCATCATCGCGGTCATCGAGGACATCGCCGGCGGACAGTGACGCGCACCGCACTCCGGCGTTCAGCGGACTCACGCGGAGCCGAGATCGTTTGGGAGTAGGCTGAGTCACGGGCGTCGACCCATCCGGCCGACATCACGCGAACCTGCACACGCCGCTGGAGCGCGCCGACCCGCATCGACCGATCGACCGAACAGCACAGTTCACGAAATTGTTAGGGAGTCACACGCAAATGGCCTTCTCTGTCGAGATGCCCGCACTGGGCGAGAGCGTCACCGAGGGAACCGTCACCCAATGGCTGAAGCAGGAAGGCGACACCGTAGCGGTCGACGAGCCCCTGCTCGAAGTCTCCACCGACAAGGTCGACACCGAGATCCCGTCGCCCGTCGCGGGTGTGCTGGTCAAGATCGTCGCCGCTGAGGACGACGTCGTCGAGGTGGGCGGACAGCTGGCGCTGATCGGAGAGGCCGGCGAGTCGGCGTCCGATGACGCGGCCGCGCCCGAACCCGCCGCCGCTCCCGAGCCGGAACCCGAACCCGAGCCCGCCGCACCCGCTGCCTCCGCTCCGGCCGCCGAGAGCCCCGCGACCGAGGCGCCGGCCGCGTCGACTCCCGCGGCCTCGGCATCCGGCGTCGACGTCCTCATGCCCGAACTGGGCGAGAGCGTCACCGAGGGCACGGTGACCAACTGGCTCAAGCAGGTCGGCGACACGGTCGCGGTCGACGAACCGCTGGTCGAGGTGTCCACCGACAAGGTCGACACCGAGATCCCGTCGCCGACGGCTGGTGTGCTTCTCGAGATCGTCGCCGACACCGACGAGATCGTCGAGGTCGGCGGCAAGCTGGCCGTCATCGGCGACCCGAGTGCCGCATCGGCGGCCCCCGCGGCTCCGGCTCCGGCGGCTCCGGCTCCCGCGCCGGCCGCTCCCCCGACGCCCGAGCCCGCCGCTCCGGCACCTGAACCCGCACCCGCGGCCGCCGCACCCGCTCCGGCTCCGGCCGCTCCGACTCCCGCTGCCGCCGACGGAGATCTGCAGTCCACTCCGTACGTGACGCCGCTCGTGCGGAAGCTGGCCGCGGAGAACGGAATCGACCTGGCGACCGTCAAGGGCACCGGCGTCGGCGGACGCATCCGCAAGCAGGACGTGCTGGCCGCGGCCGAGGCCAAGAAGGCGCCTGCCGCCCCCGCCGCGGCTCCGGCCGCAACACCGTCGGCGCCGACACCGGCCGCCGCACCCGCCGCGGCGAGCCCCGAATTGGCTGCACTGCGCGGAACGACGCAGAAGATCAACCGCATCCGGCAGATCACCGCGGCCAAGACGCGCGAGTCGCTGCAGACCAGCGCGCAGCTCACGCAGGTCCACGAGGTCGACATGACCCGCATCGCGGCACTGCGCACCGCGGCGAAGTCCTCGTTCAAGGCAGCCGAGGGCGTCAACCTGACCTTCCTGCCGTTCTTCGCCAAGGCCGTCGTCGAGGCACTGAAGGTGCATCCGAACGTCAACGCCTCGATCAACGAAGAGGCCAAGGAGATCACGTACCACGCCGACGTGCATCTGGGCATCGCCGTCGACACCGAGCAGGGCCTCCTGTCGCCGGTGATCCACAACGCCGACGACCTCTCGCTGGCCGGCCTCGCTCGCGCGATCGCCGACATCGCCGCACGGGCCCGTTCCGGCGGGCTCAAGCCCGACGAGCTGGCCGGCGGCACGTTCACGATCACGAACATCGGCAGCCAGGGCGCTCTGTTCGACACCCCGATCCTGGTCCCGCCGCAGGCGGCCATGCTCGGCACCGGCGCGATCGTCAAGCGCCCCGTGGTTCTCACCGGCGACGACGGCACCGAGTCGATCGCCGCACGGTCGATGGCCTACCTACCGCTGACCTACGACCACCGGCTCATCGACGGTGCGGACGCCGGCCGGTTCCTCACCACGGTCCGTCACCGTCTCGAGGCCGCGGAGTTCGCCGCCGACCTGGGGCTGTAAGCACCCGGATATGCGAATCGCGGTCGCGGGAAGTCACGGGCTGATCGGTTCGGCCCTCGTTCCCGCGCTGACGCAGGCGGGGCACGACGTCCACACTCTGGTGCGTCGTGCCCCGACCGGTCCGCGGGAGATCGGTTGGGAACCCGAGCGGTCCGAACTGCCGGCCGACGCCCTGCGCGGCTTCGACGCGGTCATCGCCCTCGGCGGCGAGAACATCGGAGCCCACCGATGGAGCGGCCAGGTGAAGCAGCGGCTCCGCAATTCGCGGATCATCCCGACCACCGTCCTGGCCGACGCCGTCGCCGAGTCCGGCGTCGGAGTGTTCCTCAACGCCAGTGCCTCCGGTTTCTACGGAGACACCGGTGAGACCGCGGCGGACGAGACGTCGCCGCACGGCTCCGGCTTCCTGGCCGACCTGGTGGTCGACTGGGAGAAGGCCACCGAGCCCGCACAGGCCTCGGCGCGCGTGGTCACGCTCCGCACGGCGCCCGTGCTCTCCCGGCGCGGCGGCATCCTCGCGCGGCTCCGACCGCTCTACCGTTTCGGCCTCGGCGCCCGTATCGGCGACGGCAGGCAGTGGTTCTCGTGGATCAGCCTGCCCGACGAGATCGCCGCGATCACGCACGTGCTCGGCGACGATTCGATCGTCGGTCCGGTCAATCTGACCGCGCCCGGACCGGTACGCTTCGCCGATTTCTCCGCCGAGCTCGCACGAGCCGTCCACCGCCCCGCGGTGCTGCGCGTGCCCGCCGCGCTCGCGCGCAAGGCGGGCGGAGAGATGGTCGAGGAGATGGTCCTGACGTCCTCGCGCGTGGTTCCCGTGCTGCTCACCGACCGCGGCTTCACCTTCACCCACCCTCATCTGACATCTGCACTGGAGTACTGCTGTGCGTAACGCATCGTCGCGAGCCGACGGAGCACCGATCGAAGTCCGCCGCCTCGGCGTCGTCGACTACACCGAGGCCTACGAGCTGCAACACCGCCTGGCCGAGCAACGCGCCACCGGCGAGCTCGACCACGACCTGCTGCTGTTGCTCGAACATCCGTCGGTCTACACGGCGGGCAAACGGACCGAGGACTCCGACCGTCCGGTCAACGGCGCCCGGGTGATCGACGTCGACCGCGGCGGCCGCATCACCTGGCACGGTCCCGGCCAGCTCGTCGGGTATCCCATCGTCAAGCTCGCCGAACCCCTCGATGTGGTCGACTACGTCCGCCGTCTCGAAGAGGCGCTGATCGGCGTGGCGGCACGGCAGGGTCTGGCCACCGGCCGCGTGGACGGGCGCTCCGGCGTGTGGCTGCGCGACGTCGCCGGGGAGCGCAAGCTCGCCCAGATCGGCATCCGCGTCGCCAAGGGCGTCACCCTTCACGGGTTCGCCCTCAACGTGAACCCGGACATGTCAGTGTTCGACGCGATCGTCCCGTGCGGCATCGCGGACGCGGGGGTGACCTCGCTGAGCCAGGAGACCGGCACCGCCGTGACCGTCGACGACGTGCTCGACGACGTCGTCGAACTGGTCCAGAAGTGCCTGGACGACCCGGCCGGACCCGGCTCGGATACGGCAGGCGCCCCGGCTGAGGCCGGTCGGCCCACCGCACCCACGAGCGTAGGATCGGCACAGTGACCACCACCCCCGCCCAACCCGCCTCACCGAGTCCCGCCGACGCTCCCGCCGGGCGCAAGCTCCTGCGTCTGGAGGTGCGCAACGCGCAGACTCCCATCGAGCGCAAGCCGAAGTGGATCAAGACGCGTGCCACGATGGGACCGGAGTACACCGAGCTCAAGGGACTGGTGCGCAGCGAGGGGCTCCACACGGTGTGTGAGGAGGCCGGCTGCCCGAACATCTACGAGTGCTGGGAGGACCGCGAGGCCACCTTCCTGATCGGCGGAGAGCAGTGCACCCGTCGCTGCGACTTCTGCCAGATCGACACCGGCAAGCCCGCCGCACTCGACCGCGACGAACCGCGCCGCGTGGCCGAGTCCGTCCGGTCGATGGGGCTGCGCTACTCCACCATCACCGGTGTGGCCCGCGACGATCTCCCCGACGAGGGAGCGTGGCTGTACGCCGAGACCGTTCGCAAGATCCACGAACTCAATCCCGGCACCGGCGTCGAGAATCTGATCCCCGACTTCCACGCGAAGCCCGACCTGCTCGACGAGGTCTTCGCCTCCCGTCCCGAGGTGCTGGCTCACAATCTCGAGACCGTTCCCCGCATCTTCAAGAGCATCAGGCCCGCCTTCCGGTACGAACGCTCCCTGGAGGTGCTGACCCGTGCCCGCGACTACGGCCTCGTGACCAAGTCGAACCTCATCCTCGGCATGGGAGAGACACCGGACGAGGTGCGAGAGGCTCTGCGCGACCTCCACGACGCCGGCTGCGACATCGTCACCATCACCCAGTACCTGCGACCGTCGGTGCGGCATCATCCCGTCGAACGGTGGGTCAAGCCCGAGGAGTTCGTGGAGCACTCGCAGTACGCCGAGGAGATCGGATTCGCCGGGGTGATGGCCGGTCCGCTGGTGCGGTCGTCGTATCGCGCAGGCCGGCTGTACGCCCAGGCGATGGCCCGTCACGGCCGTGAGCTGCCGCCGGAACTGGCCCATCTGGCCAAGGAGGGCAGCGCCGCTCAGGAGGCCTCTTCGGTCCTCGCCCGCACCGTGCGCTGAGGCCCGCCCACTGCCGAATCGACCGGCCGGAACATGTGTTCCGGCCGGTCGATTCCGTTGTGCGGGCCGCGCTACCCGAGCGCCGTCGACACTGCGTCGGCGCGCTCGGTGTGCACCGTAGACTGGCACTCATGGCTAAGGCGCAAGACAAGTCGAGCAAAGAGGCGAAGCAGGCTGCTAAGGCAGCTCGCAAAGCGGCGAGCAGGGAACGGCGGCAGCAGATCTGGCAGGCGTTCCAGATGCAGCGGAAAGAGGACAAGGCCCTCATCCCGCTGATGGTCGCCACCGTCCTGGGCACCACGCTGGTCTTCGGCCTGCTCGGCCAGTTCGTCTTCCACAATCTCTGGATCACCCTGCCGCTCGGCGTCATCCTCGGCGCGCTGCTCGCCTTCGTTCTGTTCGGCCGGCGCGTTCAGCGGAGCGTCTACAAGAAGGCCGAGGGCCAGCCGGGCGCCGCGGGCTGGGCTCTGAGCAACATCCGTGGGCAGTGGCGGGTACAGCAGGCCGTCACCGGCACCTCGCATCTCGACGCGGTGCACCGCGTCATCGGCAAGCCCGGCGTCATCCTGGTCGGTGAGGGCTCCCCCACTCGCGTCAAGCCGCTGCTGGCGCAGGAGAAGAAGAAGGCCGCCCGCGTGGTCGGCGACACCCCGATCTACGAGATCCTCGTCGGCGACGGCGACGGCCAGGTGCCGCTGTCGAAGCTGGAACGCCACATCCGCAAACTCCCGAGCAACATCGACCGCAAGCGGATGGACGCGCTCGAGGGCCGACTGTCCGCGCTCAAGGCGAAGGGCGGCGCCGGCGCCGCCATGCCCAAGGGCCCGATGCCGCAGGGCGCCAAGATGCGCAGCGTCAGCCGCACCACCCGTCGCCGCGGGGCCTGAACCTCCCGGCCGGTGGAACACCGCCCCACCGCCCGCATCGCGCTCGTGCGAATGTCGGGCGATTCCGACTCGAACGAGGAGCTTTGACATGACCGATCTGAACCGTTACGGCCCCTGGGCATTGATCGTCGGAGCCTCCGAGGGAGTCGGTTCCGCGTTCGCCCGGCGCCTGGCCGCCGACGGGTTCGGAGTCGTGCTCGCCGCCCGCAACGCCGAGCGTCTGGAGGCGGTGGCCGGCGAGGTGCAGGCGCTCGGCGCACCTTCGCGCACGGTCGCTCTGGACATCCTCGACGAGGACGCCGCCGAACGGCTGATCGACGCGACCGCCGACCTCGAGATCGGGCTCCTGGTGATGAACGCCGGCGCCAACACGTACGGGCACTCGTTCGTCGACGGCGACCTCGCGCGCCACAACGAGGTGGTCACGCTCAACGTCCTGCGCCAGCTGCCGCTCCTGCACCACTACACGCGGGCGATGGTGGAGCGCGGCCGGGGCGGAGTCATCACCACCGGATCGGTCGCCGGCTACACGGGCTCACCGCGCGAAGGCGCCTACGCCGCGTCGAAGGCCTTCCTCCGGGTCTTCACCGAAGGTCTCTGGGTGGAGTGCAAGCCGAAGAACGTGGACGTGGTGCACCTGGTGCTCGGACTCACCCGGACCCCCGCGATGGAGCGCCGCGGCCTGAACTTCGACAACCCCGGCATCCCGGTGTCCGAGCCCGACGATGTCGCCGCCGAGGGTCTGGCCCATCTGGCCGACGGCCCGGTCTGGATCACCGAAAACAATGTGAGGTCGGTTCAGCGGCAGTCGGGGCCCGATCGCGCCGCGATCGTTCAGGCGTCCGCCGACGTGATCGCGAAGGTGGTCGGTCAGCGGTGATGCGCATCGGACTCGGTCTGCCCGTCGTCACCGCCTACCCGCCGACCACTCAGGACTGGGAGAAGGGTGCGGGCATCGCTGAGATCGCGACGGCCGCCCGTGTGGCCGACGCCCTCGGCTTCCACCACCTCACCTGCAGCGAACACGTCGCGGTGCCGGACGAGGTGGCCGCGGTCCGGGGCGGCGTGTACTGGGATCCGCTCGCGACCTTCGGGTACCTCGCGGCCATCACCCGCCAGATCCGCTTCGCGACCAGCGTGCTGGTTCTCGGCTATCACCATCCGCTCGAAGTCGCCAAGCGCTACGGCACCCTCGACCAGGTCTCCGGCGGACGGCTCGTCCTCGGCGTCGGCGTCGGGAGTCTGCAGGAGGAGTTCGAGCTGCTGGGCGCCGAGTTCGACGGCCGCGGCGCCCGCGCCGACGACGCGCTGGCCGCGATCCGGTCGGCGTTCCCGACCGGCACACCGTCGCACACCGGCCCGTACTACTCCTACGGCGGCGTGACGGTGGAGCCGCACGCTGTGCAGGACCGGGTGCCCGTGTGGGTCGGCGGCCGGAGCGGTCGCGCCCTGCGCCGCGCCGTGGAACTCGGCGACGGGTTCAGCCCGTTCGCCCTGTCGCCCGACGAGGTCGCCACCATGCTGTCGCGCGTCGAGACCCCGGAGGGATTCGACGTGGTGCTGCCCAGCGGTCCGGTGGACCCGCTCGGCGATCCGGACGGAGTCCGGAGCCGTCTCGACTCGCTGCAGGCGGCCGGCGCGACGATCGTGACAGCATCCATCGCCGCCACCGGTCTGGATCACTACACCGACCAGCTCGACGCACTCCACTCCCTCGCCCGTGCGCAGGGCGCCGTGTTCAGCCCCGCGGCGGAGGGCCCCCGATGAATGTCGACGAGCGGCTCGAGGCTCTCGAGACCCGGCTGCGCCTCGTGGAGGACAGGCTCGCGATCACCGATCTCGTCTACCGCTACGGTCCCGCGATCGACACCGGGTCGGTCGACGACGTGCTCGCTCTCTTCACCGAGGACGGCGTGTACGACGTCGACACCGGCAGGCTCTCCGGTGCGCAGGAGATCGCGGACATGGTGACCGGCGATCCGCACCAGGGGCTCATCCACCGCGGCTGCAGTCACGTGATGAGCGCGCCGCAGATCCGGATCGACGGCGACCGTGCGAGCGTCGTCAGCTACTCGCAGCTGCTCCTGCGCGACCCCGCCAGGGACACCTTCACCGTGCTGCGTGCGACGGTCAATCACTGGGCGCTCACCCGCACCCCCGACGGGTGGCGGGTGGCCCAGCGCACCGCACGCAAGGTCGACGGATCCGACGAGGTGCGCGCGCTGCTCGCCTCCCACGGCCTCGACCGGACGTCAGAGAGCAGCTGAGTCGCCGAGCGGCTCATCCGCACCGAGCCGGAAGTGCGACCGGTCGGGCCGGGCGAGCATCCTCGACAGCGTCGCGCGGTCGAACGGCCACAGGTCCACCGCACCGGACTCGGTGAGGTACCAGGAATCGCATCCGCCTGTCTTCCACACCGTGGTCTCCGACGCCGCCGCCACCTGGGCGTTGAACTCGGCCGTCGCCTCCTCGGTGACCTCTATCCGGTCCACCTCTCCGTTCCGGAACAGGTCGAACCACTGCGCCAGGTACCGTGCGGTCTTCTCGGCCGTGTACTGCAGGGAGATCGAGCCGGTCGGTGAGTTGGGTCCAAGGACGGTGAACAGGTTGGGGAAGCCCGGGATCGCCGTCATCCGGTACGCCCGCGGACCGTCCCGCCACGCCTCGTCGATCGTGAGTCCGCCGCGGCCGACCACCGTCATCGGGCGCATGTAGTCGTGCGCGCGGAAGCCGGTCGCCAGAATGATCACGTCCACCTCGTGGAGCCGCCCGTCGGCGGTCACGATCCCCTCCGGCCGGACCTCGGTGATGGACTCGGTCACGAGGTCGGCGTTGCCGGCGGTGATCGCACGGTAGTAGGTGCCCGACACCACCTGCCGCTTGCACAGCGGCTGGTAGTCGGGCGTCAGGTCGGCCCGCAAGTCGCTGTCGCGGACTTGCGCGCGCAGCGACAGCCGCGCGTAGGCCTGAACGGCTCGGCGGCGCCACGTGTCTTTGCGGACGATGTCGGCCAGAATTCCCGACCCCCACAGCAGGCCTCGGTACAGCGCGTGATGCAGGCGCGGCGACGCGGCCAGGACGGTGTCCGCGAAGGGCAACTGCGGCAACGACATCGGCGCCCAGAGGATCCACTGCGGGGTCCGGGTGAAGTGGAGCAGTTCCCGGGCTTCCGGCTGTAGCGCGGAGACCACCTGCACGCCGGTGGAGCCGGTGCCGATCACCGCGATCCGCTGTCCTGAGGTGCGCAGGTCGTCGTCCCAACGCGCGGTGTGCACCACCGGTCCCGCGAAGCTGTGGAGCCCGGGGATGTCGGGGATCGACGGGTTGTGCAGCACCCCGGTGGCGCAGACGACGAAGTCAGCGTCCACCGTCTCCCCGTCAGCGAGAGTGACCGTCCACCGACCGGTGGCGTCGTCGAAGACGCTGCTGACGACCTCGGCGTTCAGCCGGATCCGGTCGCTCAAGCCCAGGCGTTCGACGACGTCCCGGTGATACCGCTGGATCTCCGGACCACTGGCCCAGATCTTGGGCCAATCGGGTTTGGGTGCGAATCCGAACTGGTAGAGCTGCGAGGGCACGTCGCACGTGAGACCCGGGTAGTGGTTCCAATGCCATACCCCGCCGACGTCGTCGCCCTTCTCGTAGACGGTGAAGTCGGTGAACCCGGCCTCCTGCAGGACATGTGCCGTGGTGATGCCGGCTATCCCCGCACCGATGACGACGATCCGCGGCGATCGGCGGGCCGTCACAGCGCGGCCCGAGTCTCAAGAGCCCGGGCGACGGCCTCGGCCACGGTCGATCGCGCGGCGTCGAATGCGCGCTCCCGGTGATCCCGGTTCATGAAGTTCCATCCGAGACCGGCCATGTCTGCCGCACCGGGGGCGATGTGGACCACCTCGGTCCCGCGTCGACGGACGGTTGCGATCTCGGCGTCGAGCACGGCCGACATCGGCCGCCGGAGAAGAGCTCGTTCGGCGAGTCCGCCGATTCCGGGGGCCCGCACGGACGGCGCCGACGCCATCGGGGTGATCAGGTAGATCAGATCCGCTTCGTCTCGCGCGACCAGATCCACCGAGGCGGTGGACGCGGCCCCGCCGTCGACGTACTCGCGGCCCTCGATCGCCACCGGGGGCATCCATCCGGGAATCGCCCACGAGGCGCGCAGCGCCTCGCCTGCGCCGGCCTTCGGTGCACCCGGAGCACCGAACGCGACGCGCGCGCCGTCGTCCACGCGGTACGCGACCATGCGCGCGCCGGGATGCGGCAGTCGGCCGTAGTCCGCGGTCACCGCGTCCGCGAGTCGCTGAAGCCAGGAGGCATCACCGCGCCCGCGGGGAGCGATGCCGGTCAGCGCGGCGTGACCGCCGCGCCTGGTCCACAGCGTAGAGGGTCGAGGTCGCGCCGGACGCGGCAGCGGAGGCAGGCTCGGGGGCGTGGCAGCCGAGTGCGCCCGGAGAATCGGGCTGGTGGCCCGACCGGCCTGCATGTCTGCGAGGTCGGCGGCAGTGAATCCGCCGGCGAGCATCGTCACCATCTCCGCACCGGCGGAGGTGCCCTGCAGCACCGTCGCCTCCGCCGGGTCCCAACCGGTCTGCCGAGTCAGCTCGTCGAGGGCGGCGATCGCCCACGCTCCGCCGATGGTCCCGCCGCATCCGATCACGAGGGCCGTCTTCGTCATCGCGCCCGCACCTCGCTCGTGCCCGCAGAGTCCACTACCGCGCCGTCGACCACCGTGCCGCCGGAGTGGCCGCCCGCCGCGTGATCGCTCGCCTGCCTCGCGATCCGTGCGAGGTACGCCGATCGCTCCGCGGCGTCCAGGGCCAGCGCCTGACCGTGTCCGGCCAGAGTGCGCGCGACGCGTTCCACCGACTCCGGGACGAACAGGTCGGCGATCGACCATCCGGGCAGCACCCATCCGGGGACCGACGTGCGGGCCGCTCGCGTGCGAACCGTGCGGACCACGGCACGGGCGACATCCTGCGGGTCGACGGTGGGAAGCACGCCTCCGAGGTCCGCTCCGGAAGCCAGCTCGGTGCGGACCGCTGCGGGCAGAATCGCGGACACGGTGACGCCCGTGCCGTCGTATTCGCGGCGGGCGGCCAGCGAGGCGCCGTAGGCGGCGAACTTGCTGGCGTTGTACGAGACCATTCCCGGCAGTGGCAGCATTCCGGCCATCGACGCAATGTTGACGATGTGGCCTCTCCCCTCGCCGAGCATCGAAGGCAGGACGGCGCGCATCCCGTTCAGCATGCCCCGGACGTTGACGTCGAGGATCAGATCGGCGGTGGCCTCCGACTCCTCGAGGAACGCGCCCACCGGCATCACACCCGCGTTGTTGACCAGGATGTCGATGCGCCCGCACTCGTCGAGGACCTTCGAGACGAACTCACGCCAGGAGACGGCGTCGGTCACGTCCAGCACCGCCGACCGCGCACCGTCGATGACGCCAGCCGTGTCAGCGGCGACGTCGGCGTCCACGTCCCCGATCCAGACCGTCGCCTCCGCCTCCGCGAACTGTCGGGCGATCTCGGCGCCGATCCCCCGCGCCCCACCGGTGACTACGACGACGGCGCCGGGCGGCTCGATCCGCGGATTCGACCGCGCGTACGACCCCGGAACCAACTCGCTCAGCATCTCGGACAGCCTCACGGCCCACCTTCTCTCGGATCTTGCCATTGGATGATGGCACCGATGATCGTTCAGATACCATCGGTATGTCAATACCTTCGGTATCTGAAATGAGGAGGTCCGATATGGCCAGGATCAGCCGCGCCGACCAGAAGGAGCGGAACCGAGCGGCTCTTCTCGCCACCGCACGCACCCAGTTCCTCGACGCCGGCTACGCGGCGACCAGCCTCGATGCGATCGCCGAGGCGGCGGGCTTCTCGAAGGGCGCGGTGTACTCCAACTTCAAGGACAAGCCGACGCTCTGCCGGGCCGTGCTCGAGGACATCCACGGGGAGAAGCTGAACGAGCTGCGCGGCATCGTCGAACAGAGCACCGACCTGCACGGGATGCTCGACGCTTTCGCAGCGTGGGTGCGCCGCACCATCGGCGACGTGGAGTGGACGATGCTCGAAATGGAGTTCGCGGTGCTCTCACGGCATCATCCGGAACAGAAGGCGATGATCGTCTCCCTGCGTGAGGATGCGCGCGACGCCCTGGCCGGGCTTCTCGAAACCGTTCTCGGAGACTTCTCGCCGCTCATCGACCAGGCGGCGGCGGACACCTCGAATCCGGTGCCCACGCGGGACGAGATCGCCGACCTGATTCTCAGCACCGGGATCGGGCTCGGGATCCAACGAGCCATCGACCCGGCCGTGTCCGTCGAACCCGGCATCGCGTTGATCCGGTCGGCGTTCGGCCGGTGAGTCGACTCAGCGCGTGCGGACGATGGCCGTTCCGGTCGCGCGGTCGTGCATCGCGCGACCGTTGTAGTCGTTGATGAGTGCCGGCACCACGAAGATCAGAATCGCTTGGCGGCCGAGGGCCCGAATCGGCCCGACCGCGGCCCTCGGCGTCTCCCCGCGAGCCTCCGCGGCGCCGCGATCACTGCCCAGATCCACCCGGACCACCCGCGTGCCCGCGATGAACTGCCCCGGGGTGAAGCCGAAGAAGGCCACCGCCAGCACACCGATCACGAACCAGATGATCAACTGCGGCGTCGCCGCCGCACGCATGGTCATCTCCAGGCTCGACGCCATCTCCTGAGCCGGCCGCACGCCGACGATCACGATCGCGAGGCCGCCGGCGATCAGCCAGTCGAACAGCAACCCCACCACGCGCAGCCACCCGCCGGCGAGAGCGCCCGGTCCGTCCTGCGGCAACCCGAGATCCTGCCCGCGGTACTCGTTCTCCGTGGCACCTGGGAACTGCGGCCCCGACAGCCACGTACTCGTCGCGCGCGCCACTACTGGGCCCCTCGGGAAACGGTCATGAATGCCATGGTAGTCAGCTTCCCCGTGCACCCCAATAACGTGACTCCGACCACACCGCCGTGCGCGCGACGCGATCTTTCGTAACGCGCCGGCCATCGGTGTAACACGGGGGAAACATTGGTTTAGCGCACGAGCAACGTCATCTCCGTACTCTGGTTGCCGAGATTCGTGCTGCCCTCGCGAGGGTGGCACGGGTTCTGTGTCAGAGAGTTTCTGACCGGATCTTCACCAAGAAGGAGTCAGGCGAACCGTGTACAACACGAACGAGGAACTGCTCGAGGGGATCAAGGCCGAAGGTGTCGAGTACGTCGACATCCGCTTCTGTGACCTGCCGGGAACGATGCAGCACTTCTCCATCCCCGCAGCAGCATTCACCGAGGACGTCTTCGAAGAGGGCCTGGCATTCGACGGTTCGTCGGTTCGCGGCTTCCAGTCGATCGACGAGTCGGACATGATGCTCCTCCCCGACCCGGCCACCGCGCGGATCGACCCGTTCCGCAAGGCGAAGACGATGAACATCAGCTTCTTCGTTCACGACCCGTTCACCCGCGAGGCCTACAGCCGCGATCCCCGCAACGTCGCGCGCAAGGCCGAGGAGTACCTCGCCTCCACCGGCATCGCCGACGCCTGCTTCTTCGGCGCGGAGGCCGAGTTCTACATCTTCGACTCAGTCTCGTTCAGCTCCGAGATGAACTCGACCCACTACGAGGTGGAGTCGGAGTCGGGTTGGTGGAACGCCGCGTCGCCGACCAACCCCGACGGCACCCCGAACAAGGGCTACAAGGTCCGCCAGAAGGGCGGCTACTTCCCCGTCGCCCCGTACGACCACTACGTCGACCTGCGCGACGAGATGTCGACCAACCTGACCAACTCGGGCTTCACCCTCGAGCGCGGCCACCACGAGGTCGGCACCGGCGGCCAGGCGGAGATCAACTACCGCTTCAACACGCTGCTGCACGCCGCGGACGACGTTCAGCTGTTCAAGTACATCATCAAGAACACCGCGTGGCAGAACAACAAGTCGGTCACCTTCATGCCGAAGCCGCTCTTCGGCGACAACGGTTCGGGCATGCACGCTCACCAGTCGCTCTGGAAGGACGGCAAGCCGCTGTTCCACGACGAGTCGGGCTACGCCGGACTGTCGGACATCGCGCGCTACTACATCGGCGGCATCCTGCACCACGCTCCGTCGCTGCTGGCCTTCACCAACCCGACCATCAACTCCTACAAGCGCCTGGTTCCGGGCTACGAGGCTCCGATCAACCTCGTCTACAGCCAGCGCAACCGCAGCGCCTGTGTGCGCATCCCGATCACGGGCAACAACCCGAAGGCCAAGCGCATCGAGTTCCGCTGCCCCGACAGCTCGGGCAACCCGTACCTGGCATTCGCGGCGATGATGATGGCCGGCCTGGACGGCATCAAGAACCGCATCGAGCCGCACGAGCCGGTCGACAAGGACCTCTACGAGCTCCCGCCGGAGGAGGCCAAGGGCATCCCGCAGGCACCGACCTCGCTGTCTGCCGTGATCGATCGCCTCGAGCAGGACCACGACTACCTGACCAGCGGCGGCGTCTTCACCGAGGACCTCATCGAGACCTGGATCGCACTCAAGCGCGAGAACGAGATCGAGCCGATCCAGATCCGCCCGCACCCGTACGAGTTCAACCTGTACTACGACTGCTGACGTCCGACCTGCTGCTACGCCTTTTCGGTACGCAGTAGAGCCCGCAGTCCCCTCGACCCGCTCCGCGATCACCTTCCCGATCGCCGAGCGGGTCGACTCGTCTGAGTCCGGCGATGACAGAGCCGATCCACCCGCTCGGGCTCACGTCCATCCGTGACGAGCCCCGTTCCCTCTGCTCGACGAACCGTCGACCGGGCTCGATGTCGCCGCGCATGAACAGTGCCGAGACAGACGTGCGTAGGTGCCCGCGCCGGCCTACCCGATGAGATCGAGCGCCAGGTCTCGCGCTCGGTCGAGTTGCTCCTCGCTCCCGAAGAGTTCGCGGTGGACGTTCGCCGCACACAGGTAGGCGTCGATGCGGAACGCGTCCCCGGCCGGGTCAGCGACCCCCGCCTCTCGCAACTCGGACTCCAGCAGATCGAGCCACTCACGCTTCAACGCACGCACCGCGTCCGCTACGTCACCCTCACGGCGCCCGTACTCGGCCGTACTCGCGACGATGAAGCAGCCGCCGGGGAAGACCGCTGCCCGCAGGTAGGCGACCCAGCAGTCCAACAATGCCCGCAACCGCGGCCTGCCCGGCTCATGTCCCCATGCCGGAGCCACAACCGCCTCCAGATAGATCGCGCGCGCCTCGGCGACAGCAGCCACCTGGATCGCCTCCCTGGTGCCGAACACCGTCAGGATCCCGCTCTTACTCAACCCGGTCGCCGCCGCGAGCGACCCGACGCTGATCGAGTCGAGCCCATGGGTGGTGGCGATCTCCGCCGCCTTCCGCGCGACGGTGCGACGCGTGAGATCTCCACGCGCACGGCGCCCGTCGACCTTCGAGTCCGACGTCATGGTCCGAGAATATGCGACCGACTTGACGCGAACCATCGGCGCTACCTACGCTCCACAACAACACGTCCGATCGAACGTATAGTTTGGAGACCCTCCGTGCCCGTCCCCTCCGCAGAGCTCCTGCACGACACCATCGACATCGACGCCACCCCGGAACAGGTCTGGGAACTGATCAGCGACCTGCGCCGCATGCCGCAGTGGAGTCCCCAGGTCGACTCCGTGCGGCTGCGCGAAGGCTTCGACCGGATCGAGCTCGGTGCCGAGTTCACACATCTCAACCATGAAGGCGACCTCAAGTGGACAACCCACAGCACGATCGTGCGGTTCGAGCCTGAGCAGGAGATCGCCTTCCGGATCGAGGAGAACTGGGTCGTCTGGTCGTTCCAGACCACTCCCCTGCCCAAGGGCCAGACGCGCCTGAGCCAGCGGCGCGAGACACCGGCCGGCATCTCCGACTACTCACGGGAACTCACCGAGAAGTACCTCGGCGGACAGCAAGCCTTCACTCAGGTCTTGCGCGCCGGAATGCGTCAGACGCTCGAGGCGATCAAGGCCGCCGCCGAACAGTCCGACCGCACCACCTGATCCGAGGCCACCGGCAAGTCGGTTCCCCAGCCTTGTCGCGTCCGATTGTTCGCGCGTGTGCCCGACTGAACGGGTCGTGACCGGTCCCGCGACACCAGCGCTGTTTCTGTGCCTTCCGGCGCGCTCTGCGCGCAACCACCGCCGTCCGCGGTGCTACAACTTACTGCGAGTCCGCCGGTCCCGATCGGCGTCTCCTTCCGGCGCCCTCCCGGCCCCCCGACACCGCAGCGGCTCGCGTCGCTCACGGAAGTGAAAAGAACTCGTATGAAGATCCGTTCCCTGGCAGGTCTGTTCGCCGGCCTGCTCACCCTGACGGCCGCTGCGACCGGTACGACGGTCATGGCCGCGTCCGCGTCCGCCACGGCTCCCTCCCACATCGTGTCGGTGGCCGACGGTGCCACCCCGCAGCACAAAGTGGTCACCGTCTACTCGCAGTCGATGCAGCGCGACATCCCGCTCGACGTCCTGCGGCCCGCCGACACCCGCAAGCCGGCTCCGGTGCTGTACCTGCTCAACGGCGCCGGCGGCGGCGAGGACTCCGCGAGCTGGGCCCTGCGCACCAACTACGTCGAGTTCTTCCGCACCAAGCACGTCAACGTGGTGACCCCGCTCAAGGGCATGTTCTCCTACTACACCGACTGGGAGCGCGACGACGAGGTCCTCGGCAAGCAGAAGTGGCAGACCTTCCTGACGAAGGAGCTTCCTCCCCTGCTCGACAAGAGGTTCAAGACCAGCGGAAAGAACGGCATCGCGGGCATCTCGATGGCGGGCACATCGGTACTGAACCTCGCCATCGCCGCGCCGGCGCTGTACAAGATCACTGCCTCGTACAGCGGCTGCGCTCGCACCAGCGACAAGGTCGGCCAGCAGTACATCCGCACGGTGGTGGAGAGCCGAGGCAAGGCCGACACCCGCAATATGTGGGGACCGTACGACGGCCCCGGCTGGCGCAAGAACGATCCGTACCTCAACGCCGAGAAGCTCCGCGGCACCCAGATCTATCTCTCCTCCAACTCCGGGCTCCCCGGGCAGGACGAGTCGATCGAGCCCGGAAGCACCGCGGCGCAGGGCGTCTCGCTGGCCGACCGGGTGGTTCTCGGCGGCGCCATCGAAGCCGCCACCAACGTCTGCACCCAACAGATGGCGCAACGCCTGGCGCAGCTGAAGATCCCCGCCCGCGTGGAACTGCATCCGCAGGGCACCCACTCGTGGGGCTACTGGGAGCGCGAACTGCACTCGTCCTGGCCGATGATCGCCAAGGCCATCGGAGCCTGACCGGAACCGGGCACCACACGTGCGAGCGGCGGCTCGGAGTCCTGTCGGGGGACTCCGAGCCGCCGCTCTGCGTGAGGTGTGCCACCGACGTTTTCGTGCCACGTCCGGGCCCAGGAACCTATCAGTCCGGGCTGCTAGTGTCGTCGCCCATGAAGCGCAAGTCTCTCCTCCTGGTCCCCGCGGCGGCGGCCCTGCTGGCCGTGGCCGGATGCTCCTCCGACGACACCGCGGGCAGCGCGCAGACCAGCCTCGACGTGACCACGCCCAGTCCGACGATGGACGGCGGGATGTGCCCGGAGGCCGATCCGCCGGCCGACACCAGACCGCAGTGGCAGGTGATGGGTGCGACGGGCAGCGCGGAGATCGCCGCCTCCACCGATACCGCCGGGCCGCTCATCAAGATCACCCCGCCGTTCAGCGTCGATGAGACCCAGGTCAAGACACTGGCACCGGGAACCGGCGACGAGATCACGGACGCCTCCATCGTCAACGTCTGCTACGAGGGCGTCGACGGCCGCGACGGCCAGACCTTCGACAGCTCCTACCAGAAGGGCACGCCCACCCGCCTGCACGCCGACGGCGTGGTTCCGGGTTTCCGCAAAGCGCTCGTCGGACAGCGCGTCGGCGCCTCGGTGGCAGTGGTGATGACCTCCGCCGACGGATACCCCGACGGCAGTCCCGACGGAACCATCAAGCCCGGAGACAGCATCGTGTTCGTCCTCAAGATCATGGCTGCGGAACCGGCCTCGGCGACCGACGGATAGGCTGATCGACCATGAAGCTCAAGGCACTGGTCCTCCTTCCCCTCGCCGCCTCCGCGCTCGCCCTGACCGCGTGCTCGTCCGACGACGGCGACAGCTCGGCCGCCGACACCACGAGCTGCGCGCCGACGCCGCAGAACGTCTCCGGAGCGCCCTCGTGGACCGTCGACGGCGTGCAGGGTAAGGCCGCTTTCACCGTCACCGACGACGCGAAGAACGCTGCGCCGGCGATCACCCTGACCACACCGTTCAAGGTCGACAAGACTCAGGTGAAGACGCTCATCGCGGGAAATGGCTCCGAGGTGACCGACGCGACCACCGTCTCCGTCTGCTACGAGGGGGTCAACGGCACCACGGGTCAGGTCTTCGACAGCGCTTACCAGCGAGGCGAGCCGGCCCAGTTCCCGGCCTCCGGCGTGGTTCCCGGCTTCCGTCAGGCCCTCGTCGGCCAGAAGGTCGGCTCCACCGTCGTCGTGGTGATCCCCTCCGCCGACGGCTATCCCGACGGCAATCCGGGCGCTTCCATCAACAAGGGCGACACCATCGTCTTCGGGCTCAAGATCCTGGAGGCACAGGGCTGAACCGGCCTCGGTCGGCTCATCCGCGCAGGCGTCTGCGCAGCACCTTGCCGGTGGCCGTCTTCGGCAGGGCAGGGAGCACGGTGATGCTGCGGGGACGTTTGTACGCCGCGAGCTGAGCCGCCGCGAACTCCTCGATGTCGGTGACGGTGGCGGTGGCCCCGGATTCGAAGGCGATGAAGGCGCTGACCACTTCGCCTCGTGTGTCGTCGGGCACTCCGACGACGGCGGCCTCGGCGATCGCCGGATGGCGGTAGAGCACCTCCTCCACCTCGCGCGGCCAGACCTTGTAGCCGGCGGTGGTGATCATGTCCTTACGCCGGTCGATCAGGAACACCCACCCGTCCGTATCGCGGAAGCCGATGTCGCCGGTCCGCAGCGCGCCGTCGCCCGGGCCGCCGACGATCGAACCGTCCTGCCAGTACCCGGGGCTCACCTGCGGTCCGGCGATCTCCACCTCGCCGATGACACCTGGGGCGACCGGCTCGCCGGAGTCATCGAGGATTCGGCAGCGCGTGGCCGCGACCGGCATCCCGATCGACAGTGCGCCGGACTCGCGGTCGATCGGCCCGAGCCGCCCCACGGGCGTCGCTATCGCGGGCGAGGTGGTCTCGGTGAGCCCGTAGACGATGCTGAGCTCGGTGCCCGTGCGTTCGGCCACCCGTGCGGCGGTGTCCGCCGACACCGGCGCACCGCCGGTCGCGAGCCATTTCACGGACCGGAAGTCGTCGGGACCGTCGGCTTCCTCGGCGAGCGCGACGATCGCACTGATGACGCCGATCACGAATGCCGGCCGATGCTCGCGCAGCGCGCGCACCAGCACCGGCGGATCGAACCGGTGCGCGAGGATCAGCGGCGCCCCCACACGCAGCGCGAGCGCCACGTGGCCGACGATTCCGGTGACGTGGAACAGCGGAGTGATCCCGAGGATCTCGTCATCGGAGCCGATCGTCGTCCACCGGCGGAACAGCTCTGCGCCCGCGGTGAGGTTGCCGTGGGTCACCACGGCGGCCTTCGGCACTCCGGTGGTGCCCGACGTGTACAGCAGCAGAGCGGGGTCGTCGCGGCCCGGATCGGCGCCGCGTACCGGGCCGGACCACGGCAGCGCGGGCAGCGATCCCGGCGCCGGGTCGGTCTTCGCCGCCCAGTCGCCGATCGAGGTCAGCACCACCGTCCGCACATCGGTGTCGCCGTCGGCGATCACCGCTTGCGCACCCGCGGCGTACAACTCGTCGAGACACACGAGCGCCCGCGCACCGGTGTCGACCAACGCGAACGCCGTCTCCCGCCGGGTGTTCATCGGGTTGAGCGGTACCGCGATCCCGCCGGCCTTCCACGCGGCGACGAGGGCGATGACGAATGCGGGGCTGTTCTGCGTGAGGATCGCCAGCCGGTCGCCCGAGGAGAATCCCTGTCCGATCAAGTGGTGCGCGAGCGCATCCGAATGCCTGTCGACGTCGCGCATCGTGAGCACGCCGTCGAAGTAGCGGATCAGCGGACGGCCGGAGCCGGCGGCGACCGCCTCGTGGAACATCGTGAGCCCGGATGTCGGCCTCGGCAGGTCGGATCCGTCGTCGATCATCAGTTCGCGCCCTCATTCGTCGCTGGTTGCCCGCACCCGCGATTGTAAGCGGCGGCAACCGGGACAAGGTCGCTTTCGCGGCCCGGTCGCGCCCCGGAACCGTTGCGGCCTATTACCGTTGACCCCATGCCCGATCCATGCGCCCGCGCGCAGCTGATGATCCGGCCGGCTCGCGAGCTCGCCGGGATCTCGATGCGAGAGCTCGCCCGTCGCGTGGGAGTCAGCGTCGGGACGATGAGCGGGATCGAGACCGGCAAGACCGCGGCCTCACCGGAACGGCTCGCGGCCATCGCCGCCGAACTCGACACGACGATCACCGCGCTCACCGAGCTCCAGTCACCACAGCCGGCCGACGCGGCCAAGGAGTTCGACTGGCGCGACTATCCCGACCGCGAGATCGACCCCGCCCTCGCCGCGGCCATCGGTTGCTTCGTGGAGACCGGATATCACGGCGCGACCATGAGGACCGTCGCGGCCGCGGCCGGACTCAGCGCAGCCGGCGTGTATCACCACTATCCGAGCAAGCAGTCGTTGCTCACCGCCGTCTTCGACCTCGCGTACACCGAGCTCGCGGCACACGTCGAGGCCGCCGCGGACGTCGACGACCGGGTGCTCGCACTCGGCAACGTCTGCGAGGCGGTCGCGCTGTTCGCCGCGGTTCGGCGCGACGTGATGCGGATCGTCGTGACCGACCGTGCCAACCTCGACCCCGCGGACCGGCCGCGAATAGAGGCGGTGTCGGGGCGGCTGCTCGAGGTGGTCCGCGCGCAGTTGCCCGACGGCGACGACGAGGACTCCACGGCGACCGCGCGCGCCGTCCTCGACCTCTGCACCGGCGTCTGCCGGCTGGAGCGCATCGACGATCCCGCCGACATCGCGGTCCGCTACCGCCGTTTCGGTCTCCGTCTCGCGGGACTAGACGGCGTCGGGTCCCGGCCGGGCTGAGCCGGTCGGGACCCGACCGCCGACAGGCGCGGGGCGACGCCGTTCAGGCGCGCGCGGCCGCCTGGTCGCGCAGCGTGCGGCGCAACACCTTGCCGGTCGCGGTCTTCGGCAGTTCGTCGAGGATCTCCACCGATCTCGGGTACTTGTAGGCCGCCATCTGCGACTTGCAGAACTCGACGATCTCCTCGCCGGTGGCGGCCTTGCCCGGTTGAAGGGAGACGAAGGCCTTCACCGTCTCCCCCCGGTACTCGTCGGGCACGCCGACCACCGCTGCCTCGGCGACGGCCGGATGACCGTACAAGACGTCTTCCACTTCACGGGGCCACACCTTGTAACCGGATGCGTTGATCATGTCCTTCTTGCGATCGACCAGGTAGAACCAGCCGTCGGAGTCCATGAAGCCGACGTCGCCGGTGCGCAGTTCACCGCCGGGAATCGACTCGGCGGTGGCGTCCGGACGGTTCCAGTATCCCGGCACCACCTGGGGCCCCGAGGTCGCGAACTCGCCGATCGCACCCACCGGCAGGTCTTCACCGTCGTCGTCGACGACCCGGACCACGGTGTTGAACACCGGCACCCCGACCGACAGGGCCCCGGACTCGCCGTCCACCGGCGCCCGCACTCCGAAGGGCACCGCATGCGACGGTGAGTTGGTCTCCGTGAGGCCGTAGATGTTGTGGATGTACGCACCGAACACCGATTCGAGACGATCGGCCACCGCGGGCGCGATCGGCGCGCCGCCCGAGTACAGGGCCCGCAGCGAGTCGAAGTCACCCGGCCGCGCGCCGCCGGAGTCGGCGAGGGCGATGTAGGCGGTGATCGCACCGACGGTGAACGTCGGACGGTGTTCGCGCACGGCGTCCACCATCACCGCGGGCGCGAACCGGTGCGTGAGGACCAGCGGAATCCGGAGCAGCGGAGCGAGCATCACGTGGCCCACGAGACCGGTGATGTGGAACAGCGGCGCGACGCCGAGCACCACGTCCTCACCGGTGAGCCCGATCCAGTCCCGGTAGGTCTGCGCATTGAACGCCAGGTTGCCGTGAGTATTCAACGCACCCTTGGGTTTTCCAGTGGTACCGGACGTGTAGGTCAAGACCGCCAGATCGTCCGCAGACGGCGCCGTCGGCGTCACGGGAGTGCCGTCGTGCTCGGCGATGATCGCCGACAGGGCACGGGTGCCGACCGGCACGTCGGCGCTCTGGTCGCCGAGCACCCGGTCGTCGTCGCGCGACTGACCGTCGAGCGCCGACACCGAGATCACCGTGCGGACGGCGGTCGTGCCGCCCGCGATGACCTCCGCGGCCACCTCGTCGTACAGAGTGTTCAGCGTCAGCAGCGCCGTCGCCCCCGAATCCTCGAGGAGGTAGGCGAGTTCTCGCTGTCGATTCATCGGGTTGACGGCCACGGCGGATCCGCCGGCCTTCCACGCCGCGAGGAGTCCGATCACGAACGCCGGGTTGTTCTGCACGTAGACCGCCAAGCGATCCCCGGCCGTGAAGCCGTCGGCGCGCAGTGCACCGGCGAGCGCGTCCGCGGCCGCGTCGAGTTCGCCGTAGGTCAGCACTCCGTCGAAGTACTTGATCGCCGGAGCGTCAGGAGCGTGGGCGGCGGCGCTCATGAAGATCTGGAGTGCGGACGCGTTCTCCGCGGTGATGTCCGTCGGCGTACCGGCCCGATACCGCGCGAGCCAGGGACGGTCGGTGTACGCGCTCACTTGATCGCCACCGGGTTCACCGGGGCACCGGTGGCGCGGTGGATCTTGAGCGGGGCCGCGACGTAGAACGACGTGTAACGACCGTCCGCCGCGGAGTCCTCGGCGAGTCGCTCCAAGTCGCAGATCTCGGTGAACGCGATACCGAGATTGCGCATCAGCGCGTTGTGCAGCACCAGCGCGACTCCGCTGTCGGGGTCGAAGGTCACCTCGTTGGCGATGGTGTCGGTGACCAGGTTCGGGATCTCCATCTCCTGGAACCACTCGACGAGCTCCGGCGAGTACACCAGTCCCGACTCGCAGAAGTCCTCGTAGAAGGCGTCTCCCTTCTCGAAGAACAACTGCAGGTGGTTGGTCCGGATCATGAGGATGTCGCGCTCGGCGATCGGCGTGCCCTGCGCTTCGGCGCAGGCGATCAGATCCTCGTGCGTGAACGTCTCCCCCGGGTCGAGATAGTCCTTCCCGCGGAATCGGGCCATGTCTAGCAGATTCGCCCGCCCCGCGACACCGCGCTGGGCGATCGGCTCCACGCTCGCCTTGTCGAGGCCACCGATGGTGGTGCGGGCGTCGAAGCCGTTCCAGATCTTGCCGTCGTACCAGACGTGGCCGAGCGCGTCGTATTGCGTGGACCCCTGCAGGAATGCGTTCAGCTTGTCGTCGGCGTAGTGCAATCCGCCCGGGAACGCCGGCCCGTCGCCGCCCTCGTCCCAGTGCGACTCGTCCAAGATCATCTCGCGGGTGGCCGGACTGCGGCCCGGCCACACCGGATCGCCGGCGGGGTCTCCGATGAGCCGCTGCAGCGTGAACAGTTCGCCCTTCCGGATCTCCGACGCCCCCGCGAGAACCTGGTCCGGGGTCAGGTAGTTCAACGATCCGACCTCGTCGTCGGGGCCCCACTTGCCCCAGTTGGACGGTGCGTCGGCCAGCAGATCGGTAAGGTCGGGAGCATCGGTCATGGGAGTCACACCTTCCAGAATTGAACACTCACTACCGAGCGTTCGGTTTGTTCAGGGTGTGACTACACTCACCCCTCTTCTTCCAGATGTCAAGGCTTCGCCGCGGAATCGCGTGAAAGCCGACGTCAGCGATCCCGTCGCGACGGAGCGAACGGTGTGATGAACTCCGGGGCCCCACCGGTTCGGCGCAGCAGCGGCGAGCCGAAGAACGGCGCCACCAGCCGGCAGGGCACCACGCGCACGTCGCGGCCCTCGAGAGCGTTGACGACCATCGCCGCGGCGCGCGGCGAGCCGCAGATGCCCAGGTGGTCGGAGAAGTCCTTGCCGCACCCGTCCTGCAGGACGATGTTGGTGACGTCGTGACCGGGTCCGCCCTCCACCTGCCCCGAGGTGTACGGGCGCACCAGTTCGTCGTGAACCGTGGAGATGTTGGTGTACGCGGTCCCGCGCACGTACGGACTGCCGCCGGAGTTCAGGCGGCGCAGGAACGTCGACCCCTGCATCATCTGCGGCAAGGCATGACATGGGATCACCGCGCTCGGATCGATCCCCAGCCGGCGCTCGAGTTGCGCGGCCACAGGGCGTGCGCGGGCGAAAGTCGAGGTCCCCTGCCACAAGGGGGCGAGGGAGACGTATCGTCGGATCCGGTCCTCCCCGCCCAGGAACTTGGCCCAGTACGCCGGGACGAGCGTGCCCTGCGAATGCCCCACCACGTCGATGCGGTCGGTTCCCGTCGATGCCATCACCTTCTCGGCGAATCGGCCGAACTCGGCGGCGCTGTCCTCGATCCGGCGCATGCCGCCGAGCGCGGAGATGGGCCACCTGGCGCCCTCCGTGGCTCCGTAGGTGAGCGTGAACACCGAGAATCCCGCACCCACCAGGAGCGGAACGTACGTGCCCCAGTTGGTCTGCGCACCGCCCGCCGTGCCGTGCACGAGGATCACCGGAACCGGATGCTCCGGATCACACGGAACGTCCCACCGATTCGCGCCCGGCAGCGATCCGCCGGGATGCGCCAGTTCGGGACCGATTCCGGAGAAGAAGTCGTAGACCACCCGGTTGGACGCGCGCTGCCGTTCGCTGCCGACCTCCACGAGCAGGTCGAGAGGCAGAGCCTGCGCGAGCGTCTGCGCCGCACGCAACGCCGGCGCGGCCGCCTTCTGGCCGGCGCGGATACCCGCGGTGATCGCATCGGCGACCGGTCGGCCCCACGCTCGGTGCAGAATGCTCACGTCTCGCAGCACGCCTCTCGTCCGGCCGCGACTCCGTGGGCCGGGTCGATCAGCTCTCGAATACCTCCACCACGACGGCCTTCGCTCGCCGCGTCACCCGCATGTAGTGCTCCAGGAACTCCTGCGCCTCGTCCTGCGGCCATCCCGCAGCGTACGCGACCGATCGCAGAGCGCGCCCCGGCCCCGGCAGTTGATCGACCGGCTTGCCGCGCACCAGCACGAGCGCGTTGCGCGCCTTGGTCGCGGTCAGCCAGGCGTCCGCCAGCATGTCCACCTGGTCCTCGGTGAGCAGCTCCAGCTCCCGGATCGCCTCGAGTGTCTCGAGCGTGGACGTGTTGTGCAGTTGCGGGTACTTGTGCGCGTAGCGCAACTGCATCAACTGCACCGTCCACTCGACGTCGGCGAGCCCGCCGCGGCCGAGTTTGGTGTGAGTGGCCGGATCGGCGCCGCGCGGCAGTCGTTCGGAGTCGACGCGGGCCTTGATGCGCCGGATCTCCCGAACAGCCTCCGCGGACACCCCGCCCTCGGGGTACCGCGTCACGTCGATCATGTGGAGGAAGCGCAGCCCCAGGTCGGAATCGCCGGCCACCGAGTGGGCGCGCAACAGCGCCTGCACCTCCCACGGCTGGGCCCATTGGCGGTAGTAGGCCTCGTACGATCCGAGGGTCCGGACGATTGGCCCGTTCTTCCCCTCGGGCCGCAGACCGACGTCCACCTCGAGCGGCGGATCGGCGCTCGGCGTCCCCAGCAGACTGCGGACCTGGTCGGCCACCGTCTGCGCCCAGCGCAGCGCCTCCGATTCGTCGACGCCGTCGGCCGGCTCGCACACGAACAGCACGTCGGCGTCCGACCCGTAGCCGAGTTCGCCACCGCCGAGCCTGCCCATCCCGATGACGGCGATCCGGGCCGGCGCCCGCGCCCCGCGGTCCAGCGTCGACGCGATCACCTTGTCGAGCGCCGCGCCGAGCACCGCCGCCCAGACGGTCGACAGCGCCCGGCACACCTCCTGCACCGACATCAGCCCGAGCAGATCGGCCGAGGCGATCCGCGCGAGTTCGGCGCGTCGATGCGACCGCGCCACGGCGATCGCCCGGTCGAGGTCGGTGGCCCGCATGGTGGAGGCGACCAGACCTTTCACCACGTCGGCCGAATCGACCTCGGTGAGCTTGGGTCCGGTCGCCCCCGTCGAATACAGCTGGATCACGTCGGGCGAGCGCATCAGCAGGTCGGCGATGTACTCGCTGGTGCCGAGAACGTGCATCAGCCGTTCGGCGACCACCGCGTCGTCGCGCAGCAGGCGCAGGAACCAGTCGACGCCCACCACCTCGTCGCACAGCCTGCGGTAGTTCAGCAGGCCGGCGTCGGGATCGGGGGTGTCGCTGATGTGCTCGAGCAGACTCGGCAGGATCAGCATCTGGATCTGGCCGCTGCGCCCCGGCTCCGATCCGAGCACCCGGATATGCGCGAGCGCGCGATCGGGGAACGCCCAGCCCAGCACGGCGAGCTGACGCTTGGCCGACTCGTCCGACAGCCGCAGCGCCCCCTTGTCGAGTCGGGCGACCGACTCCAGCAGCGGACGGTAGAAGAGCTTCTCATGCAGCTGCCGGACCCGGGTCCGCTGTTTGCGCAGCTCGCGGCCGAGGACCTGGGTCGCGTCCTTGTCGCCCTCGGGCCGCACGTGCGCCGCCCGCGCCAACCACCGCATGGCCGCGGTGTCGTCGGGATCGGGCAGCAGATGAGTGCGCTGCAGGCGCTGCAGTTGCAGGCGATGCTCCAGCATCCGCAGGAACTGGTACGACGCCGAGAAGTTCGCGCCGTCGTCACGCCCGATGTACCCGCCGTCGGTGAGCGCGGCGAGAGCGTCGACGGTCGACTGGACGTGCAATTCCGGATCCACGCGGCCGTGAACCATCTGGAGCAGCTGCACCGCGAACTCCACATCGCGCAGTCCGCCGCGCCCGAGCTTGAGATTGCGAGCCTTCTCCTCCGGCGGCACCAGTGCCTCGACCCGGCGGCGCATCGCCTGCACCTCCGGTACGAAGTCGTCTCGTTCGGACGCGTCCCAGACCATCGGCGAAGTGGCCTCGATGTAGGCGGCGCCGAGCTTCATCGATCCCGTCATCGGGCGGGCCTTCAGCAACGCCTGGAACTCCCAGGTCTTGGCCCACCGACGGTAGTACGCCACATGCGATTCCAGCGTCCGCGTGAGGGCGCCGCGCTTTCCCTCCGGCCGCAGTCCCGCATCGACGTCGAAGAACGCCGACGAGCCGATGCGCATCATCTCCCCCGCGATGCGCGCCGACACCGAGTCCGCCGGCTCGGCGACGAAGACCACGTCTACATCGCTGACGTAGTTCAGTTCGCGCGCCCCGCATTTGCCCATCGCGATCACCGCGAGATCGATCTCGAGGGGATCCTCGTCGAGCACCGTCGCGATCGCCACCGCCAGGGCCGCGGTCATTGCGGCGTCGGCGAGATCGGACAGGCGTGCCCCCACCTCGGGCAGATACAGGACGGGCTCGTCTTCGACCGTCGCCGCCAGATCGTGTGCCGCCAGGACGAGTAACTGGTCCCGGTAGGCGCAGCGCAGCGCGGCTACCGCGTCCGGACCGGTGACCCCGGCGCGGTACAGGAGATCTCCGCGTTCGTCCGCGCCCGGCTCGGGGGTCGCGGCCACCGCGCTCAGCAGCGACTCGCGGACCGCGATCTCGTCCGGCAGCTCGTCGTCGAGAAGCAGCCGCCACGTGCCGGGCTCGGCGACCACGTGGTCGCCCAGCGCGTCCGACCCGCCGAGCACGGAGAGCAGACGCCCCCGGAAATGCTTGTTACGGGCCATCAGCCGGCTGATCTCCGGCCAGGCGTCGGGGTCGGCGTCGCGGAGCCGGATCAGCGCGGCGAGGGCCAGATCGGCGTCGGCCGCCCGCGAGAGCGACCACAACAGGTCGATGTGCTCCGGTTCGGTCCAGCCGAGTGAGGCCAGACGCGCGCGCGCCTCGGGCTGCAGCAGACCGAGGCGGCCGGGGCTGGGGACGGTGGAACGGCCACGGGAAACAGTCACACGTGCCTCCCTTACAGCGGCAGGTAGTTCTCGAGCTCGTACGGCGTCACCCGGCCGCGGTACGCGTTCCACTCCGCGCGCTTGTTGCGCAGGAAGTAGTCGAAGACATGCTCACCCAGCGTCTCGGCCACCAGTTCCGACTTCTCCATCTCGACGAGCGCATCGGCGAGTGAGCCCGGGAGCTCGCGGTAGCCCATCGCGCGACGTTCGGCCTCGGTGAGCGCCCAGACGTTGTCCTCGGCCTCGTCCGGCAGCTCGTACTCGTTCTCGATCCCCTTCATGCCCGCGGCCAGGAGCACCGCGAACGTCAGGTAGGGATTGCACGCGGAGTCGGGTGTCCGGATCTCCACGCGGCGCGACGACGCCTTGTTCGGTGTGTAGAGCGGCAGCCGGATCATCGCCGAGCGGTTGGCGCCGCCCCATGTGGCGGCGGTGGGGGCCTCGTCGCCGTAGATGAGGCGCTTGTAGCTGTTCACCCACTGGTTGGTGACGGCGCTGATCTCACCGGAATGCTTCAGAATCCCCGCGATGAACTGCTTGCCGACCGTCGACAGCTGCATCGGGTCGTCGGGATTGTGGAAGGCGTTGGTGTCGCCCTCGAACAGACTCATATGCGTGTGCATCGCCGAGCCCGGGTACTCGCTGAAGGGCTTGGGCATGAAAGTGGCGCGGACCCCGTCGCTGAAGGCCACCTGCTTCACCAGGTAGCGGAAGGTCATGACGTTGTCGGCCATTGACAGTGCATCGGCGTAACGCAGGTCGATCTCCTGCTGCCCCGGCGCGCCCTCGTGATGCGAGAACTCCACCGAGATGCCCATCGCCTCCAGCGCGTCGATCGCGTGGCGGCGGAAGTTCGGTGCCAGGGCATGGAACGCCTGATCGAAGTAGCCGCCGCGGTCGGCCGGAATCGGCGGCGTGCCGTCGATCGGCTTGTCCTTCAACAGGAAGAACTCGATCTCCGGATGGACGTAGCAGGTGAACCCCTGATCGGCCGCACGGTTGAGCTGCCTGCGCAGCACGTTGCGAGGGTCGGCCCAGGACGGCGAACCGTCGGGCATCGTGATGTCGCAGAAGATGCGCGCCGAGTACAGGTCGCCCTCGTCGCGCCACGGCAGGATCTGGAAGGTCGACGGGTCGGGCTTGGCCACCATGTCGGCTTCGGACACGCGAGAGAAGCCTTCGATCGCCGACCCGTCGAAACCGATGCCCTCGGCGAACGCGCCTTCCAGTTCGGCCGGCGCGATCGCCACCGATTTCAGATAGCCGAGGATGTCGGTGAACCACAGTCGGACGAAGCGGATGTCCCGCTCTTCGAGGGTGCGCAGCACGAATTCCTGTTGGCGGTCCATACCCGAACCTTAGAGGGCCGCGGTTACGCGCGTGTTACACACGCGCGTAACCGCGCCCGCGCGCCAGGGCTTGTCACGACGGGCCCGCCGTGTGACCAATCCCACCGAACCGCGGGTTCTCCCCTCCTCGGCCCGGTGGAACAATCGAGGGCGTCCACACCAACCCGGGTACCCGCACGAGCGGGACTCGAGGCAGAAATGAGGCAGATCATGTCGGATGCACCCGTCTACGGCTCCACTCCGGACACCGGCACGCAGGCACCTCGCCGCGCGACCCGCGTCCACCATCTCGCGCAGTGGAAGGCCGAGGGTCACAAGTGGCCCATGCTGACCGTGTACGACTACTCCACCGCCCGCATCTTCGACGAGGCCGAGATCCCGGTCCTGCTCGTCGGCGACTCGGCCGCCAACGTCGTCTACGGCTACGACACCACCATCCCGATCTCGATCGACGAGTTGATTCCGCTGGTCCGCGCGGTCGTCCGCGGAGCACCGCACGCCCTCGTCGTCGCAGACCTGCCGTTCGGCACCTACGAGGCCGGTCCCCAGCAGGCGCTCGAGACCGCCGTGCGCTTCTTCAAGGAGGGCGGCGCGCACGCGGTCAAGCTCGAGGGAGGCGAGCGCGTCGCACCGCAGATCGCGGCGCTCACGGCTGCGGGCATCCCGGTCATGGGCCATGTCGGGTTCACCCCGCAGAGCGTCAACGGACTCGGCGGATTCCGCGTTCAGGGGCGCGGCGACGCCGCCGATCAGTTGGTCGCCGACGCCATCGCGGTGCAGGAGGCGGGCGCGTTCTCGGTCGTCATGGAGATGGTCCCGGCCGACGTCGCCGGGCAGATCACCCGCAAGCTGACCATCCCGACCGTCGGTATCGGCGCGGGCAATGAGACCGACGCCCAGGTGCTGGTCTGGCAGGACATGGCCGGATACACGCACGGCAAGACCGCCAAGTTCGTGAAGCGCTACGCCGCGGTCGGCGACCAGCTCCGCGAGGCCGCCCGCACCTACGCCGCCGAGGTCGCCACCGCCGCCTTCCCCGGCCCGGAGCACTCGTACTGATCCGAGCCGCGGTCACATCAGCCAGCGCCGATCACCGGTCTCGCACGGGCATGAGCGCCGTCGGCGCGTGACTTAGGCTGAGGGTATGCGCACCCTGTACCCACCGATCGAGGCCTACGAATCCGGACATCTGAACGTCGGTGACGGACAAGAGATCTATTGGGAGACTTCGGGTGACCCCGAAGGCAAGCCCGTCGTCTTCGTCCACGGCGGGCCGGGCGGAGGAACGGCGCCCAGACAGCGCCGGTTCTTCGATCCGGCCCGCTACCGGATCGTCCTGTTCGATCAGCGCGGCTGCGGACAGTCGCGGCCGCACATCGCCGACGGCGGCGACCTCTCGGTCAACACCACCGACCATCTGATCGCCGACATGGAGGCGCTGCGCGTCCATCTGGGTATCGACGCCTGGCAGGTCTTCGGAGGCTCGTGGGGATCGACCCTCGGCCTGGCCTACGCCCAGGCCCATCCCGAGCGCGTCACCGAACTGGTGCTGCGCGGGATCTTCCTGCTGCGCCGCAGCGAGATCGACTGGTACTACAACGGCGGCGCGGCGAACATCTTCCCCGATCTCTGGGAGACCTACCTCGATCCGATCCCGGAGGATCAGCGCGGCGGCGATCTGGTGGAGGCGTACCACCGGATTCTCACCGGCGCCGACCGCGAACGGGCACAGCGGGCCGCGACTGCATGGAGCACGTGGGAGAACAAGACGAGTTATCTTCTGCCACAAGATAACTCGGATCAGACTGATCGATTCGACCTGGCCTTCGCCACCATCGAGAACCACTACTTCATGAACCGCGGATTCCTCGCGGATGGACAACTGCTGGCGAACATCGACCGCATCGCGCACATCCCGGCGGTCATCGTCCAGGGCCGTTACGATGTGGTCTGCCCGATGCGCAGCGCCTGGGATCTGCACCGCGCCTGGCCCGCCGCGCAGTTGGAGATCGTCGACGACGCCGGTCACGCATCGTTCGAGCCGGGCATCGTCCACCATCTCGTCGAGGCAACCGACAGTTTCTCCCGCAGCAGGAGCGTATGACATGAGCCCCTCCGATTCGATCGAGATCGAGCTGAAGTTCGACGTCGACGCCGGACTCCCCGCCCCCGACCTCACCGGTCTCGTCGACGGCGGCACCGTCGGCGAGCCCACCACCTACCTGCTCGAGGCGACCTACTTCGACACCGCCGACACCGCGCTCGCCAGGAACCGGATCACCCTGCGTCGCCGGACCGGCGGCACCGATGCGGGCTGGCATCTGAAGCGACCGTCGTCCGTGCCCGGCGGACGCAAGGAGACCGCGGTCGGCTTCGACGAGGCCGGCGACGCCCAGGTGCCAGCGCACCTGCGCGAGCAGGTGCTGACCATCGTCCGGTCGGCGCCGCTGGTGCCGGTCGCGACGATCACCACCGACCGGACCGTCACACGCGTCCTCGACGCCGACGGCCGCTCGCTCGCCGAGTTCTGCGAGGATCTGGTCTCGGCCGAGTCCCTGCTGCCCGGCGGCTCCGTACACCGCTGGGCCGAGTGGGAGTTCGAGCTCACCGGCGGCGATGCGAAACTGCTCAAGCGGGCCAAGGGCGTCCTCCGCTCAGCGGGCGCGCGTGAGGCGTCGAGCGTCTCCAAACTGGCGCGGGCCATCGGCAGCCGGCCGCACGACGACCTCGTCCGGGCACTCCCGAAGAAAGCGACTGCGCTCGGCCTGGTGCAGTACGACCTCGCGGCACACCGCGACGCCCTCGTCGCCTGGGACCCGATCGCGCGGGAGAACGGCGAAGACGCGGTCCATCAGATGCGAGTGGCGGCACGAAAGATCCGGTCGATTCTCGCGTCGTACCCGGGCGTCATCGCACCCGAGGCCGCGGCACCGGTGGCCGAGGAATTGCGCCTGCTCGGCGAAGTTCTCGGCGACGCACGCGATCGCGAGGTCCGTCTCGCCGCCAACGCCCAGTTGCTGCACCGCGAGCAGGCGCCCGACGATCTGGTCCGGGCACTGATCGACGACGAGCGGCTCCACCACGAGCGCGCACTCAAGTCGATGCGTTTCGCACTCACGACGCTCCGCTATCTCCGACTGCTCGACGATCTCGACGCGTTGATCGAGGCGCCCATCCCGGGCCCCGCGGCCGCCCGGGACGCCCGCGACGTGGCCGCCGACGCCATCGGCCGCGCCTACTCACGGATGGTCTCGGCCGAGAAGCGGCTCAAGAAGTACAGCCCCTGGTCCGCGGAGTGGGTGGAGCAGTTGCACACGATCCGCAAGCGCGCCAAGGCGGTCCGGTACACCGCCGAGTCGGCCGATCCGCTCGGCAAGCGCGCCTTCCACCGGGCCGGCAAGGAGGCCAAGCGCGTGCAGAACCACCTCGGCGTCTTTCACGACACGGTGGTCAATCGGCGGCACCTGGCCGGGGTCGCGGCGAATCCGGATCTGAGCCGCGAAGCCCTGTTCGTCCTGGGCCGGCTCGACGCGCACGAGGAAGCCCGGGGACGTCGCGCGGTGAAGAAGTACCGCCGCACGAGGTGATCGCGCGGACTCACACCGCGCGGAAGGACACCTCCGGCACCGCCGGATCGGCCGTGACCACCTCCACCGTGCAGGGAGTCCCCGCCGCGGGTGCGTTCTCGCAGCGGGCGACGATCGCCGGGGATTCGATGAAGATCTCCGGCGGCCGCCGGCCGTCGGCTCCGCGCATCACGACGGCGTCGAACCGACGGCCGACCTGGTCGGACAGCACGACTGCCTCGGTGAGGTCGATACTCTTGCGCTCGGCGGTCGCGGCCACCGAGTCCGAGCCGCTCATGGTCTTCGGCAGTTCCGGCAGCACTTCGCGCACCCACGTCGGCACCTCCGCCCCCGCCGTGACGGCCAGCGCGACCTCGGTGGCGTATCGGTCGCCCAGACGACGCAGGGGTGCGGTCACGTGTGCGTAGAGTCCGCCGACCCCGGCGTGCTCGCGGCGCTCCGCGGGCAGTGCCGAGGACTCACCGGCGAGGGACAGGTAGCCGGCGCCGCGCATCAGTCGCGCCCCGACCGTCATCAGCGCGAGGGTGGTCGGCGCATCGGGTTCGAGCGTCGCGAGGAACTCTCCCGGAGAGAGTCCGTCGCGCCACTCGATCCCGAGGTGTGCGGCAGCCCGGCGCAGATCCTCCACCGCCTCCGTCGAGGCCGGCGGCAGGGTTCTGAGCAGACCGATCCCCGCGTCATTCTGGATCCGGCCCGCACACATCCCGATCAACAGCGACACCTGCGCATTCCATTGGTCGGCCGGCGTGCGCGGCGCCATCCGCAGCGTCCATGCTCGTCCGGGTTCGGTGTGGGGCACGATCTCCTGGTCGGGGAGGTCGAGTTGCACCGCACCGCGGGCGAGCGACCATGCCAGGCGCGTGCGGCCGAAGTCCGGCAGCGCCGCGATCGCCGGATGGAGCCGGTCTGCGGACAGGTCGGCCATCACCCCGGCGTAATCGAGGCGAGCCCGGGACCGGACGAGTGCCCGCGAGACCTCGACGCCCCGGCACTGGCCGTCGACCGCCACATCGGCCGTCCACAGAACGGCCGGTCGTCGTTGATCCGGCAAGAGCGAGCCGGCCCCCTCCGAGAGCGCCCGCGGATGCAGCGGAACGCTCCCGTCGGGGAAGTAGACGGTCTGTCCCCGCCGCCGGGTCTCCAGATCGAGGGCGCTGCCGGGCTCCACCAGTGCCGCGACGTCGGCGATCGCATAGTGGACCAGGAAGCCTCCGTCGTCGGCCCGGATCACCCGCAGCGCCTGATCGAGGTCCATCGATCCCGGTGGGTCGATCGTCACCAGCTCGAGGTCGGTGCGATCGACGCGCGCGTCCGCGAAGCGGTCCACGGCCGCGGCCGCCTGCTGCTGAGCCTCCGCGGAGAACTCGCCTGCGATCCCCATGTCACGGCGCAACTGAGCGAAATCGATTGCCGGCGCCCGCATTCTCCGCTGCATATCTGAACAGCATAGGAGCCGTGGCGGGCGGACGCCGGGCCCGCCTCGGGTCAGCCGGCCGGTGTCACGGTCACCTTGCCGCCGACGAACTTGATCGTGCCGTTGTCGTAAGTCTGTTCGAGACCGCCCTCGATCTTCGTCTCATCGCTGGTCGGGTAGCCCAAGCGGCCGTTCTCGTGGTTCAGCCGGCCCCACTCGTCGCCGATCTCGCCGTGCACGGCGTAGACCGCGCCGGTGGCCGGATTCTGGTACAGCGAGCCGTGTTCGAAGGTGATGAACGAACCGCCGGACTTGAGCTTCACGACGGGACCGAGCGGCTTGCCCAGGTAGCCGTCGGGTCCGCCGCGTTCGCCGTACGACTTCGCGATCGCCTCGTCGCCGATGGTGATCTGCTGACCGCCGACGGTGGTCAGCTCGGTGTCGGTGGTGATCGTCGTGGGTTTGGACGCCCCCGAATCCATCCCGTTCGGCTCCATCGCATCGGACGACGCGGTCGCACCGCTCGCGTTCGACATCGGGCTCGACATCGCCGCCGACGTGTTCGACGCCGAGTCGTCGTCGGACGAGCACGCGGTACCCAGCAGCCCGATGGCCCCGACGGCCACGACGACGGCGGCCACTTTCCTGGAATCGACATTCATGAACAGTCCCCTGCCTCGTTCGGTGCGTGTTGCCGCCCGCCGTCCTCCGCGGCGGTGCGTGGGCGAGATGCTATGTCGCGCCGTCCGCTTGCGCGGTGTTCGATGGCCGGATCACCGCGTATGAGTGATACGCGAGCCGGAATCGTGATGTGCGCTCGACCGAACCGTGAGAAAAGTGCGGTGCCCGCACCGCGCAGGCGGGCGAAGGAGAGAGCGAACGAGCCGGCGTGTAAGCCGGATCCTGTACCGGCCCGAGAGCCGGTGGCGACCATCCATCTGGACACACCGTCGCCGGGTGCCTCGAGCGGCCAACCCGCGAGCTCGGACGAGCAGTCCTCGGTCACTCGCGCACTCGCACACGCCGGCCGGCGGTGCGAGCTTCGGCCTTGCTCCGGGTGGGGTTTACCGAGCCGACACGGTCACCCGCATCGCTGGTGCGCTCTTACCGCACCGTTTCACCCTTACCCGCACGCCATGCGTGCGGGCGGTCTGTTCTCTGTGGCACTGTCCCGCGGGTCACCCCGGGTTGCCGTTAGCAACCACCCTGCTTCTGTGGAGTCCGGACTTTCCTCGACTCGGGCCTGCACGATCGCTCGTGCGGTTCCCTCGCCGCGGCCGCCCGGCCGACTCGTTCGCGAGATTCAGGATAGCCCGGCGGGCGGTCGGACACCGAATGCCGCGGGCTACTGCAGGTGTGCGGTGTCGTTCACGAGCCGGACCACCGATCCGCCATCGGGGAAGAACTCGACCACGGAGATCGACGCGAGGTCCAGATGCAGCCGGAAGAGCAGTTCCGGTCCCACCGTCAGCGCCTGTCGCAGCATCGATTTGATCGGCGTCACGTGTGAGACGGCGAGCACGGTCCGGCCGGGGAATCGGGCGACGATGTCCTCGCGGGTCGCGGCGATCCGCTCCTGCACCTGGGCGAAGCTCTCTCCGCCGGGCGGGGCGACGTCGGCGTCGGCGAGCCACCGGCCGTGCACCTCGGGGTCGCGGCGGGCGGCTTCGCCGAAGGTGAGTCCCTCCCACGCACCGAAATCCGTCTCGATCAGCCCGTCGCACACTTCCACCTCGGCGCCCAGCCGTTCCGCGGCGGCGGTCGCGGTATCCATCGCCCGCACCAGCGGAGAGGACAGCACCGCGTCGATTCGACCGAGGCCTCCCCCGCCGATCCGCTCGCCTGCCGCGGAGGCCTGTGCGCGGCCGAGGGCGGTCAGTTCGGGATTGCCGCGGCCGGAGTACCGACGGTCCACCGAGAGCGCCGTCTGGCCGTGCCGGAGCAGGACGATCCGGGTCGGCTCCTCCATCTGTCCCTGCCAGTTCGGCGACTTCCGCGGTCCGGTCCGGCGGTCGGCGGTCACTGAGCCGATCCGGGTCGCGGCAGACCCGACTGCTCGGTCCGCACCATGATCGCCCCGCACTCCTCGCAGCGCACCACCTCGTCCTCGTCGGCGGCGGCGATTCTCGACAGCGTCCGCGGATCGAGTTCCATCCGGCACGCGCCGCATCGACGCTGGCGCAGCAGTCCGGCGCCGACCTTGCCCTGCGACCGCAGCCTCTCATAGACCGCCAGCAGCGACTCGTCGACGCCCTCCACCACGGCCGTCCGTTTGACGGCGAGGTCGTCGATGCGTTCGTCGACCGCGACGCCCGCGGCGTCGCGCCGTGCGATCAGGTCGAGTTCGCGTTCGGTGGCGTGCAACAGCGCGGCCTCGGTGCGCTCGGCTTCCGCCGTCGTCGCCTCCTGCTGCTCCATGATCTCGAGGAGTTCGGTCTCCAGGTTCTCCGACCTGCGCTGCAGACCGGTCACCTCGTGCTGGAGTTCGGCAAGTGCCTTGTGGTTGAGCGCACCCGACTCGATCTGCGCCTGGTCGCGCCGCAGGTGCTCCGTCGTGCCCGACAGTTCCGCGTCGATGCGCTCGTACTCGCTCTGCAGATCGTCGACCGCCACCTGAGCACGGGCGCGGTCCTCACGGATCTTCTCCATCTCCTCGGTGAGTCGGGCCAGCTCCGCGACCTCCGGGAGGCTGCGGCGTTCGTGGCGAGCCTTCGCGAGATCGGCATCGATCTCGGCCAGGTCGAGCAGTCGGCGCTGCTGAGCGTTCGGGACCTTCACTGCTGCTCCTTGGGGCCGGCGATCACCGTGAAGGGATCGGTCGGGTCTTGGAATACGGTCGTCCGGCAACCGATCTCGGTCAGGATATCGGCGACGCTCTCGCACCACGGGAACTCGGTGGCCCAATGGCCGGCGTCGACCAGGGCCGGCGATCGGTCGCGTAGCGATTCGTCGACCACGTGGTGGCGCAGATCGCCGGTCAGGTAGACGTCGGCGCCGGCCGCGCTCGCCGCACCGATGAGCGAGTCACCGGCACCACCGCACACCGCGACGGTCTCCACCGTCGCAGCCGGATCACCCGCCCCGCGGACCGGCCACGCCGCGGCGGGCAGGACGCGTCCGGCGTGGGCGACGAACTGGCCGAAGGTCATCGGCTCGGGCAGTCGTCCCACCCGGCCCAGACCCACGTCACCGTCCGTGACGGCCTGCTCGAACACGTCGAAGGCCGGTTCCTCGTACGGGTGCGCCTCGCGCAGCGCACCGAGGACCAACCGGCGCAGATGCCGCGGCGCGACCATCTCGAGCCGTTCCTCATCCACCCGGGTCAGGGCTCCGACGGCCCCCACAGCGGGCGAGGCACCGTCCACCGGCAGGAATTGTCCGGTACCGACCACACTCCATTGGCAATTGCGGTACTCGCCCAGAGCGCCCGCCCCGGCGTTGAACATCGCCTCACTCACCTGATCCGCGCTGCCCTCGGGGACCATCACCACCCATTTGTCCAATGCCGGCGCGGGCTCGGGAGCCAGCGGCACGGTGTCGAGGAGACCGAGCGTCTCCGCGAGCGCATCCGACACGCCCCGGCGTGCCTTGTCCGCGTTGGTGTGCGCGGCGTACAGCGCGCATCCGCCCCGGATGAGGCGATGCACGATGCGGCCCTTGGGAGTGTCGGCGGCCACCGACGTGACGCCCCGCATCAGCAGTGGGTGGTGGGCCACGATGAGCGTCGCACCGGCTTCGAGCGCGGCGTCGACCACGGCGTCGGTGACGTCGACGCAGACCAGCACGCTGTCCGCGGGTTCGGCCGGGTCGCCGCAGACCAAGCCGACGGCGTCCCAGCTCTCGGCGAGCCGGGGCGGGTACACGCGCTCCAGCTCCGCGATCACCTCGTCCAGTCGCGGGCTCGGCAGACGGGGACTCATGTGGCCTCACTCTCTCGGCTCTGTCGGGTGAAGGGCGGTGCGTTCTCCGCCATCACATCTTGCAACGCGCCGACGAGCACGTCGGTGAGTTCCGGGCTCCGGACCGCGATGCGCAGATGGTCCGGTCCGAGCCCGACGAAGTTGGCGCAGCTGCGAACGCCGATCCCGCGGTGACGCAGGCGTTCCTTCACCTGCAGCGCGTTCGGCACCCGGATCAGCACATAGGATGCCGCCGCGTCCGCCGCGGGCGGCCACCCGCACTCGGCGAGCCGGGTGCTCAGATACGCGCGATGCGCTGCCACCGCCTCGCTCTGGGCCCGCGCGTACGCCTGCCCTTCGTCGCCGGCGCACACCGCGAGCGCGACGAGCGCGAGCGTGCCCAGCGGCCAGTGCCTGCGGCCCGTCGAGAGCCGCGCGATGATCGCAGGCGAGGCCAGCAGGTAGCCGGCGCGCAGCCCCGCGAGCGCGAACGTCTTCGTGATCGACCGGACGACGATCAGATCGTCGGAGCGCTCTCCTGCCAGCGACTGCGGTTCGTGGGCGCCGGTGACCGGGTCGAGGGTGAGATCGGCGAAGGCCTCGTCGATCACCACGGTCCGGCCCGGCCGCCGGAGCGAGTCGATGTGCGCGCGCGTGTGCAGCACGGACGTCGGATTGGTCGGGTTGCCGACCACCACCATGTCTGCGTCGTCGGGAACGTGGACGTCCGCCAGCGACCAGGGGTCGGTCAGGATCACCTGACTGATGCGCGCACCGGCGGCACGCAGCACGCGCTCGGGCTCGGTGAACGACGGCTGGACCAGCGCGACGTGTTTCGGTGCGAGCTTGGCGAGCAGTTCGAACCCTTCGGCCGCACCACCCAGCAACAGCACCTCCGACCGATCGCGGCCGTGCAGGCGCGCCACCGCGCTGGTGGCCGCGGTCAGGTCCGCCGCACTCGGATATCGGCCCAGATCGGCGATCCGATCGCGCAACGCCGAGACGAGGAATTCCGGCGGGCCCGGCCGCACGTTCACGGCGAAGTCGATCACACCCGGAGCGGTGTCCTCGTCGCCGTGCCGATCGGGATCGAAGAACTCGGCCGATCCGGACGGCGTCTGCTCAACGACGGACGTCGTCTGCGAGTTGCCCGGTTTCATGACCTCTGACACTACGTGCACGGTCGACGGCACGGGCCCGGGCCCCGCGCCCGGCACGTCGAAGGACTGCCGCGGCCACACGCCCGGCCTCGTCCGAGGGCGTCGGTCACGTGTGCGACGTACTACAGTCGAATGTGACAACGCCCCGAGTCGGGACGGTCGGCGTGAGGATCGGTTCCCCGGACAGGTCACGGCCGCGATGGCTGCCGCCGGGCACGCAGCCGTGATGGGAAGAACAACAAACGACTGGACTGCGACGCGGTTCACCAAATCGTGTGAGGAACTCGGTGTCTGACAACTCGCCCCGCACACTGCACGTGTGCTTCGTCTGTTCCGGCAACATCTGCCGCTCGCCCATGGCGGAGTCGATCTTCACCTCGGCGATCGAGGAGGCCGGCCTGGCCGACCGCGTCCGGGTGAGCAGCGCCGGAACCGGCGGCTGGCACATCGGCGAGCCCGCCGACAACCGCGCGCGGACCGAACTGCTCGCCCACGGCTACTCCGATCAGCACGTCGCCGCCCAGCTGACGCCCGATCACCTGTCGGCCGACCTGCTGGTCGCCGCCGACAGCGGTCACGTCGCCGAGTTGGAACGCAAGCGACTCGGGGATCGGGTCCGGCTCCTGCGCAGTTTCGATCCCGACGCCGACGGCGCTGATGTCCCCGATCCGTTCTATGGCAGTCCGGCGGATTTCACCTTGGTTCGCGAGCAGGTCGAGGCCGCCGTTCCCGGGCTGCTGGCGTGGGTGCACGCGACCCTGGCCGACGACGACTGACCGAGCCGATTCCAGCAGCCAGTAACCTGGAGTCGTGCGTGTGCTCAAGACCTTCCTGCGACCGGGCTGGCTGCTCCTGGCCGTCTTCGTGGTCACATTCGCGGCCGCCTGTTTCACGGTTCTCGCGCCGTGGCAGCTGGGCAAGAACTCCGACACCGAGCACCGCAACGACCTGATCCGTACGGCCGAGTCCACCGCTCCGGTCCCGATCGACGAACTCGCCCCGGCCGGCCGGCCGCTGAATCCGGATTCCGAGTGGCGCGAGGTCGAGGTCACCGGCCGGTACCTGGACGACGAACAGACCCTCATCCGCCTCCGCAGTGCCGACGAGCGTCCCTCCGTGGAGGTCGTGACCCCCTTCCAGGTGGCCGGCGGTGATCGCGTTCTGTTCATCGACCGCGGCTACGTGCGGCCCGGCGACAACAACCGCGTCGACGTCGCGCCCGCACCGACCGGCGAGGTGACCGTCACCGCGCGCCTGCGCAAGACCGAGTCGACGAGCCCGGGCAAAGAACCCCGCGTCGAGAACGGGCAGCGCACCGCATACACCATCGACACCCGCCTCTTGGGGCAGTCCACCGGCCTGACCAGCGAGAATCTCTATCTTCAGCTGTCTCCGAACCAGCCCGGCTCACTCGGCGAGATCGCTCTGCCGCAACTCGAGTCGGGCCCGTACCTCTCGTACGGACTGCAGTGGCTGGCCTTCGGTGTCATGGCCCCGTTGGGCGCCGCGTACTTCATCTACTCCGAGGTGAAGGCGCGTCGCGCCGCGAAGAAGACCGGCGACGACACCGCCGCTCCGCCGCCCCCGCCGCGCAAAGACCGCGAGCGCATCCGCAGCCAGCTGCGCGAAGCGGGAACTTTCACCGGCAACGACATGACGGCCAAGAAGACCGCCGAGATCGGTGGCGGCGCGGCGCCCGCCGACACCGACGACGAGGTGAAGGCCAAGCTCGCGCAGCGCTACCGCAGCTGACGGAGAATGCGCACGGTCAGCTGAACAATCCGCTCAGCAGGTCGCCGAGCGAGCCGGCTACGGACCCGCTGCTGCCGACTGATCCGCTGCTGCCCATGTCGGGGCCGGACCCGCATCCGGTGACCGTGACGCTGCGCCATTGGCGGTCGCCCAGCCACTCCGGCTGTTCGTTCGGCGTCTGGCCGTTGTTTCCGGGAGGGCCGAGCACGATTCGGTAGTCGACGCGATGGGTGGAGGCACCGGGGTTCGGAAGCGCCGGGTTGAACGTCCCGGTCGGGTTCTTCAGATCCTGCACGTAGGTCGCCGTCACCGGTGCCCGGTCCGAGACCATGGTGCGGTTGTCGACGGTGTTATCGGGTACCTCGTCCGGCCAGGTCGGCGAAGCAGCCTTCGATGACATGCCACCGGTCCGGTAGATCTCGAACGGAATATCCTCGACCATTCGTCCGGCTTCTTCGTCGATACGCCAGTCGATCGTGTATGTCGTCACGTTCGTCTTGTTCACAATGGAGAACTCGGCCTTGCAGCCGCCGAGGTTCTTCGCCGAGAATGTGACGGCCCCTTCGGGCGTACCGGGGGCCGGCACCGCATTCGCCGGTGGAGCCAGCACCGTCAGTGTTCCTGCTGCTGCGCCGAGTACTGCGAGTTTGGCACCGTGCTTCATCGGGTCTCCCTTCGAGGATGGTTCGCGAACGATATCAATTCAGACGAATCACCACCGCGCGCTCGGACGCCGTTCACCTGTTCGTTCACCACCGATGCGAGTCACCGCGCGTCGTTCCTGACCGTCCGCGCCTGCCTGCCAGACGCACCGCCACCGCCACGGCGACGACGGCCGAGAGCCGTTGAATCCGGCGCGACAGCACAACCGCCGCGCGCAGATCGGATGCGAGCGGCGCCCGGCCGTCGCCCAGCCGCGGTCGGTCCTCCACCCCGTGCGGGTACACCGTGCGACCGCCGAGTTCGATGCCGAGGGCCGCCGCGAACGCGGTTTCCACCACCCCGGCGTTCGGGCTGGGGTGTGCTCCGGCGTCTCTGCGCACCGCACGCCACACGGTCACGGGCCGGCCGCTCACCAGCGCCGCGGCCACCGCCGTCATCCGAGCCGGCGCGAGATTCGCGGCGTCGTCGATCCGCGCCGCCGCCCACCCGAAGTTCCGGTACCGGTCCGAGCGGTAGCCGATCATCGCGTCCAGGGTGTTGACCGCCCGATAGCCGAGCAGGCCGGGCGCGCCGGCGACCGCGCCCCACAGCAGCGGTGCGACCGCGGCGTCGGACGTGTTCTCCGCGATGGATTCGACGGCGGCGCGGCAGATCCCGGACTCGTCGAGCAGATCGGGGTCCCGTCCCACCAGTCCCGATACCAGCCGGCGCGCCCGGTCGACGTCACCGGATTCGAGGGCTCCGGCGATGTCGTCGCCGATCCGGCACAACGACGTGCCGCCGAGCGCGGTGAAGGTCGCCGCCGCGGTGCCCGCCGGGCCCGTCCGCCGCGCCAGGGCACCGACCGCGACCGCGACTGCGATCCATCCTCCGGCGAAGACCGCGCCGGCCGGTCTGACGTCGGCGTACGCCCGTCGCTCCAGCCGGGCCACGGCGCTGCCGAACAGCGCCACCGGGTGTCCTCGCCGCGGGTCGCCGAAGGCCGCATCCGCGGCCGCTCCGATCGCCAGTCCCGCCGCCTCCGCCCGATTCCTGCGCATCCGGTGATCGTATCGGCGACTAGAATCGGTCCCCGATGGCCACCGCACGTTCCGAGCCCGAGCCGGGCTCATTCGAGATCTCCACCGGCGTCGCCGAGCTCGCCTCCGACCGCGAGGGTGGCTGGCTGCTGACCGTCAACGGTGTGCAGAGCAGTCACATCGCGCCCGCTCGTCCGGACCTGCTCGAGTTCGAGTACATGCGGCAGGCGGTCGCCGCCGTCGAGGACTGCTACTCCGACCGGTCCGCGGGACTGCGATTCCTACACCTCGGCGCCGCGGCATGCGCGCTGCCCCGCGCTCTGGCGCACACCTATCCCGCCTCACGCCATGTCGCCGTCGAGATCGACGCCGAACTCGCCCGGCTCGCCCGCGAATGGTTCGACCTCCCGCGCGCACCCCGTCTGCGAATCCGGGTGGGCGATGCGCGGGAGGTGGTGACCGGTCTGCGCGAACAGACGCGCGACGTGGTGATCCGCGACGCCTTCGCCGAGAGCCTCACACCCGACCATCTGAAGACGGCTGAGTTCACCCAGGCGGTGCGTCGCGTGCTCGCCCCCGGAGGCCTCTACATCGCCAACTGCGGCGACCGTCGCGACCTCAAGTCCGTCCGGAGCGAGGTCGCCACCGTCGCCGAGGTGTTCGCGAACATCACCCTGATCGCCGACCCGTCGATGTTCAAAGGGCGGCGCAGCGGCAACGTGGTCGTCGTGGCGTCCGACGGCCCGGTCCCCGACTCTCCCGAACTGGAACGGCGGCTGCGCTCCGATCCCGAACCGGCCCGGTTGATGACCGGCGACGCCGCGCGGGCGTTCGGTTCCGGCGCCGTCCTGCGCGACGGCCCCGCCACCCGGCCCGGCACTGTTTGATTCACTGCGGGCACAACGGTCGACGACGGCGTCCTCGCCCGGCATCGTCGAAGACCTGCGGGTGTGGCTGAGTGGCGAGGCAGCGGTCTGCAATACCGTGCGACGCGGGTTCGAATCCTGCCATCCGCTCCATTCATCCGCGTTCAGCCGCCGTAGTCCTCGAACATGAGACGGCGCTGGTGCCATCGCTGGCTGTAGGTGGCCTCTCGGACCACCTCTTCGTTGTCGAAGTTGGAGCCGAGTGCACCGGCCATGGTCCCCATCGACGCCGCGAACCAGCCGATGACGAGGTAATCGACAACCGAGACGGCGTGGCCCAGTCGGCTCGCCAGATACGCCGGCTCCACGACCGCCGTGGCCAGTACGGTCAGTCCGACGAAGAGAATCACGTGCATGAGTGTCACCGCCGACGAGACGGTCACGACGGTGGAGGCATTGTCCAGCGAGCCGCTCTGCGGTGCCAGGTTCCGACGTCGACGGGTCCAGAGCCCGTTGCGCAGGATCAGCCACGAGCTGAGCGCAGCGATCACGCAGACGCTGACCGCCGCCAGACGTGCGAACGACATCGAGTCGGCGATCGGCCACACGCTCCCGAAGAAGATGCCGAAGGCCCCCGAGGCCATACCGACGGCCGTGCAGCCGCGCAGCGCCCGCCCCATGGCGGCCGGCCGATTGCTGTGCACCATCCCGGTCAGCATTCGCGCATGTCCGAGCGGACCTCGTACACCATCGTCGGGTAGCTGAGATGCGGGTGGCCAGACGTGGCTGTGGCCGCCCGGGCGGTAGTCCACGCCGGTGTCGGTCTCTGCGTCCGCTCGGAGTATCTCGCGAACGAGCGTGCGCACCTTGGTGCGCCGTCGCGTACAGCCGAGAGTCGGGACGAACACGACGACCGCCGGTTCACCCGCGGCGAGCAGATAGCGGAGGGCCGACCGCCCTCGATAGTGAGTCAGGTCCGTGAGATAGACGACGTATCGCCATCGGTGGCGCCGCAAGAGGTCCGGCGTGCGTTCGGCGAGGGGAATCGCGCCGCTCGGAGCGATCGGCAACGACTCCTCGCTGACTTCCACCGACCACTGCCCGCCGAGGTCGTCACCGAGATCTTCAGCGAGGCCGCCGCCGATCGCCTCCGCGAGTTGCCGGGGTGCGCCGGGGTCCGCCAGCAGACCGACCGTCGGCGGCGGCCAGAGCCGGAGATCGTCCGGCTCGGCCGCGTCGGCGCGGGTTCCATGTGCATCTGCTGCGTTCGAGACGTATTCACCCACGCCGACGCGGGTACCCGACTCGATCGTCGCCAAACGCGAGCGGACGTCCCCGATCCGCGGCCCGGTTCCTCGTCATGATTCCGGACCGGCGGTGGGCTAGCGTCACAGACTGTGTGCAACGAAACCGAAGCCACGGCAGCGGCGGCACGAGGTCACTACCTGCGGACACATCTGGCCCGCGCGGAGCGGTGGGGCGAGACGCCCTCGCTCGTCTGGGCACGGACAGGCGCCCGGCACGCCGAGCTCAATCGGGTGCTGTGGTTCACCGCGGACGATGTCCCCGCCTGCCTCGAACTGATGGACGACGTGCCAGCGCTCTGGTCGCTGTGGCCGGGGACCGAGGGTTTCGCCGACGTGGAGGCAGCGATGCGCGAATCAGGCCTCGCTGCGGTGGAGGAAGAGCCGCTCATGACGCTGCCACTCGCGCGGTGGGCGTTGCCGACGGACGACGTGACGACCGACCGCGACGCTTCCGAAGTGACGATCCAAGCCTGCAGGTCGCTCAGGGATCTCGATCGCTGGGCGCGCTTCTGGGCTGCCGAGGATGCCGCTTCCGAGCACCTTCCCGGTATCACTGCGGCGCTGGCACCGTTCACCGGATTCGGCCTGCCCGAAAGCGGTTCGGCCGCACCGATCGTGACGCATTTTCTGGCGCTCCACCGTGGAAGAGTCGTCGGGTGTTCAGCGGCGGTGGTCGCCGGAGTGTCCGCGGCTGTGGAACACGTGATCGTCGCTGCGGAGTGGCGCTCCCGTCGGATCGGAACGCGTCTCACCGAAGCCGCGCTCGACCGCGCCGTGCTCGGCGGCGCGAAGACGTGCGTGCTCACCGCCTCGCCCGAAGGAGAAGGCCTGTACCGACGGCTGGGATTCTCGGAGATCTGCCGCGTGCAGAGCTACGGTCGGCGTCCGGTGGCGTGATGCCGGGGTGCGATGCCGAGCCGTCACCGAGCATCAGGTGGGTGGTGCGCGCAAAGGGATTCGAACCCCTGACCGCTGGTGTGTAAGACCAGAGCTCTACCGCTGAGCTATACGCGCCCGGCCGAGACGTGCTGCGGCCCACACCAAGATATCGGCTCGGCGGCGTCGGGCCCAAACCGGGATACGCGCGGCCGCTACGGCTAGCGTGAAGCGGAGCCCCCATTCCACGGAAGGATGCCCAGTGACGACCATCGTGCCGCAGGAACCGCTGATCAGCGCCCTCGAGACGCAGTGGAAGGCCATCGACGACCTCGTCTCCCCACTATCCGACGCGCAATGGACCGCCGCGTCGCCCCTGCCCGGGTGGCAGATCCGCGACATCGTCGCACACATCGCGGGCACCGAGTCGATGCTGGCCGGCAGGCAGCCCGCGTCGTCCATCGACACCTCGCAGATCGCCCACGTGAAGAACCCGATCGGCGAACTCAACGAGCGGTGGATCGACCACTACCGATCGCGGTCCCGCGACGAGCTGATGACCGACCTCCGCACGGTGACCGCTGAGCGCAGCAAGGCGCTGCGCGGCATGACCGAAGGCCAGTGGGACGCCGAGACGGCCACGCCCGCCGGTCCGGACACCTACGGGCGATTCATGCGGGTCCGCGACTTCGACTGCTGGGTGCACGAGATCGACATCCGCGACGCGCTCGGCCTCGGCGTCCCCGAGAACGTGGAGCCGGCGCACTGGGCGCTCCGCGAGATCGAGAGCTCGATGCCGTACGTCGTCGGCAAGAAGGCTCGCGCCGAGGTCGGCAGCACTGTCCGTTTCGACATCACCGGCCTGTATCCGTTCACCTTCTTCGTCGTCACCGAGGACCGCGCCGCGGTGGTGCCGGCCGTCGACGGAGAGCCCGACGTCACGCTCCGCCTCGACGGGCTCGACCTCGCCCGTTCGGTCGGCGGACGGCCCAGCGCCGGCGACGCGGAGGTGGAGGTCACCGGCGATACGGAACTCGGCGCGGCGATCATCCGCAGCCTGCATTACCTCATCTGAGCTCTCCCGGTCCCCCGCCCGCCGACGCCGGGACCACGTTCGACTCGACCGGGAACTGTGACTCAACCGACACGCTCGGGCGTTGCGGCGAGTGTCGCACGTCCGGTGCAATGTAATTGTTGTGACTACTGAGACTCCTGTTACCGACGACCGCCGCCGCACGCGCTTCCGCCGCGGGCGGCGACTCACTGCTGCTGTCATCGCGGCGGCCGCCGCAACGACGATCGTCGCGCCCGCGGCGTCGGCCAAGACCGACGTCGCCGGAACGCTCGACGCCGTCTCCCGGATCATCACTCAGAATCTGAGCACGCAGCGCGGAGTCTCCGACACACCGTTCGACGTTCCGTCGTACCTCTGGGTGCTGACTCATCCGCTCGGATCCGGCACTCAGAACCTGCCGCGCCCGAATCAGAAGACGATGTGCAACACCGTGGTTCAGATCGGCGATTCGACGTCGGTGGGTCTGGACAACTCGCTTCGCGTGCCCAGCCCCACCGACCGCATGACCCCCCAGTACCGGCGCGTGGGCGCGAAGAAGGTCTACCTCGACGCGGCCAACGGCCGTGCGGTCGTCGAACCGGCCGGCGGCCGCCCCAGCGGACTCGAAGCGATCGACGATCAACTCCGCAGCGGCCACGACGGCTGCTGGGTCATCGCCCTCGGAGCCAACGACGCGGCACGCATCGCGGAGGGCAGTCATATCAGCGCCGACCGCCGCATCGACCTGGTGATGCACCGTCTGGCCGGCCGACCGGTTCTCTGGCCCACGGTGCGCACGGGCGACGGAGCTCTACCCCAGTACGCCGACGCACACATGCTCGCATTCAACGCGGCGCTCCGGCGTGCGGCGCACCGCTACCCGAACCTGCGGGTCTACGACTTCGCCGCGCATACGGACCGGTCCTGGTACGTCGACGGGGTGCACTACACCCCGGACGCGATGATTCAGCGCAACCGCCTGCTCGCGACCGCGCTGGCCACCTCGTTCCCCCGGCGCTGAGCCCGGCGCCTCGGGCACCCCGTCACGCGGCCCGACCGGTGGAACGGCGCTACTGCGCGACAGCCGCCAACGCCGCGTCCCAGGTCTCGTCGCCGCGTTGTTCGCCCGGGCCGACCATCGCCGAGTACGCCACGACACCGTCGCGCCCGACAACGAACGTCCCGCGATTGGCGAAGCCGCGCTCGGCGTCGAAGACGCCGTACGCCTCCGCCACCGCACCGTGCGGCCAGAAGTCCGAGAGGATCGGGAACAGGAAACCCTGCGCCGACGACCACACCTTGTGAGTCGGGGGCGGGCCCACCGACACCGTGACCACGGTGACGTCGTCGTTGTCGAAACGCGGCAGATTGTCGCGCAGAAAGCCGAGTTCGCCTTCGCACGTGCCGGTGAAGGCCAGCGGGAAGAAGACGATCAGCACATTGCGGTCGCGCAGCGCGGAGAGCTTGACGACCTGATTGTTCTGGTCCCGCAACTCGAAATCCGGGGCGAGAGTCCCCGTCGCGAGGGGTGCGGCCACCGACTGAGCGGCCATCAGCGCTTACCCGCGCGCGCCTTCGGCGTGACCAGACGGGCGCCGGACCAGTCTCCGAGATTGACGACGGAGGTCTGCGTGAGTCCGGCGGTCGGCGCGGCCTCCGCGATCTCGCTGGGATCGACGTAACCGTCGCGGCCGGTCTTCGGCGACAGCACCCAGATGAACCCGCCTTCGGCGAGCGGACCGATCGCGTCCATCAGCGCATCGACGAGGTCTCCGTCGTCGTCGCGCCACCACAGCACCACGGCGTCCATGACGTCGTCCGCATCGTCGTCGAGCATCTCGGCATCGATCGCGTCCTCGATCTCGATTCGGAGATCATCGTCGGTGTCCTCGTCCCACCCGATCTCCTGCACCACCATGCCGTTGGTGAAACCGAGCTTGACAGCCCTGCCTTCTGGGGCGGTTACCACCGCGTACGACCTCCATTCGATGTAGCGGGCCGTGCATTCCGCACGTGCCGGGCCACGCCACGACGGCGCAACTTATGTGACAGCGTAAAGGCAAACTACCCCCGAGCACAGTGTCTAACCGCCCGAAGTACGGGATTGGTGCTTCTCTGCAACGGATTCGGGACGGTTCACGCCGATCCCGCGGGGAGATACCCCGCGCACGTGTCGAGTAGTGCGGTACGGTCCGCGTCCCATCTGTCGGAGGCGCCGTTGAGCGCTTGGCGCCGCTTCGCCTGAATCTGCTCGGCCAGGCGTTCGGCACTGGCGACGAATGCCTCCACCTGCGCGTCGACCTTCTCCGGCACCTCGGGCGAGACGGCCTTGCGGACCTCCTCGGCACCCGTGTCGAGAGTGTCGACCGCCCAGCGGTCCTCGGATCCGACCTTCGCGTAATCCTGGACCTCGTTGAGGCGTTTGACGAAGGCGTTGTAATCGCGTGCCATCACACCGGCCGAAGTGATCACCTGCTGGCACAATCGGACGACGGCGACTTTCTCCGCTTCGGAGGATCCCGCGCGGGCAACGGTCCTGGTGACCGTGCCGACCGAGACCGTCGGACTCGGCGACTCGTCGTCCGATGAGCACGCCGGGACGGCGGCGACAGCGGTCAGCGCCGTCGCCGCGACCACGATCGACCGAGCCGTCCGGCCCACGAGGTCCCCCTTTCGGGAGAGAAGCAGCGGATACGCCGACGCTACCGCACCCGAGCGGCATGTGACTGGACACATCTTGCGCCAGAGCCGGTGATTTGCGGCACGATATAGGCAAGGCCGCACCATCGTTCCGCGGCACGTATCCGGCCGCCCCACCCCGGCGGCCCCGACATGCAGTTCGCGGCGGCAATCGCTTCGGTGGACTGCGAGATAGGTGGCAGACAGTGACTGATCAGATCGCCGGCACCGACAAGGCCGGCGCGCCGGCGTCGAGCGGGAGCCGCGTTCAGGTCATTCGGGACGGCGTCGCGTCCTACCTGGTCGACAACGACCCCACGGAGACCGACGAGTGGCTCGAGTCCTTCGACGCCATGCTCGCCGACGCGGGCCCCGAGCGCGCGCGGTACCTCATGCTGCGCATTCTGGAACGCGCGGAGGACAAGCGTGTGGGCATCCCCGCGTTGACGAACACCGACTACGTCAACACGATTCCGACCGAACTGGAACCCGAGTTCCCCGGGGACGAGGATCTGGAGCGCCGCTACCGCGCCTTCATCCGGTGGAACGCCGCGATCATGGTCCACCGAGCACAGCGGCCCGGCATCGGCGTGGGCGGCCACATCTCGACGTACGCGTCGTCGGCCTCGCTCTACGAAGTCGGCTTCAACTACTTCTTCCGCGGCCAGGATCATCCCGGCGGCGGCGACCAGGTCTTCATCCAGGGCCACGCCTCACCCGGCATCTACGCGCGCGCCTTCCTGGAAGGACGCATCGACCAGGCGCGGCTCGACGGCTTCCGTCAGGAGCAGAGCCACGCCGGCGAAGGCGGCGGGCTGCCGTCGTACCCGCATCCCCGGTTGATGCCGGAGTTCTGGCAGTTCCCCACCGTCTCGATGGGCCTGGGCCCGATGAACGCGATCTACCAGGCCCGGTTCAACAAATACCTGCACGCGAACGGAATCAAGGACACCTCCGACCAGCACGTCTGGGCGTTCCTCGGCGACGGTGAGATGGACGAGCCCGAGTCGCGCGGTCTGGCGCAGGTCGCCGCCATCGACGGGCTCGACAACCTGACCTTCGTCATCAACTGCAATCTGCAGCGGCTCGACGGCCCGGTCCGCGGCAACGGAAAGATCATCCAGGAACTGGAGTCGTTCTTCCGCGGCGCGGGCTGGAACGTCATCAAGGTGGTGTGGGGCCGCGAGTGGGACGATCTGCTGCACGCCGACAAGGAGGGTGCGCTGGTCAACCTGATGAACCGCACCACCGACGGCGACTACCAGACCTACCGGGCCAACGACGGCGCGTTCATCCGCGACCACTTCTTCGGCCGTGATCCGCGCACCAAGGAACTCGTCAACGATCTCTCGGACGAGGACATCTGGAACCTCAAGCGCGGCGGTCACGACTACCGCAAGATCTACGCCGCATACGCCGCCGCCATGGCCCACAAGGGACAGCCCACGGTGATCCTGGCGAAGACGATCAAGGGCTACACGCTCGGCAAGCACTTCGAGGGCCGCAACGCGACCCACCAGATGAAGAAGATGACGCTCGACGATCTGAAGGCCTTCCGCGACACCGCGCATGTGCCGATCACCGATGCGCAGCTCGAGGCCGACCCGTACCTGCCGCCGTACTACCACCCGGGTATGGACTCTCCGGAGATCCAGTACATGCTGGAACGGCGCAAGCAGCTCGGCGGATTCGTCCCGAGCCGCAAGGTGGCGGCCAAGCCGCTGCAGGCCGATCCGGCACCCGCCCTCAAGGCCGTGGCATCCGGCTCGGGCAACCAGCAGGTGGCGACCACCATGGCGCTGGTCCGCATCTTCAAGGAGCTCCTGCGCGACAAGGAGGTCGGCAAGCGCATCGTTCCGATCATCCCGGACGAGGCCCGGACCTTCGGCATGGACTCCTGGTTCCCCACCCTGAAGATCTACAACCCGCACGGCCAGAACTACACGTCCGTCGACGCCGAACTGATGCTCGCCTACAAGGAGGCGGAGAACGGCCGGATCCTGCACGAGGGCATCAACGAGGCCGGTTCCACAGCCAGCTTCACCGCGGTCGGCACGTCGTACGCCACGCACGGCGAGCCGATGATCCCGCTGTACATCTTCTATTCGATGTTCGGCTTCCAGCGGACCGGCGACGGTCTCTGGGCCGCGGCCGACCAGATGGCCCGGGGATTCGTCATCGGAGCCACCGCGGGCCGGACCACGCTGACCGGTGAGGGTCTGCAGCACGCCGACGGACACTCTCCGCTGCTCGCCGCGACCAACCCGGGCGCCATCTCCTACGACCCGGCGTTCGCGTACGAGCTCTCGCACATCGTCGTCGACGGTCTCGAGCGCATGTACGGTCCGGATGCGGAGAACGTCTTCTACTACGTGACCGTCTACAACGAGCCCATCACCCAGCCGGCCGAGCCGGAGGATCTGGACGTCGCGGGGCTGCTCAAGGGCATCTACCGGTACCGGAGGGCACCGCAGCCCGCGGCGCACTTCGCGAACATCCTCGTCTCGGGCGTCACGATGGGCGATGCCCTGCGCGCCCAGGACCTGCTGGCGCAGGAGTGGGACGTGGCCGCCGACGTGTACTCGGTGACCTCGTGGTCGGAGCTCGCCCGCGACGGCATCGCCGCCGATCGGGCCGAACTGCGCAACCCGGGGTCGTCGACGCGGCCGTACCTCACCGAGGTGCTGCAGTACGCCAAGGGCCCGTTCGTCGGCGTCTCGGACTACATGCGCGGCGTCCAGGAACAGATCCGCGCGTACGTTCCGGGGACGTATCTCACCCTCGGCGCCGACGGCTTCGGATTCTCCGACACCCGCCCCGCCGCACGCCGCTACTTCAACATCGACGCCGAATCCATCGTCGTCGGAGTGCTGGTGGCGCTGGCCCGCGACGGCAAGATCGACCGCACCGTCGCGGCCGACGCCGCCCGGAAGTACCAGATCGACGACGTCTCGGCTGCTCCCGAGCAGACCAGCGACCCCGGCGTCGCCTGACCGGTCCGACCACCCGAACGCCGGCGACCTCGCGTCGCCGGCGTTCGGTCGTCTCGGCGCAGGGGGGGGACGTTCGACGGACAGCGCCCGCGACCATCGGCCCAGTCCGGCCGGCCGATACGACCCGGCCACAGCGGGTCGCGAGCGGTCTACATTGAATCCGTGCCTGATGCCGAACCCGACCCCCGTCTGAAGACGACGCGCGCCACCGACGTCTTCGGCGCGCGCGGCGCCCACGTGCCCGCGCCGGCCACCGTGCACGACGCGCTGCCCGACACCCTGCTGCGCCGCGTGAAGCAGTACAGCGGCCGACTGGCCACCGAAGCGATCCACTCGATGTCCGAGCAACTGCCCTATTTCAGCGACCTCGACGCGGCGCAGCGGGCCAGCGTGCAGTTGGTGGTCCAGACGGCGGTCGTCAACTTCGTGGAGTGGATCCAGGACCCGGAGGGGAACGTCAAGTTCACCGTCCAGGCATTCCAGGTGGTCCCCCAGGACCTGGCCCGGCGCATCTCACTGCTGCAGACGGTCGAGATGGTGCGCGTGGCGATGGAGTTCTTCGAGAAGTGGCTTCCGCTCCTGGCCCGGAACGACGCCCAGCTTCGCGCACTCACCGAATCGGTGCTGCGGTACGGCCGGGAGATCGGATTCGCCGCCGCCGCGATCTACGCCTCGGCCGCCGAGTCGCGCGGCGCGTGGGACTCGCGCATGGAGGCACTCGTGGTCGACGCCGTGGTGCGCGGTGACGAGGGCCCGCAGTTGCTCTCGCGCGCGGCGGCACTGAACTGGTCCACCGACGCCGCGGCGACGGTGATCGTCGGATCTCCGCCCCCGGAACAGAACGTGTCGGTCGCGTTGACGCTCCACAACACCGCCAAACAGTACGACCGCGCCGCACTCTCGGTGGTGCAGGGCAGCACCCTCGTCGCGATCGTCGAGGGGCCGCTGCGGCCGTCCGACCGCTTTCTCACCGACCTCCTCGAGCACTTCGCCGAGGGTCCCGTGGTGATCGGCCCGACCACGCCCAACCTGGGATCGGCCCACGCGAGCGCTGTCGAGGCCATGGCCGGACTCCGGGCGGTGGTCGGATGGCCCAACGCGCCGCGACCGGCTTACAGCTGGGATCTGCTTCCCGAGCGGGCGCTCAACGGCGACCGCTCAGCGATCGAGACGATGGACGAGACGATCGTGGAACCCCTGAGCGGTTCGGAGACCCTCGTCAACACCGTCGAGGCCTACCTCGACAGCGGCGGCCAGGTGGAAACTTGTGCCAGGGAACTGTATATCCATCCAAATACTGTGCGGTATCGCCTAAAGAAGGTGGCCGACATCACCGGACGTGACGCATCTAACCCCCGAGACGCTTTCGTTCTGCGTGTCGCACTGACCATCGGGAGATTGGCACGAAACCATCAAGGAACGCCCCATTCAGCCCCCTGAGTAACACTCGTCACGGCAAAGTAGCCGTATAGACCCTGTTCGGTGTTTGTCAGACTCGATCGCGTAACGGATCTCAACCCGATGACGATGGGAACACCGACAGAGTCACTTTTGTAGGAACCCTACAAATATCGCCGCCAAGGTTCGTACCCAGCAACACCACTACGACACAGCTGAAAGGTGTTCCCTAGTCACGTGCTTTCGTTGCTTGCGCCCGGCCAGGGCTCCCAGACACCCGGCATGCTCACCGAATGGTTGGAGCTGCCCGGGGCTCGTGACCGCGTCTCCGCGTGGTCCGAGGCCATCGGACTCGACCTCGAACGCCTCGGAACCACAGCGACGGCGGAGGAGATCACCGATACCGCGGTCACCCAGCCGCTCGTGGTCGCCGCCGCACTGCTCTCGTTCGACGAGTTCCGCCGCCGCCACGGCGAGTTGCCCGCGGACGTCGTGATCGCCGGACACTCGATCGGCGAGGTCGCCGCCGCCGCCGTCGCGGGCGTCCTGACGGCCGATGAGGCGATGATCCTGGCCGGCGTGCGCGGCGCCGAGATGGCCAAGGCCTGCGCGCTGGAGGAGACCACCATGGCCGCGATCCTCGGCGGCGATGAGACCGAGGTGCTCGCCTTCCTCGACGATCTCGACCTCGTGCCCGCCAACCGCAACGCGAGGGGACAGATCGTCGCCGCGGGTTCGGTCGTCGCCATCGACAAGCTGATCTCGGCGCCGCCCGCCAAGGCGCGCACGCGCAAACTGGCGGTCGCTGGAGCGTTCCACACTCGGTTCATGGCACCGGCGCAGGACGCGTTCGCCGAGGCAGCGGCGCAGATCACGCCCGCCGACCCCACCCGGACCCTGCTCTCGAACGCAGACGGTCGCCCCGTTCCCACCGGCGCCGAAGCCCTGCGCCGACTCGTCACTCAGGTCACCAGCCCCGTACGCTGGGACCTCTGTTCGGACTACCTCCGCGAGGCGGGCACCGACGCGATCGTCGAACTCGCGCCGGGCGGGACGCTCGTGGGCATCGCCAAGCGTGAATTGAAGGGCGTGCCCTCGCGAGCCGTCAAGGTCCCCGCCGATCTGGAGGACCTCCCAGGACTTGGATAGCGGTCGGCAGCACCCGACCCCCGGAAGGCCTCACGGCCCGTCCACTCAGCACACGCTGACTCCGGAAAACCACATAGCAGTACAGAAACGAAGAAGGGAGCCACACCGTGGCCGCCACTCAGGAACAGCTCGTCGCAGGCATCGCCGAGATCATCGAGGAAGTCACCGGCATCGAGCCGTCGGAGGTGACGCTGGAGAAGTCGTTCGTCGACGATCTGGACATCGACTCGCTGTCGATGGTGGAGATCGCCGTCCAGGTCGAGGACAAGTACGGCGTGAAGGTTCCGGACGAGGATCTCGCCAGCCTGCGCACCGTCGGCGACACCGTCGCCTACGTCCAGAAGCTCGAGGCCGAGAACCCCGAGACCGCTGCAGCCATCGCCGCCCAGATCGAGGGCGGCCAGGCGTAGCATGACCGAGCTGCGTGACTTTTCCACTCGCGGTGGAGAGTTCCCCAGCGTGGTGGTGACCTCCATGGTCGCCACCACGTCCCTGGGAGCTGATCTCGACACGACCTGGGAAAATCTCGTCGCCGGTAAGACCGGCATTCGGGAGCTGACCGACGATTTCGTCGAGCAGTACAAATTGCCGGTCAGCATCGGTGGTCGTCTCGTCGACGACCCGACCAACGAAGTGACTCGCATCGAGGCGCGACGCATGTCGTACGTCGAGCGGATGTCGCATGTGATGAGCAAGCGCCTGTGGGCGCAGGCCGGCGAGCCGGAGGTCGACCCCGACCGGCTCGGCGTGGTTCTCGGCACCGGCATCGGCGGCGCGGACTCGCTGATCGACGCCGACCGAGCTCTGAAGGACACCGGCAACTACCGCAAGGTGTCGCCGCTGGCCGTCTCGATGGCGATGCCCAACGGGCCCGCGGCCGTCGCAGGTCTCAACATCGGCGCACGCGCCGGCGTCATCACCCCGGTCTCGGCATGCTCGTCGGGTGCGGAGGCGATCGCACACGCATGGCGTCACATCGTCATGGGCGACGCCGACATGATCGTGTGCGGCGGCGTCGAAGGACACATCGACGCGGTGCCGATCGCAGCCTTCAGCATGATGCGCGCGATGAGCACCCGGAACGACGATCCGGCGTCCGCGTCGCGCCCGTTCGACTCCGACCGCGACGGATTCGTCTTCGGCGAGGCCGCGGCCATGCTCGTCCTCGAGCGGGAGGACCACGCCAAGGCGCGCGGTGCTCACATCCACGCTCGGCTGATGGGCACCGGCATCACCTCGGACGGGTTCCACATCGTCGCCCCCGACCCCTCGGGGCAGGGCAACACCCGCGCGATGGCCCGAGCCCTGCAGACCGCCGGTCTGCAGAAATCGGACATCACGCACGTCAACGCGCATGCGACGTCCACCCCCATCGGAGACACCGCAGAATCGCTGGGCATCCAGGCCGCCGTGGGCAACCACGCAGCCATCTACGCGCCCAAGTCAGCCCTGGGCCATTCGATCGGCGCCGTCGGCGCTCTCGAAGCGGTCCTGACCATCAAGTCGGTGGAGGACTCCGTCATTCCCCCGACGCTGAATCTGGACAACCTGGATCCGGAGTGCGGCGACATCGACGTCGTACACGGTGAGGCTCGCCGCGGACAGATCGACTTCGCGCTGAGCAACTCCTTCGGATTCGGTGGGCACAACGTGGCCTTGGCATTCGGCCGATACTGATCCCCAACCCCCGCATAGGAGAACCCGATGACCACACTGGCACCCATCCCCGGCCGTGAGGAGGCGACGGATCCGCGCGATCCGTTGCTGCGGTTGACTAGCTTCTTCGACGACGGAACCGTCGAGCTGCTGCATCCCCGAGACAAATCGGGTGTGCTGGCGGCGATCGGCGACGTCAACGGTGTTCGCACCGTCTCCTATTGCACCGATGGCACCGTGATGGGCGGTGCCATGGGGATCGTCGGCTGCGCTCACATCGTGAACGCGATCGACACCGCGATCGCCGAGCAGGCGCCCGTCGTGGGCATCTGGCACTCGGGCGGCGCTCGACTGGCCGAGGGCGTCGAGGCCCTGCACGCTGTGGGGGGCGTGTTCGAGGCCATGGTGCGCGCATCGGGTTACGTGCCGCAGATCTCCGTGGTGGTCGGGTTCGCCGCGGGCGGTGCCGCGTACGGACCGGCCCTGACCGACGTCGTGATCATGGCTCCGGAGGGCCGGGTCTTCGTGACCGGGCCCGACGTGGTCAAGAGCGTCACCGGCGAGCAGGTCGACATGGAATCGCTCGGCGGACCGCACACCCACGGCAAGCGCTCCGGCGTCAGCCACATCACCGCTGACTCGGAGGCCGACGCGTACTGGCGCGCCCGCCGTCTGGTCGGCACGTTCTCGCAGCAGGGTCACTTCAACCGGGAGAAGGCGGAGGCCGGCGACACCGACCTGCGCGCACTGCTGCCCGAGTCGAATCGGCGCGCCTACGACGTCCACCCGATCGTCGAGGCCCTCCTCGACACCCAGCTCGCGGCGGACGGCGAGTCGGAGGTCACCACCTTCGAGGAGTTCCAGGCCAAGTGGGCCCCGAACATCACCGTCGGCTTCGGCCGCTTGTCGGGCCGCAGCGTGGGCATCGTCGCGAACAACCCGCTCCGGATGGGCGGTTGCCTGAACTCGGAGGCCGCCGAGAAGGCCTCCCGCTTCGTGCGCCTGTGCGATGCCTTCGGTGTGCCGATCATCGTCATCACCGACGTCCCCGGCTACCTCCCGGGCGTCGGCCAGGAGTGGAACGGCGTCGTGCGCCGCGGCGCCAAGCTGCTGCACGCGTTCGCCGAGTGCTCGGTGCCGCGTGTCACGCTCGTGACCCGCAAGATCTACGGCGGCGCCTACATCGCCATGAACTCGCGCGCCCTCGGCGCCACCGCTGTCTTCGCCTGGCCGGGCTCCGAGGTCGCCGTCATGGGCGCCAAGGCCGCCGTCGGCATTCTGCACAAGAAGACCCTCGCCGCGGCCCCGGAGGAGGAGCGCGAGGAGCTTCACGAGCGCCTCGCCCAGGAGCACGAGCAGATCGCAGGCGGCGTCGGCCGTGCCCAGTCGATCGGCGTCGTCGACGAGATCATCGATCCGGCCAAGACTCGCAGCATCATCGCCGAGGCCCTCGCTTCGGCGCCTGCCCGACGCGGACGGCACAAGAACATTCCGCTGTGACGCGCACTTGGAGCGCATGAGTTCGACGATGTCCCCGGACGCCTGTACGGCGCCGGGGACATCGTCGTTCCCGGCGGACTGCGCCGGCCCGTCGTCCGTCGCCCGTCGTCCGTCGTCCGTCGTCCGTCGTCCGTCGAGGAACACATCCGCACCAAAAAGAACTAGCGCAACACGCACATCACAAGGCATACTTTGTATCAGCAGTGTGATATCCGAGTTCCGGCGTAGGTGCGCTTGGGGAAGACGTTCCTCGTCGAACCGGAGGTGAAAAGGTGCGCAATCTGAATCAGTTTGCGGACATGACGAGCGGCGTGGTCTACATCCACGCCTCTCCCGTCGCGCTGTGCCCGCACGTGGAGTGGGCGCTGTCGTCGACTCTGAATGCGCGGGCCGACCTGAAGTGGTCCGAACAGGACGCCGAGCCCGGCCGCATGCGTGCGACCGTCGACTGGACGGGGCCGGTCGGTACCGGCGCACGGCTGACCAATGCGCTGCGCGAATGGTCCGGCCTGGTCTTCGAGGTGACCGAGAACCCCAGCGAGGGTGTCGACGGCGAACGCTTCTGCTATCTGCCGGGGCTGGGTCTGTGGCGTGGGTCCACCGGAGCCAACGGTGACGTGATCGTCGGAGAGATGCAGTTGCGCGCGCTGATGGACGCACAGCCCGACAGTGCCGGCCTGGCCGGAGAGCTCGACGCCATCCTCGGCACCGCGTGGGACGAGGGCCTGGAGAACTACCGCATGGGCGGTGTCGGCGCAGAGGTCACGTGGCTGCGCCAGCGGGTGGGTTGAACCGCCGCCGCACCCCGGTTCTTCGACAGACGACGGCCGCTCGGAGCGTTCTGCTCCGAGCGGCCGTCGTCTGTCGCGAGCTCTGTCCTAGGTACTCAGCGGGTAACGCAGCCGAGCCGTCACGGTGCCGTTCCAGATGTCGGAGACGATCTCGGACGCGCGAACCGGAATCACCCGGCCGCCCGTCTGCAGCACCCACACCGCGATGCGTGACAGCAGGTCGTAGCCGTCGTCGGCGTACGTGACGTCGCCCGTCTCGTTGTCCAGGCGCCCGAGGACGTCGACGGTGAAGTCGTACACCAGGGTGTCGACGTTGCCCGCGACCGCCGCCCGTGCCACATCCACGAGGTCGGTCGCGACGAGGCCCTTGGCCACGCCGTCGGCGATCTTCTCAACCGTCGCGTTGGCGCGGCGGGAGTTGATGTCCGCGAGTTCCTGGCGGATCCTGGCATCGATCTGCACCGCCGTCAGTTCGTCGGGGCTTCCGGGCACCGCGACGAGTTCGCGGAAGCCGCGGTCGAGGTTCCGGTACATGTCCAGCAGCGGATCGGCGGCGAACACGAACAGCGGGCGCTCGGCGGACGGGTCATCGGCGTCGATCGCCTTCACCACCACCTCGTGCACGCGTTTGGCGTACGTCTCGAGGAGCAGCTTGGTGCCCTCGTCGCCGTGCAGCCGACGGGCATGGATCCGTCCGCGCACCGTCGCGCGATTGGTGGCCTCCGCGACATCGCCGATGCCGTCTGCCTCCACCTCCATCTCCGACGCCAGCTCCGTTCCGGACGCCTGCCACAGGTTCCACCCGTCGGCCGACAGCGTCAGCGCGTAGGCGTCCTGCGGGGCCGCCGCCGCGCGCACCAGCTGCCCGACGTCGAAGTAGCTGCCGACCTGAAGCTGGTTCTCCAACTGGTTCGGGAGGACGAACATCTCCCCCTCTTCCGGAGTGATGAACACCGCCAGCGAGTGCGACAGCTTGCGCCACCCCTCGTCGGCGAGAATCGCCGTGGTCCTCTCGCGCAGGGCCGACTCCAGCGCGTGGTTCCCGCCGCCGTTGCGGAGCGACCGGATGGCGCGGTCCATCGCGCTCTTGACCGTGGTTCGGGCGAGATCGTACTGCGCGGCACTGGCCTGCGCATAGACGGTCACCGCGTGATCGCGCGGCGACCCGAGTTCGAGCAGCTCCGTCGTGGTCGGGAGTTCATAACGTGCCACGAAACGCCTCCTTCGGGTTCTCGGGTGCGAACGCGGCGACGACGCGCCCCCGCACCCGACTGACTCCACCCGGATGTGAGGCGAGACCGCGTCCTGGTTCCGAGGCTACCCGCCGGAGCCGTCGAGTTCGTCGAGTATTTCCTGGTTGAACTCACTCCAGAGGGGCTTGGCCCACGGCCCGAAAGGCCGGTCGGTGAGGACCACCGCGGCGGCCCGCCGATCGGGGTCCACCCACAGGAAGGTCCCGGCCTGGCCGAAGTGCCCGTGAGTCCGCGGGGAATGAGCGGGAGCCGTCCAGTGCGGGCTCTTGGTTCCCCGGATCTCGAAGCCGAGGCCCCAATCGTTCGGCCGGTGCTTGCCGTAGCCGGGGACGAATCCGTCGAGCCCGGGAAACTGCACCGACGCCGATTCCGCTGAGAGACCGGTGGAGATCAGCCGGGGTGCGAGCCGCTCGGCGGCGAACCGGGAGAGGTCCGCGACGGTCGACCGCGCACCGTGCCCGGCCGGACCGTACAGTTCCGTCGCCGTCAGTCCGAGCGGATCGCAGACGGCCTCGCGCAGATAGTCGGCGAAGGCGATGCCGGTCTCCGCTTCCACCGCTTCGGCGAGCACCTCGAATCCCGCGCTCGAGTAGATCCGCTGTTCGGCCACGCCGGCGACCACCTGCCGGCTGTCGAAGGCCAGGCCCGATGCATGCGCCAGCAGGTGCGCGACGGTGGCTCCGGGCGGGCCGGCGGGAGTCCGCAGATCGATCGCGCCCTCTTCCACCGCGACGAGCACGGCCTGCGCGACGAGGAGCTTGGTGACCGACGCGAGCTCGTACACGCGGGCGAGGTCGCCGAACGTTCCGGCGGTTCCCTCCGCGGTGAGCACGGCCGCGGAGACGTTGTCGACAGGCCAGTCCGAAAGCGTCTCGAGTGATCTCACGCCTACCGACCCTACTCACCGGCACGATCGCGCGTTCGGTGTCCCGGCGTGGCGGGATCCCGCTCCGCCCTGATGATGTTGACCGACCGCGCGTAGACCGACTCCACTGTCAGCACCACCGCGCACAGGATCGCGATCGTGCCCGGTACGAAGACCAGCAGATCGTCGATCCTGTCCCATGCGGCCGGACTCCACAGCGCGACCCACGTCAGCATCAACGCCACCACCGTCGAGAGTTCGCCGAGAAAGCTCACCACCACGAACAGCAACGCGGCCCGCCGATGACGCCGCACCGACGTACGCGAGAAGTGGAAGTTGGCCGCGAACGCCAACAGCAGGACCGCGAACAATGACAGCAGTAGCCCGAGATCGTCACTCGTCAGCTCACGCACGGCACTCCCCGTCTCCGATCGGTGCGGTCAGCGGACCGGCGTCGGCGTGCCTGCGGGAGCGGGCGTCTCGACATCGGTGTTGACCGAGGGCTTGCCGTCGGAGCCCGTCGTGAACTGGTCGTCGTCGAGCGTGGAGGTGACGTCGTCGACGTCGCCGAGCACGGCGTCGACCCGCTCCACCGGGATCCCGCAGTTGTTGATCGCCTCGGAGACCCACTTCTTCGTCAGCCGGTCCTTGCCGTCAGCGTGCGCCTGGTCCACCGTGCCGTCGAGTATCGTCGCCGACCGCCGGAGATCGGGTACGTCGGCGCAGACGTGGAAGACCGAACCGCCCTTGGTGTAGTACACGCGGTTCTTGCCCGTCAGCTGCTCGACCACATTGGTCTCGACGCCGTACTGCTCCACCGAGGGCGGATCCCAGTCGGCGCCGGCCAATCCGACCAGAGCCGCGACGACGATCGCCACTGCGCCCGCGATCCCCTTCTGCTTCCCGTCCATGTCCTTGTTCAGGAAGATCAGGACGATCAGCGGGAGGAAGGCGATCACCGTGACGATCACGCCGAGCTGGTTCTGAACGAAGAATCGGACCCGGTCCTTCTCGGACGCCGGATCGTAGCGATTGGCCTTCTTCCACAGCAGCGATCCGGCCAGCGCGAACGCGCCGATGACGACGATCATCACGATCAGCAGCCACATCCGGAGCGGATCCTGACGCAGCACCCAGAAGATGGTGACGAGTTCACCCGCGATCGCAACTGTCCACAGCACTGCGGCGACGATGCGCAGAGTCAGAGCCGTCGACTTCGCCTCCGGCGAGGCCGCCCAGGCTCCGCCCTCGACGGTCTCGCGCTCGGCGATCTCCGCTCCCCGCTCGGCACGTGAACGCGAGCTCCTCTTCTCGGTCATCTCTCCCCTTCGCCGCCGGCAGTCGGACCTCCGGCCGCTGCCCGGGCCCACTGCATATGAAGATCCGCCGGCCCGATGAGCCGGCGGATCTTCAGGATGTCAGAATCTCGCGAGCGGGGCCTAGCGATCGGCGTCGGTGTAACGGATGACGCCGCGGATGTTCTTGCCGTCGAGCATGTCCTGGTAGCCCTCGTTGATCTGGTCCAGACTGTACTGGCGGGTGATCATCTCCTCGATCTTGAGCTTGCCGATCTTGTACATCGACAGCAGATTCGGGATGTCGAGCTTCGGGTTGGCGCCGCCGAAGATGCTGCCCTGCAAGTTCTTCTGCAGCAGCGTCAGCATCGACAGGTTGAGCGTGACCTGGTTCTCCATCATGTTGCCCATGCCGGTCAGCACGCACGTGCCGTTCTTGGCGGTGATGCTCAGCCAGGTGTCGACGTCCTCGCCGTGCACCTCGCCGACGGTGACGATCACCTTCTGGCACATCCCCCACTCGGTGGCGTTACCGATCTCGTTCATGGCCTCCTCGACGGACGCGAAGGCATGAGTCGCACCGAACTTCAGGGCCTGCTCACGCTTCCACTCCACCGGATCGATGGCGAAGACGTTGCGCGCGCCGGCGATGACCGCACCCTGCAGGGCAGCTGTTCCGACGCCACCGACGCCGATGATCGCCACATCCTCACCCGGGCGGACGTCGCCGCTGCGGGTGGACGATCCGTAGCCGGTCGGGATGCCGCAGCCGCACAGTGCCGCGACCTCGAACGGGATCTCCTTGTCGATCTTCACCGCCGACGCCTCGTGCACCACCATGTACGGGCTGAACGTGCCGAGGAGGGTCATCGGGTACACCGGCTCACCGGCGGCCGTGTGGATGCGGAAGGTGTGGTCGGAGACGGCTTCGCCCTGCAGCAGCATGGCACCGAAGTCGCACAGGTTGGCCACGCCCGCCTTGCAGGAGCGGCACTTGCCGCACGACGGGATGAACGACAGCACCACGTGGTCGCCGACCTCGAAGTCGGTGACGCCCTCACCGATCTCCTCGACCACACCCGCTCCCTCGTGACCGCCGAGGATCGGGAACCCGCCCATCGGAATGCCGCCGGTCATCAGGTGATGGTCCGAGTGGCACATGCCCGCTGCTTCCATGCGGATCTTGATCTCGTGCGCCTTGGGATCACCGATCTCGATCTCTTCGATCTTCCACGGCGTGTTCAGCTCCCGGAGGATGGCGCCCTTGGTCTTCACAGTCATTTACCTCGATTTCGAATCCCGTTGCGGCGAGGCCGCATCCCACAGATGACGTACGGCCTCAGCCGCATCTGCTAGTGAGGGTAGTCACTTCTCGACAAAAATGAAACACGTTACAGTTCTCAATTCTTGAGTCCGGCGTCTTTGCTGCCGTACGCCTCTCGCAACTGCGGCTTGACGACCTTTCCGCCGGCATTGCGCGGCAGTTCGTCGACGATGACGAGATCCTTCGGGTGCTTGAACCGCGCCAGATTCTCGTTCAGGAACGGTTCCATCTCCTCCAGCGTCAGGTCGTCGACCCCGTCGGCGAGGACGACCACCGCGACCGGCACCTCTCCCCACTTCTCGTGCGCGCGGCCGATGATCGCGGCCTCGGCGACCTTCGGGTGGCCGAAGAGCACGTTCTCCACCTCGGCGCAGTAGATGTTCTCTCCCCCGGATATGATCATGTCCTTCGCTCGGTCGACCACGTAGAGGAAACCCTCCTCGTCCTGACGCACCAGGTCGCCGGAGTGGAACCAGCCTCCGGCGAAGGCGTCCGCGGTGCCCTGCGGGTTCTGCCAGTAGCCGGCCATCAGGTTGGGGCCGCGGTACACGATCTCGCCGACCTCGCCCTGCGGCACGTCGTTCATCGCGGCGTCCACCACGCGCGCGGTGACGCACGGGACGACCTTCCCGATGGAGCCGAGTTTGCGCAAGGCGTCCTTGCCCTCGAGCACGCACGTGATCGGCGACATCTCGGTCTGTCCGAACACGGCCACGTTCATCGCGTCCGGGAAGGTCTCGTTCATAGCTCGCAGCACCGTGTCCGAGGCCGGCGCAGCGCCCCAGCTGACCACGCGCAGCTTGAGCTCGCGGGGACGTGCCTGCTGCGCGGCGCACACCGCCTGCCACTGCGCGGGCACCAGGAAGATGGAGGTCGTGCCCTCCGCCTCCAGGACGTCGAGCATCTGCTCGGGATCGAAATTGCCGAGCGGATGAATCACGGTGGTCGCACCCATGTAGAAGGTCGGCGTCATCGCACCGAGCGCCGCGATGTGGAACATCGGGGCGACGCAGGACGCGATGTCGTCGGATGCGGTGTTCAGCGCCTGAATGCACGTGACCGCCTGCGCCTGCAGATTCTGGTGCGTCAGCATCGACCCCTTCGGCTTGCCGGTGGTGCCGGACGTGTACATGATCAGGGCGACGGTGTCCTCCGGCACGTCGATATCGGGCAGCGGCTCACCCTGCTCGGACACAAGATCCTCGTACGCCAGGTGCGCGGGGTTCGCGACGTCGCCGACCGTGATGATCTCCTCGACGGAGCCGGTGATCTGCGAGACGGCGTCGGCCAGCGGGGCCAGCATCGTCTCGGTCGCGATCACCCGGGCACCCGAGTCGGAGACGAGGAAGGCCACCTCGGCGGGTGCCATCCGGATGTTGACCGGGACCGGGATCGCCCCGATCAGATTCGCGGCGAGCGTGAGTTCCACGTACTCGGTCCGGTTGAGCATCAGGACCATGATTCGATCGCCGAATCGCACACCGCGGCGCAGCAGCGCCGCCGCCAGCGAATGCGTCCGGTGGTCGAGCTCCCGCCATGTGGTGCTCTTGCCCAGGAAACGCAAGGCCACCCCGTCCGGGCGGGTCTCGGCGTGTCGGCGGACCTGGTTGTTCCAATGGTTGCGGCGCGAACGGAGCGGTTCGTCGGTGAGCGTGAAGCCCAGGGTCTCGGTCATGTCATCTCCTATCGAGGTGCGGAAATAGCGGGCGCGGCGAGAAGCACGGGTGACGCCGGTCGGTCAGCGGCCGGCGACGAACGACGTCAAGGCGGACTGGAACTCCGGCGACTGGAGGAGCTCGGTCTGACCGGAGATCTCACGCTCGAGCGCCTCGTCGAATCCGCTCAGCGAATGGCGGTCGAGAGCCGACTTGGTCAGCGCGAGCGCGCGCGGGGAACGGCGGGCCAGTCGTCCGGCAACCCGGTCGACGGCCGCCGCGAGCCCGGCCGGGTCATCGAAGAACGCCGTGATGAGCCCGGCGTCGTACGCATCGGCGGCCGACAGCTTCTCCCCGAGCAACGCCATCGCGTTGGCCCGAGCACGGCCGACCGCCGCGGTGAACAGGGCCGACGCTCCTCCGTCCGGCATCAGGCCGATATTGACGAATGCGAGCATGAAGTAGGTGCGGCTGGTGGCGTAGACGAGATCGGCCGCGACAGCCAGCGACGCGCCGATGCCGACTGCGGCACCGTCGAGCGCGGCGATCACCGGCATCGGCAGCCCCCGAACCGCGCGGACCAGATTCGACCCGTTCTCGATGATCGCCCGGGAGGCGGCCTCGTCGAAGCCTCCCGAGCCCCGCGCGTCCTGCGCCATCCCCGCCACATCGGCTCCCGCGCTGAACGATCCGCCTCGACCGGACACGATCACCACGCGGACGTCGGGACTCGCCGCCCACTCGTCACACAGGGCGATCACGCGCGCGGACGCGGGCCCGTCGAGTGCGTTCATCTGCCGGGGCCGGTCGATCTCCAGACGCGCGATCCCGTTCGCATCGATGCTCGCCCAGACCCCGTCACGGCACTCGGCCTCGCTGATCATCGCGCTCCTCGACTCGGTGAACCCTGGCAATCGCCCCCACCGTAGCACCGGAAGTGATCTACGTCATGCGAATGTAAATTAACTTACCACCCTAATAATTGTCCTCTACCAGCTTGTTCTCTCTTCTAGGTTTCCAGATTCATCGCAACGGAGGTTCGCTAGCATCGTTTCTCATGGAAACCGGAGACGACTGCGGCACCGCCGAACGCACACGCAGACGCCCGGCCGACAGGCGGGAGGTGATCCTTGCTGCCGCCGCGCGCAGTTTCGCTTCGTCCGGATTCCACGCCACCCGCCTCGGGGCGATCGCCGACGAGGCCGGAATCTCAGCGCCCGCGCTGTACAAGCACTTCTCGGGCAAGTACGAACTCTTCGCTGCCTCGCTGATCCATCTGGCCGGACAACTGGCCGCCGCGGTCGCCGCGGTGCCCTCCGAGGACGACCCGCGCAGCGAACTGCTCGCCGTCGTCCGGTCGATTGCCGCCAACGCGCTCGACAACCGCGAATCCGGGAACGTCTACCGGCGCGAACCCCGGCTGTTGCGGGGAGACGATCGCCGACGCCTTGCGGAACTGTCGGCGACGACCCGGAACCGGCTCACCGCACTCCTGCGCGGAATGCGCCCCGAAGTCGACGACCGGACCGCGCGGATTCTGGTGACCGCCACCCTGTCCGTCGTCGCCAGCCCGGTGACGCACCGGATCGGTCTCGCCCGTCGTACCGTCCTCGACGTCCTGTGCGCGGCAGTGGAGACTCTCATCGATCTGGACCTGCCAGAGCCGCAGCCCGCGGCCGGCACTCGGGGTCTCGCCCCGGCCGGTCGGCGCGAGACGATCCTCACCGAATCGATCCGACTGTTCGCCGACCGCGGGTTCCATGACGTGACCCTCGAGCAGATCGGCGCCGCCGCCGGTCTTCCGCCGTCCGGCGTGTACCGCCATTTCCCGTCGAAGAACGCGATTCTCGCCGCGGCCCTGTGGCGCGGCTCGGAACGCACCACCGCCGCGATCGCCGAAGGTCTGGCACACGCGAACACTCCCCGCGAGGCACTCGTCGCGCTCGCCGCCGAGTACAGCGCACTGTGCGTCGGCGACCCCGGGATCATGACGGTCTACCTGCGCGACACGGGAGTGCTCGATCCCGCCGATCAGCGCGCGCTGCGGCGTCAGCAGCGCGTCAACGTCGACGAATGGGCGACGTGGCTGCAGCGCGCCCGGCCCGGGGTGGCCCCCGGCGTCGCCCGATTCCTGGTGCACGCGGCACTGAACGTCGCCACTGACCTGACGATCGCCGACCGCGACCTCGATGCACCGACCATCGCGGTCGTCGTCACGGCGGTGCTCACCGGCGAGACCGCTTCGGCACAGACCGTCGGGGCGCTCACACCACCGACAGATCCGACAGCTTCCACGAATCACCGTCGCGCGACATCATGATCTTGATGCGCGACTGGTAGTCGATGCCCTCCTTCGACGCATCGGGCGCCAGCGGCGTCTTGACGTTCTGGTCGATCGCGACCAGGACCACCGCCTCGTCGTCGGAGATCGACACGACTCCGGCTTCCCTGGCCACGGCCGTTCCGGTGGCCTGCGCGGCGTCGTTGCCCTCCCGCGCCTGCTGTGAGGATCGGATGTACCGGTCGGCGAAATCAGGCGTCGAGATCGATCGGATCCGCTTGTCGAGATCGGCGTAGTCGCCCGCCGAGTACGTCAGCACGGTGGTCGCGTACTGCTTCGCTGCGACGATCGCCCCCTGCTCGTCTGAGCGCCCCGAACCCGCCGAGTCCTCCGAGACGAGCAAGTAGGCGAGGATCCCGACGACCACCACCAGAAGCGCCGTCGTCGCGGCGAACGCGATGGCGAGCTTGCGCGGCGAATCGGCCGGTCCGCCGACACCGATCTCGATGAGATCCTGATCGCCGTCGGCCTTCTCGACGCGCTCTTCGTCACGGATCCGGGCCCGGCGTTCGCGGTTCTGCGCCAACAACTCCGCTCGGTCCGGGTCCGTTGCTTCCGGCTTCGTCGCTCGTTCGTCGTCGCTGCTGTCGGCCATGATCACCCACTGTAATGATGCGCGAAGGATGGTCGTATGTGACACATGCCACTTCACCGATCGCTAGATATATGTGATACGACTTGTAGGGATCTGTTTCATTCAGCCGATGTCAAGGAGTCACCCCGTGGTCGAATTCACCCCCGAACAGGCAGCTTTCGCGCAGGCGGTCGCCGACTTCTGTGAGCGCGAGGTCGGCACCCGGCAGCGGCGAGACGCACTCACCAACAACGGGACCGAGGCCCACTCCGACGAGCTGTATCGGAAGATGGCCGGCCTCGGCTGGGCCGGAATCAACGTGGCAGAGGAATTCGGCGGCGCCGGCGCGGGCAACGTCGAGATGTGCATCTTCCTGGAGGAGGCCGTCCGCGGCCAGGCTCCGATCGGCGCGGTGGGCCCGACCCTCATCACCGCTGCCGCGTACGCCAAGTTCGCGCACGACGACCTGCGGCGCGAGGTGCTCGCGGGCGTGGTCGCGGGCGACTCACTATCGATCTCGATGTCCGAACCCGAGGCGGGGTCGGACGTCGGCGCCCTGACCTGTCGCGCGGAGAAGGTCGAGGGCGGCTGGAAGATCAACGGGCAGAAGACCTGGTGCTCCAATGCACACTTCTCGAAGAGCATCCTTCTCATCGCCCGCACCGACCGCTCCGGCGGAAAGCACGAGGGTCTCACCCAGTTCCACGTCCCGGCCGACACTCCCGGGCTCAAGATCAGCGGTATCGACACGCTCGGCGGCCGCGAGGTGAACGACCTCTACTTCACCGACTGCTTCGTTCCCGATTCCGCAGTCGTCGGCGAGGTCGGCAACGGGTGGCGCCAATTGATGTCCGGGCTCAATTCCGAGCGCCTCATCCTGGCGGCGATGCAGTTGGGACTCGCGCGACGCTCATTCGACGACACTCTCGCCTTCATCACCGAACGCAAGCAGTTCGGTCGCCCGGTCGGCTCCTTCCAAGCGCTGCGCCATCGGATGGCCGACCACGCCACGGAGATCGCGTGCACCCGGGAGCTCGTCTACAGCGTCGCCCGGGCCGCGGATGCTCATCCGGACCGGCTGATGCCGCGGGAGGCGTCGATGGTGAAGCTGAAGGCAACCGAGACGAGCAAGAAGATGACCATCGACGGGATGCAGATGATGGGCGGGTACGGCTACGCCACCGAATTCGACGCCGAGCGTCTCATGCGGTCGGCGATCATCTCGACCGTGTTCGGCGGCACCAACGAGATCCAGCGCGACATCATCGGAAAGACCTATGGCCTCTGACGCCACCCCGGTCCGTCAGCGGCGACGCCCGCAACTGTCCGAAGAGGTCGCGTCGATCCTCCGGCACAAGATCATGACCGCCGAGGTGCTGCCGGGAGCGCGGATTCGCATCGACGAGACCGCCGTGGAACTGGGCGTGAGCGTCACCCCGGTCCGCGAGGCACTGCTGACCCTGCGGGGCGAGGGCATGGTCCTCCTCGCCCCGCATCGCGGCTACGAGGTCGCTCCGCTCACTCGGACCGACGTCGACGATCTGTTCTGGCTCCAGGGCGAGGCCGCGGCACGGATCGCCCGTCGCACGGCGCGGGTGGTGACCAGTGCGCAGATCGACGAGCTCGCCTGGGCCAACGCCCGGTTCCGCAGCGCCGTGAGGTCAGGCGATCACGAGGACCTCACCGATGCGGAATTCGAGTTCCACCGCACGCACAATCAGATCAGCGGCAATACGAAGCTGGCCTGGGTGCTGCTCAACACGACCCGCTACACACCCCACGCGCTGTACGCGTCGGACCCTGAGTGGGGAGAGCTGACCGCGAACCTGCACGACGAGCTGATCGCCGCCTACCGATCCGGTGACCCGGACGCTGCGGCCGAGTGCATCCGTCGGGAGTTCACCGACGGCGCCGCGCGGCTGATCGCCCATCTGTCGCAGACTCAGATTTGGCAGAACGCCCCCTGAACTGCTGTTTTGCACTCTCCCGGAGACATGGGATAGAGTCTGTTCTCGTTCGCAACGAGAGCAATCCCCCATAGCTCAACGGCAGAGCACTCGACTGTTAATCGAGCGGTTATTGGTTCGAATCCAATTGGGGGAGCGTAAGAGACCCCAGGTCAGAACTACTTTCTGGCCTGGGGTTTTCTCTGTCCGGGAGACAAATCCCAGGAATATCCCAGGAATTGCCAGCCATCTACCGCCAGTGAACGACGAACCGGTCCCGGTCCGACGACTCCCGCAACGGCAGGATGTCGACGTGATCGATCACCGAAGCGATCAGTGCACGCCGGTCCTCGAGCGGCGTCGATTCGTCCGCCCACCATTGAACGACGTCCTCGTCTGTCAGCGACGGAAACCGGTCCACGACGTCGATCAACGCCAGCGACGACTCCGCCTCCGCGCGCACTTCTCGCGCGGCCGCCACGCCGGCCTCAAACGCCGCGGACAGGACCTCCAACTCAACCGAAACCGGCTCATCCCAATCGGGGGTGTAGGAGTTGGGGTCTGAAGCCGCCGGTCTCGAGCAGGCTTCGGGCGATGTAGTTGGTCAGGTTGCGGAACCCGAGTGCGGAGCCGCGCAGGTGTTCGAGCCGTCCGTTGAGCGCCTCGGTCGGCCCGTTGCTGGTGCCGGGTCGTTCGAAGTAGGCGAGCACGTCAGCGGCTCGCTTCTTCAGGGTCCGGCCCAGGGGGGGTGAGCTCGGTGAGCACCTTGGGGACGCCGGCGCTGAGGTCGGTGATCAGCTTCTCCATGAGCTCGCGGCCACGTTGCCGGTCCTCGTGGCGATAGGCGGCGATCATGCGCTGGTAGACACCCCAGGTCGCCTCGACCTCGACGTGAGCGTCATCAACGAACAGCGCGCGTAGCCTGTCGCTCTGCTTGTCGGTGAGCAGGTCCGCGCCGGTGTGCAGCGTGCGCCGCGACTTGTAGAGCGGGTCGTCCCTGAACCCACGGTGCCCGTGGGTCGCGAGTTGGACCCGGCGCCGGCACCTGTCGAGGGCGTCACCGGCCAGGCGCACGACGTGGAAGGGATCCATCACCGTGACCGCGTCCGGGATCTCCTCTGCAGCGGCGGTCTTGAACCCGGTGAAGCCGTCCATCGCGACCACCTCGACCGCGTCACGGAAGGCGTCGTCGCGGTCGGCGAGCCAGGTCTTGAACGCCGCCTTCGACCGGCCCTCGACCATGTCCAGCAGCCTTGCTGGGCCGGCGCCATCGCGGACCGGGGTGAGGTCGATGATCACGGTGACGTACTTGTCGCCACGCCTGGTGTGGCGCCAGACGTGCTCATCGACGCCAATGACCTTCACGCCCTCAAACCGCGTGGGGTCGTTGATCAGCAGCCGCTTGCCTTCAGCCAGGACCGCGTTGTTGGCGGTGTCCCACGCGACCCCGAGTCCCTCGGCGACACGGGCGACGGTGAGGTGTGCGACCACGATCCCTTCCAGCGCCCACCGCAGCCCGGTGCGCGAGAGCTTCGCGCGTGGCTCCGCCGCGGCGCTGGTGTCTTGGCGCCACACGTGTCCGCAGTCGGCACAGCGGTAGCGGCGCACTACAACTTCCAGCACGGTCGGTCGCCAGCCCAGCGGCTCGTGGGCCAACCGCCGGATCACGGTGTCACGAGCAGCGCCTTCGCTGCCGCACCGTCGGCACCACTGATCTGGTTCCACCACGCGGCACGCGAGGACCGCACGATCCGGTTCAAGTCGTTGTCCGGTCACGCTCAGACCGAGGCTGTCGAGTCGAGCGAAGGCGGTCAGGTCAGGGCGGCCGAAGCCGGCCGGCGGGGTAGCGTCGGACACGTCGAGGTCTTTCGGATGGATGGCGTAGGAACCCTCCGTCGTCGGGAGACCTCGACGTCTATCTGCGGACCGACGCGCCCAGCCGACCTACACCGTCAGCTGAGAAGACCCCTGAAACGTCTTCGACGACGACAGGACCGGCGAGGAGGAGGGCGCGGTGAGCTAAAGGAATGGAGCTTGCTCGGCTTCGACGCCGCCGCAAGCTCCGGTGAAACGGTCGGTACTGGTCGGTACTGGTCGGTCGTCGTCGGTCACCACCGGATGGCGGCGTCCCCCACGCTCGGCGTTTGAGCAGGTCAGCGGCTCGTTCGCCCAGTGGGCGCATCAAGCGATAGACGCAAAGCCGACGTGATTAGGTCGTCGGTTCGATTCCGACAGGCGGCTCCGGCGAACAGCCCCTGACCTGCGCAAACGCAGGGCAGGGGCGGTTCGGTTCTGGTGGTCGCGCGATGCGCTGGCCTCACGGCTCTGCCCGACACCGACGTCGCTCTCCTCTGCGACGGACCCCTCGCCGGCTGAGCGCTCGCGGCCGGCATCCTGTCCGTGTGCCGATAGGCCTCGCACCGCTCGGCAACGCAGCGTGGCGTTGCGTCGCGACCTGGCGACGGCTCGGCGGGGCGCGATCGTCTCGTGCGTTGGCGGACTACGGGAGCTTGGACGCGAGGACGTCGGCCGCCAGGATCTCGGGTGCTGCGCCGAGGAGGTGCTGATTGTCCGTCAGGGCTGCGACGATGGCGCCGTTGGCGTGGGCGTTGCGAGCGGCCTCGTCGGGGAATGCATCGAAGATCCAGAAAGTGTCGGCGTGGGTCCTGACCGCGAACCAGACAATCGTTCCTACTTCTTCGTTGGCGAGCGCGACAGCGCCGGCGAGCAGATCGGCGAGCGCGTCGTGCTGTCCATCGGCCGCGACGATCTTGGCGACGAAGGCATACGGAAGTGATGCGGGTGTGGACATGAGGGGTTCTCCTAGGTGTCGAGGTTTCCCGGTGAAGCAAGTTCAGCGTAGGACGAGCAAGGGCATGTGAGAAGTGGCGTATACGGCAGTATTGCTATTGTTTGCGCCATGCGTATCGGACTGATCGCGATCGACGGCTGCTTCGGTTCGGCTGTCGCGTCGGTCATCGACATCGTGCGGGTGGCCGACGGAGCCCGCGGCGATGTCGACCCGCGGATCGACCCGATCGAACTCGCCATCCTCGGACCGAAACGGAGAGTGACCACGACGGCATCGATGACCCTGTCGGTGGACCACCCGCTGTCGGAGTCCGCAGAGTTCGACGTGGTCGTCGTCCCTGCGCTTGGAACCCTCACGGCCGCCGCTACCAACGACGCCCTCCAGAGCCGAGATGCTCGTTCGGTCATCGCCTCGCTCGGGCGCCTCGACGACGCGACCACCCGGATCGCCGCGGCGTGCACCGGCGTGTTCGCTGTCGCCGAGACCGGACGGATGCATCATCGGCGGGCGACGACCAGCTGGTTCCTGGGGCCGGAGTTCCTGAAGCGCTATCCGACCGTCGCCCTCGATCTCGACACCATGGTCGTGGTCGACGGAAACCTCGTCACCGCCGGCGCCGCGTTCGCCCACATCGACCTCGCGCTCTCACTCGTGCGATCGATCAGCCCCGACCTGGCCCAACATGTCGCCAAGCTCCTCATCATCGACGAGCGCCCGTCGCAGGCGGCCTTCGTCGCCTACGAACATCTCCGGCACGAAGACCCGATCGTCGTCGAGTTCGAACGCTTCGTGCGCGCCCGCCTGGACGAACCGTTCAACGTCGCCTTCGTCGCGCAGTCGCTCGGCACCAGCCGGCGCACCCTCGAACGACGAGTCCGTGCGGCGCTCAACCTCACTCCGCTCGGCTTCGTCCAACGGCTTCGCATCGAACGAGCTCGGCACCTCTCAGCAACCACGGACCTCACCTCCGCCGAGATCGCGCTACGGGTCGGCTACGCGAACGCCGAGACTCTGCGCTCCCTCCTGCGCAGGGAGCGACGCCGTTCCTGACCTATCGCCATGCCTGTAGCCGGTGTCCTAGCGCTCGACTGGAACCACCTCTCAGCACGTCGCGTCGACGCCCCGGCGTCGCCCCTGGACGACCCACTCGACACACCCGCAGCACAGGCCATGTGACGTGCCCCGGCTTCCCGGACGGTCGGGGTCGGGTGGCTGTGATGTCGCTGCGTTCTCGTCGAGGGGGTCAGCAGACTCGATCAGGGTCGATTGGGATGAGACGCGAAGGCGGTCAGGTCAGCGCGGCCGAAGCCGGCCGGCGGGGTAGCGTCGGTCACGTCGAGGTCTTTCGGATGGATGGCGTAGAAACCTCCATCGTCGGGAGACCTCGACGTCTATCTGCGGACCGACGCGCCCGGCCGACCTACACCCTCATCTGGGAAGAGCCCCGAAACCAGAGGCTCGCCGGAGGAAGGCGAAGGCTGAGCGGCTACGCGCAGATCAGCCAGAAGGCGACAGTCCCGATGCAGTTGATGCCCTACACCGAATGCGCCAAAGCCGGCCGAAGTAGAAGCGACGCTCAATACGATGCTGGACTCGATACGTAACGACGTCCCCACTTACGACGGCGCTGGAGAACCGCAAGTGTCCCGCACGAGAATCGTGAATGGGCACCACGTCCAGGCATTTATTTGCGCGCCGCGGCGCTCCGCGCCGAAGAGCCCGACTTGTATCTCGAGCCCGATGAACTCGAACTCGCCGGGATACCGCAGGCGCTCGGGCATGCGACGAATCAGCAGCTTCTCGACGAGATTCAGCAGCGCGTTGACCCGGAAGCAGCACGACTGTTCCGTGGAGAGGGCGACGCGGTCATCATCACGCCGAAGTTCGCGAGCGCCGACGATGCGATCGAGGAGGAATGCTGGGCGGCCCGTCGCATCGACGAGATGTCGCAGTCGGACTACATCAACCGGGCATCCGCTCGTCGCTGCGAAGAGCCCGATCCCGAAGGTCCCGAGAACGGGGCATAGCAGACCCAGTGTCAGATACGACCGATACGATCCACGCCACACGGTGCGCGACAGGACAGCGCGCCTCACACGAAGGGGATCAAGATGGGGCTCTATGTCGGAGGAGGGATCGGGCCAGTCGGCTGGTCGATGCCGCTGGTACCCCGCGGCCTCGGCAAGGACATGGTCAGCGCAACCGGCGGACTGCTCTACCTCTGCTGGCAGATGGTGCGCTGGTTCTTGCTGCTGACGTGGTGGATGCTCTACGGCGTCTGGCTGTTCTACAAGTACCTCGCGATCGGATGCTGGTGGCTCGGCCGGAAGGGCTGGGAATGGTGGCAGATCCGCCAGGGGAACCGAGCCGCCGTGGAAGCGGCGAACCGCGCGTACGCGAAAGCTCTCGCGGACCGTGCTGACGCCGAGAACGCCGCATGGAACTCCGGCCAGCCCGGCGCCGAGTACGGCCAGTACCAGCCTCACCTGCTGACGCGACATGACCTACCCGATCAGGACCGTCGCGCCAGCTAGCCCCGACTACGACCCCGGCACAGTCTCACCAGCCGTGCCGCGCGAAGGAGATCATCATGCGCTACCACCCGTGGCGGGAGGCATCCGGAATCAAGGACTCGAAATCGTGTTCGTCGACAACCTCCCGCCCGGGGTGCGCGGCCAGAGCTGCGCTGCGGGAACCGCATAGAGATCAGCGCCGGTGCGCTCAGCGACGAGCGACGCTCGACACTGTCCCACGAGATGGGCCACATCGAACGCGGCTGCTTCATCCCCGTTGACCCGGTTCTGCACGCTCGCGAGGAAGCCGCTGTCGAACGCATCGCCACGCGCCGTTTCGTCACCCTCGACCAACTCCTCGATGCCCTCTGCTGGTCGCAGCACGTCGGCGAGATCGCCGACGAGCTCTGGACCGATATCCCGATGCTCAAGGCCCGCGTCGCCGACCTCACACCAGCCGAACGGCGGTGGATCGAGGACGAACTCGAACGTCGGGTAGCCTGATGGGGCGCCGGCGCCTCGAGGTCGGCGAGCACGGACAAATCGCGGTCACGCCGCTCGCCTCGAATAAGTACCGTGCGCGCTGAGAAGTCCGATGCCGCGACGGGAAGATCCGATCCGTTCAGGCAGACGGGCCCTCCGAAGGCGCGGCCACCGACGCGGTCACGAAACGCGCAGCGGAGCGTGCAGCATCCGCCGGCCGTCCCGTCTCTGATGCCGCAGTCGCAGAACTGACTCCGAACCCTGGTGACCGTACTGGCAGATAAGTGGCGGGAGCAGAAGGAGTCCGCGGTCTCGGAACAATCTGTCCAGACCTCGAGCCTTACCATCTCGCGATCACGCGATCGGCGAACTCCGGATCAATAAGGTCACCACGTAGACGATCGAGTGGCTGATCGATCGAGAAGCGTCTGGGCGCCCAGCTAAAGCGAAGGGCTTACGTCGTCAGGTATCGGAGATGTTCGCAATCGCGATCCGGCACGACGCTTACGACGGCGCGAACCCTCTCTTCGCGTTTTCCCACCGGTCTGGCGACACGGCGAAGCCGGTCAACACCGCATCAGCGAACGCCCGGCGTTCCATGCATCGACGAAGGCATCGTCCAGCCTGCTCTCCACTGCCTGGAGGGCCCGGATCCCGAACACGACGTCGTCGGCGAGATCCGGCTCGTCGGCGATGAGCGGCGCGACGACTTGATCACGCATCACGAGCTCGTGCACGGCGTCGGCCTCGACGTGTTCACGGTAGAAATGCCGGGCCGCCTCCGGAGCGTCGATCCGCTCGAGTCCTTTGAGAAGCCACGCCGAGCCCACCGGCGAGGTCATCTCCGTGGCGGCGAAGTGCCCGACCGTCGCTCCGCGGCGTGAGCCTCGCAGCGCGAGACACGACATGAGGTTCACGGTCGCCAGCACCACGGCGGGAGCGTCGTTGAGATAGCCGAGATAACTGTGGTCGAGCCCTGTGGCCGACAGCAGATCGGCGTACAGCTCCTGGTGAACACGCTCACCGCGTCCGCCGCCGTACTCGTCGAACTCCACCGCCACGAAGGCCGCCTTGGCATCTCGACGCAGCCGGGGAATCGCCCACGCGTGGGGATCGGCCTCCTTCAAGTGGTAGATGGAGCGCGCCTTGAAATAGTCGGCGAACTCGTCTTCGGTGCCGTGACGGCGCAGATGCGCCGTCGCTCCCTCGGGAACGGCCCGTGCGAGCGCGTCGAGTTCGGCATCGGCGGTGCCTTCGTCGCTCAGCGGCGACAGCCGATCCGCCACGGCGTCGAGGAACCGGTCCTCGAGACGGACGCGCGCGTCGATGACTGCCGGGTCCCACTCGCAATCCCTCCCGGCGTCGGCCCACCCGCGATAGTGCAATTCGTGGCACACGGTCAACGACAGCTGCAGATCGTCGCCCCACGGATCGAGCCCGTCCGGCACGTCGATCCGGGACGGACGACTGTCGACCTTCGCGCGTATCGCTTCGATGAGGACTTCGGACATCGGTCCGCGCGGTTCCGGCATTCGCGCAATCACGCGTTCCCGAATCGATCCCGGTCGGGACATCGGGCATCACCTGCCTTTCATCGCCACGGCAGAAGTACCCTCCCTGAACGAAAGCAAACCATCGCAGGACGTGACTGACGCCCGGTCGGGTACCCGATGCTTCATCAGGCACTGAACGAAACACGCGAGACGGAGCGAGATCGATGGCCGACGAGAACACCCCGCAACGGAGCACCGCTCCCCTTTTCACCCGTCAACCGCCGCCGACACCCCGGCTGCGCACGCTCGAGACATTGGACGACGTCGTCGACGAGATCGCCGACCGCGAGCCGGTGTACATCAGATACTCACACGGTCCGGCGACGGACGCGGAGGCCGGACCGAGCCTCGACTACGAGGCGGCATTCACGTTGCCCGGGTTGTCGGTCGCATCGCTGACTCCCGAACCGTGGTGGACACGGAGCCCGAAGCCGTGGATCGCGCGACGCATTCGCAAGTATGCCGAACTCGACGCCCCCGACCGCTACGCCTGGCTTCTGGCCGGCGAGGTGGTGGGCCGCGGGCCCGACCACGAGCCGCTGGTCCGCCGGGTCGACGTCATCGCCCGCCTCGCTCCGCAGGTGCTGTCGGAGGCGGCTGAGGTCTACGAGGAGATGTTCGAGGCGGGCCGCGATTCCCGGGCCGACGCATCCGACGGTTGATCGGCCGCACGGCGGGGTACTCCTCACTCGACCGACGAGCCCGTGTGCTCGTACCCAGATGGCCGGAGGTTTGTCCATGAGCACGACCGCGTCGAGAGCTGAGTCCGTATCGAGGCAGCGACCCCTCGGAGTGCGAAGCGCCGTCACCGACTCGCTCCTGATCACGTCGGACGTGTCCGCGCTGCACCGTGTCCAGGACGTCTATCGACCTCAGGAGGACACCGCTCTGCTGGTCGACGAACTGACCTCGGCAGACCTCTCAGGACTCCGCGTGTTGGATCTGTGCACGGGTTCAGGCGCGGTCGCCGTTGCCGCCGCTCTGGCCGGCGCCCAGGTCACCGCCGTCGATTCCTGCCGCCATGCGGTGGCCCGAACGCGCCGGTCAGCCGCGGACGCCGGGGTCGAGGTACGGACCGTCTGTGCCGATCTCGCGGACGTGAGCGAGACCGGCTTCGATGTCATCACTTGCAACCCGCCCTATGTGCCGACCCCGCCCGGCACGGAGATGTCGGCGGTCGGGCCCCGGCACGCGTGGAACGGTGGCGCTGATGGCCGCGCCGTGCTCGACGTGGTGTGTGCCATCGTGCCCGGGCTGCTCGCCGACGGTGGAACGGTGTTAATCGTGCAATCCGAACTGTCCGGCGTCGACGCCACGGTGGCCGCACTGCGCGCCGCGGGTCTGCGGACCGAAGTCACGTCCGAACGACGGATTCCGTTCGGGCCCGTCGTCAGGTCGCGTCACGACGCCCTCGTGGAGTCGGGATTCCTCGACCCTGAGTCGGACGACGAAGCGATCGTCGTCATCCGGGCGCAGCGGACCGGGGACCGCCCGGGACGAGCGGAGCCGGCATGACCGACGGACGCCGCCGAGTACGAGTGGTGCCGAAAGGCCCGATTCTGGTGGAGGGGCCGGTCGACGTGCAGCGGCCGGACGGATCGGTGCTCCACTGCGACCGTTTCCAGGTGGCTGTCTGCGCGTGCGGCTTCAGCGCGACGCCGCCGCTGTGCGACGCCTCCCATCGTCGGCGGCGACCGCGGAAGCCGACCGGCACCGCCGAGGCCGCAAACGGAGACTAAGCACCTCGACCTCGGCGCGGCCGGTCGGGCACGAAACCGTGGTGCACACCCCAGAGAACGGCCTGCGCACGCGTGGTGACACCGATGCGGCGATAGCACGTGCGGATATAGGTCTTCACCGAATTGATCGACAACCCGGTGCTGTCGGCGATGTCGGCATTGCTCAGCCCCTGCGTGATGAGGGCCAGTACCTCGGCCTCCCGCTGGGTGAGACCCTCCTCCCGGCCAGGCCAGTCGCCCGCACTGCTCACCGCGGTCTCCTGCCGGCTCGCGAAGACGGTCGAGGACGGTTTCGCCGCGTGGATCTGCTCCAAGGCGTCCACGAGTTCCCCTGCGGGGAGTTTCTTGGATACGAGCGCGGCCGCACCGTTGTCGAGGGCCGCAGTGACAGCCGGCTCCGAGACCTCCCATGCGTACACGACCACCTTGCGCACCCGATGGTTCGCGACCAGGTCGGAGATCATCGAACGGTCGGCCGGCGGATTGGCGAAGGAGTCGTACAGCGCGATGTCGACGTCCTCGGCGACCTCGCCCGAGGTCGAGAGCGCCTGTACGCGCACGCGGTCGGAGTACCGCCGGAGCATCGTCGCCAGCCCCCGCACCACCACGTCGTAGTCGTCGATGAGGGCTACTCGAATCGGATCCATACCCAACCGTACCCATTTCCGGTACACCCCTAGGGGTGAGCCTTTTAACCCCTCGAGTCGCTTACGGTCGACGCGACGGCGGATCGAATCCCTCCGCCCGACGACAGGTGCAGGCTCGGCCCGCACCGACTCCGAAGAGGACACTCCTGTGCAAGGACACGACGGCGTCGCCGATCCCGTCGACCCCAGGCTCGCGGTCGACCAAACCTTCCAGTTCGGACGGTTCTGGTATTACCGCGATGACGACCGCTGGGAGTGGTCGGATCAGTTGGCCCGCCTGCACGGCTACGAGTCGGCCGAGTCGGTGGTCCCGACCAGCGACCTGCTGCTCAGACACAAGCACCCGGACGACAAAGACCGAGTGGCCGACCTCATCGATCGTGTCCGGCGGGCCGGCGAGCCGTTCAGCAGTCAACATCGCATCATCGACACCCGCGGCGCGGTGATTCCGGTTATCGTCATCGCCGACGTACTGCAACACCCGGACGGTCGGCGACAAGGCACGTTCGGCTTCTACGTCGCGGCATCGCACAGCGGGACTGCGGCAGGCGGCAGCGCGGTGGTGCCGTCCGGGCGGGCCCACATGGACATCGACGAAATGGTCCGCCGGCGGTCGACGATCGAACGGGTCAAGGGCGCACTGATGCTGGTCTACCGGCTCGACGCCCAGCAGGCCTTCGACTTACTCGTCTGGCGCTCGCAGGAGTCGAACACGAAGCTGTACTCCCTCGCAGCCGCCATCGAGTCGAGATTCGTCGACGTCGACATGCCCTCGCGCGCCCGAACCAGCTTGGATCGAGTCGTGCTCAGCGCGCACGAGCACGTCCGTCGCGACCGGTCGGAGCACGCCTGAACCGCCGCGCGCACGTTTAGATCCGGGCGCACCCGGGCAACCACACCGTGGACACCATGTCTATCGAGTGAGGAGTCCCGATGCGTGCCGTCACATGGCAGGGCCGACGCGACGTCCGGGTGGAGACCGTCCCCGACCCGCGGATCGAAGAACCGACCGACGCCGTGATCCGCGTCAGTTCGACCAACATCTGCGGATCGGACCTACACCTGTACGAGGTCCTCGCGCCGTTCATGAAGGCCGGGGACGTCCTCGGCCACGAGGCGATGGGAACCGTGGAAGAGGTGGGGGCCGACACCGGCGACCTCCGAGTCGGTGACCGCGTCGTCATCCCGTTCCAGATCTCCTGCGGTCGTTGCTACATGTGCGACAGATCGCTCTACACCCAATGCGAGACCACCCAGGTCCGCGAAAAGGGAACGGGCGCGGCGTTGTTCGGCTATTCGGAGCTGTACGGCTCGGTCGCCGGCGGTCAAGCGGAGTATCTCCGCGTGCCCCAAGCCCACTTCACCCATATCAAGGTGCCGGACGGACCTCCCGACAGCCGGTTCGGCTACCTCTCCGACGTGCTGCCGACAGCGTGGCAGGCGGTGGAGTACGCGGACGTTCCCGACGGCGGGTCGCTGACCGTGATCGGCCTGGGGCCGATCGGCGATATGGCCGCACGCATCGCCGCGCACCGCGGGATCCGCGTGATCGGCGTCGACAGAGTGCCTGAGCGGCTCGCCCGAGCCGACGCGAACGGAGTCGAGACGGTCTCCGCCGACGACGACGTCGCCACCGCGGTGCGCGACCTGACGTCGGGCCGGGGCACCGACTCCGTGATCGACGCGGTGGGCATGGAAGCGCACGGATCACCCGTCGCGAAGGCTCTGCAGCACGCCGTGGGCCTGCTCCCCGACGCGGTCGGTCGGCGGATCGACACCGCCTTCGGCGTCGACCGGATGTCGGCGCTGCACACCGCGTGCGACGTGGTCCGGCGAGGTGGAACGGTCTCCGTCTCCGGTGTGTACGGCGGTGCGATCGACCCGATGCCGATGTTCAAGCTCTTCGACAAACAGGTGCAACTCCGGATGGGACAGGCCAATGTGAAGCGCTGGACCGACGCGATCATGCCGCTGCTGACCGACGACGATCCCCTCGGGGTGGACCGCTTCGCCTCGCATCGGCTGCCACTAGACGACGCCGCAGACGCGTACCGGAAGTTCCAGGAGAAGTCGGACGGATACGTCAAGGTCGTCCTCGAACCCTGACGCCGCGCCGCCCGTCGCGGGTTTCACAACGAGAGGAGAAGCTCATGCTGGCGCTGGACTCGGACGAACCATGCGTATTGCTGACCGATCACGTCGACACTCTGGCGGACTTCTGGTCGAAAGCGCTGCACCTCGCCGTCGGGGACGCGGACTCCGATCGCGCCGAACTGATCGATGACGGCCGGCGCGTCCAGCTCATCGTGCGACGCGTGATGCCGCCGCGGCCGCAGTCTCGAATCCGATTGTCGGCCTTCGATACTCAGGACGTCGCCGCCGCTGTCGAGCGGCTGATCGCGTTCGGCGCCTCGTCGCCCCGGACCCCCTACCCGTCGACTTCCGGGCACGCTGTGGTCATCGATCCCGACGGCAACACCGTGGAGATCACCGCGACGGTGGGCTCGGCCGACTGACCGCGGCGCACCACGGGGCCGATCACGTCGCCGTCAGCTCCTGCCGCAAGGTGGCGATCGACTGACGCAACAGCCGAGAGACATGCATCTGCGACATCCCCGTGCGTTGGGCGATCGCGCTCTGCGAGAGGTCTTCGAAGAATCGGAGACCGAGGATGCGGCGCTCCCGCGGCCGCAGTCGCGCGAGCGCCGGCCGGAGAGACTGCGCGACGTCGACCAGATCGTAAGCCGGGTCGGGACGGCCGATCCGGTCGATCGCGGATCGGTCGTCGGCGGCGCCCGCCGGCTGATCGAGCGATGCCGGAGCCGATGCGGCGGCCGCCATCCGCGCTTCGTCGATGTCGGCGAGGTCGGCATCCAGTTCGGCCGCCAGCTCGGCACGCGTCGGTACCCGATGGAGTCGGTGCGTCAGGCGTCCTTCAGCCGTCCCGATCCTCGATGACAGTTCCTTGATGCTGCGAGGAGTGCGAAGGACCGCAGTCCGGTCCCGGAAGTGCCTGCGCACCTCGCCCATCACTGTCGGGACGGCGAATGACAGAAAATCGGACCCGCGAGACGGCGCGTACCTGTCGACGGCCTGGACCAGTCCCAGTCGTGCCACCTGCACGAGGTCGTCGTGGAACTCCCCTCGGCCGCCGAACCTCTGCGCGATGTGCTGAGCGAGCGGGAGGCTCGCCACCACCGCCTCGTCTCGAAGGCACTTTCTGCTGGGATCCCCCGCGGGAAGCGCTTCGCGCTGCGCGAGCAGGTCCCGCACGTGGTCGTACCCGTCGTCGGTCATGGCAGAGCTCCTTCAACGCCGACCGCACCCAGGCGTGGCCACACGTGACCGGAGCCCGCTGTGCGGTGATGATGTGAACGCCCGGGCGCGGTGCGCCTTCCGGGCAGGAGTTCGGCTGCCGTTTCAACCGAGTGGATTCGACGCTACCCGCTGCGAGCGTCCCGCGGAAGGCAATCGGCCCCACCGACGCATATCGCCCCCGACCTGCGGGTCGGGGGCGATAGGTTTTCCGGCAGTGCCTGCGCAGTTCGGTGTCAGACGGACTTGACCTTCGACCGCAGCATGAACGCGTGCACGATCTCGACTGCGCCGACCACCACGAGCATGATGCCCGAGACGACGGTGAGGGTGGCGACCGACGAGATGGGCCAGATGATCAGAATGCCGCCGGCGATCACGGTCACGATTCCCAGGAAGATGCCCCAGCCACGGCCGGGCAGGCCGCTCGCCGAGTCCATGAAGACCGACAGTTCGGTGACTCCGCGGAAGATCCAGCCGATACCGACCCACAGTGCCAGGAGAATCACCGCGGTCTCGATGTTCCGGAAGGCCACGAAGGCCAGCAGGATCGAGATGGCGCCGGAGAGGAACGAGAGAACGCGCCACCAACCGTGGGTGTGCTGCACTCCGAAGGTCGCGGCGACCTGGAAGATGCCCGAGATCAGCAGATAGATGCCGAAAAGAATGGCGACCACCAGAAGTGTCGCCGCCGGCCAGATCAGGACGATGACGCCGAGGATCAGCGAGGCGATGCCGATTCCGAGGAGGCTCTGCCATGTGCGGGTCGCGATGTCCTTGACGGCGTCGCGCGCCGCAGCGCTGAGCGGATCATTGATTGCCAAAGTGCTCGTCGGCCTTTCTCTTTCGATGGGTGACGATCGGTGTGGACCGTCTCCGGGAACCGGGCGAGAGGCGAACTCTGTCCGGATTCATCGGAGCAGGACGATACTAGCGCGGACGGCCTTCCCCGTCCCGGTACATCGGCCCAGGTGATACGGCATCGTCACCGAGTCCGCACACCCGCCGCGCGATGCGCTAGCGTGGAGTCGACATGATCACTCGCATTCAGGAGATGTCCGGCGCGTTCCGCGCCGCGAACAGATGACCGCGCTCCGCAGCCGATTCCGATGGATCGGCCAGTGGATCCTGCCGTCGCACCCGCGCCCGCGGGCCGACCTCACCTCATCTCTCCCGCGCGACCACGCGCATTCGACTGATCGGTCATCGATATGAAGCAGTACACCCAACAGCAGATCCTCGACTCGTTCCGCGGCGCCACCCGCAGCGAGATCAAGAAGGTCACCTTTCCCCTCGACTTCGACGACGTCGACTTCTCGCGCCTCGAGTACTACGGCTGGCGCGACCGCAAGATGCCCCGCCGCGCCTACATCGCGGTGGAGCACGACGGCCGGCTCGTGTCGTTGATCCTCAACCGCGCCGAGGCGACGCCGTCGCGCCGCACGATGTGCACCTGGTGCCGGGACGTCGACCTCAGCGAAGAGGTGGTGCTGTACACCACCAGGCGCACCGGTGCGCAGGGCAGGCGTGGCGACACCATCGGCACGCTGGTGTGCTCGGGGTTCCACTGCTCGAAGCACGCCCGTAAGCTGCCGCCCGCCTATCACAAGGCCACCGACCTCGACGCCATTCGGGCCGAGCAGGTGGCCGGACTGCGCAACCGCGTCGGATCGTTCGTCGCCGAGGTGCTCTCGACCGAGGACTGACGCGCGGCGCGGGCCGCACGTCGGCCCGCGCGGGTCGCGCCGAGCGTCGAGGCACTGCGGCCGTAGCCCACCAGGAACAGACCGGGGACCCGGACCACGCTGACGTCGTCGTCGGCCATCAGCACGCCGCCGGAGGGCTCCCGGATCCCGAGCGGGGCCAGGTGTGCGAGCGACGGCCGAAAGCCGGTGGCCCAGATGATCACGTCCACCGGTTCGCTCGTGCCGTCGGCGAACTCGACACCGTTACGCACCAGACGCGCGAGCGGACCGCGCGAGGACAGGACACCGCTGTCGATCGCCGGCGCGAACCGCGGGGTTCGCGGCAGCCCCGTGGCCGCGACCACGCTCAGCGGTCGCAGACCCGCACGGGTCCGGGCCGCGACACCGTTCTCGACGGCGAGCCCCCATCGAGCGTCGAACGGGGTGTCGCGCCAGCGCGGCGGCGTGCGCGTCGACCAGATCGGGACGGCACCGGCCTCGTCCAGGAGTACGACGAACTCGACAGCGGATATGCCTCCGCCGACCACCAGGACCCGCTGTCCGGCGAAGTCCTCCGGTTCCGGAAAGTCCCGGGTGGTCAGTTGACGGCCCGCGAAACGACCCGGGTACCACGGCACATAGGGGTGATCCCACGTGCCGGTACCACTGATCACCGCCGACGCACGGTAGGTCCGCGTCGCTCCGTCGGGGCCCTCGGCACGGACGAGGAAGCGCCACACCGGTTCGCCCGTCGGTTCGACCGCGACCACTCGCCACGGGCGCGCCACCCGGAGACCGTGCTCGGCCTCGTAACGCCCGTAGTAGCGCTTGATCACCTCGCGCGCGGGCTCGTCAGGATCGGCACCGGTGAGCCGTGTGCCGGGCAGGTCGTGGACGCCGTTCACCAGGCTGAAGGTCAGAGCGTCCCAGCGATGGCTCCACGCTCCGCCCGGAGTCGGGTTTGCGTCGAGCACCTCGAAGTCGCTGCCCGCACGCAATCCGCCGCGCTGGAGGAAGTAGGCGGCCGAGAGTCCGGCCTGGCCGGCGCCGATCACCACGATCCGGCGGTCGACTGCGGCCGCAGTCAGCGTCGTCGGCACTTCTGGGTCGCGGCTCATGACTGAGGCAACCGCACGCAACTCCTCGGTGTTCCGAGACAGTTGCGTCAGTCACAGTTGCGTGCACAAAACTTTTCACTCGTGCAATACTGCACTAGTGCAAAATATTTCTGAACTAGGCCTTCGGGAACGCCAGCGTCTTGAGACGCTGCGAGCACTGCGAACGGCCGCCGTCGAACTGGTGGGTGAGAACGGACTCCACGACACCACGGTCGCCGAGATCGCCGACCGCGCCGGAGTGTCACGACGGACGTTCTTCAACTACTACGCGTGCAAAGAGGACGCCGTCCTCGGAGCCGTGCCGCCGACAGTGCCCGACCAGGCGCTCAAGGATTTCGTCGAAGCCGGTCCCGGCCCGGACCGCCTCGACCGTGCCGTCGATCTGGTGATGGCGGTCGCCAAGAGCATCCGACAGGGCGGCGGCCCCCATTCCGACCACCGCGAGCTGATCCGTCGGTTTCCCGAGCTCGTCGAACGGATGCAGCAGCACGGCACTGCCGCGCAGGAGCTGCTGAGTTCGGTGATCACCGAACAGATCGGTGAGCGAGCCGGCCCGGAATCGGTGGACGACGCCCGTGCGCTCATCATGCTCGCCGGCGCCGTCCTGCGCTTCGCCTACAAGAAGGACCCCGAAGTCCTCGACAACCCCGACTCGCCCGCCCTCGCCGACGCCGGCGCAGTCTTCCGCCGAACCATCAAGGACCTGCTATGACCACTTCCCTCGCCGAACCAACGGACGGCACTACCGGGAATACCGAGCGCCGCAGCGTGATGCTGCTGTTCATCGGACTGATGATCACGATGCTGCTGGCATCGCTGAACCAGACCGTGCTCTCGACAGCTCTGCCGACCATCGTCGGTGAGCTCCAGGGCGTCGACCAGATGACCTGGGTCATCACCGCCTACATCCTCGCGTCCACCATCGTGATGCCCGTGTACGGCAAGATCAGCGACCTGCTGGGCCGCAAGCCCGTACTGATCGCCGCGATCCTGATCTTCCTCAGCGGTTCGGTGGTCGGCGCACTCTCCGGGAACATCACCTGGCTGATCTTCGGCCGCATCCTCCAGGGCATCGGCGGCGGCGGATTGATGATCCTGTCGCAGGCGGCCATCGCCGACGTGGTTCCCGCCCGGGAACGCGGCCGCTACATGGGCTTCCTCGGCGCGGTCTTCGCCGTCTCCTCGGTCGCCGGCCCGCTGCTCGGCGGCTGGCTCACCGAGGGACCGGGCTGGCGCTGGGCGTTCTGGCTGAACCTCCCGCTGGGTGCTCTCGCGATCGCCGCCACCCTGGCCTTCATGAAGCTGCCGAAGGTGCAGCACGAGGTGCGACCGCGACTGGACTACCTGGGTATGGCTCTGATCGCCGGCGCCACCACCAGCCTCGTGCTGATCTGCACCTGGGGCGGGCACACCTACGACTGGCTGAGCCCGCAGATCCTCGGCCTCGCGGTCGCGACCGTCGTCCTGGCTGTGGGATTCGTCGTCGCCGAGCTGCGCGCCGACAACCCGGTCATGCCGATGAAGCTGTTCGCGGATCGCAACTTCACGTTGACGACCGTCGCGAACCTGATGATCGGCGTCGCCATGTTCGGCGCTCTGGGCTACATGCCGACCTACATCCAGATGGTCACCGGAGTCGACGCGACCGTCGCAGGCCTGTTGATGATCCCGATGATGGGCGGACTGCTCATCACCTCGATCGCCTCCGGTCAGGCCGTGGCACGCACGGGCCGCTACAAGATCTTCCCGATCGTCGGCTCCATCGTCATGGGCGTCGGCCTGGTGCTGATCGCGTCGATGCACATCACCACACCCACCTGGCTCATGTGCGTGTATCTGGCCGTCTTCGGCATCGGCATCGGCCTGTCGATGCAGATCCTGACCCTGATCGTGCAGAACTCGTTCCCGGTCACCATGGTCGGCACCGCGACCGCCGCGAACAACTACTTCCGTCAGGTCGGCGCCACCCTGGGATCGGCGGTCGTCGGATCGATCTTCGCCTCCCGGCTGGCCACCCTGCTCACCGAGAAGCTCGCGGGCAGCGGTGCGGGAGCCGGCGGCGACGCGGGTCGCAACGGTCTCACGCCGGCAGCGGTGAACGCCCTGCCCGACGCCGTGCGCATCCCGATCATCGAGTCGTACAACGAGGCGTTGCTGCCGATCTTCCTGTTCTTCGTTCCGCTGGCCGGGATCGCACTCGTGGTCCTGCTGTTCGTGAAGGAGAAGCCGCTCGCGACGACCGTCCAACGAGAGGCAGCCGAACTGCTCACCGAGGAGGAATTGCTGACCGAGGCCGAGATGATCACCATCGAAGCCGCAGAGGAGGCCGGCAACGACAAGGCCGCGGCGACCCGCTCCCGCGAGTAGTCGTCGGCGCGAGCCCGTCACCCGCTCAGCCAGAAAGGGGTAGAGCGCATCGGAATCGATGCGCTCCACCCCTTTCTCGTACCCTCGTCTCAGGCGACGGCGAGCGCGTCCACCGGCGTCACCGACACCGCACGACGACTGGGCGGCAGGGCGGCGATCGCCACCAGCACGACCGTTCCCGCGACGATTCCCACGAACGCGCCCAGCGGCAGTCCGATCGGGAATCCCGGCGTGATCGCACCGATGAGCGACTGGCTGCCGACCGCCCCGAAGATCACGCCCAGCGCCAGACCCGCCACCATCGCCGTCCCGGACAAGGCGATCGATTCAAGAGTGATCGTGGCGCGGACCTGCCTGGCGGTGAAGCCCATCGCGCGCAGCATGCCGATCTCACGAGTCCTCCCGATCACTGTCAACGACATCGTCGACACGAAGCCCACCGCTGCGATGAGCACCGAGATGAGAATCAGTCCCACCAGCACCCACGTCATCATCGACATCACGTGCCGGTTCTCCTCCACCTGTTCGGGCGTGAGATCCCAGCGGTCGATGGACTGCTGCAACGACCTCATACCCGCGACGATCGTGGTGATCAGGGTGACGCCGATGAACAGTCCGACGGTGGAGCGTGTGGTGCGGCCCGGGTCGGCGACCGAGTTCTTGCGCGCGAGGATCGCCGCCGGGCTCGCGCCCAGGAGCCGTCCCACACCGGCGACCATCGCGGGCACGAGGATCGGCGCACCGACCAGCAGTCCCACCGCGGCCGTCGCGGTGCCGAGGAAGGCCACGACGAATCCGCTCATGCTCCCCTCCTCCCCCAACAGACACGCGGCTCCGAGCAGGAGCGCGCCGACACCGGTCGCGATGACGGCCGCGGTGCCGCGAAGCCACCGCATCGAGCCCTTCGGCGCGACGACGGCGGCTCCGGAGAGCGTCTTCCGCGAACCCACCATTGTCGCGCCCACCGCGACACCCACCACCACGATCGCCGCGAGCACGGTGGTCGGGGGAAGGTAGCTGTACCGGATGGACGGAAGGATGTCCCGCGACACCATGACGGTCCGTGCGGCGTCGGCCAGCGTCACTCCGGCGACCAGCCCGATCCCGGCACCGATCGCCGCGACCTTCGCGACCCCGCGCACCAGACTCGACCGCAGCTGTCTCGACGAGGCGCCGATCAACCGCAGCAGCTCGAGTTGCTTGCGTCGGCCGGCGATCACCGTGTCGACACCGTTGCCGATCACCAGCGCGGCCACGAACAGCGCGATGAGAATGAACACGGACGACACGATGCCGAGCACCACTCCCACGTTGCCGCCGTTGTGCTCACCGGCCCGGCCGAGGAAGTCGGAGGCCGTGAGCACCATTCCGGCGTACGCCGCCGACAGGCCGCAGACCACGCCCACGGTCGACAGTTCCCGCAGCGAACCCGCCGTCAGGCGGTAGTCCGTGGCCCTCATGCCGCCGCCCCCTGGAGATTGATCAGGAGGTCGGAGATCTGGTGCGGGTCGAGGCCCCGGTACTCTCCGACGATCCGGCCGTCTGCCAGTACCAGGATGCGATCGGCGTACGACGCGGCCACCGGATCGTGCGTGACCATCGCGATCCCCTGCCCGTACTCGCGAGCGGCCGTGGTCAGCAAGGTCAGCACCTCGCGGCTGGTGCGCGTGTCCAGGGCGCCGGTCGGCTCATCGGCGAGAATGATGGTCGGGCGGCCGGCCAGGGCCCGGACGATCGCCACCCGCTGCTGCTGTCCGCCCGACAGCTGGGACGGCAGATGGTCCAGGCGATCGCGGAGTCCGAGCGAACCGACCAGGTGAGCGATCCACGCCTGCTGCACGGCGTCCGGCTTGTGTCCCGCCAGGACGAAGGGCAGCCGGATGTTCTCGTCCGCGGTCAGCGTCGGGACCAGATTGAACGACTGGAAGACGAAGCCGATGTTGGTGCGGCGCAGGAGCGTCCGCGCGGTGTCGTCGAGCCCGACGATGGGCGTCTGGCCGAGCCAGATCTGACCGGAGGTCGCCTCGTCGAGTCCGGCCATCACATTCATCAGGGTCGATTTGCCCGACCCCGACGGGCCCATGACGGCGGTGAACTCGCTGCGGCGGATGTCGACCGAGACGTCGCGCAGCGCGTGGACTGGGTTCGCCGGATCACCGTAGGTGCGCGACACGTGGCGCATGACGACGGCGGGTCCGGTACTGATCTCGTTGGCGTTCATACGTCGAAGTTATGGCTCTGACCTGGCTCTTCGCGTCCGCCTACCGGCGCAAATCGCATCCTCCGACGGGCGGGTGCGGGGTCATCCCGCAGATGTACACCGCTGCGTCCTCCGGCTCGTCAGACGAGGCCGTGCTCGTACGCGTACACCACGAGTTGTACGCGGTCGCGCAGCGACAGCTTCGCGAGAATCCGGGAGATGTGCGTCTTGACCGTCGCCTCCGACAGAAACTCGGCTTGCGCGATCTCGGCATTCGACAGCCCGGACGCGGCACGCACCAGGATTTCGCGTTCGCGGACCGTGAGCGCGTCGTACTCCGGTCCGGGACGGGCGGTACGGGTTCCGTGCCGCTCGAAGAGCCTTCGGGTGGCCGATGCCGCGACCACCTGGCTGCCGTCGGCCACCGCGCGCACCGAGGCCAGCAGGAACTCCGGTTGCGCGTCTTTCAGGACGAATCCGCTCGCACCGGCTTCGATCGCCCGTGCGGCGGCCTCGTCGACGTCGAATGTGGTGAGCACGAGGATCTTCGGCGCCTCGTCGCCGAGGTCGGCCACGAGTTGACGGGTCGCGGTGATCCCGTCGATGCCCGGCATGCGCACATCCATGAGGATCACATCGGGCGCGGACGCGCGCACCGTCGACGAGAGGTTCAGCGCCGACGACTCCTGCGCCACCACTTCCACATCGGGTTGGCTGTCGAGAATCATCGCGATCCCGCCACGGAACAGCGGCTGATCGTCGATGAGGGCGACGCGGATCATGACGGTCCTTCCGGACGAGCGGGGATGACGAGTTCGACGAGCCAGCCGCCTTCGACGGCGGCGCTGGTCAGCGTACCGCCGGCGAGTTCGGCCCGCTCTGCCATGCCCCTGATGCCGTGGCCCGCGCCACCGGGAGCCAGCGGCTTCTCCGACAGCGAGTTCGCCACCGTGAGCCGGCATCCGTCCGACCAGTCCTGCCGGACGTACACCGGCGCACCCAGGTCGCCGTACTTGAGCGCATTCGTCAATGCCTCGGTGAGGACCGCGAAGGCGACCCGCACACTCAGCGGCGACGCCGCGTCCTCGTCACCGATCTCGGTGGACTGCAACGTCATTCCGGCTGCGCGCATCCGTGCGTAGAGCTGGTCGCGGTCGGTTCGCGCGTGCTCGGCCGTCGACTCGGCGCTGCGCAGTTCCTCCAGCACGCCCCGGACGTCGGCGAGCGCCTGCCGCGCCGTGTCGGCGATGACGCCGAGCGCCTCCTTCGCCGCCTCGGGACTGGCGTCCAGGGCGAAGCGTGCTCCTTCGGCCTGCGCCACCACCACCGCGAGCGAGTGCGCCACCACGTCGTGCATGTCGCGGGCCAGACTCGACCGCTGGGCCTGCTCGTCGTACAGGTCGAGCAGTCGCCGTCGTTCGAGTTCGGAGATCTGCTCGGCGATCCTCGCCTGTTCCACGCTGTGGCGCTGATACCGGATGAATCCGAAGGTCCAGCTGCCCACCAGCAGCACCGCGATGCCGACGAAGGTCATCGTGTGCGAGACGATCGTCGACGCCTCGGCATCGGTGCCGAACGCCGTCGACCTCGGATACACCCACGCCGCGATCGCCGAACCCACGACTGCCACGGCCAGCGACGCGCCCCGGACCCGACGATCCGGATGATTGCCCGCCGTGTAGTAGAGCACCGAGTAGAGCAGGCACGGTCCCACCGCGACGTCGTAGGTCGCCACCTGGATCACCGCCGACGTCACCGCCAGCAGCATCATCACCGACGGCGCGGACCGGCGGCACATCAGAGCCAGCCCGATCAGCAGGCTGACCACCTGCACCGTCGTGGTGAGACCCGACGAGAAGGCCAGCATCAACACCAGCAGAATCAGACCGATGACGGCGTCGGCGATCGTCGACCGTCGAGAGAGGTTCGGGAACGCGAGGGGGTCGGCGACGCGGTACCTGCCGATCATGACCATGCCACTACCGTGCCACGCCCGGAACGCATGGCCGACTCGATCCCCTGTGACCGGCGCTGCATTCGACGCTCGATCCGCCGATTGTGCCAATGAGCGTTGTACCGTTCACGTGTGACTTCGTTAGCAGACCGTGGGAGACGGAGCGTCACGGGCATCGCACAGCAGTCGACCGCACTGGTCGGCCGGGCCGCGGCCTCCGCCACCGACGCCCTCGCAGTGCCGGGAGCCCGAGCCCTGGCGACCGCGCGCACCTTCACCAGCCCGATTCAGGCACAGTCCGCCCCGGTTCCGGTGGACGGTGTGGAAGCCGCCAACCGGCTGCTGCGCCAACTCGGCATCACCACGTTCACGCCGACCGTCGGACTCAGCACCGACCTCACCTTTCCGGTCGCGGTCGGCGGCGCCGTGGCCGGTCCGTACACCCCGGGAATCGGCAACCTCACCATTGCGAACGTCAGCGTGAACGCGGTGCGCGGCGGCGAGATCCTCTACGGTTTCCTGCCCGTGGGCGTGTTCGCCGACTTCGGCGACAAGTCCGGCGTCCACGTTGCTTGGTTGAACGTCACCACGCTGCGCGGTGGGCTCGGCGCGCCGCTCGGCGGACTCACGGACACGGTGATCGACGCGGTCTCCAAGCGTGTGAAGTCCGCACCGATTCCGCCGGTGATGTACGCCGGCACGGTCTCTCGCCTCAAACGAGCGCTGCGCGTGATCCCGTCGAACGGCGTTCGCGGAGGTCTGGTCGACACCGGCCAGGGCGTCGTGGTGTGCGCCGTCTACGGCACCGTGCGACGCGGCCGGACCTCGTACTTCTTCCTGCCGTCGATCGGGGTGACCCGGGCCTGAGCGGGGCGGTCGGCGGGAGCAGGGATGTTGACGGACGCAGGGATGTTTCAGTGGGGCGAGCGGGGCTCGAACCCGCGACCAGCTGATTATGAGTCAGCGGCTCTAACCGACTGAGCTATCGCCCCTGAGCCGAATCGGCCCGAGGACAGAGATTACCCTCCGCCTACTTCTTGGTCTGCACCGCAGTGGCGGCGGGCCCGTCGTCGGAACCGATCCGCTTCACGTAGCTGTACATCGCCGTGAGCATCACGGCGAATACCACGACGCCGATCACCTGCATCCAGTTGCCGAGTCCGTCGCCGACGATCGCCAGCGGCGAGTCGTCTCCGGTGCCGGCGACGATGCCGGCGAAGACGACGCCGTAGAGGCTCTCGCCGACGATCAGGCCGGTCGCGAGGAGCACGCCGAGCCGCTTCTTCCGTTCGCCGCCGATCGGGTCGCGCAGCGCCCACTTGTCGTACGCCAGACCGATGAAGGCACCGATCGGAATGATGAGCGTGAGCGACATCGGCAGGTACATGCCCATACCGACGGCCAGCGGTGGCAGCTTGAGGTTCGAGGTGGTCCTCTTGAGCACCTCGTCGACCACGATGACGCCGGCGCCGATCGCCGCGCCGAGGCCGATCAGGGCCCAGTTGAGGTCGCCGCCGAAGACGCCCTTCGCCAGTGTCGAGAGCAGTGCGGCCTGCGGGGCGGCCAGGGCGTTCTCCGTGGCGTTCGGGGCGCCCTGGAAACCGAAGGCGTTGTTCATCAGTCCCAGGATCGGCGGGATCACGGCGGATCCGAAGAGCACGCCGATGATGAGCGCGACCTGCTGCTTCCACGGCGTGGCGCCGACGAGTTGACCGGTCTTGAGATCCTGCAGGTTGTCGTTGGAGATGGTCGCGACACCGAACACCACCGACGAGGTGAACAGCGTGTACGCGATGAGCGCCTCGGTCTGACTCGTGCTGTCGGCGGGGCCGTGCGTCACCTTGATCAGCAGTGCCGCGCACAGGACCACCAGCACGCCGACACCGGAGATCGGGCTGTTCGACGATCCGATCAGGCCCGCCATGTATCCGCACACGGCGGCCACGACGAGGCCGATCACGAAGACGAAGATGATCGTGACGATCAGGATGCCGGTGGCACTCCCGACCAGCGCGGTCCCCTTCATGAAGTCCCAGAGCAGCCATCCGATCGGGATGAGCGCGACGATGATCGTCAGGCCGACGTACTGGATCGGGATGTCGCGTTCGGTCACGTCGACGCTCTCGCCCGACCTGCGCTTGCGTGCGCTGGCCGCGGCCGCCACGATGCCGCGCAGGATCGGGCCGATGACGGTCAGCAGCGTCCACACGGCCGCGACCGCGATCGCGCCGGCTCCCACCATCCGCACGTCGGCGCTGAAGACGCTGTTCACACCGTCGAGCAGATCGCCGGAGGGAATGGCGTCCCATGTCCGCGTCGGAAGGATGACGAAGAAAGAGATCACCAGGCCGACGAGCATCGCGATACCGACCCCGATGCCGACCAGGTGGCCGACGCCGATCAGCGCCATCGACAGGCTGGCACCCACCATCGTCGCGCCCGAGCCGACACGGAACGCGACCGCGACCTCGGAGGCGATCAGCTTCAGCGAACCGAGCAGGGAGAAGAACGCGGCGCCCACCGCACCGAGAACGATCGCTCGCATACCGCCGCGGTTGGGGTCGACGGCGTCGGGGTCGCGCCCGGACGAGTCGCCGACCTTCAGGACCTCCGCGGCCGCCACTCCCTCGGGATACGGCAGATCAGAGCCGGTGACGAGCGCGCGCCGCAGCGGGATCGAGTACATGACGCCGAGGATGCCGCCGATCGCGCAGACCGCGACGGTCATCCAGTACGGAAAGCCGGTCCACCAGCCGATCATGATGAGACCGGGCAGGACGAAGATGATGGCCGAGAGCGTGCCCGCCGCCGACGCGATGGTCTGCACGATGTTGTTCTCCACGATCGTGTGATCGCGGAAATAGCGCAGTACCGACATCGAGATGACCGCCGCCGGAATCGCAGTGGCGAACGTGAGACCGACCTTGAGTCCGAGGTAGACGTTGGCCGCGGTGAAGACCAGGGTGATGAGACCACCAAGGATCACGCCGCGAGTCGTCAGCTCGCGCACCGAGCTCCTCATCACCTGCGTCATGCGCTTACCCTTTCCGCCGGGACGAGGGCGTCCGTCAGCAGAGAATCACCTTACGACGCACCGCAGACGATGCTGGGGAGAACCCGCCGATGGACACCGCCGCCGGAACCACTCAGACCGCGTCCGCTCCGGCGTCGAAGGCCTGCTCGAGCAGACTGCGCCGATACGCTTCGAGCGCCACGAGGTCGCCGAAGAGCGCGTTGTAACCGTCGGGGTCCCCGGCGGGCGACATCCGGCGCAGCTTCGATTTGATGTCGGCGATCTGAGAGCCGACCCAGATCTCCTGCGACCGCGCCAGGACGCTCGAGATGTACTGCGGCACACGGTCGTCCTCGACCGGGAGCGGCTCCACCGCCAGCTCGGTGACGAGCGGAGCCACCGCGGGGTCGTCGATCACGCCGTGATGGACGGCGTCCACCCAGGCGGCGCCGCCGAGACCGCTCGCCGCTCCCCCGGCCGCCGCGATCGCCTCGCGGACAGCCAGGTACGAGGGATCGGTGAAGCACTCGCCGGGCAGGGAATCGAAGACCGTGCCCGCGATGGCGGGATACTGAAGCGCCGCCTTGAGCGCTTCGCGCTGGTGCCAGAGCCGCGGGTCGTTCGGCAGCGGTCGCGCGGTCGGCGGCGGCGACATCGCCTCGGGTCGAGTGCGCGAGTTCCGCTGCCGCGCGTTCGCGCCGCGCCGGCCACCGTGTCGCTTGGCCTCGGCGCGCACGCGCGAGAGAACCTGGGCCACATCGTCCCAGCCGACCCACCCGGCGAGCTGGCGCGCGTATTCGTCCCGCAGCGCGACGTCGCGGATCCTCGCCACCACCGGCACCGTCTCCCGCAGGGCCGCCACGCGGCCCTCCGCGGTGTCGAGGTTCTGCTGGGCGATCAACGACTTGATCGCGAACTGGAACATCGGGATGCGCCGGGCGATGAGATCACGCAACGCCGGATCGCCGGCAGACTGTCGGAGCTCGCACGGATCCATACCGTCGGGCGCGACGGCCACGAAGGTCTGACCGGCGATGGACTGCTCCCCCTCGAAGGCCTTCAGCGCCGCGGCCTGACCGGCGTCGTCGCCGTCGAAGGTGTAGATCACCTCGCCGCGGAAGTACGAGTCGTCCATCATCAGCCGGCGGATCAGTGCCAGATGGTCCTCTCCGAACGCCGTGCCGCAAGAGGCCACGGCCGTGGTGACACCGGCCATGTGCATCGCCATGACGTCGGTGTAGCCCTCGACGATCACGACCTGGTGGCCCTTGGCGATGTCACGCTTGGCCAGGTCGAGTCCGAACAGCACCTGCGACTTCTTGTACAGCATGGTCTCGGGCGTGTTCATGTACTTGCCGAGGTTGTCGTCGTCGAAGAGCTTGCGCGCGCCGAACCCGATGACATCGCCGCCGAGATTGCGGATGGGCCACAGCAGACGCCGATGGAACCGATCGATGGGCCCTTTGCGGCCCTGCTTCGACAGCCCGGCGGCTTCCAGCTCGGAGAACTGGAAGCCGAGCTTCAGCAGGGCCTTCGTCATCGTGTCCCACCCGGCGGGGGCGTACCCGCAGCCGAAATGCGCCGCCGCAGTGCCGTCGAAGCCGCGTTCGGTGAGGAAGTCGCGCGCCACCTGCGCCTCGGGCGTCGCGAGCTGTTCGGCGTAGAACTGCTGCGCCGCCGCGTTGGCGGCCACGAGCCGGGCGCGCGTGCCGCGGTCGCGCTTGATCGCGGTGCCGCCGCCCTTGTAGTTGATGGTGTAACCGATCCGGTCCGCCAGCTGTTCGACGGCTTCGACGAAACTGACGTGCTCCTGCTTCTGCAGGAACGTGTAGACGTCGCCGCCCTCGCCGCACCCGAAGCAGTGGAAGTGCCCGTGATGAGGCCGGACGTGGAACGACGGTGTCTTCTCATCGTGGAACGGGCACAACCCGGTCATGCGGTCCGCGCCGGCCCTGCGCAGCGTGACATAGTCTCCGACCACGTCTTCGATGCGCGTCTGCTCACGGATCGCGGCGATGTCGCGATCGGGGATTCGGCCTGGCACGCACCCAGTCTAGGCGCCGCGCCCGAACGGGGTCGGCCGGGCGCGACTCGCCCGGCGCACCTCGCCGCTTTCTCTTGAAGCCGACTTCTGTCGGACCCGCGTCGTACAGTGACACCACCAATCGAACAAATGATCGAATCGGTCAGGAGGATGTCATGTGTGAGTTCGACCCACGGTGCGACGGCGCGGACGATCTGGTCGGCGACGCCCTCGCGCTCATCGCGGAGGGACGCTGGTCGGTGACCGGCGTGCTCGGTGACGCCGCCAACCCGCCCCTGACCTACACCACCGGGCTGACCGAGCACGGACGCCCGGAATTGGTGATGACCGGGCTCCCGCCGGATCTCGCCGGGATCCTGCTCGACCACGCGGCACGGGCGGTGGTCGCCGACCCTGGCTTCGGCCCGGGGTCCGACGTACCCGCGCGGTTGCGCCGCCCGGTCCGGTTCCGTGCGATCGACGTCATCGACGCCGGAGCTCTGCGGCTCACGCGGGTCGTCTACGGCGCCCGGTTCGATGCGATACAACTCGTCTGGCCCGACGACGACGGCCGGTACCCGTGGCAGTCCGGGTACTCCATCCCGGCACGGGTGCAACCGCTGCTCGGCGTGCCCGAATCGGAGGCCGCGTAAGCGGCGCGCGATCGGTGTAAGCCGACGACAGCGCCGTGAAAGCGCACGGGCGCATGGTTTCCGGCATGAACACATACTCCTCAACGCTCCCCCGGTCGAGCGCTTCAACCGGGCGTGACTCCGATCTCGCCATCGACGCCCGAGGTCTGGTCAAGCACTTCGGGTCGACGAAAGCCGTCAACGGCGTCGACCTCGCGGTGCCCGCAGGCACGGTCTACGGGGTCCTCGGTCCCAACGGTGCGGGCAAGACCACCACCGTCAGCATGCTGGCGACCCTCCTGAAGCCCGACGCCGGATACGGCCGGATCTTCGGCTACGACGTGGTCGAGGATCCGGTCGCGGTGCGATCGCTGATCGGCGTCACCGGTCAATACGCGTCGGTCGACGAAGACCTGACCGCAGCGCAGAACCTCACGCTGTTCGCCCGGCTTCTCGGCAAGTCGAAGGCTCAGGCGCGCAGCCGTGCCGAGGAACTGCTCGCCGACTTCTCACTGGAGGAGGCCGCGAACCGTCCGCTGAGCGACTTCTCCGGCGGCATGCGCCGGCGTCTGGACCTCGCGGCGTCCCTGATCGACACTCCACCGCTGCTGTTCCTGGACGAGCCGACCACCGGACTGGATCCGCGCACGCGCGCGCAGATGTGGGAGACCATCCGCAAGCTCGTCGCACAGGGTTCCACGGTCCTGCTCACCACGCAGTACCTCGACGAGGCCGATCAGCTCGCCGATCGGATCGCCGTCATCGACCGCGGTCTGGTGATCGCCGACGGAACCGCGGACGAACTCAAGCAGTCCATCGGCTCGAGCACCCTGATGCTCACGCCGGCCGATCGTGACGACGCCGCGCACGTGGCCCGACTCGCCGAGCGGGTCCTCGGCGAGTCCGCGACCCTCAGCCCCGAGGCCGGTCGCATCACCGTGGCACTGCACCATCCCGACCGCGTGCCCGACGTCCTGCTCGCCCTGCGCGACGAGCAGATCGAGATCGACGAGATCACCGTCTCCAAGCCCACCCTCGACGAGGTCTTCCTCACGATCACCGGGCACTCCGAATCCGATGAGTCCGACCCGCGCACCGAAACCGACGCCGAGGAGGCACTCCGATGACCACCACCACCCTGACCCCTCCCTCTCCCCGGACCGCGATCAGCATCGAACAGGTCCGGACGCAGGCGAAGCGCTCCATCGGCTTCGGCGAGACCGTGAGCCAGTCGTTCTCCCTGGCCCGCCGCAGCATCATCAAGATGCTCCGCAATCCGGAGCAGTTCTTCGACGTGGTGCTGCAACCGATCATCTTCACGTTGATGTTCACCTACATATTCGGCGGCGCGATCAGCGGCGACACCAAGAGCTACCTCCCGGTCATCATTCCGGGAATCCTGGTGCAGACTGTGATCGTGACGTCGATCGTCACCGGCACGCAGCTCCGCGAAGACATGAACAAGGGCGTCTTCGACCGCTTCCGATCGCTGCCGATCGCGCGGATCAGTCCCCTCGCCGGCGCACTGCTCGCCGACGTCGTCCGGTATCTCATCGCCACCGTCATCACGTTCGCGGTAGGCATCGCGATGGGCTGGCGACCCGACGCCCTCGGCGTCCTCGGCTCCACCCTGCTGGTTCTGGTGTGCAGCTTCGCGGTGTCGTGGATCTTCGCCTTGATGGGCTGCCTGGTGAAGAAGGCGTCGGCCGTGCAGGGCGTGTCGATGCTGATCATGTTCCCGCTGACCTTCATGTCGAACGCGTTCGTGCCGGTGGAGACCATGCCGGGCTGGCTGCAGGGATTCGTCAATGTCAATCCAGTGAGCCACCTGGTGACGGCGGTCCGCGAGATGTGCAACGACGGGCACGTCGGTTCGCATGTGCTGTGGAGCCTGATCGGTGCCGCGGTCATCACCGCGGTGTTCGCCCCGCTGGCCGTGCGGGCATACATCCGCAACGCGCGCTGAGCCGATCGAACAGCCGTCAGTCGCGGCCCTCGCCGAGGATCTTCACGGTCTCGGCGAGGGCCGCTTGGCGTCCCAGACCGCCTAATCGCGCCCGGGCACGATCCCACACCTCGTCGGCGGCGCCCGACACCTCGCGCCGGCGTTCCATCAACTCCTGCATCGCGGGATAGTCGCGTCGCGCGTGCAGCCGCTCGGCGAGCACCAGCAGTGCCACCCCGCGTTCGTCGCCGGGCCGCAGTGCGCACCGCAGTGCGCCGCTCACCAGCGCCACGTTTCCTGTCTGCGGAAGGTCGTACCATCCGAGTTCGGCGATGGTGGCGCCGAGCGAGTCCGCGAGGGGCGCGACGTAGCGTTCTGCGGCCTCGCAGGCTCCGATCTCTATCAATCCCGCGGCCACCGCGCTGAGCGTCATCACCGCACCGGGATCGCGGGTGGCCAGCGGGTGCCCCGCGAGCAGCACATCACCCGCCTCCTCATATGCCGACCGCGATCGGTCGCCCGTCATCCGCCGGTACTCGGCAGTCGCGAGCATCATCACCGCGACGGCCTCGGGGTCGCCCTGCGGCGTCGGGGCGCCCGGCGCCCAGCCGTGCGCGATGGCGTCGAGTTGCCCGCGCGCCCGATCGAACTCCCCGAGCTGCAGTAACGCCGCGACGACGTACGCGCCCACCTGCTGGGCGTCGTCCTGGGCTCCGAGTTCGCGGAAGCGTCTGAGACTGCCTTCGTACAGGCGCAGACCCTCGCGCCACAGACCCTGCTGGCTGTAGAGACTCGCAGTGCTCATGTCCACCATCGCCGCGGCGAACGAGTCCGGCCGAGCGGGGAACTCCGTGAGCTGAGCGCTGATCCGCAGCGCACCGACCAGGTCTCCGCCGTTCTCCTTCATATTGAGCAGCAGGGTCAGGGCGATGGCGCGCACCACCGCCGCGTGGCCGGAAGCAGAGCCGCGCACGATCGTCCGGTACACCTCGATCATGGTGCGGCTCATCAGCAGCGCCGAGAGGAACTCCGCGGGATCGTCGAATGTGTGCTCCGGGCGATGCAGCCGACGCAGCCGAGTGCGGACTCGGGCCGTCGACCGCTGACGCCGGCGCGGAATGAAGTGCAGGGCCGCGGCGATCAGCGTCACCTGCCACGCTTCGCGCTCGGCGTCGTCGAGATCGGACGGCGGCACGGGCAATGCGTCGACGATCCGCTCACCCCACGACTGCACCTCCTGATGCAGCCCGCGGCTCGACCAGAATGCGCTCAGCACCGGGAACACCGTGACGATCGTCGGCCACGCGGGCGCGCCGAGTTCCACGGCCCGCCGCAGCACCCAGACGAGATTGTCGGCCTCGCGGTCCACTTCGGCCGCCAGGTCGCGATCGGCCTCGACGTCGTATCGGGCGCGGATGTCGCGGCAGAGCTCGCGGGCCCACCGCTGCATCGCGTCGACCACCTCGCCCGTCGCTCCCGTCTCGGTGAGTCGCTGCTCACCGAACTCACGGACCATCTCGAGCATCCGGAACCGGGCACGACCGCCGGCGTCGTCCACCTGCAGAAGTGACTGGTCGGCGAGCGAGGCCAATGCGTCGTCGAGCGCGATGCCGCTGGTCCCGGTGACCACTGCCGCGGCCTCGCGTGAGAATCCGCCGGGGAACAGGCACAGCCGCGCCAGAGCCGCACGGGCGCTCGGGTCCAGCAGTTCCCAGCTCCAGTCGATGACGGCATACAGCGTGCGGTGGCGGTCCGGTGCCGTCCGGTCGGTGGAGCGGAGCAGCTCGAACCGTTCAGCGATGCGCTCGGCGATGTCCTCCACGCTCATGGTCCGCACACGCGCCGCGGCGAGCTCGATCGCGAGCGGCAGCCCGTCGAGATGTTCGCAGAGGGCCGCGACGGTCGACGGTTCGAGCTCCACGTCGGGGCGTACCGCACGAGCGCGCAGGGCGAACAGTTCGGCGGCCGGAGAACGATCGCCGGCGACGCCGAGCACGGGGAGCTGATACACCTGCTCGGCCGGAATCAGCAGCGGAGACCGGCTCGTGGTGAGCACACGCACACCCGGCTCCGCGGCGATCAGCGAGTCGACCAGTGCCGCGCACGCGTCGATCACCTGCTCACAGTTGTCCAGGATCAGGACCGACTCACCACCGCGCAGCGCGTCGGTCAACCGGTCCGACAAGCTGCCGGACACGACGCGCGGCCGGGCATTGCTGCCGAGCTCCGACTCACCGACGCCGAGGGTCGCGGCCACCGCCGCGACCACGTCGTCACCGTTGCGGACGGCGGCGAGCGGGACGAAGTACACGGCGGTCCCGCGCTCGCTCAGGCGACGGCCGACCGCATTGGCGATCCTCGTCTTCCCGACGCCGCCCGGCCCCTGCACGGTCACCACTCTCCGATCGGACAGCAGGCTCTCCAGCGCGGCGAGGTCGTCGGCCCGCCCGATCAGCACGTTGCCGTCCTCGCGCAGTCCCACCCGCGCGCCGGTCGGCCTGCGCCGCGGCACGGCCACGGTCGGCGGCTGCGCGGCCAGCAGGTCCGCGTTCAGTGCCGTCGCCTCCGGTCCGGGGTCGACGCCCAGTTCTTCGGCCAGGGTGCGCCGGAGCCGGGCGAACACCGCGAGCGCCTCGTTCCGGCGGCCGCGGCCGGCCAGCGCGCGCATCAGCAGCAGATAGCCGGGTTCGTCGAGCTGATCGGCGTTCACCCGTTCTCTGGCGAGTTCTTCGGCGACGGCGTAGTCACCGGTCGCGAGTGCGGCCTCCGCCGCCGCCTCGTCGATCCGCCGGCGCACCCCGTCGGCCAGGTCGGCGAGTTCGCGCGCGAGGTCGCCCCCGCCGAGGTCGTCGCCGGGCGTGCCGCGCCAGAGAGCGAGCGCGGCATCCGGCCGACCGGCCGCGGCCAGTCGCCGGGCCCGCTCCAGATCGGTGACCACGCCGGTCAGCCGATACCGGCTTCCGGTGCCGTCCAGACTCGCGCCGCCGAGCAGCCCGCGCAGGCGGGAGCCCTGCGTGTGCAGAGCCGGACCCGGCGATTTGGGCGGCTGATCGCCCCACACCTCGTCGATCAGGCGGGAGGCCGGGACCGCTCGGCCCTCGGCCAGCGTCAGGGCCACGAGCAACCGCCGGGCACGTTGGCCGGGCACCTCACGGCCGTCGATCGTCACCGGTCCGAGCACACCGATCACGGTCGGCGCGCTCCCGGCGCGGTCGTCGTCAGGCACTCGGTCAGCGTACCGAGAAGACCTCGACACGATCATCGCACTCACCGTCTCAGCGCAGTCACCGTCTCAGCGCGCCGACTCGCGCAGCAGCAGCCAGATGAGGTACAAGCCGCCGACGGTGACGGTGACCACGCCGACCGGCGGACGCGCGCCGGCGAGCAGATACTGCGCGATCAGATCGGATGCCGCGAGCACCACGGCGCCGACCAGCGCCGATCCGGTCAGACTGAGCGACGGTGCGCGGCACAGCCGGCGCGCGATCTGCGGAGCGGCGAGTGCGATGAAGGCGATCGGCCCGGCGACCGCAGTGACGATCGCGGTGCTGAACACCCCGACCAGAACCATCAGGAGCTTGGTGCGTTCGACATCCACTCCCTGCGCGGCGGCCACGTCGTCACCCAGTTCCAGTTCCCGCATGCGGTGCGCGATCACCGGCAGAACCGGAAGCATGAGCGCGACCGCGCACAGTGTCGCGACGAGCGGAGTCCACGTGATCCCGCCCAGACTTCCCGCACCCCAGATCGCCGCCTGCAGCGCCTCGTCGAGGTCGGCGCGCACGCTGAACCAGTGATTGACCGAGGTGAGCACCGCACTGACGGCGATGCCGACCACGATCAACCGGAATCCGGCCATTCCCTGCCTGTACGCGAGGACGAAGACTGTCAGTGCGGCCAGTGTGCATCCGACGACCGCCCCGGCCGCGGTGGCCGCATATCCGGAGCCGCCGGCCATCAACACCACGATCACTCCGGTGTAGGCACCTGAGTTGATGCCGATCACATCCGGACTGCCGAGCGCGTTGCGGGTGATGGCCTGGAACATCGCGCCGCTGATCCCCAGACAGGCGCCGAAGAGAACCGACGCCAGAGCTCTCGGCGCCCGCCAGGAGAACACGAGTTCCTGCTTCCTCGACCCCTCGCCGCGCATGAGCGCGAGCAGGTCGTCGAAGCCGAGGCCGCTGCGCCCGAGAACCAGGGCGCCGACCAGCAGGGCCCCGATGAGGATCAGAAGTGCCGAGTTGACCACGACGGCGCGCCGGGTCACGCGCAGACCGATCGGCCCGGCGAGCACCTCCACCGTCCGGTGCGCGCTCATAGACGTCGCGTCCGTCGGACGAGCCAGATCAGAACCGGTGCGCCGAACAGGGGCGTGACGATCCCGACCTCCAGTTCTTCAGGCCGCACCACCACTCGGCCGAACAGGTCCGCCGCCAGCACGAGCACCGGGCCCGCCAGCGCAGAGAATGCGATCACCCACCGTTGGTCGGCACCGACCAGCATCCGGACCGCATGCGGCACCATGAGTCCGACGAACGCGATCGGTCCGGCCGCCGCCGTGGCCGCGCCGCACAGGAGGACCAGCGAGACCACCGCCGCGGCCCGCGTGAGCCCGAGCCGGGCGCCGACCGACCGCGCCACGTCATCGCCGAGAGCCAGCACGTTCAGCGAACGTGACGCAGCGAGGGCAAGGACGAGTCCGGCGACGATGAACGGCGCGACGAACTCCACCGTGCCCGGGGGCCGGTCGGTGATACTGCCGACACCCCAGAACCGCATGCGCTCGAAGCGGCTGGGATTCACCAGCGAGAGGCTCAGACTCAGTCCGTTGAGGACCGCGGTCAACGCGACCCCGACGAGCGTCAGCCGCAGTGGCGTGGCTCCGCCGGGACCGCGCGCGGCGATCGCGGCCACCGGAACCGCCGCCACCACGGCGCCGACCATGCCGAGCCACACGAACTCGGAGATGGTCGTCAATCCGAGGTACGCCACGCCGACGGCGACCGCGAGGCCCGCGCCGGCGTTGACGCCGAGAATCCCGGGATCGGCGAGCGGGTTACGGCCGACTGCCTGCATCAATGCGCCCGCCACTCCCAGCGCCGCTCCGACGAGCAGTCCGAGCAGTGTGCGCGGCAGGCGCACGTCCATGACGGTGATGTGGTCGATGGACTGATCGCGGTCGGTCAGCGCTGCCCACACGGTCGAGAGCGGCAGTGCCGCTGAACCGACGGCGAGACTGAGACCGCAGATGAAGACCAGCACGGCGGCCACTGCGATCAGCGCCGCCATGCGTCCGCCGATCCGGCGCTCCGTGGGTTGCCGCCGGCCCTGATCCGGCCGCACGGCCGTCTCGGTGCCGCTGTTCACTCCGCGGGCTCACACACGAGCGCCGAGACTCCCCACCCCAGCGCGGCCTCGTCGACGACCCGCCAGCCCGCATCGCGCGCGAGGCGACCGAGTTGCTCGCGGTCGCGCGGTGCTCGTCCGACGAGGGCCAGCGAGAGAACTGCGTCCTCGGCGACGCGCGGACTCAGCGCGTCCGGAGAAGTGGATTCGACGATCACCAGCCTGCGCACCGCGGGCCGCGGAGCCGCTAGCAGCGCCACCGCCTCCTCGTCCTCGCAGTGCGCCAGCGCGCACGCCGCAATCGCCGTCTGAGCCCTCGGCCAGTCGTCGGTGAACAGGATGTCCCCGGCACCCGCGGCCTCCTCGAGGACGGCGCGTGGCGCGCCCTGAGCGACGACGGTGGGCACCGCACCGGGTCCGATCGCGCCCGCCGTCCGCAATCCCTGCGCGAGGGTGACGGCGCCGGGCCCGAAGAAGACCGGCGATCCGGTCCACAGCGCGGACAGCGCCGCAAGCGCGGGGATCAGGAACTGCAGGCGCTCGGCGTCCTCGATGAGTTCGGCGTACACAGCCGCGTCCGACGCGGCGAACCGAGCGAAACTCGTGCCGGTCCGGCGGCGCCACGCCGGCTCAGCCGCCGGGAGACACTCAGCCAGCTCGGTCAGCGCCAGGATCTGCTCGGCGCGTACGCCGTCGAACTGCTCACGCGCATGATCGTCGGTGAGGAGAACGTCGCCTCTCTCCCCGACTGTCAGCGCCGTCCCGTCGGCGCTCAGCACCCGGCACGCGATGAGCAGGTCGACGAGCGGGGCGAGCCGCTCATCCGGAATGCCGAGACGTCGCGCGAGCCCTGCGCGACCGATACGACCGGCGTCCACCGCCTCGATGAGTCCCAGTCGCAGGGCCGCTCGGATCGCGAACCAGGTCACCGGCGATTCCACAACCGCCGGTCCGGCGGTCGGCGCGCCGTCGTCCGCGGCGGCCTGCTCCGGGACGAGCTCGCGCAGATGCCAGTATCCGGTGATGTCGACGTCCCGTTTGGGCACCGCGAGCTCTCGCTTGACGTACTTGCGGATCGGCAGCAGGCTGCGGCTCTCCCCGGCACCCCAGATGTAGGGGGCACCGTCGAGCGGCACGATCCCCGCGACGGCATCGGCCAGAGCGGCGCCATCGCCCGGTTCAGCGCACACCCAGGTGATCTCGTCGTCCGGGCCGACGGGAAGGACCTGCTGTGCGACGGGGTCGGCGACGGCGAGGACGGCTCGGACCGGCCCCGGCACCGGTCGTTCCGTGAGGAATCGGCGTACTGCGGGCAAACCGGTCTCGTCTGCGACCATCAGCGTCCATGTCGCATTCGGCGGCACCACCGTGGACGACTTGGGCCCCACGATCCAAGGTCGTCACCGGGTCGCGCGGCGGCCGCCCAGGCCTCGGCGGGCCCCGCCGCCGATCGGTCCCCCGAATCGCTGTGAACGACGAAATCGAATGCGATGGTGCCCGCGTCCGCGTCCACCTCGACCGGCGTGTAGTCGCGCGACTCGCGCACCGGCGACGCCGTCCACTCGATACCGTGCGCGCGCTGCACCGGCAGCGCGTCGGCGATGTCGCCGCCCGGTGCGAAGATCAGCTTCACATGGTCGTCGAACCCGGGGCTGGCGAAGGCCGGAAAGAGGACACCGTCACGCTCGAAGGCCCCCAGTTCCTCGCCGCCGAGCCGCACGCGCCGCAGCCGCGGGTTGACGAGCTCGTTGGACTCCACGACCAGCCGTCGCAGGATGATCGGCAGCGGTGTGAGCCGCGACTGAGTCATCAGTGCTCCTGTCCCGGACCCGCTCCGCCGAACATGCCCTCGACGATGTCGAGCATCGCCATCGCCTCGTGGTAGTCGCTGCGTTGCACCCAGTACGGAAGGTCGTGTGCCTGCTTCTTCTGGAAGGCCGGCAGTGCCGCGTAGATCGGCTGCTTGGCGAGTTCGGCGACGGAGGTGACGTCGGCGTTGAAGCCCAGGACGAACACCGTGTCCTGATTGATCCACTGGCCCACCTGTTCGGTCGAGAGCGCGAAGCTGTCGCCGCCCGGGGTGTACGGCTGGAACCGGCCCGTCGCGAACAGCGGTGCGGGACGGAAGCCGAGCTTCGCGAACTCGGCGGGCAGCCCGCGCGTCTCGATGGGCACGTACACGTCTCCCGCCGCGGTGAGCGACAGGAAGGTGATCTCACCCTCGGGGACGGTGATCTCGTCGCGGACTTCGGCGACTCGCTTGTCGTAGGCCGCCGAGGCCTCGGCGAACTTCTCCGGCCGGTTGAAGACGTCGTCGGCGAGGAACTCGTATTGGTCGCGCCACTCGGTCAGATCTCCGCTCACCACGACGGTCGGCGCGATCTTGCTGAGTTCCGGGTACGCCGCGGTGGCGTGCTTGAGCGGAAATCCGAGACCACCTGCGACGATGAGATCGGGTTCGGCCTCCAGGATCGACTCCATGTCGAATCCGTCGTTGCTCCAGGGGAGGAAGGTCGTGCCCGCCTTCTGCGCCTTCTCGGCCCACGCGGCGTTGAACTCGTGCTTGCCGTCGGTCACCTCGGGGGTCGTCGCAACCACCGGGACGTCCATATCGAAGAGATAGCCGGCCAGGGCGTAGTTGAGCAGCACCACCCGCTTCGGTGCCACCGGGACGTCCACCTCGCCCTGGGACGTCTTGACCGCACGAGTCTGTCCAGACGCATCGCCCCCGGACGTCGAACAGCCCCCGAGCGCCAGGGTCAGCACGGCGACCACGGCCAGCATCGTCGCAGGCAGTGCACGAGATCTGAGCATCACTTCCACCATCTCGGTTCGGCGCACGGGAGACGGCCCAGCGCGCACATCTTATTAGGCAAGACTAAGCTAATGGACCGAACGACCGGATTCGGTCCGGACGTGACACGATCTGCCGACCAACCTGACATGCCGGTCGCCGACACGATGAGAGGTGTGAACGATGGCCGAACGCGTACCGAGCCGCCTCGCGACCCTGGTCCCCGGCGCCGCTCCGAAGTTCCTGGGGCACGGAACGCACAGCCACCACCTCCCGCACCTCATCTACGTCGCGGCCGGTTCGGCGACACTCGACGTCGCCGGTGAGCAGGTATTGCTCGCGGACCAGGAGGCCGTGTGGCTGGCGGCCGACCTTCCGCATTCGGCGCGCTACTCCCCCGGCAGTCTGGTCCTGGGCCCGCTGCTGTCGCCGACGACCACCCCACCCGAGCCGGTGCATCGGCTCGGCTCGGTGCCCGCTCTCACCGCCGTGATGACCGGTGTGCTCGGGGCAGCGCCCTCGACCGCAGAACAGGTCGCGGTGTTCCGCGAGGCGATCGAGGAGGTCCTGGCCGGATTGAGCGGCCCGTACTTCGCCCTGCCGATGCCGCGACATCCGGTGGCGGCCGCGATCGCGGTGGAGGCACCGCTGTCGGCACGGCCGCTCGACGAACTCGCCGACCGGCACGGAACGAGCGTCCGGCACGTCCAACGCCTGTTCGTGTCAGAGACCGGGATCCCGTTCCGGCAGTGGCGAGTCCGCGCCCGGCTCAACGTGGCGATCGACCGCCTGCGCGCGGGCTCCTCCGTCCGCCGCGCAGCGCTCGCGGCCGGCTACGAGACCGCGTCGGGCCTGCAGAAGGCGCTGCGGCGTGAGGCCGGGGTGGACGCCGAATCGATTCGATCCGCTCGCCGCACACGACTCACTTCTTAGCGCGCACCCGGTCGAGCGCGTCCGAACGCACCGCCACCGCATTCGCGATCAGCAGGTCGGCGGCCACCATAGCCGGACAGTAGTCGGCCAGCGTGGCCCACATCGCGCGACCCTCGTCGGTCAGCACCGGCTGCTTGAGCCGGCCGTACGCCTGCAGGCGCCCGATGGCCGCGAACGCCAGCGATTGCATCGAGAGCAGCATCCAGGGATTGCTGATCGTGTCGACGCCGTCGAGCGCCTCGTTGCGCGCGGCGATCAGGTCGTACAGTTCGGGCGAGGCGCGGCGTACATCGCGCAGCGTCTTGTTCACGTACCGCGGCGCCTCCAGGCTGACCGGATCGGTCATCCACTCGGCGCGGCGATGGAAGGCCTCGATGGTCGCCGCGGTCCGCATGTCGAGATCGACCAGCGGGCCGGGAACGATGCGGAAACTTTCGAACAGCGACTCCACCTGCGCCCGTGCCATCGCGTCGACGGCCAGCACGTTCCGGTCGAAGACACCGGTCCGCGGGTCCTCCATGCGGCCGGTCGCGATCACCCGGAGCAGATCGTCGCCGCCGCGTGTGGCCAGGTAGGACTGCAACTCGTCGCGCTGCGGACTGGCCGGGTCGACGATGGCCGAGGTCGCGAGGAGGCAGCTGACGTACGGGTTCGGGTGGGCGCCGTCGTACGGCTCGGGTGCGGTGAACACGCTCTCGGCCAGTCCCGACCGGATCAGCAGCGCCGGGATGCGCGAGGGCGCCACCGGGCTGTCGCCGAGGGCGATGAGCGAGGCGGTGGGGTCCGCGGTCAACAACTCATCGGCCGGAGCCCCGACCGCCTCGATCGGTGCCGCATCGGGGGCGGGCGCCGCCACCTCCGCGGCCTGGACGGTGTCCAGACGCAGCCATTCGGCGGTGAGGGCGTCGGCGCCGGCTGCGGAGTCCGCCACCGGCGCCTGAGAGGTGGACGCCGAGCGCGCCACGCGGGCTACCTCCGCCTCCTCGGAATCTCCGTGCTCATCCTCGATCAACGCGACGAGGCTGCCCCGCAGAAGCCGTTTGGCGGCGTCGACGACCGACCTGGCCGCGAGGGTGAACTCAGTGCCCGCGCGGGAGTCGGCCGCCCATTCGCGGACGATGTCGCCGTCCCCGTCCAGCAGCGCGAACGACACGTCCACGGCGCCGGGCACCCGGACGGTGAGACGACCGGCACCGGCGTCGTCGACTCCGATCGTCGGCAGTGAGGTCTGCCAGGCCGATGGGTGGCCCGGATGCTCGAAGCGGATCTCGGCGTGCGGCGGACGGATCAGCAGCGGCAGATCGTCGTCGCCCGCATGGACGGTCGCGACGCGTTCGGTGTCACCGGGACCGAACGCCAGTTCGCCCTCGTCGATCTTGAGTCCGGTCTCGGCGACGAGTTCGCTCACCGATTCCGCGAGTCCGTCGGCCTGCGGCAGTCGGACGACGGGATCATGGGTCACCTCGAGCCCTTCGGCGAGCACCACCGTCAGTCGCCGATCGAGTCCGTACGAGTCGCCGGCGGCGATCTCGAACCGTCCCACCAGGGGTTCCTCGAGACCGTCGAACGGGTCGGCCGAGGTCACGTAATCGGCAGCGGCCCACGGATAGTCGATCAGCCAGTCCAGGTCGCCCGCTCGCCGCACGCGCACCCGCCACTCCTTGGTGTCGTCTCCGTCGTGCGCGGGCAGATCCACCAGCGGGCGTTCGCCGTAGACGGGATCGCCGTCTGCCGTGGTGACGCCCGCGATCGGCTCCGGGAGCGCGTAGGCCGGCGACTCCACCGGCAGGATCCGGCGCGTGCGCCCGGCTCTTCCATCGCGTTTCAGGGTCAGTTCGGTGTGCCCGGCAAGGTCGACGGTCCGCAGTTCCCAGCCCTCCCACGGGGCGGGCACGGTATCGGTCACGGCGATCTTCCTCCGTGTGCCCGAGACCAGGTCGGCGTCGCGCGGCATCAGGACGAGCACCTCTCCCGCCGGCAGCGACTCGAACCGCGAGATGCGACGGCCGTCGTCGGCGAACACGATGATCGGGTCGGCGGGATCGAACAGAGGTACCGAGCGTCGCACGCCGGTGTCGAGCCGGATCAGGACGCTCTCGCGCACCGCGACGCCGATCGGAAGTGCGATCGCCTCACCGGCCGGAACCGCGAGTTCCTCCGGGGCGTCGCCGGTCCACACCCGCCACACCGCGGCGTCGTCCCGCGCGGGAACCACGATCCGCACCTCGCCGTCGATCGCGTCGAAGCGGAGGTCGGGCGCGCGGTGGCGGCACAGGTCGCGCGCGGCGGCATCGTCGTTCAGGAAGGGAGTGCGCCGCACTCGGTCGAGCACCGATTCGAGCATCGCCCGCGGGAGATCCGCGGTGCCCGGAGTGATCGCGTCCGGCGTCCAGGTGTCCGGATGCACGACCGTCGCGAGCAGAAGTTCGCACAGGCGATTGAGAAGACCGACGGCCACCTCGGGGGCATGCTGCAGCAGCACGCGATAGTCGGCGGGCAGGGCGCGGCGCCGGTGCTCGAAGCCCTGCTCGGTGAGGCGTTCGAGAACGGCGACGCCGGTGGGCTCGTGCCCGGCTGCCACATGATCCTCGATCACCCCCACGAGCGCGTCCACCGTCGGCACGGTCGGACCCGCGTGGAGCTTCAGCAGCGGCACCACCGAGCTCTCGCGCAGCGACGGCACGTCGCGGAGCCCGCATTCGCGCAGCAGGTCGCCGATCAGCTGTCCGACCACCGTCTCGAACGCCGGATCCCGGTCGCGGCCGATGGCGTCCCAGAAGTCCGGCCAGTAGTCGTCCTTCGGGTCGGTCCGCAGCGCCGCGTGACCCACCAGCCCGGCGAGGGTCAGAGCGGGGAACCGCATCAGCAGGGCGATGTACGCCCCCGGCGGGATCTCCCCCATCAGGGCACCGATCTGGCCGCGGGCGCATCGATACTGTCGCGCGTCGAGGTCCGCGTCCAGCACCAGCCCGTCGGCGGTGAAAGCGTTCCGCAGCTCGGCTTCGAATCCGGTCGCACGATCAGTCACCGAAGTGGTCATTCGAGCGTTCTCACCACACCTTTTCGCAACGTCTACCGACCCCGGGGCAGGGCCGCACCAATGGGTGGCGATCAATTGGGGAGGCCACCGAGACAGACGGACATTACCCGGTGCCGAGAGCTTTCCCCGAACCCGCTTCGAGGTCTGTGTCCATGTTCACGCGGGCTTGACGAACGCCTCCCGGACACGCTCACCGTAAGTCGACTGATGGCGCTACGAGAGCATCACGCCGGGGTTCAAGAGCCCCTTCGGATCGACGGCCGACTTGATCATCTCCATCAGGTCCATGACGTCGTCGCCCACCTGGTCGCGAAGCCATCCCTTCTTGAGCCGGCCCACACCGTGTTCGCCGGTGATGGTGCCGCCGAGCGAGATGGCGAGGTCCATGATCTGGCCGAAGGCGCGGTTGGCGCGGGCGGTCTCCTCGGCGTCGGCGGGGTCGTGAACGATCAGCGGATGGGTGTTCCCGTCACCCGCGTGGGCGATCACCGAGATCAGCACGTCGTTCTCGGCTGCGATGGCGCCGACGCCGTCGATCAGATCCGGCAGGGCGGGCAGCGGCACGCCGACGTCCTCGAGCAGCAGCGCGCCGATCCGCTCCACCGCGGGGATCGCCGCACGCCGCGCGGCCGTGAACGCCTCCGACTCGACCGGATCCGACGTGGCGAAGACCTCGGCGGCCCCGCAGGCGCCGAAGGCCTCCTCGATCAGCGCCACCTCCGCCGCACCGGCGGGTCCCGGCGCGTCCGACTGCGCCACCAGCAGGGCGCCCGCCTCGCGATCGAGGCCCATCTTCAGCATGTCTTCGACGGCGTTGATCGAGACGCCGTCCATGAACTCGAGCATCGCCGGCCGGATCTGGGACGTCACCGCCAGCACCGCCTCGACGGCCGCCCGGACCGACCCGAACGAGCCCACGACGGTGCAGGCCGGAGCCTGTGGCGGCAGCAGTCGCAGTGTCACCTCGGTGACGATGCCGAGCAGGCCCTCGCTGCCGACGAACAGCTTGGTCAGTGGCAGGCCCGCGGAGTCCTTCAACTGCTTGCCGCCGAGCCGGAGCGCCCGGCCGTCGGCCAGGACCACTTCCAGGCCCAGCACATAATCGGTGGTGACCCCGTACTTCACGCAGCACAGCCCACCGGCGTTGGTCGCGACGTTGCCGCCGATGCTGCAGATCTCGAACGACGACGGGTCCGGCGGATACCAGAGCCCCTTCTCGGCCGCGGCCGCCTTCACCTCGGCATTCAGCATTCCCGGTTGGGTGACGGCGGTGCGGGTCGCGGTGTCGACGGTGAGCTGCCGCATCTTCTCGGTCGAGATCGTCAACGCGCCGTCGACCGCGGTCGATCCTCCCGACAGGCTCGTCCCAGCGCCCCGGGTGATGATCGGCACGTCGTGGGCCGCCGCCCATCTGACCGCCGTCTGCACGTGCTCGGTCGTCATCGGCCGCACCAGCGCTGCCGGTGTCCCCGCGTCCGGGTCGTTGGCGCGGTCGTATCGATAGGCGCTCAGCACGTCGGGGTCGGTGATCACCATCCCGCGGGGCAGCGACTCGATCAACGACGTCAGGTCCGGTGCAGTCATGGGTCCACGATAGGCAGCACCGGAGTGTGCGGACCGGTGAACGAACCCTTGACCGGGCCTCGGGCACCACATAGCGTTCGGCAGAGAGAGTTTTTCCGTTACCCGCGGTTACGTAAATTTCCGCGGCTTGCCTCGGGAGCAGTCATGGAGACCTTTTCGCGAGCCGGTTTCACCTTCGACGTCGCCGACACGGGCACCGCCGACAACGGCACAGTCGTTCTGCTGCACGGCTTTCCGCAGACCTCGCAGTCGTGGACCGGAGTATCGGAGCTGTTGAATCAGCGGGGCTACCGCACCATCGCGCCGGACCAGCGCGGCTACTCTCCCCGCGCCCGGCCGCGCAGGCGAGTCGAGTACCGCATCGGCGAACTCGTCTCCGACATCGAGTCCCTCATCATCCAGTCCGATGCGCGGCAGGTGCATCTGGTCGGCCACGACTGGGGAGCGCAGGTGGCGTGGATGCTGACCGCCACGCGACCGGACCTGGTCGCCACGCTCACCACCGTCTCGGTGCCGCATCCCGCGGCCTTCCTGAAATCGATGCTGCAGAGCGACCAGTTCCGCCGCTCCTGGTACATGGCCGCCTTTCAACCGCCCCGCCTGCCGGAACTGCTGATCGCCCGGAAACCCGAGTTCTTCGACCGCATGCTCGCCGCGACCGGCATGGACGATCAGATGATCGCCGACACCCACCGGCAGATCATCGACTCGGGGGCACTGACCGGCGGCCTGAACTGGTATCGCGCGCTTCCGTTCGGCCGCCCCGGCGCTCTGGCGCGCCGCATCACCGTGCCGACCACTCACGTGTGGGGCGCAGGCGACACCGCGTTGGCGCGCCGCGGCGCCGAGCTGGCCGGAGACTACGTCGACGCCGACTTCCGGCTCCGGATCCTCGAACACGCCAACCACTGGATCCCCGAACAGAACGCCGCCGAACTGACCGAGATCATCCTCGACCGGATCGAGAACTGAGAACTGTGAAAACTTTGGCTCCCGGAACGGTGTGAGAGACCGTTCCGGGAGCCAAAGTTTCTGCCGCGGTCAGATCCACGCACCGTATCGGCGCACGAACATCCGCTTCGCCACTTGCGTCACGACGCAGTAACCGACCAACGTGACGATCAGCCACGGGAAGTACGACCACGGCAGCGGCACCAGACCCAGGCCCTGACCGAAGCCGGTGAAAGGCAGGACCAGTCCGAACACGCAGACTGCGGCAGTGGCGAGCACCACCGGGAGTCCGGCCCGGGACTGGACGAACGGAACCCGGCCGGTCCGCAGCAGATGCACGATGAGCGTCTGCGAGATGATCGACTCCACGAACCAGCCGGACTGAAACAGCGCCGCGTGAACCGGTGAGTTCGCCGCGAAGACGAACCACATCAGCGCGTAGGTCGTGATGTCGAAGATCGACGACAACGGACCGATCCGCACCATGAACCTCCCCAGTCCGCGGCTCTCCCACTTGCGCGGACGCGCCAGGTCCTCCGAGTCCGCGCGATCCCACGGCAGAGTGAGCATCGCGAGGTCGTAGGCCAGGTTCTGCACGAGCACCACGATCGGAATCATCGGGATGAACGGGAGCAATGCGCTGGCGACCAGCACCGAGAACATGTTGCCGAAATTCGACGACGCCGTCATCTTGATGTACTTCATGGTGTTCACGAAGGTCCGCCGGCCCTCGATCACTCCCGATTCGAGAACTGTCAGGTCCTTCTCCAGGAGAATGATGTCGGCCGATTCCTTGGCGATGTCGACCGCCGTGTCCACCGAGATTCCGACATCCGCGGTCCGCAGAGCGGGCGCATCGTTGATGCCGTCGCCCAGGAACCCGACGGTGTGTCCCCGCGTCCGCATCGCCTCGACGATCCGCGCCTTCTGCGTGGGGTTCACCTTCGCGAACACACTGGTGCGCTCGGCGAGTTCGGCGAGCTCCTTCAGGGACAGGTCGTCGATTTCGGCGCCGCTCACCACCCGCCGGGCGTCGACGCCGACCTTCCGGCAGACGGTGGCGGCCACCATCGGGTTGTCGCCGGTGATCACCTTCACCGCCACGCCGCGTAGCCGCAGACTGGTGATCGCCGCCGCGGCCGAATCCTTCGGCGGGTCGAGGAACAGCAGGAACCCGACGAGCGTCATGCTCGCCTCGTCGTCCTTGGTGTACTCGTTCTCGGTGAGACCGCCCTCGGGGTGGTCACCGCGTTCTGCGACGACCGACCGGACGGCGACGGCGAGCACGCGCATTCCGAGCGCATTCTGTTCCGCTACCAGATCGTCGAGTTCGGTGCGGCGCTGGACGGTCAGCGGCAGTTCGGTCCCGTCGCGACGTTCGGCGACGCACCTGTCGAGCAGTTCTTCCACGGCCCCCTTGGTGACGATCAGGTGCGACAGTCCGTCGTCCACCACCACCGACAGCCGCCGGCGCTCGAAATCGAACGGAATCTCATCGACGAGGGTGTACTCGCGTTCGATGCGGCGCACGATCCGCGAGCCGGCCGAATCGAGCACCGCATCGTCCAGCAGATTCCGCAGCCCCGTCTGAAAGTGTGCGTTGACCGCCGCGTACCACAGCGGATCGTCACTGTCGTTCGCCGTGACGTCGATGTGCCGCTCCAGAACGATGCGGTCTTCAGTGAGCGTTCCGGTCTTGTCGGTGGCCAGCACATCCATCGCGCCGACGTTCTGGATGCTGCCGAGCCGCTTGACGATCACCTTCCTCCGCGCCATGAAGTTCGCGCCCTTGGCGAGGTTCGCGGTCACGATCAGCGGAAGCATCTCCGGCGTGAGTCCGACGGCGGTCGTGACGCCGAACAGGAATGCGGTGGTCCAATCCTTGGTCAGTCCGTTGATCACGAACACCACCGGCACCATCACCAACATGAACCGGATCAGCGTGTAGCTGACCTTCTTGATCCCGACGTCGAAAGCGGTCTCCGGTCGCTCACCGACGATAGCCTTCGACATCGAGCCGAAATAGCTGTTCCTTCCCGTTCCGAGGACGACGGCGGTGCCCGATCCCGACACCACGGAAGTGCCCATGAAGGCCAGGTTGGGGGCATCGAGCAGGTCTGCTGCCGTCACCTCGACGACCTGTTCGGCGGTCTTCTCGGCGGGCAATGCCTCGCCGGTGAGCATGGCCTCGTTGATCTGGAGGTCGTTGACCGCGATCAGCCGCACGTCGGCCGGGATCATGTCGCCCGCCGCGAGCCGGACGATGTCTCCCGGCACCAGGTGCTCGACCGGGAGTTCCTCGGTCACCGCGACTCCCCGCCGGTTCCGGGTGACCGCCGCCGTCGTCCGGACCATCGCCTTGAGGTTCTCGGCCGCCCTCCCCGACCGGTACTCCTGCCAGAACCGCAAGATCGCGCTGACCAGGACCATCGCACCGACAGTGACGACGCCGGTGTAGTCACGGCCGCCGGCCGGATCGGCGAAGACTACATCGGTGAACACCATCACGACGGCCAGGAATACGAGGATCGCAATGAAGGGGTTGACGAAGGCGCGAGCGAATTGCACGACCACCGGCGCGGGCCTGTCATGATCGAGTTCATTGGCGCCGTAGCGGAGTCGGCGTGCACCGACCGCCTCGTCGACGAGGCCGTCGAGCGAGGTCGACTGCGCGGAAAGCACCGCGTCTGCGGTGCCGGTGGCGGCGTCGAGCAACGCTTGCACGCGCGTGGAGTCGATGGTGCTGGTCGTGGCCTGCCGGCGCACGTCGGCGCCGGATGGCCGGCTGTCGTGCGAGTGCTCGGCGCGTCGGCCGAGCACGTCCAATGGAGTGCTGAAATTCTGCATGAGGAATCCCCGGTGATTCGGGCACGACGGAGCCCCGCGCTGCCTGGGGCAGCGCGGTTCTCCACGCCAGTGCGAGGTGAAAGGAATGGGACGGTGACCCGGGCAGGACCGTTCTCAGCGGCCGTCGCTACGAGAGCCGAGGCCGGTCGGCCTGCGCGGGTACGGCAATCGACTACTTCCGTCGTCGCTCACGGCCGATCACCTCCTCACGCTCGGCATACACGACGCGCACGAGGAGGCCGGAACCACGGAGATGGATCGACGAACGACTTCCACGTAAGAGCTTCGGCACTGCACGACGTGTCCGTCCGCGGGAGCGGACGGAAGCCACTTCGGGTCAACCCTTAATCCGGGAGGACCTGTCCTAACCTTGGGCGTCTCTCGACGTCGTGAGATCAGTGGCCTGTGTTCGTGCAGGAGCTTCGCCTAACGAAGTGCTTGCCCGACCATTGTGCGTCGCTACACGTGACACCGCAACTCGAGCGGCGCGCCGGAGGCGTTGTTCTCGGCGAATCCGGCAGATCCGCGTTTTGAGTTCGGCCCGCTGCTGTGCTGGACTGACTCCGGATTCGGCATATCGTCGCAATTCCATTGCGGGGGAAGGCTGTCGGCCTTCGGTACCGGCACTGCGCCGTGTCGCGGCGTCGGTCGACTACCCGATCGGCACATTCTGGGGAGGATGAATGAAGAGACTTCGTACAGCGGTGATCGCGATCGGCGCTGCCGCCGTCGCGCTGAGCCCGGCCGCGGTCGCGCACGCCGCGCCGGCCGCCGCCGTCGGAGGCGGGAGCGGCATCGTCATCGACAATCGGTCGCTGTGCACGGTGACCGCGTCGGTCACGACCGCGGCGGCAGGCTGGTCGGCCTCACCGCCGGCCACTGCGGCGATGTCGGCGACGCGGTCAGCCTCGAGCGCAACCGCCGGGCCGGCACCATCGGCCGGATCGTCACCAAGAGCAAGGGCTGGGACGTCGCCGTCATCCGCCTCGATCCGGCACGCGTCCGCGCGGTCCGCACCGTCGGGCACGCCCGGATCACCGGCGTCGGCGTCTATCCGCAGCCGTTCAGCAATGTCTGCAAGGCCGGTCGCACCACCGGATTCACCTGCGGTCCCACTCTGCTGGTGAACGGCTCGCGAAGCTACAGCTACGTGTGTTCGGCACCCGGCGACTCGGGCGGGCCGATCATCGAACGCGGACGCGTCGTCGGGATGCTGAACGGCTCGCTGCGTCTGGCCGGCCCCGGCACGTCGATCGCGTGCGTCGATCCGGCACTGCCGGTCTACACGCCGATGGCGGCCACGAAGATGACCGACATTCTGCGGTCGCTCAACGCCAGCGGTCTCGTCGGCGCGGGATTCCGTACAGTCTGACGCCGGAGCCCACCGCCGGAGCGGACCGATTCTCACGGATCGGTCCGCTCTCGCCGTCTCGGCGGGCGCGAGTACTAACGTCGAAGCCGAGGGTGACGCCGAACCGAGGGAGCCGACTGTGCGCACCATGAAGATCAGCACCAGCATCCCGGTCGACGACGTCGACCGCGCCAAGTCGTTCTACACCGACTTCCTCGGCTTGCGCGAGGAAGAGTTCAACATGGGCTGGGTCGCCCGCTGCACCGACCCCGATTCCGGCGCGCACGTCCAACTCGTCTCACGCGACAAGACCGCCCCGGTCGATTCGGCACTGTCTGTGCACGCCGACGACGTCGACGCTGCCTACGCCGAGGCACAGGCGGCCGGATACGAGATCGTCTACCCGCTGACCACCGAGGAATGGGGTGTCCGCCGGTTCTTCGTCCGTGCACCCGACGGAACCGTGCTGAACATAGTTCAGCACCGTGACTGAACCGGGACCCCGGAAGCGCCGCAACCGCGGATGCTCAGTGCGCGACGGCCTCGCGCAGCAGTTGTTCGAGCGCGCCGTCGAACGCCACGAGCAGCACCGACGACACCCCGGTCGGCGTCGCACGGACCGTCTGCACCGCCGCCGCGGCGGCGTCGTACTTGGGCCACCCGTACACACCGGCACTGATCAGCGGAAATGCGACGGTCGCCGCCCCCAGCGTGTCGGCTACTTCCAGCGACCTGCGGTAGCACGACTCCAGCAGCGACCGATCCCTCTGTCCCGCTGCGTAATTCGGCCCCACGGTGTGGATCACCCATCGCGCCGGGAGATCGCCCGCGGTGGTGTGTCCGGCATCGCCGGTCGCGAGGCCGTCCGGAAACCGTGCGATGCAGTCACGCAGGATCGCCGGCCCGCCGGCGCGATGTATCGCGCCGTCCACACCCCCGCCGCCCCGCATCGCGTTGTTGGCCGCGTTGACGATCGCGTCCACGTCGAGGGTGGTGATGTCCGCGCGCACCACGTCGATGCTCGCCATCGTCTCCTCCGTCTCCTCAGTGTCCTCAGTTCCCGTGTCCTCAGTTCTCCGCGGCGTCCAGCCGGTCCGCGACCTCCTGGGGGAAGCCACCGGTCGCGATGGGCCCCCACCGCTGCGGCGTGATCCGGATCAGGGACTTGTTCTGCAGCCGCATCGCCGCCCGGTACTCGTCCCAGTCCGAGTGCTCACCGGCGATGCTGCGGAAGTAGTCCACGAGGGCGTCCTCGGCCTCGGGCATGTCCAGGACCTCGGCCGTCCCGTCGATCTGCACCCACGCATCGTTGAAGCTCTCCGAGAGCACCAGAACGCTGACGATCGGGTTCCTGCGCGCGTTGGCGGTCTTCGCCCGGCCCGGATACGTCGCGATGACGATCCGGCCCTGATCGTCCACTCCCGCGGTGACCGGTGACATCTGCGCGGTGCCGTCCCGCCGCGTCGTCGAGAGGATCATGTGATGCCGCGATCGGGCGAAGTCGAGGACTTCGGGCAGGGTCACAGAGGTATTGGTTGCGATGGTGCGTGCCATGTCGCCGAGGGTAGTCCGAGCACTGCGCTCCGGACAGGGCTCGGCGATCATCGGTCCGGCGGCGCCGCCACCGTGAGCCCGCCCACGCTCCGGACCCCGCTACCCTGACCCAGTGCAATTCGACGAGATCGTCGCCGTCCGGAGGAGCAATGCTGCCTGGCGACTGCTGAGGGCCGACAACGCGCCGTTGCTGCTGTCGTTCCTGGGACGGGTCTTCGTCGACGACAACGTCCGCGAGATCTCGGAGTCGGCACTGGTCAGCCTGCTCGACGAGGAGTTGTACTCGTTGAACGAGCGGCTCGGCGAGGGAACCTATCCGCGATCGCCGAAGGCCTACCTCGACGAGTGGTCGGCCGCCGATACTGCGTGGCTGCGCAAGTACTACGTGATCGAGAGCGACGAGCCGCACTACGACGCGACCCCGGCGGTCGAGCGCGCCGTGGCCTGGGTCCGGTCGCTGCGCGACCGCGACTTCGTGGGCACCGAGTCACGTCTCAAGACCGTGCTGGAACTACTGCGGCAGATCGTCTACGGCACCACCACCGACGCCGAGGTCCGGCTCGCCGAACTGCGCCGCCGTCGCGCCGAACTCGACGCGGAGATCGAGGCCGCCGAGCGGGGCGAGTTCCAGGTCCTCGACGCCACCAGCCGACGGGAGCGCTACCAGCAGTTCGCCGACATCGCCCGCGCGCTGCTCTCCGACTTCCGTGAGGTGGAGACCAACTTCCGCACCCTCGACCGCCAGATGCGGGAGCGCATCGCCACCTGGCGCGGCACCAAGGGCGAACTGCTCGACGAGATCGTCGGCAGCCGAAACGTCATCAGCGACTCCGACCAGGGCCGCAGCTTCCAGGCCTTCTACGACCTCCTGCTCTCCGCCGACCGACTCGACGAGCTCGACGAACTGGTCCGGCATGCGCAGGGCCTCGACGAGGTCGCCGACTCCGACATCCGGCTCACCAACATCCACCACGACTGGCTCGACGCCGGAACCCGCGCGCAGGACACGGTCCGCCGGCTGTCGGAGCAGCTGCGCCGCTTCCTCGACGACCAGGCGTGGCTCGAGAACCGCCGCGTCATGGACCTGCTGCGGAGCATCGAGTCGTCGGCCTACGCCATCCGCGACCGCCGCGTCGACGACTTCGCCCAGGAGATCGACTCCCCGGCACCGAGCGTGAATCTGCCCCTCGAGCGTCCGCTGTACCGTCCCGCCGCGGCGGTCGAGGTCGCCAGCGAGGGCATCGAGGAGGGCGAGGCTCAGGGGGCCTCGGAAGCGCTGTTCGAGCAGATCCACGTCGACCCCGCGCCGCTGATCGACGGCGTCCGACGGGCGCTGCGCCGCTCCGGCCAGGTCACGCTCGCCGAAGTCCTCGCCGAACGTCCCCTCGAACAGGGGCTCGCCGAACTGGTCACCTATCTGTCTCTCACCGACGACGGCTTCGGGAAGGTCTTCGACGAAAGCGCCGACGAGACGGTCTCGTGGACTGACGAGAGCGGTGGCCGCCGTGTCGCTCGCGTCCCGCGCGTGATCTACACCCGGCCGTCCCCTACCGCGAGCCCCACCGCGGGCCCCACCGTGAATCCGACCGCCGACCCCACCGCCCCCGACCAGGAGACTCGATGAGCCGCCCCGTCCCCCGCGACGAGCTGAACCTCTCGCTCGCGGTCACCTCGCTGATGAAGGGCGTCGTCTACCGCGACACCGCCGAGACCGCCTGGCGCCACGTCCTCGGCCTGGCCGCGCAGGTGAGCGATTACGTCGCCACGCTCGGTCTCACCGTCGTGATCGACGAGGCCGAGGGATATGCCTTCCTGCGGTCCAAGAGCGACGACGAGCTGGCCGACCTCGGGATCGGGCGTCTGGTCGCCCGCCACCAACTGCCGCTGCATCCGTCGTTGCTGCTGGCCCTGTTGCGCAAGAAGCTCGCCGAGCACGACACGTCCGATGCGGGCAACCGTCTGATCGTGACCGGTGCGCAGCTGCGTGAAATGGTCAGCCCCTTCTTCCCCGCCACCACCAACGAAGCTCGGATCGCCGACCAGGCGGACACCGCGATCCGGCGCGTCGTCGAACTCGGCTTCCTGCGCCGCATGCCCGGCCAGGACGGCGAGTACGAGGTCCGGCGGGTCATCAAGGCCTACGTCGACGCCCAGTGGCTGTCGGATCTGGACGCCCACCTGGCCGAGTACGCCGAGATCGCCACCGAGGAGCGACGATGACCGGACTGTTCGCGCCCACCGAACTCGAGAACGCCGATTCGGCACGGTCGGGATTCCGGCTCCAGCGCTTCCAGGTGCTCAACTGGGGCACCTTCGACCAGCGTGTGTGGACGCTGGTGCTCGACGGCCAGAACGGATTGCTCACCGGCGACATCGGGTCCGGCAAGTCGACGCTGGTCGACGCCCTGACCACGCTGCTCCTGCCGGCCCACCGGGTGGCCTACAACAAGGCCGCGGGCGGCGAGTCGCGCGAGCGCGACCTGCGCTCATACGTTCTGGGCTACTACAAGTCCGAGCGCAACGAGGTGACCGGCGCGTCGCGTCCGGTGGCACTGCGCGGGATGTCGAACTATTCGGTGATCCTCGGCGTCTTCCACAACGAAGGCCACGACGAGACGGTCACGCTGGCGCAGGTGTTCTCGATGCGGCACGACAGCGGCCAGCCCGAGCGGTTCTTCACCGTCACCGACCGCGCCCTGGACATCGCCACCGACTTCGCCGACTTCGGCTCCGACCTGCGCGCCCTCCGCAAGCGCCTCAAAGACGGCGACACCCGCATCCACGAGCACTTCCCGGAGTACGGGCGCGATTACCGGCGGGCGCTCGCCATCCGCTCCGAGCAGGCCATGGAACTGTTCCATCAGACCGTGTCGATGAAGGCGGTCGGCAACCTCAACGACTTCGTCCGCGACCACATGCTCGAGCCGTTCGACTCCAGCGGATGGGTCGACACGATGGTCTCGCATTTCGAGGACCTGACCGCCGCCCACGACGCGGTGGTCCTGGCACGCACTCAGCTCGAGGAACTCGGACCGCTGCTCGCCGACGACGACCGCTACCGCCGTCACGTCGAGATGGCCGCCGAGCTCAAGGCCCGGCGCGGCGCCCTGCGCCACTACTTCGCCCAGCAGCGCCACGACCTTCTCGCCGGTGAACTGGAGAACCACAACCGTGACCTCGCGGCCACCCGCGCGGCGCTCGAAGCGGTCGACCGTGATCTGGCCGACCTGCGGATCGGCCTGCGGGAGCTGGAGCTGCGCCAGGCGGGTCTCGGCGGCACCGACATCGCGGCGCTCGAACAGCAGATCGTCGACGCTGCGCGCCAACGCGAGGAACGCGCCGCGGCACACGAGCGGTACACCCGGATGATCGAGGACGCCGGGCTGGCGCCGGTCTCCGACCGCGGACAGTTCGAACAGCGCCGCACCGAGGTCGCGGACGCCGTCGAGGCGCTGGACGCCGAGGCCGCGGAGGTCGACAACGCGCTCAACGAGGTCCGGTACAGCCGCAGGCAGTTGGACGGCGAGGGGCGGCGCGTCGCCGGCGAGATCGCCAGCCTGCGCGGGCGGACCAGCAATATCCCCGAACGCAATCTGCGGATCCGCGAGCTGATCTGCCAGGGCGTCGGCCTTCCGCACGACGAGCTGCCGTTCGTCGGCGAACTCATCGGCGTCCGCGCGGACGAGAGCCGCTGGGAGGGCGCCGCCGAACGGGTGCTGCGCGGCTTCGGCCTGTCCCTGCTGGTCGCCGCCGACCTGTACGACGAGGTCTCGGCATGGATCGACGCGAATCATCTGGGCGGGCGCGTCGTCTACTTCAAGGTGTCCGATCACGTCTCGTCGAAGGGTGCGCCGACGCCGCCGCCGACCGCGCTCGCACACAAGATCGACATCAAGGAGGGACGCTTCGAGACCTGGCTGGAACGCCGGCTGTTCGAGCGGGCCCGGCATGTGTGCGCCGAGACGCTCGAGGAGTTCCGCGCCGCGGACTACGCGGTGACGGTCAACGGGCAGGTCCGCTCCGGCGGCGGGCGGCACGAGAAGGACGATTCCCAGCGGGTCGACGACCGTCGGAACTTCGTCCTCGGCTGGAGCAACGAGCAGAAGATCACCGCGCTCTTCACCGCCGGCCAGCGGGTGCAGGACGACCTCAACCGGGTCGATCAGGAGATCGCCGATCTCGAGGATCGGCGGCGAGCCCTGATGGACCGCCGCAATGCGCTCACCGGTTTGGACGCCTACCCGAGCTTCGATGTCATCGACTGGATGAGTTCGGCGGCCCGGATCGCCGAAATCACCGAGCGCAAGACCGAGCTCGAGCATTCCTCGACCGAACTCGCGGAAGTCACCGACGCCGTCGCCGCCACGCGCGAACAGCTGTCGGCCGCCGACGCGACTCGAGACGGATTGCGCGACAAGGTCTCCCGCCTGGAGATGGCGCGCGATCAAGGAGAGAAGGCGCGCAATGCGGCGCAGGCGGTGCTCGCCGAACCGGAGTTCGCCGAGGCCGAAGCCTACTTCGAAGCGATCGCCGAGGCGGTCCAGGCCTACCGAGCCAAGGTCGACGGCGGTGCCGACCAAGTGCTCACCGTCGCCGAATGCGCAGAGTTGGAGGCGTCGCTGACCGAGAAGCTCACGGACGAATCCGAGCAGCACACGAGCCGTGCGGGAACGTACGAGACGCGTGTGGTGAACCGGATGTCGGAGTTCAACCGCAACCATCCGGTTCTCACCACGGAGTTCGACGCGGACATCGCATCGGCCGACGAGTACCGCGAGTTGCATCGTCGGCTGGCGGAGGACGATCTCCCCCGCTTCGAATCGGAGTTCAAGAACTATCTGAACACCAATGCGATCCGCGACATCGCGATCTTCGCCGCCAAGCTCAACAAAGAAGTCCACCAGATCCACTCGAAGATCGACACGATCAACGAGTCGCTGGCCGGGATCGAGTACAACCCGGGACGCTACATCCGGCTCGACGTGAATCCAACGGCCGCGCAAGACATTCGGGAGTTCCGCGCCGATCTGCGCAAGTGCAGTGACGGTTCCTTCGATTCCGGCGGCGACGATCAGTACGCCGAGGAGAAGTTCCTCCTCGTCAAGGCTCTGGTGGAGCGCTTCCGCGGCCGCGAGGGTTTCACCGACCTCGATCGCAAGTGGACCGAGCAGGTCACGGACGTGCGCAACTGGGTCACCTTCGCGGCGTCGGAGCGATACCTCGACGGCGACGGGGAGTACGAGAACTACACCGACTCCGACGGCAAGTCCGGCGGCCAGAAGGAGAAGCTCGCGTACACGATCCTGGCCGCATCGCTCGCCTATCAGTTCGACCTCAAGTGGGGAGCCACCCGCTCGCGCGATTTCCGTTTCGTGGTGATCGACGAGGCCTTCGGCCGGGGCTCGGACGATTCGGCCCGTTACGCGCTGTCGCTGTTCGCGCGCCTCGGCCTGCAGTTGCTGATCGTCACGCCGCTGACGAAGATCTACACGATCGAACCCTTCGTCTCCGCGGTCGGATACGTGGAGAACCGCGGCGGCAGCTACTCACAGCTCCAGTGCCTCACCATCGAGCAGTACCGCGAGAAGCGTGCGGTGCGGGAGTTGGTGCACGAGGCCTGAGTCGGGAGCCTGCTCAGGTATCGCGCGGTTCCAGTGCGAACCCGATCTTGACGGTGACCTGGAAGTGCGCGATGGCGCCGTCCTCGATGTGGCCGCGGGTCGACACCACCTCGAACCAGTCGAGGTTCTTGACGGTCTCACCCGCCCGGCTGATCGCATTGCGGATGGCGTCGTCGGTGCCGGTGGTCGACGAACCCACGACCTCGATCACGCGGTAGACATTGTCGCCCATGACTCGCTCCTATCGATTGGGGTGCCTCTCCCCTGTCTATCAGTTCCGGCTCGGTCGTCAGCGGGTTTGGGCGTCTGGAACTGGCACGTCCACCCATGTCCGGCCCGCCGGCTCGGCCGTCCCCGCACCCGAGGTCGCCGCCGCGACCACCGCCTCGACGTCGTCGGCCTCGGCCGCGACCACCAGGGTCACGTCGGCGCCGTACTCGGTGTCGATCACCTGCGCGCCCTTCGAGCGGAGCAGCCCCTCGACACGTCCCGCGTCCGCGTGTGCCAGCCGGATCCGCCACAGCGAGCGCGGCTCCCGGCGCACCAGCGGTGCCGTCTGCAATGCCAGCGACACCGCGTCGCCGTAGGCGCGGACGAGCCCGCCGGCGCCGAGGAGGGTTCCGCCGAACCAGCGCACCACCACCGCGCAGACATCGCTGAGTCCGGCTCCCACCAGCACGTCGAGCATCGGGCCGCCGGCGGTGCCCGACGGCTCTCCGTCGTCGTTGGTGCGGGTCGTCTCGCCTCTGGCTCCCAGCACGAATGCCGAGCAGTGGTGCCGCGCGTCGCGGTGAGCGCGCCTCTGCTCGGCGATCAGTTCGCGGGCCGCGGCTTCGGAGTCCACGCGGCGCACCACGGCGAGGAACTTCGAGCGCTTCACATCGAGCGTCGCGACGGCGTCCGGCCCGCCGGCGAGCGTGAGATGACCGGTCGGGCCGGCGTCGGGTTCTGTCCGGGGCGGCCGAGTGTCCATGGAGTTCATCTTGCCGTACCACCGGCTGCGATCGCCGCGAGCGCGAACTCATCTGATCCCGAAGATCTTCACGAACATCGGCGTATCGAGCAGGGTGTGCGGTGCGATGGCGTGATAGGCCCACAGATGCGTCCACGCGTTGGCGCTGCGGATGGTGATGAAGGTCTTGAACATCCCCGGACCGGTGTAGAAGAGGAACAGGTACAGCACTGAGACGAGTGCGTCCGACGGCGAGGCGAAGTTGGTCCATCCGTCGAAGAAGTGCAGGGTCGCATATGTCAGACCGCCGAGCACCACCGTCGCGGGCACCGACCCGGTCAGCTTCAGGTACCGCGGCGTCAGGATGCAGTAGATGAAGACCATCGTCGGCAGAGCTGTGCCCGCCAACCCCAGCACGAGGGTCAGCGGGGCGCCCAGCAGTGCCTGATGCGCGGGCAGTCCGAGGATCGACGACGATCCCGCCACCGCCAACTGCACGGCCGACTCGATGAGCAGGACCACGACGATCAGCACGAGGTCGGCACGGCGGTCGGACGACGTCAGGCTCAGTTGCTCGGAGGTGTACCGCCGCCGGAAGACGATCAGCGGCACCACGGCGAACACGATGAGGTTGTACAACGCCCAGCTCAGCGTCTCCGGAATCGTCACGGGCTGGTCGGTGCGGATCACCATGCCGTCGAGGTGGAAGCTGAAGGCGTGCCAGCCGAAGGCGCGCCCGAGCAGGAAGCCGCCGACCATGCCCGCGACGCCGTAGCCGAGCGTCGCCGCCACCTCGGCGCGCGCCCTGGTCCGCTCGGGTGCCCGCGTCGCGACGTCGGGCACCCTCCGATGGCGCGTGAGCAGATGCACGACGACCATCAGCGCGAAGACCTCGAGATACATCAGGTCGGTGCCGATCACCTTCTGGGCGGTGGGCGGTTCGGCGAGTTCGCTCGCGTGCAGCGGCAGATGCCGTCCGGCCACCGCGATCAGCACCGCGTTGATCACCAACCATCCGGCGGCCGCGAGCCAGACGGCGCGACCGGGCCGTCGCCTCCGCCGTGATGCGGAGCGGCGGTCGAGGACCAGGTCTCGCGTGCCAGCCATACTAGAATCATACGCTCGTATCATACGAGTGTATAGATACTCGGCTACACTGTTCTCATGCCCGCCTCCTCCGTCCGCGACCGCATCCTCGACACCCTGCTGCGGCTGGCGGCCGAACGCGGCGCCGAGGGCGTCACCGTGCGGGAAGTCGCCTCCGCCGCCGCGGTGTCGATCGGCACCGTGCAGTACTACTGCCACTCCAAAGAGCAGATGCTGACGATGGCCTTCGACGAAGTGAACCGGCGGATCGCCGCCCGGGTCGACGCGATCGAGTACGACGGGCCGGTCGGTGCCGTGTTGCGACGCGCCCTCCTCGAGTTCCTCCCTATCGACGACGTGCGCCGCCGCGAGGCGGCGGTGTACCTCGCGTTCAGCACGCGAGCGGTGGTGGAGCCGACGCTCGCTGCCATCCGCCACGACCTCATCACCGAACAGCATCGGCTCTGCGCCGACGCCTTCCGGCTCGCGCAGCAACGCGGCCAGAACGTGACGGTCTTCGACGCCGATCAAGCCGCCTGGACCACCGTCGCTCTGATCGACGGACTCCTGCTGAATCTGTTGAGCGACCCGCGGGGACTGTCGGCGGCCGGCGCGATCGAGGCGGTCGACCGCCATCTCGGTGCCCTCACCCAGATCTGACCGGCGCCACGATCGGCATTCTCAATCAGCTCGAACGCGATGACACACCGGTTCATCCGCCCGCTCGGTGGCGCGGCCGGCGTTCTCGCACCCTCAGAACTGGGGCTCACCCCACTCCGTCCCCCACGCAGTCCCGCACTCCGTCCCGCACTCCGTCACCGAAGCTCCAGTCGGCACCACAGCCTCCACGACCTCACGAGCTCGACGATTCGCCGCCCGCCGCCGCATCCGGTACTGATGCTTGGCCTCCACTCGCGTACGCGGTCGTTCCGGTGCAACACCGGCGTGTCCGGATCCTGGGCGTGTCGGCGCCGGGTGTCTGCAAGTGAGGTGGCCGAGCTCCGGCAGGAGCCACATGTTCAACGCCCGCTGACGTACCGTGAACCCCTCCGGCGTGGTGACCTCTGTCCAGATCACACCGTTCGCGTCCACGACCTGATCGTCGACCCATCCGCCGACGAAGGTCTTCAGACCATGGTGGAAGCGGCACTTCGGATTCAGGTTGCACACGCACGTCGGGCCGCCGGCAGTCGGATCGGCGTGGTTGAACTCGCACACGTGGTCCAGGTCCGACTTCCACGCCGCCCGCTCGCATCCCGGCCACGAGCAGGTACCGAACAGACCCCGCATCGCCGCATCCACTGCCGCAGTCGGCCGATAGGCGTTGCCGGGCTGCGCCTGATGATCGACGAGCTCATCGAGATCCACCTCTCGCCGAACCGCGTCCGGACAAGCCGCCAGCTCCCGCGCGTGCTCGGCCGAGATCGGACCGTACCCGTCCAGATAGGCCGGGGTGTCGGACTCTCCTCCGAGAGTCTCCTTGCGAACCACCACGTGCAGCACCACCCGTGCGCACCGCGACGCGATCGCCTCCGCCGACAATTCGGCGGTGCAATCGTCCCGACCGCACTCGCATGCGAAGTCGGTCCCCGTCAGCCGCGCGACGGCCGCCGCCGATCGACGTTCGCCGCGCGTCCGCGGATCGTGCGGGCACACCCCGGCGATCACCGCGTCCAGCACGTCTTTCACGACCATCGCGTCCTCAGCCGAGGCCGTCACGATCACCTCTGACACGCCCTCGCCGAGCGTGTTCACCCGCACTTGCTTGGCGAGCTTGACCTGCTCGCGGGTCAACGTCACGGCATCTGGATCATGCTCAGCCACAATCGAACTCACCAGCGATTCCACCCGGGCGGCCGACAGCGCGCCTGCGTCGGCAAGCGTGTGCGCGATCTCGGCGTCGATGAAAGCCAGCAGATCCGAATCGTCGACGAGCGCCGTCTGCTCGACCACCCGACGAAACCACGCCGGGCAGATCAGGCCGTCACGCATCAACCGGCCCACCGCCGGAATCCGCTCCATGCACGCCACCGCGGCCTCCACGAAATGCTCGGCCGTGCACTGCCTCACCCCCGCCACCGTCGCATAAGACGCCGCGACCTGGCACAGCGGATCGTAGAGCCGTGTGTACGCGTCGGCACCCGACTCGACACCGCCGGCCGGGCCATCGGACTCGGCCTGCTTCGCTAGCAGCAGTGCATGCACCGCTTCGTAGCGATGCCACAACACCAGCCCCTGGTAGCAGTCCGCCCGCGCCGCGAACCCGAGCAGAGCAGCACGATCGGCCCGCGAGGTGCAGTCCGCCGACTCTCCCGTAGCTCCCGGACGACCGATCCGAATCACGATCGCACTCTCGTCGACCACCACCGACGAGCCCGCCGACGCGGATCCCGAATCACCTCTGACCTTGATGTTCATTGATCCCCCTCCGTTCGAATCGAACTTGCATTCGATGTTATCCGGAGGGTCTGACATGAATGATCGCGAGGACTTCCGCCGACCCTGAGCGGACCGCCACGTGTAGATCGAGGATCCGGATTGTCGTAGGCCCGTGCTTGTCTGTCACGTTGCCGCATGGGCGGGGACGTGCCGTTCGTCGGCGCCACTACGTGTGAAGGACCAACATGCCCCCTCGCGCAACGATTCTCAACGGAAACCCCGACTCGCCGGTCCTGCTTCATGTCGCCCGCCGTGCTCAGCTCGCGCTGCCGGATTCCATCGCACCGTCGATCCCACTCGAGTCCCTGGACGCCGCAACCGAATCGGTGGCCAAGTGCGCGCGGACGCACGCGGCGGTTCGCCCGCACCTGATCGTGAACGACCTCTCGCCGCTACCAGAAGCAGCACGTCTGCCCGGTGATGCGGACCCGATCGACCACATCCAGCCCTACGCCTGGCTGGTAACCGATCTGATCGAAGAGCGGTTGACCGCGACCGGCCGCGCCGTGATCGTCGACATTAGTTCGTACCCGAACGAGTCGACTCCAGTCGACGATCAGCCGCAGCCACACCCCGAGGTCTGTCGCGGCATCGACTTTTCACACACTCCGGCGGCGCTTCTCGATGCGGCGGTCATCGCGTTCGGTGAGTTGGTCTCCGCCGGACCCGACATACCGCAGCCGCGGCGGTACGTGCCCCAGACACAGTACGGAAACGACCAGCGTGTCCAGGCGATCACGGTGGCGATCCGCAACGACGTCCTGCTCGACGGACACTTCGCGGTCAACCCGGAGTCGGTCGAGCGACTGGGCCGAGCGATCGGCGAAGTGATCGGGGCACGGGTGTCACCACCCGCGGTACACCAGGACGACAGCTCCCCAGACCTGTCGATCGAACGGACGAATGTCAGACCCCAGTCCTATAGTTAAGCCCTTAAGTAAGGCAAGTAAGGCAAGTAAGGCATCTCACTCAAACTGGAGGATCGTGGCACCGACTTCCCGGCCAATCGACCGAGATCGCTCAAGTCGACCGCTCTTCCGCCCTCCTATTCACCCTCCAGTAACGCGCTCCAGGAGATCACTGTGACCCCTTCTCTCGTCCTCGGTCATGACGCGTCCGACGGCGCGGTCAAGCTCGACGTCTTCGCCCACCCGATCGCGAATCTCGCTCTGCTGCACAACAATGTGCCGATCTTGCGGTCGGTTCAGATCACGAACGTCAGCGATCGGCCGATCGACGACCTGCGCGTGACGGCACGACTGTCCGGGTTGGCGGACGGCACTGCTCCCGAGTGGTCGGAGACGCTGCCGCGACTCGCGCCGGGCGAAGCACATCGCTGGGAACTGATCCGCGCGGTCGCTCCCTCGCGCCACCACCTGAGCACCCTCAACGAGGCGTACGACGCACAGATCGTCGTCGCGGCCGGGGTCGACGAACGGTCGATCTCCGTCGACATCCCGCTGCGACTCCTCGCCCAGAACGAATGGTTCGCCGCCTCCTTCTGTTTCGAATCGCTCGCATCGTTCGTCCAGCCGAACACGGCCGGGGTGCACGCCCTGCTCAGCGAGGCGTCGGACATCCTCCAGACCTCCACCGGCAGCAATTCGCTCGAGGGCTACCAGGGCGGTCCCCAGCGTGCCGGCACCATCGCCGCCGCCGTCTACGCCGCTCTGTGTGCCCGGAACCTCCGCTACATCAACCCGCCGGCGTCGTTCGAGAACCTCGGTCAGAAGATCCGCAGTCCACAGGACGTTCTCGATCAGCGGTTCGGCACCTGTATCGACCTTGCGGTGCTGTACGCAGCCTGCCTCGAACAAGCGGGCTTGAACCCGCTGATCTGGCTGACGAAGGGTCACGCCTTCGTAGGATTCATGCGCGAGGACACCGCTTTGCCGCGCCCGGTCCTCGATGAGCCCAACAAGATGCTGAACCTCGCCGAGTCGGGCCGCGCGGTGATCCTGGAGGCCGCCTTCTACGGCGGTGAGAACGCTCCCACATTCCTCCAGGCGGTCAACGCGGCGGCGAAGCACCTGGCGAATCCGTCGAGCCTGATGTTCGTCCTCGACGTCCGCGCGGCAGGCAACGCCGGTGTCACACCCTTCGCGACCGGCGTGCAGACCGAGCAGCAGATGGCGCAGGCCGAGCTCTCGAAGGCTGCGGCCACTCGTGATCTGTCGCTGCCCGCCACCCTGACCGCAATCCGCGACGACGACCAGGTGCTCGACCTCACCGACAACGCCCCCACTCGCGTCAAGAAGTGGAAGCGCGCACTGCTCGACCTCAGCACCCGTAATCGCCTGCTCAACATGCGGCCGTCGCGGGAGGTGATTCATCTCGTCCTGCCGGGACAGGCACTCGCCATGGCGGACGATCTCGTCCATGCGGGCAAGAAGCTGACGCTCCGCCCCGGCGACGACTTCAGCGGCGTGCAGGTCCTCAGCGGCGTCCGCTCGCCGTTCGACCTCGGCGAAGACGCGCTCATCGATGTCCTCGCCAAGCGCCGCGAAGTCTTCGCGATGGTCAGCGAGCAGAAATACCTCGCGACGATGAAGCACCTGCAGCGCAGCGCCCGCACACTCCTGGAAGAAACGGGCAACACCAACCTGTTCATCGCGTTCGGGTCGCTCGTCCACCGCACCACGACCGGCAGCGAGGCCAACGCTCCGCTGTTCCTCCTCCCGGTCCGCGTCGTCGGCGGGACCGGCAAGAGCCGCTACGAGATCATCGTCGACACCACCGGTATCGCCGCACCCAACCACTGCCTCATCGAATGGCTGCGGGTCAAGCACAACGTCGTCATCGACGCCCTGAACAACCCGCCTACCGACGAGTCCGGCATCGACATCCCCGCCGCACTGTCCGCGATCCGCGAAGCGTTGCTGCACAACAACCTCGACTTCCGGATCGACGAGACCGCGGCGATCGCGATCTTCAAGTTCGGCACCCTCGGCCTGTGGCAGGACCTGCAGGAGTCGTGGGACACGCTGGAGCAGAGCCCACTCGTCCGCCACCTCACGCACACCGCGGGTGAGACGTTCATCGATCCCGAGGCCACCTCCGACGAGCCGCTCGACGCGTTCAAACCGCGCGAGACCACGCATCCGCTGCCCGTCCACTACGACGGCTCGCAGCTGAAGGCGATCGAGCTCTCCGCGGCGGGACGCACGTTCGTCCTCGAGGGACCTCCCGGCACGGGCAAGTCCCAGACCATCACCAACCTGATCGCCCGGAACCTCGCTGCCGGACGAACCGTTCTGTTCGTCGCGGAGAAGCAGGCCGCGCTGCAGGTCGTGAAGCGACGTCTGGAGGCCGTCGGACTGGCGCCCTTCACGCTCGACCTGCACGGTGCCGCGCAGAAGAGTGAGAACATCCGCAAGCAGTTGAAGGACGCCCTCGAGTTCAAGGCCGACTACAACCAGCGCACCTGGGACACCGAGGTCGCGACCTGGCGTGTCCGGCATCAGACTCTCGACGTGTATCCGGGCTTGATCCACGACCGCAACGCCGCCAACGACTCGCTGTGGAGCGCGGCGCAGGCGGTCGCGAGCAACCCGGACAGTCCGTATCTCGACATTCCGATGACGTTCGCCGCGACCACCTCGGCCGAGCAGATGCGCGTCGTGCGCGACGCCCTGCTCGACTTCGGCCGCACCGCCAGACCGGCCGACACCGTCCCCGACAGCCCGTGGGTGATCGGCGCCGAGGTCGGGACCGACGATGTGCTCGCTGCGGAATGCGCCCGGGCCGGGCGAGCTCTTGCCGCACTTCACGCCGACCCGGCCGCGGAACGCATCGCCGGTACGCTCGACGATCCCGACGCGATCGACACGCTCGTCGCCCATGCGCGGTGGGAGGCCGGCTCGCCGGTCGTGACGGCGGACGAACTCGTCAGGTTCCAGAATCCGGCCTGGCAGCAGCAGTATCAGCACTGCACCGGCCAATTCACGACATTCATCGAGCGCACGCGGCCGTACACCGATCGCTTCATCCCGACCTTCCTCACCACCGGCGACGCCGCGACGATCGCCACCGCGATCCGCGACTCGCAACACGGAATGCTCGGTAAGCGCAAGCGCGCCGAACAGGCCACGGTCCTGCTGCGCGCGGTCCTCAACCCTGGCGTCGACGTCACGCTCGAGGACGCTCTGCCTCTCCTCGACTCGATCCCCGGATTGCGCGCCGAGCACCAGAGCCTCCGCGCTTCCGTCGCCGACGTGCTCGGGAGCCACCTCCCGACCACGTGGGATCCGCTCGACCCCGCCGCTCGCACCATCCTCGACGGCGTCGCCGCGCGGCTGTCGACGGTGTTCGAGTTCGCCCGGAACCACCCCCGCGAGTGGCAGGCGCTGCGAGCCGAGAGCGCGGTGGGCCCACAGACCCTCGACGTGCTGTCCGAGCTCGGGGCCGCGTGGCGGTCCTGGGTCGGAGCCCTCGGTGCCACGATCGACTCCCAGGCCCGGTGGCGCGGCGGTCGTCGCTGGCTCGACGCGTGGGACCAGACCCAGGCGGCGTGGTCGTCGGACATCACGGACCGCGGCGCGGCGGTCGTGCGGCGATACGTCACCCTGCAGAACCACCTCCAGCCCTTGCGGAACGCGGGGCTCGACGCCATCGCCGACGACCTCCTCGCCGGCCGCACCCCCGCAGCCGAGGGCGAGGCGCGATTCCTCGCCGGCCTCGCCCGGACCTCCGTCCGCGAGCGGTTGGCGCATGGCGGTCTCACCGAGTTCGTTCAGGCCAAACAGGACGGCAACGTCGGCGACTTCGCCGCCGCGTCAGACAGGATCCGTGAACTGCTCGCCGACGCGCTCCCCGCGCAGCTCGCCGCCCAGCGCTCCTTCGATCCCGATCGCCTCACCGGGAAGTTCGGCGATCTCCATCGCGCGCTCGGCGGCAAGCGCAATGCGTCGACCGTGCGGTCGCTCGTCCACAAGTACGGCCCCGAGATCCAGGCCGCCGCACCGTGTTTCCTCGTCAGTCCGAGCTCACTGGCGCAGTACGTGCCGCCGGGCTCCATCACCTTCGACGTCGTCGTCTTCGACGAGGCCTCCCAGGTCACCGTCGCTCAGTCCATCGGCGCCCTCGGACGCGCGAAGTCCGCGGTCATCGTCGGCGATTCGAAGCAGATGCCGCCCACGATGATCGGCGTCGCCTCCGGCGGTGACGCCGAGGACGAGGAGGATCTTGAGGAATCGGTTCCCGAAGATCTCGAGAGCATCCTCACCGAGTGCGTCGAATCCGGCGTGCCCCGACTCCCACTCACCTGGCACTACCGGAGTCAGGACGAGTCGCTGATCGCGTTCTCGAACGAGAAGTACTACGACTCCAAGCTCGCCAGTCTGCCCAGCCCGGGACGAAGTGCCGACGCCGGGATCGAGTGGCGCCGCGTCGACGGTCACTTCAACCGCGAGGACACGAAGAACGACTACCGCACCAACCGCGTCGAAGCCGACGCGATCGTCGAGGAAGTTCGACGCCTCGTCCACGCCACTCCTCCGCAGCGCAGCATCGGCATCGTCACCTTCAACCGCCAGCAGCAGGACATGGTCCTCAATCTGCTGGAGGAGACGAAGGACGAGACCATTCTGGATCTGTTGGACGCCGACGCCGTCGACGGTCTGTTCGTCAAGAATCTGGAGAACGTCCAGGGCGACGAGCGCGACGTGATCCTGTTCTCGACCGCGTTCTCGAAGCGGCCCGGCGACTCGCAGATGCCGCTGAACTTCGGTCCGCTCACACGCGCCGGCGGCGAGAAGCGGCTCAACGTCGCCGTCACTCGCGCCAAGCGCAAGGTGGTCGTGTTCAGCTCGTTCGACCCGACCGACATCGACTTGAGCCGGACGCGTTCGATCGGCATGGCGCACCTGCGCGGCTACCTCGAAGCCGCCGCGGCCCAGACCTCCGGCACCGAGACCTTCGACCCGAAGAGCTCCGACTCCCTGCAGACGCAGATCGCGGACACGCTGCGCGACAACGGATTCGAGGTCCAGCAGAACTACGGGATGTCGGACTTCGTGGTCGACATCGCCGTCCGCTCGCCGCAGTCGGAGCGGTGGCAGGTCGCCGTCATGCTCGACGGGCCGCGGTGGGATCGCCGCGAGACCGTCACGGACCGCGACGTGATGCCCGGTCTCCTGCACGACCGCATGGGCTGGAGCAGCGTGCTGCGCGTCTGGCTGCCGGAGTGGCTGAGCGACTCCCAGTCCGCGATCGCTCAGGTGCGGGCAGCTGTGGAGGTGGCCGAGGAGGAGCGGGCGGAAGCCGAACGTGCTGCCGCTGAACAGGCTGCGGCCGAGCGAGTCGCAGCCGCGTCCGCGAACGGCGAGCGGCCCCACGACGTGCCGGTCGATGACGAATCGTCACCCCCGGACGAAGTCGTTGCGGCTCCTGCCGTCGAGGAATCCGAGGATCCTGCAGACGTTTCGGCGCCCGAATCCAAGACCGTCCTCGAATCCCCCATCCCCTCGGAGGCCCCCGAGGGGTACGACGACGCCCCGGCATCCCAACCATCGTTGGTCATCGCGAGCACCGCGGCCGCGACGATCGACGAGCCGACGTCTCGCGTGCCCGTCAAGCAGGTGTATCAGCAGGTACCGACCACACCACTCGGTTCCCGCGACGATCTGGAGAACACCGACGACGCGGCCCTGCGCGCCACGATTCGCAACGCATTGATCGACACCGTCAACACCTGCGGGCCGATCGAACTGACCGCCCTCAGCGGAAGCATCGTGCGCCGCTTCGGATTCGAGAAGGCTCACGGACGCCGCAGGCAGTTCGTCGAGACTCTGCTGCCGTCGAACCTGATCAAGTACGGAGATCTGGGGTCGTTCGTGTGGCCGGTCCAGCTCGATCCGGGTACGTGGTCGGCATTCCGAGTTCCCGCTGTCGGCGACGACAAGCGCGCACTCGACGAGATCGCCCCGGAGGAGATCATCAATGCCCTCGTCTACGCGGCCGATGGCCGTCGAAAGGACGCGGAGCAGGTGGTTCGCGCGGCTCTTGGCGAATTCGGCCTGACACGACTTGCGCAGCCTTCGAGAGATCGTCTCGAGTCGTGTCTTGACCTGGCACTTCAAACAGGCCAGATCACCTTCGACGACGGTGTCTACCGGGCCGCCCGCTGAACGTCTGTCTCAGAACCCTCACCCGAACTAGCGATCAATCCTCAACCACCACCTCTTACATCACGCGAGGACCTATGCCCACCACACTCACGTTCACGCCGGCATCTCATTCGGGAATGTCATGTGAAGTTCGTTCCCCTCTCGGCTTCCGTCTCACTGTCTCCGGCGACCTGAGCGATGTCGAACCTGTCGTCGACGGCGACAACCTGATGACCGAGAACCGGGCACTCGTGCACAACACGTGGGCGTACGCCCGTCACGAGAAGCTGTACCGACGTTCGAAGGCTGCCGACAAGAAACAAAGTCATCTGAAGCAAGCTGCTGCCCACGAAAAGGTCGTCAAGGAGTTGGCTCCTCTGGTGGAAGCACCCGGCGACAAACTGAAGTCTGACTACTGCTCGGGGTGCTACACGCTCGCCAATCATCGCAGTGTCAAGTCCTCAGCGACACGCGTCCCGACGTACCTGTGTCAGGAATGTGGGACGCCGACCCTCACCTGTGCCGCCCCGAACTGCACCTACATGGCGATCCGCCGGCCGGGAGCGGTGCGAGTACCTCGCTTCTGTGCCGAGCATCGGCACGACATCCCTAGCTTCGAGCGCGCCACGGAGAAGGTCGACGACATCGCCGACTACGCGCAGTTGCACGAGTTCGACGAGCGAAACCTCTCCCGGTTGTCCAAGGTTGCGATGGCGATCGGAGCAGGAGCTGGCGTCGTGGCGACGGGCGGCATGCTCGCCGCGCCGGCGATCGGCGGAGCTATCGGAAGTCTGGCTGGGTACACCGGCGCTGCCGCGACCAGTTACGGTCTCGCCTTGCTCGGCGGAGGTTCCGTCGCGAGCGGAGGAGCCCTCGCATTCGGCATGGTCGGCGGGACATATGTCGTCACTGCCGCCGGCGCCGCGCTGGGCGGAGCAATGGGCAGCATCATCACCAACTCCTACATCGGCGAGGACCCTTCGTTCAGTATCAAGAAGTTTCGCGACGGCACCGGAACCCCCGTGATCGTCGCGCGCGGCTTCCTGACGGAGAGCGACACCGAATGGAGTGCCGCGATGCAGATGGTGGAACGTCGTTATCCTGATTCGCCGATCTACCGCGTGCATTGGGGCAGTAAGGAACTGAAAGCACTCAGCAAGCTCGCGCTGAAGGGCATCGGGGCCCAACAGGCTGCCGCTGGAGTGGCCGGCGCAGCGGCGCGGGCCGGCAAGGTCGCCGCCAAGAAGGTGCCAGTGGCCGGTGCGCTTTTCATCGGCACCGAGGTCGTCAAAAATCCGTGGCACACCGCACTTGTTCGGGCCGACCGCACAGGCGTCGCGCTCGCCGGTGTGATTGCGCGGACGACTGCGGAGCGTTACATACTGGTCGGCCACAGTCTAGGTGCCCGAGCGATGATCACCGCAACTGAGACCCTCGGCACCAGCGCGGGTGCACCGCGAATCCAAGCACTGCATGTACTCGGAGCCGCAGAAGGAGCCAAGGGCGATTGGCGTCCCCTGAACGACGCCGTGGATGAGTGCGTGCATAACTACATGTCTAAGAACGACAAGGTTCTGAAGTTCGCCTACCAATCAGCCCAAGCCGGTAGTAGGCCGCTGGGTCTGTACGGCTTCGGCTCAAGCTTTCCGAAGATCAAGGATCACGACGTCACGGCAAACGTGTCGGGCCACTCCGAGTACTTCTCCAACGTTCGGCTGAGATAGGCCGCGCGGGCAATGTGGATACCGAGGTGGCGAACCCTCGCCCAGCTGCGATCGCTCCAGGCCGACTACGTGCGAACGACCACGACATGAGACCCTGGACGGGTGACTCTTCCTCATGACGACATCGATCCGGACGGCCTGCTCGAGTACTCGGTGGTGTTCACCGACCGCTCCCTGAACCACATGTCCAAGCGGTTCATCGGCGTCATGCAGGATCTTCTCGGCATCCTGCGCACCACCTACCAGGCAGGCAGCGTCGCTGTCGTGCCTGGCGGCGGCACCTACGGCATGGAGGCCGTCGCCCGTCAGCTGGCGACCGGTCGTCGTGCGCTCGTCGTGCGCAACGGCCTGTTCTCCTTCCGGTGGTCGCAGATCCTCGAGGCCGGCGGCATCACCGATCAGGTGACCGTGTGCATGGCTCGTCCGACGAGCGACGCGCACCAGACCGCGTGGGCCCCGGCACCGATCGACGAGGTCGTCGCCGCGATCCGCGAGCAGCGCCCGGAGATCGTCTTCGCGCCCCACGTCGAGACCGCGTCCGGCATCGTGCTGCCCGACGACTACCTGACGACTCTCGCCACCGCAGTCCACGAGGTCGGTGGACTGTTCGTCCTCGATTGCGTTGCATCCGGCGCGCTGTGGGTCGACATGGAGGCGATCGACGTCGACGTCCTCCTCACCGCCCCTCAGAAGGGCTGGAGCGGCACCCCGTGCGCCGGCTACGTGATGCTGCGGGAGCGCGGCCGCGACGCCGTCCTCAACTCGACGTCCACCAGCTTCGCGATGGACCTGCGCAAGTGGCTGTCGATCAGCGACTCGTACGTCGACGGCCAGGCGCCGTACCACGCGACGATGCCCACCGACTCGCTTGCGCACAACGTCGAGCTCATGCAGAAGACCGTCGACCTCGGCGTCGAAGAACTGCGCAAGCGCCAGATCGAGCTGGGTACCCGCGTCCGCGAGTTGCTCGCCGCACACGGCATGCCGTCGGTCGCCGCCGAGGGCTTCGATGCCGCGACGGTGGTCGTCGCCTTCACCGACGACGCCACCCGCAAGACCGGCGCCGCGTTCAAGGAGGTCGGTCTGCAGATCGCCGCCGGCGTCCCGCTGCAGTGCGGCGAGGGCGAGGACTACTCATCGCTGCGCATCGGCCTGTTCGGCGTGGACAAGCTGATGGATGTGGATGGGACCGTTGAGCGGTTGAGTGCTGCGCTGAAGCGGCTGCAGGGGTAGGGACTGGCCTGCGTACAGACCCCGACGTAACGGCGGAGGCTATCCTTTCGAAGCGAGGAAGTCCGCTCGCAGGTCGTTGAGCTTCCGTCCGTCGTCGAGGACCCAGAAATGCCACCCGTTGGTGGCACGCTTCCGCACGTGGTGACCGGCGCCAGAGGGCGTGCTGAACTCACGCCCGTCGAGTGCAAGCGTTCCGTGCGCCGTCACGATTGCCCGGGTTCCCGCCAAGTCTTGTGAAACTGGCTGGACGACCTCCCCCGGGGCCAGCAAGCCGGCGTCGATCAGATGCTTGAGCTCCACCCACTCCTGTGGTTTAGATTGCGGGTCGAGCACCGTGCCCGTATGACCATCCGGCACCGGCCACACGGTCAACAAGGTGTCGATCATCGATTCAGTCCGCTGGTCGATCATCTCCTCGTCCCATTCGGCGCCACTCGTCGACTCAACGAGTCTGCCGGTGAGCGTGAGGGTGTTGTTCTGGAGCAACGCCGAGCGCTTGATCGGCCACGGTGAGTTCGACACCTTTGAGTTGAGCTTCTGGGTCAACAACGTCAGATTTCCGAGGCGATGCACATGGTCCTGGCGTCTGAGCGCCGCGGCATCGTCGCCTACGGGCCAGTTCTCCTCCCACTTCTGAGGCAGGATGTGCTCGATCGGAAGGCCACTGCGCGGCACTTGAGGTTGACCGGTCTCGGCCCGGTACTCGTTCTCGATCGCTTCAAGAAGCGACCGCAGACGTGGCCTCGGGAACCGCCGGTAGACGTTCTCCGACACCAACGTGCTTCGGACCTCCGCGTCCCCCGGCCAGTAGCTGCTGGTGAAGTTCAACCTCGAGAGGTACTCCGTCACACGCTTCACCAGTTCGTCTGCCGGCGTCGCTGTATTGACACGCATGAGATCGGCGACGACGCGACCGATGTCGGTGTTCGTCAGCCGAAGAAGCTGGCGACGTTGGACCCAGCTCTCGCATACCCCCACAACTTGGTCGATGACCGACGATGGCAGCTGACGAGCGGGCTCGTGCAGCCATATGAGGAGGGGCTTGAGCACCTCCGATCCGGCGGCCTTCATTCGATAAACGGCCAGCTCGGTCCGATCCAGGGAACCCTCCGCACGGCTCGCAGCATTCGTCCACCCTTCGTACGCGTCCGCCTGCTGTTTGATCACGGGGAGCAACTCCCCGACCCTACTGTCGGGGAGATGTTCGACGTAGCTCTTGAATCGCGTGAAGGTCGCCTGGAGGCGGACATCCTCGCCGGTCCGCGCCATCAGCCACTGATTGATGAACACCGAGCTCCTGCTCGCGAGGTAGCGTCCGATACTGACTTCCGCCGCCCAGAACTTGGTCTCGAAGGGCCAGACCTCCTTGTACACCTCTTCGGCGTCTCCGCCCTCGGCCTCGATCCGCTGGAAAACGAAGTTGCGGACGAGATCGGCCGCGGTGAGCGGGGTGCCACGGGCGTTCAGCGTCTCGAAGATCTCTTGCGAGTCCTCTGCGGCCGCGAGTTCGATGGTGACCAGCTGAAGATCGGATTGCAGCACCGTCGCCAGAGCCTCCGCCCTGTCTACGAATCTGTCGTCGTCAACGTCTCCAAGCCACTGCGCGGCGGCCGTAGTGAAGAACTGGTGTGCGCGAACGATCAGTGAATCGCCGGCAACCAATGCGGGATAGTCGACCGGCGGCTCGGCATCCATCACCTCGTCGAATGCGGCGCGATCATTGTTGAGGTGGCGCAGCTTGAGTCGGCTCTCGCCCACTGGCACGTAGTCAGGAGAGTTGTGCGTCAACGCCTCGAGACGGCGACCATAGCGATCGGTGCCGTCCCGCATGATGGCGGCACTGACTGCATCCATCATGATCTGCAACGTGGTGAGCCGCTGCTGTCCGTCGATGACGTTCCACATCGGCATCGTGTAGCTCCGCGATTCACTTCCCTGCAGCACGACAGCGCCGAGGAAGTGCTGGACGACTCGGCCCGGCTCTGCCAGGTGGAAGTCGGCGACTCGACAGACGTCCTTCCACAGTGGTTCCCACTGCTCTTCCTGCTTCCACACATACCCTCGCTGAAACAGCGGAATCACGAAGTGCTGAGGCTGGATGAACAGTTCCTGTGGTGTGCGCTTGTTGGTCTCCACACGGCGATCATGACATGCATCGCGGACAGCCTGTGCGAATCTTCTGCCACAGGAAGACGTTGCACGAAGAGAACTCGTCATCGCCGTTTCGACCGACTCAGTCCACGTTCATCAGCTCACCGCCGTCGCGTCACACGAGCGCTGCGCACAGCGCACGCACCTCGGACACGGTCGGCGGCAGCTCGTATGAGTGGTGGTGGCAACACTCGCTCAGTCGATGCCAGGCGTAGATCAGGTTGGTGCCGGGACCGTGCCGATCAAGCGACTTGAGGATCGATATCTTCGACCGCATCGTTCCGTTCGGGCACGGTGCGCCGAGTTCCTCGCACCGTTGATCGATCAAGATCTCGGCTGCCTGCCGCGCGAGGAACGCCGCGAGGCGCGCGGAGTTGCCCGACTCAACGGTGACGCCCCCGGAGAGCAGCGCGGACGCATGGCCGAGGAGCGCGAGCGCCGCCGTGTTCATCGACCGTCCAGAATGTCGTCCACCGTATTGCGCAAGTCTCTGACCGATCCGCGATCGAGGATCTGACCGTTGTGAACACCCTTGGTACAGACCCTGAGCGTCGCGTTGCGGTACTGCCGATGATTCACCCAACTGCCCAGCGGCCTCTTCTGATCGCCATACACCGCCAGCGCCACCGACGGGCCCGTGTTTCGCACGTCCGACCACCGCTTCTCCGCCGTACCGATGGCGTTCCCCTCCTTCATCGACTCAGTGAAGAATCGTTGCCGGGCCGCAGCTTCCACCGCGAGGCGGAACAGTCCCGGTGCCGCCCGCGCCTTCACCAGATCGGTGACCCCGTCATCGACGATGAGCGCGAACGCGTCGTCGACGTACCGGTGAGCCGGCGACTCGGCGCGCTTCGCGATGACCCGCGATCCAGGTTCGCGGCTCACCTCGATCAAATCTGCTTCCACCGACATCCTGCGGATGGCGGCAGGCAGCCGGTCGTCGTGCGAGAACACGATCACCTGCCGGGTTTTCGACAGCTCTTCCAAGACAGTGAGGAAGCCGTCGATCTTCGCCGGGTCCATCGCCTGGATCGGATCGTCGAGCACGAGGAACCCGAACGGGCTCGCACCGACTGTCGCACGCGGGATGAACAGCGCGAGAGCCAGCGCGTGCAGCTCCCCCTGACTCATCACCGAGAGCACGCCGGTTTCCTCGCCGTCCACGGCCCCGCGCACGCTCACGTGCCGTTGAGTCGAGGTCCCGGAGCCTTCGAGCGCGATGCTGCCGAGGTCGACGCCACTCTCCTGCCGGAGCAGCGCCCAGATGTCTCGCGCGGCTGACTCGATCGGCTCCAGTCGTCGCTCCCTGAGAACCTCGCCTTGATCGCGCAGCCAGTCCTTGGCCGCGGTCAAACGATCGAGTCGTCCCTGCTTCTCTCGTGCTGTCTTTTCCGCCCGCATCCAGGCTGCGACCTCGACGGCGACCGGCGACCACGCGTCCTCCAGCTCGTCGGCACGCTGCCTCGATTCCGCCGCAAGCGTTTCCGCGGCGTCGATCACCTCGGGCATCCTCGCATCGAGATGCGAAGCCCACTCTGCGGAATCGTCGGGCAGAGCGCGCGCTGCGGCGACCGCCGTCTGATAGGCGTCATGCGATTCGAGCTCGATCCCGCTCACGTCCATCGTCGCGAGTCCGCCGAGAATCGACTCCGCGTCGTCTTTCGCGGATACGAGTCGGGCCAGCGCTGTGCGATGCTCACCGAGCCGGGCATCCGACTCGTGGAGCGTTGTCGTTGCGCGGTCATCCCACCCTTCCGGAAGGGGACGATCGCAGACCGGACAGTCGTCCGCTTCTGCCGCCGCCACGTAGGCACGCGCGGAACGCAGCAAGTCGGCCTTCTCGGCCAGTAGTTCCAGAACCCGGGCAGTCCCTCCGACCACCGCCGCGTGAGCTGACCGCAGCTCGGCAGTGCGCCCGACAACGTCATCGAGCGTCACCCTGGGCTGCTCGGCGAAGGCCCGCAACGCATGGATGACCATGGTCTGCGGTGAACTGCTGCCCGCAATCGCCGCAGACACGACCTCCAGGTCGTACGGGCGACGCTTGACCTCGGCAAGCACCGCCGCAGCACGCGGATCGTCGCACGCCGCCAACGACTTCTTCAAGAGGCGCAACGAAGCGTCGGCGGCCTTGCGATCCTCGCCTGCGGCCCTGCACTCTGCATTGATCCGCTTCTCCGCGTCGCCGATCTCGTCGAGTCCGAGGATCTTGTTGAGTGCGTCGTACAGCGCGGACCGGCCGTCCTCGAACAATCCGCCGACCTCGTCGTAACTGAGAATCGGCCGATAGATCTCGGCCGGCCTCGTCCATCCCAACGTGTCGAGGTCGGTCTTGGCACCGTCTCCGAGTTTGGCCCAGAACGTTGCCGCTTCGACGTCCTTCTCATCGGCGGCCCACTTGACGCCGACCTGGACGGCGAACGAATCGTGGTCCAAGTCGTCGGGCTCACCCACGAAGTTGAGCGAGATGGTGCATGGATGCCCGTGGTGCTTGTTCCGCCACGAGTCTTTCCAGAACGCCGCCTTCTTGTCCTTCGACCATCGGTAGCTCTTACCTGTGATGGCGAACTCGAGCGCCTCTGCGAAGCTCGACTTGCCCGACCCGTTTCGCCCGCTCACCACCGTGATGCCCGGGCGCGGGCTCACGTTCAGTGTCGCCCTGGCACCGATTCCGCGGAAACCCTCAACGGCGATGCTCCGTACGTAGGCTTTGACTGGATCGGCACGCAGCTCGCCACCGGGGTGCGGCTTCGGTTGCTGGGCCCCGGAATCACCGAGTTGAGTCGCCAGCTCAGCGTCACCCTTCATCGCTGCGGCGACGATGAACGCCACTTCATCCTGGGTATCGGTCTGCTCGAAGAGGTCCCAAACTTCTTCTTCTGTAGTCCGTGCGCCGATCCCGCCAGACATTGTGGCCTCCGTCCGGTGTCATGAGGTTCATTACCCTCACCTTGGCATAGGGCTGTGACAAGCGGTCGCATCGTCGATCACGCAATCAGGCTTCACCGCACAGCAATTGTATGATCGGCAGCACGTCCTGACCCTCGAGGCGACCGAGTGACTCGTCTTCTACCCGGACAACGTCGCGCGCGCCGATCCTCAGAAGTTGAGCGGTTTCACGGACCGAACGCCGAGGCCCGCCGCCGAGGCCGAATCTCGTGACGATGACCCGGATCTGCTGCGGCGAGAGAATCGCCAGGCATGACAGCAGCAGATCGAATCGATCTGGATCCGCCCTGATCGCTTCATGGAGAAGTACGTTAGTTACAGAGCCAGCGCGAACCGGATCGATAACGTCCTTGCCGTTCACGACAGCGCTGAGGGCGTGGAGTCGCGGCATGCTTCGTGCCGATTCCACCGTCTCCATCGACTGCCCCAGCCAGTTCGCAAGCTGCACCGCAGCGCCGTCGGCCGGTACGTCGAGTTTCTCGTCCGCAATCTCCAGCAGTTGCTCGAGGAACGACTCGTGCGCCCCTCTGGCCGGGTCCTCAATGCTGCTCTGCATGTACAGAATGACGAATGATGCGGGTCGTCCATCCGGTTTCACCCGGATCACTCGGCCGATCCGCTGCACCATCTGTCGACGGGATGAACTCGCTGCAGCGATGATTCCGACATCCGCTTCCGGAACGTCGATTCCCTCGTCGAGGATTCGCGGTGCCGCGAGTGCGGTGATTCGCCCTTCATCGAACTGCCGGAGCAGCCTGGTTCGCTCGGCGCCGACGTCGTCACTCGACATCGACTCGGCATAGACGCCAGCGCTCGCCAGCGCGTCGGCGCACCCTCGCGCCGACTCCTTCGTCTCGGAGAACACCAGTGTCTTGCCTGCGCCGGCGAGGACCGCACCGAGCTTCTCAATGGCCTTCAGCTTCGCCCGACACGTAGCGAGCAGTTCACGTCGTGCAGAGAACGCGTGCAAGTACCGGCCCGCTGTCCTGGCTGCCCGGAAATCGCCGTTCTTGGCGAGATCCTGCACTTGTCGAAAGAACACCCCGAACGACGACTCGCTGCACCCGTAGTTGTCGATCAGGCTCCGGCGTTCGCGTCTGAGTTCGTCCTCGAGTCGTTGATTCCTATTGAACTCGAGTGCCGAGAATTGAACCGCGACGGTCATCACCCGAATCGGTGCGATGATCTTGTCCGCTCGGGCACGCCGATAATCGCAGCCGACGATGGATTCGCCGAAGAACGGCAGGAGCTTCTCCTCTACGCCGTCGTCCGATCGCTCAAGGGTCGCAGTGAGGCCCAACCTCTCGGTGAACGAGTCCCTCAATGCCCGAGAGAAGCTCTCCGACCCATACCGATGAACCTCGTCGGCAATACACAGAATCTGACAGTCGGGAACTGCGAACGTATCGCGATATCCCGACTGAACTGTTGTGATCAGAACGTCGACGTCGCCCAACTCATCATGAAAACCGTCGCCTGATCGGCCAATCCGGATCGGCCCGAGCGCGGTGCGTACTGCCCTATACCACTGCTCAACGAGCGGTGTTCCCGGCACGATGACCAGTACTCGGACTCCTCTGCTCAACGCGTCGGCGGCCGCAGCCAAACCGAGGGTCGTCTTACCGGATCCTGTCACCGCCTCAACAATTGCCCGACGCCCAGTGCCGATCCAGGAATCAAGCGCCTCGCGCTGCCAGTCCCGAAGTTCGATCTTGTCGAACGTCACTTGATTCGGGTCCATGCGCGTGGTCCTTCCTCTGCGGTCAGAATCAGATCACCGGACACAACCAAGTCATCGAGTATGTCCTCGAAGTCATCGCCGCCCAACCGTGTGATCGCTTTCGCGCGCTCGACAGTCAGTGGCCGAGTTGCAGCGGCGACCTTGAACAGCAGTCTCGCGGTCTCGATCCGTGCCGTCGGCAGCGCGGCAGCGAGTTCGGCGGCCGACTTCAGAGCACGGCTCACAGCCGGATCCTGCGGAATCACAACGGTCGACTCGGAGTCGGCACCATCGGATTGCACCGTGTCTGAATCTGGAAGAATCGGGACCACTTCGACGAGCGGGCTGAGCACGGTCAGCGCATAGCGGACCAGCCCCGCGTCGAGGTTGAGCGCGTCGGCGATGTCGAGGAGTTCGGCGACGCCCCGTTTTCGGCAGATCGAGACACGATCGAGTAGTTCCTGCCCACCGTCCGGAACCTCGACAGCCGGAACCTCGACCCAGCCTGTTGGTACAACGAGTTCTGAATCAGCGATACCGTCCGGCGCTGGCCGCCGAACGACTCGCACACTCTGCGCCGTCACCGCGTCGCCCTCTCCCCGACCAGTTCTGCCAACGTGCGTCCGTTCGCGACCCAGACTGCCCAACCGTCGGTCGGCAGCTCCGTGCCGGGGCGACTCTGCCCCACAGCCGCGATCGCAGCCGAAGTCGGATCAAGAAAGTTCCGACCGTCCAAAGCCCCGCTCGTGATCCGAGTGCGTCCGGTCGACGTGTCGCAGACGCCATTGATTCGCTGCTCACCGGCATCGAGGCTCACCCTGACGATGCTGCCCATGGACACCGGCCAGTCCCGCGCCATAGCCAGCAGTCGACGCGATTCAGCACGGCTGTCAGGAAGTTCTGGCAAGACTCCCTTCCCACTGCTCCGAGCGTGATCCGACCGCGGTCGACTGCGGCCTTCCGTGTGGACTGACTCCGACCGTGCCAGACCGAGCGCGTCGCACAACGCTCGGAATCGACTGCCGGCGGCAAACCGGCGAAGCTCTTTCAGTTGTTCCCGGAGCATGATCGGGTCGCCCGTTCGTCCGTGCGCGTCAATGGCGGCTAAGACCTTCATCATCTTGCGATGGCGCCCCTTCTGCTTGCCTTCCTGACGCCGCACCACGACGAGCCGCCCTCGCACTTCAGTACTGGCCGAGACGGCAGCGAACGCCTCGACCACCGCTGCGTCATCCTTCGAGTCGACGCCCCACGCCTCAAGACGCGTGCCCAGGGCGGCGACCAGTTCCCCCACGGTCGCGATTCCGCACGAACGGTCGAGCACATCGACGAATTCACGCGGCGTCGGCCGCGCAGGCCTCGGCACGACAACGGTCGACGTCGGCGGGTCAACAGATCTCCTGATCGACGCGTTCCGCTGGTCCTTCGACGGATTCTTGATCTGCAGGCCCCTGCTTCTGGCCCATTCACACAACCGCCAGTACTCCTCGTATGGCATCTCAATCGCGTCTCGAGCCGAATTCTGCACCAGTTCCGCGCCGGGCTTTTTCGCCAACGAGGTCAGCACAGGTCGAACGCGATATCGACGGTCAGCCGTTTCCGCGACCGCAAAGGAGTCGATCTGCGCAATCATGAGACGCAGGGCCGAATCCCGGTCCGCGCCACCGCCTTCTCGGAGCAGCCACAGGTGCCGGTCGTCGATCACGAACTTGCCGTCATCGCCCCAGATCCACAGCAGGCGTTCGAGCACCGCAGCCACTTAGCACCTCCACCAGAATCGCTCAGCTCCAGGCGATTCCACCGTTGGTGCAGGTCCGCCAGGAAGTTCGAACGAAGTGTCGCACGCTACTCTGACAATTTGGGTGAATAACTTCTTCCTGACGCGCCTGCCGCACTGTTCGACGCACAATCGACCAGTCAACGAGACTCACCGCCACCGCGGGTCGTTCCGGACCCATCGCACATCCGCTAACCTGACCAAAAGCGGCCCGACGGACTTCTGGTGCACCGCACCGCCTGATATGTCCCCACCCGCACGATGTTTCGTGCTGCCCTGGGGACTTATCTGTGACGCTGCTTCGCACCACCGCCACTGACGTGCGCTTCTCTCAACCTGATTCGCTGGTGGAGCAGTTGTTGGAGCAAATGGTCTTCGCCACCGGACGTAGGGCAGGCCCGCGCGAGCAGAATTCTTGGCGTCGCAGCCTTCCCACGCTCGCCGACGACCTTCGCGACGCCGGCCTCGCAGACGTCGAAATGCTCATCGAGTACCACATGCCACTGACGTCACAGCGCGCCGATGTGGTGTTAGCGGGAGTTCACCCGGAGACCGGCGCGCCGTCGTACGTCGTTGTCGAGCTCAAGCAGTGGACGGCCGCGTACGCCTTCGAGGACAGCAGCGAACTCGTCGACGTACCCGGCATGCCCGGCGGCCCGAAGCTGAATCCGATCAATCAGGTGCGCGGTTACTGCGACTACCTCGCCGACTTCGCGCGCGTCCTTGAGGATCAACCGGACTCGCTCGCCGGCGTCGCGTACCTGCACAATGCCACCGATCCCTCGCTCGTCGCCGACCTCCGCGGCGTCCCGGTCAGTACTCGTGGGCAGCTGTTCACTGCTGCCGAACGCGGACGATTCCACGACTTCCTCCGGACTCGACTCGCTGCCGGGGTCGCAGGCAAGACCTCTGCCGATCTTCTGCTCAACTCGCACGTCGCCCCTTCTCGCCAGCTGCTGAAGGTTGCGGCCGACGAGGTCAAGCACCGCTCGCAGTTCCAGTTGCTGGGCAACCAGCAACTCGCTGTTGACCTGGTGCTGCATCAAGTCGAGCAGTCACGGAGGTCCAACTCGAAACGCGTCATCGTCGTGACGGGCGGTCCCGGCAGCGGTAAGAGCGTGATCGCCTTGGAGCTACTCGGCGAGATCGCACGGCAGGGCAGGTCCGTCCTGCATGCGACGGGGTCCCGATCATTCACCCAGACCCTGCGGAAGGTCGCTGGCTATCGAGCACCGCGCGTTCAGAAGATGTTCGCCTATTTCAACAGTTTCATGACCGCGGAAACCAACGGCCTGGACGTGCTGATCATGGACGAGGCGCACCGTGTACGCGAAACGTCTGTCGACCGATACACCAAGGCCGAACTCCGCACCGGGCGCCCGCAGGTCGACGAGTTGATCTCCGCGGCCCGGGTACCGGTGTTCCTACTCGACGAGCACCAAGTGGTCCGCCCAGGAGAGATGGGATCGCTGGAGCAGATCACCGCCTATGCGAAGTCTCTGGGACTCGAGGTCGTCCACATTCCGTTGGAATCACAGTTCCGCTGTGGCGGTAGCGAAGAGTACGTCCGTTGGGTCCAACGATTGCTCGGCCTCGCCGGTCCGGCGGCACCCAACCCATGGAGTCCAGACCCACAGTTTCAGGTCGAAGTGGTCGACAGCCCGTGGGACCTCGAACGCCGACTTCAGACGAAGCTCGACGACGGCTACTCAGCGCGCATGGCCGCAGGGTACTGCTGGCCGTGGTCGAAGCCGACGCCAGACGGCCACCTCGTCCCCGATGTCCGGATCGGCGACTGGCATCGTCCGTGGAACTCCCCTGCCAACCGACGACTCGGGGACGCGCCGCCGGCCGCACTCTGGGCGACGCAGGACGGCGGCTTCGGCCAAGTCGGTTGCGTGTACACCGCGCAGGGCTTCGAGTACGACTGGAGCGGCGTCATCCTCGGTCCCGACCTCGTCTGGCGCGACGGCGGATTCGTCAGCGTCCGAGCTGCGAACAAGGATCCAGACTTCCGCAATCGCACGAAGGTCTCCGACCTTCGGTTCGACCTCCTGCTCCGCCACGTCTACAAAGTGCTTCTCACTCGCGGGATGGTCGGAACGATCATCTACTCGACGGATCCGGAGACCCGCGAGGCATTGCGCAGGCTGATCCCCGCGCGTGCGTGACCGCACGACCCGACAACTGAAGACCGACGAACGAAACGAGCACGGCCCGACAGGCTTCCGCACAGGACATGCCTCCACCCGGAGCGAACCTGGATTGGGCATGCGTACAAATGGCCGGCTGGATCGTGAAGATCAGCGAGACCACTCCCGAACACGCCGACTTCGCGATCGAAGACTGCCTCTGGGATATCCGGAACTATGGCGCGTTCAAAAAGATCTCCGCCGGTGACGACGTCTTCTTCTGGCTCGGCGGCGGAGCACCCGACGGCGGGTTGAAGGGCTGGGGCCGGGTCGAGGACGGGTTGACGCCGCTTACCGGTGACATGCGACCGGCCCGCTGGGTCGACGCAGATTCCGGCGGCTACACCCACCGATTCACGTTCGAACCGCTCGCCTCCTCTCCCAAGTGGAATCCGACGTGGAGTGAGCTCCAGGACACCTTGGGCAAGGGTCTCGCGGCTTCCGCCCCGGTGAGTCCGCTCTACGACATTGTTCACGTCCAGCTGATGCGCGGTCTGTACATTCCGGGTGCTGCGAGAGGCGTGGACCTCACCTTCGGCACGCCGAAACGGCCGAGCCCCGTCGACGACCTCGAACCGTACCGCCCGAGTAGCGGCACCGATTCGCGAAGCGTAGTCAAGCGAGCGATCGCCGTTCGTCAAGGTCAGCCTGCGTTTCGGAAGCAATTGCGCGCGGCTTATGACGAAACGTGTGCGATCACCGGCTACCGCGTGCCGAACGCACTCGAAGCGGCCCACATCGATCCGTATCGCGGCGCCGACAACCACCACGTCCAGAACGGTCTCCTGCTCCGCTCAGACATTCACACCCTCTTCGACCTCCATGAACTCACTATCGACGAGGACTATCGCGTGGCGCTCTCGCCCGCTCTCCGCAGGACTAAGTACGCCCACCTGCACGGCAGACAGATCGAGCTTCCGGCGTCGGACAGCGACCAGCCATCAGCTGAGGCACTTGCGCGGCACCGTGCCGATTGTGGTTGGTATTCAACGCAATAGCGGGTCGTCTGTTCGAGTGAGCAAGCCGTCGCGTCCGACAGTCCGCCGGATTCGCCGCGTACGCTGAGCGGATGCGTGACGTCATCTGATCGCGCGGGAGCACTGCGCTGAGATTGTTACGTCCTCGAGTTCACAGGCGGGCAGCGGTATGTCGGCAAGGCCACCGACGTCAGAAGGCGGCTCTACCAACACCGTCGAGACACTGTTCATCACCCTGCGTGGACCGATATTGAGAGGATTCAATTCCGTCCTATCGAGAGCGGGGATCTCGACGGTCCAGAGCGGTCCGAAATCGCGCGGCAGCGGGGCCAGCACGTTCTGCGGAACCGCGTTCACAATCTCGGCCATGACCAGAAGTCGACTCTAGACGACCTCATCGATCCCCAGATTCAAAGGACGTGGCTGGATCAAGCGGACACGCTCGACATCGACGCGATCCGGCGACGGGCCGAGCGCCGGGTCGGAAAGCATTCACGTGTCTTCCGTTCCCCCTTCGGGGCCGAGATGATCGACGATCTAGCAACCATCATCGAGTTGTTCATCCCTGCCCCGCAGCAGACCGAAGGCCGGTTCTGGTCCGTCACCGACTGGCCCGACACCGGCGGTGGCCGCGGGTTCACGGTCAACGTCGGTGGCGTCGAGCTTGCGTACTGTTCGCGGCCCGAGAATGACGCCGGTACCCCGCCGACAATGTATGTCAACGCACCCGCGGGAACATTCGCTGCAGATATCCGGGGCTCATTCGCCGGCCGACTCGGCCTCAAACGAACGCGCCTCGTGGCCGAGACTCGATATCCCGGTCGGCCGGCGATCGTCGACCTGGTCAGCTATAAGAGCCTCGACGAGATCAATCGCCTATGCACCCCGGCTGGGACCGTGCTGGACGTGCTGCTGTCGACCGACACTCCCCAACAGTCCGCGGAGAGTGTTCGCGCGATGTCACTTGCCGCGATGAGGCAGCGGGCCACCCCGTGGGCAGGATCGCACAGCGCCGCGCTGGCGACGATGGCGTTCCGTATCATCGCAGCTCGCGAGAGTCCGATTCAGCTTCCGGAGTATGGAGAACTCACTGCGAACCTATGACTGATCACCGCCGATGCGATACGACACGCTGTCCCGGAGAACCGCTGTCGCCCCGAGAGTATCCATCCCCCGGACAGCCAACGTTCGTTGAGCAAGCGCGATCGGCAGCGCCGCGGAGAACTTGAGCCCCTTCACCGCGCGTGCGTCGACGGCGGGCAACGGCCGATCATTCGAAGCCAGCACCGCGGCAATGCCGTCGCGGATGTCGTCTCGTGTCAGGTCAGAATGCAACCGAACGGACTCTGCACCAAGCCGTTGCCGGGGCGGAATCAGGTCCGGTGCCCACGCGGCCAACGTGCGATTCGCCTTGGCTCCCGCCCACGTCCACCATCGCCAGTCGCCGCGGTCATCGCGCCGGATCACAATCGACGTCGGATGAACGTCCGCGGCGCGTTGCGATCGGTACCCCGCTAACGCTTCGGTCGCACGTTTAGTCAGCGTGACACCATCAGGCAGCGCACCGAGTAGCACGTCGCGAACTCCGCGCATCGGATCCGTTTCGCGACAATCGATCTCAGTGCGGACACTGAGTCGATCATTCGGGAGTTGCTCAGTGCGATGTCACCGGCGAACGCACCAGAGTCGCCGACGCCCTGTCATATCTCGATCTCGAATGCGTCGACGAACGCATCGCGCAGCCGATTCAGCGCGCCGCGGTTGTCGATTCCGGGTGGGGAGGGCGACGGACCGTAGACGACTCGACAGCCTCGCGCGAGATCAACGAAATCATGCTGCTGCCAACCACGTCTAGCTGCTGCGCCGAGAACAAGGACCACCTCCGGCGCTTCGATGAGGTCCATGAACTTGTCGAAGTAGGGTCGGCTCCGTTCGAATTCCTCGGGACTCGGATCGAACCGACTAGGCGGGAGCGGGAAGGGACAGATGTTCCACGGCACGCAACGCTGACGGTCGACACCGAGGTCTCGCATCAGCTGAAAGAGATGCGCGGCACCTTCATCGTCGTTATCGAGAGAGATCAATCGTTGATCGCCCAGCTTCGGGTCTGCGTCCGCTTGCGGTGCCTTCAGCAACAGCACAACCGTAGCGCCTACTCCGCCAAAGGTCGGATCGACATACGGTAGCTCGCCGGTTCGCTGCTCAGCCCTGCTGATCCTCCAGATGAGCCGATTGATCTCGACTACGGAAGCCTCCGACTGAGCACCGCGAAAGCGGGCCGTCCTAAGTTCCGGGTCACGTAGTGAACGCGCAGTTCCGGCGAATCCCTGATTCGACACGTCTCCGGCACTACGACACGGATCCTCCGTCACAACTTCAGCCCCAAACTGCGCAGGATCTTGCCCTTTCATACACGCCGACTTGGGTATTCAACGGTTCCTCCCCCGGTGCGACCGTCCGCCTCCAGCATGGCGAGAAGTCGGGCGTCACCATCCCCAACCCTCTGCCGGAGCCGGCAACTGCGTTCGGGCACGACAAAGCATCACCCCGCGCATCACACCCGTCACGCCGACAGACCGCCCCGCCCTGAGGCGGTGGAAGCCGGTCCTCTGCGCCACCTCAAAGGATCCGGCGGTCTTCAACATCGGTATGTCCGACACCAGCGCCTTCTCGACGATCACAAGCGACTGCGGCCCGCTGCCCCGACCGGTCCCGCTGAACCAACGGCGCTGGACGCTGCACGAATAGCACGGGGCGTCCGGACCTTGTCAGGGGCGACAGCTAAAGTGCGCGGTGACTCCACTGATCTACGACGAGTTACAAGAGATTGACGAGTTCGAAGAGATCGAGGTTCTCCATGACAACCGAGACTGGGAACGTAGTCCCCATCTGGACGCTCACCACGGACGACGTCAACGTCCCAGTAGCACTCGACAAGGCGATGACCGCTGGACGACTCGCCGAGTTGCGCAGCGTACTGGCCGTGCTCGCCGAATCGCCCGTTACCACGCTCGAGGTCCGACCGCGGCCGGAGGCTCTCGACACCTCGCACGGAATGAAATTCGGCAGCGCAAGCCCGATCGCGCAACAGTTGGCGACATTCGCGGTGAACACGCCGAAAGCCACCGCTCAAGTCGCGAGCAGCGGTGAGACGCTCTACCGGATGGTTGTGCCTGCACGAGTCGCCTCGCAGGTTAGCGGCAACATCCTCAAGCCGATGACCTCGAGCGCGGCCGCCGGCGGTGTACACAGCGCTCTCGTCGGCAGTAAAGGGATCAGCGCGCAGGCGACCTTCGTGCCGGTGACTGCGGGTGCGGCGGCGGGCGCAATGGCGATCGCGACGCCGCTCGTTCTATTGGCGGTCGCGGCCGGTGCCAGCGTCTATGCCGAGCAGCAACGCAAGGCCGCGATCGAGAAGATCACCCTACTCCTCGAGAAGCTGCACCAGGACCGGCTCGACGACGAACGCAACCAGCTCGACGGATGCCGTAACTCTATCGACAAGGCGACTGCAGTTCTGCTCGATAACGGGAACATCGGCGCGACGATCGCACTCGGCCCAGCGGTCTATGCGATCGATACAGCGATCGCCGCCGCGGAACGCCGCGTCAAGCGGTGGCGCACAGCGCTCGACAGGCTCCCCGCTGACAAAGTGGAGCTCCCTGTCCTCGCCGCCGCCATTGAGGGGATCGATTCGGCAGACAGCGAGTTCTACGCACACCTCGAACTCGCGGATCTCGCGATCGCACTCAAACGACGCGTCGTCGTCCTGCAGGCCGTTGAACACGCCCAACAGGACGAAGGAAATGAGTTCAAGAACTTCGCCGAGGCGTTGAAGCTCGACACCCAGAACCTCGAAGCGCTGATCAGCGAGCTCGACTTCGTGCGCCTGCGACTGTCGTCGCTCGAAATCGACCGGTCGCACGGTTTAGCCGACTTCACGTTCGGTTCTAGTTCAGTGGATAAGCTGCTGCACACCACGTATCGACTCCGCAAGCTCGGCGATCAAGTGTCGCGCCCGGGGCTGCAGAACGACGTCGCGATTGACATTCTCCGGCGTGAAGATGGTTCGGTGACGGTGTTACCACCGGCCATTGCGTAATGCAGTTCGCGCCGGCCCGTCAAGCTGCTTCCACTGCGACGGTAGCGCAGGCAGCTGCGGTCGGGGTCGTCCCATTGGCCGAGTTTGCGACTGGGCGGCACGAGCCCGCACCGCCGCGCGGCGTAGCCACTACGGCACCCGGTACGTCCACTCCTGACTGCTGAACTTCTCGTCGACCAACTCCTGCGCGGCCGCCAGTTCCGTATCCGTGTACCCGGCCTCCCGCGTCCGGTACCGCCCGCGGAAGTGATCTAAGAACGCCTCGATGATCGCTGCACGCGTCATCCCCGTCTGCGACCGCATCGGATCCACGCGCTTGCCGGAGCTGGTGATCCCCTTGTCGGAGATCTTCTCTCGCCCGATCCGCAGGACCTCGGTCATCTTGTCGGCGTCGATGTCGTACGACATCGTGACGTGGTGCAGCACCGCGCCGGCGACGATGCGCTTCTGCGCGGCGCCGCCGATCTTGCCGTGGTCGGAGACGATGTCGTTGATCGGGACGTAGCGGGCGTTGACGCCGACATCGGCGAGGGCGCCCATCACCCACTGGTCGAGGAACTCGTACGACCGCTCGAAGCTGAGTCCGTCCACCAGCGATGTCGGCACGACGAGCGAGTACGTGATGCAGTTACCCGGCTCCATGAACATCGCGCCGCCACCGGATATGCGCCGGACGATCCCGATGCCGTGGCGGGCGGCGGCCTCCTCGTCGACCTCGTTGCGGACCGACTGGAACGAGCCGATCACGACGAGCGGCGAGTCCCAGTCCCAGAAGCGCAAGGTCGGCGGGCGAGTCCCCGCCGCCCGCCGCCACCTCCCGCAGGAGCGCCTCGTCGAGCGCGACGTGCATCGCGGGCGCCATGACGACCGGTTCGACGACGTCGAAGGTGTGGTCGTGCCAACTCGTGGCATGACCGAGCGCACGACGGATCGCAATACCGACCGACTCGGGCGTGAAGCCGACCATCGAGACGTCAGCGGTCAGTGCCGCTTGAATGAGCGCGCCCAAATCGGACGCATTGGCCGTCACGGGCGCACCGGTGACGGCCTCGGTGATGACGTCGAGAGCGTCGTCCGGTTCGAGGAAGAAGTCGCCCGACAGCGATACCCGCGAGAGCCTCCCATCCTCGACGTCGACGTCGACCACCACCAGCTTGCCACCAGGAACTTTGTATTCGCCGTGCACTCGTCCAGCGTACGGCCGCAGGTACGCCGCGGAGTTCCCGCTTCTGAGCCGATCGCGGACGTGAAGGCGGCAATCGAGATCCGCCCGAACGGACCACACCGACCGCCTGTCACCAGCGCTGATCGTCATACGACCGGCGCAGACGTCGGCGCGCGGGACGTGCAGCGATCAGGTTCTTGTCGTAGGTCAGTCGTACGTTCTCGGAACCATCGCAAAACAGACAGAACGAAGGACGAGGAAATGAACGAACACGACGCGGGCAACGACGGTCCCACGGGCAGACCAGTTCCGCCGACCGGCGAACATCATTTCGCCGCCGCCGGGTATCCCCCGCCCCACGAGTCCATTCGCGACACCGCCGGGAACCCTTGCACCACCCGAAAGCGCTGCCGCGCCGAAGCGCCCGCGTAAGCGTGGCCGGATTCTGTTCGCGATCGTCGCAGCGGTGTTCATCGCAGTCGGCTCGGGTGCAGTGGGATACGCGATCGGGTCGGACGAGTCCGCGACCTCCGGGACCGAGACCGCGGCATCGCCCGAATACAGCTACCCGCCGACGACTGGGGTCTCGACCGTCCCGGTCACGGCAGCCGACTTCAGTCTCTCCGTCCTGACAGAGGAGAAGAAGTGTTTCGGTTCCGCCGGCTGCCTCGTCACGGTCTCTCTCGAGCCGACCTTCAAAGGTGCTTCCAGCGTCCTCACGGACCGTAGTTTCAAAGTCCTCTACGAGATCGACGGCGGCGAGGATCCGATCCTCGACAAGTTCACGATGGTGGGCACACAGGTGACCATCGACCAGAGCACATCGGTCGAAACACCGTCGAGCGACACCGAGGTCACTGCCAGGGTGACGCAGGTCGTGGAGACAACGGACGAGGGCTGACCAGAACCGGCGACCGCGGCGCGCTGCGAACGTACGCACTTCACCCTCGCCAGGCGAAGCCGCCCATTCGGACACGAAGCGCGCACTACGCTTACGCCATGTCCAGCATCCTGATCGGCTTCATCGCCATCATCATCGGCATTCTGTTCTGCTTCCGAGGCGTGGTGGCGATGCGTGTCGTCATCGCCGTGTGGGGCGCTTTCGTCGGCCTCAACCTGGGTGCGGGGCTCGTCTCCGCCGTCACCGGAGACGGCTTCTTCTCAACTGCGGTCGGATGGATCGTCGGCATCGCGGTCGCGATCCTCTTCGCCCTCCTGGCGTACCTGTACTACGCGGTGGCGGTGACGCTGGCGATGGCCTCCATCGGTTTCGTCCTGGGCACCGCACTGATGGCCGCCATCGGAGTGACCTGGAACTGGGTCATCATCGTGGTCGGCGTGCTCGTCGGCATCCTCCTGGCGGTCGCTGCCATCGCGCTGAATCTGCCGGCGCTACTGCTCGTGGTGCTCAGCGCACTCGGCGGCGCCACGGCGATCGTCGGCGGTCTCATGCTTCTGACGTCGACGATCGCGCTCGACGACTTCTCGCGGGCGAGCGTCACATCCACCATCGGTCATCACTGGTGGTGGTACGCCGCCTACATCGTGCTCGTCATCGCGGGCGTGGTGGCTCAGGCGCGCGTCATCGGACGCGACCAGGACCTGCACCAGCAATGGTGAATACGGACTGATCTCCCTGCTGAACGACGGCGGCCCGCCACCCGAACTCTCGGGTGGCGGGCCGCTCCGGTCGGTACGGTCAGCGGCCGGTCAACTTGTCCTTCACGGCGTCGACGCCTTCCTTGACCTTGTCCGCAACCTCGGTGACCTTCTCCTTGGCGGCAGACTTCCCCTGGTCGGTCTGCCCCTCGGTACGCAACTGGTCATCGTCGGTCGCAGCGCCGACGGCTTCCTTCGCCCGGCCCTTCAGGTCTTCAGCCTTGTTCTGTGCATCGTCGGAAAAGCTCATCTGTCCTCCTTGAATAGCGGATGGATCTGCATCTTCCACACTTCGTCGCCACTCGTTTGGACGACACTTCCGACGGTACCCACTCCCCTTCGACCCTGCAGGACACGAGGTGACACCATCTGCAGTGGCATCGCCGACACCTCGCCGCATCCCCCGTCCATGTCACTGAGCATCGGGCCCTCCGACACACCGGATCGCACATCTGTGCGAACATGTCGTCCGGCTGTGGCACAGTGTTCACAGCCGCATCTGAACGAGGAGAAAGGCCCGCCATGCCCCCGCGCCGCCGCTTGGCATCGGAGTCTCTGACCGCTGACGACCTCGCCTCCCTGAACTCGGCATTGGCCGAGGGGCGACGCGCCACGGTGTATCTGCGCGAGGGCACACCCAGCCTCGGCCTCGCGCCCGGCGCCTCGGCGCGCGTGATCGCGATCTCCGGGACGACGCTGACCATCAAACCGCGCGGCGTCGACGACGAACTCCCCTACGAAGCCGATGAACTGCGGATGACCAAGGACGCACCGGCTCAACCGGCGAAGGCTGCGAAGGTCGCGAAGCCCGCGGCAGCGAAAAAGGCCGCTCAGCCGAGACCGGCCGCAGCACCGAAGACCGACGCAGCGGCGGCTCAGATACCAGTTACCGCGGCGGCGCCTAAGACTGCGGCCAGGCCGGCGAAGCGCGCGGCGGGCAGGAAGGCACCGTCGTCGGTGACGGTGACGGTCTTCGGTTCGGCCGACAACGAATGGTCGGTATCGGTGACACGGGGCGGACGCAAGCCCACGCGGTCGCGCAGTGTCGCTGCTGACTCCGTCGAGTCTGCGATGCGCGAACTCGGTGACGACGCGGCGTTGGAAGCGGCGTTGTCGGTGCTGAATGCGGCGCGGGAGGAGGCTCAGCGGCGGGTCGAGGAGTTGAGCCGGGAGCTGGAAGCGGCTCGGCGAGCGTTGGCGGCACTGGAGGGACAGTCGGAGTCGGAGTGAAGGGGGTGGCGGGTTGGTGATCGTCTCGATACGCCCGGCTCACTGCGTTCGCTGGGCTACTCGACCGGCCTTGGGGGTGACGTCGGCCTGCTCGGCGGGCCTGGAGGTGGCGCGGGGATGCTCGGCGGGCCTAGAAAGTGGCGTCGGCCTACTCGACGAACGTGAGCTGTGACGACAACGCTCAACCCATTCCGACCTTCTGCACCGTCGGTTCGATCACCGCGACCACCCTCGGGTCCTCGCGCGGGTAGGGTACCGGGATGTACTTGGCCGCGACGCGGTCGACGATCTCCCAGCCGGCGTCGCCGTCGATCCAGTCCACCACTCGACCGCGGACCGTCACCGGCGTGAACGGATCGTCGGAGGTGGCGATCGAGAGCGCGACGCGCGGATCGCGCCGCAAGTTGCGCGCCTTCACCGAGCCAGGACCGGTGAAGACGACGATGCGATCGCCGTCGGTCCCGACGAAGACCGGGACGACGTGCGGTGAGCCGTCGGGAGAGACGGTGGCGACGTGGGCGATCGGGGCGCCGTCGAGGACGCGACGCAGGTCCGAGGTGAGCATGGCTGGTCCTTTCGCTCTGCCTGGGACGCTAGTCGCCACGGAGCCCTGCTGAAATCAGTTCGCACAACCGATGCCGAGGGAGGATTCACCCGGCGCGGCACTGTGCGGACTGATTTCAGCAGGGCCCCGTGATTACTCCGAGGTAACAAGGGCGGCGTTTCGGCCGGTGGACCGTCTCCGGCCCTGCGATAGTCGAACCATGCGCCCGACATGCAGCTTGTACATAGACACCGGATACCTCCTCGCGTCGGCCGCCACCCGCGTCGCCGGAACATCGTTGCGCGGCAGCATCAACGTCGAGTACTCGCGTCTGATCGACACACTGGTCGACACCGCCGAACACCTCTCCGGCCTCCCGACGCTGCGGGTGCACTGGTACGACTCCGCCGACAACGGCGTTCCCAATGCCACACAGCAACGCATCGGCGAACTGGCCAAGGTGAAGCTCCGACTCGGCCGCTTCGGCGTCAACGGCGAGCAGAAGGGCGTCGACCTCCGCATCGGCCTCGATCTCGTCGCGCACGCCCGCAACAGCACCTCCGACGTCTTCTTCCTCGTCTCCGGCGACGACGACCTGACCGAGGCCGTCGAAGAAGCACAGGTACACGGCGTGCAGGTGATCCTGCTGGCGGTGCCGAACGCCGACGGCAAGTCGCACGGCGTCAGCAGGCACCTGATCCGCGCCGCGGACGACCTGCACCGGATCGACGGACCCGCGATCGACCGTTCCGTTCTCAGCGTGGATCGCCAGCCCGCCCCGACTCCGTCGGCGCCGGTCACCGCCAAACCCGGGCCGGTCGCACCCAAACCCGCCGCGCGCACACCGCTCGACGCCGCCGCCGCGTCGGTGGCCGCACGCGCTACTCCCCCGCCCGCACCGACCGGCGTGCTGGCCTACAGCTCCACCACCGGATCGGTGGCACACGTGATGCCGGAGTTCGACGACGCCGAGCAGGAGCAGATCATCGGCGACGTCGTCGGCCGCGTGCTGGCGGCCTTCCGCAAGAGCGCCACCCCGCAGGAGACCGCGGAGCTCGAGCGCGCACGACCCTCCATCCCGCGCGACATCGATCGCGCCCTCCTGCTCGACGCCTCGGAGGCGATGGAGCGCTACACCGTCGACGAGCCCGTCCGCTTCCGCCTCCGTCAACGATTCTGGGACGAGTACGACGCCGGCTGACCCACATTCCGGCAGCTCACCGTGAGCGCATGAGGTGCTTCTGAATCTTGCCGGTCGCCGTCTTCGGGAGAGCGTCCACCACGACCACGCTCTTGGGCGCCTTGAATCCGGCGAGGCGCTCGCGCGCCCACGACTGAATCTCCTCCGACCGCGTCTCACCGGAGTCGGCAGGCTCACTGAGCACGACGAACGCGGTCACCGCCTCACCCCAGTGTTCGTCGGGCACGCCGACCACCGCGACTTCGGCGACCGACTCGTGTCCGAGCAGCACCCGTTCCACTTCCACCGACGAGACGTTCTCGCCGCCCGATTTGATGATGTCCTTGGCGCGGTCGGTGAACCACACGACGGCCTCGTCGTCGAGATAGCCGATGTCGCCGCCGTGGAACCAGCCATGCGCGAAGGCTTCGGTGTTCGCGTCGCGGTTGTTCCAGTAACCCTCCATGAGTTGCGGTGCGCGATAGACGATCTCGCCCTCCTGACCGGTCGGCAGGAGGGTGCCGTCGCCGCCCATGATGGCGATGTCGGTGCTGACCGTCGCCGGCCCCCACGAGGCGTCCTTGACACCCTGGTGGCCCGACCACTGCAACTCCGAGGCCGGCGTGGTCTCGGTCTGCCCCGAGCCGAGGATGATCGCGGCGTTGGGGAACCTCGACCGCAGCGCCGCGAGCAGTTCGGCGGGCATCGGCGCCATCGCGTACAGCCCGGTGACGAGGCTGTCGGTGTCCCCCTCCGCCAGCGCGGGCTGCTGCAGGAGAGCGGCCCACATCATCGGGAGCATCGTCAGGTGCGTCACCGCACGCCGGGTGAACACCTCGGCGAGCGCGGCGGGGTCGAAGCCGCGCAGCAGCACCACCGTCGCGCCGACGGTCAACGACGGCAGCAGCAGCGCATCCAGGGCCGTGACGTGGAACAGCGGCAGCACAATCGGTTGCACCGCGGGGCGGGTGTCCGGCCGCAGACCGAGGCCCAGTGCCGAACTCAGCACCGAGATCTGCACGGCCACATGCGAAGTCACCACGCCCTTGGGCCGCGACGTGGTGCCGGAGGTGTAGAGGCAGTGCAGGATGTCGCGGTCGTCGACGATCGTCTCGACGACGGACCGGTCGACGGCGAAGACCTCGTCGAAGGCCACCGACCGCAACCCGGCCACCGTGTCGGGTGCCGTGCCGGCCACGATCACCTCACCGAGGCGATCCGATGAGGCCTCCGCGACCGCCGGCTCGAGCACTCCGAGGAACACATCCTCGGTGACGATGGCGCGGACGCCGCTGTCGGCGAGTTGGTAGGCGATGTCGGACGGCGAGAGCAGCAGATTGAGCGGCATCGCCACCACGCCGATCTTGGCGAGTGCGAAGAACGACGTGACGAACTGCCAGCTGTTCTGCAACTGCAGCGCGATGGCGTCACCCCGCTCGTAACCGCGTTCGAGCAGCCCCCGCGCCAGCGCGTTGGCACGTGCCTCGAGTTCGGCGTACGAGAGTTCGAGGTCGCCGTCCACCAGGGCTGTGCGCGTGCCGTAGTGGGCGGCGCTGCGAGTCAACAGGTCGCCGACGCAGACGCGATGCGTCAGGTTGACGGTCAGCGGGTCGACACCGGACAGGTCGGGGCGCATTCCGGACATCAAGAACTCCTTGCAGTGGATCGCGGGGACACGCGGTCGGCGTGAGGCGACCGTAGCGCAAAAACAATCGTTCGTGACTGTTTTTCGCGAATGTCCTGGTCACACACGCCGAAGCACCGTCGCCGCGGCACGCCGCCGATCCCGACTACGCTGGATCCGATGACCTCCCCCGACTGGACCGACGAGCAGGTCGACGCCGTCCTCGGCGCCTTCGACACTCGGACGCTGCAGCGTGCGCGGTCGTACGCCACCAGCGGCATGATCACCGGTATCGACTGGTCCGACGGCGTCCTCACCGGCGTCTCACTCGGCTCCGGTGAGCAGCGCTACCGATGCAAGGTCACAGCCGCCTGGGATGGCCCGAAGCCGCGGGTGTCCGCGAGCTGCACCTGCCCGGTCGCGATCCGCTGCAAGCATTGCGCGGCGCTGGTCATGGCCGCGACCGCCGAAGGCACGGCCGTCGCCCGGCGATCGTCGTCGGCGCCCTCGGCCCTCCCGCTCTCACGATGGCGCACTCTGATCGACGAGATCTCGAAGTCGTCGCAGTCCGTCGAGCACACCCCGGACGGTCCGGAACTGCCACTGGCACTTCAGTTCTCCGTACACCGCAGCTATCGCGACGCCGACTCCGTCCGTCTCCGGCCGCTCACCATGAGCGAGCAGGGGCGGTGGGTCAAGACGCGCGTCACCTGGAAGACGATCCTGTCCGGAAAGACCGCCGACCGCCATCCGGAGAAGGCCCTCGACGTCCTGACCCGATTGGCCTCGGCGCTGGCGATCAGCGGACAGAGCGCCTCCGTCGGTGACGAGATGTCGCTGCTGATGGCTCCGCCGAGCATCTGGGTCCTGCTCGACGAGGCCCGCGACGCGGGCGTGGAGTTCGTCAACGCGCGGTCGTCGAAGAGCACGACCGTCGAGTACGGCGATCACCTCAGCACCCGACTGCACGTCACCGCTCAGCGTGCCGGCGTCCATGTGGCGCTCGAGGTGCTGGTAGACGGTCGGACCGTTCCGCCGGACGCCTTCCAGTTCCCGATCGGCAGGCCCCGCGCGCACGGCATCGCGCAGGAGGTGGGCGACGTACTGTACATCGGCCCGCTGCGCAGGCTGACCACCACCGAATCGATGCTGCTGGTGAGCCGGGTCCCACTGGAGGTGAGCGACGACGAACTCGGCGACTTCCGCGAGGCGCTGCCGACCCTGCAGGCCGACCGCGCCGTGGTGGTGGAACCCGGAGCGTTCCCGGCCGCCGACCTCGCCGGTCCGTTCCCGGTCCTGCGCATCGAGACCGGTGAGCACCCGTGCGCCACCTGGTCGACGGCGTACGAGACCGACGGCGAGGTCCATGAGTTCCCGACGCAGGGCACCGAGACCGGCCGGTTCCGCAACGCGGCCGCCGAACGCGCGATGTGGGACGAGGTGCGTCCCGAGCTGGAGATGGTCGCCCGCAGCAGCGCCCACTGGGTGGCAGCCGCCGCCGATCTCCTCGAACGTCGGCTGCCGAAGTACCGCTCCGACTACCGTCGCTTCAATCGGATGTACGCCGTCCTGCGTCAGCTCCGCGGCGGCTGCACGGTCGCGGCGGCGTTCGATTCTCTTCCCGACTTCCGCACCGTTCCGGTGCCGCTGTCACAGCTCGAAGTGGCGATCCTGTGTGCGGAGACGGTCCCGAAGATCACCGAGCTCGGCCGGGTGCGCGTCGACGTGGTCGGCACGCCGCCCGACTACCGTCCTGCCGAGGCGCCGCCGGTCCTGAGCTTCTCCGGCGACGGCGACGCGCGCAGCGACTGGTTCGACCTCCGCGTGGCACTCGACGTGGACGGCCACAAGATTCCGATCACCACGATCATCTCCGCCCTCGCGTCCGGCGAGACGCACATGGTGCTCGACGACGGTACGTACTTCGCCCTCGACATCCCCGCGCTGCAGACCCTGCGCGACCGGCTCGACGAGGCCCGGGAGATGGGCGAGCTCGACGACGACCGCGTCAGCACGCACACCCTCAACGCATCACTGTGGGACGAACTGCTCGAACTCGGCGTGGTCGACGAGCAGCTCCGCCGATGGCGTGAACGCATCGCCCGTCTGGCCGCGGCCAGGCCGCCGCACTCGGTACCGCCGCCCGCGGGTCTCGACGCCCGGCTGCGGCCGTACCAGCAGGAGGGCCTGGATTGGCTCACGTTCCTCTGGGACAACGAGCTCGGCGGCGTGCTCGCCGACGACATGGGGCTCGGCAAGACGGTGCAGACTCTCGCGCTGATCCAGCGCATAGTGGACGAGCGACCCGATGCCCGGTTCCTGGTGGTCGCGCCCACCAGCGTGATCGCCAACTGGGCCGCCGAGATCCACCGGTTCGTACCCGGCCTCGAGATGCTGACCGTTCCCGCCACCGAGAAGCGGGTCGGGACGCCGCTGGCAGATCGGATCGCCGACGCCCGGATCGTCGTCACCTCATACGCGTTGCTGCGGATCGACTACGACGCCTTCGCCCGGGTGCCGTGGACGGGTGCGATCTTCGATGAGGCGCAGTTCCTCAAGAACCACAACTCCAAGACCTACCAGGCCGCACGGCGGCTGCAGGCCCCGTTCAAGCTCGCGATCACCGGAACCCCGATGGAGAACCGCGTGATGGAGCTGTGGTCGCTGGTGTCGGTGGTGGCGCCGGGACTCTACAGTTCACCGAAACTGTTCAAGGAGCACTTCGCCGACGCGATCGAAAGCGGGCAGGCTCCCGAGCGGCTGGCGATTCTCCGACGCCGACTGCGTCCGATCATGTTGCGCCGCACCAAGGATCAAGTGCTCGTCGACCTGCCCGAGAAGCAGGAACAGTTGCTGCCGATCGAGCTCGAGCCCAAGCATCGAAAGGTGTACGACACCTATCTGGCCCGCGACCGCCAGCAACTCCTCGGGCTCCTGGAGGACTTCGACGGCAACCGCATCCAGGTGCTGCGTGCGCTCACGCGGCTACGGCAGTTGAGTCTGCATCCGGCGCTGGTGGACGACGAGCACGCCGCGGTGAACTCGGCGAAGATCGAGTACCTGTCCGAGCAGCTGCCCATCCTCATCGACGAGGGCCACAGTGCGCTGGTCTTCAGCAGCTTCACCGGGTTCCTGAAACTGATCGCCGCCCGGCTCGACGCGGACGGGATCGCTTACAGCTATCTGGACGGCTCCACCGCGATCACCCGGCGCGGCGAGCAGATCGAGCAGTTCACCCACGGCCGCACCCGGGTGTTCCTCATCAGCTTGAAGGCCGGCGGCTTCGGATTGAACCTCACCGCCGCCGACTACTGCTTCATGACCGATCCCTGGTGGAATCCCGCCGCCGAGAATCAGGCCGTCGACCGCGCGCACCGCATCGGCCAGCACCGCGCGGTGACCGTCTACCGAATGGTGTCGACCGGCACGATCGAGGAGAAGGTGATCGACCTGCAGAACCGCAAACGCGAACTGTTCGACGCGTTGCTCGACGACGGCGCCGCGTTCTCCGGCGCGATCACCGCCGAGGACGTCCGCGGTCTGCTCGGATAGGCACGATGCCACACTGGTGAGCGACCGCTCACCACCACGAGGAACCGCATCGCCGATGACGACGACAGCCGACCGCCGAAACCTCTGGACCGTGCTCGCGCTCCTGTTCACCACCGGCTGGGCCACCAACCATTTCGTCGCGATGATGCCGGTCCTTCACGACCGCAACGGAATCGGCGATGCGGCGCTCGAAGGGGCGTTCGGTGTCTACGCGATCGGCCTGCTCCCCGGGCTGCTGACCGGCGGCGGGATCTCCGACCGCGTCGGACGCAAACCCGTGGTCCTCGTCGGCGCGACCGGAGCCGCACTCGGCAATCTGCTGATGCTCCTGTGGCACACCGAGCCCGGCGTCTTCGTCGGACGGTTCGCGGTGGGACTCGGCGTCGGGCTGGCTGTCAGCGCAGGGACCGCGTGGAGCGCCGACGTCGGCGGTTCTCGCGGCACGGTGTTCGCAGGCGCAGTCCTCACAAGCGGCTTCGCCGTCGGTCCACTCGCGTCGGGACTCATCGCTCAGTTCACCGACGGCGCCGCGCTGATCGCCCCCTTCGCGGTCACCGTGACCGGCTCGCTCCTGGCGGTCGTCGCGGGCCTCGCCGTGCCGAACTCGCGGCGCACCGTCTCGGAGAGCCCCGTCATGGAGAGCACCGTCGCCGAGAGCACCGTCGCAGAGAGCACCGACGTCACCGACTCGACCGTGCGCGGACCGCGGAGCCTGTCCCGCGCGCTGGTCACGAGCCTTCCGATGTCGCTGTGGGTGTTCGCATCGGTCACCATCAGTGTGGTGACGATGGCCGGGCGGATGTCGAGCTTCAGCGGTCCGTGGGTGCCGGGCGTCGCCGCCGTGCTCGCGCTGGGATCCGGCGTGGCCGTGCAGGTGATCGCGCGCCGAAACTCCTGGGGTGCGCGCGCCGGAGTGTGCGGCGCCTTGCTGTCGGCCGTCGGATTCGTGATCGTCGCGGCGTCCGGGTCCGACCCGGCGCCGGTCGCCTTCGTCGCCGCGTCCATCGTTCTCGGCAGCGGCTACGGGCTCTGCCTCCGCGAAGGCCTGCTCGACGTCGAGACCTTCGCTCCCGCCGACCGGATCGGGCTGGCCACCGGGATCTTCTACGTCGGCACGTACCTCGGGTTCGGGTTGCCGGTCTTGCTGCGAGTGATCGCACCCACGGTGGGGATCGTCGCACCGATCGTCGTGCTGGCGGTGATGGCCGCCGGCTGCGCGGGGATTCGCGGGATGCAGTTGCGGAGTGGGGTGCTGGCCGGCCGGTGATGCGGGCGTGGGGTGGGGGTTTGCTTGGTCTCGATGCGCGGAGTCGCTGCGCTCCCCCGCTTACTCGACGAGCCTGCCCGGGTGGAGATCACTCGACGAGCCTGACAGGGAAGACGTGCGAGACTGCGGTCTCGATGCGCGGGGTCGCTGCGCTCCCCCGCTTACTCGACGAGCCTGACAGGAGAAGCGTGGCGGGAGTTCGACGGGCTAGCCCAGGTGTGCCTGGACTTCGGCGCTGGACTTGTCGAGGCGCTCGAGGCGGCCCTCGGTCATGGAGGCGATCTGGTCGATCACCACGCGCATCCGGGCGTTGTCGTCGACCGCGGCATTCCACGCGGCGGCGAAGATCGGGTCGAGGCCGCCCGGGGCGGTCACCAGGAGCATCTCGGCGACGCGGTGGATGCGTTCGCGCTGACGGTCCTGCTTGGCGCGGTGACTCGGGTCGGAGAAGATGAACCGCAGGGCGAGCGTCTTCAGCACGGCGACCTCGGCCGCCACATCGGCCGGCACCGAGAGATCCGCGTCGTACCGGCGCAGCGGACGTGCGCCCTCCACCCTGCGCGTCCGGGTGATCGCGGCCGAAGCGAAACGCCCGATGAGCTCGCTCGTGAGTCGCTTGAGCCGCGTGTACGCCTCCAACGAACCGTCGAACTCGCCGAGCGAGGCGAAGATCTCCATCTCCGACAACCGCTGCGCCGCCCCGACCAGCGGATCGGCGGTGAGCCCGTCGAAGTACTGCATGCCTAGCTGCGCCAGATCGTGCTGATCGGTGGGCGAACTCAACTGGCGCAGATCGATCCGCCCGCCGATCACTCCGTCTTCGAGGTCGTGCACCGAGTACGCGACATCGTCGGACCAGTCCATCACCTGGGCCTCCAGACAGCGCCGGCCGTCGGGCGCGCCGTCACGCACCCAGTCGAGCGCGGGGCGGTCTTCGACGTATGCGCCGTACTTGGTGCCGGGCGCCGTGCGCGACCACGGGTACTTGAGCGTTGCGTCGAGCGCCGCCCGGGTGAGGTTGAGACCGGCGCTGACCCCGTCCGGGCCGACGATCTTCGGTTCCAGCGCCGTCAGGATGCGCAGATTCTGCGCATTGCCTTCGAATCCGCCACGGTCGCGGGCCACTTCTTCAAGAGCCCGCTCGCCGTTGTGCCCGTAGGGCGGGTGGCCGATGTCGTGGGCGAGTCCGGCGAGTTCGACCAGATCCGGGTCGCAGCCCAGACCGACCGCGATACCGCGTCCGATCTGGCCGACCTCGAGCGAATGGGTCAGACGAGTCCGCGGGTTGTCGCCCTCCCGCGGACCCACCACCTGCGTCTTGTCCGCGAGTCGCCGCAGGGCCGCGCTGTGCAGCACCCGGGCGCGGTCGCGGGCGAAGTCGCTGCGATGGTCGGTCGCGGGATTCGCGCCCGCGGCGATCTTGGGCGCCTCGACGACCATCCGTTCCAGGTCGTGAGCGTCGTACACCGCTACGGGCGGGCCGCCCGCGGACCGATCGGCGTCGGTCAAACTACTCCGACCAGCCGCGCTGGGATGCCATGTCCAGGAGACCGGATCGGATCGCGACGATCTGACGAGCGGTCAGGTCCGGCGAGGCGTCGAGCAGCAGCTCGGTGATCTCGTTGAACAGACGGCCGCCGCCCCGATTGCCGAAGCGTCGCGGTCCGCGGTCATCACGGCCGCCGCGCCGGTCGTCACGGCGGTCGCCGCGATCGTGCCGGTCGCCGAAGCGTCCGCGGCCCTCGTCACGGCGCTGGGCGCGCTCGGCGGCGGGCGACTCGCCCTCCGGAGCCTCCTTGGTCACCTTCACGTTCAGTGCCTTCGCGCCACGATCGGTGCTCTCGACGTCGAACTCGACCTCGGCGCCGGGGCGCAGCAGGGTCTCATCGATGCCCACGTCGTTGATGTGCAGGAAGACGTCGTCTCCGCCCTCCGCGGGCGCCAGGAATCCAAAACCACGATTGGTGTCGAAATGCACGACCTTGCCGTTGACAGCCACCACAAACTCTCTCTCCAAAGCACGCCCACACCGCGAACCCCTTGCCCGCGCGACGCACTCCCCTACTACTATGCCTCAAAACCGTCAGCCGACCGAGCTGAAATGCCTGGTAGTGATCGGAATGTCAACCGGTCGACGACCACCGCGGCTCCTACTGACGCGTCGCATTCGTCCCGAGGCTCACCTCGACCACCGTGCCGGTGATGACGCCGGGGTCGTCGACCAGATACATCACCGCGCGGGTGACGTCGGCCGGTGCCAGCCACGGCACGCCCAGCGGACTCCAACCGGCGAAGACCTGAGCGAGATCGTCCTGCGTCGGATGCTCGATCGTCGGACAGAATCTCTTCATCGTCGCGGTGTTCAGCACCATCGGCGTCGCCACCGACGCCGGGCACACCACGTTCGCGGTGATGCCGTACGCACCCACTTCCAGGGCCAACGACTTGATGAATCCGATGATCCCCCACTTGCTCGCGGCGTAATGGCTCAGATGCAGCATGCCGCCCCGGCCGGCTCCCGAGGAGATCCCGACGATGCGGCCGAACCGGTTCTCCTTCATCAGCGTGAGAACGGCCTGCGCGCAGTTGAACGTACCGGTGAGATTGGTGTCGATGACGTCGGCCCATTGTTGGTGGGTCAGCGACTCGACCGGTTCGAACGAGCAGACGCCGGCATTGCACACGAGGATGTCGAGGCGTCCGCGTTCGTCGCGGATCCGCGAGACGAGCCCGTTCACCGCGGCCCGGTCGCGAACGTCCACCTGCGCCGATGTCACCGAGCCGCCGGTCGACTTGATCTCTCTCGCCGTCTCCGCGAGGTCTTTCGGATCGCTCATCGGGTAGGCGATCGTGTCGACCGGCGCCGCGATGTCGGTGACGACGACGTGCGCGCCCGCCGCCGCCAGGGCCAGTGCGTGCGATCGTCCCTGCCCGCGCGCCGCACCGGTCACCCAGGCCACTTTTCCGGTGAGATCAGTCATTGCCCGCCTCCTCGAATCGTCGACTCCATTGTCTCGCTTCGGCGGAGGGGTGTGCACGCGATCGGGAGACCTTTTCCCGGCCGGCTACTTCACGGTCGCGATGCCCAGCGACGGGAAGAAGTAGCACGTGACCGGCGCGTCCTCACTGCCGCCGGCCTTCTGCATCGTGCCGTAGATCGCGGAGAGAACCGTGCCCGAGCCGGTCTTGACGATGCCGCCTCGAGCGCCGTTGGCCGGAATCGCCGCGACGACCGAGCCGAGCGTCTTCCGGGCGAGGGTCCGCACCAAGGCGCTGACATCCGCTTCCTTCAGGCGTGCGTCCACGGCGTCGACGATCGAGTCGCCGAGCCCCTTCATGGGCTCGCCGAACCCGCCGTCGAGGGTGTTGACGTTGAACCACGCGACACGCATGCCGCTCTTGTCCTTGGTGTCGGAGAACTTGTCGACCGGCACGAAGCCGTAGAGCACCTCACCCTTCTGAATCGCGTTGATGTCCTTGTCCTTGACGCGAAGCGACTTGTTCAGGTCACCGAGGAGCGGAGTGATCGATCCGGGCATCGCGCCGCCGACCGCCGACGGCATCGACAGATCGGTGCACAGTCCCTTGGTCGGCGTGAACGGAGTGATGCCGAGCTTCTTGAGGACCGCGTTGGCCTCGTCGATCGAGTCGATCACCGATGCGGCGTCGTTCGGCTGAGCGGCGACCTCGTGGAGTGCGGCACGGGCGGCAGCCGCGTCGCGGGAGGTGTCGGCGTGTGCGGCGGGTGCGGCGACCGCGCCTCCGACGAGTGCGGCCGACGCGGCGACCGACGCGATCGAGAAACGAAATGACCTGGACAATGTGACCTCCGTGGCTGAAGTGACTGGTGTTTCGACTGAGTATGGGGCCACTTCGCTCCGAAACAGCGCCCTGAGACCGAGTTGAGACCCGCAGATCAGCGCACGAGAACGGCGGCGGGTCCCCGACCGAAGCCGAGGACCCGCCGCCGTGGCGAACTGGCGTTCAACTGCCCGAACTGCCGCGCACCTTCTCCACGATCCACAGCAGGATCACCGAACCGAGCACTGCCGTCAGGAGGGTGAACCACCAGCCGCCGGACGCGGTGTCCAGGAAGAAACTCAAGAGAAAACCGCCGATCAGCGCGCCGATGACGCCGATGACGATGTTCATCAGGATCCCGGCACCGCCGCCCTTGACGATCTTTCCGGCGATCCAGCCCGCGATCGCGCCGATGACCAGATAGCCGATCCATCCGACATTGGTGGTCGTACTCGAGCGCGCCAGGATCTCACTCGCTGCAATTGCGTCCATTTGCCCATCCTTTGTCTCGACTGCTGTGCCTCCACGCTACGAGACAAGGGATAACGGCCGCTCCGATGACATGAAGCGTTATCTGTATGTCATCTGCGCACCACTTCCGAGAAGTGACGGCGCTCGGATGACCGGCCACCGACACCTCATGGCATAGTGATCGCAAATGCAACATGTTCTAGTTCCTGGGGCTCCGGGAACGAAGGGGCGACCGATGAATCCTGCTCGACGAGACCTGACTGCCACGCGCGCACCGCGAGTCCGGCTGCCGAGAGTCGACATACCCGCGGGCCGTCTGATCGAACTGCCCGGACGGGGCTCCACCTACGTCACCGACACCGCCGGTCCCACCGCCGACGCACCGCCGATCGTTCTTCTGCACGCGCTGACGACCACCGGCCTGCTGACCTGGTTTCCGAGCATCCCGGAACTGTCGAAGCGCTTCCGGGTGATCACTCTCGACCTGCGCTGGCACGGTCAGGGCATCAAATCATCCGAGTTCAGCCTCCGCGACTGCGCCGACGACGCCGTGGCACTGCTAGACGTCCTCGGAATCGATGAAGCGATGTTCGCCGGCTTCTCGATGGGATCGCTGGTCGCTCAGCGTGTCTGGCGGCAGCATCCCGGCCGGGCGGGCGGGCTGGTGCTCTGCGCCTCCACCGACGCCTTTCAGATGACCGCGACCGAACGGGTCTTCCACAACGGGATGGCGGGCATCACCTCACGCGTTCCCGGATCCGGTTCCCCGCGCCGCGCCGGCCGAGTTCAGGCGTCGCAGGTCGACCCGGCCGTCGACATCAACCGGTGGGCGCTCAACGAGTTCCGCTCCACGTCGCCGATCGCCGTCGGCAAGGCGGTCGGCGCCATCGGAAGGCACCATACGCGACCGTGGATCAGCCAGATCGATGTGCCGACCGCCGTCGTGGTGCCCTTGCGCGACCGCGCGATACCGCCGGCCCGGCAGATCGCGATGGCCCGCCGCATCCCGGGCGCCACGGTGCACGAGGTGGACGGCGGTCACTCGTGCTGCGTGATCGATGCCGACAAATTCGTGCCGGTGTTCGCGCACGCCTGCAGCGTGGTGCGGGCTCGGTGGCGCGAGCGCGCCGAGTCGTGATGCCCGCCGCGCTGTTCGCCCACTTCGCGTCTACCCCGCGGGCGCGACCTGTTCTTTGAGCCGCGCGAGTTCCTCCGGGAAGTGGGCGACGAGCTTCTCCGGGCTGCGCATGCTGTCCTCACACGCGATGACGCCCACGTGGACGACGCCGTTGTTCGACAGCACCGTGATGTTGACGCCCGCTCCGTGGAAGACCGGGCCCAGCGGGTACATCCCGTCCATCCGGGCTCCCATGAAGTACAGCGGAATCGGCGGACCGGGGACGTTCGAGATGACCAGATTGTGCACCACCGGATGGCGGTCGGCCAGGCGCAGTCCCGCATATGCGCGCACGGCGAGCCCGAAAGTGCGCGGCGCGGCGAACTCGGCCCAGTCCTGCAGGGTGTCCGCGGAGATCGCGTTGTGATGGTCTTTCGCGTGCTTGTTCGCCTCGGTCATCGCGGTCAGCCGCTCGAGCGGGTCGGCGATGTCGGTCCCGAGCCGGGTGAACAGCGCCGAGACCTTGTTCGCCCCCTCGTCACGCTTGGATTCTCCGCGCACCGAGACCGGCACGGTGGCCAGCAGCGACGAGTCGGGCAGCTCGTCGCGTTCCAGGAGATAGTCGCGCAGAGCGCCGCCGGCGATGCTCAGCACGATGTCGTTGACCGTCGCACCGGTCGCGCGCCGGACCGCCTTGACGTCCTCGAGGTCCATATCGCCCACCGCGATGGTGCGGTGACCGGTGATGGTGCCGTTGAACGAGGTCCGCGGCGCGGTGAGCGGAGGCGCCATCGCGGTGCCGTGCTGGGCGCGGCTCACCGTCTCGGTGATCAGCCCCAGGGTCGGACTCAGCATCTTCGGGATCGACAGCGGTCGCGACAGCGTGCTCACGATGCCGCGGCCGAAGAGTTCGAGCGACCCCGGCGACCGTCCGTCCATGGGGATCTCATCGGTGGCCAGCGGTGGCGCGTCCGGTTCGAGACTGCACAGGTACGAGATCAGATTGGCGCCCGACGCGCCGTCGACCGTGGCGTGATGCATCTTCGTGAAGACGACCAGTTTCTCCTCGCCGTCCTCGCCGCGGTATCCCTCGATGACGTTCATCTCCCACAGCGGGCGGCCGCGGTCCATCGGGAGTCCGGCCAGATGACCGCACATCTCCATGAGTTCGGCGTGGCCGGCGGGTGCGGGCAGTGCCATCCGGTGCAGGTGGTGGTCGATAGCGAAGTGCTCGTCCTTGACCCACACGGGGTGGCCGAGATCGAGCGGAACGCGTCGCACCCGCCGAGTGAACTGGGGAACTCGGCGCACACGCTCGTCGAGTGTGGCTCGGAAGGTCGCGAACGAATACCCGCCGGGAACCGTGGACTTGTCCATGACCATCACCGAGCAGACGTGCATCAACTGCTCGGGTGTCTCGAGGTAGAGGAAGCTGGCATCCAGGCCGCTCAATCGTTCCATGACCATGGAGAATAGCGGAGAATTAGAACCTGTTCTAATTACTGACGAGTATCGGATGACGCGGTTCCGGTGGCCCCGCCTAGCCTGGAGACCGTGGGAGATCGGTATCAGCACATCGCGTTCGGCGACGCAGCCGTTGCGCGGCAACGCATCACCGGCAGCGTGGTGGCCTACGGCGCGGGTCTCGACACACCCGATTCGGGCCCGCAGCAGGTGACGCCGCGGGAGGTTCGGATGCTCACCGGGGTGTTCGCCTTCCACATGGCGACGGTGACCCCCTCGGGGTGGCCGTACGTCCAGTACCGCAGCGGGCCGACCGGATTCGTCCACCACCTCGGCGGCAATCGCTTCGGATTCGCCGATTTCCGCGGCAATCAGCAGTTCGTGTCGGTCGGCAACCTGGAGACAGACGGTCGTGTCGCGCTCTTCGTCGCCGATCATCCGAAGAAGATGCGGCTCAAGGTCTTCGGGCGTGCCACTGTGATCGACGGCGACGCCGATCCCGAACTGCTCGAACGCCTGTCCCAGGTCGCGGACGGCCGGATCGCCGCACGATGCGAGCGCAGCATCGTCATCGACGTCGAGGCCTTCGACTGGAACTGTGCGCGGTCGATGGTGCCCTTGTACACCTCCGAACAGGTCCGTGAACGGGTGCAGCCGTATATCGATCAGATCCACCAGTTGCAGGACCGGGTCGACGAACTGGAACGGCGACTGTGGTGATATCGCGGAGGTTCTCGACTCGCCGGTACCGCGACCGCGCGCACGCCGGGCGGGTCCTGGCCGAGAGGCTGTCGTCCGATCTCCGCGGGCGCGACGACACGATCGTGCTCGCACTCCCCCGCGGCGGAGTGGACGTGGCCGCACCGATCGCCGAGGACCTGCGGGCGCCGTTGGACGTCTACCTGGTGCACAAGATCGGCGTGCCGTGGGAGCCGGAAGTGGCGGCCGGCGCCATCGGCGCCGACGATTCGGTGGTGATGAACGACGACGTCCTGCGCGCCACCGGCCTGACCCCGGCGAGGCTGGCCGAGGCCGTCGACGCGGCTCGCACCGAACTCCGGCGACGTGACGCCGCCTATCGGGACCGACGCCCGCAACCCGTCGTGGCCGGCCGCACCGTGGTGCTCGTCGACGACGGTGTCGCCACCGGCGCGACGATGAACGTGGCCGTCCGCGCGCTCCGAAGCCGCGGGGCCGGACGGATCGTGGTGGCAGTGCCCGCCGGCCCGGTCGGCACCGCGGACATGTTTCCCGAGGCCGACTCCGTCGTCTGTCCGTACACGCCGGAGGACTTCATCGGAGTCGGCGGCGCGTACGACGATTTCGCACAGCTCACCGACGCCCGCGTGCGTTCGGTTCTGGATCAGTTCACGGACCGCTGAGCCGGAAGCCCGGTGTGGGGTATGAGGATCGAGGCACTACCGACTCCGCTGGCGATGCCACCACACGCCGAGGATGATCAGCCAGATCGGCAGGACCACGGCGAGCATCACCCACTGCTTCTGCCCCACCATCAACCCCAACGCGATGATCATCAGGACACCGCTGAACAACATGATGAGCCTCGGGTTCACTGCGGTCCTCTCGTCGGGGGTTGCACTACAGATACCCGATGGCGCGGACATCCATCACGCGACCCACCGGAACAGGACTTCCCGCCCACGTCGATCGCCGACGGCGCGAGACAGTCCGCACATCGCGCACTAGGGTCGTCACATGGCACTCGTTCACCAGGCGACCCTCTCGCCCACCAAGCTCGAACTGGTCACCGCCTACCTCGACAGCGTCCCGTGGGGCGGGACCGGAGAGGTGGAGATGATCGGCGGCTACCGCTTCGACGATCCTGCGGGCGAGGTCGGTGTCGAAGCTCTGCTGGTCTCGCGCGACGACCGCAGCCTGCACATCCCGCTGACCTACCGTGGCGCTCCGCTGCCGGAGGCCGACGAGTTCCTCGTCTCCACGATGACTCACTCGGTGCTCGGCGATCGCTGGATCTACGAGGCCGCCGCCGATCCCGTCGCCGTCGACTGCTTCGTGCGGGCATTGCGCGGGCGACAGGAACAGGCACGTCTCGAGATCCAGAGCAGCGACGGGTCCGTGACGATCCAGGAACCGCCGGTGCGCATCCGCCTCGAAGGCGCACCGGCCGACGCGACGGCGCTCGCCCTCAGCGACGACCTCGCCTCCCCGGTGTCGGGTGCGGCGTGGCTCGTCGCCGAATGGGACGGCGGCGCCGGCGTCGTGGCGGCACTGCGGTAGCGCCGCCCGCGCCCGTCAGACGCCGATCAGTTTGCCGCCGAGGTACTCCACGACCTTGTCGAGCGCGACCCGCTCCTGGCTCATGCTGTCGCGCTCGCGGATGGTGACCGCCTGATCGTCGAGGGTGTCGAAATCGACCGTGACGCAGAACGGCGTGCCGATCTCGTCCTGGCGGCGGTAGCGCTTGCCGATACCCTGCGCGTCGTCGAACTCGATGTTCCAGTGCTTGCGCAGGTCCGCGGCGAGGTCGCGCGCCTTCGGGGACAGCTTCTCGTTGCGGGACAGCGGGAGCACCGCCGCCTTCACCGGCGCGAGCCGACGGTCGAGCTTGAGCATGGTTCGGGTGTCGGTGCCGCCCTTCGCGTTGGGCACCTCCTCCTCGGTGTAGGCATCGCACAGGAAGGCCATCATCGACCGGCCCAGTCCCGCCGCGGGCTCGATGACGTACGGGGTGTATCGCTCACCCGAGGCCTGGTCGAAGAACGACAGGTCCTCACCCGAAGCCTTGCTGTGGGTCGACAGATCGTAGTCCGTGCGGTTCGCGACGCCCTCGAGCTCACCCCACGGGTTGCCGCCGAAGCCGAACTTGTACTCGACGTCCACCGTGCTCTTGGAGTAGTGCGAGAGCTTCTCCTTGGGGTGCTCGTACAGCCGCAGGTTCTCGGGATCGATCCCGAGGTCGATGTACCAGTTGTGCCGCGCGTCGATCCAGTACTTGTGCCACTGCTCGTCCTCGCCGGGCTTGACGAAGAACTCCATCTCCATCTGCTCGAACTCGCGGGTGCGGAAGATGAAGTTGCCGGGCGTGATCTCGTTGCGGAAGCTCTTGCCGATCTGCGCGATGCCGAACGGGGGCTTGCGGCGCGCCGTGGTCATCACGTTCTTGAAGTTGATGAAGATGCCCTGCGCGGTCTCGGGACGGAGGTAGTGCAGCCCCTCCTGGTCGTCGACCGGCCCGAGGAAGGTCTTGAGCAGCCCGGAGAAGGCCTTGGGCTCGGTCCACTGCCCCTTCGCGCCGCACTCGGGGCACGCGATCTCCGACATCGGGACCGAGTCGGGATCGTCGATCCCCTTCTTGAGCGCGTACGCCTCCTGCAGGTGATCCTGGCGCTGACGCTTGTGGCAGTTGGTGCACTCCACCAGCGGATCGGTGAAGACCTCGACGTGCCCGGAGGCCTCCCACACCCGCCGCGGCAGGATCACCGACGAGTCCAGTCCGACGACGTCCTCGCGCGAGGTCACCATCGTCCGCCACCACTGCCTCTTGATGTTGTCCTTCAGCTCCACGCCGAGCGGACCGTAGTCCCATGCGGAGCGTGTTCCGCCGTAGATCTCACCGCAGGGATACACCAGACCCCGCCGCTTGGCGAGGTTGACGACGGCATCGACTTTGGACTGCACAGCCACGGTTTTCTGATCTCCACGACGTAGGGGGTCGGACTTCTGTCACGGTGCTCGACGGTGGTCGTGCACGTCGCAGTACAGCGTAGTCGGTGCCGGGACGAGTGCGCCGGTCACCCGCACGGGGAGGCTCGGCGCGGGACTGCGCCGGAACCACCGCGGTATCGCCGGGTCAGTCGCACTGGCCGGAATTGTCGTAGGTGCCGCGTACGTTCGCAGCACCCGATGAGGCGCAGCGCCTCATCGCCGACTACGAGGAGCAACCATGAAACTCACCAAGCGAAGCGCCGTCGCCGGAGCCGTCGTGGCCGCCGCGGCCACCGCCTGTGCGATCGCTGCCGGCCCGGCCGCCGCCGATTCGGCGGATCCGACCGTCGGCGACACCGTGAGGTACGTCTTCTTCAGCGACACGCAGGTGAATGAGTCGCTGGCCTGGTACGACGCCTACGACGACATGCAGACCATGTCGCGCCCGTCGCTCCCGACCCGATCCAAGGACCGGAAGACGTGGTCCGGGAGCATCACCGTCACGTCGCGGTCGACGTATCAGTTCACCGGCAGTTCTTTCCAGACCAGCGGCCACTACGCCGCCTGCCGCACCTATGTGAACGGGGTCCTCGTCTCCGAGGACAGCAGCACCGGCCGATACGCGATGGCCGTCTGCTGATCGTCAGCGATCCAGGGTCAGTTCGAGATAGGGGATCTGGTCGATCGGCAGACCGGTCGACTCCTCTATCACTCCCGCCAGTTCCGCGTACGCCTTCGGGTGCTCGCGGCGGTAGCGGTCCAGGACCGCGACCGACTCCTGCGGGGTGAGAACTCGCGCGGTCGCCGGTCGATCGCGGTCGAAACCGATCCAGACGCGGCACCGCGGATCGGCCTGAAGGTTGCGGAACCACTGGGAGCTACGACCGAAGCCCGACGCGATGATCACTCGGTTCCGGTCCGGCCGCTCCACTGTTTCCAGGGCGACGTATCGAGGCTCACCGGACTTGCGGCCCGTGTGCTGCAACAGCAGCAGCCGACCGCCGAAGAGGAACCCGAGTCCCGCGCGGAAGAGCGGTATCGGTGAACGCACGAACCACCGGGTCCGCAGCGCCCGCGCACCGATGCTGGTCATACCCAGGCACGCTACGCTGCGCCGGCCGAGGCCACAGGCAAATGAAAATCAGTTCCTTTAGGATGGAGGTGTTGAATCCCTTTCGAAGGAGCAGTCATGAGTCAGTCGGTGATGTCGCCGGCACTGACCGCCGACCGCCGGGCGCACGGCGCCGCCAGCGAGTTGCTGCGGGCGCTGGCCTCGCCCGCCCGGGTGTCGATCGTCATGACACTGCGCGACCGGCCGATGTGCGTCCACGAACTGGTCGACGCCCTCGCACTGAACCAGCCGCAGGTGAGCCAGCACCTCCGCGTCCTGAAGCAGTCGGGCGTGGTGGTCGGAAGCCGGCGCGGCCGGGAGGTCGAGTACTCGCTGGCCGACGATCACGTCGCACACATCGTGGTCGACGCAGTCCTGCACGCCGCTGAACATCGGACGGAGGCGCAGACATGAGCGACACGGCGAACAAGCCGGTCACCGGCCAGCGGTCCACCAAGCAGCGGGCGGCGATCGCCGATGTGCTGTCGGACACCGACGACTTCCTGTCGGCCCAGCAGCTCCACGACAAACTGCGTGAGCGGGGCGAGTCGATCGGACTGACCACGGTGTACCGCAACCTCCAGGCGCTCACCGCAGCCAGGCAGATCGACGCGATCTGGGACGGATCAGGCGAGACCCGCTATCGGCACTGCTCCACCGGACACCACCATCACCTGGTATGCCGCGAGTGCGGAACCACCGTGGAGATCAAAGCCGACAAGGTGGAGCGATGGGCCGACTCGGTGGCCTCGGAGAACGGCTTCGCCGACATCTCGCACACCGTCGAGATCTTCGGGACGTGCAGAGACTGCACAGCAGCGTCAACCAACCGTTGACGAGAGCGCCTGCGTCAACTTAAGGTTGACTCATGGCTGAGAAGACCTCCCTGACTCCCACCGTCCGACTCGACGACCTGATCGACACGATCAAGAAGGTGCACGACGATCCGCTCGATCAACTGTCCGACGCGGTGCTGGCCGCCGACCACCTCGGCGAGGTGGCCGACCACCTGATCGGCCACTTCGTCGATCAGGCACGCCGCAGCGGTGCGTCCTGGACCCAGATCGGGACCAGCATGGGCGTCAGCAAACAGGCCGTGCAGAAGCGGTTCACACCGAAGGACCCGGGTACGGCGGCCGATCTGAACCCGGCTCAGGGGTTCAATCAGTTCACCCCTCGTGCGCGCAATGTCGCGGCCGCCGCACACAACGCCGCCGAAGCGGCGGGCAACAGCGAGGTATCCCCCGCGCATCTGCTGCTCGGGCTGCTCGACGACCGCGAGTCGCTGGCGGTGACGCTGCTGGCCGCGCTGCGCGTCGACGTCGACGCGCTGGCCGCCGGGGCGTCCGAGGCCCTGCCCGAACCGGGTGAGGCACCGGAGGTGATTCCGTACGACGCCGCCGCACGCAAGGTGCTGGAACTGACTTTCCGCCATGCGCTGCGTCTGGGGCACAACTACATCGGCACCGAGCACATCGTGCTCGCTCTGCTGGAGGTGGAGGACGGTCGCGGTCCGCTCAGCGACGCCGGTGTGACGCCCGAAGCCTTTGAAGAGCGGCTGACGGAGGCGCTCGCGCAGTTCACGTCGGCGACGCCGGACTGACGTCGCGGCCTCAGGCGCTCCCGAATCGTCGGTCGCGCTTGGCATACTCCAGGCAGGCGGCCCAGAGGTCCCGGCGGTCGAAGTCGGGAAACAACTTCTCCTGATAGACCATCTCGGCGTACGCGCTCTGCCACAGCAGGAAGTTCGACAGCCGCTGCTCCCCCGACGGACGAAGGAACAGGTCCACGTCGGGCATGTCGGGCTCGTCGAGGTACTTGGCGAAACTCGCCTCGGTGATCCGTTCGGGATCGATCTCCCCCCGCGCCGCCCGGCGGGCGATCTCTCTCGCCGCATCGGCGATCTCGGCCCGGCCGCCGTAATTGACGCACATGGTCAAGGTCATGACGGTGTTGTTCCGGGTGAGTTCCTCGGCGACCTCGAGTTCTTTGATCACGCTGCGCCACAGCTTCGGCCGTCGCCCGGCCCACCGCACGCGGACGCCCATCTCGTTCATCTCGTCGCGGCGGCGCCGGATCACGTCGCGGTTGAAACCCATGAGGAACTTGACCTCTTCCGGGCTGCGCGACCAGTTCTCTGTGGAGAACGCGTAGGCGGACAGATGGGTGACGCCCAGCTCGATGCAGCCGCAGACACTGTCCATCAACACGGCCTCACCGCGCTTGTGCCCCTCGGTGCGCGGCAGGCCGCGTTCCTTGGCCCACCGGCCGTTGCCGTCCATCACCAGCGCGATGTGTCTCGGTATCAGCTCGGCGGGGATCTCCGGCGGTGTGGCTCCGGACGGATGCGGATCGGGCGGGCGCACCTCGACGGGTGCGGACGCCTGGGCGCGGCGGGTGAGACGAGCCATCAGCTCCGGCCTTTCATGCGGTTTCGGTGACTGCGACGCCGGCGCCCGGGACGTCGGTCCGGGCGGCGCCTTCGCTCGCGGGTCGCTCGATCAGACTATGCGGCGCCTGCCGTTCGATGAGCGGCAAGGTGCGCAGTTGCCGTTCCAGATGCCACTGCAGATGCGCGGCGGTGAGACCGGTCGCCTGACGGCGCTGCGACGGCGTCGCGAGCAGGACGTGATCCCACTCTCCGCGCGCCAGCGCCTCCATCAGATCGAGCACCCCGACCGACGGGGTGGCCGCACCGGCCGGGCGGCAATGCACGCACACCGCGCCACCGGCCGCGACGTGGAACGCGCGGTGCGGTCCCGGTGAAGCGCACCGCGCACACACCGACAGCGCGGGCATCCAGCCGGCCGACGACATCGCACGCAGGAGGAAGGCGTCCAGAATGAGCTGACGGTCTCGGCGGTCCTCGGCGAGCGCTTCGAGGGCGCCGACGGTGAGCCGGTGCAGATGCTGTGCCGGCGCCCGCTCCTCACCGGCCAGACGCTCGGCGGTCTCCAGTACCGCGCACGCGGTGGTGTACCGGCCGTAATCGGCGACGATGAGATCGCTGAAAGCGTTCAGGCTGTGCACCTGGGTGATGACGTCGAGATTGCGACCGGGATAGAAATGGACGTCGACGTGTGCGAACGGCTCGAGCCGCGCACCGAATTTCGAGCGCGTGCGCCGCACGCCCTTCGCGACCGCGCGCACCAGACCATGCTCGGCGGTGAGAAAGGTGATGATGCGATCGGCTTCGCCCAGCTTGTGCTGGCGCAGCACGACGGCCTCATCCTGGTAGAACCTCACCCGACCATTGTGTCACCGGGCACCGACGAATTCGCGCAGCGCCGCGGCGACCTGCTCCGGCTGGTCCTCGGGCAGCAGAGTCCAGGAGTCGGCGATCTCCACCAGCCGCGCATCGGGGAACTCGTCGACCATCCGGCGGGCGTGCTCCACCGGCATCATCCGATCTTCGGTGGCCCAGAGCAGCAGCACGGGTCGATCGAAGGACACCACCTTGCGGTGCCAGTCGAGCAGTACTTGCTTGGGCGGTGTACCCGTGACGAACTTGCGCAGGTCACGGCGGACGCCGGGATCGGCCAGCGCATGGCCGAACCAGTCGTCCATCACCGCGTCGGGTATCCGGTTCTTGGCCAGCCCGCCGTAGCCCGCCCGCCCGTGCCGGAACACCGACAACTGAGTCAGTCGGGTCAGCAACCACGTCCCGCCGGGCACGCGGCACAGCTGGGCGGCCGGCCGGGCCGGCCGCGGCGGAAAGTTGTCGTACGCCTCGCACGAGGCGAGGACCAGCCGCGCCAGCCGTTCGTCGCGGCCCTCCGAGATGATGAACTGCCCACCGCCCCAGTCGTTCAGCACGAGGGTGACCGCGCGCAGATCGAGTGCTTCGAGGAAATCGGCGATGATGTTCGCCTGCCCCGACTGCGTCAGATCGGCGGAAGCGTTCATCGGCTGCCGCTGGGCGCCGAGCGGCCACGTCGGCGCGATGCACCGGAAGTCGTCGAGAAGGGGGATCACCCGGCGCCACTGAGTCCGGTTCATCAGGAGCCCGTGGCCGAAGAGCAGCACCGGCCCGTCACCTCCGGTGTCGAGGTAGTCGATGGGTCCGGCAGGCAGATCGATGCTCCCCATTCCTCGACGGTCCCGCAGCCCGCGCGGGATGTCAACGGCTCAGCCGCCAGCGGCGCCGGGATTCGGCGTCTACTCTCGGAACCGACCCGGCGAGAAGGAGACTCATGACCGCACTGCTGGCACTCGGACTCGCCACCCGCACCATCTTCCGCGTCGACGTCGCCGACGGCCGGACGAGCGTCGTCCACAAGGACACCGCGTACTCACCGGACGGCGTGGTCGTCGTCGGCGACACCGTCTACTGGACGACGATGGGCCGTCCCGAACGGATCCCCGGCGTCGACGGCGAGGCGGCGTTCGACTACACGGCACCGACCGGCGGCCTCCACGCCATGCGCCTCGACGGGACCGACCGACGCGACCTGCTGCCGCCCGGAGCGCTGACCACCGGGAAACAACTCGCGACCGACGGCCGCGAGCGGCTGTACTGGGGTGATCGGGAGGGGCTGCGCGTGTCCTCGTGCAGACTCGACGGCTCCGACCGGATCGACCTGGTGGTCAACGCGCAGACCGGGGACGGCACCGCCGAATGCGTCGGCGTCGCCGTCGACCGCGATCACCTGTACTGGACCCAGAAGGGGCCGTCGAAAGGCGGTCTCGGCCGGATCTTCCGGGCCGGACTGTCCGTTCCCGAGGGCGAGTCCGCCGACCGTCGCTCCGATGTCGAGACGCTGTGGAGCGGACTCCCCGAGCCCATCGATCTCGAGGTGGTCGACGGTGTCCTGTACTGGACCGACCGCGGCGCCGAACCCGACGGCAACACGCTCAACCGGGCGCCGCTGCCCGGTCCCGGCGAGCCCGGAACGCCTCCGGAGATCCTGGCCCGCGGACTGCACGAGGCGGTCGGCATCGCCGTCGACACGCGGGCCGGCCTGGCGTACGTGTCCGATCTGGGCGGCACCATCCTGGCCGTCGCCCTGGACGGCACGGGCGATCGCGTCGTGGCCGACATGGGGCAGATGATCACGGGTCTGGCACTGGTGCGGTGAGCCGGGCCGACTCGCGATCAACCGCCCGTGCGCTGCTCAGAAGCCGAGGCGTCCGAGCTGCTTCGGGTCGCGCTGCCAGTCCTTCGCGACCTTGACGTGCAGGTCGAGATAGATGCGGGTGCCGAGGAGCCGCTCGATCTGGGCGCGCGCGGTGATGCCGACCTCCTTCAGTCGGGACCCCTTGTGGCCGATCACGATCCCCTTCTGGGAATCGCGTTCGACGTAGAGGATGGCGTGCACGTCGACGACCTCGGAGTCCTCGCGGGGAATCACCTCTTCGATGACCACCGCCAGCGAATGCGGAAGCTCGTCCCGGACTCCTTCCAGCGCGGCCTCGCGGATGAACTCCGCCATCAGCACCTGCTCCGGTTCGTCGGTGAGCTCGCCGTCCGGGTAGAACGCCGGGCCCTCCTCGCAGAGCGAGACGAGGACGTCGCCCAGCACGTCGAGTTGCTTGCCCGACTTCGCCGAGCACGGCACCACCTCGGCGTCGGGGCCCATCAGCTTCGACAGCTCCATCAACTGCATGGCCACCTTCTCGGGCCCCACGCGGTCGATCTTGGTCACGATGCCGACCTTGCGCGTACGCGGCGAGGTCGCCTTGATCTCGTCGATGATGCGCCGGTCGCCGGGTCCGATCGCCTCGTCGGCGGGGATGCACACGCAGATGATGTCGACGTCGGCGTAGGTCTCCCGGACGAGGTCGTTGAGCCGCTGGCCGAGCAGGGTGCGAGGACGGTGCAGGCCGGGGGTGTCGACCAGGATCAGCTGCGCATCGGGCCGGTTCACGATGCCGCGGATGGTGTGCCGCGTGGTCTGCGGACGATTGGAGGTGATCGCCACCTTGTCACCGACGAGCGCGTTGGTGAGCGTCGACTTGCCGGTGTTCGGCCTTCCGACGAAACACACGAAGCCGGATCGGAATTCGGTCACTGTCAGTTCTCCTTCAGGTCGTTCGTCTCGCCGGACCCCTCGCTCGCCGGGACGGCGGGAGCTGACTTCTTGGACCGCCGTACGACGACGGAGGTGATGCGCTGGCGGCCGAGCCGGTTGGGACCGCCTTCGGCGATCATCCGCAGTCCGTCGACCTTCACCTTGGCGCCGGGCAGCGGCACCCGGCCCAGGCGCAGGGCCAGCAGCCCGCCCACGGTGTCGACGTCGTCGAGATCGAGGTCGATCTCGGTGCCGAACAGTTCTTCGAGATCCTCCACCGGCAGCCGCGAGGACACTCGGTACACGTCGTCGCCCAGCTTCTCGATGGGGGCGACCTCGTCCGTGTCGTACTCGTCGGTGATCTCGCCGACGATCTCCTCCAGGACGTCCTCGATCGTGACGAGCCCGGCGATGCCGCCGTACTCGTCCACCAGCAGCGCCATGTGATTACGGTTGGCCTGCATGTCCGAGAGGACGTCGTCGAGCGGTTTGGAGTCCGGCACGAACTCGGCGTCGCGCATCACCTCCTCGACGGAGACTCCGCGCGCCGCGCTCGACAGCTGCGGCAGCAGGCGTTCTACGACGTCCTTGAGATACACCACGCCGAGGACGTCGTCGGGGTTCTCACCGATCACCGGGATCCGCGAGTGGCCCGACCGGACCGCGAGACTCATCGCCTGAGCCGCCGACTTGTCGTGCTCGATCCACACCATCTCGGGCCGGGGGACCATCACCTCGCGGGCGTCGGTGTCGCCGAACTCGAACACGGACTGGATCATGCGTCGCTCGTCGGCGTCGACCACGCCCCGCTGCTGAGCCATGTCGACCACCTCGCGCACCTCGACCTCCGTCGCGAACGGCCCGTTCCGGTAGCCCTTGCCGGGGGTCAGCGCGTTGCCCATGAGGATCAGCAGCCGCGTCACCGGACGCAGCAGGACTCCGACCGCCGTCAGGATCGGTCCGGCGACGAGCGAGATGGAGTACGCGTTCTGACGGCCCAGGGTGCGGGGGCCCACGCCCACGGCCACGTACGAGACGACGGTCATCGCGGCGACGGTGACGGCGATGCCCCATCCGGTGCCGAGCGCGTCGACCGCGACCACCGCGACCATCGTCGTCGCGGCCACCTCGCAGAGAACGCGCAGCAGAACCGCGAGTCCCACGTAGGTGCCGCGCTGTTCCACCACGGTGTGCAGGCGCCGGGCCCCCGCCCGACCCTCTTTCACGAGGTCGTCGACGCGTGCGACCGAGACGGTCGCCAGCGCGGCGTCGGTGGCGGCGAAGCCGCCCGCGAGCACGGTCAGCAGCGCGGCAACGCACAGAAACACGATGTCGCTGAGCAGAGGAGACACCCGTCAGCGCCCTTCCGGGCCGGCGAATCCGATGTCGTTGAGAAGCCGGGCGTCGCGCTGCGCCTGCTGAAGCAGCCGCGCGCGGTCGTCGCGGGCCGAGTACCAATCGGTGATGATCTGGCCCTGCAGCCCGAACATCTCGCGCTCCTCGTCCGGCTCGGCGTGGTCGAATCCGAGCAGGTGCAGCACGCCGTGAACGGTGAGTACGGCGAGTTCGTGCTCGAAGCTGTGGTGCTGCGACTTGGCCTGCTCGGCGGCGAACTCCGGACACAGCACGATGTCGCCGAGCATCGCCGGGCCGGGCTCGTCCGCGTCGGGGCGCCCGCCGGGCGTCAGCTCATCCATCGGGAAGCTCATCACGTCGGTGGGCCCCGGCAGATCCATCCACTGCATGTGCAGTTCGGCCATCGAATCGGAGTCGATCAGCTGAATCGACAGTTCAGCACCCGGATGCACCTCCATCCGGCGCATCGCGAACCGTGCCGCCTCGATGATCAGCTGCTCGGGTACGTCGACGCCCGACTCATTGAACAGTTCGACGCTCACCGGCGACGCCCTCCGCTCGTGTGGCGCAGCCCTTCGCGTCGAGCCGCGCGATTGCCCTCGTGAGCCTCGGCCCTGCCGTACGCGTCGACGATGTCGGCCACCAACCGGTGCCGCACCACGTCCGCGCTGGTCAGGTTCGCGAAATGGATGTCGTCGATCCCGTCGAGGATGCGGGCCGCAGCGCGCAGGCCCGACTGGGCCCCGCCCGGGAGGTCGATCTGCGTCGTATCGCCGGTGACGACGATCTTGGCGCCGAAGCCCAGGCGGGTGAGGAACATCTTCATCTGCTCGCCCGTGGTGTTCTGAGCCTCGTCGAGAATGATGAAGGCGTCGTTGATCGTCCGGCCGCGCATGTAGGCCAGCGGCGCCACCTCGATGACGCCGGCCTCCATCAGCTTGGGGATGGCCTCCGGATCCATCATGTCGTGAAGCGCGTCGTAGAGCGGGCGCAGGTACGGGTCGATCTTCTGATGGAGCGTGCCGGGCAGGAAGCCGAGCCGTTCTCCCGCCTCCACCGCGGGACGGGTCAGGATGATGCGACTGACCTGCTTGGTCTGCAGTGCCTGCACCGCCTTGGCCATCGCGAGGTAGGTCTTGCCCGTGCCCGCGGGTCCGATTCCGAAGACGATCGTGTTCTCGTCGATCGCGTCGACGTACCGCTTCTGATTGAGCGTCTTGGGGCGGATCACCTTGCCGCGCCGCGAGATGATGTCGAGGCTCAGCACATCGGCGGGGGTCTCCGAATCGCTCGTGGCCAGGATCGACAGGCTCTGACGCACCAGGTCGGGGGTGAGTGTGGTCCCTCCGCGCACCACGCGGACCAGTTCGGCGATCACCCGTTCGGACGCGGCCACGTCGGCGGGTACGCCGGTGAGCGTGATCAGATTGCCGCGGACGTGGATGTCGGCGGGCAGCTGCACCTCCAGGGTGCGGAGGTTGACGTCGGCCGCGCCGAGCAGCCCCACCGCCAGGTCCTGGGGAACCTCGATATTCGAACTGGTCACCGCCGCGGCCGTCGGGTCGTCGCGGTTGTCGTCAGTCACTGAGTTTCGTCTCCCCGGGGTCGGTCGGCGGGCGGTCGCACGCTTGTGTGGATTCGCTCAAGTCTATCGCCGGTGATCGCCGGGTGCGAGCGAGTACGCCCGCGGCCGCCGTCGCCGGTCAGATGCCGAGCACCCGCAGGGTCTGCCTGTGCGCCGCGCTGCGCGGATCGACGAAGGCGTCGTGCCCCTCCCCCGGCACCTCGTAGAGCACCGCCCGCTGACCGCGCGCGGCGGCCCCCTCCACGTAGCGGCGGCTCAGCTCGATCGGCACCGAGGCGTCGTCGGCCGTGTGCACGGCGGCCACCAGCGCGTCGAAGGGCGGCTGGCAGGCGGGCGACGCCGCCGCGTAGCGGTCCGGCGCCTCCTCGAACGAGACGCCCATCAACCGACGGACCGACGTGCGGTCGGAGGCGCCGCCGGTGAAGTCGAGGACCGCGGACTGCGGAACCACCGTCGCGATGCGGAAGCCGCCCGCCCTCGCGTCGGTCTGCGCGACCGCCCAGACCGCGAGTTGTCCGCCCGCCGAGTGTCCGACGACGGCGACGTTCTTGCGATCGACCTTGACGCCGTCGATCGCCAGTTGTTCGGCGACCGGACCCTCGAGGGCACGGATCGCCGCGACCACATCGCGCCCGGTACCCGGCCAGCCGCCGCCGGTCTCTTCCACCCTGCGGTACTCGATGTTCCAGACCGCCGCCCCGCGCTGCGCCAGGTCGCGGGCGACCGGTGTGTTGATCACCAGCGAGTACTCGGTGGACCAGTATCCGCCGTGCACCAGGACGACGAGCGGCGCGCACTCGGCCGGCCCCCGTTCCGGAAGATACAGGTGGCCGAACTGGCTTGGCTGATCGCCATAGTGAATCTTCTTGCGACGCAACAGATGTCCTTTATCGAGTCCAGCGGTCGGTGACCGCGCCGAGGGCGCCGAGCGCCACCGCTCCGGCGGCGACGGTACGCAGCACCTCCGGACCCAGCACCACCGGCACCGCACCCAGGGCGGTGAGGTCGGCGATCTCCGTCTCCGCCAGTCCGCCTTCGGGCCCCACCACGAGAAGCACCTCGGGCACCTCGGCGAAATCCAGCGAACGGAACGCGACCGCGCCGTCCTCATGAAGCAGCGCGACGATCCCTCCGTCGGCGGCCACCCGTGCCGCCAGCTCGCGCACGTCGGTGGTGCCGGCCAGATCGGCGACCTCGGGGATCCACGCCCGGCGCGCCTGCTTGGCCGCGGTGGCCGCGGTGGCACGCCACTTCTCCACACCCTTGACGGCCTTCACGCCGCTCCAGCGGGCGATGGTGCGAGCCGACTGCCACGGCACGATCGCGTCGACCCCGGCCTCAGTCATCAGGTCGACGGCGAGATCGCTGCGCTCAGCCTTCGGCAGCGCCTGCACGATCGTCACCAGCGGCTTGGGACGGGGGTGGACCTGTACCCGGCCGACGCGGACGGTGAGCCGGTCCTTTCCGCCGACCTCGATCACCTCGCACTCGGCGGTGGTTCCGCGTCCGTCGCCGAGGGTCACCGTCTCTCCGGCACCGATCCGCGTGACGGTCACCGCATGTCTGCCCTCCGGGCCGGACAGCACCGTGGTGTCGCCGGCGCGCGGCACCTCGTCGACCCAGAAGAGCGGCGGCGTCATCGGCCGGCGAAGGCGTTACGCAGCTTGGAGAAGAGTCCGCCGTTGGCGGCGGCCTTGGAGGTGGCGGTCACAAGTTCCACTTCCTCGCCGGAGACCTCGCGCAGTTCGCGGAGCAGGTCGCTCTGGCGTCCGTCGATCCGCTTCGGCACCACCACGTCCAGATGTGCGTGCAGGTCGCCGCGCACACCGGAGTTCAGATGCGGCAGCCCCTGGCCGCGCACCCGGACGACGGTGCCGGGCTGGGTGCCGGGTTCGACGGTGAGGGTCGCGGAGCCGCCGAGCACGGTGTCGACGGTGAGTTCGGTGCCCAGCGCCGCGTCGACCATCGGCACCCGGACGGTGCAGTGCAGATCGTCGCCGTCACGGACGAAGACGTCGTCGGCCTGCTCGGAGACCTCCACGTAGAGATCGCCCGCCGGGCCTCCGCCGGGGCCCACCTCGCCCTGCCCGGCCAGTCGCACGCGCATGCCGTCCTGGACGCCGGCCGGGATCTTCACGGTCATCGTGCGGCGCGAACGGACGCGGCCGTCGCCGCCGCACTTGAGGCACGGATCGGGGATGGTCTCTCCGACCCCGTGACACTCCGGGCATTCGCGCACCGTCATCACCTGGCCGAGGAAGGACCGCTGCACGGCCTGGATCTCACCGGCGCCCTTGCACGTCGCGCAGGTCACCGGCTTCGAATCGTCGCGAGTGCCCGATCCCTTGCACGTATCGCACAGGACCGCGGTGTCGACCGTGATCTCCTTGCGTGCGCCCGCCGCGATCTCCTCCAGGGTCAGACTGACGCCCACCAGTGCGGGTTCACCGGGGCGCACCCGTCCCCGGGGACCGCGGCCGCCCCCGAAGCCGCCAGTGGCCCCACCGAAGAAAGTCTGGAAGATGTCGCCGAGCCCGCCTGCACCGAACGGATCGCCTCCGAAGCCGCCGCTCGGGCCCGCCAGGGGGTCGCCGCCCGCGTCGACGATGCGCCGGCGCTCGGGATCGGAGAGCACCTCGTAGGCGGTCGTGACCTCTTTGAACTTATCCTCGGCGTCGGGGTTGACGTCGGGGTGCAGTTCGCGAGCCAGCTTGCGGTACGCACGCTTGATCTCCTGGTCCGACGCGCCTGCAGACACGCCCAGAATTCCGTAGTAGTCACGAGCCACGGTGAATTAGGTCCTTCGCAATCAAGACATCAACTAACGGTCGGCGAGGACTTCGCCGACGTATTTCGCAACCGCCGCCACCGATGCGATTGTTCCCGGATAGTCCATTCGGGTGGGTCCAACCACACCGACACTGCCGAAGACGGTGCCCGAAGCACCGTACCCGGTCGAGACCACCGAGGTACTCCGGAGGTTCTCGGTGTTGGTCTCCTCGCCGATCTGGACGGTGACCTTTCCGGTCCGCTGCGTGTGCGCGAGCAGCTTGAGGACCACCACCTGCTCTTCGAGCGCGTCGAGCACGATGTCCATGCCGCCCATGTTCGAGGAGAAGTCGGCCGCCGACCGCGCCAGGTTCGACGTGCCGCCGAGGACGAGCCGGTCGTCTCCGCGTTCCACGAGGGTCTCGACCAACACGGTGGCGATGGTGATGACCGCCTCGCGCAGGTCCGCGGGCGCGGTGGTCGCCAGTTCGGCGACCGCCACCGAGGCGTCTTCGAGCCGCTTGCCGTCCAGGGCCGTGGAGAACATGTCGCGCACCCGCACCAGGTTGTCCTCGTCGATCTCCTCGGAGAGGGTCACCATCCGCTGCTCCACCCGGCCGGTGTCGGTGATGACCACCAGCAGCAATCGGGTGGGCGAGAGTGAGACGACTTCGAGGTGCCGCACGCGGGCGGTGGAGAGCACCGGGTACTGGATCACGGCGACCTGGCGAGTGAGTTGCGCGAGCAGGCGGACCGAGCGGCGCAGTACGTCGTCGAGGTCGACCCCGTTGTCGAGCACCGACAGGATCGCGCGGCGTTCGGCGGCCGACAGCGGTTTGATCTCGCTGATGCGGTCGACGAACATCCGGTAGCCCTTGTCGGTCGGGATCCGACCCGAGCTGGTGTGCGGCTGGGCGATGTACCCCTCGGCTTCGAGCGCCGCCATATCGTTGCGGACGGTGGCGCTCGAGACGCCCAGGTGGTGGCGCTCCACGAGCGCTTTCGACCCGATCGGCTCCTGCGTGGAGACGTAGTCGGTGACGATCGCACGCAAGATCTCGAAACGCCGGTCATCCGTCGACGACGACAAGTCCGTACCTCCCGATGCCACGACTTTGCCTACAGTGGATACGACCATTCTACGTAACCGACGGAAAGACCAGGACCGCGATGATCTTCAAGGGCGTGCGCGAGGGCAGACCCTACGTCGATCACGGTCTCACCGCGCGCGAGTGGGCGCAGATCCCGCCGCGCCAGTTCCGGCTCGATCAGCTCACCACCGTCACCACCGTCCTCGCACTCGACAAGCTGCTGTCGGAGGATTCGACTTTCTACGGCGACCTGTTCGCCCACGTGGTGCTGTTCGAAGGAAACCTGTATCTCGAGGACGGGCTGCACCGGGCCGTGCGCTCGGCGTTGCGGAACCGCACGATCATCCACGCCCGGATGCTCGATCTGGACGAGCGCATCGCCGCGGGCCGCGTCGCACCCGAGTCCGGCGAGCTGGAGATCACTGCGCCGATCGCCCCGGTCACCGGCAGGCGCCGCCGCTCGGTCGGCGCGCATCGGCTGCCCGACTGATCCGGCCGACGCACCGGCGACCGGATCGATCAACGCGCGAGCGGGTTCAATGCCATCGGAACGCGCGCGCCGGCGCGCCACAGCACTGCCGCGCTCGAGTGCGGTCGCAGTCTCGCCTCGGTTCTCATCGCAGTCGTGAACACCTCGCCGAACCCGGCGCGCGGATGCGCGCTCTCGGTGGCCGTGACGAGCCCTCCGTCGACCTCCCTCAGCCGATATCCGACGACGTCGAGTTCGACCGCCGAGTGCAGGCATCGCGCGACCGGCTCCGCCGGAACGGCCGGGTGGAAGTGTCCGGCGATCGCCGCGCGCACCACCTCGGCCTGCGCCTGGCCTCGGTGTGCCGCGACGAGTCGGGCCGCATGATCGGCGCCGAGCGCGGCGAAACAGCCGTAGTCGGGGTGATCGGGCGCACCGAGCGCCAGATCGTGCAGCATCGTCGCCGCCCACAACTGCTCGGCATCGACGTCCAGGCCGTCGACCTCGGCGAACGCGATCGCCCACTGCCAGCATCGGAGGCTGTGCTGATGCACCGGGCCGGAGAGTTCGTCGGCTGCACGCTCAGCCACCTCGCGAGCGAACCGGGAGTCGGGCGGCGGGGTCAGGTGTTCGCCCGCCCTCATCGCGCGCCGATCCGGTGCGCGCCGTCGACGCGGTCGGCCAGCTCACCGCGGATCGACGCGAGCAAGGCGTCGAACTCGGCCGAGTCGGTGAACCCCTGTGCACGCAGGGAGATCATGCCGTTCGCCGTACCCCAGAGCCGCAGCGCCTCGAGTCTCGCCGCGCGGGGCGGCAGGGCCGACGCTCCGACCACCTGCTCGACGAGCCCGCCGAGCAGCCCGCGGATCATCGCCCGCGCCTGGTCGACGAGCTCGGAATCGTCCGGACCGACGTCGACCAGTCCCAGCGCCCGGAAGGCCAGCGGGTTGTCGGCGTGGAAGAGCAGGTACTCGTCGAAGACGGCGAGTTCCACGGCCTCTTCCGCGGAAGCGATCGCCGCCTCCATCCGCTCCACGTGGTCGCGGGCGATTCGGCATGCCAGCGCCACATACACGTCGGCTTTGCCGCCCGGGAAGTTCGAGTAGATAGAGCTCAGCGCCACGTCGGCCGCGTGGGCGAGTTGGTCGACGGACGTGCGGCGGAACCCCTGGTCGGCGAAGAGTTCTGCGGCTGCGTCGAGCACCGCGTCATGTGTTCGGCGGCGTCGCTTGTCGGACGGCGGGGTCAAGGGAACTGTCATATCAATAACGTAGTAACACTACGATTTCGTAGTCAAATTATGGTTTCATAGTAATACTACGAAAAGGAGCATTCAGATGACGACCACCGCCGACCGACAGCCGGCCACCGGCTCGGACGCCATGCGCGCGTTCTTCCCCACATCACCGTTCATCGACACACTCGGCGTCGAGTTGATCGACATCGGCGAGGGCACCGCACACCTGCGCCTCCCGTTCGCCGAGTCCAACACCACGGTCGGGCCGATGGTCCACGGCGGAGCCATCGGAGCATGCGTGGATCTGGGCATCATGGCGGCCGCATGGGCGGGTGACGACCCGGTACCCGAGAAGCTGCGCGGGGTCACCGTCAGCATGTCCGTCAACTTCATCGCACCCGCCATGAACGACGACATCGAGATCGTCGCGACCCGGCTTCGCAAGGGCCGGAGACTCAACCATTGCGCGGTCGAGATCCGGACCCGGGCCGACGACGGGCTCGTCGCGACGGGCAGCGGGGTCTACCAGACGGGATGACCGCCCTTCTCAGCAGCGATCGCACGGCCGAGGTCCGCTACTGCGCGACGAGGATGTCGCGGACCACGCCGTCGGCGAGCAGGCGTCCGCGATCGGTCAGCACATAGGCGCCCGCGACCGTCCGCAGCAGCCCCTGGGCCACCGCGGCATCGGCTCGAATCCGTTCCGCGCCCGAGAGCACGTTCACGTCGAGCCCCAGGTGCATGCGCAGACGCAGCATCACCGCCTCGGTGTGCCGGTCGTCCGCGGTGAGGATCTCGTGGCCGCCGATCGGGAGCGAGCCGGAGGCCAGCGACGCCGAATAGGTGGCCGGATGCTTCTGGTTCCACCAGCGCACCCCGTCCACATGCGAGTGCGCACCCGGGCCGATCCCCCACCAGTCGTCGCTGCGCCAATACGCCTCGTTGTGGCGGCACACCGAATCCGGGTCGGGCGACGCATCCGGGCGAGCGCGCGCCCAGTTCGACACCTCGTACCAGGCCATTCCCGCGGCGCGCAGACGCGAGTCGATCATCTCGTAGCGCGCCGCGAGCACATCGTCGTCGGGCATGGGGATCTCCCCGCGGCGCACCTTGCGGGCGAACCGCGTTCCGTCCTCCACGATCAGCGCGTAGGCCGAGACGTGGTCGACGGGGACCGACAGGACGGCGTCGAGCGAGGCGTCGAGATCCTCGTCGCGCTCACCCGGTGTCCCGTAGATCAGATCCAGATTGAGGTGCTCGAAGCCCGCCGCCGCGGCCTCGCGCGCGGCGTCGAGGGCACGGCCGGGCGTGTGCGTGCGTTCGAGTACCGCGAGTACGTGCCGCGCGGCCGACTGCATCCCGAGCGAGACGCGGGTGAACCCCGCGGCCCGCAGCCCTTCGAAGAACTCCGGCGACGTCGACTCCGGATTCGACTCCGTCGTCACCTCGGCGCCGGGCGCGAGGACGAACGAGTCGCGCACGGCCCCCAGCAGGTCGGCGAGCCCGTCGGCGCCGAGCAGCGACGGGGTGCCGCCGCCGACGAACACGGTGCCGACGCGCCGGCCCGGGGCCAGGAGCGCGGCGGCCTGATCGAGTTCGGCGCGCACCCCCTCCATCCAGCTCTGCGGGGACGACGACGAACCGAGTTCACCGGCCGTATACGTGTTGAAATCGCAGTATCCGCAGCGCGTGGCGCAGAACGGCACATGGAGGTAGAGGCTCAGCGGCCGACTGGGGTCGGCGGTCGCCACTGTGGTGCGTGCCTGTGCGGAGAGTGCCTCCGGAGCACGTCGGTCAATCACCTATCCATCATGACTCACGCCGTGTCAAGGATATTAATCTCACGCTGAGGAAAAATAACCCCAAGTAGACTGACCTCGTCGGACGTGGCACTATGGCAGTCGTGACTTCCTCAGGAGTGTGGCTCGCCGAACGGCGGCACATCGATCTCAAGCGCGTCTGCAGCGCTTTCTGTCGGCACTAGCCGACGTCTCGGCCTTTCGAGAAGTCCCGACCCGCCAGCCCATCGCGGGTCTCTGAGGATGCCGATCTTCGTCACATTCTGATTTCAGCCCAATCGTCGTGCCGTGCTGTGCGCTGCACGCTCAGGAGAACTGATGACGCTCACGTCCCCCACCACCGCGGAGCCGACGGAGACGCCCACCGAGGCGCCCCGCAAGCGCGCGCGTCCCACCAAGCGCCGATCCGAAGGCCAGTGGGCCCTCGGCTATCGCACCCCGCTCAACGCGAACGAGCAGAGCAAGCGCGACGACAACCCGCTCAATGTGCGGCGTCGCATCATCGACAGCTACCAGTACGTCGGCTTCGACGGCATCGACAAGGCCGACCTGCGGGGCCGTTTCCGCTGGATGGGCCTCTACACCCAGCGGGCCGAAGGATTCGACGGAACGTACTCGGGCGAAGCCCACATCGACGAGATCGAGGCGCCGTACTTCATGATGCGGGTCCGCACCGACGGCGGACAGCTGAACCTGGCGCAGGTGCGCACGCTGGCGTCGATCTCTCGCGACTTCGCCCGCGGTACCGCCGACGTCACCGACCGCCAGAACCTGCAATACCACTGGATCGAGATCGAGAACGTCCCGGAGATCTGGCGCCGGCTCGAAGAGGTCGGCCTGGAGACCACCGAGGCCTGCGGCGACTGCCCGCGCGGCATGCTCGGCTCTCCCCTGGCAGGGCTCTCCACCGACGAGGTCCTCGACGCCAGTCCGGCCCTCGCCGAGATCAAGCGCCGCTACATCGGCAACCCCGAGTACTCGAACCTGCCGCGCAAGTTCAAGACCGCCGTCTCGGGTCTGCAGGACGTGGTGCACGAGATCAACGACGTCTCGTTCGTCGGCGTCGAGCACCCCGAACACGGCCCCGGACTGGACCTCTGGGTCGGCGGCGGGCTCTCGACCAACCCGATGCTGGCCAAGCGGCTCGGTGTCTGGGTGCCGCTCGACGAGGTCCCCGACGTCTGGGAGGGCGTAGTCGCGATCTTCCGCGACTACGGCTACCGGCGCCTGCGTTCCAAGGCCCGGCTGAAGTTCCTGATGAAGGACTGGGGGCCGGAGAAGTTCCGCCAGGTCCTCGAAGACGAGTACCTGCACCGCAAGCTCATCGACGGCCCGGCGCCGACTCCGCCGAAGCAGCCAATCGACCACGTCGGCGTCACCAAGCAGAAGAACGGCCTGTACGCGGTCGGGTTCTCCGCCGTCTCCGGCCGACTGTCGGACGACGTGCTGTACGCGATCGCCGATGCCGCGGAGAAGGCAGGCAGCGACAGCGTCCGCTTCACGCCGTACCAGAAGCTGGTCGTGGTGAACGTCCCCGAGGACCGGATCGCCCAACTCGACGCGGACCTGACCGCCGTCGGCCTGCAGTCGAAGCCGTCGGTGTGGCGCCGGAACCTGATCGCGTGCACCGGTCTGGAGTACTGCAAGCTCTCGTTCACCGAGACCCGCAGCCGGTCGCAGGCTCTGGTTCCGGAGTTGGAGAAGCGTCTGGCCGAACTCAACGAGCAGCTCGACGTGCCGATCACCATCAACTTCAACGGCTGCCCCAACTCCTGCGCCCGCGTGCAGGTCGCCGACATCGGCCTCAAGGGTCAGCTGATCGACGACGACGGCACCCCGGTGGAGGGCTTCCAGGTGCATCTCGGCGGAAGCCTGGGCTTCGACAGCGGCTTCGGCCGAAAGCTGCGCCAGCACAAGATCTACGCCAGTGAGGCCACCGAGTACATCGAACGTCTCGTCCGCAATTTCATCGCAGGCCGCAACCCCGGCGAACGCTTCGCCGAATGGGCGGTCCGCGCCGACGACGCCGAACTGCAGTGAGGGAAAGACGATGACCGTCACCACAGATGATCTGGACGAACTGAAGGCGATCGCGGAGGCCGGTGCCGAGCAGCTCGGACCCGACGCCACCGCCGAGGAACTGCTGCGCTGGACCGCCGAGACCTTCGGCCCGCACTTCGTCATCGCGGCGAACATGCAGGACGCCGTACTGATCGACGTCGCCGACAAGGCGATCGAGGACAAGGAGGCCGTCGGCGGCAGGCTCAAGGCGCTGTTCCTCGACACCGGCTACCACTTCGCCGAGACCCTCGGCACCCGGGACGCCGTCGAGCAGGTCTACGACCTCGAACTGCTCAACATCACGCCCGAGCAGACGGTGCAGGAGCAGGACGAGCTGGTCGGCAGAAATCTGTTCGCCACCGACGCGGCCGAATGCTGCCGGCTGCGCAAGGTGGTCCCGCTGCGCGGTGCCCTGGCACCCTTCCGCGCATGGGTCACCGGTATCCGCCGAGTGGAGGCGCCCACCCGCGCCAACGCACCGTTGATCTCCTTCGACGAGGGCTTCGGCCTGGTCAAGATCAATCCGCTCGCCGCATGGAGCGACGAGCAGTTCCAGGACTACATCGACAGCCACGGCGTCCTGGTGAATCCGCTGGTCGACGAGGGCTATCCCTCGATCGGGTGCGAACCGTGCACCGTCAAACCAGCCGCCGGAGCCGATCCGCGCAGCGGCCGTTGGGCCGGCAGCGCCAAGACAGAATGCGGGTTGCACGCATGAGCATCATCGAATCGACAGACGTCCAGTCCGCCGTCGCGGACCGTGACGAACACCGTCCTGAGCGAGCGCAGCGAGACGAGGGATTCACCACGCTCGACGCCCTCGAGTCCGAGGCCATCCACATCTTCCGCGAGGTGGCGGGCGAGTTCGAGCGGCCGGTGATCCTGTTCTCCGGCGGCAAGGACTCGACGTTGCTGCTGCACCTGGCGCTCAAGGCCTTCTGGCCCGCGCCGCTGCCGTTCTCGCTGCTGCACGTGGACACCGGCCACAACCTGCCGGAGATCATCGAGTTCCGCGACGAGATCGTCGAACGTCACGGCCTGCGCCTGCACGTCGCGAGCGTCGAGGAGTATCTGGCCGACGGCCGTCTCACCGAGCGGCCGGACGGCATCCGCAACCCGCTGCAGACCATCCCGCTGCTGGACGGCATCAGCGAGAACCGCTTCGACGCCGTGTTCGGCGGCGCCCGGCGCGACGAAGAGCGGGCCCGCGCGAAGGAACGCATCTTCTCGCTGCGCAACGCCTTCGGCCAGTGGGACCCGAAGCGTCAGCGTCCCGAACTGTGGAACCTCTACAACGGCAGGCACGCTCCGGGCGAGCACGTGCGCGTGTTCCCGCTGAGCAACTGGACCGAGCTGGACGTGTGGCGTTACATCGCCCGCGAGCAGGTGCTGCTGGCGCCGCTGTACTACGCGCATGAGCGCGAGGTGTACCAGCGCGACGGCATGTGGATGACCGCCGGGCCGTGGGGCGGACCGCGCGAGGACGAGACCGTCGAGACCCGGATGGTGCGCTACCGCACCGTCGGCGACGGCTCCACCACCGGTGCGGTGCTGTCCGAGGCCACCGACAACGAAGCCGTTCTGGCCGAGGTCGCCGCATCGCGGCTGACCGAACGCGGAGCCACCCGCGGCGACGACCGCGTCTCCGAGGCCGCCATGGAAGACCGCAAGCGCGAAGGATATTTCTGATGAAGCACTCCCCCGACCTTCTGCGCATCGCCACGGCCGGTTCCGTGGACGACGGCAAGTCGACCCTCGTCGGCCGCCTGCTGTACGACACCAAGTCGGTGCTCGCCGACCAGATCGACGCCGTCACCAAGGCCTCGGTGGACCGCGGCATGGACACCCCGGACCTGTCGCTCCTGGTCGACGGCCTGCGCGCCGAGCGCGAGCAGGGCATCACCATCGACGTCGCGTACCGCTACTTCGCGACCCCCGCCCGGTCGTTCGTCCTCGCCGACACCCCCGGCCACGTGCAGTACACGCGCAACACCGTCTCCGGAGCGTCTACCGCGCAGCTGGTGATCCTGCTGGTCGACGCCCGCAGCGGCGTCGTCGCGCAGACGCGTCGGCACGCCGCCGTGATGGCCCTGCTCGGCGTTCCGCGGCTGGTGCTCGCAGTCAACAAGATCGACCTCGTGGAGAACGCCGCCGAGGTGTTCGCCGAGATCTCGGCCGAGTTCAACCAGATCACCGCGTCGCTCGGCTACTCGCCCGAGCAGGTCCAGGAGATCCCGGTCTCGGCGCTCCACGGCGACAATGTCGCGATCCGCTCGGAGAACACGCCGTACTACGACGGTCCGACTCTCATCGAGCATCTGGAGACGGTGCCGAACGAGCTCGACCGCGGGCAGGTCGGACTCCGATTCCCCGTGCAGTACGTGATCCGGCCGCGCACCCCCGAGTACCCGGACTACCGCGGCTACGCCGGTCTGGTGGCCGCGGGAAGCGTGTCGGTCGGCGACGAGATCGTCGTCCAGCCGTCCGGTCTGCGCTCGACGATCGCGAAGATCGACACCCCCGACGGCGAGCTGGACACGGCGCACGCCGGCCGGAGCGTCACGCTGCTGTTGACCGACGACATCGACATCTCGCGCGGCGATCTGATCGCCTCGGCGGCCGATGCGCCGGAGCCCGCGCAGCAGTTCACCACCACGGTGTGCTGGCTGTCGGAGAAGCCGCTGCGTGCCGGTGCCCGCCTGCTGTTGAAGCACGGCGCCAAGACCACGCAGGTGATCGTCGGCGGCCTCGACGCGCTCTTCGACGAACAGAACCTCGCCCTGGTCGAGGCACCGGAGTCGATCGAGCTGAACCAGATCGGACGGGTCTCGCTGATGACCGCCGAGCCGATCCCGGCCGACGACTACTCGCGCAGCCGCGAGTCGGGCAGCTTCCTGTTGATCGATCCGCAGGGCGGCAACACCCTCGGTGCCGGCCTGGTCGGCGACGCGCTGGCGGCGCTCGAGCTGCCGTCGCCGGCCTTGGCGTGACCGCCCGGTCCGGATGACCACGCTCGTTCTCGCCGCGCACGGCAGTCGTGATCCGCGCTTCGGCGTCACCGCGCGCCGGGTGACCGATGCGGTCCGCATCGCGCTGCCCGGCGTGACGGTGGAGCTGGCATACCTCGACCTGACCGCTCCCCTGCTCACCGATGTTCTCGGGTCCGTGTCCGGCGAAGTGGTGGTCGTTCCGTTGCTGTTCGGCGACGGCTATCACAGCAAGGTGGATCTGCCCGCGCTGATCGACGCGGCCCACGCCGCGAATCCCGCCGCGACCATCGTCCAGACTCCGGTCGTGGGCCGGTACTCCCCGGTTCCGGCGCTGGTCGAGCGGCTGTCGGAGGCCGGTGCCGGCCCTCGCGACGGCGTGCTGATGCTCGCCGTCGGATCGTCGGACGCCGGCAGCGACGCTTCGGTGATCGGACGAGGCCGCGAACTCTCCGCAGCGCTCGGCCGGCCGGTACGCACGCTCTTCGCCACCCGTCTGGGCCGTGACGGCGCCGCCGTCCGGGAGACGGTCGACGCACTCCTGGCCGACGGCGCCGACCGCGTCGCGGTCAGTCCGTTGTTCCTATCGGCGGGCCTGTTGACCGATCGGGTGGAGCGGTATCTCGACGCGATGGACGTACCGATGGTCGTGGCCGGTCCTGTCGCCGACCACCCGTGTCTGGTCGACGCAGTCGCTCGCCTGTATACAGCCGCCGCGGTCGTCGTCGCGAGCTGACTCCCGAGTTCGCTTCCTCCGGGCCCCGGGAGTCTCGACACGCGCACTCACTACGTTCGCGCGCTGCTCGACAACCCTGCGAAGCCCGAGGCCCGTCGAGTCGCGAGGAACGAAGTGACGAAGCGTATCGAGACATGCGCACACGTCTCGACACGCACACTCACTGCGTTCGCGCGCTGCTCGACAACCCTGCCAAACCCAGCCCAAGGCCCGTCGAGTCGCGAGGAACGAAGTGACGAAGCGAATCGAGACATACGCACACGTCTCGACACGCACACTCACTACGTTCGCGCGCTGCTCGACAACCCTGCGAGGCCCGAGGCCACCCTGCGAGACCCAGCCCGAGGCCCGTCGAGTCGCGAGGAACGAAGTGACGAAGCGAATCGAGACATACGCGCGTCTCGACACGCACACTCACTGCGTTCGCGCGCTGCTCGACAACCCTGCAGACCCAGCCCGAGACAACCCTCAAACGGTCAGCCTTGGATGCGCATGGTCGAGTCGCCCCAGGCGGCGTCGCGGAGTTCGTTCTTGCGGATCTTGCCGGTCGACGTCTTCGGCAGATCGTCGACGAACTCCACCTCGCGCGGAGCCTTGTAGCCCGCGATCCGGCTCTTCACGTGTGCGATCACCTCGGCCTCGGTGAGCTGTTCGCCCGGCTTGCGCACCGCGTAGGCCTTCGGGCGCTCGCCCCACTTGTCGTCCGGCACGCCGACCACCGCGACGTCGACGATCGCGGGATGGCTCACCACCGCCTGCTCCACCTCGATGGTCGAGATGTTCTCACCGCCGGAGATGATGACGTCCTTGGCCCGGTCGAGGAGCTGCACGTAGCCGTCGGGATGCATCACGCCGAGATCGCCCGAGTGGAACCAGCCTCCGGCGAAGGCCTCGGCGGTGCGCTCCGGATCCTCGAAGTAACCCTTCATCACCACATTGCCGCGCATCACGATCTCGCCCATCATCACACCGTCGGGCTCCACATCCACCAGGGTCCCGTCCTCGGCGGGCTCCGGGAGAACGACGCGGAGCCGATCGGCGGTGATCATCCCGACGCCCTGCCGTGCCATGCGCACGGCCAGTTCCTCGCCCGACAGCGACGACCAGCTCGCGCTGGGCTCGCACACCGAGTACGGGCCGTAGGTCTCGGTGAGACCGTAGACGTGCACGAGCTCGATCCCCAGATTGCGGATCGCGCGAATGATCGTGGGGCTCGGCGGCGCCCCCGCGGTCGCGATGGTCAGGGGCCGGTCCATCCGGTGGGCCTCGCCCGCGGTGGCGAGTGTGGTCAGCACCGTCGGCGCGCCACTCATCTGGGTCACCAGTTCGGTGTCGATGAGACGCCACATGTCGTCGCCGCGAACCGCCCGCAGGCACACGTGCGTGCCCGCGACCGCCGTCACCGACCAGGGGCCGCACCAGCCGTTGCAGTGGAACATCGGCAGGGTCCACAGGTAGCGGGTGTCGATGCCGAATCCTTGGGTGAGCACGTTGCCCAGCGAGGCCAGGTACGCACCGCGATGGGTGTACATCACGCCCTTGGGCTCGCCGGTGGTGCCCGAGGTGTAGTTGATGCTGATCAGCGAGTTCTCGTCGTCGACCTCCCACGGGATCGGGCTGTCGGAGCCGCGTGCCGTCAGCTCGTCGTACCGCAGATCGCCCGCACCGGTGTACTCGCCGTCGACGCTCGGGGTCTCGACCACCTCGCGCACGGTCTCGAATTCCACGCCCGCGAGCGCCTCGAGGAACGGCGCGTCGCCGACCAGCAGACGTGCTCCCGAGTGATTGCAGATGTAGCGGACCTCGGCGGGTGCGAGACGGGTGTTGACCGCCACCAGCACGCCGCCGGCGAGCGGCACCGCGAAGTGCGCGACCAGCATCTCCAGCGAATTGGTCGCCAGATACGCCACTCGGTCGCCCTCTCCGATCCCAGAGGCACGCAGGGCTTGGGCCAGACGGGTCACCTCAGCCGCCAGCTCGCGGTACGTGCGTCGCCGACCGCCGTCGACGGCCGCCTCCTTGTCCGGATGCACCTCGACGGCACGGTCGAGGAATCGCAGGGGCGTCAGCGGGCTGTCGAGTCCGGATCGGGCGGGAAGCGTCATGGTGTGACCCCTTCGGGGAGTGGTGGTGCAGTGTGACCCGACCACCATAGTCCAATGACACTCAGTGCCACCATAGGTCCGAAGTCTTTGCGCCGAACGGTCGAACCCCTGCGATCTACGGCACTTCGTGCCGTACCGAATCCCTAGTCGGCCGAGAGTTGCGGCACTTTCGTGGCGCGCGCGAAGATGTCCTCGCCGGCCACCAGACGCAGGGCGTTCTGGTCACCGCGCGTGATCTGCGCGACGAACTCCTCGCCCGACGCCGCCGAGACCAGTTCCACGCGGGTCTCGAAGCCGAGATTCACCACGCGCTTCACCCGCGCCTTGATCACGCCGGTGTCCAGCGCGGTCTCGGCGGGCGGATAGACCATCTCGGCCGAGCGGCCGAGCCGGATGTCGTGCGGACGCACCAGTTCGCCGTTCAACCGCGAAATCGATCCGAGGAACGACGCGACGAAGACGTTGTCCGGCCGGTCGTACAGATCGTCGGGCTTGCCGACCTGCTCGATGCGCCCCTTGTTCAGCACCGCGATCCGGTCGGAGACGTCGAGCGCCTCCTGCTGGTCGTGTGTCACGAGGACCGTCGTCACGTGCACTTCATCGTGCAGCTGACGCAGCCATTTGCGCAGGTCCTCACGCACTTTGGCGTCGAGGGCGCCGAAGGGCTCGTCGAGCAGGAGCACCTGCGGATCAACGGCCAGAGCGCGGGCCAACGCCATCCGCTGACGCTGACCGCCCGAGAGCTGAGCCGGATAGCGCTTCTGAAAGACGGTGAGTCCGACGATGTCGAGCAGCTCGTCGACCTTCGCCTTGATCTCGTGCTTGGGACGCTTGCGGATCTTCAGGCCGAAGGCGATGTTGTCGCGGACAGTGAGGTGCTTGAACGCGGCGTAGTGCTGGAAGACGAACCCGATGTCGCGCTGCTGCGGCGACGCACCCGAGACGTCGACGCCGTTGATCCGTACCGTTCCCGAATCGAGCCGATCCAGACCCGCGATGGCGCGCAGGAGCGTCGACTTGCCCGATCCCGACGGGCCGAGCAGGGAGGTCAGGGATCCCTCCGGGATGTCGATGGAGACGTCGTCGAGGGCCGCGAAGTCGCCGTAGCGCTTGTTGGCGCCGATCACCGAGATGGACATGTCAGTTGTTCTCCTCGCCCGCGCCGACGGCCGTCGGCGCGTGGGCAGCCTCGTGTTCGTTCCGGTCCGCGGACACGGCCTTCATCGTCTCCGCGCTCGCATCCGCGAGCTTGCCCTTGGCCCGGCGCTCGATGAGCGTCATCACGACCAGGACGAGAATGGCGACCATCATGAGCAGGGTCGCCGCGGCGTACGCCCCGTACTCGTTGTAGTCGTCGGTGTACCTCGAGTTCACCAGCAGCGTCAGCGTCTGCGAGACTCCCGGGAAGTTCGACGACACCATCGTGACCGCGCCGAATTCGCCGAGCGCGCGGGCGATCGTCAGGACCACACCGTAGGTGAGACCCCATCGGACGGCGGGCAGTGTGATCCGGCTGAACGTCTGCCAGCCGGTGGCGCCGAGCGTCGCGGCGGCCTCCTCCTGCTCGGTGCCGATCTCGCGCAGCACCGGCTCCACCTCGCGGACGACGAAAGGCAGGGTGACGAAGATCGTGGCGAGCACCATGCCCGGGATCCCGAAGATGACGCGGAATCCGAGCGACTCGATGCCGCCGAACCAGCCCTCGGCGCCCCACAGGGCGATCAGCGCCACGCCGACCACCACCGGCGACACCGCGAACGGCAGATCGACCACCGCCTGCAGCACGCCCTTGCCCCGGAACCGGCCGCGCGCGAGGGCGAGAGCGGTCAGGACTCCGAAGATCACGTTGAGCGGCACCACGATCGCCACGATGAGCAATGTGAGCTGGAGCGCCGAGATGGCCGCCGGCGTGGTGATCCACTCCCAGAACTGCCCCAGCCCGTGCTCGAACGATCGCCAGAAGATCAGTCCGACGGGTACGACGAGCAGCACCGTCAGGTACAGCAGTGCGATGGATCGCAGCGTCAATCTGGTGAGACGAGAGACGATCATTCCGAGCCCTCCCGGCGGGTCTGGATCTTGGCCACGACACGCAGCAGGAACAGGACGACGAAGGCGATGACCAGCAATGCCACGGACACTGCGGCCGCGTTCACCGGCTCGTCGACCTCGATCTGCTGCTGGATGTACTGCGAAGCGACCTGCGTCTTGCCCGGGATGTTGCCGCCGATCAGAACCACCGAACCGAACTCGCCGATCGCGCGGGTGAACGCCAGTCCGGCACCGCTGAGGATCGCGGGCAGCAGCGCGGGCAGCACGATCCGCGACCAGATCACCCGATTGCCGGCGCCCAGGACCGCGGCCGCCTCCTCCACCGAGGTGTCGAGTTCCATCAAGACCGGCTGCACCTGCCGGACGACGAAGGGCAGCGTCACGAAGGTCAGCGCGAGGACGACGCCCGGCTGAGTGGCCGCCAGGTGGATGTCGAAGGGACTGTTGGGCCCGTAGAGGGCGAGCAGCACCAGGCTGGCGACGATCGTGGGCAGCGCGAAGGGCAGGTCGATGATGGCGTTGACGACACCCTTGCCCGGGAACTCGTCACGCACCAGCACCCAGGCGATCACGGTGCCGAACAGCACGTTGACGACGCCGACGATCAGCGACACCACGACGGTGATGCCCAGCGCCTGCAGCGCCGCCGGATCGGTGATGCCGTCCCAGAATCCGCCCGCGCCGTCGTCGAAGGCCTGAGCGGCGATCGCGGCGAGCGGAAGCAGCACGATGATGCTGAGCCACAGCCCGGTGATCCCGAGCGAGAGCGGTCCGTCGGGCCGCCATCCGCGGCGCGGCGCGAAGTCCTGGGTCTCGTGAGAGACGCGCTCGGTGGTCACCGTCCGGCCTCCCGCGCGTAGATCTCGCTGATGTCGCCGCCGTTGCCGAACAACTGCTTGTCGACCTTCTTCCAGCCGCCGAGATCGGCGACGGTCCACTCCTTGCGGATGTCTCCGGGGAACAGGTGGGCGGTCTGCCGCGCGACGTCCGGATCCACCGGCCGGAACCCCGCCTCGGCCCACAGCTTCTGGCCCGGGGTCGAGAACAGGTACCTGACGAAGGCCCGCGCGGCGGCCGGATCGGTGCTCGTGTTGACCACCGCGACCGGATTCTCGATCTTGAAGGTGACCGAGGGCACGATGTAGTCGATGCGGTCGGCCGGCGGCGAACTCGCATTCTTGCGGGACAGCATGATCGCCTCGTTCTCATAGCTGATGAGGACGTCGCCCTGCCCCTGCTGGAAGGCCGAGGTGGCCTCGCGTCCGGACTTCGGCAGCACCTTCACATGATCGCGGACCAAGGCACTGACGTAATCCAGCCCGGCCTGCGGGTTCCGGCCGCCGTCGCTCTTGGCCGCGTACGGAGCGAGCAGGTTCCACTTCGCGGACCCGGAACTGCCCGGGTTCGGCGTCACCACTTCGATGCCTGGCCGCAGGAGATCGTCCCACGTATGGATGTTCTTGGGGTTGCCCTGGCGGACGACGAGCGCGACCACCGACCCGAAGGGAATCGAATCGTTCGGCGCCTGCTGCTGCCAGTCCTCATCGACGACACCGGCGTCGACCAGCCGGGTGATGTCGGGCTCCACGGAGAAGTTGACCACGTCGGCCGGCAGACCGCGGGCCACCTTCCGCGACTGGTCGCCGGACGCGCCGTACGACTGGGAGAAGCCGACGTCGTGACCTTCCGGCGTCGCGCGGAAACCGGGAATCACCATGTCGAAGCCGACCTTGGGGGTCGCGTAGGCCACCAGGTTGAGATGCCTGCTTCCCGAGGAGATGTCGATGCCGTCGGGACGGTCGGTGGATCCGCCGCCGCACCCGGCCAGCGCGGCGACGAGTGCCAGCGCGACCGTCACGCATGCCGCCTTGAGGACTGCGCGCTGAAGAGTTCCCGTGCTCACCCGAAGAACCTAACCACCGCGCCGGGCCGCTCTCAACGCCGCGATTCGTGTCTCCGCGAGGGTGGTGACGCGGCGTCGAGGTTGTGCTAGCGGAGGATCAGCCAGGCGAGCAACACGAGAACGAGCAGTGCCACCAGAGCAATCGTGACCTTGGAACGAAACATCGCGTCAGATACCCAATCCGTGATCGTCGTCGGCCTCCGCGCGGCCGAGCTTCGAGAAGAGTCGTCCGACCAGGTAGTTCACCCCGGACGCGACGAGCGTGGCCAACGGCACCAGCACCACGGCGGTGACGATGAGCTGCGGGACGAAGGGCAGACCGGTGAGCCACTCCTCGACCCCGTCCCACCAGGACAGAACGCCGTTCACCGCTCGATCACCTCATCTGCACTCGCACTCGCGCGGTTTCGCCCACACTGATTTGAAACCCTACTCGCCGGGTGCCTGCGACGGGGGTCACGCCACTGCCCCGGCACCGCCGCGCTAGGCGAGCCCACGGCGGAGCAGCAGCGGTTCGATCCGGGCGCTGTGGCCGATCATGGCGGCATGCGCGGCGACCGGATCGACGCTGTCGCCGCGCGACAGCACCGCCTCGGCGAACGCCGCTCCCAGTTCCGGTCTGAGACCGCCGCCCGCCAGGAACCACTGCTCGGTCTCGGCGTCGAGGATCTCCGACCAGATGTACGAGTAGTACGCCGACGAGTAACCGCCGCCGAAGACGTGGTTGAAGTACGTGCTGCGGTACCGGGGCGGGATCAGGTCGGTTGCCAGCCCGGCATCGGAGAGTGCGCGGCGTTCGAACTCCAGCACGTCGTCGGGGATCTCGTCCTCGGCGAGCCGGTGCCATGCGAGGTCGAGCGCGGCGGCGGCGAGGTACTCGACGGTGGAGTGCGCCGATTCGGTTCCGGTCGCGCCGCGGACTGCGTCGATGAGCTCGGCCGGCGCGGGTTCACCGGTGAGGTGGTGACGCGCGTAGCCTGCCACCACCTCCGGGTGCAGCGCCCACATCTCATTGACCTGCGACGGGAATTCGACGAAGTCCCGCGGCACGCAGGTTCCGGACTGGGAGACGTAGTCGACCGCCGACAGCAACCCGTGGATCGCATGTCCGAACTCGTGGAACAGCGTCGTGAGTTGGTCGAGGGAGAGCAGACACGGACGGCCCGGCTCGGGACGGGTGAGGTTCAGGACGTTGACCACGATCGGCGCCGTGCCGAGTTGCCGGGACTGGTCGACGATGTTGTTCATCCAGGCGCCGCCCCGCTTGGACGGCCGGGCGAAGTAGTCGCCGAGGAACAGCCCGATCCCGGTGCCGTTGCGGCTCACCTCCCACACCCGGACGTCGGGATGGTAGCCGGCGAGGTCGTCGCGCTCGGCGAAGCTCAACCCGTAGAGGCGTCCGGCCGCGGCGAAGACCCCGTCGGTGATGACGGTGTCCAGCTCGCAGTAGTCCGCGAAGCCGTCGATGTCGATCGGCTCGGCGGAGCCGGCGGCACGGGCCCGCTGCTCGGCGGCGAGCCAGTAGGTCACATCGGCCGCACCGAGCGGACCGCCGGCGAGTGCGGCCAGGCGCGCGAGCTCATCGTCGGCGGCCTTCATCGCCGCGGCGCCGAGCCGAGCCAGGAGATCGGCGACAGACTGCGGCGACGGCGCCGTCTCTTCGGCGATCACGTACTCGGCGTGGTTCGCGTAGCCGAGCAGGGCCGCGCGCCGAGCGCGCAGCCGGACGATCTCGAGGATCGACTCCCGGGTGTCGTGGGCGTTGCCGCGGGCACACCGGACCGCGGAGGCGTCGAAGACGCGGCGACGCGCGGCGGGGTCGGTGAGCTTGGCGACCGTCGCCTGACTGGTCGGGAGTTCGAGGGCCACCAGGTAGCCGTCTCGACCGGCGTCGGCCGCAGCGCGGGCAGCCGCGGCGATCTCCGAGGGCGACAGCCCGTCGAGGTCCGCGGCGTCCTCGAAGTGCACGGCCGAATCGTTGGTGTCGTCGAGCAGGTGCTGGCCGAAGTCGGTGGTCAGCGTCGCCAGTCGGGCGGAGATCTCCCGCATCTGTTCCTGCCCCGCCTCGTCGAGGGCCGCGCCGGACCGGATTGCGTCGCGATACCGCTGCTCCAGCAGGCGCGTCTGCGCCTCGTCGAGGTCGAGTTCGGCGCGACGCTCGTACAGCTCGGCGATGCGCGCGAAGAGCGCGGAGTTCAGCGCGATCGCGTTGGCGTGCTCAGTGAGGCGCACCGCGAGGACCTGCGCGATCTTCGCGCGCTGCGGATTGCTGTCGGGCCCCTCGAGATTGAAGAAGATCCCGTTCACCCGGGCCAGCGACCGTCCCGACGCCTCCAGCGCGGCCACCGTGTTGTCGAAGGTCGGGGCCTGCGTCGAGTCCGCGATCGCGTCCACCTCGGCGCGATGCTCGGCGAGCGCGATGTCGTACGCGGGCAGGAAGTGGTCGTCGGAGATCGACGCGAAATCCGGAAGCCCGTACGGCAGCGGCGAGTCGGCGAGAACCGGCGACGTCGTGGCCGCCACTACTTGCCCTTCGGCTTATCGCCGAGTTCGTCGGTGGACAGCGCGGCGACGAAGGCCTCCTGCGGAACCTCGACCCGCCCGATCGTCTTCATCCGCTTCTTGCCCTCCTTCTGCTTCTCGAGCAGTTTGCGCTTGCGGCTGATGTCGCCGCCGTAGCACTTGGCCAGCACGTCCTTGCGGATCGCGCGGATGTTCTCGCGGGCGATGACCTTCGACCCGATGGCGGCCTGAATCGGGACCTCGAACTGCTGGCGCGGAATCAGGTCCTTGAGCTTGAGTGCCATCCGGTTGCCGTAGGAGTACGCCGAGTCCTTGTGGACGATCGCGCTGAACGCGTCGACGGCTTCGCCCTGCAGCAGGATGTCGACCTTCACCAGATCGGCCTGCGCCTCTCCCGACTCCTCGTAGTCGAGGCTGGCGTAACCGCGGGTGCGCGACTTGAGCGAGTCGAAGAAGTCGAAGATGATCTCCGCCATCGGCATCGTGTAGCGCAGTTCGACGCGGGTCTCCGACAGGTAGTCCATGCCGCCGAGCTCGCCGCGGCGCGACTGGCACAGCTCCATGATCGCGCCGATGAACTCACTGGGCGCGATCACCGTGGTCTTGACCATCGGCTCGAAGATCTGGCTGGTCTTGCCGGTGGGCCAGTCGGACGGATTGGTCACGATGTGCTCGGTGCCGTCGTCCATCACCACGCGGTACACCACGTTGGGCGCGGTGGAGATCAGGTTGAGGTCGAACTCCCGCTCCAGCCGCTCGCGAGTGATCTCCATATGCAGCAGGCCGAGGAAGCCGCAGCGGAAACCGAAGCCGAGCGCCACCGACGTCTCGGGCTCGTACGTCAGGGCCGCATCGTTGAGCTGGAGCTTCTCGAGTGCCTCGCGCAGGACCGGGTAGTCGGACCCGTCGACGGGATACAGACCCGAGTAGACCATCGGACGCGGCTCGCGGTAACCGGTGAGCGGCTCGTCGGCGCCGTTGCGAGCGGTGGTGACGGTGTCACCGACCTTCGACTGCCGGACGTCCTTGACGCCGGTGATGAGATAGCCCACCTCGCCGACGCCGAGACCCGCGCTGGCCTTCGGCTCCGGCGAGACGATGCCGACTTCGAGCAGCTCGTGCGTCGCGCCGGTCGACATCATCGCGATCTTCTCGCGCGGGACGATGCGTCCGTCCACCACGCGGACGTACGTGACCACACCGCGGTAGGTGTCGTACACCGAGTCGAAGATCATCGCCCGGGCCGGCGCATCGGGGTCGCCGACGGGGGCGGGGATCAGACGGACCGCCTCGTCGAGCAGTTCCGGCACGCCCACGCCGGTCTTGCCGGAGACGCGGAGCACCTCCTCGGGTTCGCAGCCGACGATGTGCGCGATCTCCGCCGCGTAGCGGTCGGGGTCGGCCGCGGGCAGGTCGATCTTGTTGAGCACCGGAATGATGGTGAGGTCGTTCTCCATCGCCAGGTACAGGTTCGCCAGCGTCTGCGCCTCGATCCCCTGGGCGGCGTCCACCAGCAGGATCGCACCCTCGCACGCTTCGAGCGCGCGGGAGACCTCGTAGGTGAAGTCGACGTGGCCGGGGGTGTCGATGAGGTGCAGCACGTACTCCTCGTCGCCCACCTTCCACGGCAGCCGGACGTTCTGCGCCTTGATGGTGATGCCGCGCTCGCGCTCGATGTCCATGCGGTCGAGGTACTGCGCGCGCATCTGCCGTTCCTCGACGACGCCCGTCAGCTGCAGCATCCGATCGGCGAGGGTGGACTTGCCGTGGTCGATGTGCGCGATGATGCAGAAGTTGCGGATCTTTGCGGGATCGGTGAACGTCTTGTCGGCGAAGCTGGGAATCTCACTCACTCCTTGCGCGGCGGGCCCGGGTGAAGCCCGGTGCAGATCACCCTCCAGTTTCGCACGACACCGGCCGGCAGTTCGCCCCGCCGCCCCGCGCGAGGCGGGCCGCCGCAGGCCCGACGGCCCGCAGCGCGGCCGCACCACCGATTAGGCTCGACGCATCATGGGTACGGACAGGCGATGACTGACAACGAGTTCACGGTGGAGACGGCGACGGTCGCGGCGGACGTGACGTGCCCGGACGAACCCCGCGGACTAGTGATCCTCGCGCACGGAGCGGGCGCCGACCGCCGGGCCGCGATCCTGCGGGCGGTCGGCGGCGCCCTGGCCGCCCGAGGACTGGCGGTCGCGCGCATCGATCTGCCGTACCGGCAGGACCGGCCCAAGGGTCCGCCGTCACCGTCGAAGGCGGCCCGAGACCGCGACGGCATCCGCGAGGCGGTGGCCGAGCTGCGGTCCGCGGCTCCCGGCCCGCTGATCGTCGGCGGACACTCGTACGGCGGACGTCAGGCGTCGATGGTGGCGGCCGAGGACCCGGATCTGTTCGACGGGCTGTTGCTCACTTCGTATCCACTGCATCCGCCCGGGAAACCCGACCGCATGCGGACCGACCATCTCCCCGCGATCACCGCGCCGACGCTGATCGTGCACGGCCGCAGCGACGCCTTCGGAACGTCGCAGGAGTTCGCCGAGGCGATAGACCTGTTCGGCGGTCCGGTGCGAGTGCTCGAAGTGGAGCGGGCCGATCACAGCCTCAAACCCGACCGGAGCGGCGTCGCCGACCTGACGGCCGATGCGGTCGACGCATGGCTCCTGCCCGCGGCCGCCGAGCGCGCGGAACGACGATGAGCAGCGCACCGCGGCACCCGGCCCGCTGCCGTCGACCGGACGTTCCCAATGCGCCGGCGAAGTCCGCTTCCTGACCCGTCAGCGCATCAGCCGGCGCCGCACCCGCCGCACGAGATCAGCCGCGCGCGTGGTCAACGCGGGACTGCGGTCGGGCACCGGACCGGTCTTCGCCCACAGTGCGATCACATCGAGCGCGGCCTCGACGATGTCGCCGTCGGTGACAGCGGCGGACTCGTCCCCCGCGGTGGCGGTCACTCGAAGGTCCTGAACTGTTCCGGCGACCGGATGTCCGCGCCGGACGAGTTCGGCGACCATCTCCTCCGACTTCCTCGCGGCCCAGGCCGCCTGCGGCCCGGTCAGCCCCTCAGGCCGGCCGTCGCGCGTCGCGAACAGGTAGTCGCCGATCAGAACGCCTTTGACGAGACGCTCGTACCGGCGCCATTCGATGTCCTCGGGCTGCAGCCGGCCGTTGAGCCTGCGCAGCAGTTCGGTCTGCGTCGCCGACAGTGACTTGTTGCTGCTGGGCACCTCCGCGGGCAGGTCGGCCGGATCCATGCCGAGCGCGCGGACGAAGCGCTCCCACAGACCGTCGCCGTCGCTCGCGGTTCCGGGCGCCGGAACGGTGACGATGTGAACGCGTTCGGGACCGACCACCTCCGACCAGTCCGCAGTGATCCGCCGGTAGTCCTGGAACTCCCAGAACGGTTCCTGACCGGGGCCGGCGTGGTCGTCGGCGATCGACTCGACGAACTCGTCGAGCGCCGCCTGTCGCTGATTCTTGACGTTCTCCTGCCAGACCGATGGAACCTGTCTGGCCAGATCGCGCACCGTGAGCACGGCGTGCACCTCGTCTGCGAAGCTCAGGTCGGCCACCAGGCGCCGGATGTGCTCCGGACCGGCGTTGGCGAACAGCTCGTGCGAGACGAGGGACGAGCCGTGCCAGGCCCGCATCTGGGCGACCATCGACGGCCACACGCCCGCGTGTGCGGGATCGGCCCAGTCGAGGTAGCGCTCGGGCTGCAGGTGGGCCGCGGCGTGGAAGTGGTCGTCGATCCGGTTGCCCGGATAGAGCAGCCCGGCTCGGGCGAGGGCGTGGTCGCGGTTGCGCCACAGCCGATCCTGAACGTGCGTGGTTCCGGTCTTCGGCAGACCTACGTGGACATAGACGACTGACATAGTGCTTCCACTGTAGGCAGCGGTGCGCACCATCGGATGACGCTCGCACCCCCGGTGCGGGCGATTTTGGCGCTTCCTGCGTCGCTGGTATCGTTGACCGCTGTTGCGATGGACGCTGGCCGATGACCGGACCGCTCTGTCGCCGATGGGTACAAACGACAGTCGGCCGAGGGCCGCACAGGACGCCAGAAGAGGACATCGCGTGGCTAACATCAAGTCTCAGATCAAGCGGAACAAGACCAACGAGAAGGCACGTCAGCGCAACCAGTCGATCAAGTCGGCCCTGCGTACCGCCATCCGCAACTTCCGCGAGACGGTCGCCTCGGGCGACAAGGACAAGGCCGCCGAGCTGCTCGTCACGACCAGCCGCCAGCTGGACAAGGCTGCGTCGAAGGGCGTCATCCACAAGAACCAGGCCGCCAACAAGAAGTCGGCCATGGCTCTCGCGGTCAACAAGCTCTGACGCCGGGCGGCCTTCGGGCCGCTCCGCTTCGTTCAGCTGAGTTCGTTCTGCTGAGCGAAGCCATAACAGAATCACGCTTTCGCAAACACCTCGATGACGGGCCACGGAGTCATCGAGGTGTTTGTCGTCGCGCAGACACACCGCCTATCGCCGGCGCGGACGCAGACGCGCCACGGTGGCGACCGCGTGCTCGAGTGCGTAATCGGGATCGGCGGCCTGTCCCTTGACTGCACCGTTGAGGTCGGCGACCACGAGCACGGCCTCGCCGATCGACGCCGAATCCCAGGCTCGAGCCTGGGTCTGGATCTTCCCGACCCGGCCGGGCGACATCCCGAGTTCCGAGGCGAGGGAGTACTTGTCGCCGCCGCCCATCGACCGGACCCGCGCGATGGCGTGCACCGCCTCCGCGAGCGCGTCCGCGAGCAGAACACGCGCCGTGCCGTGGTGTTCGGCCCAGGCGAGCGATTCGAGCGCGCCGGCGAGGTCACCGGTCACGGCCTTGTCCGCGACCTCGAAGCCCGTCACCTCGGGACGCCCGGTGTAGTAGAGGCGAACGGCGGCGGCGTCGACCTTGTTGCCGGTGTCGGCGACCAACTGGTGGCAGGCGGCCGAGAGCTCACGCAGATCCGATCCCACCATCTCGGTGACCAGCTCCACCACCTCGGCGCTGACCCGTGCGCCGAGCGCGCGGAACTCCGCGCGCACGAAGTCCATCCGCTCGGACGGCCACTTGGGCGCCGCGCACGCGAACTCCTGGGCCCCGGCCTTCTGCAGTTCACCCACCATCGACTTCTGCCTGCCGCCGCCGGTGTGCACCACCATCAGCGTGATGCCCTCGGGCAGGGCCTTGGCGGACGCGGTGATGAGCGCCGCGGGCTCCTTGCCCGCATCCGCCGCGGACTGCACCACGACGATGCGTTCGTCGGCGAACAGCGACGGACTCAACAGTTCGGCCAACTCCGGCGCGGTGACTTCACCGGCGCGGACGCGGGTGACCGGTACGTCGACCCCCGCCTCGCGACTGCGCTCGGCCGAGACCTTCGAGATGACGCGCCCGGTCAGGAAGTCGTCGTCTCCGAGTAGCAAGTACAGCCGATCGCTCACATCGAACATGGTGCCAGACAGCCCGGACACGACCGCGGCTGCGCCACCCCAGCACGCCGGCGGCACCGAGGACCAGCACCGTGACCGCGGTCGGTCCCGGCACGGCCACCGTGGACCACCGCGGCCCTCCCAGCCAGTCGGCGACCGCGATCAACCACCTCGTCGGCGGACCCGCGGCGCGCACCAGCAGTTCGGCGAGAACGGTGGTCGGTCCGTAGCGCGGTCCGAGCCCGCCGATCACCGCCGCCGCCGTGCCCAGCAGTCCGGCGATGCCCACGACCGGCACCGCCAGCAGATTCGCCGGAACCGACAGGAGGTTCACCGTGTCGGTGACGGCGATCAGCAACGGCGTGGTGAGCACCTGTGCGGCGAGGGTCATCGACAACAGCGTCGCCGGCGCTTCGGGGACCCCGCGACGCACGAGCGCCGAGCGGATCGGCACCGACCACAGCACCAGCCCGAGCGTCGCGACCACCGACAGCGCGAACCCGGGAGCGAGCGCCATCTGAGGCCACAGCAGGGTCACCACGATCACCGCCGTCCCGAGAGCGGGGAGCGCCTGAGCCCGTCGCGAGCCCAGACCCGCAGCCAGGCCCACCGACCCCATCACCGCCGCTCGCAGCACACTGTCGGTGGGGCGGACCAGGATCACGAAACCGATGATCGCGAGGCCGCCCAGTATCGCCACCGTGCGCTCGGACGCTCCGCACGACCGGACGCCGAGAATCACGGCGCCGCACACGAGCGCGAAATTGCTGCCGGAGACAGCAATGAGATGTGCCAGACCGGCGGCCCGGAAGTCGGCGGCCGTGCGTTCGTCGAGTCCGCTCACATCGCCGAGGACGAGTCCCGGCAGCAATCCCGCCGACCGCTCGGGCAAGGCCCGCAGCGAGACATCTCGCAACCGCTCCCGGACGGTACCGGCAGCGCGCTGCCACCACGGCGGTCCCCGCAGCCCGGTCATCGGACCGGTCGCGGTCAACTGCGCGGCCTGCAACCGGTCGGCCGCACGGTCACGCGGTGGCCGGACGCGGACTCGTACGCGGTACCGCTCGCCGGGCAGCACATCCGGGCCGTCCACCGGCGCGGTCAGCTGTGCCGCGACCGGTCGCTGGCGGAGGCCGCTCAGCGCACGGACGGTGACCGGAACGCGCATGCGTCCGCCGGTGAGGAACACCGGGTCGCCGGTGGTCTCCACCTCGACGGTCGGCTTGCCCTCAGCGGTTCGGATCGGTGCGGAGTCGACGGCGATCACTCGCAGGACGACGGCCAGAGTGGACGCCGCGATCAATCCGCACGCCGCTGCGGCCGAGACGCCGATCGCGCGACGCAGGCCCGCGTTCCGCCTGCTCCACACCGCTGCGGCGATTCCGGCAGCCCCGAATCCGGCGCTTATCGACGCGCTCACCGCGACCGGCGCCGCGAGCGCCGTCGCCGCGGCCGCCCAGCATCCCGCGGCCGGTGCCGCGAGCCGCAGGTCGGACGTGCGCACCTCGCTAACCGACCGTCACCAGCGGCTTGAGCTTGGCCAGCCTGCCCGGTCCGATGCCGTCCACCTCCGCGAGCCGGTCAACCGAGTCGAACCGGCCGTGAGCCTGCCGCCAGGCCAGAATCGAGGCTGCCGTCACCGGGCCCACTCCGGGCAGCGCGTCCAACTGCTCGGCGGTGGCCGTATTCAGATCGACGAGGCCGGTGCCCGCCGCCGGCGCACTGCCGCCGGGAACCGATGGCGACTCCCCCGCCGGCGCCGAACCCGCCGCCACCACCGCGCTGCGGACCGTCGCCTCCTCCCCGCCCCTGCCGATGAGGATCTGGTCTCCGTCGTGCAGCGGCTGTGCCATGTTCAGGCTCAGCAGATCGGCGCCGGGCCGGGCCCCGCCTGCTCGCTTCAGCGCGTCCGCCACTCGCGCCGCACCGGTCAGTTCCACCAGACCCGGCCGATTGACCAGACCCACGACGCTCACCACGATCCGCGGAGACGACGGCGGCGGTACCGACGCGGAATCGCCGCCGGATGCGGCCGCCGGCGCGCGCGGGCCGGCGCTCGACTCGAAGGCCACCAGCGGCGCCGTCGGCTCGTTCTGTTTCAGCAGTGAGTACCCGGCGATCGCACACGCCACCAGACCGACGACGATCAGGCCGATCGCGGCCGGCGGCAGCATCGTGAACCGGCGACGCGGCGCATCCCATTCGTCGTCCCACGGCTCCTCATCGTCACCGTGCCGGGATCGGTCGCCGTCACCGAGCGACTCGATGCCCGCCGGCTCGTAGCGCTCCGGCTCATAACCTTCCTGCTCATAGCCTTCCTGCTCGTAGTCGTCGGGGCGGTCGGCGCCGTCCTCGTCCTCCGGTTCATCCGAGAGGCAGTCGAATTCAGCCCGCTGCGACCACGCCCGTCGGCCCTGGGGCGTATCGAGCCAGTTCGGCATGCCAGTGACACCCCACGGCGTGTCGGCCCGCGGGGCCGGCCCCGCCAGGCGTGCCAGTGGATCGGCCCCGGTTGCGCGGTCGCGGGCCACCCGCTTGTTCCTCCCCATGCCGGGAAGAGTAGGCAGCGCGCCCGCCGCGCGGCGGTGCCGATCCGGCGATCCCGGTCATCTGTGGACCGCTTCGCCGAACTCCACAGACGCGGCGCACGCGTCGAGCCCGCTCAGCTCACGGACGACTCGATGCCGTCGAGGAATCTCCGCAGCGCCGACGTCAACAGCACCTCGGGATCGTACGGGTACCCCACCTCCATGATCCGGCGCATGTTCGGGAACCGATCCGGTGGCGTCAGTCTGCGCAGCTCCGCCACCTGGGTGTCCATCCACTCGTCGTTGCTCATCCCCGTCTCCGCGGCGTCGGCCAGCTCCGGCTCGAGAGTCAGACCCACCGCCCGGATCAGATTCAGCAGGCCGAGATAGTCGGTGAACGCCTGCACCGGATCGAGTCCGGCGGCGTGGAGCGCGGACAGCATCGATTCGGCGAGCGGCATCGCCTGGGGCATGGCCGCGGGCCGGGTCATCGAGAGCGCGCCCGCCAGCCACGGGTGACGGACCATCGTCGCCCACATCGACGTCGCGGCCGCCTCCAGATCGGCGCGCCACTGTCCCGACGCGTTCGGTGCCCGCACTTCGCCGAGGACCCGGTCCACCATCGCGAACTCGAGTTGTTCCCGGCTCGGCACGTACCGGTAGACGGCCATCGTCGGAATCTCGAGCGCCGAGGCCAGCCGTCGCATCGACACCGCGGCGAGCGACTCGGCGTCGGCGATCGCGACGGCCGCGCTCACCACGCCGTCCGCAGTCAGCACGGCGGGGTCGCCGCCGTCCGGTGCGAGCACCACGCTGCCCCGTCCGGGCACCGACTCGATCAGACCGTCCGCCTGCAGCAGCGAGAGCACGCGGCTCGCCGTCGCCATCGCCACGTTGTGGTCGCGCATGATCGCCCGAGTGGATGGGACGGCGTCGCCCGGGCGCAATCGCCCGGTGACGATCCGCATTCGCAGCTCGTCCGCGATCTGCTCCGCTCGGCTCATCTGACCGCCCTTCCCCAGTGCTCTAGTGCACTTTTACGAAAAGTACACGTGAACACCGTATCTCAGTGCACTCGATACGGCGTACGGTCGCACCATGAAGAAGTTGGAGATCCTCATCAGCGGCGCATCGATCGCCGGCCCCGCATCCGCTCTGCTCCTGGCCCGGCAGGGGCACCGGGTCACCGTGGTCGAACGGGCTCCCCGGCTCCGCCCCGGCGGCCAGACCGTCGATCTGCGCGGGGCAGGACGGACCGTGATCGACCGAATGGGACTGACGCCGGCCACCGACGCACGACTGCTCGACCAGCGCGGGATCGCGACGGTCGACGCCCGCGGCCGACGACGCAGCGAACTGCCCGTGGAAGCCTTCGGCGGCAACGGCATCGTCTCGACTCACGAGATCCTGCGCGGCGATCTCGCCGAGGTGCTCGTCGGGGCCGTGCCGGAGTCCGTCGAGTACCTGTGGGACGACTCGGTACGCGCCATCGAACAGCACACCGGCTCGGTGACCGTCTCCTTCGAGCGCGCCCCAGACCGCTCGTTCGACCTGGTCGTCGGTGCCGACGGGCTGAGTTCCGCGGTGCGCCGCGCCGCCTTCGGCCCCGACGACCGCCATCTGCGGCCGATCGGGCTGCGGTACGCCTGGTTCACGGCGACCATCGATCAGCCGCTCGACGGCTGGTATCTGATGCACAACAGCCGCGGCGGCCGAGTGGTGTCGGCCCGCCCGTCACGCGTCGACGGGACGGTCAAGGCCTCGCTCGCCGTCCGCGGAAGCGACCCGGAGCCGCTGCACGACCGCGAGAGCCAGTGGCGCATGCTCGAGGAAGCGTTCGACGGCGTCGGATGGGTGGCGCCCCGATTGCTCGAGCAGATGCGCTCGGCGACCGACTGGGCCTACGCCGATCTCGCTCAGGTGCGGATGGAGCGTTTCGCCTCCGGGCGGGTGGCGCTGGTCGGCGACGCCGGCTACTGCCCGACGCCGCTGACGGGTCTGGGCACCACCCTGGCTCTGGTCGGGGCATACGTCCTGGCCGGTGAGCTCGGGCGTTCCGGCGGCGAGGTCGCGCCCGCGCTCACCGAGTACCAGGCGGTGATGCGGCCGTTCATCGCGCGTACTCAGCAGCTGCCGCCCGGCGGCGCATCAGGGTACGCGCCGTCGAGCCGTGCGGCCGTCGCCCTGAGCCGCTTCTCCTACTGGTCGATGAACAAGTGGCCGATGCGGCCGTTGCTCGCCGGCCAGTTCGCCAAGGCCGACGGCATCGATCTGCCCGACTACGGCGCGTGATCAGCGCAGGGGTCCGAGTCCGTGTCCGAGGCTGATGCCGACCGCCCCCGGCCCCACGTGGCTGCCGAGCACGGCGCCGAGATCGACGACGATGGTGGAGGTGATGTTCTCCAGCCGCCTGCTGATCTGCGCGAGCACCTCGGTCGCCAGGTCGGGGTTCTGACAATGCTGGATCCCGACTGTCACGGCGTCGTCGCCCGCGAGTTCCACGGCGGCGTCGAGCATCTTCGCGACCGCCTTGGTGGACGTGCGATGCCGTTCGCGCAGCGTCAGGAGTCCGTCGGACATGTGCAGGATCGGCTTGATCGCCAACGCCGAACCGAGCAGGTGTCCGGCGGCGCTGATCCGGCCGCTGCGCCGCAGATTGTCCAGCCCCTGCACGCAGAGCAGTGATTCGGCCGTCGCGGCCGCCCGGACCGCGGCCTCGTACACCTCGTCCCGAGACGCGCCGTTCTCGGCCGCCTGAACCGCGGCCATCGTCGTCAGGCCGAGCGAGATCCCGACCGAGCGCGAGTCGACGACGCGGACCTCACCGTCGGTCTGGTCCGCCGCCAGACGCGCGGCGCCCCACGTGCCCGACAGCCTGCGCGAGATGTGCACGGCCACCACCCCGTCGCCCTGGCTGGCCTCCCACGCCTGCGCGTACGCGCGCTTGAGATCGCCGAGGTTGGCACCGGACGTGGTGACCTTCTGGGAGCCGATGACGTCGGGCGGGATCTCGTCGACGCCTTCGGCGTACTGGGCACCGTCCTCGGTGTGCAAGTACAGCGGCACCTGGCCGATCCCGTGCTCGTCGAGGAGTGTCGCGGGCAACCGCGAGGACGAATCGGTGACGACGACGACTGGCACCCCTACACGGTAGCCGGTCGGTTTGGGTGATTCGACGGTGAGTCAGCCGAGAACGGCGCGGACCGCGGGCGTCATGAGCGCGGCGATCCGTCGGTGGGCCTCGAATCCCCAGTGGATGCCGTCCGGGTTCATCTCGACCGCCGGGTCGGCGAACGCCTCCGCCGTCACCGGATAGAAGTCCACGGTCGGCAGTCGGTGGCGTCGCGCCCACTCGCTGATCGCGGCCGTGGTCGGGATCCGGCCCGGGTGGACGTTTCCGTAGTACGGGCTGTCGTGGGTCGGAGGCAGCGCGACGACGACCGGCAGATCCGGCCGCAGGTGCGCGAGCGCACCCCGGATCTTTTCGAAGTAGCGTGCGGTCTCCGCCGGCGGAATGGCCATGGGCCAGCCGATCGGCGACAACCGGGGCTGCAGCCAGCCGTAGGCGCCGCGCACCGCCTGGCGCAGCTTCGCCGGCCGCACGTATCGGATCTGCTCGCGCAGCGCGGTCGGCAGCGGCGACGGCAGCGAGTCCATCCCGCCGAACGCCAGCACAAGGACCTCGGCTTCCGGCACCGCGGCCCACACCCGCGGGTCCTGCGTGATCGCCCACCAGATGTCGCGGCTGGTCCAGCCGATACGCGCGAAGAGTTCGACGTCGCGGCCGGTGTCCGCACCCACCAGGTTGGGCCAGATCCGCGGATCGTCGGCGGCGAGCCCTCCAGTGGCTCCGTAGAAGGACAGGGAGTCGCCCAGCACCATGATCGAACCCATAGCGGTCTACTGCACCGTGCTCTCGGCCGACTCCGCGGAGGCGTTCCAGACGTCCAGACGCCACACCGGTTCCTCACCCGGCAGGGCGTGGCCGGACAACTGCACCCAGCTGGTGTTGGCGAGGCCTCCGAAAATGGGCCAGTTCTCCACCGGCAGCCCGAGCAGACCCGCGGTCAGCGCGGCGATCACCCCGCCGTGCGCCACCAGAACCACCGGCGCCTCGGCGTTCTCGCCCTGCCCCCAGTCGTCGAGACGGTCGACGAGTTCGGTGACCACCGGGACCGACCTGCCCGCCACCTCGACGCGTGACTCACCGTTCGGCGGCGCCCAGTGGGCGTCGTCGCGCCAGTGCCTGCGCGCACCGGGCGCGACGGTGTCCACCTCGGTGTGGGTCATACCCTGCCAGTCGCCCAGATGCGTCTCCCGCAACCGGACGTCGGTCTCCACCTCCTGGCCGGTCACCGCGGCCAGCGCGAGCGCCGTGTCGTAGGCGCGGCGCAGGTCGGAGGAGCGGATCAACCGGGGTCCACGAGTGGCGAGAGCCCGGCCGGCGACGGCCGCCTGCGCCACCCCGACCGGCGACAGCTCGGTGTCGAGTTGACCCTGCATCCGCCGTTCCGCGTTGTACTCGGTCTGTCCGTGGCGCAGCAGGATCAGCCTGCGGACGATCGGAGTCAGCCGTTCGACACTGGTGTCGCCGGCGTCGGGTTCACTTCTCATTCGCCCGTCGCGGATTCTGCGCCGGAGGGTTCGCCGTCGTCCTCGGCGGCGCGATCGCGCGACGGCGGCTCGATGCCGTCGATCTCGATCGCCGGGCAGTCCTTCCAGAGCCGTTCGAGCCCGTAGAAGTCGCGCTCGTCGTCGTGCTGGACGTGCACGACGAGATCGCCGTAGTCGAGCAGCGCCCAACGGCCCTCACGCGTCCCCTCCCGGCGCAACGCCTTGTATCCGGCTTCGCGCAGCTTGTCCTCGATCTCTTCGACGATCGAGTTAACCTGCCGTTCGTTGTCCGCAGACGCGATGAAGAAGGCGTCGGTGATGACGAGCGTGTCGGAGACGTCGAGGGCGACGATGTCGGTCGCCACCTTGTCGGCGGCGGCCAGAGCCGCGATCGTCACCATCTGGCGGGCTTCGGGAGAAGCGGTCACGCGAGGTCCTTTCGGTACAAACCGTGCTTGGCGATGTACTGGACCACTCCGTCCGGTACCAGGTACCAGACCGGGCGTCCCGCGGCGGCGCGTGCACGGCAATCGGTCGAGGAGATCGCCAGCGCGGGGATCTCCAGCATCTGCAGGGCATCGGCCGGTTTGGCCGCCAGATGCTCCATCAGATGTGTGGCATTCAGTTCGTATCCGGGTCGCGAGACTCCGATGAAGTTCGCGAGCTCGAAGAGGTCTTCCCAATCATGCCAGGAGAGGATCGTCTCCAAGGCGTCCGCACCGGTGATGAAGTACAGCTCGTCGTCCGGATAGGTCTTCCGGAGGTCGCGGAGAGTGTCGACGGTATACGTCACGCCTTCGCGATCCACGTCCACCCGACTCACGGTGAACCGCGGGTTGGAGGCGGTGGCGATGACAGTCATCAGGTACCGGTGCTCGGCGGGCGAGACCAGCCGCGACGGGTCGGGCGCGTGGTCGCCCTCCTTCTGCCACGGTCGGCCCGTCGGGACGAAGACCACCTCGTCGAGTCCGAAGCGGTGGGCCACTTCGCTGCCCGCGACGAGGTGCCCGTTGTGGATCGGATCGAACGTCCCGCCCATCACGCCGATCCGGCGGGGCGCGCGTGCGGCCTGTGACATGCCGGTTGAGTCTACCGGGAGCGGTTCGGGCGGCGGTCGCGGGCCGGGGTGCGGGGTCGGGAGGGTTTCGACTCGCTCCGCTCGCTCAACAGGCCTGGGAAGAGTCGCTCAAACAAGCCTGGGGAACGGTCGCTCAACCAGCGTGCAGAAGGGGCGCTCAGCCGGCCTGGGAAGGGGCGCTCAGCAGGCCTGGGGAAGGACGTGCGGGAGTGTCAGACCGGGAGCAGGTCGGCGATCACTCTCGACAGTTGGTCGGCGTTGCGGCACTCGAACATCTCGATCACCTCTGCATACTTGCCGGCGTCCGAGTCGCCGGAGTCCCACGACGACCGGCGTTCCGGGTTGAGCCAGTAGGCGTTGCGGACACGGTCGCGCATCGCGGCGAGGGCGTCGGCGTGCGTCGGGCGGAAGTTGTTGCGCGCATCGCCCAGAATCAGCAGCGCGCTCTTGTGCGTGAGCGAATCGCCGTAGCGGGCGTTGAACCCCTTGAGCATGTGACCGTAGTCGGAGTGGCCGTCGCGCGTGCTGATCGAGGCCTCGGTCAGCATGCGGTGCATCCGGTCGCCGAACTGCTCGTCACCGCTGCCGCGGTCGAAGAACTCGGTGACCTCGTCGACCGTGTCGACGAAGGCGAACACCCGCACATGGGAGAACTGCTGGCGAAGGGCGTACACCAGTTGCAGCGTGAACTGACTGAACCCCGCGACCGAACCGGAGACGTCGCAGATCACGACCAGTTCGGGTTTGCCGGGCCGCGGCTTGCGGCGGCGCAGCTCGATCGGCACGCCGCCGGTCGACATCGAGGCTCGCAGCGTGGCCCGCACGTCCACCTGGCCGTGATGGTTGCGCCTGCGCCGGAACTCGAGCTTCGCGGCCAGCAAGCGCGCGATCGGTGCGATCGTGCGCCGCATCTTGGCCAGATCCTGCGGATTGGCCGAGAAGAAGTCGATCATCTCCGGCAGCTTCGGCACCGCGTACTGGCCGACGGCGTCGCGCCCGCGCACCTCGGCCATGCGGCGCTGCGTCTCGGTCGTCACCGCGTCCCGCAGCCGTTCGGTCGCGTCCCGAGCCGCGCGACGGCTCATCGGATCCGTGCCAGGCCGCCCGCCGGACTCCGTCGGCTCCCCGCCGGCCATCGCCGCCGCGATACGGGCGATCAACGTCTGCGGCGAGATCGCCGTCATCGCCTGATAGGTCGAGTACGCCTCACCGCGCGCGGACTCGTACTGTCCCACCTCGCCGACGATCATCGCGACCAGCTGGTCGAACCGGCCGTCGCTCATCGCCTCGGCATCGGCGAGCACATCCGCGGTCAGCTCCCGCAGGGCCTGCACGTCGACGTTGCCGTCCGCGTCGCGCGGAACCTCCATGGCCGACCGCCGCGCCGCCGAGCCGAGCGGGAACCACAGCTCGAAACACAGATCGAAGGTGTCGCGGTGAGTGTGGTCGCCCAGCAGCGTCGCAGCGAGCCCTTCCCGAAGCGAGTCGCGGTCGAGCAGATCGAGCACGCTCATCGCCTGCCCCGCGTCGATCAGACTCGACGGCCCCACCGTGATGCCGCGGCTGCGCAGGTCGTCCACGAAACCGGTCAGGGTGTCGACGAGCGGCTCCGTCATCGACTGCGTGATCCCATCAGTGACATCCCACCGCTCATCTGTCACCGAGTTTGAGTTCGCGCAGTGCGGTCTTCACATCCGGGCGGTGTTTGAGCACCACTCCCAGGGTCCGCGCCACCAGTGAGTCGTCGATCCGGCCCGACGCGACGTCGGCGCCTGCGGTCATCGCCAGGAGGGTGTTGCCCCAGTCGATGGTCTCCGCCACCGACGGCTTCTTCTTGATGTCGAGGGTCCGCAGCACCCCGACGATCCGCACGATCTCCTCCGCCAACCGGGCAGGCAGCTCCGGCACGCGGGAGGCGAGGATCTCCCGTTCGAGTTGTGCGTCCGGGAAGTCGATGTACAGGTACAGGCAGCGGCGCTTGAGCGCCTCCGACAGTTCGCGATTCGCATTCGACGTCAGGAGCACGATCGGACGGCGGACCGCGGTCACCGTCCCCATCTCCGGAATCGTGATCGCGAAGTCGCTGAGCACCTCGAGCAGCAGACCCTCGATGTCCACGTCGGCCTTGTCGATCTCATCGATCAGCAGCACCGTGGGCTCGGTCCGCGAGATCGCCGTCAGCAGCGGCCGTGCGAGGAGGAACTCCTCGGAGAAGATGTCCCCCTTCGTCGCATCCCAGTCCCGATGACCCGCCGCCTGGATCGCGAGGATCTGCTTGGCGTGATTCCACTCGTACAGCGCCCGGGCCTCGTCGATGCCCTCATAGCACTGCAGCCTGACCAGCTCCGAACCGGTCGCCTGCGCCAGCGCGCGGGCCAGCTCCGTCTTGCCGACACCCGCGGGGCCCTCCACCAACAGCGGCTTTCCGAGCCGGTCGGCGAGGAAGGCCGTGGTGGACGTCGCGTCGTCGGCCAGATAGCCGGTCTGCTTGAGCCGTGACCGGACGTCGTCGACCCCGGTGAACGCGGGCCGCACGTCGTCACGCACGGTGGGACCGCCGAGGTTCTCCGCCGCGCTCATGCGGGACGGATCTGTCCGTCGCCCCACACCAGCCATTTGGTCGAGGTGAGTTCCGGAAGCCCCATCGGCCCACGCGCATGGAGCTTCTGCGTCGAGATGCCGATCTCGGCGCCGAAGCCGAACTGCTCGCCGTCGGTGAACGCCGTGGACGCGTTGACCATGACAGCGGCCGCGTCGACGCGCGAGGTGAACTCGTTTGCCGCCGAGAGACTTCCGGTGATGATCGCTTCGGTGTGACCGGTGCCGTACGCCGCGATGTGCTCGATCGCGGCGTCGATGCCGTCGACCACCTTGAGCGCGATGTCGAGCGAGAGGTATTCGCGGTGCCAGTCGTCCTCCGTGGCGGGTTCCATTCCGGGTTCCTCACCGTGGATCACCACTCCCTGAGCCTGCAGCGCAGAGGTGATCGGAACCAATGCTCGGTCGGCGATCTCGCGGTCGAGCAACACGGTCTCGACCGTGTTGCAGACGCTGGGCCGACGGGTCTTGGCGTTGAGCACGATCCGGGTCGCGACGTCGACATCGGCATCCCGGTGGACGAAGATGTGGCAGTTGCCGGTTCCGGTCTCGATGGTCGGGACCTTGGCGTTCTCGACGATCGCGTTGATCAGTCCGGCACCGCCGCGCGGGATCACCACGTCCACCAATCCGCGCGCCTGGATCAGCGCGGTGACGCTCTCGCGGCTCTCGCTCGGCAGCAACGACACCGCGTTCGGGTCGATCTGGTGGTCGCGCAGCACTCCGCGCAGCACCTCCACCAGCGCCGCGTTGGACGCCGCGGCCGACGACGACCCGCGCAGCAGGACCGCGTTTCCGGATTTGAAGGAGATGCCGAAGCCGTCGACCGTGACGTTGGGGCGGGCCTCGTACACGAATCCGACCACGCCCAGCGGCACCCGCACCTGACGCAGTTCGAGACCGTTGGGCAGGGTCTTCCCGGCCAGTACCTCGCCGATCGGATCGGGCAGCGCCGCCACCTGGCGCAGGCCGCCGGTGATGCCCGCCACGCGCTCCGGGGTCAGACGCAGTCGGTCGACCAGCGACGCCTCGGTGCCTGCTTCCTCGGCGCGACGCACATCGTCGGCATTGGCTGCGAGAACGTCCTCGGCTGCCGAGTCGATTGCATCGGCGGCCGCCAGCAGCACGGCGTTCTTCTGCGCGGTCGTCAGTGGCCCGAGCGTGCGGGCGGCCTTCTTGGCGGCGGTGGCGAGTTCGGTGACCGCGGCCGTGACGTCTGCCGTCACGCCGGCGGTCGCGTCGACCGAATCGGCGGTGGGTGCACTCATGACTCCAGGGTAGCCGCGACGGCCGGTCACACCCGCGGCAGCCGCACGGTGAACGTCGCTCCCCTGCCGGGCCCGTCGCTCGCGGCCGACAGGCTGCCGCCGTGCTGTTCGACCAGAGCCCGCGCGATGGTGAGCCCGATCCCGCTGCCACCGTGGTCCCGATCGCGGGCGGTGTCAGCACGATAGAACCGGTCGAAGACGTGGGAGAGATGGTCGGAGGCGATACCGTCGCCGGTGTCGGCGACCTCGATGACGGCGTCCGGATCGGCACAGCGCGTCCGCAGCGTCACCGCGCCACCGTCAGGAGTGTGCCGCAACGCGTTGGCCAGCAGATTTCCCAGGACTTGGCCTATCCGTGCGGGGTCGGCGCGGACGGCTGTCGCCGCATGCGCCTCCACCCGCAGCGTCACTCCCTTCGCCGCATACGCCTCCCCCGCCGCGGCGGCCGCCGACTCCGCGAGTTCACGATCGGTGGTCCGCACCGGCATCACCGACAGCACGCCCTCCTGCGCCTGCGACACCGCGGTCACGTCCTCGGCGAGACGGCGCAGCCGGCCGGTCGCCGCATGCAGGATGTCCATCGTGTCGGCGTCCGGCCGCCGGACACCGTCCTCGACGGCTTCGAGATACGAGTCGATGGTGGCGAGCGGGGTGCGCATCTCGTGGGCGAGGTCCGAGAGCATCCGGCGGCGCGTCGCCTCGGTCTCCGCCAGCCGTGCGGCGAGCCGGTTCACCGCTGCGGCGAGCGCGTCGAACTCCCGTCCCATTCCGCCGCCGTGCACCCGCACGTCGTATCCGCCGTCCGCGATCCGGGCGGTCGACGCCGCCACCGCCGTGACGGTCCGTTGCGCGCGTCCGGCGAGGTACCAGCTCACCGCGAGCGCGGACACCGTGGCGATCACGGCGGCCAGTCCCCACGACACACCCACGGCAGCGGCGAAGGCGCGTTCGACGTGCATCGCCTCGCTCGAATCGCGGTCGATTCCCGCTTGACGCAGATGCTCACGGAAGATCCCCGGAGCGACGAGCCACGCGATCATCAGTGCGCACGCGGTGGTGGCGACCACCACCGCCGCCATCACGAGCATCAGTCCGGTGCCGACCGCGAACCGGCTCGGCCGACCGGTCGCGGTCATCGCCCGGTGCCCATTCGATAGCCGACGCCGCGAACGGTGCGCACATATCGTCCGTGGGCCGCGTCGTCGCCGAGCTTGCGTCGCACGTGGCCGATGTGGACGTCGACGAGGTGGTCGTCGCCGACCCATTCCGGGCCCCATACGGCGTCGATGAGACGACTGCGCGAGAACACCGTTCCGGGGGCCGACGAGAGCACCTCGAGAACATCGAACTCGGTGCGGGTCAGATGGACCGGCGCGCCTGCCACCCGCACCTCTCGGCCGGGAACGTCGATGGACAGGTCACCGACCACGCGGACCGTGCCCGACCGGCCCGCCGCCGCTCCGGCGAAACCGTTGCGAGGACGCCTCATCCGCGCCTGGATCCGTGCCGACAGCTCGCGCGGACTGAACGGTTTGGTCACGTAGTCGTCCGCCCCGATCGACAGCCCCACCAGCGTGTCGACCTCGTCGGCGCGTGCGGTCAGCATCACCACGTAGGCGTCGGAGAAGGTGCGCAGCCGGCGGCACACCTCCACACCGTCGAGTCCGGGCAACCCCAGATCGAGGACCACCACGTCGGGGTCCACACTTCGCGCGCGGGCCACCGCCTCGCCCCCGTCGCCGGTCACTGTGACCTCGAACCCGTCCCGCTCCAGGTACGACGCCACCAGCGCCGCGATCGCCGCCTCGTCCTCCACCACCATCGCCCGTGCCGACATGGCCTCCATCTTGACCGGAATCCGGCCGGGATCTCATCTACCCGGGTGCCGACGGTCCGGAGCTTGAGCAAACCTTCACAGAAGGGTCATCGAACGAGGCGAGTCCGTGCGGCAGACTGGCTCGAGACCACCACGGAAGGAACGCTCATCGTGAGAACCCGACTCGCCGCCACCACGATCGCCGCCGCAGCTGTCATCGTCGGCGCCGCCGCGTGCAGCCCGAACGAGGAGGCCTCGGACGCCACCCACGACATGTCGAGCATGTCGGCCTCGCACGAGGCTCCGCATTCGTCGCAGGCGTCCGCCGGCACCGAACACAACGAAGCCGACGTGATGTTCGCTCAGATGATGCTCCCGCACCACGAACAGGCACTGGTGATGAGCGACATCATTCTCGCCAAGCCGGGTGTCCCGGGCAATGTCACGGCCCTGGCCAAGCGGATCAAGGACGCGCAGGGGCCGGAGATCGACAAGCTCAAGTCCTGGCTCACGGCATGGAACGAGCCGACGCATTCGTCGATGGACCACGAGATGGACGGCATGCTGTCCGAGGACCAGATCGCTCAGCTGCGCGCCGCACAGGGCACCGACGCCGCCCGGCTCTTCCTCACGCAGATGATCGAGCATCACGAGGGCGCGGTCGACATGGCCAAGGAGGAGATCGCCGACGGCAAGAACACCGACGCGGTCGAGATGGCCCGCGACATCGCCGACTCCCAGCAGTCCGAGATCGATGAGATGAAGGCGATGCTGAAGGGCTTGTGAGTCACCCCCAGGGTCATTGAGTGAACGCAGCGCTCCCAGGCTCATCGAGCGAGCGCAGCGAGTCGAAATCCCCCACCCCCGGTTTCGACTCGCTGCGCTCGCTCAACCACCGAGCACGAGAGTTCGACCCGCCGCAGAGCGCACCCTCCCCCAGGCCTAATGAGGCGAGCACAACATCCGCTCGCTCAACCACCGAGCACCAGAGTTCAGCCCGCCGCCGAGCGCACCCTCCCCAAGCGCATTGAGCGAGCGCAGCGTCCCCAGGGTTCTTGAGCGAGGACGAGAGTTCAGCCACCGCCGAGCGCCCTCCCCAGGCTTATTGAGCGAGCGCAGCGAGTCGAAATCACCGCACCGACAGCCAAGCCGAGAGGAGTCGCTCGACCCTTTAATCGACGGGCGACAAGACGGGGAACACCGCGTCGCGCAACAGCGGTGCGATGTCGGCTCGGCTCCGGTCGGTGGGCTCGACCCACGCGATCTCGGCGATCTCCGCACTCGCCGCGGGAACGCCGACCACAGGGTGCTCGAAGACCTCCGCGACGACGACGTGACCGGGTTCGTTCGCGGCGTCGGCTTCGAACGTGCCGAGAGCACGCAGTGAACTCTCATCCAGGTGCACTCCGAGTTCCTCCCGCGCCTCGCGTACCGCGGCTGACGCGAAACTCTCCCCCGGATCGAGCTTTCCGCCGGGGAACATGAACAGCGACGACCCGCGTTTGCGCACTACGAGCACGCGGCCCACCCGGTCGCGCATCACCACGGCGCTCACCACGATTCGACGATCCACTGTTCTCCCACCCGCTCAGCACGACCTCAGGACCGCACCGAGGATATCTCTCGACGGAACGTCGATCGGGAGTCCGTACGCGGTGAGGACGGCCACGAACTGGACCGCGTACTGGCAGTGAAAGGCACGCAGCGGCGGCATCCAGCGAGCCGGTTCAGCATCCGACTTCGCCTGGTTGCTGGCACCGTCCACCGCGACGAGGTTCGCCGGGTCGTTGGCGAACGACCATCGGCGCGGCGCCGGCCACCTCGACGCCCCCAGGTCCCAGGCGTAAGAGAGCGGAACGATGTGATCGATCTGCACTGCCGCCGAACCGCGACCGCGCTGGAATCCGATCGTCCGGCCGGTGTACGGGCTGGTCAGCGTGCCTGAGGCGACAGCACTCGGGCACGACGACGTACCGGTTCGCGCCGAAACCACGAGGTCGCGGGCGAGGATGTCGTTGCGGGTGTCGCAGGCATTGCCGCCGCCCCGCACCGCCGCATCGTCTGTCCACGCCGGACCGAAGGCGTCCCGGTCGTACGACGAGTCGTGAGGCGGCCGTCGGCCGAGGACGGGAAGCGCAGACAACGCGGCGCGCGCCCGTACAACGGCAGCCGCCGGCACCTTCGAAGGCGTGTGCGGAAGACCTGCCCCGACCGCGACCACTGCGGACGTGACCGCGAAGACCACGACGATCGTCCACTGCCGGACGGTGAGCCGAATCCGCCCGGGTCTGCGCCGCGACCGACTCCACCGCCATCGCTGAGCGGCCGCACGCGGCAGGCCGAGAAGACGCCCCATGCTCCTTAGACGCAGCCGCGACGGTCGCGGTTCCGCGACACGCGCTCAGCGCTGGATGTAGCGCACGCGCTCAGTGCTGGATATAGCGCACCAGATGTTCACGCTCGGTCTCCAGCTCATCGATCGCGCTCTTGACCACGTCCCCGATACTGATGATCCCGACCAGCGCCCCGTCGTCGAGGACCGGGAGGTGACGGACGCGGTGTTCGGTCATCGTCTCCCGCAGGCCCTCGATCTCGTCGCCGGGAGAGCAGGTGTGCACGATGGGAGTCATGATCCGGCCCACCGGACCGTCGAGGATGTCCGCGCCGCCCGAATGCAGCCTGCGAACCACGTCGCGTTCGGAGACGATGCCGGCGAGTGCACCGCCCTCGTCGATCACCACCACCGCCCCGATGTTCCACTCGTCGAGCGTCGCCAGCAGACTGCGCACCGTGGATGCGGCGCCCACGGTGATCACTCCGCTGCCCTTCTTGCTCAGGATCTGGGAAATCCGCATTTCGCCGTCCTCCACCCGTTCGGTGAGCTGAATTCGACATCTCCAGGGTCCGCCAAAACTCGCCGAAAGACCAGACCCTGTCGCACCGCTCCCGCGCCGGTTGACGAGCGGGTACGGGCGCGACGGGGTTCCCAGCCCGGGGATGCGGTGGTTTCGACTCGCTGCGCTCGCTCAACCAGCGGGAGGGGAGCCGCTCAACCAGCGCGGGAGGGGAGCCGCTCAACCAGCGGGAGGGGAGCCGCTCGACCAGCGCGGGCGGGAGCCGCTCAACCAGCGCGGGCGGGAGCCGCTCGACCAGCGGGCGAGACGGTCACGACTTGTCGAGGTACTCGGCGCGGGAGGGCAGCAGGATTGAATGCACGAGATCGGCGAGTGGTTGGTGCGCCACCAGATCCGGATCGTCGAGCACGATCTGCTCCGCGAGGTCGCGGGCATCCGCGATGACCTCGGTGTCGTCGAGCAGCGAGAGGAAGCTCAACGAACTCTTGCCGCCCGACTGCAACGATCCGAGGATGTCTCCCTCGCGTCGCTGTGCGAGGTCGACGCGGGCGAGCTCGAAGCCGTCGTTGCTGGCCTCGACAGCACGGAGACGCTCCATCGACGGCCCCACGTCGCTCGCCGTCGTCATCAGCAGGCACAGCCCGGCATGACGACCGCGTCCCACGCGACCGCGGAGCTGGTGCAACTGGCTCACGCCGAACCGTTCGGCATTGACGATCGCCATCATGGTGGCGTTCGGGACGTCGACGCCGACCTCGATCACGGTGGTCGCGACCAGCACGTCCACGTCTCCGCGGGTGAAGCCGTCCATGACGTCGTTCTTCTCGTCGGCGGGCAGCCGACCGTGCAGGATGCCGATGCGGCGGCCCGCGAGCGGTCCCGCCTCCAACTGTTCGGCGAGGTCCAGCACGGAGACGGTGTCGTCGTCGGGCTCCTGATCCTTGGCGGCCTTCTTCGACTTCTTCACGTTGGTCTGTTCGTCGCCGATCTTGGTGCACACCACATACACCTGTCGGCCGGCGTCGATCTCCTCATTGGCCCGTGCCCAGACCCGGTCCACCCACTTCTGGTTGCGCATCGGCACCACGCTGGTGGCGATGGGCTGCCGGCCTCGCGGCAGTTCGGTCATCACCGACGTCTCGAGATCACCGAAGGTGATCATCGCGACGGTGCGGGGAATCGGAGTCGCCGTCATCACCAGGAAGTGCGGCCGGGTCTCGTCGCGACCCTTGGACCGCAGGACGTCGCGCTGTTCGACACCGAAGCGGTGCTGTTCGTCGACCACGACCATCCCGAGATCGAAGAACTCCACATGTTCTTCCAGCAGTGCGTGCGTGCCGATGACGATGCCCGCCTCCCCGGTGACCGCGTCGAGCAGCGTCTGGCGTTTGGCCGCGGTCCCGAGCGATCCGGTCAGCAGTCCGACGCGGGTCGCACCGTCGGCGGCGCCCAGTTCACCCGCTCGCGCGAGGTCTCCGAGCATCGTCATCACGGTGCGGTAGTGCTGGGCGGCGAGGACCTCGGTGGGTGCGAGGATCGCGCACTGGTGGCCGTTGTCGACCACTCGGAGCATCGCGAGCAGAGAGACGAGGGTCTTGCCGGAACCGACCTCGCCCTGCAGCAGCCTGCTCATCGGGTGCTCGCCGGCGAGGTCCTCGCCGATCTCCGCGAGAACGTCGCGCTGGCCGCCGGTGAGTTCGAACGGCAACCGTTCCAGGAGCCGATCCTCCAGGCCGCCGGGAACGTGCGGGCACGAGCGCGCCGACTCCGAGACCGCGCTCAAACGCCTGCGGGCGAGCTCGGTCTGCACGGCCAGCGCTTCGTCGAACTTCAGCCGAGCGCGTGCGGCCTCGATGTCGTCGAGGCTGTCGGGCAGGTGGATGCGGCTGATCGCCTCGTCGGCCGTGATCAGACCGCGTTCGGCGCGCTGCGCCTCCGTGAGCGGGTCCTCGGCGGGCACCGTGTCCGCCAGCACCTGCCGCACCGCACGCCAGATCTCCCAGGTCTGAACGTCTTTGGTGGCCGGATACATCGGGATGATGTCGCGCGAGAAGTTCGCGACGTCGTCGGGCGACGCCGTGGATCCATGCGAGCCCTTGCCCTCCGACTCTGCTTCCTCGGCGGCCAACTCGCCGATCATGGCGGCGTTCCCCACGACGTCGATGCCGTCGTCCTCGGGCAGCACCATCCAGTCCGGATGCGACAGCTGGATCTGGTCGCGGAAGAGCTTCACGGTGCCGGCGAGCGCGACACGGGTACCCGGTCGCAGCACCTTCTGGATCCATCGGGCGTTGAAGAAGCTCGCCTCGTAGTCGGCGCGGCCGTCGTTGACCACGATCTTGAGAAACTGTCCGTACCTGCGCTTCATCTGGATCATCTGCGCCTTCTTGATGCGCCCGATCACAGTGATCCACTCGCCTACCTCCGGGCGCTCGGACTCCGACAGATGACCGCGCCGCAGGTACCGGCGCGGCACGTAGCGGAGCAGTTCACCGACCGTGGTCAGTTCCAGTCCGGCCAGTTTCTTCAGCAGCGCCGGGTCCACCGACGAGTCGGTCAGCGGCGAGGCGGCGGTCAGCATCATTCGACGCCGACCTGCAACAGGTGCGACGACTGTCCGGTCTCGTACAGCGCCAGTTCGATGCCCGGGTAGTGCGCGTGCAGATGCTCGGCAATCGCCTCCCGCGTCCGTTCGTCGAGGTCCCGGCCCGCGAGCACGGTCACCAGCTCGCCGCCGGTCGCGAGCATCAGATCGAGCAGCGCGGTGGCCGCCTGCCGCTGCTCGGGTGCGATGACCAGCACATCGGAGCCGATGAGTCCGAGGGTGTCGCCGATCTCGCAGGTGCCTGCCAGAGTCATCATCTTGGTGTTGGAGTGCATCAATGAGCCCCAGCGCGTGTTCGCGGCCGCCTCGGCCATGGCGAAGGCGTCCACGTCGGGCTCTTCGATCGGATCGTGCACGGCCAGGGCGGACAGGCACTGCACCATCGACAGCGTCGGCAGGAAGACCACCGACCGTTGGGGCGAACGCGCCTGCGCGCCCACCTGTACCAGATCCTGCGAGGACATCATCCCGTTCCCCATCACGATGACGTGGGCGCTGTCGGTCGCGCGGATCGCCTTCGAGAGCGTCGCCGGTTGGACGCCGTGATCGGCCCGGACCACTGCCGCTCCCGCCTCGGCGAAGAGTTGTTCGGCGCCGTCGCCGGTGACCAGGACGACGACGGCCCGTTTGAACCGCGGCGGCGGCTCGTTGGCCCCCGGCGCGGCACGGATGGCGTCGAGCGCGAAGCAGCTGATCCGGATGTCGGTGAGCCGACCCAGTTCGATCCCGGCTTCGACCGCGGCCCCGGGGTCGTCGGTGTGCACATGCACGGAGAACCGCTCGCCGTCGGCGGAGCTGTCGCCGACGATCACGACCGAGTCGCCGAGTTGTCCGAGCCGGTCGCGGAGCGCGCCGATCTGCGCTCCTTCGGCGCCGTCGAGCAGATACATCACCTCGAAGTCGGTGTCGCCGGCACCGCCGCACTCTCCGGTCTCGTGGCCCGCACCGTGCACACTCGAGGTGAGGATGCCGCGGTAGGCGCGGCGCTTGTTGGCGACGCCGGTGACGACCAGCACGAGCGCGTCGGCCATCACCAGGAAGCCTCGTGCACCGGCGTCCACCACGCCCGCGCTCGCGAGTTCGGGCATCTGCTCGGGCGTGAGCTCGAGTGCTTCGGCGCAGTCGTCGGCCACCGCGCGCGCCAGATCCGCCGGTGAGCCGGCGACATTGGCCGCAGCCGAATCCGCCGCGACCTGCAGCAGAGTGAGAACGGTTCCCTCCCTCGGCTCGCTGACGGCACGCCGGGCCGCGAGGGCGCCGAGACGCAGCCCGTTCTTGCACAGTCGATTGAAACTGTGGTCGTTCTCGGCCATCGCGAGATCGACCGCGTCGGCGATCCCGACCAGGACCTGCGAGAGAATGACGCCGGAGTTGCCGCGAGCGCATCCGACGGCCGCCTCCGCGAGAGTGCGGGTCACCGCGGGCAGATCGGCCGCGCCGTCGAGTTCGTCGAGGACCGCGAGCGCGCCGGCCATCGTCTGCGCCATGTTGCTTCCGGTGTCCGAATCGGGGATCGGGAAGACGTTGAGGTCGTTGATCTCCGGACGCAGAGCCTCGAGGCCGTCGGCGCAGGCACGTGCCCAGTCCCTGATGAGCTGAGGATTGACCGCGGTACTGCTGTCTCCGGTCATCAACCGCACGACCACCCCGCCTTCCCGTCGCTCTCCGCCGGCCCGTCGCGATCCTCGTGCGCGGTCGCCGAACCGCCGGTGAACCTCGATGTGCCCCGAGGTTACCGCCCGCCCCCGACACTCGGACAGGTACTGTCGCGGCGTCTGGTCCGGGCCCCTCGCCGAGGTCGCCGGGACTCTCGCGTTCCGGCGCCGATTTGGACACCCGAGGTCTGCGCGGTTATTCTATTCGGGTTGCCGATCGTCGCGGCGCGCACCGCAGCGCCCGCTATCGGCTGACCACTGACCCAAGTTTTCTACCAAGGGAGTTCGATCATGGCTGCCGTTTGTGACGTTTGTGGCAAGGGCCCCGGCTTCGGCAAGTCGGTCTCGCACTCGCATCGGCGCACCAACCGCCGCTGGAACCCGAACATCCAGTCTGTGCGCGTCGAGGTCGCCCCGGGCAACAAGAAGCGCAAGAACGTGTGCACCTCGTGCCTCAAGGCGGGCAAGACCGTCAAGGCCTGAGCGCACCAAGCGTGAGGAGATCGCCGTCCGGCAGTGCCGGGCGGCGATTTCGTCGTCTCCGGAGTCGCCGAGTGCACCTGTCCGGCGCGGACGGCAACCACCCGGACCGGCCGGCGACGAGCGTTCCGTAGAGTACTCGCCATGGCCTCTGATCTGATCCGCGTCGACGACGACGGCGTTCTGAACCTCACCATCTCGACCGGCGATGCGGGAACCGCTCTCGATCACGCTCTGGTCCTGGAGTCACGCGAGGCGCTGCGCGCCGTCACCCGGGGAAAGCTCGAGGCGGGTGCGGTGCTGCTCCGCGGTGCTGGCAAGAACTTCTGCGCGGGTGGCAATGTCGCGGCGTTCGCGGCGGCCGACGACCGCAGCGACTACCTGCGGGGCCTGGCCGACGATCTGCATTCGACGATCGAGTTCCTCTACGAGACGGAGCTTCCGGTGGTCGCCGCGGTGAAGGGCTGGGCCGCCGGCGCAGGCATGAGCCTCGTTCTGCACGCGGACATCGCGATCGGCGGTCGCGCCACCAAGATGCGTCCCGCCTATCCCGGAATCGGACTGTCGCCCGACGGCGGCATGTCATGGCTGCTCCCCCGCGTCGTGGGCGCGGCCCGCGCACGGCACATCATCATGACCGACCAGATCCTGGACGCCGACCGCGCGCTGGACCTCGGCATCCTGTCGGAGATCGTCGACGACGCTTCCGTCGAGCAGACCGCCCACGACGTCGCGGCCGGGCTCGCCTCCGGACCGCGCGGCTCCTACCGCGCGATCCGCCGTCTGCTGCACCACAGCGCCACCAGCACCCTCGGCGATCAGCTCACCGCGGAGTCGGCCTCGATCGCAGCCCTCGGATCCACGCCCGAGGGCGTCGAGGGAGTCGACGCCTTCGTCGCCAAGCGCGCGCCGGACTACGCCGCCGCCCGCCGGTAGTCCGACCGGATCAGGGCAGACGCCAGTCCACCGGATCGCCGCCGAGATCGAGCAGTTCCTCGTTGGCGCGGGAGAAGGGTCGCGAACCGAAGAACCCGCGCGACGCCGAGAGCGGCGACGGGTGGGGCGATTCGATGACCGGGACGTCGGGCAACCACTTCACCAGCTGCCGGGCGTCGTTGCCCCACAGGATCGCCACCATGGGCTCGTCGCGCGCGGCCAGCGCTTTGATCGCGCACTCGGTCACCTCTTCCCACCCCTTGTTGCGGTGGGACGCCGGTTCGCCCGGGCGCACCGTCAGAACTCTGTTGAGAAGGAGAACGCCCTGCCGCGCCCACGGCGTCAGATCGCCGTTGGCCGGACGGGGATAACCGAGGTCTTCGCAGTACTCCTGGTAGATGTTCTGCAGCGATCGCGGAATCGGGCGGACGTCCGGCGCCACGGAGAAGCTCAGTCCCACAGCGTGCCCCGGCGTGGGATAGGGATCCTGTCCGACGATGAGAACCCGGACGTCATCGAAGGGCTGCGCGAACGCGCGCAGCACGTTCTCTCCGGCGGGCAGGTAGCGACGGCCGACCGCGATCTCCTCGCGCAGGAATCGGCCCATCCGTGCGACCGTCTCCTCGACCGGCGCCAGTGCCTGAGCCCAACCGGGATCGATCAGCTCGGCCAACGGCTTGGCGCTCACGCGTCGAGCCTCCGGAGGCTCTTCCGGTAGTACTGGGCGTTCTGGTAGTAGAGCTCGGTGTTCTGCTGCAGATGGCCCTCCGGAACCTGATAGCCCTCGCGGAGGCGGGCCGGGACGCCGAGCACCATCGACCGCTCGGGAACCGTGAAGCCGTACGACACCACCGCACCGGCGCCGACCACCGAGCCCGCGCCGATCACCGAACGGTTCAGGACCACCGAACCCGAAGCGATCAGGCATTCGTCGCCGATCGTCGATCCCTCGATATGCGCGTTGTGCCCGACGACGCAACCGGCGCCGATCACGGTGGGCTCGGTGAAGGTGCAGTGCACCACCGTGCCGTCCTGGATGTTGGTGCGGTCGCCGACGGTGATGGTCCCGTAGTCGCCGCGGAGCACCGCTCCCGGCCAGATCGAGACCCCGTCGCCGAGCGTCACCGCACCGATGACGGTCGCGTCGGGATGAATGAAAACGTCTGTGCCGAGAACCGGCTCACGATCGCCGAGTGCGTAGACAGCCATACGTCGATCTAATCAGGTCAGGTCTCGGTGAACGATTGCCACCCGCGGATCTCTCCGACGGCCGCGCCGTCGATGCGGGCATCGGGCTCGCCGTCGGACACCGTCCCGATCACCGTCCAGCACGCGGGGACCGCCGAGGGATCGAAGGCCGCGAGCAGCTCGTGTTCCTCGCCGCCCGCGAGGGCCCATCGCGCGGGGTCGACGCCGAGCGCAGCCCCGAGTTCGGCGAGCCCGCGGACCTGGGGAACCGACGCCGAATCGATGTCGATCCGTACCTGCGAAGCCTCCGCCATCGTGATGATCTCCTCCACGAGGCCGTCGGAGACGTCGGTCATCGCCCGGGCGCCCGCCAGCGCCGCCACGCGCCCTTGCCCCAGATCCGGCCGCGGGAGGCGGTAGGCCTCGACCAGATCGGAGAACTGCTCCAGCAGAAGGGGATCCGCCCCGTGCTCGACGGCGGACAGAGCCGCCAGACCGCCTGCCGGACCGCCGAGCGGACCGCTGAGCGCGAGCACCTCGCCGCCGCGCGCACCCGACAGCGCCACCGCCTGCGTGCCGTCGAGAACACCGAGGGAGGTCACGGTCAGCACCACCTCCGACGAGGACACGAGGTCGCCGCCGAGCACCCGCGCCCGATACCTGTGGGTCTGGTCGACGATGCCGGCGTTGAGCTCGAGCACGCGCTCCACCGGGGTCTGCGGCGGGCAGCCGATCGACACGACGACGCCGGTGAGGACCCCGCCCATCGCCGCGATGTCGGCGGCGCTCTGGACCACCGCCCGTGCCCCGATCTGCCGCGGAGTCGACCAGTCGAACCGGAAGTGCCTGCCCGCGACCGCTGTGTCGGTGCTGACCACCACCGGTCCGGTGGGCGCGAACACCGCTGCATCGTCGCCCGACCCGATCACCAGATCGTCGGTGTCACCGCCCGACGCCGCGGCAGTGGTGAACATCGCGACCAGCGCGCGTTCTCCGACTTCACCCACTGTCTTCATCGGGCCGATGCTACCGCCGGCGCACCGCGAACGGTCGCACCGATTTCCACGGACGCAGTCCATCGATCACACTGGCAGCATGAGCGACGGCACCGGGAACACTCCAACGGAGAAGGCTCAGGACGGCCAGACCGCGGCCGATGAGGGACCGCGATTCAGTCCGGCGATGATCGCCACCCTGGTGGCCGTCCCGGTCATGGTGATCGCCGGCTTCATCACGTACGCGGCGCTGCACTTCTCCGCCGACGACACCCCGCCGTCACCGGTCGAGTCGTACACGACCACCGCCGCCGACGCCGCCCGCTGCGCCGAGTTCATCAAGAAACTGCCCGATGAGCTCGGCGACTTCGAGGGCAAGTCGGTCGACGGGACCACCGTCCGATGGACCAGAGCCGACTCCGACCCGGTTGTGGTGCGCTGCGGTGTCGAGCGGCCCCACGAACTCGCGCCGACGAGTTCACTGCAGGTGATCAACCCGGTCCAGTGGTTCATCACCGACACGATCGAGGGCCGCGGTCAGGCGTACGTGAGCGTCGACCACCGCCCCTACGTGGCCGTGTGGGTGCCCGCGGGTGCCGGCAACGCGCCGATCACCGACGTCTCGGCGTTGATCGAGAAGAATCTGCAGCGAGCCCCGCTCGACTTCGGCCGCTGACGCGGTTCAGGCCCGCCCGTACACCTCCGGTTTGGTGCTGCGCCCGAGCAGGGAACTGACCATGTCCGACACCGACATGCCCTCGTGGCACACCTGATGGACGGCCTCGGTCAGCGGCATCTCCACCCCGTGCGCCTTCGCCAGCGCCAGCACCGACGAGCACGATTTGACGCCCTCGGCCACCTGCCCGTTGGTCGCCGCCTGAGCCTCGGCCAGGCTCGCGCCCTCGCCTAGGCGGGCACCGAAGGTTCGGTTGCGCGACAGCGGCGATGAGCACGTCGCCACGAGGTCGCCGATGCCCGCGAGACCGGCGAGGGTGGTGATGTCGGCGCCCAGTGCCACTCCCAGCCGAATGGTCTCGGCGAGACCGCGCGTGATGATCGTCGCCAGCGTGTTCTCGCCGAAGCCCATCCCGGACGCCATGCCGCATGCGAGCGCGATCACGTTCTTCGCTGCTCCGCCGATCTCGCAGCCGACGACGTCGACGTTGGTGTACGGACGGAAGTATCCGGTGGCGAACGCCTCCTGCACACGAACCGCCTGGGCCTCGTCGACGCATGCGATCACGGTGGCGGCGGGCTGTCCCTGCGCCACCTCTTTCGCGAGGTTGGGTCCGGTCAGCACCGCGATCTGCCGAGCCGGGAACCCGGTGACCTCGGCGATCACTTCGCTCATCCGCTTACCGGAACTCGTCTCGACGCCCTTGGCGAGGGACAGCAGGATCGCATCGGCGGGCAGATGCGGTCGCCAGATCTCGAGGTTGGCACGCAACGACTGCGAGGGCACCGCACACACCACCAGTTCGGCGCCGGCCAGCGCCTCCTCCACGGAGCCGACGGCCCGCAGACTCTCGGGCAGCGCGATACCCGAGAGGTAATCGCGATTCTCGTGGGCGGTGTTGATCTGCTCCACCAGCTCCGGACGGCGAGCCCAGATCTTCACCTCGTTGCCCGCATCGGCGAGCACCTTCGCCACCGCGGTGCCCCACGACCCAGCACCCATCACTACTGCACGCACTCGCGACTCCTCCACCCACGACCGGTAACTGCGGTCCACCCTAGCGCCACCTCGCCACGGCTCAGCGCCGATCGCCGGGGTCGGCTCGACGGCCCGGCAAGCGGCCCGGCCCGTCGGTGCTGCACCATGGTGAACATGCGCGACCCGCTCCCGATAGCCGTCGTCCTGGCCGTGAAACGGCTGGACCACGCGAAGTCACGGCTGGCCGGGGCCCTGCCCTCCGACGAGCAGCGCCGGAGCCTGGTGACCGCGATGCTCGGCGACACGCTCGAGGCGGTCCGGGAGGCGGGCGTCGCGCAGGCGGCTATCGTCACTCCCGACCCCGCCGTGCACGTCGCCGTCCGCGAGCACGGTGTCCGGGTACTCGACGAGCCCGAGGAGGCCGGCGCCGCGCCGCGCCGATCACCGTTGAACGCAGCGCTGGCGCATGCGATCGCGGCCGTCTCCCCGACCGCCGCGCTGATCGCCGCGTTGCAGGCCGACCTCGCCGCGCTCGACGCGCTCACGCTCGCCGAGGTACTGGACGAGGCGGCCGCAGCCATCGCCGGAGGCGCCCCCGCCGCCTTCGTCGCCGACCGCTCCGGAGAGGGCACGGCGCTGCTGGTGGTGCGCGCCCAGCACCCCGTCGAACCGCGATTCGGTGCGCGGTCGGCGTCGGCGCACCGAGCGGCCGGAGCGGTTGAGCTCGATCCCGGGCGGCTGCGGTGGGCCCGGCTGCGCACCGACGTCGACACGCCCGCGGATCTGGCCGCCGCGGTCGAACTCGGCGTCGGGAGACGCACGGGCGCGGCACTCCGGGCGTCCCGACACTCCGGTGAACCAAACCGTCCGGCTGACAGGACAGCATCGGACCGATAGTCCACAATTGACGCGTGAGTGCCACGGAAGAGATCGAGAACGAGTCCCAGACCGCCCTGCCCGCCGCACTGCCGGCCGAGACCGTGGATCCCGACGAAGCGGCGGACCTGCCGGCCGACCGGTACTTCAACCGTGAGCTGAGCTGGCTCGACTTCAACTCTCGCGTCCTCGCACTGGCCGAGGACGTCTCCCGCCCGCTGCTGGAGCGCGCCAAGTTCCTGGCCATCTTCGCGTCGAATCTCGACGAGTTCTTCATGGTGCGCGTCGCGGGCCTCAAGCGCCGCGACGAGACCGGCCTCTCGGTGCGCTCGGCGGACGGCCGTTCCCCGCGCGAGCAACTGCATATGATCGCTGTCCGCACCCAGAAGATCGCCGACCGGCATGCGCGCGTCTTCCGTGACTCGGTGCTCCCGGCACTCTCCGGCGAGAACATCAAGATCATCGGCTGGGACGATCTCACGGCCGCCGAGCGGGTGCGGATGCAGACGCACTTCCACAACGAACTGTTCCCGATCCTGACCCCGCTGGCCGTCGATCCGGCGCATCCGTTCCCCTACATCTCGGGTCTGAGCCTGAACCTCGCGGTGACGGTGAAGGACCGCGCCGAGGGCGGCGAGCACTTCGCGCGTGTGAAGGTGCCCGACAACGTCAACCGGTTCGTCCGGGTCGACCGTCTCGTCCAGCCGCAGGGCCCCGACGACGGGCCGCGCACCGCGCTCTTCCTGCCCGTGGAGAATCTGATCGCGGCCAATCTGCCGGAACTGTTCCCCGGCATGGAGATCGTGGAGCACCACGTCTTCCGGGTCACGCGCAACGCCGACTTCGAGGTCGACGAGGACCGTGACGAGGACCTGCTCCAGGCGCTCGAACGCGAACTGGCGCGCAGGCGGTTCGGTTCACCGGTCCGGCTCGAGGTCGGCGACGACATGACCGAGCACATGCTCGAACTCCTGCTCCGCGAGTTGGACGTCGACCCGGGCGACGTCATCCAAGTGCCTGGACTGCTCGATCTGACCTGTCTCTGGCAGATCTACGGGATCGACCGGCCGCAGTTGAAGGAGCGTCCGTTCGTGCCGGCCACCCACCCGGCGTTCGGTGAGCGGGAGACGCCGAAGAGCATCTTCTCGACCCTGCGCGACGGCGACGTGCTGGTGCATCACCCCTACGACTCGTTCTCCACCAGCGTCCAGCGATTCATCGAGCAGGCGGCCGCCGATCCGCACGTGCTGGCCATCAAGCAGACCCTGTACCGCACCTCGGGCGACTCGCCCATCGTCAACGCGCTGATCGACGCCGCGGCCGCGGGCAAACAGGTGGTGGCGCTGGTGGAACTCAAGGCACGGTTCGACGAACAGGCCAACATCCGCTGGGCGCGCACTCTGGAACAGGCCGGGGTGCACGTCGTCTACGGGCTCGTCGGTCTCAAGACGCATTGCAAGACCTGCCTGGTGATCCGTCGCGAGGGCTCGACCCTTCGCCGCTACTGCCACATCGGCACGGGCAACTACAACCCGAAGACGGCACGGCTGTACGAAGACGTCGGTCTGTTCACCGCCGCACCGGAGATCGGCTCGGACCTCACCGACCTGTTCAACACGCTCACCGGCTACTCGCGCAAGCAGGAGTACCGGAATCTGCTGGTGGCGCCCCACGGCATCCGCACCGGCATCATCGAGCGGATCGAGGGCGAGATCGCGGCCCACCGGTCCGGAGATCCGGGGGCACTCATCCGGCTCAAGGCCAACGCGCTGGTCGACGAGCAGGTGATCGACGCGCTGTACCGGGCCTCACAGGCGGGCGTTCGCGTCGACGTGGTGGTGCGGGGCATCTGCGCGTTGCGACCGGGTGTGGAGGGACTCAGCGAGAACATCGTCGTCCGGTCGATTCTCGGCGAGTTCCTGGAGCATTCACGGATCCTGCAGTTCGGTGCCCAGAACGAGTACTGGATCGGCAGCGCCGACATGATGCACCGCAACCTCGATCGACGTGTCGAGGTGATGGTGCAGGTCCGTGACCGCAGGCTGGCCGCCGATCTGGAGGACATCTTCGAGTCGGCGCTCGATCCCCGGACCCGCTGCTGGGAACTGCAGCCGGACGGCACCTGGCGGGCCCAGCCGGCGGCCGGTGAGCAGGTCCGCGACCACCAGCGACAGATGATGACCCGTCAACGCCACCACGCCGACCCGACTGGATCCTGATGAGCCGGCCGACCCGTACCGTGTGGGCCGGAGGCGGCGTCCTCTGGAAGCCGAGCAAGTCGGCCGGCGTGAAGGTGGCGCTGGTTCACCGGCGGCGCTACGACGACTGGTCGCTGCCCAAGGGAAAGGCCGAACGCGGCGAGATCCTGCCGGTGACGGCCGCGCGGGAACTCGTCGAAGAGACCGGCTACGAGGTGCGGTTGGGACACCGGCTGCGCACTGTCGGCTACCGTCTGGCCTCGGGGGTGCCGAAACGGGTCTCCTATTGGGCGGTGGAGGCCGTCGGCGGAGGGTTCCACGCCAACCGCGAATGCGACGATCTGAAGTGGCTTCCGGTTGCCGACGCGATCGACGCGGTCAGCTACGACGCCGATCGCGATGTGCTGCACACCTTCGCCTCCCGGCCGGTGCGAGAGCTGCACACACTGATCGTTCTCCGGCATGCGTCGGCGGGGAGCCGCAGGGACTTCACCGGCGACGATCGCCTGCGGCCGCTCGACACGTGCGGGGTGGCCCAGGCCGCGGCGATCCGTGAGCTGCTCCCCCTCTTCGGCGCGCACCGCCTGCACGCCGCCGACCGGACACGGTGCGTCGACACTCTCGCGCCGCTGGCCGAATCGCTGCGCACCGAGGTGAAGCTGGAACCCGCACTGTCGGAGGAGTCCTTCGAGGCGGCTCCGGACGAGGCCTACCGCAGGATTCGACGACTGGCGAGCAAGACCGGGTCGGTGCACGCGGTGTGCAGTCAGGGCGGAGTCATCGCACCGTTGCTGCACCGGTGGGCCGAGGCCGACGGTGTGGAGTTGCCCGAAGCGGACAACCGCAAGGGCAGCGTATGGGTGCTGACCACGCGCGACGGCGATCTCGTCGCCGCCGATCACATCCCCAGTCCGCTCGCCGACTGACACACCGGACGCACTTCGGCCCCCGTCCACATCGTGCGGACAGGGGCCGAAGTGCGCAATACCCTTTGGCGGCAGGTGGATTCGGTCAGTCGTCGGCGCCCTTCGTCGGTGCGGACTTCTTGGCGGCGGCCTTCTTCGCCGGAGCGGACTTCTTGGCCGCCGTCGTCTTCTTGGCAGCAGCGGTCTTCTTGGCTGTCGCCTTCTTCGCCGGTGCCGTCTTCTCGGCCGCGGCGCTCGTGGCCGTCGTACCCGCGCCGGCGGTCTTCGCCGGAGCCGTCTTCTTGGCCGCGGTCTTCTTCGCGGGCGCCTTCTTCGCGGCGGCGGTCTTCTTCGCCGGCGTTGTCTTCTTCGCGGCGGCCTTCGTGGCGGCCGTCTTCTTCGCGGCCGTGGTCTTCGTGGCCGTCGTCTTCTTGGCCGTCGTCTTCTTCGCCGCGGTGGTCTTCTTCGCCGCAGTGGTGGACTTAGCCGGTGCGGCCTTCTTGGCGGTTCCGGAACCGGCGGCCGGTGTCGCCGACGCGCGCTTCACCGCGGGCTGCCCCGACTTGAGCTTCTGCTTGCCGGAGACGATCGCCTTGAACTGAGCACCCGGCCGGAAGGCCGGGATCGACGTGGCCTTCACCTTCACCGTTTCTCCGGTGCGGGGATTGCGTGCCACGCGCGCTGCACGACGGCGCTTCTCGAAGACGCCGAAACCGGTGATCGTGACGCTCTCACCCTTGTTCACGGCGCGAACGATGGTGTCGATCGCCTGCTCGACGAAGTTGGTGGCTGTCTTCCTGTCCGCATCGAGTCTTTTGGTGAGTTCCTCGATGAGTTCTGCCTTGTTCATCCGTACCTCCGCAGGATTCACACTGGCCGGGCGTGCCAGCTAATCCACACGGTAAACGGATCGTGGCGCAAAATAAGCCAACCAGCGCAAATTCACATGAGAAGTTCGGCCGCAGAACGCAAGCCTCACGGCGAGCGTCGAAATCGATTCTCGCCGTGAGGCTTCAGCGCCCGCGATCGCAGGTCAGGGCAGGGTGGTCGGCTTGAACGACGGACGCCGCGACTCGTACTCGGCGATCGCATCCGTCTGGCGGAGGGTCAGCCCGATGTCGTCGAGTCCCTCCATCAGGCGCCAGCGCGTGTAATCGTCGATCTGCAGCGGCACCACGAGATCGCCCGCGGTGACGGTCTTGTCCTCCAGACTGACCGTCAGCTCCAGTCCCGGCTCGGCCTCGAGCCGCTTCCACAGCAGCTCGACGTCGGACTGGGCCACCTGTGCGGCCACCAGCCCGGCCTTGCCGGAATTGCCGCGGAAGATATCGGCGAAGCGCGACGAGATGACGACGCGGAAGCCGAAGTCCATGAGTGCCCAGACGGCGTGCTCACGCGAGGAGCCGGTGCCGAAATCCGGTCCGGCGACGAGCACCGACCCCTTGCTCCAGGGCTCGTTGTTGAGAATGAAGTCGGGGTCGCCTCGCCATCCGGCGAACAGGCCGTCCTCGAATCCGGTGCGTGTGACGCGCTTGAGGTAGACGGCGGGGATGATCTGATCGGTGTCGACGTTGCTGCGCTGCAACGGAACTCCGACACCGGTGTGGGTGATGAACGGTTCCATCGTGTTTGACTCCTAGTCAGGCCTTGGAGAGGCTCGGTCAGTCCAGATCGGCGGGGGCGGCGAGCGTGCCGCGCACGGCGGTCGCGGCGGCGACGGCCGGCGACACCAGATGCGTGCGGCCGCCCTTGCCCTGGCGACCCTCGAAGTTGCGGTTCGACGTCGACGCGCAGCGCTCGCCCGGCGAGAGCTGGTCCGGGTTCATTCCCAGGCACATCGAGCAACCCGCCATCCGCCATTCGGCGCCGGCTGCCTCGAAGATCTCGCCGAGTCCCTCCGCGTCGGCCTGCGCACGGACCTTCATGGAACCGGGCACCACCAGCATCCGCATTCCGTCGGCCACCTTGCGGCCCTTGAGGACCTCCGCGACCGCCCGCAGATCTTCGATGCGTCCGTTGGTGCAGGAGCCGACGAAGACGGTGTCGACCTTGACTTCGCGCAGCGGCATGCCGGGCGTCAAGTCCATGTACTCGAGCGCCCGAGCGGCCGCCTGCGCCTCGGTCTCGTCGGTGATGTCGGCCGGATCCGGCACGTTCGCCCCCAACGGCAGACCCTGGCCGGGGTTGGTCCCCCAGGTGACGAAGGGCGTCAGGGCGGAGGCGTCGATGTGGACCTCGCGGTCGAAGACCGCACCCTCGTCGGTCCGCAGCGAGTTCCAGTACTCCACGGCCGCATCCCAGTCGTCGCCGGTCGGTGCATGCGGACGGCCCTTGAGGAACTCGTAGGTCACCTCGTCCGGCGCGATCATGCCGGCCCGGGCACCCGCCTCGATCGACATGTTGCAGATCGTCATCCGGGCCTCCATCGAGAGCTTCTCGATCGCCGGACCGCGGTACTCCAGCACGTGTCCCTGTCCCCCGCCGGTGCCGATCTCCGCGATCACGGCCAGGATCAGATCCTTGCTCGTGACGCCGGGCGGCAGTTCGCCGTCGACGGTGATCGCCATCGTCTTGAACGGCCGCAGCGACAGCGTCTGGGTGGCCATCACATGCTCCACCTCGGAGGTGCCGATCCCCATCGCCAGCGCGCCGAAGGCGCCGTGAGTGGAGGTGTGGCTGTCGCCGCAGACGACGGTCATGCCGGGCTGGGTCAGTCCCAGCTGGGGACCGACGACGTGCACGATGCCCTGTTCCGCGTCGCCCATCGGGTAGAGGCGGACGCCGAACTCCTCGCAATTCTTGCGCAGCGTCTCCACCTGCAGGGCCGAGACCTGATCGGCGATCGGGCTGAAGATGTCGACGGTCGGGACGTTGTGGTCCTCGGTGGCGATGGTGAGGTCCGGTCGACGCAGCTTCCGGCCGGCCATCCGGAGGCCGTCGAAGGCCTGCGGACTGGTCACCTCGTGCACGAGGTGCAGGTCGATGTAGATCAGGTCGGGGTTGGTGTTGCCGCTCGCATCGGCCTCTCCCGGAACGACGACGTGGTCGTCCCAGACCTTCTCGGCCAGCGTGCGCGGATTTCCGGCGCTCTGCGTCATGAGCTCACTCGCATCTTCTAGTAGTTCCGCTTCGAGTCGGGAGACGCGACCGGGAGGTCCGGGCTGTGGACCACCTCGGCCGGGCCTGCGCCCCTCGACTTTCAATCTCAGTATTTGGACGGTTAATATCGTCCTATGGGAAAGGATAGCGGAATCGGCGTGCTGGACAAATCCGTGATGATTCTGCACACGGTGTCGGAGCAGCCGTGCAACTTGGGCGAGCTGTGCGACGCGACCGGGCTGCCCCGGGCCACCGCCCACCGGCTGGCCGTCGGGCTCGAAGTGCACCAGTTGGTCGCGCGCGACGACAGCGGCCGGTGGATTCCCGGTCCCACTCTCGGCAGGCTCGCCGCGACCGCCCGCGATACCGTCCGCGAAGCCGCTCTGATGGTGCTCCCCCGCCTGCAGGAGTCCACCGGCGAGTCGGTGCAGCTCTATCGCCGCGAGGGCGCCGATCGCGTCTGCATCGCGGCCGTGGAGCCGCCGACCGGTCTGCGCGACACCGTTCCGGAGGGCACGCGGCTGCCGATGTCCGCGGGCTCGGCGGCCAAGGTGCTCGCCGCCTGGTCCGATCCCGACACTCTCCGCAGTCTCCTCGCCGACGCCGTCTACTCCGAGCGGACGCTCGCCGAGATCCGCAGGCGAGGATGGGCGCAGAGCGTCGCCGAACGCGCTGCGGGCGTGGCGAGCATCTCCGCACCCGTGCGGGACGCCTCCGGCGCCGTCGTGGCCGCGGTGTCGGTGTCCGGACCCGTCGACCGGATGGGCCGCCGTCCCGGCGACCGGCTGGCCACCGACCTGGTGGCGGCCGCCGACGCCATCAGCGCGAAACTCAAGACACCGGCACAGATCTGAGTCGACCGCGGCAGCCCGACGGGCGAGACGATAACGTCGGATCATGGGAATCAACCAACGCGCGGCGATCGTCATGAGCGACGACGAGATCGAGGAATTCATCAACCGCCACCGGGTCGCCACTCTCGGAACGCACGGCGAGGACGCGATCCACCTCACCGCCATGTGGTACGGCGTGATCGACGGCGAGATCTGGTTCGAGACCAAGGCGAAGTCGCAGAAGGTGGTCAATCTCCGCCGCGACCCGCACGCGACGGTCCTGATCGAGGACGGCGACACCTACGACACTCTGCGCGGCGTCAGCATCGAAGGCACCGTCGAGGTCTACGACGACGCCGAGAGCTGCCTCAAGGTCGGCATCAGCGTGTGGGAGCGGTACACCGGGCCGTACAGCGACGATCTCCAGCCCGCCGTCGAAGCGATGATGAACAAGAGGGTCGCGGTGCGCCTGGTGCCGTCAAGGATCCGCTCGTGGGATCACCGGAAGCTGAACCTCCCGTCGATGCCCGTGGCGGGGTCGACGGCTCAGTGGCTCGACGACTGAGACTCGCGTTCCCCGGCCGCGTGCTGATGGACTCTGAGTTCGTGGTCGAGCGCTCCGTCGAGGCACCGGTCGAGGGTGGCGTGTGCATTCTGCGTACCGACCGCACGCATCGTCCCCAGCAGTGAGGCCGCCCAGGACGCCTCGTCCTGGTCGGCAGGCACCCATCCCGGGCCGCGCCTGCGGTCCACCTCTTCCCGTGCGGAGACCATCAGGATCTCGGCGGCCTCGGCGACCTTCTCGGCGAACCGACGGTGCACGTCGGCCAGCACCGTCAGTCGCATTCCCTGTTCGACGAGCCGCGCGAGATTGCGGAGGCTCCGAGGATCGCCGGTCTCATACGCCGCGCCGTCGGCGGTCTCCTCCAGCAGGCCCGCGCCGAGCAACGCCTGCACGTCTGCGTCGTCGACGGTTCCGAACAGACGCTCGAGCGCCGGGCGGTCGAACACGGTCCGTTCCGTACTCGCCCACGGCTCGTCGAGGATCTCGGTCAGTTCCAGAGCCTCGCCGACGAGTGCCCGCGGATTCGTCAGGAAGGTCGCGATGTGCTTGAGCGTGAACCCGTTGCGCAGCAGTTTGTCGATCGCGCGGAGTCTGCTCAGGTGCTTCTCCGTGTAGATCGCCACCCTGCCTCGACGCACCGGACGCGGCAGGAGGCCGTGCTCTTGATAGCCGCGGATGTTGCGGGTGGTGACCCCGGATATGCGAGCGAGGTCGTCGATCCGGTACTCGGTCATGCGCAGATGTTATCCGGCACCCACGGGTCGCCTCCGACCCCGCAGACCGGGATCGACCGCACGGGCGGCATCGGAGCCTCCGCCGCGGCCGCCCGCCATCTCGGCATCGGCGCCCCGCCCCGACGCGTGCACCAGGATTCGGTAGTCGCGTAGATCCACCCTGCGGAGCTGACGGACGTACTGGGTCGCGAATCCCGGATACATCGTCGCGTTGAAGCCGTCATCGGTGAGATACCAGCTCCGACAACCGGAGTTCCACGTGGTGGCGCCCAGCCGCCGCTGAATGTCGTCGTTGTAGGCCCGCTGGACGTCGGCCCGGACGTCGAGTGCCTTCCAGTCGGCCGCCAGCAGTCGCCCGATGGCGTCGGTGATGTATTCGATCTGGGCCTCCATGTACACCAACGCGGAGTTGTGGCCCGGGCCGGAGTTGGGTCCGAACGTGAAGAACAGATTGGGGTACCCCGACACCGCGACGCTCCGGTACGCGTACGCACCGCCTCGCCATTCGTCGGCGAGGACCCGTCCGTCCAGACCCGTCACCGGTATCGGCGTGCCCGCCTTCGCCACGTCGAACCCGGTCGCGAAGACGATGCAGTCGGCCTGGTGCTCGATACCCTCGACCGTCCGGATCCCCTGGGGTGCGATCCGGGCGATCGGCCAGGTGACCAGCTTGCAATTGTCCTGCTGAAGCGCCGAATAGTAGTCGGTGGTCATCAACAGCCGCTTGCAGCCGGCTGCGAAGTCCGGGGTGAGTTGGCGCCGGAGCCACGGGTCGGACACCTGCGACCGCAGGTACAGCTTGCTCGCCGCTTCCACCGCGCGGGTGAGCGGAGTGTTCCAGACCACGCCGAGCGCGATGGATTCGTGTCCCCAGAACCATGCCGAACGGACCAGCTTCTGGGCTCCGGGAATCGATCGGTATGCGGTCTTGGTCAGCCTGCCGGTCTTGACGTCGACGCGCGGCAGAACCCAGCCGGGGGTCCGCTGGAAGACCTTCACCGAAGCCGCCTGTTTCACCAACTCGGGCACGATCTGGACGGCGCTGGCCCCGGTGCCCACCACCGCCACCCGTTTGCCGGTGAAGTCGTAGTCGTGGTCCCATCGGGCACTGTGGATCCGATGACCTTCGTAGTCGTCTATTCCGCGGATGTCCGGGAACGAGGGATTGGCGAGCGGGCCGGACGCCAGGATCACCGACCGCGCCCGAACAGGTGCGAGGTGCTCGAAGGAGATCGTCCATTCACCCGAGGCCGCATCGTAGTCCAGGCCGCAGACGGTGTGCTCGAACCGGATGTGTTCGCGCACTCGGGCGGCGTCGGCCATCTCTTCGATGTAGTCGAGGATCTCGCGGCTGCCGGAATAGGTGTGCGACCACTCCGGATTGGGAGCGAAGCTGTACGAGTACAGCTGGGACGGAATATCGCACGCGGCACCGGGATAGGTGTTGTCGCGCCACGTCCCGCCGATCGCGGTGTCCCGTTCGAACACGACGAAGTCGTCGATGCCCTTGTCTTTGAGTCTGATCGCGGCGCCGATACCGGCGAATCCGGCTCCGATGACGGCCACTGAGAGTGTCATGGTGGTCTCCCGTCAGGCCGTGGGCTCGTAGGTCAACTCCCGCGACCACGTCGGTGTTCGCCGCACGAGCGACACGGGAATCCAGTTCGTCACCGTCACCAGCGAATCGGCGACCGCGTGATAGGCGACGTTGTCACGATTGGTCACCAGAGCGCCGTGTGTGGCGACGAAACGGAACATCGGCAGTCTGCGGGTGTACTCGCTGCGCCGCCCGACCGAGCGGTAGCGCTTCATCGCGCTGTAGAGACGTTGCTCGTCGACGCCCATCGCGACGATGTTGTCGCGCATCTTGTTCAGCAGCGGAAGGTATGTCAGCAGTCCGACGAGAAGAGAGGGCTGCGCCCATCCGCCGACGAAGTCGATCGTGCGCCGACGCAGACTGGCGTGGCCCAACATGTCCATCACCTCGAAATCCACTGCCAGGTGGCGTGATTCGTCGGAGTTGATCCGCTTGAACACCTCCTGCGCCACCGGGTCCTTCACCTCGTCGGTGATGAACTTGATGAGCGCACCGTCGAGCGCCACCTCCAGCATCGGAATCACCGTGCCCAGGAACGACAGCGACAGTCCGTCGGAGTAACGATCGAGCCAGTTGATCACCAGCTGAACGTTCACGTTGGGCGACGGGATCTCATCGTCGTCGAGCATCCCCCAGCGCCGCATCAGCGCCAGCTCGGCGTTCGCGTGCTTCTGTTCCTCCGCGTGGAAGTGCTCGTAGATGCTCTTGAGGGTGGCGTCGGGAGCCTTCTTCGCCATCGCCGCGAATCCGCGCGCACCGACGTTCTCGATCCACATCAGATCGGAGATGAACGGCTTGAGCTTCGCATGCAGTTCCGGCTCGATCAGTTCGGCACCCGGTGCGTCCCAGTCGATGTCGGCGAGCGCCCACTGCCGGTCTTTGATCTTCTGGAGCATGCTGTCGAAGTCCATGGCCATGGCCGGTCCTTTCGTTGGATGCGATGAGACTGTCGGTCAGGCGGCCGGCAGGAAGCGGCCCAGCACGCCGAGACCGCGGGCGTACGGGACGGGGAGAAAACGCTTGAGACGCCAGATCACGTTGGCGTCGAGTTGCGGGAGCACGTACAGCCGTCCGAGATCGTGGGCGTCCAGGGTCATGGCGGCGACGGACTGCGGCGAGGTTCCGGTCAGTTCCATCAGCCGGCCGGCCAGATTCTGTCCGGCCTCGGTGATCCGGCCGTCCCGCGCGACATTGGTCTTGACGAACGTCGGGCAGAGCACCGTGACTCCGACGCCCGACCCCGCGAGCTCGGCTGCGAGGGTCTCCGACAGCGACATGACGCCGGCTTTGGAGACGTTGTACGGCCCCATCGACGGTGCCGCGGCGAACCCCGCCGCGGACGCGACGTTGATGATTCCGCCGCGGCCGGCCGCGCGGAGCATGGGGGCGAAGAGTTCGCATCCGTGGATCACGCCCCAGAGATTGATTCCCAGCGCCCAGTCCCAGTCGTCGAGGCCCACCTGCCCCACCGGTTCGCCGCCGATTCCGACTCCGGCGTTGTTGACGACGAGTGTCGGCGCCCCGGAGAAGACATCGCAGACGACGGTCACCAGCGCCTCGACATCGGCCCGATCGGCCACATCGCATCGGACCGCGTGGGCGCTGCGGCCGGTCTCGGCGGCGATGAGCGCGACGGTCTCGGCGGCGCGCTCGGCGTCGATGTCGGCACAGACCACATCACCGCCCCGGCGGGCGAGTTCGAGTGCGAAGGCCCTCCCGATCCCGCTGCCCGCACCGGTGACGACCGCGTCGGCACCGACTGAGCGCGGGTCGCGGACCAGACGATGAAGAAGCCGGTCGACGCCGTACATCAGTGCGCCCCCGTCGCGCTGTCGAGGCTCCCCGAGCGCCGACCGGTGATTCCAGACACCGGATCCGGACCTGAGTGATTCGCGCAACTTCCCATCTCTGAACAACATCACCCACTGCGCCAGTTGTCAATGGCACAGTGAAGGATGGTGTATCGAGGACGCCGAAAGAGAAGACCCCCGGCCATGAATTCCACTTCATGACCGGGGGTCTTCTTCTGTAGCCCCGACGGGATTCGAACCCGCGCTACCGCCTTGAGAGGGCGGCGTCCTAGGCCGCTAGACGACGGGGCCCTAGAACAACTCTGTTGAATTGTGAGGCACACAGAATAACATCCGTGTACTTCGCTGGGGTACCAGGACTCGAACCTAGAATGGCTGAACCAGAATCAGCTGTGTTGCCAATTACACCATACCCCAAGGGTTTGAACCGGAATCCGTTGGGCTTGGCGCTGCCGTTCCGCTTTCCGGGCCGGGAAGAACAATACCAACAACACCCACCCTAAACACAAATCGGCTGGTCAGGGACCCATTCAGGGCGCCCGACCAGCCGAGGTGATCAGAGCGAAGCCGACAGTTCGCGCGCCTGGCGGAGTCGAGCCAGCGACTTCTCTCGCCCCAGCAACTCCATCGATTCGTACAGCGGCGGGCTCACCGCTGCACCGGTGACACCGACGCGCACGGGCCCGAAGGCCTTGCGCGGCTTGAGCTCCAGACCGTCGACGAGAGCCTCCTTGAGAGCCGACTCGAGGGCCGCGGTCTCCCAGAGATCTACCGCCTCGCACGCCGCGATCGCCGCGTCGAGCACACCGGTGGCCTCCCCGCCGAGGTTCTTCTTCACCGATTTCTCGTCGTAGGCGAAGTCATCGTCGGACACGAACAGGAATTTGATGAGATCCCACGCGTCGCCGAGCACTTGAATGCGCGTCTGGACGAGGTCGGCGATCACCGCCCACCGGTCGGCGTCGACCGGCCCGGACAACCGGCCCCCGTCGATCAGGAACTCCTGCAGTCGGTCGGCGAAGTCGGCGGAGTCGAGCCGGCGGATGTGCTCGGCATTGATGGAGTCGGCCTTCTTCTGGTCGAAGCGAGCGGGATTCGAATTCACGTTGCGGACGTCGAATGCCTCGACCATCTCGTCGAGCGTGAAGATGTCGTGGTCGGCGGAGATTCCCCACCCCAGCAGGGCCAGGTAGTTGAGCAGACCCTCGGGGATGAATCCCCGATCACGGTGGTGGAACAGACTCGACTCGGGGTCGCGCTTGGAGAGCTTCTTGTTGCCCTCACCCATGACGAAGGGCAGGTGCCCGAACTCGGGAACGCGGTCGGCCACGCCGAGTCTCATCAGTGCGCGGTACAGCGCGATCTGCCGGGGCGTCGACGGAAGGAGGTCTTCGCCGCGCAGGACGTGGGTGATCTTCATCATCGCGTCGTCCACCGGGTTCACCAGCGTGTACAGCGGATCGCCGATCTCGTCGTCCCCGCGGGCGGCGCGAGTGAGCGCGAAGTCGGGCACCGTCCCCGCCTTGATCGTGGTGGTGCCGCGAACCAGGTCGTCCCACGTCAGGTCCTCGTCGGGCATCCGCAGCCGGATCACCGGCTTGCGGCCCTGCGCACGGAACTCCGCGCGCTGCGCGTCGGTGAGATCACGGTCGAAGTTGTCGTAGCCGAGCTTGGGGTCGCGTCCGGCCGCCTTGTGCCGCGCCTCCACCTCCTCGTTGGTGGAGTAGGCCTCGTACGCCTCCCCCGCCTCGAGCAGCCGGGCGACCACATCGCGGTGAATCTGCTTACGCTCCGACTGCCGGTACGGTCCGTAGGGGCCGCCGACCTCGGGTCCCTCGTCCCACTCCAATCCGAGCCAGCGCAGGGCGTCGAGGATGGCGTCGTACGACTCCTGGCTGTCACGCGCCGCGTCGGTGTCCTCGATCCGGAAGACGAAGGTGCCGCCGACGTGACGCGCCTGAGCGAAGTTGAACAGCGCGGTCCGGGCGAGTCCGACGTGCGGAGTTCCGGTTGGGGAGGGACAGAAGCGGACGCGGACGTTCTCGGCACTGGTCATGGCCGTAATGGTAGTCAGTCCGTTGCGAACAGTCGTTCCCAGTTCTCCCTGCTCGTGAGCTGCGGCACTGCTTCGCGCCAGGCGCGCTGGAGTTCCGGGGCCTGCCGCCGCAGTCGCCAGCACAGCGTGGCGAGCTCCCTGCCCTGCGCCACACTGGTCGCGCGATCGTATGTGCGAACCCGCACGCCGGTCTGCGAGGCGTCGGTGACCACCGCTGAGGTGAACCGTCCGACGTGCCACCAGGCTCCGTCGTCGGCGCCTATCGCCACCCGCCCGGGCGCCCGCCGACCGAGCAACTGCTGCGCGGCGCGCTTCACCAGCACCCGCCGTTCCCACTTCTTCGCGGGCGCCGGCGGCCGCGGGATCACCGGCAGGTCCGCGATCTCAGACGCGGGCCGCAGCCTGGTGTCGTCGTACTCGCTACGCAGCGCGTTGATCTCGGCGAGCTTGGCTCGGCCGCCGTCGGCGAGCACGTACGGCCCGGCGAGGAAGTCACGGACCGCCCGCAGTTCGATCGCCGCCTGCCCGTACTTGAGGCCGACGATCAACTCGCCGATGTGCTCCGCGACGGTCGCGGAGATCGTCTTGCCGTCGAACCGCGAATGGATGGCCGCCGAGATCAGTACATTGCGCTGACCGAAGTACGACGACCAGTCGTCGACGTCTTTGAGATGGAAGTCGGCGTGCCAGACGCCGGCGTTGGGCAGCGTGACCGTGGGAAAGCCCGCTCGACGGCACCGTACGCCGTACTCGATGTCGTCCCACTTGATGAAGTACGGCATCGGCAGACCCACCGCGTCGATCGCCTCCCGCGGGATCAGGCACGACCACCAGGCGTTGTACCCGGCGATCACACGCACGTCCTGCCGGAACTCGAGCGCGTTGACACCGCGGCGGGCGTTGGGCGGCGGGTCGGCACAGGTCAGGTGATCGAGATCGTCGGTCTCCGCCGTCATGTGGATGCGCGTCGTCTCCGACAGCAGCAGCATCTGCGCACCGACCAGCATCGGTTCCCGCGCGAATCGCGCGAACGAGGTCATCCGCAGGATCGACTCCGACTCGCAGAGGATGTCGTCGTCCATCACCAGCACGTCGGTCAGCGGTCGGCCGGCCGCGGTCGCCTCGTAGATTCCCCGCGAGAAGCCGCCGCTGCCACCGAGATTGGCCTGGTTGAGATAGTCGAGCCGGCTGCCGAGGTCGGCCCTCAGATCGTCGAAGCCCGCGGCGTCGGCGACCCGGCGTGTGCCCTGGTCGACGAGGTGAACCGTCTCGACGCGCTCGGCGAGATCGGCGTCACGAGCGACGGCGCCGACCGTGGCGACAGCGTCGTCGGGACGGTTGAACGTGCAGATCACCACACTGACCCGGCGGTCGCGGACCGGCTCGACCGCCGTAGTCCACCGGGCGTTCCACACGCGCGCTCGGCCACCGACGACCGCGAGGTCGAACCACGCGGCACCGCCGTCGAGGTAGCGATCGATCTGCACCTCCACCACGGCGCGGCCCGCACCGGTGAGACCGACCACGGTCAGCGGCCGTATCCGCCCGCTGATGTCGGAGGCACGGGTGGCGACGGTGAGTTCGGCGCCGTCGTCGCATGAGTAGTCGAACTCGACGGCGACCGTCCCGACGTCGGTGTACCGCTGCCAGTACGCGGCGGCGAACCGACCGAAGTAGGTGTCGGTGCTCAGCCGCGAACCGTCGGACAGGACCGCACAGTCACGCTCCACCCGGACCGGTGTTCCGCCTGCATCGGCGTACAGGGCGGGGTCGACGCGAGCGGTTTCACTCGCGAAGAAGGTCCGCTGGAGAAGGTGGCCGGTCCCACCCGGCTGACTGTGGGGCATGAGCGACTCCCTGTGCACGCACCGATCCCGCCATCATCTGTGGCGGCTGAGGAACTCGAGGATAAGCGAATTCACCTCGTCGGGCTGCTCGATGTATCCGTAGTGACCGGCTCGCGCCACCTCACGGTACTCGGCGTCCGGAATCGCCTCGGATACCTCTTTGGCCAGGTAGGCCGGAAGCGTCCGGTCGTCGGCGAACCCCACGACGAGGCACGGCGCCGCGATGTCGCGGTACGCGGAAAGGCGGTTCTGCTCGCGGTCGTGCAACGCGAGTTGGGCGCGGACGCCGGGCGCGCGCGTCTGGCCGCTGAAGCCGATGATGTCGAGCCAGTCGCGCGCCGAGCGGTCGTCGGCGAGCGTGTGCGGCGAGAGATTCATATGTGCCGTGAGCGCGGCGTGGTACGAATCGGGCAGTGTGATGTTCTTGTCGAACAGTTCCCGCTCCCCCGCCGAGAAGGCCTCGAGCATCGGGGTCGGACGCCCGTAGGTGGCGAGCATCACCGCCGCAGTCACCAGATCCGGCCGGGCGAGCGCCAGTTCCTGGGCGATCCGAGCGCCCAGCGACGTCCCGACCACCCGCGCGGGACCGCCCAGATGCTCGATCAGGGCGGCGGTGTCGGCGACCATGTCGGCGAGCGAGAAGCCCTCGGCACATTCGCTGGAGGGCGCGATACCCCGGTTGTCGAAGGTGACGACGCGGTAGCCCGCCTTGAGGAGTGCCGGCTGCTGGTGCGCATGCCACACGCGTCCGGGACTCCCAGTACCCATCACCATGACCACCAGAGGCCCCGACCCGGCATCGGTGTACGACACATTGATCCCGTTGACGCGCACTGTCTGAGGCCGTGCCGGCGCGGGCCGGGTCACTTGTCGACCACCGGGTTGCTCAGCGTCCCGATACCCTCCACGGAGACCGAGACGCGCTGACCGGCGGTCATCGGCCCGATCCCCTCCGGGGTGCCCGTGAGAATGACGTCGCCCGGCAGCAGCGTCATCACACGCGACACCCATTCGACGATCTCTCCGACACTGTGCAGCATGAGCGAGGTCCGGCTCGACTGCTTCACCTCACCGTCGAGCTCGGTCTTGATCTGGACGTCGGAGGGGTCGAAGTCGGTGACGATCCACGGCCCCAGCGGACAGAAGGTGTCGTAGCCCTTGCCCCTCGTCCACTGGCCGTCGTGCTGCTGCTGGTCGCGGGCGGTCACATCGTTCGCCACCGTGTAACCGAGGATCACCTCGCCCGCCTTGGCCGCCGGGACGTCTTTGCACGGGCGCCCGATCACGATCGCGAGTTCGCCCTCGTAATCGACGCGCTCGGACGACGGCGGGCGGACGATGGGCGCCTCCGGACCGATGATCGAGGTGTTCGGCTTCATGAAGATGACCGGATCCGCCGGCGCCTCGCCGCCCATCTCGGCTGCGTGCGCGGCGTAGTTCTTGCCGATGGCGATGATCTTGGTCGCGAGGATCGGCGCGAGGATGCGCGTCTGCGACAACTGCCATGAGCGCCCCGTGAACGTGGGCGTTCCGAAGGGATGTTCAGCGATCTCCCGGGCCGTCTCCTGCCCGGGCTCACCTTCGACGGCGACGAAAGCGACGCCGTCAGGACTGGCTACACGACCCAATTTCATAGCCCCAAGGCTAACGCACGAGTCGGACAGTTCTAGAATGTGAAACGGATATATCACTATGTGAGACGCTAGCGCAAAGGCGCAGCGTCTCACCCGATCGACCGGGAGGCCGATGATGCCGGGACGCACCGAATCCATCTCCGATGTCAGAGCGTGGACGATGCTCGCCTGCTCGCTCCTGGCGGCGATGACTACGACGTGCGCCACATCCGGAGTGGCCTATGTGATTCCGGAACTGCATCGGTCGCAGGGAATGTCGCTCTCGTCGGCGGCCACGCTCGCGGCGATCCCGACGATCGGCCTGACCCTCACGATCATCGTCTGGGGTGCGGCGCTGGACCGCTTCGGCGAGCGCCGAGTCCTGACGGTCTCCCTGCTGATCACTCTGGCCGGAACGATCGGCGCACTGGCCGCCGCGGCGGCGGGCGCGGGTTTCACCGCGCTGGCCGCGGCCCTGCTGGTGGGCGGGCTGGGCGCGGGCGCGGCGAACGGTGCGAGTGGACGGATCGTGGTCGGATGGTTCCCGGCCTCCTCGCGCGGCACCGCGATGGGCATCCGGCAGATGGCGCAGCCGCTGGGCATCGCCGTCTGCGCGCTCACCATGCCGGTGCTCGCCGCACGGGCCGGACTGACGGCGGCCTTCGCGGTGCCGGTCGCCGTCACCGCGCTCGGGCTGATCGCCGTGATCTTCGGGATCATCGATCCGCCGATCGGACGCGGCGCCGGTTCGGACTCGTCGGCGAATCCGTATCGCGGGGCGACATTTCTGCAGCGGATCCACGCGGTGAGCGTCCTGCTGGTGATCCCGCAGTCGATGCTGTGGACCTTCGTTCCGGCATGGTTGATCGTCGGGCACGGGTGGTCGCCCCTGAGCGCCGGTGTCCTGGTCACCGCCACACAGGTGGTCGGCGCGCTGGGACGCATCGCAGCCGGCCGGATATCCGACGTCTGGGGATCGAGGATGCGACCGATCCGGGTGATCGCCGTGGCCGCGGGAGCCGGAACTGCGCTGCTGGCGCTGACCGACTGGATCGGTTCTCCGCTGGCCGCGGCGGTGATGGTGGTCGCGACGGTGAGTTCGGTCGCCGACAACGGACTGGCGTTCACGGCGATCGCCGAGTTCGCCGGGCCGTCGTGGAGCGGCCGCGCCCTCGGGGTGCAGAACACCGCCCAGTACGTCACGACCGCGGCGAGCACGCCCGTGCTCGGCGCGCTGATCGAGGCAGCGGGCTACTCGGCCGCCTTCGCCGTCGCGGCGATCGCACCCGTCATCGCGATCCCCCTCGTGCCCCGCGACCGCACTCCCCGGATCAGCGAGACACCAGTGCGTTGAGGACGCCCGCGGCGTCGGCGGCGCCGTCGACCACGACCACCTCGCGACGGTCGTCACCGACCACCAGCAGCGCCTGACCTGACCGCAGCACGAACCCCTTGGCGCCGCGCAGATTCCGCCGACCCGAGACCCGGTAACCCCAGCCGCCGAAGTCACGGAGCGCGTTGACCTCCACGACCTCGGCGCGCCGGATCTCCGAGAGCGGCATGGCGATCACCGGCCAGCCGATCCGACTCGCCGCCCTGAAGCCGTCCTCGGACACGCTCACCTGTATCGAACCGGTCAATGCCAGCCCGACGGCGGCGACCAGCACCGCCACACCGAGCAGATACCAGTTCGCCATCACCACGCCCAGCCCGCACAGCACGGCGACGGCCGCTCCGACGGTCACCAGGCCACCCGCGCCCACGGACGCCGTTCCCGTCCAGCTGCGCTGCCCGTCGTGGGCGACCGGCACCTCGCCCACGGGGGCCGTGCGACCGTATCCGACCGGCCGGACCGGCGTGGCGAAGGCGACGGCGACCGCGAGAACCAAGGCACCGACGCCGCAGACCGCCGTCAGCCAGACCGGTGCCGTCGCCGACGATGCGTCGTCGAGCCCTCGCTGGCGGCCGGTGATCCAGATCGTCACCGCGATCACGAAGGTCGCGGTTCCGGTTCCGATCCCGGTCACGATCCGCGAGGTGACCGGCTCCTTCACCACGAAGGCGCCGACCCCCGCGATCACGGCGCCGACCACGGCGGTCGCCGCCGTGAGCACGATCAACTCGGTGATCGACGAGAATCCGTCGGCGCCGTCGGCGCCGAAGTGCGAGGCCACCCGATCCGGCAGATCCGAGGACCAGATCGCGAGCAGTGCGCACCCGACGACACCCACCAGCAGCACAACCAGCGGTCCGATCGTCCGCCGGGCAGATTCACTCATACTCGTCACGGTAGCCGAGCGATCGCCGGAACCCGGTACCTGGCCCGCGAGAGAGGAACGGCCCCGACGCGCAAGCGCCGAGGCCGTTCGCAGACGGATCGTCGTCAGACGCCGGCGAGGATGCGGTCGCCGACCTCCGAGGTGGAACCGCGGGAGGATCCGCGGGTCGCCACATCGGCCGCGACGGCCTTCTCCACGCGTGCCGCGCCCTCATCGTCGCCCAGGTGGCGGAGCAGCAGTGCCACGGACAGAATGGCCGCGGTGGGGTCCGCGATGTTCTGTCCGGCGATGTCGGGCGCGCTGCCGTGCACCGGCTCGAACATCGACGGGTTGGCGCGAGTGGCGTCGATGTTGCCCGACGCCGCCAGGCCGATGCCGCCGGACACCGCCGCCGCCAGGTCGGTGATGATGTCGCCGAAGAGGTTGTCGGTGACGATCACGTCGAAGCGACCCGGGTCGGTGACCATGTAGATGGTCGCCGCGTCGACGTGAATGTAGTCCGTCGCGACCTCGGGGAACTCCTTGCCGATCTCCTCGACCGCACGGGTCCACATGCCGCCGGCGAAGGTGAGCACGTTGTTCTTGTGCACCAGCGTCAGCCTCTTGCGCCGGGACTGCGCGCGAGCGAAGGCGTCGCGGATCACGCGCTCGATGCCGAACCGGGTGTTGACACTCACCTCGGTCGCCACCTCCTGCGGTGTGCCCACCCGGATCGCGCCGCCGTTGCCCGTGTACGGCCCCTCGGTGCCTTCGCGGACCACGACGAAATCGATCTTCGGATCGCCTGCGAGCGGCGAGGCGACGCCCTCGTAGAGCACCGACGGCCGCAGGTTGACGTGATGATCGAGAATGAACCGCATCTTCAGTAGGAAGCCGCGTTCCAGCGTGCCCGACGGGACCGACGGGTCACCGATGGCGCCCAGCAGGATCGCATCGTGCTCACGCAGCGAGGCGATGTCCTCGTCGGTGAGCAGTTCACCGGTCGCGTGGTAGCGGCGCGCACCGAAGTCGTATTCGGTGGTCTCGACGTCGGGGTGCAGCTTGCGCAGCACGCGAAGCGCCTGGTCGACCACCTCGGGTCCGATCCCGTCACCGGGGATGACAGCGAGTTTCATCGGCTTGCCCTGGCTCACGACAGGTCCACCTGCTTGATGAGGGTGGCCGAGACGGCGTCGCCGACCGCCGCGACCAGCGCGTCGTCGAGTTCGCGGTCGAGCCGCAGGATCATGGTCGCGCCGTTGCCCTCCACGTCCTGGGCCAGGGCGGCGGCGATGATGTCGACACCGGCGTCACCGAGCACGGTGCCGATCTTGCCGAGCGAACCGGGCTGGTCGGCGTAGCTCACGAGCAGGTTGCGGCCCTCGGCACGGAGGTCGAAGTTACGGCCGTTGATGTTCACGATCTTCTGAACCTGCTGCGGTCCGGTCAGCGTTCCGGCGACGTTGACGATGCTGCCGTCGGCGAAGACCGCGCGCACGTCCACCTGGCTGCGGTGGTTGGGGCTCTCGGTCTCGGTGACGACGTCGTGGCTCACGCCGCGCTCACCGGCGACTGCCGGGGCGTTCACGAAGGTGACCGGCTCGTCGACGACGGCCGAGAACAGTCCGCGCAGGGCCGAGAGGCCGAGCACGTCGACCGGGCTGGCGGCGAGTTCGCCGCGCACCTCGACGGTCAGGTTGGTCGGCATGCCGCCCGCGACGACGCCGGCCAGGACGCCGAGCTTGCGCGACAGCTCCAGCCACGGCGCCACCTCGTCGTCGACCGGACCGCCCGTGATGTTCACCGCGTCCGGCACGAAGTGTCCGGCCAGCGCCAGCTTCACACTGGCGGCGACGTCGGTGCCCGCGCGGTCCTGGGCCTCGGCGGTGGAGGCGCCGAGATGCGGCGTCACGACGACCTGGTCGAGGTCGAACAGCGGGGAGTCGGTGCAGGGCTCGGAGTCGAAGACGTCCAGGCCCGCGCCGCGGACCCTGCCTGCCTTGATGGCGTCGGCCAGGGCCTGCTCGTCGATCAGCCCGCCGCGAGCGGCATTGACGATGATGACGCCGTCCTTGACCTTGGCGAGCTGCTCGGCGCCGATGAGGCCGGCGGTCTCCTTTGTCTTGGGCAGGTGGATGGTGATGAAGTCGGCGCGTTCGAGGAGTTCGTCGAGGCCGACCAGCTCGATGCCCAGCTGTGCCGCACGGGCCGCCGAGGCGTAGGGGTCGTACGCGATGATCTTGGCCTCGAAGGCGGCCAGTCGCTGGGCCACCAGCTGACCGATGCGGCCGAGCCCGATGACGCCGACGGTCTTGTCGAAGACCTCCACGCCGGAGAACGACGAGCGCTTCCAGGTGTGTTCCTTGAGCGTGGCGTCGGCGGCCGGGACCTGACGAGCAGTCGACATCAGCAGGGCGATCGCATGCTCGGCCGCCGAATGGATGTTGGACGTGGGAGCGTTGACGACCATGACGCCGCGCTCAGTGGCCGACGGCACGTCGACGTTGTCCAGGCCGACGCCTGCGCGAGCGATGATCTTCAGATTCTTACCCGCATCGAGGACTTCGGCGTCCACGGTGGTCGCCGAACGCACCAGAATGGCGTCGGCGTCGACCACTGCTTCGAGCAGCTTCGGGCGATCGGGGCCGTCTACCCAGCGCACCTCGACGTCGGAGCCGAGGGCTTCCACCGTCGAGGGGGCGAGCTTGTCAGCGATGAGGACAACTGGACGGCCGCTTTCGGTCACTGCATTCTCCAGGTTTCTTCCGGTGAAGAGTGCCAGGTCCGGCACCCAAGACTTGCCCCGCCATCGTAATTCCCCGGCGCCGCGCGGGCACATCCGCCCCGATGCGAATGTGGTGCCCGACACCTGGGCGCGTGTACATTGCTGACGTCGTCTCATTTCCGTCACAACTGCAGCGGTATCTGAGGCGGGCATTGGGCGTTGCCCCGGAGGGCACTTAAGGTAGGCACGTCGCCCGTGAAGACATACGCGGCCTCGACAAGTACTGAGCGGAGATGCAATGAAGAAGTTGACGGTGCTGCTCGCGGTTCTCGCCGCCGGCCTGTTGTCACTGGTCGGAGTCGGTACCGCCGATGCCGCACCCAAGGTTCCGCTCGGCGGCGGGTCCGGGATCCTCGTCCTCAAGGGAGGGAACAGCGCGGCGGCGTGCACGGTGACCACCGTGGGCCGTCCGACCACCGGGCCGCGAAAGGGACAGCTCATCGCCGTCACCGCCGGCCACTGCGGCAAGCCCGGTCAGCGAGTGATCTCGGAGAGCTTCCAGAGCCGCGGCCAGATCGGCACGGTCGTCTACTCGGCGTCGGACATCGACGTCGCGGTGATCGCGCTCAACTCGAACGTCGCTCCGACGCGCACCGTGCGCGGTGTCACGATCCGCAAGGTCAACACCACCCCGGTCCAGTTCCCGACCATCCTGTGCAAGGAAGGTCGCACCACCGGCAACACCTGCGGCGTCACCTGGTTCTCCGACGGCACCTCGCACTTCAGCCAGATGTGCGTCATCGAGGGCGATTCGGGCAGCCCCGTGGTGGTCGGAGATCAGCTGGTCGGCATGGTCAACGCCTACTACTTCCTGTCGTGCCTGGGACCGGAGACCGGGACCAACGCCAAGACGATCCTGAACCGGCTCAACAAGATCGGCTACAACAACTTCAAGCCGGTGTAGCCCGAAGCGGCCGACGAAACGACGCCGGGCCCCGAGACCTTACATCTCGGGGCCCGGCGTCTGTCTGTGCCGGTGCGCGCGCTCAGGCGGCGTCGCTGCTCTCCACCGCGGCCCGGAGCGCCGCCTCGGTCTGCCTCACCGCCTGGCCGACGACGGGCTCGATGATCGCACCGAGCGCCCTGCCCGCCAGGCCGCCCGGCAGGTCGTAGTCGAAGTTCACATCAACCACGGTCTGCCCGTCGGCGCCGTCGGCGAACCGCCAGCCGGTCCGCACGTCGAAGCCGGCGATGGAGGTGAGGACGACGCACTCGTTCTCCACCCACTCGGTGACCCGAAGGGTGGATGTGAGGTTCTTCGGGCCGATCTTCATGCAGGCCTCGTACGTGGCGCCGAGCCCGGACGTGTGGTCGGTGACGGGTGTGAACCTGGTGACGCCGAACATCCAGCTCGGAACGTTTCGGTAATCGTCGACGTACGCGAACACGCGGTCGCGCGACGCCTCGGTGGTCACGGTCTGGCGAACTCCCGGCATTGGTGACTCCTGGGGATCGATCGGTTGCGGTCGATCGGGCATTGTGGTGTGCCCGATGTTGTGCACACCACAATGCCATGCGCCGATGGCAAGGTTGATCCGACCCCCGGGATCGCCGGCCGGTCAGTCCTCGACGGCCGCCCTGATCTTCGCCTCCGTATGCTTCACGCCCTGTTCGGCGAAGGGGCCGATCAGTCCGCCGAGCACCTTGCCCGCGAGCCCGCCGGGCAGCGTGTACCCGAACACGACCCGGAGGACGGTGGTACCCGGCTCGTCACCGTCGGCGAACGTCCACGCGGTGTCGGCGCCGAAGCCCTTCACCGACTCGAGCCTGATCAGTTGTCCGTCGATCCATTCGGTACAGCGCACCGTCGACGTCAGTTCCTTCGGGCCGATCCGGATGGCCGTCTCGAACTCGGAGTCCTGGCCGTGTGTCAACTCGGTGGTCGGCGTGAACCGACCGACCCCGAACATGTACTCGGGCACGTTCCGGTAGTCGTCCACGTACGCGAACACCGCCTCGCGTGGGGCCCCGATGACTGCCTCATGCCGGACTTCGCCCATCTGTTCTCCCCTTCTCGTCGCCGCGCGCGGTCGCCGCAGCACTGCGCAGCATGGTAGCGAGCGCGTCCCGCCGGCGAACGCGGACGACCCCGCACCCGGGATCGGGTGCGGGGTCGTCGAAGAGGTGCGCCGGCGGTGGCCGCTGAGACTCAGGCGGTCTCGGTGATGGGGCGGTCGACCCAGCTCATCAGGTCGCGCAGCTTCTGGCCGGTGACCTCGATCGGGTGCTCGGCGTTCTGCTTGCGCAGCGCCTCGAGTTCCTTGTTGCCGCCCTCGACGTTGGCGACGAGACGCTTGACGAAGGTGCCGTCCTGAATGTCCTTCAGGATGGCGCGCATGCGCTCCTTGGTGTCGGCGTCGATGACGCGCGGGCCCGACAGGTAGCCGCCGAACTCAGCGGTGTCCGAGACCGAGTAGTTCATGCGGGCGATGCCGCCCTCGTACATGAGGTCGACGATCAGCTTGAGCTCGTGCAGGACCTCGAAGTAGGCCATCTCCGGTGCGTAGCCGGCCTCCACCATGACCTCGAAACCGGTCTTGACCAGTTCCTCGGTGCCGCCGCAGAGCACGGCCTGCTCACCGAAGAGGTCGGTCTCGGTCTCTTCCTTGAAGGTGGTCTTGATGACGCCGGCGCGGGTACCGCCGATGCCCTTGGCGTAGCTCAGCGCCAGCGCCTGGGCCTCGCCCTTCGGGTCCTGATCGACGGCGATGAGCGCCGGGACGCCCTTGCCGTCGACGAACTGACGGCGGACCAGGTGGCCCGGTCCCTTCGGCGCGACCATCGCGACGGTCACGTTGGCCGGCGGCTTGATCAGGTCGAAGTGGATGTTGAGGCCGTGCCCGAAGAACAGCGCGTCGCCGTCGTTCAGGTTCGGTGCGATGTCATCGGTGAAGATCTGCGCCTGGCTGGTGTCCGGAGCCAGCAGCATGATGACGTCGGCCCAGGCGGCGGCCTCCGCCGCGGTCATGACCTTCAGCCCCTGCTCGGCCGCCTTCTCGCGGGACTTGGAGCCCTCGCGCAGACCGATGGCGACCTCGACACCCGAGTCGCGCAGCGACAGCGAGTGTGCGTGGCCCTGGCTGCCGTAACCGATCACGGCCACCTTGCGGCCCTGGATGATCGACAGGTCGGCGTCATCGTCGTAGAACATCTCGACTGCCACAGTGGAATCCCTTCAATACGAAATATTTGTGTTGTGTGTCGTGACCATTCAACCCGTCGGTGTGACGGTGGCCGCGACCGGGGTCTGACGCTTCACTCGGCGAACCGAGCTCGAGATGTCAGCGGTTGGCGGACATGCTCTTGGGGCCGCGGCCGAGCGTGACACCGCCCGACTGCGCGATCTCCCGGATGCCGTACGGGTCCAGCATCCGCAGGAGTGCCTCGAGCTTGTCCGAGGTTCCGGTGGCCTCGACGGTCACCGACTCCGGTGAGACGTCGACGACCTTGGCGCGGAACAGATTCACCACGTCGATCACTTCGCTCCGGTTGGACGCGTCGGCGCGGACCTTGATCAGCATCAGTTCGCGGGAGACCGAGTTCGCCGGCTCCTGCTCCACGATCTTGATCACGTTGACGAGCTTGTTGAGCTGCTTGGTGACCTGCTCCAGCGGGAAGTCCTCCACCGAGACCATGATGGTCATCCGCGAGATGCCCTTCAGCTCGGTGGGACCGACGGCGAGGGACTCGATGTTGAATCCGCGCCGGGAGAACAGGCCCGAGACGCGGGCGAGCACGCCCGGACGGTCTTCGACCAGAACGCTCAGAGTATGGGTGCTCACTGCTGGTTCCCTTCGCTCGTGGCCTGCTCACGAATCATGGCGTCGTGGATCTCCGCCGGGTCGGCGGCCGACTCCTCGTCGTCGAACAGCGGCCGGATGTCGCGCGCGGCCATGATCTCGTCGTTGCCGGTGCCCGCGGCGACCATCGGCCACACCTGGGCGTCCTTGCCGACGATGAAGTCGATGACCACCGGGCGGTCGTTGATCTCCTGGGCCTTCGCGATCGTCGGTGCGACGTCCTCTTCGCGCTCCACGCGGAAAGCGACACAGCCCAGCGCCTCGGCGAGCTTGAGGAAGTCCGGGATCATCCGCGAGTGCGTCGCCAGATCGGTGTTCGAGTACCGTTCGTCGTAGAACAGCGTCTGCCACTGACGGACCATGCCGAGATTGCCGTTGTTGATCAGTGCGACCTTGATCGGGAAGCCCTCGATGGCGCAGGTGGCCAGCTCCTGATTGGTCATCTGAAAACATCCGTCGCCGTCGACCGCCCAGACCTCCTTGTCCGGAGCCGCGGCCTTGGCGCCCATCGCCGCCGGAACCGAGTAGCCCATCGTTCCCAGGCCGCCCGAGTTGAGCCAGGTGCGCGGCTTCTCGTACTTGACGAACTGCGCGGCCCACATCTGGTGCTGGCCGACGCCCGCGACGTACACGGCGTCGGGGCCGGCGGCCTTGCCGAGCTGCTCGATGACGTACTCCGGCGACAACGAGCCGTCGGACTGCTTGTCGTAGCTCAGCGGGTAGGTGTTGCGGATGTCCCGCAGGTACTCCCACCAGTCGACCATGTCCGGCTTGGCCCCGCCCGCGGCGAGGTCGGCGCGGATGGCCTCGATCAAGTCGGCGATGACGGCCTTGGCGTCACCGACGATCGGGACGTCGACCTCGCGGTTCTTGCCGATCTCCGCCGGATCGACGTCGGCGTGGATCACCTTGGCCTCCGGAGCGAAGGACGAGAGCTGTCCGGTGACCCGGTCGTCGAAGCGGGCGCCGAGGGTGATCAGCAGATCGCTGCGCTGCAGGGCGGCGACGGCGCCGACCGCGCCGTGCATGCCGGGCATGCCCATGTGCAGATCGTGGCTGTCGGGGAACGCGCCGCGCGCCATCAGCGTCGTGACGACGGGGATGCCGGTCAGTTCGGCGATTTCACGCAGCTCCTCGGAGGCCTCGGCCTTGATGACGCCGCCGCCGACGTACAGCACGGGACGCTTCGACTGCGCGATCATCCGCGCGGCCTCACGGATCTGCTTGCCGTGCGGCTTGGTGACCGGACGGTAGCCGGGCAGTTCGAACTGCGGCGGCCACGAGAACGTGGTCTGCGCCTGCAGGATGTCCTTCGGGATGTCGACGAGCACCGCGCCGGGCCGGCCCGACTCCGCGATGTAGAAGGCCTCGGCGATGATCCGGGGGATCTCCGCCGCGCTGCTGACCAGGAAGTTGTGCTTGGTGATCGGCATCGTGATTCCGGAGATGTCGGCTTCCTGGAAGCCGTCGGTGCCGATGAGCGAGCGCCCGACCTGGCCGGTGATCGCGACCACCGGGACCGAGTCCATCTGGGCGTCGGCCAACGGCGTCACCAGGTTGGTGGCGCCCGGGCCGGACGTCGCCATCATGACGCCGGCACGGCCGGCGACCTGTGCGTAGCCGGTGGCCGCGTGTCCGGCGCCCTGCTCGTGACGGACGAGCACGTGCCGGACCCGCTGCGAGTCGAGCAGGGGGTCGTAGACCGGGAGCACGGCGCCGCCGGGAATGCCGAACACGACCTCCACGCCGAGCTCTTCGAGCGACCGGACCACGGACTGCGCGCCCGTGACCCGTTCGGGTGCGACGACGGCGCCCGGTGAGCGCATGCCCTCGGTGGACGGCGACTGCGGTCGGGTCGACGACCCGCGTGCTGTTGGAGTACTCACTGCACGATCCTCATCCTCTTGTGTTCTGCTCTTCCACGCGATTCCCGATCAGGCCGGAGGGACTTCTCGTCCGGCTCCCGACAAGAAAAAACCCCCGCCAGCGAGGCTGTGCGAGGGGCGCGTCGTAATTGGTATCTGAAGGTCTACGAAGTGACCGATCAGGCGTCGACGCGCCGACCGATTACTACGAGAAGCTTCTGATTCATCACGTGGACAAAGTAGGCCAGTTCCGGGTCTCGCGTCAAATCATTCCCTCTCGCCCGAAGCTGTGACCTGCGCCCGGCGCGGTGCGTGAGACAATGGGGAATATGAGTGAGTCGTCCAAGGTCTTCTCCATCTCGCGCATCGCTTACTTCGCGGTGCCGGTCGCGTTTCTGCTCGTCATCATGCTGATGGGGATCTCGGTCGCCGGCTTCGCCTGGACTGTCATCGTGCCGATCGCGCTGGCGTGGTGGATTCACCGGCTCCGCACCATCGTCGACGAGCAGGGCGTCACCGCCGTCGGCACCTTCGGCACCAGCCGCCTCCCGTGGCACGACGTCGACGGCATCCGGTTCCCGCGCTGGGGCGCGGTGCGCCTGGTGGCCCGAGACGGATCGAGCGTGCGTCTGCCCGCGGTCGGCTTCTCCGATCTGCCCGCGCTGTCGAACGCCAGCGGCGGCCGCATCCCCGATCCGTTCGCCGCCGAGCGGGACGCCCGACTGTCCGCTCGCTGACCGGGGCGCTCGCCGCGCCCGCATCCGCCAACGACGCCGACACGGAGCCCATGACGACACTCACCGCCAAGGCCCTGCAGAGCGCCATCGACGACGGCCGGCTGGCGTTCGTGGGCCGCGAACTCTCGCAACTGGCCCCGCAGGACGCCGCCGCGATCCTCGACGCGATGGACGAGGGCGACCGGACCATCGCCTTCCGGCTGCTCGCCAAGGACGACGCCGTGCAGGTCTTCGACGACCTCAGCTCCACCGCGCAGGCCGCGTTGATCAGTTCGCTCGGGACCGCGGAGGTGGCCGACGCCTTCGACCATCTGGACCCCGACGACCGCGCGGAGCTGCTCGACGAGCTCCCCGCGAAAGTCGCCAAGGCGCTGATCCGCTCCCTCTCCCCCGCCGAGCGCGAGACGACGGCGGTGGTCCTGGGGTTCCGGCGCGGGTCGGTGGGACGCCGGATGAGTCCGGAGTTCGTGCACGTCTTCCCCGACGACGACTGCCGCACGGCGATCGAGCGGATCAAGGCGCGCGGGCGGCACGCCGAGACCATCTACACGGTGCCCGTGGTGGACCACCAGCGCCGCCTGATCGGCGTGGCGAGCCTGCGCGATCTGCTGCTCTCGGATCCGGACACCGATGTCGCCGAGCACACGAAGGCGCCGATCTTCGCCTACGCCGCCGAACCGGCCGAGTCGGCCGCCCAGCGCTGTATCGACCGGTCGATCATGGCGATGCCCGTGGTCGACAACGAGGACCGACTGCTCGGCGTCCTGACCCTCGACGACGCCGCCGAGGTGGTAGAAGCGGCCCGCGACGAGGACGAGGCGCGCGCCGGCGCCCGCGAGATGCTGAAGACGCCGTACCTGCAGGCCTCGACGTTCGCGATCACCCGCGCGCGAGTGGTGTGGCTGTTCGTGCTGGCGATCTCGGCGATCCTCACGGTGAACGTCCTGGAGATCTTCGAGGGCACTCTGGAGCAGAAGGTGGCCCTCGCACTGTTCATTCCGCTCCTGACCGGCATCGGCGGCAACACCGGCTCGCAGGCGGCGACCACGGTGACCCGTGCGCTCGCCACCGACGAGGTGACCACCTCCGACGTGGTCCGAGTCGCGGGCAAGGAGATGAGCGTCGGCGTCACCATGGGCGCCGCCCTCGGCGTCGTCGGATTCCTCGTCGCAGGACTGGTCTACGACATCGGCATCGGTACCGTCATCGGGCTGACCATCCTCTCGGTCTGCACGGTCGCGGCGACCGTCGGCGGCATCATGCCGCTGGTGGCGCGCTCCATCCACGTCGATCCCGCAGTGTTCTCCACCCCGTTCATCTCCACCTTCTGCGATGCGACGGGTCTGATCATCTACTTCTCGATCGCCAAGGCGGTCCTGCAGATCTGACGCCGGGAATAACTCTGGACAGCTGAGCGTAAAGTTGAAGGACATCCCGGATCGTCAGCCCGTCCGGGTCCAGTTCAGCGATTTCTAGCGAGGAATTCCATGCCAGCCCTGCGGTCTCGCACCACAACCGTCGGCCGTGAAGCCGCCGGCGCCCGCGCCCTCTGGCGCGCCACCGGTATGACCGACGACGATTTCGGGAAGCCGATCATCGCGATCGCCAACTCGTACACCCAGTTCGTCCCGGGTCACGTGCATCTGAAGAACGTCGGCGAGATCGTCGCCGACGCCGTGCGCGAGGCCGGCGGCGTGGCCAAGGAGTTCCACACCATCGCCGTCGACGACGGCATCGCGATGGGTCACGGCGGCATGCTGTACTCGCTGCCGAGCCGCGAGATCATCGCCGACTCCGTCGAGTACATGGTGAACGCGCACACCGCCGACGCCCTGGTCTGCATCTCGAACTGCGACAAGATCACGCCGGGCATGCTCAACGCCGCGATGCGTCTCAACATCCCCACCGTGTTCGTCTCCGGCGGACCGATGGAGGCGGGCACATCGGTCGTCATCAACGGCGTCGTGCGCCCGGGCACCGACCTGATCGACGCGATCTCGGCGTCCGCCGACAGCAACGTCGACGACAAGGAACTGCTGGAGGTGGAGCGGTCCGCCTGTCCGACGTGCGGGTCGTGCTCCGGCATGTTCACCGCCAACTCGATGAACTGCCTCACCGAAGCGCTCGGGCTGTCGCTGCCCGGCAACGGATCGACGCTGGCCACCCAGGTCGCACGCCGCGACCTGTTCACGCGCGCCGGCGAGCTGATCGTCGACATCGCGAAGCGCTACTACCAGGACGACGATGAGTCGGTGCTGCCGCGCAACGTCGCCACCCGCCAGGCCTTCGAGAACGCCATGGCGCTCGACGTGGCGATGGGCGGATCCACCAACACCGTTCTGCACATCCTGGCCGCGGCCCAGGAGGGCGAGGTGGACTTCGATCTGAAGGACATCGACCGCATCTCACGTAACGTTCCGTGCCTGGCCAAGGTGGCGCCCAATTCACCGAAGTACTACATGGAGCACGTGCATCGCGCCGGCGGCATCCCCGCGATCCTCGGTGAGCTGAACCGCGCCGGTCTGCTCAACACCGACGTCCATCCCGTTCACGCGCCGTCGCTCGAGAGCTACCTCGCCGACTGGGACATCCGTGGCGGCACGGCCACCGATCAGGCGATCGAACTGTTCCACGCGGCCCCGGGCGGCGTCCGCACCACCGAACCCTTCTCCACCTCCAACCGCTGGGAGTCGCTCGACACCGATGCCGCCGACGGCTGCATCCGCGACAAGGAGCACGCCTACACCGTCGAAGGCGGACTGTGCGTGCTGCACGGCAACCTGGCCCGCGACGGCGCCATCCTGAAGACCGCCGGCGTCGACGAGTCGCTGTGGCACTTCCAGGGCCCGGCGCGCGTCGTCGAGAGCCAGGAGGACGCGGTGCACGCCATCCTGTCGAAGGAACTGCAGGCGGGCGAGGTGCTGGTGATCCGTTACGAGGGGCCCGCCGGCGGGCCCGGCATGCAGGAGATGCTGCATCCGACGGCCTTCATGAAGGGCACCGGCATGGGGAAGAAGTGCGGTCTGGTCACCGACGGCCGCTTCTCGGGCGGATCGTCGGGCCTGGTGATCGGCCACGCCTCCCCGGAGGCCGCGGCCGGCGGCGACATCGGTCTGGTGGAGAACGGCGACGAAATCCTCATCGACGTGAAATCCCGCACCCTCAAGGTCCTCGTCGACGACGAGACCCTGGCGGAGCGTCGCGCCAAGATGGAAGCCTCCGAGCACCCGTGGACGCCGCGCGACCGCCAGCGTCCGGTCACCAAGGCGCTTCGCGCGTACGCGAAGCTCGCGGCCTCCGCCGACAAGGGCGCCGTCCGCGTCGTCGACTGAACACTGTCGGCTGAAAGCACTCATGCCGTATTCCGTGACCCGATTCGGGTCACGGAATACGGCATATGAGTTCAGGAGTACGTCAGGACGTCGGGTTCCCCGGCGAATCGAGCGGATTGGTGCCGTTGAAAACGATCCAGACGGCCACGGCGACGCCGACGCCGACGATGAACCAGGCGGCCGAACCCCAGGCCGGCCTGCGCGACCATCCCCAGCGACGGTCGAAGGAGTAGGTGCCGGGCCCGGTGAGGATCAGCGCCGCCGCCGCGGCGGCCAGCACGATCTCCAGTTCGAGCCCGTTGCCTCCGCCGTCGGCCGAGAAGAACCAGAGGCCGCCGGCGAGCGTCGCCTTGTAGGTGCCTGCCACCAGGATGCTGCTCAGCACCGCCGCCCCGGCGATCGGCGTCAGCAGCCCCAGGATCAGCAGGATGCCGCCCGCGGTCTCACTGACTCCGGCGACGAGTGAGAGCGCCGTCGTGGCGTTGTCGTGGAACCCGATGCCGGGATTCGGCTTGTTGGCGAGGAACTGCGCGAAGCCGTCCGGCCCGGGTCCGTTCAACCAGCCGGTGAGCTTCTGGAGACCGTGCAGGGTGAACGTCACGCCCACCACCACGCGCAGAATGAGCAAGCCGAGATCGAGCGTTCCGCGCCGGATCACCGGCTCCGGAGCCTGGGCGACGTACTCCTCTTCGTCGCGCGGCTGCGGTGCCCCCACGTAGTCGTCTTCGGGCTCGAGCAGCGGTGCGGTGGGCTGCGGCTCGATGTAAGGCAGCGGCGGTTCGGTGAGATGCTCCGCGTATCCCCTGCGCTCGCCGGGGTCCTCACCGTCGTCCTCGTCGTTGACGAAGGGCTCGGTGTGCACCGGCTCGTCCGACGAGCTCTTCTTGATCGGGCTCTCCGTGGCTGCGGCACCCCCCGAACTGATGATCACCGCGGTCTTCGCGTCATCGTCCGGCGGTGAACCGTCGGGCAGCGTGGCTACGGGTTCGGTCGGCTCGGTGACCGGCAGCGTCTCAGTGGGCGACTCGTCGAGTTCGACGGCCTCCTCGCGTGCGGCCTTCTCGTCGATCGCATCCTGAACCGCGGGCTCCGGCCTGCGGCCGTGCCTGTCGAAGAAGCTGTCGTTGTCGGGCTTCGGCCGACGCACCCGAGGTCGCTCGATGGCGTCGGTCGGTTCATCGTACGGACTGCCCGCAGCCGACGGATCCCCTCCGGTCCCTGGCTTGTCATCGGAACTACTCACGGCTACCGACTCTATGGCCGTGCGCCCGCGTGAGGGCCGAGCGGCACCCGACGATTTGGTAACGATCGTTAGAGTGGTGGAATGCCATCACACTCCCGGACTGCCGGCCGCGCGCTGCTCGCCGCGGCGTCCGCGGTGGCCGTCGTATTGGCGTCGACGTCGTGTGTGAACTTCAGCGAAGAGGACCAGGCCGCCGACCAGGGTTCCTTCACTGCGCCGCCCACCATGCAGCAGGCCCCCGAGCAGCCTCCGGCGCCTCCGTCGGACGATCAGGGCGGCGGTCCCCCGCCGACCGGGCCCTGCGTCGACCCGGATCCGGCGGTGATCGCCACGTGTCTGGCGTCCACCGGAGGTGTGCGGCCCGCGGACTCGTCGGGACGCAGTACGTACGTCGCCGAACGGACCACCGGCAAGATCATTCTGTCCAAGCGGTACGGTCCGCAGCGTGCGGTCGCCGGCGTGGAGGTGGACGCCTCCGGCGACGGCGGGCTCGTCGACTTCGAGATGTCGCCCACGTACGCCGAGGATCAGCTGATCTACGCGCTGATCACCACCGGGTCCGACAATCGCGTGGTCCGGATCGCCCCCACCGGGTCGGTGAAGCCGATTCTCACCGGTATCCCGAAGGGCGCGACCGGCAACATGGGATCGATCTCGTTCGCGTCGCCGACCGAGCTCATCGTCGCGACCGGCGATGCGGGCGATCCGGCCGCCGCGTCGAACCCGGCCTCGCTCGCGGGCAAGATCTTCTCGATCGACCCGAACGTCGCGGACCCGAAGCCCGACATCCGTGCGTCGGGGCTCGGGTCGAACGTCGCGCTCTGCCCGTCACCGGCCTCCGACGGCCAGCTGTACGTCGCCGACAGCGGCGCGCCGGGCGATCGGCTCTCCCTGGTCGGCCCTCGCGGTCTGCAGACGCTGTGGAGCTGGCCCAATCGGCCGGGGGTGAGCGGCTGCGCCGTCGGCAAGGACTGGATAGCGGTGTCGATCGCCAAGGCACAGCGGCTCGACACGTTCATGCGGCCGGCCGCCGGAAGCACATCGGTCGGCAAGCCGAGCCCGCAGGACTTCCGCAAGTCGTACGGAGCGGTGGGCCGCATGACCAGTGTCGCGGGGGCGGCGCAGATGGCCACCGTCAACAAGGCCACCCGAGGTGCGGACGTGAAGAGCTACGACGATCGCGTCGCGATCTACCTCCCGAAGGCCGGCGAAGACCTCACCTGAGCGCGCGCATCATCACTCGCACGCGGCGAGGACCAGTTCCTTGACGCGGGCCGGGTCGGCCTGACCGCGGGTCGCCTTCATGACATCGCCGACGATCTTGCCTGCCGCCTGCACCTTGCCGCTGCGAATCTTGTCGGCGATATCGGGGTTCGCGGCGAGTGCCTCGTCGACCGCCTTCTGCAGCGCGGAATCGTCCCGGACCACCTCGAGACCGCGATCGGCGACGATCTGCGCGGGCTCGCCCTCACCGTCGAGCACGGCGACGACCACCTGCTGGGCCAGTTTGTTGGTCAGCTTGCCCTCGTCGACCATGCCGATCACCTCGGCGACCTGCTTGGGAGTGATGGCGAGTTCCGCCAGCTCCATCTCGCGGGTGTTGGCCTGCTGGGCCAGGAACGACACCCACCAGCTGCGGGCGGCGTCGGGTGAGGCACCCGCTTCGGCCGTCTCGATGATGAGGTCGACGGCGCCGACGTTCACCAGATCGCGCATCACCTCGTCGGACACGCCCCACTCCTCCTGGATGCGGGCGCGGCGGATCCACGGCAACTCCGGCAGAGTGGCGCGCAGCGAATCCACCCACTCCGGGCTCGCGAGCACCGGGGGCAGGTCCGGCTCCGGGAAGTAACGGTAGTCCTCGGCGGTCTCCTTGCGACGGCCCGCCGACGTGGTTCCGTCCGACTCGTGGAAGTGCCTGGTCTCCTGGATGATCTCGCCGCCGGCCGACAGGATCGCGGCCTGCCGGCTCATCTCGAACCGGACCGCGGCCTCGACCGACTTGAGCGAGTTGACGTTCTTGGTCTCGGTGCGGGTGCCGAACTCGGCGGCGCCCTTGGGCATCAGCGAAAGGTTCACGTCGCAGCGCATCGATCCCTGGTCCATGCGGACGTCGGACACGTCGAGCGACTTGAGCAGATCGCGCAGGGCGGTCACGTACGCGCGGGCCACCTCCGGTGCGCGCTCGCCCGCACCCTCGATGGGGCGGGTCACGATCTCGACGAGCGGGACGCCCGCGCGGTTGTAGTCGAGCAACGAGTGACTGGCACCGTGGATGCGCCCGGTGGCGCCGCCGATGTGCAGCGACTTACCGGTGTCCTCCTCCATGTGGGCGCGCTCGATCTCCACCCGCCAGGTGGTGCCGTCGCTCAGCAGCACGTCGAGGTAGCCGTCGTAGGCGATCGGCTCGTCGTACTGACTGATCTGATAGTTCTTCGGCTGGTCCGGGTAGAAGTAGTTCTTCCGCGCGAACACGCTCGACTCCCGGATCGAGCAGTTCAGCGCCAAGCCGATGCGCGCGGCGGATTCGACGGCCTTCGCGTTGGCGACCGGAAGCGCCCCCGGCAGACCCAGGCAGGCGGGGCACACCTGGGTGTTCGGCTCGCCGCCGAACGTGGTCGGGCAACCGCAGAACATCTTGGTCGCCGTGCCGAGCTCGACGTGGACCTCCATGCCCATGACCGGGTCGTAAGTCTCGATGACGTCGTCGAAGTCCATCAGTTCGTCGATAGCGGCACTCATGCGTCCCATCGTATCTGGGGGCCGAAGTCAGGGTGCTTCCCGATGCCCGATAGCGCCGCCGGGGCCTACGTTCGAGTCATCGGGCGGACGCCCGAACCGAGACCGATCCGAACCGAGGAGAACACCATGACCGATCCAGCCCTTCCGGGAGCCGGCGACGCGTACGACGCCGAGCCCGTCCGCCCCGCCAAACGACTCACCCGCTCGACCACCGACAAGATGATCGGCGGTGTCGCGGGCGGCATCGCCGAGTACTTCGGAATCGACTCCACTTGGGTCCGCGTCGCCTTCGTCGCGTCGATCATCCTCCCGGGCCCGCAGGTGCTTCTGTACCTGCTGCTCTGGGCGATCATCCCGAAGAACCGCTAGCCCTCAGCCGAAGATCGCGCGCGCTCCGCGGTAGTACTCGAGCGGCACCGTCTTGGTGTGGCCCACGGCCTCCTCGAAGGGGACCCGGACGATGTCGGTGCCGCGCAGTGCCACCATGGACCCCCACCCCGCGTCCGCGACGAGGTCGCTCACCGCCTGGCCGAAGCGGGTGCCGAGGACCCGGTCCCATGCGCTGGGCACACCGCCGCGCTGGATGTAGCCGAGCACCGTGGCGCGTGTGGCGATCCCGGTCCGTTCCTCGATGAGCGGCGCGAGGATCTCGCCGATCCCGCCCAGCCGCGGCCGGTTGAACTCGTCCATGCCCTTGTACGAGTGCGCCTGCTCCATCTCCGGCAGCATGAAGCCCTCGGCGACGACGACCATCGGCGAACGACCACGGTCGCGGACGCTGACCACCCACTCGCAGATCTGCTCGAGCGACTCCTGCTGCTCCGGAATGAGGATCGCGTGGGCGCCGGCCGCGACACCCGCGTACATCGCGATCCATCCGGCGTGCCTGCCCATCACCTCCAGAACCATGCACCGCTTGTGCGAATTGCCGGTGGTGCGCAGCCGGTCGACGGCCTCGGTCGCGATCTCGACCGCGGTGTTGAAACCGAAAGTGTAGTCCGTCGCCTGCAGGTCGTTGTCGATCGTCTTGGGCACGCCGACGATCGGAATGCCGTCGCCGAGCAGTCTGTTGGCGGCCGCCATGGTCCCGTCGCCGCCGACGGCGATGACGCCGTCCACCCCGATCCGCTGGAGTGCCCGCTTGATGTTCTCCGGCCCGCCGTCGGGTTCGGTGTACGGACCGAAGCGGCTGGTTCCCAGAATGGTGCCGCCCTGCTGGGAGATGCCTCGCACCACGGATCGGTCGAGGTCGATCGCCTCGCCGTACACCAGCCCCCAGAACCCGTCTCTGAATCCCACGAACTCCTGATCGTGGACCGTGCTGCCCTGCAGGACGGTTCCGCGGATCACCGCGTTGAGACCGGGGCAGTCTCCGCCGGATGTCAGAATGCCGAAGCGCGCCATCGGGTGCGACCCCTCTCTGAAAGGAAACCGGGTTCGCGTCCATCACAACACGATCCGTGCCCGGTGGCAGCACGTCGGCCAGTTCCGGACCGGTGCGCGGCATCGACCTCCTACTTCAGGCCGTTCTCGTAGGCGAAGACCACCGCTTGCGCGCGGTCGCGCAGACCCAGCTTGGCCAGCATGTTGCTCACATGGGTCTTCACCGTCTGTTCGGAGACGAACAGTTCGGCGGCGATCTCACCGTTCGACTTGCCGTCGGCGACGGTCAGGAGCACCTCGAGTTCCCGCGGGGTGAGCGAGTCGGCGGCCGCGGTGGCCTTGCGCGTGGTCCGGGAGGTGACCTGCTCGATCAGGCGTCTGGTGACCGAGGGCGCCAACAGCGCGTCGCCAGCGGCCACCACTCGGACCGCGCGCACGAGCTCGTCTGCCGGCGCGTCCTTGAGCAGGAAGCCCGACGCACCGATCCGCAGGGCGGCGTACACGTAATCGTCGATGTCGAAGGTCGTCAGCATCAGGACTCTGGTGGCCGACCCGCTGGAGATGATCTGCTCCGCGGCCCACAAGCCGTCGCGTCGCGGCATCCGGACGTCCATCAGGACCACATCGGGTTTGAGGCGGCGCACCTGGTCGACGGCGACCTGCCCGTCCTCGGCGTCCCCGAGCACGGTGATGTCGTCGGCGGCGCCCAGCAGTGCCGCGAAACCGGCGCGGACCATCGCTTGGTCGTCGGCGATGAGGACAGTGGTCGGCACGAGGGTCAGCCTAGTGCGCCGGGCCGCGGCGCGGCGCTCACGCCCGGGCGCTTCACGCGACCGCCCTCACCGACGGACCGATCGGCAGAGATGCGCGGACGGCGAAACCGCCGCCCGGCCGCGCCGCCGCGGTGAGACTCCCGCCGACGGCGTGGGCGCGTTCGGTCATTCCCAGGATGCCGTGCCCGCCGCCGACGGTCGCGCCGAGCGGCTGCGTCGCCAACCCGTTCACGATCTCGACGTCGAGTCTCCCCTCGTGCACGGGATCCTCCTCGATGCGGACCGCGATCGCCGCCCCGGGCGCATGGCGGGTGGCGTTCGTGACCGCCTCCTGAACGATCCGATACACGGCAGCGCCGACCGTCTGCGCCACCGACGAATGGTCGGAGGTGTCGGTCAGTTCCACATCCACGCCCACCGCCTGCACGCCCTCGATGAGTTCGGGGACGTCGCCGAGGCCCTGGACCGGAGCGAGCGCCGCGGTGTCCGCGGCGTCGCCGTGCGGGCGAAGCACGCCCAGCAGCTGGCGCACCTCGTCGAGCGATTCGCGGGCGGCGTCGGCGATCGCGTCGAACTCCGCCTTGGCCCCGGGCCCCACCTCCTCGGCATCGGCGGCCGCGGCCAGCCGGTAGGGTGCGGTCTGCGCCATCACCACCACCATCGACATGCGGTGCGCGACGATATCGTGCAGGTCGCGCGCGATGCGTGAGCGTTCGGCGAGTACGGCCTCTCGGGCTCGCAGCACCTCGGTCTCCTCGGTCTGCTCCGCGATCTCGCGCTGCGAGCGAGCACGGTAGCGCAGGAACGCGACGGCCATGCCGACGACGACCAGCCCGAAGATCCAGCCCACCAGCGCATCGAAGGGCAAGCCGACGACGAAGGCGCCCGCGACGGCGGCCAGCACCACTGGCAGCCGCTTGAGCGGCTGGGTCCACAGCGCCGCGACGGTCATCGCCAGCAGCGCCAGGAACAACGGGATCGGCATCGGCCACGGTCCGTCGTTGGGAACCAACGACGCGACGGCCGAGGTGATGACCGTTGACGCCCAGCCGTACCTGACCGCCTCCTCGCCGGCGAACACGAGCGCGATGCCGCCGCAGCCGAGGATCGCGAAGGCGGGCAGGAGGAACGCGGGCAGGCGAGTGACCTCGCCGAGCACCGGCCAGCACACCGAGATCATGCTGACCGCGGCCAGGGCGGCGAGCCAGTTGCGCCAGTGCGACAGGTATCGGTGCAGCGCCGGGTCGCTGATGCGGTCGAGCGCGATCCGGTCACGGACCCGCCCGACCGCGGCGGCGGTCCGGCGACGGACGGCAGAGGGAGACTTCACAGTTCGACGATAGGAGCCCGAGCCGGGTCGCCACCTCCCCCGCGAGAGTGAGATCCGACCGGTTCCCCAGTCGCAGGGTTCCCTGCGGTCTCACTCTCGCGCGCGGGGTGCAAGACCCCCGTTGCGAGCGATCCGGTGTGGTGCCACCCGGCCATAGCGTTCGGGACATGACCTCGAACACCTCCGCTGACTCAGCCGATTCCCCTGGGCGACAAGGTATCCGCCGGTGGGTCGTCCGGCTCTCGACCGGCGCGGCGTTGACCGTCGGAGTCCTCGGGCTGCTGCCGATCAGCTCGGCGCTGGCGGACTCGCATCGGGCCGCTCCCCCGGCCCGGCCGGCCACAGCCGCCGAACGCGCCATCGCGGACCTGGTCGGCGACCGTCCGCTCGACGCCATGCGCGATCTGCCCGCCGACTTCTCCCGACGACTCGGGTATCGACCGGTGGTGATCGACGGCCGCCCCCTCAACCCGGCCGGAGACTGTTCCTCGCCGGTCCCGTTGCCGGACCGATTCACCGACGCCTGCCGTGCGCACGATCTCGGATACGACCTGCTCCGGTACTCCGATTCCACCGGCCGGCCCGCGGGAGCCTGGGCTCGCACCGCCCTCGACGGCCGACTGATCGACGACATGCACGCCGTCTGCGACGATCCGCTGTGCCACGCCGCCGCCGAGACCGCGCGGACCGGCCTGGCGGTGAACACCTGGCGGCAGCATTCGGGCCCGCCGGTGCGCGAGTCGGGCGGCACGATCGTCCTCGGCTATCTCTCCCGAACCGCAGAGACAGTGGGGTTGCGATGAACCGCCTGCGGGTGCGTCCCGCGGTGGCCGCCGGCGCTCTCGCCGGTCGCCTGCTGGCTCTCGCCCCCGGCATGCTCCCCCGCTCCGCGCTGGTCGCCGCCGTCGCCGGCCTCGCGTTGACTCTTCTCGGGATGGCCGTCGGTGCCGGCGTCGGCGCGCTTCGAGACCGGATCGGTGACCGTCCACCTGCCCCGGTCTCTGGGGGCGTCCTCGCCGCCGGGCTCGTGGTCGCCGGTGCGGCCGTCGGGCTCGCGGCGCGTCACGAGTCGGCGGTCCGGGCCGCGGTGGGTGCCCCGCCGATCGGCCCCGGGTGGGTCCTGGCCGTGTGCGCGATCCCGGTCGCCGCCGCGGCCGCGGTCGTCGCGATCCCAGGACGGGTGTGGGCCGGCTTCGGAATGGTCGCGGTGGTCGCGGCGGCGTCGATCGGGCTGCCCGCGCCCGCACAGGCGTCGGGACCGGATGTTCCCGAGCGCCCCGTGATGCTCTACAGCCCGCTGAGCGAACCCGGCTCGGTCCGGGACCGCGCCGAGCGCCTGGCCGATCGCTGGGTGGCCGACGGCGGTCGCGAGGCACGCGCGGTCGTGGTGGCCGTGCCAACCGGCTCGGGATGGATCGACGCCGGAACGGTGGACGGCTTCACCGGGTACTTCGGCGGATCGGTCCGGGTCGTCGCCCTGCAGTACGACGACGTCGCGTCGTGGCGGGCGTTCATCTCCTCCCCGGATCGTGCGGGGACCTCCGCGTCCGCGGTCCTCGACGCCGTCTGGTCCCGTATCTCGGGCCTGCCCGAAGCGCGGCGGCCCCGCGTGTACCTCGCCGGGCAGAGCCTGGGAGCGGTGGGAGCCGACGCCGCGCGCCGCTGGGCGAACGACTCCGGGGTCGAACTCGCCGGGACAGTGCTCGCCGGGCCGCCGGCGGGGTCGGTCGACCGGGTCGCACCGTGCGAGCGGCGGGTGGTGCTGGCCAACGCCGACGATCCCGTCCCCGGGTTCGCTCCGTCGCTGCTGTGGCATCCGATCGACCGCATTCCCGGAGACGGCGACGACCGGCACCACAGCGAGTCTCCGCCGTGGCTGCCGGTCGTGTCGATGGTCGGTACCGTCCTCGACCTCGCGGGCTCACTGAAGGTTCCCGCGGGACACGGGCACCGTTACGGCGTCGAGCAGGGGCTCGCCGCCGGGAACATGCCGGCAGGCTGTCAGCCGACCGGCCCGCGGGCCGCCTCGTAGGCCGCACCGACCCGGTACAGCCGGTCGTCGGCCAGTGCCGGTGCCATGATCTGCAGGCCGACCGGGAGTCCGTCGTCGGAGGAGACCCCCGACGGAACCGACATCGCCGCGGTGCCCGCCAGGTTCACCGGCAGCGTGCACAGGTCGAACAGATACATCGACAGCGGATCGTCGACCTTCTCTCCGAGCTTGAACGGCGTGGTGGGGGTGGTCGGGGAGATCAGCACGTCGACGTCCTCGTATGCCGCGGCGAAGTCGCGAGCGATGAGCGTGCGCACCTTCTGCGCCTGACCGTAGAACGCGTCGTAGTAACCGGAGCTCAGCGCGTACGTCCCGATCATGATGCGGCGCTTGACCTCCGGGCCGAAGCCGGCCTCGCGGGTCAGTGCCATGACCTCGTCGGCGCTGTGCGAACCGTCGTCGCCGACCCGGAGCCCGTACCGCATCGCATCGAAGCGGGCCAGGTTGCTCGACACCTCCGACGGCAGGATCAGGTAGTAGGCGCCGAGCGCGTACGAGAAGTGCGGGCAGTCGACCTCGACGATCGTCGCGCCGAGATCGGTCAGCTGCTTGCACGCCGCCTGGAACGACTCCAGCACACCGGCTTGGTAGCCCTCGCCCTGCAACTGCTTCACCACGCCTATGCGCACACCCGACAGGTCGCCGGACGCGCCGGCGCGCGCGGCGCCGACGACATCGGGAATCGCCGCGTCGATGGAGGTGGAGTCGCGCGGATCGTGCCCGGCGATCACCTCGTGCAGCAGCGCCGTGTCGAGCACGGTGCGTCCGCAGGGGCCGCCCTGATCGAGCGACGACGCGCACGCCACGAGTCCGTAGCGCGACACGGTTCCGTAGGTCGGCTTGACGCCGACGGTCGCGGTGACCGAGGCCGGCTGTCGGATCGAGCCGCCGGTGTCGGTGCCGATGGCCAGCGGCGCCTGGTACGAGGCGAGTGCCGCGGCGCTGCCGCCGCCCGAACCGCCCGGAATACGCGTGGTGTCCCACGGATTCCGGGTCACCTGGTAGGCCGAGTTCTCGGTCGACGAGCCCATCGCGAACTCGTCCATGTTCGTCTTGCCGAGGATCGGGATGCCCGCGGCACGGAGCTTGGCCGTGACGGTCGCGTCGTACGGCGAGACCCATCCTTCGAGGATCTTGGACCCACAGGTGGTCGGGGCGTCGACGGTGGTGAAGACGTCCTTGAGCGCGATCGGGACGCCGGCCAGAGCGGACGGCGCCTCACCCGAAGCGATCGCCTGGTCGGCCGCCTCCGCCGCGGCGAGCGCTTCGTCGCCGCCGACGTGCAGGAATGCGCCCAGCTGTCCGTCGATCTGCTCGATGCGGTCGAGGTGTGCCCGGGTTACCTCGACCGACGACAGTTCGCGAGCGGCGATCTTGCCCGCGAGGTCGGCTGCGGACAGGCCTGTGATCTCGTTCGCGCTGCGGGTGTCGCTCACGCTCATTCCTCTCCCAGAATCTGCGGAACGGCGAAGCGCTCCTGTTCGACGGCGGGCGCCCCCGACAACGCCTGTTCTGCGGTCAGGCTCGGGACGACGACGTCCTCGCGCAGCACGTCGCGCAACTCGGCGGGATGTGCGGTGGGCGGCACGTCGTCGGCGGCCACCTCGGAGATCTGCGCGACGTGGCTCAGGATCGAGTCGAGCTGCGCCGCGTATCGGTCGAGTTCGTCGTCGTCGAGCGCCAAGCGGGACAGTCGCGCGAGATGCGCGACCTCGTCCCGGCTGATCGCCGGCTGGGAATCGGTGGACATCGTCGACCTCTCTACACACGCACTCGTCACGGAACACCGCACGAGCTCAGGACAGTGGGACTTGCCTACCAGGATATGCGGCCGCTTCGGACCGAGCCCGCGCGGGAGGTGTGCTCCGGGTGAATGATCGCGGAGTGGCCGGAGTGCACCGCACCGGTTAACTTGGACACATGATCATCGTCACCACCAACGAACTGCCGGGCTACCGGATCGAGCACGTGTTCGGCGAGGTGTTCGGCCTCACGGTGCGGTCGCGACACATCGGTTCCAACATCGGCGCCAGCTTCAAGTCGATCGCCGGTGGCGAACTCAAGGGCATCACCCAGTTGCTGCACGAGGCGCGTCATGAAGCGTTGAGTCGCTTGGCCGCCGAAGCTCAGAGCAAGGGGGCCAACGCGGTTCTCGCATTCCGCTTCGAGACGAATGAGTACGCCGGATCCGGCGGCGTCGAGGTGTGCGCGTACGGCACGGCTGTGGGTGTGCGTCCGCTCGAGCAGCAGCCGCGCTGACTCCGGTGTCGTATCTGCTTCGCGTTCTGCTGAACGACCGTCCCGGCAGTCTCGGCATGCTCGCCGTTCAACTCGGCGCCGTCGGTGCCGACATCCGCTCGCTCGAGGTGATCGAGCGAGGCGAGGGCTACGCCGTCGACGACCTGGTGGTCGACCTGCCCTCGGGTGCGCTGCCCGACACCCTCATCACCGCCGCGGAGAAGGTCGCGGGCGTGCACGTCGACTCTCTCCGTCCGCACGACGGGGTCCTCGACACGCATCAGGAACTCGAGTTGATCGACCTCGTCGCCGCGGGCGGCAAGGACCGCCTGCAGGTGCTGGCCGACTACGCGCCCCGTGTGCTCCGCGTGTCGTGGGCGATGGTGATCTCCCGCCCCGGTCCGGACGTGCTGCGCCTCTACGGCAGTTCGGGAGCCCCCGAGACGGCCCTGGAGACGGCCGACTGGCTGCCCCTCGACCGGGCGGTGGCGTTCGACTCCGAAGCCGAATGGATCCCTCAGGGATGGCGTGACATGGGGACCAGGCTGGCCGCCGCCCCCTTGGGCGACGACGGCAAGGCCCTGCTCCTCGGCCGGATCGGCGGTCCCGACTTCCGCCCTGCGGAAGTCGCGCGCCTGGGCTACCTGACCGGCATCATCGCCACCGTCCTGAAGAGAAAGCCGAACACCCAGGGCGGTTGAGCGAGCGCTCCAAGGCTGGTTGAGCGAGCGCTCCAAGGCTGGTTGAGCGAGCGCAGCGAGTCGAAACAGCATGCGCAGTCTCGATACGCGCGCTCGCTACGCTCACACGCTCACTCGACGAACCTGGGTCTTCCCCGGCCAGCTGAGCGAGCACCTCCCAGGCCAGTTGAGCGAGCGCAGCGAGTCGAAACAGTACGCGCAGTCTCGATACGCGCGCTCGCTACGCTCACACGCTCACTCGACGAACCTGGGTCTTCCCCGGCCAGCTGAGCGAGCACCTCCCAGGCCAGTTGAGCGAGCGCAGCGAGTCGAAACAGCACGCGCAGTCTCGATACGCCTGCTCGCTACGCTCACACGCTCACTCGACGAACCTCGGCTAATCCCCAGGCTGGTTGAGCGAGCGCAGCGAGTCGAAACAGTACGCGCAGTCTCGATACGCGCGCTCGCTACGCTCACACGCTCACTCGACGAACCTAGAAACTTCCGCGAGCGCAGCGAGTCGAAACAGCATGCGCAGTCTCGATGCGCCTGCTCGCTACGCTCACCGGCTCACTCGACGGACCTGGGGTCTTCCGCGAGTCGAAACGGCGCACGCATCAATCGTCCTCCGACTCCGACTCTCCCGCAGACCCGGTCGCCAGCAATTGTTTGAAGCCGTCCTCGTCGAGGATCGGAACGCCTAATTCTTCGGCCTTGGCGGCTTTGCTGCCGGGCGAGTCGCCGACCACGACGTAGTCGGTCTTCTTCGACACCGAGCCCGACGCCTTGCCGCCGCGCACGATGATCGCCTCTTTGGCTCCGTCGCGGGAGAAGTCGACGAGCGAACCGGTGACCACGATCGTCTTGCCGTCGAGCGTCCGCTCGATCGACTCGTCCCGCTCATCGGCCATGGCCACCCCCGCGGCACGCCATTTGGCGACGATCTCGCGGTGCCAGTCGACGGCGAACCAGTCGTGCACGCTCGCCGCCCGCGTGGGGCCGAGACCGTCCACCTGCGCCAACTCGTCGACGGAGGCGTTCTGGATGCTTTCGAGGTCGCCGAAAGCGGTGGCCAGAGCCCGCGCCGGGGTGGGCCCGACGTGGCGGATCGACAGCGCGACGATCACCCGCCACAGCGGGACCCGCTTGGCCTTGTCGAGGTTGTCCAGGAATCTCCGACCGTTGGCCGAGAGCGCACCCGACTTCGTGGTGTACAGGTCGGTCTTGACCAGATCGTCGGCAGTGAGCGAGAACAGGTCGCCTTCGTCGGTCAGCACGCCGCTCGACAGAAGTGCTTGCGCCCCTTCGTATCCGAGCGCTTCGATGTCGAATGCGCCGCGGCCCGCGAGATAGAACAGCCGTTCGCGCAGTTGTCCCGGGCAGTAGCGCTGGTTGGGACAGCGGATGTCCTTGTCGCCCTCCTTCGCGGGGGCCAGTTCGGTTCCGCACTCGGGGCATCGAGTCGGCATCACGAACTCGCGTTCGGTACCGTCGCGCAGTTCGACGACCGGACCGAGCACCTCGGGAATCACGTCGCCGGCCTTGCGAATGGTGATGGTGTCGCCGATCAGGACGCCTTTACGCTTCACCTCGAAGGCGTTGTGGAGTGTCGCGCGGGAGACGGTCGATCCCGCGACCAGCACCGGTTCCATCAGCGCCCACGGCGTGACGCGGCCCGTCCGTCCGACGCCGACCATGATGTCGAGCAGTTTGGTCGTGACCTCTTCCGGCGGGTACTTGTACGCGATCGCCCAGCGCGGTGCGCGTGAAGTCGCACCCAGCCGGCGCTGGCGCGTCACATCGTCCACCTTGACGACGAGGCCGTCGATCTCGTGTTCCACCGAGTGCCGGTTCTCGCCCCAGTACGCGATCGCCTCGATGATCTCGTCGGCCCCGGTCACCTTCTTCGTGTGGTCGGAGACTGGCAGCCCCCACTCGCCCAGCGCGAGGTAGGCCTCGTGCAGCGACTCGGGCCTCCAGCCCTCCACCTTCCCGATCCCGTGACAGATCATCCGGAGTCGGCGCCGCGCGGTGACCTGCGGATTCTTCTGGCGCAGAGAGCCGGCGGCCGAGTTGCGCGGATTCGCGAACGGCGGCTTCCCCTCTTCGACGAGGGAGGCGTTCAGATTCTGGAAGTCTTCGACTCGGAAGAACACCTCACCGCGGACCTCCAGGAGTTCAGGCACCGGGCGCACCGAATCGTCGAGATCGTGCGGAACGTCGGTGATGGTGCGCGCGTTGAGTGTCACGTCCTCGCCGGTGCGGCCGTCGCCCCGGGTCACTCCCCGGACCAGCGTGCCCTTCTCGTACACCAGCGAGAGCGCTACCCCGTCGATCTTGAGTTCGCACAGGAACTCGGTCCCGGCGCCGATCTCGGCTTCGGTACGCGAGACCCAGGTGCGCATCTCGTCGTAATCGAAGACGTTGTCGAGCGACATCATCCGTTCGAGATGGTCGACCGAGGTGAAGTCGGTCGAGAAGCCGCCGCCGACCAGCTTCGTCGGCGAATCGGGCACCGCCAGTTCGGGATGCTCGTCCTCGAGTGCCTGCAGCCGGCGCAACAGCGAGTCGAACTCTCCGTCGCTGATCACAGGCGCGTCCTGGACGTAGTAGCGGAACTGATGCCCGCGAACCTCCTCGGCGAGCAGCGCCCACTCCCGCGCCCAATCGGCGCCCGCCTCCGCTGCGGCCGATCCTGCCGTGTCTGTCCCCTCGCCCTCACTCACGCGTTCAGGTTAACCGAGCCCTGCGACATGGCCGCGTCCGACGAACGCCGACACTACGCTTACCGGCATGCCGCACCCCATCATGTTCTCCGACGACGATCCGATCCTGCAACGACTCCGAACCGTGGCACTGGCACTCCCGGAAGCCACCGAGAAGGTTGCGCACGGCCGTCCGACCTTTCGCTGCGGCAAGATGTTCGCCATGTACGGCGGCGGTGAGAAGGGCTCCAAGATCCGCCGCGACACCGCGCTCCTGTTCATCCCCGACCCGCTCGAGCGAGAGGCGCTCATCCAGGACGCCCGCTTCTTCGTCCCCGCGTACGTCGGCGCCTACGGATGGCTCGGCATCGACCTGACCGCCGACTCGGACTGGGACGAGGTGGCCGAACTGCTCGACGCCAGCTTCCGGCAGGTGGCGCCCAAGCGCGCGGTCGCACAGTTGGAGAGCGACGTCTGAGACGTCCGGAACGGGCGCCGATCGGCCGGGGCCGCGACGACGCTACGAGGAGCGGTAGTCCGGATCCGCGGCCAGTCCCGCGGCGATCTCCGACGACAGCGACAGGGCCCGCGTCGCCCACGATCCCGTGGCCCCCGCGAGGCCGCATACGGGTGTGACCAGGATGTTGTCGCGCAAGACCCGACGCGGCAGGCCGATCCGGTCGATCAGTTCGGTGAGACGACCGGCGAGCGTCTCGGCGTCGACCGGGGCCTCCGGCTCGGTGGCCGGAACCAGCCCCGCAGCGAGCACTCCGTCGCTGTCGACGAAGGCTCCGAGCCGGTCGTAGTCGGCGTCCGGTCGCAGTCTCGTCAGATCGATCGACAGCGCGACCCGCTCGAGTCGATCGGTCAGGTCCCACCGCGGGCGTCGACACGAATGCAGAAGAACGGGCACGTCGAGGCCGTCGACGACGCCCTGCATCAACTCGGCGGCGTCGGGCGCCGGGATCGGCCGAATCGGGTCGAGGCGGGTCAGCGGGGTGACGGTGCCATCGATCACCCGCCCCACGTCGGGTTCGTCGAGCTGCACCAGCACCTTCGCGCCGAGCCGTCGCGTCACCTCGGCGACGTGCCCGCGCAGTCCCTCGGTCAGCGACGCCGCGATGTCACGAACCGCACCGCGGTCCTTGACGATCTTGTGGCCTCCGCGCAGCTCGGCGTTCGCGGCGAAGGTCAGCGGCCCGCACGCCTGCACCTTCACGGTTCGTCCGGAGCCGACGAGCCCGGAGGCTTCCCAATGCTCCTCGAGAGCATCGAGGTCCCAGCGCAGCCAGTCCCGCGCGCGCCGCGTGGTGGTGTTGGGGTGATCGGTGAGCCGGTAGGCGTGATGCACCATGTCGAGCGGCAGGTCGACGAGCAACGCGCCGGTCCGGCCGATCATGTCGGCTCCCACTCCCCGCGCGGGGAGTTCGGGAAGGAACGGCAGATCGAGTTCGCCGCTCGCGATGCGCACCGCCTCGGACGGATCGGTGCCGGGCATGGAGCCGACGCCGGTGCCGACTCCGGCCGGCAGCCCCGTCCCGGCCGCCTGCGCTGTCACTCCGAGCCGGTGATCCGGCCGCAGCCGATCACCAGGTCGCCTTCGACCTCGTCCGGAGCGTAGAGCACGGCCGCCTGCCCACGCGCCACACCGCGAAGCGGCTCGCGCAGATCGATCCGGATGCCGGGGCCGTCGGGGCCCTCGACCGGCGTCGCGACTGCGGGCGCGAGTCCGCCGTGCGCGCGCACCTGCACCACGCACTCCACCGGGCCGTCCGGGGTGCGGCCGGAGGTCCACACCGCCTTACCCGCGGTGATCGCGGTGACCTCGAGATCGGCCGCGGCGCCCACCGTCACCGTCCCGCTCTCCGGATCGATCCCCGTCACGTAGCGCGGACGGCCGTCGGCGGCGGGCGCCTCGATCCCGAGGCCCTTGCGCTGACCGATGGTGAATCCGTGGACGCCGTCGTGCTCGGCCAGCCTCTCGCCCGTCGCCGAGTCGACAACGGCCCCGGGCCGCACGCCGATCCGCGCGCCGAGGAAGGCTCGCGTGTCGCCACTCGGAATGAAGCAGATGTCGTGGGAGTCGGGCTTATCGGCGACCGCGAGCCCGCGGCGTTCGGCCTCCTCCCGGATCTGCGGCTTCGGGGTGTCACCGACCGGGAACATGGCACGCGAGAGCTGCTCGTGGTCCAGGACGGCCAGCACGTACGACTGATCCTTGTCGGCGTCGACGGCACGGCGCAGTTCGCCGTCGGCCAACCGTGCGTAGTGCCCGGTGGCGAGCGCGTCGAAGCCCAGCGCGACCGCGCGTTCGGCCAAGGCCGCGAACTTGATCTTCTCGTTGCACGACAGGCAGGGGTTCGGCGTCTCACCGGCCGCGTACGAGGCGACGAACTCGTCGATCACATCTTCTTTGAAACGGTTGGCGAAGTCCCACACGTAGAACGGGATGCCGAGCAGGTCGGCCGCGCGCCGGGCGTCGTCGGCGTCCTCGCGCGAACAGCAGCCGCGCGAACCAGTGCGCAGGGCACCGGGCGCCGTCGACAACGCCAGATGGACTCCGACCACCTCATGACCGGCGTCCACCGCACGCGCAGCGGCGACCGCCGAGTCGACCCCTCCGCTCATCGCTGCGAGTACCCGCATCAGCTCTCACCTCCAGCCCGCGCTCCGACCGCCGACAGCAGTCCGGCGGCCCGGGCACGATCGACCACCTCGCCGATCACCTCGCCGACCAGGTCGACGTCGTCCTCCGTATTGCCGGTTCCCAGCGAGAACCGGAGCGATCCGCGGGCGGTCGCAGTGTCGAAACCCATCGCCAGCAGCACGTGGCTGGCCGCCGCGACACCCGCGGTGCAGGCCGATCCGGTGGAGCACTCCACTCCCTTCGCGTCGAGGAGCATGAGCAGCGAATCACCCTCGCACCCGTCGATGGACACGTGCAGCACGCCCGGCAGCGCGAGGTCGGGCTCGATGGGCAGCGCACCGTTGATCCGCACACCGTCGACGGCGCCCAGCACTCCCGCGAGCCGGTCGCGCAAGGCGGCGACGCGCCGGGAATCGGTGTCGCATCCAGCGACCGCCGTCCGCAGGGCCGCCGCCATTCCCGCGGCCGACGCGACATCCGGGGTCCCCGACCGGAGGTCACGCTCGTGACCGCCGCCGTGGAGCAGCGGCACGCAGGCCACGTCACGGCCGATCACCAGCACTCCGGTCCCCTGCGGACCGCCGAACTTGTGTGCCGCGACAGTCATCGCCGACAACCCGCTCGCCGCGAAGTCGACCGGCAGGTGGCCGACGGCGGCTACGGCGTCCGAGTGGACCGGAATCCCGGCTTCGGCGCCGAGCCGGGCGATCTCGGCGATCGGCTGCACCGTCCCGACCTCGTTGTTGGCCCACATCACCGAGATCAGCGCCACCTCGCCGGCGTGCTCCTCGAGCGCCGCGCGCACCGAGTCGGGACTGACGAACCCGTGACCGTCGACCGGCAGCACGACGAGTTCGGCGCCGGCCTCGTCGGCGAGCCACTGCGCCGGATCGAGAACCGCGTGGTGTTCGATCGCCGAGATGACGATCTTGCGGCGCCGAGGGTCCTCACGGCGGCGCGCCTCGAAGATCCCCTTCACCGCGAGATTGTCGGATTCGGTGCCGCCGCCGGTGAAGATCACCTCGGACGGACGGGCTCCCAGGTCGCGGGCGATCGACTCGCGCGATTCCTCCAGCATCCGTCGGGCCGCCCGGCCGGAGCCGTGCAGCGAGGAGGCGTTCCCCGGGTGTGCCCACGCCGCCGCCATCGCCGCGGCGGCTTCGGGTACTAGCGCGGTGGACGCGGCGTTGTCGAGGTAGACGGGAGGGTAGGGCAGCGACATGACGCGCTCCACGATAGTCGCACGTCGCACTGCCCGGAAATCACCGGGCCAGTTGTCCGACTCGGAGCACGCCGCGCGGATCGTGTTGGCCGGCGAGCGCACGCAGCCAGGCGCGTGTCTGCTCGTCATAACAACGCGCCGTCACGCCGGCGTCGGAGGTCGCCGTGAAGTTCGGCAGCCGGTATCCGTCGGAGTACGCCGACATGGTCTCCACCAGTCCCGCGACCGCGACCGGAACCTGTTCCGCGATCGGCGGCGCCAGAATCCCGACCGTGTACAGATGCAGGGGCGCCGATCGGTGACAGAGTGCGCTGTCGACCTGCGGCGTCCGCGCGAACCGGCCGCCGAGCAGTCGCAGTTCCACCATGAGGAGAGGCGATTCGACGTCCGGTCCGGCGGAGGCCAGGATCGCGTCGACCGCTTCTTCGGGGAGTTCTCGCAGCAGGCAGCCGTCCTCAGCGACCGGCATCGGGTCTGCGGGATCGGCGTGGATCGCGCCGATCGCCGCGTAGGGCATCGTGCCGACCGCATCGAGCAGCGGGGGCGCGACCGCACGTATGGGCGCGAACAGCCGCTGCGCCTCATCGCGCGAAGTCAACGCGGCGTAGCGGACGGCGACCGTCATGCGGCCGGCGAGCATCGGCGGCACCGTCGGCAGCTCTGGCAGTCGCAGCAGTGCCACGGAGGTGTTCGCCTCGACCGGCAGCGAGGCACTCCATGTCCGCCATTCACGCAGAACCGCGGGTGCGTCGGCGCCGTCGAAGTACATCGCACCGGCGTACAGTTCCGGGATCGGCAGCAGATCGATCACCGCCTCGGTGACCAGACCGAGAGTCGCTTTGCCGCCCCGCAGCCCCCAGAACAACTCGGCGTTCTCATCGTGCGACGCCCGGACCACCCGTCCGGCACCGGTCACGACCTCGAACGAACGGACGTGGTCGCTGGAGGATCCGACAGTTCGCACCAGCGGACCGATGCCGCCGCCCGTCAGGAATCCGATCACGCCGACAGACGGTGCCGACCCGCACAGCGGGGCCAGACCGTGCGGTGCGGACTCGTCGAGGACCCGCTGCCACCGCACCCCGGCGCCGACGCGCGCGGTACGCCCTGCGGGATCGATCTCCAGGGTGTCGAGACCGCCGGTGCGTACAAGCAGCGAGCGCCCGTCGATGGGAATCGCGCCATGCCCGGTCGAGTGGACGGCGACAGTCATCCCGTTGTCTCCCGCGAACGTCATCACCGCGGCGATGTCCGCGGCGTCGGCAGCGTCGACGACCGCCCAGGGGCGGCGTGACACGGCGACGTTGAATCCGATCGTCTCGTACCCGTCGTCCGACGGCCGGTGCACCGCTCCGCGTACCCGCGTTCGTAGGTCGGCGATGTCGGCGCGATCGATGGCGTGTGAGGTCATGGCATGTCTCCCGGTTCACGGCGGCGCGGGGATCCGCACCTGTCCCGAACCGACTGTCACTCAGTGCGCTTGCATCCTTCTTGGACTGCCCTTGGCACACTCGTCCTACGCTCGGCGGCGTGCGCGACGTCGGCTACTGCCTGGAGGCCCAGCGCACGGGCCTGCGCGGCGATCGCCGCGATCTCCCTCGCACGGTCGGCCGAGTCAGGTGCCCGCAGAGCTTCGAAGAGGCGGCAGCGCAGCAGCCCGGGCCGGCTGTCCCCGGCGATCGAGAGCGCTCGTGCGCGACCCAGCGCCGCGTCCGCGGCCGCATCGTCACCGATCAGGTCGTAGAGGCCGGCGAGCGCCAGGTCGACGGGGCCGACGCAACCGACCTGACCGACCGTCGCGATATGCCCCGCGTAGGGGGCGAGCACATCGATGAACGCCCGCGCGTCGTCGACGAAGCGCTCCTCGACCACGAGATTCGCCAGCACCACGGCCTGCGCGAGCGACGTCCAGATCATCGGGCGGTCGTCCGCCCGCCAGAGATCGATCATCGACTGGACCAGCGCGGCGTCGCCGTGCTCGACGGCCACGGTCGCCACACCCGCGGCCAGCAGCGTCGATACCCGATTGTCGGGCGCCGCGGACATCACCGTCCGCACCCATTCCATGCGGTCCCCGCCGCCGGTGCCGAGCACCTCATCGACGACGTCGTCGAACACGCCCCGCTGATTCGCCGTCGCCATCAGCGCGAGCGCCCCGGAGCCCGCAACATACAGTTCCGTCTGCCGATGGACCGCGAGGGCGGTCCGGAAGTGCTCTTCGGCAAGCGCGAAGTCGCCGTGCCAGACCGCCAGCGCGGCCTCCATCCAGCGCAGTTGCGCGCGCAGGACCGGCAGTCGCATGCGCTCACTGCCTGCGATCGCCGCACGCAGACGAGCCTTCGTCTGCGGGATGTCGCCGAGCGTCATCGCGGCCATCGTCACGACCGAACCCGCGATCACCTCGTCGAGTTCGGCATCCGCGTGAGGCAGCGCGGTCAGGTCATCGGCCAGCGAGATCAGCTCGGCCGCGCGTCCGGAGACCCCGGAGTAGGTGATGAGGCGCGCGAGAATCGCGTCGGCCATCACATCGGGATCGCCGACCGCAGCGGCCACCTCGGCGGCTCGCTCCAGAAGCCCGGCAGGCACCGAGGCGTCCCGGTGATAGCAGTGTCCGATCGCGAGCGCTCCCAGCACTCGAACCAATGCTATGGAGTCGCCGTCGACGATGTCGACCGCTGCGGTGAGGACCTCGTGCAGCGACCCGGTCTCGGCGGTCGGCGAGATCCACGGCCAACCACCGCCCGCACGCAGTAGAACACCCGCGAGACGCCCTACCGTGACAGTGCTCCCGTCACGCATCGCCCGCACCAGCATGGCCTCGACCGTGTCCAGGACGAGCTGAGCCCGTCCGGCGCGGACCTGCGCGTGCAGCATGCCCGTAAGCAGCGCGTCCCGCTCGTCGACCGACGCTTCCGGACCCGCCAGTGTCTCGTGTGTCCGGAGCGCGCGGCTGAGCCAGTGCGCTGCGCTCTCCGAGTCCCAGCGGACCGCCGCATCGTGCGCCGCCTCCCGGCAGGCGGCGACCACGTCGGGCACCTCGGCCACCGGCAACGCGTCGAGCAGGTGCGCTGCGCGGCGGGCGCTCATCTCCGGGCCGCTCCGCGCCGCGAGCAGTTCGGCGGCCCGCAGATGGATCCGGCAACGGCGCAGCGGCGCGAACATCGTCTCGGCCTCGTCGCGCAGAAGTGCGTGGGCGAAGGTCAGTCCACCGCTGCTCGGCAAGGGGACGACGATCCGCTCGTCCGCGGCTTCGTCGAGACAGTCGGCGACCGCGTCGACGCTGCGGGAGGTCAGTTCCGACAACATCGCTATGTCGATCTCCTCGCCGATCACCGCGGCGTGGCCGATGACCTCGCGGACGGTCGGATCGAGTGTCGCCAGCCGGCGACCGAGCACCGATCTGACCGCCGCCGGGATCACGTCGCGGCGCTGTTCCTCCGGCAGCCGGGCATACTCGGTCACATACAGCGGATTGCCACCGGTCCGGGCCACCAGCTGGTCGAGTTCGGCGGCCGACAAATCGGTGTCCGCCACCGCCCGCACCAGCTCACCGACCGCCTCGCGCGACAGCTCCGGCACGTCGAGCAGTCGGCCGCCGGATCGTGCGACGGCCTCGCGGAGCGACTGCGCGGCGTCGGTCGCCTCCTCCTCCCGCAGTGTCAGGACGACGGTGACCGGCGCATCCCGAAGTACCGGCGCAAGGTAGCGGAGCAGTCCCAGCGACATCGCATCGGCCCACTGGACATCGTCCACGACGATCGTCAGCGGTTTCGTCGCGCTCTCGTGTTCGAGGAGGGCTTGCACGCGGTCGTAGACCTCGAAACGGGCCGCGTCGGCGTCGGCGCCGTCGGAGACCGTCAGCAGATCCGTGTCCGCGTTCAACGCGCGGCAGAGCTGGCGCAGGGGCCACCATGCCGGAACGCCCTCGGTGTCCGGGCAGCGCACCCACACAGCCCGATCCCCCGCCGCCTCGGCGAGGTGGACCGCCTCCTCGGCCAGACGAGTCTTGCCGATGCCGGCGGGTCCGGACAGGATCAGCCAGCGGGTGCCGGTGCCCGCCGTACGCAATTCGCGGAGCACGCGCACCGCATCCTCCCTCCCGACGAGCGGCGCCCCGATATCGCGGGCCACCTCGCCCGCGAGCTCTTGCGTCTCGACGGGCTGGACGGCTCGCGGTTCCGGGGACGACACCGGCCGGGCGCCGGTCCAGCGAGGAGTCAGCGGCCAGGCTGCCAGCTCGGGGTCGTGCCTGAGCACCGCACCCTGCAGCTCACGCAGTTCAGCGCTCGGGTCGAGGCCGAGTTCCACGTCGAGATCGCGGACATACGCCGCGTACGCTTCGAGAGCGCTCCCGGCCCGACCGTCGCGATACAGTGCGACCATCCGCAGCCAGACGCTCCGCTCCCGGAGCGGGTCCTGGCGGCACAACTCAGTCGCGGCGACGAGTGCGGTCGCCACATCGCCGTGCGCAAGGAGCGCCGCGATCTGAGCCTCGGTGGCCGCACGCCGCAGCTCGGTCGGCGCCGTCGACTCCACTTCGATCCAATCGCGGTCCTCGAACTCCTCCAGCAACGGCCCCCTCCAGAGCGCCAGAGCGGCTGTCGAGGCAGACAGCGCGGTCTCCCAGTCAAACGCGTCGACCGCATCGCGCGCCTCGCCGGCCAGTCGCCCGAACTCCAGCAGATCGAACCGATCCTGGCCCACCGCCAACCGGTAGCCGGGACTGACCCGCTCGATCGGAGACGCACCGGATGCGTCACGCAGCAGTCTGCGGAGATTCGAGATGTAAGCCTGCAGACTGGTCGCCACCGCCGCGGGCGGATCGTCTCCCCAGACCGCGTGCACCAGCCGATCGGTCGAAACGACGGCGCCACGGGCCAGCAGCAGCGCCGCGAGGACCGCGCGCTGCTTGGGCGACCCGGGGTCGACGGGCATGCCGTCACGCCGAACGACGAGTGGCCCCAGCACCCGGTACTCAAGCATCACAGCCCCAGCTCATCCCGTCGATTCTAGAATGCGACGCGCGGGCGGTCGTCGGCTTCGGCAGGCGTCGCATCCGATCGCGCCTGCCTGATCCACACTGCGGCCGCTGCCGCTCCCACGAGAGCCGTCCCACAGCTCACCCACAGTGCCAGCCGCAGACCGTCGACGAATTCCGCCGGGGATCCGCCCGCCAGGACGGACTGCGCGGGGAACAGGGCTCCCAGCGCAGCGACACCCAGTGCGATCCCGGACTGCCGAAAGGCGTCGTTGATTCCCGCGGCCAGTCCGGCATCGTCACCGTGGCTCTCACTGAGCACGACACCGCTCATCACCGGATTGAACACCCCGGCGCCGATGCACGCGACGACGAATCCGGGAACCATCACCAGACCGCTGCTGTGCACACCGCCGATCGTCATCATCGCCATCCCGACCGCGACCGCCACCAGCGAGAGCGCGAGGGCCCGGCCGGGCGGAACAGAGGTCAGGAAACGGTCCGTGACACCGGCGACGGCCAGCATGACCACAGTTCCCGGCAGATACACGAGCCCGGCGCCGATCGGCGACATGCCGAGGACACCCTGCAAGTAGACAGTGACGTACACGAAGACCGCGAACATCGACGCCGAGATCGCGAAGACCGCGACCTGTGCGCCGGCGAATGAGCGATTCGCGAACATCGCCAGGGGCAGCATCGGCTGGTCTACTCTCCTTTCGACACTGATGAATCCTGCGAGAGCCGCTACCGCGACGGCGAAGGCGGCCACCGTCGCGCGATCGGTCCAGCCCCGCTCGTTCGCCTCGACGAGGCCGTAGGTGAGCGCGGCCAGTCCGATCACCACTGCGAGTTGTCCCCGGCGGTCGCCGCGTCGGGGCGCGCTGCTGCGCGACTCCGCGACGTGGCGCACCCCCGCCAGGATGACGAGGCCGACCGGCACGTTGATGAGAAAGATCGATCGCCAGGCGAGCAATTCGGTGAGGAGACCGCCGAGCAGCGGACCGACCGCGAACGACGCGCCGATGGTCGCGCCGTACACCGCGAGCGGCCGCGCCCGATCGGACCGCCGGGGAAACGCGCCGGCGAGCAGAGCGAGCGACGAGGCGAACAACAGCGCGGCGGCCAGCCCCTGCACCACCCTGGCGACGATCAGCATCGGCATGCCGACAGCGGCCGCACAGAGGATCGACGCCCCGGTGAATCCCACGGTGCCGAGGATGAACACCCGTCGTCGCCCGTAGCGGTCCGACCATGCACCGGCGCTGAGCACGATAGTCGCGAGTGCGAGCGTATAGCCGTCGACCACCCACTTGAGCGAGGCCATGCCGGCATCGAACTCGCGCGCCATCGCGGGAAGGGCGGTGTTCACCACGGCGATGTCGAGCATCAGCATCGCGGTGGCGGCGCAGACCACCGCGGTCGTCATCGTCTGGGAGAGGTCCCGGCCGCGCCGGGAAACTCGATCAATGTGTTCCATTAGTCCTGACCTCGTTCGTTGAGATTGACGAGAACAGGTTCCGGGGCGGTCCTTGGAAGCGCCTTGCCGCGCCCATGGCCCCGCGGTCACAGTGCGTCCGGCGATGCGGCTGCCGACCCGTCGGCGTCAGGCCGCGGTCGGCACCGGCGGCTGACCGGACAGATCCACATCCAGTTCCCGCATCGCCGAGACCGGCTCCGCCGGGAGAATCAGTCGCTGGGCCGCGGCCGCCAGACCGCGTCGATCCCCTGCAGGCATCTGCAGGTCGAAGATCGTGATCGTGACGGTGAGATGGCGCGATCGCACGATACGTGACAGCGTGCTCGCGACGGTGTCTTCGCCCAGGAATCCCGGCATGGTGGTCCGTGAACCGCGATCGGTGTACGAGAGTCGGACCGGCAGAATCGGGACGCCGGTATCGACGGCCGCCTGAAAGAACGCCGGACGGAATCGGCCGGACGCGGTTCCGCACCAGGTGGTGCCCTCGGGGAACACGGCCACACGGCGCCCGGCGTCGAGAATGCCGCCGACCCTGTCAATCATCGGCCGCAGCCGGCGCAGATCCCCGCGCCGATGCGCCAGTACTCCGAACAGGCGGGCGATCGGACCGAAGCCCGGCATCGCCAGCACCTCACTCTTCGCCACGAAACGCGCGGGCGCCACACATGCGATCGCGACGATGTCCAGATAAGAGATGTGGTTCGCGACGATCAGCGCGCCGCGCAACCGAGGCGCATGTGACGGACGGCGATCGTCGATCTCGAGCAGCACCCCCATCGAGCGCAGCGTCACTCGGGCGCCGGCGCGCCAGTACCGGTGCCGCAGCCCGCGCGGGCACGCCACGGTCAGCAGTCCGAAGAGCAGGATCGTCACGCCGACGACAGCGAACGACGTGAGCCGCACGCTCGCTCGCAGCCGGGACACCGGGGGCGTGTGCGTGTGTACGCAGTGCACACCGCACGGACTGACGGGCATCCACGGACTGGACTCCACGGCGCCTACTTCCCGTCGGCGCCGAGCCGGGTCATCGCACCCCGGAGACGGTCGGTGTACCGCTGGTCGCCGTTGTGGCGATCCAGGACGGTGAGGAAGTCACCGACGTCGAACACCTCGTCGAACGCCGGCTCCCCGCACACGCGGGCACCGAGGCGGACATAGCCGCGCAACAGTGCGGGCAGCCGGTTGACGGCGGGAGGCTCCAGATCGTCGAGCCTGGCTCCGTCGACCTCCACGTGCCGGTACGGGTACACCTGCCAGGGCGCCCGGTGCCTGTCGCGGGCGAGGTCGCGGATCCCGCGCAGTTCCCGACCGCGGCCGATCGCCGATTCCAGGGGCACCGATACGCAACCCATCAGATACCGGTAACCGCCCTCCTCGAGGTAGCTCAGGACGGCGGCCCACAGCATCGCCGTCACCGAACCGCTGCGGTGACCCGGATCGACCACCGCGCGGCCCATCTCGACCGTCTCGCCGCGGATCTCCGAGAGCTCTCCGAGATCGAATTCACCGGCCGAGTACCAGCCGCCGGCTGCGATCGCCCTGGGCGGCGGCAGCACCCGGGCGCACCCGACGAGTGCCCCGGTCGGCATGTGACGGACCAGCATGTGGTCGCAGAACTCGTCGAAAGCGTCGGCGTCGCGGCCCGAATCGGCGTCGCCGATGGCGTCGGAGTAGCCGGGCTCGCCGTTGAACACCTCGTATCGGAGTCGTTGCGCGTCGTCGATGTCGGAGGGGTTCTCGGAGATCAGGACCTGGTAGTCGCCCCCGGCGAGGACCGGTCGCGCGAGGATCGGAGACGGGAATCCGGTGGAGACGTCCGTTACTGTCATGCCTCGCAGTCAAGGCGCGTCGTTGAACGTCCCCGGCAATGCGACGTGACGTGTCCGGACACTGCGGGTGAACTCCTGTCGTGCTCGGCTCACGCGGAAATGCGGATCGCCCCGCCGCACGGGGTGCGGCGGGGCGATCTCGACGCTTACGCGAAGATCAGCGCATCACTTGCGCTTGTTGATCTCCTCGGTCAGCTGCGGGGCGACGTTGAACAGGTCGCCGACGATGCCGAAGTCGCTGATCTCGAAGATCGGGGCCTCTTCGTCCTTGTTGACGGCCACGATGGTCTTCGAGGTCTGCATGCCGGCACGGTGCTGGATCGCGCCCGAGATGCCGAGGGCGATGTACAGCTGCGGCGACACGGTCTTGCCGGTCTGACCCACCTGGAACTGGCCCGGGTAGTAGCCCGAGTCGACGGCGGCACGCGATGCGCCGACAGCGGCACCGAGCGAGTCGGCCAGTGCCTCGACCACCGAGAAGCTCTCGGCCGAACCGACACCGCGGCCACCGGAGACGACGATCGACGCCTCGGTGAGCTCGGGGCGGTCGCCGCCGACGTTCGGCGCGAAGCCGGTGATCTTCACACCGCCTTCCTGAGCCGGAACCTCGACCTCGACGACCTCGCCCGCACCGGCGGCCGGCGCGGCCTCGACGGCGCCGGGGCGCACCGAGATGACCGGGGTGTCTCCGCCGGCCTGCGCGTCGACGGTGAACGCGCCACCGAAGATCGAGTGCACGCCTGCGCCGCCCTCCTTGACCTCGATGACGTCGGTCAGCAGACCCGAGCCCAGACGCACGGCCAGACGGCCGGCGATCTCCTTGCCGTCCGCGGTGGCGGCGACGAGGATGCCTGCGGCGCCGTTCGCCTCGGCCAGCTGCGACAGCACGTCGACCTTGGGCGTGATGAGGTAGTTCGCGACGTCGTCCGACTCGGCGACGTAGATCTTCTCGGCGCCGGCCTCGGTGAGACCCGCGGTGACGCCGGCAGCCGAGCCCGGCTTGCCGACGACGACAGCGGACGGGGTGCCGAGGGCGCGCGCCGCGGTGATGAGCTCGCTGGTGACCTTCTTCAGCCCACCTTCGGCGTCCTGCTCAACGAGCACGAGTACTTCAGCCATGATTGTTCTCCTGAATGTCTATGGGTTCGCCAGATGAAGTGGTGGGCGCGATCAGATGATCTTCGACGCGACCAGGAACTCGGCGACCTTGACGCCACCGTCGCCCTCGTCCGTGACGCGCTCGCCGGCCGTCTTCTCGGCCTTCGGGGTGACGCCGGTGACGGTGCTGCCCGCGTTGGCCAGACCGACGGTGTCGGCCTCGACGCCGATCTCCGCGAGGGTCACGACATTCACTTCCTTCTTCTTGGCGGCCATGATGCCCTTGAAGGACGGGAAGCGCGGCTCGTTGATCTTCTCGTTGACCGAGACGATCGCCGGCAGGGTGGCCTCGACGTTGAAGATGCCTTCGTCGGTCTCCCGCTCACCGCGCAGGGTCTCGCCGTCGATCTCCAGCTTGCGCAGGTGGGTCAGGTGCGGCAGCTCGAGGTACTCGGCGATCATCGCCGGCACAGCACCGCTGCGTCCGTCGGTGGCCTCGTTGCCCGCGATGACCATCTCGACGCCCTCGATGGTGCCCAGCGCCGACGCCAGAACGTAGGCGGTCTGGACCGCGTCGCTGCCGTGCATCAGGTCGTCCTTGATGTGGATGGCCTTGTCCGCACCCATCGACAGAGCCTTGCGGATGGCGTCGGTGGCGCGCTCGGGACCGGCGCACAGCAGCGTCACCTCGCCGCCGTTGGCTTCCTTGATCTGCAGCGCCTCTTCCACAGCGCGCTCGTTGATCTCGTCGAGCACTGCGTCGGCGGCTTCCCGGTCGAGCGTGAAATCGCCATCGGCGAGCTTGCGCTCGGACCACGTGTCGGGAACCTGCTTGATCAGAACGACAATATTCGTCATGGGTCTACGTCGACCTCCTGCATCGGGTTCGGCAACTTACCGGCCGGTAAGGCCATGGTTCACTCATCACTTTAGCGGCTGGTACTCGGCGACGAGAACATGGCACCGATCACTTCCCGCATGCAGGCGCCCACCCGCACGGGTACTAAGGTCGTGGCGGTGACCGATTACCAGGCGACACCGCAGTCCGATCAGCTCGCGCTCACCGGTGAACGCACCGTACCCGGAATCGCCGCGGAGAACTACTGGTTCCGCAGGCACGAGGTGGCCTACGAGTACATCCTCGACCACTGCGCGGGCCGCGACGTCCTCGAAGCCGGATCGGGTGAGGGCTACGGCGCGTCGATGATCGCCGCGCGCGCGAAGTCGGTGACATGCGTCGACTACGACGAGCAGGCCGTCGAGCACACACGCCGCCGGTACCCCGAACTGGTCGTCCACCGGGGCAATCTGATCGACCTCCCGCTGACCGACGGATCGGTGGATGTGGTCGTCAACTTCCAGGTGATCGAACATCTGTGGGACCAGAGCGCCTTCGTCGCCGAGTGCCACCGCGTTCTCCGCCCGGGCGGGGTGCTCCTGATGAGCACCCCGAACCGCATCACCTTCTCCCCCGGCCGCGACACTCCGCTGAACCCGTTCCACACCCGGGAGCTCAGCGCGGCCGAACTGACCGAACTGCTGACCGGAGCGGCCGCGCCGAACGGGCCCGCCGACGCCGGCGCGGCGGCCTTCGACGTCCGGCAGATGCTCGGCGTCCACCACGGCCCGGCGCTGCGCGACCTCGACGCGAAATGGGGTGGATCGATCATCGACGCCCAGATCGACCGCGCACTCGCCGGAGACGAGTGGCCCGCCGACCTGGCCGCGGACGTCGCCGCGGTGGCGACCTCCGATTTCGACATCCTCTCCGCCGACGACGCCGACATCGACGCGAGTCTCGACCTGCTCGCCGTGGCCGTGCGCCGCTGACGACCCTCGATCTGGAGCCGTGATGAGCACGACCGCCGCTGCACCGCGCGCCGAGAAGGTACCCGGCCAGTTCACCCTGGTGCTGCATTCGCATCTGCCGTGGCTGGCCAATCACGGCCGCTGGCCGGTCGGCGAGGAATGGCTGTACCAGTCGTGGGCACACTGCTACCAGCCCGTCTTCGCCGCCCTGCGACGCCTCGCCGACGACGGATACACCGACCTGATCTCCTTGGGCATCACCCCGGTGCTGGCCGCGCAGCTCGACGACCCGCACTGCGCCACGTCGATGTACGAGTGGCTGGCCGACTGGCAGTTGCGCGCGATGGAGGCCGCGACCTCACCGGACGCCGACCGTCGTGCGATGGGCCACCGCGAGTTCCGTGCGGCCGCCGGAGCACTGGCCGATTTCGAGTCGCAGTGGCGGCACGGCGGCAGCCCGCAGATCCGTCCGCTCGTCTCCGCCGGGGTGATCGAACTGCTCGGCGGACCGCTCGCCCATCCCTTCCAGCCGCTGCTCGACCGACGACTCCGGCAGTTCTCCCTCCGGGAGGGTCTCGCCGACGCGCGGTTGCGCTGGGGCACGCAGCCGTCGGGCATCTGGGCGCCGGAGTGCGCGTACACGCCGGGCATGGAGCAGGAGTACGCCGCTGCCGGCGTAGGCCACTTCATGGTCGACGGCCCCACATTGCACGGCGAGACGGCGCTCGGCCGCCCGGTGGGCGACTCCGACGTCGTCGCGTTCGGACGCGATCTGACCGTCAGCTACCGCGTGTGGTCGCCGAAGTCCGGCTACCCCGGGCACGCGAACTACCGCGACTTCCACACCTACGATCACCTGACCGGTTTCAAACCCGTTCGGGTCACCGGCAAGAACGTGCCGGGTGACGCCAAGAAGCCCTACTATCCGGCGCTCGTGAACCCCGTGATCGACAAGCACGTCGACGACTTCATCGACTGCGTGCGCTCACGGCTCATCGCCGAGTCGGACCGGATCGGCCGCCCCGCACACGTGGTCGCCGCCTTCGACACCGAGTTGTTCGGCCACTGGTGGTACGAGGGACCGGTGTGGCTCGAGCGGCTCATGCGCAGGCTGCCCGAGTCGGGCATCACGGTCGGATCGCTCGCCACCGCCCGGCGGAACGGATTCGTCGGCGACCCGGTCCGGATCGACGACTCGTCGTGGGGCTCGGGCAAGGACTGGCGCGTCTGGGAGGGTCCGCAGGTGCAGCACCTGGTGCGGCTCAACGAGGAGGTCACCGCGACCGCGCTCGATTCCCTCGACAAGCGGCTCGACGGCGGTCACGGGATTCCGGACGTGCGGGACGAGGTAGCCGACCAGATTCTGCGCGAGACGCTGCTGACGGTGCAGTCCGACTGGCCGTTCATGATCTCGAAGGACACCGCCGCCGGCTACGCCCAGGACCGCGCGTACAAGCATGCGCACGCCACGCGAGAGATCTGCGAGGCCTCCGATGCGGGCAAGGAGCAGCGGGCCGCCGGGCTGGCCGCCGGGTGGCGCCGCGCCGACAATCTGTTCGGCGCACTCGACGCCCGCCGTCTGCCGAGCCGCGAAGGCGGGTTCTGATGCGTGTGCTGATCGTCTCCTGGGAGTACCCGCCAGTGGTGGTCGGGGGCCTCGGCCGCCACGTCCACCATCTCACCGAGGCCGTCGCCGGCCTGGGCCACGAGGTGACGGTGCTGACCCGCCGGCCGTCGGGCACCGACGCCCGGACCCATCCCACCACCGACACCGTCGTGAACGGCGTCCGTGTGATCGCGGTGGCCGAAGACCCGCCGGCGTTCGATTTCGGCGCCGACATGATGGCGTGGACGCTGGCGATGGGCCACGGGTTCGTCCGCGCCGGCCTGCGCCTCCTGCGTGACGGCCCGCCGCCGGACGTGGTGCATGCGCACGACTGGCTGGTGGCCCACCCCGCGGTTGCGCTGGCCGAGTACTTCGACGTTCCGCTGGTCTCGACTCTTCACGCCACCGAAGCCGGGCGGCACAGCGGATGGGTGGCCGGCCACATCAACCGGCAGGTTCACTCGGTCGAATGGTGGCTGGCCAATGCCTCCGACGCGCTGATCACCTGTTCGGCGTCCATGCGCGAGGAGGTGGCGACTCTCTTCGGCCCCGACCTGGCGCCGATCACCGTGATCCACAACGGAATCGACGTCGGCACCTGGCGGTTCGTGGATCGACGCCCGCGCAGCGGTCCGCCCGAGTTGCTCTTCGCCGGTCGGCTCGAGTTCGAGAAGGGCGTGCAGGATCTGCTCGAGGCACTCCCGGTGATCCGGCGGGCGCACCCCGGCACGCACCTCACGGTTGCGGGCGACGGCACCCAGATCGGCTGGCTGCGTCAGCTGGCCCTCGAACATCAGGTGACGGCCGCGGTCGACTTCGTCGGACGGCAGGACCACGACGGCCTGCTGAAACTGATGCACCGCTGCGACGCGATCGTCCTGCCGAGCCGTTACGAACCGTTCGGCATCGTCGCCCTCGAGGCAGCCGCCACCGGCATCCCGTTGATCACGTCCACGGCGGGCGGGCTCGGCGAAGCGGTGACCGACGGCGAGACGGGCTGGACCTTCGACCCCTTCGATCCGGAGGGACTCGCCGTCGCCGTCTGCGAGGCCCTGGACGACCCGGCGGCGACGCAGCAGCGCGCCCGTCGCGCCCGTACCCGGCTGGGCGAGGAATTCACCTGGCAGTCGATCGCCAAGCGCACCGCATCGGTGTACGCGGCTGCGCGCCGACGCCCGCCGCGTGACCTCGGCCGTCCGGACATTCCGATGCGCCCGATGCCCGATCGAGACCCGTCGCAGCCCTGATCGAGGCCTTTCGGCCCATGCGCCTGTGGACGACATGCCCGATGCGCATAACGGTTCGATTACAGAAGGTAACGGCCTATTCGGACGTCTGCGATTACTTGGTCAGTGGCACAACGTCACGAATTTCGAGTTCGGTGGCGTCGACGATGACCACCGCGACCAGAGGTAAGAGATATGAACCGTAAGACCAAAGGTGCACTGGCCGTCGGCGCGGGGGCGATCCTCCTGCTCGGCGGAGTCGGATCGTACGCACTGTGGAACGACACCGAGGACATCGTCGGCGGCAACATCACGACCGGCGACTTCGGGCTCGACTGCGGCACCGGCGGCACCTGGACCGACGTCTCGCCGACCATGATCGGCGGCAGCGCGATCAATCCCCTCGAAGACCTGATGGTTCCCGGCGACGTCTGGAAGTACTCCGGTGACTGCACTGTCACGGCGACCGGTAAGAACATGAAGGCCACGCTCGGCGTGAACCTCGGCACCACCAACGTGCCGTCTGACAACTTCGTCGTGACCACCTCGGTCAACGGCACCGACACCACCACCACGCCGATCGACGTCACGAACGGGCAGGAGCTCCCCGTGACCGTCCAGGTCGAGTTCAAGGAATCGACACCGGGTACCGAGGACACCAACGCCTCGGTGCAGGTCAGCAATATGAAGATCACACTCAACCAGGTCCGGCCGTCCTGACGGAGAATCGCTGAGCGAAACCCCGGACCGTGACCCAGCGCAGACTGCTGCTCGGAGCCCTCGGAGTCCTGGTGGTGTCACTGATCTTCGGATCGGTGTACACCACCGGGGCTCTGTGGGCCGATGAGGAGACTCGGAATCCAGGCACCATCGAGACGGGCACCATCGGCCTCGATGCACATGGCGACGGAGCGTCGTCCCACACCTTCCCCGCACTGCAGGGAACGAACATCGCGGTCGGCAACGTCACGCAGGCGCCGCTGAAGATCAAGAACACCGGTTCCACGCGGATCAAGTTCCTGCTCGCGAGCGCCGGGCCGTCGATCACGTCCTCCGGTTCGGCGGTCACGGTACGGCTGTCGGGTTCGGTCGGCGGCTGCCCCGGCGGCACGGGGGATCTGAGCGGGGCCTTTCCCGCCACCGACACCACGGGTCCGCACACGGCGATCGCGCCGACGTCCCCGTCGTCATCGGATTGGAAGGTGCTCGACGTCGGCGCCGAGACCACCTGGTGCGTGCAGGCCCAGCTGAAGTCCGTCACCGGCACCCAGCCCGCCCAGTATCAGATCAACTTCGACTTCTCCGTCGGACAGCTGCGGCCGGGGCAGAACCCGTGACCGGCGACGAATCGGCTCGGACCGAGACCGGCGGCTCGGCGGAGGTGGAGCGCACACCGCGTCAGCGAGCACTGCACATTCTGTGGCAGACGGTCAGCTGGATTCTCCTCATCGCGGCATTCGCCGTGCTGTTCACGACCATCGTGATACCGAAGGTCGCCGGGGCGCGGCCGTACTCCGTACTCACCGGGTCCATGCGGCCGGATTATCCGCCGGGAACGCTGATCGTGGTGAAGCCGCGTCCGTTCTCGTCGATCGAGGTCGGCGATGTGGTCACCTATCAGGTGAAGTCGGGACAGCCCGGTGTGGTGACCCACCGAGTGGTCGGATTCGACAAGTCGCCGTCCGGTCAGCCGCGGCTGATCACCAAGGGCGACGCCAACAGCGCCGTCGACCCACCGGTCCGGCCGGTGCAGGTCCGCGGAGTGCTCTGGTACTCGGTTCCGCTTCTGGGCTGTGTCAACACCTGGTTCAGCGGCGCCAAACGCACCCTGACGGTGTTCGTCCTCGCCGGACTGCTCTTCGCTTACGGCGCGTGGCAGTTCTACACCGACTGGAGACAGGAGCGCCGTGACAAAGCCGCCGCCGAAGCGGCCGCGGGGCCGGCGGACGACACTCCGACCGAGACGTTCGCCGCCGTGCACAGCGACGCGCAGACCCAGCCGATCGCCGACGCCAGTGCCGACGATCCCCTTCCCGAGCGACCTTCCTCGAAGGAGCCAGAATCGTGAGACCCGGATGGAAGACGGCGGTCACCTCGAAGAGGGTCCGCGCGCTGCTCGCGTGCGGCGTGCTCCTGGGTACCGGCGCGATAGGTACCTCGGCGCTGTGGTCCACCACCTCCCAGACACTGTCGGGAACGTTCACGACCGGGGTCCTCAAGATCGAGGCGAACGGGTCACACACCGCGACCCTCACCTTCCCGGGAACACTGCTCCCGGCCTACACGACTGCTGCAATGGTGGACGTCCAGAATGTCGGCTCGGTCGCGCTCACGTACGTCCCCTCGGTGCAGGCGACCGGCACTTCCGGCACACCGCCCACCGACGTCGGCCGGTGGACGACACTGAAATCAACAGTCGTCGCCGCGAACGCCACCGTCGGCAGCACGTCGACCGGCACGGTGTGTCCGTCGGGATCGGCCACCCTCGTCTCGGCACAGAACGTCTCCACGGCGAAGACTGAATTCACTGGCGTACCCCCGCGGCCGTTGGCGGTCGGCAGCAGCGAGCGGCTGTGCATGCAGCTCACACTCCGGACCGACACGCCGGCGCAGTACGCGGGCCTCAACCTCGGGTCTGCAGGCAGCGTCGTCTTCTTCTTCGATGCGACGGGATAGCCACGTGAACGACGACGCCCCCACTCAACCGATAACCGCCACGCCGACCAGGCCGGCCGGGCCTCGGCGCCTCGCCGATCGCGCGCTCACCGTGGGCGCGGTTCTCGGTGCACTCTGCCTCCTCGCCACGGTCGTGGCCCTGATCTTCGGTATCCGGCCGCTGATCTTCGAGACCGGATCGATGGCGCCGACCATTCCCGTGGGATCCCTCGGCATCTCGAAGACCATCGACGCGAACCGCCTCGAGCCCGGAGACGTCGCCACGGTCGTGCGCGACGACGGCACACGCGTCACCCATCGCGTAGTATCCGTCGACGCGAAGTCCTCGGCGTCCGCTGAACTGACGATGCAGGGCGATGCGAACTCTGCGCCCGACCCGAACCGGTACATCGTCGCCGACGCACGGCGCGTTCTCTTCACTGTGCCGATCCTCGGGTACGTCGCATCGTGGCTCGCCAACCCGCTCACCCTCACCCTCCAGGCCCTCGCGGTAGCCGCCCTGCTGGCTATCGCATTCGCACCCGCGCGGGGGTGGCGGAACACGAAGATCGCTCATCGGCTGCTCGCCGGCACCGCGGCGGTGACCGTCATCGCCGTCGCAGCCTCCGGCATACACGGTTCCGGGCCGGCTCGAGCCGCGCAGTCAGACCAGGCGACCGCAACCGGCGCGCTGGCCACCGGGTGGGAGGCCGACCCCATCTCTCTGGCCTGTACCGCCTCGAATCCTGGATTCGGACTCTCGAAATCGGTGCAATTCAGCTGGCCCAACGTGGCACAGCCGGACCCGAACCGGAAATTCGTCCTGTCGGTGACGAAAGGCTCGTCCACCGAGGCTGACACTTTCCTGACCAGTGCTTACCCCGCGAACTCGACCATCACCAAGGACATCACAGGGGGCAGCTTCTGGACTTGGCTCTGGGACCTGCTCTTCGGCGGCGGCGACACCGTTCTAACCATTTCCCTGCGGGCCTACGATTACCTTTTCCCGTCGCAGCGGACACTGACCGTCCAAGTCCAGTTCCACGCCGCGCGACTTCTCCCACCGGCACTGCCCTACTTCGAGTGTCTCTCGCCGTCATCCGTCTCGCGGGCCGCACCCACGGCGAGCCCGAGCGGTTCCGCGACCGCTTCGACCTCCGCAGCCCCGTCGAGCTCCGCGGCCCCCTCCACGTCTGAGTCCCCGTCGACCGCTCCAGGGTCGTCGGAGTCGAAGCCGGCGCAGCCGTCCACCACCGACAGTCCGAGCGCCACCCCCGAACTTCCGCCGGGCGGAACGCTCACCTCGTCCGGACAGTTCGCGTTCTACGACGACGGCGGCGCGGTGACGATCCGGGACGCGACCTCGACCGAGGTGGTCTACCGGGGCAGCTTCCCGTCGTCGAGTTCGGTGCGCTGGTTGCCGCAGAGTGAGCGGCTGGAGATCACCGAACCCGACGGCACCGTCGTCGTGGTGAGCCGCTCGGGCGGGGTCTGGAGTGAGGCGCGCACGCCGCCGCCGACCACCGCGGCGCCCGACGCTCCGTCCGCGGAGGCCCCGGCCGCCCAGCCGGAGACCTCCGTCGAACCGGTTCCGGCGGCTCCGGCCGGCTGACCTCCGGCGGCTGATCGGCAGCCGCGGTGAGCCGACCCGGATCGGCCGAGGCGCTACCCTGCGCTGGTGTCCTCGCCCCTGGCGGCGGCCTTCTTGCGCTCGATGTCGGCCAAAGCGCGTTCGAGTTCGGCGCGCTGCTCTGCGCCGGCCTCCCACGCCTCCTTGCGGTTCTTCACCATGCGGGCGGGCGCCCCGACGGCTATCGCGTAGTCGTCGATCACTCCGCGCACCACCGCATGGGCACCGAGCACACAGCCACGCCCCACGGTGGTGTTGCGCAGCACCGTCACCTTGGCGGCGATCCAGGTGTCCGGGCCGATTCGCACCGGTCCCTTGACGATGCCCTGGTCTTTGATCGGCAGGTCGAGATTGTCGGTGACATGGTCGAAGTCGCAGATGTAGCACCAGTCCGCGATCAGCGTCGATCCGCCGATCTCGAGATCGAGATACGAGTTGACGACGTTGTTGCAACCGAAGACGGTCTTGTCCCCGATGCGCATGCTGCCCTCGTGGCAGCGGATGGAGTTGCCGTCGCCGATGTGCACCCAGCGCCCGATCTCCATCCGCGACAGTTCCGGCGTCGCGTGGATCTCCACGTTCTTGCCGAGGAAGACCATGCCGCGCAGCACGATGTGCGGGTTCGCCATCCGGAACCTGGCCAGACGGTAGTAGCGCACGAGATACCACGGTGTCCACGCGCGATTGCGCTTCACCCAGCGCAGCGAGTCCATCGTCAGGAAACGAACCTGCTGCGGGTCGCGGCGGCGTCCGGCACGCCAGCGTGAACGATAGGAGGCGTTCCACATCGTGGTCATGAAGACACACAGTAAACGACGGTCTCCGACAGACCTCCGCCAGCGGACGATTGGCCTGGTGACACGACACGATAGAGTCGTGCGCGGGCGCGGCGGCAGTCGCGCATCTCGACCAGATCGGAGCACGATGACCCAGGCCGCACGCCGACGTATGCGCGCGATCCTCCGCACCGCCGTTCTCGGGGCGCTGACCGCGCTGATCGTCGCCTCCTGCTCCGACGGTCACCTGGACGTGCGGTCGGTGCCCGCGGCGGGCTGGTCGTCGTACGGCGGCAACAATGCGAACTCGAACTACAGCTTCGCACGACCGCCGGCCGACCTCGAACTGTCGTGGACCCGGCCCACCGGAGGCCCGGTGACCAGTCCGGTGACCCTCAACGGCGGCGGAGACGTCGTCGTCAGCGCACGGACGCCGGTCGGTTGCAACTTCCTGGTGCTCGACTCGCGGGCGGGACGGAAGAACTTCTGCAAGCGCATGGCCGACGGCTTCTGGGGCAACGCGGCCGTCGTGGACCAGTTCTCGCAGCCGTACATCGGAGAGCCGGGCCGGTTCCTGGCGCTCACCGGCGGCGGAGCGATCCGCTGGCGCAAGGACGTGGCCGGAGTACCGACGTCGGCCAAGTTCGTCGGCCCCGGCCACGTGCTGGTGACCACGTCGCTCGGCCAGGTGATGATCCTCAATTCACAGAACGGCGATCTCGCGATGCCGCAGGCCGAGCTCTGGTCGGCGCCCGCCGCCGACCCGTTGACCGGGCTGGGCGACTGCGTGAGCGGCGGGTCGGGATGCGCGATCTCCGCGCCCCCGGCCGTCGACTGGGCGCACCAGCGCCTCTTCCTCAACTTCTTCCCGCAGGGCGCGAAATCGTCGCAGGTGAAGGCGCTCTCGTACGCCCGCCAGGGCGACCACCAGGCGATCACCGACCAGTGGGCCACCGATCTTCCCGGCGGTGTCGTCGGCCCTCCCACCGTGTCGGCCGACGGCAAGACCGTCTACGCCTTCAGCAGGGACGGCCGGATCAACGCACTCGACGCGTCCAACGGCGCGGTGAAGTGGACCCACGACAACGGCGGATACGGGTTCGGCACCATGTCCGTCTCTCCCGACGGACTGATCATCCCGGCGGGCACCATCGGCGCCCCGCTGGTGATCTTGCGCGACGCCGGCGACAGGGCCGAAGAAGTCGTTCGCCGCGACGACCTCCAGACGACGGGACTGTCGAGCATGACCGCGGCGGGCACCGCGTGGACGGTGGTCCGCACCGGCGCCGACCAGAACCTCGAATTGATGGAGATCGACACCCGCTCGGGCGCTACCGAACGCACGCTGCCGATGCCGGACGCCAAGGGATTCGCGACGGGCGTCGCGGTCTCGCCGACCGGCCGCCTGGCGGTCGCCACCAATATCGGCGCAGTGTACTACTACAGCCCGAAGTCGCCGTCTTAGCGCCGGACACCCGGCTCGCACAGGAACGCGGTCCCCGACCGACCGATGCGCGTCATGATCAGCGCAAGAGGTCGGGAACCCTTGAGCTTCAGCCGCTTTCGCAGACGGTCGGGGTCCACGTCGAGCCCCCGGACCAGGATCTCCAGACTCCCGCAGTCGTGCGCCGCCAGTGCGCCCCGAAGGTTCTTCTCCGAGACCCCCAGCTGGTCGATCACCCGGAAACCGCGCTCCCCCGCGGGCACGCGGCCACCGGTCAGATAAGCGATCTGCGGGTCCAACTGCCGCAGCCCGTGTCGGTGGGCGTAGTTCCGCACCAGACCGGCGCGAACCACCGCGCCGTCCGGATCGATGATCCACTCGTCGACTCCCGGCGGATCGATGTCGTCGGGATCGGCACTGGTGATCTCGTAGTCTCGGCCGGCTGAGCGCAGGACGGTCGCTCGGCGGCGTGGCTGCGTCACTTCGCTCCACAGACATGCCTCGCGGACGCCGCCGTCGAGCGAGACGATCTGGACCTGCCCCTCGAAACCGAACCGATCGCGCAGCAGTCGGTAGTCGAGCCCCGGGGCGCATTTGACGACCAGCTCGCGTCCGGCGTACACCGCGAGCAACTCCAACAGCGGCGGATCGAGTTCGTCGAGCTTGAAGGTTCGGCCACGCGCATTCCTGCGCGCCGGGTCGGCGATCACCACGTCGGCGTTCGACACCGGCGCGAGGGCGTCGGCGCGCGCCAGCAGCCACGGCGAGCGCCGCTCGTCGCCCAGGGACATGTTGTGGTCGGCCATCGCCAACCGGACCGGATCGACGTCACTGCCGATCACACCGGCGATGCCGCTCGTCACCGACAGCGCCATCATCTCCGATCCGATGGAACAGGTCACGTCGTGCACGACGGCTCCGGGAAAGCGCGCCGCGATGTCGGCCGCCCGGTGCTCGGCCACGGCCGCCGTCGTGGCCTGCTGGACCGCGGTGTCGCTCGCCAGCAGCTGATCGGCGTGTGCCAACCGTCCGGCGGCCTTGCGGCGATTGAGGACGGTCTCGACGAGCGCCGGCGCGCGGTCGCCGTACCGGGAGCGCAGATCGGGCATCTCACGCAGCAGCGAATCAGGAGTCAGGGCCATCGCGGACGCGTTCTGGAGGGCCTTGTCGCCGTACCGGGAACGCAGGTAGTCGACGTCGTCGATGCTGAACTCGTAACCCACAGCGCAACCCTAGTCGGTGCGATAACCGGTATAACCGGCACCATGACATGGAGCGAGGAGTTCGTGACACGGTCCCGTATCCGGGAGCAGAATCCGGACCCCGACTGGCGAGCCGGCAGCCGACTCCCCTCACCGGTGATCCGGAGTCTGCAACGGTTCCAGGTGGGCGAGAGCGGCGACGGCGCTGCGCTGATCCGGCTTGCGGAAGCAACCGGCGATCCCGACTACGCCGCGGCGGTTCGGATGTTCGTCGCCGAGGAACAGAACCACGCGCGCATGCTGGCCGAATTGCTTCGGGCAGCCGGGGCGCCGACGATCGCCGGGCACTGGTCCGACCGCGTGTTCGTCGCGACGCGGCGCGCCCTCGGACTGCGGAGCGAACTGCTGGTACTGGCGACCGCCGAGCTCATCGCACTGGAATACTACGGCGCGCTCGCCGCATCGTCCGACCCTCTGCTGCGCGAGGTCTCGTCGCGGATCCTGGACGACGAACGCCACCACGTCCGCTTCCAGGAACGCCGGTTGCGCGAGGCGTTCGCGCCCGCACCGCGATGGGCGCGCAGGCCGGCGGGCGGCGCGTGGCAGACCTTCGCGACCGTCGTGATCGCGGTGGTGGCATTGGACCACGGGCCGGCGCTGCGCGCGATAGGCACCACGAGGCGGGATTTCTACACGCGCTGCCGTCGGCTGATGACCGACTTCCGGGTGGCGGTGTTCGACGGCGCCGGGCCGCCATAGCGATCACCGCCCGGCTCCGGCCCCTCGCGGAGGAGGTCGCCGATGCCGAGCGGTGCGTCGATCGTTTGCGGAGGGTGCCCTACTTCTCCGGCTTCACTCCGGTGATCAGAACGTTGTAGAAGAACTTCGGCGGAACCAACTTGCGGAGGACGTTCTCATCGAGCCAGGTCATGCGCTTCCAGCCGCCGAACGCGAAGCCCGCCCAGCCCCAGCCGAGCTTCTCGGGCGGCACCGCGGCCTCGAAAGTCCGGACCGGCCAGCCGAGCATGGCAGCGGCGAGTTCCTCCGCGGCCGACTCGACCTGGACCGCACCCGCGCTGGTCGCCAGTCGCTCCAGATCCTCGGGCGAGAAGGTGTGGATGTCGACGACGGCCTCCAGTGCCGCCGCGCGCGAGCTCTCGTCGAGTTCCTCCTGCGGCCGGCGCCACGACTTGAGCGGCCCGAACTTCGTGATATTGGTGGTGGCCCACCAGGTGGCGCGGCTCATCCACCGGGCGTAGAAGTCACCGTACGTCGAGGGCTCGCCGGCGAAGACGAAGCGGCCGCCGGGCTTGAGCACGCGCAGCACCTCCCGCAACGACTTCTCGACGTCGGGGATGTGATGCAGCACCGCGTGGCCCACGACCAGATCGAAGGTGTCGTCCTCGTACGGGATGCTCTCGGCGTCGGCGACCCGGCCGTCGACGTCCAGGCCGAGGTTCTCCGCGTTGCGCAGCGCCACCTTCACCATGCCCGGCGACAGATCGGTGACCGAGCCCTTCTCCGCCACACCCGACTGCATCAGGTTCAGCAGGAAGAAGCCGGTGCCGCAACCGAGTTCCATGGCCCGGCCGTACGGCAGCGGCGCATCGGGAAGGATCTTGTCGAGACGACCGCGGGCGTAGTCGATGCAGCGCTCGTCGAAGGAGATCGACCACTTCTCGTCGTACGTCTCGGCTTCCCAGTCGTGGTAGAGGACCTGCGCGAGCTTGGTGTCCTTCAGCGCGGCCTCCACCTGCTCGGCGGTGGCATGCGGATTGGGTGCCGGGTCCACTTGATCGGCGGCGTCGACGCCCGTGGGGGACGGATCGGCGGGGTTCTGGTCGTCGATGGCGGTCATTGTCGGGTGTTTCCCTACTTTCCGGTGAATTCGGCTTTGCCCGGGCCGTTGGCTACGAACGACTCCATGCCGATGGTGCGGTCCTGCGTCGCGAACAGAGCCGCGAAAGCCTGTTCTTCGATCTTGAGTCCGGTGGCCAGGTCCACTTCGACACCCGAGTCGACGGCGGTCTTCGCGGCGGCGAGGGCGGCCGACGCCGCTCCGGAGAACTGGCCCGCCCACTTCAGCGCTTCGTCGTACACGTCGTCGGGTGCCACCACCTGGTCGACGAGACCGATCCGCAGAGCTTCCTCGGCACCGACGAACCGACCGGTGAAGATCATGTCCTTGGCCCGCGAGGGGCCGATCAGCCGCGCGAGCCGCTGCGTGCCGCCGCCTCCGGGGATCACTCCGAGCAGCACCTCGGGCACGCCGAGCTTGGCGTTGTCGCCGACGATGCGCCGATCGGCGCCCAGCGCCACCTCGAGTCCGCCGCCCAGCGCGTAACCGGTGATCGCCGCGACCGTCGGCTTCGGGATGTCGGCGATCGCCCCCAGCGCCCGCTGCAGACGTCCGGCGACCTTCTGCATGTCCGAGAACGACATATCGTTCATCTCTTTGATGTCGGCGCCCGCCGCCAGCACCTTGGGCCCGCCGTAGATGACGACGGCCTTGACGTCGTCGCGCACGCTCGCCTCGTCGGCGGCCGCCGCGAGCTCATTCTGGACCTGACGGTTCAGCGCGTTCATCGGCGGACGGTTCAGCAGGATCGTCCCGACGCCCGGATGTTCCTCGGACGTCTCCAGCGTCACAAACTCAGCCATGAGGGCAGGCTACCGGTAAGTCAGGTCGTCGACCCAACCGGGCGGTAAGCATGTGACACCTGAACGCTCCCGAGAGGGATTAGTGTTGCCGCATGGGTGACGAAGCCGTCGTACTGCAGGTTCCCGGGCCCGACGGGTCGGTTCGCGACGTGCGGGTGAGCAGCCCCGACCGTGTCTATTTCGCCGATGCCGGACTCACGAAGCTCGACCTCGCGAGGTACTACCTGGCCGTCGCGGACGGCATCACCCGCGCTCTGTACGAACGGCCGTGCATGCTTCACCGCTTCCCTCGCGGGACGGCGGAGAAGAAGGTCCACCAGAAGAAGCTCCCAGCCGGTGCGCCCGACTGGGTGCAGACCGTCGACATCTTCTTCCCCCGGTACTCGCGTACCGTCCACGAACTGTGCGTGACCGAGCCCGCGGCGGTGCTCTGGGCCGTACAGATGGCGACTGTCGAGTTCCACCCCTGGAACTCGCGGCGCTCGCACGTCGAACAGCCCGACGAGTGGCGGATCGACCTCGATCCGATGCCCGGCGCGGACTTCGCCCGCGTCCGCCGGGTGGCGCACGTGGTCCACGAGATACTCGACGAACTCGGCATCCGCGGATTCCCGAAGACGTCCGGCGGGCACGGGCTGCACGTCTACGTTCGCATCGAACCCGAGTGGGGATTCGGCGACGTGCGCCGCGCCGCACACGCTTTCGGTGCCGAAGTGGTGCGACGGCTGCCCGGCGACGCCACGGTGACGTGGTGGCGCAAGGACCGCGATCCCGACGCCGTCTTCATCGACTTCAACCAGAACGCCAGGGATCACACGATGGCCGCCGCGTACTCGATCCGCGCGAACGCCCGCGCCACAGTCTCGGCGCCGCTGCGCTGGGACGAGATCGACGACGCCGAGCCGGACGACTTCACCGTCGCGACGATGCCCGCCCGCTACGCCGAACTCGGCGACCTTCACCGCGCGATCGACGACCGCGCATTCCGGCTCGACCCCCTGCTGGAGTGGGCCGACCGAGACGGACTCGCCGGCGAGTAGCACCCGCGCCGGATGCCGCGCCCCTCTCCGGCTACGACGCGGAGTCCCCGAGCCGTTCCATCCGGCCGTCGGCGAGCGAGGCGAGGTACTCGTCGGAGTCGGCGAAGCGGAGCCCCTGAAGTCCCGCCGGGTCGGCGATGGCCGGTTCCACCGGCGCGATGACGTGCTCGGCGGCCATCAGTTCGGCGACCGTCGCGTACCGGGCGACCTCTCGGAGCTGCGACCACGTGGGCGGGAGCAGAAAGTGCCGCCCCGCCTCCCAGTCGGCCAGCGCTCGCTCCGCGGTCTGCCACTCGGTGGCGGCCGCCTCCGAGGTCTCGCCGTCGGCGTTCTGCCCGGCGGGGAGTTCCGCGAGGAAGAAGCGGGTGTCGTAGCGGCGAACCTCGTTCTTGGGGGTGATCCAGTGCGACAGCGGCGCGAGCAGATCGGTGCGCAGCACCAGTGCGTGCTCGTTCAAGAACTGCGCGAACGAGATCTCCTTGTTCACCAGGCGGGCGCGTTCACCCGCCAGGCTCGCCGGGTCCGGATGGACGGCGTCGGACGACCCGGCAAGGAGCACCCCGCATTCCTCGAAGGTCTCGCGGACCGCGGCGCACACCAGCGCCCGCACGGTCTCGACGTCGGTGCCGAACTTCTCGCCCCACCAGTCCACGTCCGGGCCCGCCCACGCGATCTCCGCATCGCGGTCGCGATCGTCGACACCGCCGCCGGGGAACACCGTCATCCCGCCGGCGAACGCCATCTGCTTGACCCTGCGCTGGAGGAAGATCTCGATGCCGTCGGCGGAGTCTCGGACGAGGACGACCGTGGAGGCGTCCCGCAGCGGCACCGGGGCCGAACCTTCTTCAGCAAACATGCACGTTCCTTCGACTGAGCGATCATCTGCGACCGAACTTACGCTCGGTCGGCCGGATTCAATACTCGCATACCCAAGAAACGCCGCATCGATATTCGGCGGGCCGGTCGGGTCATTCCCCGCGACGGTGACCGCCCGCTCGGCGTGCGCGACGAGCGAAGTAACGGCCGTCGTCCCGGGTGAGCGCGATGTTCTGGCGGAAGGTCGCCGTGAGGTTCTCGGCCGTGAGCGCCTCGTCGAGCGGACCCTGTGCGGTCACGGCGCCCTCGGACAGCATCATGATGTTCGTGAAGCCCGGCGGAATCTCTTCGACGTGATGCGTGATCAGTACCAGCGCCGGGGAATCCGGATCGGATGCGAGCACACTCAGCCGGTCGACGAGTTCCTCGCGCCCGCCGAGATCGAGTCCAGCGGCCGGCTCGTCCAGAAGCAGCAGTTCCGGGTCGGTCATCAGACCTCGGGCGATCAGCACTCGCTTGCGTTCGCCCTCCGACAACGTGCCGAACGTGCGATCGGCGAGGTGTTCGGCGCCCATCGACTCCAGGATGTCCGCCGCCTGCGCCCGGTCCATCTCGTCGTACTGTTCGCGCCAGCGGCCCAGCACCGAATAGCCTGCCGAGATCACCAGGTCGGAGACGAGTTCGTCGCCCGGCACCCGGGCCGCCATCGCCGAACTCACCATGCCGATCCGGGTCGACAGCTCACGCACGTCGGTGCGGCCCAGCCGCTCGCCCACCACGAACGCCTCACCGCGGGTGGGGAAGTCCATGGCCGCGGCCATCCGGAGCAGCGACGTCTTCCCAGCGCCGTTGGGCCCGATGATCACCCATCGCTCGTCGAGCTCCACCTGCCAGTTCACCGGGCCGACGAGCGTCTTGCCGTCACGCACCAGGGAGACGTCGCGAAAATCGATGAGCAGGTCGGGGTCAGCAATCAGTTCGGTCACGTCTCCATGGTGCCGGATGCCTCACATCGCCGGTGCGGCGGAATACAAAGACGCCCCGCACCGCTGAACCATCAGTGACCGATTCCGTCGTTTCCGATCCCTCAGACGCTGTCTCCGATCCCTCAGACTCGCCGGCCGATTCCCGCGCCGCGCGGTCCCGCGTCCCGTTCTCCCTCCTCGACCTCGCTCAGGTGGGCCCCGGCGAGACCGTCGCCCAGTCCCTCGCGCACTCGCTCCGGATGGCGCAGTTCGCGGACCGGACCGGTTACCGGCGGATCTGGTACGCCGAGCACCACAACATGCCGGCCATCGCGTCCGCAGCGCCCGCGGTCCTCGTCGCGCACATGGCGGCCCACACCTCCCATATCCGTCTCGGCGCCGGCGGCGTGATGCTGCCCAACCACTCGCCGCTGGCGATCGCCGAGCAGTTCGGCACCCTCGCCGAGCTCCATCCCGGCCGCATCGATCTCGGCCTCGGGCGTGCGCCGGGCGGCGATCAGGCCACGTTCACCGCGCTCCGACGCACTCCCGCGGCCGCAGAGAACTTCCCGGGCGACGTCGTGGAACTCCAGCGCTACTTCGCGGGTTCCTCGGTCCACGGTGTGGTCGCGACCCCGGGCGCGGGCACCGGTGTCCCGCTCTACATCCTCGGATCATCACTGTTCGGCGCCCAGCTCGCCGCGGCCCTCGGTCTCCCCTACGCCTTCGCCTCGCATTTCGCGCCGCAGGCCCTGGAACGGGCAGTGGAACTCTACGTGCGCGACTTCCGGCCCGCACCGCTACCCGACGGCGGACAGACCGAGCCGTACGTGATTGCGGCCGCGACCGTCATCGCCGACGACGACGCCGACCGCGCCTACGAGCAGCTCCGATCGGCGAAACTGCAGCGGATCAAGTTCCTCTTCAACCGCGGACGTCACCTGAGTGACGCGGACGCCGCCGCTCTGCTCGACGGACCGCAGGGCGCTCAGGTCGACGAGATGCTTCGGCTCGCCGCGGTCGGCACACCCGACGACGTCCTGGGCCGACTCGATCGGTTCGCCGAGCGTATCGGCGCCGACGAATTGATCCTCGCCCCGCTGGCGGGCGATCGCGAGGTGTGGTTCGGCACCGTGGAGAAGTTGGCCCCGAGCGTCTGAGCGGTCCGGCTACGACCGCCGTGCGGCGGAGCCGAACAGCTCACGGCCGGGCGAGTTCAGCGATCACAGTCATCGACCCGGGCGCGATCTCGGTGAAACCGGCATCCTGCACGGGGACAGCGTCGCCGGCCGCGGCGGCGTCGACGAGACGGGCCCAGTGCTGCGGTCCCGGCAGGCGGACGTCCAGGGGACAGCCCTCCGCATACCAGTCCGCGGTCTGCATCTCCGACATCAAGCGGACTCCCAGCATCGACGCGTGACCGACCTGTGCCGCCGTCTTCCCCACCGTCATCTCGAGGCCCGGATTGACCCAGAGGATCAGGACGGCGGAACCGTCCACCGGTGCATCGTCGCCCGGTAGCGGGCCGTCGACCTCGGTGCCGCCGATCTGCAATTTCGCGATCCGCTTGTCGACGTCGCCGATGCGGCTCGGCACATACGCCCGAGCCTGCACGCCGCTCACGGTCGCGGTGACTCCCGGTACGCCTTGAGCCGCCTCCCATTGGGCACCCCGTGCGCGTCGGGCGATCTTGCGGATCCGGGCATCGCACCAGGCGTCCATCGGTGCGGCCCACTCCCCGTCCGCCGCGACACGAGGGTCCAGACAGAGCAGGACGACGGCTCGAGCCGCCGACACCAGCAGCGAATGGCGCTCGGGTGGGTCCTTCTTCTCGATGTGCAGGACCATCTGCATGGCCTGTACGTTCTGCGGGTCCTCGGGATCGTCGTAGGCACCCTGGTACGACACCAGGCGCCGGTACTGATCGGTGACGGAGACGCTCATCCGATCAGTCGATCGGCACGCGTCGCACCACGCCGTCGCGACTGTCAGCCGCCTCCACCTCGTCGCGGGTGACGCCGAGCATGAACAGCACGGCGTCGAGGTACGGATGGTCGAGGGTGGTGTCGGCGACCTCGCGGAGCGCGGGTTTGGCGTTGAATGCGATGCCCAGGCCGGCGGCGGTCAGCATGTCGATGTCGTTGGCACCGTCGCCGACCGCGACGGTCTGCTCCATCGGGACGCCCATCTGTTCGGCGAAGGCGGCCAGCGCGCGAGCCTTGCCCTCTCGGTCGACCACCTCTCCGATCACCCGACCGGTCAGCTTGCCGTCGACGATCTCCAGAGTGTTCGCGCGCACGAAGTCGAGTTCCAGCTCTCCGGCCAACGGCTCGATCACCTGGCGGAAGCCACCGGAGACCACACCGCAGTGGTACCCGAGGCGGTTCAGGGTGCGAATGGTGGTGCGCGCGCCCGGAGTCAGTTCCAGGGACGACGCGACCCGGTCGATGACCTCCGCGTCGAGGCCCTCAAGTGCCTTGACCCGCTCGTGCAGCGACTCGGCGAAGTCCAGTTCCCCGCGCATGGCGGCCTCGGTGACCGCCGCGACCTCGGCTTCGCGGCCGGCCTTGGCCGCGAGCATCTCGATGACCTCGCCCTGGATGAGCGTCGAGTCGACGTCGAAGACGATGACGCGCTTGGCACGCCGCGCCAGCCCGCCGCGTTCGACCGCGACGTCGATCGGGTACTTCGCCGACACCGCGCCGAGCCCCTCGCGGATGGCCGCGTCGGAGTCCTCGGTGTCGACGGCCTTGATCATCAGCTCCAGGCCGGTGAGCGGGTAGTCGGCCACTCCGCGGATGGAGTCGATGTTCGCGCCCTGACGATGCAGTTCGGCGGCCACGGCCTGGAAGGCCTCCGCGGAGATCGGGCGGCCGAGGACCACGACGGCATGAGTGGAGGCGGCCTGTTCTCTGCCGTGCGGATCGAGGTCGATGTCGACGTGCATGCCGCGGTCGGCCATCTGCGCGGACACCGCGTCCTGCAGGTCCTCCACATCGCCGTCGGCGGTCACCAGTACACCGAGGGTCAGATGGTTGTGAATCACGACCTGCTCCACGTCGAGCAGATCGACGCCCACCGACGACAACGCCCCCATCAGGGAGGAGGTGACGCCGGGATGGTCGGGTCCGCTGACGGTGATCAGAATGGTGCGCTTCGCATCGCTCGTTTCCACACCGCAATTATGGCCGCCACCGACGACTCGCTCCCAGGCAGGTCCACCAACGACGATCAGGCCCGTCCGAACGAACTCGGACGGGCCTGATCTGGTCGCTGTCGCGACGTCAGTGCTGGTTGCTGCTGCCCCAGCCGACATGGGCTTCGGCGCGCATGCGCTCGACCATGTGCGGGTAGTGCAGCTCGAACGCCGGGCGCTCCGAACGGATGCGCGGCAGCTCGGTGAAGTTGTGCCGCGGCGGCGGGCAGCTGGTGGCCCACTCGAGGCTGTTGCCGAAGCCCCACGGGTCGTCGACGGTCACGACCTCGCCGTAGCGGTAGCTCTTGAAGACGTTCCACACGAACGGCAGGGTCGACAGGCCGAGGATGAACGCGCCGACGGTCGAGACGATGTTCAGCGTGGTGAAACCGTCCGACGGCAGGTAGTCGGCGTAACGACGCGGCATGCCCTCGTTGCCCAGCCAGTGCTGGACCAGGAAGGTGACGTGGAAGCCGATGAAGGTCAGCCAGAAGTGCCACTTGCCCAGGGTCTCGTCGAGCATGCGACCGGTCATCTTCGGGAACCAGAAGTAGATTCCCGAGAAGGTCGCGAACACGATCGTGCCGAAGAGCACGTAGTGGAAGTGCGCCACCACGAAGTAGGTGTCGGAGATGTGGAAGTCCAGCGGCGGGCTGGCGAGCAGAACACCGGTCAGACCACCGAAGAGGAAGGTGACGATGAAGCCGATGGCGAACAGCATCGGTGTCTCGAAGGTGATTCGGCCCTTCCACATGGTGCCGATCCAGTTGAAGAACTTCACACCGGTCGGAACCGCGATCAGGAACGTCATGAACGAGAAGAACGGCAGCAGGACCGATCCGGTCACGTACATGTGGTGCGCCCAGACAGCGACGGACAGCGCCGCGATGGCCAGCGTCGCGTACACCAGGCCCGAGTAGCCGAACAGCGGCTTACGGGAGAACACCGGGAACACCTCGGACACGATGCCGAAGAACGGCAGGGCGATGACGTAGACCTCGGGGTGACCGAAGAACCAGAACAGGTGCTGCCACAGGATCACGCCGCCGTTGGCCGGGTCGTACAGATGCGCACCGAACTGCCGGTCCACCTCCAGACCCATCAGCGCCGCGGTGAGCAGCGGGAAGATCAGCAGGATCAGAACGCTCGTCACCAGGATGTTCCAGGTGAAGATCGGCATGCGGAACATGGTCATGCCGGGTGCGCGCAGACACACGACGGTGGTGATCATGTTGACCGCACCCAGGATGGTGCCCAGACCGGCGACACCCAGGCCCATGATCCACAGGTCGGCACCGACGCCCGGAGCGTGAACGGCGTCAGTCAGCGGGGTGTAAGCGGTCCAGCCGAAGTCGGCGGCGCCGCCCGGAGTGAGGAAGCCGCCCAGCGCGACCAGGTTGCCGAACAGGAACAGCCAGTAGCCGAGCGCGTTCAGGCGGGGGAAGGCGACGTCCGGCGAGCCGATCTGCAGAGGCAGGACGAAGTTCGCGAAACCGATCACGATCGGGGTCGCGTACATCAGAAGCATCACCGTGCCGTGCATGGTGAACAGCTGGTTGAACTGCTCGTTCGACAGGAACTGCAGCCCCGGATGCGCCAACTCGGCACGCATCAACAACGCCATGAGACCGCCGACCAGGAAGAACCCGATGCAGGTGGCGATGTACATCTGACCGATCAGCTTGTGGTCGGTCGTCGTGATGAGCTTGTAGAAGAACGAGCCCTTGGGCTGGACGCGGGCCGGATACGGCCGCTCCGCCTCCACCCGGGTCGTCGGTTGGTCTACCGCGGTCACAGATTCCTCCTCCTCGGCGCCGATTGCGGGCACCGGGCCTGACGGCCCAAAACTCTGCTGTCGTGCCAACTCTGGCGCTAGCGCTACGTACTGATCGTAAACCAGACCGGCGCACCGTTCCGACCGGGTCCTACGATCTGTCGTATTACCAAGATAGACCGCGTTCGTCGCCGCAGGTAGCCCCATTTCACGGCGAGCCGCCGATGCTAGCGTAGGCGGGTGTTCTCCATGCTTGCCCGCTCCCCGCGGCGCTGCGCCGGTGCCCTGGCGACGGCGGTCGCGCTGACCGTCGGCCTCGGCGCCTGTGCCGCCGACGACGACGTCCTGCGCACGCCCGACGGCTCGGTCATCTCCACGACGGTGACCCGGATCGCCGAGGTGAACATCGTGAATCCGGGCCGCGACTACGCCAAGACCTGTCTGGCTCCCACCGCACCCGACCCGGGCCGCGCAGACGTGGCCAGGATCGTCGTCACCGATCCCGCTCTCCTCGACGCGCTGTGCGCGCTCGGCATGGGCGCTCAAGTGACGGGTGTGACCGCGCCGGCCGGGTCGGTCCCGGCCTATCTGGGCCCGCAGCTGGCGTCGGTTCCGGCGCTCGGCGACGCACCGGCGAGCGCGGCCGTGCGCACCGCCGCCCCCCAGGTGGTCCTGACCTCGCCGGAGACGCGGCAGCGCCTCGACGCGTTGCGCGGTACCGGCGCGCTCGGCACGGCCCGAATCGTCACCGTTGATCCCGCCTCCGACTGGCAGGCGGCCTTCCGCGCGGTCGCGGCGGGCGTCAACCGGACCGGGGCGGCGAATGCTCGTCTCGACGAATTCACCACCGAGGCGCACCGCGTGGGACGCGTGATGGACGCACCCCACAGCGAGGTCTCGCTGGTCCGTTTCACTCCCGACGCGGAGATGATCGAGGGCACCGGTTCCTTCGGTGCGCAGATCATGGCGACCATCGGGGTCGCCCGGCCCGCCGCCCAGCGCACGCCCGAGGCGGTGCCCGCCACCGACGCCGACTTCACCGACGCCGACGCCGACCTCATCTATGTGAGCTACGAGGGGCCCGAGGGTCTGGAGCGCGGCAAGCGCGTCCTCCTCAGCGATCGTTGGCTCGACATGGGCGCGCCCACCTGGAACCGAGTCCTCTCCGTCGACGACACCGTCTGGTACGGCACGTCCGGACTGGCAGCGGCGTGGCTGGTGCTCAACGACGTGAAGGTCTCCCTCAACAGCAGTTCCGCGGGCTGATTCCGCCGGTCCGGGCCTCGCGGCGCTCCCGACATCGCCGATGTCGTACCGCTGAGCTACAACTGGTGCCATGACAGCGATCGCCGTGGCCGAGCAGCACAGCCGGGCACCGCTGCGCATCCGCTGGGTTCCCGGGCTCGGGATGGCCGTGTGGCCCGATGCGCCGACCGAGCCGGGCACCGTCTTCGGCGACGCGGTCGAGGTCCCCGCGGCGCTCACCGATCTCGTGTCACGCAAGCGGCTGCGGCACACAGTGGAGATCGCCGGCCCCGACGGCACGCGCCGGTTCCTTCCGGCATGCGGACTCGGCATGGCGTCGGCTGTCGAGTTCCTCGATCGCTGCGCACATCTCCGCGTCGGCGGCGACATCGCGTACTACCGTCACCTCCTCGCCTGCGTACGCCGCTACATCGCGTCAGGCGCCGTCGCGCCGAGCACCTGTCTGGTCGGCGGGGTGTACGAGGTGCGCTGGATCCCGGTACCCGGGGCCGCGTGGCACAGCTGGCTGTCGATCGCACAGGACTCGGCGCCGCCCGCGCTGGCCACCCGGGGAGCTGTCACCGACTTCGTCGCCGAGGCCGTCGACCACGAGTGCCGCCGGCTCCTCGCGGCAGCGGAGGTGACGTCGCCGATACCGCTCATCGCCGGTCTGGCGCAACGAGCGCCCACCGATCTCGGTGCCGAGATCGGACCGCGCAGCGCACAGGCCTGGCACGACTGGGTCGGCACCGCCGGTCCGGGACGCCCCGCACTGGTGATGCGCCTTCACGTGCCTCCGGACGAGCCCGACGAACCGCCGATGGCGCCGGAGCAGGTGCGCTGGCGCCTCGAGGTCTGCGTCCGCAGTCCGAGCGGTGAACTCGTCCCGGTGGTCCCGCACCGCCTCGATGCGCACGAACTCGATGCCGTCACCACCGAGCTCGCGACAGCGGTCGGCGCGTTCGGCGAGCTGAGCCGCGCCGAAGCCGATCCGCACAGCCTCGACTATCTGCTCACGACCGCGGTGGTCGACGAACTCCTCGCCCGCGGTGCCGCGGACCTCCAGGCGGCGGGCGTGAACGTCCTTCTGCCGTCGTCGATCGCGGCCGTCACCCCCTCGCTGTCGATCCGTTCACAACAGACTCCCGGCGGCGGAGCCCGGCCCGGATTCGTCGGCCTCGACGAGATCTCGGATTTCGAGTGGCGGCTCGCTCTCGGCGACGCCCCGGGCTCCCGAGAGCTGTCATCGTCCGACATCGAGGAACTCGCTCAGCAGAGCGGCGATCTCGTCCGGCTCCGCGGCACGTGGCTCCGCGCCGAAGGCGCCGCACTGGGCCGCGCCGCGGCCTTCGTCGCGGCCCAACGTGCGCTGGCGCCCGGCGACCAGGCGCCCACGATGGCCGATCTCCTCGCTCTGGTGACCGAGCGCGACGACACCCTTCCGGTTCCGGTCAGGACGGTCTCCGGCCTCGGTTGGCTCGACGACATCGCCGCGGGCGGGACCATCGTGCCGCCGTCGATGCCCCCGCCGTCGCGCCTACGCGCCGAGCTTCGTCCCTACCAGCAGCGCGGACTGGAGTGGCTGACCGCGTTGGGCGCCATCGGGGCAGGCGGCGTCCTCGCTGACGACATGGGTCTGGGCAAGACCGTGCAGGTGATCGCGCTGCTCACCGCCGGCCGCGAGCGCGACCCGGAATCGGATCCGGCTCTGGTGGTGTGCCCGATGTCGGTCATCGGCAATTGGCAACGGGAGTTGTCGTCGTTCGCGCCGCATCTGCGGGTGGTGGTCCATCACGGCACCGGCCGATCGACGGAGCGGATCGCCGAGAACCGCGCCGACGTGGTGCTCACCACGTTCGCGACTCTCGCGCGCGACCGTGATTCACTGGCGGCGTTGACATGGAAGGAACTCGTCGTCGACGAGGCTCAGCACGTCAAGAACGTGCACACCGCGGCAGCGAAGGCGCTGCGCGCCGTCTCGGCCGCCCAGCGAGTCGCGTTGACCGGGACCCCGGTCGAGAATCGGCTGGAGGACCTGCGGGCCGTGATCGATCTGGTGAATCCCGGCATGCTCGGCACCGCCTCGAAGTTCCGGGCCCGGTTCGCCGAACCCATCGAGCGCGACCGGGACGCGCGAGCCGTCGCCCGGCTGTCGGCCGTGACCAAGCCGTTCATTCTGCGCAGGGAGAAGACCGATCCGACCATCGCTCCCGATCTCCCGGAGAAGACCGAACTGATGGTCCGCACCAACCTGTCCAGTGAGCAGGCAGGCCTGTATCAAGCCGTTCTGAACGAATTGCATGAGGCACTCGCCGATACCCAGCAGAGCGGCCCGCGCCGTCGGACGGTCCTCGCTGCCCTGACCCGGCTCAAGCAGATCTGCAATCACCCGGCGCACTACCTCGACGACGGCTCGGCCATGCTGCGGCGGGGCCGCCATCGATCCGGCAAGGTCGAACTCCTCGTCGACGTCCTGACCACGCTGATCGCCGAGGGCGACCGCGCGCTGGTCTTCACCCAGTTCGCTGCGTTCGCCGACTTGCTCTCGACCTGGCTCGAACCGGTCCTCGGCGCCGCAGTGCCGGTCCTGCACGGTGGTGTCACCCGCAACGGGCGTGACGAGATGGTCGAGCGGTTCGCCGCCGAGGACGGTCCGCCGGTGCTTCTCGCCACACTGAAGGCCGGCGGAACGGGCCTGAACATGGTGGCGGCGAATCATGTCATCCACGCCGATCGATGGTGGAATCCGGCGGTGGAGGATCAAGCCACCGACCGTGCCTACCGGATCGGGCAGACGCGCAATGTGCAGGTCCGCAAGTTCGTGTGCGTCGGAACGCTGGAGGAACGGATCGATGAGATGGTCGCGGCGAAGCGGGAACTGTCGCGCCTGACGGTCAGCACCGGCGAGTCGTGGCTCACCGAGCTCGACGACGACACCCTGATGGATCTGCTGGCTCTGCGCGAGGAGGCTGTCGCCGAATGAGATCGGAGCGTCCATGAGTCCCGGCAGACGGCGGACGAAGGCCGCAGTCCGCGGCTACGGCATCACCGGCTGGTCGCGCGCCTTCGTCGGCGTGGTGGAGTCGGGTGCCGATCACCGCCGCATCACCGGCGCCCGTCGATACTTCCGAGAGCGGCACGTCGAAGGTCTTCGGATCGGGCACGGTGTGGTGACGGCTTCGGTGCGCGGCAGCCAACTCGACCCCTTCGACGTCCGGCTCGAGATGCGCACCGTCGACCCGGACACCGTCGTGGAACTGCTGCGCCGAACGGGCAGCACCGACGACCTGCTCGACCTCGCCCGCGGTGAGCAACCGACCGGACTCGGCGAATTGATCGCACCCACCGAGCCGGCCGACGTGACGTCCGACTGCAGTTGTCCCGACGACGCTCCCCGATGCACCCATGTCCTGGCGGTGTCGTTCGAGGTGGCGGCGGAGATCGACCGGCGTCCCACCACGCTGCTGACAGTGATGGGCACCGACCTGCCCGAACTGCTGGCGGTGGTGCAGGACGGCGACCGACACGCGGCGGTGGGCGACGACGATCCGCTCGTCGCCGACGACCCCTACGGGGACCACCGTCTGCCGCCCGCTCCCCCGTCGTTTCCCGCCGTCGACCCGCTCTCCGACCTCGACCCGACGGCCCTGCGGCAGGCGCTGCGCGCCACCGGGGTGCCGCTGACCGAGGTCGGCGAGGCCCTCGACGACCTCACGACGTACTACGACGTGCTGACCGGCCGGCGCTGACGGGCGCCGGACCGGCCGCAAGAGGTCAGAAGTCCCAGTCCTCGTCTTCGGTGTTGACAGCCTTGCCGATCACGTACGAGCTGCCCGATCCCGAGAAGAAGTCGTGGTTCTCGTCGGCGTTCGGCGACAGCGCCGACAGAATCGCCGGGTTCACGTCCGTCTCGTCCTTCGGGAACATCGCCTCGTAGCCGAGATTCATGAGGGCCTTGTTGGCGTTGTACCGAAGGAACTTCTTGACGTCCTCGCTCAGCCCGACCTCGTCGTAGAGCGCCTCGGTGTAGTCGGTCTCGTTGTCGTAGAGCTCGAACAGCAGCTCGAAGGTGTAGTCCTTGAGCTCCTGACGACGCTCCGGCGTCTCCACTTCCAGAGAGCGCTGGTACTTGTAGCCGATGTAGTAGCCGTGGACGGCCTCGTCGCGGATGATCAGCCGGATCATGTCGGCAGTGTTCGTGAGCTTGGCGCGCGAAGACCAGTACATCGGCAGGTAGAAGCCGGAGTAGAACAGGAACGACTCGAGCAGAGTCGAAGCCACCTTGCGCTTGAGGGGATCGTCGCCACGGTAGTAATCCATGACGATCTGCGCCTTGCGCTGGAGATACTCGTTCTCCTCCGACCAGCGGAAGGCCTCGTCGATCTCCTTGGTGGAGCACAGCGTCGAGAAGATCGCGCTGTAGCTCTTGGCGTGCACCGACTCCATGAAGGCGATGTTGGTCATCACCGCTTCCTCATGCGGGGTCAGCGCATCGGGGATGAGCGCGATGGCGCCGACGGTTCCCTGGATGGTGTCGAGCAGGGTGAGCCCGGTGAAGACGCGCATGGTGAGCGTCTTCTCGTAGTCGGTCAGCGTTCCCCACGACTGGATGTCGTTGGACACCGGCACCTTCTCCGGCAGCCAGAAGTTGCCGGTCAGTCGGTCCCAGACCTCGGCGTCCTTGTCGTCCTGGACTCGGTTCCAGTTGATGGCCGAGACCCGGTTCACCAGCTTGACCGGTGCGCCCTCGGCAGGACTAGTCGATGTCATCGTCATTCCTCATTCGGTGTAGTCGGCGACTGGATCTCGTTGTGCGACAACAGCTCACAACATGCAGCTGACGCAGCCATCCACTTCGGTCCCCTCGAGCGCCATCTGACGGAGCCTGATGTAGTACAGCGTCTTGATGCCCTTGCGCCACGCGTAGATCTGCGCCTTGTTGACGTCCCGCGTGGTCGCGGTGTCCTTGAAGAACAGCGTCAGGCTCAAACCCTGATCGACGTGCTGGGTCGCGGCCGCATACGTGTCGATGATCTTCTCGTAACCGATCTCGTACGCGTCCTGGTAGTACTCCAGATTGTCGTTCGTCAGGTACGGAGCCGGGTAGTAGACGCGGCCGATCTTGCCTTCCTTGCGGATCTCGATCTTCGACGCGACCGGGTGAATCGAGCTGGTCGAATGATTGATGTAGCTGATCGAACCGGTCGGCGGCACCGCCTGCAGATTCTGGTTGTAGATGCCGTACTGCTGCACCGACGCCTTGAGCTCACGCCAGTCGTCCTGGGTCGGAATGTGGATGCCCGACTCGAACAGCTGCGCGCTCTCGCCGTCACGGCCCGCGCGTGCGAACAGGTCGCGCACCTTCTGAGTCTTCGGTTCCCACACCTGGTCGATGTATTTGTCGAAGAACTCACCGGTCGCATACGTGCTCTTCTCGAAGCCGGCGAAAGCCGTCCCGCGCTCCTTGGCGATCTTGTTCGACGCGCGGATGGCGTGGAACAGGACCGTGTAGAAGTACATGTTCGTGAAGTCGATGCCCTCTTCGCTGCCGTAGAAGATCCGCTCACGAGCCAGGTAACCGTGCAGGTTCATCTGGCCGAGGCCGATGGCGTGACCCTCGTCGTTCGCCCGCTTGATCGACGGCACCGACTCGATCGACGTCTGATCGGCGACGGCGGTGAGTCCGCGGATCGCGGTCTCGATGCTCTGGCCGAAGTCCGGCGAGTCCATCGTCTTGGCGATGTTCATCGACCCGAGATTGCACGAGATGTCCTTGCCGACATGCGAGTACGTGAGGTCCTCGTTGAACTCCGACGGGGTCGAGACCTGCAGGATCTCCGAGCAGAGGTTGGAGTGCGTGACCTTGCCCTCGATCGGGTTCGACCTGTTCACCGTGTCCTCGAACATGATGTACGGGTAGCCGGACTCGAACTGCAGCTCAGCGAGCGTCTGGAAGAACTCCCGCGCCCTGATCTTCGACTTGCGGATCCGCCGGTCCTCGACCATGGCGTGGTACTCGTCGGTGACGTTCACGTCCGCGAACGGCTTGCCGTAGACGCGCTCCACGTCGTACGGGCTGAACAGGTACATGTCGTCGTTGTTCTTGGCGAGCTCGAAGGTGATGTCCGGGATCACCACGCCCAGCGACAGCGTCTTGATCCGGATCTTCTCATCGGCGTTCTCACGCTTGGTGTCCAAGAAGCGGTAGATGTCGGGGTGGTGCGCGTGCAGGTACACGGCACCGGCGCCCTGACGCGCGCCGAGCTGGTTGGCATAGCTGAACGAGTCCTCCAGCAGCTTCATGATCGGGATGACACCGGAGCTCTGGTTCTCGATGCGCTTGATCGGCGCGCCGTGCTCGCGGACGTTGCTGAGGAGCAGCGCCACGCCCCCGCCGCGCTTGCTCAACTGCAGCGCGGAGTTGATCGATCGGCCGATCGACTCCATGTTGTCCTCGATGCGCAGCAGGAAGCACGAGACCGGCTCGCCGCGCTGCTTCTTGCCCGAGTTCAGGAAGGTCGGCGTGGCCGGCTGGAACCGGCCGTCCATGATCTCGTCGACCAGATTGCGCGCGAGCGCGGTGTCGCCGTCGGCCAGCGTCAGCGCCACCATGCAGACGCGGTCCTCGAAACGCTCCAGGTAGCGCTTTCCGTCGAACGTCTTGAGCGTGTAGCTGGTGTAGTACTTGAACGCGCCCAGGAAGGTCGGGAACCGGAACTTCTTGGCGAAGGCGTGCCCGAACAGCAACTTCACGAACTCGCGGTCGTACTTCGCGAGGACCTCGGGCTCGTAGTAGTTCTCCTTGAGGAGATAGTCGAGCTTCTCGTCGAGATCGTGGAAGAACACCGTGTTCTGGTTGACGTGCTGCAAGAAGTACTGGCGGGCGGCCTCACGATCCTTGTCGAACTGGATCCGACCGTCCGCGTCGTACAGGTTGAGCATCGCGTTGAGCGCGTGGTAGTCGAGGTCGCCCGGCTCGTGGCCGGCCGGACCCGTGTGCACCCCCGACTTGCTCGCCGAGACGGTGGATTCGCTGACAGAAACTGCGGTGGGCGACACTGCTTCTCCCTGGTGAAACTGAAGTTTGCGTACTTGACGGAAACTGGTGGTCCGGAAACTGGTGAGCGCGGGCCGTCAGGCGGCCCGGCCGGTGAACGCGGAACTCGCGGCGAACTGAGCCAGGCCCGCGCGCACCCGTTCGACGTCGTCGGTGGTTCCCATCAACTCGAAGCGATAGAGGAACGGCACCTGGCACTTGTGCGAGACGATGTCGCCCGCCAGGGCGAACTCCTCGCCGAAGTTGGTGTTGCCCCCGGCGATGACGCCGCGGATCAATGACCGATTCTGTTCGATGTTCAGGAACTTGATGACCTGCTTGGGCACGTAGCCTCCGCCCGCATGAGCGGTGACGCTGCCCGCATCGCTGATCTTCCCGCCCCCGTATGTGGGCGTGATCAAGATGTAGGGCTCGTCCACCCGGAACGACGACGTGCGGTCGATGAGGGGGATCCGGACCGCGCGGAGCCCCAGCTTCTGAACGAAGCGGTGGGTGTACTCCGACACCGACGAGAAGTAGACGATGAGCGGATTTCGGGTTTCAGTGTCGGCGGCCATGTGGCTCGCCTCCGTCAGGCCGCGTTGGTGGCGAGCGACTTGATGCGGTCGGGACGGAAACCCGACCAGTGCTCGTCGCCGACCACGACGACCGGCGCCTGAAGGTAGCCGAGCGCCATCACGTAATCGCGAGCCTCGTCGTCCTGGCTGATGTCCACGACGTCGTACTCCAGGCCCATCTTGTCGAGAGCCTTGTAGGTCGCGTTGCACTGGACGCAGGCGGGCTTGGTGTAGACGGTGATGGCCATCGATGAACTCCCTTGAGATGAATGATCTGCTGCGAGTGACTTGCTTGACTTCTCTGACCGGATCTCCTGCTTTCGCAGTGAACGACACCGCCGTAATTCGGTCGATTGCCGTCCGCCCCCCGGACACCCCAAACACTACACCTAGTGTCTGATGTTTTCCTAGACCACAAGAACTTGTGAATAACATTCTTGAAACTCCCAGGTCGCGTGACAGTTGTCCACAGGCGGACCGGCGTGTCTCGGCGCGTCCGGCGTGTCTCGAATCCGCGTGCCCGAGACGGGCCGGCGGACGCCGATTCGGCGCCTTCGGCCGGGACCGTGCGGCCCCTTGCACACACAGTTCACCACCGGGGTCTGACACCGTCGGCAGCCCGGCCGCAGACGGCTCGACACAGACGGCGGGGCCGGCCGCGGACATCCGCGGCCGGCCCCGCCGGAGGAGCGTCGATCAGGCGGCGACGGCGACCTCGTCGGCCAGTACCCGGACCACCTCGCCCAATTGCTCGGCGGTCTCAGCGGTCGCCACGCCCTCGTCGCCCAGCGCGCCGGTGCCGATGCCGATCTCGACGGCCTCGACCACATTCGCTCCCGCGACGCCGATCGACTTGCGCGTGTCCTGACGGGACCAGGTGCCCGCGTACCGGCCGAGTGCGGCGCCGATGACGCCGGCCGGACGCCCGGCGAGCGCGCCGGCGCTGTAGGGACGCGACAGCCAGTCGATGGCGTTCTTCAGGACGGCCGACATCGTGCCGTTGTACTCGGGGGTGACGAAGAGGAAGGCGTCGGCCGACGCCACCTGATCGCGCAGCGAGGCCGCGGCGGCCGGGATCGCATCCGGGGTGTCGATGTCCTCATTGTAGAACGGCACCTCGCCCAGACCTTCGACGATCTTCAACGAGATCCCCTCGGGAGCATTGGCCGCGGCCAGTTCGGCGAGCGCACGGTTGTGCGAGCCGGAGCGGAGGCTGCCGACGAGAACTGCGATGGTGATGTTGCCTTCAGACATGGAGCGACACTCTTCCTGACGTACGTACGGATACCTCCAATGAAACGGACCACGGTCCGCCGTGATTCCCGGTGCCGTCCGTGACACCGGACACAGCATGGAAGTGCTGGTCGCGCGCGGATCGGCCTCCGGTGTCCGCAATCGCGACAACGCCGACATGCTTTACAGTCGACTCATGCTCCCCGACGGCCCCGGCCCCCTTGAACTGCACGTGGCGAACGCGCCCGCTGCGTCGCCGGAGCGGGCCGACGCCGCACGGAATCGTCGGCTGCTGCTGGCGGCCGCCAAATCGCTGATCGACAGTCAGGGCGCGTCCGCGGTGACGATGGAAGCGGTGGCCCGTGCCGCCGGCGTCGGCAAGGGCACGGTATTCCGCCGTTTCGGCAACCGGACGGGACTGATGCTCGCCCTCCTCGACCACTCGGAGTCGGACCTCCAGCAGGCCTTCCTCTCCGGACCGGAACCTCTCGGGCCCGGCGCTCCCCCGCTCGACCGGCTGATCGCCTACGGCCGCGCGCGACTCAAGATGACCGTCGACCACCTCGATATCCTGCTGGAGGCGGGTGCCGACCAGCCCGACCATCTATCGCATCCGGTCTGGGCGATGTCGACGCTCCACGTGCGGATGCTCCTGGCCGAACTGGGCATCGACGGCAGGCTGGAGGTCACCGCCCACGCCGTCCAGGCACCGCTCATGGCCTTGACCGTGCGCCATCTTCTCGACGTCGTCGGCATGACATGCGAGGAGATCGCCGACGACTGGGAGGCGATGGTGCGCCGCTTCGTCAACGGGAGCTGACGCCGTCGGAGGTGACCGCCGCGGCCTCCCGGCTCAGCTCCGGCCCCGACGGCAGCAGCGCGATCATCGGCCACGGCGCCCGCACCGGTTCCGGCAACCCGAGGATCTCGCCGATCCCCGCGCCCGCCAACCGGTAACGCACGCCCGCATCGCTCACATAGAACGGCGTCGACGCGCGCGGCGACCGCGGGTCCACGCCGGTCAACACCACGTGCTCACCCGTCCCCGGCCGCAGATAGACCCGGTCGAGCGCCGGTCCCCGACCGTCCGACGAAGCCAGAACCACCGGTCTGGCGCCGTCGGGCACCGGCAGTCGGCGCGCTCCGAGAAGCGCCGCCGTCGCGGCCCCCTCGGTGTCGTGGCTCCAGCGATGGCACAGCACCGACGGAGGGTCGCCGAACCGAGGCACCGCGTGCGGAAAATGCGCGACGGGCACCACTTCGCGGACAGTGAGCGCCGCCACCGCGGCCGGCGCCACTCGCCGTACTCCGTCCGCGGCCGACGGGTCGGTCAGTCGCATCATCTCGGCCGCAGGCTCGGACAGCGGCTGCACTCCGTCGGCGAGAACCAGCTGATAGCGCAGGGTTCCGTCGACGCCGGCGGTCGCGACCACCGAACCGACCGGCAGACCGAGAACGCCCGGTGACCCGCGATCCGGGACCTCCGGCACGCGCAGATCGGGCCGCGCGGTGAAGGTGTTCAACAGTCCCGCCCCCACCGTCCTGGGCTCGCGCCCCTCCAGTCCCAGCGCACGGACCAACTCCACCCGCGACCGGTCGACGCGGGCCCGGACCGGAACGGAGGTCCCGCTGCCGGTCGGGTCCCGGTACAGCAGCCATTCGACTCCCGCGTGCTGCACGAGATCGGCGTCGATCGTCTCGGCGGCGGACGCGAGGTCGCCGACCACGACTGCGCTGCCCTCGGCGTCCTCGCAGACGGTCCACGTCGACCGTCCGGCCACCGCCGGTCGATCGAGCGCACCCGGTGCGTCCGGAATGCCGACGGCCGCACCGCGCGGGAAGCGACTCAACGACCGCTCGCTCACCCGCCGCACCGGCAGCGGCCTGCCGAGGATCAGACGGGCCGACGCGACGTTCGGCACCGGATGCATCACGCCGTCGATCAGCACGTACATCCCACCGCCGTCGACGGCCACGATCTGGGCATCGCGCACGTCGGGTTGCGGTCGGACGAATCCGTAGATCGCCGCGCCGGCGAGCACCAGGACCGCCAGCACCGTCCCGGCGACGAGCGCCCGCGACTGCGCGCGCATCGGATCGTGCGTCATCCGTACGTCGCGGCGCACGAGCGCGTGTTCGGCCCGAGCCACCCCGAAGCGGTACCCGCTGATCTGCGCACGCGTCGTGATGTGACGTGACATCAATCCCCCCGATCGATTCCCCCGCAAGGAGGTTAGACGCGGGTTAGCCTCGTCCCACGGCGATTTCGCGAAGTCCGTGTTCGGGGGGAGCACTCAGTGCAAGCGAGGATGCTGGTGCGTCGCACCGCGCCATGGGAGGTCCGGGCACCGTTCGACGTGCCCGCCGACGACGGTTTCATCGGACTGCGGCGCTGCGGCGACAGTCTGATCGGGGTGCTTGCGATCGCCCCCGACGAACCGGCGCCGGTGGTGGTCGGAACACCCCGGGCCACACCGCCGCGTCTGTTGCCCGCAGTGCTCTCGGCGATGTCGGCCCACGACGCCGCGCCCTGGGCGATCGACGTCGTCAGTCACACCATGCGCAGCTGGGACGACGGCATCGCGGCCGGCGCGTATCGGACGCTGCTCGGCGGACTGCGGATTCCCACCCACCGCAGCGTGCACCTGGTGGTCCGAATCCGGCCCGCTGACTGTCCGCAGGCGGTCCTGATGCGCGGTGACGGGCCCGCCGGGATGCTGCGTACGGCGCTGTGGTGCCTGCGCCGACTGCGCGCTCGCCTCGCCGACTCCGGCATCCCCACCCGTCCGCTGACGGCTGCCGAGATCACCGACCTGACGATGCGGCTCACCGAGGGGGCTCCCGTCGAGCGCGCGACGTCCGATGTGCTCGGCGCACACGTCGACGGATTCCGGTTCGCCGCCCACCGATGGGCCGGGACCTCTCCGGAATCGCTGTCCGCGCTGCTGGCCGCTCCGGGTTCGAGCGAGGCGGTGTCGACGACCGTCACGCTGAGCCTCACGGCCGACCGGTCCGGTCCGCGGCTGACCGCGACGGTGCGCGACAACGGCGCACACGCCTCCGATCGCGACGGCTGTCACGATCTGGTCCCGGTCGACGCCTCCGACCGCGGCGCGCTCGCCGCGGGTCTGCCGATCGCTGCGCCACCGGAGGATCGTCGAGACGACCGTTCTCGTGGCAGCGGTTCTCGTGGCAGCGGGGCCGCGTCGGTGCCGCCGGCCGCCACCGAACAGATCTGCCGCTCGGTGGCCGTTCCCTGCGCCGGTGACGGTCAGCTCGTCGGCGCCGCGGCATCCGGCGCGCCCGTGGCGCTTCGCCTGGCCGGTCCCGGCGTCGCCGCGAGCACGATCTGCGGCGACCACCGGCTCGCACGACAAGTGGCGGCGCGACTGGCTGCGATCGGGATGTCGGTGGCCGTCCTGTCCGACACTCCCCAGCGCTGGCGGCGATTGGCGGATGCAGTCGGCGAGCGGTGGATCACCGTCAACGATCGCGGACCCACCGCTCCGCACGTGCTGTTCGACGACACCCGCGCCGGCGGGCACGAGGTTCCGCCCGGCGCGACCCTGCTGCGCAGGCACGACTGCATGGACGACGGTCGCGGCGGACGCGAGCCCACCCTGCGTCACGATCCCGGCAGCGGACTCCTCCTCGCATCCGGACTCGGCTGCACCGTCCCGGTGCGCCCGGTCTCCACCGCCGCCGAACGAAGCCTCACCGAACTCGACTGACTCCGTTGCGGTCGAGCCGCGGACGGTCAGTGCTGCAGGGCCGGAACCATCGCACGGAAGAAGACGGCACCGGACGAGATCGCGCGCACCACCACGTCCGGATCGGCCGCCGACAGCCAGACCGCATCGCCCGGACCGGCTTTCAGCAGTTCGCCGCCGCTCCCCTCCACGGCCACCCGGCCGGAGATCACCGCCAGGATCTGCGGACCCGCCATCTCGAAGCTGATCGACTGCGCGGCGTGTAGCCCGGTGCCGTCCAATTCCACCCGCGACAGCCGGAACTCGGGCGCCGGGGTCAGATAGACGCGCTCGGTCCCGAGGCTCCGCACCTGAGGCATCAGGGCGTCGATCGACACCGGATGGAAGTCGAGGACGCGCAGCAGTTCCGGGACGTCGATGTGCTTGGGAGTGAGCCCGCCGCGCAGCACGTTGTCGGAGTTCGCCATCAGCTCCACCGCCATCCCGTGCAGGTAGGCGTGGAGATTGCCCGCGGACAGATAGATTCCCTCACCGGGCTGCAACCGGATCCGGTTCAACAGCAGCGACGCGAGCACGCCCGGATCGCCGGGGTACGCCTCTCCGAGCTCGAGCAGGGACCGCAGTTCGAGGGTGAAGCGGTCGTCGTCCCCGCCCAGGACGCGCACCGCGCCGTTGAGCACCTCGGGGACCAGCGCACCGATGACCGCCTCGGGCAGGGTCAGCCACGTGGTGAAGACCGCTCGCAGACCGGTCTCGTCCGGCTGCTCCACCAGCATGCCCAGATAGGGATCCAGGGCGGGTACGGCGAGAGCCTTGAGGATCTCCACCGTGACGTGCGGATCGCGGAACCCCGCGAGCGCGTCGAACTCCGTCAGCGCCACCACCAGTTCGGGTTTGTGCGACGGATCGCGGTAGTTGCGGTCGGGCGCGTCCAGCGCCAGGCCCGCGGCGTTCTCGCGTTCGAAGCCGGCGACTGCCTGCTCGAGACTCGGGTGCGCCTGCAGCGACAGCGGCTCCTGGGCCGCGAGGATCTTCAGCAGGTACGGCAGGCGGGAACCGAACTGGTCGGCGGCCTCGGCGCCGAGCTCGCGCACCGGATCGGCCTCGATCACGCCGAGCAGGTCCTGCGGACCCTCCACCTCGCCGCAGATCCGCGCGGGCGAAGCCGGATGCGCACCGAACCAGAGTTCGGCCTCGGGGTGCGGCGAAGGACTCGGTGTGCCGCGCAACTCGGCGAGTGCGGTACGCGATCCCCACGCATACGGCCGCACCACTCCAGCCAGCAGCTTCATCAGGCCGCTTCTCCCATCAATCGAACGAACACCGCCGCGAGTTCCACGCGCAGCGCCAGCACCAGGTACTCCCCCAGATCCGCGGGCGCGTCGGCGAACAGATCGCTCGTCGCGGCCACCGATCCCTGATCCGGTTCCCCGGCGCCCGAGTCGGACCCCGCAGGATGCTCCGCCAGCACGTCGATCTCGGCGCGCCCGGCATTGCGCTGCTGCGCGTACCAGCGCCGCGAAGCAGTGGTGAACAGTATCCCGCGGATCGCGGCCGACCGCGGCGGGTCGATCTCCGGGTCGTAGAAGATGTCGTCGACCGGTGCCGGACGGTTCGAGCCGTCGAGCAGCCCGGTTGCCAGCACGGTCTCCGACGCGGCGCTCGACACCGTGCCCGCGACGCTGAAGGCGACCGCCGACGCATGAGCGGCGACGGCGTTCGCCCCGGGCGTGTCACCGGCCCACACCACCGACCGGTCCGCGACACGCATGGCCAGGAGCTTGGCCTGATTGTGAAAGCTCTCCTGGCCCGGATGGTCAGCTGCGGCCTCCCCGTCCAACCGGTCGGCGAGATCGGCGAGATCGGGGGGAGCAGGCGCGAACCGGACGGCGGACAAGGCGACGCACACCGCGGTCAGCGCCGCGACGAAATGGCAGAAGCCGAAGCGCGGATCGACGACGAGCCGAGGCGACAGGTCGACGATCGGCTGGGCACCGATCGCCTCGCGGAGCGGCCCTTCCACCGGTACGACGGTGACGAGTTCGGCGCGTCGGCGCAGCGCACGCACCGCGGCGTCGGCGAGTGCGGGATCGCCCGCGTCGTGCCCGGCGATCACGACCACGTCGAGCGGACCGATCCAGCCGGGCAGAGTCGGCACGCTGACCAGGGGCACGTCGAAACGGGCCGCGACGGTCGCCACCACCAGATCGGTGGCGCGCCGAGCGGTGGCCGACGCTCCCGTGACCACGACGACAGCGCGCGGTCGCAGGTCGGCGAGCCGTGCCAGCGCGCCCTCCGACTGCGCCTGGGACACCGCTCGCACCTGCGCACCCGCCATGGCGGCGGCCCGCAGCAGACCATCGCGGTCGGCGGCGAGCAGACCGTCGACGTCGTCGAGGTCAGTAGTCAACGCAGACATGAATCACAGCCTAGTATTCGCCCGGCCGGAAAGCGGTCGCGAGCGTGATCGTGGTCGCGCGAAGCTCAGTCGACCGGGTCGGGCAGTACCCGCAGATGACCGCGACGGCCCGGCCGCGGCGTCGCCGCGGGGGTGGCTGCCGACCGCTGCTGTGCGCGGTGCCTGCCGCGGGGTGTGTCGTCGAACTCGGCATGGGCGAGAAAACCCACGCGGGGCGAGGTGGCGGTGGCCTCACGTACCGCCTCGGCCAGTGCCGTGAGCTCCTGGTCCTCGGCGGGCTGCGCGAACCCGCGCTCGCTCCGCATCATCTCCCACCCGACCGGCACGGTGATCCGATCGGCGTGCTGGGAGCACAGGTCCCACGAGTGGGGTTCGTCGGACGCCGACAGCGGGCCGATGACGGCGGTCGACTCGGCGTAGACGAACGTCAGGGTCGCCACGGCGATACGCGAACAGCCGGGCCTGCAGCACTGACGAGGGACACTCACGCCGCTCAGCCTATCGCCTCGACGCCGGACGCGGACAATCGACACGCACATCCGATGCGGACCCGGTCCACGTGCCCAGGAGCGACGCGCCGGCCGTGCGGAGCCGGGACACTAAGGTGTGCGGTATGGGCTATCGACTCGTTCCGCTGCGGTCCGGACGCGACCTGCTCGCGCCTCCTCCCCGCCGTTTGCGCGACCGCCGCGGCCGCGGTCTGCGCGGCCCGCTCATGCCGAGTTCGATGCCGGGACACCGCACGCGCGCCGACCTGTTCGACGCCGCGGCGGTGGAGGCCTTCGCCGAGATCGACAGCCGGTGGCATACCCACCTGACCGGGCTGGACGTCGCTGTGGACGACATCCCGCGGATGCTCCCGCGCGGAGACGGCCCCGTGGAATGGCCGGACGAGGTGACCGCCGACGGCCAGGTGCCGCTGGCCCGGCTGATCCCGGCCGGCATCGACGTGGCCGGCCGTCCCACCCGGGCGCAGATCATCCTGTTCCGGCGCCCGCTCGAACTCCGTGCGCATGACGCCGAGGAACTGCCCGAGATCCTGCGCGAGGTGCTCATCGAGCAGGTCGCGACCTATCTGGGAGTGGACGAGGAGACCGTCGAGGACGGCCCCGACGAGGGCTGACGCCAGCGAGCACGCCGCCGGAGACGCCCCGACCCCTCGTCGCGATCGGCGGGAGGATCCGATACGAGAGGGGTCGGCCAGGGGCGTACGACGTCAGACGATCACGACGTCAGATGATTCCACGCTTCAGACGGCGTCGCTCGCGCTCGGAGAGACCGCCCCAGATTCCGAAACGCTCATCGTTGTGCAGCGCGTACTCCAGGCACTCCGCCTTGACCTCACAGCCCTGGCAGATGCGCTTGGCCTCGCGCGTCGAACCGCCCTTCTCCGGGAAGAACGCCTCAGGGTCGGTCTGTGCGCAGAGCGCACGGTCCTGCCACTGCTCCTCGACGGCGTCGAACAGTTCCTCGAATTCGTTCGCTACCACCGACAGATGGCGGTTCGCGTGGACTTCACTGATCTCAATCGCGCTGATCTCACTGATCGGGTCAGCACCATCGCCCGTATCCAAAGTCATCCGGCACCTCCCAGCTCGCAGACTTGATTCCACCCCGCGACCGGATCGGCGATCCGGTCGATGTGCCTGAAGAATGTCCCCCGACGATTCAAATGACACTGTTGTGATTAGACACGCTGAGTACCGCCGCGGTCAAGCGGAAGGCGAAGATTCATTTCTATCACCGAGGTCGGACAAAACCGCGCCTACCAGGTGAATGACATAGTCCTACGGCGTGTCGCGCCGTCAGGGTGTCGCCGCCGCGCGGAACCGCGCGTGCGGTCATTACAGTGGACGTCTGTGAAGGTGACGGTACTCGTAGGCGGCGTCGGCGGCGCCCGTTTTCTCCAGGGCGCACGCGAACTGTTCGGACGCACCCCGTTCCCCCGGCTCCCCGATGATCCGGCGACGCCGCACACGGTGACGGCCGTGGTGAACGTGGGCGACGACGCCTGGATGCACGGCGTCCGGATCTGCCCGGACCTCGACACGTGCATGTACACCCTCGGCGGGGGCATCGACCCCGAGCGCGGCTGGGGGCACAGGAACGAGACGTGGAACGCCAAAGAGGAACTGGCCGCCTACGGCGCCGACCCCGACTGGTTCGGTCTGGGCGACCGTGATCTGGCGACCCACCTGATCCGGACCCAGATGCTCGAAGCCGGATTCCCTCTCTCCGACGTCACCGCCGCCCTGTGCCGTCGGTGGCAGCCCGGCGTGGAACTGCTCCCCGCCACCGACCAACGCCACGAGACGCACGTCGTGATCGACAAGCCCGGCGGACAGGACGGCGAGCGGGTCGCGATCCACTTCCAGGAGTGGTGGGTGCGCCACCGCGCCCAGGTTCCCACGCACGGATTCGCCCAGGTGGGTCTCGACGAGGTGAAGCCCGGGCCGGGTGTGCTGGAGGCGATCGCCGAGGCCGACGTCATCCTGCTGGCGCCGAGCAACCCGGTGGTCAGCATCGGCGCCATCACCTCGGTCACCGGCATCCGCGGCGCATTGCGCACCACGTCGGCCCCGGTGGTCGGCATCAGCCCGGTGATCGACGACAAGCCGCTGCGCGGGATGGCCGACCGCTGTCTGTCGGTGATCGGCGTGGAGACCTCGGCCCAAGGCATCGCCGAGCACTTCGGCGCCCGCGCGGGCAACGGCATCCTGGACGGCTGGCTCATCGCCGAGAGCGACGAGGCGCACGTCGACGGCATCGCGGTCGGGTCGGCGCCGTTGCTGATGACCGATCCGGCGGCCACCGCCGAGATGATCCGCGCCGCGTGCGCCCTCGTCGGAGTGCAGACGCCGTGACCGGCGCGGAGCCTTCGCGCACGCCCGACCACCGCGCGGTCGCCGGGCTGCAGATCCTTCCCGTCACCGGTCTGGGCGAGTTCGGGCCCGGAAGCGATCTCGCAGCTGAGATCATCGCCGCCGCACCGTGGATCGTCGACGACGACGTGCTGGTCGTCACCAGCAAGGTGTTCTCCAAGACCGAGGGGCGGATGGTCGCCGCGCCCACCGACCCCGAGGAACGCGATGCCTTCCGCCGCAGGCTGATCGACGACGAGACGGTGCGCGTCGTGGCTCGACGCAACCGCACGCTCATCACCGCGAACCGCAACGGCCTCGTGCAGGCGGCCGCCGGCGTCGACGGGTCCAATGTCCGCACCGATCAGATCGCGCTGCTGCCCCTGGATCCGGACGCCAGTGCCGCCCGGCTGCGGGCGCGTCTGGCCGACGAATTCGGACTCCGGGTCGCCGTCATCGTCACCGACACGATGGGCCGTGCCTGGCGGACCGGTCAGACCGACGTCGCGATCGGCGCCTCGGGCATCGCCGTCAGCCACGGCTACGACGGGGTCGTCGACCCCTACGGCAACATCCTTCAGGTGACCGACATCGCCGTCGCCGACGAACTCGCGGCGGCCGCCGACCTGGTCAAGGGCAAACTCGACGGAGTGCCGGTGGCGGTGGTGCGCGGCATGACGCCGGTCGACGACGGCACCGGCGCGCGCGACCTGGTCCGGGATCTCGACGACGACATGTTCCGGCTCGGTGTCGAAGAGGCGGTCGCCCTCGGGCGCCGGCAGGCTCTGCTGACCCGCCGGTCGATCCGGCGGTTCGCCGAACGGGAAGTCGCCGAGGAGTCGATGCGGGCCGCGTTCGCCGAGGCGCTGACGGCGCCCGCCCCTCATCACACGCATCCGATCCGCTTCCTGTGGATCCGCGACGACGATCGCCGGCGTCGCCTGCTCGATGCGATGGCCGAAGCCTGGCGCGCCGATCTGACGGCGGACCGAAAGACGCCGGAATCGACGGCCAAGCGCATTCGGCGCGGCCAGATCCTGTACGACGCACCCGAACTCGTGATTCCCGTCGTCACCGGCGACGGTATGCACGAGTACCCGGACGCACGGCGCAATGCGTGCGAGAAGACCATGTTCACCGTCGCCGGCGGGGCCGCCGTGGCGGGACTGCTGGTGGCCCTGTCGGTCCGCGACATCGGCAGCTGTTGGGTGGGGTCGACGATCTTCGCCGCAGAGGTGGTGCGACGCGAGCTCGACCTGCCGTCGCACTGGCAGCCCCTCGGTGCCGTGGCCATCGGCCACCCCGCCGAGGAGGCCGGTCTGCGCGAGCCCGCCGACGTCGACTCGATGGTCGTCGAGCTGTGAGCGCGCTGCACGCGTCCGCGGTCGAGTCGCTGACCGCGTGGACCGCGCCCGATCCCCATCAGGACTCCATCCGGCACGCGTACCTCGCGTTTCTGGCCGCCACCGACGATGCCTGCCGAAGAGCTTGCGCCGCAGGACATCTCACCGCTTCGGTGATCGTCTTCGACGCCGATCTGACGCACGTCCTGCTGACCCTGCACCCGCGGGTCGGCAAATGGATTCAGCTCGGCGGACACTGCGAGCCGCAGGACGCGACGCTCGCCGAGGCGGCTCTGCGCGAAGGGCTCGAGGAGTCGGGACTGTTCTCGCTGACGTTGTCCGACCGGCCGGTGCAGTTGCACGCCCATCCGATCACGTGCTCGCTGGGCGTACCCACCAGACATCTCGACGTCCGGTTCGCCGCCGTCGCGGACCGTGAGGCGGACGGTTCGCTTCCGCCGATCGTGCGCAGTGACGAGTCGGTCGACCTCGCGTGGTGGCCGGTGGGCGACCTGCCCTCCGAGGTGGACGCCGAGTCGGTGCCCGGGCTGGTGGAACTCGGCGCCGCAGCGCTGGCGACCACCGCCTGATCGGGCCGCCGCGGCCTAGTCGACGACGGTGTTCTTGCCGACTGTGACCACGCCGCCGGGCGAGACGACGAATCGTTCCCGGTCGTGGTCGAGGTCGACGCCGAGCTGACCGTCGTCGACGATCCTGACGTTCTTGTCGAGAATGGCGTTGCGCACCACGGCGTTCTTGCCGATACGGACTCCCGGCATCAGGACGCTGCCCTGGACCACCGCGCCCTCGCCGACGTAGACGTTGGTCGACAGAACCGAGCCGTGGACGGTCGCGCCGGCGATCACGGTCCCGGCGCCGACCACCGAATCGTTGGCGGTGCCGCCGCGGACGAACTTGGCGGGCGGCAGGTGGCTCGTCTCCCCCCGGATCGGCCACCTCTTGTTGTAGAGGTTGAACACCGGGTTCTCCGAGACCAGGTCCATGTGCGCGTCGTAGAACGAGTCGAGGGTGCCGACGTCGCGCCAATAACCGCGGTCGCGCTCGGTCTGGCCGGGCACGACGTTGTCGTCGAAGTCGTAGACGTACGCCTCGCCCCGCGCCACGAAGGCGGGGATGATGTCGCCGCCCATGTCGTGATCGGAATCTCCGTCGGCGGCATCGGTTTTCAGCATCTCCACCAGCGCTTCGGCGGTGAATACGTAGTTGCCCATCGAGGCGAAGGTGACGTCCGGGTCGTCCGCCGTGCCCGGCGGATCGGCGGGCTTCTCCACGAACGCGGTGATCTTGCCGTCACCGTCGGCGTCGATGCAGCCGAGGGCGTGGGCCTCACTGCGCGGAACGCGGATGCCCGCGACCGTCACCGAGGCGCCGGTCTCGATGTGCGACTGGACCATCTGCGCCGGATCCATGCGGTAGACGTGGTCGGCGCCGAAGACGACGATGTAGTCGGGTTCCTCGTCGTAGATGAGGTTCATCGACTGGTAGATCGCGTCCGCGCTGCCGGTGTACCAGCGGGGTCCGAGCCGCTGCTGAGCTGGAACCGGTGTGATGAACTCTCCGTGGAATCCCGACGACCACCAGGTCTGCGAGATGTGCCGGTCGAGGGAATGCGACTTGTACTGCGTCAGCACGCAGATCCGTTCGTACCCGCCGTTGACCAGATTCGACAGCACGAAGTCGATCAGCCGGTAGGAGCCGCCGAACGGGACGGCGGGTTTGGCCCGGTCCACGGTCAGCGGATAGAGCCGCTTTCCCTCACCGCCGGCGAGGACGATTCCGAGAACATGCGGTTGTGATCTCACCGATCAAACATATCCGGCCGCCGCTCACCCGACCACCCGGCCTCGCAGATCGGCTGTTCGGCACAGACGCGCACGGGCCGGATCACCGGCGACGGGCCACGGTGACGGTCACGTCCAGGGTGGCGGTCACCGGACCGCCCGAGGCCAGTTCCGCGGCCGCGGCCGCGAGTTGTTCGGGTGTCCGGTGGAACGCCGCCGGGCCCATCGCCGCGATGTCGGTGAGGGCCGATTCGCTCAGGCGCACCTGCGACTGGACCCGCTGCTCGACGACCTCACCGAAGCGGTCGCCGAATTCCTCGGCCAGCCGGCGAGTCTTGTCCTGACCCACCGAGAGCATCTGCATGGGCCGCACGATCTCGGCCAGGTGGCCCGTGCCGGGTGTCACGACCACCCAACGACCACCGCTGCCGAGGACACGTGCGGTCTCGGATGCGTTGCGCGGTGCGAACACCGAGAGCACCGTGTCGGCGACGCCGTCGCGCAGCGGCAGCCCGGCCCACAGGTCGGCCACCACCGAGAGGGCGGCGGGATGACGCCGCGCGGCGCTTCGCGCGCAGAACTTCGAGAGATCGACGCCGATGCCGACGGCGTGGTCGCCGGCGGCGGTCAGCCCCGCTTCGAGGTACTGTCCCGGTCCGCCGCCGGCGTCGACGATCACTCGCGAGTGCGCGCAGCGCTCGGCCACGGCCGCGACGATCGGCGCGTACAGTCCCGCCTCGAAGACCCGGTTGCGCGCCGCGACCATGTCGGCGGTGTCGGAGCGGTGGGCACTACCCTTGCCGGTCAGAAGAGACACATAGCCCTGCCGGGCGATGTCGAAGGAATGCCCGGCGGCGCATCGCAACGATGCGCCCGCCGGGAACAGGCCGTCCGAACAGATCGGACAGGCCAGGAGTTCGGCCGCGGTCTCCCACCGCGGACCTCGGGCCTCGATCAGGCGGTGACCTCGCGCAGCGCCTCGCCCAGCGCCGAAGCCTCTTCGTCGTTCAGTTCGACGACGAGACGGCCGCCTCCGTCGATCGGGATCCGGACGACGATCCCACGCCCTTCCTTGACCGCCTCAAGCGGACCGTCCCCCATACGTGGCTTCATCGCCGCCATGTGTCGTGCTCCCTTCACGTGGATTTCACGATGTCACGCTCATGATACTTGGCGCACACCTGTGCACTCCGGGCAGTCCGGCGAGGCAGTGCGGTCACCGTCCGCGGCCCGGACCGTCCGGCGGATCGGCGACCGGTATCGGCCCGGTGTCGGTCGCCGCCGAATCCACCGCATCGCGGGCCTGCAGGTCGTGGACCACGGCTCGCAGCTCGTCGATCTCGCGGGCCAGCTTCTCCAGCGCCCAGTCGACCTCGGAGACCTTGTAACCGCGGAAGGTCTGCTGGAACAGCACGGCACGCACGTCGTCGCCGGTGATGCCCGCTCGGGGCAGGCGGGTGAGCGTCGTCCCCTTCTCCACCGGCGGCAGATCCTCGCCTCGGCCGAAGACGAACCACACCACGGCGAAGATCAGCGCGACCAGTACGGCCACGCCCATCACATAGAGCCCGATAGTCACCACGATGTTCAGGGTAGCGAGAGATCGAGGTCTCGGATCGGTGGCCGCTCCCCGCGTTGAAGCTGCGTCGTGTGCGGAGTGAACCCGCCGTCCGGCTCCGGGACGAACTGGGTGAGACCGACTCCGGAGTCGGCGACGCCGCAGCGGTCGAGGAGTGTGGCCACGATCTGTCGACTCATCACCGACAACTCGTGGAGCGGCCGGTTGCGGTGACTGCGTACCCCGAGGTTCACCTGGCCGATGCCCGCCAGCCCGTACCGGTCGTATGTGTCGATCAGCAACCCGATCTCCACGCCGTAGCCCGGGGCGAACGGAACCGAGGCCAGAAGCTCCCGGGTGCCGGCGTACTCGCCGCCGAGCGGCTGGCACACCTCCCCGAGCTCGGGTTTGAGCGCGGTCAGCAGCGGTCGGGCCAGCAGTTCGGTGACCCGGCCGCCGCCCCCCGGTTCCTGGGTGTCACCGGTGCGCAGCGGACGCCGGTAATAGCCCTTGACGAGGTGGATCTCCGGGTCGGCCAGAAGCGGCCCGATCATCTTGGGCACGAACATCGGGTCCGGATCGATCAGATCTGAGTCGACGAAGGCGATGATGTCGCCGGTGGTGACTGCGATCGAGCGCCAGAGCGCCTCGCCCTTGCCGGCTACCGGGGGCACGCCCGGGATCGCCTCCTCGCGGCTCACCACTCGCGCGCCCGCCGCACCGGCGAGTTCGGCCGTCCGATCGGTGCTGCCGGAGTCGAGCACTATCAGTTCATCCACCAGCGAGTCCAGCAGGGGCGCGATGGAGGCGATGACTCCGCCGACCGTCTCCTCCTCGTTCAGCGCCGGCAGCACCACCGAGACCGTCCGGCCGTTCTTCGCGGCCACCAACTCGTCGACGTCCCACTCCGGATGGTCCCAGGTGTGCGTGTGCGACCAGCGCGCCTCGCCCTCGCCGCGGTCGACCCACGGCGCGCTCTCATGTCCCGGGTTCACGCCAGTCCTCGCACCGTCCGGGCCGGTGGCCGAGTACCGACGATCGAGGCCACCATGTCGACCACACGGCGAGTGTCGGCCACTTCGTGGACTCGGAACATCCGCGCGCCCTGGGCCGCCGCGAGTGCGGTGGCGGCCAGGGTTCCCGCCACTCGATCGCCGAGTTCGGCGTCGAGCGTCTCGCCGATGAAGTCCTTGTTGCTCAACGCCATCAGCACCGGCCATCCGGTGTCGATGAGTCGGTCCAGGTTCCGCAGCAGCGCGAGACCGTGGTGAGTGTTCTTGCCGAAATCGTGCGTGGGGTCGATCACGATGCCGTCTTCTCGCACCCCGGCCCGCCGGGCGCGCTCGGCCGCCGAGGTGACCTCGGCGACGACGTCGGCCACCACGTCCCGGTAGGCCACTCGGTGCGGTCGGGTGCGCACGCGCGCACCGCCGGTGTGCGAACACACCAGTCCCGCACCGGCCCGGGCGGCCACCGCGGCCAGCGCCGGATCGACGCCCGCCCACGTGTCGTTGATCAGGTCGGCACCGGCCTCACAGGCCCGTTCGGCCACCTCGGCACGCCAGGTGTCGACGCTGATGAGGATGTCGGGATGGGTGCGGCGGATCCACGCGATCATCGGCACCACGCGCTCGGCCTCGGTGGCCGCGTCGACCTCTTCGCCGGGACCGGCCTTCACTCCCCCGACGTCGATCACGTCCGCGCCCTGCGCGACGACCTCGTCGATCCGCGCTTTGGCGGCATCGTCGGCGAAGGTCGCGCCCCTGTCGTAGAACGAGTCGGGAGTGCGGTTGACGATCGCCATCACGAGCGCACGGTCGGTGGCGACGGGCCGGCCGCAGAGGGTCGCGGCCGGACGGGCAGTGCTCACGATGTCAGCCTACGGTGCGTCTCACGCGCCTCGCGCGCCGGACCCGACGCTCGCGCCTCAGCGCGGGACCTTCGCAGCCGCGACGTCGGCGGCGTAACTGTCGTAGTACGGAACATAGCCGTCGGCCTTGCCGCAGAGCACCCACACCTCGTCGTCACCGGTGTCGGTGTACGCCTCTTTCCGCAACTCCACCTTGCGGTTCTTGAAGGTGGAGGTGGTCTCGATCTCGGGGACGAAGCGGACGAACAACGGCACCGCGTACCCCGGCAGCGCCTCGTAGAGTTCGTCGGCGAAGGCTTTCGGATCCAATTCGGCACCGTCGCGCAATTGGACCGCCACCATCCCGGCGCGGCCGTCGCATCCAGGCACCTCCACGCCGTAGGCGACCGACTGCGCCACCGCGTCGACTCCGTCGGCGGCACCCTCCACCTCGGTGGTCGCGACGTTCTCGCCCTTCCACCGGAAGGTGTCGCCCAGGCGGTCGACGAACGCGATGTGCGCGAACCCCAGTTCACGCACCAGATCGCCGGAATTGAAGTAGGCATCGCCCTTCTTGAAGGCGTCGCGGATGATCTTCTTCTCGGTGTCGCCGGAATCGGTGTAGCCGTCGACGGGCACCCGGTCGCTGATCTCGGCGATCAACAGTCCCGGCTCCCCCTTCGGGACCTTGCGCAGGCGCCCGTCCGCGTCACGCTTGGCGGTGCCGTCGTCGTTGTATTCGACGACCCGGAACGGCAGCGGGCAGAATCCGGCGGTCCGCTTGACGTCGAAGGCGTTCACGAACGCGAGGTTGAGCTCGCTGGCTCCGTAGAACTCGACGACGCGGTCGATTCCGAAGCGCTCGGTGAACTCATCCCAGATCTCCGGCCGCAGGCCGTTGCCCACCATCACCCGCACCGAGTGCCGGCGGTCGGTGGGTTTGCTCGGCTGCGCGAGCAGGTAGCGGCACAGTTCGCCGATGTAGCAGAACGCCGTCGCCCGGTTCGTGACCACGTCGTCCCAGAACCGCGACGCCGAGAACTGCTTGCTGATCGCGATGCACGCGCCGGCGGCGAGCACCGCGCCGAGCGACACCGACAGCGCATTGTTGTGATAGAGCGGCAGCGAGACGTACATGGTGTCCGACGGGCGCAGGCGAACGGCCAGACCGCCGATGCCGTCGTAGTTCGCCAGCCAGCGGTTGTGACTCATCACGCTGGCCTTGGGCAACCCCGTGGTACCCGAGGTGAAGATGTAGAAGGCGGTGGTGGACGCCGGCAGGTCTCGGGTGACGGCCGGGTCGGTGTCCGGCTTGTCGGCGGCCGCCGCGTCGAGCGCCGCGAAGTCCAGAACGTGCTCGGGCAGCCGCTCGGGGCTGATCGAGGCGAAGGCATCAGCGCACTCGGGGTCGTAGATCAGAGCGGCGGCGTCGAGCAGCTTCATGCTGTGATCGATCACCTCGCCGTGCTGGTTGTAGTTGAGCATTCCGGCGACGGCGCCGAGTTTGAGCGCCGCGAGGATCACCATCAGGTCGGTCGGGCTGTTCTTCGCTAGGATCCCGACCACGTCGCCGGTTCGGACGCCTCGCTCGCTCAGCACGGCGGCGTACCGATTGACCTGGCGGTTCACTTCGCCGTAGGTCATCGACTCGCCCTGCCAGCGGATGAACGGCCGATCGGGGTGAGCCGCGGCGCGCTTGGCGAAGATCTGTCCGATGGTCCGCTTGGCGGTCGGCGGCCGGACCACCATGCCCGGCACGTGGGTGGCCATCGACGGCAGGTCGGGCACCATTCTCGCGACTCCCCGCACGATATCGGTGATACCGACCTTGTTCGGAACGCTCGTGCTCATCGACTGCCTCACTCCTCGCCCTTCAGGTGAACGCCGCAACCCTACCGGGTGGTCAGATACGCGATACTGTCACCCACGGTTGCACATACTTTCAGTTTGCCGAGTGCCTGGTCGGCGACGAAACCGCGAGCCGCCAGATCGTCGAGCCAGCCGATGAGCGGGTCGTAGAAGCCCTCGTGGTTCAGCAGCACGATCGGTTTGTCGTGCACGCCCAGATAGGCTCCCGTCCATGTCTCGAAGAGTTCCTCGAACGTGCCGATTCCGCCCGGCAGGGTGATGAATCCGTCCGAGAGCTCATCCATCAGGCGTTTGCGCTCGCGCATGGTGTCGGTGACGATCAACTCGTCGGCGTCGAGGTCGGCCACCTCCTTGGCCATCAGATGCTCCGGAATGATGCCGATGGTACGACCGCCGGCCTCGCGCGCGCCGCGTGCCAGCGCACCCATCATCGAGACGTTGCCGCCGCCGGAGACGAGGGTGTGCCCGGCGGCGGCGATGGCCTCACCGGTACGGGCGGCGAGAGCCAGATACGCGGAATCGACCGGGCCGGAGGCGCAGTACACGCAGATCGCGCTCATGACCGCGCCGCCCGCACGACGATCTCGACCGCCTCGGCCGCGGTATCGACCACATGCAGCAGATCCACGTCACCCGGCGAGATCTTGCCGCCCGCCTCGAGCGTTCCGCGGAGCCAGTCCACCAGTGGGCCCCAGAACTCCCGGCCTATCAGGACGATCGGGAACCGCAGCACCTTCTTGGTCTGGACCAGCGTGAGGGCTTCGAAGAGCTCGTCGAGCGTGCCGAATCCGCCGGGCAGACAGACGAAGGCCTGGGCGTACTTGACGAACATCGTCTTGCGGACGAAGAAGTAGCGGAAGTTCATCGTCAACGTCAGCCACGGATTCGTGTGCTGCTCGAAGGGCAGTTCGATGTTGAGACCGATCGACTGCGCACCCGCCTCGTACGCCCCGCGGTTGGTGGCCTCCATCGCGCCGGGACCGCCTCCGGTGATCACCGCGAAGCCCTCGTGCCCCAGCCGGCGGCCGAGCTCGCGCGCCAACTCGTATTCGGGTGTCCGCTCCTTGACGCGTGCCGAACCGAAGACGGTGACCGCCTCGGCCACGTTCTCGAGCGCGTCGAAGCCTGCGACGAACTCCGATTGGATGCGCTGCACCCGCCAGGAGTCGCGGATCATCCGCTGTTCGGCACGGCGGGGGTCGCGCGGATCGATCCACTCCAGCAGCAATCGGTCGGAGGGGACCACCTCGACGCCCTCTTCGACGCGCACCTGCGCGGCGCCGACGTTTCGGAGGCTCCCGTCGGCCGGGTCCGGAGTGTCGGACCTCCACGTCGGAACGGGCGCGTCGGCGCCCTGCGCATCGGGTGCGGGTCGGTCGGTCATGTCGCGACCCTAGCAACCACCTCCGACGGCCACCCGGTCAGGACGCGGCGCTCACGGAGTGTGCGCCGGTCGGCATTCGAAGACCGGAAACCGCGGAGCGGCGGCGGCGAGTTCCGCGTCGGAAGACTCGGCCGAGAGCCCGTCGACGAATCCCTTCACCTGCCATCCCCACCGCCGCAGGTATTCGCGAAGCAAGGGCGGCTTGAGTGCGTCGTCGACCTCGGACAGGAGCACCGCCTCCCGCCGACGCCCGCGCCGGAGTGTCGCCGCGCCGCCTGCGCGCACGTTCCGAACCCACTGCGTGACACCGCGTGGTGCGACCAGGTAGCGCTCACCCCCGACGTCGAGCACGTTGACCGGCCGGGCCGTCACCCGCCCCGATACTCGCCCGGGCACGAGCAGTTCGCAGCAGTCCCGCGGGGCCGCCCCGAGCCGCACCAGACCACCGATGGCCGCGTTGAAGGCCGAGCGCAGGCGGCCTCCCGACGCCGCCGGGTCAGTAGTTTCTCGCTGGGACATCGGAACCTCCGTCATCGAGTTCATTCGAGAACACTGTTCTCGGCCGTTCAGTCACGATAACCCTGTCCGGCCCTAGAATCAAGAACACTGTTCTCTAATCCGGGCGAGGTGGGCATGCGACGATGTCACGTCATGAGTGACGACGAAGAGCAGAACGGACGGCGCGCACGTCGCCGCGCGGCGATCGAGAGCGGCCTCCGCATCGTGGGCCGCCGCCATCTCGCCGAACACGGCGCGGCGGGCCTGTCGTTGCGCGCCGTCGCGCGGGACCTGGAGATCACCCCTTCGGCGCTCTATCGGTATGTCAGGGACCGCGACGACCTGCTGACCCTGCTCATCGTCGACGCCTACACCGACCTCGCCGACGAGATCGACGCCGCCCTCGTCGACAAGCGAAGCCCCCGAAGTCGGTTCGGAGCATTCGCCACAGCGCTGCGCGGATGGGCCCTGCGCAATCGGAGTGAGTACGCGCTCCTCTACGGCTCCCCGGTGCCGGGCTATCGGGCGCCGGCGCACCGGACCAATCCCGCCGGCGAACGACCTCTGCGGGCGCTCGCCGGCATCGTCGCCGGTCTCGGCTCGATCCCTGCGGTGGCGGGCACCGACGACCGCGTCCAGTCGGCGTCGGTGCGGGCTCTCCGCAGGCTCGCCGACGACCCCGCGGTTCCGCCGAACACCGATCCGGCGGTCCTCGCGCGGACGCTGACCGTGTGGAATCTGCTGCTCGGGTCCATCTCGAGCGAGCTGTTCGAGCAACTCGGGCCGGTCACCGACGACCCCGAGGCGCGGTTCGCGGGAGTGGTCGATCTGGGCGCGGCCCTACTGTTCGGGTGAGTCCGCGCCGGACGTCAGATACGTGCGCAGAATGTCGGTGACCTCGGTGATCTGCTCCACCGGGACGCGCTCGTCCACCCGGTGCGCCAGGCTCGGATCGCCGGGACCGAGATTCACGGCGGGGATGCCCAGCGCCGCGAACCGTGACACGTCGGTCCAGCCGTACTTGGCCCGGAACCGCCCGCACGCGGCGTCAACCAGCTTGGCGGCTGCCGGATGAGCCAGCCCCGGAAGCGCTCCCGCCGCGGAATCGGTGACCTCCGCGGTCAGCGTCCCGTCTGCGAGGTCGGCGGCGAAGACCTCTCGGACGTGGTCGAAGGCCTGCTCCGGTGTGCGGTCGGGCGCGAAGCGGAAGTTCACGTCGACGTACACCTCGTCGGGGATCACATTGCCCGCGACACCCCCGTGGATCCCGACCGCGGACAGTCCTTCCCGATACTCGCAGCCGTCGATGTCGACGCGCCGCGGCTCATACCCGCCGAGCGTGGTCAGCATCGCACCGAGTTTGTGAATCGCGTTGTCGCCCATCCACGCCCGCGCGGAGTGTGCGCGGATTCCGGTGGCGGTGAACCGCACCCGCAGGGTGCCCTGACAACCGGCTTCGATCTGCCCGGCGGTCGGCTCCCCGAGAATCGCGACGTCGCCCGTCAGCCACTCCGGCAGCTCGCGCTCGATGGCGCCGAGCCCGTTGAACTCCGCCGCGATCTCCTCGCAGTCGTAGAAGATGAGCGTCAGATCGTGTGCGGGGTCGTCGAGGGTCGCGGCCAGGTGGAGGAAGACCGCGTCGCCCGACTTCATGTCCACCGTGCCGCAGCCGTGCAGCACGTCGCCCTCCTCGTCGGTGACGGTCCGGCGCGAGGGGACGTTGTCGACGATCGGCACGGTGTCGAGATGACCGGCGAGGATCACCCGCGTGGGCTTGCCGCGATCGGTCCGCGCGAGGACGCAGTTGCCGTGGCGGATCACCTCGAAGCCGTCGGTCTGTGCGCGGAGGGCGGCCTCCACCGCGTCGGCGATCTCCGACTCGTCGCGGCTCACACTGGGGACGTCGACCAACGCGGCGGTCAGTTCGATGGGATCGGCGGTCAGGTCCAGCCTCGAAGTGCTCACGGTTGTCCATCGTAGGCCGGGCGCCGCCCGAGCACCGCAGACGCGACCTTCGGCGACAGAACCCCGGTCCGGGACGGGGGTTGCGTCGCCGGGCGTCGCGTCTACTGCGCGTGCATGGCGGCGACGCCACGCTCGATAGACTCATGGCCGTGACTACTCAAGGTGCTGCTGCCATCGGAATCGCCACCGTGTGGGACAACGACGGATCGGCCGTCGTCCTCGACACGTGGTACCCGTCCCCCGAACTGACCCAGGACCCCGGAACCACCGGATCCACCGAGTTGACCGGCGACGACGTGCCCGCCGACCTGCGCCCGCTGGTCGGAACGGATGAGGCGCGCGGCGTCCGCACCGTCGCGGTCCGGACGGTCATCGCCGACCTGTCGGTCGCTCCCGTCGACGCCCACGACGTATACCTGCGACTGCATCTGCTCTCCCACTGCCTGATCCAACCGCACGGGGCCAGCCTCGACGGCCAGTTCGGTCTGCTGAGCAACGTGGTGTGGACCAACTTCGGCCCGTGTGCCGTCGACGGTTTCGAGGCCACCCGCGCCCGGCTGCGCGCCCGCGGCCAGGTGACCGTGTACTCGATCGACAAGTTCCCCCGCATGGTCGACTACGTGACGCCCAAGGGTGTGCGCATCGGTGACGCCGACCGCGTCCGTCTCGGCGCCCACCTCTCGCCCGGCACCACCGTGATGCACGAAGGCTTCGTCAACTTCAATGCCGGAACCCTCGGCACCTCGATGGTCGAGGGCCGCATCTCCGCAGGCGTCGTCATCGGCGACGGCTCGGACATCGGCGGCGGGGCCTCCACGATGGGCACGCTGTCCGGCGGCGGCAAGGAGATCATCACCATCGGCAAGCGCTGTCTCCTCGGCGCCAATGCCGGCTGCGGGATCCCGCTCGGCGACGACTGCGTCATCGAGGCGGGCCTCTACATCACCGCGGGCACCAAGGTCACCGGCCCGGACGGTTCCGTCGTCAAGGCCCGCGATCTGGCCGGACAGTCGAACCTGCTGTTCCGCCGCAACAGCACCACCGGTGCGGTCGAGGTGACCGCGAAGCAGGGCGACGGCATCGCACTCAACGAGGCGCTGCACGCGCACAACTGATCCGAACCCGGCCACCGCGTGCGAATCCCCGATACAGCCCAGACAGTTGTGCAAGCAGTCTGCGCGTATCGGGGATTCGCATGCGAGCTCAGTCCCTGGAGACTGCGGCCGACGGGGAGAGAAGTGACTGTCGGCTCGCCTGCGGCAATGCTGTTCATGTCGGGTCGGGGAATTCGAGAGCGCGTTCTCGAAGGGTCTGCGGTGATCGTGGGTGGTTGTCTCGATACGCCGCGGCGCTGGGCGCCGCGGCTACTCGACTAGCGTGGGAGAAGTTGCCGACCCATGCCCGACTGGCCTGGCAAGGCGGCTGATCCATGCCGGCCGCGGCGAATCCTACGAGAGGCGCTCCACGGCGGCGTCGATGCGCTCGTCGGTGCCGGTCAGAGCCATGCGGATGTGTCGAGCGCCGGCGGGACCGTAGAAGTCGCCGGGGGCGACCAGGATGCCGCGTTCGGCGAGCCAGAGTTGAGAGGCGCGGGAGTCCTCACCGCGGGTCGCCCACAGGTACAGGCCCGCCTCCGAGTGATCGATCGTGAATCCCGCGCCGAGCAGCGCCGTACGCAGCTTGTCGCGGCGCAGCCGGTAGCGCTCACGCTGGGCCTCGACGTGCGTATCGTCGTTCAGCGCCGCGACCGTGGCTCCCTGGATCGGGAACGGCACGATCATGCCGGCATGCTTGCGCACCGCGAGGAGTTCGGCGATCAGGTCGCGATCACCGGCGAGGAAGCCCGCCCGGTACGACGCCAGGTTGGAGACCTTCGACAGTGAGTGCACCGCGAGGAGCCCGCGGTGGTCGCCGCCGCACACCTCGGGATGCAGCACCGAATACGCCGAGCCCTCCCACGTGAGACCGAGGTAGCACTCGTCGGACACCACCACCGCGCCGTGCTCGCGCGCCCAGTCGACCACGGCTCGCAGCTCCGGTGCGCTCTGCACGCGCCCGGTCGGGTTCGACGGACTGTTCAGGTAGATCAGCGCGGGTTCGCGATCGCCGATCGCCTCCACCGTGTCGGCCCGCAGCACCTCGGCGCCGGCCAGCAGCGCACCCACTTCGTAAGTCGGGTACGCGACCTCGGGGATCACCACCAGTTCACCGGCGGGGACACCGATCTGGGACGGCAGCCCGGCGATCACCTCTTTGGTGCCGACGACCGGCAGGATCGACGACTCGTCGAGTCCGGCGATCCCGAACCGGCGGCTCAGCGCCCCGACTGCCGCATCGCGGAGTCGGCGAGTGCCGACCGTCGCCGGATAGCCCGGGAACTCCGACGACGCCGCGAGAGCCTCCCGGATCACCGGGTCGACGGGATCGACGGGGGTGCCGACCGACAGGTCGACGACGCCCCCGGGGTGCGCGCCGGCCAGCGCCTTGGCGTCGGCGATGGTGTCCCACGGGAAGTCGGGCAGACCGGAACTCACCGGCCGCAGACGACTGGTCGGCAGGCTGCTGGAACCGGGCGCGGCACTCACCGGTCGATCAGCCCTCTTCGCCCATCGGCGGCAGTGCCTTGACGAATGCCGGGTCGAACGCGGTCTTACCGACCTTGCTGGCACCGCCGGGCGATCCGAGCTCTTCGAAGAAGTCGACGTTGGCGCTCACGTACGGCTCCCATTCGTCGGGCACGTCGTCTTCGTAGAAGATGGCCTCCACCGGGCAGACGGGCTCACACGCACCGCAGTCGACGCACTCGTCGGGCTGGATGTAGAGCATGCGCCCGCCCTCGTAGATGCAATCCACCGGGCACTCTTCAACACAGGCCCGGTCGAGGACATCGACGCAGGGCTCAGCGATGATGTACGTCACTACGCTTCTCCTTCACTGCACGTTTCCCACCCCGCACTCAGGGCTGATGAGCGCAGAGGAATCGTGTCGACTCTAAGAGTATCCACTGTCGCACTTCACCTCCGATCGTCGACCCCGGCACTCGGCACCCGCATCCGCGTCACCTGCACAGAATTTTGCGCACGCTGATGAAAACCGGCGACCTGCAGCGCGACCCCACCGCCCTTGCGCCGCAGGACCGCCCCATCGTGACCGTCGCCACCGCCGATTACATACCCCCTGGGGTATGATCGTCCGCATACCCCAGGGGGTACCAGGACACGAAGGAGTGCACGGTGAGAATTCTGATCGTCGGCGGCGTCGCCGGAGGGATGAGCGCAGCGGCACGGGCCCGGCGCCGCGACGAGGACGCCGAGATCGTCGTCTTCGAGCGCGGCGATCATCCGTCGTTCGCCAACTGCGGCCTCCCGTACTACGTCAGCGGGGAGATCGAGGACGAGGACTCCCTCCTGGTCCAGACGCCCGAGTCTCTCAAGAGTGCCCTGGACATCGACGTGCGCGTCCGGCACGAGGTGATCGGCCTCGACCCTCGGGAACGGACGGTGCAGGTTCGCCACAACGGCACGACCACCGTCTGGAACTACGACGCGCTGATCCTCTCCCCCGGCGCGAAAGCCCTGCGGCCTCCGCTGCCGGGTCTCGACTCGCCCCGCGTTCAAACGCTGCGTACCGTCGGCGACGCCGCGCGGATGCGCGACGAGGTGGAGTCCGGGGCCGCCCGCGCCGTGGTCCTCGGCGCCGGGTTCATCGGACTCGAAGCCGCCGAAGGCCTGCGGATGCGCGGGCTGCGCGTGGACGTCGTGGAACTGGCATCGCACGTTCTTCCTCCGCTCGAGAGCGAACTGGCCGCTGGGGTGCACGACGAACTCCGTGCGATGGGCGTCACCGTGCACGCGGGGATCGGCGCCACCGCGATCGAACACGGCGACGAGGCCGACACCGTGGTCCTCGCGGACGGATCCCGGCTCGACGCCGACATCGTGGTGCTGTCCGTCGGCGTCCGCCCCGACACCGAGGTCTTCGAGACCGCGGGAGTGGCCTGCGACCGCGGCGCGATCATCGTCGACGAGCACGGCCGGACCAATCTGGACCGCATCTGGGCCGTGGGCGACGCGACGGTGAGCACCGACGCCGTCACCGGACTGCGCCGGCCGGTCGCCCTCGCCGGCCCCGCCAACCGTGCGGGTCGCCTGGTCGCCGACCACATCCTCGACCCCGATCGAGCACGTGCGATTCCCCAGCCGGTGGGCACCGCGATCGTCCGCGTCGGCCGGCTCACCGCCGCGATGACAGGGGCCAATCGCGCGGCACTCGACCGGTCGGGCATCGACTACCGCACGGTCCACCTCCATCCGGGAAGCCACGCCGGCTACTTCCCCGGCGCCGAACAGATTCACCTGCTGATGCACATCCGGTCCGACGACGGCCTCATCCTGGGCGCTCAGGCGGTGGGTGCCGACGGCGTCGACAAGCGCATCGACGTGCTCGCGACCGCCATCCGCACCCGGCTCACCGGTCCCGACCTGATCGACCTCGACCTCGCGTACGCGCCGCCCTTCGGCTCGGCGAAGGATCCGGTGAACCTCGCGGGAATGATCGCCGAGAACGTCGTGAACGGCTCCCTGGAGCTGTGGTACGCCGACCAGATCGACGAACCGGGCCACCTGCTGCTCGATGTCCGCGGAGCCGACGAGCAGTCCGAGGATCCCGTTCCGGGCGCACTGTGCATCCCGCACACGCAAGTCCGAGAGCGTCTCGACGAGATCCGTGCGACCGCTGCCGGACGGCCGATCAGGGTGCTCTGTGCCAGCGGCATGCGGTCGTATCTCGCGTACCGCGTGCTGCGCGCCGCGGGCCTGCCGGCCGCGAACCTGTCGGGCGGCCTGCTCACCCTGCGGGCGAGCCAGAGCGCCTGACCGGCCTCACGAGACACCCACCACATCCACACCGAACCGAACCGAACCGAACCGAACCCAGGAGTATCACCATGTGCCAGCGCGCGACCTGCAAGACCTGCGGAAAGACGACGTGGAAGGGCTGCGGCCGCCATGTCGACCACGTCATGCGCGGTGTGCCCGCATCTCAGCGCTGTCCGGGCCACCCGGACGAGCCGGGACTGCTGGCACGACTGTTCGGGCGTCGCTGACGATCCGGGGACGGCTCAGGCCAGTCCGACTCCCAGCAGCGGCGCGGACACCTGTCCGTACTCCGTCGTCCGCTGCCGCGGGCGGCGACCGATCCCGGTGACGATCTCGTGGAGTTCGGCGACCGTCTTCGCCGAACCGTGCTGGCTGCCCGCCATACGCGAGATGGTCTCCTCCATCAACGTGCCGCCGAGATCGTCGGCACCGCCGCGGAGCATCACGCGGGTCCCCTCGATACCGAGTTTGACCCAACTGGTCTGCACGTGGTCGATCCGGCCGTGCAGCATCAGCCGCGCGAGGGCATGGACCGCACGGTTCTCCCGCCGCGTCGGCCCCGGACGCGACGCGCCCGCGAGATACAGCGGCGACGACTGGTGCACGAACGGCAGCGGGACGAACTCGGTGAATCCGCCGGTGCGGTCCTGGATACCGCGCAAGGTGTTGAGGTGGCCGACCCAGTGGCGCGGAGAGTCGACGTGGCCGTACATCATCGTCGAACTCGACGGGATGCCGAGCTCGTGCGCGGTGGTGATCACTTCGATCCAGGATGCGGTCGGGAGCTTGCCCTTGGTCAGCACCCAGCGGACCTCGTCGTCGAGGATCTCGGCCGCGGTGCCGGGGATCGAGCCGAGACCGGCCTCTTTGAGCGCCGAGAGCCAGTCGCGGATCGACTCGCCGCCGCGCGAGGCGCCGTTGACGATCTCCATGGGACTGAACGCGTGTACGTGCATCCCGGGCACGCGGTCCTTGATCGCGCGCACCAGGTCGGCATACCCGCTGACCGGCAGCTCCGGATCGATGCCGCCCTGCATGCAGATCTCGGTGGCCCCCTCCACGTGCGCCTCCCAGGCGCGGTCGGCCACCTCTGCGGTCGAGAGGGTGAAGGCGTCCGCGTCGCCCTTACGCTGGGCGAAAGCGCAGAACCGGCAGCCGGTGTAGCAGATGTTGGTGAAGTTGATGTTCCGGTTCACGACGTAGGTGACATCGTCTCCGACCACGTCCGCGCGGATGGCGTCGGCCAGAGCGGTCAGCGCGTCGAGTCCCGGACCGTCGGCTTCGGCGAGCGCGAGGTAGTCGTCGTCCGACAGTCCGGCAGGATCGTTCTCGGCCCGGCGCAGCGCCGCCGCCACGTCGGACGCCAAGTGCTCGGGCGCCCCGGTCCCTCCGCCCAGCGCCAGCACCTGCTCGCGAATGGTGTCCCAGTCGCCGAACGCGTTGTCGATGTCGCTGCGGGTGTCGGTGTTGCGGCCGTCGACGTCGATCGCCGAGTTGAGGTCGATGCGACCCGACGAGTCCCAGTCGTCGTCCGGCTCCTGCCACGGCAGCCCGACCGGTTTCACATCGGCCGCGAGACCGGTGACCGGATCCGCGAGGGCGGCGACATGCCGTCCGATCCGGGGATCGATCCAGGGGTTCGAGGCCTTGACGTACTTCGGTTGCGCGGCGATCCGCTCCACCAACCGGTATCCGGTGGACGCCGTGATCTCGGCGAGGGTGTCCAAGTTCGGCCACGGTCGCTCCGGATTCACGTGATCGGGGGTGAGCGGCGAGACGCCGCCCCAATCGTCCACACCGGCGGCCACGAGTGCCCGGCACTCGTCGGCCGACACCAGGTTGGGCGGCGCCTGAATCCGCATTCCCGGCCCGAGAACGAGACGGGCGACGGCCACGGCGGCCAGGAACTCCGACATCTCCGCGTCCGGTACCCCGCGCATCGCCGTATCGGCCTTGGCGCGGAAGTTCTGGACGATCACTTCCTGGATGTGTCCGAATGCCTTGTGCGATTTCCGGATCGCGAAGATCGACTCGGCGCGCTCGGTGAGGTTCTCACCGATCCCGACCAGGATGCCGGTGGTGAACGGGACCGAGAGGCGGCCCGCGTCGGTCAGGACCCGCAGCCGGACCTCGGGATCCTTGTCCGGGCTGCCGTAGTGGCATTCGCCCTTGTCGGTGAACAGTCGGCGCGCAGTGGTCTCGAGCATCATGCCCATCGACGGCGCCACCGGCTTGAGCCGGTTGATCTCCTCCCAGCTCATCACGCCGGGATTCAGATGAGGCAGCAGCCCGGTCTCCTCGAGCACCCGGATCGCCGCCGCGCGGACGTAGTCGAGAGTGGAGTCGTAACCGCGTTCGTCCAGCCAGGCGGCGGCCTCCGGCCATCGATCCTCCGGCCGGTCGCCGAGGGTGAACAGCGCCTCTTTGCAGCCGAGCTCGGCGCCGCGGCGCGCCACCTCGACGATCTCGTCGATCTCCATGTAGGCGCCGCGGCCCTCGCGGGCCAGCTTTCCCGGCACGGTGACGAAGGTGCAGTAATGGCAGCGATCGCGGCACAGGTGCGTCACCGGGATGAAGACCTTGCGCGAGTAGCTGATCTGGCCGCTGCGGCCGTCGGCGTCCAGACCCGCGTCCCGCACGCGGCCGGCCGCCTCGCAGAGTGCGTCGAGGTCGGCGCCCCTGGCCGCCAGCAGGACCGCGGCCTCATCGACGTTGAGCACCGAGCCGTCACGTGCGCGGCGCAGGGCACGACGCATGGCCGACGCCGGGGGCGTCTGTCCGGCGCCCGTGGATCCGCTGGAAGATGTGGTCACTTCTCCGATGTTAACCACGTCGCATTCGACGGCCCCGGCGGCCGCCGTCCAACGGGGCACCGGCTCGGCTCCGGAGCGGATCAGGACTGGGATAGATTCCGGACCCGCGACGTCGAGGCGTAGAAGGCAGGCACCGCCAGCCCGCACGCCAGGAGCAGCAGCAGGCGCCAGTCGCCGATCAACGAGCCGTTGCCGAACACCGGGAGCATCGCCATCGCGGTGACGAAGGTCCACACGATCAGCGGTGCGTACTGCCACGCCGACTTGGTGTACGACTCGGCGAGGCGAAGGATCAGCACATTCGCGACGCCGGCGATCAGCGCGGTGACCGGGAAGGGCCAGGCGCCGATCCGGATCAGCAGAAAGGCCGCGGTGAGGATGCCGAGCAGGAAGCCGCTGACCGTGAGCACGGCCAGTTCCAGGCGATCTCCGATGGTCACAGCGCCACTCCCTCGAAGAGGTCGGTCTCGATCCGTCCAGCCACTCGGCCCGCGTCGACGCGGATGAAGTGCTCCGTCGGCAGCACCGGCGACACGATGTTGTTGCTGAGCGCGTACTCGGTGCGCGAGCGCGCCACACTCACCTGCGTCGCATGAGCCGCGAGGGCACGCACCTTGCGCGGGAGCACCTCGCGGACGTCGACGGCGGCGGTCACCTGATCGTCCGGGTAGCTCGGCAATTCGCCGGGCTCGGGCATCCGCCAGCCGGCCGGGACCTCGCTGACGGCGGCCAGACCGCGTTCCAGCTCCGACCGCTGCGTCACTGACTCGTAGACCTTGAACGGCCGTCCCGGCCTCGACTCCGCGACGGGGATCGCGGCCGCGGCCACCTCGTGCACCCGCTTGTGGTCGGGGTGCCCGTACGTCCCCGCGGCGTCGTACGTGACGATCACCTGCGGTGCGAACGCGACTAGTTCGTCGGCCAGCTGGCCGGCGAGTTCGTCGAGGGAGGCCTGGAACAGCGCCCGCGGATGCTCCGCGGAGGGCGTCCCGGCCATGCCGGAGTCGCGCCAGCGCCCCGCGCCGCCGAGGAACCGCGGTGCGGGCGCCACGACGCCGGGCGGGGTGAGTTCGGCCAGTGCTGCTCGCAACTCGCCGATCCGGTAGCCGCCGAGCTGATCGGCGCCGCCGTCAGCGACCAGTTGGGCCCACTGCGAACCGATCACCTCGCCCTCCTCGCCGAGGGTGAAGGTGAGCACCCGGACGTCGACGCCGCGCGCCAGATACGTCGCGATCACTCCCCCGGTCATGATGGTCTCGTCGTCCGGATGTGCGTGCAGCAGCAGCAGACGAGCCCGTTCGGTCACTGAATCACCCATCCGTCGGCTCCGCCGAAGACACCGAGTTGCATCGGGCCGTCCAGCGAGACGCCCGAGATGCGGTCGGTGACGGCGGAGAACATCGTGTCCTGGAAGATCGGCAGGTACACCGCCTGATCGGCGAGCAGCCCCTCGGCCTCCTGAAGCTGAGGTGCCGGGTCCTCGGAGCTCATCGCGGCGTCGGCCAGCGCGATCAACGTCGGATCGCACAGCCCGGAGATGTTCCCGGTGTAGCTCTCGTCGGCGGAGACGTTGGCCTCCGGCTTCGCAGTGCTGCTCGGCGCACCGGAGGGCACCGTCGGCAGCACCGTCTCGTCGGCCGCTTGATCGTGCTCGGGCTCCACCGTGTGCGCACCGGCCTCGGTGCCCTTGGGCGGAGCCTGGCAGGCCACCTGCGAGGCGAGCTCGGTGGCCGGACTGCCGCCGACACCGGTCCATCCGACGACGAGATCGACGCGGCCGGACGTGAGCGCCTGCCCGTACAGCTCGGTGTTCGACATCCCGATCACGCTGGCCCGCACTCCCCGGGACCGAAGCTGATCGGCCATCGTCTCCGCCGCCGACATCGTGCGCTGGTCGGTGTTGGTGGCGCCGATCCGCACCACGAGGTCGGTTCCGTTCGATTGAATCGGCGAGACACCGTAGGGCAGTCCCGGGACGTCGGCGGGTGCGGGAGCAGCCGGGGTGGTCGGCGACGCGGTGCTCGACGCCGACGGATCGGCGGGTGCCGGACGCGGCGTGGGCACGCCCGGTCGGTAGCCGGCCGATGCGAGCAGGGCGAGGACCTCATCCTGCGTCGGCCGTGGCCTCTCCACCGGGGTGTACCCGGGATCGGACGGCGCGTACACGGTGTTCGCGAACGGTGTCACCACCGTCTCCCCCGCCGCCGCGGCGGTGATCAGCCGTCCGTCGAGCATCCCGAGGACCGCCTTGCGCACCTGCTGCGAGCGCATGGTCTCCGACCGCGAATTCGCATTCACCGCGAGCGCCCTCGTGGTCGGCAGCCGGCTGCTGACCACCCCGGGGATGGCGCCCAGCTCGGCCGCCGACGCCGCTCCGCTCGGCAGCGCCGCGAGAGTGGAGTCGCCGTTGCGGATGGTCTGCGCCATCTGCTGCGGCGTGCCCGCCTTGCGGAGGACCACCTGGTCCACCTCCGGCGGCTTGCGCCAGTAGCGGTCGTTGCGGATCAGCCGGACCTCGTCGCGGGCCCGGTCGATCGAATAGATCTGGAACGGGCCCGCCGTGACCGGCTTTCCCTTGTCCATGCCGACCTGGAAGCCGGTCGGGTCCGACCGCAGCGTGTGGCTCGGCAGCAGGTTGTCGAAGAGCTCGCGCCACGCGGGGTAGGCGTTGTTGAAGGTCACGGTGACGACTTTGCCGCCGCCGGAGGTCTGCACATCCGAGATAGCGCGGTAGCCCGCCGGGCCGATCACGTTGGGCTGCCGGGACATCTGCTCCCACAGATAGTGGAAGTCGTCGCCCGTCACCGGCAGCCCGTCGGACCACTGGGCGTCGTTGACGATCTTGTACTCGACGGTGAACGGGTCGTACGAGGTGACCTCGGCGGAGGTCAGCAGTGCGTCGTTCATCCGCCACTGGACGCCGTCCTGGGTGTTCACCGGAACGAACGGACTCGGGAGGGTCATCGCGGCGATCGCCGTGGTGACCGTTCCCTGGTCGGCTCCGAGATGCGGATTGAAACCCGAACCGATGCTGTCGGTCGCGACCGTGACGGTGCGTTCGTCGGGGTACTCGTTCGGAGTGTGCGTCGGCAGCGTCTCCCGCACCGGCGGCGGCGGATCCGCCATGCACGCGGTCGCTGAGAGGCCGATCAGCCCCGTCACTGCGATCGCGGTGATGCGCGTCCGCACGGTCCTCATCCGCACTCCCTCTCGCTCCTCCAGTCGACGGTCCGGCGTCAGGCCCCTCAGGCGTTCGCGTCGCGCGCCTTGGCACGCGAACGCTCACGCGCGCGGGTCGACGCATCGAGGTTGACCTTACGCACCCGGCACACCTCGGGCGTCACCTCGACGCACTCGTCGGCCGCACAGAACTCCATGGCGCCTTCGAGGTCGAGCTGCATCGGCTTGGCCAGGGTCTCCATGACATCGGCCGACGACTGCCGCATGTTGGTGAGCTTCTTCTCGCGGGTGACGTTGATGTCGAGATCCTCCAGTCGCGGGTTGATTCCCACGACGTGGCCTTCGTAGGTGTCGTCGCCGGGATCGACGAAGAAGGTGCCGCGGTCGGCGAGCTGAATCATCGCGAACGGGGTCACGGTGCCCGCACGGTCGGAGACCAGCGAACCCGTGTGGCGGGCGCGGATCTCGCCGGCCCACGGTGCGTACTCGTGGAAGACGGCATTGGCGATGCCGGTACCGCGGGTCTCGGTCAGGAAGTCGGTGCGGAACCCGATCAGACCGCGAGACGGGACCACGAACTCCATGCGGACCCAGCCGCTGCCGTGGTTGTTCATCTGGTCCATCCGGCCCTTGCGTGCGGCGAGCAGCTGCGTAACCGCGCCGAGGTACTCCTCGGGGACGTCGATCGTGAGGTGCTCGAAGGGCTCGTATGTCTTGCCGTCGACCTTGCGGGTGACCACCTGCGGCTTGCCGACGGTCAGCTCGAAACCCTCACGGCGCATCTGCTCGACGAGGATCGCGAGCGCCAGCTCACCACGGCCCTGGACCTCCCAGGCGTCGGGGCGGCCGATGTCCTGCACGCGCAGCGAGACGTTGCCGATCAGCTCCGAGTCGAGGCGGTCCTTGACCATGCGGGCGGTCAGCTTGTGCCCCTTGACGCGGCCGGCGAGCGGCGAGGTGTTGGTGCCGACGATCGCCGAGATGGCGGGCTCGTCGACGGTGATGCGCGGCAGTGCGACCGGGTTCTCGGGGTCGGCGAGAGTGTCGCCGATCATGATCTCCGACATGCCCGCGACGGCGACGATGTCGCCGGCCACGGCTTCCTCGGCCGGTGCGCGGTCGACGCCGAGAGTCACCAGCAGCTCGGTGATCTTGGCGCGCTCGACGACCTGCTCGCCGTCGACCTCACGCATCCAGGCCACCTGCTGACCCTTGCGGAGGGTGCCGTTGTGGATGCGGACCAGGCCGAGACGACCGAGGAACGGCGATGCGTCGAGGTTGGTGACATGCGCCTGCAGCGGAGCGTCCTGGTCGCCCTTCGGCGCCGGGACGTTGTTGATCAGGACGTCGAACAGCGGGTCGAGGTTGTCTCCCGCCGGAACGGTGCCGTTCTCCGGCATGTCGGTGCTCGCCACACCCGCGCGGCCCGATGCGAACAGCACCGGCAGGTCCAGCGCCAGCTCCGCGGCCTCAGCGGCCTCGTCGTCGAGGTCGGAGGCGAGGTCGAGGAGCAGGTCCTGCGATTCGCTGACGATCTCACCGATCCGGGCGTCGGGTCGGTCGGTCTTGTTGACCACCAGGATCACCGGCAGCGACGCCGCGAGCGCCTTGCGCAGGACGAAACGCGTCTGCGGCAGCGGCCCCTCGGAGGCGTCCACCAGCAGCACCACGCCGTCGACCATCGAGAGCGCGCGTTCCACCTCGCCGCCGAAGTCGGCGTGACCGGGGGTGTCGATGACGTTGATGACGTACTCGCTGCCGTCGGGCTGACGACGGTGCACGGCGGTGTTCTTGGCGAGAATGGTGATGCCCTTCTCGCGCTCCAGGTCGCCGGAGTCCATGACGCGGTCCACCAGTTCGGCACGTTCGCCGAACACTCCGGACTGACGCAGCATCGCGTCGACCAGTGTGGTCTTGCCGTGGTCGACGTGCGCCACGATCGCGACGTTGCGGAAGTTGGTGACTGCGCTCACTAAGGTCTCTTTCGTATCTGTTCAGGTGCGGTATCCGGCGGCCGATGGCGGAGCCGGTCACTCGATCTGCGGAGCGACTCCTGTTCGGCCGCGCCAGATCAACCCGTTAAGGGTACGGCAACCTCAGCCGAGGTCGCGACGAGAGCTTGCGTGAATATGGTTAGGCTGCGCTAAAGTCTTGCTATGGGAAAGACCTCGCCGGCGAAGGTGGCGCAGCTCAAGCCGAAGAAGAAGTGCTGCAAGAAATCGACGCGCTGCCTCCGTTGCCCGGTCGTCATCCATCGGATGAAGAAGATCGACTGCGATCACCTGTCGAAGAAGCAGGCCAACAAGGCACTCAAGAAGGCTAGAGCGGCCTGACCTGCAGTTCTGCGGTGAGTTCCCGGATCCAGCCGATGTCATTGGGCACGATCTGACCACTGCGGTCCAGCTCCGCCAGCCGGTGCGCGTCGACCCACGCGATGGCGCGATGCTCCACCGCGCGCGGTGTCCCGGAGACGATCCGGGCACGGTGCGCGACCAACTTCAGCCCCTCGCGCGGTGTCACGACGTCGACCAGCGGCGCCCCGACAGAAACCCGAACGTCGAGTTCCTCACACAGTTCACGAATGAGCGCCTGCGTGGGCGTCTCGCCCGATTCCACCTTGCCGCCCGGCAGCTCCCAGAGACCGGCCACCTCGGCCGGATAGTCGCGCTGCGCCAGGAGCACCCGCGATCGGTGGAGGACCGCGCCCGCGACCACCAGGACATCGCCGGTCATCGTCCGATCACCGCCACCGCGCCGGGCTCCAGGGTCGGCCGTACCCGCGCTCCCGGGCGCACCGGCCGATCGCAGACGCATTCGAAGACCTCGTCGCCCATCCGGATGCGGACGCGCCATCCGGCGACCAGCGCCGCCGCGTGCTCCACCACCGCATCGCCCTCCGGATCCGGTCGGACGCTGACGGCCTCCGGACGCAGAGCCACCGTGCAGGGGCCGTCTCGCAGTTCGCCGAAGTCCGCGCTGCCGGTCAGCCTCGCGTCGCCGAGCGCGGTCGTCAGAACACCGTCCCGGACGGTGCCCGGGACACTGGCCCGGGCGCCGAGGAACCGTGCGGTCTCTTCGTCCACCGGCCGGCGCCACAGCCGCGACGCCGTGTCGGTCTGGACGATGTCGCCGTCGCGCATCACCGACACGCTGTCGGCCACCAGCGCCGCCTCGCGGTGGTCGTGTGTCACGAGGACCGTCGGTGTGCCCGCGCGGCGCACGATGTCGCCGATCGCTTCGGCGAGGGATTCGCGGAGTTGCGAGTCGAGCGCGGCCAGCGGCTCGTCGAGCAGCAGCAGCCGCGGTCGCGGGGCCAGCGCCCGCGCCAGCGCCACCCGCTGCGCCTGACCGCCGGAGAGCGCCGACACCGGCCGATCGCCGAATCCGTCGAGTTGCACCAGCCTCAGCATCTCCGCGACCCGATCGGCCGCGGCGCGGCCGCGGACACGGCGCCGAGCGAGACCGTAGGCGATGTTCTGCGCCACCGTACGGCCGGGGAACAGTTGACCGTCCTGAAAGACGACGCCGAAGTCGCGGCGATGCGGTGCCGTCGTCGCCAGATCGACACCGTCCCAGCAGATCGATCCGGCTGCCAGCGGTTCGAGGCCGGCCACCGCGCGCAACAACGTCGACTTGCCGCAGCCCGAGGGACCGAGGAGAGCGGTCACCGTGGACTCTCCGGTGCCCACGGACCACTGCACACCGGCCAGCGCCTCGAATCGCCCGTACCGGACGGTCGCTCCCTCCACGGTCAGCATCTATCCCTCTCCGTCCGTGCGTGAGCGCGTCCCGACGATGGCCTCTATCGCCGCGATCACCGCGGCACTGACCGCCACCAGCAGCACCGATGCGGCCATCGCCGTGGCGAGGTTCGCGGTTCCGGGGCGGCTCATGAGCGATCCGATGAGCACCGGCAGGGTGGTGGTGTCGGCGCGGGCGAGGAAGGTGGTGGCACCGAACTCGCCGATCGCCATCACGAAGGCGAAACCGGCCGCGGCGCACAGCGACCGCGCCGTGAGACGCAGATCCACCGACAGGAGCACCCGCCACGGCCGTGCTCCGAGCGTGCGCGCGGCGTCGCGGAGCCGTTCGGGCACCTGGGAGAGCGCGGGAATCATGATCCCCGCCACCACCGGCACCGCCAGCAGCGCCTGCACGGCCGGGATCACCAGCGGCGACTGCACCACCTGAACGGGCAGGGTGCCGATCACCAGCAGATAGCCGAATCCGAGGGTCACCGCGCTCACACCGAGCGGCAGTACGGCCAGCAGCGCCGTGAAGCGGGCGGGCAGGCCCCCTCCGCGGGTCACCGGGACCGCGATCAGCAGCCCGCCCACCACCGCCAACAGGGTCGCTCCCCCGGCGCTCGTGACGGAGTAGCGCATCGCCGACAACGCCGAGTCGCCGTAGGACCCATCGGTTAGGCCGCGGTAGCCGTCGAGGGTCCAGGCACCCGCGGGGCGCAGCGACGAGAGCACCAGCGCCGCCAGGGGCAGCAGAAGCCACAGGGCGGTCCACGCGAGTGCGAGGAGGGCCGCCGGCAGGCGGATCCCGCGGGGCCGTCGCCGGTGGCCTGCGGCCGGAGCCGTACCGGCGCCGACGGTGGACGATCCGCCGACCGCTCGGGTCAGCAGCAGCGCGCAGGCGACCACCACGATCTGCAGGAGGGAGAGCGCCACCGCCTCCGGGATGCGGAAGTACCCGATCGCCTGCTGGTAGATCTCCGTCTCCAGTGTCCGGGCGGTGCCGCCGCCGAGGACCACCACGACGCCGAAGCTGGTGGAGCAGAACAGGAAGACCAGCGCCGCGGCCGAGGCCAGCGCGGGCGCGATCCACGGAACCACCACGTCCCAGAAGGCCCGCGGCGCGGTCGCGCCCAGGGTTCGCGCGGCCTCGACGGTCCTCGGGTCGATCTGCTGCCAGGCGGCGCTGACGACACGGACGACGACCGCCACGTTGAGGAAGATGTGGGCGGGCAGGATCGCCGCCCACCCGTCGGTGACGCCGAGGAAGCCGAGCGGCCCGGTCAGCAGCGCCCGGAAGGCCACCCCCACCACCACGGTCGGCAGGACGAACGGGACCGTCACGATCACCCGGAGGATCGCCGTGCCCGGCAGGTCCACGGTGGCCACGAGCCACACGATCGGCGCCGCGATCAGCACTGTCAGGACCGCCGACGCCGCCGCCTGGGCGAGGGTGACCGCCAGCAGATGCCAGCCAGCCGTACGGTCGATCAACTGCCAGAAGCCCGCACCGTCGTCATCGGCCACCGCCCGCCGGGCCAGGGTGACCAGCGGCCATACGAACATGACCACGATGAACGCCGCGGGCACGACCGTCGCGACCCGAGCGGCCGTCGACGTGCGGCGAATCGGCGCCGGGGTCCGGCGCGCCGGCGCGGACACGGTCAGCGCTTGACCGTGGCGCGCCACTCGTTCAGCCACTGTTCACGGTGTGCGTCGATGTACTCCGGCGACATCGTGACGGTCCACGCGGGCATCGGCGCACGCTGCCGCCAGTCGGCGGGCAGCGGGATGTCTTTCTGCACCGGATAGACGTACATGGCCGTGGGCAGCGCGGCCTGCACCTCCGGGGTCAGCATGAAGTCCACGAGCTTGCGCGCACCCGCGGTGTTCGCCGCACCGCGCAGGACGCCGATGTACTCCACCTGCGCGAAGCACGCGTTCAGCAGTGCGCTGGTGCCCGGCGTGGCGGCCGGACTCGACGCGTACGACACCACGATCGGCTTGTCGCCGTGCCCGGCGCCGGCGCTGAACAACTGGTTGTAGGCCACTTCCCACCCGGAGACGATCTGGGCACCGTTGTCGACCAAGCCGCGCCAGTAGTCGTCCACTCCGCCCTTGAACCGCCCGATCGTGGTGAGCAGGAAGCCCATCCCTGGCGACGACGTCGACGGGTCGAGGAGAGCCGCCATGTCCCGGTACCGGGGCTGCGTGAGCTGCTCGAGAGACGTGGGCGCCTCGATGCCGTGCTTGTCGAACCAGGCATCGTCGACGTTCAGGCACACGTCTCCCCGGTCGACGGCGGTGAGTTGCCCCGGCGCGCCCTGAATGTCGTACTTCGCCGAGCCGTCGACCGCGGCGGGCGAGGTGTAGGGGTCGAGCGCCTTGGCTTCGATCGGCCGGGCCGCGAAGGTGTTGTCGATACCGAACACGGCGTCGCCCTTGGGCGATCCCGGGGTCAGCGACACCACTGAGGAGAGCTGCCCGGCATCGCCCGAACGCACGATCTTGAGTTCGGTACCGGTCTGCTTCTCGAACCGGTCGATCAGGTTCTGCGGCAGTTCGAACGAGTCGTGCGTCAACAACGTCACCTCGTCGGCACCACCCGATCCGGAGGTACACGCCGACGTCGCCACCAGCACGGCTGCCAGTGCCGCCGCCACGACGGCGCGGTTGCGCCGCGCGCTGCCGAAGCGCGCGTTGCCGAAGAAGGCCATCTGCTAACCCACGTCCCCTCGATAGAGAAGCCCACAGATTTCGCCTGCGGGCCAGTTGTTGGTCACCTGAGGCGAATCTAACCAGTTGACGGTCCGTATCCGCATTCGGAGGGCATCCGCAGCCAAAACCCCTCCAACCTCTTGTGTAACAATTTTCACACACGTCTCAGTAGTTTCATGGGATTGTGGCTACACTCGCCTCACTAGACAACTGTTCGTCGACCGAAGAGGATTCAGCCGTGCGACTCGCGCGCTCCCGCCGCACCGCCGCAGCCGTCGCTGCGGCAGCAGTCATCGCCCCCGCTCTGCTCGTCCCGTCGACCGCATCGGCCGAGCCCGCGAAGGACGCTCCGGCCGCGCAGCAGGAGCTTCCGATCCCGGACGCCGCTCACGCGCCCACCGTGGAGCCCAAGGTCCTCGAATCCCTCGGGGCACTGACTCCGGCCCTGATCGGCTCCGCCGCCACCCGCGACTCCGACGGCAAGGTCAACACCGAGCTCCTGGCCCAGGTCCGCAAGCTGGCCGACAACCCGGCCGTACCCGCCGAGGCGCAGGACGTCTGGCGCTCGCTGATTGATTTCCTGGGCGAGCCCGGGGCCAAGGAGGCCGCGAAGACCCTGTCGCTCGAGGCGACCCCCGCGGCCGAGAAGAAGAAGAGCGACGCGCCCGACATCCCCACCGGCCCCGGCAAGCCGCGGATCCAGCAGTTCCTGTATCCGACCCTGGGCTTCGGCTGCATGCCCGGCGGCGGCAATTCGGTCGGCATGGCCCTGGTGACGGCCGGACCGCAGGCCGCACCGGCACCCGGCCCGAAGCGCGGCCAGGCCGGCTACGTCTACACCAGCCTCGGCACCGGGCCCGCGGTGAAGTCGGCACAGAAGCTCTTCGTCACCTGGCTCAACATCGACAACGGCCGCACCGGACAGCAGGCGCTGCTGCCCAATCCGAAGATCAACGCCACCAAGGGCCCCGGCACGTTCACCGGCATCGCCAACACCGGCCGCGGCCGGATCGTGTCGACGATCTACGGAACCGTGACGACGAAGATCAAGGGCAAGAACGTCTCATGCATGATCGCTCCGACGATCGGCACCGCGATCATCTGAGCCCCTCGACCCGAGTTCGATCAGAGCCCTGGACCATCGGAGGTCCGGGGCTCTGATCGGTTTCGGGGGCGCCGCCGCACCTTGTGACGGACATCGCTATGGCAACGAAAAGCTTTGTGGCGCAACAGCTCCGACATCTCCAAAGGGTCGCATCCAGGTAACGACTCGGACTCGCTCCTTGAGAAATCCAGCGGTTGATTCTCATTATTAACTTAAGAAACTTTAGTCACATCAGCCACAGCGGTCACGGCCGCCGTGGCCGTTGCGCAGTTGTGGAGGTAGGCCAGTGAGTCCACGCACGTACCGATCGATGCGGTTCGGCATCGCCGGGCTCGCAGTCGCCGCCGCAGCACTCGCTGTGCCGGCCGCCGCCGGGGCCGATCCGGCGGCACCGTCGCCCGAGGCGAGCACTCCGGGCACCGCCGTCCCCGAGACGAGCGCCCCGCAGAGCACAGTCCCCGACTCCACGGCACCGTCGGCACCCGACTCCACCGCACCGCAGACGGCCGCACCGCAGGCCGATCAGGTGCGCACCCTGCCGACGATTCCGGGCGACGCCGCGCTCGCCGATCTCTTGCGCAAGCTCAAGGCCACCGGCGGCGACGAGAAGGCCGTCGAGGCGATCACCGCCATCCTCTCCTCCGACGGCCGGCTGGATCTGTCGAAGTACCTGGACAGCGCGAGTGTTCTCAACGGCATCGGTCTCGACGGCGCCGGCCTCGAGAAGCTCGGTCTGGGCAGGCTCGGACAGAGCGACCCGCAGACGCCCGCCCCGGTCGCAGCCACCGTCCCCACCGCCACCGTCCCCGCGGCGCCCGCACCGGCTCCCGCCGCCGACGTGCTGACCGTGCTGCAGAAGGTCACCGGAACGTCCCTGCTGTCCCCCGCCGTGGCTCCGCTGTGCGCCGAGCCCACCCCCGACAACCCGCTCGGACTCACCACCGCCCCGGTTCTGGCGGCACCCGGCCCGTGGCCCACCGTCGCCGCCGACCGCACCGGGGTGCTCACTGCGCTCACCTCGCTGTTGCCCGCCGACAGCAAGGAACTGCTGACGGCGATCGGTGAGGATCAGACGGCCTTCGCACTGGTGCCGCCCGGCAAGCCCGACTCGGACCAGTTCCGCGTCGCGTGGTTCAACACCACCACGATGAAGGGCGGCCTGGCCGATCTGAAGCCGCTGTCGGAGGCGGCGTCCGCCGGACCGCTCAAGCAGTTGCTCACCGACACCGAGAACTTCCACGGCGTCCGTCTGGCCCGCGTCGACACCGGTAAGGGCCACATCCTCTCGGCGGTCTTCGGCACCACGACCACCGCCGGCCGCACCTGCTTCTTCCTGCCCGCGCTCGGCACAGTCCAGAACTGACCAGTTCAGGACTGACGCCGATCCCTACTGTGCCGGCCGCACCGGCACTCTCTCACTCCGCCGCAGCCCGGCGGCCCGTCGTAAAGGACCGAATAATGATCACCGCCCGGAAGCGGCTCGCCCGCACCCTCGTCGTGACCGCCGCGGCAGCCGCGCTGACGGTCGGCGGCGTCACCGGCGCACTCGCCGTCGCCGATCCGGAGGACGCCCCGGCCCCCACCGGCGGCCAGACCGCGGGATCGGTGTTCGCCAACCGGACCATCGACGGCCGGGCGCTGGTGCCGGGTGCCGCCGCCGGCCAGCAGTACAGCTACTGGTCCATCGGCGCCGACGAGCGTCTGCATCTGTCCACGGCTGTGCTGCTCGAGCCCCGGGGCAAGGCGCCGGCGGCCGGCTGGCCGGTCGTCGTCTGGGCCCACGGCTCCGACGGCTGGAACGATTCATGTGCCCCGTCGGCCAAGCGCGATGCCGACGACCGCTCGACGCTCAGCCATCTGCTCGGTCGCGGCTACGCCGTCATCGCCCCCGACTACGCGGCCGTCGGCGCGCCGGGTTCACCGCAGTACTCCGACGTCGACGCGACCGCGCACAACATCGTCGACGCGGTCCGTGCCGGAGCCGACGTGGGCTCGTCCTCGCTGTCGCCGAAGTGGGCGGTGGTCGGCTCCACGCAGGGCGCCGCAGCCGCCACGTCGCTGGCCCGCAACGCGACCGCGTGGCAGACCGGTGAGCTCGACTTCCGCGGCGCCGCCGCGACCAGCATTCCGGCCGGCTACGACGACGTGGTCGCCGGCCTGAGTCCGTCGTCCTCGGCGGTACCGACGGCCGTGGTGGCCGACGTCCTCTACACCCTGGCTTCTCAGAGCACCGAGGACCTGGGCACGATCCTCACCCCGCGCGGCGAAGCCCTGGTCCAGAAGGCTCAGAAGCTGTGCACTTCGGCGCTGATCAAAGAGATCGGCGGCACGCAGCTGGCCGACCTGGTCTCGAAGCCGCTCGCGTCGAACGCCGCACTCGCATCATCGCTGCGCAAGTCGCTCGCGATCCCGGCGCGCGGCTTCAACCGCCCGATCCTCATGAGCCAGCGCCTGGTGGACGAGAGCGTCGTGGTGCCCGCATCGCTGCGGTACGTCACCCAGGCGCAGCTCTCGAGCAACAAGGTCAAGATGAGCACGTATCTCACCGGCGACGAGTCGGCGGGCAAGCGTCAGGAGCAGGCCGCCGTCGACAATTTCCTCGGCGGACTGTTCTGAGTCAGCCCATCTCCTCCAATTCCATGCCCTTCGTCTCCGGCACCTTCGCGCGCACGTAGAAGAACGAGATCCCGGCGCACAGCGCGAAGAAGCCGTAGACGAAGGCCGGGCCCACCCAGCCCATCGCGGCCGGGAACAGCAGCGAGATGGTGAAGTTGGAAAGCCAGTTCACCGCGGTGCACAGACCGAGAGCCACCGCTCGGTAGCGGTTGGGGAACATCTCACCGAGCATCACCCACATCACCGGTCCCCAGCTGGCGGCGAAGGCGATGACGAACAGATTCGCGCCGATCAGTGCCAGCACGCCCCAACTCGTCGGGAGCCGCGAGACCGTATCGCCCGAATCGTCGACGGCGTCGTAGACCTGCGTGAAGGCCACCGATGCCAGCACCAGCCCCACGAACATGCCCACGGAGCCGAAGAGCAGCAGCAGTCGGCGTCCCACCCGGTCCACGAAGCCGATCGCCACAAAGGTCATCACCACGTTGATGACCGCCGTGATCACCGAGGTGACGAACGACGCCGACTCGGAGAAGCCGACCGACTGCCACAGGGTGGTCGAGTAGTAGAAGATGGCGTTGATGCCCACGAACTGCTGGAACACGGCGAGCCAGATACCGACCCACACCAGCGGGTGGAGACCGAACGCCGGCCCGGCGAGGTCGCGTATCGACGCCGCGGACTCGAGCTTCACAGTGCGGTGGATCTCCGCGACCCGGCCGTCCGGATCGGGTTCCCCGGTCACGTGAGCGAGAATCCGCGAGGCCTCGCCGTCACGTCCGCGGACCACCAGATAGCGCGGCGACTCCGGGATCGTCAGCGACAGCACGCCGTAGACGACGGCCGGCACCACACCGACCAGGAACATCCACCGCCACGCCTCGATGTCCAGCCAGAGGGTGTTGGCGGCGGCGCCGGCACTGTCGGCGAGCACCGCGTCCGACAGCAGCGCCGCGAAGATGCCCAGCGTGATCGCGAGCTGCTGCATCGAACCGAGCGCGCCGCGGAACCGGGCGGGCGCGATCTCGGCGATGTACGCGGGAGCGATCACCGACGCGATGCCGATGCCCAGACCCCCGATGAGCCGCCAGAGCATCAGATCCCACACCGTCTGAGTGAGACCGGCGCCGATCGACGAGGCGATGAACAAGGCCGAACCGAGCAGCATCACCTTCTTGCGGCCCCACCGGTCGGCGAGTCCGCCCGCGAACCACGCCCCGAGCGCGCAACCGACCAGGGCGATGGCGACCGCGACGCCGGTGACCAGGTCCGACAGCCCGAACTCGCCCTGGATCGCGTCCACCGCACCGTTGACGACCGAGCTGTCGAAACCGAACAGGAAGCCGCCGACCGCTGCGGCGGTCGAGACTCCGAGGACTCGCATCAGCGGGACGTCTGTGCGCCCGGTCTCCGACGCGGTCATGCGACTGCCGTTCCGGTGCACGACGAGTACTGCGGATTCACCATCGGGTTGAAGGCCATCGCCCCGATCTTCTGATGCACGGTGAACCGCACGGCGCCGCGACCCGGGTGGAGCACGACGTCCCAGTCGGCGGTGTGCGCGCGGGTGGGCACCCGCACGGTGCCGGTCCGTCCGGTCGACAGGTTGCGCCAGGTCACAGTCGTGAGCATCGTCAGCTCGAGCACCGGACCCACCCCGCCCGGATTGTTCGACGAGAGCGTGATGGCCGGCCCCGGCAGTCCGTCCGTCGGGAACGGGCCGCCCGTGTACACATCGACCACGATCCGCAGCCGCGCACCGGGCCACGGATTGGCGCTGTCGCACCGGATGGACCGCACGTACTCGGCGCCGTAGGGCGACGCGTGCGCCTGCGGGACGGCGACGCACCCGGCGGCCAGCACCGCCGCGCTCGCGCCCGCCGCCGCGACCGCCCTCCCCCGGCGCCGTACTCCCCGAACCGATCTCCTGGCTGAGCAGTCTGCAGTACGCATGCTTGGGAGTGTGCCAGCCGGGAGCCGCGAGCGCCGGGACTTCGACCGGGGCGCCGCCGGAGAGGGTCTCGGAGTTCGCCGACGACCGGCGTGCCGATGACCGCGGGCGACTAGTATGAGCGGCATGGCTGACCTCCAGATCGCCCAGGACCCGGTCGCGGACGCACTCCTCTCCACGGACGCCTTCGCACTCGTGACGGGCATGCTGCTCGACCAGCAGTTTCCGATGGAACGGGCGTTCGCCGGACCGGCGAAGATCCTGGAGCGGTTCGGCACCCTCGATCCGGTGGCGATCGCCCACGCCGACCCGGAGGCCTTCGCCGAGTTGTGCGCCACTCCGCCCGCGATCCACCGCTACGGGCGGTCGATGGCCGGCCGGATCCAGGAGCTCGCCCGAACGGTGGTGGACGAGTACGACGGCGACACCGCCGCCCTCTGGACCACTGCCCGTACCGGCGAAGAACTGTTCGGGCGTGTCCGCGCGCTGCCCGGTTTCGGCGAGCAGAAAGCCAAGATCTTCGTGGCCCTGCTCGCCAAGCAACTGGACGTGAAACCGCGCGGGTGGACCAAGGTGACCGGTGATTACGGCCGCAAGGGATACCGTTCCGTGGCCGATGTCACCGATCCGGAGTCGCTCCAGCGGGTTCGGGACTTCAAGAAGGCCGCGAAGGCGGCTGCCAGGAAATGACGACCGCTACAATCGTCGACCATGAATAGCAGCGCGAACGAAGTCCGGATGGCCGTCAAGCTGCCACTGCGTCTCGGCTTCGCCACGGCCGGTATCGCACTCTCCACGGTCGAGTCGGTCGTCAACGTCGCGCGGCTCACCGCCGAGAGCATCGAGTCCGAGGTGAACTCGATGCTCGGAATCGACGAGAACAGCGAGATCGCCACTGTCCGGGCTCCGCTCGCGATCCTCAGCCAGGTGGCCGATCTGCTGAGCCCCGACCGCCCCTTCGGCCGGATTCTGGCCAACGGCGGCCCCCTCGACCGCTTGATCCAGCCGGGCGGCGTGATCGACCGTCTCACCGCTCCGGACGGTCTGCTCGAGAAGCTGACCGAGCGCGGTGGCCTGCTCGACCAGATGACGGACGAGAAGGGGATCCTGATGCGGCTGGCCGCGAAGGACGGACCGCTCGACCGGCTCACCCGGGAAGGCGGCGTGGTCGACCAGTTCACCGAGAACGAGGGCATCCTCGAGCGGCTGACATCCGAGGGCGGCATCGTCGACAAGCTGACCGCTCCGGACGGTGTGCTGGAGAAGCTGTCCCAGCCCGGCGGCGTGCTCGACCGCGCCGCCGGCGACGAAGGCCTGCTCGATCAACTGCTCGGCGCCGACGGTGCCCTCGAGAAGCTGATCGCTCCGGGCGGACCGCTCGACAAGTTCACCGAGCTGTCCGAGACGCTCGCCTCGCTGCCGCCGAATCTCGCTGCGATGCAGGAGACCGTCGACCACCTCAACGAGGTCGTGGAACTGCTCAATGCGTCCGTGGCACCGATCGGCGGGCTGGCCGACCGGCTCCCCAAGCGCCTCACCCGCGCCGGAACCGCGGCGACCCCGCAGACACCGACGCGGCCGCAGCTTCCCGGGGACCCGACCGACGACGCCGTCAGCCGGTACCCCGGTCGCTCCTGAGCTACTTCGCGGTCCGGCGCAACCGCACGTTGGCGAACTCGCCGAGACCCCACTGTCCGAGTTCACGGCCGTACCCCGACTGCTTGACGCCGCCGAAGGGCAGGCCGGGCAGCGAGGTCCCGTGCTCGTTCACCATCGCCATGCCGACATCGAGCCGGTCGGCCACGGCCTGCGCGGCCTCGACGTCCGAGCTCCACACCGAACCGGAGAGTCCGTACTCGACGTCGTTGGCCAGATCGACGGCCTCGTCGACCGACGAGAACTTGTAGACCACCGCCACCGGGCCGAAGATCTCCTCGCGGTACGCGTCCATCTCCGGCGTCACATCGGTGAGGACCGCGGGAGCCATGAACGCGCCCGGCCCGTCAAGGGCCTCTCCGCCGGTGTGCAGCGTCGCGCCCTGCTCCACCGCCTGCGAGACCTGCTTGACCACGTTGTCACGCGCGGTGACCGACGACAGCGGCCCCACCTTGGTCCCGTCCTCGGCCGGATCGCCCACCGCGAGCCCGGAGATCGCCGCCGTCAGGTTCGTGACGAAGTCGTCGTAGATCGACTCATCGACGATGAACCGCTTGGGCGAATTGCACGCCTGGCCCGCGTTCATCGTCCGCATGGCTGCGGCGCCGGCGGCCAGCGCCGCGACATCCGGGGTGTCGAGCACGATGAACGGGTCCGATCCGCCGAGTTCGAGCACCGACTTCTTGAGATTGCGCGCCGCGACTTCCGCGACCGCCGCCCCGGCGCGGCTCGATCCGGTGAGTGAGACGCCCTGCAACCGGCGATCGGCGATCATCGTCGCGATCTGCTCGTTGGTCGCGAAGACGTTGATATAGGCGTCGGCGGGAACCCCGGCGGCGTGCGCGATCTGTTCCATCAGCTCCGACGACGCAGCGCAGATCGGGGCGTGCTTGAGGATGATCGTGTTGCCCAGCAACAGATTCGGAGCCACGAACCGGGCCACCTGGTAGTAGGGGAAGTTCCACGGCATGATGCCGAGGATCGGGCCGATCGGCGTGCGGGTGACGATCGACTCCGCGGCTCCCTGCGGATCGAGTTGCTCGGTCTCCAGCAGAGCCGGGCCGTTGTCCGCGTACCAGTCGTAGATCATCGCCGTCAGTGCGAGTTCACCCAGACCCTGCTTGGTCGGCTTCCCCATCTCCTTCGTGATGACCGCGGCCAGTTCGGACGCCCGGTCGCGGTACGCCGCGGCGGTGTCGCGAAGCATCTGTACGCGCTGCTCGATCGGGGTCTGCCGCCACTGGCGATATGCCTTCTCGGCGCGTTCCAGGATCGGATCGATCTGGTCGTCGGTGATCGTCGGAAACTCGCGCTCCACGACGCCGGTGGCGGGGTTCTGGGTCACATAAGCAGTCATATGCGAATGCTACGCGTGCGAAGGTGGCGTCGCCGGGCTTCCTCCGAAGGCCGCGCGCACCGCTGCGGCGTACTCGTCGACGGTCCGCGCGGCGGTTCCGCGAGCGGCGATCGACACGGTCACCGTCGCACCGATTCCGTGCACGCCGTGGGTGAGTCCGTGGACCGCGGACAAGGCCGGGAACCCCGCGGTGAACAGCACTCGACCGCCCGCCAGCCGGAGGTCGCCGTCGCCGCGGTTCACCGACGAGACCACGGTCGCACCCGCCACCCGCTCCGGGACCGGCGCCGCGGACGAGAGCCGGACGGCCAGCGATCCCAGTACCGACGGAGCGCGGTCGGCCGCCCAGCGGTCGACGCGGGCCACCGCAGAACGGTCTCGCCGCCGCGCCGCGTCGAGCTGGCTCGCGATCGCCCCGGATCGAGCACGCCGATCGAGGTCGGGGCGCAGATCGACGCCGACGGAGAAGAAGTCGTTCCGGCGCCGAGCCGCCGGTTCTCGGGTCGCCGGTTCACGGGAGACGGCGACCTCTGCGACCACCCGGCCGTCAGGACTCGTCCCGCCGAAGCGCCCGAGCACCTCGGCCAGCCCCACCAGTGCCCCGACGGTGACCGAGGATCCCAGCCGCCGGACCGACGATCGCGGCAGCGTCACCGTCCGCAGCTCCACCGCGCCGGGATCCGGACGATTGAGCACGGTCGGCTCGATCACGTCGGCGCCCGGTGTTTCCGCTGTGCCGCAACGGGATCGGAGCATCCACGCGGCCGCACCGGCGACGGTTCCGGTCGCCAGTCGCGGCACGATGGCCGCGGCGCCCGCGGCGGCGGCCACTGCGGAGGCCACGGCGGAGGGAAGCGGCGCGCCGCTGCGCACCCGGTCGGGCCGACCCTGCGTCAGCAACCGTCGTGCGATCGCCGAGACCCGCCGCCCGCCACCGAGCGCATGCGAGATCTGGAGCACCACGATGTTGGCCGGGCCGTCGGCGTCGGGCACATCCGTGAGCGATTCGAATAGATGCAACCGCCACAGCGGCCCGGCGGTGCGGTCGCCGCTCGCCATGAGGTGCCCCAGGGCGGCCAGGCATTCGGTCCACGTGGTGGCCGGGTGTCGGCAGAACTGCTCGGGACGGGGACGCGACGCGCGCCAGCGCGGATACCCGAGATCCCACGGCACGCGGGCGACGCCGAGACGCAGGTCTGCGATCTCGGACGCGCGGGGCGCGAGTTCGGCGAACGGATCGGCCGACGGGTCGTCCGGCGCGTCGAACGCATACAACAGGAACTGATCGTTCGCCGTGGTCAACGATCGCCAGTACATCGCCGCGTCGGGCGGCGTCAACGCGCTCACGAGACCTCCTCGCCATCGCTCGATGGCAACGTGGGCATAATGCGGTGCAGTGTCAGGCGTCGCGGCCGCGGCGCCGGAAAGGCTCCACCCGTGTCCAGTGCCCCCACACCCGCACAGCCCACTCCCGGCGCATCCGCGTCCCGGCCGGAGTGCGTGTACCGCCTCGATGACATTCCACCCACCACACCGGTCATCGTAGGGGTCGGCCAGGCAGCCGAACGCATCGACGACGCCGACTACGCGGGCCTCTCCGAGGCCGACCTCGCGGCCCGCGCGGTGAGCGCGGCGCTCGCCGACACCGGGGCCGACGACGTGGCACGCCTCGTCGACACCGTGGTGGCGGTCCGATCGTTCGAGCGGTCGAGCCCGGCGTCGTCGTCGCCCTTCGGCCGGCCGGACAACATGCCGCGCGCGGTGGCACGCCGCACCGGCATGGATCCGCGCAGGGCCGTCGAAGAGGTGACCGGCGGGCAGAGCCCGCAGCATCTGGTGAACGAGTTCGGCGCCGAGATCGCCGCCGGGCGTGCCGACGCGGTGGTGTTGTTCGGGGCCGAGGTGATGTCGACGGTCCGCCACGCCCAGCGCTCGGGCACCGCACCGGACTTCAGCGAGACCGTCGGCGGGCAACTGGAGGACCGTGGCTACTCGATCGGCGGCCTCACCTCGATCGACGAGGTGAAGCACGGGGTCGTCATCCCCATCTCCCAGTACTCGATCGTCGAGAACGCGCGGCGCCACCGTCTCGGACTCGGCGCCGCCGAGTACGCGCGGTCGATGGGCGAGCTGTTCGCACCGATGACGCGTGTGGCGGCGCGGAACCCCTTCGCCGCCGCCCGAGAGGAGTTCACCGCCGAGGAGTTGGCGACCGTCACCGACCGCAACCGCCGCGTCTCGGTCCCCTACCCGCGCCGAATGGTGGCTCGCGACCACGTCAACCAGGCCGCATCCGCGGTACTGATGTCCGTCGCGGCCGCCCGGTCGGCGGGGATCCCCGCCGACCGCTGGGTCTTCGTCCACGGCCACGCCGACCTGCGGGAGAAGCCGCTCCTGACCCGGCCGGACCTCTCCCGCGGACCCGCGTCGATCGCCGCTGTCCGGGAGGCACTGCGCCTGGCGGGCACCGATGTCGACGACGTCGCGCACTTCGATCTGTACAGCTGCTTCCCGGTCGCGGTCTCGCACGTCATCGACGAGCTCGGACTCTCGCCCGACGACCCCCGTGGACTGACCGTCACCGGCGGGCTCCCCTACTTCGGCGGGCCCGGCAACAACTATTCGATGCACGGCATCGCGGAGATCGTGTCGCGGGCGCGGCGCGAGCCCGGCTCGTTCGGCCTGGTCGCAGCCAACGGCGGCGTCTTGAGCAAGTACTCGGTGGGCGTGTACTCGTCCGTCCCCGCTCCCTGGCGTCCGAGCACCTCCGCCGACCTGCAACGCGAATTGGACGCCGCACCGTCGGTGCGGGTGGCGCACTATCCGAACGGCCCGGCGACGATCGAGTCGTTCGTCGTCATCGATCCCGACGGCGAGGCCCCCGGAGCCACCGTGGTCGGCCGGCTCGGCGACGGCGCCCGGTTCGTCGCGGCCGTGGACGACCCCGGCCTGCTCGATCTGCTGCGCGCCGACGACGACCCCATCGGAACGCCGATCTTCGTCCGCGCGTCGACGAACCAGAACCACGCGGCACGCACACGCGACGTCCTCGATGCGCGCCATCCGCGCGCGGCGGTCGGATTCGCCGAGCGGTACGAGCATCTGCTCGTCCGGCGCGAGGGACGGGTGCTCGAGGTGACGATCAACCGGCCCGAGGTCCGCAACGCGCTGAATCCGGCGGCGAACGCGGAACTGGACTCCGTCTTCGACGCGTACTTCGCCGATCCCGATCTGTGGGTTGCGATCCTGACCGGCGCCGGCTCGGCCGCGTTCTCGGCAGGCAACGATCTGAGCGCCGGCGCCCAAGGAGGCCTCGCGATGCCCGCCAACGGCTTCGCCGGGCTCACCGCGCGGCGCGACCGGACCAAGCCGGTGATCGCCGCGGTGAACGGTTTCGCTCTCGGCGGCGGGCTCGAGATCGCCCTGGCATGCCACGTGATCGTCGCGGACGAGGAGGCCTCCTTCGGCCTGCCCGAAGTGAAGGTCGGCCTGGTCGCCGCGGCGGGCGGACTGGTCCGCCTCCCCCGCGTCGTCCCGCCCGCCCTCGCCCGCCACATGATCCTCACCGGACGCCGCATCGACGCCGCGGAGGCGCTGGCGTACGGCCTGGTCTCGAGGGTGGCACCGCACGGTGAAGTGATGTCCGCCGCCCGCGCCGTGGCCGAGGAGATCCTGGCCGCGTCACCGGTCGCCGTTCGCGCCTCCCTGGCGGCGATGGCCGGATCCGAATCGCAGCCGGACACGGTCCGGGCCGTGGACGAGAGCCTCGCGGTCCTCGACACCGTCCTCGTCTCGGAGGATCTCCGCGAGGGTGTCACGGCCTTCGCGCAGAAGCGCGAACCGCAGTGGAGAGGATGCTGACTACCCGCTGAAACCGTCGCCGACCTGCAGATGTCCGGCTCCCTCTTGAATTACTTGGATATCCAAGTATATCGTGGTTCACGTCACGAACGGATGCCTCTGGAAGGACGGCGCATGACTGCACTGCGGACCATCGATCACTACCTGAACGGCGCACACGTCGCCGCGACTGGCGCGACCGCCGACGTCTACGACCCCAGCACGGGTCAGGTTCAGGCCACGGTGCCGCTGGCCACCGCCGCCGAAGTCGACGCCGCCGTCGCCACCGCCAAAGAGGCCCAGAAGACGTGGGCCGCCATGAACCCACAGCGCCGCGCCCGCGTGATGATGAAGTTCATCGAGCTGGTGAACCAGAACATGGACGAGCTCGCCGAGCTGCTCTCGAGCGAGCACGGCAAGACCGTCGCCGACGCCCGCGGCGACGTGCAGCGCGGACTCGAGGTGATCGAGTTCTCGGTCGGCATCCCCCACCTCCTCAAGGGCGAGTACACCGAGGGCGCGGGCACCGGCATCGACGTCTACTCGATGCGGCAGCCGCTCGGCGTGGTCGCCGGCATCACCCCGTTCAACTTCCCCGCCATGATCCCGCTCTGGAAGGCCGGCCCCGCCCTGGCCTGCGGCAACGCCTTCATCCTGAAGCCCTCGGAGCGCGACCCGTCCGTTCCGGTCCGCCTCGCCGAGCTGTTCACCGAAGCCGGCCTGCCCGACGGTGTGTTCCAGGTGGTGCACGGCGACAAGACCGCCGTGGACGCACTGCTCGTGAACCCCGACGTCAAGGCCGTCGGCTTCGTCGGGTCGTCGGACATCGCGCAGTACATCTACGAGACGGCCGCCGCCAACGGCAAGCGCAGCCAGTGCTTCGGCGGCGCCAAGAACCACATGATCATCGCCCCGGACGCCGACCTCGATCAGGTCGTCGACGCCCTCATCGGCGCCGGCTACGGCTCGGCCGGCGAGCGCTGCATGGCGATCTCGGTGGCCGTCCCGATCGGAGACGCGACCGCGGACGCTCTGCGCGCCAAGCTCGTCGAGCGGGTCGAAGCGCTGCGCGTCGGTCACAGCCACGACCCCAAGGCCGATTACGGTCCGCTGATCACCGCCGCCGCACGTGATCGCGTGGTGGACTACATCGAGCAGGGCGTCGCCGCGGGTGCCGAACTCGTCGTCGACGGTCGCGGCAAGGGCGCCACCGAGGCCTCGTTCAACGGCACCGATCTCGGAGGCGGTTACTACCTCGGCCCCACCCTCTTCGACCACGTCACCAAGGACATGTCGATCTACACTGACGAGATCTTCGGCCCGGTGCTCACCATCGTCCGCGCGCACGATTACGAGGAGGCGCTGGCGCTGCCCACCGAGCACGAGTACGGCAACGGCGTGGCCATCTTCACCCGCGACGGCGACACCGCGCGCGACTTCACCTCGCGCGTCGAGGTCGGCATGGTCGGCATCAACGTGCCGATCCCGGTGCCGGTCGCGTACCACACCTTCGGCGGCTGGAAGCGCTCCGGCTTCGGCGATCTCAACCAGCACGGCCCCGCGTCGATCATGTTCTACACCAAGACCAAGACCGTCACCTCACGTTGGCCGTCGGGCATCAAGGAGGGCGCCGAGTTCTCCATCCCGACCATGCACTGAGGCCCGTCGCGGAACGAGAGAACAGGCGTATCAGGTAACGACATGCCCTATCCGAAATTGCCCGACGACGATCGGATCGTCGTCGAAGCGGCCCGCGACTTCGCCCGCAAGCGGCTCGCCCCGCACTCTCTCGAATGGGATGCCACCGAGCACTTCCCGGTCGATGAGATGCGCGAGGCGGGTTCGCTCGGGATGGCCGCGATCTACACCAAGGAGGACGTCGGCGGCTCCGGTCTGCGGAGGATCGACGGTGTGCGGATCTTCGAGGAACTGGCGAAGGCCGATCCGGTGACCGCGGCGTTCCTGTCGATCCACAACATGTGCACGTGGATGGTCGACACCTACGGCACCACGGAGCAGCGCAAGCGCTGGGTTCCGAAGATGGCGTCGATGGAGCACATCGCGAGCTACTGCCTCACCGAGCCCGGCGCGGGGTCGGATGCCGCGGCGCTGTCGACGTCGGCCCGCCGCGAGGGCGACGAATACGTGCTTCGCGGCAGCAAGCAGTTCATCTCCGGCGGCGGTGTCTCGGACGTCTACGTGGTGATGGCGCGCACCGGTGACGCCGGCCCCCGCGGAATCTCCACGTTCGTCGTCGAGAAGGGCACGCCGGGGCTGTCCTTCGGTCCGCCCGAGGCCAAGATGGGCTGGCACAACCAGCCCACGGCCCAGGTGATCTTCGACGACGTCCGGGTCTCCGCCGATGCGATGCTCGGCGGCCCGGACGGCGAGGGCACGGGATTCTCGATCGCGATGAACGGCCTGAACGGCGGGCGGCTGAACATCGCCGCGTGCTCGATGGGCGGTGCGCAAGCCGCGTACGACAAGGCGCTCGTCTACGCCACCGAGCGTGAGGCCTTCGGCAAGCCGCTGATCGCCGAACCCACCATCTCGGCGACGCTCGCCGAGATGGCGACCTCCCTGGAGGCCTCCCGACTGCTCCTGTGGCGGGCGGCCGAGGCACTCGACGCCGACGATCCCGACAAGGTCGAGTTGTGCGCGATGGCGAAACGATTCGTCACCGAGAGCTGCTTCACCGTCGCCGATCAGGCGCTGCAGTTGCACGGCGGCTACGGATACCTGCACGAGACGGGTATCGAGAAGATCGTCCGCGACCTGCGGGTGAATCGCATTCTTGAAGGAACCAACGAAATCATGCGGATGGTGATCGGTCGCGCCGAGGCGCAGCGGGTCACCGCCGGAAAGGGCAACCGATGAGCACGATCGCTTTCCTCGGACTCGGTCACATGGGCGGACCGATGGCCGCCAACCTGGTCAAGGGCGGACACGAGGTGGTCGGCTTCGACCTCGTCCCCGAACTGCTGGAAGCGGCCGTCGCCGACGGTGTCCGCGCAGCGAAGTCGGCGGAGGAGGCCGTCGCCGGAACCGACGTCGTCATCACCATGCTTCCCAGCGGCGCAGCGGTGCGGGCGGTGTATGACACCGTGCTGCCGCACGCGACGCCGGGTCAGCTGTTCATCGACAGTTCCACCATCTCGGTCGAGGACGCGCGTGCCGTACACGATCTCGCCGTCGCCGCGGGCATGATGCAGCTCGACGCCCCCGTCTCCGGCGGGGTCAAGGGAGCGGCGGCCGGAACCCTGGCCTTCATGGTCGGTGGCGACGACGCGGCACTGGCCGCGGCGCAGCCGATCCTGGCGCCGATGGCGGGCAAGGTGGTGCCGTGCGGCGGACCGGGCAACGGCCAGGCCGCCAAGCTGTGCAACAACATGATCCTGGCCGTGCAGCAGATCGTGGTCGGTGAGGCGTTCACTCTGGCGGAGAAGCTCGGGCTCTCGGATCAGGCACTCTACGACGTGGTGACCGGTGCCACCGGCAACTGCTGGGCACTCTCGGCCAACTGCCCGGTGCCCGGGCCGGTCGAGACGGCACCGTCAGCCAACGACTTCCGGCCGGGGTTCGCCACTGCGCTGATGAACAAGGATCTGCACCTGGCGATGGACGCCGTGTCGACCACCGGCGCCACCGCACCGCTCGGCTCACACGCGGCCGAACTGTACGACGCCTTCGCCGCCGAGCACAGCGATCTCGACTTCAGTGCGATAATCGAAACCCTGCGCTGATCTCGAGCTCGGCGCAGCCGTAGACGATGGGAGTGGTGTGGCCGGGGTGGATCATGAGTCGAACGAGCGCGACCCGATCGCCCTGGCCCGCCGCAACTGGGAAGACGCAGGCTGGGGCGGCGACATCGCCGACGGCATGGAGGCCGTCACGTCGGTGATGCGCGCGCACCAGATCATGCTCGCGCGCGTCGAGCAGGAGCTCAAACCGTTCGGCCTCACCTTCTCCCGTTTCGAGCTGTTGCGGCTGCTGGCCTTCACCCGGCACGGCGAACTGCCGATCTCCAAGGCGAGCGACCGGCTTCAGGTGCACGTCTCCTCGGCCACCCACGCGATCGCACGCCTCGCCGACGCCGGGCTGGTGAAGCGGATACCGCACCCGAGCGACGGCCGCACCACACTCGTGTCGATCACCGATGACGGCCGGGAGTTGGTCGAAAAGGCGACGGCAGTGCTGAACAACGGCGTCTTCTCCCATGTCGGAATGACCAGCGCCCAGGCGCGTCAGTTGGTGGAGTCGATCCGGTCGCTTCGGCGTGACAACGGAGATTTCTAGACACTCGCGTTTTCGGACGGGACGCCGTTCGGTGTGGTCGTGGTCTCCATCCGTCATCGGCGTCTGGCCGTCGTGCGACCGGGTGGGTAGCCTTCGTGGCGACGCCCCGTGGCGGGGCGCCCGGACGAGCCCGCCGTACCCGGTCTGCGACAAGACGGTGGACGAGGAGCACTCATGCACTGGCTCGTTCTGATCCTCTCCGGCGTCTTCGAAGCGGTGTGGGCCACCGCCCTGGGACGGTCGGAAGGTCTTCACCGCCTCATCCCCACCATCGTCTTCTTCGTCGCACTCGTCATCAGCATGGGCGGCCTCGCCTACGCGATGCGCGAACTGCCGACCGGAACGTCGTATGCGATATGGGTCGGGATCGGCGCCACCGGAGCCGTCGTCTTCGGCATGATCACCGGCACCGAAACCGCGAGCATCGCGAAGATCGTGTGCATCATCGCCATCGTCGGAGGCGTCATCGGGCTGAAGCTCGTCAGCTGACGGCCACCGCACTTCCGTGCTCCCGGCCGGGTGTGTCCGGTCAGGCGGCCAGGAGTGTGTCGAGGTAGTTCTCGATGCGAGATTCGCTGGGGTCGGGCGGCGGCTGCGGTTCGTGGCCCGGTAACAGTTCGGCGTGGTGGATTTGGTTGATCCGCCACCCGGGCCGCGTTCTCCCGCCGCTGGGTCGCCAGGCGACGCGGCCGGCGTGGGGACCGTCGATCAGGATCATCGTCTGCCATTGCCCGCGGCGGGGGCCGACGGAGCGATTGTGACGCCCGCACGCCGCCCCGAGGTGGTCGATGTCGGTGGGCCCGCCGTCGGCCCAGTCCGGGAAATGATGGGCCTGCGTCCGGGAGAACGGGGCGTCGCAGCCGGGGGCGGTGCAGCCGCGGTCGCGGGCGAAGAGCATCAACCGCTGCGCCCGCGACGCCAGCCGCCGTCCCCGACCGAGGTAGAGGGCTTGTCCGGTGTGGGCGGAGAAGACGGCCAGGTGCGGAGTCGCGGCGGCGGCGACCTCGATCAACTCCGCCACCGGCACCCGAGTCCCGGTCGCGGTCAACGCCACCCCCGCCCGCTCGGCCAACTCGTGGTCGGTGACAGTGACGACCAGATCACCCGACCGCCGACCACCCCCAACACCAGTGCGGGAGGCGCGCAGCAGCGCCTGCAGACCATCATGGGTGCGCTGCCCCGGCGTGCGAGTATCACGCTCCACCGCGGCCGCCAGAGCGGCCGGGTCCGCCGACTCCACGGTCCCCGACGGGGAATCCGGGTCGTCGGGATTGTTCATCCCCGGCGCCGCCCACGACGGCAACGCCGCCTCCATCTCCGCCCGCAACGCCGGAGTCAAATACCCGCGGACTTTGCTCATCAACCGCAGATCCTGCGGCAGCACAGCGAACCCGCGCAGGCGTTTGCGGTCGCGTTCGTCGGTGACGGTCCCGTCCGGATCCAGGTGCGCCAGCAGTCGGATGCCGGCGGTGCGGACACCGGCCGGACTCAACTCGCGGGCGACCCACGCCAGCTGCGCCTCGGCGCGTGCGCGGGTGCCGGCGTCGATGGCGGTGGGGATCTTGTCCATGACGGCGTCGATCTCGCGGACGTGGTCGGCACCGATCGCACCCTCGCCCACCGCGACAGCAGTCGCCGGCAGTACCGGTTCGCGGGTCTGGCCTTGCAGGTCGGTGAACCGTCCGATCCCGGCGGCACTGACACGTCGGCGGCGGGCGGCACCGTCACCGAGCCGCAACCCCTGCGCCAAATACTGATGCACCGACAAATACCCCGCCTTGCGATACACGGCCCGGTCGGAGACCTCCACCAACACCGCGGCGTCCACACCGTCGAGACGACGATGAGTACGTTCCAATGTCTCGACGGTTTCCAGCAGGGTGTCTTCTGGGACCGCGGACAGTGGCAGGGACGCGAACTTGGTCGCCGCAGCTTCCAACAGGCGGGCGAGGGCGGCCGGATCGTCCGGCAGCACTTCTGACGCGACCATCGAACCCACCCCCCTCCACCTGCACAGTGCCCGAGAACACTCCTGCTGTGCTTCTATGTTCGAATCATACCGCCGCCCTCTGACAAAGCCGCCGCCTCACAACTCGATGCCCGATCGTGCCGCCAGCACAGCGGCCTGCACCCGCGACTGCACGCCCAGCTTCATCAGCACCCGCGAGACGTGGGTCTTCACCGTCGCCTCCCCGATCATCAGGCGGCGGGCGATCTGCGCATTCGACAGTCCGGCGCCGAGACCGCCGAGGACTTCGATCTCCCGCTCGGTGAGGTCACTCAGATCCGGAGCGGGCTCGGCGGGACGTGATCGCATCGCGTCCACCACCACCCGGGTCACCGCGGGATCGAGCACCGCGTCGCCCTGCGCGACACGTCGGACACCGTCGACGAGTTCCGCGCCGGACGCCGACTTCAGCAGAAACCCGCTCGCTCCGGCCGCCAGTGAGCCGAGCACGTATTCGTCGATGTCGAAGGTCGTCAGGACGAGGACGGCCGCGTCGGTACGCGCCATGACTTCGGCGGTGGCGGCGATTCCGTCCGTCCCCGGCATGCGGACGTCCATCACCACCACGTCCGGCCGCAGCCTCTCGGCCGCGTCGACGGCATCGGCACCGTTCGACGCCTCGCCCACCACGCTGATCTCTCCCGACGACTCCAACACCAGCCGCAGGCCTTCTCGGACCGCGGCGTGATCGTCGGCCAGGACCACTCGCGTCCGGCTCACGCCCGCACCACCGGCACCCGCACGCGGACCACCCATCGTCGACCCTCCACACCGGCGGTCGCGGACCCGCCGATGCTCTCGGCGCGAATCATCATGTTGCGCAACCCATTTCCTCCCGATCCGTCGCCTTCGCCGCGCGCCATCGCACGTCCGTCCGTGAGACCGTTGCTGACCGTCATCTCGACGAGGTCTCCGGCTGAGACCAGTTGCACCGCGACGGGCTGTCCCGGCTCGTGGCGCGTCGCGTTCGCCAGCGCCTCACCCGCGATCCGGGTCAACACCGTCTCGATCGCGAGCGGAAGACCTTCGGTGTCGCCGTGCACCTCGACGGCCGAGCCGACCGCCTCCGCCGCCGTCACGAACGGAGCGAGTGACGACCAGCGGACAGTCGGAGTGTCATCGCCGTCGGCGGCGAGCACGTCGATCATCTCCCGCAGCTCCGACAGCGCCGCCAGGCTGTTGGAGCGCATCGAGGCGATCACCGGCTTCGGGTCCGGTGCCTCACGTGCGGCCTCGGCCAGGATCGCGATCGCCGACACGTGGCCCGCCACCGTGTCGTGCAGTTCCCGCGACACCCGGCGACGTTCCTCCGCCAGCGCCGCGGCGTGCTCGGCTGCGGCGGCCGACTGTTCGGCCCGCGCCGCCCGGATGGTGGCGTGCACCGACTGCGCGTAGCCCAGCGGCGAGACGAGGAAGGCCACTCCGAGCAGGCCCACCAGCACACCGGCCCGCGGATCCGCCGCGAGCGCCACAGCCACCGCACCCGCGACCGTCACCGCGAAGCAGGCGACACCGACGAACCTGCGCAACCGCGCGGACCCGACCGTCATGACCGCGAAGATGACGTCGGTGAAGGAGATCCAGAGCGGAAGGGACGCACCCGACGGAAGGTCGAGCGCGATGAGAACCACCATGATCGCGAGCGCCGCCGACGGTCGGCGAGGCGCCGCGAGTTGAACGACGAACGCCGCCACCAGGATCGCGATCTTGACCGGAGCCGAATGCCCGCCCCAGCCCTGGATCAGCGTGAACGCCCCACTGACCCACAGCAGCAGACCGACGACCAGTGTGCCGAGAGCCGACACCGTCGTCGACGAGAATCTGGGAATCGACATCATCAGACATCACTACAGCACACGTCGCGGGGCTTCGGGTCCGCCGAAGGGATGACGCCGACGAGCCGGATGAGGGATGTGCCTTCGGGCGATCCGCCCGATGCTGAACGCATGAACGATCTGACCGACCCGGTACTGCTGACCATCGCCGGCTGTGAAGTCGGCTTCTGGGTACTCGTCGCCGGCGGACTGTCGTTGCGCTACCTGGTCCGCGCGCAGCGCCTCTCGACACTGGTACTGGCGGCCGTCCCGGGGCTCGACGTCGCGCTCCTCGCGGCCGTGGCACTCGACCTCCACTCCGGCGGCGACGTCGGGTTGGCCCACCGGCTGGCGCCGATCTACTTGGGCGTGACCGTCGTCTTCGGACCGCGGCTGATCCGGTGGGCCGATGTCAGGTTCGCGCACCGGTACGCCGACGGCCCGGCACCCGTCCCGGTGCCCAAGCGGGGACCGGTACGGCTCCGGCACGAGTGGGCCGAGTTCGGCCGGTGGCTCGCCGCCGCCGCGATCGCCGGAGCGGTGGTGCTCGTCCTCGGTTTCACGGTCGCCGACGCCGGCCAGCGCGACGAATTGTTCAGTCTGTTCAAGACTCTCGGCGTCATCACCGCGATCTGGCTGCTCACCGGCCCGGTGTGGTACGCGGGGTCCGCGCGAGGAGCGTCGTCCGGCTGAACGGTGGCGCCGTCTACGACCGCCACACCGGATCCCTCTTGCCCAGGAACGCAGAGATACCCTCCTGGGCATCACAGGTGACGGCGTTGGTCGCCATCACCTCGGTCATCGCGGCGTACGCCTCCGGCTCGGTGCGATCGATCTGGTCGTAGAAGGCCCGCTTACCGATGGCGAGGGTGTCGCCGCTGAATCGGCCGATCCGCCCGGCCAGCTCCGCGACGGTGCTCTCCAGATCGGCGGCGGGCACGGCGGTGTTGACCAGGCCCCATTCGACGGCGGTCGCGGCATCGACCATGTCGCCGGTCAGCAGCATGTGCATGGCGCGCTTGCGCCCGACGGCACGGCTGAGCGCGACCATCGGAGTGGAACAGAAGAGCCCGATGCGGACGCCAGGCGTGGAGAACCGTGCACTGTCGGCGGCCACCGCGAGATCGCAGGTGGCGACCAACTGGCAGCCCGCTGCGAGCGCCATTCCCTGGACCTGGGCGATCACCGGCTGGCGAACGTCGTGGACCGCCGTCATCAGGTCGGTGCAGGCCGCGAAGATCTCCCGCTCGTCGTCGACCGTGCGCTCGACCATCTCCGACAGGTCGTGGCCGGCGGAGAACGCCGGACCGTGCGCCTTGATCACGATCACCCGCACCTCCGGGTTCTCGCCGAAAGTGCGCAGGACTTCGGTGGCAGCCCGCATGGTGGCCAGTGACAAGGGGTTTCGGCGGTCGGGGTCGTCGAGGGTGAGGACACCGACGCCGTCGGAGACGGACGAGGACACAGCGGAATCAGTCATCTCACCATTGTCGTCCATCCCCGCCGACCGTACGATCGGTTGACATGAACGTGCCGACCGATCTGCTCCGGGATCCCCTCGTGTATCGGCTCGCCGCCGCGGGCCAGTCCGCCGATGCGATCATCTGCCTCGGCCCGATCCCCTACGTCGCGCGATGTCTGGACGACGTGGGCTATCCCGCGGACCAACGGTGGGTGTTTCCGGTGGTCAAGGCCGCGTCGGCGGCGGGACTCGCCGCGGCCCCGAGGTTCCCGATGCTGGCCCGCTTCACGGCGGTCATGCTGACGGTGTACTTCTGCCTCGCGGTCGGAGCACACGTCCGGGCCCGCGACCTCCGGCTGAACTTCGCCGCCGCGTCGTCGTTGCTTCTCTTCTACGCGGCGCTCGCCGCCACAGGTCCCCGCCCGGCCGAACGCCCGGGTCCCCGAGCCGAGCGCCGGTAACCGCCCTGATCGGCTACCGCGCCAGGGCCTTGAGCACGCGGTCGGCGTGCACGTTCATGTTGATCTCCGACGCGATCACGTCGGCGATGACTCCGTCGGAGCCGATTGCGAACGTGACCCGCTTGGTCGGCATGCCGACCTTCACCAGCAGCGATCCACGCCGGACACCGTATGCGGAGGCGACGGCGCCGTCGACGTCCGCCAGCAACGGGTAGTCGAGGGTGTGCTCGTCGGTCCAGCTCTTCTGCTTCGCGACGTCATCCCGGCTGATCCCGATCCGCTGCACTCCCGCGGCAGCGAACTCCGCTGCGAGGTCCCGGAAATGGCACGCCTCCTTGGTGCAGCCCGGGGTGAACGCCGCCGGATAGAAGAACAGCGCGACCGGCCCGTCGGCCAGCAGTTCGGAGAGCCGTCGCCGTCGACCGTTCTGGTCGGGCAGCTCGAAATCCGGTGCGGTGTCCCCGATGTTCATGGTCCCCGACCCTACTCCGTCGGCTCAGGTGAGTCCGGCGTCGTGGATCCGGATCGCGACCTGCACCCGGTTGGCGGCGTCGAGTTTGGTGAAGATCCGGGAGATGTGGGCCTTGACCGTCGCCACCGACATGTACAGCTCCGAGGCGATCTCGGCGTTCGACGCGCCCCGAGCCAGACAGACGGCCACCTCTCGCTCACGACCGGTCAGCGCGTCCACCGCCTCCCGGGCCGTGGACTCCCGATTTCCGTCCCGGCCGTCGACGACCTGCTTGATGAGCGCCGCAGTGACCGACGGGCTCAGCGCCGGCTCCCCAGCCAGCACCCGTCCGATCGCCGTGATGATCTCCGCCGGCGGCGTGTCCTTCAACAGGAACCCGTCGGCGCCGACGGCCAGCGCTCGGACCACGTACTCGTCGGCGTCGAAGGTGGTGAGCACGATGACGGCGGGCGGATTCGGTGCCGCCTTGAACGCGGCGGTCGCGTCGATACCGTCCATCACCGGCATTCGCAGATCCATCAACAGCAGATCGACCGGATCGGCCGCGTACCGGGCCAGTGCCTCTCGGCCGTCTCCTGCCTCGGCGATCACCTCCAGACCGGGGTCGCCGCCGACCAGCAGCCGGAGCCCGGACCGGACCAGCGGATCGTCGTCGACGATCATCAATCGAGACGTCATGTCTGCCACGGTAGCCACACCCGCAGGACGAACCGGCCGTCGGCCGTCAGATGCGCCGACTGCCGCCCGCCGCGAAGCTCCACCCGCTCGGCGAGACCGACGAGTCCGAAGCCGGACTCCGGCACTCTCGACTTGTGGTCGCCGATGGGCAGCGGGTTGCTCACCACCAGGTCGACACCGCGGTCGGGTGCACCGTCGAGGCCGATCGCGACCGCTGTCGCCGGAGCGTGCTTGCGCGCATTGGTGACACCCTCCTGCACACAGCGGTAGAGCGTGCGCCCCACCCCGTCGGGGATCGCCGCCAGGTCGGCGTCGCAGTCGAAGGCGAGATTCATTCCGTGCCCGCGGTTCTCGTCGATGAGCTCGGGGATGTCGGCTGCTCCGGGCTGAGGCTGCTCGGGCGACGCGTCACCGGGATCGTCGCGGAGCACACCGAGCACCTCGCGCAACTCGGTCAGCGCCGTCGCCGACATCTGCTCGATGGTCCGCGCCGCATCGCGGACCTGATCGGCCGGCAGGTCGTCGCGAAATGCCAGCGCTCCGGCGTACATGTGCACGGTGGAGATCCGGTGAGCGAGCACGTCGTGCATCTCGCGCGATCCGGCCGCGCTCGGTGGCCCTCGCATGCCGGACCCTGGCCTCCTGTTCCGCCTCGGCCAGTTTGGCCCGAGACCGCCACGAGGCGAGAAGTTCACGCCGCGATCCGAGGTACAGGCCCCACGCGATCGTGAGCAGCAGGATCACCGCGACGACGAAGTAGTCGATGACGGTCGGCTCGGGTTCGTCGGGTGGATGCCACAGCTGCGAGAACAGCGAACACACCATCGCGACCGCCGCGACCGGAACGATCTCCCGCCACCGTCGCCGGGTCGACAGCGAGACCAGCGCCAGCATCGACGGTCCGGCCGCCGACGCGGACACCGTCGAAGCCACGTTGGTCGCCATCGCCACCGCGACCGGATACCTCCGACGCCAGTGCACCGCGATCAACGACAGCACGCCGAGGAGCAGATCAGCCGCGAACCACCACCTCGCGTACTGCCACTGGTAGCCGGCCCGCGTGCCCCAGACCAGTCCGGAGACGGCGAGCACCACCGCGAGCCGCCACGCATGGCTGCGCCACGTGAGCTGTGGCTGATAGTCGTCGGGGTGCACGTGTGTCACCGTATCCCGCCGCCCGCGGTGCTCCCTAGTGCGCCGGGTCAGGGTCATACCCTACTTTCGGCTGACCCGGAATCAGTCGGCGGACTGATGTGCCCGCCGCCGGTTCAGAGCAGAATCGTCAGTCATGATCACCGTCGAGCACCTCACGAAGAGATATGGCGACTACGTCGCCGTCGACGACGTCTCGTTCGCTTGCAAGCCCGGCCGTGTCACCGGCTTCCTCGGGCCCAACGGCGCGGGCAAGTCGACCACCATGCGGATCATCGCCGGACTCACTCCGGCCACGGCCGGATCTGCGACCATCGCCGGCGTCGAGTACCGCGACATCCACAATCCGGCGACTCAGGTCGGAGTCCTGCTCGACGCATCCGCCCAGCACGCAGGCCGGACCGGTGCCGAGATCCTGCGCCTGTCCGCGATGACCATGGGCCTCGACCGCAGCCGCATCGACGAGGTCCTGAACCTGGTGAGCCTCACGCCGCAGGAGGCGGGGCGCCGGGTCCGCAACTACTCGCTCGGCATGCGCCAGCGGCTCGGCATCGCCAACGCCCTGCTGGGCGATCCGCGGATACTCATCCTCGACGAGCCGGTCAACGGCCTCGATCCCGCGGGAATCCACTGGATGCGCACCCTGCTGCGCAACTACGCCGACCGCGGCGGCACCGTCCTGCTGTCGAGCCACCTGCTCCACGAGATCGAGATCATCGCCGACGATCTCATCGTCATCGGGCAGGGCCGCATCGTGGCGCAGGGCACCAAGGAGCAGTTGCTCGCGGGCACCGGCACCCGAGTCAAGGCCGTCGACGACGCCGCGCTCGGGCGCGCGTTGGCCGCGGCCCAGGTGGTCGCGCACCCCGCTGCCGACGGCGGCTTCCACGTGGAAGCCGAACCGACCGTCGTCGGCCGGGTGGCGCTCGACGCCCAGATCCACCTCGTGGAGCTGCGGCCGGGCGACAACACCGGCTTGGAGGCGATGTTCTTGCAGCTCACGCAGCAGACCCAGCGTGAGCAGCCCGTCAACCAGGGAGTCTTCCGATGACCACCACGTATGCGGCCGTCGATCAGACGGCCAAGCCGATCCCGCTCAGCCGCCTGATCCGCGTCGAACTGCGCAAGCTCGTCGACACCCGCGCCGGCTTCTGGCTGATCGCGTCGATGGGTCTCATCTCGGTCGTGATCATGGTGGTCATGCTGATCACCACCGGCAACTCCACCGACAACGGTGACGGCGCCGGCTTCGCCGACTTCTTCGGCATCATGAACACCCCGACTGGCTTCCTGCTGCCGGTGATGGCGATTCTGCTGGTGACCTCCGAGTGGAGCCAGCGCGGCGCCCTGATCACCTTCACCATGGAACCGCGACGTGAACGGATCGTGGTCGCCAAGCTGGTGGCCTCGCTCGTCGCCGCACTGGCCGCGGTCGCCTTCGCCCTGATCGTCGGCGCCATCGGCAATGTGATCGTCGGGGCCGCATACGGCGACCCGAACGGTTCGTGGTCGTTCCCGGCCGCCGGGCTGACCGGCGCGGTGATCCTCCAGATCACGGGTCTGCTCCTCGGCTTCGGTTTCGCCGCGCTGTTCCTGAACACACCGGCCGCGATCGTCGCCTACTTCGTCCTGCCCAACGCCATCGGCCTGGTTCTGGAACTGGTTCCGGCGCTGCGCGACCACCATGTGGGCGACTGGATCAGCACGAGCACATCGTCCGGCCCGCTGATGTCCGACTCCTGGCCGACGGGAGCCGAATGGGCACACTTCCTGGTGGCTCACGCCATCTGGATCGGCATCCCCATCACCCTGGGCATCTACCGAATCTTGCGTTCGGAGGTCAAGTGACCTCAGGCGGTCACCTGACCTGGAAGAGCTGAACGCAATGCCGACTGGCGCACCCGAAACCTCTCCCCGGGTGCGCCAGTCATCTTTCTGCTGTCACCCCGTCTCCGCCGCCTGTCGGCCGGACGGGCGCACGACTTCGCGATGACCGGCGTCGATCCGCCGCGTCCAGCCGCGCGCATCGAGGTTCTCGAGCAGCGGGATCGCGACACGGCGCGAGGTGCGCAGTGCCTGCCGCGCCTGCGAGGTGGTGAAAGGCTGCGGCAGCCGGGCCAGTTCGCGCATCGCCCGCGCCGGCGCGGTGGGCAGCAATACCAGCCCGTCGCCGAGCCGGAGAAGCCTCCCGGCGCGGTCGGCGGCGGCGAGTTCGCGCACGCCCAGCCCCAGAGCCGCCAGGTCGTCGGCCTCCGGAGCCGCGAACGGATCGGCCGCGAGACGCTTCTCGAGTGCGCAGACTCCCGCTTCGGCGGGGCCGAGATCGGACCTGCGCTCCGGAAGCGACAGCAGACCGCCGCGGGCCGCCACGCCGGCCCCGTCGACCACAGCGCCGAGCAGCGCCGGGTCGGGTAACGAGAGCAGATCCCGCGCCGCGCCGTACGACAGTCCCGCCGCCAACGGGTCGCGGTCATGCAGTTCCGTGACCGCGCTACGCAGTCGCATCTGCCAGTGATGCATCAGCCGCGTCGTCACCCACCACTCGCCCACCGCCTCGACCCCGTCGGGCACCACCCCGGTCTCCAGGCCGAGGTCGTCGAGTCGGGTACGTCGGACCGCGCCCCGCCGCTGCACCTCGGCGAGGGCGGCGGCGTCCTGTGCCAGACCGGCGAGCGCTCCCGCCCGCCGCCGCGCGTCGCCGCGCCGGACGAGTTCGGGCGGATCGACGTCCAGTACCCGCACGCCGCCGAGGATCCGTCCCGCGCCGGGATCGCGCAGCGCCAGGCGGTCGTCCCGCTGGAGCGGGAGTCCCCTCGCCAGGGTGAGGCGAAGGTGGTCGCCGTCGAGCGGGCGCACGCGCACCGGCACCGCCACCGTGCCGATGTGCGCTGTGAGCCACTCCGGAAGTTCCCGCGGGCCCATCCCCGGCCCCACACGGCAGACGTCGACGAGAGTCGTCACCGGCCAGGCGCCCGGAGTGAGCAGTGCGTCGCCGCGGTGAATCGCATCGTGGGCGACGCCGCGGAGGTTCACCGCGGTACGGCTCACCGGCCGCGCGGCGTCGAGCGGCCTGCCGTGCGACTGGAGTCCGCGGACGGTCACTTCACGACGACCGTCTCTGCCGAACAGGTCCAGACGCTCGCCCGAAGCGAGTGCCCCGGCCTCGAGTGTCCCGGTGACCACGGTGCCCGAGCCGGTGACGGTGAATGCACGATCGACCCACAGCCGTACTCGTCCGGACCGCGGCTGCGGCAGTGCCGAGAGCATCCGGTCCAGCGCGCCGCGCAGATCGTCGAGCCCGGTGCCGTCACGGGCCGAGACGGCGACCGCCTCGGCGTCGGCGAGTCCGGTGTTCGCCAATTCGTGCCGCGCCTGCGCGGTGACCTCGGCGATCCGGTCCGCCGACGCCCGATCGGTCCGGGTCACCACGATCAGTCCGCGGTCGACGCCGAGCGCGGCAAGCGCATCACGGTGATCTGAGGACTGTTCGCGCCACCCCTCGTCTGCGGCGACCACGAAGCACACGGCGGGGGCCGGTCCCAGCCCGGCGAGCATGTTCGTCAGGAACCGCTCGTGGCCCGGCACGTCGACGAAGCCCACCTCCCGACCCGAGGGGAGCACGGTCCAGACGAAACCCAGGTCGATCGTGAGACCGCGCCGCCGCTCCAGTTCCCAGCGGTCCGGCTCCATCCCGGTCAGCGCTTTCACGACAGTCGACTTGCCGTGGTCGACGTGTCCCGCGGTTGCGACGACGAACACTGGGGTCAGTCCGCCCGCATGGCGGCGCGGACGGCCTCGGCGAGCCGCGAGTCGTCCGCCTCAGGAACGCAGCGCAGGTCGATCAGTGTGAACCCGTCGTGCACGCGCGGCAGCACCGACGGCGTCCCGGTCCGCAGCCGCGCGGCTATCGACTCCGGCAGCCGGACCGCGTAGCCGGGCAGCGGAACTCCCGGAGCACCGCCGCCGCCCACGCGGCCGTCGTGCTCGACGACGGTCCCGTCCACGGCCGCCGCCAGCGCCTGCGCTCGCGCCCGCAGACGCTCCGGATCGGCGTGCAGGTATTCGACCACCGGCGCGGTGGGTCCGGCGACCGTCGCTTCGAGCGCGGCCAGCGCCAGCTTGTCGATTCGCACCGCACGCGCCAGCGGATGCCGCGACAGCCGCTGCACCAGATCTGCCCGCCCCAGGACCAGGCCGGCCTGCGGCCCGCCGAGCAGTTTGTCGCCGCTCGCGGTCACCAGATCCGCACCGTCGTTCAGCATCGTCGCCGCATCCGGTTCGTCGGGCAATGTCCGATCCGGCGCCAGCAGTCCGGAGCCGACGTCCACGACGAGCGGCACGCCCCGGTCCCGCGCCACCTGCGCCAGCTCGCTCACCGGCGCGGCCGAGGTGAATCCGGACACCGTGAAGTTGCTGGGGTGAACCTTGAGCAGACACCCGGTGTCCGGACCGATCGCGTCGGCGTAGTCGGAGAGATGCGTGCGATTGGTGGTGCCGACTTCGCGGAGCCGGGCCCCGGTCGACGCGATCAGGTCGGGCAGCCGGAACCCGGCTCCGATCTCGATCAGTTCACCGCGGGAGACGACGACTTCACGGCCGGCGGCCAGCGCCGTGGTCGCGAGCACCAGTGCCGCCGCGCCGTTGTTCACCGCCAGTGCGTCACCGGCCGCCGGGCACGCGGCGAGCAACGCGGAGCGGGTCCGGGCGCCCCGTTTGCCTCGGACCCCCGATTCCAGGTCCAGTTCCACATCGACGTAGCCGGCGGCATCGACCATCGCCGACACCGCGGCCCGGCTGAGGGGGGCGCGCCCGAGATTGGTGTGGACCACGACGCCGGTGGCGTTGAGTACCGGCGTCTGCGCCGAAGCCCGCGCTCGGGTGAGGTCGGCGATCACCGCGGCAGCCACTTTCTGCGGCGGCAACTCACCTCGGCGTGCCCTCTCCTGTATCGCGCGGACACGCTCGACGACTGTGTCCGCCGACAGGCGCCGACGAGCCGCCGCTACCTCCGGCAACGCCAGCAGAGCATCCGTGCGCGGAATCAATCTGCGCGGGTCGTGCTGCGGCGCAACCTGATTCACTCAGTCTCCTGGTCACTCGACGAGAGAGTTGGCGGAGACGGACGGGAATCGAACCCGCCAGACCGAGATACTCGACCTCACCGGTTTTGAAGACCGGGGGGCCCACCAGGAACCCAGACGCCTCCGCAGACCAACATAGCCGTCTACGCTCGGCCGTGTGACTCAGGTTAAGCGACTGACCGACTACGCCCACGGCGGAGGGTGCGCCTGCAAGATCCCGGCGGGCGAGTTGGAGGACGCGGTGCGCGGCCTCGTCGGACAGCGATCTCCCGATGTGCTGGTGGGTCTCGACGACGGCGACGACGCCGCCGCGGTCCGCGTCGCCGACGGTCTGGCGGTGCTGTCCACCGCCGACTTCTTCACTCCCGTCGTCGACTCCGCCTACGACTGGGGCGCGATCGCCGCGGCCAACGCCCTGTCGGACGTCTACGCGATGGGCGGGCGGCCGGTGGTGGCCGTCAACCTAGTCGGCTGGCCTCGCGAGGTGCTGCCGATGGAACTGCTGACGGAGGTGCTGCGCGGCGGGCTCGACGTCGGCGCCCAGGCCGGATGCCCGGTGATCGGCGGTCACACCATCGACGACCCCGAGCCCAAGTACGGCATGGCGGTCACCGGCGTCGCCGACCCCGACCGTCTCCTGCGCAACGACGCCGCCGAGCCGGGGCTCCCCCTCACGCTGACCAAACCCCTCGGCGTCGGCTTGCTGAACAATCGGCACAAGCGGACCGGCGAGGTGTTTCCCAACGCGATCGCGTCGATGACCGCACTCAACCGCGACGCGGCCGACGCCGCCGTGGCGAACGGCGTCCAGGCCGCCACCGACGTCACGGGCTTCGGTCTGCTGGGCCACCTCTACAAGATGTGCCGCGCGTCCGGCGTGAGCGCCGTGGTGGAGGCCTCGGCGGTGCCGGTACTCGACGGCGCTCTCGAAGCCCTCCGCGACGGCTACGTCTCCGGCGGGACGCGACGCAACCTGGACTGGGTGCGCCCGCACCTCGGCGCGGGCGCCGGGGTGAGCGAAGACGATCTGCTGCTGTTGGCCGACGCCCAGACCTCCGGCGGTCTGCTGGTGGTCGGTGAAGTGCCCGGCCATCCGGTGATCGGGCACACCGTGGCCGGCGGAGCGCCGGGCATCACAGTCCGGTGATCGAGTCTCCCGTCACCCCCGCCGCACGGCGGGCCGCGAGCCTGCGCTTCTGCGGTTCGATCGTGTAGCGCGGATCGCGCGCCGACTCCAGGCCCGCATGAAAGACGCCGAACCGCGTGCACGTGGACGCCGCGACCAGCGCTCCACCGGCCGCCGCTGCCAGCGCCCGCCGGCCCCGGCCCTGCCGACCGCCCGCGATCAGCGCGCCCACGCCGCCGGCCACCGCGAGCCGCTCGGCCCAGCGCATCAGCTTCCCCGGCCCGCCGTGGTGGAGGGGTTCGGCGGCCACCGGGTCCATCCGCTGCTCCATCAGCCGCGTCGCCGCGACGTCGCCGATCACACCGAGAACGGCCAGATTGCGGGCCGGTCCCGCTTCCGCTGCGGGCGTGGTGATCAGTGCGAGACCGCCCGCGGCCAAGCTCGCGGAACTGACGAACACGAAGGGAAGATCCCGGTGCATCGCATTCCACGTCGGCATCGCGGTGTCGCCGAGCAGGACCGCGGTGTACGCGGCCAGCGGGGCACCCATCGCGGCCGCCCCCAGTCCCGCCGGGCCCTCGAGTGCCCGGAGCAGCGGTCGGAGCCGGCCGAGCGGCAGCCGATCACCCGTCAGAGCGTCGACCTCCGACGCGGCGGCCACCCCGATCATCCCGCTGTACCCCATCAGAATCCATGAGCCGACGCTCATCGGCGAGGTGACCTTGAAGGTCCTCATCATGTGCAGGAACCGCTCCGGCCGGCCTAGATCGGCGACGAGCGCCAGAGCTCCGGCCCCCGCGGCGCCGAGCCCCGCCAGTCGCGCATTGCGGCGCAACACCTTCCGTCCGGTGAGCTGAGCACCCGCGGCGAGCAGTCCGGAGCCGCCGGCGATCCCGCCGAGCACCAGATACGCACCGACGGGCGTCTCCCAGGGCGGCGCCTTGACGACGGGGTGCCCGTAGTAGCCGTTCTCATCGAGATGCTCCACCTGCGCCTGCGGCACCATCAACTCGTCGCCGCGGCGACCGCCGCCCCCGCGACGCCTCCCCCGCTGCGGACGCGGCGGACGGAACTGGCCGTATTCGGAACTCGTCACGCTCGCCGGTCCCTTCGCGAGCCGAGGAACGACAGCACGGCGGCGCCCACCATCCCGGCCACCGCCGCACCGGCGCGCCGGTACATCCGGGGCAGATCGGCGGTGCACACGCGGGGATCGGGCGGCAGTCCGTACACCTCCGGCTCGTCGAGCAGCAGGAACACCGACCCGGTGCCGCCGACGCCGTCGTCCTCGTTGGCGCCGTACAGCCGCGCCTCGGTCATGCCCTCGGCGTGCAGTTGCGCCACTCGCTCGTGCGCCCGCTCCACCATGTCCGTGCGCCGGCCGAAGGAGATCGACGTGGTGGGGCACGTCTGTGCACAGGCGGGCGTCTGGTCGTCTCGCAGGCGGTCGTAGCACAGCGTGCACTTCTGTGCGACGCCCCGATTCGGGATCTCGGGCTGCTCACCCTTGCGGTCGCCCTCGCGGACGGTCGGCGCCACCGTGCCGTCGCTGCGGCGCTCCACCACCCCGAAGGGGCAGCCGGCCACGCAGGTGCCGCAGCCGTTGCAGATGTCGGCCTGCACCACCACGGTGCCGAACTCCGTCCGCATCATCGCGCCGGTGGGGCACACGTCGAGGCAACCGGCGTGCGTGCAGTGCTTGCAGACGTCTGAGGACATCAGCCATCGGAATTCCGGCGTGTCCGGCGGCGTCGTGTCCGGTGACGGCGAACTCGGCGCCGGCGGGTCGAGGGGGTCGGCACCGCGGACCTGCGGCATACCCAGGTCCGCCAGCCCAGCGCCCGAGGCTCGTGCCGTGGCGATGCGGTCCGCGTCCTGCTCGACGAAGGCGACATGCCGCCACGTGCTGGCACCGAGAGACACGGAGTTGTCGTACGACATTCCGGTGAACTCGAGGTCGCCGTCTCTCGGGTTGCCGTTCCACTCCTTGCACGCCACCTCGCAGGCTTTGCAGCCGATGCAGATCGAGGTGTCGGTGAAGAAGCCGCGCCGGTCCTCGTGAGGATGCCAGTGCGCATCGGCGCTCGGATCGGTCGGTCCGGTCAGCTGGCCCATCACTGCTCCTCTCGCGGTGTGAGACGGCTGTTGTCCGTCTCGACGGTGACCCCGGACCGTCGCTGGTAGTCGCGCACCAGCGCATCGGCGGCGGCACCGCGCGGACGACGCCCCGCGATGACCGCACACGAACCCACCTTCGACTCCTGAATGAAGACGTTCGGATCCATCGTGACACCGACGAGGTCGTTGGCGGCGTCACCGCTGACCACCGCGTCGTTGCCCACACCCCAGTGATACGGCAGACCCACCTGGTGCACCACGCGGCCGTTGATCTCCAGCGGCCGCATCCGGTCGGTGACCAGCACCCGGGCCTCGATCACACCGCGCGGCGAGACGATCGTCGCCCATCCCTGCGCGGTCAGCCCGCATTCGGCGGCCAGTTCCGGAGAGACCTCGCAGAACATCTCCGGCTGGAGTTCGGAGAGGTACGGCGACCATCGACTCATGCCGCCCGCCGTGTGGTGCTCGGTGAGCCGGTACGTCGTGAAGACGTACGGGTAGACGCCGGCGCCCGGGTCGCCGGCACTCGGCGCGTCGAGATTGTCCTCGCGGGGGAGCATCACCCTGGCCGGCGACTGCTGCTGCGGATACAGGGCGTTGCGGACCGGCGACTCCTGCGACTCGTAGTGCGTCGGCATCGGACCGTCGACCAGACCGTTCGGCGCGAACAGCCAGCCCTTCCCGTCCGCCTGCATGATGAACGCGTCGTCGCCGCCGATGGCGTCGGCACCGATCGCACCCTCCGGCGGCACCGTCCCAGGCGCGCGGTCGATCGGGAAGTCCGGAACGTCCGATCCGGTCCACCGTCCGGCGTCGGCGTCCCACCAGACGTACTTCTTACGTTCGCTCCACGGCCGGCCCTGCGGGTCGGCCGACGCCCGGTTGTAGAGGATGCGGCGGTCGGACGGCCACACCCAGCCCCAGTCGGACTGCGTCACACCGCCACCGCCGCCGGGCGTGCGCCGCGCGGCCCTGTTGACCCCGCCGGCGTAGACGCCCGCGTAGATCCAGCACCCGGAGATCGTGGAGCCGTCGGAACGCAACTCCGTGTAGGAGTCGATCGGTTCGCCGGCGTTCGGCCCCGTCAGATGACGGCCGTTGATCTCGGCGAGCACCGCCTCCGGGTCCACGTCACCGTGTTCGTTGCGGCGGTAGTCCCAGGTCAGATCCTGGAGGGGACGGTCGCGCGGGTCGGTCGAGTCGGCCACGCGTTCCCGGATGCGCCTGCCGAGTTCGTAATAGAAGTCGAGTTCGCTCTGCGCGTCGCCGGGTGGGGCCACCGCCTGGTGGCGCCACTGCACCATGCGCTGCGTCTGAGTGAACGAGCCGGCCTTCTCGACGTGGGTGGCGGCCGGCAGGAAGAAGACCTCGGTGGCGATGCCCTCGGTCTTCAGCTCACCCGAGTCGATCTCGGGCCCCTCCTTCCACCAGGTGGCGCTCTCGATCATGTTCAGATCACGCACCACCAGCCACTTGAGCTTGGACATCGCCATCCGCTGTTGACGGCTGTTGGCCGATCCGACGGCGGGGTTCTGACCGACGATGAAGTAACCGTCGACATTGCCCTCCAGCATCTCCACCACGGTCTGGTATGTGCCCGCCGGTCCGGTGAGCCGCGGCAGATAGTCGAAGCACCAGTCGTTCTCGGCGGTCGCCGCCTCACCCCACCACGCCTTGAGCAGACTCACCGCGTAGTCCTCGGCATACGCCCAGAATCCCTTGCCGGACGCCGGCCGCACCGTCGCGAGGTAGTCGTCGAACGTATTGTGCTTGCCCGCGGACGGCATCGGCAGGTAGCCGGGAAGCAGATCGAACAGCGTCGGAATGTCCGTGGAGCCCTGGATGCTCGCGTGACCGCGCAACGCCATGATTCCGCCACCGGGACGTCCGACGTTGCCGAGAAGCAACTGCAGAATGGCAGCCGTGCGGATCACCTGGGCACCCATCGTGTGCTGAGTCCACCCGGTCGCGTAGCCGAAGCATCCGGTGCGTTCGGGACCCGAGTTGTCGGCCAGCGACCGTGCGAGGTACTCGAACTCCGCTTCGGCGATGCCGCACATCTGCGTCACCATCTCCGGGGTGTAGCGGGAGTAGTGCCGCTTCAGGATCTGGAACACGGTGCGCGGATCCTGCAGCGTCTCGTCCCGCCCGCCGGTGTACTGCCAGGTGGCGCGATCGTAGGTGCCGGACTCCTCGTCGAAGCCGGAGAAGAGACCGTCCAGGTCGTCGGTGTCCCGGTAGTCCTCGCTCACCAGAGTCGCCGCGTTGGTGTACGCGACGACGTACTCGTGGAAGTAGCGCTCGCGGGTGATCATGTAGTTGATCAGCGCACCCAGCAGCACGATGTCCGATCCCGCCCGGATCGAGATGTGCTTGTCGACCACCGCCGACGTGCGGGTGAAACGCGGATCGACGTGGATCACGCGGGCACCGCGCGCCTTCGCCTCAGTGACCCATTGGAATCCGACGGGATGCGCTTCCGCCATGTTGCCGCCCATGAGCACGATGCAGTCGGCATTGGCCATGTCCTGCAAGAACTGGGTGGCACCACCGCGGCCGAACGAGGCTCCCAGACCGGGAACCGTGGCGGAGTGTCATATCCGCGCCTGATTCTCGATCTGAATCGCGCCTGCGGCGGTGAAGAGCTTCTTGATCAGGTAATTCTCTTCGTTGTCTAGCGTCGCCCCGCCGAGTGAGGCCACACCCATGGTGCGGCGCAAGGGGTTTCCGTGCTCGTCGACGTCCTGCCAGTGCCTGCGACGGGCTTCGAGGAAGCGGTCGGCGATCATGTCGATCGCGGTGTCCCGATCCAGGTCCTGCCACTGCGTGGCGTACGGGGCGCGGTAGCGGACCGTGGTCTGCCGGAGCGGGTTGTTCACCAACTGCTCGCTCGACGCCCCCTTCGGACAGAGTCGCCCGCGCGAGATCGGGGAATCCGGATCGCCCTCGATGGCGATGACCCGCTCATCCTTGACGTACACCCGCTGACCGCACCCGACCGCACAGAACGGGCAGACGCTCTGCGCCATCCGGTCCGCCGTGGCGGTGCGTGACTGCATCGCCTTGGTGCGCGGCGACTCCACCGCGGGGCCTCGGCCCAGCACGTCACCCGACCGCAGTTGCCGGAACACCGGCCACTCGAGGGGACTGAACCTGGACACGTCCCCAACCCTATCGCGTCGGCGCGCTCGGGCCGGCCGGATCGATCCGGAAATCGGCCGTCATCGTCGCTCGACGCGGCTCTCGGTCTCGACGGGCTCTTCCCGCAGCGGCATCCGCGACCAGAACACGTAGCCGATCACCACGCAGGCGAACCAGACGGCGCCGACGATCAGGGCGATCCGTCCGTCCTCGGTGAAGAACAGCAGAACGAAGACCAACGCCAGGAACGCCAGTGCCGCCCACGTCGTGTAGGGCGCTCCGGGCACCCGGTAATCGGATTCGGGCAGTTCCCCGCTCTTGACCTTCGCCCGGAACCGCATCTGGCAGATCAGGATGGTGGACCACACGACGATGATCCCGACGGTCGAGACCGAGGTGATGTACGAGAACGCGTGATCGGGATCGATCGCGTTCACGACCACGCCGAGGACCATCACCAGGGCACTGAGCACGATTCCGGCCACCGGCACCTTCCGGCTCGACAAGCGGTCGAGACCGTGCGGCGCGTCGCCGCGCTGTGCCAGCGAACGGAGCATGCGGCCGGTGGAGTAGATGCCGGAGTTGCAGGACGAGAGCGCCGCGGTCAACAGGATGAAGTTGACCAGACCGGCCGCGCCGGGCAGGCCGATGTACTGGAACACCGCGACGAACGGGCTCTCTCCGGCGTGGAAGTTCCGCCATCCGCGGACCGACAGGATCACCAGGATCGCACCGACGTAGAAGATGCCGATGCGGAAGGGCACCGAGTTGATGGCCTTGCGCAGCGTGACCCTCGGGTTCTCCGCCTCACCCGCGGTGACGCCGACCAGTTCCACACCGACGTAGGCGAACATGACGATCTGCAGGCTCAGCAGCGCATTGGTGAAACCGGTGGCGAAGAACCCGCCGTCGTTCCAGAGGTTGGTCACCGAGGGGCCCTCGGCCGGACCGAAGCCGGCGATCGGCAACAGGACTCCGATGCCGACGATGATCATGCCGAGGATCGCCGTCACCTTGATCGCCGAGAACCAGAACTCGGCACGGCCGAACAGGCCGACCGAGATCAGGTTCGCGCCGAACAGGATGACGAGAACCGTCAGCGCGGTCACCCAGCCGGGGATCGCCGGCCACCAGTAGTTGACGTACTTACCCGCCACGGTGATCTCGGCCATGCAGGTGGTGGTCCACACCGCCCAGTACGTCCAGCCCTGGCTGAAGCCGGCGAACCGCCCGAGGAATTCGTCGGCGTACTCGCTGATGCCGCCGGACACCGGCCGGTAGATCAGCAGTTCGCCGAGTGCGCGCATCACGATGAAGATCGCGAGGCCCGCGAGCGCGTAGGCGAGCAGCAGCGCCGGCCCGGCCTTCTCGATCGCTCCGCCCGAGCCGTAGAACAGGCCCGTGCCGATGGCACCGCCGATGGCGATCATCTGGACCGTACTCGCGGTCAGTCCGCGCTGATAGCCCTCGTCGGGAGCGCGTTCTTCGCTCGCCACCGTCATTCGGTCACCCCTTCCAGCGTCACACCGTTCAGGGGGACAATTTACGACGTCCATTGACCCTCGTCACAATCGGACAGCCGCAGGGTCCTCGGTAGGCTCGACCCATGAGCTTCACCGGATTCCCCGAGGCTGCGCTCGACTTCTACGACGATCTCGAGATCGACAACAGCAAAGTGTTCTGGGAAGCACACCGCGACGTCTACCAGTCCGGCGTCGCCGCGCCGATGGTCGCGCTGACCGACGAACTCGCCGACGAGTTCGGTCCGGCGAAGGTGTTCCGCCCGTATCGGGACGTCCGGTTCTCGAAGGACAAGACCCCGTACAAGACCCATCAGGGCGCGTTCGTGGCGGTCGGACCCGCGACCGGCTACTACGTCAAGATCTCGGCCCCGGGAGTGCGCGTGGCCGCCGGCTTCTATCACGCCGACGCCGACACTCTGGCCGCCATTCGCCGCGCCATCGACGACGACCTCCACGGAGCCGAGCTCGAGAAGATCGTCGGCACCCTGGAACGCAAGGGGTGGGAGGTGGGCGGCGACCGTGTCAAGACCTCTCCGCGCGGCTGGAGCGCCGACCACCCGCGGATCGACCTGTTGCGGTACCGGTCGTTGACCGTGAGCCGTGACTACGGTTTCGACGAGGTGATCCACTCCCCCGCGCTGGTCGACCGGGTTCGGAAGGACTGGCGTCAGACGAGGCCGCTGGTCGACTGGCTGGTCCGGCGCGTCGGCTGACCGACGGCCGGCCGGGGTTCAGAGATCGAGCATCGCGGCAGCGACCTCGCCGCTCGCCTGCTCGGGCAGTCCGGTACCCATGTCGTCCAGGATGAGCAGCCGTGCGCCGGGTATCTCCGCGGCCAGGGCTCGACCGTTGCCCACCGGGAAGAACGGATCGAGCCGGCCGTGGACGACGAGCGTCGGCATCCGGATCTCGCCGAGGTGCTCACGCCAGCGCGGTGCACAGTCGAGCCGGGCGAAGACGGTGGCGCGCTGGTTCGCCATGTGCACGGCAGGAGCCTTCGACGGCGTTCGATCCCAGATCCGACCGGCGAGACGGCCTGCCTGATCCGGGTCGTTGTGAAGGAGCGACGCGCTCTCGGCTGCATGCGCTACGACGGCCGTGCGATCGGCCCAGTCCGGGCTCGGTCGCGAGAACAGCGCCGCCATCACGTTCGCGTCGTGATCGGGCAGATCGTCGTCGACCGGACCCGGCGCGACTGCCCTGGTGCCGACGAGGGTGAGCGCGGTGAACACATTCGGGAAGTCGAGTGCCGCGACCTGGGCGACCATGCCACCGACACCCAGCCCACCCATGTGCGCGTTGTCCGCTCCGAGCGCCCGCACGAGCGCTGCTGCGTCGCCTGCGAGATCGCGAAGGTCGTAATCGGGGGCCTCGGGGTCGCGCAGGGTCGACTCGCCGCAGTCACGGAGGTCGTAGCGCACCACGCGACGACCACCTGCGGCCAGACGCTCGCAGAGCGGATCCGGCCACGACAGCATCGTCGTCCCGCCCGCCAGGAGCACCAGTGGGTCGGTCCGCCGCCCGAACTCCTCGAAACCGAGCTCGATCCCGTTCACCCGGGCTGTCGGCACGTCAGCCCCGCTCGCGCATCACACCGAAGTGCCGGACCGAGCCGGACAAGCCGGGGAGCTCTCTGACGGGCGACCACGTGCGCATTCCGTCGGTGCTGTCGGAGTAGACGTACTTCCCCGCCTTGTACGCGTCGAGATAGATGCGCCAGGCGCCGTTCGGCAACTGCGTCACCGCGGGTCCCTCGACGAATGAACCCCAATCGCCGGGTGCCACGAACCGGTACGGCCCGGCGAGCTTCGACGACACCGCGTGCTGCACGTACTTGTGCGTCTCGTTCTTGGTGAAGGCGTGGTAGGTGGCCCCGACCTTCACGATGGTGGTGTCGATGTGGTCGGCGCCGATGCCGGCGATCGGCACGGGCATGCTCCACAGACGCAGAGACGGCTCCAAAGCGGTCATGACGTAGGGCACGAAGCCGCCGCCGGTGGACATCGACAGGACGACGTGGACCCGCCCGCCTTCGACGAACCATTCGGGCGCCCACGCCTTCGTGGTGAAGGGCGACAGTGACGGGGCGCTCTTCAACGCGGCCGAGCCCGACGATCCCGGAATGTTCATCGACCCGGTGCCGTCGCCGGTCCCGGGAAGCAGTGCACAGCAGAACGGGACCGGATAGTTGCCGATCGGCGTCCAGTTCACCCGATCACGGCTGCGGGCGAAGCCGATGTTCGCGCCGTCTGCGGTGGTGTACGTGACGTAGTACATGCCGTCGGTGTTCCGGAACACGCTCGGGTCGCGGACCCGGCCGGTCGGCGGACGGTAGGCCGCCTTCCGCACCGGCGTGAACTGTGTGCCGTCGCTGGACCCGTACACGTCCATGGCTCGGTCGGTGCCGTTGCTGAACCCGACCATCGTGTACTTCCAGCCGGTCGGCGCCGCATCGCTGCGGCCCGGGCCTGCCAGCAACTGCCCGACCGCTGCGAGCACGACGACCGACACGGCGAGGAGACGAGTGCGCTTCACTGACATCACTGAAGCAGTATGTCCTCCGGTCGCCGGCGGCGGGTGCTCGTTGGCTCAACATCGCGGACGGATCTCGGTACAGTGAGTGCGTGCCCGTGAGGATGGATAACGTCGGCATCGTCGTCGAAGATCTCAGCGCGGCCATCGAGTTCTTCAGCGCCCTCGGACTGTCGCTCGACGGCCAGGCCGTCGTGGAGGGTCCCTGGGCGGGCCGGGTGACCGGTCTCGTCGAGCAGCGGGTGGAGATCGCGATGATGGCGACCCCCGACGGGCACAGTCGGCTCGAACTGTCGCGGTTCATCGAACCGGACGTCGTCGCCGATCACCGGAGGGCTCCGGTGAATGCACTCGGCTACCTGCGCGTGATGTTCGCGGTCGACGATCTCGACGAGACGCTGGAGCGCCTGCGTCCGCACGGCGCCGAGATCATCAGCACCGAGATCGTCCGGTTCGAGGACAGTTACCGGCTCTGTTACATACGCGGGCCCGAGGGCATCCTCGTCGGCCTGGCGCAGGCCCTCACCTGACCGGCCCTGACGGCTCAGAGCTCTCGTTTGAGACCGACGTGCTCGGCCCGGTAACCGGCCCGGGCGTAGAAGGCACGCGCACGGATGCGCGCCTCATCGGTGGCGAGTTGGGCCAGGTGCGCCCCGTGCGCGCGACCGTGGGCGTGCGCCCAGTCGAGCATCGCAGTCCCGAGTCCGCGGGAGCGCTCCGATTCGGCGACGCGGAGACCCTCGATCTGCAGCCGCGTGGTGCCGCCGCGCGAGAGGCCGCCGATCACCGTCAGTTGCATCGTCGCGACGGTCCGATCCCGCTCGTCCCGGACCACAGCGAGGTAGTGGGCACGGTCTCGGACCAGGACGTCGAACGCCGCTTCGTACCGTTCCAGTTCGGCGCCTTCGCGATCGCGCCCGATCTCGTCGTCGGAGAGCAGGTCGACGATCGCCGGGACGTCCGACCGTCGCGCCCGCTGAATGCGGAATGTCCGACCGCTCACGCGCAGCACGTCGCCCGCGGACGATCGTGACCTCTCCTGCAGGCGCGCGACGAGCAGATCCAGCCACCCGCCGACGTTGGTCCTGGCCTCCGCGGTGTCCGGATAGCGGCACCGCAGATGCAGGCCGGCCTCGTCGAGGATGAACCACAGCATCACACCGTCGGTTCGGATCACGGCGCCCACGTACTGGGCGTCGATCCGCGCCGAATCGATCCGAACCGGCAGCCGGCGCAGGTCGAGCCACGACACCGCGAACATTCCGGGTGCCTCGGGCATGTCACCGCCCCACGGTTCCAGAATCTCTCGCAGCGGCCAGGATCCGAGGCGGACCGCCTCGCGGACGGCTTCGGCGCAGGCCGACGGGGCGGGGTCGCACGATTCGATGACGGAGTTGGTGATGAACCAGCCGACCGACTCGTGCCAGGCCGCGTCGTAGCGGCTGTGTACGGGGAACACGGCGCGCAGTGGCGTTCCCGCCAGTTCCCGCGTCACCGACGTCATCACCGACACCGCGCCCGAGAGCGTGGACACGCCGTCGGCCCGAGCCTGCGCCGAGAACGCGGCGCTGTCGTCGACGTCGAACACGTCGCGGACCTCCACGCGTTCGGCGCTCGGTTCCGCCGTGCCGAGCGGCAACGGGAAGCGCGGCATCACGTCGCCGCCGGCGGCGAGGATCTGCGCCCATCGCGTCCGGACGTCCGACGGAGCCGCGGGCCGGTTCGCCATCGCCCGAGTGTGCTCGACGAACGCGGGCACCTCGCCGTCGAGCGAGCCGGCCAGTGCGGCGAGCAGGTCGCGCGCCACCACCAGCATCGACCACATGTCGACATGCGCGTGGTCGGCGGCCACGACCACGGTGGGACCCGCGGCCTTCTCCAGCACGCACAGGCGGTGGGACGGTTGCGAGTAGGGCCTGCAGTGCGCGTCGAGCACCGACCGGAGCGCGTCGTTGACGGCTTGGCCGGGAGCCACCGGATGCTCGATCCACGCTCCCGCGCCGATGCGGACCTCACGCAGGCGCGGTCCCTCGCCCCCGTCGACGACGACCGTCCGGAGCGTCCCGTGCCTGTCGACGACCCGCAGCCAGGCGTCGGCGAGGCGGTCGCGCGGAATCGTCTCGGCGAGTTCGAACGAGAGCGCCATCCACGATCCCGGACGGTCGCCGGCACCGACGTGCCTGCGCTGGTCGAAGGAGAGCGGCAGGTCGTCTCCCGGAGCGGACACGGCGACGTCGTAGCCGTACAGTCGCCCGAACGGGAGACGGAGGTGGCCGACGTTGGTGAGCCGCATGAGCGGCTACGCTACCCCTCATCGCGGCGGCCGCAATCCCAGAGGAGAGCCATGACGACGTTCACCGTTCCGGGAGCCGACCTCGACGTCGAGTTCAGTGATGAGCACGGGTGGCCGGTGGTCCAGCTGCACGGCCTCACATCGAGTCGCTCACGCGACCGGACGCTGGGGCTCGACCTGGGCCGCGGCCTCAGCGGCACTCGCCTCCTGCGCTACGACGCGCGGGCGCACGGTCGGTCGACCGGGCGGCCGGAGCCCCGCGACCATCGATGGCCGGTGCTGGCCGACGACCTGCTGCGGCTGCTCGACTCCTGGTTCCCCGGCGAGCGGGTGCACGGTGTCGGGCCGTCGATGGGCACCGGCACTCTGTTGCACGCCGCCGTCCTCGATCCCGGTCGTTTCTCCGGGCTCACGCTGGTGATCCCACCGACCGCGTGGGACAGCCGGCCCGCGATGGCCGAGATGTATCGGGCAGCCGCCGACACCGTCGAGACGGAGGGGATCGACGCGTTCATCGACGCGGGACGCACTGCACCCCGGCCCCCGGCGCTCGCGGGCACCCGCGAGACGGTGCCGGCCGTCGCCACAGACCTGCTGCCGTCCGTTCTGCGCGGCGCCGCCCTCAGCGACCTCCCCTCGCCCGCTCACGTCGCGGCGATCGACGTCCCGACCTCGATTCTGGCGTGGACCGACGACGCCGGACATCCGCTGTCGACTGCGGAGGCGCTCGTCGACCTGCTGCCGCACGCGACTCTGACCGTGGCACGCACACCGGCAGAGATGGCACTGTGGCCGAGCCTGCTGCACCGACAGGTCGCGGAGCGACGGTGACGCGGCACGCTGAGCGCGGACCGTCAGCCACCGAGTCGGGCAGCACCGGATCGGGTAGCCTGACTCGGTGAACGACGTGCTGGACGAGGGACCGTTCTTTCACGGGACGAAGGCCGACCTCGACATCGGAGACCACCTCACCGCCGGGTTCCGGTCCAACTACCGTCCCGAAGTGGTGATGAACCACATCTACTTCACCGCGCTGCAAGACGGCGCCGGCCTCGCCGCCGAACTCGCGGCCGGCGACGGCGAACCACGGGTCTACCTCGTGCAACCGACCGGCGACTTCGAGAACGATCCGAATGTAACCGACAAGAAATTCCCCGGCAATCCCACCCGGTCGTATCGCAGCGTCCACCCGCTTCGCGTGGTCGGCGAGGTCACCGATTGGAAGCGTCTCACGTCGGACGAGCTCCGAACCTGGCGCGAGCGGCTGGCCGCGACTCTCGAACACGGCGGCGGCGAGATCATCAACTGAGGTCGCGCGGCGCGAGGGACCGTCACCGGACCGCGTGGACGAGGCGTACCAGCCGCATCGGCGACAAGTACTGCTGCCGGTCGAAGAAGCCGTCGTCGGTCGCGTCCGCTTCGTCGATATCGGCCTCCACCCGCCACCCGTGCTCGGTGAGCCATTGCGCGACCGAGTCCGGGGACGCCGCGCATTGCCACGGCTCACCGCTCGCGCCCGCCATCGCCGCGACCGCACGTGCGTAGTCGCGGCCGGCGTCGTCACGCAGTTCCCGGCTCAGGTGGTAGTCGAAGACGAGCGCGGATCCGTCGGCCAGCGCGCTGACGTCGCCGAGGAACCTGCGGCACTCATCGGGTGCGAGGTACATGCTGACACCGAGCCAGAGCACGGTGACAGGGCGGGTGAGGTCGACTCCTGCATTGTCGAGATCGCCTACTCGCAGACCGTCGGCGAGATCAGCGGCGACGCTTGTCGCGGTGTCCGCGAGGTCGGCCTGTGCGAACAGCCGCGTCCGCCACTGCAGCACTCCCGGACGGTCCACCACCCACACCCGGTGTCTGCCGGTCGGGAGCCGCAGCGCAGTGGCGTCCAGACCGGCGCCGACCACGACGACTTGGTCGTTTCCCGTCTCGGCGAGCACCGTCTCCGCGTAGCGAGATCGCGCGCACGCGGTCAGGCGCGCGGCGGCGAGGATGGGCGCCTCGGGTTGCGCCAAGAGTGCGGTCCGGCTGAATGACGATTCTTGTTCTGTCATCGCAACTAACTACCAGGAAGAAGGCCGATATGCCAGCAGCCACGCCGATCGACGGCCCTGGACGGCGCGAGGACGGTCGAGGGGCTGGTCCGCCTCAGCTGCCCTGGATCGTGTAGACGCGCTCGATTCCGGCGGTCATCCGGCCCCACTCGCTCGACGCGACCCGCCTCTGGTGCGCTCGGAACGCCGCCGCGTCGACGAACGTCTCGTCGACCGCCCACACGCCCGGCTCCGACGTCGGCAGCACCGAGAACGCGACGCATCCGGGTTCGGCCCGGGTGAGTTCGACATGTCGCGGCAGAAGTCGCTCGACGATCGCGGTCTGCGCGTCATCGCCGCAGATCAGCCTGCCGCTGACGACGACCTCAGTCATGCCGGACGACTTCCGTTGCGGGTCGAGTGCTGCTCACGTGACGAGGTGATCGGGCGGCACCACATCTAGCCGAAGACCAGTACGGCCTTGCCGACCGCCTTCCCTGAACGAAGCCGTTCTGCGACCTGCTGGAAGTCGGCGACGTCCACGACGGAGTCGATGACGGGCTGGATCTCGCCGCGGGCGACTGCGGGCAGCACGTCAGCGCTCAGACTCTCGAGGATCGGCACGGTCTCCCAGTCGCGGGAGAACCCGAACGAGACGCCGTGGACGGTCAGATGCCGGTAGGACAACGCGTCGAGGTCGATCGTGGACGCGCGACCTGCGAGGCGACCGATGTTGACGACGTGACCGTCCTCGGCGGTCGCGGGAAGGCATTGCGCGAAGGTCTCGCCAGCGACATGGTCGAGGACGACGTCGGCGCCCTTGCCGCCGGTCGCGGCGAGTGTTGCCTGCGTCAGGTCTTCGTCGCCGGTGACGATCACCGTATCCGCGCCGAGACCGGCGAGAAGTTCACGCTTGCCGGAGGTACGTGTGGTCGCGACGACCGGAGAAGCGCCGAGCACCTTCGCCATCTGCACGCCGACCAGGCCGATGCCGGTGGTCGCGCCCGTGATGAGAACACTTCGCCCCGGCACGAACCCGGCGACAGTGAGAGCACCGAACTCGGTGAGGAGCGCTGTCGGCAACGCGCAGGCGATGTCCGCGGCCAACCCCTCGGGACGGGGCAGCACGAAGCGGTGGTCCGCGATCAGGTAGTCCGTGAACGCGGACGGAAAGGTGCCCATCACCGGGTCCCCGACCTGCCAGTCGCCGGCGTCCTCTCCGAGAGCTGCGATCTCCCCCGCGTACTCGAATCCGGCGATGAACTCACGACCGTGTCCGCCTCTGGTGGGGTCGGCCTCGGCCAGCATCGGGAGATCGGCGTTGTTGGTCGCCGCGGCGCGGTTGCGAATGAGCACCTGGCCCGGACCGGGCTCGGGAAGCGCCGCATCGGCGAGAAGCCACTCGGGTCCGCGTCCGGACACAAGGGCACGCATCGTCTCGGTCATCTGCTCTCCGTTCATCACTCGGATCGTCACTCGGCGTAGACGTCCTCAACCATGTTCATAGTGGTCGAGGGCCCGGGCAAGCCGCACAGAAGGTGCAGCGCCCCGGGCTTGATGCCGCGTCCTCTTGAGTTGGAAGGACGGTGTCGGGAACGAGTGCCTGCGTGGGTGGGTCGCCCCAGCCGAGATCGGCGCTGGTGACCCGAGGGTGTCACCAGCGAACCGGACTGCCCGTCATTATCGCTAGACGTTAAACCGGAACTCCACTACGTCGCCGTCGGCCATCACGTAGTCCTTGCCCTCCATGCGGACCTTGCCCGCGGCCTTGGCCGCGTTCATCGAGCCGGCGGCGTCGAGGTCGGTGAACGACACGATCTCGGCCTTGATGAAGCCCTTCTCGAAGTCGGTGTGGATGACGCCCGCGGCCTTGGGCGCGGTGTCGCCCTGGCGGATGGTCCAGGCGCGAGCCTCCTTGGGACCGGCGGTGAGGTAGGTCTGCAGACCGAGCGTGTGGAAACCGGCGCGGGCGAGCTGACGCAGACCGGGCTCGTCCTGCCCGATCGAGTCGAGGAGTTCCTGAGCGTCCTCCTCCTCGAGTTCGAGGAGTTCGCTCTCGACCTTGGCGTCCAGAAAGACGCAGTCGGCCGGTGCGACGGCGTCGCGGAGTTCCTGCTTGCGTGCCTCGTCGGTGAGAACGGCCTCGTCGGCGTTGAAGACGTAGAGGAACGGCTTGGCGGTCAGCAGATGCAGTTCGCGCACCGACGACAGGTCGAACGAGTCCTTCACCGAGAACAACGTCTTGCCGCTGTCGAGAACCGCCTGCGCCTTCTTGGCCGCGTCGAGCGACTCCGCCTGGTCCTTGTTCTTCTTCGCCTCCTTCTCGAGACGCGGAATCGCCTTCTCGAGAGTCTGCATGTCCGCCAGGATCAGTTCGGTCTCGATGACCTCGATGTCGGCGCGCGGATCGACGCGGCCGTCGACGTGCACCACGTCGTCGTCGGAGAACACGCGAACCACCTGGCAGATGGCGTCGGCCTCGCGGATGTTCGCGAGGAACTGGTTACCCATGCCCTCGCCCTCCGATGCGCCCTTGACGATTCCCGCGATGTCGACGAACGACACGACGGCGGGGAGGATCCGTTCGCTGCCGAAGATCTCGGCGAGCCGGTCGAGCCGCGCGTCGGGCAGTTCCACGACGCCGACGTTCGGCTCGATGGTGGCGAACGGGTAGTTCGCGGCGAGCACGTCGTTACGGGTCAGGGCGTTGAAGAGCGTCGACTTTCCGACATTGGGCAGGCCGACGATTCCGAGGGTAAGACTCACGGGAGGTCAGTCTATCTGCGTCTGCGCGCCCGACCTACCCGGCCCGCGCCTGCGCTTGCGGGACTCCTGCTGCGCCGCCCGGGCCGCCTCGTCCTCAGCGGCTATCTCATCGCCCGCGGCTCTGCCGATCTGTTCGAGGATGTACCTCAGGGCGACGGCGAGACACGACGCCGCGGGCACCGCGAGGAACGCTCCGGTGATGCCGAAGAGACTGCCGCCCAACGTCACCGACAGCAGCACGATGACCGCGTGCAGGTTCATCGACTTGGCCTGCAGCCACGGCGAGAGGACATTGCCCTCCAACTGCTGCACCGCCAGGATGATTCCGAGCACGATCAGGGCAGAGGTGAGCCCGTTCGACACGAGCGCGATCAGCACCGCGAGCGCACCGGCGACGAAGGCACCCACGATCGGGATGAATCCGCCCATGAACGTGATGACGATCAGCACTCCCGCGAGCGGCACGTCGAGCACCACCAGACCGATGCCGATCAGGGCCGCATCCACGAAGCTGACGATGGCCTGGGTTCGGATGAAGCCGCCCAGCGTCTCCCACATCCGCCGCAGGATCTCGCTGATGTGAACGGCCCCCTCGGCCCCCATCGTGCGGTTGAGCCACGGCAGGAATTTGGGCCCGTCCTTGAGGAAGAAGAACACCAGGACCACGGTCGTGAACAGCGTCACCAGCACCGAGGTCGCGACGCCGACTCCGCTGAACACACCCGAGGCGATCGTGGTCGCGCTCTTCTGCAGCTTGCTGGTGATCTCGTTGACGAGAGCATTGATCTGATCGTCGCCGACGTTGAGCGGCGGACCCTGGATCCACTCCTGAACCCGATGCACACCGTCGACGGCGCGATCGGCCAGCTGCGGCGCCTGGTCGATGACTGACGGCACGATGCCGCCGATGACGCCGCCGATGACCGCGATCGCCGCCAGCAGCACCACGAGGGTCGCCGCCGCGGGCGGCACCCGCTTCGAGAGCAGCCATCGGACAGGCGGCCACAGCACCGTCGCGACGACGATACCGAGGATCACCGGCAGCAGGATCACCCAGAGCTTGGACATCACCCACAGCAGCGCGAACAGGAACACCATCACCAGCAGCATCTGCAAGGACACGATGGACGAGGACCGCAGGCCCGTCAGGAACACCCTGCCGCGCGTCGGATAGGGCTTGCCGGTGACCGGGTTCAGCAATCGCTCCGGGGTCGGCTCCGCGGCGGCTGCGTCGGCGCGGTCGCTCGTCCCGGTGTCGGGTTCCGGCGAAGATTCGTCGTTTCGGTCGCTCACGCGCCAATCTTCACATACGCCTCCGACATCCGCGGTTCGCCGCGCGAGGGGTCGTCCGACTGTCGTACGCGCCGGGAGACGGGAATGGAACCGAACCACGGTGCGGTGCGTCCAATTCAGTAGACGTCAGTCTGATCCCGGCGAGTCCATCACCTCGCCGGCCGACACCGGGAGGTCCGATGACCATGCCAACCGCCCCAGCCCTCGGCTGGACCACCGTCGCCACCGCCGACGGCCCGTTCACCGTCCTGTACGACGACGCGGACACCGTGCACGCCGCCGGCTGGACCGAGTCGGCCGAGTATCTCGCCGGGCTCATCGCTCCCGCATTGCGCGGTGGTCAGCTCAGCCGGCGCCCGGCGGGCCCGGTCGCCGACGCCGTGACCGCTTACTACGACGGCGACTTCGCCGCTCCGTCCGGTGTCGCGGTGCGTCAGATCGCGGGCCCGTTCATCGCCGCGGCGTGGTCGGCATTGCGGCTGGTGCCGGCGGGATACCCGGTCACCTACGGTCAGCTCGCCGAACGCGCGGGGCGTCCGGCAGCGGTCCGCGGCGCCGCTCAATGCTGTGTGCGCAACGCTGCCGCCCTGTTCGTTCCCTGCCACCGCGTCACCAGGGCGAGCGGCGGTCTCGGCGGGTTTCGCTACGGGCTCGATCTCAAGCGGAACCTTCTCGCTCGTGAGGAGCCGCCGCCCGACCTCGAAGACTGAGCCGGCCACCGACGCCGCGGTTCGGACGACCAGTAGCCCGTGCGCCTCGAGCCGGCGGGGAGCTGCCAGGCCAGGATTGATGCCCGGGATCGATGTCAGAGGCTCGCGCCAAGATGGCGGCATGACACCAGCAGCGATCATCGGCCCGCTCTGTCTCATCGTCGGCGCACTCCTCGGGTGGTTCGCCCGCGGTACGGCGACGGGCGGACATCACTCCGGCGGCGAACGTCCCGGGCCGTCGCTGGGCGCGGAGGTCGACCTCGTGGTGGGTCCGCTGCGCGAGACACTCGGACGGCTGTCGGAGGAACTGCGGCGGAGCGAGGCCGGACGTGCCCACGCCTACGCCGGCCTCGCCGAACAGATGCGCGGAGTGCACGCGACCTCGCAGCGACTGCACCAGCAGACCAGCCAGTTGGCCAGTGCACTCCACGCACCGCACGTTCGCGGCCGCTGGGGCGAGATCCAACTCGAAAGAATCGTCGAACTGTCCGGGATGTCGCGGCACTGCGATTTCGCGACGCAGGTACAGGGGCAGTCGGACGCCGACCGGGCCGTGCGACCCGACCTGGTGGTTCAACTCGCCGGTGGACGACGGATCGTGGTGGACGCCAAAGTGCCGCTGCACGCGTACCTGGAATCGACCTCCGGCGCAGTCCCCGACAACCGCGAGGTCATCGCCCGGCACGCGCAGGCCGTGCGGGCTCACGTGAACGTACTGTCCGCGAAGTCGTACTGGTCCGCACAACCCGTGTCGCCGGAATTCGTCGTTCTGTTCCTGCCCGGCGACGGGGTTCTCGAATCCGCGCTGCGCGGCGACCCGGGTCTCCTCGACTACGCGTTCTCCCGTGACGTGGTGCTCGCTACGCCCAGCACCCTGATCGCCCTGCTGCGAACCGTCGCCCTGGGCTGGCGTCAGTATGCGCTCGCCGAGGACGCCGAGACCATTCATGCTCTCGGTCGCCAGCTGTACCAGCGGATAGACCAAGTGCTCGGCCACCTGGAGAAGACCGGTGCGTCCCTGCGCCGGGCCGTGGAGTCGTACAACTCGACGGTCGGAGCCATCGACAGTCGCCTCGGAGTCACCGCCCGCAAGCTCGCAGATCTGGAAGCCCTCTCGGGTACCGCCAACCCGTCGGTGCGGGTCAGCGACGGGATCAGCCCCGTCGATTCGGTGGTGAGATCAATATCACCGAGCCGATAGATTCAGGAAACTCACGGCTTCGGATCACGGCGATCGGCGGAGTTAACGGTACCGTTTAGTTGTGTTTTCGCGCTTGCTAGCCGGCTCTGCCGTGCCCGCCGACGAGCGGTCCGTCCTGCCCACCATCCGGGGTGTGCCCTGGTGGGGCGCCGTTCTGATCGCCGTCGGAGCCACGACTCTCGGCGCCGTCATCAGCGCCGATACGTCATCGTCACTGGGCCGGGCGTTCAAGGTGTGCTACCTGCTCGGGTGCGTTCTGGCCGCACTGTGCGTGCGGCAACGAGCACTGTTCACCGCGGCGGCACAACCGCCGCTGGTCGCGTTCGTGGTCGGCATCGTCACCCTCTACACCCTGAGTTCCGACAGCGCGCAGGGCATGCGGGACATCGTCCTGAAGGTGATCCTGCCGATCGCGACGAGCTTTCCATGGATCCTACTGGCCTTCGTCCTGACCCTGGCCGTTGTGGTGGCGCGATTGCTCCTGGCTCGCCCCCAGGGCCTGGCCGTGTTCGGCAAGTTCACCGGGAAGTCGCGTCCGACCACCGCCGAGTCCGGTCGGCGGGCCGCCCCCGCGAAGAAGACCGCACCCCGCTCCGGGTCCTCGGGCAAGACCGGCTCCCCCAAGCGCGCCGCCACTCCGGCGGCGGCCGGCGCTCAGGCCAAGGCATCCGCAACGCGGCGAACCGGTGCGGCAGGCACCTCTGCGACGAAACGCACGGCCACGAGAGACGCGGCGGCCGGCACACAGCCCAAGGACGCAGCGACGCGCGAGACCAGGAGCAGAACTGCCGCGACCAAGCGGGTGCCCGCCGCGGCGGCGGCCCCGAAGGGCTCCGCGAACGCGAAGGACGCGGCCACCAAGCGTGCAGCCACTTCCCCCGCAGCCCCCCGAACCGCTGCTGCGTCGAAGGCCGCACCGGCCAAGCCCGCGCCCCAGCGCGCTGCCGGCGCCCGGCCCGCCGCCAAGCCCTCCGCCGATCCCGCGGCCGCTCAGCGACGGCCGGCAGCGGCGCAGAGCCCCGCTCCGTCCCCGACTCGCCCGGCGCCCCGGCTCCGACCGGCTCCGGCCGCCTCGCCGGCAGCCGCCGACGCACCCCGTCGCCGCGCCGCGCCGCAGACCATCCCGCCGCGCGATCCCAAAGGCCGTCCGCGTCGCACCGCGGGCCAGCTGCGGGACAAGAGCCAGATCGAGGACCTGACGGCCGGCGCCGACGAGCGCTGAGTCGATACCGGCCCCGAGCCGGCCGGGCGTCGAGACCTCAGATCTCGCCGAACCGACTTCCGTCGAGCCAGTCGCCGAGGTCGCGTGCCGCGGCCGCGATGGCCCGCGGCCAGTCGAACGCCGAGTCGTCGGCATTGTCGGTGACGACCTTGACCACGCGGAGAGGCAGTCCGTACTCGGCGCAGACGTGAGCGATCGCCGCGCCCTCCATGTCGACGAGATCGGCCCGCAACGCGAGCCGGTCCCGGTGCAGCGGATCGTTCACGAATGTGTCCCCGGTAGCCAGCACGCTGCCGTCGCCGCCCGCCACGTCCCATTCGTCAACCGTGTGATAGCCCATTGCGGCGAGATCCGCGGCACTGATGTCGTGCTCGATGACTCGCGAAGGTGTGAAGAGTCCGGTGCGCCCGTCGCGCAGCGCCCCCGCGGTGCCGATGTTGATCACCCGGCGGTAGTCACCGACAGCCAGCCGGTGCGTCACCTTGCTGGCCGCGCGAACCTTCCCGATACCGGTGATGAGCAGATCGGCCCCCGGCGGCACATGCGCGGCCTCGGCGCGGGTGGCCGAGACCACCAGCACCCCGTCCGGCGCGCTCACTCAGCGCGCCGCGACGCCGCGGTTCCGGTCCGGTCCGCGGCACCTGCCGCGGAGGCGAGGTCGCTGAGGCGCGCCAAGTAGTCGAATCGGTTGTTCGCGATGCGCATCACCACCTCGTAGGGAAGCGCGAACTTCCGCGCCCACCAGTAGCCGAACCGGATGTCGAACGAGGTGTAGACCATGAACTTGTTGCGGGTGACTCCGCGGAGGATCGCCGATGCCGCCTTCTCAGGCGTGACCGCGATCTTGTGGAAACCCGCGATCTCGCGCTGGATGGCGGTGTTGCCGCGATCGAGACCGACGATGTCGACGGTCTCGACCAAGGGAGTCGCCACACCGCCCGGGCACACCAGCGAGACGCCGATGTTGTGGCGACGGAGATCGAATCGCAGTACCTCCGACACGCCCCGGATACCGAACTTGCTGGCGCTGTAGGCGGCGTGCCACGGCAGTGCCAGCAGCCCGGCGGCCGACGACACGTTCACCAGGTGACCGCCGGTGCCGCGGCGGACCATCTGAGGCACGAACGACTCGATGATGTGGATGGGGCCCATCAGATTGACGTCCACCATCTTCTTCCAATGGCGGTGTTCCAAGCGCTCGACCGTCCCCCACGCCGACACGCCCGCCACGTTCATGACGACGTCCATCACGCCGACCTCCGCGTCGACGCCCCGCGCGAACGCTGCCACCCACTCGTAGTCGGAGACGTCGCCTGCACGGTGGTAGAGCACGGTGCCCCGTCGATCGAGAATCTCCGCGACCACCGCGTCGAGAGCGTCGGCCTGAATGTCGGTGAGCACCAGCTGCGCCCCGGCGTCGGCGGCCGCCAGCGCGGTGGCGCGGCCGATGCCGCTGGCGGCGCCGGTGATCAGCACTTTGCGATCATGAAGCGAGGGCACGGGAGTCGGCACCACGAACAGCTCCCGGACGGTCTGCAGGCTGGGAAGTTTCAGCGATGTCATGAGACCCATGACACAACCTTAGTCCACTCGTCAGATCGGGAGCTTGCCGCCGAACACCGCGTAGACCACCGCGAGGATCGCTTTGAGCACGTTGGCCGAGACGTCCTGGCCGTCGGTCATCAGAATGCGCTGCGCCTCCTGCGGGCTCTTGGCCTTGGCGAGCTTGTCGATCAGCGGACCGATCGCCTCCACTCCGCTCAGCCCCGACAGGTCGGTGCCTTCAGACGGACTCTCAGCTGCCGGTGCACTCGGCTGGGCACCGGGGTCCGGAGCCGGTGCGGTCGGATTGGCCGCGGCCGCGTGTCCGTCGAGGTAGGCCGAGATGCCCTCGGTGATCGCGACCGCGTACTTGGTGGCACCCTGCGGGGACGACAGGACGGCCGCCTCTGCCGGATCGGACAGATTGCCCATCTCGATGAAGGCCGCCGGCACGCGCGTGAGATTGACCGCGGCGATGTCCGGCCGCGTCACGATTCCGTCGACAGCGCCCAGGTAGTTGGCCGGGGCGAAGCCGGCCTTCTTCATAGCGTCACGCAGGGTGTTCGACGCCTTGCGGCCCTCGCCCGACTGCACCGAGTCGACGGTCTTGTCCGGGATCGGCAGCGTCGGCACGATCATGTGGAAGCCGGTCTTGCTGGAATCGGCACCGGCGCTCGTCGAGTCCGCGTGGATGCTCACTGCCAGCGCGGCGCCCGACCGGCTCGCGGCCTCCGCCCGCTCGTCGACGCAACCGCCCCAGCCGGTGTCGTCGTTGCGACTCATCACCACGCGGGCACCCTTGCTCTCGAGTGCGGCCTTCACCAGCTGGGAGACGTCCCAGTTGATCGTGTGCTCGGCCTTGCCGGTGACCGCGGTGGCGCCCGTGGTCTGGCAGTCCTTCTTGCCGCCGCGCCCGTCCGGCACCTGCTTCGCCAGATCGTGGCCCGCCGCCGATCCCTGGTGTCCCGGGTCGAGAAACACCGTCTTGCCCGCCAGTTCACCACTCTTGGGCGACGCGGTCTTGGGCGCCGCTTCGGTGGGCGCGACCGTCAGCAGTCCTCCGACGAGGACAGACGACGCGAGGACGGACGACGCGATCAGCGCACGCCGGCGGAAACGTACAGCATTCATGGGCGGGTTGGGTGTGCGGGCACGGGGCGCACACACCACTCTCCTTCCGAGGATCCAAACACCATCTGTCACACAGACAACTTTGGTAACAGTGAACCAGTGCTTGAGGCTAGACGGCAAACGCAGGCTCGGATCTCACCGGGAATCGTTAGGTTGCTGTGACCAGATGACGCGTCAGATGCAGGATTCCGTTCACATCGTCGGGATCGGCGGGCGCGACGAGTTCGTCGAGTGCTTCGCGGGTGGCCGCCGCATCGAGCCCCGCCCCGATGACGACGAGTGACGTACCCGGCGTCCGTCCGCGCCACGAGCCGGCGTCGACTCGGACGAAGCCTCCGACAGCCTGAACCGTGTAGGCGGTGTCGCGGTGTCCGTCGAGATCGACCAGCACCGTTCCCTTGATCCGGTAAGCGCCGGCGGGCGGGCGTTCGAGGAACTGCGCGAGGCGCCGAGGATCCACCGGCGCGGACGTCTCGAGCGCCGCTGACTCGAAACCGGCGTGCAGATGATCGTGACCGTGGTCGTGGCCGTCGGGGTGGTCGTGGTCGTCGGGGTGGTCGTGGTCGTCGGCGAGGAGCAGTTCATCGAAGCTCAACTGACGAGGACCGTCGTCTCGGGCCATCTCCGCAGCGGGCTCGAAGAAGAGTTCCGGGTCCACCGCCGCGTCCGCCACCGGCAGGATCGGAGCGGTGGAGTTGATCATTCGAAGCTGCGCGATCAGCGATTGCACGGCGTCCTGGCCGGCGAGCAGATCGATCTTATTGCAGACCACCAGATCAGCGATCGCGAGATGCTCACCGAGTTGCGGGTGTTCGGCGATCGTGTCGTCGTAGTGAGCGGCGTCGACGACGTAGACGAGGCCGCCGTACGCCACGGTGGAGCTTCGCGCCGACAGCACCATCCGGATCAGTGCCTTGGGTTCGGCGATTCCGCTGGCCTCGATCAAGACCGCGTCGATGCCGTTTCCCGGGGCGGTCAGGCCGGCGAGTGTCTCGGCGAAATCCGACGCATCGGTAGTGCAGCACATACATCCGTTCTCAAGGCTGAGCGTGCCGCCCGACTGTCCGGAGACCAGAAGAGCGTCGATGTTGATGGACCCGAAGTCGTTGACGAGAACTCCGATCCGCCGGCCACCCGCGTGCCGGAGAACATGGTTGAGGAGCGTGGTCTTGCCCGCGCCGAGGAATCCCGCGAGCACCACGACCGGTGCGGCGGATGCGGTCACGTCGTCTGTTCACCGCGGCAGTCGGCGCAGAGCACTGCCAGATCGCGACCGTCGCCGTCCGGCAGATTGGCGACATCGCTCGTCGGAGTACCGCAGCGAAGGCACTTCCCTATCACCGCCGCTTCCGGACTGAAGTCGATTCTCATGCGTTTGTCGAAAACGTAGAGTGAGCCCTCCCACAGACCGCTGTCGCCGTACTGTTCTCCGTAGCGGACAATTCCCCCGTCGAGCTGATACACCTCGTCGAATCCACGAGCTTTCATCAATGCGCTGAGCACCTCGCAGCGGACACCGCCGGTGCAATATGTGACGACCGGCCGGCCTTTGAGATGATCGAGCGCACCGCTTTCCAGAAGCGGAAGGAAATCCCGCGTGGTGGTGACGTCGGGGACCACCGCATCCCGGAATCGGCCGATCTGCGCCTCGATCTTGTTACGGCCGTCCAGGAAGACCACTTCGTCACCGCGCCGGTCGACGAGCTCGTGCAACTGTTCCGGCGCCAGACGCACACCGGTGCCGACCACACCGTGATCGTCCAGACGCAGTTCTTCGGCGGCGCCGAAGGTCACTATCTCCGGGCGCACCTTCACGCTCAGGCGCGGGAAATCATCGCCTGTTCCGTCCGACCATTTGATGTCGGCGTCTTTGAATGCGGGATAGCTCCGGGTGGCACGGACATAACGTTTGACGTCGCGGATGTCACCTCCCACTGTTGCGTTGATGCCGTGAGATGACACGATGATCCTGCCGCGCAGTCCGGAGGCCTCGCAGACGCTCTGTTGCCAGAGTCGGATCGCCTCCGGGTCCGGCAGCGGAGCGAAGACGTAGAACAACACGATCTTGGGAGTCGCCACAGTGCAAGGGTACGGACCTCGAACACGCCTGCCCCTCGTCGCCCTGGTATGCCTCGGCGTCTCGGTCCTGACGTCGTGTTCGCTGCTGAGCACGGACGCATCACCCAGCAAGATCGTGATCCCGGGCACGAATGCGCCGAGCACCGAATCGCCGGCGCCTTCACTCTCGCCGACATCCGCGTCCCGCACGGTCGGCATCCGCCGAACGGAGGCTCCGTGGAGCTATGAACGCGTCATCAAGGCGGCGCCTCGAGCCAGCAATTCCGGATTCCAGGTCGGCGCCACCTCGGCCGACGGCCGGACGTCCGATGTCTCCGGTTTTCATTTCTCGACGCCGGACCGCGGCGTGAGATGCTCCACCGGCAACAACGGCGCCGATGCTCTGGTGTGCGTCGGCGAGCACGTCCGGGGCGCCAAACGCGCCGCCGACGCCACCGCCGAGTGCGATTGGCAGGCCGATTACGTGGTGCTCGACGCCAACGGACCGAAAGCAGGCGCGTGCGCTAACAGTTATCCGGTGTTGTTCCGGTCACGCATCCTCGGCTCCGGTCGTGCGATCAATGTCGACCGTTTCGCCTGTCTCACCGATTCCGACGACCTCTACTGCGTAGAGTCCAGTTCCGGCACCGGCTTCGCGATTACCGCTAATGGATACAGTGCGATTAGGGCGGATGAACGCGCCCCCGCATCACTGCTCGGATTGGATTCCGACGCCGATAGCCCGACGGTCGATAATCGCAATTCCTCACCAGTGGTCCCGACCCGTTGAATACGTGTACGCTGAGCGCAGATAAACGCCGCTGCGCACTCGGGTGAGGACATGCGCGGCGGGCTCGAATCAACCGGAGGACCACAGATGGCCAAGAAGACCGTGATCCAGATCGTCGACGATATCGACGGCGCAGAACTCGACGAGTACGAAACCGTCCACTGGAGTCTGGACGGTAAGAACTACGAGTTCGACACCTCCCCCGAGCATGCCGAAGAGTTCCGCAACCACGTCGCCACGTACATCGCCGCATCTCGTGTCACCGGCGGTCGCGCCGCCGCTCGCCGCGCCGCGCCGACCGCCGCACGTGGCCGCACCAACACCCGCGTGATCCGCCAGTGGGCGTCCGACAACGGTTACACGGTCAGTGATCGCGGCCGCATTCCGGCAGACATCATCGCGGCGTACGAAGCAGCGAACTGACACTCGCCGACGCGTCGGCCACAGCGCCCCGGACCAGGTCTCACTGACCGGTCCGGGGCGTTTTGCGATCGGCGTCCGATCCGTCCGTTACACCGCGGCCGAGTTTTCTCACCCCGTGGTTTTAATTGCGGAATCAGCAGCGCGCCGGATTACCCTGTCCAATCATGACTCTGCTTTCCGCAGCCCGCCGGCGCTGGCTGCCGCTGCTGGCCGTCGCTCTGCTGGTGGCGCTGCTGGCATCCTGCTCCAGTTCGGCGTCCAGCGACGATTCCGGACTCTGCTCACCTCCCGGCGTGGAGAGCGCCTCCGCCGCACCGACGAATCTCGCCAGCGCCGCTGCGGCCCCCGACCGGTTCACCACCGAGTCGACTCGGCCGCTCGACGAGATCGACACCTCCAGGCTCGGCCTCATCAAGCCCGGAACCCTGGTGGTCGGCACGCTGTCGGATGCGCCGCCCAGTATCTGTGTGAATTCGCAGCAGCAGTACACGGGCATGGACAACGAGATGCTCAAGGCGATCGCCGCCAAGCTCGGTCTCAAAGTGGAATTCATCGGCACGGAGTTCTCCGGCCTGCTCGCCCAGGTCGCCGGGCACCGGTACGACGTGGGATCGTCGTCGATCACCACCACTGACGAACGTCGCCAGACCGTCGACTTCACCAACGGTTACGACTTCGGCTACTTCGCTCTGGCCGGCCCGGCGAACGGCCGGGTGCAGAGCTTCGGCGATCTCAACCCGAGCACCCGGATCGGCGTCGTTCAGGGCACGGTTCAGGACGACTACGTCACGAACACCCTCAAGCTGAGCGCGGTGAAGTTCCCGGACTATGCGACCGCATACGCAAACCTGAAATCCGGTCAGATCGACGCATGGGTGGCCCCGAGCCAGCAGGCCGAGGGCACCGTTCAGGCCGCAGACGGAATGAAGATCCTGGAGAACACCTTCAGCATCAATAACTTCACCGCGTGGGCCGTCGCCAAGGGCAATCAACCGCTCGTCGACGCGCTGAACAGCGGGCTCGACGCGATCATCGCGGACGGCACCTGGGCTCGCCTGTACAGCGATTGGGCGCCGCGACCGCTTCCGGACGGCTGGAAGCCGGGCTCCAAGGCCGCGCCGAAGCCGGTGCTGCCCGACTTCGAAGCGATCGCGAAGGCGAATGAGGGCAAGCCGAAAGCCGACGCCGCCGACGCCGCGCCGAAGAGCACGTGGCAGCAACTGCGCGAGACCTTCTTCAGCGGTGAACAGTTCACCAAGGCACTGCCCGAACTGATCAAGACCGGTCTGCCGAACACCCTGAAGATCGCGATCACGTCGGGAATCCTGGGCACCGTCGGCGGCATGCTCCTGGCGATGGCCGGGATGTCGCGCAGCCGGTGGCTGCGTTGGCCGGCCCGCGTCTACACCGATATCTTCCGCGGCCTGCCCGCCGTCGTCGTCATTCTGATGGTCGGCCTGGGATTCGGGCCGGTGGTGAAGAACCTGACCGGCGGCAATCCCTTCTGGCTCGGCTCGGTGGCCCTCGCCCTGCTCGCCGCCGCCTATATCGGCGAGATCTTCCGATCCGGCATCCAGAGCGTGGAATCGGGTCAGATGGAGGCCGCGCGGGCGCTCGGCTTCTCCTACCGCCGATCCATGCGACTGGTAGTGATCCCCCAGGGCGTCCGACGCGTCCTTCCGGCTCTGGTCAACCAGTTCATCGTGCTCATCAAGGACTCGTCGCTGATCTACTTCCTGGGTCTGACGCTGACGCAGCGGGAACTGTTCGCCGTCGGCAAGGACTTCAACGCCAACAGCGGCAACCTCACCCCGCTGCTGGCCGCAGGCCTGCTGTATCTCGTGATGACGGTGCCGCTGACCCACCTCGTCAACTACATCGACAACCGTCTGCGCACTGGAAAGGCGTGAGCATCGTGGCGAACTCGCATCCCCTCGTCGATCGCGGTGCCGCGGTCTCCCTGACCGGGCAGGACCTGCACCTGAGCTTCGGCGACAACCACGTCCTGCGCGGCGTGGACATCCATGTGGAGGCCGGTACCACCACCACGGTCATCGGTCCGTCCGGATCGGGCAAGTCCACGCTCCTGCGCGTTCTCAACCGGCTCCACGAGCCGCAACAGGGCGATATCTTGATCGACGGCCGCAGCGTCCTGAAGGACGACCCGGATCAACTGCGCCGCCGGATCGGCATGGTGTTCCAGCAGTTCAATCTGTTCCCGCACCGCACCGTGGCGCAGAATGTGGAACTCGGTCCGCGCAAACTGCTCGGCCTCGACAAGGACGAGGCGCGGGCGCTCGCCATCGCCCAACTCGAGTCGGTGGGATTGGCGCACAAGGCCGACGCGCGGCCCTCGACCCTCTCGGGCGGACAGCAGCAGCGCGTGGCCATCGCCCGTGCGCTGGCCATGCATCCGCAGATCATGTTCTTCGACGAGGCCACCAGCGCCTTGGACCCGGAGCTGGTCAAGGGTGTGCTCGCGTTGATGACCGATCTGTCCGAACAAGGCATGACGATGATCGTGGTGACGCACGAGATGGGCTATGCCCGCGACGTCTCCGACCACGTCGTGTTCATGGACGAGGGAATGGTGGTGGAGACCGGGGCACCGGAACAGATCTTCACCGATGCGCGCAGCGACCGCCTGAAGACGTTCCTGTCGCAGATCCTCTGACGCGGGACGCTGCCTCAGCGGCCGACCAGCGCTGCGAACTCCGCAGAGGTGTAGAACGGGCTCAACCGGCGGCGCAGAGCCGCCTCGACGAACCCGTCGGCGTCGATCCGTGCGATGACGGGCGGACCGAACCGCATCGCCTCCTCCACCAGGTCGTCGCGCCCCACGCCCAACTCGTCGAGCAGATCCGACAGCGAGGTGGTGCCGTACGTGTCGAAGACCTCGTCGACGCCCTCGTCGAGAATCGCTCGGAAGAACGGCGTCTCGCGGAACGTGCGCCAGAACTCGAAGACCAGCACCACTGCGTCTTCGACATCCGAACTGCTCAGCACGTCGCGCACATCACCGACGCTCTGATCGGCGCCGGCCAGCCATACCTCGCGAGCGGCGTCGAGCACGAGATGATCGGCTTCGGCGCGGTTGGCTGCGAGCACCGTGCGGGCGCAGCGCCTCGCGATTCGCTCGACCATCGAATCGACGACGGTCGCCACCGGGCCGGGCATCCGGGAGGAGTCGACCGCCCGTTGGATCGCCTCCACGCACGCATCCTCGGTCGCCGGACTGTCGAGGACGCGCTTGAGCATCCGCCGCGACAGACCCAACTCGGCGACGCCGGCCGCCAGTTCCTCGTAACGGCGCCTCTCAAGGACGTCACCGAGCCGGGTGTCGTCACCAGTCGAGTACTCGTAGATCCGTGAGGCGACGGTGCCGACGAGACCGGGGATGGCGCCGTCGACCGGGAATGCGATCGCGTACTTGCGTGCGACGGCCTTGACCAGATCGCGGGAGACGGCCTCTTCGAGCGGCAGCTGGTCTGCGGCGTCGAGGAACGCCGTGATCTCCTCCTCCACCAGCGCCGCGAACGCCACGGGGTCGGTGAGCCGGCGGCGCTCGTAATCGACGTGAGCGTCGAGAAGTCTCGCGGCGAGGTCTGCGGCGTCCGATGACATGCCACTCATGCTACGAAACCTCATCCGGGCTCGGCGGATCGTGCACGACGTGGGTCTCGCGCGCCGCGCGCCCGGCACTCGGCACTCCGAACCTCCCGGTCCGTCGCCGCACCGCGACGGTCGCGGCTGTGACGACGAGCATCGCCGCGACGGAGATCCACACGGCCGAGGTCGGCCCGGTCAGATTATGGGTGGCCGCTCCGATCATTCCGCCGACGGCGAGCGCGAACCACAGGGACAGGTTCCGGAGCCACAGCATGCGGGGACCGCCGGTGAACGCCTCGACGAGTTGTTGTCCGGCCTTCACGAGCGTCCCCGTCATGTAGGTCAGGCCGATGCTCACCTCGCCCTTCCTCAGGAAGGTGGAGTTCATCGCACCCATCGCCGCGGGCAGTCCGATCGCGAAGGCGGACGACGGAGCCACGAACACGCAGGCCAGGGCGCTCGCCGCCAGCAGAACGGTGGTGGTGAGGAGAACGGTGGTCCGGCCATCCCAGAACCGCGCGGCGATCGCGCCGATCACGGCACCGCAGAAGAACATGGCGAGGATCGACGCCACGGTGCCCGCGCCGCCGAGGCGCCCGGTGCCGAGTTGCGTGGCGAGCTCGGTGGTGTTGCCGCTCATGAACGACACGAACGATCCCTTGAGTTCCAGGAAGCCGACCGCGTCGAGGTAACCGGCGATACCGGAGAGCGTCACCGCGAGCGCGATCTCCCGCCGATGCGCGGACCTCACCGTCCGGCCAGCATCTGTCGGAGCACAGTGACCACGCCTGCGTCGACGTTGCTGGGAGCCCGGAACCGCGCACGTTCGAGCACGTCGGGGTGCGAATTGGCCATCGCGAACGACCACCGTGCGGCGTCGAGCATCTCGAGATCGTTCAGGTAGTCGCCGAAGACGACCGTGTGCTCGGGGCCCACGCCGAGAAGAGCCTGCAGTTCCCGGACACCGGTGGCCTTGTGCGTCCCCGGTGCGGTGATGTCGATCCAGTGGCTCCCCGACACCGCGAGCTTGTGGTCGCCGACCAGTGGAGCGAACAGTTCCGCGGCGCTCGACTCGGCGTCGGCGAAGTCGTAGATCGCGAGCTTGACCACATCGCCGTCGATCTGGGACTGATCGACCACATGCTCCAGCCGGACGCAGTACCGGCGAGCGTGAACGACGAACTCGGCGTCGTCGGACTCGATGAAGGCTCCGTCGGTCCGGTGCACGAGCAGTCGGAGGTCGCGCCCGTGCCGATCGGCCTCGCGGACGGTGTCGATGACCGTGGCGACCAGCGCGGGATCGATGGTCGACGACGTCAACAGCCTGCCGTCGTGCATCACCATGCTGCCGTTCTCGGCGACGTACGAGAGCGTGCCGCGGTGCGGGGCGAAGATCTCCTCGAGGGTGTAGTACTGCCGACCGCTCGCCGGGACGAACGCGATACCGCGCGCGGTCAACTCGTCGAGGATAGGCCAGAAGGCGTCGGGAACCCGGCCGGCGTCGTCGAGCAGCGTTCCGTCCATGTCGGCGACGACCATTCGGATGTCCGCTGACCGAAGCCCATCAAGCATGTCTCGATGGTAATGCCGACGGCACCGCCCTCAGGCACCAGCGGCCCGACGCGGTGCGCCGACCGGCGATCACCTGCCGGTCAGAAGAAGTCGCCGCCCCCGAAATCACCGAAGTCCCCGCCGTCGAAACCACCGAAGCCGCCGTCGAAACCGCCGCCGTCGCCGAGGTCGCCGCCGCCGTCCCCGTAATCGCCGCCGCCGTCCCCGCCGCTGTCCCCGCTGTCGCCGCCGCCGTCGGAGTAGTCGCCGCCGGCCATATCGGCGTCGGCGACCCCGTGCGGGACACCCGCCATTCCGGAGAACAAGGAGCTGAACAGCAGCGCCGATCCCACGCCCCACGCACCGCCGATGAGCGCCGGACGCCACCACGGCTCGGAGTACCAGCCCGCGGGCACCGGGCGTCCCGCCACGCGACCGCCCGGATAGTAGTTGGGCGTCTGGCTGGACGGCTTCGGCGACGCCTCGACGGTGCGGCCGTCGAACTCCACCGACCGCTCCTCGGTCACCGATCCGGCCGCGCGCTGACCCTCGAGTTCGGGGATCGGGGGACCCGGATCGAGTTTCAGCGCGGTGCGGGCCGCGCGAATGTAGTACAGGCCTTCCACAGCGGTCTGCTTGGCGAGTCCGGCCTGAGCGGGACTGGACGCCTGCTCGATCTGCGAGCCGGCCGCGGTGAACCGCTCGCCCGCGTCGGCGAGTGCCTGCTTGGCAGCCGGGTCGTCGCCCGGGTCGAGCGAGTACACCTGGCCGCCGAGTCGTTCGATCGCCTGCCGCGCATCGGCCTTGGCGTCGTCGAGAGAGACTCGTCCGGATTGGGCAGTGGCGGTGCGGTTGCGCATCATCGAAAACACTCCGACGGCGATCAGCGCGATGACGAGGATGAAGAGGATCTCTAACACCCTCTCCAGCGTACGGATCGCGCGGGCGGGCGGCGACGACGCGAGTCAGCGGAGCCCGTCGAGTTTGACCGGATTCCGCACCGCGTACACCGCCGTCACCTTCTCTCCCGTCACTTCGACCGAGACCACGCTGTCGAGATCCCCGTCGATCGTCACCACCAACGACGGCATGCCGTTCACGACCGTCATCCGCATCCCCACCTCACCCAGGGTCGGTGCCTTGGCGAAGAGTCCGGCCGCCATCCGCGCCACCCGGGCCGCACCCTCGATCGGCCGGCGCGCCGCCGCCACGACGCCCCCACCGTCGCCCATGTACACCACACCGGGAGAGAGCGTGTCCATGAGTTCCTGGAGATTGCCGGTGGCGGCCGCGGTCAGAAACCGCTCGGCCACCGCCCGCGCATCCTCGGGGTCGGCGACCGCGGCGGGGCGACGGGCACGGACGTGGTTTCGTGCGCGATGCGCGATCTGCCGGACCGTGGGCTGTGACTTTCCAATCGCGTCGGCGATCTCGCCGTACCCGAAGTCGAAGACCTCGCGCAACACGAAGACCGCGCGCTCGTCGGGAGTGAGCGACTCGAGGACGAGGAGCATCGCGGTCGTGACGGCTTCCCCGGACAGGACGTGGTCGAGTCCGGAGTCCTCGGCAGTCGACTCGAGCGGTTCCGGCAGCCACGGACCGACGTATGTCTCGCGTCGTCGCGACGACGCCCGCGCGGCGTTCAGCGCCTGTCGGGTCACGATCCGCGCCAGGTACGCGCGCGGGTTCTCGACCTCCGACCGGTCGCCTTCCTGCCAGCGCAGCCAGCTCTCGGACAGTACGTCCTCCGCGTCGGCGACGGACCCGAGGATCTCGTAAGCGATCGAGAACAGCAGGGGACGGTGCTGGGTGAACTCCGCGACTCCGGGTGGCTCGGCGGCGCTCATGCCGCGCCCGGCTTCCACGAGTACCGTCCGGCGCGGACGGTGTGCACGGTGCTGCGGCACACCTGCTCCTTGATCGCCGCGGCCGTGCGCCCGCGTAGCCAGAGGCTCGCCGGACTGTCGTCGCGGTGCACCCTCTGGACCACGCCGTCGGAGCGGCCCAGCGACACGCACTGCGCCACGAACGCGACGGAATAGGGCTTGTGCGACCGGCCCGTGAAGTCGGCTGCGATCAGATCCGCGGCGTACGCCCCCTGCGGAATCGCCGCCTGGCAACTCATGCGCGATCCCGGAACCGCCGCTCCGTCGCCGACCGCGATCACCCGCGGATCGCTCACACTGCGCAGATGATCGTCCACCATCACACGGCCGGCGTCGTTCACCTCCAGCCCGCTCTGGAGAGCCAGTTCGCCCACCCGGCTCGCGTTGGCCCACACCGTCAGCGCCGCGTCCCGTCCGCCCGACCACCGCTGTCGGACCACCTCGACGCCGTGCCCGGCGAGCACCTCGGCGACCTGCGCTCGGGCCTTCGCGCCCAGCGATCGGGCGATCGGCGCATCGCTGAAGAGCCGGATCCGCACGTCGCGGCGCCGAGCTGCGATCTCCGTCGCGGTCTCCACCCCCGTCAGCCCACCTCCGACGACGTCCACCGAGGCTCCGTCCGGCAGGGAGCGGAGTCGTTCGGCGGCTACGGCAGCCGACTCGTGCGCGCCGACGTCCACGGCTCCCTCCGGAGCGCTCGGTGCACCGCCGACCGCATAGACGAGACGGTCGAACTCCAGCGCGCCGCCGTCACTCAGGGCCACCGAACCGTCCGCGATCTTCGTCACCGCCGCGATCCGAGTCGTCACCGAATCGTCGAGCATCTCGGCCAACGGGCGGGCCGCGGTCCCGCTGCCCGCGACCACCTGGTGCAGTCGGATGCGTTCCACGAACTCCGGGCGCGGATTGACGACGACGATCTCAGCGCCGCGCGCCCGTCGCGCCAACCGGTTCGCGGCCATCGTCCCCGCGTACCCCGCTCCCACGATCACGATCTTCATGACGACCTCCCAGGTGTTGTTCTCGATCAGACACCCATGGGACACCGCGGGGCCGCCACCCGTGACACGCTCCGCCAGTGATCGTGGAGATCGGCGTCTCCGGTCACCGCCGCACCGCGGATTCGTCGCCGCTCCAGCGCAGACGCAGTTTACGCTTGAGCACCTTTCCGGTGGCTGTGCGCGGCAGCACGTCGACGAAGTGCACCGCCCGCGGGCTCTTGAAGTGGGCGATCCGCTCGCGGGTCCAGGCGATCAGCTCCGCTTCGGAAACCTCCGACCCCGGTTTGGCGGCGACCACCGCGGTCACCGACTCGCCCCATTTCTCGTCGGGCAGGCCGATCACCGCGACCTCCGCGACGGCCGGATGCCGGTACATCGTCTGCTCCACCTCCGAGGCGTAGACGTTCTCTCCGCCGGTGACGATCATGTCCTTCTTCCGGTCGACGATCCGGTAGTACCCCGCCTCGTCGCAGGTGGCGAGATCGCCGGTGTGGAACCAGCCGTCCTGCAGCGCCTCGGCCGTGGCCTCGGGCTTGTTCCAATAGCCGACGAAGACGTTGGGACCGCGAACCAGAAGCTCGCCGATCACGCCCGGCGGCACCTCGTCTCCCTCACCGTCGGCCACCTTCATCTCCACATGGAGCACCGGCTTGCCGACCGATCCCGCGTACGCGACGGCCTCGTCGACCTCCAGAACGCAGACGTTCGGAGAGGTCTCGGTGAGCCCGAAACCCTCGCAGAGCCGAACGCCGTGCCGCGTGAGACTCTCGATCAGCACCACCGGGCACGGCGCACCACCGGAGATGCCGAACCGCAGTGAGCTCAGATCCGCGGTCTCGACAGCCGGCGAGGCATCGATCGCGGCCCACATCGCGGGCACCGCGAACGCCACGCTGACCCGATGCTTCGCGACCGCGTCGAGCCACGCGTCGGGAGTGAAGGTCTCCAGCACCACGGTGGTTCCCCCGATGTAGAGCAACGGCAGTGTGATGACACCCAGCGCACCGATGTGGAACAGGGGCGCCGAGGCGATGTTGACATCGCGCGGTCCGACGCCGTCGCCGGCGGTGAGGTTGTTGATGCCGTTCCAGTGGTGATTGGCGTGGGTGAGCATCGCTCCCTTCGGAAAGCCGGTGGTCCCCGAGGTGTACATGAGCATCGACAGGTCGTCGGCGGCGACGTCGACCGGCACCCGCTCGTCGCTGCCCTCGGCGATGAGTGCCTCGTACTCCGAGGGCTCGCCGGCGGCACGCTGCTCGCCCGACGGGATCTCGACGATGCCGGACACCTCGGTTCCCTCGGCCGCGGCACGGGCCAGAGCCGCAGTCTGGGGTGAGACGAACAGGAGGCGGGCACCGGAGTCGTTGAGGATGTACTGCACTTCGGGGGCCTGCAGGCGCCAGTTGATCGGTACGGCCACCGCACCGAGTTTGGCGACGGCAAAGACCACCTCGAGCATGTGGGTGCTGTTGAGAGTGAGGAGGGCGACCCGGTCTCCTCGGCCGATGCCGCGCGAGCGCAAGGCGTCGGCCAGCGCGTTGGTCCGGAGATCCAGTTCTTCGAAGGTGTACTCGGCGCCGGTCGTCGCGTCGATCAGTGCGACGCGGTGTGGATGCCGCACCCGGTGCAGGGTGGGCCAGTTGCCGATGCCGTTGTCCATGTGACGATCCCATCGATTCGCGCGGCGCCGCCGCGGTGGTGCGTGATGTGGATCACCGTAACCTCATGAAGAAAAAGTCACAAGCGCTTGTTTTTGTGCCCGTCGGTGCGGGTCGCCCGAGTCACGCGCCGGCCGGGCCCGTGAGCAACTCGATGCGTCGTTCGCCCTCCACATCCGCGAGCAGTGCCGATCCCGCCGGGCGCAGGTCGACGGCCGCGCCGTAGACGATCGGCCAGCCGAGATAGCGGCAGATGAACGACCGGGAGAAGTGCCCGTGCGAAACAACCACCACGTCACGGCGGACCAGTTCGGCCTCGACGTACCGCACTGCCCGATCGACGCGCTGCGTCATCTCCTGGACCGACTCACCTCCGGGCGCTCCGTGCGTCCAGATCGACCAGTCCGGCTCGTATTCCGCGCGGATCTGCGACCGCGTGATCCCCTCATAGTCGCCGTAATCCCATTCGGCGAAGTCCTCGCCGACCTCGTCGGGCGCCAACTCGGCCAGTTCCGCCGTGCGCCGGGCGCGGCGGCGCGGCGAGGAGACGACGTACGGATCCTCCAACCCGAGACGCTCGGCGATGCCCGCCAGCGCGCTCGCCTGCACCTCTCCCGTCTGCGTCAATCCGATATCGGTGCGCCCGGTGTGCCTGCCCGTCCGTGACCACTCGGTCTCCCCGTGGCGGATCAACAGGATGCGGGGGTGACGGGTGCAGGTGTTCACCGCTCGTACCGTACCGATCGCGTCGGCCGGACGCGTCCCGAGTTACTCGAACCGCTCCAGGGTCTGCGGGTCGTACAGCCGGAAGCCGAGCGAGCGCATCACGTCGATCACCACGTTGATGTCGTGCGGTTCGACGCCGTAGCCGGTGAAGACCACGAGTTGATCGTCCATGAAGACGTCGAAGGCCGGTCCGTCCGCGGCGGTCCCTCCCGGCGGGTAGAGCATGTTCTGATTGCGAGACCAACGGTCGAGGTCTCCGATGGCGCTCTCGACGGCCGCGGCGTCGACGGGGCGGACGCCCGCGACCCTCTCACCGCTGTTCAACCTGTTGTAGGTCTCGCCGCAGTCCGCGGAATCGCCTCCCGACCAGAACGCCAACGTGTAGCTCATGCTCCCGATTGTCCACGACTCCCCCGCCGTGGACAGTGGTATTCGACGGGCGCTCCGAGCCCGGGCGGGCGCGTAGCCTGAGGCCATGCTCTTCGCTTTCTCGATCGCTCCCGGAACCAGTGACGACCCCGACGGATCGGTCAGCGCGGCCGTCGCGGAGGCGGTCCGGGTGGTACGCGCCTCCGGCCTTCCCAACGAGACGACCTCTATGTTCACCACCGTCGAAGGAGACTGGGACGAGTGCATGGCCGTCATCAAAGCGGCCTGCGAGGCCGTGGCCGCGCACAGTCCGCGCGTGAGTCTGGTGCTGAAAGCGGACATGCGCGAAGGATTCTCCGGTCAGCTCACCGAGAAGGTGGAGAGGATCGAGCAGCGTCTGCGCGCGGAGCCCTGAGCCACTGCTGAGATCATGCGCGTCGCGGGCCGTCGAGGGAAGATCGCCCTCGGGCGAGGCTCTCACGACTGATCTCCGCAGCACGTCCGTCAGAGTTCGCGGACGCGACCGTCCTGGACGTCCCAACGGCGGTCGACGTGGACGTTCTCCAGCATCCGGCGGTCGTGGGTCACGACCAGCAGTGCGCCGTCGTAGCTGTCGAGCGCTGATTCGAGTTGCTCGATCGCGGCCAGATCGAGGTGGTTGGTCGGCTCGTCGAGCACCAGCACGTTGACGCCGCGGACCTGCAGCAACGCGAGCGCCGCCCGGGTGCGCTCGCCGGGCGAGAGGTCGGCGGTCGGACGCCCCACGTGATCGGCGCGCAGTCCGAACTTCGCCAGCAGCGTCCGCACCTCCTCGGTCGTGGACTCCGGGACCAGTTCCTCGAAGCGGTCCGCGAGCAGCTCCGGTCCGGAGAACTGCGCACGCGCTTGGTCGACCTCACCGATGGCGACATTCGCGCCCAGGGCGGCGGTGCCGGAGTCCGGCTCGATGCGCCCCAGGATCAACCCCAGCAGCGTCGATTTCCCTGCACCGTTGGGACCGGTGATGCCGATGCGCTCACCGGCGTTCACCTGCAGTGACACCGGCCCCAAGACGAACTCGCCCTGCCGGACGACGGCGTCGTTGAGAGTGGACACCACCGAACTCGACCGCGGCGCCGCTCCGATGGAGTACTCGAGAACCCACTCCTTGCGCGGCTCGACGACCTCTTCGAGGCGCGCGATCCGGCTCTCCATCTGCCGTACCTTCTGCGCCTGCTTCTCACTCGAGTCAGTGGCCGCCTTGCGACGCACCTTGTCGTTGTCGGGATTCTTGCGCATCGCGTTCCGCACGCCCTGGCTCGACCACTCCCGCTGCGTCCGAGCCCGTGCCACGAGGTCGGCCTTCTTCTCGGCGTATTCCTCGTAGGCCTCGCGTCGGTGCCGGCGCGCCACTTCCCGTTCCTCCAGGTAGCTCTCGTATCCACCGCCGAAGACGGTGTTCGTGTGCTGTGCCAGGTCGAGTTCCAGGACGCGGGTCACACTTCTCGACAGGAACTCCCGGTCGTGGCTCACAAGGACCACGCCGCCGCGCATGCCGGCGACGACCTCTTCCAGCCGGGCCAGGCCGTCGAGGTCGAGATCGTTGGTGGGCTCGTCGAGAAGGACGATGTCGAAGCGGGAGCACAGCAACGCCGCCAAGCCCACGCGCGCGGCCTGACCTCCGGAGAGACCGGTCATCAGCGCCGACTCGGGTGCGCCGGCGGTCGTGTCGCATCCCAGCTCGGCGAGCACCGCGGGCAGGCGTTCGTCGAGATCCGCAGCTCCGGTCGCGAGCCAGTGATCCAGGGCCGCGGAGTAGGCCTCGTCCCCGGTCCCGTCGGCCAGCGCCGCCGCGGCCGCGTCCATCGCGGCCGTCGCCGCCGCGCAACCGGTCCGTCGGGCCACGTATTGGCCCACCGTCTCGCCCGGCACCCGCTCATGCTCCTGAGGCAACCAGCCCACGAAGGCGTCCGACGGCGCCCGCACCACCGTTCCCTCCAGCGGTGCGAGATCACCGGCGAGGATGCGGAGCAGCGTCGTCTTCCCGGCACCGTTGGCGCCGACCACCCCGACCACATCGCCGGGCGCCACCGTGAGGTCGAGATGATCGAACAGCACCCGATGGGCGTACCCACCGGAGACGTCCTTGGCGACGAGCGTTGCGGTCATCGGTCCATCGTCGCATCCGCGGGCGCGCGCTCGACGGGGCGGCTCACGGGTGCTCGTCGGTGGCTCGCGAATCGGTCAACGCCGACGCACCCCACACGGAGACCACCCCGACCACCACCGCGAGCACCGCGAATGCGATGCGCTCGCCGCGGAAGAACGAGGCGACGAGGTCGCTGCCCCACACGCCCGGCGGCAGACTGGTCGTGACCAGCGCGGCGATCATCGTGCCGATCACCGCGGTGCCCACGCTGGTGCCGATCTCCTGCGCGCTGTCGTTGAGCGCGGTGCCGATCGACGTCCGGTTGCTCGGCATCGCTCCGACCAGCGCCACCGCGCAGATCGTCATCACCGTCCGCAGACCGATCGTCAGCGTCACCATGAAGACGGCGATCGCCGGGTAACCGTGGTCGACGGCCCACGCGAGTCCGGCGAGCGAGCCCGCGAGGAATCCGGCGCCGATCACACACGCGATCCGATGACCGAATCTCTTCGCCAGGTACTCCGAGAGCGGGGTCGCGAGAATCATCGTGATGATGAGGGGCAGGTTCGCCAGTCCCGCCCGCATCGGACTCCACCCGTACGCGTACTGGAAGTGCAGAATCAGGCCGAACATCACACCGGCCATCGCGATCGACGTACCCACCTGCGCGATCGCCGCTCCCCGCACGGTGCCGTCGGCGAAGACGCCGAGGTCGAGCATCGGTTCGGGGGTGCGGCGCTCATGCCACACGAAGGCGCCGAGGGCGACCGCCGCCCCGACCGCCGACGCCCATACCGGGCCGGACGTCCAGCCGTGCTCCACACCCGCGGTGAGGGTGTAGCACCCGAGACCGATCGCGAGAATGCTCAGGGCCGCGCCCGGCAGATCGAGACGATCTCCGGTGAGATCCTGCGGATCGTCGGCGGGGACCCCGAGCCGGACACCGATCCACGCGATCAGCGCGATCGGGGCGTTGACCAGGAGAAGCCATTCCCAGCCGACGTGTGCCAGCGCCGTTCCGCCCAGCACCGGACCGAGGATGAAGCCGCTCATGCCGACGACGATCATCAGCGTCATCGCGCGCATGCGGAGCGCCGCGTCGTCGAAGAGGCGGAAGACCAGCGAGTTGGTGATCGGGGCCATCGCGGCAGCGGCGACGCCGAGCAGCGCGCGAAGGGCGATCAGTTCGCCCGTCGAGGAGACGGCGAGAACTCCGAGGCTGATCACGCCGAAGGCGGCGAGCCCGACGAGCAGAACCCGTCGTCGCCCCAGTTTGTCGGCCATCGATCCGGCGGTCAGCAGCAGACCCCCGAAGGTCAGCGAATAGGCGCCCGTGACCCATTGGAGTGCGGTGGTGCCGCTGCCCAGATCACGCCCGATGGTCGGCAGTGCGATCGAGAGCAACGTGTTGTCGACCATCTCGACGAAGAACGCAAGGCACAGGGCGGCCATCGGCATCCAGGCGGCACGGACGGATGTGTAGGTCCGGGATCGTGCGGTCCCGGAGCGCGAGGTCTCGGCGACGTCAGTCATGAGACACCTCCTTATCGAACGATGTTCGGTTATCGAACCTTGTTCGATACAATAGAACGGCGTTCGATAAGATGCAAGGGAGGAGGATTCATGACTGTTCCCGAGCACGACCGCCCGCAGCGACGAGCAGGTCGCCGCCGCGCTTCCCATTCGATGGACACGGTGATCGGAGAGGCCGTAGCACTGCTCGACGAGTCGGGCGAGTCCGCGCTGACCTTCCGCGCGCTCGCGGCACGCCTGGGCGGCGGCGTCGCAAGCATCTACTGGTACGTCTCGAGCAAGGAGGAACTGCTCGACCGGGCCGCCGACCACGTGCTCGGCGAGGTGCTCATCCGGACCAATGACTTCGACGACACCGACGATCCGATCGCCGACCTCCGGGCGGTGGCAGTCGCGCTGTTCGACACCGTGGTCGACCGGCCCTGGCTGGGTGGATACCTGATGCGCGACACCGGCACCCAGCCCAACGGACTGCAGATGTACGAGCGGCTCGGCCGTCATGTGATGCGGCTGGGCCTCAGTCCGCGAGAGACCTTCCACGGTGTCTCGGCCGTTCTCGGATTCGTCATCGGAACGGCCACCGACCTCGGACAGCAGCCGCCTGCGGCCGTGCTCGACGGCACGATGAGCCGCTCGGAGTACATCGAGCACTTCGCCGACCAGTGGCGATCCCTCGACCCCGATCGGTATCCGTTCATCCACTACACCGTCGACGAGTTCGCCGTGCACGACGACGCCGAGCAGTTCCGCGCCGGCCTCGACCTGCTGCTGTCCGGACTCCGGTTGCAGGCGGACGGTCGCTGAGACGGTCTGGCGCAGAGACTGTCGGGCGCCAAAGCTGCCCGGATACGACGAAACCCCTCGGCCGGGATTCCGGCCGAGGGGTTCCGTGCGGGTATCGGCTAGCTGTAGTCGTAGAAGCCGCGGCCACTCTTGCGGCCGAGACGGCCCGCGTCGACCATGCGGCGCAGCAGTGCCGGCGGCGCGAAGTGCGGCTCGGCGAACTCCGCGTACAGCGACTCGGCGGCGGCCAGGCAGATGTCGAGGCCGACGGTGTCGCAGAGGGTCAACGGGCCCATCGGGTAACCGCACCCGCCCTTCATCGCGGCGTCGATGTCCTCGGCGCTGGCGTAGCCCGAGTCGTACATCCGGATCGCCTGGCACAGGTACGGGATCAGCAGCGCGTTGACGATGAAGCCCGAGCGGTCGCCGGCCTGCACGGTGGTCTTGCCGAGCACGTTATTGGCGTAGTCGGTGACCGCGGCGGCGGTCTCCGGCGCGGTGGTGAGCGCGGAGATGATCTCCACCAGCGGCATCACCGGGACCGGGTTGAAGAAGTGGACGCCGACGACGCGCTCGGGACGGCTGGTGGCGGCGGCGATCTTGATGATCGGGATCGACGAGGTGTTGGTGGCGAGGATGGCCTCCGGCTTCACCACGGCGTCGAGCTTGGCGAAGATGTCGTGCTTGATCGACTCGACCTCGGGTGCCGCTTCGATGACCAGTTCGCGGTCGGCGAACTCGTCGACGTCGAGGGTCACCTTCACGCGTGCGATGGCCGCGTCGGCGTCCTCCTGCGAGATCTTGCCCTTGGCGACACCGCGCCCGATCGACTTCGCGATGCGCTCCGCCGCCGCATCGGCGAACTCCTGCTTCGTCTCGAGCACCAGCACGTCGCTGCCGGCCTTCGCGCACACCTCAGCGATGCCAGCTCCCATGGTTCCGCCGCCGATAACGCCGATGAGATTCACAAGTACTCCAAACCGCAGGGCCGCCGCGACGACGGCCGGAACAATACTGTCGACGCACAGCGTAGTTGCCTGCCGCGACGGGACGAGCAGGGGTCCGGATCGGCCTCACTTGCTCATCAGGCGCCGGATGTCGTCGCGGCCGCTCACCACGGTTACCCGGCCGCCCTCGCCGGGGTCGGGATCGGGCAACACGCGGTCGGGATCGATCAGGTAGACGTCGTGGCCGTCGAGAGTCAGTCGGCGGACCGCCTCCAGGATCATGCGGCGTCCCACGTCGCCGACCGAACTGACCCGCATGAGGTTGATCGCGACCCGCTTGCGCGTCGGCGGCGCGTCCGCCAACTCCCGGACGATGCGTTCGGCGCCGGCGAACCGGATCTCCCCCTGCAGCGACACCACCTCGACACCCGACGGTCCGTGACCGAACTCGCGGCGACTGCGCACCACCGACGGGCCCGCGGGCGGCACCTCCATCAGGTGCATTCCCATATCGGATGTGAAGCGCCGGAACAGATCGACGCCGCGCACGCTGTTGCCGTGCCGGTCGAGCCGAGGAGAGAAGGTCGCGATGCCGGCCTGACCGGGAAGTGCGCCGATCAGACCACCCGAGACGCCGCTCTTCGCCGGGATCCCGACGCGGGTCATCCAGTCGCCTGCGCCGTCGTACATTCCGCACGTGGCCATGACGCTCAACGTCTGGCGCACCACCGCGGCCGGCACCACCGGCGCACCCGTCACCGGATTGACGCCCCTGTTGGCCAGCGTCGCCGCCATCATCGCCAGATCCTCGACGGTGACCAACAACGAACACTGCCGCGTGTATCCGGCGACGGCCACCAGCGGCCCCTCATCGATGATCTCGTTGGCGCGCAACATGTTCGCCAGCGCCCGGTTGCGGTAGGCGCATGAGATCTCCGACTCGTACACCCGCTGGTCCACACGCAGGCGACGTCCGGCGAAGGCACTGAGCCCGTCCACGATCCGCTCGTTGCGCGCTTCCGGCGTCGCGCCCGGCGGTCCGACGAGAGTGTGCACGGTGATGGCGCCGGCGTTGATCATCGGGTTCAGCGGGCGGCCGGTGCCGGGTTCGAGCGAGAGTTCGTTGAAGGCGTCGCCGGTAGGCTCCACTCCCACTTTCGCGAGGACCTCGTCGAATCCCCGATCGGCCAGGGCGAGCGCGTACACGAACGGTTTGGAGATGGACTGAATGCTGAACTCGACGTCGGCGTCGCCCTGCGAGTAGCGGCGGCCGTCCTCGGTGCAGAACGACACGGCCAGCCGGTCGGGGTCGGCGTCGGCCAGTTCGGGGATGTAGTCGGCTGTGGCGCCGGACTGGTCGAACTCGACAGAACCGAGAGCTTCGGCGAGATAGTCGGGAATCGGAGAGCGCACATGCGCAGCGTACGTCGACGCGGCGGTCAGCGCCGCCGCACGGCGTAACGGCTGCTCAACTCCGCGATCCGCTGCGCGCGATGTTCGGGCCTCATGCGGCCGGCGCGCTCCAGGACCGTGATTCCGTGCAGCGCACCCCAGAAGACCTCGGTGGCCGCGCCGCCCTCGTCGTCGCCGATCGTCTCCGCCAGCACCTCGAATCCCGCCCGCAGGTCCGCCGGCGAGTCGGCACTGGCGAACTCGGCGTCGATGGCCTGCTGAAACATCGCTTCGTAGACCGCGGGATGGTCACGGCTGAACTTCAGATAGGCCTCGGCCACGGGTTCGACCGCGCCGCGGTCGCCGCCCTCGTCGAGAGCGGTACGGCACCGCCGGGTCAGCTCGACGAAGCCCTCGAGCGCCACTGCCAGCATGATCTCCGCCTTCCCGCCCGGGAAGTGACCGTAGAGCACTGGCTGGGTGTAGCCGATCGCGTCGGCGAGGTGCCGCGTGGTGACAGCCGCCCAACCGTCGGCGTCGGCTCTCTCGCGGGCCGCGTCCAGGATCGCGCGGCGCCGCTGTTCGTACCGTTCCTGACGCGACATCCGCTCAGCCATATCCGCTCCGCCTATTGCTCTCCGGCCCGACGAGGCCTACCCTAGCATTACTAGAAATTCTAGTGTCGCTAGATTTTGGAGTCGGCATGTCCCCTGTACTCGCAGTTCTCGCCACCATCGTCATCGGCGTCATGGTCGGGGTCGAATTCTCCGTCGCCTTCGTCATCAACCCGATCACGCTCGCCCTGCCCGCCGACGCCTCGATGGCCGCCCGCGCGCACGGCGCCCGCATGCTCGGACGAGTGATGCCGTTCTGGTACTTCGGATCGCTCATCCTCGCCGCCGCTCTCGCGGCCGCCTCCTGGGGTACGTCGGCGGCGGCACTCGCGCTGACCGCGGCCGTGCTGCTCGCACTGAGCGTGATCCTGTCGATCACGCTTCTCGTTCCCATCAACAACCGCTCCGCGGGCTGGACCCCGGACAACCACCCCGACGACTGGCGGGAGCAGACCCGCCGCTGGGACAGCTTCCACTACGTCAGGCTCGCGGTCATCGTCGCGGCGTTCGTCTTGGTCGCCGTCGCGGCGACCGTCGGTTGAGGAGCGATCACTCACCGTCCAGTTGGAGAGCGACACGCCTCCTCGGCGAGACGGAAGCGCAGCGGTTGCCTCGTCACCGTCTCGATCACCTGACGACGGATCTTCTTCCGGGTCGAACGAACCTGTTCGATCTCGTTCGTCGGCTGAGTCTGGTCGGCCACCATCCGATGGAGGTGGTGACTGCGCGCATTATGTGGCAGTCCCGCCCGCTCGGCCCGAGTCTTCGATTCGAGGGCGTGCGCTCGATCAGCGAGGGATCGCAGGCGTCATGAGGACAAACATCGCGTACTCGCTGGTGACAGATCGACTTCAGAGTCCGGTGCGGCAGTTGATATCGGGTCAGATTGATACTTGACCTGAATCCTGAACCGCTCATCTGGTCGCGGCTCCGAAAACGGCCCGGTCAGGCCCTCGTGCGAGTAGTCGGCGTAGGTCACGCTCTCGACGCCCTGAGGTCGCTGCGGGCCCTGAGCGGTGCGCGTGCCGACGCCTACCTCGCGGATCTTGCGAGCGGGTCGGCGGGAGCTGACTTGACCCGCCGAGCAATCGGCGCGTCCGTTCGTCATCGGTCAGGGTTGGCGGGCGGCGGTTAACGTCTCGATGTGCCGCCGGTCTGCCGGGTCGTGGCCGTCAGCCTCAAAAATTCGGATCGCCAGCGGCCACTGGACCTGGTCCGGGTCGACTTTCCACCACAGCTGTGTCATAGAGAACTTGGTCGAGGCCGAGTTGCTGCCGCCGATCCATACTGTTTCGCCCGCGAGTTCAGTCGACGCCGACACCTCGTAGCGAACGCCGCGAACGTCCGTTTTCGCGTAGATGCTGAAGCCCAACCCGAGGGGAGTGATGGTGATAGGCGACACCCATGCACGGACCCCTGGTAGCTCGCTGGCAATTTCGACTGCCTCAGTCCCGCTCAACATTGAATCACCCACGGCTCACGACACTATCCGCCGCCGGCCGCTGCCATGGGGCAGTACGTAGAACAGCCGTTAGTGCGTCCTAACCGTGTCCTGCGGCGGCAGGCCACGCGCCGACGCCCGAGGACGTGCAAGTCCCGGTAGATGAGACTCCGAGCGACGCGAAAGCCACCCGCGCACAATGTCTTTCAAACTGGCGTGTGGGGATCAGGGATTCGAGTCCCCTTAGCTCCACAAGATCGGAGGGCGACTACACTGCCATCCCGGACCGGCGATCCGTCCGGCCTCGCAAAGGCGGTGACCCGACTTCTCGACCACGCCGAGGCAGAGGGGCCCGCGTTGCGTGCCGTCGAGGGTAGATCGTCGGTCCTGTTCGGTAGTCTCCAGTCGTCGTCTGACACGGCCACAGCGATCGAATGACCATCGCCGCCCACGGCGGGTGTCCGACGACCGGCACCAGGCCGCCGAGATATCTTCCAAGGCCGTAGGCGATAGCTAGGCAATCCGGCGGGGTAGGCAACGACCCCACCAACGACGAAACCCACTCTGACCGAGGTCAGAGCGGGTTTCCTACGGTGGAGCTAAGGGGACTCGAACCCCTGACCCCCACACTGCCAGTGTGGTGCGCTACCAGCTGCGCCATAGCCCCGTGTTCACTTGTGCGCACCGGATCGTTTGCCTCTCCGAGTGCGCTAGCTAAGTTACCGCACGCGCATCACCCGGCCAAATCGGCTGGTCGGCGGCACTTGCCGGCCGACGCTACCCGGTGGGCTTCTGGCCCGCGATGATCTTGTCAAGCCATGCGGTGCCGTCCATGATGTTCTCCACCTGCTTGCCGGCCAGCAAGACAGTCGGGGTGGCGACCTGCCCCTCGGTGGAGTTGCTCAGCTGTTGCTTCGACGCGTCCGACATCGCCCGCGCCTCGTCGACCAGTCGTCCGGAGGCGATGCAGTCGCGCGTCGCCGCACCGGCGCCGTCGGCGGCGGCGAGGTCGGCGATCTGCTGATTCGTCAGGTCGTCTCCCGACTTCTCGAACAGCTGCGAGTGCAGCTTCCAGAAGACGTCGCGGCCGTCGTTGTGCGCGACGCACAGGACCGCACCGGCCGACCGCGAGGAGTAGTCGCCCGACCCGGAATCCTTGTCGAGGAAGTTCAGCATGTGATAGCGCACGCGAATCCTGCCGTCGACGACGGCCTGCTGGATCGCGGCGCCCGACTGCTGCTCGAACTTCTTGCAGTGCTCGCAGTGGAAGTCCTCGAACACGTCGATGGTCTCCGGAGCCGTCTTCTCTCCGACGATGAACGAGGCGTTCTCGGCGAGGACCTTGTCGTCGACCGGCGGATACGTCTTGTGCGTCATCCAGATGAAGCCGCCGATCACCAGCGCTGCGACCACCAGCAGTCCGATCCCGATGAACAGATACGACGACGGGCCGGCGGACTGCGGCTGGTAGTCGGGGTTCTCGCGGGGCTTGTCACCGTTCGTCACGATGTCGACCTTAGCGGGACCCGTCCAGGATCAGCCGAGCACCGAATCGACCAGCGACTGCGCCTCCGACTGCACCTCGGCGAGATGGTCGGCGCCGCGGAACGACTCCGCGTAGATCTTGTACACGTCCTCGGTCCCCGACGGACGCGCCGCGAACCAGGAGTTCTCCGTGGTCACCTTGAGTCCCCCGATCGGCGCGCCGTTGCCAGGCGCCTCGGTGAGGATCGCGGTGATCGGCTCGCCGGCCAGGGCGTCGGCGTGCACCTGGTCCGCCGACAGCGCCGCCAGCCGCGCCTTCTGCTCTCGATCGGCCGGCGCATCGATGCGCGCGTAAGCGGACTCACCGTACTCCTCGGCCAGTTCGCGGTACCGCTCCGATGGAGTGCGCCCGGTGACGGCCAGGATCTCGCAGGCGAGCAGATCCATGATGATGCCGTCCTTGTCCGTCGACCACGGGCGGGCGGCCACCGTCAGAAACGAGGCGCCGGCACTCTCCTCACCGCCGAACGCGATGGTGCCGTCGAGCAGACCGTCGACGAAGTACTTGAATCCGACAGGCACCTCGACGAGTGTGCGACCCAGACCCGCGGCCACCCGATCGATCAGGGACGACGAGACGAGGGTCTTGCCCACGGCCGCCGCCTCGCTCCACTCCTCACGGTGAGTGAACAGGTAGTCGATCGCCACCGCCAGGTAGTGGTTCGGGTTCATCAGCCCGGCGTCGGCGGTGACGATGCCGTGCCGGTCGGCGTCCGCGTCGTTGCCGGTGGCGATGTCGTACGACTCTCGCGCCGCGATCAGCGAGGCCATCGCATTGGGCGAGCTGCAGTCCATCCGGATCTTTCCGTCGGTGTCGAGCGTCATGAAACCGAACGCCGGGTCGGTCTTCGGGTTCACCACGGTCATCGAGTCGAGACGGTAGTAGTCCTTGATCTCGCCCCAGTAGGCCACCGATGCCCCACCGAGTGGGTCGGCGCCGATCCGGACGTCGGCGGCGCGGATCGCGTCCATGTCGACCACCTCGTCAAGCGCCGTGACGTACTCGCCCAGGAAGGGGTAGTCGATCACCCGCTCCGACCGCCGCGCTCGCTCGAAGGGCACCCGCCGGACGCCCGACAGCCCGTCCGCCAGCAGTTCGTTCGCCCGGGCCGCGATCGCCGAGGTGATGTCGGTGTCGGCCGGTCCGCCGCTGGGCGGGTTGTACTTGAATCCGCCGTCGGCGGGCGGGTTGTGCGACGGCGTGACGACGATCCCGTCGGCCACCGCCCCGAGTTCCTCCGAGTTGAACCGCAGGATGGCGCGCGACACCGCGGGCGTCGGCGTGAACTCGTCACCGTCGGCGGTGAACACGGTGACCTCGTTGCCGACGAGCACCTCCAGCGCCGACCGCCACGCGGGCATCGACAGCGCGTGCGTGTCGAAGCCGATGAACACCGGCCCCGTGACACCCGCCTTCCGCCGGTGTTCGACGATGGCCTGCGTCATCGCCAGCACGTGCGCCTCGTTGAACGCGCCGTCCAGACTCGATCCGCGATGCCCGGACGTGCCGAAGACCACTCGCTGGTCGGGGTTCGCGGGATCGGGGGTGATGTCGTAGTAGGCGCGTTCGACGGCTGCCACGTCGATGAGGTCGTCTGCGGTCGCGGGCGTTCCTGCTCTCGGGTGTGCCATGCCGTCGATTCTGCCACCGGTTTCTCCGGATAGTCTGGGCGAATGCTGCAGTTGGCGAACATGCTGTTGACACCGGTGCGCGCCGCCGTCCGCGATCCGGAACTGGCCGTTCTCGTGCTCCCCGGCGGAACCGATTTCAGCTACCGGCCCTTCTCCCGAGTTCAGGGCTCGGCTCTGCGGATGTACCCGTTCACCGCGTCGATCCAGATGCGCTTCGGCACGCGGGTCCGCGTCCGTCAGGTGCAGTACCGGGTCTACGGCTGGAATGGCGGACAGGCCAGCCCGATGCCCCACGCCCGGGCCGCTCTCGACCGTCTCGCGGCCGACTACCCGGGCGTCCCGATCGCCGTCATCGGCCATTCGATGGGCGGCCGGATCGCCGCGCAGTTGGGCGACGACGAGCGGGTCACCGACATCCTCGCCCTCGCGCCGTGGTGGCAGTTCGCCGACTGGCGGCAGATCCAGCCCGGCGCACGGGTTCGCGCCGTGCACGGCGAGGCCGACACCGTCACGCGGGCCCGGCGCACCGCGAAAGGCATCGCCGAGCTCGCGGCCCGCGGACTCGACGCCGAATACCTCGCGGTGCCGGACGGCGGCCATCCGATGCTCGACCACATCGGGCTCTGGCAGGGCAGCGCCCTGCGGTTCGTCGCCGACGCACTGGCCGCCGACCGTCGCTCGGTCGCGGGCACGACGGCGTAACGTCGGAATCACCACCGGCGAAAGGACACCCACGTGACCGTCTCCATCGCCCGCGTCTACGACGACCCCGACGACCACCGCGTCTTCGTCGACCGACTGTGGCCGCGCGGAGTGCACAAGGACGACCCTCGCATCGGCCGCTGGCTCAAAGAGGTGGCCCCGTCGAACGATCTGCGCAAGTGGTATCACGCGCACCCCGACGAGTACGACGCGTTCTCCGCACGCTATCGAGCGGAATTGGACGAGCCGGGACCGCAGGCCGACGCGCTCGCCGAACTGGTGCGCCTCGGAACCGACGGCGACCTGGAGCTCGCGACGGCCACCAAGGACCCGTCCACCAGTCACGTCCCGACGATCGTCGCGGCGCTCGCCGACCACGGCGTCCGCTGAGCGAGCGCTGGCCCGCCGAGTCGGCCCGGATCGTCAGTTCGTCAGCATCCCACCGTCCACGGGCAGCGTGAGACCCGAGATGTAACTGCTGGCGTCCGACGCGAGGAAGACCAGCGCGGAGTCGAGTTCCCCCGGATTCCCGATCCGGCCGAACAGCGTGCGCGGAACCACGTACTCGTCCAGGACGCCCTCGGCGAACTCGCCGGTCATCTCCGACTCGAAGTAGCCCGGCGCCAGCGCGTTCACCCGGATGCCCTTGCGGGGAGTCCACTGTTGCGCGAGGTCCCGGGTGAGACCGATGACCGCGGACTTGCTGGCCGAGTACGCGGCCTGCGGCATCAGAACCGAGGTGAGTCCCAGCACGCTCGCGAGGTTGACGATCGAACTGCCCGGCCGCATCACCCGGGCACACGCCTGGGCCATCCAGTACGAGCCGTTGACGTTGATCTCCATCACCCGGCGGAAGTCCTCGGGCTTCTCGCGCAGCGCCGGCGCGGACCAGCCGACGCCGGCATTGTTGACGAGCACATCGACGCGCCCGAACTCGGCCATCGCCGCGTCGACCGCGGCGGTGCACTGCTCGGGGTCGGAGACGTCGGTGGTGACGGCGAGCGCACGCCGTCCCATGCCCTCGATCGCGGCCCCGGTGTCGGCGAGGCGGTCCGCGCGCCGCGCGGCCAGGACCACGTCGGCGCCGACGTCGGCGAGCGCCTTCGCGAAGCCTACGCCGAGTCCGCTGGACGCGCCGGTCACGAGGGCGACCCTGCCGTCGAGACGGAAGGTGTCGAGGATTGTCGACATGGCTGTGATCTCCTTGCTCTCAGGTGATTTCGTTCGGGTCGTCGGATAGCAGCCCGACGCCGAGAATGGCGGCACAGGCCTGCGACGCCTTCGCCGCGTCCGGCTCGCGACCGGTGATGAGGTTGGTGTAGACGAACGTCTCGGTGATGCGGACGAGGATGAGTGCCAGATCGTCGATCGGCAGCGGCGAGGACATCTCCCCCGCATCGATCTCCGCCTGCACCAGTTCGCGGATCTTGCCGACGATGCGCGGCTGGACGCCACCGGCGTGCGTGGTCATCAGTCGGAGCGCCCGCTCGGGCTCACGTCGCAGAAACGTTCCGAAATGCACCGAGCCGTTGACGATGGCGGCGAACTCCCCCATCGTTCTCGCGATCTTCTCCGCTCCGCGGCCAGGTGCTCGCCGCGCGGCGGCGGCGATCGTCGGCTCGGTGATCGACCAGATGACCTCGGCCAACAAGCCGTCGCGCCCACCCCATCGACGGTAGAGTGTGGTCCGGTTCACACCCACCGTCTGAGCCAGTTCCCCGACCTCGATCCCGCCGTCCGCGATGAAGACCTCACGCGCCGCGTCGAGGACGACCTCCGGATCGATCACCGTCAATCTCCCGCCTCTGCATCATTCGAACGAAATGATGCATAATTTGACTGTAGTTCGGGGAACAATCGATCACGAGAGTGAACCGATTCACATCATCGACATTCCGGTGGCACTGCGCGTGCGAACAGCGTGAAGGAGACAGCACATGGTCCAGACGACGATGCAGCACGGAGATCTGTTGATCTCGGGGTTGGTCGAGTACAGCCGTCGAGTGTTCCCCGAGGCGAAGGTGATCACCTGGACCGGAGAGGGCACCCGTGAGGCCTCGTTCGCCGACATCGGCGACCAGGGCGCACAGATCGCCAACGCGCTGACCAAGCTGGGCGTCGCCAGGGGCGATCGGGTCGCGACCTTCATGTGGAACAACACCGAGCATCAGGCGCTGTACGCGGGCGTGCCGTCGATGGGCGCCGTTCTGCACACCCTGAACCTGCGACTCTCGCCCGAGCAGGCCGTATTCATCATCAATCACGCCGACGACAAGGTGATCTTCGTCGACGCGTCCGTCGCGCCGATGCTGTCGCAGTATCTGACCGGCACACCCAATGTGAAGCACGTCGTCGTGGCGAACGGCCCCGTCGAGTCGCTGACCGCACCCGAAGGCGTCACCGTGCACGCCTACGACGATTTGATCGCCGGCGAGCCGACGACCTACGACTGGCCGAAGCTCGACGAAACCGACGCCGCCGTCATGTGTTACACCTCGGGTACCACCGGCGACCCGAAGGGAGTCGTCTACTCGCACCGCAGCATCTACCTGCATTCGCTCCTCGGGACGTCGACGAGCGGCATGGGTCTGTCGAATCACGACACGATGCTCGCGATCGTCCCGATGTTCCACGTCATGTCGTGGGGGCTGCCGTACGCGGCGATGATGGCCGGCGCGACCCTGGTGATGCCCGACCGCTTCCTGCAGCCGGAGCCGCTGCTGGCGATGATGGCCGAGACCCGCCCGACGCTCGCCGCCGCGGTGCCGACCATCTGGCAGGGTGTGTCGGCACTGCTCGATGCGAAGCCGCAGGACATCACCCACCTGCGCGAGGTGGTCGTCGGCGGTGCGGCGGTCCCGCCGTCGATGATCACCAAGTTCGACGGTTACGGCGTCAAGATCGTGCACGCCTGGGGCATGACCGAGACCTCCCCGCTGGGGACCATCTCCCGGCCCCCGGCCGGCGTCGAGGACGAGGACGCCGCCTTCGCCTATCGGGTCACCCAGGGCCGCTTCCCCGCTCCGGTCGCCGCACGGATCGTCGGCGACGACGGCCAGGAGCAGCCCTGGGACGGCGAGGCTCGCGGTGAACTGGAGGTGTCCGGCCCGTGGATCACCGGCTCGTACTACCAGCCCGACGGCAACGTCGCCGATCCGTCGAAGTTCGACGACGGCTGGCTGCGCACCGGCGACGTCGCGACCATCACACCCGACGGGTACATGACGATCGTCGACCGCGCCAAGGACATCATCAAGACCGGAGGCGAGTGGATCTCGTCGGTGGAACTGGAGAACGTGATCGCGTCGAATCCGGCGGTCGTGGAAGCGACCGTCATCGGCGTCCCGGACGCCAAGTGGGACGAGCGGCCGTTCGTGCTCGCGGTGGTCCGCGATGAGGCGGACGCCGACGTGGAGGCGCACCGTAAGTTCCTCGAGGACCGCATCCCGCGCTGGCAGATCCCCGAGCGGTGGTCGTTCGTCACCGAGGTGCCCAAGACCTCGGTCGGCAAGTTCGACAAGAAGCGCGTCCGTCAGCACTACGCCGACGGCGACTACACGGTGCTCGGCGAACCCGACGCGTAGACGCCGCCCGCAGGCCACCCGCTCTCGAAGGCCCGACCGTCCACGCGACGGTCGGGCCTTCGAGTGCGCGGCGACCTCCGTCTAGACTCGCCTGAGTGAGCCGCAGGAAGAAGCTGGCGTTGGCGGCGCTCGGCACGATCGCAGCGCTCGTCCTCGGCGGTACCGTGTGGATCCTGGTGGCGGGCGATTTCGCGATCCACGAGGAACGGGTCACGATCGAAGGTCCCCGCGGCGAACTGCACGCGGTGCTCGCGACGCCTGTCAACAGCGAGGGACCGCACGGGCTCGTGGTGTTCGTCCACGGTGACGGGCCGGCGAACGCCAGTCGCGACGACACCTACAAGCCGCTCTGGGACGCGTACGCGAAGGCCGGATTCGCAACGCTGTCGTGGGACAAACCGGGGGTCGGCGGCGCGCCCGGAGACTGGCTCGACCAATCGATGCACGACCGTGAGACGGAGGTCGAGGCCGCTGTCTCGTGGGCCTACACGCGCCCCGACATCGATACCACCCGCATCGGCGTCTGGGGCGACGGACAGGCCGGATGGGTGGTGCCCGAGGTGCTCGCGGCGCGCAATGACGTGCGATTCGCCGTCCTGGTGGGGCCGGCGGTCAACTGGCTCCGGCAGCACGAGTTCGCGCTGCGGTCCGACTTGTCCGCACACGGCGCCCCGGCTCCGGAGGCGTCGGCGGAACTGGCACGCCGGGCCCAGCGGGTGCGCCTGTTGGAAGAGGGTGCCGGGTACGCCGCGTACCGGCGTTCCGGGATCGATCCGGAGCCGATGACCCCCGCGCAGTGGGGCTTCGCCGAACGCAACCTCCGGTCGGATGCGACGGCGTCCCTGCCGGGCATCGCAGTTCCGCTCCTATTGGTGCTCGGGGGCGACGACCGCACCGTCGACGTGGACGAGACCGAGTCCGTCTACCGCCGCACCGTCCGGCCGGATCTGCTGACCGTGAAGCGGTTCGACGACGCCACTCACAGCATCACGCGGGAGGGAATCGAGTACCGAGACGATTTCCGTGTCGCGGCACGCACCAGGTTCGCGCCGTCTTCGGTGTACGCACCGGGCTATTTGGACGCGCTGCGCGTCTTCGCGAAACGGCATTCGCAATGACCACGTAAAGTGGGGATGTAAGCCTCGAATCCCCTTAGAAAGGCGAGATACCTATGGACGCAGCACTGTGGACGGCAATCGTTGAGCATCCTCACGTGTTCGAGCTTCTGAAGACCGTCTTCTCCGGCGTTCAGTAAGCGCCCCTCCGATTCGACGAAGTGCCCCGCCCACGGCGGGGCACTTCGCTTCTCCGGGTCAGGGCAGATCCGCTTTCGCCGCCCGCAGGAACTCGCCGCTCACCTGCACCGCGGGCGCCGAGCTGTCACCGCCGACGACGAGGGTCGCGAAGGCGAGGTCGCCGTCGATGCCGGCGAACCAGCCGTGCGAGTGGGTGTTGTCGCCGTACTCGGCCGTCCCCGTCTTGCCTCCGAGCCCCGGAATGTCGCGCAAGGCGGTCGCCGTGCCGGAACTGACGGTTTCGCGCATCATCGTCCGGAGTGCGGCGGCCGCCGACGCCGAGATCTCCGACGGCCGCGCACTCTCCCCGGTGGCGCGTCCCTGGATCAACGTGGGCGTGACGGTGTGACGCGCGGCGAGGCTCGCTTCCGCGAGCGCCATGCCGAACGGCGAGGCGGTGACCGTGCCCTGCCCGATCCCGTTCTCGACCTTCGCCGCAGTGGTCTTCGCTGCGGGGACCGCGCCTGTCACGGTGGTGAGCCCGGGGATCGTGTAGTCGACGCCGAGCCCGAGCGAGCGCGCGGTGTCGGTGAGCGCGGTATCGGACAACTCGGCCGACAGCGCCGCCATCGTCGTATTGCACGAGCGCGAGAACGCGGTGTGCAGCGGCACGGCACCGAGATCGAACTCGTTCTCGTTCGGAATGACGCGATCGCCGATCCGCTTCTTTCCGGGACACGGCAGTATCGCATCGGGCTTCGTGACGCCGGCATCGAGTGCGGCCAGCGTGGTGACCGTCTTGAACGTGGAGCCCGGCGGGTACAGACCGCTCAACGCCACCGGCCCCTGCCGGTCGGCTCCCTCGTTCTGCGCCACCGCCAGGATCCCTCCGGTCGACGGCCGGATCGCGACCAGCATCGTCGGGCGACGCGAAGTGGCGACCGCGGCATTCGCCGCACGCTGGAGGGCGACGTCGAGAGTGGTCTCCACCCGCTCGGGAGTCCGGCCGTCGAATGTCTTCACGCGCCCGATCGGGTTCCCCTCGGCGTCGGCGATCGCCACGGTGGCGCCGGCCGCCGCGTCGATCGATTTCCGCCACTGCTCCTCGAGGCCGGCGACCGCGGGAGAGCGCAGGTCCTTCGAAGCGGTGAGCAGGCGTCCCTCCTTGCGGACTGTGACGCCGGGAATGGAAGCGAGGTCCCCGGCCTTTTTCGCGTCCGCGGCGCGCAGTGTCACGATCGTGGTCGGTTCCTTCTTTCCTTTGACGTCTGCGCGAACGGATGCTGCGGTGACCGTCGGCGCCACCGGCCGCAGTCGCGCGGCGAGTGCCTCCGCAGACCCGGACCGATCCGGGGCGAGCGAGACCACCGTGACCTCCTGCCAGGTGAGGAGGTCGCGACCGGACCGGTCGACGACCGGGACGTCGTAGGTCTTGTCATCGCTGTAGAGCAGACGAGCGCCGGGCTTGAGGTCTCGATGAATCAGCTGCGGCGTCCAGCGGACTTTGCCGCCCGTCTCCGCGACCGATGTGGAGTAGTCGACGGTCCGGCCGTGCGGCAGCGACCACGACCAGTTCAGTTCGTCGTCGTCCTCGCCGCCGACACTCACGTGGACCTTGGCCTCGCCCATCCCGTCGAAGCTGGCTGTGAACGCCTTCTCGGCCGACGCCGGATCGTCGGTCACCGAGGCGGCGGCGGTCATGTCGCGGCTGTTCAGCGCGTCCGCCAGCCGCTGAGCCGGCGACGGGTCACTTCCGCACGCTGTGGCGAGCGCGACGAGCAGGATGAGGACGACGCCCACGGCGATTCTGCGCATCTCTCCAGTCAACCGAGACACGGCCCGGCAGAGCAACTCACGAGCAGCCACCGGCACTGTCTTCTCGACCACACCGTCGCCGACCTGCAAGAACACGACGTCCCCGTCAGGCGGATCCTCCGCCGGTCGAGTCCGCTCCTCGTCCGACCGGTGCCGCGGCCCCAGTCCGATTCCCATACCCGCCGAGCTGTGTACCGAGACCGCGAACAGCCGCGGCGGTCAGTATCAGGGCGAATACCGACAGCGACGAGAGTTGCACTGCGCCTGCGGCCCCAGTCCGGTGGTAGAGAGCCCACAGGACCAGTACACCTCCGACGACCGGCGCCGCGACCGCGATCACGCCGACGAGCAGACGGCGACTGAGCACGGCCTGCACCACTCCCGCAGCCACCGTGACTGCCAGTGCGATCAGCGAGATCAGCATCAGCGCATTCGGTGCGGCGGTGTCGACGTTCCTCGTCGCGATCGCATCGGTGAGCGGCGTGTACGCGGTCCATCCACCGCCGACCCGCAGGGAAGCCGACGAAATCGCGCGATGTCCCCGCGACCGGCTCTCCCATCTCTCCCACGAGACGAGCGACGACGAATACCCACCAGCTCGCGGTCCCGATCCACTTCGTGATCTGCATCAACGCAGCCTAGCGATCTGCCGGATATGAGCTGCCGGATATGAGTAAGGCCCCCGGTCGGTGACGACCGGGGGCCTTACCTCGTGGAGCCGCCGGGAATTGAACCCGGGTCCTCCGTCACTTCAGTGGGGCTTCTCCGTGTGCAGTCCGCTGTGTCTCTACTCGGATCTCCCGGTCTCGCGAACAAGCCGGGATGACGATCCCAGTCGCTGTTGGATGTCCTGCCGACGCCCGCGACCGGCGGCGACAGTGAGTTCCCTAGCTGATGCCGGCATCCGGTTCCGGGAACTTAGAACCGGGCCGACAGACTAGCCTCGCTGATCAGGCAGCGAGAGCGTAGTCGCGCTGATTGGAATCGGCGCTTAATTGGTTGCTGCGACGCTTACGGTGGTCTCTAGCCTGCACCGACACGCTTCCCCCACCTCGATGCACGTAGTCGAAACCGATCGGCCCCGAGGGGGTGCCCTCCAGATTTTGGCGGACACCTAATCATAACCAACGGAGACGACAGAATCATCCCGGTATTCGTCGCGACGTCATTCGGGTCGCTCAGCCGATCCGCAGCAGTGCCGCGTCGCCCGCTCCTACCCGAATGGTGAGTTCCCCGTCCTCGGCCTTGATGCGGCGTCCGGACCAGACCTCACGCGCCGGAACCACGTCGTCGCCGGCCAGGCCGAGATCGGCGATCGGGATCGACATGTCGCGGCCGACGGGTCCGGTGTTGGTGAACGACACCAGCAGTCCCCGCTCCCCGATCGCCCGCGAGTACGTCTCGGGATCGCCGTTCACCTCGGCGCCCGGTGCCGCACGGCGATCGCGGACCAACTCACCGATCTCCGGGTTCCGGAGCATCTCGACCGTGCCACGGGGCACGGCGGGCAGGTCTCCGGTCACCACCAGGGGCTCGGCCCTCATCACCCGCCGCGTCACCTCCGTCCGGAGCCCGGACGGAGTAGCGGACGCGGCGTCGACGGCCGTGCGTCGCTGCGCGGACGGGAGCGGATGCACGTGCAGTCCGAGCGAGGCCAGATCGGCGCGAACGCCCGAGTCGGCGTCGATCCGGGCGCGGTCCTCGTCATTGCAATCGATGAACAACTCGCGGAACCCCACGTCGCGTAGACCGCTGCGCACCACAGCGTCGGCTTGAGCCCGCACCCGATCGGGCGCGCACGAATGGTCGGCGACGAGCCAGCCCACCTCGGGAACCGCTTGCGCCTGCGGTGCCCGGTCGGCGCAGCCCGCGGCCGTGAGCGCCGCGACCACAAGCGTCAGCGCGATGCCGGAGAGTCTGCGCGGAACCGCCAACCGCTACATTCCCTTGACGCGCCGGCCGAGAGTCCGCTCCACCTCGCGTTTGGCGGTCCGCTCGGCGATGTCGCGGCGCTTGTCGTGCGCCTGCTTGCCCTTGGCGAGCGCCAGCTCCACCTTTGCGTAACCGTCGGAGAAGTACATCGACAGCGGGACCAGCGTCAGATTTCCGTCGCGCAGCTTGCCGATGAGCCCGTCGATCTCACGGCGGTGCATCAGCAATTTGCGCTTGCGCCGGGGGGCGTGGTTGGTCCAGGTGCCGCTGCCGTATTCGGCGATGTGCACGGCGTTGAGCCATACCTCGCCGTCGTCGATCGTCGCGAAGGCGTCGACCAGTGACGCCTTGCCCTCGCGCAGCGCCTTGACCTCGGTCCCCTGGAGAACCATCCCCGCCTCGAAGGTCTCGAGAATCGTGTAGTTGTGCCGAGCCTTCCGGTTCGTCGCGATCACCGACTTACCCTTATCCCTGGGCACGGCAGACCTCCGAATTCTTCATGTAGTCGTCATTCACGGACATAGACGCGCAAGGTGCCGTACGCGGTGACGCCGGCGAGCACGATGCCCGACAACAGCAGCCACGGCGACACGAACCACACGTCCGCCGACGTGATGCGCGCCAGGATGTTCACACCGTAGAGGTCTTCGAGCGCTTTGTCGAAGAAGAATATCTTCGCCAGGAACAGCCCGCCGATGGCGAGCAGCGCTCCGACCACCGCGGCGATCACCGCCTCCAGCAGGAAGGGCAGCTGGGTGTACCACCTGGTGGCGCCGACCAACCGCATGATCGACACCTCCGTCCGTCTCGTATAGGCCGCGATCTGCACGGTGTTGACGATCAGCAGGATCGCGGCGACGGCCAGGACCGCGGCGATGGCGAAGGCCGCGTTGCGCGCCCCGTCGAGCACGCTGAAGATACGTTTGACCAGGTCACGTTGATCGAGGACTCCGTCGACGCCTTCGGCCCGCGAGTACTTGTCGAGCACCGCGCCGAAGCGGTCGGGATCGGCCATCCGCACGCGCAGCGCTCCCTGGTACGCCTCCTTGCGGATGAAGTCGGCCAGCTCGGGCGAGTCCTTCTCCCACGACTCCTTGGCCGTCTTGTACGCCTGCTCCTGGCTGATGAACGTCACCGACGCCACTCCCGGCTCCGACTCCAGGTCGGTGCGCAGTGTGGTGCACGGAGCCTCGAGGCAGTTCGGATCCTTCGCGGTGACCGCGTCGTTGATGAAGAACTGCATCTCGACGCGGTCGAGGAAGATCTTCTGGCTCTTGTTGGCCATCTGGATCACGAGCAGACCGCCGCCGAGCATGCCGAGGGTGATCGCCGTGGTGAGCACCATCGCGACGGTCATGGTGATGTTGCGGCGGAAGCCGTTGAAGACCTCGCCGAAGATGAAGTTCAAGCGCATGTGATGCCTTTGGTTTCCCGCCTGTGGAAGGTCAAGTGTCAGCCGATGCCGTAGACGCCGTGCTCGTCGTTGCGCACCAGGGTCCCGTTGTCGAACTCCACCACGCGGCGCCGCATCGCGTCGACGATGTGGCGGTCGTGAGTGGCCATGACGACGGTGGTGCCGCCGCGATTGACACGGTCGAGAACCTCGACGATCTCCTCGCTGGTCTCCGGGTCGAGGTTTCCGGTGGGCTCGTCGGCCAGGAGCAGGGCCGGACGATTGACGATGGCTCGCGCGATCGCCACCCGTTGCATCTCACCACCGGACAGCTCGTGCGGCATCCGGTCCGACTTGCCCGACAGACCCACGTACTCCAGGGTCTCGGGCACCGCCTCCCGGATCGTGGACGCGGGCTTGCCGATCACTTCGAGCGCGAAGGCCACGTTGTCGGCCACCGTCTTCTGCTGCAGCAGGCGGAAGTCCTGAAAGACGCAGCCGATGGACTGACGGAGCTTCGGGACCTCCCGGCTGCGGAGCTTGTTCACGTGGAAATCCCCCACGTACACGTCGCCGGACGTCGGCTTGTCCTCCTTGAGCAGCAGCCGGAAGAAGGTCGACTTACCGGAACCCGACGGACCGATCAGGAAGGCGAATTCCCCCTTCTCGACCTCCAGCGACAGATCGTCCAGCGCGGGGCGAGAAGACGCTGCGTACTGCATCGTCACATTCGTCAGCTTGATCACGGTAGCCAAGTGTACTGACCGGTCAGGACTACTCGCCCGCACTGGCTCCGGGCTGGGAGGTCGGCTGCACGGTTCCATTCGGCGCCTGCGGCAGTTGCTGCTGCTGTTGCTCCCCGGCCGGCGTGCTCGGCGTGGCCCGCCCGGTCTGACGGCCGGTGCCCTCGATGCCCCGTCCGGTCTCCGTGGTGGGAGTCTCGGTCTGCGTCGGTTCGGTCGACGACTCGACGGTCGAGGACGTGGGGGTCTGCGAGGTGTAGCTGGGCTGCGACGTCGTCGGCTCGACAGGCTGTTGCACCTGCGTGCCCTGCGGGACCCTCGGCTCGGTGGCGTAGTGCTCGGAACTGAACCCGTAGAAGCCGAGCAGCGCGAACCATACGAGGATCAGGACGACGGTGGTCGTCCGAATGCGCGTGTGATAGACGTGCCGCATGCGCCGCGCGAGTTTCACGATCGCCGACGGCTCGGGAGCTGCGGCGGCCTCGGCGACGGTCGTGTGAGCGGCGGTGTCGGCCGTCCGTTCCTCAGTGCTCATCGCTCACCCCGCCTCCGGTCTGGGCGGCCTCGTCCCCGGCGGTCTTGACCGCCGACTGCTGCTGCACCGATTGGACGAAGATCCCGTGGCGCGCGAGGCCGTAGATGATGTCGCCGCGCAGCGCGCGGCCGATCTCGAACTGCTGGCCGGGAAGCGTCCGCGCCACCATCCGGACGGTCGCCGAGTCGAGTTCGAGGTTGGTGATGCCCAGCGGGGTCGGCGCGTCGAGCAGCAACCGGTTCCACCGCGGGTTGTCGTAGAAGGTCTGTCCCACCTCGCGCAGGACCGTGTTGACCTCGTTGATGTCGGCGTCGAGCGGCACCGGCACGTCGACCACCGACCGTGCCCAGTCCTTCGACAGGTTCGCGGCCTTGATCATCTGACCGTTCGGCACGATGAGCAGTTCGCCGTCCGTGTTCCGGAGTCGGGTGACGCGGAGCGTCACATCCTCGACGGTGCCCTCGGCTTCGAGGCCGCCGGTCACCGAGAGGTTGACGACATCGCCGTAGCCGTACTGATGCTCGGCGATGATGAAGAAGCCGGCCAGCAGATCCTGCACCACGCGCTGCGCGCCGAAGCCCAGCGCCGCACCGACCACCGCGCTCAGCCCCACGAGGCTGCTCTTCGCGACCCACATCCCCAGGATGTGCATCGTGACCGCGGCAACGGTGAGCGCTACCAACGTCCAGGTCACGACGTCCACCAGTGCCCGACGGTGCTTCATGTCCTCGGACTGCACGATGTCGTCGCTGGACTCGAACTGCCGCAGCACCCGCTTGCTGTACCGGCCAGCACCCCATCGGAAGAACCGGATGACCAGGATCCCGCCGATGATCCAGAGCAGGATGCCGACGAAGTCGACTGCGAGCCACTTCTCCCAGGACTGCAGCCAGCTCGGCAGCCCGAGCCGATCTACCAGGTAGGTGGGAACGGAATCGATACGATCACTCGCCTTCGTTCATCCGCCAGCGGATGCCCGCTTCGATGAACTGATCGAGATCACCGTCGAGCACCGCAGACGGGTTGTTGCTTTCCACGTTCGTTCGCAGGTCCTTCACCATCTGGTAGGGGTGAAGCACGTACGAGCGCATCTGATTGCCCCAGCTGGCGCCGGTGTCGCTCTTGAGCGCGTCCATCTGCGCACGCTCCTCCAGACGCTTGCGTTCGAGGAGTTTGGCCTGCAGCACGCGCATCGCGGCGACCTTGTTCTGCAGTTGGCTCTTCTCATTCTGACATGTCACGACGATGCCCGTCGGGACGTGCGTCAGCCGCACCGCGGAGTCGGTGGTGTTGACCGACTGTCCGCCCGGGCCGGACGAGCGGTACACGTCCACCCGCACGTCGTTCTCGTCGATGTCGATGTGGTCGGTGGTCTCGACCACCGGCAACACCTCGACCTCGGCGAACGAGGTCTGCCTGCGGCCCTGGTTGTCGAACGGACTGATCCGCACCAGGCGGTGGGTGCCCTGCTCCACCGACAGCGTTCCGTACATGTACGGCGCCTTGACGGCGAAGGTCGCGGACTTGAGGCCCGCTTCCTCCGCGTACGAGGTGTCGTACACCTCGACCGGATGCCCGTGCTGCTCGGCCCACCGGATGTACATGCGCATCAGCATCTGCGCCCAGTCCGCCGCATCCACTCCGCCCGCACCGGAGCGGATGTTCACCAGCGCCTCGCGGGGGTCGTACTCGCCCGCGAGCATGGTCTTGACCTCCATGGCCTCGATGTCGCGGCGCAGGTCCGCTCGCTCGGTCTCCGCGTCCTCGAGAGCCGCGACGGCCGAGTCGCCCTCCTCCGCCTCCGCGAGCTCGTACAGCACCGGGAGATCGTCGAGGCGCGACCGGAGCTCGCTGACCCGGCGGAGTTCGGACTGCGCGTGCGAGAGCTCGGAGGTGACGCTCTGCGCGTGCTCCTGGTCGTTCCACAGGTCGGGGTCGGAAGCCTGCATCTCGAGCTCGTCGATTCGGCGACGGAGCTCGTCGAGGTCCATCACCTTCTCGACGGTCGTCAGGGTGGCGTCGAGCGATTCGAGATCAGCGGAGACATCGGGGTGCACGAGGAACCAGGTTACCCTCTGGCCGCGGACGCCCGACCGCGGTCAGTCGCCGAGCACCCCGAACCGCCACGTGGAGTCGACCTTGCCGGGCCGGTACACCACGGGCATCGACGCGCCCACCGTCGGCGCGACGTCGTCGGCGCCGAGCACCTGAGTGCCGTACACCTCGGTGGGAGCGATCTGCGGGCCGATGATGGTGCCGCTGATGGTGCAGTACCGGCTCCCGTTCTTGTCGGGCTCGTTCTGCCTGCCGAGCCCGGTCACCGTGAGCGTGCCCTCCACATAGCCGGAGGCCGCGTCGACGCCGCCTCCGAACATCCGGCGCCCACGGCGCTGCATCAGCATCGCGACGAGCGACGTCGCGACGATCAGGATGAACACGACGCTGATCCACACAGGCATGGCCTGAGAGTACCGCCGGACGGCATCGGGGAGAGACGGATGTCGCACGGCCGGACGCATCGGCCGCCGGTGCTAGCCTCGGATGCCGTGGCTACCCTCTCGGACGCCGGTCACGGCGCAGATCTTCAGCTGGCACTCGATCTGGCCGATGCAGCCGACGACCTCACGCTCTCCCGCTTCGGCGCCCTCGATCTGCACGTCGACTCGAAGCCCGATCTCACCCCGGTGTCGGACGCCGACCTCGCGTGCGAACGGATGATCCGCGACCGCATCGCCCAGACCCGACCCGCCGACGCCGTGCTCGGCGAGGAGTTCGGCGGCGACCCGCTGCTCACCGGGCGGCAATGGGTGGTGGATCCGATCGACGGCACCAAGAACTTCGTCCGCGGCGTTCCCGTCTGGGCCACGCTCATCGCCCTGCTCGTGGACGGCGTGCCGTCGGTCGGCGTGGTGAGTGCGCCTGCGTTGAACCGGCGCTGGTGGGCGGCGGCGGGCGGCGGCGCCTTCGCGTCGCTCGACGGCGGCGAGCCCAGGCCGATCTCGGTGTCGAAGGTCGACGACCTCGGCTCGGCGTCGTTGGCCTTCTCCAGCCTGTCCGGCTGGGCCGACCGCGGCATCCGCGACCGATTCATCGCGCTCACCGACAGCGTCTGGCGCGTGCGCGGCTACGGCGACTTCTTCAACTACTGCCTCGTCGCCGAGGGCGCAGTGGACATCGCCGCCGAACCGGAGGTCTCCCTGTGGGATCTCGCGGCACTCGATGTCCTGGTACGCGAGGCGGGCGGCGAGTTCACCGATCTGGGCGGCAGGCCCGGCCCGGGCGGCGGAAGCGCCGTGGCCACGAACGGTCTGCTGCAGCGGGAGACTCTGGCAGCCCTGGGGACGTGATCCTCCGCGCGTGACTCCGCATTCGCGCCGGAATACTCCTGCGGCACAAGGAAGTCGCCGGTAGCCTCCGCGATGGAGCGACATCCCGCTCCGAGAACTGAATGCGGAGGCGCCATGAGCAACGAAGTGAAGATGATCGTCCTGTCGACCGACGATCTCGACGAATCGATCAAGTTCTACAGCGAGACGCTGGGAATGGCTCTGAAGTTCCGCGACGGCGCACACTTCGCCGCCCTCGACGGCGGCGGAGTCACCGTCGCACTCGCGACGGCCGTCGACCACCCGATCCACGGTCAGGTGGTGGTCGGCATCAAGACCGACGACGTCGACGCGGCCGCGAAAGCCGTCGAAGCGAGCGGCGGCGGCATCGTCACCCAGGCGTACAACGACGCGCACGAGCGGCGTGCGGTGGTCTACGACAACAAGGGCAACGGGCTGGTCTTCTACAGTCCGTTGCCGAAACAGTGACCACGCGGCGGTGATTCAGACCGCGGCGGCGGTCACAGTTCGACGGGCACCCCGGACTCCAGCACGGAGAACTCGGTGCCCGTCGGCCTCATCTCGTCGATCCGCGCATTGTGAATGGCACGGCCGGCATCGGACAGGACGGCCTGGTGGATCGGGAAGGCCCGCCGCGGCGCGACCGCGCGCAGGTAGTCGACGGGCTCGCTGAGCTTGAGCCACGGCGCGGCCGCGGGCAGGGCCAGAACGTCGATCCGCTCGAACGGGATGTACAGGCTGTCGCCGGGGTGCATGAAGGCGCCGGGACGGTCGGCGGCGTCCACCACGTACGCGATGTTGTCGACCACCGGCAGATCCGGGTGGATCACTGCGTGTCTGCCGCCGGTGCCGCGGACGGTCAGCGCACCGATTCGCATCTGCTCCCCCGCCGCCATCACCGACCACTGGCCGGCGTCCCGCTTCTCGTTCAGTTGGGCCGCGGTCTGCGGGTCGGCGTAACGGACCGCCTGCGGATTGGCGTCGACCAGCGCGGGCAGCCGCGCCGGATCCGCATGGTCGGGGTGCTGATGGGTGATGAGAATCGCGTCCAGCCCGGTCAGCGTCTCGAATCCCGACGAGAGGTTTCCGGGGTCGAAGAGCACCCGGGTGCGATCGATCTCGAGCAGTACGCAGGAGTGGCCGAAATGGGTGATGCGCATGGCTCCGACGATAGTCGTGCCGGAGGCGTGACAACCTTCTTACCGAGGAGTAAGGTAACTCCTTACTACGGAGTAAGAACTCCATCGCGACAATCCGCTTCGAGAATCTGGTGAGGAAATGACCACGAACACCGAACCCCGCGACACCTCGTCCGTCGGCGCGCAGCCGCACAAGCGCACTCCGATCGGTGCGGCCATGCGCCTGCTCACGACCATCACGGGCTCCGACATCGCCGAGAAGTACCACCTGCGCGAGCCGATCAACCGGGTGGCCTTCCACGCCACCAAGACCGGATTCAAGACCCTCGGAGCGGCCAACCGCGCGTTCACCCAGGTCGCGAGCAGCGGAAAGCCGGAGCGTCCGGCCACCTCGTCGAAGGGATTCTTCAACCTCAACCCCGACGAAGAGCAGGAGATGATCGCGGAGACCGTCCGCGACTTCTCCACCGAGATCCTGCGGCCGGCGGCATACGACTCCGACAACGCCGCCACCACTCCCGAGGACATCCTGAAGCGCTCGGCGGAGCTCGGCATCACGATGATCAACGTTCCGGAGGCCTTCGACGGAGCCGCCACCGAACGCGGTGTGGTCACCAACGCGCTCGTCGCCGAGGCCATGGCGTACGGCGACATGGGACTGGCCCTCCCCCTTCTGGCGCCGAGCGGCGTCGCGACCACCCTGACCAACTTCGGCAGCGACGGCCAGCAGCGCACCTACCTTCCCGACTTCGCGGGCGAGAACGTACCGTCGTCCGCGGTCGTCATCGCCGAGCCGCGCCCGCTGTTCGACGCCTTCGACCTGCAGACCAAGGCCAAGCGCGTGCCGAGCGGGTTCCGCCTCTCCGGCGTGAAGTCGTTCGTCCCCGCGGCAGGCAGCGCGGAACTGTTCATCGTCGGCGCGCAGCTCGACGGCCGTCCGGCCCTGTTCATCGTCGAGTCCGACAGCCAGGGTCTGGTGATCGAAGCCGATCCGGGCATGGGCCTGCGCGCAGCCGGAATGGGCCGGCTGCTGCTCGACGACGTGGCCGTTCCCGCCACGGCTCTCCTCGGCGAGGTCGAGGGAGACGACGCGGCGGCCGCGTACCGCGACGTGGTGCGCCTGTCGCGCCTGGGCTGGTCGGCACTGGCCGCAGGCACCGCGAAGGCGATGCTCGACTACGTGATCCCCTACGTCAACGAGCGCGAGGCCTTCGGCGAGCCGATCTCGAACCGCCAGGCGGTGGCGTTCATGGTCGCGAACATGGCGACCGAACTCGACGGCCTGCGACTGGTGACCCTCCGCGGCGCCTCGCGTGCGGAGCAGGGCCTGTCGTTCGCCCGCGAGGCGGCGCTGGCGCGCAAGCTCACCATCGACAAGGGCCTTCAGATCGGCCTCGACGGCGTGCAGCTGCTCGGCGGCCACGGCTTCACCAAGGAGCACCCGGTGGAGCGGTGGTACCGCGACCTGCGCGGTGCGGGCATCGGCGAGGGCATCGTCGTTCTCTGACGGCGAGACGAGTTTCAGGAGTCGACATCATGGCAATCAATCTCGAACTGCCCAAGAAGCTGCAGCCCACGGTGGAGCAGGCGCGCGATGCGGCGCTGGAGATCTTCCGGCCCATCTCGCGCAAGTACGACCTCGCCGAGCACGAGTACCCGGTGGAGCTGGACACTCTGGCGAACCTCTACAACGGTCTCGCCGCCGCCGGCCAGGCCGGTGCGGGCGCCGCGGGTGGTCGCGGCGACGCCAACAAGCAGCGACCGGAGGGCTACAACGCCAACGGCGGCAACATGCAGTCGGTCCTCAACGCCATGTGGGCGTCGTACGGCGACGTGGGGCTCATGCTCTCGATCCCGTATCAGGGACTGGGCAACGCGGCCATCGCCGCTGTCGCCACCGACGAACAGATCGAGAGCTTCGGCGGCGAGGTCTGGGCGTCGATGGCCATCACCGAGCCGAGCTTCGGTTCCGACTCGGCCGCGGTGACCACCACCGCGACGCGCGACGGCGACGAGTACGTCATCAACGGCGAGAAGATCTTCGTGACCGCGGGTTCGCGCGCCACCCACATCGTGGTGTGGGCCTCGGTGGACCGCAGCCTTGGGCGCGCGGCCATCAAGAGCTTCGTCGTCCCTCGGGACAACCCGGGCGTCACCATCGTCCGGCTCGAACACAAGCTCGGCATTCGCGCGTCCGACACCGCCGTGATCCGCTTCGAGGACTGCCGGATCCCCGCCACCAACCTGCTCGGTTCGCCGGAGGTGGACGTCAAGAAGGGCTTCGGCGGGGTCATGCAGACCTTCGACAACACGCGGCCGATGGTCGCCGCGATGGCTGTCGGCGTCGCGCGCGCCGCACTCGAGGAACTCCGCAAGCTCCTCGAGGAGGCCGGCCTCGAAATCGACTACGACCGTCCGGCCGCCGACCAGCCAGCCGCGGTGGCGGAGTTCATCCGCATGGAGTCCGACTACGAGGCCGCATACCTGCTCGCGATCCGGGCGGCGTGGATGGCCGACAACAAGATGCCGAACTCGCTGGAGGCGTCGATGTCGAAGGCCAAGGCGGGCCGCACCGGCACCGACGTCACCAACAAGGCCGTCGAACTCGCGTCCACCTACGGCTACTCCGAGCGCACCCTGCTCGAGAAGTGGGCGCGCGACTCGAAGATCCTCGACATCTTCGAGGGAACGCAGCAGATTCAGCAGCTGATCATCGCCCGGCGCATTCTCGGGAAGAGCAGTGCCGAACTGAAGTGATCAGGCCGAGCCCGTAGGCTCTGCATTCCCGTCGCACGATCAGGGGCGGGGGATTCACGCCGCGGCGTCCTCATCGAGGGCTCCGAGCGAATCCCCCGCCCCTGACCCGTCCCCAGGCCGCCCCCGCGACCTCGCCGGCCCCTCGACTAGGCACCACCCCGCCGGCCCCTCGACTAGGCACCACCCCGCCGGCTCGTCGAGTAAGCACCACCCTGCAGGTCCGTCGAGTAAGCCCCACCCTGCAGGTCCGTCGAGTAAGCGGAGGAACGAAGTGACGACGCGCATCGAGACCGCCCACCGACCCCCTCACCCGCCCCGGTGACCTCCCACTTCCCGACGATCCATTGTGATCTGGGCAACCCCCGTGTACTCTCAGCGAAACTTTTGAAATAAGAACGTTTCACATGGGGGTCGAATTGAGAACACGCACATTCCTCGCCGCTGCGCTGAGCGCCGTGGCCGTCGTTGCGACAGCGGCGGTGACACCGGTCGCGCCCGCCCACGCCGACCCGGCCGTGACGCAGGCGCCGCTCGTTCCACTGCCACAAGAGCTCGACCCCGCCTTCTACCGACCTCCGGCCCGGGAAGTCGCCGCCGCCGCTCCGGGTGAGATCTTGCGTGCCCGGCGGATCACCCCCGCGAACTTCGGAGTCGCTCCCATCAACGTGGACGCGTGGCAGCTCACCTTCCGGTCCACCGACACCCGCGGCCGGGCGATCCCCGCGGTCACCACGATCCTCAAGCCGCGCGGCACCACGACCGGCCCGCGCAAGGTCGTCTCCATGCAGATCGCCGAGGATTCGACCGCCAGCTACTGCGCGACGTCGTACGCCGTCCAGCACCTCAACGCCGGTCCCCTTCTGGGTCAGGTGGTCGCTCCCGCCGAACTGCTCATCGCCCAGGGCTTTCTGAACCAGGGGTACGCGGTGGTGCTTCCCGACCACGAAGGCCCCAACCACGCTTACGGCGCCGGTCCACTCGGTGCCCGCATCACCCTCGACAGTCTCCGTGCCGCCAAGCGATTCGCGCCGTCGTCGATCACCGATGCCTCACCCATCGGCCTGTACGGCTATTCCGGCGGCGCCATCGTCACCGGGCACACCGCTGAACTCAAGAAGACGTACGCCCCCGAACTGAACATCGTGGGCGCCGCAGAAGGGGGAGTCCCCGCGGATCTCGAGGTGGTCCTCAAAGCCGCGCAGAACAACGTGACCAGCGGCCTCGTGCTCGGCGCGGTGGTCGGACTCACCCGCGAGTACGACTACTTCCGCACCTTCATGAACTCCCACCTCGACCCGCTCGGCCGGGCGGTGCTGGCACTCAAGGGTCCCCTCTGCGTGCAGTATCAGGCGGCGACCTTCCCGTTCCTGAACAACATCGGGTTCATCCGCGCACCGGGCGGCGCGCTGCGGGCACCCGCCGTGCGTCGGGTCTTCGACGACACCCGGATGGGCAAGAGCCTGCCCGACATGCCCATGTACATGTGGAACTCCGCCCTCGACGAGATCATCCCCGTGGGCCAGGTGGATCGGCTCGTCGGTCAGTACTGCCGCCGCCCGGGTGCTCGGGTGACCTACACCCGCGACCACCTGTCGGAACATCTCATCGCCGAGGTCTCCGGTGCGCCGCTGGCACTGTTGTGGCTGAAGGATCGGCTCGACGGCAAGCCGGCCGCAAAGGGTTGCCGGACCAGTGACGACCTCACCATGACGTCGCGGCCGCGATGGTGGCCGACGTTCTCGGCAGCGGTGGGCGCCGGGCTGGCGGCACTGTTCGGCAAACCTCTGGGCGCGGAGCGCTAGCGGCATCCGGTCCGGGCTCGACCGCTAGCCTGGACCGGTGACCGAACCCAGGCTCTATCGCGGCCAGTCGATGCACGACCGTCGCCGCGATCGGCGTCGACGCTTCTGTGATTCGGCGATCGCGCTGTTCGGCACCGACGGCTACGCGGCGACGTCCGTGTCAGCGGTCTGTCGGCACGCCGCTCTGTCATCCCGACAGTTCTACGAGGAGTTCGGCGACCGCGAGCATCTGCTCCGCACGGTCTACGACGAGACCGAGGACGCGGCGAGCACGGCCGTCATCGAAGCCGTCGAACGGTCACTCGAGACCGCCGCGGAGATCGAGGCGGTGTTCGACGCGGGGATCCGGGCATTCGTCGAATTCTTCGGCGCGGCCCCTCGGCTCACCCGAATCTGCTTCGTCGAGGCAGTGGGTGTGAGCGCGGAGTTCGAGGAACACCGCGCCGAGCGCCGGACCCGGTGGGGTGCCTCGCTCGACGCGATCAGCGCGGCGGGCGCCGAGCGCGGATTGCTCACCGCGAGGCCCGACCCGCTGCTGTGGACCGGCTTCATCGGCGCGGTGAACGCCGTGATCGTCGAGCAGGTGCGATCAGCCGACCTGACCACCGAGGACACCCTCCGGGTGATGCGCACGCTGCTCCGACCCGGTGTTCTGGGCTGAGCGGGCTCGCGTCGAAACCTCTCCGCGCCGCACAGTGCCTCCTACGCTGATGAGATGACCACTGCCGCCAGAGCCGGGCGCCTGCTCCTCGCTCTGGCATCCATCGCCGTCGGCGTCCTGCTGGTGCTCCGCCCGTTCGCGAGCGTGCCGTGGACCGCCGCCGCACTGGCGATCGGCTTGATCGTGGCCGGACTCGTCGACCTCATCGAATCCCAGACTCGCCGGGAACCGCTCCGGCTCGCCGTCGCAGTCCTGCTGCCGCTGGTCGGTACCGTGCTGCTGATCTGGCGGAGTCTGTCGATCTTCGGTATCGCGGTGGCCGCGGCGATCGCACTCGCGGTGTGGGGCGTGGGCCGATGGGTGCGCGCCGCGCGCCGCGGCCCCGCGTGGTTCGCCGACGTGCTGTTCGGCGCAGCCGGTATCGCCACCGCTGTGCTCGCCGTGTCGTGGCCGGGTGTGAGCATCTTCATCGTCGTCGAGGCCGTCGGGCTGGCGCTGGTGTGGCGCGGTGCGGCCGAGCTGCTCGCCGGCATCCGCGGCCGGACCGCCGCGGCCGAACCCGGCCGGGAGCGGACCGCGAGAATCGCGCTGCGGACGGCCGCGGCAGCGGTCGCGACGATCGTCGCCGTGCCGCTGGTGATCGCGACATTCGTCGTCCGCGGCACCGCTGAGGAACCCGGCGCGTTCTATCGAGCCGAGCTTCCCGCCGGCGTGCGGCCGGGGACCCTGTTGAAGTCGGAGCCGACCGCCGCGGGCATCCCGCCGGGCGCTCACGCGTGGCGCATCCTCTACTCCACCCTGCGCGGCGACCGGCCCGCACTGGCGAGCGGTCTCGTCGTCGTTCCGGACGGTCCCGGTCCGCACTCGCTGATCGCGTGGGCCCACGGGACGTCCGGCGTCGCCGAGAACTGCGCCCCGTCGATGACCTCGACACCGCTGGCACACCTGCCGGGCCTGAACGAAGTGGTCGGGCGGGGCTGGGCGCTGGTGGCCGCCGACTACATCGGGATGGGCACTCCGGGACCGTCGCCGTATGTGATCGGCCGGGGTGAGGCGCGCTCGGTACTGGACTCGATCCGGGCCGCCCGCGCTCTGCCCGGGGCGTCATTGACTCGGTCGACGGTGGTGTGGGGCCATTCCCAGGGCGGACACGCTGCACTGTGGACCGAACTGCTGGCTCCGTCGTACGCACCCGACGCCGGCGTGATCGCCACCGCGGCGCTCGCACCGGCATCGAATCTGCGGGCTCTCGCCTCCGGGCTGGAGACGATGGCGGGCGGCGCGTTGCTGGCGTCCTATGTGATGGACGCGTACACCCGCACCTACCCGGACGTCCGCTACGCCGACTACATCAAGACGCAGGCCCGCCTCCCGATGCGCGGAATGGCGGCGCGCTGTCTGTGGTCGCCCACGATGCCCGTCTCGCTCGCCGAGGCGCTCATTCTCGGCCACGACTTCTACACGCGCACCCCGACGTCCGGTCCGCTGGGCGCACGACTCGCCGAGAACACGCCGAGCGCGCGGCTGCCGCGGCCCACGCTCATCGCCCAGGGACTGTCGGACGAGGTGATCGCTCCGGCGCCGCAGAACGAGTACGTCACCGACCAATGCGCCGCGGGCAGCGATCTCGAATACCGCGCCTACCCGGGGCTCGGGCACATGACGCTCATCGACGACGACTCGCCCGCCGTCGGGTCGCTCATCGCCTGGACGCAGGACCGTTTCGCGGGTGCGGCGCCGACACCGAACTGCCCGGCACCGCATCCGGCGTGATCAGTGCCCGAGTTGATCCACCAGGGCCTCGAGCACTGAGAGGTCCTCGATGGTCGAGGGCACCGCGTACTCCTCACCGTCCACGATCTGCCGCATGGTCTTACGCAGGATCTTGCCCGACCGGGTCTTCGGCAGGGCCTGGACGACCGTGACGTCGCGGAAGGTGGCGACGGCGCCGATCTCGTCGCGGACCATCTGCACCAGTTCGGCGCGGAGACGGTCCTCGTCGATGTCGGCACCGGCCTTGAGCACCACGTATCCGCTCGGCCGCTGTCCCTTGAGGTCGTCGTGAATGCCGACCACCGCGCACTCCGCGACGGCCGGATGCGCGGCGACCACCGCTTCGATGCTCCCGGTGGAGAGCCGGTGCCCGGCGACATTGATGACGTCATCCGATCGTCCCAGCACGTAGACGTACCCGTTCTCATCGATGTAGCCGGAGTCGCCGGTCAGGTAGTAGCCGGGGAACGCCTTGAGGTATGAGGAACGGAACCGCTCCTCGTCGCCCCACAGCCCCGCGAGCGTGCCGGGCGGCATCGGCAGCTTCACGACGATGTTGCCCTCGGCGTTGGGTCCGAGACGGCGGCCATCGGCGTCGACGACCTGCACGTCGTACCCGGGGACCGGGACCGTGGCAGTCCCGGGCTTGAGCGGCATGGGTTCGAGTCCACGCAGATTGGCCACTATCGCCCAGCCGGTCTCGGTCTGCCACCAGTGGTCCACCACCGGGACACCGAGCTTCTCCGAGGCCCATTCGAACGTGTCGGGATCGAGTCGCTCGCCCGCCGCGAAGAGGGTCTTGAACCGCGACATGTCGTACTGGGCCAGTTCAGCGGCCTCGGGATCGGCCTTGCGGATCGCGCGGATCGCCGTCGGAGCGGTGAACAGCGCCGACGCTCCGTGTTCGGAGATGACGCGCCAGAACGCCCCCGCGTCAGGTGTCCCGACCGGCTTGCCCTCATACATCACCGTCGTCGCTCCGAGCAGCAGCGGACCGTAGACGATGTACGAGTGGCCCACCACCCAGCCGACGTCGGAGGCCGTCCACCACACGTCGTCGGGCGACACCCCGTACACGTTGCGCATCGACCAGTGCAGCGCCACCGCGTGACCGCCGTTGTCGCGCACCACGCCCTTGGGCTTCCCCGTGGTTCCCGAGGTGTACAGGATGTAGAGCGGGTCGGTCGCGGCCACCTCGACGGCGTCGGCCGGGCGCGCGGTCGCCATCTGCTGGTCCCAGTCGAGCCACCCGTAGTCCCCCGCCGATCCGGCCACCTGCGGCCGGTCCTTCACGATCACCGTCTCCGGCGCCGACGCCGCGATCGCCAGCGCATCCCGCACCATCGGCAGATACTCGACGGTTCGGCCCGGCTCCAGTCCACCCGACGCGGTGACGATCGCGACCGGTTCGGCGTCGTCGATGCGCGTGGCCAACTCCGGTGCAGCGAACCCGCCGAACACCACTGAGTGCACGGCTCCGATCCGCGCGCAGGCGAGCATCGCGATCGCGGCCTCCGGGATCATCGGCATGTAGACGATGACGCGATCGCCCTTGGCCACGCCCTGCGCGGCGAGCACTCCCGCGAAGCGGGACACCTCGGCGAGCAGTTCGGCATAGGTGTACGTCCGCTTCTCGCCCACCATTGCGGAGTCCCAGACGAGCGCGTCACGATCGCCGCGGCCCGCCGAGACATGACGGTCGAGCGCGTTCGCCGAGGTATTGAGCGTGGCATCGGGGAACCATCGGTAGATCGGCGGCTGGGAATCGTCGAGAGCCTTGGTCGGCGGACTGATCCAGTCGATGCCCGCCGCCGCGTCGAGCCAGAATCCGTCGGGATCGTCGATGCTGCGGGCGAAGACTTCTGCGTAGGTGGCCATTGGACAACGGTAGCAATCCGGTGACCGGAGTCACTTCTGCAGCGTGGACTCGGTCACACTTGGTCTCGGATTTATCACGGAAAGATAACAGCGGAATCCTCGCTCCCACCTGGGATCTTGCTGAGAATTACACGCTTGCAAGAGCAAGCGGATTGTGTCTCCGACCACAGCTTCGCGGTGTGACCTCACGTTTTTCACGACGTAGCGTCTCTTCCGTCCACGAACGCAGCCCGTTTTCGAGGGCTGCGCCCAAGGAGGAATGCCTGATGAGCCTTACCAAGCTCGCAACCCGCGCCGCGATCGCCGGCGCCCTGACCATCGCCCCGCTGACCCTGGCCGCCGGCGTCGCCTCGGCCGACACCGGCCACAACTGGGACGCGGTCGCTCAGTGCGAGAGCGGCGGCGACTGGTCGATCAACACCGGCAACGGCTACTACGGCGGTCTGCAGTTCTCGCAGTCCACCTGGGAGGCCAACGGCGGCACCGGCAGCGCGAACAACGCGTCCCGCGAGGAGCAGATCCGCGTCGCGGAGAACGTGCTCGCCACCCAGGGCCCCGGCGCCTGGCCGGTCTGCGGCGCGTACCTCTAAGTACGCCCGCACCCCTCAACCGGGGAACCGCGCTCTCCGACGAGGCCGGTCGCTGTCGCAGCGACCGGCCTCGCGGTGTCGCCCGACCCACGCGGCCGGCACGGCCTAGGCTCGGGTGAAGGCGATCAGAGGAGGCCACCGGATGTCGACGCTCTCGTTCACCAGCCTCGGAGCGGCGGGAACCGTCACCGGTTCCAAGCATCTCCTCGAGCGCGACGGGAGGATGATCCTCGTCGACTGCGGGCTCTTCCAGGGCATCAAGAACCTGCGCGAGACCAACTGGCGCTCGCTGCCGGTGGATCCGCAGGCACTCGATGCGGTGATCGTCACCCACGCTCATCTCGACCACACGGGATACCTGCCGCGCCTGATCCGCGACGGCTTCCGCGGTCCGATCTATTCGACCCCCGCCACGCGCGACGTGGCCGACATCATCCTCCGCGACTCCGCCCATCTGCAGGAACGCGACGCGATGCTGGCCAACAAGCACCGGGCCACGCGGCACTCCCCGGCACGGCCGCTCTACGACGTCACCGACGTCGAACAGACCATAGCCCAGTTCCACACGCGCGCCACGGACAAGTCGTTCTCCCCCACCCGCGAGGTCCGAGCGCTGTTCCGCGGCGCCGGCCACATCCTCGGCGCCGCCACCGTCGAGGTGGAGTGGGGCGGCGTCACCGTCGCGTTCAGCGGCGACCTCGGCCGGTACGACGACCCCCTGATGTTCAATCCCGAGCCGGTACCCCGGGCCGACTACCTCGTGTGCGAGTCCACCTACGGCGATCGCGTGCGAGACCACGCGGACCCGGCCGCCGAACTACTGCGCATCATCACCGAGACAGTCGACCGCGGCGGCACCGTCGTGATCCCCGCGTTCGCGGTCGGTCGGACGCAGACGATCCTCTATCACCTCTGGACTCTGCAGCGGGACGGGCTGCTGCCCCGGGTGCCGGTCTACGTCGACAGCCCGATGGCGATCAACGCAGGCGAACTGATGCGCTCGCATCCGGCGGCGCATCGGCTCGACGCGGCACACGTCGACGAGATGTTCGCGATCGCCGAGTACGTCCGCGACCCCGAACGTTCCAAACAGATCTCCGCCGACCACGGCCCGAAGGTCATTCTCTCCGCGAGCGGGATGGCGACCGGCGGCCGCGTCCTGCACCATCTGGCCGCATTCGTCGGCGGCTCACAGAACACGGTGGTCCTGGTCGGCTATCAGGCGGTCGGCACCCGCGGGCGGTCGCTGGCCGACGGGGCACGCTTCCTCAAGCTGTACGGCGAGTGGCTGCCGGTGCACGCTCGGGTGGAGAACCTGCACATGCTCTCGGCGCACGCCGACTCCGACGAGCTCATCCGATGGATGCGTGGCTTCGACGAGGCGCCGCGCCGGACGTTCCTGGTTCACGGCGAACCCAACGCCACGGAGTCGATGCGGCATCGGATCGACCACGATCTCGGCTGGCGGACCACCGTCGGACACCAGAACCAGACGTTCGATCTGATCTGACGCGCCGCCGATCGCACCGGAACGCCACTCGGGACACTCAGCCCCAGGTGCCGGCCTGCTCGACGATGAAGCCCGCGAGAATCACCGCGCTGCCGCCCACCTCGCCGATGATCAGCGCGACCATCGACGCGGTCAGCGACGGCGACGCCGGGTGGAACTGGTTGGTGGTGTCGCGTCGCAGTCCGTGCAGGCAGTAGGACGCGATCGCACCGACGAAGAAGACGAGGACGACGATCAGCGCGACCATGTTGACCGCCGTCGACCACGCGCTGAACTGCGCGAACGCAGCCAGCAAGGCGGTGGCGAAGGAGTACATGAGTGCGGCGCGGTGAGCGATGTCGACGTACACGTGTGCCTGTCCGGTCTCGCTCCGCATGATGGCGGCGTACTTCCACACGCCGAGCAACAGCGCCCACAGAAAGATGACACCCGCGGCGATCAGCGCCACCTGAGCGGTGAGAGTCAGATTCATCGCACAAGTCTCGCAGATCGCCCGGGCCCGGCCGCGCCCCGTCTCCCGGCGCCGAGCCCCCGCGTCGTTGCTATGGTGCACGCATGGCCCCTGACCGCACATCGCTCCGCCGGTCGCGGCTGGTGCCGATCGTCGCGGTGCTGGCGGGCATCGCCGCGATCGCCTTCGTGGTGATCCGTTCCTCGCACGGGGTCGACGGCTCCGCCGACCGGGCAGGCAGTGCCGCATCGACGCCGGTCCGCTCGGAATGGGAGGACCGTGATCCGACCGATCCGATGACCTTCGGTCCGGTCGACGCACCCGTCGGTCTCGTGGTCTTCACCGACTACCAGTGCCCGTACTGCGCGAAGTGGTCGCACGACACGCTCCCGGCACTCCTGCCCTATGCCGACGCCGGCGATCTGCGCATCGAACTCCGGGACATGAACATCTTCGGCGATGAGTCCGAACGCGCCGCCCGCGCCGCCTACTCCGCGGCGCTCCAGGGGCATCTGCGCGAGTTCCATGCCGCTCTGTTCGCCGACGGCCGGCCGCGCCCGAAGAGCGCGCTCTCCGACGACGCACTGCTCGCCCTCGCCGGCGAGTTGAGGCTCGACACCGGCCGCTTCCGCACCGACTACGAGTCGCGCACCGTCTTGTCGGCGGTACGGAACAAGGCGAGTGACGGCTTCACCGCGGGCACTTATTCCACGCCCGCCTTCATCCTCGGCGGCCAGCCGATCCTCGGGGCGCAGCCGACGAAGGTCTTCACCGACAAGCTGCGGAGCGAACTCGACGCCGCCGGACGCTGAGGTGACCGTGCAGCCATGAATGTGGGACTCGCAGCCGCCTTCGTCGGCGGCGCGCTCAGTCTGCTGAGCCCGTGCAGTGCTCTGCTCCTGCCCGCCTTCTTCGCATCGACCGCCGGTTCCGGGCCGCGGCTGGTGATCCATTCGCTGGTCTTCTACCTCGGCCTCGTCGCGACGTTGGTACCCGTCGGGATCGGCGTCGGTGCGCTGGGTCGGTTGTTCGCCGAGCATCGTTCGGCGGTGGTCGCCCTCACCTCCGCGGTGCTCGTGGCGTTCGGCCTGCTGGCGATGTTCGGCCGGGGGTTCGACATCGCCGGCCGGGTGCCCGGAATCGAGGGATTGCGGGGTGCCGCGCAACGCCGGACCGGCCTGGTCCGCAGCCTGCTTCTCGGTGCGGCCTCCGGTGCCGCCGGATTCTGCACCGGCCCGATCCTCGGCGCCGTCCTCACGCTGGCCGCGGCTCAGGGGGCGATCGCGGGCGCCGGCGTCCTGTTGGCGGTCTACGGAGCCGGCATCGTCGCGCCGATGTTCACGATCGCTCTCGTGTGGCAGCGGTTCGGCGAACGCGGCCGCGCGCTGCTGCGCGGTCGCGAGTTCACCTTCCTCGGCCGGTCGTGGCACAGCACTTCGGTGCTCACCGGCCTGCTGCTCATCGCGGCGGGCTGCGCGTACTGGATCACCGACGGCTTCGTCGGGCTGGCCGATCCCGAGGCCGGCTCCGGCGTCGCCGACCGGCTCCAGACCGCCGCCGAGGCACTCGCCCGCCCGGACGTCGACATCGCGCTCATCATCGCCGTCGTGACGTCGGTCGTGGTGTGGTGGTGGCGGGGGCAGCGGCAACCCGACTGAACCGCATGCGTCGCGGCCGCGGTCAGACGTTGCCGCGGGCGATCACCGTCACCGCCGAATCCAATTGGTCGAACAGGTCGTCATAGGTGATGACGCCCATCCCCGCCTCCAGCAGAGCACCGGAGAAGGTGAACATGAGTGTTCGCAAGACCGCCGGGTCCACATCCTCGCCCAGGGCGCGCGTGAACAGTCCGTACCAGTGGGTGCCGATCTCGACGCGGATCCGCGCCACGTCCGGATCGACGGCGAGCAGACTCTTGGTGGCCGCCTCGGCGACCGTGGGCGACGCTCCGACCACGTCGGCGATGTACCGGACGGTCTGGTGCAGGCGGTCGGCGGCCTCGCCCGACAGCTCCGGCTCCGGGGCCTGCGCCACCTGCCGCCAAAACAGGGACGCGAACAGGTGGTCCTTCGACGAGAAGTAGGTGTACGCGGTCGCCGGCGAGACATTCGCTCCGGCGGCGATGAGCCGAAGCGTCAGATCCTCGTAGGCCGACTCCTCGAGCAGCGACAGGCCCGCGTCGAGAAGCCTTCCCACCGTCTCCAGTTGTCGCGCGTTGAGACCGCGGCGAGGAAGGGTGGAACCGAGACTGTGCATGCGTCCAGCCTAATGCCGCGTGAAATGCGAGGAGACCCGCACCTTCACGGTGCGGGTCTCCTCGGTTCGGTAGCGGGGGCAGGATTTGAACCTACGACCTCTGGGTTATGAGCCCAGCGAGCTACCGAGCTGCTCCACCCCGCGTCGGTAAGATCCGATTTCCAGGACGATGATGCTGAATCCTGGCCGTCGAACTCGTACTCGTCCACTGTACCCGATCCCCGAGACCGCCTCGACCACCCGCCCCCGCGGCGGAGTCGAGTCGAGGGGTTGAAGGGGCTGAAGGGTTGAAGCCCGACTACCGTGGCCGCACCCGGGATGCAAGAAGACCCGCACCGTGACGGTGCGGGTCTTCCTTCTAGTAGCGGGGGCAGGATTTGAACCTACGACCTCTGGGTTATGAGCCCAGCGAGCTACCGAGCTGCTCCACCCCGCGTTGCATCGACTACGTTACACACGCCGCGTCAGCGAAGGCAAATCGATGAAATCCCAAGGTGATCCACGCCACCGGAAGGGCTCGGCTCAGCGCGGATGCACGCCCATCAGCGCCGCCAGCTGGGTGGCGAGCGGGTTGAGATTGAGCTTGTCGGGGTCCTTCTTGGCGTTGCCGTCCCACGGCTGCGCGATGTTCGGATTCGCGAGCGGTGCCCGCGCGGCGCCACGCACGGAGGTCGGATTTCCGGCGGGCACGGTGCACCCGACCTCGGTGTTGAACGGGAAGTCGTCGTAGTTGATGTCGAAGTCGGGCTTCTCACGCTTGATCCGCGCGATCATCGCCTGCGTCGACTCGTAGCCGCGAGTACAGCTCGGCGGGTTGCCGGTCTCCAGGACGATGCCGAAACGGATCGATCCGTCGGGCGAGGATGTGGCGTGACTGCTGGCCGACAGGCTCGACAGCATCGCGAAGGTCATGCCGGTGACGTAGGACGCCGGCGCGCTCTCGTGGACCGTGCCGCCGAGCTGCCCGATCAGCTTGGTGGTGTCGGCCCCGTTCTCGTCGAGAAACTCCGACAGCGCAGAGGCCGCACGGGGCCCGTCGGTCAGAATGCGCCGCACAGCCGGATCGGACGAGACCAGCTGCGCCGACACCTTGTCGAGTCCGCGCGACCATTCGAGGATCTCGTCGGACTGCTCGTCCTGAGTCTTGAGCACGACGTTCGAGTTCTTGATGAGGCCGATCGTGTCGTCGAGACTCTTGAGTCCGTCCTTCGACAGGGTGTCCAGCGAATCGACCAGTCTCGACAGATCCTCCCCCTTGCCGTTGAACGCCCTGCCGAGTTCACGGACGACGGATTGGAGCGAATCGACCGGAATCGTCTTGGTGAGGTCGATGGCCGACGAGACGACGTCCTGCACCGCCGGAGGCAGTTCGACCTCAGAGATCTCCGAGCCGTCGCGCAGATACGGACCGGCGCCCGACGGCGGCTGGAGGTCGAGGAACTGCTCCCCGATCGCGGACCGGTTGGCGACCACCGCCACCGACGACGCCGGAATCGACGACCGGCCGGAATCGAGGGTCAGCTCCACATCGACGCCACCGGGGACGATGCGCATATCGCTGACGCGACCGGCGGGGACCCCGCGATATGTCACCTCGGCTTCGGGGAAGATGCCACCGCTGTCGGGCATGTGCACCACCACGCGATAGCCGCTGAGTCCGAGCGCCTGGTCCATTCGCGCGAACCGGATGCCCGCGAAGATCGACGCACCGACACCCAGCAGAATCACGACGACCAGCTGCAGTTTCACCAGACGGCTCAGGGGTGGCATTCGCGACCTTCCTACACGACTGACGGAATCCCGACGATCCGACCTGCCGAGCGTAAGTCGGTTGCACCTGCAACGACGACTCCTGGACACCGTATGTGACAAACGAGCTAGCCAGATTCTTCATGTGATATTTGTCACCTCCTGAGCTATGGTGAGGGTAGATAGAGGGTGCTCTACCAGGGCATTCATCATCAGACGAGCTAGGAGGATCAGTCATGGCGAATCACTCGATCAGAAGGAGCGGCCACGGAAACCACTGGATGGGCCTGGTGGCCTTCGTCCTGTTGATGGTCGGCGGCGCCTTCTCAGCACTGTGGGTCATCACCTTGGCCGACCTCCCCGACAACAAGCCCACCAACATCACCTACGGAGTGCTCGCACTCGGCTGCCTGATCTTCTCCGCGATGATCTTCACCTTCCTCGTCAGGCGGCTGCATCACTCGCCGGTGATGCCCGACAACACACCCGACGAGATCGCCCGCTATCTGGCCAAAGTGCGTCCCTGATCCTGGACGCGGGGCCCTGCCGAGCAGAATGCCGGCCGATCGGATTCCCGATCGGCCGGCATTCTTGCGAATGTGCGCGGCTCAGTTGCCGAGGGCCTCGTACTGATTGACGGCCTTGTTGAGCCGGTCGAGGGCGTCGCCGTAGGCCTTGAAGTCGCCGCTCGACTGCGCCTTGCGCATCTCCTCGAGCGCCTCGCCGAGCTCCTTCACCACCGCGTCGCGCGCGGCGTCGTCGCCGCCGCTACTCGACGGCTGCTGGGTGTTCGGCGCGGGCTTCTGCGGCGCAGGCGTGCTCGACCCTCCCTCGATCTCCGGCTCCGTCGCCGCACTCGGATCGATGCCGACCTGGCGGAGTGCCTCGGCCACGGTCGGCGCATAGCCGGCGTTCGCCTTCTCCTTGCCCGCCGCCGCGTTGTAGTACGTGAGCACGCGGTAGAGCTTCGGGATCGCCGAGTCCCCGGTCTTGGCCTGGTTGTACATCGGCTGCACGTAGAGGATTCCGTTGTCGCCGACAGGCAGTGCGAGCAGGTTTCCGTAGGTCACCAGGCTGGAGTTCTCCACGAGCTGACGGTCACGGGTGCTCGACGGGCTGTTCTTCATCGCCTCGGTCGCCTGCTGCGGACCCACCGACTGGGTCGTGGTCGGCAACGTCTTGACCGTGATCTTGCCGTATCCGTCCGGGTCGGATGCCGCCGTCATGTACGCCGCGAGGTTCGGCCGCGCGAGCGCGGTCATCACCGATGTCAGCTGGAACTGCGAGAGCGCCTCGTTGCCCGGCGCCGACGCGGTGAAGTAGTACGGCGGCTGCGGAGCGGTGCTCTTGTCGACGGTCGGGTCCGCGGGAACGGTCCAGAAGTTGCTCGACTTGAAGAACGTGGTGCCGTCGTTGACGTGGTACTTCGTGAGCAGCTCGCGCTGCAGCTTGAAGATGTCCTCCGGGTAACGGAGGTGGGCGCGCAGGTCGGGCCGCTTGTCGAGTTCCGACTTGGGCTTGACCGTGCCGGGGAACGCCTTCATCCATGTCTTGAGCACCGGATCGGTGTCATCGGACTGGTACAGCTCGACCTTGCCGGTGTAGGCGTCGACGGTTGCCTTCACCGAGTTGCGCACATACGAGACCTCGCGGTCGGGCTGAGCGCGCCCGGTCGGCCCGGCGTCGGACTGACGGGAGTCGGCCGTCGCCGCCTGCAAGGCCATGCGCTGCGCGTAGGGATAGTTGTCGAGGGTCGTGTAGCCGTCGACGATCCACTTGATCGAGCCGTCGGCCATGACCGCAGGGTAGGTCTTGGAGTCGGTGGTCAGCCACGGCGCCACCTTCTTGACCCGGTCGCGCGGATCGCGGTCGTACAGGATCCGCGACTGGTCGCCGACCGCGCTGGACAGGATGAAGTTCCGCTCGCCGTACTTGAGCGCGTACAGCAGACGCGTACCCCAGTTGCTGAGGGGAACGCCGGAATCGGCGCGGTAGCGGTAATTCTCGTTGTCTCCGTCGTACTCGCGGCCCTCGTCCGAGCCGCCCGTACCCACGATGGCGTAGTCGGGGTTCACCTTCGCGATCATCTCGCCGAAGTAGATGCGCGGCTCACGGACTTTGATCGGTGCGGTCGCCTTGTATTCGGGTGTATTCACCGTGTTGACGTCGGAGACCAGGAACACCGGGAGTCCGCCGGAGTCGGAATTGGTGTCGCCGTTGGGTGCCTCGTCGACCTTGTTGGCCTGCGCGGCGATGAACCCGTTGCCGTGAGTGAACACGGTGTGCTTGTTGAGCCAGTTGTTCTGGTTGCCGCTCAGGCGCGACGGATCGAGTTCGCGCGCGGCGACGATGAAGTCGCGCTGCTGGGTCTCGCCGTCCTGGGTGACCGGGTAGCGGTCCACCGCCAACTGCGAGGGGAAGCCGTAGACGTTCTTGAGCGCCTGCCGCTGCGAGAACGCGGTCGACATCACCGCCGGGTCGAGGATGCGGATGTTCGAGAGCGTCGCTGCGTCGGAGTTGACGGTGGCCGGATTCGCCGGACTGCGCGCCCAGTCGTTGTCGTAGACGACGTCCTTGCCGTTGCGGATCCGGTAGGCCTCGGTGGTCGCCGCGATGTTGCGTTCGATGTACTCGGCTTCCTTCGTGTCGGCGCTGGGCTTGACGGCGAACTGTTCCATCGCCGCCGGCCACGCGACGCCGATCACCAGCGCCGAGAGCAGCATCAGCACCGCGGCCAGCGCCGGGATGCGCAGGTCGCGCAGGGCGATCGCGGCGAAGAATGCGATGGCGCAGACGATCGCGATCGCCATCAGGATCAGCTTCGACGGCAGCACGTAGTTGATGTCGGTGTAGGTGGCGCCGGTGAAGATGTCGCCGCGCCGGTCGCTGCTGAGCAGGTCGTATCGGTCGAACCAGTAACCGATGGCCTTCGCGATCATGAACAGTCCGGCGATCACGGCCAGCTGGATGCGTGCCGCCCGCGTCAACGATCCGCGACGTCCGCCGCCGCCGAGCCGCAGTCCGCCGAAGACGTAGTGCGTGATCAGGTTCCCGATGAACGCGATGACGAGCGAGATGAAGATGATGTCGAGCATCATCCGGAAGAACGGCAGCGAGAACGAGTAGAACCCGATGTCGAGGCCGAACTGAGGATCCTTGATCCCGAAGGGTTCGCGATTGATGAACATCTGAACCGTGGCCCAGGAGCCCTGGGCGATGAGACCCGCCACGATGCCGATGAACACCGACGGCACCAGAACCGACAGCTTGGGCCGCATGCCCACCGCCGTCCGGTAGCGCGCCAGCGGGTCGGTGGGGCTCGCCAGCATCACGAAGTCCGGACGTGCACGGTAGGCCGCGAAGATGCCGCCGAAGACGATCGCCGAGACCACGACCGCGACCACCAGGAAGGTCACCAGACGCGTCGTGAGCATGGTGGACATCACCTCGGAGTACCCGAGGTCGGAGTACCAGAGCCAGTCGGTGATCAGTGAGACCACTCGCGGACCCACCAACAGCAGGATCAGCAGTCCGACACCGATCCCGATCAGGATCTTCGCCCTCCGGGACAACGTCGGCCGTCCGCCCGATCCGGTCATGCTCACCACTTGTATAAGCTCCCTGATTCGTCTCTGCTCGCGCGCGTGCGACAGCAATGCCGACCAGCTTACCGATTCGCCCGAGTCGGCTCCGTTCTCCGCCGCAACCGTCCAGGCTGCACAATGGGCGCGTGACGTCTTCCGATGATTCCGCAGGCGCCGGCTTCTCCCAAGCCGATCTCGGCAATGCCCTCGCCCAGTGCCTCGCCTACGCCTCCGACTTGCCCTGGGGCTCGGCGCCGACACTGTTCGCCCTGGTACCGACCGCGGTGCTCGCGTCCCAGGCGCCGGGCCTCGTCGATCCCGGCGACGACTCCGCTCTGAGCCCGGTGGTGCAGGAGACCAGCACCGCCGACCTCGAAGAGCTGCTGACCACCGTCGCGTGGCCGGAGCAAGTGGTGGGCTCGGCGGTCGTCACCGAGATCACCCTGCTGCCGCCCGACGCCGAGGCCGATCTCGACGCGGCGCTGGAACCGCTGCTGGCCGATCCCGACGCCGCCGACGAGGCGGCGCGGCGAGCCGCTCACAGCCATCCCGAGCGGAAGACGGCACGGCTCGCGGCGGGGGTGCTCCGCACCGGGCAGCGGGTGGCGCTGCTCGCGCTCCGAGAGGGCGAGCAGCAGTCGGGGGATCTGCAGACTCACCCGGACATCGCACCGAATCTGCTCGACGCTCTCGCCGAGACTCTGCACGGCTGACCGATTCAGCAGTGCCGATTCAGCAGTGCGGGCGGGCCTCGTCGGTGCCGAGGGTGTTGAGCGCGTTCACCGCGTCGGTCAGCGTGTCGACCTTGACCAGTTCGATGCCGTCGGGCGCATCGGACTTCGCGGCATCGCAGTTGCCGGCCGGAACCAGGAACACCGTCGCTCCGGCGTCTCGGGCCGCCTTGATCTTGTGCGGGATGCCGCCGATGGTGCCGACCTTGCCGTTCGGGTCGATGGTGCCGGTGCCCGCGACGAACTGACCGTGTGACAGGTCGCCGGGCGTCAGGTGGTCGATCACCGAGAGGGTCAGCATCAGACCCGCCGACGGTCCGCCGATGTCTCCGACGTTGAACACGATGTTGATATTCGGGTCCGCTGCCATCATCTGCGGCGTCACCCCGAGGAAGGCCTTGGCGGGATCGTCCGGGCGGGCCCCGAGCTTGACTTGTTGGGTCAGTCGCTGCGGTCCGCGCTGGACCGTCAGTTCCACCTCGTCGCCGGGCTTGTGCCGGGCGAGGACGTCGGCGAGTGCCTTGGGCCCGTCGATCGCGACGCCGTCGAGGGTGAGGATGCGGTCGCGCGGAGCGAGCTTGCCGTCGGCCGGCCCCTTGCTCGCGACGGCGCCGACGCCGATCGCGACCGGCTTGTGCAGGTAGTTCAGCGAGGCCATCGTCGCGTTGGTCTCCGAGCCGCTCATCTGCTCGGTGTTCTGCTGCTGCACCTGTTCCACCGTTTGGTCGGGCGGGTAGTACAGCTCACGCGGCTGCAGTTCGTACGTGCCCGAGGCCCACATTCCGAGCGCCTGGAACAGCGAGAATCCGTCGCGGAGCGAGACCGTGGTGAGGTTGAGATTGCCCTTCGGGTCCGGATCCACCGCTCCGGTCACTTCGACGACGGGTTTGCCGTCCACGTCGCCGAGCGTGTTGACCGTCGGGCCGGGCCCGAGCGCCACATACGGCACCCGAAGCGTCATGCCTGCGATGACGAACGCCAGGAGGACTACCACGCCGACGGTGATCGTGGCGATACGGCGATGGGCGGGCTTGATGGTCACCCGGCCCAGGGTAATGCAGCCCGATTCCCGGAGCCCGCAGGTGACCGGGCGAGCGCAGCGACGGGAGATGTGCCGAGCTTCGGCCCGGTACCGTTGAAGGTATGAATGATCTGCCCTTCGGGTTCTCGTCGTCGAACGACCGGGACAAGAACGACCCGGACAAGAACAACGGTGGCCAGAGCGGCGGCGGCACGCCGGGCGGCGACCCGTCGAACCCCTTCGGATTCCCGCTGGGCGAAGGCGGCGCGGTCGATCCCTCGCAGCTGGGTCAGTTGTTCAGTCAACTCGGGAACATGTTCAGCGGCATGGGCGCGGGCATGGCCGGCGGCGGCTCCGGTCCCGTCAACTACGACGTGGCCGCGAACCTGGCGCGCAGGCAGATCGGCTCGTTCACTCCGATGCTCGAGAAGGAGCACCAGGCGGTGGCGGACGCGGTCCGGCTGGCGGAGGTCTGGCTCGATGAGCAGACCGCGATGCCCGCGGGGATCCGTTCGACGGCGGCGTGGACGCCCGTGGACTGGCTGGAGAACACGCTGCCGACGTGGCGGACGCTGTGCGATCCGATCGCCGAGCAGATGTCGAAGACGATGGACGCCGGTCTGCCCGAGGAGGCGAAGGCTTTCGCCGGCCCGATGATGGCGATGATCGGCCAGCTCAGCGGCACGATGTACGGGACCCAGCTGGGTCAGGGACTGGGGCAGTTGGCCGGGGGCGTATTGACCTCCACCGACATCGGCCTGCCCTTGGCGCCGGACGGTCTCGGGGTGCTGCTTCCCGAGGCGATCGCGCGATTCGCCGAGGGACTCGATCTGCCCGCGCAGGAGATCGTCGTCTTCCTCGCGGCGCGGGAAGCCGCGCACGTGCGATTGTTCGCGCACGTTCCGTGGCTCAAGCAGCGATTGCTGGCGACCGTGGAGGAGTACGCCCGCGGCATCCGCATCGACCTCGGCGGACTGCAGAATCTGGCGACGGAGATCGACCCGCAGGAGTTGTTCTCCAATCCGGGCAAGCTCGAGGAGTTGATGGGTTCGGCCGCCTCATTCGAACCGGAGACGACCCCGGCGCAGCAGGCGGCGCTCAGCCGTCTGGAGACGCTGCTCGCACTCGTCGAGGGCTGGGTGGAGCTGGTGGTGTCGAATGCGCTCGGAGACCGGATTCCGAGCACGGCCGCGCTCAGTGAGACGATGCGCAGGCGCCGCGCGTCCGGCGGTCCCGCCGAGCAGACCTTCGCGACGTTGATCGGTCTGGATCTGCGTCCGCGCAAACTGCGTGAGGCGGCCGCCCTGTGGCGGGCGCTCACCGAGGCGTCGGACATCGCGACGCGCGACGGTGTGTGGGGCCATCCGGACCTGCTTCCCGACGCCGACGACCTCGACAATCCGGCGGGTTTCATCGACCGAATCGTCGGAGGCGACGTCTCCGGTATCGACGACGCCATCGCCGAGTTGGAGCGCCAGTTCACTGCCGAGAGCGGCGACGGTGACGCCGAGCCAGGCGACGACGGCCGAGCTTCCGGCGGCGACGGCGAGGGTTCCGACCAGCGCTGATTCCAGAGCTCGTCGAACCTGTGGAATTCGGGTTCGCCGAGAACCGGCTGCGCTGCCAGCGTGGTCGTCATGCCCGCACGCGACGCGCTCCCGGTTCTCACGTCCGGCACACCGGTCCTCATCCGCCCCGACGGCCGGCTGCACATCGGCTCCGACCCGCTGACCGCGCTCACGGTGGAACTCGGTCGCGGAGTGTCGACGGCTGCGGTCGCGGCGCTTCTGCAACGCCTCCGGACGCCGCAGCGCTACCGCCATCTGCGCCGTGATCTGCGGTCGTCTGGTCTCTCGGCGTCGAGGTTCTGGGAGATGCTCGACCGGCTGGTCGCCGCGGGCAAGGCGGTGGAGTCCGAAACTGTTGCATCCGCACGCCTCGCCATCGGCATCGTCGGTCACGGCGAAATCGCCAGGCTGCTGCTGTCCGGGTTGCCGCTCGACGGACACCGGACCGAGGTCTGCGATCCGCGCGGTCCGCTCGGCGGTCCCGGGCCCCGGCCGCAGCTGGTGGTTCTCGCCGACCAGCCGGTTCCCGACCCGGCCGTGTACGAGCCGCTGATGTCTGCGCGGATCCCCCACCTCGCGGTGCACATCCACGACGACGTGGGGGTCGTCGGGCCGCTGGTGCTGCCGGGAGCCACCAGCTGCCTGCGGTGCCTCGAGCTGCACCGCACCGACGTCGATCCCGGATGGCCGGTGCTCGCCGCCACCCTGCAGGGGGTCGCCGGCGCCGGCGGGACCGCGACCCGTCTGGCGACGGTGGCGATGGCGCACGCGCAGATCGGCGAGATCGGCGCGGCACTGCGAGCCGCGGATCCGGCGCCGCCGGCGGTGGCCGGAAAGCGGCTCGAGTTCCGGCCGCTGCCGTGCGGGATGACGCTCGCCCCGGCACCGGTGCATCCGCGCTGCGAATGCTTCGTGCGATGCGGCGGTGCACCGGGCGAAACGGTTTCCACTATCCTCGATCACGCGGCGAAAGGACACCATTGAGCGAGATCACACGCGGCCAGGGTCGTCGCAACGCGAAACTGGCCGCACTCCCCCTGGGCATGGCCGGGCGCGCTGCCGCCGGGTTCGGCAAGCGGATCGCGGGCAAGAGCCGAGAAGAAGTCAACGCCGAGTTGATGAACAAGACCGCCGAGCAATTGTTCGCGGTCCTGGGGGAACTCAAGGGCGGGGCCATGAAGGTGGGACAGGCGCTCTCGATCATGGAGGCCGCGATCCCCGACGAATTCGGTGAGCCCTTCCGGGAAGCGCTGACCAAGCTGCAGGCGGAAGCGCCGCCGCTTCCCGCCAAATCCGTGCACAAGGTGCTCGATCAGCAGCTCGGCACCCGCTGGCCCGAACGATTCCGCGAGTTCAGCGACGAGCCCGCCGCCTCCGCCAGCATCGGCCAGGTTCACAAGGCCGTGTGGTCCGATGGCCGCGAGGTCGCGGTGAAGGTCCAGTATCCGGGCGCCGACCATGCCCTGAAGGCCGATCTGAAGACCCTGAGCCGCATGTCGGGACTGATTCAGAAGCTCTCGCCCGGCACTGACGTCAAGGCGATGGTGGACGAGCTCATCGACCGGACCGAGGACGAACTCGACTACATCACCGAAGCCGACAACCAGCGGGCGTTCGCCCGCGCCTTCGACGGCGATCCGGATTTCCTGGTTCCGAAGGTGGTGGCGAGTGCGCCGAAGGTCGTGGTCTCGGAGTGGATCGACGGCACCCGGCTGTCGAAGCTGATCGTCGAGGGCACGCAGGAGCAGCGCAACGACGCCGCCACCAAGATGACGACCTTTGAGATCAGCTCGCCTGCGCGTGTGGGAATGCTGCACGGTGATCCGCACCCCGGAAACTTCTACGTTCTCGACGACGGGCGTTTCGGGATCCTCGATTTCGGTGCCGTCGGGCACTACCCGGACGGGCTGCCTGCGAACACGGGCCCGATTCTGGCCCTCGCGCGTGACAGGCGGTACGACGAACTGCGCGAGGAGATGGTGGCCGCCAACTTCATTCAGGCTTCGCACGCCGACCGCGTGAGCCCGGAGGACCTCGCCAACTACCTGCAGCCGTACGTGGATCCGCTGTACAGCGACACCTTCCATTTCACGCGCAAGTGGCTGCAGCGCGCGGCGGGGATGGCCACCGACATCAACGGCGACGTCTACAAGACGTCGCGGAATCTGAATGTTCCACGCGAGTACGTGATGGTCTTCCGTGTCCTCATCGGATGTGTCGGGATCGCCGCTCAACTCGACGCGGAGGCACCGTATCGCGCGATTCTGAACGAATGGGTGCCCGGCCTCGCGAGCTGAGCGGCGACGCGACGATCATGCGACGGCCGCGTTCTTCCGCGGACGGCCACGGGGCCGCTTCCGCGCGATGACGACACCGCGCTCGAAGATCTCCCCACCCCAGACTCCCCACGGCTCTTCGCGCTCCATCGCGCTCTCGAGGCATTGGGTCCGCAGTGGGCATTGTCGGCACAGGCTCTTCGCCTCCTCCAGGAGGTCCGGTCGGTCGGCGAACCACAGGTCGGCGTCGTAGTCGGTGGACTGGCAGGGCAGTTCTATTCGGGGAATGGTCAAGGTAGACAAAGTAGGTCGGCTTTCGTTCGCAGATGCTGGTCTGATGAACCCGGGCCTACTCGTGGTGGTGCGATGAGAAAGGCCACGGGGTTCGCTATCGCGATTCGCCGTGGCCTCGAAGGTTCCGCTGGTCTCTAGGAGTGAGACATTCGGTAGGACGTCGGATCGCCGTCCACGGGGGCCACTGGGAATCGCCGGCGCGCTCGCGCCATGGGCGCTGCCGCTGCAGCGAGATGTACTGTCTGCCAGTTCACTGGTCGATTCCCTTCTCTCGTGCGGCTCCGGACGGCACAGAGGATCTCCGCACCGCGTGATGTACTTCTGTACTGTATGCGCGCCGCCAACGGCGCACAACTTATTTTCTACCTGCGGTTTCGCCGCGTCGGCGCCCGGGGAGGGCGGCATCGATCACGTCAAGGATCCGCGCCCCGATCACGTCTGCCCGCTCCGCTCCGAAGCCGCGCACCTTCGCCAGCTCGTCGATCGAAGTCGGCACCGCAGTGGCGATCGAGCGGATCATCGACACGCTCATCACGTTGACCGCCGAGATGCCCTCGGACTCGGCGAAGTCCTTGCGCCAGGCGGTCAGCGCGGCGAGGACGTCGGGATCGGGGTCGCGGCGCTCGGGCAGCGGATCGAGGTCGGCGGCCGGATTCGGCACCAGTGCCTCGAGGAATCGGGAACGACGACGCTTGGCGCCCCGCCCCTCCCCTCTCGAAAGACTCCACGACAGGTGCAGGTGTTCACGTGCCCGCGTGACACCAACATAGAAGAGCCTGCGCTCCTCTTCGACTTCTTCGGTGGTCTTGGACGCACGCCCGAGCGGCATCGATCCCTCATGCAGTCCGGTCAGGAACACCGCATCCCATTCGAGGCCCTTGGCCGCGTGCATCGACGACAGCGTGACGCCCGCACCGACCGGCGCGTGTCGCATCCGCGACCGCTCTTCGAGCCTTGCCACCAGTCCGGCGAAGTCCAGTTCTGGTGACTCCCCGGCGATCGACTCCACGATCTCCATCAGACGCAGCAGCTGTTGCCATCGCGCACGCGCGTTGGCGCCCTTCGGCTCGGACTCGGTGAGCCCGACGGAGTGCAGCGCATGCCGCACGGCGTCCACCGGCGCCATCGGCGGGGGTGCGGCCCCCGCCGCCAGAGACGTCAGGCGCCGCATCCCCGCCACGATCTCGGGCCGCTCGAAGAAGCTCTGCGCGCCGCGGACCTGGTAGTCGATCCCCGCCTCCGACAGCGCCTCCTCGTAGGCCTCGGACTGAGCGTTGACCCGGTAGAGCACCGCGATCTCCGAGGCCGGGACACCGGTGCGGATCAACGACCGGATCTTCGCCACCACTCCGACCACTTCGGCGATCTCGTCGTCGAATCCGGCGAAGACCGGTTCCGGTCCCGACGGCCGTTGGCCCACGAGTTTGAGCCGCGTGCCCGCGATGCGGCCGCGGGCCTTGCCGATGACCGCGTTCGCCAGACTCACCACCTCCGGAGTGGAGCGGTAGTCGCGCTGCAGTCGCACCAGCGTGGCCTCCGGGTACCGGCGGGTGAAGTCGAGCAGGTACGTCGGCGTCGCGCCGGTGAAACTGTAGATGGTCTGATTCGCGTCGCCGACGACGGTGAGGTCGTCGCGTCCGCCGAGCCATGCGTCGAGCAGGTCTTGCTGGATGGGAGTGACGTCCTGGTATTCGTCCACCACGAAGCTGCGGTAGCGGGACCGGAACTCTTCGGCGATCGACGGGTCCGACCGCAGGATCGTGGTGGTGAAGGTGAGCAGATCCTCGAAATCGAGCAGTCGGTCGCCGTTCGGCGCGACTTTGGCCGCCTCATACGCGGAGAACACCTGCGCGACCGTCGCAGGGTCGGCCGGAAGGTCGCGGTGGGTGCGTCGCGCCGCCTCCGCATACTGCCCCGGACCCAGACCCGACGACTTCGCCCATTCGATCTCCGATGCCAGATCCCGCAGCAGATCGCGGTCGGCGACGTCGAGGCCCAATTCGCGCGAGACTCTACCGACCATCCGGAACTTGTGCTCCAGCAGTTCCCAGCGCATGTCGCCCATCGCCATCGGCCAGAAGTAGCGGAGCTGGCGCATGGCGGCGGCGTGGAAGGTCTGGGCGGCGATCCGGTTGCCGGGTCCGGCGACGCCGAGCGACTCCAGCCGTTCCCTCATCTCCGCGGCCGCTCGCGCGGTGAACGTGACGGCCAGCACCTGCTCGGGGTTCACCTGCCCGGAGTCGACCAGATGCGCTATCCGCCGGGTGATGGTGCGCGTCTTGCCGGTACCCGCGCCGGCGAGCACGCAGACGGGTCCTCGGGGCGCGAGAACCGCTTCGAGCTGTTCTGGATCAAGGCCTGAGGTGACTCCGCCTTCCGCCGCTGGATGCCCGATCACTGTCATGCCTACTACGTTCTCATGCCCCTGCGACACTGCTCGTCTCCGCAGTTCAGAGCCGGTTCCTCAGTGTCGTGGGAGCCCAGCCGGCGGCCCGAGCCCCCGCGCTGGGCCGTCCTACAGCCTGCCGAGCCTGCTCATCACCTCGCCGACGGACGGGTTGGTCGCCGTAGACCCGTCGGCGTAGAGAGCGGTCGGAACGACGTGGTTGCCGCCGTTGACGCTGCCGACGAACTCGGCGGCGTCCGGGTCGGCCTCGATGTCGATCTCGGTCCACTCCACGCCGTTGCGTTCCAGACCGGCCTTCAGCCGGTTGCAGAACGGACACCAGGAGGTGGTGTACAGAGTCAGTTCCGGGTTCGCTGCCGCATCACTCATGCCGCAATCTCAGCACATTCCGGGAGTCGTCGGAGGCGCGGGGTATCAGCGCCTCGGTGCCCGAGCCCAACCGGTGATGAGGCTCCGTGCGATCGATACCGATCCCGGCAGCATCAGCCGCGAGCCGGGGTTGTCGGCGCCCCAGTCGTCTTCGCGCGCCAGCGCCTCGAGCACCTCGTCCCGGTGGAACCACTTCGCGTCGCCCAACTCGCCGTCGCGGAAGGTCAGCGGTTCGGCGGGGTCGCCGAGCGCCTCGAAACCCAGCATCAGCGACCTCGGGAACGGCCACGGCTGCGAGCCCAGGTATTGCGGCGAGTGGACCCGGATCCCCGCCTCCTCGAACACCTCGCGCCGAACGCACTGCTCCAGCGACTCTCCCGGCTCGACGAAACCCGCCAGCGTGGAGAACCAACGGTCGGGCCACACGGCCTGCCGGCCGAGAAGGACACGGTCGGCTCCGTCGTGCACGAGCATGATCACCGCCGGGTCCGTGCGCGGATACTCCTCGGCACCCGAACCGCCGTCGCGGCGCAGCCAACCGCCCTGCACGAGATCGAGCGGGCGGCCGTCGACCGGCGAGAACTGCGCGGTGCGGTGCCAGTTCAGCACCCCCAGCGCTGTCGCCAGCAGTCCCGCCTCGTCGGCGGAGAGCAGATGGGCGCCTGTTCGCGGATCGGCCACCGGCTCGTGAACCTCATCCACCCGAACGGCCCACAGATCGCAGTCCGCCACCCCCAGGAAGACCGCTCCCGCGACCGGTTCAGCACCGTACTCCGCGGCCCGCGCCCATCGCAGCGCGCCGCGGTCGGTGACCGGATAGCGGCCGCGGTGGTCCACCGGCAGGACGCGCGCCTGCGCCCATCCCGCAGCGAGACGCTCCGGGTCTTTGCGCACCTGGTCGGCGCGGTCGATCTCCGCCCGCGACAGCAGCGGCGGTTCGACGAGCTCGAACGAGGCCATCAGACCGATCCGCCCTGGCGGACGTACAGCAGTCGGTCGCCGACCTCGATCTCCTCGACGCGTTCGTCTCCGACCCGGTACAGCTTGCCGTCGCGCACCACACCGAGGACCAGATCCTTGGTGTGCGCCGGTGAACCGCCGGTCTCCGACGGTTCCACCTCACGTTCGGCGATCGCATAACCCTCTTCTGGGCTGAGCAGATCCTCCACCACCTCCACCACGGACGGGGTGATGGTGGCGATGCCGAGGAGACGACCGGCGGTCTCCGACGAGACCACGACGGAGTCGGCGCCCGACTGCCGCATCAGGTGGGTGTTCTCGGCCTCGTTGATCGACGCAACGATCTTGGCGCGCGGATTGATCTCGCGTGCGGTCAGCGTCGCCAGCACCGCGGTGTCGTCTCGGTTGGCGGCCACCACGATCGCGGAGGCGTGCTGGACGCCGGCGAGCCGCAGCACGTCGGACTTGGTGGCGTCGCCGCGGACGGTGACCAGACCGTGAGCACTCGCCGATTCGAGCGCGTTCGGGTCCTTGTCGACCACGACGATCTCGGCGGGCTTGACGCCGTCGGCGATCACCGCGTCGATCGCTGTGCGCCCCTTGGTGCCGTAGCCGATGACGATGGTGTGGTTGCGCACCCGATTCCTCCAGCTCTGAATCTTGATCGCCTGCCGCGAACGCTCGGTCAGGACTTCGAGGGTCGTACCGATCAGCACGATCAGGAACAGCACGCGCAGCGGGGTGATGAAGACGATGTTGACCAATCGTGCCGACTCGGTGATCGGAGTGACGTCGCCGTAACCGGTGGTCGACAGGGTGACCGCCGAATAGTACAGCGCGTCGATATAGCTCATCGGGACGTCGCGGGCGTCGTGGTATCCGTCGCGATCCAGATAGACCACCACCGAGCAGACGAGCAGCGCGGTCAAAGCCCACGCCACGCGCCTGCCGATCGCCCGCGCCGGGCTCTTCTCATGCTCCGGGATCCGGACGACGCCGACGAGCGCGTAGTCCGGCTCGTCCACCAGTCCGCCGCCGCGCCGCCGCCGTAACCGCTCACGCACGGGAACTCCACCTCGCCCGCGCCGACTGTGACATCACGCATGGGAGGCTACTGCATGGACCGGACCGCCGACGGTCAGCGGTCACGATGGCAGCGGTCACGATGCGCCCGGGTCGGCGAGGATCCGCGCGAGTTCATCGGGGCCGGGGAGATCGGCCGGTTCCAGAGTGAAGTCGTGCCGCACGTAGACGAAGGCCGCCCGCACCTTCTCTAGGGGGATTCCCGACAGCTGAGACCACGCGACACGATAGGCGGCCAACTGAACGAACAGCGGCTTGCGCCGCGCCGGCTCGGGTACGGCGCCGGTCTTCCAGTCGACGATCAACGCGCCGTCGCCGTCTGCGAAGACCGCGTCCATCCGCCCGCGGACCACCGTCGATCCGATGACCGTCTCGAAGCCGACCTCCACCTCCAGCGGCGTGCGGTCGGCCCACTCGGAGGCGAGGAACCGGCTGCGCAACAGATCCAGATCGTCCTCGGCGGGTCCGGCTGTCGCGTCGGCGGCTCCCGGAAGCTCGTCGACGTCGAGCAGCCGCGTGGCGCCGAACCTGCGCTCGACCCAGGCGTGAAACGCCGTACCGCGTCGTGCCATGGGGTTGGGGCGATACGGGACGGGCCGCCGGAGACGGGCCGCGAATGCCTCCTGGTCGGAGTCGAGTTCCACCAATTGACTCACCGAGAGGTGTCCCGGCAGTTCCACGTCCACCGTCGTCTCCCCCGCCCGCGCGTGCTCCTCGAGCAGGACGGCCACTTCGCGCTGCCACTCGCGCGCGTCCACATCCGCCGGCTCGGTATCGGCGACGGCGAACAATGCCCGCTCGGCGCGGGCGGCGTCGACCAGTTCGGCGGCCGCGATCATCGGAGCACGCCGGTCGCCGAGGAGGTCCACCGGCCAGGCGACGCTGATCTGTTGCTCGGTGAGAGGGTTGGCGGCATCCGGTGCGGGCGGCGGCGCGTCGACGTCGATGTGCAAGCCCGAGGGTTCCACCTCGTCGGAGGCACGGCCGGCCGCGGCGTCGGCGACGAGTTCGGCCAGCTCGATGTAGAACTCCGAACCACCGCGCGGCTTGTCTCCCGATTCCGACCAGTGATGCGCGGAGACGAGCAGTGTGTGCTTGGCGCGGGTGAGCGCGACGTACAGCAGGCGACGGTCCTCTTCGAGCCGCCGTCGGCCGATCGCCTCCTTATGCGCGTCGATCGCCGCCTCGAGTTCCTTGCGGTCGCCGACGTCGGTGAGGTCGAGCGGCGGGAAGCCCTCGTCACCGTCGCGTGCGAGATCTCCGCGCAACTCCGCGGGCAGTTCCCGCGCCGAGCCGAGCCAGGTGGTCTCCGCCTTTCCACTCGGGAAGATCCGCTCGGCCACGTGCGGCAGCGCCACCACATCCCATTCGAGGCCCTTCGCCGCATGCACGGTCAGGATCTGGACCCGCTGCTGCGCCACTTCCACCTGCCCGGCTTCGAGTCCCTTCTCGACGGTCTCGGCGGCGTCGAGGAAGGCGAGCAACCCGGGGAGAGTCGCCCCCGGACGCTCGGCGTAGTGGGTCACGTACTCGGCGAAGGCGTCGAGGTGTTCACGCCCGGTGACCTCGCCGCGCATCCGGCGCGCACGGATCTGCGCCTCCACCGCCACGCCGATCGTCTGTTCGACGTCGGCCACCAGCTCGGGCAGCGGTTGGCCGATCCGTCGTCGCAATCCGTCGAGCTGCCTGCCGAAGGTCGTGATCCGTTCGTATCCGGCCGCACTGTAGCGGGAGGCGTCGCCCGGGTCGGCGAGCGCATCGCACAGTCCCGCCGAGTCGACGGCCTCGCCCGGCAACGCCGCGTCCAGGGCCTCGTCGAGCGCCTCCCGGCTGGTGACGGCACCGGTGGTCGGCGCACCGACGCCCGCGGCGAGCTCGCGCGCGCGGCGCCACAGCGCGGCGAGATCCGCCGCCCCCAGCTGCCATCGTGCACCGGTGAGCAGTCGCATCGCGGCGGTGCCGGCCATCGGATCGGCCATCAGTCGCAGCGTCGCAACGATGTCGGTGATCTCCGGAACGTGCAGCAGTCCGCCGATGCCGACCACTTCGGCCGGGATGCCCCGCCGTTCCAGTTCCGCGGCGAGCGGCGCCGAATCCTCGTTGCGTCGCACGAGGATCGCGGTGGTCGGCGGCGCGACCCCGTCCCGCTGAGCGGACGTGTAGTAGTCCTCGATGCGGTCGGCGATCCATGATCGCTCCTCGACGACGGTCTCGGTGAGTGCCAGGCGAACCGTGCCCGCGGGCGCGTCGGGACGGGCTCGCAGGACGCTCACCGGCACGCCCCGGCGTCGTAACTCCTCCGAGGTCCGATTCGCCAAGTAGAGGGCACCGCGGCAGTTCCGCCAACTGGTCAGCAGCTCCCGGCGATGAGCGTCCCTGCTGTCCGGGCGCGGGAAGTCGCGGGCGAAGCGCGGGAGGTTGGCTGCCGAGGCACCACGCCAGCCGTATATCGACTGGATCGGATCGCCGACGGCCGTGACCGCGATCGCCCGCCTGCCGCCGACCGAATGCCCGCCGAACAACGCCGACAGCAGAATCCGCTGTGAGTGGCCGGTGTCCTGGTACTCGTCCAGCAGAACCGCCTTGATACCGGCGCGCTCGGCGTCGACGACCTCGGGATGCTCCGACACCAGTCGGGCGGCCAGCGACATCTGACTGCCGAAATCAAGCGCACCCTGCGCCGCCATCGCCTCGCGGAGCGCCGACACCAGCGGAATCAACTCCCGGCGTTCGTCGATGACCGCCTGGATGTCGCGGAGCTTCTTGTTGGGTTCGGCGCGCTGCCCCGGCCCCTTCGGGAGGGTGTCGACCAAGCGATACAGGTCGGTACCCGCCGCCCGCAGATCGTCGACGCCGACCAGATGCTCTGCCATCTCCGAATAGAGGCGCAAGACCGCCTCCGTTACCGACGCGGGAACCTTCGTGGTCTTCAGCTCACCCGGCCACGACGCGACCACCGAGAACGCCAACTGCCACAGTTCGGTCTCGCTGAGGAGAGTGGCCGTGGGTTCCACGGGCAACAGCAGCCCGTAATCGGCGATGAGACGGCCCGCATAAGCGTGATACGTGCTCACCTCCGCGTCCGCGCTGCGCAACCGGCTCGCCAACTCGCCGCCCGGATCCCATTCGAGCAGAGCCGGGCTCCCCGCGAGCATCGACAGCCGGCGTCGGATTCGGGCGGCGAGCTCGCTCGCCGCCTTGCGGGTGAACGTGAGGCCGAGCACCTCCTCCGGTCCCACGAGCCGGTTCGCCACCAGCCACACCACGCGGGAAGCCATGGTCTCGGTCTTTCCCGCGCCCGCGCCGGCCACCACGAGCATCGGCTCCAGCGGAGCCTCGATCACCTCCACCTGTTCCGGGGTCGGCGGCGGCAGTCCCAAGGCGGATGCCAGCGACCGCGCCCCGATCCTCGGCGCCCGCCTCGACCTCTCTTCCCGGACCAACGAATCAGTCATCGATGACCGCCTTCCCCCGCAGCTGCGCGGGGCACGACTGCGACAGCGAACAGTGTCCGCACCCGCTGTTCGGCGTCGCTGCGAAGACCGGTCCCACGCTGGCACGCGCGGCCTCCCGAACCACCGTGATCCACTCCTCCACCTGCTCCGGCGTCAGCGGCGGCTGCACACGCTCGGCCGCACCGGTGGTCTTGTTCGCATTCGCGACGTACACGAGCCGACCGCCACCGGGGTCAGCGGCAACCCCCGTCGCTGCGCTCGCCCGGTCATTCCCCGTCGCTGCGCTCGCCCGGACCCCTCCCAGCTTCAACGCCAACTGGTAGGACGCCAGCTGCGGGTGGATCTCGGCATCGGCGGCGCGGATCGGCGTCTTACCGGTCTTGACGTCGACCACCACCGGCCGACCCGAGCCGTCCGTCTCCAGCCGGTCGATGCGGCCCACCAACCGCACCGGCAGCAACGCGTTCCCCGCCTCGTCGACGCCCGCGGGCAGCGTGGCGTCCACCTCCACCTCGACACCGGCCTCGGTGAGCTCGGCCCGGGACAGCCGCAGCCAGTCGCGGAAGTTGGTGAGCATGCCTTCGGCCCGCTCCAACTCGCGCGCGCTGTACCACTGGGCAGGAGACGAGACCCTCCCCCAGACCTCGTGCAGCGCCTCGGTGACCTCTGCGCGATCCATGTCGCCGGCCACCGCCTGCACCAGCGTGTGCACCAGAGTTCCGGTGACCGCTTGTTCGGCGTCGCCGTCACGCCCGCCGTGCCGCTCCAGCACCCATCGAAGCGAGCACTTGGTCAAGGCCTCCACGTTGGACGGCGAGAGCGTGCGAGGACCGTCGTCCGCCGTCCACAGAGGCTTCTGCGTGCTCGGTCCCATCAGACCGAACCAGTCGGCCGGAGCCGCGCCCGGCACCCCGGCCTGAGCCAGATCGGCGAGCAGCGCCGCCGCCACTCGCGTCCGCTCGTCGGGTCCGCCGTCGGCGTCCGCGCCGGACACCACCACCGCCCGCAGTTCGGCGACGAGCGACGGCAGCGACAGCACGCGCCTGACACCGGGATCGATCGGCACTTCCTCGTCGGCGTCTTCGCCGCCGTCTGCGTCGGCGCCGTAGCCGCCGACCGCGTCGGCCAGTTCCGGGACGAACCGCGACGGCGATGCGTCGCCGCTGCCGTCCTCGACCGCCGTGACCAGCAACCGCGACCGTGCCCGGCTGCATGCCACGAGCAGCAGTCGCCGCTCGTCTGCGAGCATCACCGAACCGCGCGCGATGGTGTCGACGGCGTCGGCGCCCACTCCGCTCAACAGGTCGATCAACGCGGGTGTCCCCAGCACGCTGCCCCGGCTGCGCAGCGACGGCCACAGACCGTCGAGCACACCCGGCACCGCGACCACCTCCCATTCGCGGCCGGTCGCGGCGTGTGCCGACACCACCGCGACCGCCTCCGTGCCCGACACCGCGATCCGCGACTCGCGCGGGATCTGGAGTTGGCCGAGGTAATCGACGAAGCCCAATACCCCGGCAGCCGGAAGGTTGTCGGCGAAGGTCCCCGCCGCCTCGAACATGGCGAGCATCGCGTCCAAGTCCCGGTCGGCTTGGTCGCCGCCGCGTCCGCCCCGCAGCGATTGCGCGGTCCACCTCCGCTCGAGTCCGCTGGCCCGCCAGGCGCGCCACAGAGTCTCCTCCACGCCGACGCCTGCCGCCTCCGCCGCTCGCGCGGCGTCCACCGCCTTGCACACCTGCTTGAGAGCGATCGCCTCGAAGTCCGTGAGACCGGCCAGATAGACGTCCATCAGGTCGGCATCGCCCAGGGCCGCGGCGAGCGAGCTCAGCGAATCGGCATCTCGACCGCGCGCTTCGTCGATGCGCCGGATTCCCCTGCGGAGCCGACGCAGACCGGACGGATCGGCGGATCCGACCGGTCCGGTGAGCAACGACACCACCTCGTCGGCGTCCAGCGGCGGCCCGCCCCCAGCCACCCGGAGAATCAACATGAACGCCACGACCGCACGTTGCCGATGGATCGGGACGTCGGTGGCGGGCGTGGCCATCGGCACCCCCGCCGAGGAGAACGCCCGCCGCAGCGCGGGCAGCGCTCTGGGCACCGACCGCACCACGACCGCCATCTCCGACCACGGCACCCCGTCGAAGAGGTGGGCGCGCCGCATCATGTCCGCCACCGCCGTCGCTTCCTTCGCTGCGGACGAGAAGACCCGGACGTCGGCGTGTCCACGGCGGGCCGCGTCATCGCCTCGGTCGGCCGGTTCGGGATAGCCGTGGGGCCGGCTCCCCGGAAGCCGCAGCGCGAGCGCGCGGCCGACCGCGTTCACCGCGGGCGAACCCCGGTAGTCGGTCGTCAACTCCACGTCTCGTTCCGGATCGTCCTCGGTGAGCCCGTCCGCGAACGCCGGATCCGCGCCGCGGAACCCGAACACGGACTGATCGGTGTCCGACGTGACCACCGTCGAGTCGGCGCCGGTCCCGATCAAGCGCACCAGGAACGCAGCCTGGGGGTCGAGGTGTTGGGCGTCGTCGACCAGGACATGACGGATGCGCTGCCGCTGTCCGGCGAGGACCTCGGGGTCGGTGGCGAACGCCGACAGCGCGGAACCGATCAGCTCGGCGGCGTCGACCGCGGTCACACTCGCCTCGGGTGCATCGAGCCCGACCGCCCCGCGCAGCAGCATTCCCTCCTCGTACTGGCGGAAGGCATGTCCCGCGGCCACCCACTCCGGCCGGTTGTGCCGGCGTCCGAGCTCGGCGAGATCGTCCGGTCCCAACCCGCGTTCGGCGGCCCGCATCATCAGGTCGCGCAGGGCCTGCGCGAAACCGTCGGTCGTCAGCGCCGGTCGCAGCCATTCCGGCCAGTACTCGGCACCGTCCTCCACATCGCCGGCGAGCAGTTCGCGCAGGATGACGTCCTGCTCCGATCCGGTGATCAGCCGCGGCGGTGGATTGCCGTGCGCCGACGCCTGCAGCCGCAGCACCGCGAAGGCGTACGAGTGAACCGTCCGCACCAGCGGCTCCCGCAGGGCCCCGCCCAGACTCCCGCCTGCCGAGAGCACACGCCGGGTGATCTCCGACCGCAGCTCACCGGCGGCCCGACGATTCGCCGCCAGCACCAGCACCGACTCCGGGTGTACCTCCGGGTCGAGCAGCCGCGCCACCGCCGCGTCGACGATCAGCGACGTCTTGCCCGTTCCCGGACCGCCGTGCACGCGCCAGGGCCGCCAGGGCCGCGAGGGATCGGCGCGGTGCCGTCCCCCGATCACCGCCGACGCCGACGCCGGCCACGACCGCACGCCGTCCGCCGGGGCGGGCGCGGCGACGAGTCGGGTGCTGGGACGGGTCATGAACCTATGGAAGCACGCGCCTCCGACAGTCCCGGTGGCGGAAGTCCCCATTAGAGTCGAGGCATGCCCGGACCCGCCTCGCCGACGCGCACGCTGCACACGCGCCTGTTCGGTACCGACGATCCCGGCGCGCCTGCGGTACTGGCGGTTCACGGCCTCACCGGGCACGGGCGCCGCTGGGAGCAGATGGCCGCCGACCACCTGCCCGGCACACGGGTGGTGGCGCCCGACCTGCTCGGTCACGGCCGCAGCCCTTGGGAGCCGCCGTGGAGCATCATCGAACACGCCGATGCGCTCGGCGCGGCCCTCGACGCTCATGTCCCCGTCGGGCAGGCAGTCGTCGCGGTGGCCCACTCCTTCGGATGCGCGGTGACCCTGGCCCTCGCCGAGCGCCGGCCGGATGCGTTTCGCGGCCTCGTCCTGCTCGATCCGGCCCAAGGTCTCGACCCCGAACGGGCCCGGTTCATCGCCGAGACGTCGATGGCGAACTGGGGCTACCAGGACGCCGACGACGCCAGAGCCGCCAAGCGGATGGAGGGCTGGAGTGCGGTGCCCGCCGACGTGCTCGACGCCGAGATCGCCGAACACCTGGTTCCGGCGGCCGGCGGACGCGTGGCCTGGCGAGTGTCGGCCCCGGCCGCCGCGACCGCGTGGAGCGAGATGAGCGGCGCCTTCCGTCTCCCGCCCGCCGGCATCCCGACGCACGTCGTGGTCGCCGAGCGGGTGCAGCCGCCCTTCGTCCGGCAGGAGTTCCTCGCCGCCTGCGCCGCCGAGCGCGCGGACACGGTGACGGTGCACCGCGTCGACACCGAGCACATGATCCCGTTCCTCGTCCCCGACTTCTGCGCCGCGCTGGTGCGCGACCTGCTGTAGCCGTGGCCGCGGTCACCGAGGATCAGGTGGAGGCGGTACGGGCCCTGGTCGCCGCCATCCCACCGGGAGCGGTGAGCACCTACGGCGACCTCGCCGCCGCCGCGGGACTGTCCAGCCCGCGCATCGTCGGGTGGATCATGCGGACCGACTCGGCAGACCTGCCGTGGCATCGGGTGGTTCCGGCCTCCGGCCGTCCATCGCCCGGCCTGCGTGCGCGGCAATTGACTCGACTGCGCGAAGAAGGCGTCCGAATCGTCGACGACCGCATCGATCTGAAGTCGCACCGGATGCGCCCCGACGGTCCGGGACCGACGGGAGTTCCGGACTAAACCATCATCCGGACGAGGTCGACGACCCTGAGAAGTCCGGGCAGCGCACCGGCGGTCGACCGCGGATGCATGCCGTGGACGGCGAGCCGGAACATGACCGCGCGCAGCAGCATCTGCGGCCACTCCGGGTGATTCGACCACCGCTCCACCAGGTCCTCGCCGGCACCGCCCCATGCGAGCGCGTCGACGACCACCACGGCCGCGGCCCACGACGCGGGACGCCAGTACGGAACGATGTCCGTGATCGCCGGAGCTGCGGCACCCGCGAACAACACCGTGCCGAAAAGGTCGCCGTGCACCACTTGAGACGGCAGGTCGACGGGTCGGCGGAGACTCCCGAGGATCTTCAGTTCGGCGAGACTGCGCTCCCCGTCCTCGCTCGTCGGCTCCGGCATTCCCGCGGCGCGTGCCGTCCGCAGCGGAACGTCCTCCCAGGCGGCCCTGTCTGCCGCGACGAAGACGTCGACGTCGTTGAACGGCGGCGCGGGCGGCTGCAGCATGAAGCGGGGTCGTTCGAGTTTGGCCGTCGCCGCGTGCAGCCGGTCAGCGAGCGCCACGACCTCGTCGTACCGGGGTTCGGGACTGCCCGCGACATAGGTGTCGGCCCGCCAGCCGGACACCACGTAACGGCCGTCGGTGGCGCGGATGGGCCGCGCGATCCGCATTCCCTCGACATACAGGTTCTCTCGCGCAGTGGCCGACCATGCGGCGCGCGCGTGATCGGGAACCAGCGTCAGGACCACCTCGCCGACGCGCCATCCGGTGCCGTCCATCGCGATGGGCGGATGCGCGGTGAGGCCGAACGTGGTCAACACCTGTTCGGGCGGCTCGACAATCATGGTCACGTCCGTCAGATTACCCAGGACGCCTGACGTTCCCGGGCAGCGACACCGGTCCAGTCAGAGGCTCTGCACCAGTTCGCTCACCACCGGCGGCACCGCACACGCCAGAGCGAAGCCGAGCGGAAAGACCAGTGCCAGCATGCGCGCGGTACCGGTCAGCCGAACGGCGATTGCCGCCGCCGACCCGGCCACGACCAGCACGCACGCCCCGATGTACGTCCACAGCGGGTCGAGGCCGGGCACGAGCACCGGGATGAGGAACCACAGCGGGACGGCAGCCATCAGGCCCGTCGCCACCCCGGCCGCAGCCACCGCCGCCGTGTTGAACGCGGCGGGCAGCAGTGCTCTCGGTCGCCTGGTCATGTCGCCGATTGTGACTGCCGCGCTCAGTAGACCGGCATGGTCGGATCGATCTGCGCGGCCCACGCCACGATGCCGCCCTGCAGGTGTGCGGCGTCGTCGAACCCGGATCTCTTGAGTGCGGCGAGCACCTCCGCCGATCGGATTCCGGTCTTGCAATACAGCACGATCGGCCGATCGTGCGGCAGGTCTCCAATTGCACGTCCCGACAGGATCTCTCCCTTCGGGATCAGCTGTGCGCCCGCGATGCGATTGATCTCGAACTCCACCGGCTCGCGGACGTCGATCAGCGCGGGCGGCGCCTCCGAACGCAGCGCCGCGTCGACCTGCGCCGGGGTGAGGGTGGACCCGGCGGCCGCCGCAGCGGCCTCGTCGGTCACCACGCCGCAGAACTCGTCGTAGTCGATCAGTGCGGTCACCGGCCGTCCCTGCGGATCCTTGCGGAGGCGCACGGTCCGGTAGGTCATCTCGAGCGCGTCGTACACCATCAGCCTGCCGAGCAGCGGTTCACCGATGCCGCAGATCAATTTCACCGCCTCGGTCGCCATGATCGAGCCGATCGACGCGCACAGCACTCCGAGAACGCCGCCTTCGGCGCAGGACGGCACCGAGCCCGGGGGCGGCGCCTGCGGATAGAGGTCGCGATAGTTGACGCCGCGACCGTCGGGAGCGTTCTCCCAGAACACCGACACCTGCCCCTGGAACCGGTAGATCGATCCCCACACGTAGGGCTTCCCGGCCAGCAGCGCGGCGTCGTTCACCAGATATCGCGTCGCGAAGTTGTCGGTGCCGTCGAGGATCAGGTCGTACTCCGAGAACAGGTCGACCGCGTCCTTCGCCTCCAGCCGCCGGTTGTGCAGCCGGACGTCGACGAACGGGTTCAGTTCGGCGATCGAGTCGCGCGCGCTCTCGGTCTTGAGTCGGCCGACGTCTCCCAGCCCGTGAATGATCTGGCGCTGCAGATTGGACGTGTCGACCACGTCGAAGTCGACGATGCCGATGGTGCCGACTCCGGCCGCCGCGAGGTAGAGCAGAGTCGGAGACCCCAGCCCACCCGCGCCCATCACCAGCACCTTGGCGTTCTTCAGCCGCTTCTGCCCGGTTACGCCGACGTCCGGGATGATGAGGTGCCTGCTGTAGCGCGCGACCTCGTCCCGGCTCAGTTCGGCTGCCGGTTCCACCAGTGGCGGCAAGGGCGACATTCTTCAGACCTCCGTCTCCGATCCCGAATACGTTCCAGCCATCCCGTCAGCGGGCGGTGGTCAGTTCGCGGGGAAGGGCCAGGCGTTCGGTTTGCAGACCAGCGTACGGTCGGCCTCCATGTCCGGGTCGAGCGCCATGATCTGCGCATTCGCGGTACCGAAGGTCTGCTGCATCATGATCGGCGCGAGCGCACCGTTCTCCTTGCACGGCTGGTGCTTCTCATATCCGATGCCGTGACCGGTCTCGTGGTTGATGAGGTACTGGCGGTACGTCAGATCGTCGCCCTGGAAGGCCTGCGCGCCGCGCACCCACCGCGCCTCGTTGATCACCACGCGCTTGTCGGGCGGATAGAAGCATGAGGTCTCCAGCTTGATCTGATATCCACACAGTTCGCGGGCGGTGTCGGTCGACGTGAGCGAGATCCGTAGGTCCGGCTCGCCGGTGTCGATGCGGCGGAAGGAGACGCGGCCGTCACCGATCCAGCTCTTCTTGTTCGCCAGCGTCGTGTCGACGAGTTTCGCGAAGGCCTGGTCGCCGCCGTAGTCCTGCGGCGACAGTCCCTTCTCCGCCTCGACCGTGTACGTGTAGACCTGCTTGGCCGTGCCCAGCTTGTCGCCGGTGCCGCGCACCACGCGGTAGACCTCGTCTCCCTTGCGCGTGAACGGACCGCCTCCGGGCAGGGCGCCGGCGGGCAGCGCCGCCTCCTGGATCTGCCCGGTCGGGGCGCCGATCGGCGTCGTCTCGTCCTGCACGTGGGTGTTGCGTACGTCGTCACCGGTAGCGGCGGTCTTGTCGACCGCGGTGTCGCCGTCGTTGCGGACGGTCATCACAAGCAGCACCACGGTGAGTACGGCCAGCACCGGAATGGCGTAGGCGCGCCAGCCGTATGTGCTGACGAACCGCCCCAGGGTGCTGCGCTTGCGCCGCTCCACCCGCTCGGAGCGCGACCGTCCGCTGTCGGAGATCGGATCCCAGCGGGCACGCAGCGGCTGGTCGGGCCGCGGGCGGCGGGGACGCTGCGCCCCGTTGTCTGGTGTACCGGTCACGCCACAACTTTCTCATAGATGCCCCCTCTCACCTCGCATCCACCCTCGGCCGCGATCCGGATGAGTGTGATCTGAAGCGCTCCGAGTATCCTTTGGGGATGTCGTCTCCCAGTTCCCAGACGTCGGCTCCGGCCGCAGCCGGGCGCTCGAGCACGCGCCTTCCGCGAAGTGCACGCCGCCGCCAGCTTCTCGACGCCGCCAGTGAGATCTTCGTCGAGCGCGGCTATCACTCCGCCGGAATGGATGAGATCGCGATTCACGCCGGTGTGAGCAAGCCGGTCCTGTACCAGCACTTCCCGTCGAAGCTCGACCTCTACATCGCCGTGGTCGATTCGCACGCGGAGAAGCTCGTCGCCGACGTGAACCGGGCGCTGCTGACCACCGTCGACAACCGCCGTCGTGTCCTCGCGGCTGTCGAGGCCTTCTTCGACTTCATCGACGACGACAACTCCGGATACCGCCTCATCTTCGCCTCCGACGCCATGGACCCGGCCGTGATCCGGCGTGTGGAAGGCGCCACCGAGGCCTGCGTCGACGCCGTCCACGGTCTCGTCATGCAGGATTCGGGGATGGATCCGTACCGGTCCCGGATGCTCGCCGCGGGACTGGTCGGTGCGAGTGTCGTGAACGCTCGGTACTGGGTGGACGCGAGCCGCCCCATCGACAAGGCCAGCGCGGTGGAGATCACCGCGGCGCTGCTCTGGGGCGGTCTGGCCGGCATTCCCCGCCAGACTCCGGGCGACGACTGAGAACTTCCGAGAACCGGTCCGTCTACACGGACCGGTAGACGGCGCTCTCGAAGTCGAGAGCGTGGCGCAGGGCGGCGGGGTCTGCAAACGGCAGTACTTGACAGGCCCACATCCCGGCGATGTCCGCGGACCGATCGATCCAGAAGTACAGGTTGGCCAGGCCGGCCCAGGCGAGTGAACCCGCACTCCGGCCCGTCGGCGCAGCGTCGTCGTTCACCATGAACGTGTAGGCCCACGACTTCGGCAGACCCGGGAAGAACTCGGCGTCGTGCGTGATCACCGGGTCGACGCCCCGCAACGCCGTGACCCGCTGCCCCTCGGCGAGACCGTTGCGAGCCGCCCACTCGACAGTGTCGCTGCGGAGCACGCGCCCACCGTCGCCCGCCCCGCCGCGCAGCCACATGCGGAGGAATCGGATGTAGTCCGGAACTGTGGAGTACAGGCCCTGACCACCCATCTGGACCTCGGGGTTCTGCGGCATGACGATGCCGGTGGCTTTGAGCGAACCGTCCGGCCTGCGCAGATGCACGGCGGCGCGGCGCTCCTGCATGGCATCGGTGAGCAGGAATCCCGAATCGTCCATGCCCAGCGGGGCGAAGACCCGCTCAGCGAGAACCTCCCCCAGCCGTGCGCCGCGTACTGCTTCGACCACGAGCCCGGCCCAGTCCATGTTCGATCCGTAGTTCCAGCGCGTACCCGGGTCGAACAGCAGCGGCGTCATCAGTGACGCACGCGTCGCCGTCACCACATCCGGGTAATGGCCCTGCCGCACCAGGGAGCGGTAGTTCTCGTCGAAGAACGGATAGGCGAATCCGGCCGTGTGGAGCAGCAGCATCCGAGTGGTGACCGGCGTCGCTGCCGAACGGATCCGCGGACTCCCGTCGGGCTCGAAACCGTCCAGCACGCCGATCTCGGCGATCTCCGGCACGTACTGCGCAGCCGGCGCGTCGAGGTCGATCAGCCCCTCCTCGACGCACTGCAGCACGGCCGTGCCGGTCAGCGGCTTGCTAGCCGAGTACAGGGCGACGACCGTGTCGGCCGTCATCGGGCGGTCGTCGGCGACGCTCGTGCTCCCCGCCGCGCCGGTGAAGACCGTCTCCCTCGCGTCGGTCACCGAGGCGACGACGCCCGGCACCCGGTCGGAGTCCGGACCGGTCACCGCATCGTCGAGCAACGCCCTGAGTCGGTCGGAGTCGACTCCGCTCATCGAGCTCAGGCCGCCCCGAAGCCGACCCGTCGGTTCTCGGCGCTGCCGACCTCCACGTAGGCGATCTTGGCTGCCGGGACCAGCACGCGCGATCCCTTGTCGTCGGTCAGCGACAGCACGGCGTCGGTTCCGCTCAGCGCGCGGTCGGCGGCCGCGTACACGTCATCGGCCTTGTCCGGGCAGGTGAATGCCAACTCGCGCGGGCTGTTCTCGATACCGATCTTGACTTCAACGCTCATAACTCCGGAATCCTACTCGTCACGCCAGCGACAGCTCGGCCATGCGCTGCCCGTGGCGAGCCGCCATGTTGTCGAAGAAAGCGGCGGCGTTGGCAAGCGTCGCATCACCTTCGAAGAGCAGCGCCATCACGTCTTCCTCCTCGGCGAGAACCCACTGCATGTGCGTGATCGCCTCACCCAGCAATCGACGGCCCCACAGCGCCAGCGGCGACGCCACGGCCGGATCGGCGGCGACCGCCGCCCGCACCTGGTCGACGGCGAACTGTGACGAACCGGTCTCGGCCATCACCGATTTCATCGTCGGACGCACCTCTTCGGGCATCACATCGGCCATCTCGGCGTAGAAGTCGGCGGCCAGACCGTCACCGACGTGCATCTTGACCAGCACCTCGAGCCACGACGTCGGTGTCGTCACGCGGTGATACTCGTCGAACACCCGGGCGTGCGCGGCCACTGCTTCCTCGGGTGCGCCGCCGTCGGAGCGGATCTGCTCGGCCAACACCTCGAAGTGGCCCATCTCGGCCGCGATCAGTCGCGCGATTGCGATGCGGTCGGCAGTCGTCGGCGCCATCGCGGACTCTTCGATCAGGCGATAGCACGCGGCGAACTCGCCCGCGAGAAGGACTTCGTAGAGCTTGCGAATGGCCGCTGCGTTGTTCGACATGCAAGTCAGAGTATGCAAGGCGGTACACTCGGAGACAGACGAGTCGCCGTTCCGCTCGCCGAATGCACGTTCATGGGCACCGCGCGGCCACTTCGAGCGGCCCGTCGGACATTGAGCGCGCACCTGCGAAGGGCCTCCGGGCCCGGCCGCCGAGGGTCCGGACTAACGATCAGGACCCCGTGGCCTCTCTTGTGTGCGTGCGCGAACACCCGCGAGAGGCTTGAACTGCATATGACCATTGATCCCACGGTGGGCGAAGCCACCGACGACGTCCAGACGACGATCGTCGACGAGGAGCACACCGCCCCGACCTTCGCCGAACTCGGCGTCGACCCCGCGATCGTCGCCGCCCTCGAGGCCGACGGCAAGACCCGTACCTTCGCGATCCAGGAACTCACCCTGCCGCTGGCGCTGGCCGGCTCCGATCTGATCGGTCAGGCGCGCACCGGCATGGGCAAGACCTACGGGTTCGGCATCCCGCTGATGCACCGGCTCGCCAACGCCGAGGCGACCGGCCTGCGCGCACTCGACAACACTCCGCGCGCCCTCGTCATCGTGCCGACCCGCGAACTCTGCGTCCAGGTCACCGAAGACCTCGAGACCGCCGCCAAGGGCGTCGACGTCACGCTCTCGAACGGCACCGTTCGCCCGATGAAGATCACGTCGATCTACGGCGGCCGCCCCTACGAGCAGCAGATCGCCGAACTCCAGGCCGGCGTCGACGTCGTCGTGGGCACGCCGGGACGCCTCCTCGACCTCGCGCAGCAGGGACACCTCGTCCTCGGCAAGGTCGGAGTGCTCGTGCTCGACGAGGCCGACGAGATGCTCGACCTCGGCTTCCTTCCGGACATCGAGCGGATCATGGGAGCCCTGCCCACCGACCGGCAGACGATGCTGTTCTCGGCCACCATGCCGGGTCCGATCGTCACCCTGGCGCGGACCTTCCTGAACCGCCCGACACATATCCGCGCCGAGCACGCGAACGACTCCGCGGTGCATGAGCGGACCACCCAGTACGTCTACCGCGCCCACGCAATGGACAAGGCCGAACTGGTGGCCCGCGTGCTGCAGGCGGAGGGCCGTGGCGCGACGATGATCTTCACCCGCACCAAGCGCACAGCGCAGAAGGTGGCCGACGACCTCGCCGAGCGTGGCTTCTCGGTGGGCGCGGTGCACGGCGACCTCGGCCAGGTGGCCCGTGAGAAGGCGCTGAACAAGTTCCGTGACGGCAAGATCGACGTACTGGTGGCCACCGATGTCGCGGCGCGCGGCATCGACGTCGATGACGTCACCCATGTCATCAACTACCAGTGCCCGGACGACGACAAGACCTACGTGCATCGCATCGGACGCACCGGGCGCGCCGGGCGCACCGGCATCGCGATCACCCTTGTGGACTGGGACGAGCTGCATCGCTGGGAGCTGATCGACAAGGCGCTCGGCCTCGGCATGCCCGACCCGGCGGAGACCTACTCCACCTCCGAGCATCTGCGCGAGGATCTGGGCATCCCCGCGGACGCCAACGGCCGTATCGGCGCCCCGGAGCGTTCGTCCGACGAACGGCGGGAGCCGCGCGCGCCGCGCGCCGATCGTCCCAAGCGTGAGCGGCGCCGTACCAGGGGCGGCAAGCCCGCCGGCGCCGAGGGCGCCACGACCGCATCATCGGCGGACGACGCCGAGCAGGCGGAGAAGAGTCCCACCGCCTCGACCGAGCAGCCGGAGGCCGATGGTGAGGCCAAGCGGCCGCGCCGCCGCCGTCGTCGTCGCAGCGGTGGTGCGAAGTCCGGTGAGGGCAGTGACGGCGCTTCGCGCGACGCAGCGCCCGCGGCAGCGGCCGAGTAGCTCCGCCCGGACGCTTTTCGCATACCCTCGCGAGAATGGGACGGATCAAACCCGAACGGCGCACCCGCACCGACCTCATCGTGACCGCGTTGATCGCGGCGATCGTGGTCGCGGCGGGTGTCGCCGTCTGGTGGACCAGCCCCGCCCGCCATACCGAGTCGGTGACCGCGACGACACCCGCCCCGGTCCAGCTGCCGGCTGAGAATGTTCCGCGCGAGGTCTCGGTCCGTTGGTCCGCGCAGTCGGACGTCACCACGGTCCCGCAGATCACCCGCGACTCCCTGGTGACCGCGTCCGGCGGCACGGTGGTCGCGCATCGGCTGAGCGACGGAACCGACCTCTGGAGCTACCGGCGGAATCTGCCGCTGTGCGCGGCGGCCGCGGGATGGACCGGCGGCGACAACGACGTGCTCGCGGTGTACCGGAACAGCCGGGGTTGCAGCGAGGTCACATCGTTGCGAGGTTCCGACGGTGCTCGTCACGCCGCCCGCACCAGTGACGCCGACGACACCGTCCACCTCTCCATCGATACCGGCTACGCCCTCCTGTACGGCCCGACGCGCCTCGAGACGTGGGGTTCGAATCTGGTGCGCGGGATCGAGTACGGGCGTGTCACGGCACCGGTGAACCCCGACGTGGCGCCCGACCGGACGCATTGCCGGCTGTACTCTGCGGTCTCCGGTGCGGATCGGGTGGCGATCGTGGAGCGATGCGATGACGATCCCGGCTATCGGCTGACGGTGCTCAGTTCGAATCTGACCAGCGACGAGAAGATCCGCCAGTGGGGTTCGACCCTGATCACCACATCGGCTGCGGGTCCCGCTCCCCGAGTGGTGGCGGCGACCGATTCCACGATCGTGGTCTACGACGGCGGCGCCGACCCGTCCGGTTCCGTCGGCGCCCCGCAGGGACCGCGTCTGCGCCTATTCACACCGCAAGCCGAGAGCCGAAGCGAACACCCGGTGGCCGGTGACGCCCAGGTTCCCGAGCGGAGCGATCCGATCATCGATCAGGGTGTCGTCTCGTTCTGGACCGGCAAGGCCACCGTGGTACTGGACGCCTCGAATGGAAACCCGATGTTCCAGGTGACAGATGCCATCGGACCCGGGGCGGTGATGGCGGGGCAACTGCTGGTGCCGATGCCCGGGGCCATCAGCGTGCGCCGCGTGTTCGACGGCCACGAGGAGTTCAGCATTCCGGTGGATCGCGGTCAGGTGGTCGGACCGGTGGCGCTGCGCGTGCTCGGCGATACGATCCTCGAGCAGCGGGGCACGCAGGTCGTCGCATTGCGCTGAGTGTGACAGGGCCGCTGTCCTCTGCACTGCGAATTGCGGGACGCGACGACCGTCTTCCATCTGAGTCCGGCGGGTGCCGATTCTTCGGTTGTCCGGCGTGGTGGATGGGGTTCAGGCGCCAGGGGTGTTCGGTGGTGGCTGGTCGCCAGGCCATGCGTCCGGCATCGGGCCCATCCGGGAGGATGATGGTCTCCCACTGTCCGCGTTTGGTGCCGACGGCGCGGTTGTGGCGCCCGCACGCGGCGCCGAGAGCATCGATGTCGGTGCGCCCGGCCGGGGTGACCCAGTCCGGTGCGTGATGGGCTTGAGTTTGGGCGAAGGGGCGGTCGCAGCCGGGTGCGGCGCAGCCGCGGTCGCGGGCGAACAACGCCAACCGCTGCGCCTTACTCGCACACCGCGCACCGCGGCCTTGGTAGAGGACTTCGCTGGTGTGATTCCGGAAGACCGCCAGGTGCGGCACGGCGTCGGCGGCGAGCCGGACGAGTTCGCCGATCGGCACCCGGGTGCCGGTGGCAGTCAGGGCGATTCCGGCGTGGGCGGCGAGTTCTTGATCGGTAACGGTGATGACCAACTCCGCCGGTATCCGACTCGGTGCACCGAGTCCGCCGTGGGCGAGAACGTAATCACACAACGCCAGCAACGCATCATGCGTGCGCTGAGCGGCACTGCGCAGATCCCGACCCCGCGCCGCCGCCAGAACCTCAACGTCGATGCTCTCGGCGTCAATGGTTCCAGTCGGGGAGTCGGGGTCGGCGGGGTTGTTCATGCCGGGTGCGGCCCAGGCGGTGAGGATGACTTCGAACTTGGCGCGTAGTTCCGGGGTCATGGCGCCGCGGACTTTGCTCATGAGTTGTCGGTCTTGCGGGAGGATGGTGATTCCGCGTCGGCGTTGCCGGTCGACGTGATCGCTCTCCTGCCCGTCGGGGTCCAGGTGAGCGAGCAGGCGGTCACCGACCTTGCCCAGATCATCCGGATTCAACCCGACGGCAGCCTGAGCGAGTTCGGCCTCCGCACGGGCTTTGACCTCCGGCGAGATGCAGCCGGGCACTTTCGCCAAAACGGCCGAGATCACCAACGCGTGTTCGGCGCCGACAGTCCCGGCCGCGACCGCGGCGGCGGTCGCCGGCTTCCGGGGAGGCAGCGTCTGCCCTTGAAAGTTCGAGAACTCGCCGATCGCCTCAGCCATCCGCAACCGCCGACCCGCCTCCCGGGTTCCCAGCCGCAAGCCCTGTGAGAGGTACTGATGCGGATTCAGATAGCCGGCGGTGCGGTGCGCGTTGCGGTCGGAGACCTCCACCAGCAGCGCCGCGGAGACGCCGTCCCAGCGTCGCCGAATGCGTTCGGCGGTCTGCGTGTGCGCCAGCAGTTCCGGTTCGGTCTCCGGCGACAGCGAGGTCTCGGCGAGTTTGACCGCCGCGGCATCGATCAACGCCAACAACTCCGCGGGCTGGTCCGGCAGCGCACCTGTGGCAACGACAGTCGCGACCGAATCAGTGATCGAATCGCTCATCGCCGCCACCTCCCCCGAGTGTTTCAGCTGGTCACACCATGTTTTCTTGACCTATCCGAACACTACCAAGGGGGTCTGACAGAACTCCCGAACCAATCGACCGACAGTTCGCCTCGCTAGATCTCCAACTCATACGTCCGGACGTCGGCACCATTCCACGACTGCCAAAGGTTGTCGGCGAGGTCGCGGTACGCGGTGGCGCCCTTGTTCTTCCGCCCGCGCATCACTGACGCACCGGAGGCCGAGGCCTCGGCGAAGCGGACGGTCCGCGGGATCGGCGGGTCCAGCACAGGCAGCGCATAGCGGTCCGAGACGTCCGACAGCACGTCGCGACTGTGGGTGGTCCGGGCATCGAACAGGGTCGCGACCGCACCGAGCATCTTGAGGTCCGGATTGGTGATCTGCTGAACTTCAGTGACGGTACGCAGCAACTGTCCGACGCCGCGGTGCGCGAGCGTCTCACATTGCAGCGGGACCACCACCTCGTCGGCAGCGGTGAGTCCGTTGAGCGTCAGAACCCCCAGCGACGGCGGGCAGTCGATGAGCACCACGTCGTAATCCTGCGCCACCTCCGCCAAGGCCCGTTTCAGCGCGTATTCGCGGCCCGGCCGCATCAACAGCAGCGCTTCGGCACCGGCGAGGTCGATGGTGGCGGGCAACAAGGTCACATTGTCGTCGGTATCGAGCAGAACGTCGGCGATGTCCTCGGCGCCGATCAGCACGTCGTGCACCGACTTGGTCAGCTGATCCGGGTCGTGCCCCAGCGAGAAAGTGAGGCAGCCCTGGGGATCGAGATCGACCACGAGAACCGAGACGTCCTCGTCGGCCAGGGCGGCGCCGATCGACGCGGTGGTGGTGGTCTTCGCCACTCCACCTTTCTGATTCGCGATGGCAAGGGTGCGCGTCATGGCCACCACCATACGGTGGCGTCCCTCATACCACCGGGATCAGGCGTCCGGGTCACACGTCCGGCTCACGCGTCCGGCGGCAGATCGTCCGCATTCAGCCAGGTGAGCGACGCCGGCGCGAAGAGCAGCACGAGGACCGCCAGCGCGACGATCGCGACCGGCACCCCGATGAGGGGAAGTCCGCTGCCGGTGATGAGGGTGTAGGCCACCGGCAACAGCAGAATCTGCGCCATCAACGAGACCCCGCGACCCCAGCGCCGTCCGCGAGTCAGGGCGAGGCCTCCCGCGAAGACGCCGCCGCCGATCGCCGCGAACCACGCGGCGGTGCCGTACCCGCTGATCGCGGCCTCGTGGTGCCCTGCCATCTCGCGAATCACAAGGACCACCGCGACGATGAGACCCAGTGCACCCTGGACCGCCGTCACGTAGCCCGCCCAGCGGAGGGTGCTCGGGACGCCGGGAACTCGGCGGATGGGATCAGAACTGCTCACTACTCCAGGGTATGGCCGAGCACCCCCGACTCGTGAATCGGGCTCGTGCCCGATAGTGTGATGCCTCGTGCGCGTCATGCTCATCACCAATCCGTTCGCCACCTTCACGACTGCTGAGGGACGTGACGCGCTGGCCAACACTCTCGATTCCCGATATCACGTCGATGTGGAACACACCACACATCGCGGCCACGCCGGAGAACTCGGGGCGCGCGCGGCCGCCGAAGGCTACGACGCGGTGGTGGTGCACGGCGGCGACGGCTCGGTGAACGAGGCGGCCAACGGCATCCTCGGCTCCCCGGACTCCTTGTCCCGCCCTCCTTCGAGCCTGCCGGCTCTGGGCGTCGTTCCCGGAGGAAGCGCCAACGTCTTCGCGCGGGCCCTCGGGATCGACCGTGACCCCTTGACCGCGACCGCGCAACTCATGGCGATACTCGACCGCGGCGAACGCCGCTCGATCAGCCTCGGCCACACACTCAACCGCTGGTTCCTCTTCAACGCCGGTATGGGCATGGACGCGATCGTCGTCCGCCGGATGGAGGAACTGCGACACAAGGGCAAGAAGGCGACCGCGGGTCGCTACTTCCGGACCACGGTCAGTTCGTTCGTGAAACCCTCCATCACTCCCCCGACGTTCACCGTCGAAGTCCCCGGACGCCCCGCGATCGACGGCGTGCGGTTCGGCTTCGTCAGCAATACCGGCCCGTGGACCTACTTCGGCACCCGGGAGATCCGGACGAATCCACACACCGACTTCGACCACGGACTCGGCATCTTCGCCGCCACGTCGGTCTCCGTGGCACGGAATGTGGTGCTCGGCGCTCGCCTCCTGGCCGGCACCGAACCCAGGGCTCACCATCTGTATCGCGACGACGATGTGGAATGGGTCCGATTCACTTCACCCGAGCCGGCCGACGTCCAGATGGACGGCGACTACCTGGGCGTTTACGACAAGATGGAGTTCGGCTACCGTCGCGCAGTACTGGATGTGGTGGCGGCGCAGAAGGCCGGTTAACCCCTGCGCTACTGGCCGGTAAGCACGTGTTGGGCCGCTTGCCAACCTGTTGTGATCTATCCGGCATTCGCCGCGCAGCTATAGCCAAGCGGCGATGCACAGTAGTACAACAGTTGTTGACGCAATCACCCACCCCCTGCCAAGCGACGTCCTGCGCCCCAAGCCAGGTGAATTCGGTATTGCAGCCCAAGTCGAATTTTGACGATCACGCATGCGTGCGCGACAACGCCGCAGGTTTAGAAGGAGTACGTAATGGACTGGCGCCACAAGGCTATTTGTCGTGACGAGGATCCGGAGCTGTTCTTTCCGGTCGGCACGTCGGGCCCGGCGATCGCCCAGGTTGCTGATGCGAAGCTGGTCTGCCAGCGCTGCCCGGTGACCGCTGAGTGCCTGGCATGGGCCCTTGAGACCGGTCAGGACGCCGGCGTCTGGGGCGGCATGAGCGAGGACGAGCGTCGCGCGCTCAAGCGCCGCAACGCGCGTACCCGCGCCCGCAGCGCCGTCTGACGCGACCCAGTTCACGAAGGGAGCCCCCGGTCCGAGACCGGGGGCTCCCTTCGTGGTCGCGTCCATGTCCTCAGTGGAGGTCGGTCCTCAGCGGGGCTCCTCAGTGCAGGGGAATGTCGAGCCGCACCCGGGTGCCGCCGGTCTCCGGCACCGGTGCGATCTCGATCTGCCCGCCGAGGTCGTTGGACACCAGAGTCCGGACGATCTGCAGTCCCAGCCGGTCCGAAGCCGCCAGATCGAACCCCTCCGGCAGACCGCACCCGTTGTCGGTGACCGTCACCTGCAGGTCGCGCACGTCGCGGATCGCGCCGACCACGATCTCCGCACCGTCCTGGCCAGGAGCGAAGCCGTGCTCGATCGAATTCTGGATCACCTCGGTGAGCACCATGACCAAAGGCATGGCCAGATCGGCGGGCAGGACTCCGAGTCGGTTCTCCCGCCGCACCGTCACGCGCGTACCGCCGTCGGGCAGCCACACGTCCACCAGCGACGACCCCAGTCGGTCGACCACGGTGTCGAGGTCCACCTCTTCGTCGACGCTGCCGGAGAGCATCTCGTGCACCAGCGCGATCGACGAGACGCGCCGTACCGCTTCTCCGAGGGCCGCGGTGGTCTCCGGGTTGCCCGAACGGCGCGCCTGCAGGCGCAGCAGCGCCGACACACTCTGCAAGTTGTTCTTGACGCGATGATGGATCTCGCGGATCGTCGCGTCCTTGCTGATGAGCGCGAGATCGCGCCTGCGCACTTCGGTCACGTCGCGGATCAGCAGGACCGCTCCCCGCGACTGCCCCGCCGATCGGAGCGGCACCGCCCGCAGCAGCACGGTGGCACGGCGCGCGTCGAGTTCCATCCGCAGCGCGATATCCGGAGAGGGCAGGCAGGCGCCGTCGGGGGTTCCGGCGGCCGCGGCGATCATCGCCTCGGCATCGGCAGACTCGAAGGGATCCGTCAGCAGGGCGGCGAGAACCTCAGCGATGCGCGAGCCGCCGAGGTCGGTGGTCCAGCCCATCCGGTGCACGGCCGACAGTGCATTGGGGCTGGCGTACGTGACCGAGCCGTCGACCTCGATGCGGATGAACCCGTCACCCGCCCGCGGCGTCGACAGTCCGAGCGTATTGGCCTCGTCGAGCGGAAAGGCACCCTCGACGACCATCCGGCAGAGCGCCTCGGCGGCGTCGCGGTACGCGGATTCGAGCGGTGACGGCGGACGCGGATCGGAGGCGTCGCCGGCGCGGCCGAGCACCGCGATCACCTCGCCGTCGAAACCGACTGGGATGGCGGTGCGTTCGATGAGCACGTTCCCGAAACGGGTGGCGATGCCCTCGCGCTCGATGACCCCCGACCGCAGCGCCGCGGCCATCAGCGGGTTGGCGCCCTGGGCACTCGCCGGCCGGTCCACCCGATGCCCCACCTCGTCCCGGGGGAACACCGTCGACGCCGTGTTCGGCCGCACCTGAGCCACATAGACCAGGCTCGGGGGCTCTCCGCCCGCACGACCGTCCTCATCGCGGACCGCGAGGAGGTAGTCGGCGAAGGAGAGGTCGGCCAGCAACTGCCATTCGGCCACCAGCCGCTGGAGGTGCTCGGCGGCCGCCGCGGAAAGCGTCGTGTGCTCGGCGAGGAGATCAGTGAGTGTCGCCATGGGCGCGGTTCAGAGCGAATCGGTGCGGCGGCCCGTAACGGTGGTCAGTCCTTCTCGTAGGTGGCGATGATGTCGCCGGCCTGGATCACGTCGCCGACGTTGACCTTGACCTCGGAGAGCACGCCGGCGTCCTCGGCCAGCACCGGGATCTCCATCTTCATCGACTCGAGCAGCACGAGGGTGTCGCCCACGTCGACCCGCTGACCGGCTTGCGCCGAGACCTCGAGGACAGTCGCAACGATTTCATTGACCACGTCTTCCGCCATGGATGACATGGTAACCGAGCGGCCGTTCGGCGCGTTCGCTTGTCGTCGTGATTAACGTCCGCGCCCGGCGACGTGAAATAATCGTCGTCGCATACCGGCCCGCACGATCTAAGGAGGTCCGTCATGGGTAAGCGCGGACGTAAGAAGCGCAGTCGTAAGAAGAACGCAGCCAACCACGGCAAGCGTCCCAACGCCTGAGTCGTCGCACTCAACGACGACGAAGCGGCCCGGCTCCTCGAGGGGATCCGGGCCGCTTCGTCTGTTCTGGCGCGGTGTCAGTCGGACTCGACGCGGTACGTCGTCTGCCGGATACTCACCGATCGGCGGATCTCGACGCGGAGCCGTTCGCGCAGACCGTCCGGGGCGTGGTCCCCGCCGCACTTGCGGCTGATCAGCTCCTTCAGCTGCTGCTGCACCCCGTAGTGCTCGAGGCAGGACGGGCACGCGTTCACGTGGCCCTCCAGTCGCTCGCGCGCACCGGCGTCGCACTCGTTGTCGAGGAGAAGCCAGATGTCTGCCAGGACCGCGGAGCAGTCCAGGTTCTCGAATTCACTCTCGCCGGCGCCACTCATTTCGCCACCTCGCTGGTCCGTCCGAAACCACGCTCCCGAGCGACGTCGGCCAGCAGATCGCGCAACTGGCGGCGGCCGCGGTGCAGACGCGACATGACGGTGCCGATCGGGGTGTCCATGATCTCGGCGATCTCCTTGTACGGGAGCCCTTCGACGTCGGCGTAATACACGGCCATCCGGAAGTCCTCCGGCAGCTTGCTCAACGCCTCTTTGATCTCGTCGTCCGGCAACGCGTCGAGCGCCTCGATCTCCGCCGAACGCAGACCCGTGGACGTGTGCTCCGCGTTGGCCGCGAGCTGCCAGTCGGTGATCTCGTCGGTCGGATACTGCGCCGGCTGGCGCTGCTTCTTGCGGTAGGAGTTGATGTAGGTGTTCGTCAGGATCCGGTACAACCAGGCCTTGAGATTGGTGCCCTCGCGGAACGACGCGAACGCCGAGAACGCCTTGATGTAGGTCTCCTGCACCAGGTCTTCGGCGTCGGCCGGGTTGCGCGTCATGCGCAGCGCGGCACCGTACATCTGGTCGAGGAGGGGCAACGCGTCCCGCTCGAACCGCTCGGTGAGCTGCTCGGGCGTCTCGGCCGGTGCTGGACTGTCAGATGACACGAACTTCCCTTCGCCGGAAATGTGCTCCACCAAGTCTAGCGATCCACGCGCCGCGGGGGCGCCCTCCGGCCGTCCACGCACGGTCGCACCACGGTCCAGGGTTGCTGCAGCCACGCCTGCGCCACCTCCTTCAGTCCGTCCACCCGAGTCGGGTCGTTCGCTCATCGACTCGGTCAACAACCCGTCCGCGCAGTTTGTTCCGGCGTGCCAGCATTGAAGGATGTGCGGACGCTATGCAGTGACCACCGACCCGGCCAGACTCGCCGCCGAGATCGACGCGGTGAACGAGGTGCCTGCGGACACGGTACGGGAGTCGTACAACGTCGCGCCGACCACGACGGTGATGACGGTGGTGCAACGCCACGAGCACGGTCGGCCCGACGACATCCCCGCGCGGCGCGTGCGGGCGATGCGGTGGGGCCTGGTGCCGTCGTGGACGAAGGAACTGGGCAAGGGGCCGCTGCTGTTCAACGCACGCGCCGAGACCCTCGCCGACAAACCGGCCTTCCGCGGGTCGCTGGGAGGCAAGCGGTGCCTGGTGCCGATGGACGGCTGGTACGAGTGGAAGCCCGGTCCGCCGGGAGCGAACGGCAAACCGACCAAGGTCCCGTTCTACATGACGCCCGCCGACGGCACCCGCCTGTTCATGGGCGGTCTGTGGGCGGCGTGGCGGCCGGCGCAGGCCCGCGCCGCCGGCGACGATTCGCAGTGGATCTCGAGTACGACGATCATCACCACCGACTCGGTGGGGCCGTTGCGCGAAGTCCATGACCGAATGCCGCTGATCATGCCGGTGGAGTTCTGGGACGCCTGGCTCGATCCCGATCACCGCGCGGATCCCGATCTGTTGGCGCCGCCGGCCGCCGAGTTGGCCGAGGCGATCGAGATCCGCGAGGTGTCGAGCCTGGTGAACCGTGTCGCAAACGACGGTCCCGAACTTCTCGAACCCGTCGGAACCGTGGGATAGTCGGTGGCCATGAGCCCTGAACGTCCCGGATTCCTGCAGAAGATCGGCTATCTGCTCGGCCGACCGCTGCCCGGATCGATGCGGGACTGGATCGTCGAGGACCTCACCGGTCCGGGACATATCCGTCGCTACGTGATCCGCGGGCTGCTGCCGGTGATCCCCCTGTTCGTCGCCTTCATGTTCATTCCGGGGATGCTGTGGGTGAAGCTGGGAATGGTGGTTCTGCTACTGATCCCGTTCCTGTACTTCCAGGTGGCGCTCAGCCGCGTCTACCGCCGACATCTGCTGGTCAACAACGGCCTCGACCCGGCGCTGCTCGACAAGGTCAGGATCCAGCGCGCCGATTCGATTCACGACGAGTACCGCGAGCGGTACGGGCGCTGAGCGGTAGTCGGGCAGCCGCCGCGGCGAGGATGCGCGCGAGGTCGCCGGGACGACTCCACATCGGCCAGTGTCCGGTCGGCAGGTCGACGAAGTCGACGTTCTCGAGGTTCAACACCTCGGCGAACATCGGGTGACCCGCTTCGGCCGACTCCATGATCCGCGCTGCCGGAATCGAGCAGCACACCAGAGTGGCCGGGACCGCCAGACGCGCGTCGTCGGTGAGTTCCACGCGCCCGCGCAGCACCGGACCGGGGCTCCGGCACTGCCCTGACTCGAAAACGGTCGAGAGCGTCGGGGCTCAGGCCCTCGAGATTGGCCTGCTGCCCGAGCACGTCGAAGGGCGGCAGGGGGAGCTCGTCCGAGTCGTCGGACGCATCCGGTGCGAAGACGCTGCCGGAGGCGACCGGCCCACTGTCGACCCACACCACCCGGCCGATGAGTCCGGGATGGCGATCGAGCACAAGGCTCATCGGAGAATTGGCTCCGCTGTGCGCCACGACGACCACCGGCTGTGTCTCGGAGGCCTCAGCCCGGGTCATGGCCTGCTCGATCGCCGCCACTTGGTCATCGAGCGTTCTGGACGCCCTATGATCGCCGGGTCAGGTCTGACGGACGTAGGCGATACCCCTCCCCCACCGGTGCCGCGAGATCACGAGTACACGTAATCACTGACCGGGAAGTTGGCCTGCTCGTACAGCGTCGTCAGGGTCGCGTTGGGCCGCAGGAGCGTCGCCTCACCGTGCTGGTTGAAGTAGTAGCTGCGCGACGTGGAGCAATCACCGGCGTAGAACACCGACGATGCGAGGTTTCGGGTCGCGCGGTCGAGGAACTCGGCATTGGCCCGCTCCGTGACCTCGAAGCGAGTCGCACCGCGGCGGCGCATCTCCCCGAACAGCCTCGCGATGTGCTTCATCTGGCCTTCGATGGTGGTGAAGTACGACAATCCGCTGTACGAGTACGGGCTGTTCAGCGTCAGGAAGTTCGGGAACTTCGGAACACTGATCCCCTCGTACGCCTGAAACCTGCCCTCGCGCCACCACTTCCCGAGATCGCGGCCGTCACGGCCGACGATCGTGAACGCGGGAAAGTTCACATCCCACAGGTTGAACCCAGTCGCCAGGACCAGGGTGTCGACGTCGACCCGCCGTCCGTCGGCCAGGACGATTCCGCCGGGCACGACGGAATCGATCGTGGCCGTCTCGAGATGGACGGTCGGCTGGTTGAACACGCGGAAGTACGTGTTGGAGAACGTCGGCCGCTTGCAACCGAAGTCGTAATGCGGCGTCAACGCTCTCCTGATCGCCTCGTCGCGCACCTGCAGCCGCATGTGGGTCTTCGCGAGCAGCGCCGCGAGCCGATTGCCCGGCTTGGCCTGCCGGTAGTGCAGCACCCCGAATACCATCAACGCCTCGAGCAGCGAGGTGTTGACCGCGCGGGCCGCCTTCTGCGCCAACGGGATCCGGGCGAAGAGATGCTGCACGGGACGCGGGATCGGAAAGTCGATCTTCGGCACCACCCAGATGGGCGTCCGTTGGAAGACAGTGAGTTCGCGCGCCGTGCGGGCGATCTCGGGAATCAACTGCACCGCGGTGGCACCGGTCCCGATCACCGCGGCGCGCTTGCCGCCGAAGTCGTATCCGTCGGGCCACGCCGTGGTGTGAATGATGTCGCCCGCGAAGGTGTCGATCCCCGGGAAGTCGGGGGTGTGCGGCTGCGAGAGGAACCCGGTCGCGGTCACCAGGTACCGGGCCGTGCGGACTGTACCGTCGGCGGTGCGCACGGCCCAGCACTCCTTCGCCTCGTCCCAGTCGGCGCGCTCGACGACCGCCCCGAACTCCATATGGCGCCGGAGGTCGTACTTGTCGGCGACGTGTTCGGCGTACCTCTTGAGTTCGGCTCCGGGCGCGAACAGCCGCGACCAGTAGGGGTTGGGTTCGAAGGAGTACGAGTAGGTGACCGATGCGATGTCGACGGCCAGTCCCGGATAGTGGTTCACGTGCCAGGTGCCGCCGAGGTCGTCCTCCCGTTCGAGGATCGCGATGTCGTCGACGCCGAGCCGTTTGAACTCGATTCCCGCGCCCATGCCGCCGAAGCCCGCTCCGACGATCACCACCTCGTGGTCGACCCGTCGCTGACTCATCACCGTCTCCGATCCACGAACCTCTTTAGTGTGACGTGCAGTACACGTTAACTCGCGAGGCCGACGATGAACAGGTTCCGCGATCGCCGCGAGCATCGTTTGCGGGCCGGGGCACGGTTGGCATGATGGATTCGAGGGCCCGCATGCACGAGCCCTTCGCCCACCAGGCGCGCGAAGGGCGGGCCGGCCGCACGATCAGGGCCGAATCCGATTGACACACAAGAGAGTTGGAGCAGACATGGCCAAGAAGATCATTGCCACCGGTTACGGCGACCCGGCCGACGTCCTCGCGGTGACCGACGTCGACGTCCCCTCCCCCGGCCCCACCGACGTGGTCGTCGCCGTGCGCGCCGCCGGTCTCAACCCGTACGACGTGAAGCTCGTGCGCGGCGTCATGGGCACCAAACCCGAGAAGCTCCCGCTGTCGCTCGGCGCCGAGGTCGCGGGCGTCGTCCATGCCGCGGGCGCGGAGTCCGGATACCGAGCCGGCGACGAGGTGGTCGTCTACCCGGCGGCGGCCGCACTCGCCGAGTACGTCCTCGCCGACGCCGATCGCGTCCACCGCAAGCCGGCCGATCTAGGCTTCGCCGAGGCGTCGTCGTTGCTCTTGGCCGGCGTCACCGCGGTCGACACGCTCGCCACCCTCGGTGTCACCGGAGACGACGTCCTGTTGGTTCACGGTGGCGCCGGTGCGGTCGGGTCGATCGTCGTGAGCGAGGCGGTGGCCGCCGGAGCCACGGTCATCGCCACGGCCTCCGACCGCAACCACGATCATCTGCGCGAGTCGGGCGCGGTCCCGGTGGCGTACGGAGAGGGACTGGCCGAGGCCATCACCGAGGCTCGGGACGGCAAGCGCGTCACCGGGGTGATCGACACCGTCGGCACCGACGAGGCGATCGACGTCTCCCTCGACCTCGTCGCGCCGCACCGGATCGTGAGCGTTGCCGCGTGGGGCAGAGTCGACGACGGCATCGTCGTCGTCGACGGAAGCAGCGAGCAGAGTCGCCACCATCGCCGTGCGGCAGTCGAGCCGCTCCTCGAGGACGCCGCTTCCGGACGGATCACTGTCGATATCGCCCGCACCTTCGGGTTCGACGATGCGGCCGAGGCCTTCGACGAACTGCTCGGTGCGCACCCTCGCGGGAAGTACGTCTTCGAACCGAAATAGCGGGCGTTCGTACGGGGCGGCGTCAGGACTTGCGGCCGCCGAAGAAGAGCGCTCCCGCGCCGACGATCGCCAGCCCGATGAGGACCACCCAGAACGCGGCCTTCAGCAGCGGGCCGATGATCGACAGGGCGATCAGCACGGCGATGACGATCAGCACGATCTTCCAGACCGACGTGCTGTTGGACTTCCGGGGTTCCAGGTTTGTACTCATGACTCCACGGTGGTCGCTCCCGGCCGATATGTCACCCCTCGACCGCCGATACCAGGGAAAGTTCAGGGTCCTCCCGGACCGGTGGAATACCGAGAGGGCCCGCGGGCGTTGGTCGTTGAATGGCAGAGAACACGATTCCGGAGATCACCCTCAACAACGACGTCCGCATTCCGCAACTCGGGTTCGGCGTCTTCCAGATCGCACCCGCCGACACCAAGGAGGCCGTCCTGACGGCCTTGGAAGCCGGTTATCGCCACATCGACACCGCCCAGATGTACGGCAACGAGCGCGAGGTGGGCGAGGCCGTCCGAGAGTCCGGGCTCGACCGCGCCGAGATCTTCGTGACCAGCAAGCTCAACAACAACGCGCATGATCCGGAGGCGGCTCGCGACGCCACCGCGCGCAGCATCGACGCACTGGGCATCGGCCCGATGGATCTGTATCTGGTCCACTGGCCGATGCCCGCGGTCGGCGACTTCACCGATACCTGGCGTGCCATGGAGCGCTTCTACGAGGACGGACAGACGCGTGCGATCGGCGTCTCGAACTTCCAGATCGGACACCTCGAGCGACTGCTCGCCGAGACCGAGGTGGTGCCCGCGGTGAATCAGATCGAGGTCCACCCGTACCTCTCTCAGACCGAACTGCGCGAGTACAACGCGTCCAAGGGCATCGAGACCGAAGCGTGGTCGCCCATCGCCCAGGGCGACGTTCTCGACGACCCGGAGTTGAAGGCGATCGCGGCGCAGACGGGCCGGACGGTCGCGCAGGTGGTGCTGCGGTGGCATGTCCAGCTCGGCAACATCGTCTTTCCGAAGTCGACCACCCCGTCACGGATCGTCGAGAACCGGGACATCTTCGACTTCGAACTGACCGACGAGCAGATGTCCCGCATCGATTCGCTCAACGCCGACCGTCGCCGCGGCCCGAACCCGGACGAGTTCAACTGGATTCCCGAGTGAGCCCCGCACCCCGATAGCCCGAGGATCGATCCGGACTCCCCGCGCACCGGCGCGCGCACGACGCCGACCGGTGCGCGGGGATTCTGGTGTGCCGACCGCGCCGCATAGCATCGACGGTATGAAGTTCTCCCGCCGCGCCGAAGCCGTCAGCCCGTTCTACGCGATGGAATTCGGCAAGCACGCCGCGGCGCTCGAGGCACAGGGGCATCACGTCGTGAAGCTCAATCTCGGTGAACCCGATTTCGGAGCGCCTCCGGCGTTTCTGCGCGAGGTCCGGCGCATCAGCGACGGGCGGCCCCTCCCCTACACCGGTGCTCTCGGCCTCGACGACCTGCGGCGGGCGATCGCCGGATTCACCACCGAGCACTTCGGTGCACGAGTGGCGCCGGAACGCGTCGTGGTCACCACCGGTGCCTCGGCGGCGCTGCTCCTGTCCTGCGCGGCCCTGATCGATCCCGGTGACGAGGTGCTGGTGGCCGACCCCTCGTACCCGTGCAACCGGCGTTTCGCCGAGAGCTTCGGCGGCCGAGTGCGGTTGCTGGAGACCTCGCCGGCGACGCGTTTCCAGCTCGACGCGCAAACGGTGGCAGACCGATGGCGCCCCGAGACGCGCGGGGTGATGGCGGCGACTCCGTCGAATCCCACGGGTACGTCACTGCCGCACACCGAGCTGGTCGAGTTGTGCGGAACGGTCTCCGAACGCGGAGGGTGGCGCATCGTCGACGAGATCTACCTCGGCCTGGCCGATGACGGGCCGGACGGGCCGCCCCGCAGTGTCGCGGCCGACGACCCGGGCGCCATCGTGATCAACAGCTTCTCGAAGTACTTCGGTATGACGGGCTGGCGGCTCGGATGGGCCATCGTGCCGGAGGCGATGATCCCCGTCGCCGAGCGGCTCGCCCAGAACTACTACATCTGCCCGCCGACACCGTCTCAAGTCGCCGCGCTCACGTGCTTCGAGCCCGAGACCCTCGCAGTGGCCGAGGACCGTCGCGCTCAGTTCCGGGCACGTCGCCGACTGGTTCTCGACGGGCTGGAGCGCATCGGTCTCGATGTGCCGGTCCGGCCCGACGGCGCCTTCTACGTCTACCTCGACGTGTCGGGCACCGGGCTCACGTCCAGCGAGTTCTGCGAGACCGCCCTCGCGCAGGCCCACGTGGCGCTGACCCCCGGCAAGGACTTCGGCGACGCCGGAGCGGAGCGCTTCGTCCGGCTCAGCTACGCGGCGTCCGAAGAGGATCTCGCCCTGGCGATCGACCGACTGGGCGACCTGATGAACCGGATCTGATCGCGGCGTTCTGCCCGACAGGCTAAGAATGTCGCATGCGCCTTCGACGACGGTCCCTGTTCGCCTCGGTCGCGATCGCGACGGTCTCGGGCGTAGCCTCGTGCACCGCGGCACCGCCCGACATGGGCGAACTCCCGCCGACCGCGATCGCGGCGATCTCCGTCGGTCAGGTGGTTCTGCCGAACCCGACCTCGGCCGCGAACGTGATCGTCGCGTTCGACGCGAAAGGCGACGAGGTCGGCCGGATCACCGGCGGCAGCGAGTACGACTCGACCGTGGCGCGGCTCGGCGACGGGATCTTCGGCATCGCCGGAAGCGGTGCCGTGGTGCTGCGGCCCGGGGAGAAGACCGTGACCGGCCCCGGAGGCCGCCGACGCATCGTCGGCTCCGCAACCGACCCCGACACCGGGCACGCCGTCATGTGGAACACCTTCGACACCACCCGGTACGTGCTCGTCGATCCCCACCGCAAGCCGTTCGGATCCGAGATCCCGGGCCGGCTCGCCATGGTCGCGCACTGTGAACACGGCTGGTACGCGGCCACCACCGAGACCGGACGCCCCTCGTCACGCGTCCAGCTCCGGCGCCTCGGCGAACCTGGCGCGAGCGTCGCGGTCGACCTGCCTGCGGATGTCTTCACCCGACTGCCGGCGGTCTGCGCCCCGAACGGTCGCGACCTCATCACGCTGCTGAAACCGATCGACGACGACACCGGCCCGCTACTGATGTCCATCGATCCCGAAACCGGGCGAACGGTGTCTCGCGAATTGGCCGGGCCGGATCATCCGTTGCGCGGCCATGTTCAGGCCTTCACCCGTCTCGACCACGATGTGTACCTCATCGGCTCGGACAACGGGGTGTACCGGTCACCGGTGTCCGGAGAACCCGCGGCGCCGGACAAGGTCTGGCAACTCCCCGGCGCCCACTCGACGACCAGGATGTTCGTGAGCGGAGCCAAGGTGCTCGTGGTATCCGGGCGAGACGAACCCGCCTACGGCGAGTACGACCTGCGGACCGGACGCCAGATCCGCGCACCGATTCGGCTCCCGTGGCTGCCGGGTCTCACCGACGGAGGGATCGACGTCACCGGCGCCGCGGACGTCATACGCTCAGCGCCTCGGCCAACCGCTCCACGAACACCGCCTGGGCGGCGTTGAGCTTGATCCGCGCCGCGTCAGCCCCGAACCACTCCCCACGGTCGATCTCGGGGAACTCCTGCACCCGGCCCGACTTGGGCGGCCACACCGTCTCGAAGGTGTTGCTCACGATGGCGCCGGCGTCGAGATCGCCCTCGAGTGCGAAGCCGACGACGCGTTTGCCGCTGCGCAGTCGGACCTCGCCGAGGTCGATTGCCGGGCCGTCGGGCGCAGGCCGACCGGTCTCTTCGGCGAACTCGCGGCGGGCGGCCGCGAGCGGCTCCTCGCCCTCGTCGATCAGCCCCTTCGGGATCGACCACGCACCGTCGTCCCTGCGTGCGAAGAACGGGCCGCCCGGATGCACCAGCAGCACCTCGAATCCCGCCGGCCGACGGCGGTAGAGCAGGATTCCGGCGCTGAACTGGGCCTTGGGCATGCGACCAGGGTAGGCCCCACGACTACGGTGGAGCCATGGAGATCCTTTCGAGCCGGACCCTGCTGATCTCACCCGACCCCGAGGCGCTGACCGCCTTCTACCGCGACCGACTGCGACTGGCGGTGGCCCGCGAGTACCCGGGCGGCACCGTCTTCCACGCGGGCACGGGTCTGATCGAGATTCCCGCGCACATGGCCGCCACCGCCGCCGGCGAGACCGGTGACGTGCTGTGGCTGCAAGTCCGCGACATCGCCGCCACCCGGGAGGCCCTCGCCGCCGAACAGGTCCCGATCGTCGCCGAACCGGAGACCAAACCGTGGGGCCTGATCGAGATGACCGTGGCCGATCCCGATGGGCGCCGCCTGATCGTGGTCGAGATCCCCGCGGACCATCCGCTGCGCCGGGACGTGCGCGGTTGACGACGTGAGAGACTGAAACCCATGAGCAATTGGGTCGCGCCCTTCCTTGACCGCCCCGTCGACTCCGTGGTCGACCTCCCCGGCTCCAAGTCCATCACCAATCGCGCGCTCATCCTGGCCGCGCTCGCCACCGGCCCGTCCCGCATCACCGGCACCCTCCGATCCCGCGACACCGACCTCATGCTCGATGGACTCGCCGCCATCGGGGTCGGCGTCGACTGCCACCCGGACGACCCGACCACCGTCGACATCACTCCGCGTCCCCTGCATGCCGGCTCCATCGACTGCGGCCTGGCCGGGACCGTGATGCGTTTCCTGCCCGCGGTGGCGGCGCTCGCGACCGGCGACGTGACCTTCGACGGCGACGAACAGGCGCGCAGCCGACCGCTCGGCACCGTCCTCGACGCGCTCCGTGCGCTCGGCGCCGAGATCGACGGCGACGGGCTGCCGTTCACCGTTCACGGCCGGGGCGGGGTGCCGGGCGGACCGGTCACCATCGACGCATCGGCCTCGTCCCAGTTCGTCTCCGGTCTTCTGCTGTCGGCCGCCCGTTTCGAATCCGGCATCTCGATCACCCACTCCGGGGCACCGGTGCCGTCCATGCCGCACATCGACATGACCGTGGAAATGCTCGAAAAGGCCGGCGTCCGAGTGGAGTTCGATGCGACGGCCACCCGCTGGCGGGTGGCGCCGACGGCCGTCACAGCCGTCGACTGGACAGTGGAGCCGGACCTGTCGAACGCTGCCGCCTTCCTCGCGGCCGCACCGGCCACCGGCGGGCGGGTCAGCGTGCCGCGCTGGCCCGCCACCACCACCCAGCCGGGGTCCGCGATCGTCGGCATTCTGGAACGGATGGGCGCTTCGGTCGTCCACGCGCCCGACGGCCTCCTCACGGTCCGCGGCAACGGCCGCCCGAGGGCGATCGAGGTGGATCTGCACGAGGTGGGCGAGTTGACTCCGACGGTCGCCGCCCTGTGCGCGCTCGCCGACGGCACCTCCGTACTGCGCGGCATCGCCCACCTCCGAGGCCACGAGACCGATCGGCTCTCCGCGTTGAGCACCGAGATCAACCGCATCGGCGGGCAGTGCCGGGAGACTGACGACGGCCTCGTCATCACCGGGCGCGAGGCAGCCGACCTGGAACCCGCACTCTGGCACAGTTACGCCGACCACCGCATGGCCACGGCGGGCGCCCTCATCGGCCTCCGCGTCGACGGTCTCACCGTCGAGAACGTCGAGACCACCGCGAAGACCCTGCCCGATTTCGTGAAGATGTGGGAGGCGATGGCGGGGACCGCATCGTGAGCACCCGGGCGGGAACGGTTCGCGGCCGCACCTACGACGAGTCCGACGTACGGATCCGGCCCGGCAAGGGCAGTCGGCCGCGCACCAAGAACCGTCCGGCGCACGACGACGCCGAGACGGCCATGGTGGTCTCGGTGGATCGCGGCCGCTGGGGTTGCGTTCTGGACGGCGATCCCTCCCGCCCGCTCGTCACCATGCGCGCCCGCGAACTCGGCCGGACGCCGATCGTGGTCGGCGACCGCGTGGGTGTCGTCGGCGACCTCTCCGGCCGCCCCGACACGCTCGCCCGCATCGTCCGGGTCGACGACCGCAGCACGGTGCTCCGCCGCACCGCGGACGACAACGATCCGTACGAGCGGATCGTGGTCGCCAACGCCGACCGATTGCTGATCGTCACCGCGCTGGCCGACCCGCCGCCCCGGACCGGTTTCGTCGAACGCGCCCTGGCCGCGGCGTACGCCGGCGGACTGTCGCCGATCCTGTGTCTGACCAAGTCAGATCTCGCCGAGCCAGAGGAGTTCGCCGCACACTTCGCCGACCTCGAACTGCCGGTGGTGACGGCGGGTCGCGACGACGACCTCGGTCCCCTGTGGGACACCCTCGACGGTCACCTCACCGCCCTCATCGGACACTCCGGCGTCGGCAAGTCGACTCTCGTCAACCGGCTCGTCCCCGATGCGGACCGGGCCACCGGCGAAGTGTCCGGCGTCGGCAAGGGCCGCCACACGTCGACACAATCGGTGGCACTGCCGCTGCCCGGAGAATCCCCCGGGGCGCCGCCGCGCGGCTGGGTGGTCGACACCCCGGGCATCCGCTCGTTCGGCCTCGCGCACGTGACGCCGGATCAGATCGTCGACGCCTTCGACGATCTGCGCGACGCGATCGACGACTGCCCGCGCGGCTGCACCCACCTCGGCCCGCCGGCCGATCCCGAATGTGCGCTCGACGCACTCACCGGCAGCTCCCATCGGCGGGCGATGGCCGTGCGGGAACTGCTCAGGTCCGCGACGTCCACCGCTGCGGACGAGACACCGGTTCAGCAGCCGGAGGGCTGACCGCGGACGGCGGCCAGCCGTGCGGCATCAGCGGCGCCGTTCGGTGCGCCGGCGGCTCCGTCGCCTGGCGCGCACTTGCGCCAGCGCGGTCTTGAGCCCGCCGCCGAGCTTCGGCAGTCCGTCGAACCGGCGCTCAGAGGCGGTCTCGGGCGCGTCGTCGCTGGTCGCGATGAGGAAGCGGTCCGGCAGCGCGAGTTTGTTGATGGTCCGCAGCGTACGGAGGTACTGCATGGTGAGCGAACCGGTGTTGTACGGCAGGTCGTACTTCTCGCACAATTCGCGCACCCGCACCGAGATCTCGGCCATCCGGTTGCTCGGCAGATCGGGGTACAGATGATGCTCGATCTGGTAGCAGAGGTTGCCGCTGAGGAAGGCCAGCGCGGGCCCGGCCTCGAAGTTGGCCGTCCCCAGCATCTGGCGCAGGTACCACTGGCCGGACGTCTCGTCCTCGAGTGTCTCGACGGTGAACTTCTCCGCACCGTCGGGGAAGTGCCCGCAGAAGATGACCACGTAGGCCCAGAGATTCCGGATGAGGTTGGCCGTCAGATTCGCTGTCAGCGTGCGCGTGAAGTTGGGGCCCGACAGCGCCGGGAACAGGACGTAGTCCTTGCCGATCTGCCGGACGATCTTGCGCGCGAACAATTCGATCTCCGGACGCGCCTGCTCCATCGGTTTGCGGCCGGCGATGACCTCTTTGAGGTCGAGGTCGTGCAGGCCGATGCCCCACTCGAAGGTGGCGGCGAGCATGAGATTGAACAGCGGCTGGAACGCGCGGCGGGGTTCCCACGGCTCGTCGCGCGTCACCCGGAGGATCTTGTAACCCACATCGTGATCCATGCCGATCACGTTGGTGTACTTGTGATGGATGTAGTTGTGGGAGTGCTTCCAGTGAGGTGAGGCGCAGACCATGTCCCACTCCCACGTCGTGGAGTGCACCTCGGGATCGTTCATCCAGTCCCACTGGCCGTGCATCACATTGTGGCCGAGTTCCATGTTCTCGATGATCTTGGCGACCGACAGTGCGCCGGTGCCGAGCAGCCACAGCGACCGGCGGTGGCTGCCGAGCAGTGCGAGCCGGCCCAGGACCTCGAGTCCGCGCTGGGCGTAGATGGTCCGCCGCAGGTAGCGGCGGTCCTGCTCGCCCAGACTCGACTCGATCTCGCGGCGCAGCATATCGAGTTCCGCACCCAGTGCCTCGACATCGGCGTCCGTCAGGTGCGCGTACTCATTGATATCTGAAATCGCCATCGATCACATTATGCCCGCGCGGGTGCGCGGCGGCTCCTCCGGCGCTCATTCAGGCTCACGATCGCAGTCTTGAGGCCCCGGCGACGTCCGGTCGCGGGATCGACCGTCGACACCAGACGCACCTGTTCGGACTCCTTGAACCGCCTCTCCGAGGCGGTCTCCGGAGCGTCGTCCACCGTGCCCGAGAGGTACTTGTTCGGCAACGACAGCTTGGCGATGGTGCGCCACGACTTCGCGTACTGCACGGGGAACGAACCCGTCGTGTACGGCAGGTCGTACTCCGCGCACAGCGCCTGCACCCGCACCGCGATCTCCGCGAGCCGATTGCTGGGCAGATCGGGGAAGATGTGGTGCTCGATCTGGTACGAGAGGTTCCCGCTCATGAAGGCCAGGACCGGGCCCGACCGGAAGTTGGCGCTTCCGAGCATCTGGCGCAGGTACCACTCACCGCGAGTCTCGCTGTCGACGTCCTGCTTGGTGAACTTCTCCGCACCGTCCGGGAAGTGCCCGCAGAAGATGACCGCGTTCGACCACACATTGCGGATCACGTTGGCCATCACATTCGCGGTGAAGGCCTTGCGGGCCCCGGAGCGCGAGCGGGTGACGGCCCCGACGAGCGCCGGGTACACCACGTAGTCCTTACCCGCCTGGCGCCCGATCTTGACGCCCACGTCGCGCAGGTCCTTCCGGAACTGGTCCTTCTCCTCCTGCGTCCGGCGCTTGCGTCCCAACTCGAGATGTTGCGCGGCGACACCGTACTGGAAAGCGAGCGCCAGGACCGTGTTGTAGGCGATGTTGCCGAGGTTGAACGGCCGCCAGCGCTGGTCGCGCGTCACGCGGAGCAGGCCGTAGCCCACATCGTCGTCCATGCCGAGCACGTTGGTGTACTTGTGATGGATGAAGTTGTGCGTGTGCTTCCAGTGAGCACTGGGTCCGGTGTTGTCCCATTCCCACGAAGTGGAATGCACCTCGGGATCGTTCATCCAATCCCACTGCCCGTGCATCACGTTGTGCCCGAGCTCCATGTTCTCGACAATCTTCGCGACTCCGAGAGCCGACGCCCCGGCCCACCACAGAGCCCGATTGCGCGCACCGAAGGTCAGCGCGCGACCGGCGGCCTCGAGCGTCCGCTGGAATGCGATCGTGTTGCGGATGTACCGCGCGTCGCGTTCACCGCGATCGGCTTCGATGTCCGCGCGGATCTGGTCGAGCTTCGCACCCAGTTCTTCGACGTCCGCGTCGGTCAGATGGGCGTATTCGGGGATGTCGGAGATCGCCATGCCACTCCTCGTTGCCTACGACTTCGTAACTTACGTAAGCGTAGGTTACGGTTCCGTAGGCTGTCCACCCCGCGACGACGTGGTCCACGTCATAGGCACCGATTCACACGTCGAGCGTGCAGTCTCCCGCCGCGGCGCTCACGCAGGTCTGGATGCGCTCACCCTCCACGTGCTCCACGCCCGTCCGCAGATCACGCACGCACCCCTTGTCGAGCATCACGACGCAGCTCTGGCAGATCCCCATGCGGCAGCCGAAGGGCATCAGCACGCCCGCCTGTTCGCCGGCCTCGAGAAGCGTCGTGGCACCGTCGACCTCGATCTGCCGATCCGGCGTGCCGAACGTGACGACGCCGCCCTCGGCACCGTGAGCACCGCGTTCCAGCGCGAACCGCTCGATGTGCAGATTCTCCTGAATACCCGCTTCGTCGAACTGTTCGCTGAGCATGTCCAGGAACCCGCCCGGACCACAGGCCCAGGTGGCGCGCTCGGCCCAATCCGGACACAGCGCTCGCAGCTGCGCCGGCGTCACCTTGCCGTCGGTGCGGGTGAACTGCAGGTGCAGGTCGATCAGGCCCTCGTCGGCCATCCGCCGGAGTTCGTCGCCGAAGAGCAGATCGTCCTCCGTGGGAACCGAGTGGATCAGCCGGACGTCGGCGCGCTGAGCGCGTCGGCGCATCGTGCGCAGCATCGAGATGATGGGCGTCAGACCGCTGCCCGCGGTCGCGAACAGGATCTTCTCCGGCAGCGGGTCGGGCAGGACGAATTCACCGGCGGGCGCCGCCAGGCGCACCACGGTGCCGGGTGCCAGCCCCTTCACCAGATGCGACGAGAGGAATCCCTCCGGCATCGCCTTCACCGTGATCGATACCGTCCGCTGCGCGCGCGACGACTCCGGCTCGGAGGTCAGTGAGTAGGAACGCCACGTCCAGCGTCCGTCGACCAGGACGCCGATGCCGATGTACTGGCCCGGGTGGTAGTCGAACGAGAAGCCCCAGCCCGGCCGGATGACGATGGTCGCGCTGTCCGCGGTCTCCTCGGTCACCGAGACCACCTTGCCGCGCAATTCCCTCGCCGACCACAGCGGATTGGCCAGGTGCAGGTAGTCGTCCGGCAACAGCGGGGTGGTCACGCGAGCGAAGGCCGCTCGAAGCAGCCGGGCACGCTTGTGCCTGGCCGCCACGTCGGCCGCCGGTGCCTCGAATCGTTCACGCCACGCCATCGCGCGCCTCCTCCGCCCGGTTCCGGGCCGCCCCGGAACACCTAACTTACGATTCCGTAGGTTAGCGTTTCGGGGCGCCGAGGGCGAATGGAGCGCACGTCAGTCGCGTCGCGGATCAGGCCAGCAGCGTCCCCGGGGCCGGTGTGTACGGCGTGAAGAACTGATTGGCCGGCGCACCGGCCAGCGTCATCTCCAGCGCGGCCACCGACATTCCGTCGATCTGCTCGCGGATGATGTCGGCGTGCCCGGCATGCCGGGCGTACTCCTCCACCTGGTGGCACATGTAGTACCGATTCTTCATCGGCCGCGACTCGTAGACACCCGCCCACGGCGCGGGCGGCGCCATCGCCTCCCCGTCGGGATCGCTGCTCCGCATCGCTTCGAGGAACTCGGCGCGCGCGGCTTCGAACCGCTCGATGATCCCGGCCGCAGTCTCGTCGTCGGTGAGCGCGAAGCTCCCCATGTACTCGGCCAACGCCGCCTCGTCGAGCACCAGTTCGCCGGCGGTGCCGTTCAACTGCGCTGCGGCCCCGCGTAGACCGCGTTCGATGTGTTTGATGAGTCCGCCGATCGAGAGCACGCTGCGACACGGCGTCTGTCGGGCCTGAGCCTCCGTGAGTCCGAACGCCGCGGCCCGCAGCGCTCCGAGCTGTTGATCGGCGTAGTTGATGAGGCCGGTGAGTTCGTCGTCTCGGGCCGGTGCGTACATGGTGTCCTCCTGGGGTCGGTGTTCCTCGCCCATTCAGACTCACAAGCATTCCGGACAGTTCTCGTCCGGTACTGAAAAGTTCTCTGGAGAAGTCTTCGGGGACTTCAGAGAAGTTCCAGGAGGAACGGCAGTTCCTGCGTGGCGTACCAGCCGAGGTCGTGGTCCTCCACGTCTCCGACCGCCAGCTCGCCGTCCTCATCGCCGAGGTCGGCGCGGTCGATCACCTCGACCGCCGCCCGCACTGCGTTCTCGGCGTCTGAACCGTCGACGTGGACGGCGACGATGTCGCCGTGCGGGATCGTTCCGGCGACCCTGACCACCGCGTCGTCGAGATCCGGACGCGGCGTCGCCTCGGCGTCCGCGACCACCACCACCCGGCGCACCGGAAGCTCCGAGTCGTCGACGGCCAGCAGTCGCAGCGACGCCCGGGCGGCCTCCCGGAGCGCCACCTCCGACAGTTCCTCGTCGTCACCGGCCACATACGCCTCGCGCAGCGCCGGTGTCAGCGCGAAACCGGTGCCTCCGACCGGTTCGAAGGCCCGGCCGGGTTCGGCCACCAGCCGTTCGATCATCGCCAGGGTGGCCGGCAGATAGACGCGCATGAGATGCCTTTCGATCGGGGTCGGGAGGGTCGGCGGGCCCTGTCGTCACCGGTTGCCGGGGTCCGGGGAACCGTCGTACGACTGCCCGCTCGCAAGCAGTTCGTCCAGCGACTCGGTGACGTATTCGGCCATGGCGGGGAGGTCGACCACCACGGCCCGGTCGGCGATGAAGGCGAACTGCACCTGGTTCGCGTACTCGTTGACACTGATGCCCAGAGCTCTCTGCGCGGCGAGCGTCGGAATGGTGAAGATTCCGGTGATGGGGATCCCGCCGACGAACTTGCGGCCGATCCGCTTGGCGCTCATCGAGATCGGCACGTTGTACGACCGCTGGAACAGGCCCGCGAACGCCCGCGTGGACCGGTCGGCGAAGGGCACCAGCCCGAACTCCGGAAGCAGGGGGCGCAGCCCCTGCGACATCCGCCGTGTGGACTGGGAGTAGCGATTCGCGAGACCGGCCACCTGCATCAGCCGGACGGCGGGTGCGTCCTCCCCCACCGGCAGGTCGGTGACGAACTCCGTCCCGCCGACCACGATCCACGAGCCGCTCGGCTCTCCTTCGACGGTGTCCGGATCGCGAGCCGCGAGCGGCATGGTGGCCCGCATCGTCTCGCCGTGGCCGACGGTGTCCTTGATCGACAGCGACCACCGGCGCAGCACGCCGGTGATGATGGCCAGCACCACGTCGTTGAACGAGCACTCGAAACGGTTCGCCACCGCCTCGAGATCGCGGCGGGACACCGACGAGAAGGCGAACAGCCGCGACGACGTGGTGACCGCGTTCAGCGGGCTGTCGGGGGCGGAGTTGACCATCTGAGAGACGGCGTCGCCGACCAGACGGACCGATTTGTCGGCCACCGACCAGAGATCGGCGACCGGGCCGTTGCCGCGCAGCAGGGTGTCGACCATCTCACCGGGCCGGGCCATCGCCTCGGCCAGCGCTCCGACGGTCAACGAGGCCGCTCCGGGCGGCCGCCGCGGCATCCACAGATCCTCCGCCATCGGGGCGGCGTCCGCGACGTCGTCGCAGATCACCTCGCTCAATTCCGGGTTGCCGGTGCCGCCCAGCAGACAGCGGTGCGTCTTGGTCAGGATCACCGACCGGCCGCGGCTGAGTCCCTCGATCAGGTACATCTCCCACAGCGGCCGGGTCCGGTCGAGTGGGCGCGACATGAGCCGCGAGACCAACTCCTGCAGTTGTTCGGAGTCACCCGGCTGCGGCAGCGCGGACAATCTGATGTGGTAGTTGATGTCGAACTCACGGTCGTCCACCCACACCGGACGCGCCAGCCCGAGCGTCACCTCGGTGATCACCTGGCGGTACCGGGGTGCCGCCTGCAGTCGGTTCTCCACCAGCGAGACGAGCGAGTGGTAGTCGATCCCGGTCGCGTCGTCCTTCCGAAGCTTGCTCGGGTCGAGGATCAACAGCGCTCCGAGGTGGGCGGTCGTCCCCGCCCCGTCCAGGAAGTAGAACATCGCCTCGTCCGGCGACAGCCGATTCACCATGATGCGTCGAGTTTATGCCGATCGCGGGCGTCCGCGGAATCATCGCCGGCGCGGCCTCACACCACGGCCTCAGACGATCGCGAACTCGACGATCACCCAGCGTTCCGCGATCCGGCGCGGTCCGCCCCGCGACGGCAACGGCACCGACCGGATCTCGATGCGGCCGGCCACCGCACGCACTCGGCGTCCCCGCACGAAGGTGCCGAAGTAGGCGGCCTGGCGCGGTCCACCGATCTGCAGGTGGACTCGCAGCAGCCGCGCCGTCTCAGCACTCCCCGACGGCCCGGCCCGATGCTGGAGCAGTGAGCCCACCTGCGATTGCACCTCGGCCGAGACCGTGCGCAGCAGATGGTCCACCGGTCGGCGACCGTCGAGCACCTCCAGCATCTGCTGCAACGCGTACACCGTCGCCGACCGCGCTGCACCGGCACGGTCCGCATCCGTCCGCTCAGCGCCGTTCCGAACCGGCGGCGCCGGCCGGTCGACGATCCCATTACCCCCGAGTGTGTTCACCGTCATATCTATCGGACGCACCCGGGGCGGGTTCGGTTCCGCGACGCGCCGAGAGCACGGCCGACCCCCGTCCGCTGCAACCCCCTGCAACCGTTGCGCCCCGCCGGCGGTGGGCGCACGCTCGTTTCCGGGCAGGTGACTCACATCACAGTCCACACTTCCCGTTCCGACGCTCAGAAGGAGCACCGATGAGAGCCGCACGCTACTACGACCGCGGAGACGTCCGCATCGAAGAGATCGACCCGCCGGAGGTCGGGCCCGGCATGGTCGGCATCGACATCGCCTGGTGCGGCATCTGCGGCACCGACCTGCACGAGTACGCCGACGGCCCGATCTTCATCCCGCCGGCCGGACATCCGCAGCCGATCAGCGGCGAGAGCGCTCCGGTCACGATCGGACACGAGATGTCGGGCGTCGTCTCGGAGGTGGGCGACGGCGTGACCGATCTGGCGGTCGGCGATCACGTGGTCGTGGAGCCCTACATCCTCGCCGACGACGTCGATACCGGTCCGCACAGCCACGACTACCACCTGTCGCGAGACATGAACTTCATCGGACTGGGCGGCTGCGGTGGCGGACTCGCAGAGAAGATCGCGGTGAAACGGAGGTGGGTGCATCGGATCGACGCATCGGTACCGCTCGACCAGGCCGCGCTGATCGAGCCGCTGGCGGTCGGTTTCCACGCCGTACAGCGCAGCGGCGCGCAGTCGGGTGCGATCGCGCTCATCACCGGCGCCGGACCGATCGGACTGCTCACCGCGGCCATCTGCCGGGCGCGAGGCATCTCGGTGATCATCAGCGAGCCGAGCCCGCTGCGCCGAGCCAAGGCCGCGGACACCGGAGTCGCCGATCACGTGCTGGATCCCGCGGCGCAGGACGTGGTCGCCCGGGTATCGGAGCTCACCTCCGGACGCGGCGCGGACGTCGGTTTCGAATGCACATCGGTTCAGCCCGCGTTCGACACCCTGCTCGATGCCGTGAAGCCGACCGGGGTCGTCGTGGTGGTGTCGATCTGGGGCAGCCCCGCCGGACTGGACATGCAGAAGCTGGTGCTGAAGGAGATCGACCTGCGCGGCACCATCGCCTACGTGAACTCTCATCCCGAGACGATCGCGCTGGTGGAGAGCGGCGAGATCGATCTCGCCCCGTTCATCACGGGCAAGATCGACCTCGCCGATCTGGTCACCGAAGGCTACGACACCCTGCTGCACCGCAACGAGACCGCCGTGAAGATCCTGGTCTCGCCGTCCGGCGCGGGAGTGTGACCGTCAGCGCTTCTTGCGCGACTTCGGAGGCTTGTTCGACGGCTTGGCGCCCGAACGGGCGGCGGCGCGCCGTTCGCGACGGCTGCCGAGCACCTCCGACGGAGTTCCCGAGGCGTGCTCCTCGACCTCGGAGAGCACCTCCGCGTCGCCGGTCTCCGACGGCCCGCTGTAGGTCATCGCCGGTTCGGCGCCGTCGGCGGCCTCGTCGCCGCCGAAGGCCGCTCCGGCCAGCATGTCGCTGACCGACGTGCCCAGCGCCGGAGCCGGGGCCTGCGTCTCCACCTGTGCGTTGAAGATGTAGGTGACGGCCTCTTCCTTCATGCCCTCCAACATGCCCTGGAACATGTCGTAGCCCTCGCGCTGGTACTCCACCACCGGGTCGCGCTGAGCGACCGACCGCAGGTGGATGCCCTCGCGGAGGTAGTCCATCTCGTAGAGATGATCGCGCCACTTGCGGTCCATGACCGTGAGCAGGATCGACCGTTCCAGTTGACGCATCGCGCCGTCGCCGGCGATCTCCGCCAGTTCCTTCTCGCGGCGGTCGTAGGCGGCGAGCGCGTCGTCGACCAGCACCTCGCGCAGTTGCTCGCGGGAGATGTCGTCGCGTTCGCCGTACTCGTTCTCGCCGACGACCCGCTTGGGATCGAGCGCGATCGGGTACAGCTTCGACAACGCCTCCCACAGCGTCTCGAGGTCCCAGTCCTCGGCGTATCCGACCTCCGTGGCACCGTCGACGTAGGCACCGACCACGTCGCGCACCATCTCGCGCACCTGATCCCGATGATCCTCGCCCTCGAGGATCTCGCGGCGCTCGCCGTAGATGACCTTGCGCTGCTCGTTCATCACCTCGTCGTACTTGAGGACGTTCTTGCGGATCTCGAAGTTCTGCTCCTCCACCTGCGTCTGCGCACTGCGGATGGCGCGGGTGACCATCTTGGCGTCGATCGGGACGTCGTCGGGCAGGTTGAGGCGGGCCATGATGGTCTCGAGCGCGGCGCCGTTGAACCGCCGCATCAGTTCGTCGCCCAGGGAGAGGTAGAACCGGGACTCGCCGGGGTCGCCCTGGCGGCCGGACCGGCCACGCAGCTGATTGTCGATGCGGCGCGATTCGTGACGCTCGGTGCCGAGGACGTAGAGTCCGCCCACCTCACGGACGTCGTCGGCCTCCTTGGCGGCCTCGGTTCGGGCGATCTCGATCGCCTCGTCCCACGCCGCCTCGTACTCCTCGGGAGTGTTGACGGGGTCGAGTCCCGCCTTGCGCAGCCGGGTGTCGGCGATGACGTCCGGGTTGCCGCCCAACACGACGTCGGTGCCTCGGCCGGCCATGTTGGTGGCCACCGTGACCGCCCCGAGCCGACCGGCCTCGGCGACGATCTGTGCCTCCTGCTCGTGGTACTTCGCGTTGAGGACGGTGTGCTTGATCTCCCGCTCGGTCAGCAGCCGCGACAGGTACTCCGAGCGCTCGACGCTCGTGGTACCGATCAGGACCGGCTGGCCCTTGGCGTTGCGCTCGGCGATGTCGTCGACCACCGCGTAGAACTTGGCCTCTTCGGTCTTGTAGATCAGGTCGGTCTGGTCCTTGCGGATCAGCGGACGGTTGGTCGGGATCGGCACCACGCCCAGCTTGTAGATCTGCTGGAACTCGGCGGCCTCGGTCTCGGCCGTACCGGTCATGCCTGCGAGCTTCTTGTACAGGCGGAAGTAGTTCTGGAGGGTGATCGTGGCGAGAGTCTGGTTCTCGGCCTTGATCTCGACGCCTTCCTTGGCCTCGATCGCCTGGTGCAGGCCCTCGTTGAAGCGCCGGCCGTCGAGCACACGCCCGGTGAACTCGTCGACGATCATCACCTCGCCCTTGCGGACGATGTAGTCCTTGTCCTTGTGGAAGAGCTCCTTGACCTTGATCGCGTTGTTCAAGTAGCCGACGAGCTGTGAGTTCTCCGGCTCGTAGAGGTTGTCGATGCCGAGCCGGTCCTCGACGAAGGAGACGCCGGCCTCGTGGACGCCGACGGTCTTCTTCTTGATGTCGACCTCGTAGTGGACGTCCTTCTCCAGCAGCGGCGCGATGCGCGCGAACTCGGCATACCACTTGCTCGACGAGTCGGCCGGGCCCGAGATGATCAGCGGGGTGCGGGCCTCGTCGATGAGAATCGAGTCGACCTCGTCGACGATGGCGTAGGCGTGTTCCCGCTGCACCAGGTCTTCGAGTGAATGCGCCATGTTGTCGCGCAGGTAGTCGAAGCCGAACTCGTTGTTGGTGCCGTAGGTGATGTCGGCCGCGTACGCCTCACGACGCTGATCGGGCGACATGCCGGTCAGGATCACCGCGGTCTCGAGACCGAGGAAGCGATGCACGCGGCCCATCCACTCCGCGTCGCGCTTGGCGAGGTAGTCGTTCACGGTGACGACGTGCACGCCCTTGCCGTTCAGCGCGTTCAGGTACGCCGGGAGAACACAGGTCAGCGTCTTGCCCTCACCGGTCTTCATCTCCGCGATGTTGCCGAAGTGCAGCGCCGCGCCACCCATGATCTGCACGTGGAAGTGCTTCTGGTCGAGGACGCGCCACGCGGCCTCACGAGCCACCGCGAAGGCCTCGAGCAGCAGATCGTCGAGTGTCTCATCGCCCTCGAGCCGCTCGCGGAACTCGACGGTCTTGCCCCGCAGTTCGTCGTCTGAGAGCGCTTCCATCTCGTCGGAGAGCGCCTCGACGCTCGTCGCGATAGCGTCCAGGCGCTTGACCATGCGGCCTTCGCCCAGTCTGAGCAGCTTGTTGAGCACCGGCAATCCTCTGGGTTCACGTTTCGATTCACCGTCGCGCCCCGCCGAACCGTCGACGTGGCGGACAGACCTCGGTCCATGGTACGGGTCCGTCGTCGACGACGCCGTATGCAGGCATGTCCGACCGGCACTGCATCGCACCTGACGTCAACGATTGTTGACGCGCTCGGCGACGCGTGGTGAACGCGACGGTGGCCGCCGCCCGGTCAGGGCGACGGCCACCGCTGCTGCGACGAGACCTCAGGCGAGCCTGATGAGTCCGTAGTCGAATGCGTGACGGCGATAGACCACCGACGGCTTGTCGGTCTCGCAGTCATGGAACAGGTAGAAGTCGTGACCGACGAGTTCCATCTCGTAGAGCGCCTCGTCCACCGACATCGGCGACGACGGGTGATCCTTCACGCGCACCACCTGACCGGGCGAGTGGTCCTCGACACTGTCCTCGAACGGATCCGGGGACGGCGCAGGCGTCTCGGGAAGCAGGTGCGGCGCGTCGGCCGCTGCCTCGGCGAGCGAGGTGGGACGGTGCATCCCGTCCTTGCGGATCCGCTTCCGGCTCTTGGCGCGGCGCAGCCGCTTGTGCAGCTTGTCGAAGGCCAACTCACTGGCGGCGTAGAAGTTCTCGCCGGCGGCCTGTGCGCGGATCACCGGACCGCGGCCACGGCCGGTGATCTCGACGATCTCGGCGCTCTTGGACTGCCGTGGATTCGGTTCGTGGTACAGGACCACTTCGAAGCGGAAGATCGTGGGGTCGAAGTGCTCGAGCCGGGAGAGCTTGCTGCTCATGTAGACCCGGAAGTGATCCGGTATCTCCACGTTCCGGCCACTCATGACGAGCTCCGCCTTCAACTCGCCCGCGTCCGACGTGTCGACGGTGGACGGCAGCTCGAAAGCGGCTTTGAGGTCGACGCGTTCAGCGGGTGCGGCTTTCGACTCGCGCTGTCCCTTGCGGTGAACGACCGTCATATCGACATCCTCCTCAGGTTGCTCCCGTCCGGAATCGAGACCGGATCGGGGTACCAATTCGCTAGTCGCGCAACCACATTCAGGTAGCGGTTTGGCGCGATGGGCAGTGACCCGCTGAGCTGAAGCGGAGGATCTACCGCGCTCGTGAACACATCGGCGCGGTGGAAAAGGCTTCCTCACCTCCCGGCACTCGATGTTCATCACTGCCACTTCCGAAGGTATCCGCAAACTCCGGTTCCGGCCACGTTTTGCCGATCATGCACCCGCCAGAACCACCGCTCCGGTCACAGCGGCACCGGAACGCCGAAGGCGTCTCACCGCCTGCGCGACGGTCGCACCGGTGGTGAGGACGTCGTCGACCACCACCACCGGTACGGCGGGCCCGGCACCGGCGCCGACCAGCGCAGACGGCAGTGGGCGGCGCAATCGCACCGCTCCCGCGAGGTTCGCGCCGCGCGCCCCGGCCCCCAGCCCCGCCGAGTCTCGCGTCCAGGCCGCGGTCACCAGCGCCGGCACCACTCGGACGCGGCCGCCGAGGACGTCCGCGGCCTCGCGGGCGAGCGCGGTCACGGTGTCGCCTCCCCTGCTCCGGGCCGCCCACGCCCGCGTGGGTGCGGGGACGAGTGCGAGTCGATCGGAGGCGGGCAACTCACCCCACTGTGCGAGCGAGAGGATCCCGTCGGCCAGCACGCGGCCCAGAACGGGCGCGAGATCGCGTCGGCGATGCTCCTTGAGGTTCACGACGGCCGACGCCATCGGTCCGCCGTACCGGGCCATCGCCCATACAGGCACACCCGGATCCACACGCGGAGACAGCTGCCGCGGCACATCGTCGAGTCGAGCCCGGCAAGCGTCGCACCACGGCGTTCCCGGGCGCCCGCACCCGCCGCACTCCCGCGGCACCGCGAGGTCCGCCAAGGCCGCCAACACGGCTCGGGAGCGTGCCCGATCACCCGCCATGCCCGAGCATCGTCCTCCTGCGATGCCGGACTGTCACCCGGTTGTTCCACAGCGACCGCCGGTCAGCCGCCGGGGATCACCGGCCTCGTTCCCGGTCCGGCATCGGGGCCCAGCGCGGTCCAGTACTGATCCGGCCGGATCTGGCCGGTGCCGATCTGCTGGATACCGCGATTGTCCGAGACGTACACCGTGGTCGACGATGCCGCGACGTCCACCAGCGGCGGCTTGAGGTTGCCGCTGACCATCGCGACCGGCTGCGTGCCGACGATCGACGCCTTCCACACCGGGCTGTCGCCGCCGTTCACCGCGAAGTACATCGTCTTCGACGACGACCAGGCGATACCGATGCCGGTGCCCGCCACCTCCGGCGCCAGCAGGTAGACGCCGGTCAGTGCCGGCACGCCGACATCGTTCACGGACAGCACGGCGAGCAGGAGCCGGCCGCCGACCACCAGGGCCACGCGCACGCCGTCCGGTGAGACCTGCAGACCGGTGATCGGCCCCGGCGCCACCGCGCGGACCTCCGCGGTGTCGATGGACTCGATCCGCGTGCCGTCGCCGTCCGACATCCAATGGATCGGACGGCCGTCGACCACCGCGTATCCGGTGGCGGGATCCGGCCCGAAGGACGGCGTCGTCACCGAGGCGCCCGCGGCCACCTCCACGGCATCGCCGCCGTACGGCCCCACCAGCAGCACCCGGCGACCGCCGCGGTCGGCGACGGCGGCACTTCGGCTCATATCCGCGGAGATGGCCGCCGACTGGAGGTCGTGGGCGGCGCCGAGTGCGCCGTCGACGGGTACCGCCCGGTTCCCGGTGAGCCTGGCCAGGCCCCCGTCGCGCACCAGGTGCACCGGGTCGACGGCGCGCTTCTCCGGCTCGGGTTCGAACGTGCTGACATCGGCGGTGTGCCAGCCCTCGTCGCGGCCGGGAACCAGCGGAGCGCCGTCTGCGGTGATCCGGTATGTGCCCGAGAACCCGGCGTAATCGAGGGTCCAGACGATCTGCGCCGCGAGAGTGGTTCGCGCCCTCTGGTCGCCGTCGGCGACGTTGCCGAGCGGAACCGTCACGACGTCGCCCTTGGTGGTGACCGGCCCGGCGGCGGCGCTGCCGCGCGCCGCCCCCTGGCTCACCGCACCGGCGAGTTCGGGCGCCGGACCCGCCAGCAGCCGGTTGACCAGGACGCTCGCATCGAGTTCGGGACCGAACAGCCAGCGCGGGTCGGCCACCAGCCGGCTCAGCGTGCGATCGGGGAAGAACAGGTCGGCCTGCCGATACGCCGTGAGGAACTGCGACGAGTCGGTGACCGATCCCACGGGCGGGTCGCCGCTGATCCGCCACGTCCCGCCGCTCTGCTCCAGCGACAGCGCCATCACCCAGTCGCCCGTGACGGGCCGGAGCGTACCGCCGGGCGACAGCACTCCCGTCTTCTCGCCGGTGACCCGGAGTCGGACCGCGTCGTCGGTGCGCTCGTCGACGGTGACGCCGACGTCGCGGACCACGGTCATGTCTCCCTGGTCGTCCCATCGTTGGCTGGCGCCCGCGGTCAGGAACTTGCGCGCCGCCCGATGCCCGGCGGTGGGGTCGGACATCGCCTTCACGAAGTTGCGCGCGACGGTCTCCGGGTCGTCGCCCCGTCGGGGCGAGGGCACGATGTTGGTCGGCCGTTTGCGGTCGAACGCCTGGATGGGCTGCGGAGACGAGGAGTCCGGAATGTCGACGCATCCGGTGAGAACCATCGTCGCGGACAGCAGCAGCGCGACCAGCACCGCGACCCGCCTCATCGGGGCGTCTCCCCGATCGGCTTCAACGGCAGCGGGCTGCCGAGGAGCTTGTGGCCACGAACCAGTGGCAGCGTGAGGCGGAAGCAGGAGCCCTCCCCCGGCGCTCCCCAGGCCTCCAGTCGGCCCTGGTGCAGACGGGCGTCCTCGATGCTGATCGCCAGGCCGAGGCCCGTGCCGCCCGAGCGCCGCACACGCGACGGATCCGATCGCCAGAATCTGTTGAAGACGAGTTTCTCCTCTCCCGGACGCAGGCCTATCCCGTGGTCGCGGACGGTGATCGCCACCGCGTCGCCGTCGGAGCGCATGGTGAGCGTGACCGGCTTGTGCTCGCCGTGATCGATGGCGTTGGCGAGCAGGTTACGCAGGATCCGCTCCACCCGGCGCGGATCGATCTCGGCCATCACCGGCTCCGTCGGCATGTCGATGATCAGGTCGCTGCCCGTCTCGGCGGCCAGTGGAGCCACCGTGGAGACGGCCGCGTCGATGGGCACCGCGATGTCGAGCTTCTGTGCCGCCAGCTCCGCCATCCCCGCGTCGTGACGCGAGATCTCCAGGAGCTCGGTCAGCAGCGTCTCGAACCGGTTCAGTTCCTTGTCGAGCAGTTCCACCGAACGGCGCTGCACCGGGTCTAGGCCCTCGCGGTTGTCGTAGAGAAGGTCGGCGGCCATCCGGACCGTGGTGAGCGGCGTTCGCAGCTCGTGGCTGACGTCGGAGGTGAACTGCCGCTGCAGCCCGCCGAACTCCTCGAGGTGGTTGATCTGACGGGAGAGGCTCTCGGCCATGTCGTTGAACGAGACCGCCAGCCGCGCGAACTCGTCCTCGCCGTGCACCGGCATCCGCTCGGAGAGACGGCCGTCGGCGAAACGCACGGCGATCCGGGTCGCCGACCGCAGCGGTGCGATCACCTGTCGGGTCACCAGCCAGGCGATCGCTGCGAGCAGACCGAGCAGCACCACCGCACCGGTCAGCAGCGTTCCGCGCACCAGCGACACCGTGTTCTCCTCGGTGCCCAGGGGGAATACGAGGTAGATCTCCAGCCCCTGGATCGGGCTCTCCACCGGGGAGCCGATCACCAGCGCGGGGACGGTGTCCCCGGCCTGATCGATGGATGTGTACTGGAAGGCGACCTGGCCCCCGGCCACCATCTTGCGCAGGGCGGTCGGCACGTCGCGCACCGGCCCCACCGCGATCTCCTGCTCGTTCGGCTCGCCGGGAACCACGAGCACGGAGTCGAACGAGCCGGCGACCGACGACGTCTGCGGCGACTCGGTGTCCTGGTCGGTGAGCAACGATCGCGCTCGGGCCAGCCGATTCTGCACAGCGGTGTTCGATTCCCCGCTGCTCAGCACCCGTTCCACCACCGCGCGCATCCGCGCGATCTCGTCGGTGGCGACTTCCTCCTTGGCGTCCAACAGGCGCCCGGTGATCTGACTGATCAGGACGAAACCGAGAATCAGCAAGACCACGAAGGACAGAACCAGCGTCGAGACGATGACTCGCGTCTGAACCGAGCGGCGCCAGATCTGTCCGGCCACCCGTCCGACGGTCGCCGCGGCGCGCCGGACCGCTGTGATGAGGCGTTCGATCGGCCCCCGGTGAATCCGGCGGCCACCGATCACGGCGGACCGGCCTTGTAACCGACCCCTCTCACGGTGAGCACGATCTCCGGGTTCTCCGGATCGATCTCGACCTTGGCGCGCAGCCGCTGGACGTGGACGTTCACCAGACGAGTGTCGGCGGGATGCCGGTAGCCCCACACCTGTTCGAGGAGGACGTCACGGGTGAACACCTGACGGGGCTTGCGCGCCAGCGCCACCAGAAGGTCGAACTCCAGCGGAGTCAGCGAGATCGGCACCCCGTCGCGGGTGACCTTGTGCGCCGGGACGTCGATCTCCACCGGACCGATCGCCAGGAGTTCGGCCGGATCGTCCTCGGTGCGCCGCAGCCGGGCTCGGATGCGCGCGACGAGTTTCTTCGGCTTGAACGGCTTCACCATGTAGTCGTCGGCACCGGATTCCAGGCCGAGCACCACGTCGACGGTGTCGGATTTGGCGGTCAGCATCACGATCGGCACACCGGAGTCGGCGCGGAGCACCCGACAGACATCGATGCCGTTCATTCCCGGCAGCATCAGGTCGAGCAGGACGAGGTCGGGTCGAACCTCGCGCACCGCGGTCAGCGCCTGCGTCCCGTCTCCGACGACGAACGGCTCGAAGCCTTCGTTCTTCAGAACGATCGTGAGCATCTCGGCGAGAGCGGCGTCATCGTCAACGACCAGGATGCGTGGCTTCATGCCTGCCATGGTGTCACTTCTGCCGCGGATAGCGCGGTGCGACACGCCTTGCCGCGCAGGTCCGGACGGCGTGCGGCGCGCCGCATCCACGTGACGCAGGCGACTGCCTAGACTGTCCGCGTGGGCATTCTGGTTGCTGTCGAAGGTCTCGACGGTGCGGGCAAACGCACCATCGTCGGACGCCTCGAAGCCGCTGCGATCGACCGTGGCGCGTCGGTCCGGACGCTCGCGTTCCCCCGCTACGGCGAATCGATCACCGCGGACCTCGCCTCGGAGGCGCTGCACGGACGGCACGGTGATCTCCGGGACAGCGTCTACGCGATGGCCCTGCTCTTCGCCCTCGACCGGGCCGCGGCACGGCGTCAACTGCACGACGCCCTCGCCGGGAACGACCTCGTCATCTGCGACCGCTACACCGCGTCGAATGCGGCCTACAGCGCTGCGCGCCTGGGCGCGGGCGCCGCGTCCGAGGTCGTCGACTGGGTCGCCGACCTGGAGTTCCGACGGTTTCAACTCCCGGTTCCCGACCACCAGTTGCTCCTCGGAGTGCCGCCGGAAGTCGCGATGGACCGCGCCAGCGGTCGCGCGGAGACCGAGGCCGACCGACCCGTGGACACCTACGAGCGCGACGCCGACCTGCAACACGCCGTCTACCGCGTCTACGGCGAACTCGTGCAAGCACAGTGGATGTCGACCTGGTCGTGGGCCGACGGCGACGCGGCCGTCGACGCCGTTCTCGCACAGCTCGGGTAGTCCGGAGCCGGCCGCAGGGAGCCGGCCGCAACGAACGACCGCCGCCGGTCGGGAGAGCTCGGCTCCCCGACCGGCGGCGGTGCGGTGCATCCAGCCGGTTCGGTGCGTCAGTAGCGGTAGTGCTCGGGCTTGTAGGGGCCCTCGACGTCGACGCCGATGTACTCGGCCTGCTCCTTGGTGAGCTTGGTCAGGCTGCCGCCGAGCGCTTCGACGTGGATGCGCGCGACCTTCTCGTCGAGATGCTTGGGCAGGCGGTACACCTCGTTGTCGTACTCGTCGCCCTTGGTCCACAGCTCGATCTGGGCGATCACCTGGTTGGCGAAGCTGTTGCTCATCACGAACGACGGGTGGCCGGTGGCGTTGCCCAGGTTCAGCAGTCGCCCTTCGGACAGCACGATGATGCTGTGGCCGTCGGGGAACACCCACTGGTCCACCTGCGGCTTGATGTTGATCCGCGTCATTCCTTCGGCGGACTCGAGTCCGGCCATGTCGATCTCGTTGTCGAAGTGACCGATGTTGCCCAGCACCGCCTGATTCTTCATCTTCTTCATGTGCTCGAAGGTGATGATGCCCAGGTTGCCGGTGGCCGTGACGACGATGTCCGCGTTGCCGATCGCCTCATCGACGGTGACGACGTCGTAGCCGTCCATCATCGCCTGCAGTGCGTTGATCGGGTCGATCTCGGTGACCTGGACACGGGCGCCCTGCCCCGCCAGCGACTCCGCGCAGCCCTTGCCGACGTCGCCGTAGCCGCAGATCAGCACCTTCTTGCCGCCGATGAGGACGTCGGTGCCGCGGTTGATGCCGTCGATCAGCGAGTGGCGGGTGCCGTACTTGTTGTCGAACTTGCTCTTGGTGACCGAGTCGTTGACGTTGATCGCGGGGAAGTCGAGTTCACCGGCGGCGGCGAACTGGTACAGACGGAGCACACCGGTGGTGGTCTCCTCGGTGACGCCCTGCACCGACTCGGCGATCGCCGTCCACTTGCCCGGGTCTGCGGCCAGCGAGCGGCGCAGCAGTTCCAGGAACACCTTGTACTCGGCGGGGTGATTGTCGTCGGCGGGCGGAACGACGCCGGCCTTCTCGAACTCCGCGCCACGCAGGACCAGCATGGTCGCGTCGCCGCCGTCGTCGAGGATCATGTTGGCGCGCCGCGGCTCGCCGTCGACGTCCGGCCAGGTCAGCATCTGCTCGGCCGCCCACCAGTACTCCTCCAGGGTCTCGCCCTTCCAGGCGAAGACCGGCACACCCTTGGGCTCCTCGACGGTTCCGTACGGGCCGACGACGACGGCCGCGGCCGCGTGGTCCTGGGTGGAGAAGATGTTGCACGAGGCCCAGCGGACCTCGGCGCCCAGATCGACGAGCGTCTCGATCAGGACGGCGGTCTGCACGGTCATGTGCAGCGACCCCGAGATGCGAGCGCCCTTGAGGGGCTTGACGTCGGCGTATTCGCGGCGCAACTCCATCAGACCCGGCATCTCGTGCTCGGCGAGGCGGATCTCCTTGCGGCCGTACTCGGCCTCGGAGAGGTCGGCGACCCTGAACTCGACGCCGTTGCGGGTTTCGGTGGTCAGAGCGCTGGAAGGCGCGGTCATCTGGTCCCTCTCGATTGACATCTTTGATCGTGAACGACGGTACCGGCCGCCGATTCGGCGGCCGGTACCAGTGCCCTAGGTCCTTCTACGCTATCGCGCTCACGCACTGCCGGTCGGACCACCGTCCGGCCGGTCGGCCGAATCAGTGGTGACGGTGTCGTAGGAGGGCAGTTCTTTGCGCTCACGCATACCGAGCACGGAGTGCTTGGCACCGTAGGTCAGGTACACGACGATGCCGATCATCATCCAGACGACGAATCGCAACCAGGTCTCGATCGACAGGTTGATCATCAGCCAGAAGCAGGCGATGACCGCCAGGATCGGCACCAGCGGTACGAACGGCACGGAGAAGCCGCGCTTGAGATCCGGCCGGGTGCGACGCAGCACCACGACACCGACGCACACCAGGACGAACGCGAACAGGGTACCGATGTTGACCATCTCTTCGAGCGTGCCCATCGGGAAGAAGAAGGCGAGCGCGCCGGAGACCACGCCGACGATCAGGGTGATGCGCACCGGCGTGCCGCGGCTGCCGGTCTTGGCCAGTCCGCGCGGGAGCAGTCCGTCGCGGGCCATGGCGAAACCGACTCGGGTCTGTCCGAGGAGCATCACCATCACGACTGTCGTCAGACCCGCCAGCGCACCGATGTTGATCGCCCACTGCGCCCAGGTGATGCCGTGCGCCTCGAAGGCCGTGGCGAGCGTCGACGATTCGACCGTCCCGTTCGGCAGCTTCTTATCCGCGAGGTCGGTGTACGGAACCATTCCGGTGAGCACCAGCGAGACGCCGACGTAAAGGATCGTGACGATGGCCAGCGATCCCAGGATGCCGCGCGGCAGCGACTTCTGCGGGTCCTTGGTCTCCTCCGCGGTGGTCGCGACGACGTCGAAGCCGATGAACGCGAAGAACACGAGCGACGCCGCGGCGAGCAGTCCGTACCAGCCGTACTGGCTGCCGGTGGCACCGGTGGCCCACGAGAAGAGCGTCTGATGGATTCCCGTCCCGGTCGATTCGCCCGGCTTGGCCGGCGGCACGTACGGGGAGTAGTTCTTGCCGGTGATGTAGAAGGCGCCCACGATGATCACGAGCAGCACCACGGCCACCTTGATCGCGGTGATGATCACCGAGACCCGGGACGACAGCTTGGTACCGAGCACCAGCAGGGTGATGAGCACCGCGATCAGCACCGCCGCACCCCAGTCGTAGGTGTGCCCGCCGATGACGAAGACGTTGTTGCCCGCACCGATCACGTTGCCGAGGTACGACGACCAGCCCTTCGCCACGACGGAGGCGGCGAGCGCGAATTCCAGGATGAGGTCCCAACCGATGATCCAGGCGACGAATTCACCGAAGGTCGCATAGGAGAACGTGTAGGCCGATCCCGCCACCGGGACCGTGGAGGCGAACTCCGCGTAGCAGAGAGCTGCCAGACCGCAGGCGATCGCGGCGAGGACGAAGGCCAGAGACACCGAGGGGCCCGCGACGTTGCCGGCCGTCCGTGCGGTGAGGGTGAAGATGCCGGCGCCGACGACCACGGCGACGCCGAAGACTGTCAGGTCCCAGGCCGTCAGGTCCTTCCGGAGCTTGGTTTCGGGCTCGTCGGTGTCGGCCATCGATTGCTCGACCGATTTCACACGACCGAAGAAAGTGGTCACGTAGGTTCTCCTTGCTGATTCGCGGGGTTTCCGCTGCGGGATGAACGGTCGGGGCGTGGTGCCTGCGCCAGGGTGTGCGCCCTCGTCGAGTAGCCCTGTGGCCTCGCCCGAGCTGACACCATCGATGTGATCCCCTCCACATTCATTGCGGTTTCAGAGGCTAGCGCATCGACGCGTTCCCGTAGGCCGCATCCAGGTCAGGAGTTGGTCACGAAGCGTTCTCACCCCTGTCGATGTCCGGTTCGAGGTAAATCACCCGGGCCTGCGGCACCGCGGCCCGCACCCGGGCCTCCGCCCCGTCGATCGCCCGAGCGATCTCGACGGCCCCCAGACCCGGCGCGATCGCGATCTTCGCCGCCACCAGGAGTTCCTCGGGTCCGAGGTACTGCGTCTTCATATGGATGACGCGATCGACGTCCTGCCCCGGGATCACCGAACGCAGCGTCTCCGACTCGGCCTCGGTCGCGCCCTCGCCGATCAGCAGGCTCTTCATCTCGACGATCAGGACGATCGCGATCAGGCCGAGCAGTACGCCGATCGAGAGGGTGCCGATGCCGTCCCAGATCGCATCACCGGTGATCATCGTCAGCCCGACGCCCGCGAGCGCCAGCACCAGACCGATCAGCGCGCCGCTGTCCTCGAGCAGGACCACCGGCAGTTCGGGATTGCGCGAGGTGCGGATGAACTGCCACCAGGACGCCCCGCCCTTGAGTGGCCTGGACTCCTTCCGGGCGGTGTGGAAGCTGTAGCCCTCGAGGCAGATCGCGACCAGGAGGATCACCACCGCGACCAGTGGTGAGTCGAGCCCGTGATCGCCCGCGTGGCGGATCTTCTCGACGCCTTCGTAGAGCGCGAACATCGAGCCGAGGGTGAAGATCACGAGCGCGACGATGAACGAGTAGAAGTACCTGCTGCGGCCGTACCCGAACGGATGCAGTTCGTCGGCCTTGCGCGCCGCGCTCTTCTGGCCGAGCAGAAGCAGGCCCTGGTTCGACGTGTCGGCGACGGAGTGGACGCCTTCGGCGAGCATCGATGAGGAACCGGTGATCGCGAAGCCGACGAACTTGGCCGCGGCGATTCCCGCGTTGGCGGCCAGGGCGGCGACGATCGCGCGTGTCGACCCTTCTGCGGACATGGAGGACCTTCCGTCTGTGCACGTGGTGTCGGCCGGGCGGCCGCACAGGAAGACTAATCGGTGGCGGCGGGCCCGACCGTCCAGCGGCACGCGGAACGAGGGCCGGGAATTAACCGGACCACGGTCCGGTTACTCTGTGTGAAAGCCGCGGCGAGCGGACCCACCAGGAAGGAAGCGTTCGATGCAGTTCGGAATCTTCAGCGTCGGTGACGTGACCACCGACCCCACCACCGGCACCACGGTCAGCGAACACGAGCGGATTCAGGCGATGACCGCGATCGCTCTGAAGGCCGAGGAGGTCGGTCTGGACGTGTTCGCCACGGGTGAGCACCACAACCCGCCCTTCGTCCCCAGTTCGCCGACCACCATGCTCGGCTGGATAGCGGCTCGCACCGAGAAACTGCGGCTGTCGACCGCGACCACGCTCATCACCACGAACGACCCGGTCAAGATCGCCGAGGACTTCGCGATGCTTCAGCACCTGTCCGGAGGCCGGGCGGACCTGACACTCGGTCGCGGCAACACCGGTCCGGTGTACCCGTGGTTCGGCAAGGACATCCGGCAGGGCATCCCCCTCGCCGTCGAGAACTATCACCTCCTCCGGCGCCTGTGGCGGGAGAAGAACATCGACTGGGAGGGCCGGTTCCGGACGCCGCTGCAGGGCTACACCTCCACACCCGCTCCCCTCGACGACACTCCGCCGTTCGTATGGCACGGCTCCATCCGCTCCCCGGAGATCGCCGAGCAGGCCGCGTTCTACGGCGACGGCTTCTTCCACAACAACATCTTCTGGAACAAGGAGCACACCGAGCAGATGGTGAACCTGTACCGTCGCCGTTTCGAGCACTACGGCCACGGTTCCGCCGATCAGGCCATCGTCGGTCTCGGCGGTCAGGTCTTCATGGCGGACACCGAGAACGAGGCCAAGCGCCGGTTCCGTCCCTACTTCGACAACGCGCCCGTGTACGGCCACGGTCCGTCGCTCGAAGACTTCACCGACATGACCCCGCTGACCGTCGGCACGCCGGAGATGGTGATCGACAAGACCCTCTCATTCGCCGACTACGCGGGCGACTACCAGCGGCAGCTGTTCCTCGTCGACCACGCCGGACTTCCCCTGCCGCAGGTGCTCGAGCAGATCGAGATCCTGGGCACTCAGGTGGTGCCGGTCCTGCGTGCGGAATTCGACCGCCGCCGACCCGCCCACGTGCCCTCCGATCCGCCCACCCACGAGTCTTTGGTGGCCGCCGGCCCGGGCTCACCGCACCGCCGGGTCGCTCCGGCCGCATCCGTCGCGACCGCGGCGGCGAAGGGAGAGAACTGAGATGGCGCGACGTCTCCTCGTGATCAGCGCCGGCGTCTCGACGCCGTCGTCCACGCGGCTCCTGGCCGACCAGATCGCCGACGCCGTCACCGCGGGAGTGACCGCCCGGGGCGAGAGCGTCGACGTGCGGGTTCTGGAGCTGGCGCCGCTCGCCGCCGGTCTGGCCACCACGGTGACGACCGGTGTCGCGACAGCGGAGGTCAGCGCCGCCCGTGACGAGGTAGCCGCCGCCGACGGCATCGTCGCCGTGACCCCGGTCTTCACCGCCTCCTACAGCGGACTGTTCAAGATGTTCTTCGACGTGCTCGACCCCGACGCGATGACCGGCGTCCCGGTTCTGGTGGCGGCAACGGCGGGCACTCCGCGGCACAGTCTGGTCCTCGATCACGCCGTGCGCCCGCTGATGAGCTACCTGCGGGCCGACACGGTGCCGACCGCGGTCTTCGCCGCCACCGAGGACTTCGGCAGCAGCGAGCTCGGCGACCGAGTCCGCCGCGCCGCCGGCGAGCTGGCACAGCGGCTCGTCGGTGCGTCCGCGGTCGCCGGATTCGGCGGCCCCACCGACCTCGAGACCCGGCCGCGTCGATCGGCGGGGGCGAACGACCTCGGCGAGGTGACTCCCTTCGCCGAGCTGTTGCGAGGCCACACCGGAGACTGACCGATCAGGCACCGTCCTCGCTCGGTGTGCGCCCCGAGTGGCAGCCGATGCGACTGCCGCCCGGGGCGACCGTGTCTCACACCGCGAAGGTCTTGCCCACCCGGACGTCGGTCTCCCGCATGTGCGTGGCGGCCTTCTCGACTCCCGTGCCGAGCGAGTCGAGCCGAGCGCGCGCGTCGGCGAAGATCCGATCCCAGTTGCCCTGCGCCTGCTGGTACGACGCGGCGCCTCCCGAGTCCCAGTGCGCGGCGAGCGCCGTCACCTGGCGCTTGAGCTGACCCGACAGCTCTTCCAACCGCTGAAACTGTCCACGCAAGTCGCCCGAAAGCGTTCCGAGACTTGCGAAGTCGTACCGAATGAGTCCGTTGCTCATGTCATCCCCCTGTGAGTGTGTTGAATCGGATGTGTCAGTCGAAGATGTGCGCGTCGAGCTCGTGCGTCTGCGACGAGCGAGCCGCGCCACCGCTCCCCCGCGGCGGCCCCGCTACAACGACAGATGTCCCTGCAGGCCGGTGAGCTGGCCCGCCACCGTCACGTCTTCGTCGTCGTAACCGCGGAAGCCGGCGGTCAGCTTCGACTCGATCTCGTCCAGCGCGCCCTGCAGTTTGGTCGCGACCCCGTGCCAATCGGTATGCGTGGTCTCGAACGCGGTGGACGCCTTGCCGTCCCAGCCCGACTTGCCGTTCACCGCCGACTTCTGGATCTGGCCGACGATGCGCTGCATCTCGTCCACCACTCCTTTGATCGACGCCGCCGAGGCCTGTCCGGCGGCGACGTCGAGTTTGAGAGCCTGCATGTCGCAGTCCTTTCCTTGGTGTTCTTCTCGATCCCCGGATCACACCGATCCGGCGAGCTTCTGGCCGCCCAGTCCCAACTCCAGCGCCACGTCGAAGTCAAGCGACTCCGCGGTCATGGCCGTGAGCCAGTCCCGGTCCACCGCCTCGCTGCTAGCGGGCTCAGGCGCTACGGCGGCGGGCACGATCCGCGGTCCGTCCGCGGACTGACGTGCCGTGGCCGGCACGACCGGTGCCAGCGGCACGGCGGGCGCCGCCGCCGAGTCCGTTGACACAGTCGCCTGCGCTGCCCCGACCACCGCGGCGTTGGTGGTCATGGGCCGATCGGCCAGCGACACCGGTTCCGCGGCGACCGAGGCGGTCATCGCACTCACAGCGGCGCCGGGAACGGAGGCTGCCGGTCTGACCGCCGGTCCACCGGCACCCGCGCCTCCGACCGCCGGCGCGCCAGCACCGGATGATCCGGCCGACGCTGCCCCGGGCGTCGCCGGTCCGCGGTCGCAGGCCGACGGACAGGGTGCGGGCACGGCAGCGGGGGTTCCGAGCGCATCCCGGTGGTTCGGGTTCGGAGCCGGGACCTCCGGTGCACCGTCCGACCCCGTACCCGCCAAGAGCTTCGTAGCGAGCGTCGTTCCCGCCTGGACCATCGGGAGCGCCGACTCCAGCAGTTTCGCCGCCACCGCGAATCCGTCGCCGCCCGGCCCCGGCACCGCGGTGACCGGTATCGGCCTGCCGTTCGCCGCCATGTGCGCCGTGGGACCGGCCAGCTGAGTGCGAGTGGCCGCGACCACCGAGAGCCCCTCTGCCAGCCCCTCCGCCGCGATCCCGAGCGCCGCGAGCTGCCCGGGTGGGGTCGCCAGCGTCGGCAGTGCGGCGGCGAGCGCCCCTGCCGTCTTCACCACTACTCCCTGCAGTTGAGTCAGACCGGCGGCCACCACCGCTGCCGCGGCCTGCAGATCGGCAGAGATCGCCGCTCCCTGCGTCGCCAGCATGCCGGACTCCGACGCCGACCGCGACGCAGCCGTGACCGCCGATGTCGCAGCCTGTCCCACCCATCCGCCATCCACCGAACGGGCAGCGTTGAGCAGCAGCGTCACGCCGCCGTCGAGCAGGCCGGCGAGATCGTTGTGGGCGGCTGCGGGGTTCCCGATTCCGCCGAGCCTTCCGGTACCGAATGTCGCGAGCAGATCGGTGATCGGCTTCAGCAACATCGCCGGATCGATCGCGGGCAGCACCGGCAACTCGGGAAGGCTCGCCGGCAGGTGCACGTTCAACGGTGCCTGAACCGGCGCGATCCCGAATCTCGCGAGCGCGTCCCCCGCGCCGCAGTCCGCCGCGGTGGCCACCTCGGGGCTCCCGCACGTGTGGGCATCCGGTCCGGACGCCGGCCCCGCATCGTCGGAGGTTCGGTGCCGGCTCACACTCGGACCCCGCAGGCACCGGTGCCGTCGGCGTCGGAGAACGAGGCGATTCCGGCCGACACCGCGGCTGCGGTCGCCGCATGCGCGGCGGCGAGAAGCCCGACTCCGCGGAGGTGATTGGCCTGTGCCACCGAGTAGGCGGCGGCGAACTCCTGCCCGATCAGACCGAATACCGCCGTCACTGCGGCCCCCACCGCCGCCGTGTCGAACGCTCCGGCAGTGGCCGTCGCCGTTCCCAGCGCCGCCGATGTGGCGCCGAACGTCTGCACCGCTTCCGGGTGCACCATCGTCTCGTTCACGTCTCCCCCTGATGCTTGAAGAATCGAGCCCTCATGTAATTGGACGCACCGGATCCCGGTTCGGTTCCACCGCCGCGCCGGAGTCGTCGACTCCGGTCAGTGCGGCGAACTCGCCGCAGAACGACTGCATGATCTCGCTGCGCTCGGCGAAGGCATCCGTCGCGGCGCGCACTGCCGCACCCACGATCTCCTCCGACAGTCGTGCGCCCTTTCCGCCGCCGGCGCCGGCGGCGATCTCCAACTCGATGAGGGCTCCGTTGCCGTTCACCGTCACGCGCACGCGACCGTCGTCGCCGACTCCGGTCGCGCGCAGTTGCTGCAGTCTCCGGTGCACGTCCTCCAGCGCCCCCAGCTGCCGCTGCGCCCGATCGGCGACGGCGTCCATCTCGGGGTTCACCGATTCCGTCCTGCACTCGAGGCATCCGCTGCCGCCTCGGCGTTCACCAACTCCTTGCGCGACGGCAGCCCGAGCAGATCGAGTGCCTCCTCATCGACACCGCGACCCCGCAACCGGTGCCTGGCCTGCACTCCCGCTGTCGTGCTCGCGAGGGTGCACAGCGCCATGATCTCGCGCGCCAGTGCCGCCGGAGACCGCCGCATCGCCCGAGACGAAATAGTCATCCCCACCGGCAGTCCCGCGGCCGTGCACGTGACGGAGATGGCCCCGGATCTCGATGCGACAGTGGTCAGCCCCGCCGGCTCCGTGTCGGAATCCTGATGTCGATTCTCTTCTGCCATGTGACTTAGACGCGCGTGACTCGTTTTCGGTTCCATCGATTCGAACGCGGGCGTGTCTGGGTCGGCGACGTCTAACGTTCCACCCCGACCGCAGCATCGTCGCTGCGAGCGACCCGAGGGGGACACATGACACCATCCGAAGTCCAGATGAGCGACACTCCGCCCTGGCTCGACCATCAGCCGCACGAACCGCGGCCGGACATCGATCTGTCCGCGATCATCGGTCTCTCGCCGCCCATCTCCGCAGAGCACGCCTCCGCAGAGCCCGATGAGGCTGCACCGCTGCGCGCCGCACCGGAGATCGACGCGACGGTCCATCCCGCACCGATGCCGTATCCGGTGCCACCGGCACCCGCGCCGCTCGGGCCGCCCGTCAGCGGGTTCGTCCCGGCCGCACCGGCCGCACCGCTCCCGCCCGCCGGTCCAGCCCTGGATCAAGTCGCGATCCTGCGCAAGGCACGGCGTGCCCCCGTGCGCGGATGGCGGCGCGCCGTGCACGCGGTGACCGCCGGGTTGGTGAACCCCGGCGAGTCGCCCGCCGAAATCGAGTACCAGCAGCTGCTGGAACGACTCCGGCGCCCGATTCGCGGCGACTACCGTATCGCGGTGCTGTCGTTGAAGGGCGGCGTGGGCAAGACCACCACGACGATCGGACTCGGTTCCACGTTCGCATCGCTCCGCGGCGACCGGGTGATCGCGGTCGACGCCAATCCGGATCTCGGAACCCTCGCGCAGCGCATTCCGCAGCAGACCGCCTCCACGGTCCGCGACCTGCTCGCCGACACCGCGGTGCACCGGTACTCCGATGTCCGGGCGCACACCTCGCAAGCCCCCAGCCGGCTCGAAGTGCTGGCCTCAGAACGCGACCCCGCTGCCGCCGAGGCGTTCAGCGAACGGGAGTACCGCGGCGTCGTCGACATTCTCCAGCGCTTCTACAACGTGATCCTCACCGATTGCGGCACCGGAATGAGCGCCGACGCGATGCGCGGCGTCCTCGACACCGCCGACGCTCTGGTCCTGGTCTCCTCTCCCGCACTCGACGGAGCACGCAGCGCCGGTTCCACGCTGGACTGGCTGGCCGGACACGGCTACGGCCACCTCATCCCGCACAGCGTGGTGGTGCTCAGTTCATCCCGACCGGGTTCGTCGACCATCGACGTCGACCAGCTCGCACAACACTTCCTGACCCGCTGCCGGGCGGTACACACCATCGGATTCGACGATCACCTCGCCGAAGGCGCCGACATCGATCTGGAACTCCTCAGCAAGTCCACCCGCCGGTCGTTCGTCGAACTGGCCGCCACCATCGCCGACGACTTCGCCAATCCCCCGCGGCGCGGAACCGGCGGGTGACCGAGGGCGCGGCGGACTACTCCACGACCGGACCCGCACACCCGAGATCACCGGCGTCGCGGACGTCCCGCGTCCGTTCGTTGCGCGCCGCCCACTCCTCGGGCGGCGGGTAGCTCACGCTCGTCAGGCACAGGCCACGGGCCTGCGCCACGGGCACCTGCGCGGAACGTGCGCGCTCAGACAACAGCCCGGCACACCAGTCGACGCCGCGGCGACCGTCGCCGACCGAGGCCACCGCGCCCACGAGGGACCGGACCATCGACCAGCAGAAGGCGTCGGCCACCACGGTGCCGACCAGCACGTCGCCGTCTCGCCGCCAACTGAAGCGCTGGAGTTCGCGGATGGTGGTGGAGCCCGGCCGGTAGCGGCAGAAGGCCGCGAAGTCATTGAGCCCGACCAAAGCCGCCGAGGCCGCGTTCATGGCCTCGACGTCCAGGGGCCGGGTCCAATCGGCGGTGGTGCGGGCGAGGGTCGGCTCGGCGCCCCACGCGGCGTCGGTGAGCCGGTATTCGTACGTGCGCGCCAGTGCGGAGAAACGCGCATCGAAGTCTGCGGAAACGGTCTCGATCCGCTTCACCCGCACATCGTCCGGGAGCATCTTGGCGAGCCTGCGAACCAGTCGCGACGGGTCCCCGTCGATGGACCTGGTCTGCAACGACGCGACGGGGACGTCGCAGTGCGCCACCTGCCCGGCGGCGTGGACACCGGCGTCGGTCCGGCCCGCGACAGTCAGCCGAATCGGCGCGCGGAGCACGGTGCTCAGCATCTGCTCGAGACTCTCGCAGACCGTCCGTCGACCGGGCTGCGTGGCCCAGCCGGAGAAGTCGGTGCCGTCGTAGCCGATCAGCAGCCGAAGACGACACAGCCCGTCCCCATCGATGATGGGGACGGGCTGTGTCGTCATGGAGTGTCACCTCTCGCTCGGCGGCGACCGTCAGGTCACCGGCGAGCGAAGCGGCTACTGGTCCTGTGCCTCGTCGGCAGCGGCCTCGGCGGCCGGAGCCTCGTCAGCGGCTTCTGCCGGAGCAGCCTCCTCGGCCGCCTTGGCCTTGGACGCGGCGGCGCGGGTGGCACGGTTGGCCTCCGACGACGCCGTCTTCTCCTGCACCAGCTCGATCACGGCCATCGGGGCGTTGTCACCCTTGCGCGGCAGCGTCTTGATGATGCGGGTGTATCCGCCGTTGCGCTCCGCGAAGTGCGGGCCGATCTCGGCGAACAGGGTGTGAACGACATCCTTGTCGCGGATGTCCTTCATGACCTCGCGACGGTTGGCCAGCTGGCCGGCCTTCGCGTGGGTGATCAGCTTCTCGGCGTACGGACGCAGCCGCTTCGCCTTGGCTTCGGTGGTGGTGATTCGGCCGTGCTCGAAGAGAGCCGTGGCGAGGTTCGCCAGGATCGCCTTCTGGTGGCTGGCCGACCCGCCGAGGCGGGCACCCTTGGTGGGCTTGGGCATGTCTTTCTCCTAGGAGCGACTCACGATCTCGCGACCGGAAGTCCGTTGGTCTGGAAAAACCAGGTGGTTCTTTGCGAGCCCTACAGCTGCTCGGTCTCGGCGTAATCCTCGCCACCGTCGTCGCCGAACGACGCATCATCGGACCAGGTGCCGGTGGCCGGGTCGTAGCCGGCGACCTGCGACGGGTCGAAGCTCGCCGGGCTGTCCTTGAGGGCCAGACCCAGGCTGTGCAGCTTCACCTTGACCTCGTCGATCGACTTCTGGCCGAAGTTGCGGATGTCGAGCAGATCCGACTCGGTGCGCGCAACCAGCTCGCCGACGGTGTGGACACCCTCGCGCTTGAGGCAGTTGTACGAACGGACGGTCAGCTCGAGATCCTCGATCGGCAGGCTGAACGCGGCGATGTGATCCGCCTCCTGCGGCGACGGGCCGATCTCGATGCCCTCGGCCTCGACGTTGAGCTCCCGAGCCAGGCCGAAGAGCTCGACCAGGGTCTTGCCGGCCGACGCCAGGGCGTCACGCGCGGTCATGGAGTTCTTGGTCTCCACGTCGAGCACCAGCCGATCGAAGTCGGTGCGCTGCTCGACACGGGTGGCCTCGACCTTGTAGGTCACCTTCAGGACCGGCGAGTAGATCGAGTCGACCGGGATGCGGCCGATCTCGGCGCCGGTGGCCTTGTTCTGCACGGCCGGCACGTAACCGCGGCCCCGCTCGACGACCAGCTCGATCTCGAGCTTGCCCTTGTCGTTGAGGGTCGCGATGTGCAGGTCCGGGTTGTGCACGGTGACGCCGGCAGGCGGAACGATGTCCGCACCGGTGACGGTGCCCGGGCCCTGCTTACGGACGTACATGGTGACCGGCTCGTCCTCTTCGGAGCTCACGACCAGTCCCTTGAGGTTCAGGATGATGTTGGTGACATCCTCCTTCACGCCGGGAACGGTGGTGAACTCGTGCAGGACACCGTCGATGCGGATGCTGGTGACCGCCGCGCCCGGGATGGACGACAGCAGCGTGCGCCGCAGCGAGTTGCCCAAGGTGTAGCCGAAGCCCGGCTCGAGGGGTTCGATGGTGAACTTCGAGCGGTTCTCGGCGATGACCTCTTCGGACAGAGTGGGTCGCTGTGAGATGAGCATGTGGTGGGATTCTCCTTCGGCCGCCCACTATTTGACGGCGTCGAGGTGGACCGGGCAGCTGATGCTGCTCAGTAGGTTTCGCGAAAGCTCGGGTGAGACTACTTGGAGTAGTACTCGACGATGAGCTGCTCGGTGAGCGGAACCTCGATCTGTGCGCGCTCGGGCAGCGAGTGCACGAGGATGCGCAGAGTCGACGGAACCACCTGCAGCCAGGCCGGGGTCGGACGATCGCCCAGGGTCTCCTTGGCGATCTGGAACGGCGTGGTCTGCAGCGACTTCGGACGGACGTCGATGATGTCGTACTGGCTGACGCGGTAGCTGGGCACGTCCACGCGAACACCGTTCACGGTGAAGTGGCCGTGGCTGACCATCTGGCGGGCCTGACGACGAGTCCGGGCCAGTCCGGCGCGGTACACGACGTTGTCCAGACGCGACTCGAGGATCTGCAGCAGCACGTCGCCGGTCTTGCCCGAGCGACGGTTGGCTTCCTCGTAGTAGCGGCGGAACTGCTTCTCCATGACGCCGTAGGTGAAGCGGGCCTTCTGCTTCTCCTGCAGCTGGAGCAGGTACTCGGTCTCCTTGATCCGCGCGCGACCGTGCTGGCCGGGCGGGTACGGGCGACGCTCGTACGCCTGGTCTCCGCCGATCAGATCGACGCGAAGACGACGGGACTTCTTGGTTGCGGGGCCGGTATAGCGAGCCATGTTCTACTTCCTTCTGTCTCTATTCCGGGTCCCGCTAGACCCGGCGCCGCTTGGGCGGACGGCAGCCGTTGTGCGGCTGCGGGGTCACATCGGAAATGGTGCCGACCTCGAGGCCGGCGGCCTGCAGCGACCGGATGGCGGTCTCGCGACCCGAACCCGGTCCCTTGACGAACACATCGACCTTCTTGACACCGTTCTCCTGCGCCTTGCGGGCAGCGTTCTCGGCAGCGAGCTGCGCGGCGAACGGGGTGCTCTTACGCGAGCCCTTGAAGCCGACGTGGCCGGAGCTGGCCCAGCTGATCACGTTGCCCTCGGGGTCGGTGATCGAGACGATGGTGTTGTTGAACGTCGACTTGATGTGGGCGTGGCCCAGCGGAACGTTCTTCTTGTCGCGACGACGGGTGCCCTTCTTCGGGCCTGCGCTACGTGACTTGGGGGGCATTACTTCTTCTTCCCGGCGATGGTCTTCTTCGGGCCCTTACGAGTACGGGCATTGGTCTTGGTGCGCTGACCGTGGACCGGCAGGCCGCGACGGTGGCGCAGACCCTGGTAGCAGCCGATCTCGATCTTGCGACGGATGTCGGCCTGCACCTCGCGGCGCAGGTCACCCTCGACCTTGACCGAGGACTCGATGTACTCGCGGAGCTTCGCGACGTCTGCGTCGGTCAGGTCCTTGGCGCGCAGATCGGCCGAGAGGCCGGTGGCGGCGAGGATTTCCTTCGAGGTGGTGCGACCCACCCCGTAGATGTAGGTGAGCGCGATCTCCAGCCGCTTCTCGCGGGGGAGATCCACACCTGCAACACGTGCCATGTGGCGATTCCTTACATATTCAGAGGTCTGCTCCCAGCCCGCCCCGGACTCTGCGCCGGGCCCCGGCCTCTGCGCCGGGGGTCGGCATCCGCGCGTCTGCGAATGCTGGTTCTGGGAGTTCTTCGATAACGATGTTCAGTTATGTGTCTTCAAGCGACCTGAAGAAGCTGATCAGCCCTGACGCTGCTTGTGACGCAGGTTGTCGCAGATCACCATGACCCGACCGTTACGGCGGATCACCTTGCACTTCTCGCAGATCGGCTTGACGCTCGGCTTGACCTTCACGTCAGCTTCTCCCTTTGTTCTCCTGTGGCGTGCCGCCGTAGGACTCGGCAGCACGGTGTCCGGGCACCACGAAGCGACGCATCGCTCCGGCACCGCCCGTACGAGGGTTACTTGTACCGGTAGACGATGCGTCCGCGGCCGAGGTCGTAGGGCGAGAGCTCCACGACGACTCGATCCTCAGGCAGGATGCGGATGTAATGCTGCCGCATCTTGCCACTGATGTGGGCGAGGACCTTGTGTCCGTTCTCCAGCTCAATGCGGAACATCGCATTGGGCAGGGGCTCGACTACGCGTCCCTCGACCTCAATGGCCCCATCTTTCTTCGCCATATCCTCCGCGATTCTCCGGCGACCGGCCTTACCGTGTCCGCCGACTCCAGCTTCGTCTATCCGCTACGGTGGCGTTATCGAACGGTCACCCCGGTCCGGTGCTGTGAGGCACCGGGCGTGGGCATGCGTGACCGCACGACGCACCGACGATCGAGTCTACGCCAGTTGCGGCGTTCGTTCCAAACGGCGTGCCACACTGGAGGCATGCGTGCATTCCTCATCCGCAGCGCCCTGACCGGCGTGGCCCTGTGGATCGCCACCCTCATCGTCCCCGGCGTCCACTTCGAGTTCGGCGACATCGAGTCGTGGTGGGCGAAGGTCGGCATCGTCTTCTTCGTCGCGGTGGTCTTCGGGCTCGTGAACGGTTTCATCAAGCCGATCATCCAGATCCTCTCGATTCCGCTGTACATCCTCACGCTCGGCCTCATCCACATCATCATCAACGCGTTGATGCTGGAGATCACGAGCTGGCTGACCCACAACGTCTTCCACCACGGTCTCGTGGTGGACAGCTTCTTCTGGGCGGCGATCTTCGGCGCGATCGTCGTCTCGGTGGTCGGATGGCTGACGGCCATGGTGATGCGCGACAGCGTCGAGAATCTGTGAGTGAGCGCCGCACCGTGGCGGTCTGCGGCCTCGGTGAGACGTCCGCGCGCTGCCATGGACTGCGGATCGACCTCGGTGTCGCGGCGATGGGAGCCTCGGCAGGCGCCGGGGGCCAACGGCGGGTCGGCGCATCGGTGTCCGGCGTGTACGAGTTGCTCTGACATGCGGGCCGTGATCCAGCGCGTCAGTTCCGCGTCCGTCACCGTCGACGGTGAGACCGTCGGCGCCCTCGACCTGTCCGGCGGGGCACTCGGTCTGGTCGCACTGGTCGGCGTCACCCACGACGACGACCGGGCCGCCGCGGCCAAGCTCGCCGACAAGATCTGGCGTCTGCGGATCCTCGACGGAGGTGACGACCGCCGCGAGGCCTCGGCGGCGGATCTGAACGCCCCGATCCTGGTGATCAGCCAGTTCACGCTGTACGGGAACACCGACAAGGGCCGGCGACCGTCGTGGAGTGCGGCCGCCCCGGGTCCGGTCGCCGAACCACTGGTCGACGAGGTGGTCGACGCCCTGCGCGCGCTCGGCGCGACCGTCGAGACCGGACGCTTCGGCGCGCACATGCACGTCGATCTGGTCAACGACGGCCCGGTGACGCTGATCCTCGACGTCTAGATCGGCGACACCGCCCGCCGCCTCGGCTCGATCCACTCCCCCGCGGCGCTGATACGCTGACGCGGTGCCGAACCCGCTGAGCCGAACGATCACCGCCCGGCACGGTCGCCTTCTCGGCCTGGCAGTGGCGCTTCTCGCGCTGAGCACGGTCATCGGCATTCGCTGGCAGAGCTACCTGGATCTGCACGTGTACCGGATGGGCGCACGGCTGTGGCTCGACGGTCAGTCGTTGTACGGCCCCACGCCTCTGGTGGACGGGCACGCCCTGCCGTTCACCTATCCCCCGCTGGCGGCGATCGTCTTCAGTCCGCTCGCGATGCTGCCGACGTTCGCCGCGGACGCCGTGATGTTCGCGCTGACCCTCACGGCGGTCGCACTGACGCTCTGGTTGGTCCTGGCTCGGCTCGCACCGAAGCTGGACCGAATCGACCGCGCCACACTGGTGATCGGCGCAACCGCGATCGCCGAGTTCGTCGAACCGGTCAGGCAGACCTTGAGCTACGGACAGATCAACGCCGTCCTGATGGCGCTGATCGCCTTCGACGTCCTCTGCCGGAATCCGAAGTGGCCCCGCGGGCTCCTCATCGGCATCGCGGTGTCGATCAAACTCACGCCGGCAGGCTTCCTGCTCTACTTCCTCCTTCGCCGCGACTGGCGCGGGGCGGCGACGATGGTCGCGGGGACGGTCGGCGCCGTCGCCGTCGCCTGGCTCGTGATGCCCGCCGATTCGGCGAAGTACTGGTTTCACACTCTCGGCGAGACCGAACGCATCGGCGCGGCCTATTACGCGGGTAATCAGTCGATCAAGGGCGCAGTGTTCCGGTTCGGCATGAGCGACAGTGTCTCGACCGCCGCGTGGCTCGTCCTGTCGGTCGTCGCCGTCGTGCTCGCCGCGGTCTGGATGAGCCGCCTCCTGGCGGCCGGGCAGCAGGCCACCGCGCTGCTGGTCAACGCCGCAGCGGTACTGCTCGTGTCCCCGGTGAGCTGGTCGCATCACTGGACCTGGGTGGCGCCGGCGCTTCTGATCGCGGTCTACGCGATCTGGACCAGACGCTTCGGAGGGATGCTCGTGGCCGCCACCGTTCTGGCGGCGGTGATCTTCGCAGTGGGCCCGCACTGGCTCCTGCCGAGCGGTCACGACACCGAACTCGGCTGGAGTTGGTGGCAGAGCATCGTCGGCGACGCGTACGTGTGGTTCACCTTCGTCGTGCTCGCCGTCGGTGCGGCGCGCTGGCGGTCGACCGCATCGGTGGAGGTCTGCGATGCCGACGCCGGTCGCAGCGGGTGTGACGGGGGTTTCGACTCGCTGCGCTCGCTCAACCAGCAATAGGACCGCTCGCTCAACCAGCGACAGGACCGCTCGCCCAACCAGCGATAAAGACCGGAGCCGGTGCCCACCCGCCCGCTGGTTGAGCCGCGAGGCGCCCTGGCGCCGAGCGTGTCGAAACCACTGACCAGACGACTGTGCCGCCGACCCGAACGGTCGGCGGCACTGTCAGAGGTGACTACGCGTCAGGCGGGGCGCGGAGTGAGGATTCGCGGACCGTCCTCGGTGACGGCGACCGTGTGCTCCCAGTGGGCCGACCGCGAGCCGTCGTCGGTGACGACGGTCCAGTCGTCCTCGAGCACCGTGGTGTCCGCCGTGCCGAGGGTGAGCATCGGTTCGATCGCCAGAGTCGATCCGACCACGAGCCGCGGCCCGCGATTCGGCTTGCCCTCATTGGGCAGGAACGGGTCCATGTGCATCTCCCGACCGATGCCGTGTCCCCCGTATCCCGCGACGATCCCGAACTCGCGGCCGAACTTCGCGGCCGCCGCGTACGTCCCGTTCTCGATCGCGTGTGAGACGTCGGTGAGGCGGTTGCCGGGGACCATCGCAGCGATCCCCGCCTCCATCGAGAGTCGGGTCGCCTCGCTCAGTTCGGCGTCGGCGACGGAGAGTTCGCCGATGCCGAACGTCCACGCGGAGTCGCCGTGCCAGCCGTCGAGGATGGCGCCGCAGTCGATCGATACCAGATCACCCTGCTCCAGCACCACGTCCTTGGACGGAATGCCATGCACGACAACCTCGTTGACCGAGCTGCAGATGGAGCCGGGAAAGCCGTGATAGCCCTTGAAGGACGGCACCGCACCGGCTTCGCGGATCACCGATTCGGCGATCTCGTCCAGATCCAGGGTGCTCATCCCCGCGGTGGCCGCGGCCCGGACAGCGACGAGGGCGGCGCCGACCACGGCGCCCGCCGCCTCCATCGCGTCCAGCTCGCCCGCGCTCCGAAACGGAACGGCCTTCGGCTTGCGGAAACCCACCGGTGGATCAGGCCTTGCCGAGAGCCGCGAGCACGCGCTGGTGGACCTCGTCGACCGAGCCCACGGCGTCGATCTCCGTGACCTGACCGGCGTAGTGGTCGAGCAGCGGCGCGGTCTCCGCGTCGTACACGGCCATGCGGTTGCGGATGACCTCTTCGGTGTCGTCGGCGCGACCGCGGGCGAGCATCCGCTCCACCACCACGTCGGTATCGACTTTGAACGACAGCACGCCGTCGAGCTTGGTCGACAGATCGTCGAGAATGCCCTCGAGCGCGACCGCCTGCTCGGTGGAGCGCGGGAAGCCGTCGAGGATGAAGCCCTTGGCCGCGTCCGGCTCCGCGACCCGCTCGCGGACCATGTTGATGGTGATCTCCGGCGGGACCAGATTGCCCGCATCCAGGTACTTCTTGGCCTCCACGCCGATCGGGGTGCCCTGCGAGATGTTCGCGCGGAACAGGTCGCCGGTCGAGATGTGCGGAATGCCGAGGGCCTCCGACATCAGTTCGGCCTGTGTGCCTTTGCCCGCTCCGGGCGGTCCGAGGATGACGAGTCTCACTTCAGGAACCCTTCGTACTTGCGTTGCATCAACTGGCTGTTCACTTGCTTGATCGTGTCGAGGCCGACGGCCACGATGATCAGGAGCGCGGTACCGCCGAACGGGATGTTCGAGGCGCTGCCGCCGCCGATGTCCATGAACAGGTTCGGGAGGATCGAGATGATGCCCAGGTACAGCGAGCCGGGCAGCGTGATCCGGCTGAGCACGTAGCTCAGGTAGTCAGCGGTCGGCTGGCCGGGGCGGATGCCCGGGATGAAGCCGCCGTACCGCTTCATGTCGTCGGCTCGTTCTTCGGGGTTGAACGTGACGGCGACGTAGAAGTACGTGAAGAAGATGATCAGCAGGAAGTACGTGACGATGTGGAACCAGCTGGACGGGTTGATCAGGTTGTCCTGAAGCCACAGCTTCCAGCCGGCGGCCTCGCCGTCGTTGCTGTTCGTCAGCTGAATGATCAACTGCGGGATGTACAGCAACGAGGACGCGAAGATCACCGGGATGACGCCCGCGGTGTTGACCTTGATCGGCATGTACGTCGACGAACCGCCGTACATCTTGCGGCCCACCATGCGCTTGGCGTACTGAACCGGCACGCGGCGGGTGCCCTGCTCGATGAACACCACGGCCACCAGGATGAGCACGATCGCCACGCAGACGAGGCCGAAGGCCAGGCCGCCGCGCTGCTGCAGGATGGTCCGGCCCTCAGCCGGGATGCGGGCGGCGATGCCGGTGAAGATCAGCAGCGACATGCCGTTGCCGACACCGCGCTCGGTGATGAGCTCGCCGAACCACATCACCAGACAGGCGCCCGCGGTCATCACCAGGACGATGATCGACAGGCCGAAGACGCTGGTGTCGTTGAGGATTGCGTCTGCGTTGCAGTCGGCCCCGTTCGACGGCAGGAGGTTGCCGGTGGCCGCCAGCGCGACGATGCCCGTCGACTGGAGCAGTGCCAGCGCCACCGTGAGGTAGCGGGTGTACTGCGTCATCTTGGTCTGGCCGGACTGGCCTTCTTTTCGCAGCTGCTCGAACCGAGGGATGACGACGGTGAGCAGCTGAACGATGATGCTGGCCGTGATGTACGGCATGATGCCGATCGCGAACACCGACAGCTGCAGCAGTGCGCCGCCGGAGAACATGTTGATCAGCGAGTAGATCTGGCCCGAGTCGCCGCGGCTGGCCGCATCGACGCAGCTTTCGATCTCTTTGAAGTCCACGCCGGGCGACGGGAGCGTCGTGCCGAGACGGTACAGGATGAGGATGCCGAGGACATAGAAGATCTTCTTCCTCAGGTCGGGCGTCCTGAAGGTCGCCACGAGGGGGGAAAGCACTAACTCCTCCTATAGCACCGCAGACTCGGTGGGCACGTGCGCCTCATCGTGCATTGGCGGTCGACTCGGAAATGACCGGGGCGTCCTCAGCCGGACGCCCTCGGTGAAACTTTAACAGCCCCAGAACCGCCACCGGTCAGGTGAGCGGCGCAACGACTCAATAGTCGTGCGTCGCAACACCTGACCGGTTCGGCAGTTCTGCATGCGGCGAAGGCTCAGGCCTGCGTCGCGGTGCCGCCGGCAGCGGCGATCTTCTCCTTGGCGGAGCCCGTGAACTTGTCGGCGGTGATGTCGACCTTCACGGTGAGCTCACCGTCGCCCAGAACCTTCACGAGCTGGTTCTTGCGGACGGCGCCCGCGGCGACCAGATCGGCGACGCCGATGGTGCCGCCCTCCGGGAACAGCCGCGAGATGTCGCCGACGTTGACGACCTGGTACTCCACGCGGTTGCGGTTGGTGAAGCCCTTCAGCTTCGGCAGGCGCATGTGAATCGGCATCTGGCCGCCCTCGAAGCGGGCCGGAACGTTCTTGCGCGCCTTGGTGCCCTTGGTGCCGCGACCGGCGGTCTTACCCTTGGAGCCCTCACCGCGACCCACGCGGGTCTTCTCGGTCTTCGCGCCCGGAGCGGGGCGAAGGTGGTGCAGCTTGATGGTCATGACTAAACCTCTTCGACTGTCACGAGGTGACGAACCACGTTGATGAGGCCGCGGTTGATCGGGGTGTCCTCGCGGGTGACCGTCTGGCGGATGCCCTTGAGCCCAAGGGTGCGCAGGCTGTCACGCTGGTTCTTCTTGGTACCGATGGTGCCCTTGATCTGGGTGATCTTCAGCTCAGCCATGGCTTATGCTCCCTTGTTCGCTGCGGCGGCCGCGCGTGCGCGCAGCATGCCGGCGGGGGTGACCTCTTCGACGGTCAGCCCGCGACGAGCAGCGACCTCTTCAGGCTGCTGCAGCATCTTGAGTGCGGCGACCGTGGCGTGGACGACGTTGATCGCGTTGTCCGAGCCGAGGCTCTTCGCGAGAACGTCGGTGACACCGGCGCATTCCAGGACGGCACGCACGGCGCCGCCCGCGATGACACCGGTACCCGAGCTGGCCGGGCGGAGCATCACGACACCGGCTGCGGCCTCACCCTGAACCGGGTGGGTCACGGTGCCCGCGATCAGCGGGACGCGGAAGAAGTTCTTGCGAGCCTCTTCGACGCCCTTCTGGATCGCCGCCGGGACTTCCTTGGCCTTGCCGTAGCCGACGCCGACCATGCCCTGGCCGTCGCCGACCACCACGAGAGCGGTGAAGCTGAAGCGACGACCGCCCTTGACGACCTTCGACACGCGGTTGATGGTCACCACGCGCTCGAGGTGGTTCTTCTCCTCGCGCTCGCGGTTGCGGTTGTCGCGACGATCGCCGCGGCCGCGGCGCTCACCGCGGTTGTCGTTGTTGTTGTTTCCGGCGGGTCCGTTGCCGCCATCACGCTGACGTCCGGGCATCAGAGGTCGCCTCCGTTAATCATCTTGGTGGTCATCATCAGAACTGCAGTCCTCCCTCGCGGGCGGCGTCGGCCAGAGCCGCGATGCGGCCGTGGTACGCCTTGCCTCCGCGATCGAAGACGACGGCCTCGATGCCTGCAGCCTTGGCGCGGGCTGCGACGAGCTCGCCGACCTTGGCGGCCTGAGCCGACTTGTCGCCACCGGCGGCGCGCACGTCAGCCTCGATGCTGCTGGCGGCGGCCAGGGTACGACCGGTCAGGTCGTCGATGACCTGGACGTGGATGTGACGGCTGCTGCGCTTGACGGCCATGCGCGGACGCTCGGCGGTGCCGTTGATCTTCTTGCGCAGGCGGAAGTGACGACGGTTGGTCGCGGTGCGACGGCGAGTCGAGACGTCCTTGCCGATGGGCTTGCGAACGGTTGCTGTTTCACTCATGGCTTACTTACCCGTCTTTCCGACCTTGCGGCGGATCTGCTCACCCTCGTAGCGAATGCCCTTGCCCTTGTAGGGGTCCGGACGACGCAGGCGGCGGATGTTCGCCGAGATCTGGCCGACTAGCTGCTTGTCGATTCCCGAGACCGAGAACTTGGTCGGGGACTCCACCGCGAAGGTGATGCCCTCCGGAGCCTCGATCGGCACGGGGTGGCTGTAGCCGAGGGCGAACTCGAGGTCCTTGCCCTTGGCCTGGACGCGGTAACCGACACCGAAGATCTCCATCTTCGTGGTGTAACCCTGGGTCACACCGACGACGAGGTTGTTCAGCAGCGAACGGTTCAGACCGTGCAGGGCACGGTTCTCGCGGTCGTCGTTCGGCCGGGTGACGACGATGGCGTTGTCTTCCTTCGCCACCGCGATCGGCGAGGTGACCGTCAGGCTCAGTTCGCCCTTCGGGCCCTTGACCTTGACGTCCTGGCCGTCGATCGCGACGTCGACGCCGGCGGGGATTTCAATGGGATTCTTACCAATACGCGACATTCTCTACGCTCCCCTACCAGACGTAAGCGAGGACTTCGCCGCCCACGCCCTGGTTTGCTGCCTGGCGGTCGGTGAGCAGACCGGACGACGTGGAGATGATGGCCACGCCGAGGCCGCCCAGAACCTTGGGCAGGTTGGTGGACTTTGCGTACACACGCAGACCCGGCTTCGAAACGCGGCGGAGGCCGGCGATGCTGCGCTCGCGGCTGGGGCCGTACTTCAGGGTCACGGTGAGCTTCTTGCCGACCTCGGCGTCTTCGACGCGGTAGTCGGTGATGTAGCCCTCGCGCTTGAGGATCTCGGCGATGTTCACCTTGATCTTCGACGAAGGCAGCGAAACCTCGTCGTGGTACGCCGAATTGGCGTTACGCAGACGCGTCAGAAAGTCTGCGATCGGGTCAGTCATGGTCATGGTTGACCGTCAACCTTTCTCGTAGCGGTTCCCATACAGCGGTGTCACCGGCATCGCTGCCGATCAGCACTGGTGGGCCTTCCACGAAGTGGATAGTTGTGCATTGTTCAACGCCTGAAGATGCCATTGGCTTTTCACCGGCACCGTCAAGCTGTATGAAGTTGTGGGCCCTGGGGGCACACTTCACCCAGGCAACCTGAAACAGTGTAGTGAACGCGCTGGCAGAACCCAAATCGACCGCGGCGGGCCGAGAGCTCATCTCTGGCCCGCGGCGCGCGCATGTCCGGCTAGAGACTTTGGTCCTCATATCACATGGCCGTCGTACCCGGATCGTCCGGCCGTGCGTCGCGAGAATTCGGCGCCCTCCGAATTCGCCCGGCGCGGCATCACATCCCTTTTTACAGTGAGCCGTATGACAGCGTCTGACTCGGTTCAGGGCCCGGCAGCACAAGCATTGTTGGACGTCGGCCGCTTCTTCACCAAATGGGATGAGACCGACGACAGACGCGCGGTCTTCCGCGACGGCGGTCGTGCGGGCGACATCTTCTACCGCGACCGCTGGAGTCACGACAAGATCGTCCGGTCCACCCACGGGGTGAACTGCACGGGCTCGTGTTCGTGGAAGGTGTACGTCAAAGACGGCATCATCACCTGGGAGACACAGGAGACCGACTATCCGTCGGTCGGCCCCGACCGGCCGGAGTACGAGCCGCGCGGCTGTCCGCGCGGCGCCTCGTTCTCCTGGTACACCTACTCGCCCACCCGGGTCCGCCACCCCTATGCGCGCGGAGTGCTCCTGGAGATGTACCGGGAGGCCAAGCGCCGCACCGGCGATCCCGTGCTCGCGTGGGCCGACGTGGTCGGCGACCCGCTGCGCCGGCGCTCCTACCAGCGGGCTCGCGGCAAGGGCGGTCTGGTCCGCGTCACGTGGGACGAGGCGATCGAGATGGCCGCCGCGGCGCATGTCCACACCATCAAGACCTACGGCCCCGACCGCTGCGCGGGCTTCTCCCCGATCCCTGCGATGTCGATCGTGAGCCACTGCGTGGGAACGCGGTTCATACAGCTCATCGGCGGCGTGATGACCTCGTTCTACGACTGGTACGCCGACCTCCCGGTGGCCAGCCCGCAGGTGTTCGGCGACCAGACCGATGTGCCCGAGTCGGGCGACTGGTGGGACGCGTCGTACCTGATGATGTGGGGATCCAACGTCCCGGTGACCCGGACGCCCGACGCCCACTGGATGACCGAGGTCCGCTATCGCGGCACCAAGGTGGTCAGCGTCTCGCCCGACTACGCCGACAATTCCAAGTTCGCCGACGAGTGGCTGCCCGCCCAGGCCGGCACCGACGCGGCGCTCGCGATGGCGATGGGTCACGTGATCCTCAAGGAGTTCTACGTCGGCCGAGAAGGCGGACCGACCCCGTTCTTCGCCGACTTCACCCGCAAGTACACCGACCTCCCCTTCCTCATCCATCTCGACGAGCGCGACGGCACGCTGGTCCCCGGCAAGTTCGTGACCTCCGAGGAGTTGCGACCGGACCCGGCGAGCGGCCCCACCGAGGACGTCTGGAAGACGGTCCTGATTGACGACGCGACGGGCGAGCCGATGGTCCCGAACGGCACCTTGGGCGACCGGTACTCACCGTCCGGCGAAGGCCGGTGGAACCTCGATCTGGACGGTGTCACCCCACGGCTCACCCTGCTCGGCGAAACCGGCGCGGAGGCCGTCGAGGTCTCGTTCCCCTCCTTCGACGCCCCCGACGGCAGCGGCTCGGTCATCACCCGCGGAGTGCCCGCACGGCGATTCGGCGGGGGTCTGGTCACCACCGTCTACGATCTGCTGCTGGCCCAGTACGGGGTGGGCCGCGATGGCCTCCCGGGCCAGTGGCCCACCGGCTACGACGACGCCTCCAGTCCCTACACGCCCGCGTGGCAGGCCGAGATCACCAGCGTCCCAGCTGAATCCGCGATCCGTATCGCCCGGGAGTTCGCCACCAACGCCGAGGAGTCCGGCGGCCGGTCGATGATCATCATGGGTGCGGGCATCTGCCAGTGGTTCCACGGTGACGCCACCTACCGGGCGATCCTGGCCATGCTCATCCTCACCGGCTGCATGGGCCGCAACGGCGGCGGGTGGGCCCATTACGTGGGCCAGGAGAAGTGCCGTCCGATCACCGGCTGGATCTCACTCGCCAACGCCCTCGACTGGACCCGTCCCCCGCGTACCCAGCCGGGCACCTCGTACTGGTACATGCACACCGACCAGTGGCGCAACGACGGCTACTCCACGTCGGCCCTGACCTCACCGCTGTCATCGGGCACGCTCGACGGAATGCACACCGCCGACGCCATCGCGCAGTCGGCGCGGCTGGGATGGATGCCCTTCTATCCGCAGTTCTCCGACAACCCGCTCGACGTGGCCGACGCCGCCCGCTCGGCGGTCGAGTCGGGAGACGCGACCGATCCCGCGTCGTACGTGGCCGGGAAGCTGGTCGACGGCGGGCTGACGCCGGCGATCAGCGACGTCGACGCACCTGAGAACTGGCCGCGCACGCTGGTGCTGTGGCGGTCGAATCTGCTCGGCTCGTCGGCCAAGGGCGACGAGTACTTCCTGCGCCACCTGCTCGGCACCCATCACAACGTGCTCGGCAGCGAGAATCCCGAGGCCCCGAGGCCCCGGGAGGTGAAGTGGCACGAGCAGGCGCCCGAGGGCAAGCTCGACCTGCTGCTGTCTGCTGATTTCCGCATGACGTCGACGACGCTGTTGAGCGACATCGTGCTGCCCGCAGCGACCTGGTACGAGAAGCACGACCTCAGCTCCACCGACATGCACCCGTTCGTCCACGCCTTCAGTCCGGCGATCGATCCGCCGTGGGAGGCCAAGAGCGACTTCGACTTGTTCCACCTGCTGGCCGCAGAGTTGTCCCGGCAGGCGCGGACCCACCTGGGCACCCGCTACGACCTCGTCGCCACCGCCGCCCAGCACGACACCCCCGGCGAGACCGCGCAGCCGCACGGCCGGGTGGTGGACTGGCGCGACGGCGCACCGGCGATGCCCGGCGCGAACATGCCCTCGTTCCAGGTGGTGGAACGCGACTACACGGCCATCGCCGACAAGCTGGCCACCGTGGGGCCGCTCGCCGACAAGCTGGGCTTCACCGTCAAGGACGTCAACTACGACATCGCCTCGCAGATCCCCAAACTGGCGGCGTCCAACGGAGTGATGCCGCCCCGGCCCGGCGACGGCGCGAGCGGGCCGGACTTCGACCGACCGGGCGTCGGACGTCCCGCCATCGACACCGACGCCAAGCTCGCCGAAGCGATCTTGACCTTCTCCGGTACCACCAACGGCGAACTGGCCGTGGACGGCTTCACCAAACTCGAACGCCGCGTCGGCAAGCGCCTCGCCGATCTCGCGGAGGGTTCGGAGGAGAAGCGCATCACCTTCGCCGACACGCAGTCGGCACCGGTGCCGGTCATCACCTCACCCGAGTGGTCGGGTTCGGAGAGCGGCGGACGACGGTACGCGCCGTTCACCGTGAACATCGAGCGCGACAAACCCTTCCACACGCTCACCGGGCGTCTGCACTTCTACCTCGACCACGACTGGATGCTCGACATCGGGGAGGCGCTGCCGATCTACCGGCCGCCCCTCGACATGCATCGGTTGTTCGGCGAACCGAAGCTCGGCCCCGACGGCAGCAAGCAGATCACCGTCCGCTACCTCACGCCGCACAACAAGTGGTCGATCCACTCCGAGTACCAGGACAACCTGTTCATGCTCTCGCTCTCGCGCGGCGGTCCCACCGCGTGGCTGTCGCCGGAGGACGCGGCGTCGATCGATGTGCACGACAACGACTGGATCGAGTGCGTCAACGCCAACGGCGTCTACGTCGCACGCGCCATCGTCAGCCACCGCATGCCGGTCGGGGTCTGCTACGTCCACCACGCCCAGGAGCGGACCATCGACGTCCCGAAGTCGGAGGCCACGGGCCGCCGCGGCGGCATCCACAACTCCGCGACCCGTCTGCTGGTGAAGCCCTCACATCTGATCGGCGGCTACGCGCAGCTGACGTACGCGTTCAACTACCTCGGGCCGACTGGCAATCAACGCGACATCGTCTCGACCATCCGCAAGCGCAGCCAGGAGGTGACCTACTGATGCGAGTCATGGCTCAGGTCGGGATGGTGATGAATCTCGACAAGTGCATCGGCTGTCACACGTGCTCGGTCACGTGCAAGCAGGCGTGGACCAACCGTGCGGGCACCGAGTACGTGTGGTTCAACAACGTCGAGACCCGTCCCGGCCAGGGATATCCGCGGCGGTACGAGGACCAGGAGCAGTGGAAGGGCGGATGGCACCTCAATAAGAAGGGCGATCTGCGGCTCCGCACCGGCGGGCGCCTGCAGAAGCTCTTCACCATCTTCCACAGCCCGGTCCAGCCCACGCTGAGCGACTACTACGAGCCGTGGACCTACGACTACGAGACGCTGGTGAACGCCCCGCTGGGAGACGACTTCCCGGTCGCACGGCCGAAGTCGCTGATCACCGGTGAGGACACCAAGGTCACGTGGTCGGCCAACTGGGACGACAACCTGGGCGGGTCGACGGAGTACGGCGATCTGGACCCGATCGTCGAGAAGATCCGCAAGGAGTCGGAGGAGAAGATCCAGTTCTCCTTCGAGCAGACCTTCATGTTCTATCTTCCGCGCATCTGCGAGCACTGCCTCAATCCGGCGTGCATGGCGTCGTGCCCGTCCGGTGCGATCTACAAACGCGAGGAGGACGGCATCGTCCTGGTGGACCAGGACCGCTGCCGCGGCTGGCGCCAGTGCATCACCGGCTGCCCGTACAAGAAGATCTATTTCAACCACCGCTCGGGCAAGGCGGAGAAGTGCACGCTGTGCTATCCGCGCATCGAGGTGGGTCAGCCCACGGTGTGCTCGGAGACCTGCGTCGGACGGCTCCGGTACCTCGGCATCTTCCTCTACGACGCCGACGCCGTGACCGCGGCGGCGTCGGTTCCCGACGACAAGGACCTCTACGAGGCCCAACTCGATCTGATGCTCGACCCCGACGATCCGGAGGTGATCGCGCAGGCCCGCGCCGCGGGGATCCCCGACGACTGGATGGACGCCGCGCGCCGGTCGCCGGTGTACGCGCTCGCGAAGAAGTACCGGGTGGCACTGCCCCTGCATCCGGAGTACCGGACGATGCCGATGGTCTGGTACATCCCGCCGCTGTCGCCGATCGTCGACCTGCTGTCGGAGCAGGGACACGACGGCGAGGATCACGGCAATCTCTTCGGCGCCATCGACTCTCTGCGCATCCCCGTGGAGTATCTCGCGGAACTGTTCACCGCGGGCGACACCGGCGTCGTCGAGGACGTGCTCCGGAAACTGGCCGCCATGCGCGCGTACATGCGCGACGTCAACCTCGGCCGTGAGACCAACCCGCTCATCCCGGGCTCGGTCGGCATGACCGAGGAATCGGTCTACGAGATGTACCGGCTTCTGGCGATCGCCAAGTACGACGAGCGCTACGTGATTCCGACCGCCCATCACGAGCAGGCCGTCAAGCTCGACGAGATGGCCTGCTCCCTCGATCAGGAGGGCGGACCCGGCATGTACGAGTCCGGTTCCTTCGGCGAGGCCAGCGGCCGGCCGATCCCGGTGTCGGTGGAGACCTTCCAGGCGCTCAAGCAGCGGCAGACCACGGACATGCCCGCCGGGGACGCGACTCTGCGCGGTCGGACCAACCTGTTGAACTGGGACGGAAACGGCGTCCCGGAGGGCATGTTCCCGCAGCAGTCCGCCGAACACGGGTCCGGATCATGAGGCTGCTGCCCCGCCGACGTGCCGCCGCGCGCACCGATGCCCGCGTGGTGCATCAGATCGCCGCGTGGAGTCTCGGCTACCCCGACGCCGAGTTCTTCGGCCGCATCGACCTGATGAGGTCGGCGCTCGACGAGACGGCCGCGGGTGAGTCCGCCGACGCCCTGCGCGGGTTCCTCGATCACGCCGCATCGGCCGACCCCTCGCAACTCGCGCAGCACTACACCGACGTCTTCGATCTCTCGCGCAAGCAGACGCTGTACCTGTCCTACTGGTCGGCCGGCGACACACGGCGTCGCGGATCGGTTCTCACCGACTTCAAACAGCTCTACCGCGACAGCGGATTCGTGGTGGATCTGCACGGCGAACTGCCCGACCACCTGCCGGTGGTCCTGGAGTTCGCGGCGCTCGCGGACCCCGAACGCGGCGTTCAGGTCCTGACCGAGAACCGTCCGTCCCTCGAATTGATCCGCCTGTCGCTGGTCGACGCCGGCTCCCCGTACGCGGACGTTCTGGCGGCGGTGTGCGCGACACTGCCCGGACAGTCGCCGCCCGACCGCGCATCCGCACTCGCGATGGCCGGTCCCGAGCGCGCCGTCGAGACCGTCGGCCTCGAGCCGTACGACGCGCGACTGCTTCCCCTGTTCACCACCGACGACTTCACCAGCAACGGTTTCACCGACTCCGGCGAAGAGGCATACCGATGAACATCTTTCTGTGGGGCGTCCTACCGTACATCGCGCTGATCAGCGTGATCGGCGGAACCATCTGGCGGTACCGGTACGACAAGTTCGGCTGGACCACCCGCTCGTCGGAGCTCTACGAGTCCCGGCTGCTGCGGTTCGGTTCGCCGCTGTTCCACTACGGGATCCTCGCGGTGATCGCCGGCCACGCCATCGGTCTGGTGATCCCGCAGTCATGGACCGACGCGGTCGGGATCACCGAGACGATGTACCACTGGGTGGCGGCGGTCGGCGGCATCATCGCCGCCGCCGCGACGCTGCTCGGGGTGGGCATCCTCATCTATCGCAGGCGCACCACCGGTCCGGTCTTCATGGCGACGACGCGCAACGACAAGCTGATGTACGCGGTCCTGGTCGCGGCGCTGATCGCGGGCAGCTACATCACCCTCGTCGGCATGATCGATCCCCACGGCGAGGGCGTGAACTACCGCGAGACCGTCTCCCCGTGGTTCCGCTCGGTCTTCTACTTCCAGCCCGACATCTCCTCGATGGAGGCGGCCCCACTGCGCTTCCACATCCACGTCGTGATCGGCATGGTCATGTTCATGCTGGTGCCGTTCACGCGGCTGGTCCACATCTTCACCGCTCCCATCCACTACCTGTTCCGCCCGTACATCGTCTACCGCAGCAAAGACACGCGCCCGGCCCCGGGCAACGCGCCGAGCCGCCGCGGCTGGGCTCCCATCGGTGTGAAGGACCGTGACTGAATGACCGCGCCCGTGACAATCGACAAATCGGCCCAGACCCGCAATCTCGTTCTCGCCACCGTCGCCTTCGCGATCAGCTTCTGGGCCTGGAACCTGATCGCTCCGCTGGGCGTGTTCTACGCCGGACCGAACGAACTCGATCTCGACTCCACGCAGAAGTCCGTGCTCGTCGCGGTGCCGATCCTCGTCGGCTCCCTCGGCCGGATCGTCGTCGGCGTGCTGACGCCCCGCTACGGCGGCCGCATCATGTTCACCGCGCTGCTGCTGATCTCGGCGCCCTTCGTGATTCTGGTGGCGGTGGCCGGTGAGCTGAAGTCGTACCCGATGTTGCTGGTGATCGGCTTCTTCCTCGGCATCGCGGGCACCACCTTCGCCGTCGGCATCCCGTTCCTGAACAGCTGGTACGAACCCAGTCGCCGCGGTTTCGCGACCGGCGTCTTCGGCGCCGGGATGGGCGGGACGGCGCTCTCGGCGTTCTTCACGCCGCGGTTCCGCGAATGGTTCGGCTACTTCCCCACGCACATCATCATCGCGGTGGCGCTGGTGGTGGTCGCGGTGGCCTGCTGGATGTTCATGCGCGAGGCCCCGGCGTGGGAGCCGAACACCGAGTCGGCGGTGCCGAAGCTCGTCGGCGCTCTCAAGCTGCCGATCACCTGGCAGATGTCCTTCCTGTATGCGGCGGCGTTCGGCGGATTCGTCGCCTTCTCCACCTACCTGCCGACGTACTTGAACGACGTCTACGACATCACCGACCTGAAGTCGGCCGGCGCCCGCACCGCCGGATTCGCCATCGCAGCGGTGGTGATGCGACCGGTCGGCGGTGCACTCTCCGACAAGTTCGGGCCGCGGATCATCACCGCGATCTCGTGCGGCGGCGCCGCAGTGCTGGCCGTGTGGATGATGACCAAGCCCGACCTCGGCAGCGGGCTGGCCGCGGTCGACTTCATCCTGATGGCGATGATGATGGGCATGGGATCGGGTTCGGTCTTCGCCTGGGTGTCGCTGGCCTCACCGCCCGCACGCGTGGGCGCGGTCACCGGCCTGGTCGGTGCGGCGGGTGGCCTCGGCGGCTTCTTCCCGCCGTTGGTGATGGGCGCGACCTACAACGCGGTGGAGCACTCGTACACGATCGGCCTCGGGCTCCTGGTGGCCTTCGCGGCGGCGGCGTGTCTGTTCACCGTCTTCGGCATCCCGAAGAGTGAGGCCGAGCGTGAGCGGGCGGAGGCGGCGGCATGAGCGCGGTGTCGTTACCCGAAGTGGTCGAGGAACTCCTGTCCGAGGCGCGCGAAGCGCACTCCGGCCGCGCCGGACGCACGGTGCGCGGTCACAGCGACCACCGGCTGCGGCACACCGTGATCGCGCTTCGCGCCGGCGCCGAACTGTCCGACCACGAGAGTCCCGGCGAGGCGACCCTCCAGGTCCTCCATGGCCGCGTTCGGCTGACCTGTGAGGACGGCGACTGGGAAGGGGGCGCCGGCGCCCTCACCGATATTCCCCCGACCCGGCACGGACTGGTCGCCGACGACGACTCAGCGGTCCTGCTGACCGTCGCCCTGCGCTGACCTCGGCGGGCCGGCGGAGATTTCGGCTCCCGGACGGGGCTCACAGCCCCGTCCGGGAGCCGAAATCTCATCGGGCGTGCGCAAGCGCCGAACCCGCATCCCGGTCGGGGTGAACCACGCCTGTTCTCCGACACCCGGCGGCACCACACCCACCGGAGTCTGCGCCACCAGACCTCCGTCGCTCTCGACGAGTACCCGGCCCGCGTGCACCGACACCGAACGCACCCGGCTCCGGACCGCGCCCGACGTCCGGGACACCGTGACCTCGTGCGGAACCACGATCCCGAACGCCCGGGCCCCGTCCGCGACGTCCTCGACCGCGACCGCCGGCAGCACATCGTCCCCGGTCACCAGGGCGCCCTCACTCCAGACGCCGTGCACCACCGCGTATCCAGCCAGGGCTGCGCTGAACGGATGAGCCGGCGCCGCGGCCATCTGCGCCGGCGTCGTCTCCTCGACGACGGTGCCCGACTCGATCACCAGACACCGGCTCGCCCACTGCCACGCGTCCGCCAACTCGTGTGTCACCAGGACGCTGGTGGTCGCCGTGCGCGCGAGCTCGTCGGAGAGCATCCGCCGGATCTGCGGAGCGCTGGCCGCATCGAGCGCGGCGAAGGGCTCATCGAGCAGCAGCACCTCGGGTTCGGCGGCGAGCGCGCGGGCGATCGCGACCCGCTGCTGCTGGCCGCCCGAGAGGCGATGCGGCTTCCACCCGCCCGCATCGGGCAGACCGATCCGATCGAGCCAGCCCTCAGCGACCGCGCGCGCCTGCCGCCGGGATCGGCCCTGGGCACGCGGCCCGAAGGCCAGATTGTCGACGACCGACAGGTGCGGGAAGAGCCGGGGCTTCTGCTCGAGCAAGGTCACTCTGCGCTGCTCGGGCGGGACGTGGCCGCGGCCGTCGAGGACTCGTCCACCCAGGCGGATCTCGCCCGCGGTCGGCCGGATGAGACCCGCCAGCGCGCCCAGGAGCGTCGACTTGCCCGCACCGTTCGGTCCCAGTACCGCCAGGCACTCCCCGCCCGGCACCTCGAACGCGGCCGAGACGGTGAACTGCGCTCGGCGGATCTCGATGCGCGCGGTGAGCGGCTGCCCGCTCACCGGACCGCGTCCGTTCGCCACGACCGCAGCCCGAGCACGATCACCGCGGTACTCACCAGCAACAGCAACGAGAGCGCGACCGCCGAATCCTGCGTGACGCCCACCCCGTTGAAGGCGGTGTAGATGGCCAGAGGCATGGTCCGGGTGACGCCCGGAGAGTTCCCCGCGAACAGTGCCGTCGCCCCGAACTCGCCGAGCGCGCGTGCGAAGGCGAGCGCCGCACCGGCGGCCAGACCCGGCAGCACGAGCGGAAGCGTGATCCGCGACAGCACGCGCCAACGGCCGGCTCCGAGGGTCGAGGCGATCTGCTCGTAGCCGTCGCCTGCGGTTCGCAGCGCACCCTCGACCGCGATGACGTAGAACGGCATGGCGACGAAAGTCTGCGCCACCACCACCGCGGCGGTGGTGTACGGCAGGCTGTAGCCCGTCGCCTCGAACACCGGCTTGCCGACCAGCCCCGACCGACCCAGCAACGACAGCAGCGCCAGTCCGCCGACCATCGGCGGCAGCACCAGGGGGATCAGGACCGTCGCGCGCAGCACCGACGCCCAGCGCTGCGGCGCGCGGGCGATCACCACGGCCAGCGGGGTGCCGATCACAGCGCACGCGGCGGTCGCACAGGCCGCGGTGACCAGCGACAGCCACAGTGCCGTCAGCGATGCCGACGAGAAGAGGTCGGCGCCGAGCGTCTCCCACCGCACCCGCGAGATCAACCCGACGATGGGCGCGACCAACAGAGCCAGCGCGACCAGCGCGGGCACGTACAGCGCCTTCGGCAGCATCACCGGGGCCTCGGTGGCGACGTGGCGGCCTCGGGCCGGGAACCGGTCACGGCGCGCCGAAACCGTACTTCGCCAGGATCTTCTGTCCCGCGGGCGAGAGGACGTAGGCGGTGAAGGCAGCGGCGGCCGCCGGCGACGGAGCCTTCTTCGACACCGCGATCGGGTAACGGTTGACCGCGACCTGAACGTCGGCGGGAGTGATGCCGATCAGCTTGCCGTTCGAGGCGGCCACATCGGTCTTGTAGACCAGACCGGCGTCGGCCTCGCCCGCCTCGACGCGGTTGACCACCGAGGTCACGTTGGTCTCCTCGCTGACCGGCGAGACGTCGACGTGCGCGGCGGCGAGCAGCTTGCGCGAGGCCTTGCCACAGGGCACCTCCGGAGCGCAGAGCACGGTGGTGACTCCGGGCTTCGTCAGGTCGGCCAGGCTGGTGACGTGCTTCGGATTGCCCGGCGCGACGGCGATCTGCATCGTATTGGTCGCGAAGACGGTGCCCGCGTCGGTGACACCGGCGTCGGTGACCGGCGTGAGACTCGACTGGTCCGCGAAGGCGATGACGTCGACGTCGGCGCCTTCCACGATCTGGGTCGCGAGGGCCTGCGAGCCGTCGTACACGATCGGCGCCACCGAGTACTCCGGGTGCGCCGCGGTGAAGGACTTGGCCAGTTCGTCGAACGATCCCTGCAGCGAGGCCGCGGCGAAGATCCTGATCGGCGCCGAGGCACCGGCCGACGCCTGCTCCTGACTGCTGCATCCGGCTACCAGCAGCATCAGTCCGAGCACTGCGGCCACGAACTTCTTCATCAGACGGCACTCCTTCCCGACGGGGTCTCCACGACCACCGCCGTCGCTTTGACCGTCGCGGTCGCAAGGGAGCCCACTTCCAATCCGAGTTCCCTCACCGCCTCGGTCGACATCAGCGACACCACCCGGTGCGGGCCGCTGCGCATCTCCACCTGGCTCATCACCGGGTCGGACTGAACATGTGTGACGATCCCGACGAAGCGGTTCCGGGCGCTGGTGCCGCGCGTCACCGGATCGTGGCGCCCCGATTCCGCGGAGGCGAGAAAGCCTGCGAGGTCGGCACCGTCGACAGTGGCGCGGCCCGAGTCGTCGGTCCCCGATGCGATCCGGCCCTGTTCGATCCATCTGCGGAGGGTGTCGTCGCTGACGCCGAGGAGGTCCGCGGCTTGCCGAATCCGAAACACGGTCATAACGACTGAATCTATACGCATCTGCGGCAGCTCGCTCGCCTTGCGGTGCGCATCTGAGGACTCGCGATCGCCCGGGCCCTCCGCCGACCGCGACCGGCGCCTGCGCTCCCGGGCTGCGCACCCGACCGATCCCGAGCCGATAGGCTGAGGCCATGCCTTTGCGTGCGGACCGGAGTCCCGAGTGATCACCGTCGACGAGCACCGCTCCCGGATTCAGACAACCGTGTCGCGCCTGCCCGCGACCATCCTCTCCATTCACAGTGCGGCCGGGCTCGTCCTCGCCGAGGACGTCACCAACCGGTGGCCGGTCCCGCTGTTCGACAACTCCGCGATGGACGGTTACGCCGTCCGGCGCGTCGACGCAGCGGTGGGCGCGACGCTGAAGGTGGTCGCCGACGTTCCCGCGGGCAGTCCGGACGACCCGCCGATCGGCGCCGGAGAGGCCGTCCGGATCATGACCGGCGCGCCGGTTCCCACCGACGCCGACGCGATCGTCCCCCTGGAGCACACGGATCTCGGCACCGAGATCCTGGCGACGCCCCCGGACAGCGTGACCGTCACGGTGGAACCGAAACCGCACGCCCACATCCGGCGATCCGGCGAGGACGCACCGGCGGGCGCCGTCGCCGTTTCGGCGGGCACGGTTCTCGGCCCGTGGCAGGTGTCGGCGATCGCGTCGGCCGGACACGACCGGGTCCTGGCCTACCGCCGGCCCCGGGTCGCGGTGATCTCGACCGGAACCGAACTCGTCGAACCCTCGCAGACGCCCCGCCGCGGGCAGATCCCGGAATCCAACTCCGTGCTGCTGTCGGCCGCGGTGGCGGAGGCGGGCGCCGAAGTGGGCTGGACGGCGACTGTCGAGGACGACGAGGAAGCCCTCCGGCGGACTCTCGCCGATCCGGACGTGGACGCGGTCGTCCTCACCGGCGGCGCCAGCGTCGGCGCGTTCGACGTGGTCAAAGCGGTCCTGAACGGGGTGGGCGGCATCGAGTTCACCACCGTGGCGATGCAGCCCGGCAAACCGCAGGGCTTCGGGCTGCTCGGAGTGCGCGGCCCGAGCGCCGAACGCACGGGAATCCCGGTGTTCTGCCTGCCCGGCAACCCGGTCAGCGTCGCGGTGTCGTTCGAGATGTTCGTGCGGCCGGCCCTGCGGAAGATGGCCGGGCACACCGACCTCGATCGGCCGCGCGTGGTCCGGCGAGCCGCGACGGGCTGGCGCAGCCGCGCCGACCGGGTCCAGATCCTTCCCGCGGTGGCCGACGCACAGACCGTCCGGCCGGCCTCCCGCGGCGGCAGTGGCTCACACCTGGTGTCCTCGCTCGCCGACGCCTCCGCGCTGGCGATCGTGCCCGCGGACGTGGTGGAGATATTCGAGGGAGATCCCGTCACCGTGATGGTGCTGTCATGAGCGGCGGCCCCTTCACTCACCTGGACGATGCGGGCCAGGCACGCATGGTCGACGTGACCGAGAAGAATCCGACGGTCCGCAGTGCGACCGCGCAGGGCTTCGTCCGGTGCTCGCCGCAGATCGTCGCCGCCCTCCGCGACGGCGCGGTCCCTAAGGGCGATGTGCTGGCGGTGGCGCGCATCGCGGGCATCTCGGCCGCCAAACGCACTCCGGAACTGCTGCCGCTGGCCCATGTGATCGGCGTGCACGGCGCGGCCGTCGACCTCGCGATCGTCGACGACGGCGTCACCGTCTCTGCGACGGTCCGCACCGCCGATCGCACGGGGGTGGAGATGGAGGCGCTCACCGCCGTCAGCGTCGCCGCGCTGGCGCTCGTCGACATGGTGAAGGGCCTCGACAAATCGGTCGAGATCGAGAACGTCCGGCTGGTGCGCAAGACCGGCGGCAAGAGCGGCGACTGGGTGCGATGACCGCGGCCATCGTGCTCGCCGGAGGTCGTGCCGCCCGCATGGGCGGTGCCGACAAGGCGAGCATCGACATCGGCGGGCGCACGCTGATCGACGCCGTGTACGACGCACTCGCCGGCGCCGACCCGGTGATCGCGGTCGGACCGCAGAGCGTGGGCCGGCCGGGTGTGCAGGTGATCCGGGAGGATCCCCCGTTCGGCGGTCCGGTGGCCGGACTGGCCGCGGCACTCGGGGCCGTCGGCGACAGCGCCGAGGTGTGGCTGCTCGCCTGCGACCTGCCCCGAGCCGAGGCGGTGGTCGCGCAACTCCGGGACGTCGCTCTCGCCGCCGTGGACGACGCGGTGGTCCTGGAAGACGCCGACGGCCGGATCCAGTGGCTGGCGGGACGGTACCGGACGGCGTCGCTTCGCCGGGCGGTCGCCGCGCTGACCAGTGCGCGCGACGCGTCGATGCGGGCGCTGACCGCGGGGCTGTCGCTGCGCACGGTGGTCGACCGAGCTGGCGCCGCGATCGACCTCGACACCTGGGACGACGTGCGCGATTATCGGTTGACCACCCGAACCGTCGATACGGAGGACGAATCGTGACCGCCTATCCCCCCGGACTGGACCGCTGGGCGCAGGAACTCGCCCCGGCCCTGGGTCTGAATAAGGCCGAGGTGCCCACCGCGCTGCTGCTGGATGTGACCCGCGATGTCGCTCACTCGATCCTGCGCCCGGCCGGCCCCATCACGACCTATCTGATCGGCCTCGCCGTCGCGAACGGCATGTCGGCAGAGGATGCGGCCGCACGGGTGCACGAACTGGTGGAGAAGAGATCGGCCGAATGATCATCCGTTACTTCGCGGGAGCCGCGGAGGCCGCGGGCCGTTCGGAGCAGACCGCTGACGGTTCCGCGGCGGTCGGCGACTTGAAGGCTCGGCTGTCCGGAGAACTGGGCCCCGAGTTCGAGCGAGTGCTGAGCTGCTGTTCGATCCTGGTGGACGGGGTCCGCGCCACCGACGAGACGGTCGCGGCGGCCGACGCCACCGTGGACGTCCTGCCGCCCTTCGCCGGCGGCTGACGGCACCGGCTCCGGCTCACCCGCCGATCGCGGACATCGGACGGTCGGGTTGCAGGAAGCCGGGATCGTCGATGCCGTGTCCGGCGAGCTTCGCGGTCACCGACTCGCGGATGGCCGACTCGATCCGTTCGTCCGGTGCCCCGGAACGCAGCAGCGCGCGCAGATCCGATTCACCGCGTGCGAACAGGCAGTTCCGGAGCTGTCCGTCGGCGGTGAGTCGCACCCGGTCGCATGAACCGCAGAACGGCGCGGTCACCGAGGCGATGACCCCGACGGTGGTGGGCCCGCCGTCGACCGTGTACAGCTGTGCCGGATTCGAGCCGCGGTCGTCGCACGCGCTGAGGGCGAACTCCGCCGACAGGGCCGCGAGGATGTCGTCACCGGTGACCATCTGCGCCCTGGACCAGGTGTGCCCGGCATCGAGCGGCATCTGCTCGATGAATCGCAATTGAGCGCCGTGCTCGCGCGCGAAACGGACGAGGTCGGTCAGCTCGTCGTCGTTGACGCCGTGCATCGCGACGGTGTTGATCTTGAGCGGTGTGAGGCCGGTGGCCTGTGCGGCGGCGATCCCGCGGAGCACGTCGTCGAGCCGGTCCCGGCGCGTCAGCGTCGCGAACCGGTCCGGTCGCAGCGTGTCGAGGCTGATGTTGAACCTCTCCAGACCCGCATCGGCCAGTTCCCGAGCCCGCGTGTCCAGTCCGATCCCGTTGGTGGTGATGGAGACGCGCAGCGGTCCGTCCGCGCCCTCGATCGGCGAGAGCCGGTGCACCACGTCCGCCAGGTCGGGTCGAAGCAGCGGCTCGCCCCCGGTCAGCCGTACCTCGACGATCCCCAGCGACGCGAAGACCGACGCCAGACGGATGATCTCGTCGGTGGTCAGCAGTTCGGGACGCGGGATCCACGGCACGCCCTCGGCGGGCATGCAGTAGGTGCACCGGAGGTTGCACCGGTCGGTCAGGGAGATCCGGAGATCTCGGTGCACGCGGCCGAATCGATCGACGAGCTCGCGGCCGGTCATGTCGCGACCCGGCCCAAGCCGACCCACGTGTGCGAGCCGTCGCTCTCTATCTGCTTCTTCCACATCGGCAGTTCGGCCTTCACCGTCTCCACCAGATCGCGATCGAGGTCGAAGGCGTCACCGCGATGCACCGACGAGACCGCTGCGACGATCGCGACGCCGCCGACCGGCAGCCGGCCGACCCGGTGGCTGACCGCGATCCGCACTCCGGGTCGGTCGACGCGCTCCGCGATCTCGCGCAGGATGCGCTCGCTGTCGGGGTGAGCGCTGTACTCCAGTTCCACTACCTGCCCGCGCGCGTCGGGATCGTTGTCGCGCACCGTCCCCACGAACAGCGCGGTGGCGCCCGCATCCGGTGCCGCTACGGCGTTCACATGGGCCGCGACGTCGAGGTCGACGTCACTGATCCGGGCGAGGACGATCATCGGTGATCGCCTCCGGCGGCCTGAGCGACGGCGTGCTCGGCGATCTGCACGATCACGGGGACACCGTCGCGCACCGCGCCGGTCGACCCCGCCAGATTCACCACGAGGGAACCGCGCCGCATGCCCGCGACGCCCCTGGAGAGCATCGCGTGCGGCAGTGCCGCGATGCCGACCCGCCGGATCTCCTCTGCCACGCCGGGCAGTTCACGCGTCAGCAGCGGTGCCGTGGCCTCGGGCGTCACATCGCGGGGCGAGACGCCGGTGCCGCCGGTCGTGACGACCAGACCCGAACCGGCCTCCACCACTTCGACGATCACACTCGAGATCGCGTCGCGATCGTCGGGGACGACGATCACCTCGGCGCTCCAGCCCGCCTCCCCGAGGAGATCGGCCGCCAGCGGACCGGAGACGTCCTCGCGTTCGCCGGCGAACGACCGGTCGGAGACGGTGATCACCGTCGCGCGCTTCTGCTTGGAATCCACACCTTCGAGCGTGCCACGTCCGATGCCGCGGCGTGAACCGCACGGCCGTTTCATTCCGGTGCTCATCGATCGTCCCGCCGCGCCGTCTTGGTGTACCAGGGGCGCGGACCGTGCCAGCCGTAGCGCAGCGACGCCAGACGAACCACGGTCACCAGCGCCGCGCACAGCAACCCCACCCACGGCCGATAGACGCCGAGGTGCAGCAGCAGCGCCGTCACCGCCGCGCCGACCAGCGACGGAATCGCGTAGAGATGCTCGTTTGACCGCAGCACCGCGGGCACCGATCCGGAGAGCACGTCCCGGATGATGCCGCCGCCGATCGCCGTCGTCAGACCGAGCATCGCCGCGCTGGGCGCGCTGAGCCCGTGCTCGTAGGCGGTCACGGTGCCGGTGACCGCGAACAGGCCGAGACCCACCGCATCGGCCACCTCCAGCGGCCATCGGGTCAGCCGGGCCGGCGGGTGCCACACGAAGATCACGAGCGCGGTCGCGACGGCCACTGCCACCAGACGCAGGTCGGTGAAGGCCGTCGGAGGCGTCTTCCCGATGATCACGTCGCGGATGATGCCTCCGCCGAGCGCGGTCGCCGCGGCCAGCAGCACGATGCCCACGACGTCGAGGTCGCGCCGCACGGACAGCAGCGCACCGGACGCCGCGAAGGCCACGATCCCCGCCAGTTCGCCGCCGTGGTGGACCAGCGACGCGGCGTTGTCGAGGTTCGAGGACAGCCACACCGACATCGACCACCTCCGAGTCCGTCTTCGACCTGCATGCGGCAGACGCGTGAGGCGTCCGAGGCCCGATCAGCCCGAGGTGAATCTAGCGCAGGCACCGCGCCTGGTGAGCAGCGGAATCCCCGTCGCCGGCTCCGCGGGTCCGCGGAGCCTGGCAGACTGGAGACATGAGGAAGAAGTGGGCCGAACTCTCACCCGCCGCACGTGCGGGGATCATCTCGATGGCCGCGGTCGACGCGGGCCTGCGCGTCTGGGCGATCCGCGATCTGCGGTCACGCGACAAGAGCCAGGTCAACGGCCCGAAACTGGTCTGGACCGTGGTGCTCGGCGGAGTGAACTCCGCGGGGCTCCTGCCCACCGTGTACCTGCTCGCCGGGCGCAAGCGCACCCCGTCCGAATCGCATTAGCCTGCGGTCGGAGCCGACGCGCCGTACGCTGTCAGTGCACCTGACCGGACCGGCTGCGAGATCGGACTCATCCGACATCCGCCGGACCCTTGCGAACCACGGATGCGCCGCATCCCGTCCCGAACCCGATGGCCTCGCCGAATACGGTGGGGCCATCGGTGTCTGGACGCTACGCGGCGAGCCTCCGGTTCCGCTGTTCCACCGCGAAGTGTGCGAACACGATCAAGCTGAGGAATGCGGCGAAGGTGCACCAGATCGAGGCGTATCCCGCGGCGTTCATCACCGCGGCGACGCTCATCGCGACGAGATTGCCCGCTCCCATCGCGACGACGTAGCGGTGCGAGCTCGACATCGGCGCGACGCAGGTGGCGAACACATAGGGAACGGCCAGCCAGGCAGCACTGAACGGGACGCCGAGCCGGTAGTCGAGGTTACCGTCGACCACCGCGACGCTGATACCGGGCTGGATCGCGAGATACAGCATGTACACCGCGAGCACCGCGCCGACTCCCAGCGGAACCGTCTGCAACCGGCGCCGGTGTGGCTCCGATTCCATCAGCCACACGGCCCACGGGATGTAGGCAGGCAGCACGGCCCACGCGAACATCACCCACATGTGCACGCCTGCGCCGGAGAGCAGCGCCTCGCTGCGGTCGCCGAGCGCCAGCCAAGTCCATCCCTCCAGCGCCTGATGCACCCCGAAGAGCAACGGCAGCGCCGCGAAGGGCAGCTGCCGCACATCCCGGACCAGGCACAGGGTGGTGGCGCCCACCGCGGTGATCACACCGGCGCCCACGAAACTCGCAGTCGCGCTGAAGCACATGCGTCGAATCCTGCCACTCGCGCGGGCACGGCAGCGGACATTCACCCTCGGCCGCGCCGCAGAACGGACGAGGACCCGCCTCCTTGAAGGAGACGGGTCCTCGTCACATGCCTATCGGCGGGAAGTCACCAGCTGGACTTCTGCACACCCGGCAGCTCGCCGGCGTGCGCCATGTCGCGGAAGCAGACGCGGCACAGGCCGAACTTGCGGTACACCGAGTGCGGGCGTCCGCACTTGTTGCAGCGGGTGTAACCCCGGACTGCGAACTTGGGCTTCTTGTTGGCCTTGTTGACCAGAGCCTTCTTTGCCATCTCAGTTGTCCCTATCTCAGTTCGCGGCTGCGTCGTTGCTCTTGAACGGGAAGCCCAGAGCGCGAAGCAGCGCACGGCCTTCGTCGTCCGTGGTGGCCGAGGTGACGACCGTGATGTCCATGCCACGCGGCCGGTCGATCGAGTCGATGTTGATCTCGTGGAACATCGACTGCTCGTTGAGGCCGAAGGTGTAGTTGCCGTTGCCGTCGAACTGGCGGTCGCTCAGACCGCGGAAGTCGCGGATACGCGGGAGGGCGATCGACACGAGGCGATCGAGGAACTCCCACATGCGGTCGCCGCGGAGGGTGACGCGCGCACCGATCGGCATGCCCTCACGCAGCTTGAACTGCGCGATGGACTTGCGGGCGCGGCGGATCTCCGGAGCCTGACCGGTGATGAGCGCCAGGTCGGCGACGGCACCGTTGATCAGCTTGGCGTCACGGGCGGCGTCGCCGACACCCATGTTCACGACGACCTTGACGACGCCGGGGATCTGCATGACGTTGGCGTAGTTGAACTCTTCGTTCAGCTTGCCCTTGATCTCCTCGCGGTACTTGAGCTTCAGGCGAGGCTGGACCTTCTCAGAAGTGGTCATATCAGATGTCCTTCCCGGTCTTGCGGGAGATGCGGACGTTCTTGCCGGTCTCCTCGTCGCGGCGGTAACCGACGCGGGTCGGGTTGCCGTCGGCGTCGACGATCATCACGTTCGAGACGTGGATCGGAGCCTCCTGCGTCACGATGCCGCCGGATTCCGCACCGCGCTCGTTCGCCGAGGCGCTGGTGTGCTTCTTGATGCGGTTGACGCCCTCGACGAGCACGCGCTCGCGCTTCGGGTAGGCCTCGATGACCTTGCCCTTGGCGCCCTTGTCCTTGCCCGCGATGACGATGACGGTGTCACCCTTATGGATCTTCATGGGTCAGATCACCTCCGGTGCGAGCGAAACGATCTTCATGAAGCGCTTGTCACGCAGCTCGCGGCCGACCGGGCCGAAGATGCGGGTACCGCGCGGGTCGCTCTCGTTCTTGAGGATGACGGCCGCGTTCTCATCGAACTTGATGTACGAGCCGTCCGGGCGACGGCGCTCCTTGACGGTGCGCACGATGACGGCCTTGACGACCTCACCCTTCTTGATGTTTCCGCCGGGGATGGCGTCCTTGACGGTGGCGACGATGACGTCACCCACGCCGGCGTAGCGCCGCGACGATCCACCGAGAACACGGATGCAGAGGATCTCCTTCGCACCGGTGTTGTCGGCCACGCGCAGCCGCGATTCCTGCTGAATCACTGCGTAGTCTCCTTGACCTGGATACTTATGTCCGCCGGATTTCCGACCCGACGCACACGGTCTGTCACCATCGAAACCCGCGCCTGCCTGGGCGTTCCCCGGATTCCGGAGGACGCCGCAGTGGGTTCGCGGCTCGACTCGCGGCGCACACGCCGCAGGCAACCGCTCTAGTGTAGGCCGATCCCCCTGCTGCAGCCAAATCAGTTCAGCGCCGGGACCTGGGGAAACCTCGCCTGCGAGTGCTCACCGCGCCGGCCGTCCGCCTTCGGCGGGCTCCGGTGGAAAGTCGATCCTGCGGGCGGAACCGTCCTCGGCGACGGCGATCGTGGCGTACCGGTCTCGCCGCTCGGGCAGGAGCCGCACCGTGACCTGCGCGCCGGCGCGCGCCCCAGTCAGCACCCCGACGGCGGCCTGCCGGACGTCGTGCAGCACGGTGCTGTCGAGGACCGGCGCCGCCTTCCGGTCGTCCAGCAGCAGCACGCGGACGCCGCGTGCTCGCGCCTGCCACGCGGCCTCGGCCAGTTCGGGGACATCGAGCCCCGGAGCCCGGATGCGGTCGCGCAAGCCGGCCTCCACGAGCAGACACATCGCCACTTCCCGGTCGGTCAGCGGTTCACCCGAGGCGATGCGCTCGAGCAGCGGCCGCACCCGGTCCTGCAGCTGTCGGATGCGGTCGCCGCGGACCGCCAGGGGCTCCCCGTCCGCCCCGCCCCGTTCCCCCAGGCCCCGTTCTCGCAGGCCCCGTTCTCGCAGCCTGCGCATGGCACTGATCTGCCGGACGCGTGGCCGGATGATCATCGCGAAGAAGGTGGCCGCTGCCAGTATCCCGATGTTCCCGGGCACCGCGATCTGCGCCGCCGTCACGAAGTCGATGTCGCGAGCCTGGGCCGCCACGGCCGTGGCGAGCACGCCCAGGAGTCCGCCCGCCCAAGCGATCGCGATCTGCCCGCGCACCGCGAGGACCAGCGACGTCAATGCCACGGCGCCGCCGAGTGACAAGACTGCCGCACGGTCGCTCACCTCGGCCGCCCAGACGGACAGCCCGGACGCGGCCACGCCGGACGCCGCCACGGCGACCGCGTGCCACGGCCGCATCGGGTCGGACGGCGAGCGCAGTCCGGCGACCCAGCCGGCGCCCAGGATCACGAACCCGCCGACATACGCGGCCGGCGCCCGCACGTCGCCGCTGGCCAGACCGAGTGCGGCGAACGCCGTCCAAGCACAGGCCACCACCAGCGCCGCGCCCCGGCTCCGCAGACCGAGCACGGTCGCGACGTCGGCACTCCCCTGCTGGGCGGCGCGGTCTGCCGCAACCCGATCCGGCGCGGTCATCCGACGCTCACCGCCGCCGGTGACCAGCGCAGACGGACAGTGCAGCCCTGTCCCGGCCTGCTGACGACGACGGCCTCTCCACCGCGGAGCACGCCGACGCGATGGCGGATGCTCAGCGCCAGCCCGAGGCGGTCCGCAGACACCGCTTCGGGATCGAAGCCCACCCCGTCGTCGGTCACCACGATCTGGATCAGGTCGGGCCCGATTCCGATGAACACCGCCGTCGCAGCCGCGGCGCCGGCGTGGACGACGCTGTTACGCACGGCCTCGGCGGCTGCCTCGGCCAACGCCGAGATCACCGTGTCGGGACAGGCGATCGCGTGGTCGTCGATCTCGACCGTCACCGGCAGATCGCCGTCGATCCGAGCGATCACCGCCCGCAGCCGGGCCACCGCCTCCCTGGCGCCCACGTCGTCGGGCGTTCCCGCTTCATCGGCCAGCCGGTCCAGCGCCTCGAGGGCACCGGCGGCCTGGTCGGCCACTCGTGGGTCGTCCCGGTCGGCCGCCACCGCCACGAAGGTCGAGAGCACATAGTCGTGAATGAGGGCGTCGACCCGCGCCGCCTCCACCTCTGCCACTCCCTGAGCGACTGCCGATTCGGCTTTCGATCGGGACTCGTCGAGTTCCGCGCCGAGCCGCAGCACCCGATGGGCCAACAGAACACACACCGACGTGAACACGATCCCGAAGAGCGCCTCCTCCACCGCCGACCACACATCGGCGCCGGTGACGTACCAGACCGCGACCATCGCACCCAGAAGCTTGGCGACGGCCAGCAGTGCGATCGCCTCGCGGACCGGCCGCACCAGGACCGCTGCCATGCCCACCAGGCCGGCGAAGTCGAGGATCCAGAACGCCGGGCTCTGTGTCTCGGCGCGGCACAGCGCCAGCCACAGCACCGCCGCGGCGAACAGGCCGATCGCGCACGAGAGTGCAAGGGCCGCGATGCCGCGATGCCAGGCTCTCACCAGCGAGGCCGCCAACAGTGCGAAGCCCGGGCCGAAGGCGAGCAGGGCGGCGGCCACCGGGTACCACTGCGGCAGCCGTCCATCGGCTTCAGACGCCATCTGCGGCAGCGCGATCACCGCGTAGATGAGATAGCCGATGCCGACGAACCTGGCCAGGGAGGTTCGGACGCGGTCACGCTGAGGGTCGCCGCCGAGAACCGTTCCCATCGAATGTCGCCGCCCGCCGTCCGGAGATCCGGACAGCGGGCGGCGACTTCTGATGAAAGTCCGGGTCACCACTCCTCTAGTGTCGTATACCCGTCCTGCAATGCGCGAGCGAGAAGGTGCGCTTTCGTCGGTGCCGGGCGGCCGACGGCCGCGTACTTGGCACGAATCCGCGAAATATGCGTGCTCACGGTCGACTGAGAGATGAAGAGTTTGTTCGCGGCGTCCTCTTTCGACTCCGCCGCCATCCACGCGAGGAGCACTTCGACCTCACGTGTCGACAGTGCGGGTCGCGACGGAGGTGCGACGACCAGATGCGGCAGTACTGCTGCATCGACCACCGGCGCCGTCATGCGGGGCACCCGCCCATCGTTGATTCCGACCTCGAGTTCGGCAACGCTCACAGGCGATCCTCCTGTCAAATCCCCGACCGGCTGTGGTTGGCACCTGAACAGGAATCGCCCAGGCTCACAATCAACGTTACGAACGGCGTCGCCGCCCCGGTAGACCCAGAAATAGGGACATCTTCGGGCGTTCCGCGCGCTGTGACGCACGGCATGTGAGCAGCGGAGAAGGCCCCTCAGGAGTCCCGGAGCGGCATCGGGAGCCAGCCGTCTTCGACCGCACGTTTGAACAGGTCGAGTTTGGTGCGCGTGGGACGGCCCGCATCGGCGTACTTCTGCCGGATCCGCTTCAGGTACTCGTTGACCGTGTCCGGGGTGACACCCAACTCCTGTCCGACGCTGACCGACGTCCCGCCGGACGCATACAGCGTCAGCACTCGTTGCAGCTGCGGACTCAGGTCGACGGCATCGAGGTTCGGGTCACCGTCGATGGCGGCCGCCCACTCGGTGGTCAGCACTTCCTCGCCGCCGGCCGCGGCGCGGATCGCGGCGAGGATCTCCTCCTCGGAGGCGGACTTGAGAACCACCGCGAGCGTCCCCGCGCGGGCAGCCGAGCGCAGCAGGTCCGGATGCTCACCGGAGGTGTAGACGACCGTCACGATGCCGTGATCGGCGAGCGTGCTGACGTTCTCCCGCGGGGTGGTTCCGTCATTGAGACGCAGGTCGAGGATCACGACGTCGAGATCCGTCGCCTTGTCCAGGAGCTCGGCCACGGTGGGTGCGGAGCCGACGAGTTCGAGGTCGTCCTGACGCTCCAGAATCCTTTCGATCCCCCATACCGGCGACTGGTGGTCGTCGACCATCCCGACGCGAACGACCCCGGACTCGGGCGTCCGCGGACCGCCGTCGTCGTCCATGTGCTTCGTCATCTCCCCATCCCCTGTCCGATACGAACATCTCGGACGTCTTCAAACTATCGAACGCCTCCGACAAGATCTCGGTGTTCCTTCGTTCGGGGGACCAAAGTCCGTGACATGCGCCATCTCCTTCACCAGGGAACTCACCCGCAACGCCAGACTCACGACGTAGCGTGAGACAGATGACTGACATGCGAGTTCACGACGTTCTGGGCGTCGACGTCGAGATGCCCGTACGGATCCGGTCGGCACGCTGCTTCGTCGCCGGGTTCACCGCCGACACCGAAGCCGTGCGCGCCGCCGTCCGCCGCCGCGGCGACCTGGACCTGGCACCGTTGCAGGTGCGCCGCGGACGAGCACTGTGCATGCTCGTCTTCGTCGACTACCGGGACGGCGACCTCGGGCCGTACAACGAGTTCGGCGTCTGCTTCCTCATGCAGCCGCCCGGGCGGCAGGCCTCGACGCTGTCCGCGATGCGATCCCTGGCGTCGGCCGACGCTCATGCGTTGATCCACGATCTGCCGGTGGACGGCGAGTTCACTCTGGCGGCCGGCCGCGGGATCTGGGGCTTCCCGAAGATCCTCGCCGATTTCGAGGTCGACCACGACTCGGCGGTGAAGCACGGACGCGTCAGCCAGGAGGGCAGGCTCATCGCCGACCTCACCGTGAGCCGCGGCGTCCCGGTTCCCGACAGCGCGCGCGACACCGTTCTGCAGGCGTATTCGCAACTCGACGGCGTCGCGCGCCGGACCCCGTGGCGTCTGACCTCCACCTCGGGAACCAGGACCCGACTGGGTGGCGCGCGCCTGACGCTGGGCGACCACCCGATCGCGGACGAACTGCGGCGCCTGGATCTGTCCCGGCGCGCGCTGATGGCGTCGTCGGTGGCCGACCTGTCGATGACCTTCGACGATGCGACCGTGCTCACCCCGGCACCCTGACGGCGACATCTGCTGTTAGGCTTGCCTAAATAATCCCGTCTGACCACTAGGAGAGCCATGACCGCCATCCGAAACCTCCGTCGCCCCGCCGCCGCGCTCGCGGCCGTCGCCGCCACCACCGCACTGCTGGCGGCATGCTCGAACTCCGACGACGACACCGCGAGCACCGCCTCCGCTTCGCAGTCGGCGAGCGTCGAATCGAGCGCCATGGCCGGTGTCGAAGGCCTCGACAACGCCAAGGCACAGGAGATCATCCGGACCGCGGTCGACGGCAACACCTCGATCGACGACCTCTCCAAGGTGGTCGACACCTCGACTCCCGGGTCGGCCGAGGCGCTCAACGCCTTCGCCAAGGCCTCCGGTCCGGCCGGCTACACCCCCGACGCCTACACCGTGAAGTCGGTCAAGGCCGACGGTGAGAACAAGGCGGTGGCCGTGACCGCCGTCAAGTCGCCGCACGCTCCGGCACCGGTCGACATCCAGCTCGCGATGGTGAAGCAGGACGGACAGTGGAAGCTGGCCGGCGCCTCGGTCACCACGCTGACCTCGATGATGCCCAAGCACTGACCGGGGATCTCGACTCAGTCTCCGCACCGGCGGCGCTCCTCAGTCCGAGGGTGCGCCGCCGGTGTCGTCTCTCCAGGCCAGTTCACCGGCGGTCGAGACCGCGCACACGCGCCGCCGCGTACGGGTGCCGTCGGATTCGCCGATGGACGCCACCACGTCCCGGCCGGCGGGAAGCAGACGGGCGGTCACCCCGCCCCGCCGCGCCCGGGTGAGCACCGCGACGAGTTCGGCGTGGAGGGGGCCGTCGGCGACCCCGCCCCGCGCGTCGACCCGCCGGTCGTCGAACAGCCGGACATCGACACCGCGCTCCCGCGCCGCAGCCGCGGCGTCCCGCACCGGCTGCGACATCCAGCCGCGGCCGCGGACCTCATCCCTCAGCTCGGCCTCCACCAGTCGCGCCCGCATCACCTCGCCGGGCGAGAACCCGTCACCCACTGAGAGTCGTTCCAGAAAGGGCCGGACCTCCTCGTTGAGGGCGTCGAGCTGCGCGCGCCGCTGAATCAGCGTCGCCTCGTGCGCGGCGCTCGCTTGGACGGCCGCGACCTCGCGGCGGTCGAGCACGCGGGCGAACGCCAGCAGCGGCCGGACGTAGAGCATCATCAGCGAGGCCGGCACCATCGCCGCGAGCATGCGCAGCGCCACCGGGACCGCCGTGCCCGGACGCCAGCCCCACGCCGCCACCGCCACCCACGACAGTCCGATCACCAGCACGAACCCCAACCACGCCCACCTCGCCCGGCCGCGCACGATCAGCAGACACATCGCGACCGCGTACGCGATCATCGGCGCGCTGGGGCGCACCCAGTTGGCCGGTCCCACCGGAATCGACCACCACACCACCGCGCCCGAGGCCGCGCCGAGACAGACCACGACGATCGCCGCCGGCCGCGACAGCGGGTCGTCCACACCGCAGGTCGCCAGACACAACGATGCGGCCAGACCGATCGATCCGACGACCATCGCAGTGAGCTGTGCGAAGCTGAGGTCGAGCCGTGGCAGGAACAGTTCCACCACCACGTACGCGACCATCACCGCTCCCACGGCCACCCGCAGTCCGGGGCGGCCGAGACCGAGCATCTCCCCCATGGTCTCCGGTCCCCGGCCGGGCCGCGCGTCGCCGGACGGGTGCGGGGCGCGGCGGACCGTCGCGGTCACGGCCTGCGCCATTCCAGCGACACTATCGTTCCGTCGGACGCCGAGGAATCGATCCAGGCGCCGCCGCCGGGCTGTTCGCGCATGCGGCGGAGGATTCCGAGTTCGATGCCCGCACGGTCGGGCGGCACGCGGTCCGGATCGAAGCCGACGCCGTCGTCGACGATCCGGAGACGGATGAGGTGTGCGTCGAAGACACCGACGAGTGCGTGCGAGGATCCCGGCCCGGCATGGGTGACCGCATTGGCGACCGCTTCGGCGGCCGCGTCGACGAGTGACTCGACGAGCACGTGCGGGTACTCGATCTCCGGATCGTCGACCCGGAGGTCGATCATCGTGTCGTCGCCGATCGCGTTCACCGCCTCTCGCAGCCGGAGGACCGACTCGCGAGCCGAGACGTGCAGGGGCGGCCGGTAGGGGGCCGAACGGCCGTCGAGGTCGGCGAGCGCCGTGGCCGCCTCCCTCCTCGTCTCGGCGTCGGCCGGGTTCTCCGACACCAGTCTGAGCATCGCGACCACTCCGTCGCGCACCACCGCGTCGAGCCGCTCTCGCTCAGCCGTCCGGGCGGCTCGACTCGCGGCATTCGCACTCGCCGCCAGGATTCGGTCCCGGCGCGCATCGGTCTCGCGCAGCGCACGCATCATCGAGTACTCCACCGTGAGGAACACACCGACCAGTGTGGCGGTCAGCAACGAGTTCGCATAGCCGATGGTGCCGAGTTGCCCCTGCTTCACGTACTGCTGCGCGGTCGCGAGCAGGATCAGCACGAATGCCGTATACGTCACCGTCACCCGGGGCCGGTACACCGTCGCCATCACCACGGCGGGCAGGACCACGGTGTTGGCGGGCCAGATCGGCGGCGACCCGTACGTCGACGGCGCCGCACCGCCCTTCCACGCGACGAGCCACAGCACCACGGCGGCCGCATTGGCGACGCCGAGGAGCAGGGAGAGCGGACCTACGCGGCGCCCGTTCCCGAACGACGCGTCCAGGAGCAGGGCCATCGCCGATCCGCCGACGAGCGAGATGCTGACCGGGAGCCACCACGCCTCCACCAGGACCACCACCTGGTCGTAGTACGCGAGCATCAGGGTCGGCACGAACAGCGACGTGATCGCCATGCAGACCGCGGCGCCGCGCCGCATCCGGAGTTCGTTCACGACTCCACCACCCGGGTGCGTCCGCCGCTGAACTCGACCCGCCGCCGAGTGCCGCCGTGCGCCACCGTCACCGATGCCACCGGGCAGCGGCCGGGCGGCGCCACGCGGGCCACCACCTCGCCTTCGGATAATGCGTCGAGTTCGGCGCACAGGACCGTCGAGACCTGCGCCAGGATCACTGCGGCTTCGTCGACGGTCACCTCGCTCAGGCCGCCGTCGTCGAGCAGGGTCACCGACACGCCGCGGTCTCTCGCGCGCCACACCGCCCTGCGGACCTCGGAGGTGTCGAATGACGGCGCTCGGATGCCATCGCGCAGGAGGGCCTCGATCAGCCGTGCGGTCCGGACGTCGGCTCCGGTGACCTGATCGGCGTCGAGCACGTTCTCCAGCAGCGGACGCACCCTCCCGTCGATCCGCGCGATCCGCTCCTCACGTGCCAGCAGCGCAGCCTTCCCCGCGCCCTCCTCGTCGGAGGCGCGCTCGTGTCTGGCGGCCAGCGCGTCGAGTTCCCGGAACAGCGGCGACAGCATCGCCGTGGCCGCCGTGGCTGCGGCGAGGAGCACCGCCGTCGTGGTCTGGACGGTGCTCCACCAGTGGGTCGCGCCGGTGACCGCGCCGAGCACCAGACCGAGGGCGATGCCGCTCAGTGCACCCACCCAGGCGATCACGGCCCGGCTGCGGAACACCAGCAGTGTCTCCAGCACGAAGGCCGTGACGAACATCGGCAGGTATGCGTGGGCGTCGGTGACACCGTCGGCCGCGACGGCCACCCACACCACCGCCTGCGCCACCAGCGTCAGACCGATGGCCACCAGTGCCGGGCTACGGCCGAATCGCCCCGGGGGCGGAGAGAGCGTCACCGCGAAAGCCGCGGTGTAGAGCGCCAGCCCGCAGCCGGCGCCGACCCAGTACGCGAAGCCCCGCGGTTCCACCGCACCGCGGACCGCCATCAGAATGCCCAGCGCAACGAGGTATCCGGCCAACACCACCACCATCGGTGCACGACGCACCGCAGGTTCGGTGATCGTTCTTCTGGGCTCCACAGCGGCGCTCACCGGTCAGCGCCCGGATCGGCCCAGCCGAGTTCCACTCGGGTTCCGGCGCCCGGAGCACTGACCACCCGGCTGGTGCCGCCGTCGAGCTGGCGCATCCGTTCCAGAATCCCGAGGGCCACCCCGATGCGGTGCGCAGGAATCGCCTCCGGGTCGAATCCGACTCCGTCGTCCACGACCACCGCGCTGATCCGGTCGGGCCCCACGCCGCAGAGCACGGCGCCGGACGCCTCGGGGCCGGCGTGCCGATGGAAGTTGCGTACCGCTTCCCCGACCGCTTCGATCACGGTGTCGGCCGCCGCGGCCGGGAACTCGGTGCCCGGCGGAGCGGAGACCACGGCTTCCACCTCGACCCCGGAACCGAGATCGTCGACGGACAGACGCAGTCGCTGCAGGAACTCGGTCGCCCGGATCCGCTCCGCGCCCGGCTCCACCTCGGTCGACCAGTTCGCGAGTTCGTCGAGCACACCCGAGATGTTCTGCCGAAAGCCCACGGACAGCGGCCCGGGTCGCAGAGCCGTCAGGAGCGCGATGAGGCGGTCGTGCACCATCGCGTCGATCCGGCGCCGTTCGGCGTCGCGGACGTTGCTCCGCAGCAGTGCCACGGCTCGCGCGGCCGCCTCCTGCCGCTGTTCGTCGAACCGGTGCGCTGCGCTCATCACCGCCCAGCAGATGCCCAGATAGATTCCGGCGAGGGCCAGAACCCACAGTCCCGCGGCGAGGTCCACCCAGGCCACGCCTCCCGAGGCGATCGAGGCGACGAGAAGGCTGAGCCCGCCGGCGACCACGAGGTTCGCGACCGCGAAGCCGAGCCTGCCGCACAACACCAGCAGGCAGCTCGCGATCTGGGGGATGAAGACGATGCCGTGATCGAACCCGTTCGCCGGAACCTGGCCCACGTGCCCGTCCCACCCGGCGAACCAGGCGGCGATCAGCGCGAGGAAGGCGAGGGCACAGCCGACGGCCACCGGTTCGAGCCGATCGATCCGGCGGGTGACCCCGACGGCGACGACGGCGAGCGCGGAAGCCAGGACGACGGCGATGCCCAGCCACCGCCACCAGTGGCCGGTGAGCGCGAAGTAGCGGTCGAGATCGCCGGGCGCGAGGAAGAAGATACCGAGATAGGTGAAGCCGAATACGGTGGTGCCGGTCGCCTGCATCCGCGCCGACACCGACGGCACCGATCGACTAGCCGGCATCGCTCCCTCTCCCGACCCGGCGAGACCGCGGTTTCCCCAAGCGTGAAACGTCGCCCGAACGGGCCGGTCAGGCGTTCTTCTGGTCTGCTTCCATCGCGTCGATCAGACTCTGCGGGCGCAAGTCGGTCCAGTTCTTCTCCACGTACTCCAGGCACGCTTCTCGACTGTCCTCGCCGAACACCTTGGTCCAGCCGGCCGGGATGTCCGCGAACGTCGGCCACAGCGAATGCTGGTTCTCCGCGTTCACCAGAACGTAGAACCGGCCGTCTTCATCGTCGAACGGGTTGGTCATCACTCATTCCTTCCGGCCGCCGCAGTCCGGTGCGGCGGCCCACACAGCAGAGCCCGGCGGGCCTCATCCTCCGGCCAGTCAACCGGTCACACCTGACGATAATCGCAGCCCGGCGGCCGATTCCGCAAAAACATGCCGGGCGCGCGCTGCGATGTGCTTTGTTAAACAATTGCAACTTTGGCCACAGAGGCCCCGCAGCACCGCGCTCACCTGCAAAAACAGCGGCAAACCGGACCGCCTGCACATACGTTCGGACCGATCGCGAGCAGTTCTGGGAACTAACCCCTATCGCGGACCGTTGTCAGCAGGACATACTCATTCAAACGCACGACCACAGCGGCAGCTAGAGAAGTACAGGTGATCACCATGAGTAGCGATCTGCTCGAACGCATCGAAGACCGCAGCATCACGATGCCGCGGCTCGTCGCCGTCCGCCTCGCGGGCAAGCCGGTCACCTATGCCGAACTCGCGGACGAGATCGCTTGCCGCCTCGAGGCCGGCGGTTACTCCGACCACTCGGCGAACGCCGCGCTGTTCGCCGCGCTCATGAACCTTCTCCCCTATCGCCTCCGCACCGTCGGGCCCCATGAGGACCTTCGCATCGTCTCTTCGGCCATCCGCTGGCTCAACGCGTACCACGGCACGGGCGTTGAAGAGCGGCGCCTTCAATCTGTCAGCTGAACGGACTATCGGCCGACCCCGATCATTCTGTTACAGCTTCCGATCCACATCGCGAGTGTTGAGTCTGCGATATAGATCACACACGACTTGGGGCGGGTAGCGTGTCCGATTCGACGGATCTGATCGCAGATTCATCTGAAACGCCGACACACCCAGATCTGTCCGCCGACAAACTCCGAACTGTCCGCATTGGGCGGTAGGGTTCGGCTTTGTGACTCACCCAACTCTCTCCGTCATGGTTCCGGCGCTCAACGAGGAGGATTCGATCGCGCAGACGCTGACCCGTCTCTGCGAACAGATCGAGGACCTCAACGAGATCATCGTGGTCGACAACGGTTCGACCGACCGCACCGCCGAGATCGTCAGCGAGTGCAGCGCGCGGGAGCCGCGGATCCGTCTGGTCAGCGAGACCCGCCCCGGACTGATATTCGCGCGCAACGCCGGATTCGAGGCCTCGACGAGTGAACTGACGGCGCGCCTGGACGCCGACACGGTTCCGCACCCCGGCTGGGCCCGCTCCATCCGGGAGTTCTTCGCCGACATGCCCGACGACGTGGTGCTCGCCACCGGCCCCCTCACCCCGTTCGACTCTCCGTTCAAGAAGACCTTCGAGAAGTCGAATCAGCGGCTCATCGCGCGGGTGCGGGCCAAGTCCGACGACCCGCGCGGAATCGTCGGTCTGCACATGGCCACCGGCGGCAACAGCGTTCTGCGCACCGCGGTGTGGCCCACGATCCGGGACGCCGTCTCCGACCGCCCGGACGTGTACGAGGACTTGGATCTGTCGCTGTGCTGCCGGGAGGCCGGCTACCGGATCGCCTTCATCGTCGGCATGGCCGCCGACAGCTCGGCACGCCGTTTCCGCAGCAGCCCGCGCTCCTACGGCCGGTACATGCGGCAGTTGCCGGAGACCTACCGCATCCACGGGCTGCACGGCGAAGCCCGCAAGAGCCGCCTGCAGGTGCTGAACAACCGGGTCCTGCACCTGTTCACCTGGCTGCCGACCCGCGCGTACGACGCGAAGACCGGGACGATGTCGTTCCGCCGGATCTTCCGAAGCGACGACCCGAGCGACACCGCCCGCGTCTGAATCCGAGCGGCGCCGCCGGGGATCGGGTCACGATCCCCGGCGGACTCGTCTCACGGGCGTCCCTCCAGCAGCCGTGCCAGGATGGGCCCGATCTGTGCCAGCGCGTGCTGTGTGGTCATGTCGTTGTGGCTCGCGTCCACGTCGAAGACCACGATCGCCTCGGCCGCATCGGTCCAGTCCTCGCTCGGATCGTCCCGCCGCAGCCGGCCCTGACGCGCCGCGAAGTAGTCCACCCGGCCGTCGAAGAGCTGCGGGCGGTACGACTCGATCTGCCGCGCCACCAGATCGGTGTCCGGCAGCATCGCCCGCAGGTCCTTGCCGACCAATGAGGGCGGCAGGCCCGGCATCTGCGGAAGCAGTTCGAACAACCGCTCGGTGCTGACACCCTCGAGTCCGGCGAGCATCGACGAATCGAAGCCGAGTCCGGCGAGCACCTCGCCCATGTTGTCCGCGGCGGCTGCCTCACCGACCTCCGACAGCGACAGGTGGCTGTCGAGCATCGCCAGGGTCGCCACCTGCTGACCGTCGGCCCGCAGTGCGACGGCCATCGCGTGCGCGATGACACCGCCGAGCGACCAGCCGAGCAGGTGGTACGGACCCTCCGGCTGCACCTCGCGGATCTTCGCCAGGTACAGCGCCGCCACCTCTTCCACGGTCTGCGGCATCTCACCGCCGGACAGCACCGGCGACTGGATGCCGTACACCGGACGGTCGGGGAGGTATCCGGTCAGCCCGCCGTACGACCACGACAGGCCGATGAACGGATGGACGCAGAACAGCGGGGCGGCCCGGCCCTCGGTCCGGAGCGGGAGCAGCACCTGCAGATCGTCACCGGTGTCCTCGGCGTCGAGTTCCGAGAGCCGTTCGGCGATCCGGCGCGGTGTCGCATCGGCGAACATCCACTGCATCGGCACCCGCAGGCCGAGTTCGTCGCTGATCAGACCGACGAGCCTGGTCGCGAGCAACGAATGACCGCCCAGATCGAAGAAGCCGTCGTCGATTCCGACCTCGGTGGTGCCCAGCACCCGCTCGAACGCGTCCACCAGCATCCGCTCCTCGTCCGTGGACGGCGGGACGTACGGCGCACGTTCGGCGAACTCCGGCACCGGCAGAGCCTTCCGGTCGATCTTGCCCGCACCGGTCAGCGGCACGTGATCGATCGCGACCACCGCCGCCGGAACCATGTACGCGGGCAGCGTGCGGGCGACGAACTCGGACAGGGCGTCGGGATCCACCGCCGCCCCCTCCACGGGCAGGACGTAGGCGGCCAGCACGGTCTGTCCGCCCGGTCCGGGAACGCCGATGACGTGTGCGAAGTCGACGCTCGGGTGCGCGCTCAGCGCGGACTCGATCTCGCCGAGCTCGATGCGGAACCCTCGGATCTTGACCTGGAAGTCGGACCGCCCGACGTAGTCGAGCACCCACTCGTCTCCGCTCAGCTCGCCGCCCGGAATCCAACGGACCACGTCGCCGGTGCGGTACATGCGGTCACCCGGCTCTCCGAACGGATTCGGCACGAACCGCTCGGCGGTCAGACTCGGGCGCCGGTGATAGCCGCGCGCCAGACCCGGCCCCATCAGGTACAGCTCGCCGACCACGCCCGCGGCCACCGGCCGCAGGTTCGCGTCTAGCACCACTGCCCCGAAACCGGCACGCGGCGCACCGATCGTGACTCGCTGCCCGGCCTCCACGGCGATCCAGTTGGACCAGACCAGCGCCTCGGTGGGGCCGTACACGTTGACGAACAGGCGTCCCGGCGCCCAGCGCTCCACCAGCTCCGGCGGGCACGCCTCGCCGCCCACCGCGACGACGCGGAGATCGTCGAGTCCGGCCGGGTTCACCGAGGCCAGCGCACCCGGAGTCATCAGCAGGTGGGTCACCCGCTCGGCGCGCAGGAGGTCGGCGAGTTCGGCTCCGCCGAACACCTCCGGCGGGGCGACGACCATTGTCGCGGCCGCGCCGAACGCGATCAGGTACTCGCCCACCGAACCGTCGAAGCTCGGCGAGATGACGTGCAGCATCCGGTCGCCCGGAGCGATCGCCATCCGCACCCGCGCGTCCTGCGCCGATCCGGCCACGTCCCGATGGACCACCACGACGCCCTTCGGCATACCCGTCGACCCGGACGTGTAGATCATGTACGCGGCGGTCTCCGGCCGGATCGGCCGCAGTCGCACCTCGTCGGTGACCGGACCGGCCGGCCGGCCCTGGATCTGCGCGTGGTGCGCGGGATCGTCGAGGACGATCCACTCCAGTCCGCCGCTCGGGCCGCCCCGATGCGCGGTCACGGTGAGCCCGAGGACCGATCCGGAGTCGGTGAGCATGTGCTCGATGCGGTCGGTCGGATAGTTCGGGTCCACCGGCAGGTACGCCGCGCCCGATTTGACGACGGCCCACACCGCGGCCACCGACTCCACCGAGCGGCCGATCGCGATCGCCACGACGTCCTCGGTACCGACGCCGCGTGCCATCAGCTCGCGGGCCAGCCGGTTGGAGTACTCGTCGAGTTCGCGGTACGTGACCGAGCGCTCCCGCGCGACGACGGCGAGCGCGTCCGGGTCGACCGCCGCGGCGGCGGCGAACATGTCCGCCATCGACGCGTACGGGTAGGCCGCGCGTCCGGTCGCCGGCACCAGGGCGGCGCGCTGCGCCGGGTCCATCAGGTCCAGCTCCACCACTCGCGCCGTCTGCTGCTCGGCGAACGCGGTGATCGCCCCCACCAGGACGTCCATCACGCCCTGTGCCCGCTCCGGCGAGAAGGCGCCGTCGAGGTACTTGAGCCGCAGCACCAGCGAGTCCGTGTACTCCGCGGCCAGCGCCAGCGGGTAGTGGACCGTGTCGGTGCCCGTCAGACCCTCCACCGTCATTCCGTCGATGTCGCCGCCCTCGCCCGCCTCGACGTCGGGGTACGACTCGAACACCGCGAGGGTGTCGAACCCGGCGCCCGGCCCGGCGACCGCCTGAATCTCCGGCATGCCGACGTAGTGATGGTCGAGCAGATCGGTCTGTTCGGTCTGGATGCGTGCGAGCAGATCCTCGAGCCGCTCCCCGCCGCGGATGCGAACCCGCACCGGCAGGGTGTTGATGAACAGGCCGATCATCTCCTCGACGCCGTCGAGCTGCGGTGGCCGTCCCGAGACGGTGGCGCCGAAGACGACGTCGTCGCGTCCGGTCAGCGCCGACACCACGAGTGCCCATCCCGCCTGCACCACGGTGTTCATCGTGAACCCGCGGTCGCGGCCCAGGGCGTTGAGTCGCTGCGACAGTTCGGCGTCCAGCGTCACCGCGAGCTCACGGGACGACGATCCGTGGTCGACCGCGTCGCCGACCACCAGGGTCGGCTCGTCGACGCCGTCGAGGACGTCCCGCCACACCGACAGCGACTGTGCGCGGTCCTGCTTCGAGAGCCACACCAGGAAGTCCCGGTACGACCGCGCGGGCGGCAGGTGGGTCGCGTCGCCGTGCGTCGCGTAGAGCACGAACAGCTCCCGCAGGAACAGCGGCGTCGACCAGCCGTCGACCAGTGCGTGATGGACCAGGACCGCCAGCCGGTGATCGCCGTCGGCCATCTCGACGAGGGTGAAGCGCAGCATCGGCGGCCGGGACAGATCGAATCCGCTCCGCCGGTCGTCGTCGAGCAGACGCCGCAGCGCCTCATCCCGTTCGGCTTCGGGCACCTGCGTCATCGACACCGATCGGAAGGGCAGTTCCACTCCGTCGAGCACCACCTGTGCCGCGACACCCGCGTCGTAGCTGAAGGCCACGCGCAGGTTCGGGTAGCGGTCCAGGATCGCCTGCCCCGCAGCGCGGAGCCGGTCGGCGTCCACCCGGCCACCGAGCTTCAGCACCATCTGGACCTGGTAGAAGTCCTCGTCGTCGGTCGCGATCTGCGACTGGTAGACGAGACCCTCCTGCAGCGGCGACAGCGACCACACGTCGTCGACGCCGCCGTAGGCGCTCTCCCAGGCGTCGATCTGACGCTGGCTCACCGACACCAGGTCGAAGTCCGACGGGGTGTGCCCACCCGCGTCGGCCCGGTCGGTGTGCCGCGCGAGAGCCGTCAGCGCCGCCACCCACAGATCGGCCAGGCGCGCCACCTCGTCGCGGGTCAGGACGCCACCGGCGTACGCCCAGTCGGCCGTCAGCGACGAACCGACCGCGACCGCGTTCACGTCGAGCAGCGCAGGCACCACCATGTCGGGGTTGCGCGTGCCGCCGAGATTCACGGCCTCGCCCCGCTGCTCGGCTGCCTGCGGTGTCTCGCCGGCGCGCCGTCCGAGGTAGTTGAACCCGATCTGCGGTGTGCGCAGCGTGGACAGACGTGCCGCCGTCTCCGGGTTCATCCTGCGCAGCAGACCGTAGTCGACGCCTCGATCGGGTACGGCGGCCAACTGCTCCTTGACCGCCTTCACCGCCCGTCCCAGCTCGGGTCCCGCGGCGAAGGCGTCGTCCAGGTCGATGCCGGAGACGTCGAGCCGGACCGGATACTGCGAGGTGAACCAGCCCACGGTCCGCGACAGGTCCGCGCCGGGGAGCAATTGCTCCTCGCGGCCGTGGCCCTCCAGCGTCACCAGTGCCGTCGACTCGTCGACACCGCGTTCGGCTCGCCAGGCGACCAGCGCCAGGGCCAGCGCCGTCAGCAGTGAATCGTCCACCGATCCGTGGAAGGCCTCGGGCACCCGGTTCAGAACGGCGTCGGTGACGTCGTCGGGAACCACCACGCGGAACTCCTCCACGGTCTCGACGAGGTCGAGCGCCGGGTCGAGCGGGCGCGAGCCCAGATCCGGGTCGGGGCCCTCGAGCACCGACTCCCAGAAGTGGGCGCGATCGGCCGCATCGTCGGTCGAGGCGAGGTCGGCGAGTCCGTGCATCCAGCGCCGGAAGGAGGTTCCCACCTCGGGCAACTGCACCGGTTCTCCGCTCGCGATGCGCCCCCAGGCCACCGTGAGGTCGGCGGCCAGGATGGGCCACGACACCCCGTCGACCGCGAGGTGGTGGACCACCACGAGCAGGTGGCCGAGCCCGTCGGCGTCGTCGCCGACCAGCCACACGGCCTGGACCATCCGGCCGGCCCATGGATCGAGCCGGGTGCCGGCCGCCTCGAGTGCGGCGGACGCCGCGGCGGTGAACTCTCCCGAGTACCGCACCTGCGTCAGGATGCCGGACGGATCGACCGACCCGGCCTCCGCCACGTGCAGCGAGGTGACGCCGTCGGCGTCCACCAGACGGGCACGCAGCATGTCGTGATGGTCGACGACCGCGCCGAGCGCCGCGGTCAGATCCTCGAACGCGGCGGTGCGCGGCAGCGCCAACACTTCGGCCTGCGAGAACCGCGAGTAGCTGCGCCCGTGCTCGATCATCCACCGGCCGATCGGCGGCATCGGAACGTCGCCGACCCCGCCTCCCGGCAACTCGTCGAGGGTCACCAGCTCCGCCGCCTCGGCGGCCACCGCCAGCGCGGCCACCGTGCGGTGCTCGAAGACCATCCTCGGCGTGAGCAGGATCCCCGCGCTCTTGGCCCGCGACACGAGCTGGATCGCCATGATCGAGTCGCCGCCGAGGGTGAAGAACGAATCGTCCACACCGACTCGCTCGGCGCCGAGGAGTTCGGCGATCAGCTGCGCCAGGACCGCCTCGGTGTGGGTGGAGGGCGCACGGTAGGTCTGCGACCGCGACTGCGTGTCGGGTGCAGGCAGCGCCTTCCGGTCGAGTTTGCCCGAGGCGTTCAGCGGAAACGCCGGCAGCACCATGAGCACCGCGGGAACCATGTACTCCGGCAACCGCACCGACAGTGCCGCGGTGAGCGCGTCGACGTCGAGGCTCTCCCCCGCAGCGGCCGTCACGTAGCCGACCAATTGCGCAGCGCCGGGGATGTCTTCGCGCACCAGCACCACGGCCTGTGCCACACCCGGCTGCTCCAGCAGGACCGACTCGATCTCGCCGAGCTCGATCCGCAGTCCGCGCAGCTTCACCTGGAAGTCGGTGCGCCCGATGTAGACCAACTCGATGCCCTCACCGTCCGCGGTCCGCACCCATTTGACGAGGTCACCGGTGCGGTACATCCGCTCGCCCGGCGCATGTGGGTCCGCCACGAAGCGGTCCGCCGACAGATCCGGGCGTCCGACGTAACCGCGGGCCAACTGCACGCCCGCCAGATACAGCTCACCGGCCACCCCGATCGGCACCGGGTTCAGGCGTGCGTCGAGCACGTGCAGTCGGGTGTTCCACACCGGCCGGCCGATCGGCACGGTCACCGTGTCTGCGGCGGTGTACTCGTGGAACGTCACATCCACCGACGCCTCGGTGGGACCGTACAGGTTGTGCAGTCGCGCCGGACTCAGCGCGGCGAAGGCCTGTGCGGCCTGCGGGGTCAGCGCCTCACCCGAGCAGAACACCTGCCGCAGCGACGGAACCCGACCGGGCTCCACGAGCGAGGTGAACGCGGAGAGCATCGACGGCACGAAGTGCGCAGTCGTCACCGACTCGGCCTCGATGAGATCGGCGAGGTACTGCGGGTCGCGATGGCCGTCCGGCCGGGCGATCACCAGGGACGCACCGACCTGCAAGGGCCAGAAGAACTCCCACACCGACACGTCGAAGGTCGACGGCGTCTTCTGCACCACCGCATCGTCCGAGGTCAGCGGGTAGGCCGACTGCATCCACGCGAGCCGGTTGACCACACCGGAGTGCGGGACCGCGACGCCCTTCGGGCGCCCCGTGGACCCGGAGGTGTAGATCACGTACGCGATGTTCGTTCCGCGCAACGGTGCGAGCCGTTCGGAATCGGTCACCGGACCGTCGGGGTAGCCGTCGACGTCGATCGCACCCAGCGTCCACACCGGGACACCGTCGGGCACCTCGAGGTCCACGCCTGTGCCGGCGAGCACCACCTGCGGTGCCGCCGATTCGAGGACGTACTGAGTTCGCTCGGCGGGGTGGTCCGGGTCGACCGGCACGTACGCACCGCCCGCCTTGATCACCGCGTACATGCCGACCAGCAGGTCGAGCGAGCGGCGCGCCGCCAGGGCGACGTGCACGTCCGGTCCCACACCGGCGTCGATCAGCTTCCGCGCCAGGGCATTGGCCTGAGCGTCGAAGTCCGCGTACGACAGTCGTCGGCCCTCGAAGACCAGTGCCTCGGCGTCCGGCGTCCGCGCGACCTGCGCGTCGAACAGGTCCGCGAGCGTCGCGGGGACGAGATCGTGCCCGGTGGCGTTGACCGCGGCGAGTGCCGAACGGTCGTCCTCGCCGGCGAGCGGCGCATCGCCGACCGCCGCGTCCGGATCGGCGACCAGTGCCCGCAGCACCCGGACGAAGGCGTCGCCGAAACCGCGCACGGTGGACTCGTCGAACAACGCCGTCGCGTAGCCGAACGAGACCGCGATCTCCGCCGGGCTGCCGTCGTCGGCGTATCCCTCCTCGACGCCGATCGACAGATCGAACCTCGCCGGTTCCGGTCCCGAGCCGACCGCCGAGACCGTCAGGCCCGGCAGTTCCAGGTCTTCGCGCTCGAGGTTCTGGAACGAGAGCATCACCTGGAACAGCGGCGAGTGCGCGGTCGACCGTTCGGGATCGAGAACCTCCACCAGACGTTCGAACGGGATGTCGGCGTTGCCGAACGCCGCCAGGTCGAACTCGCGAACCTGGTCGATCAACTCGGCGTACGTGATGCCGGGCTCCACCTGGGCACGCAGCACCAGGGTGCCGACGAACATGCCGACGAGATCGTCGAGCGCGGCGTCTCCACGGCCCGCGGTGGGGGTGCCGACGGCGATGTCCGACGACCCCGACAGCCCCGCGAGCAGCGCCGACAGCGCGGCGTGGACGACCATGAAGACGCTCGCCCCGCGATCCCGCGCCACCTCGATCAGGCCGCGGTGGGTGTCCGCGTCGACGGTGACCGCCACCGCGCCGCCGTCGAGCGACTGCACGCGCGGGCGCGGCCGATCGGCGGGCAGCTCGATCTGCGCGGGCAGATCGGCGAGTGCCTCGGTCCAGAAGGCCAGCTGACGTGCCGCACGCGACTGCGGGTCGCGCTCATCGCCGAGGAGTTCCCGCTGCCAGACGGCGAAGTCCGCGTACTGCACCGGAAGCGGCGTCCACTGCGGCGCCATGCCCGCGGCACGGGAGGCGTACGCGACCATCACGTCGCGCACCAACGGTGCGGTCGACGAGCCGTCGCCGGAGATGTGATGGATCACGACCACTAGCACGCGCTCGTCGGGTGCCGCCTCCAGCAGTTCCATCCGCAGGGGCGGCGCCGCTGTGACGTCGAAGCCGCGGGCCGCGAACGCGGTCACCTCGTCGACGATCCGGTCGGCGGACACTTCGATCACCGGCAGATCGGGAACGGTGTCGGCGGGCAGGATCACCTGATGCGGTTCCCGGCCGACAGCCGGGTACACCGTGCGCAGCGTCTCATGCCGCGCGACCACGTCGGCGATCGCCGCACGCAGCGCGTCCACGTCGAGTTCGCCCGTCAGACGCACCGCGAGCGGGATGTTGTACGCGGCCGACTCGGGATCGAACTGGTTCAGGAACCACATCCGTCGCTGCGCCGGCGACAACGGGATCCGGTGCGGGCGATGGACCGGGACCAGCGCGGGGCGGTCCGCTCCCGAGCCGCGCCGGGCGTCGATCAGCGCGGCCAGACCGGCCACCGTCGGTGCGTCGAACACGTCGCGAACCGCGAGGTCGGCGCCGAGCACCGCGTTGACGCGCGCCGTGACGCGCGTGGCCGACAGCGAGTTGCCGCCGAGATCGAAGAACCCGTCGGTCGATCCGGCGCGGGACACGCCGAGCACCTCGGCGAAGACGCCCGCGAGGATCTCCTCGGTCGGGGTGCGCGGCGGCACATAGGTTCCGGCCGTCTCGGTGATCTCGGGGGCGGGCAGCGCCCGGACGTCGAGCTTGCCCGCGGGGGTCAGCGGAATCTCGTCCAGAATCACGATCGCGGCGGGCACCATGTAGCCCGGCAGCCGCTCGCCGGCGAACGCCAGAAGTTCACGCACTGCGAGCTCCTCGCCGTTCGAGGGCAGCACGTACGACACGAGCAGGGTGTCGCCGCCGTCGGTGACGTGACCGCTGGTGTGCACGAACTCCACCGCCGTGTGGGCGGCCAGCACGGCGTTGATCTCGCCGAGTTCGATACGGAAGCCGCGGACCTTGACCTGCTGGTCGGAGCGGCCGAGGTACTCCAGGGACAGTCCGCGCTCAGCCTCGACCCAGCGAACGAGGTCGCCGGTGCGGTACATGCGCGCCCCGTTCCCGCCGTACGGGTTCGCGACGAATCGCTCGGCGCTCAGACCGAGTCGATCGTGGTAGCCGCGCGCCAGAGCCGGCCCCGCCACGTACAGCTCACCGGGCACGCCGACGGCCACCGGCCGCAGCCGGGCGTCGAGCACGAGTGCTTCCACACCGCGGTTCGGCGACCCGATGGTGACGGGTTCGGCGGGCTGCAGCGGCCCGTCGATCGTGACCGAGATAGTCGCCTCGGTGGGACCGTACATGTTGAACATGCGGCGCCCGGGCGCCCAGCGGGCGACCAGTTCGGGCGGGCAGACGTCGCCGCCGACGCCGATCATCTCCAGCTGGTCCATGCCCGTCTCGTGGACGGAGGCGAGCGCGGCCGGAGTGATGAAGGCGTGCGTCACATCGTGACGCCGCAGCAGCTCGGCCAGGTCGTCGCCGCCGTACACCGAGGTCGGTGCGATCACGAAGGTGGCACCGGCCCCGAAGGCCAGCAGGTACTCCAGCACCGACGCGTCGAAGCTCGGCGATGCGAAGTGCAGGACCCGCGAACCCGGCCTGGTTCCGCAGCGCTCCCGCAGTTCGGTCGCGAAGTTCATCAGGCCCTCGTGGGTCACCGCGACGCCCTTGGGCAGACCGGTGGAGCCGGAGGTGTAGATGAGGTAGGCGGTCTGCGCGACGTGCAGCGCGGCTGTGCGCTCGGCATCGGTGATCGCCGCGGCCGAGGCCGCGTCCACCGCGCTCGCGGTGTCCGCGTCGTCGAGTGTGAGCCATCGGCCGACGGAGCCGAAGGCGTCGCGCCAGGCCGATGTCGTCACGCCCAGGACCGCACCGGAATCGGTCAGCATGTGTGCGATGCGGTCGGCCGGGTATCCCGGGTCCACCGGCAGGAAGGCCGCGCCGGACTTGGCGATGGCCCACATGGCCACGACGGAGTCGATCGAGCGCGCCATGCCGAGCGCGACCACGGTCTCCGGGCCCGCGCCGCGGGCGATCAGCACCCGCGCCAGCCGGTTGGAGCGTTCGTCGAGTTCGGCGTAGCCGATGGCCTCGTCGCCGAGCACCAGTGCGGTGGACGCGGAGTTCGCCGAGGCCGTGGACGTGAGCATCTCGGCGAGGGTCGCCGGTCCGGCCGGTGCGGCGCCGCGGACCGGTGCGAGCGCCTCGATCTCGGCGTCCTCGAGGAGTTCGATGTCGCCGATCCGCACCCGGGCGTCCGCAGCCACCGCGGCCAGGATGCGCGTGAGGCGGTCGCTGAACGCCCGGACGGAGCTCTCGTCGAAGATGTCGGTGGCGTAGCCGAAGGTCAGCGCGAGCCCGGCCGGACGACCGTCGTCGTCGAAGCGCTCACGGTACGACAGTTCGAGGTCGAACTTCTCCACGTGGGTGTCGTCGGCCAGCCCGGTGACCGTGAGCCCCGGGAGCTCGAACCGCTCCTCGCCGATGTCCTCGGTGGACAGCACCACCTGGAACAGCGGCGAATGCGCGCTGGAGCGCACCGGATCGAGGATGTCGACCAGCCTCTCGAACGGCAGGTCGGCGTTGGCGAAGGCACCGAGGTCGGCACCCCGGGTCTGCGACAGCAGATCGGCGAAGCCGGCGTCCGGTTCCACCTGGGTGCGCAGCACCAGGGTGTTGACGAACATGCCGATCAGATCGTCGAGGGCGCGCTCACCGCGGCCCGCGATCGGCGTGCCGATCGCGATGTCGGAGCTGCTCGACAGTCGCGCGAGCAGTGTCGCCAGCGCCGCGTGGACCACCATGAACATGGTGGCGCCGCCCTCGGACGCGATGTTCCGCAGGCCGTCGTGGACCCGCGCGTCGAGTTCGAAGCCGACGCTCGCGCCCTGCTGCGACCGGTCCGCCGGACGCGGCCGGTCGGTCGGCAGGTCGAGAACCTCGGGAAGGCCCGCGAGCGTGCTCTGCCAGTACTGCACCTGCTGTGCCGCCAGCGACGCCGGGTCGTCCTCCGCCCCCAGCAGCGACCGCTGCCAGATCGCGAAGTCGGCGTACTGGACCTGCAGCGGCGCCCAGCCGGGCTCCGAGCCCGCCGAGCGCGCCAGGTACGCCACCATGACGTCACGTGCCAGCGGCGCCGTCGACGAGCCGTCGCCGACGATGTGGTGGACCACGAACGCCAGCACGTGCTCGTCGGGGGCGATCCGGTACAGGGCCACGCGCAGCGGGGCCTGAGCCGTCACGTCGAAGGGCGCCAGCGCGAAGTCTCGGACGACACCGGCGATCTCGCCGGCGGCCACGTCGACCGGTGCGAGGTCGCCGAGGACCTCGTCGGCGGGCCGGATCGACTGGTAGGGGCCGTCGTCTCCGGCCGGGAAGACCGTGCGGATCGACTCGTGCCGGATCACCACGTCCCGGACGGCCTGAGCCATCGCCGAGGTGTCGAGTTCGCCCGACAATCGCACGGCCAGCGGGACGTTGTACGCCGCCGACTCCGGGTCGTACCGGTTCAGGAACCACATGCGCTGCTGCGCGAGCGAGAGCGGGATCCGCTCCGGGCGCGGCTGCGGCGCCAGTGCGGGGCGGGTCCGGCCGGTGCCGGTCCGCTCGGCCGTCTCGGCGAGCCCGCCGACGGTCGGTGCGTCGAACAGGGCGCGCACGCCGAGGTCGGAGCCGAGAGCCTCGTTGACCCGAGCGATCACCCGGGTGGCGACCAGCGAGTTGCCGCCGAGCGCGAAGAAGTCGTCGGTGACGCCGACCCGATCGAGGCCGAGCACCTCGGCCACCACTCCCGCGACGACCTCCTCGACCGGCGACCGCGGAGCCACGTACTCGCCCGCGTCCGCCTCGAGGTGCGGCGCCGGGAGAGCGCGTCGATCGAGTTTGCCGCTGGCGCCCAGCGGCATCTCGTCGAGCGCGACGAATGCGGCGGGCACCATGTACGCGGGCAGTCGCGTCCCGAGGTACGTCTTCAGTTCGCCCGCGTCGAGAGCCTCGACGCCGGCTGCGACCACGTACGCGACCAGCTGATCGCCGACGTGGTCATCGTGATGGAGGATCACGGCCGTCTGGTCCACCTCGGGGTGGCTCGCCAGCGCCGCCTCGATCTCGCCCAGCTCGATGCGCAGGCCGCGCAGCTTCACCTGGAAGTCGGTGCGCCCCAGGAACTCCAGCCGTCCGGCGTGGTTCCATCGCACCAGATCGCCGGTGCGGTACATCCGGGTGCCGTCGGCCGCGAACGGATCGGCCACGAACCGTTCGGCCGTCAGATCGGGGCGGCCGAGGTACCCGCGGGCCAACTGGACGCCGGTCAGGTACAGCTCGCCCGCCGAGCCCACGGGAACCGGGTGCAGACGGTCGTCGAGCACCAGAGCGCCGGCGTTCCACGACGGACGCCCGATCGGCACCGTCGCGACCTCGCCGAGCGCTTGGACCGCTGGCTCGAACAGGATGCCGACGGTGGTCTCCGTCGGACCGTAGGTGTTGTCGATGACGGTGCCGGTGGCCGCGGTGAACTCCTTCAGGAGTCCGGCCGACAGTTCCTCGCCGCCCGCCACGACGTACTCGAGCGAGTCGAGTGCGGATGCGTGGCCCGCGGTGAGGAACGCGCTGAGCAGCGACGGAACGAACTCCGCGACGGTGACCCGCTGCTCGGCGATGAGTCGGGCCAGATAGTCCGGGTCGCGGTGTCCGCCCGGAGCGGCCACGACGACGCGACCGCCCACCTGGGTGACCGCGAACGTCTCCCAGACCGAGACGTCGAAGGTCGCGGGAGCCTTCTGCACCACTCGGGACGACTCGTCCAGCGAGTACCGGTCGACGATCCACGCGAGGTAGTTCGCGATCGCCTGCTGGGTGAGTGCCACGCCCTTGGGGAGGCCGGTGGAGCCGGAGGTGTAGATCAGGTACGCGAGGTGGTCGCCGCGCAGCGGAACGATCCGGTCGGCGTCGGTCACCGGTTCCGGCGACAGACCCGCGACCGCTTCGTCCTCGAGGAGGATCGGCTCGACGCCGTCGGGCAGTGCCCCGCGGTCGGCCTCGGTGGAGATCACGACGGCCGGCTCGGCCGAGTCGAGCACGTAGGCCGAACGCTCGCGCGGCTGTTCCGGGTCGATCGCGACGTAGGCGCCGCCGGCCTTGGCGACCGCGTACATCGCGGTCAGCATCTCCACCGACCGCGACACGGCGATCGCGACCACCGTGTCCGGTCCCACGCCGGCGCCGATGAGCCGGCGCGCCCAGCGGTTGGCCTGCGCGTCGAAGTCCCGGTAGCTGATCTCGCGGCCCTCGTAGACGACCGCGACCGCATCCGGGGTGGCGGCCACCTGACGTTCGTAGCGCGCCAGCAGAGTCCGCTCGGCGACCTCGACGGCCGGGCCCGCGCCGTCGGCGAGCACCGCGGCGCGCTCTGCCTCCGACAGCCAGGCCGCGTCGCCCACCCGCTGTTCGGGATCGGCGGTCAGCGACGTCAGCAGCCGGACGAACCTCTCGGCGATCGTCGCGACGGTCGAGGCGTCGAACAGTTCGGTGGCGTAGACGAAGTAGGCGTACATCCCATTCGGCTCGCCGTCCTCGGTGACGGCGTCGCCGAGTGTCAGGTCGAGGTCGAACTGAGTCACCTCGACGCCCGGGTCGAGCGCACCGACCGTGAGCCCGGGCAGTTCGAGCTCGGCCCGCTGCTGATTCTGCAGTGACAGCGAGACCTGGAACAACGGGTGATGCGACGTCGAGCGCACCGGATTGAGCGCCTCGACGAGCTGCTCGAAGGGCACGTCGACGTGCCCGAACGCCGCGAGGTCGGACTGGCGCACGCGATCGAGCAATCCGGCGAAGGTCTCGTCGCCGTCGATCTGCGAACGCAGCACGACGGTGTTGACGAACATGCCGACGAGATCGTCGAGCGCGGCCTCGCCGCGGCCGCCGATCGGAGTGCCGACGGCGATGTCGGTCTCCCGAGCCAGCCGCGAGAGCAGCACCGCCAGCGCCGCGTGCACGACCATGAACGGCGTCGCACGATGCGCGGCCGCCAGGTCGGCCACCGCTCGGCGCACGTCCTCGCCGATCTCGAACACGTGCCGGGCTCCGGCCATCGACTGCTCCACCGGACGCGGACGGTCGGTGGGCAGGTCGAGTGCGTCGGGCAGGCCGGCGAGTTCGCTCCGCCAGAAGCCGATCTGCCGCGCGGCCACCGACTCCGGATCGTTCTCGTCGCCGAGGACCGCCCGCTGCCAGACGGCGTAGTCGGCGTACTGCACCTCCAGCGGCGACCAGCCGGGCGCCTCGCCCGCGGCGCGCGCCGTGTAGGCCACCATCACGTCCCGCGCCAGCGGTGCCATCGACATGCCGTCGGCGCTGATGTGATGGACCACCATCACCAGCACGTGCTCGGCGACGTCGGTGTCGGCCACCTGGAGCAGCCGCACCCGCACCGGCGGAGCGGCCGTCACATCGAAGCCGGAGCCGAGGACGTCCGCGACCGCGGGAAGCAGATCCGCCGCGTCGACGGCGACCGGTGTCAGGTCCACCGGGACCGCCGCGGTCGGCAGCACATCCTGGTAGGGCCCGTCGGCCGAGTCCGGGAAGCGGGTGCGCAGCGACTCGTGCCGCTCCAGCACGTCGGTGATCGCGGCGGCGAGGGCATCCACGTCGAGATCGCCGGTGAGGCGAATCGCCATCGGAATGTTGTATGCGGGCGACGACGGGTCGAACTGCGCGAGGAACCACATCCGCTGCTGAGCCAGCGAGAGCGGCACCCGGTCCGGTCGCGGCCCGGCGACCAGCGCCGGGCGCTCGGCGGTCCGGCCGGTCCGCTCGTAGCACTGGGCCAACTCGGCGGCCGACGGCGCGTCGAACAGGTCCCGCACGCCGAACTCGGCGTCGAGCGCCGCGTTGACGCGCGCCACCACCCGGGTCGCGACCAGCGAGTTGCCGCCCAGATCGAAGAAGCCGTCGTGAACGCCGACGCGGTCGACTCCGAGCACCTCGGCGAAGACGTCGACGATCGCCTGCTCGACCGCATCGCGCGGGGCGACGAACTCCGTCGCGGCACCTGCCGTGTCGGGGGCGGGCAGCGCTCGGCGGTCGAGCTTGCCGTTGGCCGTCAGCGGGAACTCGTCGAGCACGACGATCGTCGACGGGACCATGTACGCGGCCAGGAATCCGCTGACGTGGTCCAGCACCGCGCCGGGCTCCACGTGGGCGCCGGCCTCGGGCACCACGTAGCCGACGAGGCGGTCGCCGGTGTGCTCGTCGGTGTGCACGACCACCGCGGAGGCGGCCACACCGCGATACCGCATCAGCGCGGACTCGATCTCACCGAGTTCGATCCGGAATCCGCGCAACTGCACCTGGAAGTCGCTGCGGCCCAGATACTCCAGCTGTCCGTCGGCGTTCCAGCGGGCCAGGTCGCCGGAGCGGTACATGCGTTCGCCGGGCGCACCGAACGGATCCGCCACGAATCGCTCGGCCGACAGGTCGGGACGGCCGAGATAGCCGCGCGCCAGCTGGCCGCCGTGGACGTACATCTCGCCGACGACGCCCACCGGTGCGGGCTGCAGCCGGGAGTCGAGGACGTAGACGCCCATGCCCGGCAGTCCGCGCCCGATGACGCTGGCCTTGGACGCGCGGGCGAACTCGCGGTCGAGCGGCAGATAGCTGACGTGCACCGTGGTCTCGGTGATGCCGTACATGTTGACCAGCGCGACCTCCTGGTCGTCGTGCCGCTCGTACCAGCGCTCCAACTGCGCGAGGTCGAGCGCCTCGCCGCCGAAGACGACGTAGCGCAGCGCCAGATCGGGAACGGACTCCTCCCCCGCGCCCGCGACGCGGTCGGCTTCGGCCAGCTGATAGAAGGCCGACGGCGTCTGGTTGAGGACCGTGACGCGCTCGCGACGCAGCAGTTCGAGGAACTCGTCCGGCGAACGCGAGGTCAGGTAGTCGACGATCACCAGGGCGCCGCCGTGCAGCAGCGGGCCCCACAGCTCCCACACGGAGAAGTCGAAGGCGTAGCTGTGGAACATGGTCCACACGTCGGTCTCGTCGAAGCCGAAGTCGAGCTGGGTGTCGGCCATCAGCGTCAGCACGTCGACGTGGGGAATCACCACGCCCTTGGGTCGCCCGGTGGACCCCGACGTGTAGATGACGTACGCGGGATGCTGCGGGCGCAGCGGTGCCAGTCGGTCGGCGTCGGTCACCGGGCCCTCCGGCTGCGCCGCCATCCGCTCGGCGAGGTCCGGCGAATCGAGCAGCAGGACGGGCAGTTCGTGCGCGGGCAGGGACTCCGCGTCGGCGGCGGTGGACACGACCACCGTCGGACGGGCGTCGGCGAGCATGTACGACAGCCGGTCCTGCGGGTACGTGACGTCGACGGGCACGTATGCGCCGCCCGCGGTGACCACCGCGAGCAACGCCACGGCCAGGTCGGCCGTCCGCGGCATGGCGACCGCGACCAGCGACTCGGGCCCGACGCCCTCGGCGATGAGCACCCGGGCCAGACGGTCGACCCGTCCGGCCAGTTCCGCATAGGTCAGCCGCTCGCCGCCCGCGACCACGGCGGTCCGGTCGGCGTGGGCCGCCGCCTGCGCGGCGAACGCATCGGCCAGCGTGTCGGCCGTGGGCGCGACACCGGGCACGAAGCCCAGTCCCAGCACGTCGGAACGCTCGGCGTCGCTCAGCACGCCGATCGACGCGATCGGTGCCTCCGGCGTTTCGGCGAATGCGGTGAGCACCCTCTCCACGCGGTCGAGCACGGTCTCCGCCGCGGCGGCGTCGTACAGATCGGTCAGGTACTTGAGCTGCAGGTGGAGACGGTCGGCTGAACTCGCCACCAGCGTCAGCGGGTAGTGGGTGGAGTCCATGCCGCGCAGTCCGGTGACCCGCATGCCGTCGATGTCGGCGGCCTGCGCGAGGGCCTCGGAATCGACCGGGTACGACTCGAAGACGCTCAGCGTGTCGAATCCCGCGCCCGCGCCCACCGCGCGCTGGATCTCCGAGAGACCCAGGTAGTGGTGGTCGAGCAGTGCCGCCTGTTCGGCCTGCAGGCGCCGCAGGAACTCCTGCGCCGACTCCCCCGGACGCACCGTGACACGCACGGGCAGGGTGTTGATGAACAGGCCGATCATCGATTCCACGCCCGGAAGGTCCGCGGGCCTGCCGGAGACGGTGGTACCGAAGGTGACGTCGTTGCGACCGGTCTGCGCCGACAGCACCAGACCCCACGCCGCCTGGACGAGGGTGTTGAGGGTGATGCCGTGAGCCCGCGCCAGTGCGCCGAGGGTGGACGTCAACCCGGCGGGCAGCAGCCGTTCGGTGTCGGCGGAGTCGGCCGATGCCGCCGTCGCCTCGCCGGCGACGAGTGTCGGCTCGTCGAGTCCGTCGAACGCGGCGGCCCAGGCGGTCAGCGACGACCGGTGGTCGCGGTGCGAGAGCCACACGAGGAACTCGCGGTACTCGCCGACGACGGGCAGCGCCGAGCCGTCACCGGAGGCCGCGTACAGGAACAGCAGGTCCTTGAGCAGCAGCGGTGTGGACCAGCCGTCCAACAGGACGTGGTGGTTGGTCGAGAGCATCCGGTAGTCGGACTCGCCCAGTCGGGCGAGGGTGAACCGCAGCAGCGGCGGCGTCGCCATGTCGAAGCCGCGCCGGCGGTCGGCGGCCAGCAGATCGTCGAAGGCCGCTTGCGGGTCCGCGGCGGCCCGGAGGTCCACCTCGGCCCACGGCAGCCTCACGGCCGCGGGCACCACCTGGACGGGCAGTCCGTCGATCGAGTCGAAAGCGACCCGGAGGTTCGCATGCCTGCGCAGCAGTGCCTCGCCCGCCGCGCGGAGGCGGGCGGGATCGACCACGCCCTCCAGCGTGAGGACGGTCTGCACCATGTAGGCGTCGAGTTCGTCACCCGCGAACTGCGCGTGGAAGAGCAGTCCCTCCTGCAGCGGCGAGAGCGACCAGATGTCGGCCACGTCGCCGTGACGCTCCTCGACGGCCTCGACGGCTCGCTGGTCGAGCCGCACCAGCGGCAGATCCGACGGGGTGAGACCGCCGGCACCGGGCGCGTCCGCGTACCGGGTCAGAGCCGTGAGCGCCTCCACCCACAGATCTGCGATCTCGCGGACCTGTTCGGCGGTGAAGACACCGGTGGCGTAGGAGAAAGTGGCGCCCAGGCGCGTGCCGTCGGCGGAGTCGACCGCCGAGGCGTTGATGTCGAGCGCGGCCGGGAGGGCCATCGCGGCATCACGCGTGCCGCCCAGGCTTCCGGAGTCGCCGTCGAGCTGCCACGGGGCGTCGTCGACTGTCCCGGTGCCCGCGGAGACGCGGCCGAGGTAGTTGAAGCCGATCTGCGGCGTGCGCAGTCCGGCGAGCGCCGAGCGCCCCTCCTCGGTCAGATAGCGCAGCATGCCGTAGCCGATGCCGTTGTCGGGCACCGCGCGCAACTGCTCCTTGACCCGCTTGAGCGCGGCGCCGGCCGCCGGACCACCGGCCAGCGCGTCGTCGACGTCGAGTCCCGAGAGGTCGACGCGCACCGGGTACGAGCTGGTGAACCAGCCGACCGTGCCGGACAGGTCGGCGCCGGGGACGGCCTGCTCTTCGCGGCCGTGCCCCTCCAGCGTGACGAGTGCGCTCGGGGCGTGGACTCCCCGCGCCGCTCGCCACGCCGCGACGGCCAGTGCCAGCGCGGTCATCAGGGAGTCGGTCGCCGAGCCGTGGACCGTTCCCGGTACCCGGCCGAGGACGGCCTCGGCGATCTGCGGCGGCAACTCGATCCGCAGGTCATCGACGGTCTCGACGGTGTCGATCTCGGGGTCGGCGTACCGCGCACCCAGCGCGGGATCGTCGCCGGTCAGAGTGGAACGCCAGAACTCGAGTTCCCCGGCCCGCGACGGTGCGGCCTCGGCGAGGGCGTGGGCCCAGCGGCGGAACGACGTCGCCACCGGCGACAGTTCCGCCGTGGCCCCCTCGGTGACGCGGTACCAGGCCAGCGCGAGGTCGGGAACCAGCGACCGCCACGAGACACCGTCCACCACGAGGTGGTGGGCCAGGACCAGCAGACGGTCGCGCCCGCCGTCGGTGCGGTGCAGCCAGACGAACTGGGTCGTCACGCCGGACCGCGGATCGAGCCGGGCACCGGCGCGGCGCATCTGTTCCTCCGCGGCCGCGGCGAAGGCCTCGGTTCCGGGAGCGGCGTCGACGTCGACGCGGGTCAGCAGTCCGGCCGCCGGAACCGAGCCCACCGGGCCGATGGACAGACCGGTGGCGTCGGCAGCGGTTCCGGTACTCGTGACGAGGCGGGCGCGCAGGACGTCGTGGTGGTCGAGCAGCATGGCGATCGCGGCCGCCAGATCCGACTCCTCGACGGACTCGGGGAGCGTCAGGAGCACGGCCTGGGAGAACTCGTCGTACGCACGGAGGTCTTCGATCATCCAGTGCATGATCGGCGTCAGCGGTGCCTCGCCGACCCCGCCTCCCGGCAGCTCGTCCAGGCCGGCTGCGGCCTCGGCGGCGGCCACCCGCGCCAGCGCGGCGACGGTGCGGTGCTCGAAGACCTGGGCCGGACGCAGGACGATGCCCTCGCGCTTGGCGCGCGAGACCAGCTGAATGGCCATGATCGAGTCGCCGCCCAGCGCGAAGAAGGAGTCGTCCACACCCACGCGGTCGAGACCGAGCAGTTCGGCGACCAGATCGCAGAGCACGGTCTCGACACGGTCGGCCGGTGCGCGGTACTGCGTGACCGACTCGGTCCGGTCGGGCGCGGGCAGCGCCTTGCGGTCGAGCTTGCCCGAGGCGTTCAACGGGAACTCGTCGAGCGGCATCAGCACCGTGGGCACCATGTACTCCGGCAGGCGAGCCGAGATCGCCTCGGTGAGAGCGTCGACATCGAGTTCACCGGACGCGACGTCGCCGACGACGTAGCCGACGAGCTGCTGTGCGCCCGGAACGTCTTCGCGCACCACCACGACGGCTTGCGCGACCGTCGGCTGATCGAGCAGCGCCGCCTCGATCTCGCCGAGCTCGATGCGCAGACCGCGAAGCTTGACCTGGAAGTCGGTGCGGCCGATGTAGTCCAGTTCCAGCCCGCCGTCGGTCCGGACCCATCGGACCAGGTCGCCGGTGCGGTACATCCGCTCCCCGTCGGCCGCCGGGTTCGCCACGAAGCGGTCGGCGGTGAGGTCCGCGCGTCCCACGTAACCGCGCGCCAGCTGCACGCCGGCGAGATACAGTTCGCCTGCCACGCCGACCGGCACCGGATGCAGACGGTCGTCGAGGACGTGGACTCCGGTGTTCCACACCGGGGCGCCGATCGGCACGGCGGCCGTGTCGGCCGGGGTGACCTCGTGGTAGGTGACGTCGACGGCCGCCTCGGTGGGGCCGTAGAGGTTGTGCAGACGCGCATCGCTCAACGCCGCGAAGGCCTGCGCGGCCCGCGGCGTCAGTGCCTCGCCCGAGCAGAACACCTGGCGCAGCGAGCCGACCGATCCCGGAGCCACCGCCCCGGTGAACGCCGACAGCATCGACGGGACGAAGTGCGCGGTGGTGACCGACTCCGCCTCGAACAGCTCGGCGAGGTACAGCGGGTCGCGGTGCCCGTCCGGCTGCGCGATGACGAGCGACGCGCCCACCTGCAGCGGCCAGAAGAACTCCCACACCGACACGTCGAAGGTCGCGGGGGTCTTCTGCGCCACAACGTCGTCCGGGGTGAGCGCGTACTCGTGCTGCATCCAGGCGAGGCGATTCACGATCGCCGAATGCGGCACCGCGACGCCCTTGGGGCGGCCGGTGGAACCGGAGGTGTAGATGACGTACGCGGTGTTCGTCCCGCGCAGCGGCGCCGACCGCTCGGCATCGGTGATCGGCGCTGTCGACCATCCGTCGAGGTCCACCGTGTCGACGGTCCACACCGGCAACCCGTCGGGCGCGGGAAGGTCGGTGTCCGACGCCGTCAGCAGCACGGCGGGCGAGGCGGAGTCGAGCACGTACAGGGTGCGCTCGGCGGGATGGTCGGGATCGACCGGGACGTAGGCGCCGCCGGCCTTGACGATCGCGTACATCGCGGTGAGCAGTTCCAGCGACCGCGGAAGGCCGAGTGCCACCGGGACGTCCGGTCCCACGCCCGCGTCGATCAGCATCCGTGCGAGCGCGTTGGTCCGGGCGTCGAACTCCGCGTAGGTGAGGCTCTGCCGGGAGGCGCCGGAGCCGAACACCAGCGCCGTGGCGTCCGGAGTGCGCGCGGCCTGCGCGGCGAACACTCCCGCGAGCGTGCCCGGTTCCACCGGAGCAGCGGTCGTGTTGACCGCGGCCAGGTCGGCTCGGTCCTGCGCGGAGGTGACGGGCACGTCGCCGACGATGCGGTCGGCGTCGTCGCAGATCCCGTGCAGGACCGCGAGGTAGGCCTCGGCGAAGCGTTCGACGGTCGTCCGGTCGAACAGCGCCGTGGCGTAGCTGAACGTCGCGGGCAGATCGGCGGGCGACCCGTCGGCGTCCCGCCGGTCGGTCACGGTCAGCTGCAGATCGAACTTGGCGACATCGAAGTCGGAGGTGAGTCCGCTCACCGACAGACCCGGCAGGTCGAAGCTCGCCGGGGCGTTGTTCTGCATGGTGAACATCACCTGGAAAAGCGGCGAGACCGCCGTCGACCGCGACGGCGCCAGCACGTCGACGAGTTGCTCGAAGGGCATGTCGGCGTGGGTGAACGCGGCGAGATCGTTCTGCCGGACCTGCGCCAGCAGGTCGGCGAAGCTCGCACCGCCGTCGACGCGGGTACGCAGCACCAGGGTGTTGACGAACACGCCGACCAACTCGTCGAGTGACTGCTCGCCGCGCCCGGCCACGGGCGTGCCGATCGCGATGTCGGATTCGCGGCCCAACCGGGACAGCAGCGCGGCGAAGGCCGCGTGCAGCACCATGAACAGGGTCGCGTCGTGCGCCTCCGCGACCTCGAGGAGCCGCCTGTGCAGGCGGGCGTCGATCGTGAACGGGCTGCCCGCACCGGCCGTCGACTGGACCGCCGGACGCGGCCGGTCCATCGGCAGGTCCAGCACCTCGGGCAGACCGGCGAGGCGATCGGTCCAGTAATCGCGCTGGCGCCCCAGCAGTGACTCCGGATCGTCCACGTCGCCGAGCGTCTCGCCCTGCCAGAGCGCGTAGTCGGCGTACTGGACCGGCAACGGCGACCACTGCGGCGCCGCACCGGCGGCACGCGCGGTGTACGCGACCATGATGTCGCGGGCGAGGGGCGCGACCGACGCACCGTCGGCCGTGATGTGGTGCATGGTGACCACGAGCACGTGCTCGCGGGGGCTCTGCTCCAGCAGCGCGATCCGCACCGGCGGCCGCGCGGTCACGTCGAAGCCCTCGGAGATCAGGTCGACCGCGCGCGCGACGACCTCGGCCTCGGTCACCGGGATCGGCGTGATGTCCACGCGAGAGGCCGGGAGAATCTCCTGGTAGGGACCGTCGGCGGAGTCCGGGTACACGGTGCGGAGCACCTCGTGACGCGCGAGCACGTCCTCCACTGCCTGTTCGAGGGCGGCGACGTCGAGTTCGCCGCTCAACCGCACGGCCAGGGGCACGTTGTACGCGGCCGACTCCGTGTCGAACTGATTGAGGAACCACATCCGGCGCTGGGCCAGCGACAGCGGAATCCGATCCGGACGCGGGCGGGCCGTGAGCGGAGGCCGCTCGTCGGCGGTCGCCGTCTCCAGATGGGCGGCGAACTCGGCCACCGTCGGGGCGTCGAACAGGTCGCGGACCCCGACGCGCACGCCGAGCGCCGCGCCGACGCGCGCGGTGACCTTCGTCGCCGACAGCGAGTTGCCGCCGAGGTCGAAGAACCCGCTGCTGACGCTGACGCGCTCGAGGCCGAGGACCTCGGCGAAGACGCCTGCGACGATCTCCTCGGTGAGGCTGCGGGGCGCCTGGTAGTCGCCCTCCTCGATGGTGAACGACGGCGCGGGCAGTGCCCGGCGGTCCAGCTTGCCCGCAGGCGTGAGCGGGACCTCGTCGAGTGCGACGACCTGAGCGGGAACCATGTACGCGGGCAGGAACTCCGCCGCGAACGATTTCAGCGCGACCTCGTCGACCACGTGTCCGGGAGCGGGCAGCACGTACGACACCAGCGCGGTGCCGCCGTCGGGTGCGGTGACGCCCTCCGTGGTGACGAATCCGACGCTGTCGTGGCACGAGAGCGCGCCGCTGATCTCGCCGAGTTCGATGCGGAAGCCGCGGACCTTGACCTGGAAGTCCGAGCGGCCGACGTACTCGAGCCGCCCGTCGCGCGTCCACCGGACCACGTCGCCGGTGCGGTACATCCGCTCGCCCTCGCTGAACGGGTTCGCGACGAATCGCTCGGCGGTCAGCCCGGCGCGATCGTGGTAGCCGGCGGCCAAGGCCGGTCCGGCGAGGTAGAGCTCACCGGCCACTCCCACCGGAGCCGGCCGGAGGCGGCCGTCGAGCACGGTCAGCCGGAAGCCGCGCGTCGGTGCGCCGATCGTGATCGGCGCACCCGCACGCAGGGGCTCGGACACCGTGCACCAGACGGTGGTCTCGGTGGGTCCGTACAGGTTCAGCATGGTGCGCTCGGGTGCCCAGCGGGCCACGAGTTCGGGCGGGCAGGCGTCGCCCGCCACGGCCAGCACGCGCAGGTCGTCCAGTCCCTGCGGATCGGCCGCGGCCAGCGCGGCCGGCGTGATGCAGGCGTGGGTCACCCGGTTCGCGCGCAGGAAGTCCGACAGTTCCACGCCGCCCAGCAGCCCCGCGGGCGCGACGACCATCGTCGACGCGCTGCCGAAGGCCATCATCATCTCGAACACCGAGGCGTCGAAACTCGGTGACGCGAACTGCAGCGACCGCGAGCCGGGGACCAGCTGCATGTGCGCGCGCTGCTCCGCGACCAGGTTCGCCAGTCCCCGATGGGTCACCACGACGCCCTTGGGCAGACCGGTGGACCCGGAGGTGTAGATGACGTAGGCCGGCGAGTCCACGCGCATGCGGCGCACCGGGGTCACCTCGGCGACCGACTCGGCCGCCAGCAGCGCATCGATCTCGTCGAAGACGATCCAGTCGACCTCACCGGAGAGCTCGGGACGCTCGGTCGACGTCGTGAGACCGATCCGTACACCCGAATCGGTCAGCATGTGCGCGATGCGGTCGGCCGGATAGCTCGGATCGATCGGCAGGAACGCCGCGCCGGTCTTGACGATCGCCCAGACGGCAGTCGCGGTGCGGATCGATCGCGGCATGGCGACCGCGACGTAATCGCCGGTGCCGATGCCGCGCTCGGCCAGCAGCCGGGCCAGCTGGTTCGACCGCTCGTCGAGCTGACGATAGGTGAGCGCCGCGGAGCCCTCCTCCACCGCGATCCGGTTCGGATCGTCGGCGACGGCGTCGGCCAGGATCTGCGGGAAGGTGCGGGGCGCCACGGACGCCGGGCCGGCGACCGCGCTCAACTCGTCGCTCTCGGTCGGCGACAGGATCGGGACGTCGCCGATCGGCACCGTCGGGTCCACGACCACGGTCGACAGGATGCGCACGAGCCGCTCCGCGAAGACCTGGACGGTCGACGCGTCGAAGAGGTCGGTGGCGTAGTCGAACGAGGCCCGCATCCCGGCCGGAGTACCCGATTCGTCGACGGTCTCGGCGACCGTCAGCTGCAGGTCGAACTTCGCGACGTCGGCGCTGATCTGCTCCGGCGCGATGGCCAGGCCCGGCAGCTCCACCGCGACCTCGCCCGCATTCTGGAAGTCGAGCGCCACCTGGAACAGCGGATGGTGCGACTGCGAGCGGGTGGGGCTGATCGCCTCGACCAGACGCTCGAAGGGCAGTTCGGTGTGCCCGAACGCGGCCAGGTCGGTGGCGCGCGTCTGAGCGAGGACACCGGCGAAGTCGACTTCGGGCTCCACCACGGTGCGCAGGACCAGGGTGTTGACGAACATGCCGACGAGCCCGTCGAGTTCGGGTTCCCCGCGGCCGGCGACCGCGGTGCCTATCGCGATGTCGGTGGTGGCCGACAGTCGGGCCAGCAGCACCGAGAGCGCCGCATGCATCACCATGAACGTCGACGCGCCGTGCGCGCGACCGATCTCGGTGACCGCGCGATGCACTTCACCGTCGATGGTGAACTCCACACGGCCACCGCGCATCGACGGACGCGCCGGGCGCGACCGGTCGGTGGGCAGGTCGAGCTGATCGGGGAGCCCGGCGAGCGCCTTGGTCCAGTAGGCCAGCTGGCGTGCACCGCGCGAGTGCGGGTCGTCCAGGTCTCCGAGGAGCTCACGCTGCCAGATCGCGTAGTCGGCGTACTGCACCGGCAACGGCGCCCAGTCCGGGGCGTGACCCGCTGCGCGGGCGGTGTAGGCGGTGATGACGTCGCGGACCAGCGGTGCCAGCGACGACGCGTCGGACGCGATGTGGTGCAGGACCAGCACGAAGACGTGATCGGTCACGTCCTCGCCCGGTTCCGCCACCCGCAGCAGAGCGGCGCGGATGGGGACCTCGGCGGTCACGTCGAAGCCTTCGGTGGCCAGCGCCGCGACGCGGCCCGCCACCTCGTCCGGGCCGACCCGGTCACGGATCAGGTCCAGTCCCGCCGATTCCGCGTCGAGGATCTGCTGGTGCCCGCCGTCCCCCGCATCGGGGTAGACGGTGCGCAGCGTCTCGTGCCGCGCGACCACGTCGCCCAGCGCGGCGCCGAAGGCATCGGCGTCGAGCTCACCGGTGAGCCGGACCGCCAGCGGGATGTTGTACGCCGCCGACGAGGGGTCGAGCCGGTTGAGGAACCACATTCGCTGTTGCGCCAGAGACAGCGGTGCCCGCGCCGCCCGCTCACGCGGCGTCAGCGCCGGGCGGCCGTCGGCCGAGCCTCGAGACACGCGGGTGGCGAGTTCGGCGACGGTCCGTGCCTCGAAAAGATCCCGCACTCCCAGGTCGGAGCCGAACTCGGCGTTGATCTGCGCGACGACGCGCGTCGCGATCAGCGAGTTGCCGCCGAGGTCGAAGAAGTCGTCGGTGGCGCCGACGCGCTCGGCACCGAGCACCCGGCCGACCACCTCGGCCACGCCGACCTCCACCTCGCCCACCGGCGCGACGTGAACCGCCGCGCGGGTGAACTCCGGTGCGGGCAGCGCCTTGCGGTCGACCTTGCCGATCGGGGTCAACGGCACCTCGTCGATCACCATGATGACCGCGGGGACCATGTACGGCGGCAGCCGGTGCGCGGCGTGCGCCGCCAGCGCATCGGTGTCGACGACAGCTCCGGCCACCGGCTGGACGTAGCCGACCAGCACGGTGTCGCCGGCCGGTCCGGGGACACCCAACGTGACGGCGAAGGCCACGTCGGGGTGCGAGGTGAGCGCGGCGTCGATCTCGCCGAGTTCGACGCGGAAGCCGCGGATCTGCAGCTGGAAGTCGGATCGGCCGATGTAGGCGAGTTCGCCGTCTGCGGTCCAGCGCACCACGTCGCCGGTGCGGTACATCCGCTTCCCCACCGCGTACGGGTTCGCGACGAACCGCTCGGCGGTGAGACCGCGCCGGCCGAGGTAGCCGCGCGCGAGGCCGGCGTTGGTGATGTACAGCTCGCCCGGCGTCCCGACCGGGACCGGCCGCAGCCGGTCGTCGAGAACCAGGGTGTGCACGCCGCTCATCGCCGAGCCGATCGTGATCGGCTCGCCCGCGGCGAGCGGATCGGTCATCGTGACGATCACGGTGGTCTCGGTGGGCCCGTACGCGTTGCGCAGCCTCCCGCCCCAGCGGGCGACCAGTTCCGGCGGACACACGTCGCCGCCCACCACCACGCGGGTCACCAGGTCGAGTTCGCTCGCGTCGACCGTCTGCACCGCGTTCGGCGCGCCGACGAAGGACGTGATCCGCTGATCGCGGATGAAGCCCGCCAGTTCGGCACCGCCGTAGAGGTCGGTCGGGGCGATGACCATCGTCGCACCCGCGCAGAAGGTCGCGAGGATCTCGCCGACGGCGGCGTCGAAGCTGATCGCCGCGAACTGCAGCATCCGCGCGCCCGGATAGGTCTCGTAGTACCCGACGACGTCGTCGGCCAGCGTCGACAGCCCGCGGTGCGGCACCGCGACGCCCTTGGGCAGACCGGTGGTGCCGGACGTGTAGATCACGTAGGCGAGGTCGTCGACGGTCAGCGGCGCACGCCGGTCCGCATCGGTGAGCGGTGCGCCCGAGCGGCCCGCCAGATCCTCCGCCAGCGCTGCGTCGTCGAGAAGGGTCCAGCCGTCGACCGGCCGCGCCTGCGACGGCAGGGTGTCGGCGGTGGCCGAATGCGTCAGACCGATCACCGAGCCGGAGTCGGAGACCATGTGCGTGATGCGGTCGGCGGGCAGCTTCGGATCGATCGGCAGGTAGGCCGCTCCGGCGGCCGCCACGGCCCAGATCGAGACCATCGCGTCGATCGATCGGGTCATGGCGAGGGCGACCACCGTGTCGGGGCCGGCACCGTGGTCGATCAGCCGTCGCGCCAGCCGGTTGGAGCGCTCGGCGAGCTCGGCGTAGGTCAGGCTCTGCCCGTCGAACTCGACAGCGACGCGGTCGGCGTGCCGCCCGGCGGTGGCGCCGAACAGATCGGCGAGGGTCCGCGGCTCCGCCGCGTCCCCGCCGCGCCGGTCCACGAGGTCGGCGCGCTCGGCGTCGCCGAGGAGAGGAAGATCGCCGACGGCGGTCTCGGGAGCCTCGACCGCTGCCCGCAGGATGCGGACCAGGCGGTCGCCGAACGACTCGACGGTCGGCTCGTCGAAGAGATCGGCGGCGTAGGTGAAGACGGCTTCGGCGCCGACCTCGGTGTTCTCGCGCACCGTGAGCTGGAGATCGATGTTGGCCGTGTCGGTCGAGACGTCGACGGCCTCGACGTCCAGCCCCGCCATCTCGAAGCTCGTCGGGGCCTCGGACTGCAGTGCGAGCGCCACCTGGAACAGCGGCGAATGCGCGGTGGAGCGCGTGACGTCGAGAACCTCGACCAGCTGCTCGAACGGGACCTCGGCGTGCTCGAAGGCCGCGAGGTCCGCGGCGCGGACCTGAGCCACGAGCGCATCGAAGCTCTCGTCCGGACGCACCCGGGTGCGCAGCACGAGCGTGTTGACGAACATGCCGATCAGGTCGTCGAGCGCACGCGTGCCACGACCGCCGACGGGGGTGCCGACAGCGATGTCCGCGGTACCCGTCAACCCGGCCAAGACGGTCGCATAGGCGGCGTGCAGGACCATGAACGGCGTGACGCCCCGGGCGCGGGCGTACGCGCCGATCGCGGAGTAGAGCTCGGCGCCGATCGGGGTGCGATGGATGGCGCCGCGCATCGACTGCACCTGCGGGCGTTCGTGATCGGTGGGCAGTTCGAGGCGGTCGGGCAGCCCGGCGAGGGTCTCGCGCCAGTAATCGATCTGGGCGGCGGCCACTGACGAGGAGTCCGCGGGATCGCCGAGCACGTCGCGCTGCCAGATCGCGTAATCGGCGTACTGCACTTCCAGCGGCGCCCAGGCCGGCTGCTCGCCGGCCGCCCGCGCGCCGTAGGCCACCATCACGTCCTGCACCAGCGGCGCCATCGACAGACCGTCGCCGGAGATGTGGTGAAGCACCAGGACGAGCACGTGCTCGCCGCGCGGGTCACCGTCGGTGACCCGGAGCAGCCGAACCCGCAGCGGCACCTCGGCGGTGACGTCGAATCCGGTCATGACGGCCTTCGCGACCGCCTGCTGCACGCCGTCCCGGGTGACCTCGATCGGGCGCAGGTCGGGCACCGCGTCGCCGACCGGCAGGATCTGCTGGTACGGACCGCTGTCGGAGTCGGGGAACCGGGTCCGCAGCGACTCGTGCCGGTCGAGGAGGTCGCGGACTGCGGCCTGCAGAGCGGGCTCATCGAGCGGACCGGTCATCCGGACCGGCAGGGGGAGGTTGTAGGCCGGCGAGGCCGGATCGAACCGGTTGAGGAACCACATCCGCTGCTGTGCCAGCGACAGCGGTGCGGTGTCGCCGCGGTCGGCCCGGGTCAGTGCGGGCCGCGAAGCGCCCCCGCTCTGCTCCACGCGGGCGGCCAGTTGGGCGACCGTCGGCGCGTCGAACAGGTCGCGTACCCCGAGGTCGACGCCGAGTGCGTCGCTGACCTGCGAGATCACTCGGGTCGCGATCAGAGAGTTGCCGCCGGCGTCGAAGAAGCTCTCCTCGACGCTGATCCGCGGCAGACCGAGGACGCCGGCGAAAACGCCCGCGATGATCTCCTCGACCGGGTCGCGCGGAAACACGTACTCGGCGGCGAGCAGGTCGAAGGACGGCTCGGGCAGCGCCTTCCGGTCCAGCTTGTCGCTGCTGTTCCGGGGGAACTCGTCCATCACCACCACGGCCGCCGGGACCATGTACGAGGGCAGCGATCCCGCCGCATGCGCCGCGACCGACTCGCCGGTCACGTCCGCGGGCGCCACCACGTAGCCGACCAGCTGGTCGCCGGTGTGCGGGTCGTGGCGCACCAGCACCACCGCCTGCGTGACGCCGGGCGCGGACAGCAGGGCCGCCTCGATCTCGCCGAGCTCGATGCGGTTTCCGCGCACCTTGACCTGGAAGTCGGTGCGGCCGATGTACTCGAGGACCCCCGCGTCGTCGGCGTCCGGGGTGGCGCGGTGCCGGACCAGGTCGCCGGTGCGGTACATCCGCTCGCCCGGGGCGCCGAACGGATCGGCGACGAACCGGTCCGCCGACAGGTCGGGACGACCGTGATAGCCGCGCGCCAGCTGGACGCCCGACAGGTACAGCTCTCCCGCGACGCCCGGAGGCACCGGCTGCAGGCGCGAGTCGAGCACGTACAGGCGGGTGTTCCACATCGGGACGCCGATCGGGACCACGCCCTGGTCGGCTTCGGTGTGACGCCAGTAGGTGACGGCCAGCGACGCCTCCGCGGGTCCGTACAGGTTGTCCAGCGGCGCGGCGGAGAGTTCGCGGAAGGCCTCGGCGGTCTCGATCGGCAGCGCCTCGCCGATCGCGATCACGGCGCGGACGGTGTCGGGGATCCGCGCGGACGAGCTCGACACGAACATCGCCAGCATCGACGGGACGTACTGGACCACGGTGACGTTCTGCTCGCGCATCAGCGTCGACAGGTACTCGGGGTCCCGGTGGCCGTCCGGACGGGCGATGACGAGGCGGGCACCGGTCTGCAGGGTCCAGAAGAACTCCCACACGGAGACGTCGAAGGTCATCGGGGTCTTGAGCATCACCGCGTCGTCGGCGGTCAGCTGGTATTCGCCCTGCATCCAGCACAGCTGATTGACCAGACCGGCATGCGGCACCGCGATGCCCTTGGGACGGCCGGTGGAGCCGGAGGTGTAGATCAGGTTCGCCGGATTCTGCGGGCGCAGCGGCGAACGGCGGTCCGCGTCGGTCACCGGGGTGCCCGCGACGCCGGACAGGTCGAGGACGTCGATCTCGAGCGTCGGCACGTCCGCGGGGACCGCTCCGGAGTCGGCGGTCGTGGTCACGACCGTCACCGGGCAGGCGCTCTCCAGAACGTATCCGTTGCGCTCCGCGGGGTGGTCCGGATCGAGCGGCACGTAGGCGCCGCCGGCCTTGAGGATGCCGTACATGCCGACGAGCAGATCGATCGAACGGCGGATCGACAGGCCGACCAACGACTCCGGACCGACACCCATCGAGATGAGATGCCGTGCCAGACGGTTGGCTCGCGCGTCGAACTCCGCGTACGTGATCTGCTCGCCCTCGTATACGAGGGCGGTGGCTTCGGGCGATCGCGCCACCTGCGCGTCGAAGAGGGACACGAGCGTGTCGCTGTCCGCATCGATGGATTCGATCCGGTGATCGGTGGCGTTCCAGGTCTCCAGGACCCGGGTCCGCTCCTGGTCGCCGATGATCGGGATGTCGCCGACCACCACCGCGGGATCGGCCGCCACCTGTGTCAGCACCGACGTGAATCGGTCGCCGAAACGCTCCGCCGTCGACCTGTCGAACAGATCCTCGGCGTAGGTGAGCACCACGTCGATCTCCCCCGGCGCGCCTTCGGCGTCGGTCCGGTCGGTCACGGTGAGTTGCAGGTCGAACCGCGACAGACCGGTCTCGAACTCGGCGGGGGAGACGGTGAGCCCGGGAAGCTCCAGCTCGGCGCGCGCGATGTTCTGGAACCACAGTGAGACCTGGAACAGCGGGTGGTACGCCGCGGACCGGGTCGGGTTGAGCGCGTCCACGAGACGCTCGAACGGGATCTCGGTGTTGGTGAAGGCACCCAGGTCTCGCTCGCGCACCTGCGCCAGCAGATCGGTGAAGGCCGCGTTCTCGTCGATCTCCGTGCGCAGCACCAGGGTGCCGACGAACATGCCGACCACATCGTCGAGCGCGGCTTCACCGCGGCCGGCGATCGGCGTGCCGATCGCGATGTTGTCACTGCCCGAGAGTCGTCCGAGCAGCGCCGACAGTGCCGCATGGACCACCATGAAGAGCGTCGTGTCGGTGGAGCGAGCCACCTCGAGCAGCGCCGCATGCAGTTCGGGGCTCAAGGTGAAGGCGACGTCTCCGCCTCGGAACGACTGCTGTGCCGGCCGCGGCCGATCGGTCGGCAGCTCCAGCACGTCGGGAAGATCGGCGAGTTCGGCGCGCCAGTAGGCCAGCTGCTGCGCGGCCAGCGATGCCGGATCGTTCTCGTCGCCGAGCAGTTCCCGCTGCCAGACGGCGAAGTCGCTGTACTGCACGGGCAGCGGCGACCACTCCGGCGGCTGTCCGGCGGTCCGTGCGACGTACGCGATCATCAGATCGCGGGCCAGCGGAGCCGACGACCACCCGTCGAAGGCGATGTGGTGCAGGACGAAGACCAAGACGTGTTCGTCGGGGCCCACGGCCAACAGGTGCACGCGGACCGGCGGTGCGGCGGTGACGTCGAAGGGTGCCGTCGCGAGCGCGACGACTTCCGCTTCGAGGTCGGCCTCCGCGACCGCCACCTCGACGAGGTCGGCGGTCGCCGCCACATCTCGCACCGGCAGCACCACCTGTCGGGGTCCGTCGGCGGAATCGGGGTACACGGTGCGCAGGGCCTCGTGACGCTCGCAGACGTCGAGCATCGCCGCGCGCATCGCGGACACGTCCAGCGCACCGGTCAACCGGATGGCGAAGGGCATGTTGTAGGCCGCGGAATCCCGATCGAATCGGTTCAGGAACCACATGCGCTGCTGAGCCAGCGACAACGGTGCCGGTTCGGTGCGCTCGCGCGCCACCAGCTTGGGCCGTACCGCACCCGTCCGCTGCTCGGCCACCACGGCGAGTTCGGCGACGGTCGGGGCCTCGAAGATCTCGCGGACTCCGAGGTCGGTGCCCAACGCGTCGTTGAGTCGCGCGATCACCCGGGTGGCGACGAGCGAATTGCCGCCCACGGCGAAGAAGTCGTCGGTCGCACCCACGCGCTCGACGCCGATCGTCTCCGCGAAGATCGTCGCGATGATCTCCTCGACCGGGTTGCGCGGAGGCACGTACACCCCGGCGCTGAGCACCAGCTCCGGTGCCGGGAGCGCACGGCGGTCGATCTTGCCGCTGGCACCGACGGGCAGTTCGTCGAGCACGATGAACAGCGACGGCACCATGTAGCCGGGCACCCGAGCGCACACATGAGACTTCAGATCTTCCTGAGTCACCCGCTCGGTACCGGGAGCGGCCGAGACGTATGCGACGAGCGCATCGCCGGTGTGCTCCCCGTGGTGCAGGGTCACCACCGCCTGATCGACTCCGGGATGGGCGGCCAGCGCCGCCTCGATCTCGCCCGGCTCGATGCGCAGGCCGCGCAGCTTCACCTGGTCGTCGGTGCGGCCGAGGAACTCGAGTTCGCCGTCCGCGGTCCACCGGACCAGGTCGCCGGTGCGGTACATCCGCTCGCCCGCCGCGTCGTACGGTGCGGCGACGAATCGCTCGGCCGTCAGGTCGGGACGGCCCGCGTAGCCCCGAGCCAGCTGCGCGCCCGCGAGGTACAGTTCGCCGGGCGTGCCGACCGGGACCGGACGCAGCCGGGTGTCGAGCACGTGCACGCGCACGCCCTCGACGGGCGAACCGATGGGCACCGAACCGGCTCCGGCACCGGCCGCGCGGCGCGTCACCTGCATCGCCGACTCGGTGGGGCCGTACAGGTTGTGCACCTCGGTGCGCAGGCGTTCCATGACGTCTTCTGCGACCGATGCCGGCAGCACCTCGCCGCCGGAGAACAGCAGCCGCAACGAGGTCACTGCGCGCTCGGCGAAGGTCTCGACCACCAGCGGCAGCATCGACGGCACGAACTGCACCACGGTCACCGAGTGCTCGGCCGCCAACTGCGCCTGCTGAGCCGGGTCCCGATGACCGTCGGGCCCCGCCAGCACCAGTCGTGCGCCCGCCTGAAGCGGCCAGAAGAACTCCCACACGGACGCGTCGAACGTCATCGGTGTCTTCTGCAGCACCACATCGGTTGCGGTGAGACGGTATTCGCGCTGCATCGAGTCGAGCTGATTGGCAGCCGCCGCATGTGGCACGGTGACGCCCTTCGGCAGCCCGGTGGAACCCGAGGTGAACAGCGTGTACGCCGCCGACTCGGGACGCAGCACACCGCCGCGCTCGGCGTCGGTGAGCGGCCCGTCCGGGTGTGCGCCCAGGTCGAGTCCGTCGATCTGCAGCAGCTCGCGATCGACGGGCAGCGCGGCCGAGTCGGCGGACGTGGTCAGAATCAGCCGCGGATCGGCGGTGTCGATCACATGCGCGTTGCGCTCGGCTGGGTGGGCCGGGTCGAGCGGGACGTAGGCGCCGCCCGCCGCCAGGATCGCGTACATGCCGACCACCAGGTGACGGGACCGGCGCATCGCCAGACCGACCTGGTCGCCCGGTCGCACGCCCGACGCGAGGAGTTCCCGCGCGAGGCGGTGCACCTGTGCCGCGAACTCCGCGTAGGTCAGGACCTCATCGCCCGTCACCAGGGCGACGGCGTCCGGAGTCCGGGCGGCCTGCTCCTCGAACCGCTCGACGAGCGTCGCGCGCGCAGGTGCCTGCGGTCCAGCGGTCCACGATTCGAGCAACTCGTGCTCGCGAGGCCGCAACAGGTCCACGTCGCCGACCGGCCGGTCCGGTGCCGCGATCAGCGCGTCGAGGGCGCGGACGAATCGCTCCGCGTACCCGGCGGCGGTGTCCTCGTCGAAGAGATCGGTCGCGTAGACGAACGTCACGTCGTAGCCGGCGGCGCGCTCGGTCACGGTGACCTCGAGGTCGAACTTGGAGACGGTGGTCTCGATGCCCTCGGCCTCCACGGTCAAGCCCGGAAGGTCCACTGTCGGGGTCTCGAAGTTCTCCAGGGCGAACTGCACCTGGTACAGCGGGGCGTGCGCGGTGGATCGGGCCGGGTTGAGGATCTCCACGAGCCGTTCGAACGGCACGTCGGCGTGCTCGAAGGCCTCCAGATCGGTGTGCTTGACCTTCGCTAGCAGGTCGCTGAACGAATCGGCGCCGTCGACTCGTGTCCGCAGGACGAGGGTGTTGACGAACATGCCGACGACGTCGTCGAGCAGCCGCTCACCGCGGCCCGCGACCGGGGTGCCGACGCTGATGTCGCTCTCCCCCGACACGCGTGCGAGCAGGACGGCCAGCGCGGCGTGCAGGGTCATGAACGGAGTGGCGCCGTGACGCCGTGCGGCGTCTTCGACTCGGGCGCGCAGGGCCCCGTCGATCCGGACGCGGGTGCGCCCGCCCGATCCCGAGGCCACCTCGGGCCGCGGTCGGTCGGCCGGAAGTTCCAGGAGTTCGGGGACACCGGCGAGTTCCTCGCGCCAGAATCCGATCTGGGCGGCCGCGACCGAGTGCGGATCGGACTCGTCGCCGAGCATCGCGCGCTGCCAGATCGCGAAGTCCGCGTACTGGACCTCCAGCGGGGCCCAGCCGGGTGAACTCGACCGGGTCCGGGCGGTGTACGCCATGACCAGATCGCGCGCCAGCGGCGCCATCGAGAAACCGTCGGCGATGATGTGGTGCATCACCAGAGCGAGGACGTGAACGTCGTCGCTGATCCGGAACAACGCCGTGCGGATCGGGACCTGAGCGGTCACGTCGAAGCCAGTCGCACCGAGTTCCAGTGCGCGCGAGGCGAGTTCGTCCTCCGAGACCGCGATCGGATCGAGCCGGAAGGCGACCTGCGAGGCGTCGAGCACCTGTTGGTAGGCGCCGGAGTCGGAATCCGGGAACACCGTCCGCAACGACTCGTGGCGCTCGATCACGTCGCGCACCGCGGCACGCAGCGCGTCGACGTCGAGTTCTCCGGTCAGACGGATGGCGAGCGGAACGTTGTAGTTCCCCGAGGCCGGGTCGTAGCGGTTGAGGAACCACATGCGCTGCTGCGCGAGCGACAGCGGAATGTGCGCGGGCCGCTCCATCGCCGTGAGCGCGAGCCTGCCCGCCCCGGCGGCCGACCGTTCGGCGCGTAGGGCGAGTGCGGCCACCGTCGGTGCCTCGAACAGATCGCGGACGCCGATGTCGGTGCCGAGTTCGGCGTTCACCCGGGCGATGACCCGCGTGGCGATCAGCGAGTTGCCGCCGAGGTCGAAGAACTCATCGGTGGCGCCGACGCGGTCGAGGCCGAGCACGTCGGCGAAGGCCGCCGCCACGATCTCCTCGGGCGGCGTCACCGGAGCCACGTACTCGGACACCGCGAACTCGAACTCCGGCTTCGGGAGCGCACGCCGGTCCAGTTTGCCCACCGGAGTCAGCGGCACCTCGTCGAGGACCACGATCGCCGACGGCACCATGTATCCGGTGAGGGAACGGGCCGCATGGTCGATCAGCTCGGCGGTGTCCACGTCGCGGCCGCCCACCGGCCGCACGTACGCCACCAGCTGTGTCTGTCCGCGTTCGTCGTCCACCCCGAGGGTCGCGACGAAGTCGACGTCCGGATGAGTGGCGAGGACCGCGTCGATCTCCCCGAGCTCGATGCGCAGGCCGCGCACCTTGACCTGGAAGTCCGAACGGCCGATGTACTCCAGTTCGAGGTCGGCGTTCGGCCGCACCAGATCGCCGGTGCGGTACATCCGGTCGCCGGGAGCACCGACCGGGTTCGCCACGAAACGAGCGGCGGTCAGTGCCGCCTGCGCGTGGTAACCGCGAGCCAGACCGGCGCCGGTCACGTACAGTTCGCCGACCGCTCCCACCGGCACCGGACGCAGATCCTCGTCGAGCACCAGCAGGCCGGTGCCGCGGATCGGTCCGCCGATGGTCACCGGGCGTCCCGCGACCAGCGCGTCGGTGCCGGCGGCCACGACGGTGGTCTCGGTGGGACCGTAGGCGTTGAACACCTGGCGGCCGGGAGCCCAGCGGGCGACGAGGTCGTCGGAGACGGCTTCGCCTCCGAGCACCAGGATCTCGGGACGCTCGCCCAACGGCTCGGGGTCCATGGTGGCCAGCGCCGACGGTGTGAGGAAGACGTGGCTCAGTGATTCGCGTGTGATCAGGTCGCTCAGTTCGGTGCCGCCGAAGACGGTCGGCGGTGAGACGACCAGGAGCGCGCCGGTACCGAAGGCCATCACGAACTCCAGGACGGAGGCGTCGAAGCTCGGTGAGGCGACGTGCAGCACCCGCGAATCGGGCGTGACGCGGTAGCGCTCGCGCTGTTCGAGCGCGAAGCTCTCCAGACCGTGCCTCGGCACGATGACGCCCTTGGGCAGACCCGTGGTGCCCGAGGTGTAGATCATGTACGCGGCCTGGTCCGGGCGGCATGCCCCGCCGCGCTCGGCGGGGGTGACCGGTTCGGCCGATCGGCCCACCAGTTCCACCCGCAGCACGGAGTCGTCGAGCACGAGCCAGTCGGTGCTCTCATCGGGAAGATCGGCGGCGTGTGCGGCGACGGTGATGCCGACACTCGCACCGGAGTCGGTCAGCATGTGCTCGATGCGGTCGGCCGGATAGCTCGGGTCCACCGGCACGAAGGCCGCTCCGGACTCGAGCACCGCCCACATCGCGACCACCGAGTCGAGCGAACGGGGCAGCGCGAGGGCGACGAAGCTCTCCGGGCCGACGCCGCGGTCGAGCAGTGCCCGTGCCAGTCGCGCCGCGCGGCCGGACAGTTCCCGGTAGGTCAGTTCTTCGCCGTCGAACCGCACCGCGGGGCGGTCGGCGTGTTCGTTGCGGACCGTGTCGAAGAGGTCGAACCCGGTGTCCGAGACGGACGCCGGCATCCGGGTCATCGGTGCCAGGGCCGCGCGTTCCCCCTCGTCGAGGACGTCGATGGACGCGACCGGTCGGTCGAGGTCCGCGGCGACGGTCGCCAGCACCCGGACCAGCCTCGTCAGCAGTCGGTCGGCGGCCTCGGCGCTGAACGCCGTCGGCAGGAACTTCAGTTTGAACCGCAGTCGCGGGTCCTGCAGCGCCACCAGTGTCAACGGGTAGTGGGTGGCATCGTTGACTTCGACGTCCACCACTCTCATGCCCGCGACCGCGTCGACGTCGGCGAGCACCGAGCGGTCGATCGGGTAGGACTCGAACACGGTCAACGTGTCGAAGAGGGGGCCGAGACCCGCCGCCCGCTGGATATCGGTGAGTCCGGTGTAGTGGTGGTCGAGCAGGTCGGCCTGCTCGACCTGCACCCGGCGCAGGAGATCGCGGATCGATTCGGTGCGGTCGAGCCGAACCCGGACCGGAACGGTGTTGATGAAGAGACCGACGGTGGATTCCACGCCCGGCAGCTGCGGCGGCCGGCCGGAGACCGTGGCGCCGAACACGACGTCCGAGCGACTGGTCAGGCGGGCCAGGAGCACACCCCACGCGGCCTGCACCACGGTGTTCACCGTGACACCGAGCGTCCGGGCGGCGGCGGCGAGCGCCGCCTCGACATCCTCGTCGAGGTCCAGAAGAAGTTCCTCGGGCGTCGGCATCGCGAGCTCGCTCGACTGCGGGGCGAGGACGGTCGGCTCGTCGAGGCCGGCGAGGGCCCGCGACCACGCGTCCAGCGAGGCCTGCGGGTCCTGGCCCGACAGCCAGTCGAGATAGGCGCGGTAACTCGGCGCGGCGGCCATGCCCGAGCCGTTGCCGTTGGCGCCGTACAGCGCCAGAAGGTCGGTCAGCACCAGAGGCAGCGACCAGCCGTCCAGCAGGAGGTGGTGATTGGTCAGCGCCAGACGGTACGCGCCGTCCGAGAAGCGGATCAGCCGCATCCGGATCAGCGGCGGCCGGTCGAGACGGAAGCGAGTCTCCCGATCCGACGTGACCAGATCGCGCGCCGTCCGCTGCGCCTCCTGCTCGTCGAGGTCTGACAGATCCGTCGACTCGAAGGGCAGCCGCGCGTCGTCGACGATGATCTGAGCGGGGACGCCGGTGTCGTCGTAGACGAAGGCGGCACGCAGGCTGGGATGCCGGTCGACGAGCGCCTGGCCCGCCGCGCGCATGCGTTCGGCGTCGACCTCGCCGCTCAGGTCGAGCACGATCTGCGCGGTGTAGACGTCCACGAAGTGCTCGGCGAGGCCGGCGTGGAACAGCAGACCCTCCTGCAGCGGTGAGAGCGACCAGATGTCGGTCAGCGACTCGAAGTCGCGCTCCCACGCATCGATCTGTTCCTGCGAGAGGTTCACCAGGGGAAGGTCCGCGGGCGTGAAGCCGCCCGTGGTCTGCGACTGCGACAGCGATGCCATCGCGTCGAGGGCGCGCGCCCACAGATCGGCGAGTTCGGCCACCTCGGTCTCGCTGAGCAGCTCCGAGGCGTAGCTGAAGGTCGCAGTGAGTGCGACGCCATCTCCGTCTTCGGCGGCGATCGCATCGATCGTCAGCGCGGCCGAGAGCGGCATGTCCTCGTGACGCTGGGCACCCGCGCCGAGCATCTCGCCGTCGGGCAGCCAGCCCACGGCGCGCAGTTCGGCGGGAATCTCACCTGACGACAGCCGGCCCAGATAGTTGAACGCGATCTCGGGGCGGTGCCATTGCATCATCTCGGCGCGCGAATCGGGATTCAGGTGCCGCAGCAGGCCGTAGCCGACGCCCTCACCCGGAATCCGCCGCAGCTGTTCCTTGATCGTCTTGAGCAGCGCCGCCGTACTCGGCCCGCCCTCGAACGCGGCGTCCAGATCCACGTCGCCGACGTCGAGCCGAGCCGGGTACACGCTGGTGAACCAGCCGACGGTCCGTGCCAGATCGGCACCGGGCACCGCCGACTCCTCACGGCCGTGGCCCTCGAGATCGACGAGCATGCTGCGTCGCCCGTCCGCGCCGCGCCATGCGGCGACCGCCAGCGCCAGCGCCGCGAGCAGACCGTCGTTGACGCCCGCACGGTACTGCCGCGGAATCACCGCGAGCACGGCTCTCGTGGTCTCCGGGCTGAGCCGGACCTCGAGCCGCCGTTCAGTGGCGGCCACATCGACCCGCGGATCGAGCGGGCGCCGGCCCACCGGCTGGTCGCCGTCCGCGACGATCCGCCGCCAGTGCTCGAGCTCGGCCTCACGGTCGGCGCGGCGGGCGGCCTCGGCGAGTCCGTGCGCCCATCGGCGCATCGAGGTTCCGACAGGCGGAAGGGACGGGGTCGCGCCGGCGGAGACGCTCACCCACGCGAGTGCGAAGTCGGGGACCAGCGTGCGCCACGACACACCGTCGACGGCGAGGTGGTGCACGACGGCGACCAGTCGGTCTCCGTCGGTCTCGCCCGATCCCGTGAGTCGGACGAACTGCGCCATGACACCGGTGTCCGGACTCAGGCGGCGCGCCGACTCGGCCGCGACTCGGCCGATCTGCTCCGCGAGCTCGGCCGATCCGGCGCGTCCCCGGGCGGGAACGTTCGAGATCAGCGATGTCGCGTCCACGCTGCCCGCCGGTCGCGTGACGATGACGGGTTCGGGGCCGTCCGCGCGCAGCACCGCGCGCAGCATGTCGTGATGATCCACGACGGCGGCGATGGTGGCGGCGACGCCCTCATCGCTCGCGCCCGCCGGGAGGACGAGGGTCAGCGCCTGTGCGAACGCCTCGTAGCGTCCGAGTTCGAGCATCTGGTGCATCACCGGGGTCAGCGGCATCGGCCCGACGCCCTCGCCCGGAAGTTCGGTCAGCTCCGCCTCTGCCGAGTCGGCGGTCCGCGCCACCTGGGCCAGACCGGCCACCGTCTGCTGTTCGAAGACCTCGCGCGCGGTGAAGACGATGCCGAGGTTCTTGGCCCGCGACACCAACTGCAGGGAGATGATGCTGTCGCCGCCGAGCTCGAAGAAGCTCGCGTCGGCGCTGACACGGTCGAGACCGAGGACGTCGGCGAAGACCTCGGCGATCCGCTTCTCCAGCTCGGTCGACGGCTCGCGGTACTCCGCCGTGCTCGCGCTGAAGTCGGGATCGGGCAGGGCGGCGCGATCGAGCTTGCCGTTCACCGTGAGCGGCACCTCGTCGAGCACGACCACCGCGGCGGGCACCATGTATTCGGGCAGCACCTGTCCGGCGGCGATCCGCAGACCCGACGGGTCCAGATCCACGCCGTCCTCGGCCAGCACGTAGGTGACCAGCTGTGGCTGACCGGCTGAACCGGTACGGACCTGCGTAGTGGCGAAGTCGACGCCCGGGCAGTTCTCCATCACGGCGTCGATCTCGCCGAGTTCGATGCGGAAGCCGCGAATCTTGACCTGGAAGTCCGAGCGCCCGATGTAGTCGAGCTCGCCGTCGTCGGTCCACCGGACCACGTCGCCGGTGGCGTACATGCGGCTGCCGGGTGGGCCGTACGGATCGGCGACGAAGCGCGAGGAGGTCAGCGACGGGCGGGCGTGGTAGCCGCGCGCAGTACCGGGATTGGCGATGTACAGATCGCCCGCGACACCGACCGGCGCCGGCCGCAGGCGGTGGTCGAGCACCAGCGCTCGAACCCCGCTCATCGGCGCGCCGATCGTGATCGGCGTCCCGGCGGCCAGTGGCTCGGTGATCGTGACGATCACCGTGGTCTCGGTGGGACCGTAGGCGTTGCGCAACCGGCCGTCCCACCGCGCCGCGAGTTCGGCGGGCAGCACGTCGCCGCCGGTCACCACCCGGCGCATCGAGTCCAGGCCGGTCGGGTCGAGCGTCTGCGCGGCGGGCGGGGTCGAGACCAGCGTGGTCACGCGTGCGGCCGCGAGCAGTCCCGCGAGTTCGTCGCCGCCGGTCACGGTCGGCGGTACGACGATGAGAGCTCCGCCATGAGCCCACGCGGCGAGCATCTCACCGAATGCCGCATCGAAGCTCGGGGAGGCGAACTGGGCAACCCGGGCGTCGGATGAGACCGAGTACACCACTCGCAGGTCCTCGGCGAGCGTCGACAACCCGCGGTTGGGCACCACGACGCCCTTCGGCAGTCCGGTGGAACCGGACGTGTAGATGACGTAAGCGGGGTTGTCGGGCCGGACCGGGGCGAGCCGTTCGGCGTCGGTGATCGGCGCGGCCGACTCCGCGTCGGCGAGGGTGGTCGCCTCCAGCGAGTCGAGCGCGAGCCAATCGACGCCGTCCGGGAGGGCGGCGCGGTTCGCGATGGTCGTCAGACCGTGCTCCGCGCCGGAGTCGGTCACCATGTGGGCGATGCGGTCGGACGGATAGCCCGGATCGATCGGCAGGTAGGCGCCTCCGGCCTTCGCGATCGACCAGATCGCCAGCACCGATTCGAGCGAGCGCGGGACCGCCAGCGCCACCAGGCTCTCCGGTCCCACCCCTCGCCGGATCAGGACACGTGCCAGGCGGTTCGAGCGTTCGTCGAGTTCCCGGTAGGTCCAGACGGTGCCTCCGAACTCGACGGCCACCCGGTCGGGGTACACCGCGGCCGAAGCGGCCAGGATGTCGCCGAAACCGCGTGGCTCCGCGGCAGTGCCGCCCTCGCGCGAGAGCAGCCATTCGCGCTCGCCGGCGCCGAGGACCTCGAGGTCGCCGATCGCGGTGTCGGCTCCGGCAGCCACGAAACGCTTGAGGAAGTCCACGAAGCGGGCGTGGTGGCGCTCGTTCTCGGCCTCGGTGTAGCGGGCCGGGTTCGCGATGAAGTCGATGTGGGTGCTGCCGGTACCCGTCTCGTACAGGTTGAGCATCAGGTCGTCGACCGGACCGGACGAGAGGACGTGCAGTCGTGATTCGATGGCGCCCAGGCGCAGGTCGCCCAGACCCATCATGATGTTGACGACCGGGCCGAAATAGGCGCGGTCCGCGCCGAGCGAACCGGCGTCGCGACGGATGTCCTCCGTGCGGTAGCGCTGGTGGCGGAGCGCGCCCACCAGCTGGACCTGCACCGATTCGACGAGGGCGTCGACAGTGGCGTCCGCGGGCACGGCGATCCGGAGCGGCACCACATTCGAGACCATGCCGCCCGCCCGGCGCATCAGCGCGGTGGTGCGCGCCGAGACGGGAAGCGACAGCAGGACGTCGTCGGTTCCGGTCAGCCGGCCGAAGTACGCCGCGAACGCGGCGATGGTGACCGGTGCGAAGGAGGCTCCGTCGGTCGTCATCGCCTCGGCCAGATCGCGCGGCAGTGCAGTGCTCGCGACGGTGCTCAGCGCCTGCGGCGCGGCGTGACGCGAAGCGAACGACTCGGGTTCGGGCATGTCGTCGACGACCTGCGCCCAGTACTCGCGGTCGGATTCGAATCGGCGCGACGACCGGTAGGCGTCCTCCACCTCGTACAGCTCGCGCAGGTGGTCCGCCGGATCGGACGGCAGCGGCGCGCCGTCGAGCGCCTGCGTGTACAGCTCCGCCACGCGGGTCATCAACGTGATGGCACCCACGCCGTCGAGCGCCACGTGGTGCACTCGCGCATACCAGTAGTGGTGGTCGGGGCCGATCGTGATGACCGCACAGCAGAAGAGCGGACCGGTCTCGAGATCGATCGGCGCCGTGTACTCGGCGCGCATCCACTCGTGCGCCGCGGCCTCCGGATCGGGGCGTTCAGAGAGATCGACGCGGACCAGCGACTGCTCGATGTCGCGGTCGACGAGCTGGTACGGGCGGCCGTCGACGTCGATGATCCGCAGGTAGCCGGATCCGATCTCCTTGCCGGTGGCGATCAGGCATTCTTCGAGCAGGTCGAGATCGAGCTGACCGCGCAGCTCCACGTACTGCGCCATGTTGATCGGCACTTCGGGATGCAGCTGCTGCGACAGCCACAGCCCGAACTGCGCTGCGGAGAGTGGGAACGCTCCGGCGGGCACACCCCGCTGCCCGGGCGCCGACTCCCCCATGCCGGCCGCAGCATCATCCTGACCCGCACGAACAGTTGTTCGTGTGTCGTCAGTCTCATGAGCATCGCCCGTCACTAGCGCATCACCTCGTAAATATTCGTACCCAAAGTGGTCAATTCTAAGCCCGCCTACGGCGTAGACGGAAACCGCCTGGATTCCACCCCCGGGCCGGAGTCGGCCGCCTCGCGTCTCACGACACCGCTCAGTGTCCCACCGCAGCCTTGCGATACCCGCGCAAAGCGGGATAAATCGTGACCGCGAAGATGCCGATCACCCAGCACGCCACCTTGATCGCGTTGTCCATCAGCGGCCCGCCCGCGGCGAGCGAACGCATCAGTTCGATCGCAGGCGTCATCGGCTGGTTCTGCACCACCGGCTGAAGCCAATCGGGGTACGCCTCCACCGGCGAGAATCCGGAATTGAAGAACATCAGCAGGCTCGACAACAGTCCGAGATAGGGCACCAGCGGCGCACCGGGGGCGGCGTTCACCGCCAAGGCGAGCGCGAGCATCCCGTACGCGGCGCCGTAGGCCATCGCGACCACGAACAGTCCCACGGCCGGTCCCACACCCTGCGTGAACCGGAATCCGATGAGATGGCCCGCCGCGAGCAGGATCGCCGAAGTGATCAGGACTCGCACCGAATCGGCGGCCACCCGCGATGCGAGATCCGCCGATCGGTTGATCGGCATCACGTACAACCGGCTCAGCAACCCGCTGCGCCGCTCCACGTTGAGCCGGGTGGCCGACGCCACCGAACCGAACATCGCCGCCACCAGGACCACCAGCGGCACGGTGCCGTACGCGCTGTTCTGTCCCGTCGCCTGACCGATCACGTCGCCCAGCACCACCTTGAACATGATCATGCTCAGCGCGGGGAACAGCAGGATCTGGGTGAGTGTCGGAATGTCTCGCGCCAGCACCATCACCTGCCTGCCGGTCAGGATCGCCGACTGCGTGATCCAGGCGCGCAGCGATGTCTCCGCGGGCGACTGCACCGGCGGGAACTCCATCGCTTCCTGTGTCTCCCCGGCGTCCGGCGCCGTGCTCGACTGATCGGTCATCGCGCGTTCCTCCGCATGTAGATCCCGAGGAGGATGGCCGCGACCACCGCGAGCCCGATCATCCAGCACACCGACGGGAACAACTGGTGCCACGTCAGCGTGCCGTCGTCGGCCGAACGCATCACTCCCGCGAACTGGGAGATCGGCTGGTTTCGAGCGAACGGCCGGATCCACTCGGGGAACCGCTCCTCCGGAACGAATCCCGTCGACAGCATGCCCAGGATCAGCGTCGGCAGACCCATCGTCTGGCTGGTGGCCTGCGGGCTGCCCGCGATCAGGCCGATGCCGTCGGCCACCGTCGCCAGCAGCAGACCGATCAACGCCCCGATTCCGTAGAGCGCGAGAGTTCCGGTGACTCCCCCGCCGGGCCGCCACCCCATGATGAGGGTCGCGACGGTGGCGCACACGAGCGAGACCGTGAGAAGCACGGCATTGGTGGCCGTGCGCGCCAGCAGTGGCACCGCGGGTCGCATCGGCATCGCGCGGAAGCGGGTGTTGACGCCCTCCGAGCCGTCGAAGGACGAGCGCATCGCCGCCGACGAGGCAGTGAACTCCAGCGACTGCAGAAAGATGATCGGCATCAGGTACTGCGCATAGTTCATGTCCATCTGCGCATTCATGATCTTGCGCAGCGGGAGATAGAAGCACAGCGCCAGCAGCGCCGGCGAGAGGAAGGCGAGCACGATCTCGCCGTTGCGGACCACCTTGCGCAGTCCGCGTCCGGTCAGCGTCCACCACTGCTGGACCGGACTGATCTGCGCGGTCGCGCCGTCCGGACCGAACAACCGCGGAGCGACGGTCGCCTCGTGGGCCATCAGGCGCCCCGGTCCTTGTTCGGATCAGTCAGCGCCAGGAACACCTCGTCCAGCGAAGGCCGGCGCAAGGCGATGTCGGCCAGCGGGATCCGTGCCGCCTCGGTCCGCCGGATCACCTCGGCGAGCGTGTCCGGACCGTCGGGCGCAGGGACGGAGATCGTCTCTCCGTCGTCCTTGGCGTTGGCGCCGAGCAGATCGGCCAGGCGGGCCCGCAGCCGCGGCAGGTACGCCGGGTGCGCGGGTGTCACCTCACAGTAGGCCGCACCGGTCGCTGCTTTGAGCTCGTCCGAGGTGCCTTCGGCGATCACCCGGCCCTTGTCGATGACCACGATGTTGTCCGACAGCATGTCGGCTTCCTCGAGATACTGGGTGGTCAGCAAGATGGTGACGCCGGAATCGCGCAGCTGTTCCACCAGTTCCCACACGTCCTGCCGACTGCGCGGATCCAGGCCCGTGGTCGGTTCGTCGAGGAACACCACCTTCGGTTCGGTGACGAGCCCGCAGGCGATGTCGATGCGCCGCCGCATGCCACCGGAGTACTGGCCCACCCGTTTGTCGGCCGCCGCGACGAGAGAGAAGAACTCCAGCAGCTCGTCGGCACGGGCCCGAGCCGCGGGCTTCCGCAGTCCCATCAGCCGGCCGAACAGCACGAGGTTCTCACGCCCGGTCAGCGACTCGTCCAGCGCGGCGAACTGCCCGGTGAGCATGATCGACCGCCGGACCTGCGCCGCGTCCTTGAGGACGTCGTATCCGTTGACGGTCGCCGTACCCGAGGTGGGTCGCAGCAGGGTGCACAGCATGCTCACCGTGGTCGTCTTCCCGGCGCCGTTGGGTCCGAGCAGTGCCACGATCTTGCCCTTGGGCACTTTGAAGCTCACATCGTCGACGGCGACCATGTCGTTGAAGACCTTGCGCAGGCCATCGACCTCGATCGCGTATTCGACCGGACCGGCCTTCTCCCCGATGGGCACCATGTCGAGCGCCGGAAACGAGACCGTACGGGCAGCGGAGAGCGCAGCCTCCTCCGGGCTGATCTCCGGTTCGGCCGGCTTCACCACCGGCTGTTGCGCGGAGATGACGTCCCACGCGGCGCTGCGGCCCTCGGGCATCCGCGGCGCGCGGCGCGGCCGCTGCTCCACCAGTTCCGGCTCCTCCTTGCGGAAGCCGAGTCCGTTGAGCAGCCACGGCGCCGTCATCGGATTCTGCGTCCACTCCTCCTTCGGCGTGGAGTGACGCGCCTCGTGCACCGTCTCCTGCGGCTCGTCGCGCGGGACCGGGGTCGGAGTCGCCCGCTCAGCCGACGGCGCGGGTCCGGCCGTCCCCGTACCGAGTTCGGAGCGCCATGCCCGCAACTGTTCGGCGACGGGATCGTCTTCGTCGGATCCCCATCCGGGCACGTCGGACAGCTCATCCGAGCCAGACGTCAGTGGCTCCGCGCCGCTTCGAAGAGCATTCGATTCGTCGTCACGCCTGTGGCCAGCGTCCGGCATGGTGTCCTAACTAGTCGGTTGCGGCAATCGGCTGTCGATGCCCGGTGCCGCTAAGCGGTACCCGGCGCAGTATATCGACAGTGCACCACGGTATCGGCCGGCGCCGCCAGATCGACGCGAACGATCATCCACTCCGACGACGACCGCCCGCCCTGGAATCCCGGGACGGGCGGTCGTATGTTCGTCGTACGCGAAGCGCCGATCGGGCCTACTTGGCCTTCTCGAGCACCTCGACCAGACGCCAGCGCTTGGTCGCCGACAGCGGTCGGGTCTCCATGATCCGGACGCGGTCGCCGACGCCGGCGATCTGCTCCTCGTCGTGCGCCTTGACCTTGCTGGTCGTGCGGATGATCTTGCCGTACAGCGCGTGACGCGTACGATCCTCCAGCTCGACCGTGATGGTCTTGGTCATCTTGTCACTGACGACGTAGCCGATCCGCTCCTTGCGGCTGGCGCGATCTTCGGTGTTCACCTTCTGGTCCTCACTCATGCGTCTTCACCCTCCGGTCCGGACGCGAGGCCCAGCTCGCGCTCACGCATCACGGTGTAGACACGCGCGATCTCGCGGCGCACGGTGCGCAGACGACGGTTGTTGTCGAGCTGACCGGTGGCCATCTGGAAGCGAAGGTTGAAAAGCTCTTCCTTCGACTCCTTCAGGCGCGCGACCAGGTCGGTATCGCTGAGCTCACGGAGCTCAGAAGCAGCGACTCCGAGTGCCATCAGAACTGCTCCTCTCGGGTCACGATTCGGGTCTTCATGGGGAGCTTGTGCTGTGCGCGGCGCAGTGCCTCGCGAGCGGTCTCCTCATTGGGGTAGCTCATCTCGAACAGCACGCGGCCCGGCTTCACCGGGGCCACCCACCACTCGGGCGAGCCCTTACCGGAACCCATGCGGGTCTCGGCGGGCTTCTTCGTGATCGGGCGGTCCGGGAAGATGTTGATCCAGACCTTGCCGCCACGCTTGATGTGGCGGTTGATCGCGATACGAGCAGACTCGATCTGACGGTTGGTGATGTACGCACCTTCCAGAGCCTGGATGCCGTAGTCACCGAAGGTGACCTTGGTTCCGCCCTTGGCCCGGCCCTTCAGGCTGGGGTGGTGCTGCTTGCGGTGCTTGACCCTGCGAGGGATCAACATGGCCTCAGCCCTCCTGGTTCTCTGCAGACGCCGGAGCGGACGCGGTGGCGTCGGCGGCCGGAGCCTGCGCAGCGTCGCTGCTGCGACCGCCCTGGCCACCACGCGCGTCGCGGCGCGGACGGCTCGGACGACGCGGTCCGCGACGATCCTCGGCGGGCGCGGCTGCGGCCAGTTCACGACGGCCGCCGACGATGTCGCCCTTGTAGATCCACACCTTCACGCCGATGCGGCCGAAGGTGGTACGTGCCTCGTAGAGCCCGTAGTCGATGTCGGCGCGCAGCGTGTGCAGCGGCACGCGTCCCTCGCGGTAGAACTCCTTGCGGCTCATCTCGGCACCGCCCAGACGACCCGAGCACTGGACTCGGATGCCCTTGACGCCCGGCTGACGCATGGCCGACTGGATGGCCTTGCGCATCGCGCGGCGGAACGCCACACGGTTGCTGAGCTGCTCGGCGACGCCCTGCGCGACGAGCTGTGCGTCGGCCTCGGGGTTCTTGACCTCGAGGATGTTCAGCTGCACCTGCTTGCCGGTCAGCTTCTCCAGGTCGCCGCGGATGCGATCGGCCTCGGCGCCGCGGCGGCCGATGACGATGCCCGGACGAGCGGTGTGGATGTCGACGCGGACGCGGTCACGGGTGCGCTCGATCTCCACCTTGGAGATGCCGGCGCGCTCGAGGCCGGTGCTCAGCAGCTTGCGGATCGCGACGTCTTCCTTGACGTACTCCGCGTACTGCTTGTCGGCGTACCAACGTGAGTTCCAGTCCGTGGTGATGCCCAGCCGGAAGCCGTGCGGGTTGATCTTCTGGCCCACTGTTTAGGCTCCCTTCTTCTTCTGCTGGCGCGAACGAGCACGTCCGCCGTTCTCCGCAGCGGCGACGACCACGGTGATGTGGCTGGTGCGCTTGCGGATGCGGAAGGCGCGGCCCTGTGCACGCGGCTGGAACCGCTTCAGGGTCGGGCCCTCATCGGCGAAGGCCTCCGAGACGACGAGCGTCCGGCGGTCCAGGCCCACGTTGTTCTCAGCGTTCGCGACCGCGCTGGCGAGCACCTTGTAGACCGGCTCACTGGCCGCCTGCGGGGCGAACCGCAGGATGTCGAGAGCCTCGTCCACGTTCTTTCCGCGAACCAGGTCGATGACGCGGCGTGCCTTCATCGGGGTCACGCGAACGAACTTCGCGGTCGCCCGTGCACTCTGCACTGCGTTTTCAGTCTCAGTAGTCATGGTTACCGGCGCTTCGCTTTCCGGTCATCCTTGATGTGACCCTTGAAGGTACGGGTGGGAGCGAACTCGCCCAGCTTGTGACCCACCATCGAGTCGGACACGAACACGGGCACGTGCTTGCGACCGTCGTGGACCGCAAAGGTGTGACCGATGAAGTCGGGGATGATGGTCGAGCGGCGCGACCAGGTCTTGATGACCTGCTTGGTGCCCTTCTCGTTCTGTGCATCCACCTTCTTCAGGAGGTGGTCGTCGACGAACGGGCCCTTCTTCAGGCTGCGTGGCATTTTTTACCTCCTCCTAGTTATCGCTTGTTCTTGCCGGTACGACGGCGACGGACGATCATCTTGTCGCTGGCCTTGTTCTTGCGGGTGCGGCCCTCAGGCTGTCCCCACGGGCTCACCGGGTGGCGACCACCCGAGGTCTTGCCCTCACCACCGCCGTGCGGGTGGTCGACCGGGTTCATGACGACACCGCGGACGGTCGGGCGCTTGCCCTTCCAGCGCATACGGCCGGCCTTGCCCCAGTTGATGTTGCTCTGCTCGGCGTTGCCGACCTCGCCGACGGTGGCGCGGCAGCGCACGTCGACGCGGCGGATCTCACCGGAGGGCATGCGCAGGGTCGCGTACGGACCCTCCTTGCCCAGCAGCTGGATCGAGGCGCCGGCCGAACGAGCCATCTTGGCGCCGCCGCCCGGACGCAGCTCCACGTTGTGGATCTGGGTACCGGTCGGGATGTTGCGCAGCGGCAGGTTGTTGCCCGGCTTGATGTCGGCGTTGGGTCCGGATTCGACGACGTCGCCCTGCTTCAGGTTCTTCGGCGCCAGGATGTAGCGCTTCTCACCGTCCACGTAGTGCAGCAGCGCGATGCGCGCGGTGCGGTTGGGGTCGTACTCGATGTGTGCGACCTTGGCGTTGATGCCGTCCTTGTCGTTACGACGGAAGTCGATCAGACGGTAGGCGCGCTTGTGGCCGCCACCCTTGTGGCGGGTGGTGATCCGGCCGTGAGCGTTGCGTCCGCCGGTGCTGTGCAGCGGACGAACCAGCGACTTCTCCGGATGCGAACGGGTGACCTCGGAGAAGTCGGCACCGCTCGATCCGCGACGGCCCGGCGTCGTCGGCTTGTACTTACGAATTGCCATGAGTCTTAGTCCCTACTCTTCTTCGCGGGCGGTCAGGAGACCGCTCCCCCGAAGATCTCGATGGGCTTGCTGTCAGCGGACAGCGTCACGATGGCGCGCTTGGTGTTCTTGCGCTTGCCGTAGCCGTAACGGGTGCGCTTGCGCTTGCCCTGACGATTGGCGGTGTTGACGCTGGAGACCTTCACATCGAAGATCTGCTCGATGGCGATCTTGATCTGAGTCTTGTTCGAATCCGGGTGCACCAGGAACGTGTACACGTTGTCTTCGATCAGCCCGTAAGCCTTCTCCGAGATCACCGGCGCCAGGATGATGTCACGCGGGTCTGCCTGCGTAGCCATTCCTAGGCCTCCTTCTTCTGGTTCTGCTCGATGAAGGCGTTCAGGGTCTCAACGCTGAACACGACCTCATCCGAGTCGAGGACGTCGTAGGTGTTGAGCTGATCCGGCGCGATCGGCAGGACGTTGCCCAGGTTGGCGACGCTCTTCCACGCGGTGACGTCCTCACGGGACAGCACCACCAGGAACTTGCGACGCTCGCTCAGCTTCGCCAGGAACTCGCGAGCAGCCTTGGTCGACGGGGTCTGGCCGGCGACGAGCTCGGTCACCACGTGGATGCGCTCGTTGCGAGCACGGTCCGACAGGGCGCCGCGCAGCGCAGCGGCCTTGACCTTCTTGTTGACCTTCTGCGTGTAGTCACGCGGCTGCGGACCGTGAACGGTGCCGCCGCCGGTGAACTGCGGAGCGCGGATCGAGCCCTGACGAGCGCGGCCGGTGCCCTTCTGGCGGTACGGCTTGGCGCCGCCGCCGGAGACCTCGCCACGCGTCTTGGTCGAGTGCGTGCCCTGGCGGGCGGCGGCCTGTTGGGCCACGACCACCTGGTGCATGAGCGCGATGTTCGCGGTCTGGTCGAAGAGCTCGGCCGGCAGGTCGACGGTGCCATTGGTGGTGCCGTCGGCGTTGCGGACGTCGAGCGTCAGCTTGGTTGCGGTTTCGGTGCTCACTTGGCGCCACCCTTCACTGCGTCGCGGACCACCACGATGCCGCCCTTGCGGCCGGGGATCGCGCCCTTGATCAACAGCAGACCGGCTTCGGCGTCCACCTTGTGGACGGTCAGGTTCTGCGTGGTCACCTTGTCGGAGCCCATGCGGCCTGCCATGCGGGTGCCCTTGAAGACACGACCCGGCGTGGCGCAGCCACCGATGGAGCCCGGCGAACGGTGCACGCGGTGCGCACCGTGGCTGGCACCCAGACCGGCGAAGCCGTGACGCTTCATGACACCGGCGAAGCCCTTGCCCTTGGACGTACCGGTCACGTCCACCTTCACGCCTTCGGCGAAGATGTCGGCACCCAGCTCCTGGCCGACCTCGAACTCCGAGATGTCGTTGACACGGATCTCGGTGAGGTGGCGGCGCGGGGTGACGCCGGCCTTGGCGAACTGGCCGGCGACCGGCTTGCTCACCTTGCGGGGGTCGACGGCGCCGTACGCGAGCTGAACGGCGGTGTAGCCGTCACGGTCTGCGGTGCGCAGCTGGGTGACGACGTTGGAGCCGGTCGCGATGACGGTCACCGGGACGACCCGGTTGTTCTCGTCGAAAACCTGGGTCATGCCGAGCTTGGTGCCCAGGATGCCCTTGGTTGCATTCTGATTGCTCATTTGATCCAATCCCCCGTCACTGAATGTTGACGTCGACACTCGCCGGGAGATCGATGCGCATCAGCGCGTCGACCGTCTTCGGCGTCGGGTCGAGGATGTCGATGAGTCGCTTGTGCGTGCGCATCTCGAAGTGTTCGCGGCTGTCCTTGTACTTATGCGGCGAACGGATGACGCAGTACACGTTCTTTTCGGTGGGCAACGGCACCGGGCCGACCACGCGCGCACCCGTGCGGGTCACGGTCTCCACGATCTTGCGCGCAGAAGCGTCGATCGCCTCGTGGTCGTAGGCCTTGAGCCTGATGCGGATCTTCTGTCCCGCCACGCTGTGTCCTCTTCCGTCTGTTCATCTCTCGACAGCACAACACCGCGTGACTCCACACCCGAGATCACTCACGGGCGGCAACTGATGCCACATGACCACGCCTTGACATTTGGCGGATCGACGCTGTTCTACTGTCGTTGTACGGTGCCGAACTCTCGTCCGGCTGCCGACTCTCGTCGGCTTCGCCTCCGGCACCCGCGGTCGGGCGTGTCGGTCCGGTTCCCCGGATGAGAATTCATCCGAGCCCACACTGTGGGTCCCGCGTTACACGCCCGGATCCGCGCTTTGCGGTCCTGGAAGTTTGTTCGCCCCTACGCGAGGCAACCTGAATAGTATGCACCACCCCGCCGATGAGCTCAAATCCGCCGACGCGCCCGATTCCGTGGGTGACTCGCGACTGACGTCCCGCACTTCGCGAGATAGTCCGAACAGACGACACTACTGTCGTCTGCATGACCGACATTCATGATGCTGTCCCGCTGAGCGTCCGCGACACCGTCGCTCTGACCCCCGCCGTCACGTCCGTCATCCACTGCGACGTCGTCGCCACCACCGGGGAGTCACTCGACGTCTCCCGTGTCGCCGCCTGGATGAGGGAACGACTCGACTGCTGGCCGATGTTCACCCGCACGCTGCGGCACTCATGGGGCCACGCCGGCCTGCCGCACTGGGTCACGGACGCGTCTGTCGACGTCGCCGCGCACATCCGGGTCGTCGACGGCGGCGAGCCGGCGGGCGCGGAACGGATCGTGGCGGAACTGGTCTCGTCGCCGGTCGATCTGTCGCGGCCGCCGTGGGATCTGACGGTGATCACCGGCGTGACCGGCATGGATCTCGACTACCCCGGACCGGTCACGTTGGTGGTGCTGCGCACCCATCACGCGGCCGGTGACGGAACCAAGATCGCCGCGGTCATGCGCCGCGCGCTGCGCGACGAGCCGGTGCCCGCTCCGGCCGTCCCCGGCCACCGGCCGCCCGGGAACCTGAGATCGGCGCTGTCGATCCCGGCCGCACTGGTGCGTCATCTCGCGGCGCTGCCGCGTCTGTCGCGGCACGCCGCCAACCTGAAGTCAGTCGAACTCCCCCGGGGAACGCGCTTCAACAAAGCTCTGCGCGGACCGATTCACATCGGTTCGGTGCCGTTGAGTCTGCGCGAGGTCCGCGCGGTCCGCGACGTTGTTCCGGGAGCCACCGTCAACGATGCGGTCACCGCGATCATCGGCCGGGCGCTGTTCGAGACCTTGACGGAGCTCGACGGCGGCGAGCCGGCGGTGCCGCTGTACGCCGCGTCGCCCTTCCAGGCCGACGATCTGACCGCTGACGCCAACTCGTTCTCCGAGGAGATCGTGGAACTGCACGGCGACGAATCCGACCCGATCGAGCGGCTCCGGCGAGTACATGCCTCGACCGCGGCTGCCAAGGCGCGGGTCCGCAGTGAGGATGCGATCGCCTTCCGCGCCTTGCAGACTCGGCTCGCACCGACTGTCCTCGGTCTGTCCAGGAAACGGGCTCAGCGATCCGGCGTCGCCGAAGCAGGCGTCGATTCCCCGGCCGCGAGCACCGCCGCCACGCTGATCTCCAACGTCCGCAGCGATCTCGTCGACGCCACCTTCCTCGGTGATCCGGTGATCGACCAGTTGATGTGGCTCAACATCGGCGATCGGATGACGTTGCAGCATGTGGTCACCTCGCTCGGCGACCGGCTGACGATCAACGTGACGGCAGACCTCAGCGCGTTGCGCGACTTGGACGACTACCTCGGCAAGCTCCGTCATCACGCTGCCGTTCTCACCGACGCCTGCGTGAACACCATCCACTGAACTCCGGGCGCCCGCCCCGTCTCCGCGGACGGAATTGGGCCGAACGTGCGACTGACCGCGTACCCAGGGCGGCGATAGGCTGCATTCTCATGCGTTTTCAGAAAGAGGAGCAGCACCGAGAAGCGCGGGATGTGTAAGTCGGATACAGATGTGAAGAACGCGACGTTCGCCCTCGGCGAGGCCAGACAGGCGACAGCCGGCGAGATCGAGCGATGGGACGACCTGATCCGCGCCAACCCCGATGGAGGTTCGGTCTTCCGGTCTCGCGCGTTCGCACACACCCAGCAGCTCGCAGGGCATCACGTCGAATATCTGATGGTCGGCGACCTGGCTGTGTTGGCTGTGGTCGCGACTGTCCCGACGCTCGGCGACTACTGGCAGATCCCCGGTCCGGGTGTCACCTCGGTCGAGGACCTCGTTCTCGTCGTCGATTCACTCACCCCGCTGGCTGCTGAACTCGGCGTGATGACGATTCGCGTCGATCCGTATATTCCCGCCTCCGAGCAGGCTGAGGCTACCCTGATCGCACACGGTCTGAGTCGGACGATGACCTGGACCATCGAGCACACCATCCTGGTCGATCTGAGTGGCACGGACGAGGATGTCCTGGCCAGATTCAGCACGCGGGCCCGGCGATGGATCAAGCGTGCGACCCGTGAGGATGTGGTGGTGGAGCGGGTCGAGGCGACCGATGCGAACTGCCGAATCAATTTCGATCTCCTCCGATCCACCGCGAACGGACGATTCGGGATACCCGATCTCCACACTGCGACGACGACGTACCAGCACCTGCAGAAGTCCGGCGCCGGTCAGTTGTTCTTCGCCCGCCGGCGAGGAGAGGTGGTCGCCACGGCTTTCGCACTCAGATTCGGTCATCGCGCCCTCTACCTGACCGGCGCCTCCGTGCGCAGTGCATCGGACGACAGTTCCTCGAGCGGCCTCGGGACCACCGGCGCCGGGCACGCCGTCCAATGGGAGATCATGAGGTGGGCGCGCGAGAACGGCTGCACCGAGTACGACTTGTACGGGTCGCCCTCTCGCGCTCATCTCGACACACCCGAGCACCCACTCCACGGGGTGGGTCAATTCAAGCTCAGCTTCAGCAAGAACGTCGTCGACTACGTCGGCTGCTACCAACGTCCCGTCAGCAGGCTCCGCACCGTGCTGCTCGACACCGCCGACCACGTCCTCATGACGATGGCCCGGTCGCCTGGCATAGCGGCATTGCGCCGCCGTCCTGTCATCGCCAACCCCGACCTGGACTGGTTTCGGTGGGCTCCGGCGAACTCCGTCCGCGCACTGCTGCGCCACTGAACCGAGGTCCCACGATGGAACGCCTACAGCCCAAGGACGCGATGTTCGTCTACACCGACGGACCGCGATCTCGTCAGATCACCGTGTGCTGTGGTTTCTTCGTGAGCGCCGCTGATCACGACCTGCCGCTGGAGTCCGCCGTGCACGAGTGGTTCGCCGCACGCACGCGCGGGCCACTCTTTCGTCGCAGGCTCCGACGGTCGATGCTCGACCTCGAGTACCCCGTCTGGGTGCACGACGACGACTTCCGTCTCGATCGCCATTTGTTCATGCACGACCCGATGACCTCGGACGGCTTCCTCGAGTTCCTCGGAGAACTGGCCGAATCCGCTATGGATTTGTCCCGTCCACTGTGGGAGATCCATGTGAGCCGGTGCCCCGACGGATTCGGCCCGATAGCGGACCAGGGCTTCGCCGTGGCCGTCCGCATCCACCACGCCGCTGCGGACGGGATCGCGCTCCAAGCGATCCTCGCCAGTCTGTTCGGGCCGGAGCCATCGGTCGAGAGTTCTGAACCGGACGTGCCGCAGGCGTCCGACAGCCACACGCGCGGCGCCGCGCTCATGCAGGTTTCTCGGGCTCTCACCGAATTCCGTCGGGCGGCTCGCAACTATCGGGGTGCGCTCGATGAGAGAGACAAGGTGCGCGCCACGGCGCGCTACACCGTACCGACAGCCGAGCGGACCGTCACCCCGGTCGACGGTCCCGTCGGACCCAAGCGCGGCGTGGCCGTCGTCTACTGGCCGTGGGCGGAGATCCGACAGATCCGTCGCGGTGTCGGCGCGGCCACCGTCAACGACCTTGTTCTCACCGTGATCGGCAGGGCGATGCACGATTATCTTTGCGCTGTCGGCAGCCCGCCGGACGGCTCACTGGTGGCGTCGGTTCCCATGACGGTCCGGCCACGGGAAGCCGACGGCACCGTGGCCGAGGACAACGGACGAGGGAACAACCGATTCGTCATGATGACGGTCGACCTCCACAGCACCGAACCGGACCCGATCACTCGACTCCGGGCGGTCCACGACGCAGTGCTGGGCGAGCGCCTCAGACTCAGCCATAGTGCCGAGGCTTCCGCGGATGCGACCGTCGGTTACGTACCGCCGGGTTTCCTGGTCCGGGCACTGCGACGACGAACAGAAGACTCCCGCGGCTATCCACGGCGCGCCGAGCCCGACGACCGACCTTTCAATACGTCGGTGATGACCGCTTACCGGCTGCCGTTCGAACTCCGTCTCCTGGACTGTCGGCAGGCCTGCGGGCTGGGATTCGGGCCGATCAACGGCACGGGCATCTCCCACGCGCACGGTGCCGGCGACGACTGGTGCGGGGTCACGGCGCTGTGCGACACCGATCTCGTACCGGACCCGTCCGTGTACGCGTCAGCGCTCGACGCAGCGTACGCAGATCTCCGGAACGCCACCCTCGGCACCACTGCCGGATAGCATCGACGATCGACCCGAGTCCAGCCCGATAGCATCGGGACTCATGACTGCAACTCCCGGTAACACCAACAGTGCGACGCACTCCCTCCGCAAGCGTCTGCCCGGTGGTCGGCTCGGCAACGCACTGTTCTCGCTCGGCATGGTCGCGCGCGTGCCGTACTTCGGCACCATTCTCCCGCTCGTCGAGGAGATGGAACCCGGATACTGCCGTGTCTCGGCGCCCAACTGGTTCGGCGTTCACAACCACCTCGGAACCTTTCACGCCATCGCGGCCTGCAATCTCGCCGAGACCGCGATGGGGATGTTGATGGAGGCCACCGTGCCGACGGGGCACCGCTGGATCCCCAAGGCGATGAGCACGCAGTACCTCGCCAAGGCCACCACGCGACTGACCGCCCACGCGGAGTTGGCCGAACCGGTGGACTTCTCGACCATCACCGAGGGTCGTGAAGTGATGGTCACGATCCGGATCCTCGATACTGCGGGAACCGAGGTGGTCCACTGCGACATCACCACCTGGGTGACGCCGAAGTGACCGAATCAGGCACGCCCTTGGTCCTTTCCGCAGGTCTGTAATGAGTTTCTCAGTCGACTGCCAGTAGGGTTGCACTCGTAACCGCCGGACACACAGGGTGGCCGGAGACTCGCTGAGCGATAGCGGAGGAAGAGAATCGTGGCCCAGAAGAACCGGACCGTCATCGATCCTCGGCAGGCCGAGCGCCGCCGTTCCCTCATCTACAAAATCGGTGCGGCGGTGGTGCTGATCGTCATCGCAGTCGGCGTCACGTTCTGGGCGATCAACCACAACAAGGACAGCGCCTCGACCACCGGCGGTTCCGACACGCCCACCGTGATGCGGCCGGACGGCTCCATCCGGATCACCAGTGCGCCGGCGGGCACGGAGCCCAAGGTCGTCATCACCACCGTCGAGGACTTCCAGTGCCCCGGGTGCCGTGCCTTCGAGCAGAGCTTCGGCGGCACCCTCGCCGAACTCGAGAAGAACCCGCAGGTCGCTGTCGACTACCACCCGATCGCATTCCTCGACCGGATGTCGACCACGAATTACTCCAGCCGCGCCATGAACGCGTCCACGTGCGTCGCCGAATCGACCGCCAAGAACGGCGACTGGAGCATCTGGCTCAAGTTCCACAATCTCCTCTTCACCAACCAGCCCGAGGAGGGCGGCGCCGGACTCCCGGACAGCGAACTGATCTCGCTCGCGAAGCAGGCCGGCGCGGAAGGCATCACCGACTGCATCGAGAACAACCAGTTCGGTCAGTGGGTGGCCAAGCAGACCGCCGACACGACAAGCAATCCCGAGTTCCAGGGCACTCCGTGGATCCGCATCAACGGACAGCAGTTCGACCCGCAGGCGGGACCGCAGGGCCTGACCGACGCCGTCAACGCGGCCCTCGCGAAGTAGCCCGCCATGACGGATGAGACGCCGGCCGAGATCGAGGACGGTTCGCCCGTAGTCACGGCGAGCGACGTTGAGACCGCACCGCCCGCCCCCCGGGGCTTCTGGCGAGAGCGTCGCCCGGTGCCCGTGGTGGCCGCCTGGGTGCTGCTGGTGTGCGGTGTTCTCGGGATGGCTGCCGCGGTCGCACTGACGCTCGACCGCATCCAACTGCTCATCGATCCGTCGTTCACGCCCGCGTGCAGCATCAATCCGATCATCTCGTGCGGATCGGTGATGGTGACCGATCAGGGCAAGTTCTTCGGATTCCCGAATCCGCTGCTCGGCCTGCCCGCCTTCGCGGTGATCCTGGTGACCGCCGTGCTGTCGATCGCACGAGTCCGACTGCCACGCTGGTACTGGGCCGGACAGGCCGTCGTCTCGGCACTCGGCCAGGTCTTCGTCGGCTACTTGATCTTCCAGAGCCTCTACCGCATTCACGCGCTGTGCCCGTACTGCATGGTGGTGTGGACGCTGATGCCGGTGGTGCTGATCCTCAGCATCTCGCGCGTGCTGCCCGACTCGCGCGGCGGCCGGTCGGCCCGCGAGTGGCTGTGGATCGCGCTGCCCGTCTACTACGTGGTCGTGATCGCCATGATCACCGTCCAGTTCTGGGACTACTGGCGCACGCTGATCTGAGAGCCGCAGAGGCTGTGATAGCACTCGACGCCGAGTCGGTCACGGTCCATCCACGCCGATCCGAAGGTCTTCTCGAGTCCGCCGATCTGGGTACGGTACTCGTTGGTCGCGGCCAGCTTTCCCGCCCACTCCTCATCCGCCAGCGGGAGCAGTGAGGCGACGAGCGCCGAGTCGGTCTCGACCTCCCGGCACCCGTCGGCCTCCGAACACACCGTGTACGGCCGCTCGCACACCGTCACCAGATCGACGCCGGTGCGCTCGCGGCATTCCTGCGCCAACCGATGCGTGCGTCGGTGATCCGGATGACGAGCGGAGGCGGGGTGCGTGACGATCGTCTGAACATCGTGATCCCGAAGCAGTGCCGTCGCCGCGTCGACCGCGTGTCGATAGCGCGTGCGGCTCGACCGCGAGTACTGCACCTCGTAATCGCCCAGGGCGAACGTCGGTACGCCCGCCGCTGCACACGCCGCGGCGTGCTCGGCTCTGCGCACGTCGATCACTTCGGCCGGTGTCAGTGCGAGTCCGCAGTAGTAGTCCCACTCGGCGAATACCGGACGGCCCACGAATCTGGCCGCGACCTTCACCGGCAATGAGTTGCGAAGCGCCGGCGGCAGCGATCGTCGACGGAACTCGCCCCATCGACCCCGTGGGCACTCGGTGCACAGGACTATGTCGATGGCTCCGCCGCTCGCATGCGCCATGGCGTGAAAGGCGTCGAAGACGCTGTCGTCGTAGTGTGCGAAGAGGAAGGCACACCTCGCCTCACCGCTCATCACCGCCGCCAGCGACCGCTCTTGGTAATCGCGCTCACTCATCATCGCGCCGACGCTAATGGCCGGTGTGGACCATCAGAATCGGTCGTTCAGCCGGATAATGCGCTGACCAGGCAGGCCAACGGATTTTACAGCAGAGAACCCCCGTGAACTGCGGTTTCCGGCCGATCCGGTGCCGACCTTCTCCGACCTTCCGGAAGCGGCGCGACGAACTTCATCTGATCGCCCGACTCGGCGCGGGCAGATCAGACCGACTCGCCCGCCACCAGTTCCTCGGCGATCAGCGCCGCCGTCGCCATCACACTCGCGTGCGGCCCCGAACGCAGCGGCGCGGGCAGCACCGACCCGTCGGCGACGTGGAGCCCGGGAACGCCGTGAACGGAACCGTCCGGTGCCACGGTCGCCCCCAGCGGGAGCGTCCCCCAGGCATGTGACGACAGCCCGACCACCGGATCCACCGTCACCGATCCCGGCTCGACGAGGCCGTCGAACGCCGGCGAGTGCAGCATCTCCAGCACCTCGTCAACTCCCTCCGACAACCGCTCGAGACCGCCGGCGTCGGGCACACCGAGATCGATCACCACCTCATCGCCCTCGATGCCGATGCGCCCGGTGGTGCCGTGAGTCATGTCCGCGACTCCGATCGGGACGCCCCCGGCTGGAATCCCATCGATGAACGACGCGAAATCATCGCTGTAGCAGCGGATTTCGAGGCCGTCTGCGGTGTGCACCACGGTCGGCAGCAGCACCTGCGTCCGGAGGGGGCGCCGAGCGGCGAAGCGCACCAGCGATTCGGGATGCTCGTACACCGACAGTTCCCCGCCCAGCAGCGGCAACACCAGCTCTGCCGTGCCCAGCGTGCCCGCGGTGAGCACCACGGTGGCGGCGTCGATGCGCCCGGCGGCGGTGTGCACTCCCGTCACCCGTCCACCCGCAGAGGCCAGCGATATCACCTCGCTCCCGCCTCGGACCGCGGGGGCGAAGGCCTCCATCGCCGTCCACCGCCGTAACACTCCCCCGTCGCGGATGCTGTTGCTGCGGACCCGATTCACGCCGACCACCGGCCAAGCGCCCTCGGGTCCCGCGGCCACGCGGGTTCGCCAATAAGTCTCGAAGGCCGACCCCGCCGGACCGAGTTCGCCGTCGAGAACCTCCCGCACGCGCATCACCCCGCCCCCGGCGGCACCGCCGTCGAGCACGTCGAAGGCGTCGTCGATCCGGCTCGCCGGCCACGGCCACGCCGCATAGTCGTCGCGGTGTCCGCGCAGGAAATAGCCGCCGTTGACCGCGGACGACCCGCCGGCGCCATAGCCGCGCACCACATCGCGTCCGCGCCGCTCCCGCACTCGCCGCACGCGCTCGCTTCCCGGCGCGATCGGCAGCCGGCTCATCGCGGTCACCGCCGTACGCGGAGGTAGGGCATGCCCCGCCTCGAGAAGCAGGGTCTTCCTGCCAGCATCGCGCGACAGCCGATCGGCCACCACGCACCCGGCGCTGCCCGCTCCCACGACGACCACGTCGGCGGTCTCGACGGCACGCGCCCGGTGGCCGCTCATCGCCTCACGCGGTCCGTGTCAGCGGGTGACGACAGGCCGCAGCGCCGACCAGTCGCGATTGGTCACCGCACCCTGCCACAGGCCGAGTCCGTAGGCGAAGTCGTCGAGCCGCCGGATCACCGAGTACCCCACCGGTTCCACCATCGGCGACGACGGCTCGGCGATCCGGGATCGCAACCACATCACCGCAGCCTCGGCCACCGCGGCCTCAAGGAACCACCGTCGGAATCGCGACGAGACCACCAGACCGAGCAGCGACAGCGGCCAGTAGTGACGCAGGGCCGCCGACCAGATCTGCAGGACACCGTAGCCCAGCGCTCGGCCGACGTTGCGCGCTGCGATGAGGTCACGCGCCGGCACGCCTGCGAGCGGCTTCCGGATGCGACCGAAGATCCAGCCGGAGACCAGCATCGCCACTCCCAGGCCGATCCTGGTCCGAGTCAGCAGCGACACCACCGCGACCGCCAGCGGAATGCTCGTCATCACCGGAGCGGCCAACCGATCATGCCGACTCGCGAGTTCAGCCGCGCCGGTGCCGTAGAAGCGACGGCGGTCGAGCATCGCCCGGAGCGACTGCCGATGGTCGTGTGCGACGTGCGCGACCGGGTCGTATCGGACCACCCAACCGGCCGCGTGCGTGCGCCAGCACAGATCGACGTCCTCAGCTACACGCAGCGACTCATCGAACCGGGCGAAGGCGGCGCGACGCACCACCATCGCCGCGCTCGGCACGTACGCGATCGGAGTGCCCGGCCGCACCGGGCCCTCATTCGGCCCCATGTCCAGTGAGGAGTACCTGTTCGCGTAGGCCGCCACCGGCGTCCGTCCGTCGCGGCCCGCGGTGTCGCCGAGTCCGACGATCCGCGGTGCGACGATCGCGACCGCGGGATCGGAGAAGTGACTCAGCAGCATCGTCAGCCACTCACCGCACGGGCGGGTGTCTGAGTCGAGGAAGGCGACGAACTCGGTGTCGGCGGCGTCGAAACCGGCGTTGCGCGCGGCCGCGGGCCCCGCGTTCACCTCCAGCCGGATCACACGGAGGCGTTCGTCGTCGGGAACAGTCATCGGCCGCGACGAGGCATCGTCCACCACGATCACCCGCAGCCCGGGAAGCGCTTCGACGAGTCGGTCCACACCCGCCTGATTGTCGCGCACCGGGATCACCACCGTGACCTCGCACTCCTTGGGTCCGACCATCGGGCGCGGGTGTGCGATTCCGGCGTCGAGCAGGGTTCGGGCGAGGCTGCGCGTCCCGGCGTCGCTGACTTCGATCCGACCGTCCGCGGAAGTCATCCCCAGCGCTGCATCCGAGAGCTTCAGCACCCGCAGCGGCGAGCCGCCGACCAGGTTGCGGAGGTCGCCGCGCCGAACGCAGCGCGGATCGATCTGGACCTGGAACCCTACCGGGAGGTCGGCGTTCACCGGTGGCGTCACCGAAGCCTCCCCGCCTCGTCGACGTCCCAGGCACGCACCGATTCCGCCAACTGCCCGGCCAGGTCCGCAAGGAGCCGACGACCGAGCGCCGGATTCGCGGCAGTGGGATCGCCGAGCACTCCGGTGGCCGAGACGGCCGCGACGCCACCCTTTCGCATCGGATCGAGCAGTTCGGCGATCGGCGCCGTGTTCCCGGCCGCGAGCAGGTCCCGGCGGACCGACTCCGGCGCGAGGTCCAGTACCACGCTCGTCTCGGTGAGGCCGGCATGCGCGTCGGCCGACGGGAACGCACAGGGAAACCAGGCCGCGTCGCGTCCCTCGTAGCGCAACCGCGCGACGGCGTCCGCGATCGCGTGCGCGTTGCCGCCGTGGGCGTTCACGAACAGCAGCCGACCGGCCCAGCGCATCGCGCTGCGCCCGTACTCGAGAACCAGCAGTCGGAGGGCCTCACGCCCGATCGAGACGGTCCCCGGGAAGCCCTCGTGCTCGCCCGAAGCGCCGTACGAGATCGACGGCGCCACCAGAACATCCGACGAATCATCCAGTGCGGCAACCGCTTCGCGCGACACGGCGTCTGCAATGCGCGCATCTGTGTCGAGCGGCAGATGCGGGCCATGCTGTTCGACAGCCCCGACCGGCACGACTAACGTCGGCTCGGCCCCGACCAGTTCATGCCACGTCCGGGACGCCAATTCGGTCGCCGGTGTCATTGCGACAACGTTACCGACGTGCCCCCTGGCTAGGGAACCGTTGGGGCCCTTTTGCCGGTCTGCGCGCCTCATCCGAACCACTGACACCATCAGTGCGAATCCGGTACACGTGTATAGTGACGACCGCACGTGACCCAGACCACGCCGTCAGGTCGTGGTGATACCTGTGAACGGAGTCCTCCCCGTGTCTACTCCCACCCGCCGGCCGTCCGGACGTTCCGGCCCCCTCGCCGACATCCGCGTCATCGAGTTCGCGGGCATCGGCCCCGGACCGCACGCCGCGATGCTGCTGGCCGACCTCGGCGCCGACGTCGTGCGCGTCCAGCGGCCAGGCGAACTGCCGTCTCCGGAGCGGAACGCCGACGCCCTGCTGCGCGGCCGCCGCGTCATCGAAGCCAATCTGAAGAACCCGGCCGATCGCGAGACCATTCTCAACCTGGTCGCCAAAGCCGATGTGGTCATCGAGGGCTTCCGCCCCGGCGTCATGGAGCGGCTCGGCTTCGGTCCGGACGATCTGCACGCGGTGAACCCCGGGCTGATTTACGGCCGGATGACGGGCTGGGGTCAGGACGGTCCGCGCGCCGACCTCGCCGGACACGACATGAACTACATCTCGCTCACCGGAATGCTGCACGCCATCGGCCGCCCGAACGAGAAGCCGACCCCGCCGTTGAACCTGGTCGGCGACTTCGGCGGCGGCTCGATGTTCCTGGTCATGGGCGTCCTCGCCGCACTGGTCGAGCGTGCCGCCTCAGGTAAGGGCGAGGTCATCGACGCCGCGATGTGCGACGGAGCGTCGGTCCTCGGGCAGATGATGTGGGCCTTCCGCGGCACCGGACTCTGGCAGGACCGGCGCGGAGTCAACCTCCTGGACACCGGCGCCCCGTTCTACGAGGTGTACGAGACCTCCGACGGCAAGTGGATGGCCGTCGGCGCCATCGAACCGCAGTTCTACGCCGAACTCCTGAAAGGTCTCGAACTCGACCCGGCGTCGCTGCCGAATCAGCTCGACACCGCGAAGTGGGGCGAGCTGAAGCAGATCTTCGCCGACACGTTCAAGACCAAGACGCGCGACGAGTGGGCGGCGATCTTCGACGGCACCGACGCCTGCACGTCCCCGATCCTCGACTTCACCGAGGCTCCTCACGATCCGCACCTGGCCGCCCGCGGCACGCTCGTCGAGATCGACGGCGTCACGCAGGCGCAGGTGGCACCGCGGTTCCAGCGATCGGCCACGCAGACCCCCGTCGGCCCCGCACGTGAGGCCACCGACCCGGCGACGGTCTGGCAGGACTGAGACCTACTCCGACTCGGCCCGACGGCCGGGACGCACGACGCACGCCCTCCGGCGTCGTGCGTCCCGGCCGTTTCCGATTGACTAGAACGTGTTACAGTTTGGCTCTCAGGGCATTGTGACGAGAGGCATACCAGCATGGGACAGTTCGACGGTCAGGTCGTCTACATCACCGGCATCGCACGCGGCCAGGGGCGCAACCACGCGGTCCGGTTCGCACGCGAAGGCGCGTCCGTCATCGGCATGGACCTCGCCGGCCCGGTGGCCGACCACATGACCTACCCGCCGTCGACCGCTGACGACCTCGCCGAGACCGTCCGGCTCGTCGAAGAAGCGGGCGGCAAGATCCTCGCGCGGCAGGGCGATACCCGCGACCTCGCCTTCCAGGAGCAGCTCGTGGCCGACGGCGTCGAACAGTTCGGTCGCCTGGACCATGTCGTGGCCAACGCCGGCATTCTCACCTGGGGCCTCACGTGGGAACTGTCCGAGGAGCAGTTCACCGATGTGATCGATGTGAACCTGGTCGGCACCTGGAAGACGTTGAAGGCGTCCATTCCGGCGATCCTGGACGCGGGCAACGGCGGCAGCATCACCATCATCTCGTCCGTCGCCGGCCTCAAGGCGATGCCGGTGCAGGCGTCGTACTCGGCGTCCAAGTTCGGGTTGCGCGGCCTGGCGCAGACCGCCGCCAAGGAACTCGGGCCCAAGCGCATCCGCGTCAACACCGTCCACCCGTACGCGGTGCACACCCCGATGGGGCTCGAAGACACCTCCGCGATGAAGGCCTTCGAGGAGTACGGCATGCACTTCCCGTCAATGCTCGGCCACTACCCGGTCGCCAGCCTCGACGATCTGTCCGACGCCGTGCTGTACCTCTCGACGGCCCAGTCGGTCACCGGCGCCGAGTTCCAGATCGACATGGGTCATTCGAAGGTCTGACTCGATCGCGGCCGCGTCCGCCGAGCATGTCTCATTCGTCTGACATGCGAAGACGGTGTCGGTCAGATCCGTGCCTGCGGTCATCATCGGCGTGAAAACCGGATAACGAACCTGCTTTCCTCGTCGATATCCGAGTATCCGACGCCGATGTGAAGTAAGTCTTGAAATCACCGGCCGTCGGGGGCAGCGGTGGGGAGGCGAGGGGTATGCGACGACAGGGGCGGCAACCGGATCAGGCCGACCGATGGCGCGACCGCAAACGCTATCTCTGGCCTCTCGGCATCGTGGCGGCTTTCGGCCCCGGCATCGCGTGGTTGCTGGTTCATTATCTGTCGTGGGGGATCTTCTGGGCCGTCGGTTTCCTCGTTTTCGTGGTACTGATTCCTCTGATCGATCTACTCGTCCGGCTCGATCAAGTGAATCCGCCCGACGAGGTTCTGGCGCGTCTTGAAGCGGACCCGTACTACCGCTGGTGCGTGTACGCCTATCTTCCGGTCCAGTACGCGGGATTCTTCTTCGGCTTCTGGTGTCTGGCGCACGCGCCGATGGCCACCGGTGAGCGCATCGCCATGTCGATGACGATCGCGGTCTCGAGCGCCATCGCGATCAATGTGGCGCACGAACTCGGTCACAAGAAGCCGCGGCTGGAGAAGTCGCTGGCCAAGATCGCGCTCGCTCCCAGCGCATACGGACACTTCTACATCGAGCACAACGTCGGACATCACGTCCTGGTCGCGACACCCGGCGACCCGGCGAGCGCACGGCTGGGCGAATCGCTGTGGGCGTTCTGGCCCCGCGCGATCTTCGGCGGGCTGCGCTCGGGTATCCGGCTCGAGCGCGACCGGCTCCGGCGGCAGGGCAAGGGTTTCTGGACGCTGCGCAACGACGTCGTCCAGACCTGGCTGCTCACCGCGGTGCTGGCAGCGGCCGTCGCGATCGCCTTCGGCCCCGGCGTTCTTCCCTGGTTCGTCCTGCAGGCAGCCATCTCGGCACTGATCCTCGAAGGCGTCAACTACATCGAGCACTACGGACTCCTCCGGCCCGTCGGTGAGAACGGACGTCCGGGAAAGATTCTTCCCGAGCACAGCTGGAACTGCGACTACATCTGCAGCAACCTGTTCCTCTACCATCTGCAGCGCCACTCGGACCATCACGCGAATCCGCGGCGCCGCTATCAAGCGCTGCGGTCGTACGACACCGCGCCGCAGATGCCGGCCGGTTACGCGGCGATGCTGCTGCTGGCACTGATGCCTCCCCTGTGGCGACGCGTGATGGACCCGCGCGTGGTGGCTCACTACCGCGGCGACGTGATGCGCGCCAACGTGCAGCCGTCGCGACGCGAGCGGCTCCTGCGGAGGTTCCCGCCGCCCGCCACCGAACGGGCTGCCGCGATCGCACCTCCGTCGAAGGGCCGGGAGAAGCCGCGGGGCGTGACGCCGCGGCCCGCGGTCGGCGTCGTCGACACCGTATGGGGTCGGTTCACTCACGCGAAGACGTGACGGCCAGGCGATGACTTGACGACGGTGACTCGGCGAATGTGATCGGCCGGCGGCCCCGATCAGGGCCGCCGGCCGAATCGCCGTCGACGGGTCGCCCCGTGACTCACGCGCCGTGAATCTGCTCGAATCCTTCGGGGATGATCAGGTCGGCTCGCGAGAGATCGGCGACGTCGGATTTACCCAGACCCATCATCGCCGAGTCGACGCCCATGCGAAGCAGGTCGAGGACGTTCTCCACGCCGGTCTGCCCGTTGGCGGCAAGACCCCACAGGTAGGCGCGGCCGATCATGACGGCCTTGGCGCCCAGTGCGAGCGCTTTGACCACGTCGCTGCCGCGGCGGATGCCACCGTCGAGCAGAACGTCGACCTCGTTGCCGACCGCGTCCGCGATCGGTCCGAGGACGCGGATCGTGGCCGGCGTGCCGTCGAGATTGTTGCCGCCGTGATTGGAGACGGAGATCGCGGTGGCGCCGATGTCGACCGCGCGGCGCGCATCGTCGATTCGGGTGATGCCCTTGATCATGAACTCGCCGCCCCACTGCTCACGCAGCCACTGGATGTCCTCCCAGGTGGGCGGCGGAGTGTTCATCCACTGGCCGTAGACGTCGAAGAAGGTCGGTCCCGGCTCGCCCTTGTGCGCGATGTTCGGCGCACTCAGGTCGGGGATGATGAGCTTGCCGTCGCGGAACCAGCTCATCGCGTACCGGGGCTTGGTGATCATCTCAGGCGCCAGCTTGGCTACGGCGTTGAAGTCGACCTGCTCGGGGATCTCCGGGCTGCCCCAGTCGCGCCCGACGTTGAACACCCAGTCGGTGGTGACGATCAGGCCCTTGCAGCCGGCCGCGCGGGCGCGCTCGGCGCGCGCCAGGATGTCCTCACGACTGCCGAGCCAGTAGATCTGGAAGAAGATCTTGTCGTTGACCGCGGTCACTTCCTCCACCGGCTTCGACGCGAAGCTGGACAGTCCCATCGCGGTTCCGCGGTTGGCCGCGGCTCGCGCCACCGCCACTTCGCCGTCGGGATTGACCGCCTGCACACCGGTGGGCGAGATCATCACCGGGAACGGGAGGTCCTGCCCCATGACGCGGGTGGCGAGATTGCGCTCCGGCTTCACCCCGATGACGTGCGGCGAGAACCCGAGCTCCCCGAAGGCGTCCACATTGTCGTTGACGGTGATACCGGCCTGAGTGCCGGCGATCAGCGACGAGTAGACCGTCTTCGGCAACCGCTTCTTGGCTCGACGCTGCGCCTCGCCGATGGTCTCGAACCACGGGTTCTGACGCCACGGGTTCTTCTCCATGAGTTCGGAGAACTTGGACATGATCAGTCTCTTTCCTGCTGTGAATGATGTGAGAGTTCGCGTTGTGCTGGGCGGGCTTGTTGAGCGAGCGTCTCGCCAGGCCAGTTGAACGAGCGTCCTTCTCAGGCCAGTTGAGCGAGCGCCCTTCTCAGGCCAGTTGAGCGAGCGTCCTTCCCAGGCTTGCTGGGCGAGCGCCTCCCCCAGGCCAGTTGAGCGAGCGTCCTTCTCAGGCCAGTTGAGCGAGCGAAGCGAGTCGAAAGGGCAAACCGCCCGCGTGCCCGCTGGAAGCTCGCCGATGTTTCGACTCGCTTCGCTCGCTCAACAAGCCTGGGGGAAGACGCTCGCTCAACTGGCGCAAAAGGCAATCGCTCAGGAGCAGCCCGACGACGAGCAGCCGGTCGCGGTGGTCGGCATGAATCCGGCGAGCGGGTTCTCGTCGCAGTCGCGCGACGGCGGGCGCGTCATCAAGGTCAGCGGCACCCCGCGGGAGTGGTCCTTGTTGGCGGTCGGCTTCGACCGTTCGCCGGCCAGCAGCGACTCACCGTAGCCCTGGACGCACTCGGGGTCGGGACCGTCGAGCGGCAGTCCCGTGAAGAACTTCGCCGCCATGCATCCACCGCGGCACGCGTCGTAGTGGTTGCAGCTGGCGCATGCCCCGGCACTCTGCGGTTCCCGGAGCTCGGTGAACAGCTCCGACCGCTGCCAGATCTCCTGGAATCCGCCGTCGGTGGTGATGTTTCCGGCGAGGAAGTTCTCGTGGATCGCGAACGGGCAGGCGTACACGTCGCCCACCGGATCGATGAGGCACACGACCCGGCCGGCCCCGCACAGGTTCAGACCCGGCAGACCGCTGCCACCCGCTCCGGCGAACGCCGAGAGGTGGAAGAACGAGTCTCCGGTGAGCACCCGGTCGCCATGGGCCACCAGCCATTCGTAGAGCTCGCGCTGCTGCTCGGGAAGCGGGTGCAGATCGTCCCACACATCGGCGCCGCGCCCGGAGGGACGCAGGCGCGTGATGCGCAGCGTGGCACCGTACTTGTCGGCCAAAGCCTTGAACTCGTCGAGTTGCGCGACGTTGTGACGGGTCATCACGACGCTGATCTTGGCGTCGCGGAATCCCGCGTCGGCGAGGTTTTCGAGCGCGCGGACCGCCATGTCGAACGACCCCGGACCGCGGACGGCGTCGTTCACCTCGGCGTTGGCGCCGTCGAGCGAGATCTGGACGTCGACGTAGTCGGACGCGGCCAGCCGCGCCGCCACCTCCGGAGTGATCCGCAACCCGTTGGTCGAGAACTTCACGCCGACCTGGTGATCGGTCGCGTAGTCGACGAGCTCCCAGAAGTCGGGCCGCACGGTCGGCTCGCCGCCGCCGATGTTGACGTAGAACACCTGCATGCGCTGCAGCTCGTCGATGATCGCCTTGCACTGTTCGGTCGAGAGCTCACGCGGATCACGCTTGCCCGAGCTCGACAGGCAGTGCACGCACGACAGGTTGCAGGCGTACGTCAGTTCCCACGTGAGGCAGATCGGCGCGTCCAGCCCCCGCTCGAACTGGTCGACGAGGCGCCCGACCTTCGGCGGCGCGGGCACCGTCAGCGGCGGCGTGAGGGACGGCATGCCGAGAGCCTCGGCGCCGGGGCGGGATTCCAGGGTGGTCACAGGGTCACTCCTCGGTCGGGTGCGCCGGCGCGGGTCGAGAGGCGGCGTCCGGGGCCTGCCGTTCGATGATCATTCCGGACTCGCTCAGCGCGGAGAGGGCTTGCAGATACAGCGGGCGATCGCCGTCGCCGATGCCGGTCGCGGTCATCGCAGCGTCGGCACTGTCGTGGTCGTCCAGAGACTGGACCAGCCGGACCACCTCGAGGTTCTTCAGAAACGAGAGCTTGCGCGTCCCGAAGTGATACAGCAGCGCGCCGAACGGCTCCGGTCGCAGAGCGACTTTCGGATTCATCCGCCACGCACGCGATACGTCGAATGGGGTACCGCTCCCGGCGGCCGCAGGGCCGCCGGGAACAGTGGTCGATGCCGTCGTCATCAGTAGACGCCACACATCCCGTCGATGGACACTTCCTCCACCAGAGACTCAGCCACGAGATCCTGCTGAGTCGCATTCGCCTGATCGGCCATATGAACCATCCTCCTTCACGAGTACTGATGTGGTTCGCTTCACACCATAATGGCACTGGGTGCAGAATCTCTAGGGGTTGGCGAGAATTGTGCGTCGTAAGATCGTGACCGGCGGTTTCTTGGATCGGAGATGATGAGCGATGACCAGATCTGGGCGTGCGGGAGTGCTCGGCGGCCGGCCGGCCGCAACCACACGCGGCCGACTCAGCGCCATCGCGATCGATCTGTTCACCGAGCACGGCTTCGACGAGACCAGCGTCGACGACATCGCCGCCGCCGCCGGAATCGCCCGCCGCACGCTGTTCCGCTACTACCCGTCCAAGAACTCTCTGGCCTGGGGTGAGTTCAACGAGCACCTCGACGGTCTCCGGGACCTTCTGCGGAACAGTTCCGACGACGTCCCGCTCGGCGCCACCCTCCGCGACGCGCTGATCGCCTTCAACACCGTCCCGGCATCCGAGATCGACAAACATCGCCGCCGGATGGCACTGCTCCTGGGCGTACCGGCGCTCCAGGCCCACTCGATGCTGATGTACCAGGACTGGCGACAGGTCATCGCCGACCACTGCGGTGCCAGACTCGGACTCGCCCCCGCGTCGCACGTTCCGCAGACCATCGCCTGGCAGACGCTGGGCACCGCGCTCGCCGCATACGACCAATGGCTCCCGGACCCGTCGGCCGACCTCACCGACCTGCTGCGATCGGGCAGCCGCATCCTGATCGACGGGGTCGCGTCACTCACGCAGACGTAGCCCGACCGCCCCGGCGGACTCGCCGCCGCACACCCGGCTCCCGCCATCCGGAACGAGGTCTGTGACAGACTTCGAAGCGCTGATATCCTAAATAGAACACGTTTCAGTTTTGCCACGGCCGAGCGCCGGGCCCGATTCCACAGAGAGTCAACCGATGACCGAATTGACCCCGCACAGCGCGCGCAGCGCCATCCTCACCGTCTCCGAGGTGATCGATGAGACCGCCGACGCGCGCAGCATCGTCTTCGACATCCCCGACACCCACCGGGAGAAGTTCGAGGACTACCTGCCCGGGCAGTTCCTGACTCTGCGGATCCCGAGCGATCAGACCGGTTCCGTGGCGCGGTGCTACTCGCTGTCGTCGGCGCCCCGCCACGACAAACTGCCGAAGGTCACCGTCAAGCGCACCGCCGACGGTTACGGATCCAACTGGATCTGCGACAACCTGGAGGCCGGCTCGCAGATCGAGGCACTGCCGCCTTCGGGCGTCTTCACCCCGGCGAACTTCCACACCCCGCTGCTGCTGATCGCAGCCGGGTCGGGCGTCACCCCGGTGATGTCGATTCTGAAGCACGCCCTGCTCACCGGAACCGGTCAGATCACGTTCTTCTACGCCAACCGCAGCGAGAACGACGTGATCTTCGCCGACGAACTGCGCCGGCTGCAGGCCAAGTACCCGGCCCGGCTGACGGTGCTGCACTGGCTCGAATCGGTACAGGGTCTGCCGAGCGACCGCACCCTGGCGACGCTCTTCGCCCCGATGTCGGCCACGCACACCGCGTACATGTGCGGGCCGGGCCCGTTCATGGACGCCGCCCACAGCGCCCTGATCAAGGCCCGCTTCGACAGCAAGAGGGTGCACGTCGAGATCTACAACTCGCTCTCGGGCGACCCGTTCGCGGACGTCGAACTGGGCGAGGTCTCGGCCGAGGAGGCCGCAGCCGCCGCCGAAGTGGAAGTGGAACTCGACGGCGAGACGCACACCCTCGCGTGGCCGCGGTCGCGCACCCTGGTCGACATCATGCTGGCCGCCGGACTCGACGCGCCGTACTCGTGCCAGGAGGGCGAGTGCGGTTCGTGCGCCTGCACGCTCGTCGAGGGCACGGTCGACATGGAGGTCACCGGCGCCCTCGATCCCGACGACATCGCCGACGGCTACATCCTCGGCTGCCAGGCCCGGCCCACCGCAGACAAGCTCAAGATCGAGTTCTGACTCGCGGGGAACCGACTCGCGCGACCGGCCCGCCGGAGTCAGGCACTAGACTCGGCCCATGACGAACGAACGTCTGGCCCGAGTCCTGTCGCTGATCCTGCTGGTCCCCGGCGCACTGCATTTCGCCGCGCCGAAGCCGTTCGACGCCATCGTTCCCGATGAGGTGCCCGGCGACGCGCGCGCGTGGACCTATGCCTCGGGCATGGCCGAGATCGGTTTGGGCGCAGCGGTTCTCGCTCCGCGTACCCGACGCACCGCAGCTGGACTGGCAGCGATGCTGTTCATCGCCGTCTTTCCCGCGAACGTGAACATGGTGCGTCTGTGGGTCGACAAGAGCCCGGCGCTGAAGGCTGTCGCATGGGCCCGCCTGCCCCTGCAGGTGCCGCTCATCGCCCTCGCTCTCCTGGTACGACGGGGTGCGCCGCGCCGCGCCGCCGCTGAGTGAGGGGTAGCGTTCCGATCCCGCTCACAGCGAGCGGAAGTGAGCCCTGCGTTCCGTCGACAGTCGTTCCACGGCGTACGACAGCGCGGTACGGCCCATCGACGAGGCGTTGACCTCCAGATAGCGGAGCAGCGTCTGCTCGTCGGCGCGCTTGCCCGCCTCGCGCAGCATCCAGCCGAACGCCTTCTGGATCAGATCGCGCCGGTCGTCGATCACCAACGGCGCCACCGCCTCGATCTGCTCCCAGCGCCCCGCCCGAATGAACGCGAACGTCGCGACGATACCGGCGCGGCGCTGCCACAGATCGTCCGATGCTGCCCACTCGAGCAATTCCGACCAGTCGCCCGAGCGCAGGCACCGATCCCCGAGGATCGCGTACGCGGAGACGTCGACCAGATCCCAGTTGTCCACTCGACCGCCGCGCACGGCGTCCCGATAGACGTCCACCCACCGTTCGGGATCGCCGCTCTCGCGCGAGTAGTTGTCGGCCAGAATCAACAGTGCGAGGTGACGGACCTCGTGGGTCCGGTCGCCGAGGAGGTCGACGATCACCGACCGCGGAAGTCCACGCAGACTCCGGGCCAGGGCCCGAAGCTTCGGCACCGGCACACCGGCGAAACGATCGCCTTCTCCGTACTGGCCCGGTCCGGTCTTGAAGAATCGCTGCGACGACGCCGCGCGCTCCGGATCCCCGAGCGCCTCGACGGCCGAGACGATCTCAGAGGCACCGGAGTCGGCGTTCATCCGCCGAGCAGCGTGGAGATCGGCGTAGGGGTGAGCAGGAACTGTCGTGCCTTCATCAGCTTGCCCACTCGGCCGGCGCCGACGACGCCGGTCAGCAGCCCCTCCCGGCTGTAGTACGCCAAGAACTTGCGGCCGTCGTCGTCCACCAGATGCACCTCGTCGTCCGGGCGCGGCGTGCCGAGCATCTGGAACTTGAGCCCGTACTGGTCACTCCAGAAGTACGGCACTGTCTGATGCGGGATCGCGTGACCCAACAGGTGCGCGGCCACCATCGCGGCCTGATCGACCGTGTGGGTCCAGTGCTCGACGCGGTGGCCGTGACCGTCCACGTCGTGCCAGTTGGCGCAGTCGCCGAGGGCGTACACGTCCGCGACCCCGGTGCGGCCGACACCGTCGCACGCGACGCCGCCACCGGCCGCACGGTCCGCGAGTTCGATACCCGATCCCTCGAGATACTCCAGCTCCGGGTAGCCGCCGATGCCGACCACGATCAGATCCGCGTCCACCCGGCTGCCGTCGGACAGGACGACGCCCGCCGCGCGGCCGTCCTCCGTCACGATCTCGTCGACGCCCACGCCCACCCGCAGGTCGACCCCGGCCTCCACGTGAAGGCGGGTGACCATCTCACCGATCCGGGGGCCGAGCGGCCCCGAGAGCGGCGCCGGCGTGGGTTCCACCAGAGTCACCGAGATGTCCATCGAGTGCAGACTCGCGGTCACCTCGCAGCCGATGAACCCGGCGCCGATCACGACCGCGCGGCTCGCCGACGTCGCTTCCGCCCGCAGTGCCAGCGCGTCCTCGACGGTCCGGATGACGTGCACTCCGGCGACGCCCTCCGACCCCGGGAAGCGCCGTGCGGCCAGCCCGGTCGCCAGGACCAACGTGCCGTACGGCAACGGCTCGACGGTTCCGTCGCATTCCACGGAGACCGTGTGGGACGACGGGTCGACGGCGACCACCCGGGTACCGGTGCGCAGATCGATGTCCGAGTCCCGGAAGAACTCCGCGGGCTTGAGGTCGACGCGTTCGTCGTCGCCGGTGAGGACGGTCTTCGACAACGGCGGACGGTCGTAGGGCGGATGCTGCTCGGCCCCGAGCAGCGTGATCGGCCCGTCGTATCCGCCGTTGCGCAGGTTCTCCGCCAGGCGGACCCCGCCGAGTCCCGCCCCCACGACCACCACTGGTGCCTCGACCACTACGTCACATCCCAATCTCATTGCGGCGAAACGTTCTCCACCCGCGACAACCGCCAAACATCGCCCACTCTAGTGACCGTGGCCCATCGTGCGATACCCGTTCTCGTCGGATAGTCCTGTTGTTTGCCCACCGTCACTTCCTGAGTGGCGAACACCAGCACCGACATCTGTTCGTCGTGCCGCTCCCCCGGAGCCGCGCTCGAGACGGTGGTTCGCATCGAGACCTTCGCGGAGACCGCGTCGGGAAAGACCACGTCGGGGCCGCGAGCAGCATAGTCTGCGGCCAGCGCGCCGGTCAGGTGTTTCTGGACTTCGGCACGCTGCGCGGCGGAGTCGTCCGGGGTGAAGGTCATCAGAGCCGCCACGCCCTCGGACGCCGCACGCACGGCCGTATGGTCCGGTACGACGGGTTCGGCACGCGATTGCACTCCGACGATCCATCCGACGACCGCGACCACCAGCGCCGCGGCCGTCACCAGCGCCCACGCCGTCTGCCACCGACGATCACCGGGCACCTGCGCCCGCCACCGCGACCAGGGGCCCGACCCGGCCGCTGGACGCTCGGGTTCGGCGACGGCACCCACGCCCGCGTCGTCCCTCGAGTGAGTTCCCATCAGGACACCGCCTCCGTCTGCTGCACCAGCCAGTGCCCGTCGACCTCGGCCATCGTCACGCTGACACCGACCCGGCTCTGCGACGGATCACCGCCGATCAGTTCCGGGCTGGTGGCCTGCGCGACCACCAGCACCGACGTCTTGCCGTCCTCGGTACCCACGACGCCCGAGGAGAGGATCTGACCGGAACTGGGGCGCGGCTGCGACGCCACCGTCGACTGGAGTTGCTCGCGGGCGCCCTGAATCCGGATCCGCTGGTCGCCGGTGCTGACTGCCAGGATGTCGCCGACATATCGGTCGGCGTGCGCCGGATCGGAGGTGAGCATCGTGACGATCGCGTGCTCGGCGGCCTCGCGCGCCGCCTGCTCCTCGCTCGCCGCAGTCGCCATCGAGTCCGCCGAACTGTGCGCCCACCAGCCCACGCCGATGAGTCCGAGCGCGGCGATCACCGCGGCGACCACAGCCAATCGGACCCCCGCGGCCCGGCGATGGGAGCGCCTGACCAGCGCGGGTTCAGCGGCCGCCCGCGCCAGCCGCTCCGACCGGACGGCTTGGTCGTACCGCTCGCGGGCCTGCTGCAGTCGTCGGGTGTCGGCGGCGTCGTCGGTCACTGCAGTTCCTCCAATCCGCTCAGCAGCCAGCGGTCGTCGGAGCGGACGTACGACGCCTGGACCGCCTTGGTTCTGCTCTCACTGTGCCCGCTGCGCGAGGTCACCGTGACCTGCACGATCACCAGCGCCTCTCCCGCGTCACCGTCGGCCCAGGAGACGGCGACGTTCTGCGGAACCCAACTCACCGACGCGGTGCCGTCGGGCGGAGGCCCGTTCAGTGCGGGGCCCGACGCGATCGACAGCGGTGGCGCCACCAGGCTGCGCGCGGTCTTCCGGTCGCCGGCCCAGGTTCGCGAGTCGACGGAGAAGACGTCGGCGACGATGGTTCCGGCCTTCTCCTGCAGCGTCTGCCGCGCCTGCGCGGCGTCGCGCTGTTCAGCGTGGTCGTCGAGTCCGCTGATACAGAAGATCAACCCCGCGGTGAAGACGACGGCGGTCACGCCGAGTCGGAGCACCGTTCCCCACGTCGACATCGGCTTCTCGAGATAGGTGAGGAAGCGGTTCACGGAACCATCACCAACCCGTCGACCTTGAGGTCTCCGTCTTCGGGGACCAGGCTGACGACCAGGCGCAGATTCTGCAGCGGGGCCGCGTCCTGCTCGGTGTCACGGTCGCCGACCTGGACACTGGCGGCGACCATCACCTCGGCGCCGTCGGCCGAACTGGACTGCACGGCGGCCGCGTCGATGCGGCCCTGGCCGTGGGCGCCGGCGTCCTTGACATATGAGCTGTAGGCGTCCGCCGACTGCGCGAAGGCGTCGTGAAAGGAGCCGGTGGCGCCGGCGAGGATGCGCTTGGCACGTGCGGGGTCGTTCGCGTCGACGTCCAGCAGCAGTTCCACCTCGGCCGTCGCCGCTTTCAGATAGTCCTCGTCCGAATACCGCTGGGGTGCTGCCGCTGCGTACCAGATTCCGGCCCCCGCAGCTGCGAGCGCGAGGACGGCGACCGTCGCGAGAATCCACCGCGTGCGGCGCGACATCCGCGAACGCAACCCGGCCGACGCCTCGGCCTCCGCCAAATCGTCACGCGCACTGCGCAGTTCGCTGCGCGCGCGCCTCCATTGTCTGAGGCGGTCGTCTGATCTGAACCCCACCCGGTCGAGCGTACTGATTCAGCTCTGGCCTATCCGTCTGCTGTAAGCGGATCGTGACTCGGCATCGGGGTTCATGAAGATCTCGCCCGAGCGTGTGGTGCGCAGCAAGGCGCGTTTCAGGCTCCGCGGCAGAATCGGGTAGGCGTTCACCCAGCCCATGGAGCGCGGGGCAGCGGCACGCACCCGGACGCCGGCGATGGAGGCGAGCACCTGTTCGGCGACGACGGCTGTATTCACGGAGGTGACCATCGAGTTGGTCGCGAGCCCGTCGATGAGTCCGGTCTGGGTGAAGGTCGGCATCACCACTCCGACCCGCACACCGTGGCCGGCGAGCTCCGAATCGAGTGCCTCCGAGAACTCGATGACGCCTGCCTTCGCCGCGTTGTACACCGTCAACCCCGGTGTGGGCAGACGTCCGGCCACCGACGAGATGTTGACGATCTGGCCGTGTCCGCGGGCCACCATGCGAGTCGCCGCAGCCTGACTGCCGAGGATCACCCCGAGCAGGTCCACGTCGAGCGTCGACCGGATCAGCGTCTCGCGGTAGTCGAGGAAGGGGCCCACCGGCATGATTCCGGCGTTGTTGACCAGCACGTCGACGGGACCGATCCGGTCGGCGACGGTGTCCAGGAAGTTCTCGAACGACGAGCGGTCGGTGACGTCGAGTTCGATTCCCTCCACGCCGAGATCTGCCGCCGCCTTACCGACCGCATCGACATCGACGTCACCGATCGCCACCTTCGCACCCGCGTCGAGGAGCTCAGTCGCGACCTCGAAGCCGATGCCGCGTGCTCCGCCGGTGATCGCGACGACCTTCCCCGCCAGCCGCGCGCGGATCCGGGCCAGACGCGCCGTGCGCCGTCGATCACGCGACAACCGGCTGGTCAGCGAAACAGACATGGGTGCTCCTGGGGCGAGGGGCGGCATCCGGCCGGATGCCCGATGGGTACTCAGTGGATCATCGGCGCGAGGTGCTTGCGAGCCACCGCACGCGCGTAGTCGGAGGTCGAGTGAGCCGGGTCGCTCGCTGGGACTTCGAGATACGACATGACGACGCGCACGTGGATCTCCACGGCCTGCAGCAGGTCGTCGTCGGCCATCGTGGCGCCGGCCGAACGGAGGGTCGCGGCGATCCTCGCGGTGACCATCTCGATGAACAGTGCGCTGACACCGGAGGTCACTTCGCGTACGGTCCGGTCTTCGTGAACCACCCGTCGCAGGAGTGGATCTGTCTGCACCATCTCGGCCCCGCGCGCGAAGGCTTCGGCGACCGCCTCTCGCGGCGGCATCCCCTCGACGGCTTCCTCGAGACGTGACAGGCCGGCCTCGAAGGTCTCCAGCGCGACCGCCCGAAACAACGCCTCTTTGTTCGGAAAACGACGGTAGAGCGTCGACCGGCTCACTCCCGCGGCCCGCGCCACCTCGTCCATCCCCGCCTTCCGGACGCCGACAGCGGCGAACTCCGCGGCCGCAGCGTCGAGGATGTCGCGTTCCTGTTCGGACACCGAGGCGGTGATCCTGGCCTTTCGCGTCGCAGGCACGACTACCGCTTCCGCATCTGCACCGGGAGCTTGTCCTTCGGCACCGGCAGGGCGCTGTAATCCATCGGCACCTGATACGCGGCGGGGACCGACCACTCGTAGCCGCGGAGCAGGTGGTGCATCACGGTCTTGATCTCCATCTGGCCGAAGTACAGTCCGATGCACTTGTGCACGCCTCCGCCGAAGGGCATCCACGCCATCCGGTGCCCCTTGTCCTCGGCGCGCTCGGCGGAGAAGCGCTCGGGGTCGAACATCGCCGGGTGCGTGTAGTACTGCGGGTCGCGGTGATTGATCAGCTGCGGCACCGAGACCATCGTCCCCTCCGGGATGAAGAAGCCCTGGACCTGAGTGTCCTTGACTGCCATGCGCGGCTGCGCCGGAACCGGCGGACACAGTCTCAGCGACTCCTTCATGATCGAGTCCAAGACGGTCAACCCGCTCAGGTCTGCGTAATCGAGGTCGGGTCCGAACTCGAACGACTGCGCGCGGGCCTTCTCCTGCCATTCGGGGTACTTCGCCATCCAGTACGCCATCTGGGTCATCGTGATGGTCGACGTGTCGTGCGCCGCCATGAGCACGAAGATCATGTGGTTGACCACGTCTTCGTCGGTGAAGGTCTCGCCGTCGTCGCCCTCGGCGTGGCAGAGCACGGAGAAGAGGTCGGGGGTCGCGTTGGCCCGCTTGGCGGCGATGTGCTCGTAGAAGAAGTCTTCGAGGACCTTGCGCGAGCGGACGCCCTTCCACCAGCGACCGCCCGGGACCGGCTTGCGGACGTATGCGACGCCGGCGCGGACGGTCTCGATGAAGGCCTTGTTCAGCCGGTCCGCCTCGTGCTGCGGCAGTTCGAGCCCGAGGAATACTTCGAGTGCGACGTCCAGCGTGAGCGCTTTGAGTTCGGAGAACAGCTTCACTCGGCCGGTCGGGAACCGGGACACGCGGTCGGCCACCATCGGTTGGAGTTCGTCCATGTAGCCCTTGAGGACTTTGGGCGTGAAAGCCTGCTGGAGGATGTGCCGGTGGTTCCGGTGTTCCTCGAAGTCGAGCAGCATGATGCCGCGGTTGAAGAACGGTCCGATGAAGTAGCTCCATGCCGGAGCGTTCGCGAACGCGCGGTCCTTGTTCATGAGGATCTCGTTCGCCGCCTCGGCGCCCATGCACGTGACGATGCGGACGCCGAAGGCGTTCATTCCCGAGACGTCGCCGTACTGCAGACGTTTGCGGTCGGAGTAGCCGAACGGATCCCGTCGCATCTGAAGGATCTCCAGCACTCCATTGCGATCGCTGAGCGGCACCGCCTTCAGATCGCTGCCGGCCTCCGGCTGGGCGAGCACTGCAACCATCGTTCCTCCTCGATACCGGCCGCCTCAGTTGTGATCCGGCCCATATCTCGATTGAAACAAATAGGTAGATCTGTGTCTATAGTTCGTGGGACATATTTGCGAATCCGTCGCACGCCGTGGACGTCCCCTCACTTCAGGCCGGCGTCCGCCCTCAAAGCTCGTTGAGCGAGCACAGCGAGCCGAAACCGTCTCCCCGACACTTCCCGCGGAACCGAGGGGCAGTCGGGCGATACGCTGGCCGACATGGTCTTCTCCTCGCCAACCGGCCGTAACAAGCAGTCGCCGTTCGGTACGTCGGACGACCGGAAGAAGGGTGTGCCGACCTTCCGGCTGCAGCCGAAGAACCCGCCGCCGCCGAGCATGCCGTCGGCCGACGACCTGCTGGAATCGGCCAAGGTGGTCGCGCTGCCGATGCACACCCGATTCCGTGGGGTCAAGGTCCGCGAGGCGCTGATCTTCTCCGGTCCCGCGGGCTGGGGCGAGTTCGCCCCGTTCGTCGAATACGAGGACGCGGAGGCCAAGACCTGGCTCGCGGCGGGCATCGAGGCCGCCTACCTCGGTCCGCCGGCGCCCGTTCGCGACTCGGTGCGAGTGAATGCGACGGTGCCCGCGGTTCCCGCCGAGGAGGTGGCCGGCCTAATCGCGCGGTATCCCGGCGTCGACACGGTGAAGGTGAAAGTCGCCGAACCGGGACAGAGTCTGGCCGACGATGTCGAGCGGGTCGCGGCCGCCCGTGACCTCGTCGGCACCGTCCGGATCGACGCCAACGGCGGCTGGAGCGTGCAACAGGCGATCGAGGCCGTCGCCGCGATCGGTGACGTGGAGTACGTGGAGCAGCCGTGCGCGACGGTCGAGGAACTCGCGCAGGTGCGCCGCGCCGTCTCGGTCCCGATCGCGGCCGACGAGTCCATCCGCCGGGCCGGCGATCCGATGCGGGTGGCCGCGCTGGACGCCGCCGACATCGCCGTACTCAAAGTGGCGCCACTAGGAGGTATGCGGGCGCTGGTCGCGTTGGCGGAACGGCTCCCGATGGACGTGGTCGTCTCCAGCGCCCTCGACACCGCCGTCGGCATGGCCGCCGGAATCGGAGCGGCCGCCGCACTCCCGGACCTCGACCGCGCGTGCGGGTTGGGTACCGGCGAGTTCTTCGTCCGCGACGTCGCACGGTCGTTCCGGATCGAACACGGCACGGTTCGGCCGCGACGTGTGGAGCCGGGAATCGACCTTCCGCTGGCGTCCGCTGAGCGGACTCGATGGTGGCACGAGCGCCTGCGTCGTTGCCACGACCTGCTGACCCGGCGCTGATCTCGACACGCTCGATCACCCTGGGGTCGCCTCGCAGGCCCATCTCGACAGGCTCGATAACCCTGGGGTCTCCCCACAGGCCGGTTGAGCGAGCGCAGCGAGTCGAAACCACGTGCCAGGCAATAACAGTCACGCCCATCTCGACAGGCTCGATAACCCTGGCGTCTCCCCACAGGCCGGTTGAGCGAGCGCAGCGAGTCGAAACCACCCGCCAGGCAACGCTCACGCAATCTCGACACGCTCGATCACCCTGAGGTCTCCCCCCAGGCCGGTTGAGCGAGCGCAGCGAGTCGAAACCACCCGCCAGGCAATAACAGTCACGCCCATCTCGACACGCTCGGCGCCTGCGGCGCCTCCCGGCTCGATAACCCTGAGGTCTCCTCGCAAACTTTGACACAAATATTTACATCTGTTCCACCGCGGCGCTACAGTCGACGTCATCACGCCGCACGCGTCATAGGAGACCGCATGAACTCACCGGACGTGTTCGAGGCGGGCGTCGGAGAGGCCGAACCCGCCTACGTCGACATCGACTCCATCGATCTGCGCCTCGGCGCCGACTCCCTGGTGTGGAAGTTCTACGGCGACATCCGGGGAGTCCTCGGCTTCCAGCGTCTGGCCGGCACGGAGAACTGCATCGAACAACTCGCGCAGGGCGTGGAAGACCACTCGGTGATCTTCTCCGACTTCCTCGGCCGCGCCCGGCGCACAGGCCCGCCGATCATGCGGACCGTGTACTCCGACCAGCCGCACCAGTGGGGCCGACGGGTCCGCGACTTCCACCGCGACATCAAGGGAACGGTGCCCGACGGCTCGCGGTATCACGCGCTGAACCCCGAGCTCTACTACTGGGCGCACGCGACCTTCGTCGATCAAGTCCTGACCATCACAGACACATTCATCCGGCGGTTGTCGTACGAGGAGAAGGAGCAGATCTTCGAAGAGAGCAAGACGTGGTATCAGCTGTACGGCGTCTCCGCGCGCAGCCAGCCGGAGACCTACGAGGATTTCTGCGTCTATTGGGAGACGATGTGCGACAAGTTCGTCCCCACCAGGACCATCCTTTACGCCACCGGGTACCTGCGTAAGGGCGTTCCCGGACCGCGCTGGATGCCCCGGCCGCTGTGGCGCGTGATCTCCGCCCCGATCAACGCCTTTCTACGAACCGTCATCGTCGGCACCCTCCCCCGCCAGATGCGCGAGGTGTGCGGACTCGACTGGGACGACCGGAAGCAGCGCCGTTTCGATCGCTTCGCAGCGGGGATGCGCGCAGCGAACCCGTTGTTCAACCGGCTTCCGATCCGGCTGCTGTACACACCGTGGGCGGCCGAGGGCTGGGAACGCACCGGCGTGGATCCGCGCCGGATCCACAACGGGTGAGCGAGCGCCGGTCACTCATCTGCCACGATCCCCAGCACTTCAACTGACCGCAATGCGGCGTACAGTTCGGCCGACTGCACCGGGTCGGTCACGTCGCGTCCAGTGAGGTCCCGAACCTTGCGCAATCGGTAGCGGACCGTGTTCCGGTGGCAGTGGAGCGCCTCGGCGACGTCGCCGGCCGCCCCGTGGCAGCGATACCACTCCGCCAGCACCGAAAGCAGATCGTCGCGGTCGGGTGGGGGCAGTCGAAGCACACCGCCCAGCACCGACTCGGTGAACACTCGCGCCGCGCCGGACGCGGTCACCAGCAGATGGGCCATCGGGTCACTGCCGAACCGCACCAGCCCCTCCGTGCCCGGCGGCGTGCTGCGCGCCGCCAGCCGGGCCTGTCCGAGAGCCTCCGGAATCCCCAGCGGAGTACCGAACTCCGCACTGACGCCGATCCGCCCGGCGACAGCCTGCCCGAGTCTGTCGACCGCCCGCACCGCCTCTCGCGACGACGCGGTGCGCAGCAGCCCGATGTGCACGTCCGCCTGGCTGTCCCAGACCGTCTGAGCCCCGGCGTCGCGCAAGGATGACGTGACCGGTGCCGGCAGCGCCTGGCCCGGATCCGCCGGAATGATCACCACCACCTGGAACACGCCGTCCTCAGGCACCCCGAGCGTTCGCAGGGCACCGAGCGAACGCACCGAACCGTCGGCGTGGTCGTCGAAGAGCATCCTGATCAGGCGGTAGCGCGCCTGCGCGTCGGAGTGCGCGAGGAGCGTCTCGGTGTCCCGGTACGCCTCGACCGCGGCGTCGGAGAATGCGTCGATCAGCTCCCAGAGCAGGGTCGCGCATTCATGGACTTCCGGGTCGCCCGGCCCCTTCGACAGCGCCGTCAGCTGTTCCCAGATCAGTCGGCCGCCGAGCCGGAACGCGTGCAGCAGCGCCGCCAGGGGCACCCCTCGCTCGGCTTTGAGCCGGCCGACCGCAAGCGCCGGCTTGAGGTTCGGCTCCGCCCCGGCGAGCGCCCGGATGATCTCCGCCAGATTGTCCCGGCACGCGCCCCGCAACTCCTCCTCCGCCAGCGGGCCGCCGTCGACGTAGAAACGGTCGGCCTGGGTGATGCGGACCGCCAACTCCTCCGCCACCGAGTCGACGTCGCTGAGCAGCAGAAGCGCGGGTGAGTTCAACCGCGGAGTGGTCGGGGAGTTCACGCGTGCATGTCCAATCGTCGCAGTGTGACCCACGATACGCGGCCATTGTGCACCGGCACAAAGTCGGCCGGATCAACCCTGTGCCGCCATACCTGGCACCGTCGGTGACCCCACTCACACAATGGAGCGATCACTGCCGAGCGTGCACGCTCACCTGGCGAATGGAGCAGAAATGCAAGACCTCGAACTGCAGGCGGTCGAGTCCGCGCTGACCGACCTCGTCGACGGCGAACGCCGCTGGGCGACGACGACGCTCGAGCAGCGTCGCGACCTCCTGATGCGCATGCGCGATCTGACCGGCGCCCACGCCCAGGAGTGGGTCGACACGGCCGTGCAGATCAAGGGCCTCGACCCGAACTCGCCGCTGGTCGGCGAGGAATGGATGTCTGGACCGTATGTGATGGCCGCCAGCCTCGGCGTCCTCGCCGACACCCTCGACCACCTCGCACAGGGCCGGAGTCCGCTCGCCGACGTCAAGTTCCACGACGTCCGCGACCGCGTCGCCGTCAACGTCCTGCCGACCAGCGTCTACGACGGGCTGCTGCTCAGCGGCTTCAGCGCCGAGGTGTGGCTGCGCCGGGGAGTCAGTCGCGCCGCAGCAAAGGCCGAGGCCGGGCTCGCGCAGCTCGACCCGTCGCGGACCGCGGGCATCGGCGTGGTGCTGGGCGCAGGCAACATCATGTCGATCGCACCGCTAGACGTGCTGTACGAGCTGATCGCCCACAACCGCGTGGTGGTGCTCAAGCTCAACCCGATCACCGATCCGCTGCTTCCCGTCTTCGGCAAGGTCCTCGCCCCGCTGATCGAGGTCGGCGCGGTCCGCATCGTCACCGGCGGGGCCGAGGTCGGCGGCACGCTGGTCCAGCACGATCTCGTGAACCACGTGCACATGACCGGCAGTGCACGCACCCACGACGCCATCGTGTGGGGTGTCGGGGACGAGGCCGTCGACCGCAAGCGCGCGGGCGACCCCAAGCTGACCAAGCCGGTCACCAGCGAGCTGGGCGGAGTCTCCCCCACCATCGTGATCCCCGGCCGGTGGAGCAACGCCGATCTGAAGTTCCAGGCACAGCACGTGGCCACTCAGCGTCTGCACAACGGCGGATACAACTGCGTCGCATCGCAGGCCCTCATCATCTCGTCGGACTGGGATCAGAAGGACCGGTTCCTCGCCGAGGTGCGCAACGCCATCGCCGCCGCACCCGAGCGCGCCGCCTACTACCCCGGGAGCGACGACCGCGTCGCGAGCGCGCTGGAGTCGTACCCGAACGCCGAACGCCTGGGCCCGGGCGGCGGTCGCCTGCTGGTCGACGACGTCCGCCCCGATGCGACCGAACCCATCCTGTCCGGCGAGTACTTCTCACCGGTCTACGGCGTCGTCGAGATCCCCTGCACCGGTGCGGCTTTCACCGGTGCCGCGGCGCGCACGGCCAACGAGGTCTTCGCAGGCACCCTCGGCGTCAACATCATCGCGGCGCCGGCCAGCGTCAAGGAACTCGGCGCGGCGTTCGACGACCTCGTCGAGGATCTCCACTACGGAACCATCGCCATCAACGCCTGGACCGGCGTCGGTTACCTGACGCCGACCGCGTCGTGGGGCGCGTACCCCGGCCACACCATCGACGACGTGCAGAGCGGCATCGGCGTGGTGCACAACGCCTGGCTGATGGACGGAATCGAGCGCACCGTGGTCCGCGGGCCGTTCCGCCCCGCCCCGCGATCGGTGATCCGCGGAGAACTCGCACTGTCGCCGAAGCCGCCATGGTTCGTGAACAACAAGACCGCCGCGACGACCGGCAAGCGGCTCACCGAGTTCGCCGCCGATCCGCGGGCGAGTCGTCTGCCCGGAATCTTCGCCTCCGCCCTGCGCGGCTGACCGTTCGACTGAAAGGGACTCAATGACAACCACTTCCATGGACGCCGACTACGTCGTCGTCGGCACCGGTTCCGCCGGAGCCGTCGTCGCTGCCCGTCTGAGCGAGCGGTCGGCCGACACGGTGGTCGCACTCGAGGCCGGCGGTGAGGACAAGAGCCAGTCCGTCCGCATTCCCGCCGCCTTCTCCAAGCAGTTCCAGACCGACCTCGACTGGAACTACCTCACCCAGCCGCAGCCAGAGCTCGGCGACCGCCGGGTGTTCTTCCCGCGCGGCAAGATGATCGGCGGATCGTCGTCGATGAACGCGATGATGTGGGTGCGCGGATACGCCGCCGACTACGACGCATGGGCGCTGGAGGCCGGCGACGGATGGTCGTTCGCCAGCGTCGTCGAGTACTTCAAGCGCATCGAGTCGATCGAGGGCGCCGTCGAGGGCGACGAGGGACGCGACGGGCCGCTCAACGTCGCCCACCAGCGCAGCCCGCGCGGTTGGACGTCCGACTTCCTCGCCTCGGCCGAACAGGCTGGATTCAAGCGCGAACGTGCCAATCTGCCTCAGCCGGAAGGCTTCACGCAGACGATGGTGTGCCAGAAGAACGGGTCGCGCTGGAGCGCCTCCGACGCGTACCTCAAGCCCGCGCGGTCGCGCCGGAACCTGACGGTGCTCACCGATGCGCACGCAACCCGGGTGCTGTTGGAGGGCTCGCGCGCAGTGGGCGTCGAGTACCTCAAGGACGGCGTCACCCACACCGTCCGCGCCCGCAAGGAGGTGATCCTCTCGGGCGGCGCGATCAACACGCCGCAGCTTCTCCTGCTGTCGGGCATCGGCGATCAAGAGCAACTGCGCGCGCACGGCATCGCCGTGGCACAGCATCTGCCCGAGGTCGGCCGCAACCTCAGTGATCACCTGATGTCGCTGATCGGCTTCGCCGTCGACTCCGACACCCTCTACGGCGCCGAGAAGCCGTTGGAGTTGCTCAACTATCTGACGCGCCGCCGCGGCATGCTCACCTCGAATGTCGGTGAGGCCTACGGCTTCATCCGCAGCCGCCCCGACCTGGAGCTGCCCGACATCGAGATCATCTTCGGTCCGGCGCCGTTCTACGACGAGGGCATCGGGGACGCGCCAGGTCACGGCATCGGTCTCGGTCCGATCCTCGTCGACCCACGCAGTCGCGGCACAGTCTCACTGGCGTCGTCGGACCCGACCGCCAAGGCCCTCATCGACCCGCGCTACCTGTCGGACGCCGACGGCGCCGACCGCGCGGCCCTGATGTCAGGTCTGCGCGCCGCCCACCGGATCGCGACGTCGGAGCCGCTGGCGTCGAAGATCGGCCGGTTCCTGCAGCCGAAGCGGGAGCTGGACACCATCGAAGCCACTCTCGAAGATGCGCTGACCTGGCATTCGCACACGCTCTACCACCCGACCGGCACGTGCCGGATGGGCTCGGACAGTGCCAGCGTCGTGACGCCCGACCTCAAGGTCCGCGGCGTCGAGGGTCTGCGCGTCGCCGACGCCTCCGTGATGCCGAAGATCGTCCGCGGCCACACCCACGCGCCGACGGTCGTCATCGGCGAACGCGCCGCGGATCTGATCAAGGGCTGACCCGGCCTCCCCGACCGCTCGATTACCCTGGGTCTCCCCGCAGGCCGGTTGAGCGAGCGCAGCGAGTCGAAACTACCTGTCCGACAACAACACTAATGCAGATCTCGACACGCTCGATCACTCCCTGGTTCCAGGAATCCTCGCCTCCGCCCTGCGCGGCTGACACTCGGATCGCTCGATCGCGCCGACTGCGTCAGTCCTGCCCGTCCGGCTCATCGAGATGCGCCACCAGCGCGGACAGGAACTCCGGACCGCGGTCGCGGTGAACACTGTGCCCGGCATCGATCGTGACCATTCGGCCACGCGGCAACGCATCAGCGAGAGACTGCAGATGCCGGCCCGGCAGGAAGCTGCGGGCGCCTCCGGAGATCACCAATGCCGACGCCGGCACAGTGTTGAGCCGAGCCCACCATTCGGGTTCGGGGACGTCGAACTGCCGCAGCACGGTGTCGGGCAGCGAACGGTCGAAGCGAAGAAACGGGCCCGGACGTGCGAGCAGCGCGCCGACACCGCGGATCCGCTCGCCCAGAGTCGCGGTCGGTGCGATCTGTTCGGCGAGATCCGCCTCATCGCGAGGCATCGGCGGTATCTCCTCCAGTACGAGGCGACGGACGCGGTCGGGCCGGTCCATCGCATAGCGCAGTGCGGTGTGCGCGCCCAGGGAATGCCCGACGAGGTCGAACCGGACCAGGCGCAGTTCATCGACCACGCGTCCGAGATCGGCCGCGAAGTCGTCGAGGCGATAGTCCGCGGCGCGCCCGCTGCGCCCATGACCGCGCAGGTCCACGGCCACGGTGGCACGACAGGTGGCACGTAGCGTGCGAACCGTTGAATGCCACGTGGTGTGGTCGCCACCCATTCCGTGTACCAGGACCACCGGCGGCCCACCGGCGGTCGGACACCCCGAGACGTCGACCGCGAGGTCGGGTTCCGCCGGGTCGGCACTGTGAATCACGCGCATCGCACCAGGATAGGCCCCAGACAGAAGCCAGATTCGGGACGCCCGACACGCGAAACGTCGATTCCGTGCCGCCATATGTCGCCCGATCGCGTGAAACATTCCGTGATGCAGTTCACTAACTGCTGTGAGAGTACGTAGTGTCACACCCGTCGGCGATTGACGCAATCGTCCTCACCCTCCCAATTCACTTGTCTCGAAAGGACATTCGCATGGAGATCATCAACCTCATCCTCAGTCTGCTCGGCGGCGGCGACAGCGGCAGCAGCGGCGGCTCCAGCGACCTGGGCAGCCTCTCCAGCCTGCTCGGCGGCGGCAGCAGCGACTAGTTCCAGCTGACGACGAGGGGCGCGCGGCATGTCCGCGCGCCCCTCGTCGCACGTTCCCCGGTGCGATCGGCTGCCGTGCGGAGTCGCGAGTCAGAGCGGGAGTCGCGGGGTCACCGATCCGCCGGGCCGGCCAGAGCCGTTCCGTCGAAGCGCTCCAGGGTGACGAAATCGCTCACCGGCCGTCGCCGGAGCCGGGTGAGCTGCTTCACCGGCCGGCCGATCGGTACGGCGGCGGCCACGGCGAAGGTCTCGGGGATGCCAAGCAGTTCGCGCACCGCGGGCTCCTGCGCGCTGACCATCGTCGTGATCGTCCCGCCGTATCCCCGCGACCGGGCGGTGGTGAGGATGTTCCACACGAGCGGATACACCGACGCTCCGGAGACCACGCCCACCCGGTCGAGTTCGGAATCGGTGGCCGCCACCACCGCCAGGTCGACGGCCACCACCAAGACCACCGGCGCAGCCGCGATCGGCGCGACGAACTCGTCGACTCCGGGCGTCTCAGCGAGATCGGTCGCGGTGACGGCACTCGGGTGCACCGGGTTCCACGGGTTCTCTCCCGCGAAGCGCTGAGCCAGGTACCGCCGAGCCGCGGGCTTGCTCAACTCGGCCAACTGAGCTTTCGTACCCGGATCCCGGACCACGATCACGCGCACACCCTGTCGGTTGCCGCCGCTCGGCGCGAACCTCGCGATGTCGAGGATCTCCGACAGCCGCTCGTCCGGAACCGGATCGTCGGTGAAACTGCGCGCTGCGAACGTCGTCTTGACCACGTCGTCGAATTCCATTGCCGTCGCCCGCGAGGGTTCGTTCTACTCGCTCTGTCGGCCGGTATCCGACGGGCCGTCGTCGGACGAATCGCCGTTCGCATCGGCCTCGACCGCGGCCACCAGTTCCTCGAGCTGCGTCCCGAATCCGCGGACCAGGTCCCACAGATCCGGTGAGAGATCCGGGCACGACAGCAGCCCGACATTCAGCTCGCCGTCCACCGACATCACCGTGATGTTGAGCCCGAGGCCGTGGAAGATCGGCCCCATCGGGTACACCGCCTTCACTCTCGCGCCGAGCAGGTACATCGGATAGTCCGGCCCCGCGACGTTGGAGATGACCGCGTTGAAGATCGGCGGGTGCAGGCCGGAGAGACGGCGGTCGGAGTAGAGGCGCATCAGAGCGCCGAGGGTGTTGCCCGGCGCGAACTCCGCGTATGCGCGCAGCAGATTCGCATCGATGCCCTGGTGATGCCCCTTCGCCTGCCTGGCGTACTTGCCCGCCAGCCGAATGCGCTCCACCGGATCGGCCACCGACGTCGGGAGACGGGTGAACATACCGGTGACCTTGTTGGTGCCGGTCTCGATGAGATCGTCCTCGGTGACCCCGCGCACCGAGACCGGGACGAGCCCGACCAACGGCTCCTCGGGGAGTTCGCCGCGCGTCTGGAGGTACTCGCGGAGCGCGCCGCCCGCCATCGCCAGCACCACATCGTTCACCTTGACACCGAAGTGGTCTTTGACACGCTTGACGTCACCGAGCGGCAACCGCGCGAAGGCCAGGTTCCGGCGCGGAGTCAACGGCCCGTTGAACCGGGTCCGCGGAGCGAGGAAGGGTGCGGGCATGCCGTCGCCGGACCGTACTCGTTTGAACCATTCGAACGGCACCGGGAGCGTCTTCGGGATCAGCTTCATCGCTGCGATCGGACGCTGCACGAAGAAGTTGACCGCACCGCCGAAAGCCATGCCGGGTCGCGAGGCGCCTCCGGCGCTCTCCTTCACCCGAGCAGCGTCCAGCGCGGGTGGTTCGGGAGTGGACGTCGCGAGTTCGCCGAGGATCTCGGCGACGGTGGCACCGTCCACGCAGGCGTGGTGCATGCGCAGCACCAGCGCGATCGCCCCTTCGGACAATCCCTCCAGAACCCACAGGTCCCACAGCGGCTTCTTCCGATCCATCACCTGGGCCACGAGGTGCCCGCAGAGGGCCGCCATCTCCTCGATGCCTCCGGGTGCGGGCACCGCTATCCGGTGGACGTGCCGCTCGATGTCGAAGTCTTCGTCCTCCACCCACACCGGGTGGTCCACATTGGTCAGCGAGTCGGCGAGCCGGCGGCGCAGCATCGGGAGACCGCGGACCCGGCGCTCCATCTCCAGCCGCAGCGAATTGAACGTGTATCCGCCCGGGATGGTCGAGGGATCCACCTCCACGATGGCGGCGACGTTCATCACCTGAGACGGCGTCTCCAAGTAGAGGAACGACGCGTCCAGACCGCTCAACCTCTGCACGACGGCCCCCAATCCTTGTATGACAGTCCGTGTCTGCCACAGTCCGTGTCTGCCACTGTTCTGTATGCCACTGTCCTGTATTCCACTGTTCCCGAGCGCCTGAAACGAGTTCTCACAGGTGCTTATTCACAGTAGCGCCGTGGACCGACAGTGCGTGCACGAAGGCAGGCGCCGCCCGGGCGGGGCCTGCCCGATCACCGACCGCGGCCGGACTGCTACTCGTCGATCGGCAGTCGGTTGGCGACGTCGAGCAGTTCCCTCCTGCCGCCCCGGTCGAGGAGAACGGTGAACACGACGTCGTCGCGGTCGGCCAGACGCAGGTACGCCGCATGCTCGGATTCGACCACGTAGCCGGTACCGTGACGCCAGCCGATCGACTCCGGCGAGGCGTTCTTCGAGATGTCGGTGAACACCTGGTCGGTGGCGTCCTTCGACGTCATCCACGCCGGCTGGATCACCATTTCCGAGTTGAAGCAGTGCATGCGGCTCTTCACCAGCGCTCGCCCCGATCCGGTGTTCGACGGGCCGCGCTCGGCGGGCATCGCCCGGACCATCGAGCGGCAGGTGAGGTCCTGCCATCCCGTCGCCTCGGGTGTCTGCGGAAGCAGCCGGGGGAACTGTGCGGCCAGCGGGCCGAGCTCGCCCCAGCCGGACACCACCGTCACCTTGCTCTCGGCACCGTCGGCCGACCACCGGCCCGAATCCGCGGCGCGCAGGCGGTAGCGATGGTCGCCGGTGCCCGCGGTCCGATCGACCGCGGTGGTGTCGGGCCCGGAGTAGACGACCACCCCGTCGTCCCGGATCAGCAGATACTCGTCCGCACCGGAGACGCCGTTCCAGACCGCTTTCACCTCGCCGCCGTCCGCCGACAGACTGAGTCCGCCCGGTGAGTCCGGCGCCGAACCGCCCAGCATCGCCCGCACGGCGAACAACGATGCCAGCAGCACCAGCACGGCGACCGCGGCGATGATCAGCACGGGCCTGGCGGGTGTCCGGGCACGTCCGGGTGCGCTCGGTTCGTTCATCAGAACGGCAGCCTTTCCATGATCGCCCGCGCTTGCTTCGGGTCCTTGGAGTCCGGCACGGCCACCTCGACGTAGGTACGCGCGCGCGGATCGTCCGAACTGGAATAGACGAATACCGCTCTCGCCTCGGAGCTCTGCACGCCCGTCGAGAGCCGCCCCTTGGTGCCCTGGGCGGTCTTGAAGCCGAAGTCGGTCGGAGCCGTGATCGGCAACTGGCCTACGGCGGCCGTCCCCGCATCATCACTGTTCGCGTACGCGGCGATCTGCACCGAGTACTGCCGATCGGCGCCGTCGATCTTGTCGCACACGATCAGCCGGGACGTCTTCTGGTCGTCGTCCACCGGGTACGGCCCCAGTCCGCGGCACCAGAGCGATTCGAAGCCGTTCGAATTCACCGGGGTGGCCGGTACGAGTTCCGGATAGAGCTTCGCCATGTCGAGGAACTCGCCCCACGTCTGGGTGACCGTCAGCTCGGCCCGGTCGGAGAACGCCGAACCGCCCGACGACGTCGAGCGCGCCGCCACCGAGTAGGAGTGCTCGCCGGGGACCGGAGATCGGACCACATAGGAATTGTCGTCGGTGACGTCGATGACGTCGTCGTCCTGTTTGATCAGGTACTGCTCGGCCCCGCTCACCGCCGGCCACGACAGGTCGACACCCTCGGCGGTCATCTTCGCCTCCGGCGACGACGGTGTCGACAGGCCCGACGCACTGTTCCACGCGAACGCTCCACCCACCCCCAGGGCCAGTGCCGCAACGACCGCGACGGTCGCGAGCGCGGGAGTCCGCCGGTACCAGTGATCCCCGTGCGAGCGGTCCGGGCTCCCCGTGGGCACCGGTGCCGGGCCGGACGGGCCACCCGCCCGGTGTGGCCCGGGGACGGGTGCACCGGGAGTGTTCGCGAACATCGGCCCGCTGGGCGTCACATTCACCGGTCCTCCGGTGAACGCCGAGTACAACGCGCAGGCGAAAGCCGTCGCCGTCGGTGGCCGGGCGGCGGGATCCTTCGCGAGGCCCGCTCGCAACACGTCATCGACGGCCGGCGGCAGCGAGCGCGTCCGCTCGGACGCCCGCGGCGGTTCGGCGAACAGATGTGCCGTCATCAGTCCCTGCAGACTGGTCGAGTCGTACGGTGCGCTGCCGGTCAGCAGTTCGAACGTGGTGGCCGCGAGCGAGTAGATGTCGCTGCGGGCGTCCACCCGACGGCCGTCGATCTGTTCCGGCGAGCAGTACCGCATGGTGCCGACCGTGGTTCCGGTGCTGGTGAGTCCCGCTCCCGCTTCGCCGAGCGCCTGAGCGATGCCGAAGTCGGTCACTTTGACCGCCTCCGGGTTCACCGGATCTCCGCCGGGGGTGATCAGGATGTTCGCAGGCTTCACATCACGGTGGAGTACACCGTGACGATGGGCGACGTCGAGGCCGGCGGCCACGCCGTTGACGATGTTGACGACCAGCCGCGGATCCATCCCGGCGGGCGACGCCTTCGATATCTTCGACGCATCGGTGCCCGGCACGAGTTCCATCGCGATCCACAGGACGTCGCCGAATCCGCCCCTGTCGTAGACGCGCACGAGGTTCGGGTGCGTCAACGGCGCCATCAGATCGGCCTCGCGTTCGAACCGCCGGCGCACCACCGGATCGGAGCCGTGTGCCGACCGGAGCACTTTGATCGCATCGCTGCGCGGCAGGCGCGGGTGGGCCGCCTCATAGACCTCGCCCATCCCTCCGGCGCCGAGCACCGCTTGGACGCGGTAGCCCGCGATGTCGTCGCCGATTCCGAACATTCCTCCGCCGTTTCACCAGGTGACTGCCGTTCGCGCCGAATGCTACCTGCGCGGCGTGGAGATCAGATGTGCGCCTATCCCCGCCGAATGACGGCCGTCCGCCGCACCCCGCCCCTACCATCGGCCGACATGACCGCATCCTTCTCCGCAGACGAGCTCGACACCGCGTTCGCTCAGTTCCAGCAGACCGTCGCCGATGTGGCGATCAGTAAGGACTGGGATCGATGGGCCGATCAGTTCACCGTCGACGCGACGTACATCGAGCACGCCTACGGCCGATTCGACGGCCGCGAGGCGATCCGCACCTGGGTGAACAAGACGATGCACTCGTTCCCCGGAAGCCACATGGCCGAGTACCCGTCGCTCTGGCACGTCGCCGATCCGGCGACCGGCCGAGTGATCTGCGAGATCGACAACCCGATGATCGATCCGGGCGACGGTTCGGTGTTCACGGCCACCAACATCACCATCCTCACCTACGCGGGCGACGGGCTGTGGAGCTGCGAGGAGGACGTCTACAACCCGATGGAGTTCGCTCAGATGGCTCTGGCGTGGTGTGACCGCGCCGCCGAACTGGGCACGCTCGACGACGCCGGACGCCGGTGGCTGGAGAAGACCGGCCCGATGTTCGGTCGGCGGTGACCGGCGTTTCGACCGCTCCTCACTACCGACCTCGCGGTAACCTACGGTGACGTAACCCACCGGGCCGCACGTTAACGGATCTGCCCCGGGCAGACGATCTACGCACCGAGGGCTGCGGTTTCTCAGCGCCCCCACAGGGCGCGCGGAGACTTGGGGCATGCGTCCATGTGACGTAGCCTGGAGTCCGAATATGCATGTCGGGCACGTCGCGGCGGTGCTCGGCCGCGACCCGACACGACCTGAACCCGACCAGAGGAACACCGATGGCACGTCAACTCACACAACTCGAACTCCTCAAGGAGTTGGAGCCGACGGCAGAGGCCAACGTCAATCGCCACCTCAAGACGGCACGCGACTGGAACCCGCACGACTACGTGCCGTGGGACGAGGGCAAGAACTACGCGGCTCTGGGCGGCAGGGACTACGAGCCCGAGGACTCGCAGCTCGACGAGGTCGCCAAGGCCGCGATGATCACCAACCTGCTGACCGAGGACAACCTGCCCTCGTACCACCGCGTGATCGCCGAGAACTTCTCGATGGACTCCGCCTGGGGCCATTGGGTCGGTCGCTGGACCGCCGAGGAGGACCGTCACGGCATCGTGATGCGCGACTACCTGGTCGTGACCCGCGGCGTCGACCCGGTGGCCCTCGAAGAGGCGCGCATGATCCACATGACCAACGGCTACGATCCGATGCTCGCGGCTGCGGACCGCGCCGACGAGATGAAGGCGAACGGCGAGGAGATCGGGCTGCTGCACTCGGTCGCGTACGTCACCTTCCAGGAACTCGCGACCCGCGTGAGCCACCGCAACACCGGTAAGGCGTGCAACGATCCGATCGCCGACCGGATGCTGCAGCGCATCGCCGCCGACGAGAATCTGCACATGATCTTCTACCGCAACATCTGCGGGGCCGGCATGGATCTGGCGCCCGACCAGACATTGCGCGCGGTCACCGACATCGTCACCAACTTCCAGATGCCCGGAGCGGGTATGCCGAACTTCCGGCGCCACGGCGTGCTGATGGCCAAGCACGGCATCTACGATCTGCGCCAGCACCTCGAAGAGGTCGTCCAGCCGGTTCTCCGGAAATGGAACGTCTTCGAGCGAAACGACTTCAGCCCCGCCGGCGAGAAGACCCGCGACGAGCTCGCGGCCTTCCTCGACCAGCTCGACAAGGACGCGACCCGCTTCGAGGAGATGCGCGACCGCGCGCTCGCTCGCGAGGCGGCCAAGCGGGAGAAGCAAGCATCCTGAGTACCACCGCACTGACTGCACCGGCGCCTTCGGAGACCTCCGAGGGCGCCGGTGCGCCGTCGTCTCTCCAGCGTCCGTCCACTGATCGCACCCCGCTGCGGATCGGGTCGATCGAGTTGAACAGCCCGGTGGTGCTGGCACCGATGGCCGGCGTCACCAACGTGGCCTTCCGCGTGCTCTGCCGTGAGCTCGAACTCGCACGGACCGGAACCGTCTCCGGCCTCTACGTCTGCGAGATGGTCACGGCGCGGGCGCTCGTGGAGCGGCATCCGGTCACGATGCACATGACGACCTTCGATCCGAGCGAGTCACCGCGATCGATGCAGCTCTACACGGTCGATCCGGAATACACCTACCGCGCGGCCAAGATGATCGTCGACGAGGATCTCGCCGACCACATCGACATGAACTTCGGCTGCCCGGTCCCGAAGGTCACCCGCAAGGGCGGCGGGTCGGCGATCCCCTACAAGCGACGCTTGTTCCGCAACATCGTCGCCGCCGCCGTGCGCGCCACCGAGGGCACCGACATCCCGGTCACCGTCAAGTTCCGCATCGGCATCGACGATGAGCACCACACGCATCTCGACGCCGGACGGATTGCCGCCGAGGAAGGCGCCCAAGCCGTGGCGCTGCATGCCCGAACCGCATCGCAGCGCTACTCGGGCACGGCGGCGTGGGACGAGATCGCGCGCCTGAAGGAGCATGTCACCACCGTGCCCGTGCTCGGCAACGGCGACATCTTCGAGGCCGAGGACGCCGTCCGCATGATGGAGCAGACAGGCTGCGACGGCGTGGTCATCGGCCGCGGCTGTCTCGGCCGCCCGTGGCTGTTCGCCGAGCTGTCAGCACGGTTGGCCGGTGTGAATGCGCCCACTCCGCCCGACCTCGGCGAAGTGGGCGAAATCATGATCCGGCACGGCGAACTGCTCGCCTCGCACCACGGCGAGGACAAGGGCATGCGGGAGATTCGCAAGCACGTCGCCTGGTATCTGCGCGGCTTCCCAGCCGGCTCCGACCTGCGCTCCTCGCTCTCTCTGGTGAAAACCCTCGACGACCTGCGCGAACTCGTCGCCGAGCTGCCCTCCGACGTCCCCTTTCCCGCTGACGGTCATGGCCCGCGGGGCCGCCAGGGTTCGCCCGCGTCGGTGGCGCTGCCCGAAGGATGGCTCGACGACCCCGAAGAGGACGTCGTCCCCGAGGGTGCCGAGATCATGCACTCGGGCGGCTGAGCCCTCGCCGACGGGGCGCACCGCAGAGAGTTCTCAGGTCTCGGCATTAAGATGTGCCGAGCACGCGTGGCGTGTGCACTCCGGGCCTGCCCGGCGACCACTGCGAGACCACTGCCGCATACGAAAGAAGCACTGTGAGTTCTGACCGCCCAGGCTCTCCCGAGCCCGATGACGACGAGTCGGCACAGCCCCGGCGACCCCGTCGGGCGGGCCGGACATCCGGTGCCTACGACTTCCGCGAACGGTTCGGCGACGCCGCTCCGTCACAGCCCGGTGCGGCCGGTCAGCGCGCCGAGGGTCTGCGGGAGCCGTCGTCCCGCGAGGGATACGTCCGTCCGCGGGGCCGGCTGACCGTCCGCCAGTTGATGGAGCAGATGGGGGTGGACGAGACCGCCTCCGGGCCGGCACGGGCCGCACAGCCGCAGCCCCCGCGCCGCGCGCAGCCGAGCCCTCGCCCGGCGCCGCAACAACGTCCGCAGCCGCCGGCCCCGCCCGCACAGCCGTCCCGGACGAGCACTGACGACCCGACGGCCTCCGAGGTCACGGCGATGATCCCGCCGGTCGCCGATTCGTCGGCGGTCGACCTCTCAGACACCACTACGGCCGCGCGCTTGTCTCAGGAGTCCCGAGCGCAACGCCCGTCCGTCCCCCCGCCTCCGGCTGCCACTCCGGCGCCAGCGCCTCCTCGCAGCCCGGCGGCCGCCGCGGGTGCCGCCGCGAGCGGCGCGTCGACCGATCCCGGCAACGGCGAACCGACTCGCAAGCGCCCGCTGGAGCCGACTCCCGATCTGACCGCGGCGCTGTCCCGCGTGCGCGGCGGTCGCCGGACGAAGCCCACCGGCAAGGAACGCACGACGCGAATCGCCACCAACACCGGGCGCATCCTGCTCGGCCTCGCCTGCGTGCTGTCGCTGGTCGGCACCGGCTACGCATGGAACATGATGCGCAGCATCAACGGCGGCTGGAACATCGTCAACGCCCTGGACCCGGAGAACTCCAACGTCCGCAAACCGGGCGATCAGACCGGCGACGAGACATACCTGATCGTCGGCACCGACACCCGCGCGGGAAAGAACTCCAAGCTCGGCGCGGGCGACGCCGACGTCGTCGAGGGCGCCCGCTCCGATACCGTCCTGCTGGTCAACATCCCCGCCGACCGCAGCCGGGTGGTCGCGGTGTCGTGGCCTCGCGACCTCGCCGTCGACCGTCCCGAATGCCAGAACTGGGACAACTCGACGCAGAAGTACTCCGGGACGCTCGAGGCCGCGAGTTCGGTGAAGCTGAACGGCGTCTACGCCGACGGCGGCCCCAACTGCCTGGTGAAGACGCTCACGCAGATCAGCGGGCTGAACATCAATCACTTCATCGCGATGGACTTCTCCGGGTTCGAGGACGTGGTCCGCACGGTCGGCGGAGTCCAGGTGTGCTCGACCGTCCCGCTCTACGACTACGAGCTGGGGACCATCCTCAAGAAGGCCGGCACCAAGAAGCTCACCGGCCGCCAGGCCCTCAACTACGTCCGCGCTCGGCACATCTCCGCGGAGGGCAACGGCGATTACGGTCGCATCAAGCGGCAGCAGCTGTTCATGTCGTCGCTGCTGCGGTCGTCGCTGTCGGGCGACGTCTTGTCGAACCCGTCGAAGCTCAACAAGGTGGCGCGCTCGTTCATCGCCAACAGCTACGTCGACAACGTCGACACCGACTCGCTGATCCAGCTCGCCGAGTCGATGCAGGGCATGGAAGCCGGGCGTGTCACGTTCCTGACCATTCCGACCTCGGGCACGTCCACCGACGGACAGAACAACGAGATCCCGCGGATGGACGACATCGACGCGATCTTCAACGCGATCATCGACGACAAGCCGCTGCCCGGCGAGAAGAAGGCCAAGCCGTCGAGCACCAAGAAGCCCTCCGCTTCCCCGAAGCCCCCGGCGCCGAGGACCGAACTCACCGCTCAGCACGCGTCCAACATGAGCGTGCGCGTGCTCAACGGCACCGACGAGTCGGGCGTCGCGGGGTCCGTGATGGAGGAACTGGTCCGTCAGGGCATCGACGTGTCCGGCATCGCCGACTCCTCGGAGAAGCGGACCGACACGGTCGTCCGCTACGGTCCGGGCGAGAAGGACTCCGCGGCGACGATCGCGAAGATGTTCCCCGGAGCGCAGATCCAGGAGGACAGCACGGTGAAGGCCGGCGTCGAGGTGATCGTCGGGTCCGACTTCGGCGGCACGCAGACCATCGGTTCGGTCCCGACCGCCGGTTCGGTGCTCTCCGTCGGCGAACTGCCGGCCAACACCGATAACAGCGACCTGCCCAACGACCTCTCGGTCACCAACGCAGGCGACACGACCTGCGCGTAGCCCGTCGGCCACCGCTGCGACAACCTGCGCGCCGAGTGTTCACGCCGACTTCACCGTCGGTGAAGGGCGAGGCCGGCCGGTTTACGTAAGCTGGGTTGCATGCGTGACGCTTATCAGGAGCAGATGGCTGCACTGAACAAGGCTCTCGGCGACATGGTCGACGAGGTGGGTGCGGCGATGGCTCAGGCCACCCAGGCACTGCTCGAGGGCGATCTCGAACTGGCCGAAGAAGTGATCTCCAACCACGACTCGGTCGCCGAGAAGTCGGCCGAGGCAGAGGATCAGGCTTTTCAGCTGCTGGCGCTCCAGGCGCCGGTCGCGGGTGATCTGCGCTCGGTGGTGAGCGGCTTCCAGCTGGTGTCCGAGATCGACCGGATGGGGGCGCTGGCGTTGCACGTGGCGAAGGTCGCGCGCCGCCGCCACCCCGCCAAGGTCCTGCCGGACGAGGTCGCGGGGTACTTCGAGGAGATGGGCCGGCTCGCCGTCGAGCTCGCGCAGAACGCACGCCGCGTGCTCGAGAACCAGGACTACCACGACGCGCTGACCCTGATGGACGACGACGACGCGATGGACGATCTGCACCGCCATCTGTTCACCGTCATGATGGACCGCGAGTGGTCGCATGGTGTCGCCGCAGCGGTCGACGTCACTCTCCTGGGCCGCTATTACGAGCGGTTCGCCGACCACGCGGTCCTCATCGCCCGCCGCGTCGTCTTCCAAGCCACCGGGAAGACTCCCGAACAACTGCTCGAGGCGAGCTGACCCGACGAAAGCGCCCTCCGGCGATCCGCATCAGCGGAGCCGGAGGGCGCTTTCGCGCACGAATGCACTCCGCGCGATCAGCCGCCGTTGAAGGCCGGCTTGTAGGCGCGGCAGGCCGAACCGCGCAGGAAGCCGCAATCCGGTCCGGCGCCGGGCACCTCGCCCGCGATCACCGGGATCGTGACGTACGACTTGCTCAGGTCGACGGTGTCGATCACCTTGCCGCCGGTGGCAGGCGTGCTGAACTGCCATGAGGGAAGGTCGCCGCCGGGTGCGGAGACCGTGACCCGGATCCGTGAGCCCTTTCGGAACCCGTGCATCAACGGGTTGATCGGGATCGTGATCTGGTTGAATCCGTCGGCCAGCGGCGTCTGAGTGGTGAAATCGGGGGCGGTGCCGTCGCCGCGGAAGCTCGAGCGCAGCACACCGGTCCCGACCGATGTCTCCTGTCCCCTGCCGTTCACCTCAGAGACCGTGACCTGCAGATCGGTGACCTTCGCCGTGCTCTTCAGCCGGAGGGTCACCGAACCGTTCCCGAGAACCACCTTGTCACGGGAAAGCGGAGCGCTGATGAAGCCCAGCCCGCTGCGGCCCGGTGCGGGACGCCAATCGTAGTCCGGGTGGATGCCCCAGGCCGCCGCCGTGTCGGTGGAGGCGTTCTTGAGCGTGTTCAGCGGCCGGTTGAGCGGATTCGGTGCGAACGACACGGTTCCGCCGGCGGGCCGGGAACCGAGCCGGCCCTTGTCGTTCAGGAACATCCGCTCGGTGCTCGTGGGCCACGCGGACAGCGATCGCTGCCACGCCGACGAGAGCCCGCCGGGACCGGCTGCGCCACCGCCGTTGTCGAAGAGCGCCCACAGTCGCGGCGTCTGCGCCTTGAAACGAGCTTTCGCAGCGGCGACGGTGCGCGAATCGCTGAAGCGCACCGGCGGGATCTGCTGGCCGGGTGCATTGGTGGCCGCCGGGAACACGACGGTGCCCAGCGGTTGCATGTTCGGCGGCGTGTGCGGCACCTGGTTCGCGACGAACAGTTGCAGGAACTCCGCCCAGCGCGAGAGGATCTGCGGTCCGAGCGAATCGAAGTGATGCCCGTTGATGATGTTGACCCAGACGTTCGGGTTGTGATCGAGATGCTTGATCAGATTGACCCAGTTGGGTCCGGTCTGCTCGTCCTGTGCGGCACCGACCAGGAACACCGGGACGTCGATGCGGTCGGCCCAGTCCGGGATCGAGCGTTCCTGGTACACCTTCGCCGCACGCGTCGGGTTGTCGCGGATCAGCTTGAACACGTTCTGCGTCTGACGGCGGAGCTTCTGATTGTTCGCACAGGTCTTGTCGCCGCCCTCGATGCGCGCCCGCACCCACGGTTGTCCGCCTGCCGGCCCGGGTTGCGCCTGCTGCACCCGTTCGCGGAGCCAGGAGTTCGCGAAACCCTTGTTGTAGATGCCGCCCGGCAGACCGGTGGAGTACAGGTCATCGGTGGTGCTCATCGGCGCGATCGCGGCCAGATGGGGTGGTCGCGTACCCGCGGCGAACATCTGCGAGATGCCGGAGAACGAAATGCCGACCATGCCGACGCGATGCCCCGACACCCATCGCTGGCGTCCCACGGTCTCGATCGCGTCGTACGCGTCGAACGCCGCGACATTGTCGAAGAGGCCGAAGTCTCCTCCACTGCAACCGCTTCCCCGCATCTGAAGGCTCACCGAGGCGAAGCCGAGCATCTGCGTCGCCAGCGTCGAGCCGACGATCACGGAGGTGTCGGGGGCCTGCGGGTCCTTCAGGCCGACCTTCTCCCCGACCGCGCCGACCACCAGGTCGTCCGGTGCGGCGTTCTGGTAGCCGGAGTACTCGATCACGGTCGGAAAGGGCCCGTCCGAGAGCTTCTTGCCGTACGGCAGCCGAACCGTGGCGGCGAGCGAGACCCCGTCGCGCATCGTGATGTAGTTGAGCCCTTCGTGAAGGGTCTGCCCGTACAGCGACGGCGCGGGCGGCGGAGAGTCCTTGCCGGTCACCTCGACCGGCGCGCTCTTGATCCCGGCCCCGACGAAGCGGTAGCGCCCCGGCTGCAGGTCGCGCACGATCAACGATCCGAGCGAATCGGCGACGCCCGAGCCCGCACGATTGCCCGCGTCGTCGACGAGTGTCAGCGCGGTACCCGGCCGCGCGTCGGTCAGATACGCCTGCGACACCCCGCCGCCGACGTGGACTGGCTGTGCCGCGGCGGATTCGCCCACCGTCCCGACCGCGGCGAGTAGCACGGTCGCCGCGGCGACCGCGGCCGCGGTCCGGCGCAACGCGCGTCTTCCTGAGAACATCTGATCCCCGATTCTGTTCTTCTCCCGGCGCTCCCGCAGCGCACGGGTCACTGCGCGACGTAACCCAGCAGCAGCTGCACACCGCCGTCCGCGATCCGTCGGACCGCTTCACGGTCGCCGGTGGACAGATAGCTGAGAGTCATGCCGTCGGTCATGGCCACGACGATCGTGGCCAATTCCTCGGCCGGGAGCGTCCACGTGACACCGGTGGTCTCGGCCGCGACCACGAGCAGTCCGGAGACGAGCTCGTTGTAGCCGCGGTAAAGACTCTCGGCGAGGTGCTCCAGACCTTCGGTTCGTCGGGCGTAGAGCGCCAGCTCCACCAACGCGTATTCGCGGTCCCGATTCTCGATGAGGTCGTGCATGAAGGAGTCGAATGCGGCCCGCGCGACATCCGCGATGTTCATCTGGGAGGTGGTGAACATCGCCGACGCCTCGCGGAGCCATTCGCCCATGCCGGCCAGCTCTTGCGCGATCCCGGTCTCGACGACCGCGGCGAGCAGATCGTCGCGGGATGCGAAGGCGTAGAACAGGCTCGACTGTCCGACCTGGGCCTCCAGAGCGATCCGACGCGTAGTGGCGGCTTCGACGCCGTCGCGGGCGATCACCCGCATCGCGGCGTCGATCGCTGCTTCGCGCCGCTGTTCCACCGTCAGTCGCGCCATCTGCCCTCGAAGTTGATCAATTGATCGAAACTGTTCCGTGGTGACCGTAGTCACCGGCTAGGCAAAAGGCAACCCCGGCCACTATCTGCGGAGAGTGGCCGGGGTCGCCGTCGTATCCGTCGGTGTGAGATCCGACCGGTCGATGTCAGATCCGGGGGATGCTGCCTCGAGAGCCGTACCGGGCGCGCACGCGCACCGTCATCCGAACCGTCCCGAGATGTAGTCCTCGGTCTCCTTCCGAACCGGATTCGAGAACATGTCGGCGGTGGCGCCGGCCTCCACCAGTTCCCCGGGCCGTCCCGCACCGGCGAGATTGAAGAACGCGGTCTGATCGCTCACCCGCGCCGCCTGCTGCATGTTGTGCGTGACGATCACGATCGTGTAATTGTTCTTCAGCTCGGCCACCAGATCTTCGATCGCGAGGGTCGAGATCGGGTCGAGCGCCGAACACGGCTCGTCCATCAGAAGCACCTGCGGTGACACCGCGATGGCCCGCGCGATGCACAGCCGCTGCTGCTGGCCGCCGGACAGTCCGCCGCCCGGCTTGTCGAGCCGATCCTTGACCTCGTTCCACAGGTTGGCCCCGCGCAGGCTGGCCTCGGCCACGTCGTCGAGTCTGGCCTTGTCACGCACGCCCGCCAGTTTGAGCCCCGCCACCACGTTGTCGCGAATGGACATGGTCGGGAACGGATTCGCCCGCTGGAACACCATGCCCACGGTGGTTCGCACCCCCACCGGGTCCACACCCCTGCCGTACAGGTCGAGTTCGTCGAGCTTCACCGACCCGGTGGTGTACGCCCCTGGCGTCACCTCGTGCATCCGGTTGAGTGTGCGCAGGACGGTGGACTTACCGCACCCCGACGGACCGATGAAGGCGGTCACCGACTTCGGCGCGATCGTCAGGGAGACATCCTTCACTGCGTGGAAGTCGCCGTAGTAGACGTTCAGATCCTCGATGGTCAGACTCTTGGCCATGTCTAGCTTCTCTCCATTCGGGGCCCGGTGAACCGTGACAGCACTCGTGCGAGCACGTAGACGATCGCGACGGCGATCACCAGCGTCAGCGCGGCGCCCCAGACGGTCTCGTAGCCGCTGGGCCCCTTGTTGTATTCCTGCAGCATCATGAGCGGCAACGACTGCTGGTTGCCGGAGAACGGATTCGGGTTCATCGCCCGGGTGGCGCCGACCAGGATCAGCACCGGAGCCGACTCGCCCATGACGCGGGCCACCGCCAGCATGATCCCGGTGATGATCCCCGACATCGCCGTGGGCAGCACCACCCGAAGGATCGTCTTCCACTTCGGGATGCCGAGCGCGTATGCGGCCTCGCGAAGGTCCTGCGGGACGATCTTGAGCATCTCCTCGGTGGACCGGACCACCAGCGGCACCATCAGCAGCACCAGCGCCAGCGCCACCGCGAAGCCGGAACGAGGAAGATCGAGGGTGGTCCGCCAGACCGCGTAGATGAACAACGCGGCGACGATCGACGGCACACCCGAGAGCACGTCGACCATGAAGGTGGTGACGCGCACGAGCGAGAACCGTCCGCGCCTCTTCCCGGTGTCCGCGTACTCCACGAGATAGACGGCGACGAGCACGCCCAAGGGGATCGCGACGGCCGCCGCTATCGCCGTCTGTACGAGCGTCCCCACGATCGCGTTGGCCGCGCCGCCGTAGCGTTCCGATCGCGTCCACCAGTCGATGTCGAGCACCGGTCCGATGCCGCGGGCGATCAGCGTGTACACCAGCCAGCCGAGCGGAAGCACCGCCACGGCCACCGCGGCGATCACCGCGCCGCGCACGGTCGTGTCGGCGACCTTCCGGCGCGGCGAGAGTTGTGTCAGTTCCATATCGTGATTCCTCAGCCTCGAACCCTGCGCGCGATCACACCGCGGGCCGCGGCGTTCACGAGGAAGGTCAAGACGAACAGGACCAGACCGGCTGAGATGTAGGCGCCGGTCTTGATCGGCGAGTCGAATTCGGCCGCGTTGTTCGCGATCACGGTCGCCAGCGTCTGACCGCTCTCCATCAGGTTGAAGTTGATCGGTCCGGCCGTGGAGATGATCAGCAGCAGCGCCATCGTCTCGCCCAGCGCACGGCCCAGTCCGAGCATGGCGCCGCTGATGTAGCCGGAGAGGCCGAAGGGCAGGACCGCGTATCGCACGACCTCCCACTGGGTGGCGCCGAGGGCCAGGGCGGCCTCACGCTGGTTTCGCGGCGTCTGCGCGAAGACCTCGCGGGTGACCGCGGTGATCACCGGCAGGATCATGATCGCCAGCACGATGCCCGCGGTGAGGAGGGTGCCGCCGGTCGACATGTTCGCGACGTTCGCCGGCTGCCGGAAGAACGGGAGGAAGCCGAGGTGATCGACCAGCCATTGGTTCGGCCCCACCATCGCCGGACCGAGCACCAGGATTCCCCACAGGCCGTACACGATCGACGGGATCGCGGCCAGCAGGTCGACGACGTACGCGATCACCGTCGCGAGCCGCTTGGGCGCGTACTCGCTGACGAACAGTGCCACGCCGAGCGCCACGGGCATCGCGATCACCAGTGCGATCACCGACACCAGCACCGTCGCGTAGAGCTGCTGGGGGATGCCGAACTTGATCTCACTGCCCGCCACCACCCACGACCCGGTGTATGTGGAGAAGCCGACGGTGTTCTTCGCGAGCGCAGGGACCGCCTGAATGAGCAGGAACAGCGCGATCAGCCCGATGACGATCGAGACCAACAGGCCCGAGCCGGTGGCGAGCGACGACATGACGCGGTCGCCGAGACGGCTGACCGCCGAGCCGGACGCGGGGCCCGACTCGGCAGTCAGCGATCGCTCACCGGCCGCCCGCGGCGACGGGGTTCCGCCGACCACGGGCGTTTCGGACACGGCCGGGTCCCCGTCGGCATCTGCGCGGGAGGTCACGGGAGTGTCCGAGCGAGTCACAGCGCGTTGATCGTTCCGCGCAGCTTGGCCTGGAAGGCCTCAGGCAGCGGGACGTAACCGAGCTTGTCGAGGCCGTCCTGGCCCTTGTCCAGGATCGTGGTGAACGCGGACTTCAGGTTGTCGGAGACCGCCGAGTCCGAGTAGCCGGTGGAGCACACGATCTCGTAGGTCGTGAGCACCAGCGGGTAGGCGCCGGTCTCCTTGAGTCGGTAGAGGGCGTCGGTGTCGACCACCAGGTTCTTGCTGGACGGGTCCACGAACTGAGCCGCGTCGAGAGCCTTCGCGGCGGTGTCCTTGGTCAGCTGAGTGGGTCCGGCGCCGAAGTCGACGGCCGCCACGCTCAGCTCGTTCTCGGTGGCGAAACCCCACTCGACGTAGCTGATCGAGCCCTCGGTCTTCTTGACCGTGTCGCCGACGCCGGTCGACTTCGAGGCACCCGAGCCGCCGTGGCCGGCCCACTCCTTGCTGTGCTCGTACGGCCAGTCGGCCGGTGCGGCGGTGTTCAGGTAGCGCGTGAAGTTGTCGGTGGTGCCGGAGCTGTCGCTGCGGTGCACCGGCACGATGGTCGTGGCCGGGAGCTTGACGCCCGGGTTGAGCGCGGCGATCGCGGGATCGTTCCACTTGGCGATCTTGGAGTCGAAGATCTTCGCGAGTACGGGCGCGTTGAGGTTCAGCTTCTCCACACCGGGAAGGTTGAACGCGATCGCGACCGGCCCCGCGACCAGCGGCAGGTGCCAGGCCTCGTTGCCCGAGCACCGGCTCTTGGCGTCGGCGGCCTCAGCCGGCTTGAGCGGCGAGTCGGAGCCGGCGAAGTCGACGTCGCCCGAGATGAACTTCTTGATTCCGTCGCCGGAGCCGGAGCCCGTGTAGTCGAGGATGACGCCGCCGTTGTCGGTGAGGACCTGCGAGAAGTGCTCCATGGCCTTCTGCTGGGCCGTGGACCCTTCACCGGTGACGGTGCCGGACGAGGAGTCGCCGTCACCGCACGCGGTGAGGACGAGGGAGGCCGCGGCGATGCCGGCAACGGCGGCGCCTGCGGTGCGGACGAGCTTCGGTGACGCGCTCATGGGAGTCGGGGTGCCTTTCGATCTGTTCAGGTATCGAGGCGAAACTATCGACGCCCGGTTAGGACAGAGCGACCGGCGAGTGACGGCCCGGGTAACAGTCCGGGCACGAAAATGAACGGCTGGTTGACGCCGGGTTCAGCCCCGGCGATAGGCGATGTCGGCGGTGTACCGGGTGAATCCGAGCCGCGAATACGTGCGCAACGCCGCAGAGTTGTCGCCCTCGACGTACAACTCCACTTCGTCGAGCCCGCGGCCGCCGGGGCGCAGGTCGGCCATATAGCGCAGGCCGGCGAGCGTCAGCAGCGCGCCGAGGCCACGGCCCTGCGCGGCGGAGTCGACGCCGACGATGTACACCTCGCCGAGGGGCGCGGCTCCGTCGGCGGCGGGATGGATCTTCGTCCAGTGGAATCCCAGCAGGACGTCCGGGTCGGCGGCGTCGAACGCCAGGAATACACCGTCGGGATCGAACCAGTCCGCGCCGGTGCGGGCGGCGATGTCGCGCAGCGTCCATCCGCCCTGCTCCGGGTGCCAGGAGAAGGCGTCGTTGTTCACCCGGAGGATCTCCGCGTCGTCGGACGGTCCCGCGTACGTACGCAGCGCGATGTCCTCGCGCCGGGGGAGATCGGGCAGCGGCTGTGCCACGGGCCTGCGCAGTTGCAGCAGTTCGCGGGCACGGACCAGACCGAGTGCCGCGGCGACGGCGGCGGCCGCGGGCAGGTCGCCGTGCGCCCACACCTGCGGCGGTTCCGAGCCCGGCAGATCGCCGGCGGCGGTCAGGGCGGCGTCCACGAGAGCACGACCCTCCCCGTGGCCCCGGTGGTCGGGGTCCACCACCGCTTCCACTATCGCCGCGCCGCCGTCGCGCGCCGCGAGGACGTTGGCGTATCCATGATCGGTGAGGACATGCAGGTCCGCCCCCGAGTCGATCGCGAGGCGCGCCTGCTCGGCGAGCGGCGCGATACCGTCGACGCGTTCGGCGCGTTCGCACACCTCGCGCGCGAACGCCGAGTCGTCGGCGGTCAGGGAGTCGGAGACGACGCGGTGCCGGATCTGCTCATTCATCACAGTCCAATGTATCGGCAGCCGGCGACCACTCGTCCTACCCTGTCTCGTCCTGCTCGGTGTCGTCGCCGGCGGTGTCGCCGCCGTCGCGGTCGCCCCGGCGCGTCGGCCGCACCGCCTTGTAGCCGACGTTGCGCACCGTGCCGATCAGTGACTCGTGATCACTGCCCAGTTTGGCTCGCAGACGCCGGACGTGGACGTCGACTGTGCGGGTGCCGCCGAAGTAGTCGTAACCCCACACCTCGTGCAGCAGTTGGGCTCGGGTGAAGACCCGGCCCGCGTTCTGCGCGAGGAACTTCAGCAGCTCGAACTCCTTGTACGTGAGATCGATCGGCTTGCCCCGCAATCGGGCCGTGTAGGTGGACTCATCGATCACCAACTCGCCCAGCGTCACCTTGTCCGGCTGCTCGTCCACGCCACCGGTCACGCGCGTCGACACCAGGCGCAGCCGGGCGTCGAGCTCCGCGGGTCCGGTGGTCGGCAGCAGGAAGTCGTCGACGCCCCAATCGGCGTTCACCGCGACCAGTCCGCCCTCGCCGACGACGGCCACCACCGGGGCGGTGCCGGTGTCCGACACCAGCCGGCACATGGTTCTCGCACCCGCGAGATCGCTGCGCGCGTCCACCAGGATCACCTGTGGTTCGCCCAGCTGCACCAGCGAGGACGTCTGGGCAGGCAGCACGGCCACCTGATGGGACAGCAGGGAGAGCGATCCCAGGACGGCTTCGGCAGTTTGCTCTTCGGTCAGCAGCAACAGGTCCACACACCACTCCGATCTCGTCGTGGCCTCAGCACTGTGGGCTGTCGATCGACGCTGGTCGCAGCACCCGGTTATCAGATGACAGAATAGCGCCGATGCTCCTCACCGCCCACGACCCCCCGAAACCCGCGTCCCGCCGGTACCTGCGAATCGGTGCCTGGATCGCAGTCGTCCTCGTCGTCGTGGGCGTCCTGGCGCTGATCGCCGACGACTTCGCGGCGTCCCGCGCCGAGCACCGCCTCGCACGCGCCGTCCAGGCCTCACCCGGAGTCCCCTTCGAACCGGATGTGATCATGGCCGGCTTCCCGTTCCTCGCGCACCGCTCTGAGGGGAACTTCAGCTCGGTGCTGATCAGCGCCGACGGCGTCCCGATCGAGGGCTGCTCCGGCGTGCCGGTGTGCACCTCGACAGTCGACGCTCGGCTGCAGAGCACCGACCTCGGCCCCACCGGCGATCTGGGCCCGCGGACGGAGCTGCGGGCGCAGTCGATGCGGACCGAGACACGAATCAACTCCCCCACCCTCGGACGCCTGATGGGGATCGTCGATCTCTACATCAACACCCCGGCTCCCGAGGACAAAGTGGGCGGCGGCGGGCCGGGCGACGGCCTGCTCGAGCGCACCGAGGGCATCATGCTGAGCGGAACCGTCCCTCTGCCCGGCTCGCCGGAGACGCAGAACGGCTATCCCCCGTCGGCCGCGAAGTACACCGCGCCGAAGGTCAAGGTGAGCGTGAAGGCTCGCGTGTCGGTGGTCGACGGCCGTGTCCGCATCGAAGCCACCGACTTCTACACCGGACCCGAGGAGCACTACTCCGCCGACGTCCCAGAGGAATTTCGATCAGCGGTATTAAAAAGGTTTTCAACCACTCTTCCGGCCCTCCAGATGGCCTGGGGAACCACCGCGAAACATGCCCTGAGCAGGGGAAGCGACCTTGTGGCCGTCAGCGAGACCGGACCGGTGTCGGTGCGCGCCGTCGACTACGCGAAACCGCTCCCGAGCAGGCCCTGATTTCTGTTGTAGGGTCGGGTCCATGCAGCACCGACGTGGGCTGATGCTCACCCGCCGACTGGCGATCGACCTCTGTCGCGTCGTCGACTGCTGCTGTCGCTTGCCGGTGACGCACCGGGCGTGATGCACCGCTGACGATCTCAGCCGCATCCTCCACCGTCTCGTCGCAGACGACCGCCGTCCCCGGCCCGGAACACCCGTCGCCCAGTGCGACGAACTCGCCGTCTGGCGCGGCCTCACGCCGCGCGCGGTGATCATTTCGAAAGGAACCGAAATATGGCACGCTCCGATGTGCTCGTCAGCGCTGACTGGGCTGAAGAGAACCTCAACACCGACAAGGTCGTGTTCGTCGAGGTCGATGAGGACACCTCGATCTACGACAGCAACCACATCCCGGGCGCCATCCGCCTCGACTGGCGTAAGGACCTGCAGGACGGCCTGCGTCGCGACTTCCTGGACGCCGAGCGCTTCTCCGCACTGCTCAGCGAGCGCGGGATCGCGAACGACGACACCGTCGTCCTGTACGGCGGAAACAACAACTGGTTCGCCGCGTACGCGTACTGGTACTTCAAGATCTACGGTCACAAGGACGTCCGTCTGCTCGACGGCGGCCGCAAGAAGTGGGAGCTCGACGGCCGTCCGCTCAGCGCCGACGCTGTGACCCGCCCGGCCACCGACTACGTCGCCCAGGCCGCCGACAACTCGATCCGCGCCTTCCGCGACGAGGTGATCGACTCGATCGGTTCCAAGAACCTCGTCGACGTCCGCAGCCCCGACGAGTTCTCCGGCAAGATCGCCGCTCCGGCGCACCTGCCGCAGGAGCAGGCGCAGCAGCGCGGTCACGTTCCGGGCGCCATCAACATCCCGTGGTCGACCACCGCCAACGAGGACGGGACCTTCAAGTCCGACGCAGATCTCACCGCGTTGTACGCGGACAAGGGCTTCGACGACGCCAAGGAGACCATCGCCTACTGCCGTATCGGCGAGCGCTCCAGCCACACCTGGTTCGTCCTTCAGGAACTGCTCGGCAAGAAGAACGTCAAGAACTACGACGGCAGCTGGGTCGAGTACGGCTCGCTGGTCGGCGCTCCGATCGAGCGCTGAGCCGCCCCGCAAACTCCCCCATCGACAGTCTCTGAGAGGACTAGTGACATGTGCGCAGCACCCAAGCAGGGTCAGACCCTCCCCGCCGGCGTCGACACTGAGAAGGAGACCGTCCTGACCGGTCAGGTCGTGGACGGTTCGGGCAACCCCGTCGCGGGCGCCTTCGTCCGTCTGCTCGACGGCACCGGCGAGTTCACCGCCGAGGTCGTCGCCTCGGCCACCGGCGACTTCCGCTTCTTCGCCGCCCCGGGCACCTGGACTCTGCGCGCGCTGAGCTCGCAGGGCAACGGCGACGTGACCGTCTCGCCCGAGGGGCCGGGCGTCCACAACCAGGACGTCACCGTCGCGAAGTGATTCGCGCGTAGCTGTTCGACGAGGCCCCGGTCCGCTGCTGCTGACCGGGGCCTCGTCGTCTGTGCGGCAATCTACGCAGCATCCGCTCAGTTCACCGGCCGACGCTCGCTCCCTCACCGCGCGTTCACCGCTCAACTGAGCGAATACCCCGCCACGTCGCGAACAACGGAACCGATGCGTCGGCGCCTGCGTCCAATTCATATGTGGCCTATCGACGAACACGGACTGATCTGGCGTGCCGACGCCCTCGACTGCGGTGTCACCGAGCTGGAGCTGAGACAGGCCCGTCGAGAACGCCGGATCTACGACGTCGGGCGCGGCGCTTTCGCCTTGGCGAGCGCGTATCCCGCCGAGCCCAGCGCAGCGGCCCGTCAGCACTATCGGTTCCGATGTCTGGCGGCAGGAGCCGCAGCGGCCCGTCGCGAAAGCGACGGTCGAGTCGTCAGCCATCAGTCGGCCGCGGCGATCCTCGGGCTGGACCTGCTGCTCCCCGATCGGCGGCTCGTTCACCTCACCAACGGCCGGAGCGGCGGCGGCAACAGCACCAGGGAACGGATGATCCATTCGGGTCTGGTCGCCGACGACGACGTCATCGAAATCGGCCGACTGCGCCTGACGAATCTCCCCCGCACCGCCGTCGACGTCGCGCTCAGCCAGACCGACTTCGCCAAGATCCTGACGGTCTTCGACGGTGCGCTACGCGCCGGAGTGTCCCGAGCCGACCTGGAACGACGACTCGCGATGCCCCGGCGCGGTGTCGCCAGAGCCAGATTCGCACTGAGCCTCGCGAGCGGGCTGTCAGCGAACCCCGGGGAGTCGTGGAGCCGGGCACAGATGATCGAAGCCGGTGTCCCCGCGCCGAAGCTGCAGTCGGAGTACGTCTTGCCCGATGGGCATCTCGCGATCTGCGACTACGACTGGGACGGACTGGTCATCGGCGAGTTCGACGGATTCGGCAAGTACCGCAGGGAGGTCATCGACACGGACGAGGACGCGGGCGACATCGTGATCCGCGAGAAGATCAGAGAGGATGCTCTTCGCGGCTTGGGCCTCGGCGTCGTCCGATGGCGATGGGAGCATCTTCAGAAGCGCACGCTGGTGCGGCTCCTCCAGCAGCACCTACCGACCTACGGTGTACGCGAATGGGAATCCGCTCAAGCGAGCGGCTTCCGCTCGGTGAGCGACTGAGCGGACCCGCGCGAACTGAGCGGACAGCCGCACTCTCCGACGAGAGCTACGTCAACCGGTCCAGCAGCTCCAAGGGATCGACACCGTAGGTCTCGACGATCTGTGCGCCGTCGTCCCCGACGTCGATGATGGCCTCCGGGGTGTAGACGCGATCGACGCACGACAGTCCGGTCAGCGGGTACGTGCACTGCGGCACGATCTTCGGATCACCGTTGCGGGCGAACAGAGTCATCATCACGAACACCTGCTTGGCGCCGATCGCGAGGTCCATCGCTCCGCCGACCGCCGGGATCGCGTCCGGCGCACCGGTGCTCCAGTTCGCCAGGTCGCCGCCGAAGGAGACCTGAAAGGCGCCCATGACGCATACGTCGAGGTGACCGCCCCGCATCATCGCGAACGAGTCGGCGTGGTGGAAGTACGAGGCGCCCGGCAACTCCGTGACAGGTACTTTGCCCGCGTTGGTGAGGTCGAGGTCCACATCGTCACCCGTCGCCTGCGGCCCCATCCCGAGCATCCCGTTCTCGGTGTGCAGGGTGATTCCGGCGCCGGGGTCGAGATGGTCGGCGATCTGGGTCGGCTGACCGATGCCGAGGTTGACGTAGGAGCCGGCCGGGATGTCGGCGGCGATACGCGCGGCGAGACGCTCCTTCGTCATCGGCGCGTCGGCCATCCGAAGCGCCCCGGAAGCGTGAATCAGTCGATCGGTCATCGTGCGCCCTCCACGGCGAATCGGCGAGTGGGAGTCGCGACCACCCGGTCGACGTAGATGCCGGGTGTCACGACGGTTTCCGGATCGATGCCGCCGACCGGCACCACCTCGTCCACCTGGACGACGGTGGTCGCGGCGGCCGCGGCCATGACCGGCCCGAAGTTGCGTGCGGTCTTCCGGTAGACGAGGTTGCCCGCGCGGTCGCTGCGGTGCGCGCCGATCAGAGCGACGTCGCCCTTGATCGGGTATTCCAGCAGATACGTCCGACCGTCGATCTCGCGGGTCTCCCGGCCCTCGGCGATCGGAGTGCCGACCGCCGTCGGGCAGTAGAACGCACCGATGCCCGCACCGGCCGCCCGCATCCGTTCGGCGAGGTTGCCCTGCGGCACCACTTCGAGCTCGATCTCGCCCGCGCGGTACAGGCGGTCGAAGACCCAGGAGTCCGACTGCCGGGGAAAGGAGCAGAGGATCTTCCTGACCCGGCCGGCCGCGAGCAGCGCGGCGAGTCCGTGGTCGCCGTTGCCCGCATTGTTGCTCACCACCGTCAAGTCTGTGGCCCCCTGCCGGATCAGCGCGTCGATCAGATCGAACGGCATACCCGCCAGTCCGAATCCGCCGATCAGAACGGTGGACCCGTCGGCGATGCCGGCCACGGCTTCGTCGACGTCTCCGCAGAAGACGGTGGCGCTCACTGGTGCCCTCCTCGGTCGGTCGGCCGTCGGGACGCGTTCCGTTCCGGCGGTCCGAGTGCTACCCCTACGACGCTATGCCTCCCGATTCAGACCGGCAATTACTCATTGAGGCACTATTGATATCTGATGGATTTCACTATTCGGCGAGCGTGGCGACCACTGTGATCTAGGAAGCAGTCGGACGACTCGTTTCGGTGACGCCACCGGCGCGCGGTACTATCGGCAGCGTGGTCCTCTTCTTTGAAATCCTGCTCGGATTGGCCTCGCTGCTGATCATCTGGTTCGCGCTGTACACCGTCTACCGACTGGTCAACGACGAGTCATGACGCGCTCCGGGAACGAAGCGATCTCCGACGCCGAGCAACGCGCTCAGCAGACCGCAGGTAAGAACCTGACGCCGGTCGGCGATCTGCCCGTTCCTCCGGACACCGCCAACCTCCGCGAGGGTCCCGATCTCCATTCCGGCCTGCTCGCTCTCCTGCCGATGGTCGGCGTCTGGGAGGGACAGGGCGAAGGGCACGATCCGGTGACCGGCGACGACTATCAGTTCGGTCAGCAGATCATCGTCTCGCACGACGGCGGCAATTACCTCGTCTGGCAGGCCCGATCCTGGGTCATCGACGACGACGGCGCGTACGTGCGGCCCGACCTCCGGGAGTCCGGCTTCTGGCGGATCAGCGAGGACGACGAGATCGAATTGCTGCTGACCCATGCCGAGGGCTCCATCGAGCTCTACTACGGCCGTCCGCTCACTCAGACGTCGTGGAATCTCACCACCGACGTCACCATCCGCTCCGAGACCGGGTCGCACACCGGCGGAGCGAAGCGCTTGTTCGGGTTGGTCCCCGACGGCGACCTTGCCTACGTGGAGGAGCGCGTCGACGCCGAGGGCGAACTGACGCCGCGACTGTCCGCGAAGCTCCGCCGCGTCGTCGGCTGACCCTCGGGTCTCACAACCGCACCACCGGCACGTCGATCCGTGACACGTCCTGGTGCGTCACCACCACCACGGCGCGCTCGCCGAAGAGATCACCGCAGATGAGCGACAGCAGTCGCTCCGCATCGCCCGCATCCAGGTGTTCGGTCGGTTCGTCGAGCAGCACCACCGGAGCCGGGTGCAGCAGGGCCCGCGCCAGCAGCAGTCGGCGCCGCTGACCGCCCGACAACGCTCCGCCCCCACCGGTCAGCTTCTCTCCCAACCCGTCTGGCAGACCGCCGAGCCACTCACCCAGCCCCACCCTCTCGAGCGCTGCGCGCATCTCGTCGTCGGAGACGTCGCCGCGTGCCACATGGAGGTTCTCCCGGACGGTGGTGGAGAAGACGTGCGCGTCGTCGGCGAAGTAGCAGACGTGCTCGCGTAGTTCCCCGGGGCCGGCGCTCACCGTCCCGGACAGCGGCGGGAGCAGCCCCGCCAAGGTCATCAGCAGCGTCGACTTGCCGACACCGCTCGGTCCGACGACCACCCGACGCTCCCCGGGGCCCACGCGGAAGTCGTCCGTCTCCCCCAGCGGGGTGGTCCATCCCCACCGCAGTGACTCCGCAGTCAGGGTCACCGGACGCGGGTCGACGACCGGGTCGGCGGCCTCGCGGTCACCGTCGGATGCGCCGTCGACGAGTGCCAGCACCCGCCGAGCGGCCTGGCGGCCGCTCTCCCACGCCATGCCGGCTTCGGTGAGCGGTGCGGTCGTCTCGAACGACGACAACGGCAGAAGCAACAGGATGCCGAAGACCATCGGCGTCACACCCGTGCCCGACGCGACGTCGGCCAGCGATCCGGGAAGCCCGGACGCCAGCTGCACCGCGATGATCGCCGCAGCGACCACGCTCACGCCCATCGAGATCGGCGTCACCGCCTGGGCCGCCGCCTGCCGGCGCATACCGGCGTTCTCGGCGTCCGCGGCACGGCGATCGGCTGCGGCGACCGTCCCCAGCACGGATCGGCGCACCCCCGCGACCGCCAGTTCCGGGCCGTGCCACAGCAGTGACGACGTGGCTTCGACGACATCGTCGCGGGCGCGCGCGGCGGCAGCGACTTTATCGGCCGCCCCGCGCGCGGCCAGCCAAGGCGCGAGCACACCGCTCACCAGCAATGCGACCGCGAGCACGATCGCGGCGGGAATCGAGACGAAGGCCATGATCGCCACGGCCGACACCGATGTCACCGCCCCGACCGCCATCGGGACCAGCCCGCGGATTACCGCACTGCCGATCTCATCGACGTCGTCGGCGGTACGCGCCATCAGCTCCGACTGCCGGAGGCCGACGGTGTAGCCCGGCGAGCCCTGCGCCAGCGCCCGGTACATCCGTGTGCGTGCGTCGGCCATCGCCGCCAGTGCCACGTCGTGCGTGGCGAGCCGTTCGACGTAGCGGAACACGCCGCGTGAGATGCCGAGCGCCCGGACCCCGGTGACCGCGACAGAGAGGTAGAGCACCGGTGGCATCTGCCACGCGCGCGTGATCAGCCAGGCGGACAGTGCCGCCAGCCCGAGCGCCGAGAGCGCTCCGGCGGCGCCGAGCAGGATCGGGATCACCAGAACGCGCCCGCGCATCCCGGTGAAGGCGAGGGCGGCGAGCATCGGATCGCGCGAGCGGTCAGCGGCCATCGGAGAGCTCCTTCGCGAAGTCGACCACCGCGTCGGCCGCCGACAGAACGCCTTTCTGATGCGAGACGACGATCACCGTGTCGCCTGCTCTCGCGCGGTCGACGAGTGCGGCGATCACCCGGCCGGCGGTGCCCTCGTCGAGATGCGCCGTCGGCTCGTCGAGCAACAGCAGCCGCGCGGGTGAGGCCAGCGTTCGGGTCAGCGCCAGTCGCTGTCGCTGGCCCGCCGACAGTCCGGCGCCGCCGGAGCCGAGCACCGAGTCCATTCCGTCGGGCAGATCGGCGAGGATCTCGTCGAAGGCCGAGGCGCGCATCGCTTCGGCGACGGCTTCCTTCGGCAGCTCGCCGAACAGATCCAGGTTCTCGGCCACGGTTCCGGGGACGATCACCGGATGCTGCGGCAGCCACACCAGCCGACCGTAGTGGGCGTCCCGATCGAGCGAGGCGAGGTCGCGACCGGCTATCAGCACCCGCCCCTCGTCGGGCGTGTGAAGTCCGAGCACCGCGGCCAGCACGGTCGACTTGCCCGCGCCGTTGGGGCCGGTGAAGACGGTGAGTTCTCCGGGCCGCGCCGTCGCCGACAGGCCCCGCGGCGCCCAGCCGTCGCGGCCGCGGATGCCGAGCCGATCGAGTTCCACCGTGACGCCGACCTCACCGGGCCGACTGCTCGCCTCGGCCTCGCCGCTCGCGGCTGCGCGCGCTGTTCCACGTGAAGCAGCGCGTCCGGACTCGATGAGATCGAGAACGTCATCCGCCGACGCGACACCGTCCTCGGCGTTGTGGAACTGCGCGCCGATCTGGCGCAGAGGCAGGTAGGCCTCGGGCGCCAGCACCAATGCGAGCACTCCCGCATACAGGCTCATCTCACCGAAGACGAGCCGCAATCCGATACTGACGGCGACCAGGGCCACGCTGAGGGTGGCGAGAAGTTCCAGGACGGCCCCGGAGAGGAAGGCGATCCGCAGCGAACCCATCGTGCTGCGGTGCAGACGCTCCCCCAGCTCGGCGACCTGCCCCGCCGGCCCCTGTGCACGACCGAGCGCACGCAGCGTCGGCAATCCGGTCATGAGGTCCACCAGCTGTGCGTTCTGCCGGCTCATCGCCGCCAGCTTCCGCCGGGTGCGGTCTCGTGTGACCAGTCCGATGAGCACCATGAACACCGGGATGAGCGGCAGGGTCACGATGATGATGACGCCGGAGATCGGGTCGGTCCACAGTTCCACCACCACGATGAGCGGGGTGATGACGACCGTCGACAGCAGGGCCGGCAGATACCCCGACAGGTAGTCGGAGAGCCGGTCGAGTCCGCGCAGCACCACCGTCAGCGCGTGCTCGCGCTCGTCGAGCAACCGCCGCGGACTCGTCTGCCCGGGATCGGTGAGAGTGTCGAGCGCTGCGACGCGCAGTTCGTCGATGGTCGCGTGAGCGGCGCGCCGGCTCACCCGATCACCGAAGTAGCTCATCGCGCCGCGGGCGGTCAGTGCCACCGCGAGCACCGTGAGGTGCACCGACTGAGCAGCGAACCCGCGCGCCGCCGGATCGGTGATCACCTCCGACAGCAGGCCGGCCAGGGCGATGGCCGAGGCGACCACCGCGACGACGTTGCCGATCGCGAACGCCGCCGAGGCCACGACGTACCGCCGCGCCGACCGCGACGCGCGGAGCAGTCGCGGGTCGAGCGGCGGGCGGCGACGAGACGTGGTCCGGGGCTCGGTCACTTACCGGAGCTCTGCAGCGGCAGGCCCACCGACGGCGGGATCTGGTCCACCGACAGCCGTTTGCGGAAGACCCAGTAGCTGTAGGCCTGGTAGGCGATGACCACCGGTGTCATGATCGCCGCGGCCCACGTCATGATGACCAGCGTGTAGTGGCTCGACGACGTGTTCGCGATCGTCAGGTCGTACGCGGCGTCCGTGGTGGACGGCAGGACCGCGGGGAACAGCGACGCGAAGAGCATCGCCACGGTTCCGGCGATGGCGATGCAGGTGGCGACGAACGCCCAGCCCTCGCGCCGTGCGGCCGTCGCGATCACCATGCCCACCGCCGCGACAGCGGTCACCACGACGATCGCCCAGGTCCAGGCGTGCCCGTACGCCAGCTGCGTCCAGATCAGGAACACCGCTGCGACCACGGCGGTCGGCACGGCGAGCCGGGCCGCGAAGGTCTGCGCATCGTGACGCATCTGCCCGGCGGTCTTGAGCGCGACGAAGACCGCACCGTGAGTGAGGAAGGCCAGCAGGGTGGTCGCGCCGCCGAGCAACGCGTACGGGTTCAGCAGGTTGAAGAAGCCACCCGTGTACTGGTGGTCGGCGTCGATCGGCAGTCCGCGCACCACGTTCGCGAATGCCACGCCCCACAGGATCGCCGGGATCCACGATCCGAGTCCGATGCCGAAGTCGCACCACCAGCGCCAGCGCGGGTCGTTGATCTTGCCCCGCCACTCGATCGCCACCACGCGCACGATCAGGCCGATCAGGATCAGAAAGAGCGGCAGGTAGAACGCGGAGAACATCGTCGCGTACCAGCCGCCGAAGGCCGCGAACAGCGCGCCGCCGCCGGTGAGCAGCCACACCTCGTTGCCGTCCCACACCGGTCCGATGGTGTTCAGCAGCACTCGCCTGCGCTTGTCGCCGTCCGGCTCGGAGCGTCGTCCGAGGAAGGACATCAGCATGCCGACGCCGAAGTCGAAGCCCTCGAGGACGAAGTACATCGTGAACAGGACCGCGATGACCAGAAACCAGAAGTTCTCAAGACTCATCGGATGCTCCTCTTAGTACGCGAACGAGAGTTCGGCGGATTCGTCGTCGTCCGAGCCGACGTCGGGCGCTGCGGCGTCCTTGTCGCTGGGACCTTCGATCACATAGCGCCGTTCGAGGTAGAACCAGACCACCCCGAGCGCGCCGTACAGCAGCGTGAACCCGATCAGCGTGGCCCACACCATGGGCGGTGTGTGGTTCGAGACGCCGTCCTGCACCAGCATGTGGATCCTGAGCGGATCTCCGTCGGCGTCGGCCCAGTTGGGGACGACCACCCACGGCTGCCTGCCCATCTCGGTGAAGATCCAGCCGGACGCATTCGCCAGGAACGGAGTCGGCAGCATCCACAGCGCCAGACGCCCGAACCACCTCGGAACCTCCGTGCGCTTCTTCCGCAGGAACCACAGTCCGCCGAAGGCGACGACCACTGAGCCGAGCGCCCAGGTGATCATGGCGCGGAAGCTCCAGTACGTGACGAACAGGTTGGGCGCGAAGTTCTGGCCCGGCATGTTCAGCGCTTCCTGGTACTGCTTCTGCAGCTCGTTGACGCCCTTCACCTCGGAGTCGAAGCTGTGGTCGGACAGGAACGACAGCATGTTCGGAATGGTGATGATGTGCTCGATGTTGTCGCAGTTGTTCTGCCGTCCGATGCTGAGCACGGAGAAGGACGCTCCGGTCTCGGTCTCGCAGAGCGACTCGGCCGCGGCCATCTTCATCGGCTGCTGTTTGAACATGAGCTGGCCCTGCATGTCGCCGGTGATGAACAATCCCAGTCCCGAGCCGATGATCACCCAGAGTGCGAAGATGCTCACCGGTCTCCACAGGGTGGCGTTGTCGTGGCGGAGCTTCTCCGGCGACGCACCGACCTGGCTCGGCGACGTGGTCGCCGGGATGATCGACTCGTCACCGATCTTGGCGGCTTCCTCGATCTTCGACGCGCGGTAGGTGTTGCGCGCCATCCACCAGAGACCGACCACGGCGACCACCGTCGACGCCGTCAGCAGGGCGCCCATGATGACGTGCGGGAACGCGACGAGCGTGGTGTTGTTGGTGATCACTGCGATGAAGTTGTTCATCGCGGGCCGTCCGCGTTCGGGATCCCACTCGACGCCGACCGGGTGCTGCATCCACGAGTTGGCCGCGATGATGAAGTAGGCGGAGGCGTTGACACCGATCGCGACGAGCCAGATGCACGCCAGATGGAGCCGGCGCGAGAGCCGTCCCCAGCCGAACATCCACAGACCGATGAACGTGGACTCGAGGAAGAAGGCCATCAGCCCTTCGAGGGCGAGCGGTGCGCCGAAGACGTCGGCCACATACCGGCTGTACTCGCTCCAGTTCATGCCGAACTGGAACTCCTGCACGATGCCGGTCGCGACGCCGAGGGCGAAGTTGATGAGGAAGATCTTGCCGAAGAACTTGGTGGCCCGGAGCCACTGCTCGTTGCCGGTGCGGTGCCACACCGTCTGCATGATCGCGATGAGCGGCGCGAGGCCGATCGTCAGCGGCACCAGAATGAAGTGGTAGACGGTGGTGATACCGAACTGCCATCTGGATATGTCTACAACACTCACTGCGACCTCAATTCGTCCCGAGGATGGGCGTTACTACACACGGTAGTAGACCTTGTTCAGTTGTAAAGCGTGCGTGATGCAGGCAACGGCCTTTGGGCCTATGACCCCGCTGACCTGTGCACCAGATCAGCGACGTCGATCACCGATCCGGCTCCGCAGGCCCGCCCGTCCAGTTCGCGCACACGCGCGGCGAGGGTGACCGACGACAGCAGCCACACCTCGTCGGCGGAGTACAGCTCCGTGACGGTCAACGGCCGCTGGTCCGTCCCGATCCCTTCGCTCTCGGCGAGTTCGAACAGTGCGTCCTGTGTGGTTCCGGGCAGCACGCCGTCGTCGCGCGGCGGCGTCACGAGTGCGCCGTCGATCACCGCGACCACCGTGCTGCGCGGACCCTCCAGCACCGTGCCCGACGCCGAGACGAAGATCGCGTCGTCGACGCCCAGTCCGCGGACGTGACGCAGGGCCGCGATGTTGGCGGCGTAGCTGAGCGACTTGACCCCGGAGAGCAGCCACGGCGACGTGGCGGCGAGCCCGGGTTGATACGCGGTCGGCAGCGTCAGCGCGCGGACGCCGTGCCGCCGAGCGGACTCGACGCGGTCCGGGACGGGCGCGATCGTCAGGTACAGGGTCGGATCACCCGACGGATCGTGTTCGCGTCCACGCGTGTACACCAGCCGCAGCATGCCCTCACCGGCATGGACCGACCGCCACTCGCGGACGCCCGTGCGCACCATCGCCTCGATCCGCCCCGGATCCGGTGCGGGCAGGCCGGCGACGGGCGCGGCCGCCGTGAGCCGCGCGAGATGCCGGTCGAGCCCGCAGACTCGCCCTTCGCGCACGAGCATGGTCTCGAAGAGCCCGTCGCCGTGCACGATTCCGAGATCGTCCGCGTGCAGGACGGGTGAATCCGGGTCAGCGACCTCGCCCTCAGGCGACACAAGGACGACTGGCATGCGACAACGATGCCATGGAACGGCGTGCGGCCGGCTGAATTCCGCGCGCCGGAATCTGCGTGCCGACATTCCGCTCATCGAGAGAATCCCTTGGCGAATGCGTCCGACACCGGGTACCACCGACAGATGAGCAATGAACGGATCGTCGTCGTCACCGGCGCCAGCCGGGGAGCGGGCAAGGGAATCGCCCTCGCGCTCGCACAGCCGGGTACCACCGTCTACGTGACCGGACGCACCACGGCCGCCGGGCAGACCAGTCTGCCGGGCACCATCACCCAGACCGCGGCTGAGATCGATGAGCGCGGCGGGACGGGAATCGCGGTGGCCGTCGACCACGACGACGACACTCGGGTCCAAGCCCTCTTCGACCGGATCGGCAACGACCACGGACGGCTCGACGTCCTGGTCAACAATGCCATCGCCCTGCCCGCCGGGCTCACCGACAAGGGACCGTTCTGGACCAAGGGACTCGACCTCCTGAGCCTGCACGGCGTCGGCCTGCGCTCCACCTATGTCGCCACCTACTACGCGGCGCCGCTCCTCACCGAGTCCGGCGGCGGGCTCGTCGTCAACACCTCCTCGTTCGGCGGCACCTGCTACATGCACGGTCCGGCCTACGGTTCCGGGAAGGCCGCCGTCGACAAGATGGCGCACGACATGGCTGTCGACTTCAAGCCCTTCGACGTCGCCGTCGTCTCGCTGTGGATGGGGCTGCTCAAGACCGAGGTGAACATGGCCGCCTTCAGTGCCCGGCCCGACCTCTACGACGGGCTGGTCGCGACCGCCGAGTCGGTGGAGTTCCCGGGACGCGTGATCGACGCACTGTCCCGCGATCGGGACCGGATGAAGTACTCGGGGCGGGTGCTGGTGGCTGCGGAGCTCGCGCAGGAGTACGGGATCACCGACGTCGATGGCAGCACTCCCCCGTCGCATCGGCCCTTCCTCGGCGACCCACCCGAATTCTCCTCTGCCGTCATCGACTGAACCAGCGGGCGGCCTCGTACACTCGGGACATGACCTCCGTGTCGCCGATCCTCAATTCGCATCCCAGTGCCGTCCCCACTCCGGAGGGAGACCCGAGTCCCGGCGTGGCCTGGCACTACGGCGACCCGCTGGGCGAGCAACGGGCGGCGACACGCGGCGCGGCCATTGTCGACCGCTCCGATCGCGCCGTGATCGAACTGTCGGGCCCGGAGCGGCTCACCTGGCTGCACACCATCTCCTCGCAGCATCTGACCGCGCTCGGCGATCGGCGCAGTGCCGAGAACCTCTCGCTCGACGGCAACGGACGGGTGGAGGACCACTTCGTCCTCACCGACATCGACGAGACCACATGGATCGACACCGAGGCCGAGCGAGGACAGGCGCTCACCGAGTTCCTGACCAGAATGGTGTTCTGGGCCAAGGTGACGCCGACCGCGCGCCCCGACATGGCGGTGCTGACCCTGCTGGGTCCCGACATCCTCACCGGCCCGGTCGCCGAGGCGATCGCGCTCCCGCCCGACGCCGAGCGTTACCAGGCCGGCGACCTGCCCGAGCTCCGTCACGACGACGAGCCGCTCGGCTTCTGGCGCGTGATGCCGCGGATCGGTGAGAACGGCTCGACACCTGTGGTCGATCTCATCGTCCCCGAACCCGATCTCCGAGAGTGGTGGCGACTGCTGACCGAGGCGGGCGCCGCGCCGGCCGGCATGTGGGCCTACGAAGCGCTGCGGGTGAACGTCCTGCGGCCGCGCCTGCACATCGACACCGACGAGCGGACGATTCCGCACGAGGTGGACTGGATCGGCGGCCCCGACGAGGCCGGCGCCGTGCACCTGGACAAGGGCTGTTACCGCGGTCAGGAGACCGTCGCCCGCGTCGCGAACCTGGGCCGCCCGCCGCGGCGGCTGGTGCTGCTGCATCTGGACGGCAGCTCCGCGTACCGCCCGGCTACCGGCGATCAGGTCAGCGCCGGCGGCCGGACCGTGGGCCGGGTCGGCACCGTCGTCGATCACTTCGAGAACGGTCCCATCGCGCTCGCGTTGGTGAAGCGCAACGTTCCGGCCGACGCCGAACTCGTCGTCGGCGATGCCGCCTCGCCCGACACCTCCGCGACCGCCCGCATCGACCCCGTGCTGTACACGCCCGACGACCAAGTGCCGCCCGGCCGCGCCGCCGTCGACCGTCTGCGGGGCCGCGGCTGACACGTGCGGCCACGGGAAGCCGCTGGTTCGAGCGTTTTCGATGTTCGACGGTCAGGCGATGAGACTTAATCCGTACTCCGCGCTAGACTGTCGGTACGAAAACTATTAACGAATAGAACGGGGCCGCCACACCGATGGCCGCCCCGTCACTGTGCGAGGGGGTCCCACATGGGCCGCGGCCGGGCAAAGGCAAAGCAGACGAAGGTTGCACGTCAGCTGAAGTACTCCGCTCCGAGTACCGACTTCGATAGTCTCCAGCGTGAACTCTCTGGTGGCAGGAAAGAGTCCCACGACTCGTGGTCGGACAGCGAGAGCTGGAACAGTGAAGAGGAGTGGCGACACGCCTGACGGCGCTGTCGCACGCACCCGCTCGTACGGGCGGTCAGCCCGGGCGCTCATGCCCAGACTGATGGCCTGACATTCGTAGAGCCCCGCGTCGTCCTGCGACGCGGGGTTTCTCGCGTCGCGCCGACCCGCGCGGTCGTCATGTCCGCGGGGTCGCCGAGAGCACCGCGTGAACCGCCGCGCGCACTCGCTCGTCCACGTCGCCCGGCGTTCCGGAATCGAACTTGCCGTCGAGATACAGGAACGCCAGGCCGTGCACGAGCGCCCACACTGCGACGGCCATCGGCTCGGGCTCGGCATCGGGGAAGACCCGCGCCACGATGGATTCGACGTACGCGTTGATGGTCTCGGCGGCCGAGGTCCGTTCCTCATCGGCCGGGTCGCACGGCTCGGCGAACATCACCCGGAACAGGCCCGGCCGCGACAGCGCGAACTGTACGTATGCGATCCCGACGTCGGCCAGATCGTCCGCGGATGCGGGCGCGGGATGAACTGCGGCCAGTTCGATCGCCAGGTCCCGGTATCCCACCGCGGCCACGGCGGACAGAAGGGCGCGCCGATCGGCGAAATGACGGTACGGTGCCGCGTTCGACACGCCGGCGCGCCGTGCCGCCGCGCGGAGCGAGAGGTCGCCTGCACCGCCCTCCTCCAGAATCTCCACCGCCGCCCGGACGAGCGCTGCGGGCAGGTCACCGTGGTGGTACGAGGTCGGCACAGTCAACAACCCTAACAATCGCCGCGGTCTCGACTCGTCTGTGCCTGACCCGGCCACCGCAGGCCGTGGCACCGCCGCGAGCGTCACGGAGTGTCGCAAAGTATCAAATACCGGTCGCCTCGCAGCCTTCAGTGCCGCCCCGGCCGCCACTAGCGTCGACTGACATGACGAACACCCGCCGAGCAGTTCCCCGCAAATGGATACGCCGCGAGATCGCGACCCTCGACCCGGTCGCCGACAGCGAACGGATCGTCCGACTGACGCTCGAGTCGCTGCTTCCGCCCGTCGGTGAACGGGTCTTCCTCGAATTGCTGTTCACCGTGTCCCTCATGCGGGTGATGGGTGAGCTCGAAGGAGCCGCCGCCGTCGATCGCGACGGGAAGGGAAAGGTCTACCACCACGGCGACCGGCGCACCGACGACACCATCCGCTATCTCACCGGATGGATGTACGACGGTGCGGGGAGCCCGCAGGCCCGCAGCTCCGCCGCCGAGATCAAGCGCATCCACGACAGCTACGCGCGGCACTACTCGATGTCGAACGAGACCTTCATCCACACCATCGCCTACTTCACCGTGCAGATCGACTGCCTCACCGAGATCGTCGGCGCGCCCGGGTTCACCGACGTGGAGAAGGAAGCTCAAGTGCGGCACTGGCGGACGATCGGCGAGTATCTGGGCGTCCGGGACATGCCCGAGACATGGGACGGCATGATCCGGGCGATGCGGGCCTACGAGGCCGACCCCGCCTGGTTCGCTCCCTCCGAAGCCGGCCACCGGGTGAGCGAGACCCTCGTCGCACAGTTCGGCGAACGGGTCTTCCCGCGCGGGTTCCGTTGGCTCGCAAAGCCTCTCATTCTTTCTCTGCACGACGACCACGTACTCGAGGCGCTCGGCCTGCCGAAGCCGCGGCCCGTCGTGACGACGACGATGCGAGCCGTGGTCCGGGCGGCGTTCTTCATGGTCCGCGAAGTGCTCCCCGATCGTCACACCGCGGTCCGGCCCGCAGGTTCCGCGGGCGAGCTCACGCGTTCCGCGCCCGGTAGCGGGTCGGCGTGACGCCGTACCACCGGGTGAAGGCGCGGGTGAAGGCCGCGGTCTCGGCGTCTCCGAGCCCAGCCGCGATCTCCGCCACCGGACGGTCGGTGCCGGTCAACGCCTCGGCGGCGCGGATCCGTCTGGACTCCTCGAGCAACGCCCGGAACGTGGTGCCCTCGCGAGCGAGACGGCGCTGCAGGGTCCGGCGATCGACGTGCAGTTCGCCGGCCAGTCGGGTCAGCGACTGCACCGGCTCGTCACTGCCGTGCAGCCTCGCCCACACGAGCGACCGCGCACCGAGGCGGCGCTGCTCGAGCTGTTGCTCGCACTGGGCGATGCACCGGCGTGCGGTCTCGGCGTTCGCGTGGGGAAGGCCGCGGCTCATCCATTCGCGCGGCACGACGAGCGCCGTGCGTCCCGCGTCGCAGACGAGTTCCTCCGTCGGCAGCACCGAGGCGACGAGAGCCCCACGCGTCCGATCGACCTCCGCCTCCACCCGCGGCAGGACGACGTCGCCGAGCACCATCGGCACCAGACCGGCGATGACCGTCAGATCGCGCTCGAGGATGAAGGGTCGGACGTCGTCGTTCACGTCGCCGAACGAGCATTCGAGCCGGACGTCCGAGCCGCTCTCGTCGTAGGTCACCGACAGGTCGGAGTAGGTATTGGTCAGACTCGCGAACGTCGTCGCCACCTCCAGCGCGTCCCCGAGCGTCTCGCTGGAGAGCATCGCGAACACGAAGATGCCGAGATTTCCCAGATTCACCATCCGCCCGGCCTCGATGCCGAGACCGGGCGGGTCGTTCAGCAGCGAGACGATGTTGGCGATCACTGCCAGTTCCTGCTCCGCCAGGACCACCGCCCCGTCGACACGCAGGTCACTCTGTCGCAGTCCGCTTCCCTGCAGGCAGTCAGCCGGATCGAGCCCATGACCCTCGCCGAGTTCCACCAGACTCGCGACGCCGCCCGACGTGCCGCGCCGCAGACTTCTCCACGCCGGATCAGCCACAGCCCACCCTCCTTGTTGACAGTGCTAACATCCATCGCTACCTTCGTATGTTAACGCCGATAACCTTCAATGGGAGCCACCGATGACAGTCCGTTCATCTTCGCCCGCGACGTCCGAACCCGCAGTCTCCGGACTGCCCGCATCGCTGACGCCGTCCCGCATCGCGCACCTGACGAGCCGTATCGCGGCGGCTCCGACAGCCGCGCGCGTCGGTACGACGATGCCCTACACCGGCGCGCCCCTCGCCGACCTGCCGGTCTCCACGCCGTCCGATGTCGACGAGGCCTTCACCCGCGGCCGGCGCGCCCAGGCCTCGTGGGCCGCGACTCCCGTCAGCGAACGCAAGCGAATCCTCCTGCGCTTCCATGACCTCGTCCTCGACCGCCGGAACGAGGTCATGGACCTCATCCAAGCCGAGAGCGGCAAGACCCGGCGCGACGCCTTCCTCGAAGTCACCGACATCGCCATCGCCGCCCGGTACTACGCGCGAAGCGCGAGCCGACTGCTCGCACCCGCGCGTCGTCGTGGCGCGATCCCCCTGCTGACCCGGACCACCGAACTCCGCCATCCCAAGGGCGTGGTCACCATCATCTCGCCCTGGAACTACCCGCTCAGCATGGCCGCGGGAGACGCGATCCCGGCACTGCTCGCAGGCAACGCCGTCGTGCAGAAGCCGGACACCCAGACAGCGCTCACGGCACTGTGGGCCCTCGATCTGATGCATCAGGCCGGCTTGCCCGACGACCTCTGGCAGATGGTGGTCGGACGCGGCAGCTCCATCGGCGACTCACTGATGCGCAACGCCGACTACATGATGTTCACCGGTTCCACCGCCGCAGGCCGGCACATCGCGCGAGAGGCCGGCGAGCGACTGATCGGAGCGTCGCTGGAACTCGGCGGGAAGAACGCGATGCTCGTGCTCGACGACGCCGACATCGCCCGTGCCGCCGACGGCGCCGTCAGCGCCTGCTTCCCATCCACGGGGCAGCTGTGCGTGTCGGTGGAACGCCTCTACGTCGCCGAGAGCGTCCGCGACGAATTCGTCGCCGCATTCGTCGAGCGCACCCGCGCACTGGAACTCGGCGGACGCTACGACTTCCGGAGCGACGTCGGCTGCCTCACCACGCAGTCGCAGCTCGAGACCGTCGCAACGCACGTCGAAGACGCGGTCGCGAAAGGCGCGACGGTCCTCGCCGGCGGCCGGGCCCGCCCGGATCTCGGACCGCTGTTCTACGAGCCGACCATTCTGACCGACGTCACCTCGGAGATGACGCTCTACGATCACGAGACCTTCGGTCCGGTCGTCTCGATCTACTCCTTCAGCGACGTCGAGGAGGCGATCGCGAGCGCGAACGCCACACCGTACGGACTCAACGCCAGCGTTTGGAGCCGCGATGCGGCCCGCGGCCATGCCGTCGCGTCACGCCTGCACGCCGGCACCGTGAACGTCAACGATGCCTTCGCCGCGGCATGGGGAAGCATCGACTCGCCGATGGGCGGCATGGGTGACTCCGGCGTAGGGCGCAGGCACGGATCCGAGGGCCTGCTCAAGTACACCGAAGCGCAAACCATCGCTCACCAGCGAGTTCTGGGTTTCACTCCCCCGCGTGGCATCTCTCACCGGGCGTGGGCGACGATGCTGACGGTCGCACTGAAGACCCTCAAGAGAATCGGCGTTCGTTGACCGGTTCACCCGCGCCGGCGGATGACCGCGACCTACCATCCCCCCGAGGAGGGCTCACATGACCGGAAGAATCGTTGTACTCGGCGCCACCGGCTATGCCGGCGGGCTGGCGGTGGAGGCGCTCGTCCGCCGCGGCGCCCGACCCGTGATCGCCGGCCTGCGGCCGCAGGCGCTGGCCGCCACCGCCGAACGCTTCGGCGGACTCGACACCCAGGTCGCCGACGTCACCGACTTCGACAGCGTGCGGGCTCTGGTGGAACCGGGTGACGTGCTCGTGACCACCGTCGGACCGTTCGAGCGGCTCGGATTCGCTGCCGCACGTGCGGCAGCCGAGCAGGGTGCCCACTACGTCGACTCCACTGGCGAAGTGGGATTCGTGCGCGCGATCCACGAACGTCACGACGCCGTGGCCCGCAAGACCGGCGCCGTCATGGTTCCGGCCTTCGGCAACGACTACGTACCGGGGGTCCTGGCCGGAGCCGTCGCCGCCCGGGAGGCCGGCGACTCCGCGCGGTCGCTCGACATCGGCTACTTCGTCGACGGCTCACTGCGCCGCGGACGCGGTCTCAGTTCCGGCACCCGCGCCACGATGTCGGACGCCATCACGCTGCCGGTCACCGTCTGGAAGAACGGGCGGCTGGAGGACCAGCGGGCCGCGAGCCGAGTGCTGACCTTCGGCGCCGGCGCTCGCCGCAAGGCGGCGATGCTCGCCACCGGCACCGAGGTGCTGTTCCTGCCTCCGGCGTTTCCGCACCTCGAATCCGTCGAGGTGTACAACGGCTGGTTCCCCGAGCTCAGCCGGGCCATGAGCCTGCTGTCCGCCGTCGTGAACACCGCGGTCCGCATCGAACCCGGCCGACGACTCGTCGCCGCCGTGACCGGCCGCTCCGGCGGAGCGCCCGGCGGTCCGGACGCCGCCGAGCGTTCCCGCAGCGGCGCGCACACCGTCGCGGTGGCGCGCGACCGCGGCGGCGCCGTGCTGGCCGAGGTCCACGCCACTGGCCCGAACGTCTACGACCTCACCGCTGAGCTGATGGCGTGGGCGGCCGACCGTCTCGCTTCGGGCCACGGCGAGCAGCCGGGCGTCGTCGGACCGGTCGAAGCATTCGGCCTCGACACGCTCCTCGCCGCGGGAGCCGAGATGGGGCTGACCGTCGGCGCAGACCCTCGGTCACGGCGACCGGTGTGAGTGGACCCGCCGGAGTGTCGACCGGCCTCACAGCCGGATCGGCACCCCGGTCTCGCGTTCCGAGATCTCCCACAGTGCGCGGATCCCGGCGTCGACGCCGAACGGGAAGAGCGGTTTGCGCACGGGCGGACCGAAGGAGACGAAGGCCGGACCGTAGAGGGTTCCGCCGCGCGCCGTCGGATCGGTGGCGGCCCGCAACTGACTGAGCGCACCGCGGTCGGTCGTCATCCCGACCAGGTCGGCTCCCACATCACCGAGCCACCCAGCGATTCCCCCGCCTCCCGAAGCATGGGTGGTGGACTGCAGTTCGGAGTCGGTGAGACCCGGATGCGCCGACAGCGCGATCGCCCGGTCGCCGGAGGCGCGCAGCCTGCGGTCGAGGCCGATCGCGAAGTGCAGATTCGCAAGCTTGGAGTTGCCGTACGCCTTCCACGGACGGTAGCGGCGGTGCAGATGCGGATCGGCCGGGTCCAGGTTGCCGCCCTGGTGCTGGGCGATGCTGGTAAGCGTCACGACCCGCCCGGCCGGAGCCTGGCGCACCGCGGGGAGCAGAAGCGCGGTCCACGTCCAGTGTCCGAGATGATTCGTGCCCAGCTGGGTCTCGAAGCCGTCGACCGTCCGGCCTTCCGGTGTCGCCATCACTCCAGCGTTGTTGATCAACAGATCGATGCGATCGTGACCGGCCAGGACCGTCTCGGCGGCTTGCTTCACCGACGCCTGCGACGCGAGGTCGAGGGGAACGATCTCCACCGACGCACCGGGTGCGGCTCGCCGGATCGTCTCCTCGGCGTCGCGCGCCTTGCTCTGGTTGCGGGCTGCCATCACGATATGGGCGCCCTTCCCTGCCAGCGCTCGAGCGGTGGCCAGCCCGAGTCCGCCGTTGGCCCCGGTGATCACCGCGACCCGACCGGACTGAGACGGGATGTCCGCGGTCGACCAGCTCACGATCGCACCCCGTCGACCGGTGCGCCGTCGGTGTCCAGAACGGCGAAGGTCATCCCGGCATCGGTCAGGCGCCGCACCAGGTTGTCGCCCATCGCCGCGGCCGTGGTGACCTGGCCGCTCACCTTCGGATTGGCGTCGAAGGCCAGGCACATGGCCGATTCGGCCAGCATCTTCGCGGTCTCACCGTAGCCGGGGTCGCCGCCCCGCACCTGCGTGTGAACCGTCCGGCCACCGCCTTCACCGATGAAGTCGACGGAGAACCAGGAGCGTGCGCGGCGAGCCGGCGACGGTCCGGTGCCCTGGGGAAGGCAGGCGCCGATGAGGCGGCGCAGCGGCGGGATCTGCGCGGCGACGGCAACTGTCGCGACGCCGAGGGCCGCGGCCGCGAGCATCACCAGCCTGCGGAAACCCGCGTAGTGGGAGTACGTGAAGTCGGGCCCGTATTCATCGCGCGCACCAGCCGAACGCTTGACGATCTGGGGGTCGATCGTCGGGAGTGGCAGGAGCCAGAGGCCGAGCACACCGTCCCTGCGGGGAGCGCCGGCCCGCACCCGTGCGCGGCGCCCGACCGTCGGCGGTTCGAGCCTGGCACGGTCGGCCGCGGCCCGACGGATCTGCCGCGGCCGCGCGATCTGGCCGAGTCCGGAGTGCAGCGTCCCGCCGGAGATCATCGCATTGCTGCGGACCACACCGCGGACGGTCGCGGGCGCGGAGTCGGGCAGTTGCTTGGCCGTGAAGAATGCACCGAGATCGTGCGGGATGGAGTCGAATCCGCAGGCGTGCACCAGACGGGCACCGGTCCGGACCGCCGTGGAGTGATGAGCGATGTACATCCGATCGAGGAATTCGGATTCACCGGCGAGGTCGACGTAGTCGGTACCGGCGGCCGCGCACGCTGCGACGAGCGGCGCGCCGTGCTGGAGGTAGGGGCCGACGGTGGTGATGACGACCCGAGCCGATTCGGCCACCGCGCGCAACGATTCGGGGTCGGTGGTGTCGGCGATGAGCAGTTCGAGCTCGGCGGCCGCGGGAGCGACCGCCGCCAAGCGGGTGCGGACGGCATCGAGTCTGTCCCGGTTCCGGCCGGCGAGCGCCCACCGCGCCCCGTCCGGCAGATGCTCCGCGAGGTGCTCCGCGGTGAGTTCACCGGTGAATCCGGTGGCGCCGAAGAGCACCAGGTCGAATCGGCGGTTCTGGGGAAGGTCGGGCATCGTCGATCTCCATCTGTTGACGGTCGAGTGCGTGCGGATCCCGTCAGCGCAGCACCGTCTGCGATCGACACCGACGGCACGGCGGAACACCAGAAGATGTTTACACTGACAACGCGAGACTAACCCGCTAGGTTAACGGCGTCAACATATGAAGTGCCGTTCCTCACAACCGTCCGCCGGACCGGCGCCGAGTTCAGAACCTCGGGTGATCGCCGACCAGAGCCACCGAGCCGCGAGCCCCGGGTTCGCCGCGCTTGACGGTGCCGAGCACCCAGTTGTCCACATGACGCGCGGTGAGGATCGCCTGCGCACGGTCGGTGTCCTCGGGAGCGACGATGGCGACCATGCCGACGCCCATGTTGAAGGTGCGTTCCATCTCGGCCCGCTCCACTCGGCCGCGCTGGGCGATCAACGAGAAGATCGGGGCCGGGCTCCACGTGTTGCGCTCCAGCTCAGCGGACAGGCCCGCCGGAAGCACGCGCGCCAGATTGTCGGCGAGGCCGCCGCCGGTGACGTGCGCGAACGTGCGGACGTCGCTCTCGGCAGCCAGTGCCAGGCAGTCCTTGGCGTAGATGCGGGTCGGCTCGAGCAATTCGTCACCGAGACTCCGACCGAACTCCTCGACGTGACCGGCCAGATCCATGTGCCCCCAGTCGAGCAGCACCTTCCGCGCCAGCGAATAGCCGTTCGAGTGCAGGCCGGACGAACCCATCGCGATCACCACGTCACCCGCGCGGACACGATCCGGTCCCAGGATGGAATCGGCCTCGACCACACCGACGCCGGTGGCGGAGATGTCGTAGTGACCGTCCTCCATCACACCCGGGTGCTCCGCGGTCTCGCCGCCGAGCAGCGCACATCCGGCGTCGACGCAGCCGTCGGCGATGCCCTTGACGATGTCGGCGACCATCTCGGGGATCACCTTGCCGACGGCGATGTAGTCCTGCAGGAACAGCGGCTCGGCGCCGCAGACCACGAGGTCGTCGACGACCATCGCGACCAGATCGCGCCCGACGGTGTCGTGCTTGTCCATCGCCTGTGCGATGACCAGCTTGGTCCCCACGCCGTCGCTCGAGGCCGCGAGAACGGGCTCGCGGTAGTCGTCCTTCAGGGAGAACAGGCCGGCGAAGCCGCCCAGCCCGCCGAGGACCTCGGGACGGGTCGCGCGCTTCGCGTGAGGTGCGAAGAGTTCGACGGCGCGTTCGCCGGCATCGATGTCCACGCCCGCTGCCGCATAAGATGCGCCGGCCGTCGGCTTGTCGACAGACCCGTCGGTCATATTCTTGATTCTCCTGAAATTCTGCAGCTGACAGTCAGCCGTTCGGGCGGTGGGACGCACTCACGGTACCTGAGTGCAGAGGGGATCCGGGAGCGCTGCGAGGCGCCGAAGGTCAGGGCCGCATCACTGCGCTGACGTTGTCATTCGATGCCGTCAGCGGATCGGCGCCGTTCATCGAGCCCTTGAGCATGCTCTCCAGCACGGCCTTGCCCATCGTCGTCTCCTGCGGCAGCGCGATCGGGTAGCGGCCGTCGAAACACGCGGCGCAGAGCTGGGCACGCGGCTGTTCCGTGGCGTTGATCATCTCGTCGATGCTGATGTACCCGAGCGAGTCGGCGTCGATGGCCTGGCGGACGCTCTCGACCATCGCTTCCTTGGAGTCCGAGCCGTTGGCGATCAGTTCCGCGGGCGAGGCGAAGTCGATCCCGTAGAAGCACGGCCATTTGACCGGCGCAGAGGCGATGCGCACGTGGACTTCGGCGGCGCCGGCCTCGCGCAGCATCCGGATGAGCGCGCGCTGGGTGTTGCCGCGCACGATCGAATCGTCGACCACGACGAGCCGCTTACCCCGGATCACTTCGCGCAACGGGTTCAGCTTCAAGCGGATGCCCAGCTGGCGGATGGTCTGCGAGGGCTGGATGAAGGTGCGTCCCACGTAGGCGTTCTTCATCAGGCCCTGCCCGTAAGGGATGCCCGACTCCTGCGCGTAACCGACGGCCGCGGGCGTACCCGACTCGGGGACCGGGATTACCAGGTCGCCCTCGGCCGGACGTTCCCGGGCCAGCCGGCGTCCGATCTCCACTCGCGTCGAATGCACCGAACGTCCGTGGATGACGCTGTCGGGCCGGGCCAGGTAGACGTACTCGAAAACGCATCCGGCAGGGGTCGGCTCTGCGAAGCGCCGGCTGCGGACGCCGTCGGCGTCGATGGCCAGGAGTTCGCCCGGCTCGATGTCGCGGACGAAGGAAGCTCCCACGATGTCCAGCGCCGCGGTTTCGGAGGCGACGACCCACCCGCGGTCGAGGCGGCCGAGCGAGAGCGGCCGCACCCCGTGCGGGTCGCGTGCCGCGTACAGCGTGTTCTCGTCCTGGAAGGTGAGGCAGAACGCGCCCTTGACAGTCGGCAGCAGTTCCATCGCCGACTGCTCGAGCGTCTTGTCGGTCGCGCCGTGCGCGAGCAATGCGCCGAGGATGTCGGAGTCGGAGGTGGCCGTGCCGTGCGGCCCGCTGCCGTAGATCCCGAACTCCCGTGCCCGTTCGGCGAGTTCGGCCGTGTTCACGAGGTTGCCGTTGTGACCGAGCGCCACCGCACTGCCGGCCGCGGTGTTGCGGAAGATCGGCTGGGAGTTCTCCCACGTCGTCGATCCGGTGGTCGAGTACCGACAGTGACCGACGGCGACGTGACCGACCATCGAGGCAAGGGTCTGCTCGTCGAAGACCTGACTCACCAGCCCGAGGTCTTTGAAGACCAGTACCTGCGAGCCGTCTCCGACGGAGATGCCGGCTGCTTCCTGACCGCGGTGCTGAAGAGCGTAGAGGCCGTAGTACGTCAGCTTCGCGACGTCTTCCCCGGGTGCCCAGACACCGAAGACACCGCATTCCTCGCGGGGCTCGTTCTCGGGCTGATCCGCATCGGGGCTCGGGTGCGACGGTCCGCCACATCCGGTCTGATTCAGCAGGTTCGGAGAGTGAATCGACATCTCGGTCACGTAATACGCTCCGGTTTCGTGGGCTGGGCGGGCGTTACCGTTACCACAGTCTACGGCTTCGCTCGGGACAACTCGAAATCCAGCGCGGCGCGCGCTGCAGCGCCGCGCTGGGAGCCGCTAGTTCAGCGGGACCACCGGCAGTCTGCTCGCGACGTCGCCGGCGCGGTGTCCGGAGACGCTGATCCGGTGCGCGGCGAGCGCGTCGTCGAAGTCGAGGAGTCCGGTGGCCAGCAGCAGCCATTCGCGCGGCGACGACTCGACCACGTTCGGCGGGGTGCCGCGGGTGTGCCGCACCCCTTCGATGCACTGGACCGCGACGAACGGAGGAACGCGCAGTTCCACCGAGTTGCCGGGAGCCTCCTGCGCGACGGTCCTCGCAGTGAGCCGCACGGCCGCGGCCAGCGCCGACCGCCCCGGCGCGGGCGCGGTCTCGTCGCGCAGCCAGTCCGCGACGGCGAGGACGGCCGCGCGTGTCTGCGCCGGATCAGCTCTGTCTCGTGGTGCCACGGCATCACCAACGCCGACGAGCCGGCGACCATTCCCCGGACCGCCCGCCCGCGGCCCCCGTCACACGGTGAACGGCGCCGTCACGCGGTGAAGGGTGCCACCGTTCCGCGCTCCACGATCTGCTCCACCACCTCGTCGTCGGTCCGCTCCTGACCGATCCGCAGGGTCTTGTTGGCGCCGTGGTAGTCGCTCGAGCCCGTCGCCAGCAGTCCCAGGTTCGACGCGATGTCGGCCAGTTCGGCGCGCGCCGCATCGTCGTGGTCGGGATGGCGGACCTCGAGGCCGGCGAGTCCGACCGCGACCAGCGACTCGATCACGTCGGCGGTCAACACCGTCGCCGCGGCCCGGGCACGCGGATGAGCGATCACCGGGACACCGCCCGCCGCGGCGATCATCTCGACTCCCTCCACCAGGGAGGTCGACCGCAGCGCGGTGTAGTGCGGACTGCCGTCGTGCAGGAGTTCATCGAAGGCCTCCCCGACCGACGCGACGACTCCCGCCTCCATCAACGCCCTCGCGATGTGCGGGCGGCTGATACTGCCGACTCCGGCGATCTCCCGCACGCGCGCCAGCGTGATGGGGTAACCGGCGGTCACGAGGTTCTCCACGATCCGCGCACCGCGGCCCGCGCGCTCGTCCTTCATCCGCTGCCACTCGCCGGCGACCCCCGCGTCGTCGCGATCGAAGAGGTAGCCGAGCAGATGCACCGACACCAGGCTCCCGTCCTCGCGCGGATGCTTGGTCGAGAACTCCGCGCCCGGCAGCACGCGCATCCCCGACCGAACCCGGGCCGCGATCTCGTCCCAGCCGGCCGCCGTGTCGTGGTCGGTCAGTGCGATCGTCCGCAGGCCCGCCTCCCGTGCGGCCGCGAGCAGTTCCTCCGGAGTGTCGGTGCCGTCGGAGAACGCGGTGTGGGTGTGCAGGTCGGCGGTCATCTCGGGTGCCATGCGAACACTGTAGTCAGCGGTCGAATGGCCCGAACCCTCGCGCACCGGGGCCGTCTCCGGCACGATTGCCGCATGGGCGCCGAAGTGAGCCATCAGAAGTTCAGTGGAGCCGATCGCGTGCGCTTCCGGGCGCAGGTGTCCCGGGGGACCGAGGCCATCGCGCGGATGCTGACCGACGGATTGTTCACCGATCACGGCCGGCCACCCGAGCCGCTGCTCGGCATGGAGGTGGAACTCAATCTGATCGACGAGAACGCCGAGCCCGCGATGGCGAACGCCGAGGTGCTCGATGCGATCGCCGATCCGGATTATCAGACCGAACTCGGCCAGTTCAACATCGAGATCAACGTCTCGCCCCGGCCCTTCGTCGGCGCCGACACGGTGGGGCTGGAGCAGGGGCTGCGCGCATCGCTGAACCGCGCGGAGGCACGCGCGGCCTCGACCGGCAATCATCTCCTGATGGTCGGCATGCTGCCGACTCTCGGCCGCGAGCACTTCGCGCACCAGTGGATCTCCACCAACCCGCGCTACAGCCTGCTGAACGAGCAGATCTTCGCCGCACGCGGAGAGGATCTGGAGCTCGACATCACCGGCGTCCCGATGGTGATCGGCGGACCCGCCGAACGCCTGGCCACCACCAGCGACTCGATCCTCCCCGAGGCCGCGTGCACTTCTCTGCAACTGCACCTGCGGGTGGCGCCCGAGGACTTCGCCACCCATTGGAACGCCGCGCAGGCGATCGCGGGCGTGCAGGTGGCGATCGCGGGCAACGCACCGTTCCTCGACGGGAAGGCGCTCTGGCACGAGACGCGCATCCCGGTCTTCGAGCAGGCGACCGACACCCGGCCCCTCGAACTCAGGAACCAGGGGGTCCGGCCGCGGGTGTGGTTCGGAGAACGCTGGATCAACACCATCTTCGACCTGTTCGCCGAGAACACGAGATACTTCCCCGCTCTGCTCCCGGTGTCCACCGACGTCGATCCGCTCGTCGAACTCGACGCCGGCCGCATTCCGGAACTCGAGGAGCTCCGCCTGCACAACGGCACCGTGTACCGCTGGAACCGGCCGGTCTACGACGTCATCGACGGCCGCGCGCACCTACGCGTCGAGAACCGGGTGCTGCCGGCCGGTCCGACCGTCGTCGACGTGATGGCCAACGCCGCGTTCTACTACGGTCTGGTGCGCGGACTCGTCGAGAGCGAACTGCCGGTGTGGTCACAGATGTCCTTCGACGCCGCCAGGGAGAACCTCGCGGCCGGAGCGCGTTGGGGATTCGGCGCACAGCTGTACTGGCCGAACATCGGATGGGTACGACCCGACGAACTGGTCCTGCGTCGTCTGTTGCCGATCGCGGAACGCGGACTCATCGCCTACGGGGTCTCCGATCGGGCCAGGCGACGCTATCTGGGAGTGATCGAGGGGCGCGCCGCCACACGTCAGTCCGGATCGGTCTGGCAACGAGCGGCGGTCCGGGCCCGCGAGGACGCCGGCGAGTCGCGCTCGGCCGCTCTGCGCGGAATGGTCCGCGACTACGCGTCGCTGATGCACGAGGGCGAGCCGGTGCACAACTGGCCGGTGTGACGCCCGCTCAGCCCCGGCTCACCAGCCCTCGTCCGGTCACCAGCGGCATGTCGAGCGCCGTGACGAGCCCCGGCTCGGCGGCCACCACGGCGGGTACCGAGTTCACCAACCGCATGGCGGTCACGATCATGCCGGAGACGTTGTGGTCGCCGTGGCGCGCGTGATGCGCGACTTCCACCCTCATCTCCGGCTCGCCGCTCACCACGATGCGGTAGCAGCCGTCGCCGTCGGCCGGACGCGGCCAGTCCGGACACTGTTCGGGATGCGTGCGCGTGTAGTGCTCGAGGACGACTCGGTCGACGCCGTCCACCTGACCGATCACCTCGAAGTGCAGGGCGGCCATCGTGCCCGCCGGAATCGGCACCGACACCGTCTCGTAGTCCCGGTCGGCGGCGATCCGCTCATGGCGTTCGACGAGCGGCTCGTCGAGCGTCAGTCCCAGGCCCGCGGCGATCTGCCGGACCACGCTGCCCCAGCCGAGGGACAGCACTCCGGGCGTCAACAGCATCGGCTGATCATCCATCGGCTTGCCGAAGCCGAACAACTCCCCCATCACCACCGGCTGCCGGTACGTGGAGTAGTCGGCGATCTCCAGGCATCGGACTTCGTCGATCTCCTGCGACAGACTGGTGAGTGACAGCGGCAGGACGTCGTTCGCGAATCCGGGATCGATGCCGTTGACGTGCAGGCTCGCGCCGCCGGTCCGGGCGGCGTCGACCACCGACTGCACCATCGCATCGGGCAGGACACCGTACGGGTACTGCAGGATCACCGGCCCGGAGGAGACGACGTTGATTCCGGCGGCCACGAAGGCGGTGAGGTCGGCGATCGCCTCGGCCACCCGATCGTCGGTCATCGCCGTATGGACGATCGCATCGGGACGCAGCGCCAGCAGCGCGTCACGATCCGAGGTCGCGACGACTCCGAGGTCGCGATCGAGACCGGCCAGCCGCCCGGCGTCCACTCCGACCTTGGCCGGGTCCGACACCCACACACCTACCAGTTCCAGGTCCGGATGCGCGTCGATGCCGGCGATCGCGTGCCTGCCCACGGTTCCGGTCGACCATTCCACGACTCGCAATGCCATGCGCGCCAGGGTAGGCGGCGGCCCGGCCGCGCGGACCCCGTTCAGGAAGACGCGGTGGGCAGCCAGTTCCCGTGGAAGCCCGCGGGCACGCGTTGCGGCAGGTCCACGTACGCGATGTCCTCGAGTGTCTGCGCGTCGAGGACGGCGAGCCGTGTCGATTCGTTCGCCATGTCGGTCACCAGTCCGATGACGGCACCGTCGCCCTGTGCGGCGTCGGAACTCCGGGGCACGAAGGTGAATTCGCCGGCGAACACGCCGTCGCCGAACCTGCGCACGACGGGCTCGCCGAGCCTGCCGCCCATCCGGGCCAACAGCGAACCGAAGAGCCCGCCGCCCTCGTCTCCGACGACCCACCCGCAGTCGTGGGCCCGGCCCACGAAGCGGTCGTCCACTCGGGGGAACTCGACGGCGGCGTCCCACAGCTGCTCCCGACGGCAGGTCCGGCGCAGCGGGTCGAGGGTCCACCGCTCCATGCGGTGCCCGCCGTCGATGGGCCCGGTGCGGTCCCGATCGAAGGTGCGGTCGTGCACCGCGAGGTCGATCACCACGGCACCGTTCTCCTCGTGCGCGTTCATGGGGTGATACACGAAGCACGGGTCGACGTCGATCCAGACGACGTCGGCGTCGCCGCCCTCGCGCGGCATCAGCCCTACCCGAGGTCGGTAGTCGGGGTCCCAGCTGTACGGCAGAGACCCTGCCCGATTCCGCGGCAGACGCTCCGACAGCAGGTGGGGCATCGGCACTCGCCCCACGACTGCCGACATCGCGAGTTCGGCGATCGGCCGGAGCCTGCGCGGAACGGCGGACGAGGCCGCCGTCTCCACGTCGAAGGTCACCGGAAGGTCGTAGATCACCACCGTCGACTCGGTCAACGAGAACGCGTGCATCATCGGGCTGCCGCCGACGGTGATGTCGACGCGGCGGCGTTCGCGACCGTCGACCCCGATCACCGAGTATCGGACCTTGTTCCCGAGCCCGAAGTGATAGCTGACCGAATGCAGCTCTCCGGTCGCCGGATCTTCGAGCGGGTGCGCGGTGTAGCCGCTGCGGACCGTGCCGTCGAAGTCCCAGACACCGAGAGTGTCGAGTTCTTCGGACAGTTCCGCGCACGGCAGCCCCGCCTCCACGAGCGCCAAGGTGTGCCCCTGAAACCCGATCACGTTGGTGTTCGCGCCGAGGCCGTGCAGAAAGGCCCGGCCGGCCGAGTCGGGTGCGGGCCTGTTCAGTCTGCGTTCGGTGGCGGGCGAATCGACCCAGCGGTTCCGGTACCAGAGAGCGTCGCCGCCGCTGAGCCGGACGCCGTGCACCATTCCGTCACCGGTGAACCAGTTGTACGTGTCGGGGTCGACGTCCGCGATCGGGTTGGGACCGTTGCGCAGGTACCGGCCGTCGAGCCAGTCCGGCAGCGTTCCCGTCACCGGGAGCGCGTGCTCGGTCAACTCGGCGCGCACCGGTGCGTACTCGCCGTCGAGAAATCGGTTCGTGGTCATTCCCGTCACCTCCAGGTTGACTATAACATTGTTATACCGCGATAATAACGCTGTTATGAGCAATAGTGAAGAGGCACGTCCCGATCCCGTGCGCGAGACTCTGTCCGCGGCCGCCTACCGACTGGTGACAGAGCAGGGTGTCGAGGCCTTGACCGTGCGCAGACTCGCCCAGGAGGCAGGCACCTCGACGATGGCCGTGTACTCGCGGTTCGGCAGCATCGGGGCCGTCGCCGCCGAGGTCTGCGAGCGCGGATTCGCGGAGTTCGGCGATGCGCTCTCGGCCGCCGGCCGCACCGACGAACCGCTGACCGACCTGATGTGCCAAGGTCTGGCCTATTTGCAGTTCGCCACCGACCATCCGCTGCTCTACACCCTGATGTTCCAGTACTCCTCGCCCGAGTGGGCGGCCTCGCAACGGAAGGCGCTGCTGCAGCACGGGAATCCGACCGACTCCCCGATGGGCCGCGCGGCATTCGGGGTGATGGCCGAGACGATCCGGCGGGTCGCGACCCCGGAGACCGACGACGCCGCACTTCTCATCCGATCCGGCGTCGCCTGGAGCACCGTGCACGGCCTCGCGATGTTGTCGATCGCCGGGCACCTGACCGGCGCGCACGATCTCGTCGCCCGAGGCGCGCTGATCTCGCTCGCCGTGGGTGGCGGGACGCCGCGGGAAGAGGCCGAGCGGGCGTTGGACGCCGCGATGGCGCGGATGGCCGACGGCTGACCGCGGAAGGAACGGCGGCTGCGCGCCGAAATGGGGCTTCCGCTATCGGAGCACTCGCCCGTCGCCGTCGCGAACGGACCCGGTGAAGATCATGATCGCGTCGACCAACACCCAGATTCCGAGACCGACGAAGAGCACCAGTCCGATACCGAAGATGAATGACGTCACAAACGCCAGGAACCACAGCACGAGTTGTCCCGCGGCGACGCCGTGGGTGCCGATGTACCAGCGTCCGATGCCGAACCCGCCCAAGAACAACTGCAGCAGCCCGGCGGTACGACCACAACACAACCGTGTCGACCGAACGACCTACTGCCGTAATCGCCCGACTCGCCTGTCCGCCTTCACTTCTCCGGACCGTCGTGGCCTCGCAGATCGAGCAGCGCGGACCGCACCCGCGCGGTGTCCGCATCGGTCCAGCCCGCGGGCTGGGTCACTGCGATCCAACCGTCGAGGATGACGGTGCCGTAGTTGTGTCCGTGTCCGTCGGGTACTCCGGCCGCATTGCCCAGGTCCGCGCTGACCTGCCAGAACGTGACAATCGGGTACCACCGCATCGCGGGACTGCGGTCGCCGGCGGCGGGCTCGGAAAGCCAGTCCGGCTTTTGGTAGAGCAACTCGGGCGACCACCAGACCACGGGATCGGACGGGTGCTGGATGTACAGCACCCGCGGCGCGAGCCAGGGATCCGGATTGCGGCCGATGGCCGCCGCGTCGTTGGCGAAGCGGACCACCAGCCCGTTCGCGTAAGTCGGCTCCGCCTCCGGGGTGCCCGGGTCACGACGGTCGACGAGCGCGCGCCACAACGGATTCGAGTCGGGCGGCCCGACCCACAGCACACCGTCGACCGTCGAGCGGATCGCATTCAGATCGTCGAACGCCCCCTCACCCGCCTGCGTGCCGAGGCTCTCGCCGTAGACGAACAGTTTCGGCCGGTGACCGGGCGGCTTGGTCAGCCACCTGTCGTGCACCGCCGTCACCAGGCGGCGTCCGGCCTCCGCGGCTTTCTCGCGGTCGGCGAGGAACGAGACCCAGCTCGGCAGGTACGAGTACTGTGCCGCGACCAACGCACTGTCGCCGTTCGCGACGAGTTCGAAAGTCTGCGCGGCGGTCGGATTGACCCAGCCGGTGCCGGTGGTCGGAATGATCACGAGCGTCTGACGATCGAAGGCGCCGGTCCGCTCCAATTCGTCGACTACCAGCTTCATCTGCGCGTCCGGGCCGTCCGCCGACTCCAGACCGGCGTAGACGCGGATCGGCTCCTTCGCGGGCCGGCCGTTGTACTTGGCCAGTTCGGCCGCTCGAATGCCTCCGGAGACGAAGTTCCGGCCCTCGAATCCGAGGGTCTCCCACCGTGCCGCGGACTGCGGGCTCCCCGACTTCTCGGCCAGGGAGGGCTGCACCGCGCCGTCGCGCGTGGTGTCGTTGGTGGCGCTGAAGACGGCGTTCATCGCCGCGTAACTGCCGCGCAGCGCGACGCCGTCGATCAGCGTGTACGTCACGACCAGCATCACGATGAGCGAGATCACCCCCGCCACCCGCCGCGGGATGCGGAAGATCCGGTTGATGGTGCGCGCCAGCCACCGGCCGACGTCCCGAAGCACCCGGAACACCGCGACGATCGCGACCGCGATCACCAGGCTCAACGCCATCGCCCGCAGATAGCCGAGGTACGACGGAGGGTCGGTTCCCATCAGGTCGGCGAGCTGGGCCTGCGACCGCACGCCGTAGTACAGAGCGACCGTCGAGGCCACCGCGCACAGGATGGGGACGCCGATGCGCAAAACGCGACGAACGCGGGCCGGCGGCGGCCACCAGGCGACGCGTGAGAGAACCAGCCGCCCGATCGCGAAGGCCAGCAGCGAGCCGACCGCGTAGCCGGTCGCCGCGGCGATGCCGCCGATGAGACCCTGAAACGCCCAGAGCCGAGGAAGCAGCGAGGGCGTCAGCGACCAGATGTAGAAGACGGTCCCGATCGCCAGCCCCGGCGCGTCGATGCGCAGTACCCGCATCGTCCGGGTCACCGCCGATCCGAACCACATCGACGAATGACGAACGGCGGCGCGCGGAGTTCTCCGCGGCGCCGCCTTCGTCAGTCGCTCACCGTGACCCAACGGCTACCCGAACAACCGGGGCAGCGTTCCCTCGTGCACCTCGCGCAGTTCGTCGAGCTTGACCTCGAAGTGATCCTGGACCTCCAGCGCGTCGCTGCCCTGATCCACGACACCGATGCGCGTCCACGGCATCTGCCGGGCGTCGAGCATCGCGCAGAACCTCGACTCCTCGGTGCGCGGCACGGCCACCAGGACGCGCCCCGCCGATTCCGAGAACAGCGTCACGAACGGGTCGGCGCCCTCGGGCAGCAGAATGCGGCAGCCGGTCTCGCCCGCCAGTGCGGCTTCGGCGACGGTCTGGATCAGACCGCCCTCGGAGACGTCGTGCGCTGCGGAGACAAGACCGTCACGCGATGCGGCGACCAGGATCTCGCCGAGCAGACGCTCGCGTTCGAGGTCGACCTTCGGCGGCACGCCGCCGAGATGATCGTGCTCCACCTGTGCCCAGATCGAGCCGTCGAACTCGTCACGGGTGTCGCCGAGCAGGATCAACGTCTCGCCCGGCTCGGTGCCGATGTCGGTCGGGATGCGCCGGCGGACGTCGTCGATCACACCGAGCACGCCGACGACCGGTGTCGGGAGGATCGCGGTGGAACCGGTCTGGTTGTAGAAGCTGACGTTACCTCCGGTCACTGGGATGCCGAGTTGCGCACAGCCGTCTGCGAGACCGCGAACGGCCTGGCTGAACTGCCACATCACGGCGGGGTCCTCGGGAGAACCGAAGTTGAGACAGTTGGTGACGGCGCGCGGGCCGGCACCGGAGACCACCACGTTGCGGTAGGCCTCGGCCAGTGCCAGCTGGGCGCCGGCGTAGGGATCGAGATAGGTGTAGCGACCCGACGTGTCGGTGGCGATCGCGATGCCGCGACCGGTCTCCTCGTCGATCCGGATCATGCCCGAGTCCGCGTGCTCGGCCAGGACGGTGTTGCCGCGCACGTAGCGGTCGTACTGCTCGGTGATGAACTTGCGGCTGCACAGCGCCGGGCTCGCGAGCAACTTGAGGAACGTGGCGCGCAGTTCGTCGGAGGTCTGCGGGCGCGCCAGACCCTCGGTGGTCGAGGCGACCACGTCGTCCTGCCAGTCGGGGCGTGCGACGGGTCGTTCGTACACCGGTCCCTCGTGGGCGACGGTGCGCGGCGGCACGTCGACCACGGTCTCACCGTGCCACGTCACCTCCAGGTGCTCGCCGTCGGTGACCTCGCCGATCACCGTGGCGAGGACGTCCCATTTGCGGCACACCTCCATGAAGGCGTCGACGTTCTCCGGGGTCACGACCGCGCACATGCGCTCCTGCGACTCCGACGAGAGCACCTCCGCCGGGGTCATGCCCTCGGCTCGCATCGGCACCTTCTCGAGCTCGATGTGCATGCCGCCGTCGCCTGCCGCTGCCAATTCGCTGGTGGCACAGGAGAGTCCGGCACCGCCCAGGTCCTGGATGCCGACGACGAGACCTGCCTTGTACAGGTCCAGGCAGCACTCGATCAGCACCTTCTCGGTGAACGGGTCGCCGACCTGCACGCTCGGCAGCTTCTTGCGGCTCGGGCCGTTGCCGCCGTCGTCGTCAAAGGTCTCCGACGCCAGGACCGAGACGCCGCCGATACCGTCGAGTCCGGTGCGGGCGCCGAACAGGATGATCTTGTTGCCCGTGCCCGATGCGAATGCCAGATGCAGGTCCTCCACGCGCAGGACGCCGGCGCACAGCGCGTTCACCAGCGGGTTGCCCTGGTAGCTGGGGTCGAACACCGTCTCGCCGCCGATGTTGGGCAGACCGAGGGAGTTGCCGTAGCCGCCGATGCCGCGGACCACGCCGTCGACCACGCGCCGGGTGTCGGGCGCATCGGCCGCACCGAATCGGAGCTGGTCCATGACCGCGATCGGCCGCGCGCCCATCGCCATGATGTCGCGGACGATGCCACCGACGCCGGTCGCCGCGCCCTGGTAGGGCTCGACGTAGCTCGGGTGGTTGTGCGACTCGACCTTGAACGTGACGGCCCATCCGTCGCCGACGTCGACCACGCCCGCGTTCTCGCCGATGCCGGCGAGCATTCCCGCCCGCATCTCCTCGGTGGTCGTCTCGCCGAAGTAGCGCAGGTGCACCTTCGACGACTTGTAGCTGCAGTGTTCAGACCACATCACCGAGTACATGGCGAGTTCGGCGTCGGTGGGACGGCGGCCGAGGATCTCCCGGATCCGGGCGTATTCGTCGTCCTTGAGACCGAGCTCGGCATAGGGCTGCGGCTGATCGGGGGTATCGGCGGCGTGGGAAACGGTATCGACCTGGGCGCTCACGGCGACCATTCTATGCGAGGTCACGTGGGTGGACGGCCACGCCTCCGGCCGGGGTGCGCGAGCACCACCGGGATGCGGCGCGCGGGTGCCCTCTGCTGGGAGTTCGCGCGGTCCGGCCCCGCTTGTCGGAGGGTATGGATACAGTTTGCGCACACCAGGTTCGGGGGGACCACATGGCCGAGGGGCAGATTCTCTACACGCGCGCTCTATCCACGCGCGGAGCGGCAGACGGCAAGTCGCCTGCCCGCGAGTACTTCATCGCCGGGCTCACGGCTGCCGGATTCCTGACCGGCGGCGGGCCGCCCGATCCGAAACGAGCCGAGGCGGCCTTCACCCGCGCCACCGAGCTCGACGGCGCACTCGGCGACGCCTGGCTGGGACGGGTCGCCGTCGGCGATCGATCGGGTCCGGTGCTGCTGGGGCTGTACCGAGCGCGCGATTCGATCGGCGCCGAGCAACGCCGCTTGGGACTTCCGACCGGTGTGCTGGCCGGGCATCTGCCGAGCGGGATGTTCATCGACCTGCCGATCACCGGACCGGCGGACGCCGCCGCGGCATATGCGGCGTCCCTGCTGGCCGGCGGAGACGTGGCCGGCGCCGAGGACGTACTGGCCGAGATCGAGCACGCCGACTCGACCGCCGACTTCTGCCGCGGCATTGTCGAGCTACGCAAGCGCCGTTGGCGCGATGTCCTGCGGACACTCTCCGTCTCAAGCACGTGGAACGACGAGTATCTCTGCGCCGCAGCCGACTTCATGATCGGAACGGCCTGTGTGCAGTTGGGCCTGTTCGAGGAGGGGCTGCGCAGACTGTCGAGCGCCGGGGACTCGGCGCTCACCAATTGCCGGCCGCAGGCCCTCTTCACGATGGGGCTGGCCCTGCGCGCACAGGGCGACGAGTCCGCTGCCCGGTCTGCGTTCGAAGAGGCCTACGCCCTGGACTCACGGCTCACCGACGCCGCCCGCGCGCTCGCCGATCCGTCGCTGCAGCTGACGGTCGATCGCGCGGTCGAGCCCGCCGGCGGCCCTCGCGCCGAACGGGGGCGCGGCGTCGACGAACTCGCGTTGCGGGAGGTGTCCGAGGAACTCGCCGCTCAGATCGGGCTGGCGCCGGTCAAAGAACAGGTCGAGCGGCTGCGCGCGGCGGTCACCCTCGCGCAGTTGCGATCGGAGAAGGGACTGCGCACACAGTCGCGCAGTCTGCACCTCGCCTTCACCGGACCGCCGGGGACCGGTAAGACCACGATCGCGCGTCTGGTCGCGCGGCTGTACCGTGCGCTCGGTCTGCTGTCGACGGACACGGTCGTCGAAGTCAGTCGAAAAGACCTCGTCGGACAGCACCTGGGCGCCACGGCACCGAAGACGTCAGCGGTCGTGGACTCCGCCCTCGACGGTGTGCTGTTCATCGACGAGGCGTACACCCTCGTTCAGGAGGGGCTCGCCGGCGGCGACGCCTTCGGCCGCGAAGCCGTCGACACGCTGCTCGCTCGCATGGAGAACGACCGGGACCGCCTGGTCGTGATCATCGCAGGCTACGACGACGACATCGACCGACTCCTGGCCGCGAACGAGGGTCTGGCGTCCCGCTTCGCCCGCCGGATCCGATTCAGCTCGTACACACCGGGTGAGCTGATCCGGATCGCCGAATCGATCGCTCAGCACCGGGACGCCCGGCTGTCGGCGGAGGCGACGGCGATGCTCGAAACAGAGTTCGCCGACCTCTACGGCCTGATCCGTGAGGGCCGCCGCGCATCGGATACCGCGGGCAACGCCCGTTTCGTGCGCAACGTAGTCGAAGCCGCCGAGGAGGAACGCGAGCTGCGGCTCGCCCGGACCGCCGAGCTCGCGATGCTGACCGAATCGGATCTGATGACCGTGACCGGCGCCGACATGCGCGCCGCACTGGCCCAGTTCAACGATATCCGGGTCGCCCCCACCGACGACGACCCGGATGACCGATTCGCGTAGCCTTTCAGCCGACGAACAGCCGTCTACAGCCCCAAGTCGCGCATGATCCGGTCGGCGATCTGCTTCGGTGACCCATCGCCCGGGCGCACCACCAGGTCCGGGCTCTCGGGCACTTCGTACGGAGAGTCGATGCCGGTGAACTGGGTGATCTCGCCGGCCCGGGCTTTCGCGTAGAGGCCTTTCGGGTCACGTGCCTCGCAGTCGTCGAGCGGAGTGTCGACGAAGATCTCATAGAACGGCAGATCAGCCGCTTCGTGAATCTCCCTGGCCCGCTGCCGCTCTGCGGCGAACGGGCTGATCAGCGACACCAACGCGATCGCTCCGGAATCGGCGAACAGCGACGCGACCTCCGCGGTCCGGCGGATGTTCTCGCGCCGGTCGTCGTCGCTGAAGCCGAGATCGCCGTTGAGCCCGTGACGCAGATTGTCGCCGTCGAGCAGGTAGGCGGGCCTGCCTTCGGCGACGATCCGCCGCTCCAACTCGGTGGCGATGGTCGATTTACCGGACCCCGAGAGGCCGGTGAGCCATACGGTCGCGCCGCGATGCGACCGTCCTGCGCGCGTCACCTTGCTCGACTGCCACACCACGTGGCTGTCGTGCGCGAGCGGTGCGCTGATCATGCCCGCGGCCACTGTCGCGTTGGTGGTCTCGTCGATCAGGATGAAACTGCCGGTGGCGCGGTTGCGGCGGTACTCGTCGAACATCACCGGATGCTGCGCGTGCAACGACAGCCGGCCGATCTCGTTGAGCGTGAGGGCCGTCGCGTCCTCGTCCCGATGAAGAGTGTTGACGTCGAGCCGGTAGTTGAGTCCCTGCACGCGCACGCGCGTCTCCCGGGTTCCGCAGAGCATCACATAGGTGTTGCCTGGAGCGAGAGCGGTGCTCTCGGAGAACCAGCAGACCATCGCGTCCAGTTCACGTCCCACGTGCGGGCGATTGTTGGGCCGCACCAGCATGTCGCCACGCACGATGTCGATCTCGTCGTCCAACGCGATCGAGACCGCCTGGGAGGCGAACGCCTCCTGGAGTTCAACGCCGCCGGGTCCCCAGATCTGCTTCACCGTGGTCCCGAATCCGCCGGGCAGCGCGACGACCTTGTCGCCCACCGCGAACGTCCCTCCGGCGACGGTGCCGGCGAAGGCGCGGTGGTCGAGGCCGTCGCTGCGCTGCGGTCGGATCACATACTGCACCGGGAACCGCGCGTCGCGCAGGTTGCGGTCGGAGGCGATGTACACGTTCTCCAGATGGCTGAGCAGCGGTCGGCCGGTGTACCAGGGCATCGCCTCGGACCGGTCGACGACATTGTCACCGCGCAGAGCCGAGATCGGGATGAAACTCATGTCGCCGACGTTGAGCTTGGCCGCGAACGCGACCACTTCGTCGCAGATCTCCTCGAACCGCTCCTGCGAGTAGTCGACGAGATCCATCTTGTTGACGCAGACCGTCAAGTGCGGGATCCCCAGGAGCGACGATAGGAAGGCATGGCGGCGAGTCTGCTCGAGCACGCCCTTGCGAGCGTCGATCAGGATGATCGCGAGGTCGGCGGTGGACGCGCCGGTGACCATGTTGCGGGTGTACTGCACGTGTCCCGGCGAATCCGCGATGATGAACTTCCGGTTCTGCGTCGCGAAGTAGCGGTACGCCACGTCGATGGTGATCCCCTGCTCGCGCTCGGCGCGCAGCCCGTCGGTGAGCAGCGCCAGATCGGCGTACTCGTCTCCGCGCTGGGCGCTGGTGCGCTCGATCGCTTCGAGCTGGTCGGTGAGGATCGACTTCGAGTCGTAGAGGAGCCGGCCGATCAGAGTCGACTTACCGTCGTCCACGCTGCCCGCGGTGGCGATCCTGAGCAGTTCCGCCGGAGCGATCACCTCGGTGTCGGCCGGGCCGGCCGCACGGTTGTCGGTGCGCATCAGAAGTAGCCCTCTTTCTTGCGGTCTTCCATGCCGGCTTCGGAGATCCGGTCGTCGGCTCGCGTGGCGCCCCGCTCGGTGACCCGAGTGGCGGCGACTTCGGCGATCACCTTCTCCGGGGTGTCAGCCTCGCTTTGGACACAACCGGTGCAGGTGGCATCGCCGACCGTGCGGAAACGAACGCGCTCGACGTGTGCGGTCTCACCCGGATAGGTCTCCAGGAAGCGCGTCTTCGCCAGGAGCATGCCGTCACGGGGCACCACCTCACGCTCGTGCGCGTAGTAGATCGACGGGAGTTCGATGCCCTCCTGGGCGATGTAGTTCCAGATGTCGAGCTCGGTCCAGTTGCTCAACGGGAACACCCGGATGTGCTCACCCCGCGCGCAGTGGCCGTTGTACAGGTTCCACAGTTCGGGCCGCTGGTTGCGCGGGTCCCACGCTCCGAACGAGTCGCGGAAACTGAAGAACCGTTCCTTGGCGCGTGCCTTCTCCTCGTCACGTCGCGCACCGCCGAACACCGCGTCGAACCGATGCTCCGCGATCCCCCTCAGCAGCGCCGCTGTCTGCAGCCGATTGCGCGACGTGCCCGGCCCGGTCTGCTCGACCACCCGGCCGGCGTCGATGTCGTCCTGCACGCTGCTGACGATCAGCGACACCCCGGTCTGCTCGACCACCCGGTCGCGGTACTCGATCACTTCGTCGAAGTTGTGTCCGGTGTCGACGTGCATGAGCGGAAAGGGGACCGGCGCCGGCCAGAACGCCGTGCGCGCCAGATGGAACATCACCACCGAGTCCTTGCCCCCGGAGAAGAGCATGGCGGGGCGCTCGAAGGTGGCGCCCACTTCGCGGAAGATGTGGACGGACTCGGCCTCCAGTTCCTCGAGAGTCGTCAGCTCGTACCGTCGGCCGGTTCCGGCCGGGGCGGCCGGACGGGTCCCGTCGGGCGATGTGATCATCGACGCCACTTTCCTTGACTTGTCGAATATTCGACACTTAGTGTTGGCAATATGACAGCAACGGTAGGTGACGGACGCCCCGAGCGTCAATCGTCCCCGCCGACGCGCCGCGTGGTGGACGTGATGTCGCTCCTCGTCGAGCGCGCGGGCGATTCCCTCACGCTCGCAGAGGTCGTGCGAGTGACCGGCATCCCCCGCGGGACCGCACACGCGATCGCCACTCAGCTGTGCGAACTCGGCTGGCTGTCCAGGCGGCGGGACAACTCCTTCTCACTCGGCCCCGAGTTCCTCACCGTGTCCCGGCGCGCCGCACGTCTGGACCTGGTGGCGGCGAGCGCGATCCCCGCGATGCAGACCCTCGTCGAAGAGACCGGAGTGCCGGCGTTCCTCGCGCGCCGCACCGGCGATCTGGTGACCGTGGCCGATCAGGTCGTCCCGCAGACCGCTCCCGATTCCTGGGTGCCGCCGTTGCGCCGCGTCCACCTCCGACCGCCGCTGTGCCGCGAGTTCATCGCATGGTCGGACGAGCCCGAGCGCACCGACTGGCTGGCCGAGGCGTCCGCGGACCAGCGCGCCCGCCTCGCCGCCGTCCTCGACGCGATCCGCGATCGGGGCTATTCGATCGAGCGGATCACCGGACACCACCGCGCCATCATCGACACCCTGGGCAATCTCGACGAAATGCCCGCCCAGTTGCGATCGCGGATGTCGGAACTCGTGTCGGAACTGTCGGCGATCGATTACCTGCCCGCGGAATTGACCGGCGAGGTGGGTGCGGTGAGCGTCGGCGCCCCCATCTTCGACGCCGACGGAACCGCGATCGGCGCGATCGTCTCCTGCCCCGATTCGACGATGCCCGCGGACGAGGTCGCAGGGCTCGGTGCCGCGACCCGTGCGGCCGCCGACGCGGTGAGCGCCGCCGTCCGCCGCTGAACCCAGGCGTTGCCCCACGTCACGAATCGCGCTAGATTTTTTACAAGACTTCATTGTTTTTATTAGGAGGACTGGTCATGCCCGACGTCACCCTGGATGTCCGCGAGATCCCCAAGCCCCAGCGCCACCCCAAGATCTTCGGCATCTTCGACTCACTCGACGTCGGCGAGGCGATCATCCTGATCAACGACCACGATCCGCGGCATCTGCACGACGAGTTCGACGAGCGACTGCCCGGCGGATACGGCTGGGACTATCTGGTGCGCGAGAAGCGCGACTACCGCATCCGCATCAGCAAGACAACCGCGGCCCCGCCGCCCCGCCTGCTCGGCAACACCGCCGAGCTCACCGATGGACCGGTGGACGCCGCAGGCGTGGCGTGGAAACTCGACTTCGACGGCCGCGGGCTCGATTCCAACCTGATCCGGCTGGCCCCGGGCGGCGGTATCGACACGCACCGGGGAGCGGAGGTGGACGTCCTGATCCACGTGGTCGCGGGGTCGGGCACCGTCGGCACCGAGACCGGCGATGTGGCGGTGTCCGCGGGCGATCTGCTCTGGTTGCCCCGGCGGTCGGAGCGATCGTTCACCGCCGGTCCCGACGGACTCAGCTATCTCACCGTCCACACCCACCGCGAGCCCACGCTCACGATCGAGCCGCTCGGCACCGGGCGGTGACGACATGGCCTACGTGATCGCGCTCCCCTGCGTCGATGTGATGGACCGGGCGTGCGTGGAGGAATGTCCCGTCGACTGCATCTACGAAGGCGGCCGCAGCCTCTACATCCACCCCGACGAATGCGTCGACTGCGGCGCCTGCGAGCCGGTATGCCCGGTGGAGGCCATCTTCTACGAGGACGACGTCCCCGACGAATGGACGCCGTACATCACCGACAACGCGGATTTCTTCGTCGAGACCCTGCCCGGCCGCGACGCACCGCTGGGCTCACCCGGCGGCGCGATGAAGCTCGGGCCCACCGGGGCCGACGCACCGCTGGTGGCCTCCCTCCCGCCGCAGGGCACCGACCACTGACCGCCATGCGCACCACGATCCTGGACACCCTCCGCGCGGCGGCCGCGCCGATGACCGTCGCCGAAGTGGCTGAGGCGACCGACATTCCGCAGACCACCGTCCGCTTTCATCTGCGCGCACTCACCGCGGACGGGCTGATCGTCGTCGACACCGCCGCCCACGACGGGCCGGGCCGGCCCCGGCTCCTCTATCGGGCGCGCCCCGCGATGGACCCGTCCGGCCCTCGCAATTACGGGGTCCTGGCCGAGGTGCTGCTCCGAACGCTGGCCGACACGCCTGACGCGCCCGCGCGTGCGGTGGCCGCCGGTCGCGAATGGGGGGCGGCCGGCAGCTCGGGTTCCGACGAACCGGTCGAGGATCTGCTCGCCGTACTCGACGATCTCGGTTTCGCACCCGAAGCGGCGGGCGACCGGATCCGCCTGAACCGCTGCCCGTTCCTCGAACTCGCACGACGACAGCCGGCGCTGACCTGCTCGGTGCACCGGGGCATCGTGCAGGGCGTGCTCAGCAGGCACCACACCGACCTCCGCCTCGAGCGGCTGGACGCCTTCGTCGACGGCGACCACTGCTTGGCGGTCCTGGCGGGAGGCCGCCGGTGAGCCGGTTGAGCGTGGAGATCGACCTCTTCACTGCGACGGGGTCGGCCGCTGTCATCGCCGGCGGCTTGGTGGCCGCCGTGGCGCGCCCGCTCGATCTGGCGAAGGGCAGTTGGCTGGCGGCCTACCTGGTGCTCGTCTGCGGCGTCGCCCTCATCGCGATCGGCATCGCACAGCAACGTGCCCCGCAGCCGATGAGCGCGCGCTTCCACGCACCACAGCTGACGGGGTGGATCGCGGCGAACGCCCTGGTGATCGCCGGCTCGCTGACCGACACACCGGCCGTGGTCGACGTCGGGTCGATCCTGCTGCTCGTCGTCCTGGCCGCCACGTGGCGGGCCGGCCTGCGCCTTCTGGGGTCGAAGGCGCCGGCGGCGTACGCCTACCTCGCGGTCCTGACGGTCCTCATCGTGAGCGTGCCCATCGGGATGGTTCTCGCCTCCCGCTGACGGCCCGCGCCGGCGCCCGGCCTACCAACCAAGCACTTGCTAGGTTAGAGTCTGTAGGTATGAGCAACGCCGTCATCCCTCCCCCGTTGGGGCCCGACGACCTCGGCACCGACACATCGCCCGTCGCATACGAGACCGCCGGCGCCGTCGCCTATGTCACGCTGAACCGTCCCGATTACCGCAACGCGCAGAACTCGGTGATGACGTACTCGCTGGACGCGGCGTTCCGGAAAGCCGTCGACGACACCGAGATCAAGGTGATCGTGCTGCGCGCCAACGGAAAGCACTTCTCCGCGGGCCACGACATCGGCACCCCCGAACGCGACTTCGACACGTTCTATCCCAATGTGGCGACGCTGCACTGGGATCACACGCGCGGCGACGGCGAGCCGCTCGACAGCAACCAGCGACTGGCCCGCGAGATCGAGGTGTACATGGGGATGTGCCGCCGCTGGCGGGAGATCCCGAAGCCCGTCATCGCTCAGGTGCACGGCGCGTGCATCGCCGGAGGCCTGATGCTCGCGTGGTCGGCCGACTTCATCGTCGCCTCCGACGACGCCTTCTTCTCCGACCCCGTCGCCCGGATGGGCATTCCCGGCGTCGAGTACTTCGCGCACGCGTACGTCCTCGGGGCGCGGCGCGCCAAGGAGATCCTGTTCACCGGCCAGCGCTTCACCGCAGCACAGGCGCTGGACTGGGGAATGGTGAACCACGTCGTTCCGCGCGAGGGTCTGAGCGCCAAGGTCGACGAGCTCTGCGCGCAGATGACCGAGATGCCGATGCAGGGACTGTTCCTGAGCAAGAAGGCCGTCAACATCTGCGAAGACCAGATGGGGATGCGCAATGCCATGGACTCGGTGTTCGGCTGGCATCACTTCGCGCATGCGGCCAACGACGCCGATTCGGGGGACTCGCTCGGCGGCATGGACGCGCGCAGCATGCGCGACGCCGCGCAGAAGGGTGAGGCCTGATGGACCTGCTGTTCGACGACGCCGCCCAGAAGTTCCGCGCCGAGGTCCGCGCCTGGCTGGCCGAGCACGTGCCCGCCGACCCGCTGCCTTCGATGGACACCGCCGAAGGTTTCGAAGCGCACCGCGCGTGGGAGGCCGAGATGGCGGCCGACCGGATGTCGGTGGTCAGTTGGCCCGAGGAATTCGGCGGACGCGACGAGCCGCTGCTGCACTGGCTGATCTTCGAAGAGGAGTACTACCGATCGGGGGCGCCTGGCCGTGTGAGTCAGAACGGCATCTTCCTGCTCGCCCCGACCCTCTTCGAGCACGCGAGTCCGGAACAGCTCGCCCGCATCATGCCGCGCATGGCTCGTGCGGACGACATCTGGGGGCAGGCATGGAGTGAGCCGGAGGCCGGGTCCGACCTCGCGTCGCTGCGGTCCACCGCCACCCGCACCGACGGCGGCTGGCTGCTGAACGGGCAGAAGACCTGGAGCTCCCGGTCGAGTTTCGCCGACTGGGGGTTCGGATTGTTCCGCACCGACCCGGAGGCGCCCGCCGCCGGGAGCGAAGCGAGCGGGGCGAAATCGGGCCGGCACAGGAACATCACGTACTTCATGTTCGACCTGCGCAGCGAGGGCGTGACCGTGCGCCCGATCGCTCAGCTCGACGGTGAGGCGGGGTTCGCCGAACTCTTCCTGGAGAACGTCTTCGTGCCCGACGACCCCGACGACCCAGCCCACTCGGGCGTCATCGGCCAGGTGAACAACGGGTGGAAGGTCGCGATGAGCACCGCGGCCAACGAACGCGGACTGTCGTTGCGGTCGCCGGGCCGATTCCTCGCTGCCACCGATCGTCTGGTGAGACTGTGGAAGGAACGCGGCGCCGACGCACCGTCGACCGCCGCCACCGACAAGGGCGTCGCCGACGCCTGGATCGGTGCACGCGCCTACGAACTGTCGACGTATCAGACGGTCAGCCGGCTGGCGGCAGGCGGACAGCTCGGCATGGAGTCGTCGATCAACAAGGTGTTCTGGTCGCAGTGGGACATCGCCGCCCACGAGACCGCACTCGACCTGCAGGGCGCCGACGCCGAACTCGCCGACCCCTGGATGGACGGCTACCTCTTCTCGCTGTCGGGACCGATTTACGCCGGCACCAACGAGATCCAGCGAAACGTGATCGCCGAGCGACTCCTCGGCCTGCCCCGCGGAGACCGATAGACCATGGACTTCCTCCTCAACGACATCCACACCGACCTGGCGTCCACCGTCGCCGCCATCGGCGAGAAGGCAGGCGGAGCAGCGGTCGCACGCGCATGGTCGGAGGGCGACCGCACCCCCGCCCTCACCGTCTACGGCCGGCTCGCCGAGGCCGGAATCACCGGTCTGCTCGTCGACGACGATCTGGGCGGCTCGGGTGCCGGTGCCACCGAGATGGTGGTCGCCGCAGAGCAGATCGGCCGGTTCGCGCTGCCCGGCCCGGTCGCCGAGACCTTCGCCGCCGTCCCCTGCGCGCTCGCGGCTGCGGGCGCGTCCGATGCGCTGGCGGCGCTGCTGAACGGCCGTCCGGCCACCATCGCGACGTCGGCCACCGCCGGTCGCGCCGCGGCGCCGGTCGACGCGGACGTCTACGTCCTGCGCGACGGGGCCCTCTCTTCGGGGACCGTCGTCGCCGAACACCCGTCGGTCGATCCGACCCGGACAGTGGCCGACGTCGAGGCCGGAACCGAGCTCGGGACCGCGGACGAGAGGGCGGTCGCGCATCTCGGCGCGCTGGCGACGGCCGCGCAGCTGATCGGGCTGGGCGGTGCGATGCTCGACATCGCTTCGGAATACGCCAAGGCGCGCAAACAGTTCAACCGCGCCATCGGCTCGTACCAGGCCGTCAAACACCACCTGGCCGACGTCGCCATCGCCATCGAGATGGCCCGGCCCCTGGTCCACGGTGCAGCGGTGGGTCTCGATGGAAACGCACCGGCGGACACCGATGTGGCGCGCGACGTCTCCGCTGCGAAGGTCGCCGCGGCGGATGCGGCGTACCTCGCCTCACGCCGGAGTCTGCAGGTGCTCGGCGCCATCGGATACACCGCCGAGCACGATCTCTCGCTGTACCTGACCAAGACCCGTGCGCTCGTGTCGGCGTGGGGCACTCCCGCCGAGCACCGCGCCCTGATCCTGGAGACCCTGTGAGCACTCACGAGAGCATCAGCGCCGAAGACCGCGCAGCCTTGGCCGAGTCGATCCGCGACGTGCTGCGCCGCCGATCCGATTCCGCCTCGGTCCGCGCCGCCATCCGCACGCAGGGCCGCATGGACCGCGCCGTGTGGGAGACACTCTGCACCGAGGTGGGAGTCGCGGCCCTCGCCGTCCCCGAGCAGTACGACGGTGCCGGCGCCGCCCTCACCGAGACCGCCTTGGCCGTCGAGGAGGTGGGCGCCGCACTCGCTCCGGTGCCCGTGTTCTCGTCCGCGGTTCTGGCCGCGGGTGCCGTCCTCGCCTCCGGCGACGACGACGCAGCCGCCCGGCTGCTGCCTGGATTGGCTTCGGGCGAACGCATCGGCGCCCTGTGCTGGGCCGACGCCGCAGGGTGGTCGACGCCCGGTGTGGTCGCCGAGGCGGGCCTGCTCAGTGGGACCGCCGGATACGTGATCGACGGCGAGTCGGCCGATGTCTTCCTGGTGGTGGCCGGTCGGCCGGGCGACGCCGGGGCTGCTCAGACGCTGCACGAGGTGGACGCGAATGCCGAGGGCGTCACCGTCACCCCGCTGCCGCTGCTCGATCCCACGCGACCGCTGGCTCGCGTCAGTTTCGACGAGGTGTCGTCGACGACCCTCGCGTCGCCACCGGACGTCGCCGAGCGTATCCGCACCCTGGCTTGGGCGATGTTGTCGGCCGAGCAGGTTGGCGGCGCCGCCCGGGCCCTCGAACTGACGGTGGAGCACACCACCTCGCGCAAGCAGTTCGGGCGGGCGCTCGCCTCGTTCCAGGCGCTCAAGCACGCGATGGCCGACATGTACGTGAAGGTGGAGGCGATGCGGTCGATGTCCGCCGCGGCGATCGATGCGCTCGTCCAGGGCCGCGACGACGCGGCCGAACTCGCCGCCGCCGCTCACGTCTACTGCTCGGAGGGTTACATGTCGGTCACCGGCTCCGCCGTCCAGTTGCACGGCGGCATCGGCATCACCTGGGAACACGACATCGGCATGTTCTTCAAACGTGCCCAGGCCGACGCCCAGCTGTTCGGCCAGCCGCATCACGCGCTGGCCCGGGTGAGTCTGAGCGAGCCTCCCCAGGCAGGTTGAGGCAGTCCTCCCCAGGCCGGTTGAGCGAGCCCTCCCCCGGCTGGTTGAGCGAGCGAAGCGAGTCGAAACCAACCCGCACACACCATGTCTCGACACGCCGCGCTCGCTACGCTCACACGCCTACTCGACAAACCTCGGAACGACGACGAGCGCCCCTCTCAGGCTCGTTGAGCGACCCCCCAGGCTCGTTGAGCGAGCGAAGCGAGACGAAACCAACCGCACACACCATGTCGGCGGATTCAAGCGGTCAGTGCAACGAGTCCTGTGAGATGAGGCAGTCACTGATCACAGGAGGATCCGGATGCAGGGCAAGCACGGTCATCTCAGTCGGGAGCAGAAGCGGCTGGCACTCAGGCTGCATGCGAGGGGTTGGCGGCTGGTCGACATCGCCAAGGAGATCGGCTGCAGCGCGCCGATGGTCGGGATCATGGCCCGCACCGGCAGGCACGCCGACGCCAAGCCGTTCGGCTGGGAGCCACGCCAGGGCTGCCTGACGATTGACGAGCGCGAGCAGATCCTGGTGGGGATCAATCGTGGCGACACCTTCACCGCGATCGCCGAGCACCTGGGGCGCGCGGTGTCGACCATCAGCCGCGAGGTGAAGCGCGGCGGTGGTCGCTGCGGCTACTCGGCATGGCATGCGCACGAACGCGCTCGCGATCAAGCTCGTCGGCCGAAGTCTTTCAAGCTCGCGTCAGGCCGGTTGCTCGAGGAGGTCTCCAGCCGGCTGGAGCAGTTGTGGTCCCCCGAGGAGATCGCGGCGCGCCTACGGTTGGATCACGCCGATGATCCGGAGATGCGCGTGAGCCACGAGACGATCTACCAGTCCCTGTTTGTCCAGGGCCGAGGCGAGTTGCGCCGCGAGTTGGCGCGGTGTCTACGGTCCGGAAGAGCGGCCCGAAAGCCCCGCGGCACCACTGACGGCCGCGGCCGGATCCCCGGCATGGTGATGCTCAGCGAACGCCCCGCAGAAGCCGACGACCGCGCCGTGCCCGGACACTGGGAAGGCGACCTCATCCTTGGCGAGGGCAGCCGCAGCGCGGTCGGGACGCTCGTCGAGCGATCGACGCGGATGACGCTGCTGTTGCACCTCCCAGATGGCAAGACAGCCGAGCAGGTCGAGGCAGCGATGCGCGCCGCGATCAGCAAACTACCGTCCTCGTTGGCCAGAACGATCACCTGGGACCAGGGCGCGGAGATGTCGCAGCACGCGGCGTTCACCACTGCCACGGGTATCCCGATCTACTTCTGCGATCCCCACTCGCCCTGGCAGCGCGGGAGCAACGAGAACACCAACGGCCTGTTGCGTCAGTACCTGCCCAAGGGCACCGACCTGAGCGCCGTCACCCGCGAGGAGTTGGACGCGATCCAGGACAGCCTCAACAGCCGACCGCGCAAGACTCTGGGCTATCTGACACCATCAGAGAAGCTCGCAGAGCTTCTTGCGCCCACCGCTTGAATCCGCCGTCTCGATACGCCGCACTCGCTACGCTCACACGCCTACTCGACAAACCTCGGAACGACGGCGAACGTCCCTCTCAGGCTCGTTGAGCGACCCCCCAGGCTCGTTGAGCGAGCGAAGCGAGACGAAACCAACCGCACACACCATGTCTCGATACGCCGCACTCGCTACGCTCACACGCCTACTCGACGAACCTCGGAACGACGACGAGCGCCCCCTCCAGGCCGGTTGAGCGAGCGAAGCGAGTCGAAACCAACCCGCACACACCATGTCTCGACACGCCGCACTCGCTACGCTCACACGCCTACTCGACAAACCTCGGAACGACGGCGAGCGCCCCCTCCAGGCCGGTTGAGCGAGCCCCCCCAGGCTCGTTGAGCGAGCGAAGCGAGTCGAAACCAACCCGCTACACACCATGTCTCGATACGACGCGCTCGCTACGCTCACACGCCCACTCGACAAACCTCGGAACGACGGCGAGCGCCCCTCTCAGGCAGGTTGAGCGAGCCCCCAGGCTCGTTGAGCGAGCGAAGCGAGTCGAAACCAACCCGCTACACACCATGTCTCGATACGACGCGCTCGCTACGCTCACACGCCTACTCATAGGCCTGGGGACGACGGCGAGCGTCCCCAACCACCGCGCGCAGACCCGCCCAGACAGCGCACCTACACGAACGTCAGACCGATCAGCACCACGTTGAGCACGACGATGGCGACTGCGGCGACAGCGGAGGCCCAGCGCAACGGGCGGCCGTCGGCGAACTCGCCCATCAAGGCCCGGTCCGCGGTGTAGCGACGCAGGGGAACGATTGCGAACGGGATCCCGAAGCTGAGCACCACCTGCGAGATGACCAGCGCCATCGTCGGATTCACACCCAGCGCCAGGACGACGACCGCCGGGATCAGCGTAACCGCGCGGCGTACGAGAATCGGAATCCGCCGCTTGAGCAGCCCTCCCATGATCGCGCCACCGGCGTACGCGCCGACTGACGTCGAAGCGATACCGGACGCGAGCAGACCGACGGCGAACACCGCCGCCACCACCGGCCCGAGCGCATCGCGCACCGCATCGTGCGCCCCCTCGATGCTGTCGGTGCCCTCGCGTCCATACAGACTCGACGCAGCGAGGACCAGGAGCGCGATGTTCACAGTGCCCGCGATCACGAGCGCGATGACGACGTCGATCCGCGTGACCGCGAGCAGCCTGCGCGTGCGGCCGGCGCCGATCGGCTGACCGTGCCGGTCGATCACCAGGGACGAATGCAGATAGATCGCGTGGGGCATCACCGTCGCCCCCAGCATCGATGCCGCGAGCAGCACAGTCTCGGCGCCGTCGAGCCGGGGAACCATGCCGTTGATGATCCCGCCGGCGTCGGGCGGATTCACGAGCAGTCCGGCCAGGAAACCGAAGACGATCACGGCCAACAGCGCCACGATCGCAGTTTCGAATCGCCGCTGTCGGCGTCGATCGGCCATCGAGAGGATCGCCATCGACACCAGGCCGACGATCACTCCGCCGATCGGCAACGGCAGTCCGAAGAGCAGGTTGAGGGCGATCGCACCGCCGATCACCTCGGCGATGTCGGTGGCTCCCGCCACGAGTTCGGCCTGGGCCCAGAACAGCAGACGCGACCGCCGCGACAGGCGCCGCCCCAACGTCTCGGGCAGCGTCTTCCCGGTCACCACCCCGAGTTTGGCCGACTGATACTGCACCATCACCGCCATCACGTTGGCGACGACCAGTACCCAGACGAGGAGATACCCGTACTTCGCGCCAGCGGTGATGTTGGCCGCGACATTGCCGGGATCGACGTAGGCGATCGCCGCGACGAACGCCGGTCCCAGCAGGCCCACGGCGCGCAGACGAGTCCCCGAACCCCTTGTGCGAAGCATGTAATGAGGCTAGGCGTTCACAAATAATTCGGTCAACCGAACTCTAATGTGCGGATGCTCACCACTGGCGTCGACACCTGCTCGATTCCGGCGCGCACGACACCCCACCCACGCGGACGACTCCGATATGTAGTACCCACAAGAGAGGAAATCGTCGCATCGGAAGGCCGCCATCATGACCGTCACAGTCCCGCAGTCCTTCGCTGTCGAAGTCGGCGACCTCACACTGCGCGGCGACCGCTGGCGCGCGAACGGTTCCGGCCCCGCGGCCGCTCCCGCGCTGCTGCTGCACGGCGGAGGGCAGACCCGCCATTCGTGGGACCGCACCGCCTCCGCCCTGGTCTCGCGCGGACGCGATGTCTACACCATCGATCTGCGCGGACACGGCGACAGCGACTGGGCGCGCGACCACGACTACGGGTTGGAGGCGTTCGTCTCCGACCTGCGCGGCGTGTTGCCGACACTGTCTGGCGCCCCCGTGATCGTCGGTGCGTCACTCGGCGGCATCACCGGCCTCTGCACCGCGGGCGAGGACCAGTCGGCCGCGGCGGCGCTCGTGCTGGTGGACATCGTGGTGAACGTGGAGCAGACGGGCATCGACCGCATCAAGGCGTTCATGACCGATCACGTCGACGGATTCGCGAGCCTGGAGGAGGTGGCCGACGCGGTGGCGGCGTACAACCCGGCACGAACACGTCCGGCGACCCTGGACGGACTGCGCAAGAACGTGCGACGCCGCGACGACGGACGCTGGTACTGGCACTGGGACCCGCAGTTCATCCGGTCGGGCGACGGCGACGAACCGCGCCGGCACACCGATCCCGAACGCCTGGCCGAGGCCGCCCGGAACGTCACCGTTCCGACGCTCATCGTCCGCGGCGGGAAGTCGGATGTTGTGAGCGACGCCGGCGTGCAGCACATGCGCGCATTGATCCCCCACGCGGAGACCGCCGACGTCAGCGGCGCAGGCCACATGGTTGCCGGAGACGACAACGAGGTCTTCGCCGCGGCGATCGAGGGATTCCTGGACCGTAGCGGTTTGTAACCCAGGCCTTGTCGTACCCCCGCGATAGACTTCGTACATACAATCGGATAGTGAGTGATCGACGACACGGATAGGGGGTGAGTCGGATGGATGCAGATCAGACGGAAGCCGAGCCGTCAACGGCGCTGCCAACAGATCCGGCCACCCTGGTCGCCATGATCGAGGGGGCGACGGTTGCACTCGCCGCTGCCCGGTTCACCGCCGCCACCGAGGAACAGCTCCTCGAGATCGCCGAGGTTCTCGAGCGAGTGCACCGCCGGCTCGACGCCGTCGACGCCGCGCTGCTGGTGGAGGTCTCCGACCGCGGCGCCTACCGCAAGGACGGCTACCTGTCACTGCATCAGTACCTGTCCTCGGGACTGCGTCTGGGCGACGGTGAGGCCCGCCGCCGACGGACCAGCGTTGCCGCGATCGGCCGCTTCACCGGACTACAGGGCCAAACCCTCCCACCGGCGCGCCTGGCCACCGCCGATGCGGTCACCGACGGGGTCATCGGTGCGGCCCACGTCCGGGAGATCGATGCGATCATGGACAGAATCCCGGCCGCCGTCGACCCACTGACGCGTGAACAGGCCGAGGCCCAGTTGGCTGCTGTGGCGCGGGAGCTGACCCCGGACGGCGTCCGAGCCGCCGGGATCCGGCTGCTAGCGCACCTGGACCCCGACGGATCACTGACCGACGAGCGGGACCGCAAGTTCGCCTTGATGCCGCAGGACCGGCGGCTGATGAGCAAAGTGACTGCGTCCCTGACCCCGGCGCTGCGGGCCCGCTTCGAACTCCTGTTGGGTTCGTGGGCCGCACCCGGCATGAACAACCCGGCAGATCCGGAGTCTCCACGCGGGGCGTGCGAAGTCGCCGACCCCGCCGCGGTCGCCGCTGCGGCCGAGCGCGACGACCGCACCGCCGGACAACGCGGCCACGACGCCCTCGTCGCGCTGCTCGACGCCGAACGCGCACTGACCGCCGCAACCACCGGGAACGGCCGGCTGTCGTCGCAGATCGTCGTCACCGTCACAGACAAAGAACTGCGCGAGCACGCGGGTGTCGCCTTGACCGCGACGGGTACTCGGCTGCCCGTCGCTGAGTTGATCGAAGTCGCTGCCGACGCGACTCCGCATTTGGCGGTGTTCTCTCACCACACCGGCCAGGCCCTCTACCTGGGTCGGGGACGACGCCTCGCGTCGAAAGCCCAGCGGCTGATGCTCTTCGCCCGCGACCGCGGCTGCACCGCCCCCGGCTGCGCAGCCCCGTTCTCCCGCACCCAGGCCCACCACTTCCCCGATTACGCGGACGGCGGCCCCACCGATGTCGACCACCTCGGGGCCGCGTGCGGCCGTCACAATCGCTCAGTGGGCAAGGCCCTCGGCGACTGGGAGACGATGCTTCTCATCGACGGTCCACACGCCGGGCGCATCGCGTGGCGACCCGTCGCTGCTCGGTACCCTCGGAAAGGGTGGAGGGTCAACCAGATCCACCACGCCGAACTCCTGCCCGATCAGGGTCCGCACGCCCCGCCCGCACCGGGCGACTCCCGCGGCGAGGCCTACCTCGCCCGCCTCATCGCCGCCTGACCGGCGGAGCACCGCGCGCCCCGAGGATCTGAGCGTGGACCGCTCCTACGCGAACGCCTTGCGCACCTGATCTGCGGTGAGCCCGTAGTCCGCGAGCGCGTACTTGTGCTGCGGCCGGCGGTCGCCCGACTTGGAATCCTCGTCGAGCGCGGTCATCGCCCCTTTGGCGGCGTCGGTGAACTCGGCACCGATCGCGTCGTACACGCGCTCCACGGTTCCGAACGGGTCCGCCCTCAGATCGGTGAAGTCGACGTCGACGAACTGCGCCGGGTCGTACTTCTCGCGCGCCCGAGAGAACGCGTGCAGACCGCGCGACCACAGATCGAGTTGCGTCTGCCCGATCCGGTCCCTGGTGAACGCACGCGAGTAGCCCGCCGTCGCCTGCTCGGCGAGGCTGCACATGGATCCGATGATCGTCTCCGGCGCGCGATGTGTCTGCACGATGACAGCGTCGGGATACACCTCCATGATCGCGTCGAGCGCGAAGAGATGGCTCGGGTTCTTCAGCACCCAGCGCCGATCGACGTCGTTGCCGCCGATGAGCTGGAGATTGCGCCGGTGGCGCTCGTAGGCGGGCGTCCAATCCTGCTGCGCGAGCCACTCCGAGTACTCGGGAATGTGCGCGAGCGATTCGTACGAGATCGACATCAGCGACTGCCGCAGCAGTTGCCAGCACTCCTCCACCTCGGCCGCGCCCATGTAGTGCAGCCCCATGAACTCCGGGTTCTCCACGTGATGCTGCGACAACCCGGCGTCTATCCGCTGAAAGACCGGGTTCGCGTCCCATGTCTCGCGCGGAGGCCGCGGCTGCGGGAACTCCGTCAGCCACATCTCCAGCCCCTGATGGGCGGGGTCGGCGGCCAGCAGCCTGTGCAACGCGGTGGTGCCGGTCCGCGGCAGTCCGGTGACGAACACCGGCCGTTCCACCGGCACCCGCACGTAATCCGGGTTGTTCTTCCACCCCGCCTCGCTGAGCAGCCGTGCGATCAGCGCGCCCTTGAGGAAGTAGCGGAACATCTTGCTGCCCAACGGTTCCAGATCGGCGGACTGCGCGTACGACGACAGCAGCACCTCGAGACCTTCGAGGTAGTCCGTGTCGCCGAAGTCGTCGAGGCCGACGGCGCGGATCGCCGCCTCGTGCAGTTCGTCGACCGTGCCGACAGTGGTTCGGGACTCAGTCATGGTATTCACCGCAGTTCACGTCGAGAGTGTGTCCGGTGATCGCCCGCGCGAGGTCGGAGGCGAGGAACAGCACCGCGTCTGCGATCTCCGCCGGCTCCGGCAGCCGTTTCAGATCGCTGCGCGACGCGGTCTGCTCGTAGACCTGCTCCGGGGTGATCCCGTATTTCTTCGCGACCTCGCCGAAGTACCACTTCAGCTGGTCGTCCCAGATGTATCCGGGCGCGACGCTGTTGACCCGAATCCCCTCGCCGCCGAGCTCGGTGGCCAGTGTCTGCGACATCGACAGCAGCGCCGACTTAGCGATCTTGTAGCTGCCGTAACGCGGCTCCGAATGCCGGATCACCATGGAGTTGACGTTCACGATCGACCCGTTCGCCTCGCTCAACGCGGGCGTGAACGCCTTGATGACTCGAAGTGTGCCGAGCACGGTGAGGTCGAGACCGGAAGTGATCTGGTCGAAGTCGGTGCGGCCCAGCGGCTTCATCGACGGGACCGCAAAGGCGTTGTTGACCAGGACGTCGACCCCGCCGAACTCGGCCACGGTGCGATCGACGAGGTTCGCCACCGCGGAATCGTCGGTGATGTCGGTGGGGACGGTCAGCGCCTCGCCGCCCGCCTGCCGGATCTCGGCCGCGATCTCCGCGAGCCGCGACTCGGTCCGTGCCGCGAGCACCACGCGAGCCCCCTGGGCCGCGGAACGCACGCACACCGCACGGCCCAGCGCCGGACCCACTCCGGAGACGACGACGATCTTTCCGTCGAGAAGACCTGCCATTACCCGTCCTGTCTATCCGAGCCTGTCTAGCCGAGCATCCGGCGGGCGAATGCCCGTTGCCGGACCGCGATCCGCTCTGCCCAGCCGGCGGCGTCGATCCGGTTGTCCCGGTAGTACGGCAGATGCGAGGGAACGTCGGCATCGTCCACCACCACTGCCGTCGGACCCTGCTCGGCAGTGATCGGCGCATCGGTCCGCTGCCACCGGAACTGCAGGATGCCGCGCCGCCGGCCGGTGGTCTCCACCCAGTTCGCGATTCCCGGATCGTTCGCCGCAATCACCATCCGGATCATTCCGTCCGGGTCCACCTGAGCCTGAGCCGAGTTCAGCGACGTCTGATGATTCACATAGTCGAGCGAGATGTACCACATGCTGCCGAGCTGAAAGCCCTGGTAGGGCGCATCGGAGCACGGCACGGTCACCACCATCGACCGGCCCGCGGGCAGATCGAAGTGACCGACCGACGAGTACTGAGTCGCCAACCCGCCCGGCGTGGTGCGCGGCGCAGTGAAGGTGTTGACCGGCTCACCGAGGTAGAACCACTTGGGGAAGTTGAACCATGTGTTCACGCGCGAGGTCAGCATCTTCGCCGCCACGGCGTAGCGCTTGGCGATCCGGTCGGTGGAGAGTTCCGCGGGTGGAAGTCCGACGGTGTCCACCCGCTCAATGGTGATCGAACCCTTCTGCTCGGCGGCCCAGTCGCTGTACACCTCCCGGACCGAGAGCATGGTCGCGCCCTCACCCAGCACGAAGTGGGTGCCGTCGGGCGCTCCCGGCCGCTCCGGCCCGAACGTGATCTCGAAACTCCCGTCGTCGGCGATCGGGATCACGCGATCGTCGAAGGCGGTCTCTCCGCCGGGGACCTCATCCGCCGTGTAATTGCCCCGGATCACCTGAAAGGCCAGATCAGCGGTGGTGCCGCGCACGCCCCGCACCACGTACGTGGCCTCGGGAACCACCGTCGCGTGGTAATAGAGCGTGTCCGGGTTGTCGAGCCCCATCTTGGAGTACGGCCCCGTGGAAGTCACGAAATAGGGATGCGTCTTCTCCCCCGCGCGTGCCACCTGGAGAATCGACGAGATGCCGCCCGCCAGATAGTCGAGACCCTCCGCGCGCTCGGCGTCGGTCTCGGCGAAGTCCGCACTGCGCACCAGCGCCTCGGCTTCGGCGATCGCCGCGGTGAACGGCCCGGTGACCGACTCCGCGGGCTCGGTCACAGCCACGTGTCGCCTCCGGTCCAGGTGAGGAAGTTGTCGAGTTCGGCCTGAGCCGGCGTCACCCGCGGATGCTCGGTGGACAGGTAGCCGCCGCGATAGAACAGCAGAGGCTTGTCCTGCAGCACGTCGCCGAGGATCTGAGCCCGCCCGATGACGATCCAGTGGTCGCCCCCGTCGGTGACCGAGTCCACCGAGCACTCCACCCAGGTGAGACTGTGCCGCAGCACCGGCAGCCCCGCGGGCGACGGATCCCAGGTGATCGACTTGAACTTGTCGGCTCCCGGCGCGCCGAAGGTCGCGCTGACATCCTGCTGCCGGTTCGACAGCACGTTGACGCAGAACTGCCCCCGCGCCTCGATCACCGGCCAGGTTCGCGACGTCTTCTGCGGACAGAACAGGACCAGCGGCGGGTCCAGCGACAGCGCCGCGAACGACTGACAGGCGAAGCCGACCGGCTTCTCCTCCTCGTCGAGCGTGGTGATCACCGTGACCCCGGTGCAGAACTGGCCCATCGCGGTCCGGAACTGCCGGGAGTCGAAGTCGTCGGTCCCGTACGGGGAGTGCGGAGTCATGTCGGTTTCCCTTCGGTGGGGTCGGATGCAGTGGGTCGGGTGCAGTGCGGCCGGATGATCGGGCCGAGCGGACGGAGTGGGCAATCGACTCACTCCGCTCGCTCGACCGGCGGAACGGGCTCGGACCTACTTCATACCGATCGTGAAATCGTGACCCCAGAGGCTGACCGCCGTCGATTCGCGGGCGATCCAGTCGGTGTCGTCCACCTGCCTGCCCTCGCAACCGAACTCGACGTCGAAGCCGCCGGGCGTCTTCATGTAGAACGAGAGCATCAGGTCGTTCACGTGGCGACCGAGCGTGGCCGACATCGGCACCTTCCTGCGCAGCGCGCGGTCGTGGGCCAGGCCGACGTCGTCGGAGTTCTCGACCTCGACCATCAGATGCACGATGCCGGTGCTGTTCGGGATCGGCAGGAACGCCAGCGAGTGGTGCCGAGGGTTGCAGCCGAAGAACCGCAGCCACGCCGGCTCCTCACCCTCCTGACGCCCGACCACCTGCGGCGGGAGCCGCATCGAGTCGCGGAGCCGGAAGCCCAGAACGTCCCGGTAGAACATCAGCGCCCGCGCGTCGTCGGTGGTGGTGAGGACGACGTGACCCAGGCCCTGCTCGCCGGTGACGAAGGTGTGGCCGTACGGGCTCACCACCCGGCGATGCTGCAGCGCCACCCCGTGGAAGGCCTCGAGGACGTTCCCGTCGGGATCGGAGAAGACGATCAACTCGTCGACGCGGCGGTCGGCGATCTCCTCCGGGGTACCCTCCCGGAACTCGACGCCCGCGGCGCTGAGCCGGTCACGGACCTCCTGCAGCCCGGCCGCGGTGGCGCACTCCCAGCCCGAGCACGCGAGATGATCGCGATCGGAGGGCACGATCACCAGGCGCGCCGGGAAGTCGTCCATCCGCAGATAGAGGGCGCCCGGGATGGACCCCGAACCCTCCACCATGCCGAGCACCTTCAGCCCGTACTCACGCCACGCGTCCATGTCCGTGGCGTCTATCCGCATGTAGCCGAGAGACCGGATCGGGCTCTGGTCGTCAGTCATGTGTTCGTCGTTCCTCGTCAAGTAGTCGGGCCGTCGCGCTATACCATCGTGTCGCCGATGGGGATGCCGAACTCGCCGTTGCCGAAGGCCTGGTAGGCCCGTTCCGGGTCGTTGGCCGCATGAACGCGGCCGGCGTGGGCGTCGCGCCAGAAACGCTGGATCGGCGTCCCGTTCTCCAGTGCGTGCGCGCCGGAGTTCTCGAAGAGCAGATCGATGGAGTCGATCGCACGCGACGTCGCTCGGACCTGGTCGCGGCGCGCGGCCAGACGCAGTTCCATCGGCACCTCTTCACCGGCGACGATCAGGTCGTACTCGGCCTGCAGATTGCCCGAGAGCTGACGCCACGCGGCGTCGATGTCCGAGGCGGCCTCGGCGATGCGAACCTTGGCGAACGGATCGTCCTTGGCCTTCTCGCCCGCGTAGGCGGCGCGGACGCGCTTGCCCTGATGCTCGACGTGGGCGGCGTAGGCGCCGTAGGCCATGCCGACGATCGGGGTTGAGATGGTCGACGGGTGGATGGTGCCCCACGGCATCTTGTAGACCGGCGCCGTGTTGCGCTCGAGCCCGGGAGCGGCACCCTTGCTCATGACGCCGAAGCTCAGAACCCGGTGCGTGGGAACGAAGACGTCCTTGACCTCGATGGTGTTGGATCCGGTGCCGCGCAGACCCACGACGTTCCACACGTCCTTGATGTTGTAGTCGGTCCGCGGGATCAGGAAGCTGACGAAGTCGACCGGCTTGCCGTTCTTGATGACCGGTCCGCCGACGACCACCCAGTCGGCGATGTCGCAGCCGGACGACCATGCCCAGGAGCCGTTGACCTTGTAGCCGCCGTCGACGACCTCACCCATGCCCATCGGTGCGTACGAGGACGAGATGCGGACATTGGGATCCTCGCCCCAGACGTCTTCCTGCGCCTGCTGGCAGAACAGCGCGAGATGCCAGTTGTGGACACCGACGATGCCCGCGACCCACCCGGTGGAACCGCAGGCCGTGGCCAGACGGCGCACCGCCTCGTAGAAGGTGACGGGGTCGGTCTCGTGACCGCCCCACTGCGCGGGCTGCAGGAGCTTGAAGAAGCCGGTCTCCTGGAGCATGTCCGCGACCTCCGCGGGGATGCGTCGCGCATCCTCCGTGGACTGCGCGCGCTGCGCGAGATCCGGCAGCAATGCATCGATCTTGTCCAGAACCTGCTGCGCGGCTTCGCTCCGCTGTGCTGACATGAGTCACTCCTGTTCGTGTGCCGTCATCGACTTACGACCAATATTAGAACACGTTCTCGTTTTGGACTAGAACACGTTCTCATTCTAGTGGAACATGTTCTACTATCGAGTCAGACGGGTCAGAGCCCGAAACGAGACCGACGAGGAGGCCGAGAAGATGGCTGACACCGACATCCGGGAGATCGACACCGGCACGCCCCCCACCCGATTCGCGCGAGGCTGGCACTGCATCGGCCTGGTGGACGAGTACAACGACGGCGAGACCCACTCGCTGGAGATCTTCGGTACCAAGCTGGTGGTGTGGGCCGACAGCAAGGGCGACATCCACACTCTGGACGCCTACTGCCGCCATATGGGCGCCGACCTGTCCATGGGCACCGTCAAGGGCGACAACGTGGCGTGCCCGTTCCACGGATGGCAGTGGAACGGCAAGGGGCGTTGCGCCGAGGTGCCCTACGCGAAGCGGCACCCGAAGCTGGCCAAGACCCGTACGTGGCCGACGATGATCCGCAACGGCCAGGTCTTCGTCTACAACGATCCCGAGGGCAACCCGCCGCCGGAGGACGTCATCATTCCCGAACTCGCCGAGTTCGGCACCGACGAGTGGACCGGGTGGACCTGGAACAAGCTCGTGATCGAGGGCTCCAACTGCCGCGAGATCATCGACAACGTGGTCGACATGGCGCACTTCTTCTACGTGCACTACGCGCTGCCGGACTACTTCAAGAACGTCTTCGAAGGTGAGACCGCGGCGCAGTACATGAACAGCCACGGCCGACCCGACGTCGGCATCTCGACCGCCTACGGCGACACCCGCCTGGAGTCGATCGCCGCGTATTACGGCCCGTCTTACATGCTGAACCCGATGGTGCAGTACTACGGCAAGTACTCGGTCGAGACGATTCTGACCAACTGCCACTACCCCATCGACTCGAACTCGTTCGTCCTCATGTTCGGCGTCATGGCGAAGATCCCGCAGGGGCTCTCGCCCGAGCAGACCGACGGCATGGTCAAGACGATCACCAAGGGCGTCGAAGTCGGGTTCATGCAGGACGTCGCGATCTGGAAGCGCAAGACCCGCATCGACAATCCGCTGCTGGTGGAGGAGGACGGACCCGTTTACCAGCTGCGACGCTGGTACGAGCAGTTCTACGTGGACGTCGCCGACGTCACCGAGGAGATGACGGGCCGCTTCGAGTACGAGATCGACACCGCCAAGGCTCAGGAGACCTGGAACAAGGAAGTCCAGGAGAACCTGCGGATCCAGGCCGAGAAGGAGGCCGCGGAGGCCGAGGCCAACGATTCCGAGGGCGCGTCGGTCTGATGACTCGCGCCGACGAGCGGGCCGCGGTCCCCGGCTGGGCGAAGGCCCCGCAGTGGGCCGGCGATCCCGAGCGCGTCGCCGCGATCGCCGACGCCACCGCCCGGGACCGCAAGCACTACCTCACCGGCGGCATGACGGACATCGAGTGCCGCACATGCCACGCACATGTGATGGTGAAGAAGACCAGCGCGCACCACACCAGCGTCCAGTGGAACGACGACGCGCTGGCCCGGTGCTCGCAGATCTCCGAGATCCGGGCCTCGGGCGGCAATGCCGCACTGCTGCCCACGTGCCCGCGGCTGTCGGCGAGCATCGATCACGGGGTCGCCGAGGGCATCATCCCGAGCGAGTCCCCGGAAGAGGATCCCGACGGCTACTGGTGAGGTCGGTCTCCCCACAGCCACGCCGCCGATTCTGCTCTGAGCAGAGTCGGCGGCGTCGTCTTCGCCGCCTGGCCTAATTTGGAGTCATGGGAGTCGTCGCGATCGTCCGCACACCATTGCTCCGGGAAGCGCTCGGAGAACATCTGCGCAGCCTTCGGCTCCGGCGGGGCGAACGTCTGGCCGACACCGCCGCCCGCGCCGGAGTGTCGGTGCAGTATCTGTCGGAGATCGAGCGCGGACGAAAGGATCCCTCCAGTGAGATGATCGCCGCCGTGGTCGGCGCCCTGGACACCACATTGGGCGACGTGACCGTAGCGGTCGGCGAGCACCTCCGCGAGACGCAGCCGACCGCGACGGCCCCGGCGCCGTCGCGTCCGACCGCGCTGGCCTGCGCGGCCTGAGGTCACCGCTCGTCGACCACTTGATCGATCAACCCGTAGCCGACAGCGTCGGCGGCGGTGAACACCCGCGTGTGATCGGTGTCGGCGCGCAGTTCCGCCTCGTCGTGCCCGGTATGGCGCGCCAGGATTCGCTCCATCTGCGATCGCACGCGCACCAGTTCGTCGGCCTGGATGATCAAGTCGGGGATCGTGCCGCGTCCCTCCGCCGCAGGCTGATGCAGCACCAGCCTCGAATGCGGCGTCGCGGACCGCTTGCCCGGCGCCCCGGCCGCGAGGAGCACCGCTCCCACCGACACCGCCTGCCCCACGCACGTCGTGGCCACCGGCGGCCGGATGTACTGCATGGTGTCGTAGATCGCGAGCATCGCCGCCGGGTCGCCGCCTTCGCAGTTGATGTACAGCTCGATATCCCGGTCGGGGTTGTCGGCTTCGAGGTAGATCAACTGCGCGACGAGGGCGTTCGCGACGCCCGCGTCGATCGGAGTGCCGAGATAGACGATCCGGCTCGCGAGCAGATGCGAGTAGACGTCGGTGAACCGTTCGCCGGCGGGCGTCCGCTCGACGACGTTCGGGATCGGGTAGGAGCTCATCGCGCAGCCTTCCCCGTGAGGCCGAAACCGGTCCGATCGGCGTGCGGGACCACGTCCGTGAAGTTCCCGACCACCTCGTCGACGAAACCGTAGTCGCGTGCCTGCTCCGCACTGAACCACCGATCGCGGATCGAGTCCTCGAAGATCTGTTCCAGCGGGCGGCCGGTGTCCTCGGCGATCAGGCCCAGGACCGTGTCCCGCGTGTACCGCAGGTCGTCGGCCTGCAACTCCACATCGGCAGCGGTTCCGCCGATACCCGCCGACCCCTGGTGCATGAGGATGCGAGCGTGCGGCATGGCCCGGCGTTTGCCCCGGGCCCCCGCCGACAACAGGAACTGTCCCGCGCTGCAGGCGATCCCGAGAGCCAGGGTCGAGACATCGCACGGCACCACGTTCATCACGTCCCGGATCGCGAGCATCGCCGGAACCGACCCGCCGGGTGAGTGGATCCAGAGCGAGATGTCGGCGCTGTCGTCGGCCGCGGCCAGGGAGAGCATCTGCGTCGCGAGAAGGGTGCCGTTGTCGTCGTCCAACTGGCCGTCGAGTACCACGACCCGCCGCCGATACAGGTCTTGGCGGTCGTCGCGGGTGAAGTGTTGGGATTCATCGGGTTTCGTCATGGCACCAGCGTGCGCCGTCGGACGGTGCCGGTACATGCGGATCTGCCCGCAGCGGATCCGCCGACGGCGGAACCGGCCCCCGCGACCGTCGGCACGCAAGGCGAGACAGCGTGACCGTGGACACCGAAGCGGCGATGGAGAAGGATCTACAGGTGACGTCCATTTCAGCGACAGCCACCGCGAACGAAAGCGAGACCGTCATGCCCTCCTATTCCGCCGCGCCCGGCGCCCCGATCTGGTTCGACTTGATGACCAGCGACGTCGACCGCGCCTCCGACTTCTACGGCACGCTGTTCGGCTGGTCGATCGAGGAGCCGTCCACCGATTTCGGCGGCTACCGCAACTTCACCGCCGGCGGGTCGCGCGTCGCCGGCCTGATGCCCATGAGCGGCTCCGACAACGGGCCCACGAATGTCTGGTCGGTGTACTTCCGCAGCGACGACGCTAGTGCCACCACCGACTCGGTGACCGCGGCGGGCGGCAGCGTGGTCGTGCCGCCGATGCCGGTCGGCGACATGGGGACCATGGCCGTGTATCTCGATCCGGCGGGCGGGGCGTTCGGCGTCTGGCAGCCCGGAACGCACCCCGGCTTCGTGCGGCGCGGCGAGCCCGGCACACCGTACTGGTTCGACGAGATGTCGATGGACTACGCCGCGTCATCGGCGTTCTACCCGCGGGTATTCGACTGGGAACTGGAGGAGATCGGCGGCGGCTCAGACGGGCCGGGCCGCTACGCGCAGGTGATGGTGACCGGCGGCGACGGCCGCGAAGGCACCGCCGGGATCATGGACGCGGCCGGGATGCTCGGCGACGGGCACCCGTCGTTCTGGCAGGTGTACATCACCGTCGACGACGTCCCCGCCACGCTCGCCGCTGTCGGGAGGCTGGGCGGCGAGATCCTGATGCCCGCCGATGACACGCCGTACGGCGTCCTCGCCTCGTTCAAGGACCCGATGGGCGCCGCCATCTGCGTCGCGACCCCGCCCGCCGGGATGTGACTCACGATCCGTTGCGGACCGAGTGTCGCCGCCGATAGCGTCCCAGACATGGCGAACGACTCTCTGCAACCCGACTGGACTCAGCACGGGGCGGCGTGGGCTGAACAGGACGCGATCTTCGATGCGATCTTCGCTCCGGCCACCCGAGCGCTCGTGGAAGCCGCCGACCTGACCGGCTCCGTTCTCGATGTGGGATGCGGCGGAGGCACGCTCCTGGAGGCGGCGGTCGCCGCAGGCACGGATGCCGTCGGCGTCGACATCTCGCCCGCGATGGTCGACGCAGCGAACCGTCGGGTTCCCGGCGCACGGGCTGTGGTCGCCGACGCGCAGACCGCGGATCTGCGCGGGCTCATCGGCGACCGCGGCTTCGACCGCATCGTGTCGCGATTCGGCGTGATGTTCTTCGACCGTCCGGTCGAAGCGTTCGAGAACATCCGCCGAGCGGCGGCGCCGGACGGTCGACTCGCGTTCATCTGCTGGCAGGAGGGCTCAAGCAACCGGATCTTCAGTCTCGGGACCAAGACACTCGTCTCCGCGCTCGACGAGCCGCCGGAACGTCCGGCGCCGGGCACTCCGGGCCCGCTGGCCTTCGACGACCGCGACTACCTCCGATCGATTCTCGACGGTTCCAGTTGGTCGGAGATCTCCATCGACCCCTTCACATTCGAGAGCGACTACTCGACTCCCGACGGCGCGGGCGGTCGCACGGACGGGGTCGAAGAACGTCTCGCCGTCATCCTCGCCACCAGCAGCGGACAACTCGTCTCCGACCGAGTCCGCGGCACGCTCGGCGAGGCGGGCTGGGCCGAACTCCTCGACCGCGTCCGGGCCGATCTGCGCGCCAACCTCGTCGACGGTGCGGTGAAGCACCCGAATCACTGCTGGCTGGTGACGGCCGCCGCCTGAGTCACGGCCACCGTCAGTCTCGAGCCGCCCTTTCAGTGCGAACGTGTTCTAGTTTAGGCTGTTCTGCAACACGTTCTACTTTGGCGCGATGAGCGCAGCATGCAGACGAAGGGCAGGAAATGACCACCGAAGCCATGAACACCGAAGCCGGCGAGCCGGAGACGTTCGACGTCATCGTGGTCGGTGCCGGCGGCGCCGGTCTCGCGGCCGCGCTGACCGCGGCCAGCAAAGGCCTCAAGACCGTCCTCATCGAGAAGTCGCCGTACTGGGGCGGATCCACGTCGCGGTCCGGTGGTGGCGTCTGGATTCCGAACAACTCGATCCTGCGCCGAGACGGCGTCGAGGACACCCCCGAGGAAGCACGCAAGTACGCCCACGCCATCATCGGCGAGCACGCTCCCGCCGAGCGGATCGACACCTACATCGACCGCGGACCGGAGGCTCTCGACTATCTGATCGCCCATGCACCACTGGAACTCGAGTGGGTCAAGGGATACTCGGACTACTACCCCGAGGCCCCCGGCGGTCGTGCGATGGGACGTTCGGTGGAGCCCAAGCCGTTCGACGCCCGACGCCTCGGCGACGATCTCGCGACGCTGCATCCCCAGTACACCAAGGCACCGCTGAACATGGTCGTCCTGCAGTCCGATTACCGCTGGCTCAACACCGGATTCCGGCACTGGCGCGGCCCCGTCCGAATGGCGAAGGTCGGTGCACGCTTCTTCTGGGCCCGCAGCCGCGGCAAGAAGATGATCGCCATGGGAGCCGCCCTGGCCGCGGAGCTGCTGCTCGGTTGCCGGCAGGCGGGCGTCGACATCCGGCTCAACACTCCGTTGACCGATCTGGTGACCGACAACGGCGCCGTGGTCGGAGTCAAGGTAGGGACGGGTGACGGCGCCGCCACCGAACTGCGTGCCCGTTACGGTGTGATCCTCGGCAGCGGCGGCTTCGAGCACAACGCCGAGATGCGCGCGAAGTACCAGCGCGCGCCGATCGGCAGCGAGTGGACCACCGGTGCACCGACCAACACCGGCGACGGCATCAACGCCGCGCTCGCGGTCGGCGCCGACGTCTCCCTGATGGACGACGCCTGGTGGGGACCCACCATTCCGCTGCCCAAGGGTCCGTGGTTCGCGCTCTCGGAACGCTCGGTGCCGGGCACCTTCATCGTGAACACCCGGGGCGAGCGCTTCATGAACGAATCGCTCCCCTACGTCGAGGCCGTCCACCAGATGTACGGCGGCCAGTTCGGCCAGGGCGACGGCCCAGGCGAGAACGTGCCCGGCTGGCTCATCTTCGATCAGCGCTGCCGCAACCGATACCTGTTCGCAGGCGTCACCGCACGACAGCCGCTGCCGAAGAGCTGGCTCAAGTCGGGCGTCGTCGTGAAGGCCACGACCATCGCCGAGCTCGCCGAGAAGACCGGCCTGCCCGCGGACAAGCTGCAGGCCACCACCGAGCGCTTCAACGGATTCGCCCGCAGCGGCAAGGACGAGGACTTCCACCGCGGCGACAGCGCCTACGACCACTACTACGGCGACATCACCAACAAGCCCAACCCGAGCCTCGGCGTCGTCGACAAGGCGCCCTTCTACGCCGTGAAGATGGTTCCGGGCGATCTGGGCACCAAGGGCGGCGTCAACACCGACACCGCGGGACGCGCACTGCGAGCCGACGGCAGCGTGATCGAAGGCCTCTACGCCGCGGGCAACACCAGCGCGCCGGTGATGGGCCATACCTACGCCGGTCCCGGCGCCACGATCGGCCCGGCCATGGTGTTCGGATATCTCGCCGCGCTCGACGCCGTCGAGAAGGCCAAGAACGCCACCGTCTCGCACGCAGGAGCCTGATTCATGCCCATCGATCCCTCAGTCGCCGCCGGCGCCGACCTCGGTGAAGTGACGTTCTCGTGGACGCCGCGCGAAGTGGCGCTCTACAACCTCGCCGTGGGCGGGGCCCACGACCCGTTGGACACCGCGGGTCTGCAGTACGTCCACGACTCGGAGCCGAAGGTACTGCCGTCGTTCGCCACCGTCGCGGCGACGTTCAACGCCACCGAGGCACCGAAGGTGTCGTTCCCCGGAGTGGACATCGACCTGTCGAAGGTGGTTCATGGCGCCCAGCAGGTGCGGGTGCACCGGCCGCTGCCCGCGACCGGCACCGCGACCACCCGCACGCGCATCGCCGAGGTGCAGGACAAGGGCTCGGCCGCGGTCGTCATCCAGGAATCGGTCACTCGCGACGAGAACGGCGAGCCGCTCTGGACGGCACGATCGTCGATCTTCGCCAAGGGCGAGGGCGGATTCGGCGGCGAGCGCGGCTCGTCGACCCGGGTGGATCTCCCCGACCGCGCCGCCGACCGCGAGATCCTGGTGCCGACCCAGCCGAACCAGGCGCTCCTCTACCGACTGTGCGGTGATCGAAACCCCCTGCACAGCGATCCGGAATTCGCGTCCGAGGCCGGCTTCCCGCGGCCGATCCTGCACGGGCTGTGCACGTACGGCAGCGTCTGCCGGGCCGTGGTCGACGAGGTCTTCGGCGGCGACGTCTCGGCCGTGGCCGATTACGGTGTGAGCTTCGCCGGAGTTGTGTTCCCCGGCGAGACGCTCCGAGTCCGCGCCTGGGAAGATGGCGACCGACTGCTCGTGGCCACCACCGTCGTCGACCGCGACGACGCACCGGCCCTGAGCAACGTCGTGTTCATCGAATCCTGACCGAAAGGCTCTGCATGACCGCCTCGCTCCTGCCCCTGCTCGACGCCAACCGCGAAGCCATGGCTTCCGACTTCGCCGACGTCATCGACGCGGAGGTGAAGAAGCAGTCCGGCCTGTCGGGCGCGGCGATCAAGACCGCGTACTCGGCGGCTCAGAAGTTCAAGCCGGGCGTGGTCCAGGTGGCGACGAACAAGATGCTGCCCGACTTCATGAGCGCGCTCTCGCCGCTGTGGGATTCGAAGCCCGCGGGCACGCCCTTCGGCGCCCACCTGGCAGCCAACGGCGACCAGGCCGCCGAGGCGCTGCTCGCCGTCACCGACGGACAGGCGCAGAGCGCCCCGTCGGTCCTCGCCAAGGCGTACAAGAGCGTCCGTGGCAAGGCCAAGGGCCACGTCATCGACGCTCTGTACCCGGTGGGCGCGGTCGTCGAGAAGTACGCGGGCTAGTTCAGTGACGACGCGAGCGCGGCTTGATCGTGAAGACGATCAAGCCGCGCTTGCGACTATCAGGAGCAGGACGGTGAGGATCGCGGCGAGAACCGCGACCATCGCGAGCAGACGCCAGATGTGGATTCGGCCCTGCCGGATCTCGGTGACGCCGGACGTCAGCTGGTTGGAAGCCATGGTGATCAACTCTCCCTCGAGATCGTGATCTGTTGTCCGTGTGACCAATGTGTCACAAGTTACAAAAGAAGGCGATGAACAGACTGTGCGTGTCGGGCAAAGAACCAGCAACGATTCGATGACCTTCGCGACGGCGTGGCTGATCCTCGTCGCCTGTCTGGCGGTGAGCCTGGTGGTGGCGGCGATGGCCGCGCTCAACACCGCGCTGCCCGACATCGCCCGCGCCACCGGCGCCACCACCGCGCAGATGACGTGGATCATCGACGGCTACACCTTGGTACTGGCCGCGCTGCTGCTGCCCGCGGGTGCGATCGGCGACCGGATCGGACGCAAGCCGGTTCTGATGATCGGTCTGGCGGTCTTCGGAATCGGCTCACTGGCCGCGGTCTGGGTGGACACCCCCACCCAGCTCATTCTCACCCGCGTGGTCGCCGGCGTCGGCGCCGCGATGATCATGCCGGCCACACTGTCGCTCATCACGGCCGGTGTCCCCCGTGAGAAGCGCGCGCTCGCGATCAGCATCTGGGCCGGCGTGGCCGGGGCCGGCGCGATAATGGGCTTCTTCGTCACCGGGGTTCTGCTCAACTTCTTCGGATGGCATTCGGTCTTCATCACGTTCGCGGCGTCGTCGGTGGCCACCCTCCTGCTCACCGTCACGATCGGCAGTTCGAAGGACGACGCCCCGGGACGGTTCGACTACATCGGCTCGCTGACGTCGATGACCGCGATCGCCGCCGTCGTCTACGGCCTGCTCGAGGCGCCGCATCGGGGATGGACGAACCCGCTCATCCTGATCTGCCTGATCGGTGGCGCGGCGATGATCGCCGCGTTCATCGTGATCGAACTGCGCAGATCCTCGCCTCTGCTCGACGTGAACCTGTTTCGCAACCGCGCTTTCGCCGCCGGTTCACTGTCGGTGGCGCTGCAGTTCCTCGCCTCCTTCGGCGTCTTCTATCTGCTGCTCCTGCAGTTGCAGCTGGTGTTCGGCTACTCGGCACTCAAGTCGGCGGTCGCGCTGTTCCCGATGGTGGTCGGCGTCGGCGTCTTCGCCATGATCGGGAACCTCGTGGCGGTCCGCTACTCGCTGCGCGCAGTCCTCGCCACCGGCATCGCGATCGCCGCGGCCGGCGTGCTCGCGCTCGGGATCGTCGACGCCGACGTGTACTGGAAGCTGGGCGTGATGCTCGGCGTGTGCGCTGTCGGTATCGGGCTGGCGACGGCCCCGTCCACCACCGCGATCATGTCCAATACCCCGTTGGAGAACCAAGGCGTCGGATCGGCTGTCAACGACACCGCCCGCGAACTCGGTGCGGCGATCGGTATCGCCCTGGCGGGCAGCATCCTGGCGGCCGGGTACGACAGACGCATCACCGGCACCGCGCAGGACGTCCACGACCAGCTGGCGACGATCGACCCGGACGCCGCCGAACGCGCCGCCGACGGGGTGCGCGGCTCGCTGGCGGGTGCCGTGGAGGTGGCCGGTCACCTGCCACCGCAGGCGTCTTCGCTCGCCGAGAAGATCACCGAGGGCGCGTATGCGGCGTTCCTGCCTCCGCTGCAGTCCGCCTGTCTGGTGCTCGGTTCGATCCTGCTCGCGGGCGCGGCCTTCCTCGGCTGGTTCGCTCCTCGCGCGGTCCTCGCACCCGAACCCCGCCTCGACGACTGAGCACCTCCGTCCGCCGGGGCCTCTCGCTTCGACGGTCGCCGAGGGGCAGACTGGACTCATGCGCTTCTCGTTCCGCCGGCACCGACCCGTTCAGATCGCAGGCACCACCGTGGCGATCACCGGCGCCGCGCGGGGTATCGGCTTCGCGATCGCCGACCGGTTGACGGCCCTCGGCGCTCGCGTGGCGATCGGCGACCTCGACGCCGACGCGGCTCACCGTGCGGCGGACAGACTCGGCGGAACCGCCCGCGGCTACCGCCTGGACGTCACCGACGACGACTCGTTCGCCGCCTTCCTGGCCGATGCGGCAGCCGACCTCGGTCCGATCGACGTGCTCGTCAACAACGCGGGCGTGATGTGGGTCGGCCCCTTCGACACCGAACCCGCGATCGCCGCCGAGCGGATGGTGGCGGTGAACCTGCTGGGAGTGATCCGCGGTGTGCGCCTGGCCGCGCCGGAGATGCGGCACCGCGGACGCGGCCACATCGTCACGGTGGCTTCAGCGGCGTCGCGTCTCGCTCCGCCGGGCGAATCCTCTTATGCCGCAACCAAACACGGGGTTCTCGGCTACCTCACCGGCGTACGGGAGGAACTGCGCGGCACCGGCGTCGCGATCACCGCGGTGATGCCGACCGTGGTCGACACCGAGTTGGCGGCCGGGACCTCCTCGGGATCGGTGAAGCGGCTGAGTCCGGACGACGTCGCGGCCGCGGTGGTGTCGGCGATCGAGACCAGGCGCTTCCAGGTATGGGTGCCGCGGACCGTCGGAGCCCTGGTCGCGATCTCCGGCGTTCTGCCGCAATCGGTGCGCGACCGCGCCCTGCGTGCCACGGTGCCGAACCAGGTCGCCGCGGTGACGGGATCCTCGGTGCGGTCGGCGTACGAGAAGCCGCTCACGGACGGCGAGTGACGTCCGGCCGATGACATGACGGAGAGGATCGTCCGAATCGACCTGCTCCTGCGGGTAATCTGACGGGCATCGCAGGGGCACCGACCTTCAGGGGGCACGGATGAAGTGCACCTTCACGGCCGACGCGCGAGCGTTCACGATCACCGCACTGGCACTCCTGACGGCAGCGGCGCTGTCGTCATGCACACCGGGCGACGAGTCCGCACCGACCAGTTCGCTGAGCGGCATCTCGGCCATCGCACCGCCGCCGGCGCGCACCTCCACCGTCATCGTCACGTCGATCCCGCTCACCGGCGAGACCACCTCGTCGGCCACCACCGTCGACACGGCCCCCTACGCCGTTTCCGGGCAACCGGGAAGCTACCGATGGAGCTATGCGCGAGATCCCCTTCGCGAATGCGTACTGCAGCCGGCGGGGTCCCGCCTGCCGCAGCGCATCACCTGCGCCGCCCCTTACCCCGAGGACGCGCCGAGTATCCGCATCGGCGCATTCGACGGGCCACCGAACGCGATCACGTTGACCGCGCAGGGAACCGAACCGACGATCACCGAAGGCGGGCCGACCCCGGCCCCCGCGCTGACGGCCGGACACCGGCTGACCTTCGGCGACCTCTCGTGCACCGCGCTGCCCGGCGACGCGATCACGTGCACCTCACCGGACGGCTGGTTCACCGTCGCGAACGGCGTGCTGACCACGTCCTGAGCGGATCAGCCACGGCGGTCGGCGTAGACGGCCTCGTAGCGCTCCTTCTCCCGATCGGCTCGCGCCTGCTGTCGCTGGGTCAGCGGTGAGTTGCCGAGCCCGTGCTTACGCATGCGGAGAACCCGGTTCTGATCCATGTACGACGCGGAGAAGATCAGCGCGAGCAGCACCGCCAGCAAAACCATCAGGCCGCGGATCCACATCTCGCCGCCGAACGCGAAGAACATGACGAGGTAGAGCGGCAGAAAGCAGAACTGCGAACGGATCAGGTGACGGAGGGTCGCGGTCCGGCCGGTGAGATCGTTGCGCACCCACTCGCGCTTCGACTCGGGGAGCGTGCCCCCGTAGGCGTAGACAACCCATTGAATCGGATTCGGGCGACCGCTCATCCTGAAAACCTCCGTCTTTAGATCGTGCACTACTCAATATTGCACTATCTATCACGCGATTCAATAGCGCCCTATGAAATAGTCGTAGACTCGTGTCATGGCCCACATCCCCGGTAATCCCCTCCTGCTGGAACGGCAGGTCTGCTTCGCGCTCGCCCTCGCCAACCGATCGGTGCTCCGGGTGTATCGACGGCTGCTGGAACCGCTCGGCCTCACCCACCCCCAGTACCTGGTGATGCTGGCGCTGTGGCAGCACGCACCGCTGCCGGTCAACGAGATCGGCCGGTTACTGCAGCTCGACTCGGCGACTCTGTCCCCGCTGCTCAAGCGCCTCGAAGCCGACGGCGTCATCGAACGACGACGCAGCGACGACGACGAACGCAAGGTGGAGATCCATCTCACCGAGGCCGGTGTGGCACTGCGCGAGCAGGCACTCGACATCCCGCCGCAGGTGGTCGACGCCCTGGGCGGAGACCTGGAACTGCTCGGCGAACTCCACGCCGTTCTGACCAAGGTGAACGCGGCCGCGGTGGCCGCCGAAGCCAGGTGACCGGAGATCACCGACCGCGACCGACGCACTCGTACACCGCCGCCAGATACTCGTTGGGCTTCGCAGCGCCGACGAGTTCCGGCGACATCTTGTTCATCACGTAGGCCACGGCGAGGTCGCGGTCGAGATCGGCGACCACCACCGAACCGCCGAACCCGGTCCACCAGCAGACCCGTCCCTCCGGGACGCCTGGCATCACCGCACCCGGAAGCGCCCAGCCGAGACCGAAACGCACCGGTACACCGAGGACTCTGTCGACGCCGTCCGCCTGGACGTCGAAGATCCGCTCGAGAGTGGTGCGCGACAGCGCCGCCCGCCCGCCGACGGCACCGCCTCCGGAGACGAGCGACGCGAGCCGAGCCACCGACCGGGCGTTCCCCTGGCCGTTCGCCGCTCCGATCTCGGCCGCGAGGAAATCGGGGTCGGTGACGATCGACGGCGCGAACGCCGGGTTCAGGAGCGTTCGGCGGATCAGGCTGTCGGGCGGAATCGACGAGTAGTCCGCCGCCGCGGATGACGGAGCGACCATCGAGGCGAACCGCTCCGGCGCCTCGTCCGTCACTCCGATGCGGTAGTCGGCGCCGAGCGGACCGGCGAGTTCCTCGGCGAAGAACCGTCCGAGGCTCGAGCCGGTGACACGCCGGACCACCTCCCCGAGCAGGGTCCCGAAGGTGAGCACGTGGTAGCCCGAACCCGCGCCGGGCGTCCACCAGGGCTCCTGCGCGGCCAGCAGTGCCGCCGCCTCCTCGTGCGAGTAGATGTCGCTCAGGCTGATGTTCGCATCCCAGCCTGCGACGCCGCTCGTATGTCCCAGCACCTGCCGGACCAGGACGTTCTGCTTGCCCGCCGCCCCGAACTCCGGCCAGTAGCGGGCGACCGGCGCATCGAGATCCACCTCCCCGCGATCAGCGAGCAGCAGGACCGCGAGCGCCGTCATCGTCTTGGTCAGCGAGTACGTGTTCGCGAGGGTGTCGCGTTCCCACACACGTCCCGAGGGCACGTCGGCCGTGCCGCCCCAGAGATCCACGACCATGTCGTCACCGGACACCACAGCGAGGCAGGCACCCACCTCATCGCCCGACTCGAGCTTGGCGGCGAACAGATCCCGCACCGGCTCGAATGCGGACACGCACGTTCCCGAGACCGTCATCGTGCGGCCACCGGGCGCTTGGCGCGTTCTCGCCCGGCCGCGAGTTCGGCCAGCAGATCCACTTTGTACCGCGCGAAATCGACCTGAATCGTGTGGCGCGGCGCGTTGTAGTACTGCCCCAGGTGACGACGCTCGTCGTCGACGATCGCCTTCCGCATCTCGGCGCGGGACGGCAACGCATACCGGCCCAGAAGATGATCGGCGATCAGTTTGCTCTGCTGCTCGGCCAGATTGACGATCGTGGGAGACGACTGCGCCAGGCCGGCGTAGTACAGATCGTCGACGTCCGGATGAACGATCCGCTTGAACAACGGGAAACGATGCTGCGCATCGGGCATCAGCGCGGGATCGTCGAAGAACGGGAACGCCATGCGATAGCCGGTCGCCATCACGATCACGTCGACCGTCACCCGGCGGCCGTCGGTCAGGATCACGGCGTCACCGTCGAGACGCTCGATCGCAGGTACGCAGGTCAGGTCACCGGAACCGGACTTGGCCAGGAAGTCGATGCTCACCGAGGGGTGCGCCGACAGCGGTTCGTGATCGGGCTCGGGCAGACCGTAGTCCTGCATCCTGCCGATCGACTTCTTGATCGACCGTCGCGCGATCGCCAGACCCAGCTTCTTCGGCATCCACGGCGGCATCATCATCTTGTCGGCGGGCTTGCCGCCGCGGTACTTCGACAGCACCCATACGCCACGCCGCGCCGAGACCCAGACGTGTTCGGCGACGGAGCGGTTGGAGAGTTCGGAGGCGATGTCGAGCGCCGAGTTGCCCATCCCGACCACCATCACGCGCTGACCGTGCATGTCGATCGGAGCGAAAGGGCTGCGGTAGTCGTGGCTGTGGATGATCTGCCCGTCGAAGCTGCCGGGGTACTCCGGGACGAACGGATTCCAGTGGTGACCGTTGGCGACCACCAGGGCACCGTACTCGCGGCGCTCCCCGGTGCTCAGGGTCAGCGTCCAGCCGCCGCCCGGTTCACGGTCGGCCTTCTCCACCGCCGTGTTGAACGTGATGGTCTCGCGCAGCCCGAAGTGGTCGACGTAGTCGCGGAAGTACCGGTGCATCAGCGTGTGGTGCGGAAAATGCGGCCAGTCGCGCGGCGCCGGGTAATCGTCGAACTCCAGCCGGCTGGTGGACGTGTCGATGTGGAGCGACTGGTAGCAGGCCGACATTCCGTTCGGGTTGTCGTAGTACCAGTTGCCTCCGACGTCGTCCGACATCTCGAAACAGTCGTACTCGATGCCTTCGTCCTTGAGTCGCTTGGCCGTGGTGAAGCCGGAGCAGCCGGCACCGATGATGGCGACGCGATCGCGTGTCATGCTCTGTCCTCTCGTCAGCGGCCGTACGTGTCGACCGTCACAGACCCACCGTAGGGATCTCACTGACACGTGTCTAGTCAGTGGTCACATTGTCAATCGAGATGAGCGGCGAGCATCATGGTCTTCATGCGGGAGGACACGGTCGGGGCGCAGCGGCCCAATCTGCGGGACGAACAGAAACGCCGAACCCGGCTGGCCCTGCTCGAGGCCGCGCGCGGTCTGTTCACCGAGAACGGCTACGCCGACGTGACCGTCGACGACATCACCCGAGCGGTCGGATGCAGTCGTGCCACGTTCTACCTGCACTTCACCAACAAGACGGACATCCTGGCGAGGATCAGCGCCGAGACCATGCAGCAGCGCGCAGCGTCGGTGTACGGCGACCTGGACGCCGTCCTCCGCGACGGTTCACGAGCGGCGTTCACCGCGTGGATCGAACGGGCCCTCGAGTGGTTCGACGCCAATCGCGACATCCTCCCGGCCTGGGACGAGGCCCTCTCCGCCGATCCCGAGTTCCGGAGCGTGGGCCGCGCGTCGATCACCGCGTTGACCGATGCGATGCCCGACTACCTGTCGCGGTGGCCGGACGACCGCCGGGAAGAGGCCCGCTTCCGCATCGAACTGCTCGTGACCCAACTGGAGCGGTACTTCACACGCTCCACCGTCCAGCGAACCATCGAGTTCGCGCCGGACCGAGCCGCCGACGTCCTCACCGACATCTGGTACCCGGCGCTCCAGCCTCCCGGCACCCGCTGAATCTCGGATGCGCCGAGCACCCGACACGAGTAGCCTCACCGTCGTGGATTGCGAGATCGAGGTCGACAGGGCCTGAAGCCGGTTCTCCGGCACCAGTGTGTCCTCATCCGCCTCGCCGGCGCATCACCTCGCGCGGCGACTCTCGTGAATCGAGCTCCACCATGCCTCACACATCCACCACGCCTGAATCGTCCGTCACGATCGTCTCGCTCTCGTTCTCCTGGCCCGACGGCAGCGTCGCGCTGTCGGGCGTCGACGGCTCGTTCGGCGCCGGCCGGACCGGTCTCGTCGGCCGCAACGGCTCCGGCAAATCCACCCTGCTCCGGCTCATCGCCGGGAGGCTCACGCCGTCGTCCGGCCGGATCGAGACCGCCGGCGACGTCGGTTACCTGCCGCAGACCCTCACGCTGACCGGCGACTGCACCGTCGCCGAACTCCTCGGCATCGCCGACGTACTCGAAGCGCTGCGAGCGATCGAGTCCGGCGACGCGGATGCGCGCCACTTCGAGACGATCGGTGATGACTGGGACGTCGAAGCGCGCGCGGCCGAATCGCTCGATCGTCTCGGATTCTCCGCCGCCGACGTCGACCGTTCGGTCGCGGAACTGTCCGGCGGGGAGGCGATGCTGATAGCGGTGGCCGGTCTGCGGATGCACCGCACGGCCATCACTCTGCTCGATGAGCCCACGAACAACCTCGACCGCCCGACGCGCGCTCGCCTCGCTGAGATGATCGACGACTGGCCGGGTGCACTGATCGTGGTGAGCCATGACCTCGAACTCCTCGAACACATGGATGCGACCGCCGAACTGCACGACGGCGTGCTGGAGACCTTCGGCGGTCCCTACAGTGCGTGGAAGGCTCACGCTGACCAGGAGCAGGCTGCCGCAGTACAGGCCGCCCGAGCGGCGCAACAGGTGTTGAAGACGGAGAAGCGGCAGCGGGCGGAGGCTGAGACCAAGCTGGCCAGGCGTGAGCGGACGGCGAAGAAGGCCCAGCGCGACGGCGGCGTCCCGAGGATCGTCGCGGGCATGCTCGCCGACAGCGCGCAGGGATCGGCCGGTGCCATGCGCTCGGTACTCGACCAGAAGGTCCGGGTCGCGCAGGCCGCACTCGACGCGGCCGACGCCCGGGTTCGCGACGACGACCGCATCAGTCTCGACCTTCCCGACCCGGCGGTCCCGCGAAGCAGGCGCATCGCCGAACTCACCGCCGGCGAGCGGTCGGTGTTCGTCCAGGGACCCGAACGCCTGGCCATCGTCGGACCGAATGGGTCGGGCAAGTCGACGCTGCTCGGGCACATGATCAGCGGCGCCGAACCCACTGCCGGCCGCCCCGGCGGACGCCTGTTCACCGACCGTGTCGGCGTCCTCCCCCAGCGGCTCGACGGTCTCGACGAGAGTGCCGGGGCACTCGCGAACCTCCAAGCCGCCGTACCCGGCACCGCCACCGGCCAGATCCGGAATCACCTTGCGCGGCTCCTCCTGCGTGGCGACACCGTCGACCGGCCGGTGTCGACGCTCTCGGGCGGCGAACGGTTCCGCGTCTGCTTGGCGAAGCTGCTCTTCGCCGATCCTCCGCACCAGGTGCTCGTTCTCGACGAGCCGACCAACAATCTGGACACGACGAGCGTCGACCAGCTCGCCGACGCTCTCAATGCTTACCGCGGTGCCCTGATCGTCGTCAGCCACGACTACCCGTTCCTGAACAGGCTCGGCCTCGACACCGTCGTGGAACTGCCCGGGGACGGGACCCTGAGGCAGCGGGACGATCTGCCGGAGTGAGACTCGATCCTCAATGAGACACGACCACCTGATACCCGGCGAGGCACGCGACGACGAGAAGGACTGGGAGGAAGTAGAGCATGAATGAAGCAATGAGAATGCTGGACCCGATGACGAGGCAGGCGATGACGGAGAACGCGGGCGTTCGGATCCCCAGCGCCAACACGCATGCCAATGGCGGCACAGAGGCCCTGACAAGGAAGTAGCCGCCGTAGAAATCGAGAACGCTTCCCTTGCAATCGGGATCGCTCGCGTTCCATACCTCACAGTCGGTGACTTGCATCAGGGGCTCTGCTGCCGCGAATACAGCGGTAAGAGTAGCCAGCAAGAGTGCAAACAGCCATGCCCAAGCGATCCCGGGACCTCGGGTACGAGCGAACCAGGTATGCCGCGGGTAATCAGCCCGTCGTTGGTGCATTCAGTTGAACCGATCGCCGTCTATCGTGATTCGATGGCTTCGCAGGGTGGGCCAGGACTCAAGAGAACGGCTGAGAACAATCTCCTCAGCACGAGCCGAATCTGCGCCGATATACGTCGAGTCCAGCTCGACGTTCGAGCATACGAACCAACTTTGGTCGACGGCCCACCACATGTTCGGACGGATCCCTTCAAGTACCTCTGACGCACGGCCCACATCCCCCATGGTGAGGTAGTAGTTGAATGCACCGATCCGGACGGTCGGACACATCGACGAAATCTCTTGAAACGCCGTATTTCCTTCCCAGAAGGCAAATACACAACGGGTGTTCAGTCCGCGCCCCAGATGATGTGCGATCTCGTCGGTCACCATCGGCCGAAGAGAGTTAATTCGATGAGGGCCTTCATTCCACCATCCCCCGCGGGGTTCGAATTCACCCTGCGAGATCTTTGACCATTGCATCTCGGCATGAGCTACCTTGCCATTGACTCGCGCAACGTCGGACCATCGATAGTTCCCGATCAGAGCACCGTTGACGACCCTTTCCGCTGGGTGCAACACACGAAGATACCTCTCGTATCCGCCGGGGACAAGTGATCCGACAGTGCCCGAGTATGGCTGAAAGAGCAGCGAGTCAACCCATTCAGCCACTTCGGTATCGTGAATCACTTCATCTCGAGCCCACTCAGAAGCCATTGGCTACTCCCCTCGGCAACTGTCTACTTGGAGCGTAGTCCGATTCGAGTACGGACTTGTCCGCTTGGGAGCGAGAACTCGGCTACTGGCTGCGGCCTTGCCCTCTTGAGTGGAGCCGGTGAACGAGACGTTATCGACGCCGGAGAAACCGCGCCGACGTCGAGCGTGCTGCGCAGAGGTTCTCGACGCGGCGTGCATTAATCTGGCCGGCAGATCGCGCGTGGATCCTCACGAAACGTTGACTACGCCTTCACTTCCATAGTGATCGATGGAGACGATGCCCTCACCGAGATGGCTCGTGGCCCGCGTAAACGCGCCCTGTCGACATATGGCTGGTCGAAGGCGTGGACGATTCGCAGTTGCTCACATCGACGCAAGGCTACCAATTCTACCCAGGCGTAATTCCTCCTGGGCGACTACTCCTGGTCAAGACGGACATATCAGAGGATCGTAGGGATGCGGCGCTTCCCTACGAAGGGAACGATGACCTGTGAGTCGTAGATGTGGGCGACATGAAAGACAGTTCGCCGTCCGATCGCCGATCCGCCTACCCCGAACGCTCCCCCCCGGTTTCACTGACCGTCAGCGACGTCCCCGGCGGGCGGGACGTCCGAGGCCAGCCTCGATCGGATCACGCCGCCCTTGAGCGCATCGATGTCGACGATCACCTGACCGCCGTACGGTTTGGTGGGAAGCTGATCCATCCGCAGTCCGTCGAGCCCGATCGCGCCGGCCGTCCCCTCCTCCAGAACGGCCGGCGCACGGCGACGCCGAGTCTCCACCCGAGCCACCTGCACCAACACGACGCTGTCGCCGATCACCAGCGAGGCCGCCGCACCGGTCACCACCGTCCCGGACTCCACGGTCCCGGTGAACAGCCGTCCCTTGCCCGTGACGGTGAACATGTCCTCGATCCGGAACTGGAACGGTCCGACCACGTCCGCTTGGGCTGCCGCAGACTCCGACTGCCGGTTGAAGAATCGCATCCTCCGACCCTAACGATCCGAGACGCCGCGAGGAACTAGCTGCTGGGTCGCAGCTGACTCGGCAGAATCTTGTCCTTCTGATCCGGGCAGAACGCGGGAATGGCTGCGCCGACCACCGCGGCGGCCTGCCCCTTGCCTCCCGCCTCGGTGTTCATCGAATCGATGACCTCCATCATCGACTTGCCCGACGCCAGTTCCGAACACGCCTTCTTGCCTGCCGCGACGGCCGCGTCGTCGTCCTTGTACGACGACCCCGACGATTTCACCACCTGGAGATAGACGCTGGTCCGCGCCTCCGACGTCGACTCGTTGGAACTGCTGTTGCTGCTGTCATCGCCGCTGCACGCGGAGAGGAAGACCGCGCCCGCGACCAGCGGGGCGATGACGAGGTATCGAAGTCGCATGAACAGTCCGTTCGGTCGTGGGTGGGTGCATCGAGCGGTCGTCTTGAACAGTATCGCCCGACAGGCCTCACGTCAGCGGACCCTCACACCGCATCGAGGACGAGGCATGAGGGTCCGCTGACCGACGAAAAGAGCTAGACGGCCGCGCCTTCTTCAGCGGCGGTGGCCTTGGCCCACTTGTAGTCGGCCTTGCCGGCCGGCGTCCGCTTCACCTCGTCGACGAAGACCACCGTGCGCGGAACCTTGTAGCCGGCCAGCGTCTGGCGGCAGTGCTCCTGGATCTCCTCGAGAGACGGCTCGTCGAAGCCCTCGTTCAGCGACACGACTGCGGCGACGCGCTGGCCGTACTTGGGATCCGGTGCAGGCACCACGAGGGCGTCGGCCACGGCCGGATGCGCGTGCAGAGCGCCTTCGACCTCTTCGGCGTAGACCTTCTCACCGCCGGTGTTGATGCACTGGCTGCCACGGCCGAGGAAGACGATGCTGCCGTCCTCGCGCAGGTACCCCATGTCGCCGAGCACCGAGATGCGTGTGCCGTCGGCCAGCGTCGGGAAGGTCCGCGCGGTCTTCTCCGGATCCTTGTAGTACCCCATCGGGATGTTGCCGATGCGGGCGATGTGACCGACCTCGTTGGGAGTGGTGATCTTGTTGAACTTCTCGTCCACCACCATCATCCGGTCGGTCGGCGGCACCATGAGGTTGCCGTTCTCGTCCATCTTGATCTCGCCGTCGTTGCCCGACTCCGAGGCGCCGAAATTGTCACGCAGCATCAGATCCGGCTTCACCGCGAGCATCCGTTCCCGGACGCTCTGACTCCACAGCGCGCCGCCCGAGGTGATCGAGAACAGGGTCGAGAAGTCGGCGGTGTCCTTCTGCTTCTCCATCTCGTCGGCCAAGGGCATGCCCATCGCATCGCCGACGATCAGAATCATCTGCGTCTTGTCCCTGCCGATGTTGCGAACGATCTTGGCGGCGTCGAAGTCGCGCTCCAGGATCAGACGCCCGCCCAGCGAAATGAACGTGAACAGCGAGTACGAGGCGGCTCCGTGCATGAGCGGCGCGGCGATCAGGAACGACAGCGACGGGAAGTTCTGGACCTCCTTGGCCAGCTCCGCGAGATCCGCGCGCGGCGGTCCGTAGGGGTTGCCGCCGGAGATCGGCTTGCGGAAGAAGTCGTCATGCTGCCACATGACGCCCTTCGGATAACCCGTGGTGCCGCCCGTGTAGATCAGGTACAGCTCCTCACCGGTCCGCTTCTCGAAGTCGCGCTCGGTGGACCGGGCGATGTAGCCGTTGAAATCGACGATCTCGACGGTGCGGCCGTCGAGGGCGGCCGCCGCGGCGGTCAGCTCGTCCACCGCCTCTCCGATCACGAAGACGGTACGCAGTTCGGGCAGCGAAGCCATCAGGTTCGCGACGCTGCGCTGATGTTCGGGAAGCTCCACGACGATGGCGGCCGAGTCGGAGTTGTCGAAGATGTACTCCAGCTCGGAGTCGGTGTAGCGGTAGTTCACGTTCACCGGCACCGCACGGACTTTGATGAGGCCGATCAGCGAGGTGACGTGCTCGACGCTGTTCTTCAGGAACAGCGCGACGTTGTCGTCCTTGCCGACCCCGTGCGCGGCGAAGTGATGCGCCACCTGATTGGCGAGCCTGTCGAGCTCGGCGTACGTGTAGTCGTGGCCCTCCCAGGTGAGGACCACGCGCTCGGGAACAGCGTCGACGACGGTCTCGAAGACGTCTGCGAGGTTGAACTTCATCTTTGTTGATCTCCTTGGGAGGGAACCGACGGGGTCGGGGTCAGGCGGACAGGATCAGGCCCGAGGTGGGCACGCCGGTGCCCGCGGTGACGAGGACGTGCTCGGCGCCGTCGACCTGGTTGACGGAGGTACCGCGCAGCTGACGGACCCCTTCGGCGATGCCGTTCATACCGTGGATGTACGCCTCGCCCAGCTGGCCGCCGTGTGTGTTGAGCGGCAGCACACCGCCCACTTCGAGTGCACCGGGCTGTGAGACGAAGTCCTTCGCCTCGCCGCGTCCGCAGAAACCCAGTTCCTCGAGTTGAATGAGCGTGTAGGGCGTGAAGTGGTCGTACAGCACCGCCATGTCGATGTCGGACGTCGTGAGTCCGGACTGCGCGAACAATTGCCGCCCGACCAGTCCCATCTCCGCCAGCTCGGGCAGCGCGTCCCGGTAGTAGCTGGTCATGATGAACTGGTCGGTACCGCTGCCCGATGCGGCACCGGCGATCGTCACCGGCTTCTGCTTGAGGTCCTTCGCACGCTCGGGCGACACGACGACGATGGCGACGCCGCCGTCGGACTCCTGGCAGCAGTCGAGCAGATGCAGCGGCTCGGCGATGTAGCGCGAGGCCTGATGGTCTTCGAGGGTGATCGGCTTGCCGTAGAAGAAGGCGTTCGGATTGGTCGCCGCGTGCTTGCGGTCCACCACCGCGATGCGCCCGAAGTCCTCGCTCGTGGCCCCGTACTCGTACATGTACCGCTGCGCGACCATCGCGACGAACGCCGCGGGCGTCGAGAGTCCGTGCGGGTACGAGAAGGCGTTGTCGGTGCCCGACGAATTCTCCTGGTTGGCGACAGCCGCGTTGACCTGGCCGAATCGGTTGCCCGACCGCTCGTTGAAGGCGCGATAGGCGACCACCACTTCGCATACGCCGGTGGCGACCGCCATCGCCGCCTGCTGCACCGTCGACGCCGCGGCGCCGCCGCCGTAGTGGATGCGGGAGAAGTACTTGAGTTCGGGGATGCCCGTCGCCCGCGCCACCGCGATCTCCATATTGGTGTCCATCGTGAAGGTCACCAGGCCGTCGACGTCGGTGGCGCACAGGCCGGCGTCGGCCAGGGCCGCGTTCACGCACTCCGCGGCCAGCCGGAGTTCGCTGCGGCCCGAGTTCTTCGAGAAGTCGGTGGCGCCGATCCCGGCGATCGCGGCCTTGCCGGAGAGCGCCCGGTCCGTCATCACGCCTCCTCGCGGGTGAAGGTGACCTTGGAGATCACGTGCTTGCCAAGAGAATTGGTGCCGGTCACCGCGACAGTGACGGCGACGTCGTCCACCTGCGTCACCTCACCGGTGAAGGTGAGCGTGTCGTAGGCGTACCAGGGCACCCCGAGCTTGAGTTCGATGGCGCCGATCCGCGCCCGCGGACCCGCCCAGTCGGTCACGAAGCGCTCCACCAGACCGGTGTCGGTCAGGATGTTCACGAAGATGTCCTTCGAGCCCTTCTGCTGGGCCAGGTCTCGATCGTGATGGACGTCCTGATAGTCGCGGGTGGCGATCGCCGATGCCACGACGAAGGTCGGCGACGCGTCGATCACCAGCGGGGGCAGCGTCTGGCCCACCTGGATGGTCTGCACGGTCACTTCGCCGTCTCCTTCGCTCGCCATGCATAGAGCGACCACGGCTCGCCGCCGGAGTCGTCGTCTCCCGGGAAATCGAGGAACTCCACCTCGACGGGCATTCCGATCCGCACCGCGTCCGGATCGACGCCGCGCAGCTGTCCCAGCATGCGGACACCCTCGTCGAGCTCCACGAGCGCCACCACGAAGGGCAGTTCTCGTCCCGGGACCCGCGGCGCGTGGTGGACGACGTAGCTGTACACGGTGCCGGTCCCGGCCGCGACCACGTAGTCGGTGTCGGGGTACTCGCCGTCGGCGCCGCGTTCGGTCCAGACCGCGGGAATCGGCGGATGCCGAAGCGAGCCGTCCTGCACCTTCTGAATGCGCAGTTCGTGGGCGGCCACGCCGTCCCAGAAGAAGCGGGTGTCGCGCGAGGCCGACGGTCGAATGAGCTTGGTGGGATCGAGACCGGCGAAGTCGGCGGTCTGCTCCCGCGGTGTCTCCGACACCGGTGCGGCGGGACGGAACTTGAGGATCCGGAAGTCCATCTCGGCGACGGTCTCCTCGCCCACACGCCAGGTGTTGCGCGTGGTGAAGAACCAGCCCTCCCCGAGCGCGGTCTGCTTCGGCCCCACCACCTCGGTCAGTTCCGAGGTGATCGTCACCTCCTCACCCGGACGGGTGTACCGGTGGTACACCGTGTCGCAGTTGGTGGCGACCACCGAGGTGTAACCGGCCGCGTCGAAGAGTTCAGTCGCCAGACCCAGCGGATCGTCGTCGGTACGGACACCGTGCAGCCCGCGCATCGTCCACACCTGCGCCATCGCCGGGGGCGCCACCACGCCGGGATGACCGGCGGCGCGCGCTGCGGTGTCGTCGACGTAGATGGGGTTCTCGTCGCCCATCGCCTCCAGCCAGTTGTTCACCATCGGCTGGTTGATCGGGTCCCGGCCGGTCCGGGGAGCGCTGGCGCCCCGGGCGGCGATCTCAGCCGCCGCGGCACGGATCTGCTCAGGCGTCGACTGCCCGGTGATCGCCTCTCGGGTGATCGTCATCCCGCCCCCTTATCGCTTCGTCCGCGGCAGGCCGAGGCCGGCCGTGCCGATCATGTCGCGCATCACCTCGTTGACACCGCCGCCGAAGGTGATGACGACGTTGCGCTTCGCCTGCATGTCGAGCCATTCGGCGAACTCCGACGTGACCGGTTCGGTGAAGTCGCCGAAGCGTCCGACGACCTCGTCGATCAGCCGGTAGATCGTCTGAAGCCGCTCGGTGGAGAAGACCTTCGTCGCCGCGGCATCCGCCATGGAGATCTCTCCGTTCGACGCGACCTGCCAGTTCAGCAGCTCGTTGAGCCGCTCGTATGCGCCGATCTGCGCGAGGAGCCGTCGCACCTGCTCCTGCTCGATCACCGGGGCGCCCTCGTACTGGGCGGACCGGGCCCACGCGCGCAGCCGGTCCTCCAGCCCGCCGATGCGCCCCGACGGCCCAAGCATGACGCGCTCATGATTGAGCTGGGTGGTGATCAGCTTCCAGCCGTCGCCCTCCTCCCCGACGCGCATGCTTGCGGGCACGCGGACGTCGTTGTAGTAGGTGGCGTTGACATGGTGCGCACCGTCGGCGGTGATGATCGGCGTCCAGGTGAACCCGGGATCCTTCGTGTCGACGATGAGGATCGAGATGCCCTTGTGCTTCGGCACCTCGGCATCGGTGCGGCAGGCGAGCCAGATGTAATCGGCGTCGTGGCCGCCGGTGGTGAAGATCTTCTGACCGTTCACGATGTAGTCGCCGGTGGCCGGATCGACGACGGCCCGCGTGGTCAGCGAGGCGAGGTCGGTACCGGCGTCGGGTTCGGTGTAGCCGATCGCGAAGTGCACCTCGCCGGCGAGGATCTTCGGCAGGAAGAAGTCCTTCTGCTCCTGAGTCCCGTAACGCTGCAGGGTGGGGCCGACGGTCTGCAGAGTCACCGACGGCAGCGGAACGTCGGCCCGCACCGCCTCATTGGTGAAGATCTGCTGTTCGATCTCGCCGAAGCCCTTGCCGCCGAACTCCTTCGGCCAGCCGACACCGAGCCAGCCGTCGGCGCCCATGCGGGAGATGACGTTGCGGTAGCTCGGACCGTGCCGCTCGGTGCGCATCGTGCGCTCCTCGTCCGGGCTGATGAGGCCGGCGAAGTAGGCGCGCAATTCGTCGCGCAAGGCGATCTGCTCGTCGGTGAACGCTACGAACATGCGAGCGCCTCCTGTCCGGCGGGAACGGTCTCGTCGGCCAGCTTGTCGAGCGTGGCGTGTGCGCCGCCCGCCAGACGAGCGGCGTCCTTGACCAGTGAGAAGTAGCGGTGCAGCGGGTAGGTCACGTCCACGCCGACGCCGCCGTGCAGGTGCGTCATGGTGCGCAGAGTGGCCGGCAGTTCGGCGGCGATCCAATACATCGCCGTGGCGAGATCCTGCTCGGGATCGACTCCGTTCGCGATGTCCCACGCCGCCGCCGTGGCGACCAGATTCATGGTCCGGGAGATCACATAGACGTCCGCCAACTGCTGGCCGACGGCCTGGAATCCGGCGATCGGCTTGCCGAACTGGTGGCGGGTCGAGACGTGCTCGGCGGTCCGCTTGACAGCACCGGCCACCAGTCCGTCGACGTACGCGGCGAACAGCGCCCGGTACGCGTCGACGGCCGGGCGGGGATCGTCGGCGACGACGTGCGAGTGCGGCACGGCGACACCGTCGAACACGACCGTGTACTCGCCCCAGCCCGACGACGCGGTGGTGCGGCTGATCTCGACGCCGGCGGCGTCGGGCGTCACCACGGCGACGCCTCTGTCGGCCACCACCAGCAGCGCCGATGCGCCTTCGGCCGCGAGCACGCCGGTCTTGACGCCGTCGAGCCGGGCCCCGTCGACGGTGTCGGTGAGCGTGACCGTCGGGGCCTCACCCAGTGCGCGACCCCGTTCGCCGATCGCGACGGCGTGCCAGCCGCCCTCGGCGATGGCGCGAGCGTGCTCGGCCGCCGAGGACGACCGAGCCAGCACCAGTCCGGAGACCAGGGTCCCGATCAGCGGAGCCACGACGGCGTCGTGACCCGCGCGGGTCAGCAGCGGCACCAGCGAATCGATCGCCAGCCCGTCGCCTCCGAGCGACTCGGGCAGCGGAAGCACGGTGACTCCGGCTCCGGTGAGCGCCTCCCATGCGGCGGCATCGAAGCCGCCGGCTCCTTCGGTGAACTTGCTCTCCCAGTCCGGCTGCAGTCGGCGCATCACCTCGTCGGCGACGTCGCGGACCGCAGCAGCGGTGGGCTCCAGGGTGAAATCCACCCGGCTCCTCCTCCAGCAGTATTAGAACTTGTTCTAGTTTATCAGAGACCCAGAGACCGGTGTCACATCTTGCCGATGCCCTGCGATTTTCGTGCCGTTGTCGACGCGTTTCCCGCTCACCCGCGGGGTAGACCTAGAATCCGTTCAGCCGCTGCGTTCTTCAGGATCTGGGTGGTTCCACCGGCGATCGAGAGGCAGCGATTCAGCAGCAGCAGGTCGGTGGCGGCGGTCGCGCCCAGCCCCTCGCACCCCAGCAGATCGGTGGCGAACTCGGGCACCGACTGCCGGTGCACCACACCGATCAGTTTCCGGACACTCGACGTGGCGCCCGGGTCGGTGCCACTGAGCCGCTGAGCCACCGACCGCGCGTCGAGCACCCGTCCGATGTGGGCGTCGGCGATGATCCGGCCCAGTTCGAGCGTCTGGGCCCCGGTCAGTTCGGCGCCGCTGCTGTCGAGTTGCCGGAGCAGCGCATCCACCTCCTTGCCCAGCCCGGACCCGCCCATGGCGACACGCTCGTTGGCGAGGGTGGTGCGCGCCAGGCGCCAGCCGTTTCCGACGTCGCCGACCACCATGGAATCGGGCACGAAAACGTTGTCGAGGAAGACCTCGTTGAACATCGCCCGGCCGGTCAGCTCCCGCAGCGGACGGATGTCGATGCCCGGTGCCGACATGTCGACCAGGAAATACGTGATGCCCTTGTGCTTGGCCACGTCCGGATCGGTCCGCGCCAGGCACACCGCCCACTGCGACATGTGCGCCTCCGACGTCCAGATCTTCTGTCCGGTCAGCAGCCAGCCGCCGTCGGTGCGGACCGCGCGCGTGCGCAGTGATGCGAGATCGCTGCCCGCCTCGGGTTCGCTGAACAGCTGGCACCAGCGGATCTCGCCCGCGAGGGTGGGCGAGACGAACTTCTCGCGCTGCTCGTCGGTGCCGTGCTCCAGGATGGTCGGCAGCGCCCATCCGGCGATCACCAGGTCGGGGCGGACCACGCCGACCCGGTCGAGCTCCGCGTCGATGAGCAGCTGCAACGCCGGATCGGCCGACAATCCGTAGGGCTCCGGCCAGTGCGGGGCGAGGAATCCGGTGCGAGCGAGCTCGGCGCGTCGCTCCGACTCCGGTACCGCCGCGATCGCCTCGGCGGTGGCCGCGATCGCGGGCCTGCGGGCCTCGGCGTCGGCGAGGTCGAGCGAGAACTCTCGGCGGCCGCCGGCACGGCCGAGTTCGGCCAACGCCGCGCGCTGGGGCTCCCCGGCGGCGAGCTGCGTGCGCGCGGCGAGCGCGGAACGCAGATACAGGTGCGCGTCGTGCTCGAAGGTGAAGCCGATGCCGCCGAGGACCTGAATGGCGTCCTTCGCGTTGGCGGGCGAGAGATCCGCGGTCAGCACCGCGGCCGCCAGTCTGCTCAGTTCCACCTGGTCACGATCCTGATCACCGGTACCGGTCCGCGCGTCGTCGAGCGCGCGAGCGAGGTCCCATGCGGCGGCGGCGAGCTGCTCGCTCCGGCAGAGCATGTCCGCGCAGATCTGCTTGATCGCCTGAAACGACCCGATCACCGCACCGAATTGGGTGCGGACCTTCGCATACTCGACCGCCAGGTCCAGGACGTGCGCGGCGACCCCGGCCTGATAGGCGATCACGCCGACGTGCAGGAGGGCCACGAACAGCTCACCGTCGTCCAGCGCGAGTGTCTCCTCCTCCGAGAGCTCCGACACCCGCACCCGCACCGGGACCGCCGTGCCGTCCAGGGGCCCGGCGACCGCGTCGGTCTCCATGCGGCACGACGCCGGATCGATGAGGCGCCACCGCACGGTGCCGCCGTCGAATGTCAGCGGTGCGGCGACGAGTGCGTCGGACACGTACGCGGGGATCAGACCGAGGTCCACTGAGCCGTCGACCACGCCGAAGCCCGCGGACTCGGCGACCGCGGTGGCGGGCACCACCACCGGGCGCTGTCCGGCCATCACCTCGTCGGCGAGTTCCGCACCCTGCGTGGCCAGCACGTATCCGGCGGCCATCGTCGGCGCAAGCGGACCGGGAACCAGCTCCGAACCGCAGGCGGAGAACATCACGGCGACGTCCTCGACGCTGCCGCCTGCACATCCCGCACTCTCCGGAACACCGGCGGCGAACAGCCCGAGGTCCGCGATCTGCGTCCACAGCGGACGCCAGGAGTCCGCCGAGTGGTCGAGATCGCCCCGCACCGCGGAGCGAACATCGCGCGCCTGAGCCCAAGCAGCGATACTGTCACTTACAACCCTTTGGTCCGCTGACGTGGCGATTGTCACCGAGACCTCCTCCGAGATTTTGTTGGTAACGTCAATTAGAACCTGTTCTAATATCCATTGGGTGTACACCATCGGAGGGCGGCTGCCAACTGGCGGCCGATGGACGTGACGTAACGGAGGAGACGGAAACCTATGGCTGGCGCGGGAACGACGAAGACCGAGACCGATATGCCGGCACCGCCTCCAGCCCCCGCTCAACTGTCCGGTGCCGAGGTCGGATCCGCCGCACAGCGTGAACGACGCAGGCGCATCCTCGACGCCACCCTGGCGCTCGCATCGAAGGGTGGATACGACGCCGTCCAGATGCGAGCCGTCGCCGACAAGGCCGACGTGGCCGTCGGCACGCTGTACCGCTATTTCCCGTCCAAGGTGCACCTGCTGGTGACCGCACTCGCCCGCGAACTCGAGAAGGTGGAGTCGCGCGCCGACCGCAGCGTCCTGCAGGGTGACACCGCCGTGGAGCGACTGCGCTTCGTCCTCGACATGATCACGTTCGCGATGCAGAAGGATCCGCTGCTCACCGAAGCGATGACGCGGGCCTTCATGTTCGCCGACGCCTCGGCCACCAGCGAGGTCAACCGAGTCGCCACCATCATCGACCGACTGCTCGCAGGCGCGATGATCGACGACGCGGACCCGGCGGCCGAGCCGACCGCCCAGGATCTCGCGATCGCCCGCGTCATCTCGGACGTGTGGATGTCGAATCTGGTGCAGTGGCTGACCCGGCGCGCATCGGCCACCGACGTCACCAACCGGATGGAACTGACCGTCCGATTGCTACTCGACCGCGACTGACACCGCGTCACACACTCGTGCCGATCAGGCCGCTCCCAGATCCTTGGCGATCATCGGCCACGTGGTGTGCAGATCCTGCTGCCAGTACTCCCAGGAGTGGGTGCCCAGCGGCCGCGAGATCACCTCGGTGTCGACGCCGGCCGTCTTGAGCGCCTGCTCCATCTGCACGGTGCAGCTGCGGACCGCGGCCTCGATGACGCCGCCCATCACCACTTGATCCACCAGAACCGCCGGGTCCCCCTTGATCAGTCTCGCATCCAGGGTGTCGTACCGGCCCGGCAGTCCGCTGCCGGAGGTCATGTAAACCTTCACACCGCGCAGTGCCGCCGCGTGCAGGTAGGGGTCGTTGGCCCGCCATCCCGGCCCGTCGAGCGGTCCCCACATGTTGGTGATGTCACCGCGGCCGCGGTCGCCGATGACGGTGCGGATGTACGCCTGGCCCAGCGGATCGCTGGTCCGTGCGCATCCGCTGTACGCAGCCACCGACCGGTACAGCTTGGGCGCCGCGATCGCGAGGTTGAACACCGAGGTCCCCGACATGGAGATGCCCGCGATCGCGTTCGCACCGCTGGTGTTCAAGGCCTTGTCGACCAGCGGCGGCAGTTCCTCCGTGAGGAAGGTCTGCCACTTGTTCCGGCCCAGCACGGGATCGTCGCGCTGCCAGTCCGTGTAGTACGAGAAGGCCCCGCCCACCGGCGTCACGACATTGACCCGCTTATCGGCGAAGAACTTCTTGTAGTCGGTCTTGGCGCGCCAGGTGGCGCTGTCCTCGCCGCCTCCCGCACCGTTGAGCAGATACAGGACCGGCGCCGGGGCATCGTCCTCGGGCCGGAGCACGTTGAGCGAGATAGTCCGCCCCATCGCGGCGGAGTACACCTCCAGGAGTGACTCCTGGGGTGCCACGTTCGTCAGCGACACGACACGCGCGGGAAGCTGAGCCGTGGCGGGTTCCTTCGGTGCGGACGTCGCCGGATCGGCCGAGGCCACCCCGGCGCCCGTCAAGAAGAGAGCGCAGACTCCCGCGACCACCGCGGCTCGTGAACTGAATCGTCGCACTGCAAACCCCTTTTGCCCCACCAATCACTTCTGTCACAGAGTATCCCGTCATGGCCGACATACCGAAACCCTGGGCGGACGTTTCGGAATCAGAACGTTGCAAATCCCCAGGGACGGGCCCGGCGAACGTGACCGAACGGACATCGACGCCGTTGCTGATGTGTGTCTACCCAGCCTGGGCTAGTACCCTCGCCACAGCAGCAGCACCAGAGCCAGGTGAATGAACGACAAGACAGGGTAGCCAGGTGGTAAACGCCCAACCGAAGATCGACGACGCGCCCGAGCGTCGGCCCGACGCAATCGAGGAGCCTTCGGCGCCGACGGACACGCAGACACCGCAGCCCGCGGACACCGCTGAGGTGCCGGCCCCCGTCAAGAAGAAGAAAGACGGGCATCTCTACCAGATCGACTTCGTCCGTCTCTTCACCTTCGGCGGCGTCATCCTCGACCACGTCATCCTGGGGCTCGCCCCCGCGACGGCGATGGCGGCCCAGGGTCTGGGTCTGCTCCTGCGGTACACGCGCTACTGCTTCTTCGCGCTCACCGGCTTCGTCCTCACCTACCAGTACCGCAACCGCGAACTGCACGCACCGACCTTCTGGCGCAGACGCTACAAGCTGATCGGCCTGCCCTTCGTGGTGTGGTCGCTGTTCTACTGGACCAATCGCCACTACCAGCAGGGCGGCTGGGACGCGATCCGCGGCATCTTCACCGACGGCGCCTCCGAGCGCCTCGCACTCAAGAGTCTCGCGTACGACCTGATCACCGGCAACGCCGCCTACCACCTGTACTTCCTGTCCGTGAGCATGCAGATCTATCTGGTGTTCCCGGCGGTCCTGTGGGTTCTGAAGCGGACCTGGGGATACCACCGGTACCTGCTCGCGGCCAGCCTGACGTTCCACATCTGGCTGCTGTTCCACATGGTGCGTCCACCGCTCTCCTTCTTCGAGAGCGGTGTGCCCGGCCTGATCTGGCGCTACCTCGGCGTCACGCTGTTCCCGTATCAGTTCTTCATCCTCGCGGGCTGCCTGGCCGCGTATCACTACGAGGCCTTCAGCGGCTTCATGAGGCGCTTCCGCCGGCCGTTGGTGCTCGTCGCCCTCGTGACGATCATCGTGACCCTGGTGTACTTCGTCTACAACGTCGACCAGGGCGAAGAGATGTTCCGCGCCACCAACGTCTTCATGGTGCACAACGCGTTCGCCTTCGTCGCGATCATCGTGATCCTGTACGTCTGCGGAACCATCTGGCAGGACAGGCGGAGCTCGGGCTCGATCGCCGACAGGTTCATGCGAACCGCGGCGGACCGGTCGTTCGGCATCTATCTGGCGCACGTCATCGTGCTCTCGACCGTCCTGGTCAGCTCACGCGAGCACCTCGACGCCCCGCTGTGGATCAATCTCCTGCTGACCTACCTCGTCACCGTTCTCGGCACCGTCTACCTCGTCGAGGTACTCCGCCGCAGTCCGATCAGCCTCATCACCACCGGACGCGAACGGATCGACTGGCGCATCCAGCGCTGGGGCCGGTCGTCGTTCGTCGCAGTGGTGGGCGGAGCGATCGGGTTCGGCGTGTACGAGTCGGTGAACACCGAACTCGGCGTCCTGATCACGGCGACCAGCGCGCTGCTGCTGCTCTCCGCGATCGTCGTGGGCGTCAAGCAGAGCAACGCGGCGCACGACGCGAAGCCCGCGCGTCCCTGACGGCCTGATCCACTGCATCGAGAAGGACCCCGGCTCGGCGAGCCGGGGTCCTTCTTCGCTGAACGTTCTTCACTGAACGGGCAGTTCCCGCTTCCCCCGGGCGTTCACGCTGGGTGCGCCCACATCGTGGTCATCACGAGTCAACGCACGGCCGCGGCCACGAGATCGGCGATGCCGGTCTTTCCCGCGGCATTCGGATGAAACACCATCTTGTTGCCGTAGCCGCGGATCCACGGTTCGGCCGCGCAGGCCGAATGCAGGGGCGCGAGCGAGGCGGTCGTGACGTGCTGGGCGCCGGTACGGTCGGCGACCCGCTGATTCACCGCGGACATCTCAGCGGCGATCTGGGCGTCCTGCTCCACCTCCCACGGCAGCAGCGGCAACAGCCGGCAGGGCGGTGCATCGATCGCCACCACCGGCGTGTAGTCGACGAGCACCACGCGAGCCAGCGGAGAGCGCGCCCGCACCGCTTCCACCGCGTTCACCAGCGACTGCTCGAGACGGCCGAAGTCGGCCGGGCCGGGCGGCGGCGGAGGCATCCGTCCCGACCCGCAGTGAGCCAGTCCGAGCGCACGCATGTTATTGCAGGCCTGAGCGATGATGCGGCCGACGAAGTCGATGTCGTTGCCGCCCGTCGTGATGGTGACCAAGCGGGTGTTGTGATCGACGGCCTCCACCTGCGGACGGATCTTGCCGTGCTTACGCACCGGTCCGGTGACCAGTTCCGCCGCGGTGGAACCCGAGCACGTCACGTCGATCAGGCGCATACCGAGCCGTGCGGCCACCTGGTGCGGATAGTTGTCGCCGGTACGGAGGCAACGCCGATCGACCACCGGCCCCTCACCCGGGCCCGCCGCGAAGGAACTGCCCATCGCGACGTAGTTGACCGGCGGCGCGGTACGACCTGCCGTTCCGACCACCGATGCCGAGCTCGGGCCGGCCGCTCCCCGGGAGTTCGACAGGGCGAATCCGACCACCGCGGTCACCACGACCGCGACGACCACAGCGGCGACCGCCGCGGGACGATTGACCGAAGAGCGCATGGAGGAGAGTTTCACATATTCAGCTGTGGAATTCCCTAATCGGATCCGGTTGTCGCCGTTCCGTGTAAGCAATCCCACCCCCGGTTCGTCATCAGACGTCCGGGCTCTACTGCTGCGGCGGAACGCCACCCTGTCCGTGCGGCGGTGTCTGCGGCGGCTGCTGCGGATACGCGCCCGGCTGCGGCGGCTGCACCGGCGGGTACGGGCCGGGCTGCGGCGGCGGGAATCCACCCGGAGCCTGTCCGTAGCCCTGCTGCGGCTGCCCGTAGTGCCCCGGTCCCGGCTGCTGGGGTCCGGGCTGCTGGGGCTGACCGTACTGGGGCTGCCCATACTGGGGCTGGCCGAAAGACTGTGCCGGACCTGCAGCGCCTGCGGCGGGCTTACCGCCGAACAGGCCCGGACGGATCGTGAGCAGCACCGCAGCGGCCCCCGCCGCCAACGTCACCAACGCGCCCGCGAGCACGAGCCACAACCCGTACGCAGCGCCGAGTTCGGCGCCGGGCGGCATCTCGCTGCTCGTCTTCATCCCGACCGCGCCCGTCGGGTCGGCGACGAACACGATGCCCGCGATCGTGGCCGCGAGACCGCCCACCGCGGCCACCAGCGCGCCGATGCCGGAGTAGCGCCCGATCAGCAGCAGCACCGCGCCCACCGCGACGATGACTCCGAAGACGATCATCCAGATACCCGGTTTCTTCGCCTTCTCATCGGCATCGGAGGAGAACGAGTCCTCTTGCGCCGAGATCTGGTTCTCCATCGCGGCGCGGGCGATGTCGGGCGCTTCGATGACGTACAACGACGCGTCACCGGAGCCCATGCCGGTCACCGTGAAGTCCATTCCCACGGCGATCCTCGCCGTACCGAGGCTCTGCTCGCTCTTAGCGGACCCCGAGACCCACGCCAAGAAGCTGCAGACAATGAGAACGAGAGCCCCGACAGCGGCGACAGCACCCACGATCGTCCGAGTCGACGACGGCGGCGCCGTCGGTGCCAGCAACGCGGCCACCGGTGAGGCGGGTTGTGCGGGCGGCGGCTGCGGAGGTTGGAACGGCTGCTGTCAGAAAGTCATGAGCTCCCCTGATGTCTGCGACTGATGTCGCGGCTTTCGCATCATCGTAAGGCCGCGGACGCAAAAATTTCGGCTCCCGCACCGGTCTGTGAGACCCGTGCGGGAGCCGAAATTCTGTATCAGACGGTTGTCAGCCCGCCTCGCCGTCGGCTGCCTCGGTCAGTTCCGCCGGGGCATCCGGGATCGCCCGCGGGCGGTCGGATCCGGTGAAGGTGAACGTGGCGTCCTCGCCCGTTCCCTCTCCGTCCCAGCCCTCGACGTCGATGACGACGATCTGGCCGGCCTTGATCTCCTCGAAGAGGATCTTCTCCGACAGCTGGTCCTCGATCTCGCGCTGAATGGTGCGGCGCAGCGGCCGCGCACCCAGCACCGGGTCGAATCCGCGCTTGGCCAGGAGGTTCTTGGCCTTCTCCGTCAGCTCCAGATCCATGTCCTTGTTCTTCAACTGCGCCTCCACGCGGCCGATCATCAGGTCGACCATCTTGATGATCTCGTCCTGCGTCAGCTGGTGGAAGACGATGATGTCGTCGATGCGGTTGAGGAACTCAGGCCGGAAGTGCTTCTTGAGCTCGTCGTTGACCTTCTGCTTCATCCGGTCGTAGTTGGAACCGCGGCCGTCGTCCTTGCTGAAGCCCATGCCGACAGCCTTGGAGATATCGGACGTGCCCAGGTTGGACGTGAAGATCAGCACCGTGTTCTTGAAGTCCACGGTCCGGCCCTGACCGTCGGTGAGGCGACCGTCCTCCAGCACCTGCAACAGCGTGTTGTAGATCTCCGGGTGGGCCTTCTCGATCTCGTCGAACAGGACCACCGAGAACGGCTTGCGGCGCACCTTCTCGGTGAGCTGGCCGCCCTCGTCGTAACCGACGTAGCCGGGAGGGGCTCCGAACAGTCGCGACGCGGTGAAGCGGTCGTGGAACTCACCCATGTCGATCTGGATGAGTGCGTCGTCCTCACCGAACAGGAAGTTCGCGAGCGCCTTCGACAGCTCGGTCTTACCGACACCCGACGGTCCGGCGAAGATGAACGAGCCCGACGGACGCTTCGGATCCTTGAGTCCGGCACGAGTACGGCGGATCGCACGCGAGACCGCCGCCACGGCGTCCTCCTGGCCGATGATCCGCTTGTGCAGCTCGTCCTCCATGCGGAGCAGACGAGTGGTCTCCTCCTCGGTGAGCTTGAACACCGGGATACCGGTCCAGTTGCCGAGGACCTCGGCGATCTCCTCGTCGTTGACCTCGGCGACCACGTCGAGGTCGCCCGCCCGCCACTGCTTCTCGCGCTCGGCGCGCTCGGCGACCAGTTGCTTCTCCTTGTCGCGGAGGCTCGCCGCCTTCTCGAAGTCCTGGGCGTCGATCGCCGATTCCTTCTCCTTGCGCGCTTCGGCGATGCGGTCGTCGAACTCGCGCAGGTCCGGCGGAGCGGTCATCCGGCGGATGCGCATCCGCGCGCCGGCCTCGTCGATGAGGTCGATGGCCTTGTCCGGCAGGAAGCGGTCGTTGATGTACCGATCGGCGAGGGTGGCCGCAGCCGCGAGGGCACCGTCGGTGATCGACACCTTGTGGTGCTGCTCGTAGCGGTCGCGCAGACCCTTGAGGATCTCGATGGTGTGCTCCACCGACGGCTCGCCGACCTGCACCGGCTGGAAGCGGCGCTCGAGCGCGGCGTCCTTCTCGATGTACTTGCGGTACTCGTCCAGAGTGGTGGCACCGATGGTCTGCAGTTCGCCGCGCGCCAGCTTCGGCTTCAGGATGCTGGCGGCGTCGATCGCGCCCTCGGCTGCGCCCGCGCCGACGAGCTGATGCAACTCGTCGATGAACAGGATGATGTCGCCGCGGGTGTTGATCTCCTTCAGCACCTTCTTCAAGCGCTCCTCGAAATCGCCGCGGTAGCGGCTGCCCGCGACCAGCGACCCGAGGTCGAGCGTGTAGAGCTGCTTGTCCTTGAGCGTCTCCGGGACGTTGCCGTTGACGATCGCCTGCGCCAGCCCCTCGACCACGGCGGTCTTGCCGACGCCGGGCTCACCGATGAGCACCGGGTTGTTCTTGGTGCGGCGCGAGAGGACCTGCATGACCCGCTCGATCTCCTTCTCACGGCCGATCACCGGATCGAGCTTGCCCTCGCTCGCGGCGGTCGTGAGATTGCGGCCGAACTGATCGAGGACCAGCGAGGTCGACGGTGTGCCCGACTCCGACGACCGCGCGCCGGTACCCGCCTCGGCCGGCTCCTTGCCCTGGTAGCCCGAGAGGAGCTGGATCACCTGCTGGCGGACCTTGTTCAGGTCGGCGCCCAGTTTCACCAGCACCTGCGCGGCGACGCCTTCGCCCTCGCGGATGAGACCCAGCAGGATGTGCTCGGTGCCGATGTAGTTGTGACCGAGCTGCAAGGCCTCGCGCAGACTCAGCTCCAGCACCTTCTTGGCGCGCGGAGTGAACGGGATGTGACCCGACGGCGCCTGCTGGCCCTGGCCGATGATCTCCTCGACCTGGCTGCGAACCGCCTCCAACGAGATGCCGAGCGACTCGAGCGCCTTCGCCGCGACGCCTTCACCCTCGTGGATGAGTCCCAGGAGGATGTGCTCGGTACCGATGTAGTTGTGGTTGAGCATCCGCGCTTCTTCCTGCGCCAGGACGACAACCCGGCGTGCGCGGTCGGTGAACCGTTCGAACATTGTTCTCCCTCTATTGCTTGCGCCCCGGCCGCTGTCACGAAAGTGTGACGTACTCCGGCGACCAGCCCTGCCTTCACTGTAGTGGTCCCGGGAGGCGACGAGGCAGTTACATCTGTCCTCAGTCCTCGGCTGTGTACTGCGACGGGGTTCTGTGGTTGACAACGCAACGCTCAAGGGGGATGTTCCCGGCCCGATACGCCCTGAGCGAACGGTGCTCCGACCACCCGGCCGGAGCCCGTGATTGACTGTCTTGCATGTCCTCGCGCTCCTCGTTCGCGGGCCGCCTGCCACACCTGCCCGGAGGCATGGCGGCGGTCGCAGCCCTCAGCGCCGCGGCGCTGGTCGTCACCGCCGGGGTAGTCCTTTCCGGTACCCCGGAATCCGCACCGGACGCCTCGATCGAAGGCGTGCTGCGCTCGTACTCCGCCGAACCCGACGCGGCGTGGACGCTCGACGACGGTGCATTGCCGGGAATGAGCGGGCCGGCGACGGTCGCGGCCACCGACGGCCACCGCTGGCTGATCTCGTACCCGGTCGGCATCAAGCACGAGTTCATGCTCATCGACGCACGGTCGGGCGAGCCGCAGTGGGACTCCCCGGTCGACGCGGGTTTCGGCGACTGCTCGATCAACGACCGCCGTCAGATCGGCTGCGCCGTTCGGTTGCGCATCGACGGGCCGGAGAACGGGTTCTACCTCGTCGATCAACACGACGGATCCCTCACCCGCACCGCCGACGGCGACGACACCGCCGCGGTTCTCGGCCTGGGTCCCGACTTCGTGCACGTCAATCAGAGCGGCTACCAGGTCAGTCTGCGATCACCGGACGGCGCCACCGCGTGGAGCCGCACCTTCGCCGGCGCCGCCGAGGTCCGCAAGGCGCACGGCGCTCTCATCGTCGACACCTCCGACGACGCTCATCACGTCATCGACCCCGCCGACGGGACCGACCGGATCTCCTGCACCCAGTGCACGGTCGACGTCTTCGAATCCGGCATCGCGGTGACCGACACGGCGTACGGCGCCGAGTCGGTCTCGTTCCATCCCTTCACCGAGGCCGGCGTCAGCGACGAGGCCGTCGGAACGGCGCGGCGCATGCGTGTGCTCCGCGGACCGTCGACGCTCCCGGTGATCGCCCCCGCCGGCGAGGGGTCGTCTCTCGACGCCGCCGGGCACTACGAGATCGTCGATCCGGCGACCGGCGACGGGCTCTGGCAGATCGGAGACCCCGAACTGTCGAAGGCGAACGCCCGGCCGTGCGGCCGAGTGCTGTCAGTGGCGCGCAAGGATCGCTCACGCGTGTTCTTCGACCTCGCCGACGGCGCACGGCGCGGCGCGATGCCGCCCCCGGCGCTCGATGATCCCGACGCCGCCATCGACGCCTCCTCCTGCGTGGGCGCCTCCGACGATGTGGCCGTGTTCGCGAACCCCAACCAGTTGACGGCCTACGACATCGACTCGGGCGCGCAGCTCTGGAACCGGACTGTGCTGGGATCGGCCCGTGACGTCGACGGCTACATCGTGCTGAGCGAGGGCGCGACACTCACCGCCTTGCGACCGAACTGACGTCGACGCGGATTCAGCGCCCGTCGTAGGCGGCACGCGCCTCGGCGACCTCGTCCACCTGCGCCTCCACGAGTTCGATCAACCCGGAGAGCCGCTGCGCCACCTGCGTGCCCGCCTCGGTGAGCGAGTACTCCACCCGCGGCGGAATGGCTTGCAGCATCTCCCGCCGCACGTAGCCGTCTCGCTCGAGCGATTGCAGTGTCACCGACAGCATTCGTTCGCTGACGCCGTCCACCCGCCTGCGGAGCGCGTTGAATCGGAGTTCGCCGTCGAGCAGCGCCACCAGTGCGAGCAGGCCCCACCTGCTGGTGACGTTCTGGAGGATCTCGCGCGAGGAGCAGTTCCGCGAGAAGACGTCGGCCTCGAGAGACGGGTCGACGATGTTCTCCGTGGGCTGCGCGTCGTTCATGCGGCCATTCTACCCTCCTGGACGCTATGTGCTTACCATCACCATTGCACATTACTTTTCGTAAGTGCATGATGAAATGACAGCGCAAATTCATCGGCGTCGTCATTACGCCGACCACGAGAGGACTCCCCATGACCAGCTACGCAGTGACCGGCGCGACCGGCGGACTCGGCTCCGCCGCCGTCCACTCCTTGATCGAGCGAGGCGTCACGGCCTCCGACATCGTCGCCGTGGTCCGCGACGAGACGAAGGCGAGCGGCCTGGCGGCTGCGGGCGTCACCGTGCGCGTCGCCGACTACGCCGATCCGCCGGCCCTGCGCACCGCGCTGGCGGGCGTCGACAAGCTGCTGCTGGTGTCCGGTTCGGAGGTGGGTCGACGCCTGCCGCAACACTCCAACGTGATCGAGGCGGCCACGCACGCCGGGGTCGGCTTGATCGCTTACACGAGCATCCTGCGCGCCGACTCGTCACCACTCGTCCTGGCCGACGAACACCGCGAGACCGAGAAGCTCCTCGCGGCGAGCGGTATCGACACGGTGCTGCTGCGCAACGGCTGGTACTCGGAGAACTATGCGCGCTCGCTGGCGCCCGCCGTCGAGTCGGGAGTCTTCGCGGGCAGCGCCGGAGACGGTGTGGTCGCACCCGCGGCGCGTGCCGACTACGCCGACGCCGCTGCCGCGGCGCTGATCAACGCTCCGGCGGGCGCGGTGTACGAACTCGCCGGCGGCGAGCACCTCACGTACGCCGACATCGCGGCGACGTTCGCGGCGGTCTCCGGTCGCCCGGTGACCTACCGGGATCTCCCGGAGGCCGAATACGCCGCGGCGCTGGAATCGGCCGGCGTTCCGGCCGGATTCGCCGCCGTCCTCGCCGATTCCGACACCGGGGCGGGCAAGGGCGCCCTCGACTCCGATTCGACGGATCTGGCCGACCTCCGAGGCCGACCCGGCACACCGTTCACCGAGGTCATCGAGGCCGCACTGAACTGAGCCCGGGCGGCTACCGACGCAGGAAGGCCGCCAACGCCGCCGAATACATCGGAACGTCGTCGGCGCCCATCAACTCGCGGCAGCTGTGCATCGCGAGCTGAGGTGCGCCGACGTCGACGGTCAGCAGCCCCGTACGCGTGGCGGTGAGCGGCCCGATCGTCGAACCGCACGGGAGGTCCGCGCGATGGATGTATCGCTGCAGCGGCACGCCGGCGTCTCGGCACGCCAGCGCGAACTCGGCCTCCCCGATGGCGTCGGAGGCGTACCGCAGATTCTGATTCACCTTGAGCACCGGACCGCCGTTGACCGCGATGCGGTGCGACGGTTCGTGGCGATCGGGGTAATTGGGATGCGTCGCGTGCGCCATGTCGCCCGACACGCAGACGCTGGCGGCCATCGTGCGGAGGAAGTCGTCGCGATCACCTCCGGACGCGGCGACGATCCGTTCGCACACCGTCACGAGGAAGTCCGACGACGCCCCGCGCTCCGACCCCGAGCCGACCTCTTCGTGGTCGAACAGAGCCAGCATCGAGATCGCACCCGACCGCTCGCCCGATCCCGCGTCGAGCAGTGCGCGCAGTCCGGCGTAGCAGGTGCCCTGATTGTCCAGTCGCGGCGCGCTCAGGAGATCCCCCGCCGCACCGACGATCCGCGACGGCGCGACGTCGTGCGTCATCAGCTCCCAGCCGAGCACCGCGTCGGCGTCGAGCCCGGCACGGTTCGCGACGAAGGCCAGCAGTGGCTGCGCCTCTCCGACGCCGCGGATCGCGTCGACATGCCGCTGCGGGTCCAGGCTCACGCCCTTGCGGTCCTCCGACAGATGGATCGCCAACTGAGGGACGCGCAGGATGGGCTCGTCGATCCGGACCAGCTCGAAGGCCACCGTTCCGCCGGCGTCGTAGGCCAGCCGGCCCGACAGACCGAGGTCGCGGTCGAGCCACGAGTTCAGCCAGGCGCCGCCGTACGGTTCCAGTGCGACGGTCGCCAGACCCGCGCTGACGCGATCGGGATTCTGCTTGACGCGCAGGTTGGGGCTGTCGGTGTGGCCGCCCACGATCCGGAAGCGCGGGTCGTCAGCGGCGGCCGAGGCATCCCAGGCGATGATCGAGCCGCCGCGGACCACATAGTGCCTGCCCGAGGCGGGATTCGACGCGGCTCCGTCCGGTGCGGCCCAGGAATCGGTCTCCGACAGCCGCTGATACCCGGCGGCGTCCAGGGTCGCGGCGACGGTCGCGCAGACGTGAAAAGGCGACGGCGAGGCGTCGATGAAGTCACCGAGCCCCGCCGCCGTCGCAGTCGTGTCGACCGTCATCAGACGGCCGCGAGCACCGCGTCCAGTGCCGAGTAGAAGAGACCGAGACCGTCGTCGCTGGGGCCGGTGAGCGCCTCGATGGCGTGCTCCGGGTGCGGCATGAGACCCACCACGCGACCGTCGGCGCTTGCGATGCCCGCGATGTCCAGGCTCGAACCGTTCGGGTTGTCGCCGGCATACGTGAACGCGATCCGGCCCTCACCCTTGAGTTCTTCGAGTTGGCGCTGGGATGCGACGTAGCGTCCCTCGCCCGACTTCAGCGGAATGAGGATCTCAGCGCCGACCTCGTAGCGCGAGGTCCACGCCGTGGTGTTCGACTCCACACGGAGCCACTGGTCCCGGCAGATGAAGTGCAGTCCCTCGTTGCGGGTGAGCGCTCCCGGCAGGAGCCCGGCCTCGCAGAGGATCTGGAAACCGTTGCAGATCCCCAGGACCGGCATGCCGCGCTGAGCGGCCTCCACCACTTCGCCCATCACCGGGGCGAACTTGGCGATGGCCCCGCAGCGCAGGTAGTCGCCGTACGAGAAGCCGCCGGGAACGACGACGGCGTCGACCCCCTTGAGGTCGGCGTCGCCGTGCCACAGGCTCACGGCCTCGCCGCCGGCCGCGTCGACCGCGCGAGCGGCATCGACGTCGTCGAGGGTGCCGGGGAAGGTGATGACTCCGATGCGAGCAGTCATGTGGCCGCTACTCCGCGACGCGGGTGACGTTGAAGTTCTCGATGACCGTGTTGGTCAGGAGCTCTTCGGCGATCCGCTCGAGGGCGGCGTCGTCGACGGTGCCGTCCACCTCCAGCTCGAACCTCTTACCCTGACGGACGTCTGCCACGCCCGCGAATCCGAGGCGCCCCAGCGCTCCGACGATGGCCTGGCCCTGCGGGTCCAGGATCTCGGCCTTGGGCATCACATCGACCACTACACGCGCCATTCGGGCACTGCTCCTCACACCGATGGTCTCGAATGTTCCACCCACGGGGGCGGAACGGTTACGCGCCTACTCTACCTGGCTCAAGAGGCGTCGCTGAGCGCCGCCTCGATGGCCCCGATCACTTCCGGGGAGCCCGGTTCGGTGCGCGGACGGAAGCGGCGCAGCACCGTGCCGTCGGCGTCGACGAGGAACTTCTCGAAGTTCCATTGGATGTCGCCGGATTCGCCGTCCGCGTCGGGTGTCTGGGTCAGCGCGGCGTACAGCGGATGCCGATCGGCGCCGTTCACGTCGGTCTTCTCCAGCAGCGGGAAAGTGACGCCGTACGTGGTGGAGCAGAAGGTCGCGATCTCGTCGGCACTGCCGGGCTCCTGACCCATGAACTGATTGCACGGGACGCCGACCACGGTGAGCCCGCGGGGACCGTAGTCCTTCTGCAACTGTTCGAGCGCCGTGTACTGCGGAGTGAGACCGCACTTGGAGGCGACGTTCACCACGAGCAGCGGGCCGGGCAGGCCGGCGAGGCTGAAATCGCTGCCGTCGAGGGCACGGACGGGGATGTCTTTGATGTTGGAGTGACCCATGTCCCACAGCCTAAACACCGGTGAGGCAACTCACCACTCATTGCGTTGCAGCAATAGTTGCGCCAGCGTAAGTTCTTCGAGGTGTCCGAATCCGATACTTCCGTCGAGGCCTGCACCCGAGCTCTTGTGGCATTTCTCGAGCGGGTCGCGGCACGCGCCTCCTGCAACACCGTCGACCGCGTGGCGGCCACCGACATGACCCTCTCGCAGCTCCGGATGCTGATGGTCCTGTCCCGCTGCGATCACGACCTGTCGGTGAACGAACTCGCCGACGCCGTCGGCCTGTCGCTCGCCGCGGCCGGCCGCGGGGCCGACCGGCTGGTGGTGCTCGATCTCGTCACCCGCAGGGAGGACGAGTGCGATCGCCGGGTGAAGCGCCTGTCCCTCTCCGATCACGGGCGCGAGATGATCGCGACTCAGTTCCGGATGCGGGACGACGACCTCGCCGACCTCGTCGCCGAGATTCCCAGTGACGTCCGCGGCGACCTCGCCTCGGCGCTGTCGAGCGCACTGGATGCGCTTCCTCCCACCCCATCCTTCGCCGACTCTTCACGAACCTAGAAAGAGAACCTCATGACCTCATCCCCACCGGGGACCGCGAGCGACAAGCTGGGACGTGACGTCTTCATCGTCGCCGGCGTGGTGGTGCTCGGAGCGATCATGTCGATCCTCGACGTGACCGTCGTCGCCGTCGCTCAGCCCACCTTCATGTCCGAGTTCGACACCACCTCGGCCGGTGCCGCGTGGTCGATGACCGGTTACACCCTGGCGCTGGCCGCGGTGATCCCGACCGCCAGCTGGGCCGCATCGCGTTTCGGCACCAAACGCGTCTACATGGCCTCGCTCATCCTGTTCCTGATCGGCTCGGTCCTGTGCGCGATGGCCTGGAACATCGGCTCGCTCGTCGCGTTCCGCGTGCTCCAGGGCTTCGGCGGCGGTCTGCTCATGCCGATCGGCATGATGATCATGACCCGCGCGGCCGGGCCCGAGCGCGTCGGCTCGGTGATGGCAGTTCTCGGCATCCCGATGCTGCTCGGCCCCATCATGGGCCCGATCCTCGGCGGATGGCTGATCGAGATCGCCTCGTGGCACTGGGTGTTCCTGATCAACGTCCCGATCGGTGTCATCGCCCTCGTGTACGCCTTCTTCGCGCTGCCCGGCGGCGGCGCCGAGCCCGGCAAGAAGATCGACTTCCCCGGCCTTCTCATGCTCTCGCCCGGTCTGGCGTTGTTCCTGTTCGGCGTCTCCTCGAGCGCCGAGGAGCGGACCTTCGGCACGCCGCGCGTGTACGGCCCGATGATCGTCGGCGCGATTCTGATCATCGCCTTCGTCTGGCACGCCTTCCGCACCACCAACCCGCTGCTGGACCTGCGCCTGTTCCGCAACTCCACCCTGCGCGTATCGGTGATCACGATGTCGCTGTTCGCGATCGCCTTCTTCGGCGCGTCGCTGCTGTACCCGCAGTACTTCATCGTGGTGCGAGGAGAGTCGACGCTGATGGCGGGCCTGCTCCTGGCGCCGCAGGGCCTGGGCGCGATGCTGACGATGCCGATCGCGGGCAAGATGACCGACAAGATCGGTCCCGGCAAGTTCGTCCTCGCGGGCCTGGTCCTCATCGCCGTCGGCGTGGCAGCGTTCATCACGCTGGGCACCGACACCTCGTACTGGTTCCTGTGCCTCGCGCTGTTCGTCCAGGGCCTCGGCATGGGCATGACGATGATGCCGATCATGTCGGCGTCGCTGGCCACCCTGCGGGGTTCGGAGATCGCCGACGGCTCCACTCTGATGAACGCGATTCAGCAGACCTCGTCGTCCATCGGCACCGCCGTCATCACGGTCATCTTCACCACCATGCTCGCCCCGCTGTCGCGGGCGATCATGCAGGCCGGAGGCGACCAGACCAAGACGATGAACGCGATGATCGAGAACGGCGTCGATGTGCGGGATCCCGCCGCGGTCGGCGCGGCAGGCCAGAACGTGATCTCCGACATCGCGTCCACGTACGGCAACACGTTCATCGTGGCGACGGCGCTGGTGGCCCTGACTCTGATCCCCGCCTTCTTCCTGCCCCGCAAGAAGATGGTCGCCGCCGACACCGAGGAGCAGCCGGTGCCGGTCGCGCTCCACTGATCGCGATCAGCCGACCGACAGTGACGCCCCCGGGAGACCGGGGGCGTCACTCGTCTGCGGACCCTGCAGGCCGGTGTCAGCCTCGACCGGCCGGCGCCCCCGACTGCTGGAGGATCCAGGCCAGTTCGAAGGCGGTCTCCTCCCACTGCTTGTACCGGCCGGAGACGCCGCCGTGGCCGGCGGTCATCTCGGTCTTGAGCAGCACCGGGTTCTCCGACGTGGTGCACTCCTGCAATCGCGCCACCCACTTCGCGGCCTCGACGAAGAGGACGCGGGTGTCGTGCAGAGAGTTCTCGGCGAGGATCGCCGGATACGGCCGCGGCGCGACGTTCTCGTACGGCGAGTACGACTTCATGTACGCGTACACCTCGGGATCGTGGAGCGGATCGCCCCACTCGTCCCACTCGATCACCGTCAGCGGGAGCGACGGATCGAGGATCGAGGTGAGAGCGTCCACGAAGGGCACCGCGGCGAGTACTCCGTTGAACAGTTCGGGAGCCAGGTTCACCACGGCACCGACGAGCAGACCGCCGGCACTGCCGCCCTCTGCCACCAGGTGGTCCGGCGAGGTCCAGCCCGTGTCGATGAGGTGCCGGGCGACGTCGATGAAGTCGGTGAAGGTGTTCTTCTTGGAGAGCGTCTTGCCGTTCTCGTACCAGAGCCGTCCCATTTCGCCGCCTCCCCGCACGTGCGCGAAGGCCATGACCATTCCACGGTCGAGCATCGACAGCCGTGCCACCGAGAAACCGGGGTCCAGGCAGGTCTCGTAGGAGCCGTAGCCGTACAGCAGCATCGGCGCGGGCGCGGAGCGGTCGAGGTCGCGGCGGAACACCAGCGAGACCGGCACACGGGTGCCGTCGCCTGCCACCGCCCACTCCCGGACCGCGGTGTAGTCGTCGGGGTCGTACCCGCCGAGCACCGGCTGCCTCCGCAGCAGTGTCCGTTCACCGGTGGCGACGTCGAGGTCGAACACCTCGGCCGGATCCACGTAGCTGGTGTACACGATCCGCAACCGGGGGGTGTCCCACTCGGCGTTGGCGCCGAGCCCTGCCGAACGCAGTTCCTGGGGGAAGGTCACCTCGACGAAGTCGTCGGGCGCCGGGATGCCGTCCACCCGCCGCAGGTCGGCGATGGCCAGTCGCGGCAGCGCGTCCGCCCGGTACGACAGCACGAGGTAGTCGCGGAAGCAGTCGACGTCCTCGATACGGCGGCCGGGACGGTGCGGGATCAGTTCCCGGCGCGCGCCGAAGTCTCCCACGGGAACGAGGTCGACCGCGAAGTCGATCGCCTTGACGCCGTCGCGCTCGCCGTTGTGGACGATGACGAACCAGTCCTGGCCCGCGATCCGCGCGTGCTCGACCGAGTAGTCGACTCCGTCGGTACGCCCCGCCACGGACACGAACTCGCCCGTCGGATCGTCCGCACTCAGGACCAGCGCCTCGGACGTCACCTTGGAGCCCACGCTCAGCACGAGGTAGTCCTCGCTCTGCGTGGTGCCGATGCCCACCCAGTAGCGCTCATCGGGTTCGTGGAACACCTGCACGTCCGGCTCCGCCGATCCCACCTCGTGGCGCCAGACGGTGTCAGGACGCCAGGCGTCGTCGACCGTGGAGTAGAAGACGTACCTCGCATCGCGCGACCAGGTGGCGCCGGCCGCGATGCCGGCGATCGTGTCCGGGAGGAGTTCCCCGGTCACCAGATTCCTGATGCGGAGGGTGTAGCGTTCGTCGCCCTTGACGTCGGTGCTGTAGGCGAGCCAGTCGCCGTCGTGGCTCACGGACGTGGCGCCCAGGCTGAAGAAGTCGTGACCCCTCGCCTCGGCGTTGGCGTCGAAGACGATCTCCTCGCCGGGCAGCGCGACGCCCGGAGTCACCTCGGGCGGCGTCCAGTCGTCGGGCGAGGCGATCGGGCAGCGGCAGCTGACGGCGTACTGCTGTCCTTCGGTGGTCCGGGTGAAGTACCAGAAGCGTCCGCTGCGCGTCGGCACGCTCATGTCGGTCTCCTGGACGCGCGACTTGATCTCGCCGAAGATGTCGCGCCTGAGCTGCGCCAGGTGCGCGGTCTCCTGCTCGACGAACGCGTTCTGGGCTTCCAGGTAGGCGATGACCTCCGGGTCCTCCTTGTCGCGCATCCACTCGTAATCGTCGACGACGACGTCACCGTGGTGGACGCGCTGCGTCGGAACCTTCTTCGCGACCGGCGGGGCCGCCCGATCAGCCATGCTGGGCGTCCGGCCAATCGGCGAAACTCTGCTGCGAGATCCGTTCGTACGCCTCGATGTACCGCGCCCGAGTCCGCTCGACGACGTCGGCGGGCAGGGCCGGCGGCCGCTGTTCGCCCGTGCGGTCCCAACCCGAATCCGGTCCGGTGAGCCAGTTGCGGACGATCTGCTTGTCGAAGCTCGGCTGCACCCTGCCCGGCGCGTAGGTCGCGGCGTCCCAGTAGCGGGAGGAATCGGGGGTCAGCACCTCGTCGGCGAGGACCAGTGAGCCGTCGGCCGCCTGTCCGAACTCGAACTTGGTGTCCGCGAGGATGATTCCGCGCTCAGCGGCCAGCTGGGATCCGCGGCCGTAGATGTCGAGGGTCGCGTCGCGCAGCCGTTCCGCCAGGTCGGCGCCGACCGTCTCGGCCACCTGGTCGAAGCTGACGTTCTCGTCGTGGTCACCCACGGCCGCCTTGGTGGCCGGGGTGAAGATCGGTTCCGGGAGCTTGTCGGCCTCACCGAGCCCGGCGGGCAGCCGCACGCCGCAGACGGCGCCGGTGGCCTGATAGTCGGCCAGGCCCGAACCGGTCAGATAGCCGCGAGCAACGCACTCCACCTGCACCATCGGCAGCTTCTTGACGACCATCGACCGGCCGACGAGTTCGGCCGGGATGCGTTCGTCGGCGGGACCGCCGTCGAGATGGTTCGGCACCCCGAGGTGCTCGAACCAGAAGAAGCTGGCCGCCGTGAGAATCCGGCCCTTGTCCGGGATCGGGGTGTCGAGGATGAAGTCGTACGCCGAGATGCGATCGGAGGTGACCAGCAGCAGCGTGGCGTCGTCGATCTGGTAGATGTCACGGACCTTGCCCGACGCGATGTGCCGGTAGTCGGCGAGGGTGGGACGCATGCGGGGCTCCTAGAGAATCGGGGCGGGCGTGTACGCCGCGGCGGCGGGGTTCGCGTCGATCCAGGCCGCGGCGTTCGCGATCACCTGGGCGACCTGTGCCTCCGCGGCACCGACAAAGGCGGACTTGTCGGCGATGAGCTCGTCGAGTGCCGCGCGGTCGAGGGGGATCCGGTCGTCGGCGGCCAGCCGGTCGAGGAGATCCGGTTCGCGGCCCTCCTCGCGCATGGCGAGTGCCACGGCGACGGCGTTCTCCTTGATCGCCTCGTGCGCCGTCTCGCGGCCGACGCCCGCGCGCACCGACGCCATCAGCACCTTGGTGGTCGCGAGGAACGGCAGGTACCGGTCCAATTCGTTGGCGATCACCTCGGGGTACGCGCCGAACTCCGCGAGGACCGTCAGGAAGGTCTCCATCAGCCCGTCGATCGCGAAGAAGGCGTCCGGCAGCGCCACACGGCGGACCACCGAGCAGAAGACGTCGCCCTCATTCCACTGGTTGCCCGCGAGTTCGCCGGTCATGGACGCGTAGCCGCGGAGGATCACCGTGAGACCGTTGACGCGCTCGCAACTGCGGGTGTTCATCTTGTGCGGCATCGCCGAACTGCCCACCTGGCCGGGCTGGAAGCCCTCGGTGACCAGTTCGTGGCCGGCCATCAAGCGGATGGTGGTGGCCAGCGACGACGGCCCGGCCGCCAGTTGCACGAGCGCGGAGACGACGTCGTAGTCGAGCGAACGCGGGTACACCTGGCCCACCGAGGTGAAGGCGTTCGCGAAGCCGAGATGCCGGGCCACCTCCCCTTCGAGACGGGCGAGCTTGGCGGCGTCGCCGTCGAGCAGATCAAGCATGTCCTGGCTGGTACCCATCGGGCCCTTGATTCCGCGCAGCGGGTACCGCGCGATCAGCTCGTCCAGGCGGGTCAGCGCGGTCATCAGCTCGTCCGCGGCACTGGCGAACCGCTTGCCGAGGGTGGTGGCCTGCGCGGCGACGTTGTGGCTGCGGCCGGCCATCACGATCGACGAGTACTGCGCGGCCCGCTCGGTGATGCGCGCGAGGGTGGCGACGGCGTGGTCGCGGACGTGGCGCAGCGAGACGAGCACCTGCAGCTGCTCCACGTTCTCGGTGAGGTCGCGGCTGGTCATGCCCTTGTGGATCTGCTCGTGACCGGCGAGCGCGTTGAACTCCTCGATCCGCGCCTTCACGTCATGGCGGGTCACCCGCTCGCGGTCGGCGATCGAATCGAGGTCGACGTCGCCGACCACTCGTTCGTAGTCGGCGATCGCCTCGGCGGGGACGTCGATCCCGAGGTCGCGCTGCGCCTTCATCACGGCGATCCAGAGGCGGCGCTCGAGAACGATCTTGTTGCGCGGCGACCAGATCTCGGCGAGGTCCGCAGACGCGTAACGGTTGGCCAGGACATTGCTGATGGCAGGTTTACCCACGTCTACGCAGTGTAGTGCCCGGACGGGCGCCCCCGGAAAACGACAGTGCACGACAGATACCCCTCGGGGTATGCTGGAGACGGTACTCAACCGGACTCCAGGAGAACAGCATGCGCAGTGACGACGAGTCGACCACGGCCGTACTGAACCGGCTGCGCCGCGCGCAGGGACAGTTGGGCGGCGTGATCGCGATGATCGAGGACGGGCGCGACTGCAAGGACATCGTCACGCAACTCGCAGCGGTTTCCCGCGCCCTCGACCGCGCCGGTTTCAAGATCATCGCCACCAACCTGCGCGAGTGCCTGAGCGACCAGAACGACGACGCTCCCGACATGGAGACCCTCGAGAAGCTCTTCCTCACCCTCGCCTGAACTACCCGCCCTGCCCCGACCGCACCGACCGAACCCCGGAGGAAGACATGAAACTCGCCATCTCCACCACCGTCGACGCCCCGCTCGACGAGGCCGTCGCCCGAACGCGCGAAGCGTTGTCCGCCCAGGGCTTCGGCGTCCTCACCGAGATCGACATGGCGGCCACCCTCAAGACGAAGATCGGCGCGGAGATGGAGGATTACGTGATCCTCGGCGCGTGCAACCCTCCCCTCGCCCACCGAGCGGTGACCGCCGAGCGGCAGATCGGGCTCCTCCTGCCCTGTAACGTCGTCGTCCGCGCCGACACCGACGATCCGGGACGCAGCATCGTCGAGGCGATGAACCCGCAACTGATGGTGACCGTGGTCGACAACCCCGGCCTCGCCGACGTTGCGGACGAGGCGACCGCCAGGCTCACCGCCGCCGTCGAATCGCTGTCGGCCGGCGCCTGAACGAGCAGTAGTCAACGATCAGCAGACACCCCCTGAAAGGACTCGACATGTGTTTCCCCGTCACCTGCGGTAAGTGCGGAAAGATCACTTGGGACGGCTGTGGTGAACACGTCGCCGACGTGATGGGCCCGGTCCCCGCCGACCGCCGCTGCACCTGCCCCGATCCGCGGTCGGCCGCTCACTGAGCCGGCCCGCGTCCGAGCGCCGAGGGCTGGGAGGGACCGCTCGTTCGTCGTCGGAACCGAGTCGCCCCACGCGGTAGACTCGCTTCCCGACATGGTCTTGCGCGATCCCTCCCGCCAATCCGCCGCGACTGTCGCCGACGATTCGGCGACGTCGCGGCGTGCGCTGTCCCGGCGTTCGCTGCTGACCGGGGTCGCCGGGCTGGCCGCGCTCGGCGGGGTCGCGGCCTGCAGCACTTCCGATCCGCTGGTCCCTCGCGATGCCGCGAACGTCGGCGGCGACGACCGACTTCCAGTGCAGACCGATCCCCCGGAGATCCCGAACGATCCGCCCGTACTGACCGGCAGCTTCGTCTCGACGAAGATGGCCGGCCGCGACACCCGGTGGGCGGTGAGCCGCCCCAACGGTGTGACCGGCGAACTCCCGGTGGTCGTAGTGGCCCACGCGCTGAACACCGACGAGCGCAGCATCTTCAGCAAGGCGCTCAACATCCAGGGCGTGGTTCAGCAGTACGTGGACGCGGGGAACCCGCCGTTCGCGGTGGCGAGCGTCGACGTGGCACGCAACTATTTCCACGCTCGCACCGACGGCACCGACGGCGCCGCGATGATCGTCGACGAGTTCATTCCGATGCTGGACGGCGACCAGCGGCTGAACCTCCGGACCGACCGCATCGGTCTCTACGGCTGGTCGATGGGCGGATACGGCGCGCTCCGACTCGGCGCTCTCATCGGCGCACCGCGGGTCGCGGCGATCGCCGTGAGTTCCCCGGCGATGTGGGCCGACCCCGCGAACTTCCCGCCCCGGGCGTTCGATTCCTACGCCGACTACCAGGCCAATTCGTTGTTCGGGCAGCAACACGCGTTCAGCAAGATCCCGCTGATGATCTCGATCGGCATGGCCGACCAGTTCTACACCTACACCCGGCAATGGGCCGCAGACCTGCATCCTCCCGCCGCCTTCTCCACCACGCCCGGCGGACACACCAACCGGTTCTGGCGGTCGGTGCTGCCCGATCAGGTGGAGTTCCTCGGCCGCAATCTCGCGCGCTGATCGAGATCGACGAGCGGCCCCGGCGTCAGACCGAGGGCGGGAACTGGCCGCTTCGAACCACTGCCCCGCCGGACAGTGTCGCGGTCACATCGGTCGGACCGCCCTGCGGGCAGCAGAACGGATCGTCGTCGCGCAGCCACCGGTACCGGACGGTGACCGAGTTCAGGGTGTCGCCGGCGACCGAGGTGTACGAGTACTCGTGCGGCTCCACGGTCCCCAGATACTGGCCGCCGGCGAACAGCAGAACCCTCGAGGTGTAGGTGGCGTCGTTGAATCCGCTGCCGTCCACGAGCATCCAGTCCAGTCCGCAGCCGTGCGCCAGCGGGTGCTCGCTGGCACCCCGCGGCACCCACGATCCGCCGTTCGAGTCCGGTCCCAGCGTCGCGATCGCATCCCGGGCGAGCGCCGAGTTCAGGTCGAAGCACAGCCCGTGACCACTGCCCGGCCGGCCGGCGTCGGTATCGGAATCGGTATCGGCGACCGATGTGGTCTGGGCGACGGGCGTGCTCCGGACGTCCCGGTCGGACCCCGCCGGCGGCTGCACGCCGGGTTCGTCGACCGTCTCCTGCTGCTGTGCGGTCGGCTGCTGTGCATCCGGCTTCGGGGCGGAACCGTGTCGCGACTGGCTCGGCACCGTCGACTCCGCGGTGGTCGCAGAGCGTGCCGCGTCGGTCGCCGTGCCGGCGGTGGTGCATGCGGTCAATGCCAGGCCGAGCGCCGCCACCGCGGTCACCCCTCGCACCGATTGACTGATCCTCATCGTCGCCTCCCTCGAATCTCCCGACCTCACGGGATAGATCGACGGCATGCGAAGCGGCGTGACCCCGCGTCATTCGGGCGGTGGACGCGGCGCGATCAGATGGAGATGAGTCCGTCTTCGGCGGCCTTGCCGATGTCGGTCCGGAAATGCGCGCCCGGCAGCCGCACTCCGGCCAGCCGCTCGTAGGCCTGCGCCCGCGCGGACGCCAGATCGGCGCCGCGGCCGACCACCGACAGCACACGCCCCCCGGAGGAGACGATCCGACCGTCGGCGGAGACCGCTGTTCCCGCATGCAGCACGCCTTCGGCTGTGGCGCCGGTGATCGCGTCGCCGGTCCGGGGGCGGCCCGGGTAGTTCTCCGCCGCGAGGACCACCACCACGGCCGCACCGTCATGCCACCGCAGCGGCGGCAGATCGGCGAGCGTACCGCGAGCGGTCGCGGCCAGCGCCTCGCCCAGCGGCGATTCGAGCAGTTCGAGCACCGCCTGTGTCTCGGGGTCGCCGAAGCGGCAGTTGAACTCGACCACTGCGGGCCCGTCGGAGCCGATCGCCAGGCCGGCGTACAGCAGACCGGAGAACGGCGTGCCCCTCCGGACCAGTTCCGCGGCGACGGGTTCGCACACCTCGTCGACGATCCGATCGACCATCGACTGCGGCAGCCACGGAAGCGGCGTGTACGCGCCCATTCCGCCGGTGTTGGGTCCGGCGTCGCCGTCGCCGACGCGCTTGTGATCCTGCGCGGGCAGCAGCGGGACCACCGTCTCACCGTCCACCAGGCAGAACAGCGACACCTCGGGACCGTCGAGGAAACTCTCGAGCAGCACCGGATGTCCGTGTTCGAGGCAGTCGGCCGCGTGGGCACGCGCCGCATCGCGGTCGGAGGTCACCACGACGCCCTTGCCTGCGGCCAGACCGTCGTCCTTCACCACCCAGGTGGGACCGAAGCGGTCCAGCGCGGCATCCAGGTCGGCGGGGTTGTCGACGATCTCCGCTCGGGCGGTGCGCACGCCCGCCGCGGCCATCACGTCCTTGGCGAAGGCCTTGGACCCCTCGATCTGCGCGGCCGCGGCACTCGGACCGAAGGTGTCGAAGCCTGCTTCGCGCAGGGCATCGGCCACCCCGAGGACCAACGGGACCTCGGGGCCGATCACCACCAGATCCGCGTCGATCTCCCGAGCCAGTGCCACGACGGCGTCGGCCGACGCGACGTCGACGGAGTGGTTGGTGGCCAGCGCGGCCGTACCGGCGTTGCCGGGCGCCGCATGCAACTGCGTCACCGACGGATCGCGGTCGAGTCCGAGGAGAAGGGCATGTTCGCGGCCGCCCGAGCCGATCACGAGTACGCGCACGCCGTTCAGGGTAGTGGGTCCGGCCCGACGGCGATGCCACCGCCCGGCGACGGGGGCGCGATGCCGTCGACCGGGTGGATCAGCGTCGGCGAGCCGACGCCTCCACCAACAGCAACGGCAGGACCGGAGTCAGGCACCCCACCACCACGCAGGCGAGCAGCCCCACGCCGGACACGGCCAGCACCCCGCCGGCGATGAGCGGCACCGACGCCGCGAGGAACAGCGGGATCAGCAGCCGGTCGGCGCCGGCCAGCAGATAGAACATGACGATCGTACCCAGGCAGAACACCGCCAACGGCACCGCGACGGCACCGTAGACCGCAGCTTGGGAGATCTCGGCCTCGCCCTCCAGCCACATCGCCACCACGTGCAGGCCGGCGCCGACGGCCGCGCAGCCGATGACGATCGGCATGCTGCCGTAGCCGAAAACGAAGGCCATTCCCGGCCGCGCCGCCAGCGGGCGCCCCACCTCGAGTTGGAAGTACAGCCACCACATGGCGAACGTGACGCCCATCGCTGTCAGGCCCAGCACCGCGGTCTCCGTGCTCCAGCCGGTTCGTCCGATGACCGCCTGCAACACCGCGACCGTCCCGACCACACCTTCGCCGAGGGTGATCACCACCAGCGTCGAATACCGTTCGACGATGTGCCCGGGGTGCCAGGGAGTGGCCCGGAACCGCGTCTCGGCGATCGCGGGCCCCAGCAGTTCGGCCACCATGCACACCGCGATCGCGATGAGCGTGGGCCCGAGCGTCATCGAGACCGCGGCGACCGCCACCCAGCCCACCTGCGCGACGGTCGTCATCAGCGCGTACGTCAGACACGTGGCGCGGTATTCGGGAGCCTGTACGGCCGCCCGCAGCCACTGCACGATCATTCCGGCGCGCATCACGATGTAGCCGATCACCACCACCGCGAGGTCGACGTGGCGGTTCGCGTCGATCGACGCGAACACCGGCGGCAACCCGATCGCGATGATCGCCACGCCGACCATCTGCACCAGTGTCAGCAGCCGGTACACCCAGTCGTCGGTGTCGAAGGCGGAGGAGAACCAGGCGAAGTTGATCCAGGCCCACACCGCGGCGAAGGTGGCGATGGCGTAGCCGATCACGGCCGCACGGTAGTGCCCCTCGGCGAGGTACTCCGCCAATTGGGCGCCCGCGATCGAGAAGGCGACGACGAAGACGAGGTCGTAGAAGACCTCCAGATCGCTGGCGGCCCGGCCGTCCTCGGCCGGATCGCGTCCGGACATGCGCCGGATGGTGGTCGACACGCTCACGTCGAACACCGTAGAGCCCACCGCATCGGGGGCCAAGGAACCGGCGGAGCGACTGCGCGCCGCGCGCGGTCGCCCCCGCATCCGCCGATCGCGCTACTGCGTCACGTTCTCCTGGTACCCGGTGATCCGATCCACCAGGAGTTCGGCGAACCGGAGCAGTGGTGGGCGAGCCGCGAGCGCGGGTTCGCCCGCGGCGAGGAACACCGTGCTGCTCGGCGGGTCCCGACGGCGGTCCAGTCGCACCAGGGCCCCGCTCCGGACCTCCTCGTGAACCAGATAGCTCGGCAGGACGGTGACGCCGAGCCCGGCGAGCGCCGCGGCCTTCATCGCCACCAGATCGGGCAGGACGATCGTCGGATCGAACCGCGGATCGACTCCGAACACCGTGTTCCAATACCGCCGCAGCAGCGGGAGGTGATCGTCGTAAGCGATCAGACCGGCCGCATCCAGTTCGGCGGGCGGCTCGGTCCCGTCGGTCAGTCCCGGTGCCGCGACCAGCCAGAACCGCTCCCGGGCCACCGGCCACGCCCGGACTCCGGCTCCGGTCGGCCGGATCCCGGAGACCACCGCGAGGTCGAGCCGCCCGGCGTCGAGTTCGGCAAGCATCCGCCGCGAATCACCGAATTCGAAGGCGATTCGCGGCAGACGCACAGTGTCGCCGGCGAGCGCCGGAAGCAACTGCTCGGTGACGAACTCGCACGGTCCGCCCAGCGATACCATGAGACCGCCGGTCGGAGACCGACGCAGATCACCGGCGATCAGGCGGTCGATCTCGTCGAGATGCGTCGCGATCTGTGCGGCGATCTCGTGAGCCGCGACCGTCGGCACCGTGCCGTCGGCGCTCCGCTCGAACATCCGGACGCCGAAATGGTCCTCGACCAGGTGGATGTGGTTGGCGACCGTCGGTGCCGAGACCCCCAGGTGCCGAGCGGCCGCATGAAACGACCCCGACCGGTACACGGCCAGCATCGTGCGCAGGTGATCCTGCGAGAGGCGTCTGGTGGACGACACACAACCATCGTCCCACCCGGGCGAGAAGAACGACGGTGCTCCGGCGACGCGGCGTCCCCGGAGCACCATCGGTCAGTTCTTCGGCGACGTGAGGTCGTAAAGAGTCACACCGTCGACCGTCGTGGCGGTGAAGTGCTCCTTGACCCACGAACTGATCTCCGACGACGTCCCGCTCTCCCCCATGCCGGGCATTCCGCCGAAGCCCTCACCACCGCGATCACCCCGGCCGCCCGAGATGAAGTAGTGAATCCTGCCGTCGGCGACGTACTGCTTGAACTGGTCCAGGGTCGGCGACGGGTCGGTCCCGTTGAACCCGCCGATCGGCATCACCGAGTATCCGCTGGCGATCTGATAGCCGGAGGCCTCGTTGGAACCGATTGCCGCCGCGACCCACGTGTACCGATCGGCGTCGTTCCGCAGGACCGCGACCATCTCGTCAGACGGCGTGGATCCGTTCAGCAGGCCGCCCGCCGGTGAGGCTCCGGGACCTCCGCCCGCCTGGCCCGGGGCGCCCATGCCCGGCGCACCGCCCATGCCGGGGAATCCGCCACGTGCACCGGCCTGCGTCCGGCCCGCTCCCAGTGGCCCGAACGCGCCGTTGAACCGGCCGTGCCGACCGTGCCCGCCCCCCGGCCCGAATTCGCCTTCGACCTGGGGACCGGCGCTGATGATCGAGCCCTGCTTAGCCGTGGTCACCGTGTCGACCGTGTAGGCGAGCGGACCCGCCAGGCCGGCGAGAACCGCGAGCGACGCTGCGACCGCGGCGAGCACGCCACGCTGAGCCCCCAGCATCAGCGCTCCCGCGACGATCCCCACGACGAGGACGACGAACCGCAGCCACGGGACGAAATCGGCCGAGCGGTTCAGCAGCACGAATCCCCAGATCGCCGCGGTCCACGTCGCGGCGGCCAGCACCAGCCGAACCCACAACGCGGCCCGTTCGCGCCAGCACACGACCGCCGACACCGCGATCACCGCCGCCAGAGCGGGAGCGATGGCCGCCGTGTAATAGCTGTGGAAGATGCCCGCCATGAAGCTGAAGACGCCGACCATGATCAGCATCCACAGTCCGAAGACGCTCAAGTAGGCACGCCGCAGATCGGTACGTGAGGCCCGCCCGATCAGAACCAGCGCCGCCACTCCCAGAATCAGGGACGACGGGATCAGCCAGGCGATCTGACCGCCCTGCGCCGGCTCGAACATCCGGAGCCAGCCGGTGGAGCCCCACATGCCGCCGCCCGGGCCGCCGGCGCCGGGACCCCCCGGACCGCCCTGGCCGAACATCTCGGCTGCCGCGCCGCTCATCTCGCGAGCGCGTCCGCCACCGCCCACGCTGCCCTTCTCGTTCCCGTCGAGCCGGCCGAGACCGTTGTAGCCGAACGTCAGCTCGAGGATCGAGTTGTTCTGCGAACCGCCGATGTACGGACGGCTCGACGCCGGCCAGAGCTCCACGGCCAGGACCCACCAGCCGGCACTCACGATCAGCGCACCCAGTGAGGCGAACAGATGCCCGATGCGACGCAGCCACCGTCCGGGACCGAACGCCAGGTAGGTCACGGCCATCGCCGGAACGATCAGCATCACCTCCAGCTGCTTGGTGAGGAAACCGAATCCGACCGCCGTGCCTGCCGCGACCATCCACCACACGCTCTTCGCGCCGGGCTCCATCGCGCGCAGCACCGCGCCGCACGCCGCGATCATGAGCAGGATAAGCAGGGCCTCGGGGTTGTCGAACCTGAACATCATCGCGGCCACTGGGGTCAGCGCCAACACGGCGCCCGCACCGATGCCGGCCCAGTGGCCGAAGTAGCGGCGGGTGATGAAGTACAGCAGCGCCACCGACCCGACACCCATCAGCACCTCGGGGACCAGCACCGACCACGAGTTGAGGCCGAAGACTCGCACCGACAGCGCGGGGATCCACAGGGATGCGGGCGGCTTGTCGACGGTGATCGAGTTCGCCATGTCGGACGACCCGAAGAACCACGCCTTCCACGACTGCGAACCCGCCTGGATCGCAGCCGTGTAGAAGGAGTTCGCCCAACCGTTGATCGAGAGATTCCACAGGTAGAGGACGGTGGTCCCCACCAGCAGCGCCGCCAGCGACAGCCGGCGCCACAGCGCACTGCGCGTCCGGTCGGGATCATCGGGCAGGGGTTCGGCCGGTTGCGGCCGATCGAGGACGGTCGCAGTCATGCGGCACTCCGTTCGATAGAGGTCTGCTCGGCCGGCGCCGCGACGGAGGGGCGCCGGCGGAACACCCACCGCAGCCCGACGAAACGTGTCGCGGTGGCGACGAGGTTGGAGGCGACCAGGACGGCCAGTTCCAGTGCGCGGCCGGCATCCGGGTTCCAGCGGTGCAACGCGAAGAGCGAACCCGCCGTCACCGCCCAGCCGAAGAGGAACACACCCCACCCGAACAGGTGGTGCCGCGCCCGGTCCTGGCGCCCGCGGACGCCGAAGGTGAAGCGGCGGTTGGCCGCGGTGTTCAGCACCGCGGTGATCGCCAGCGCCAGGAAGTTGGCGGCCTGTGCACCGGCCGGCCGCAACAGGAGATACAGAAGCGCGAACGCCACCGTCGACACCAGGCCGACGGCGCAGAACCGGGCCAGCTGACCGACCATTCCGTGCGGCACACCGTCGATCACCGGCCCCGGCAATCGATCCCGTCCGAGTGTCTTGCGCAGTTCGGCCACCGGGATCCGACCGGTGGCGAGCGCCCAGCCGACGCGTGCGCACCCGCGCAGATCGGCGATCGCGGTGGCGACGATGTCGACTGAACTGTCGGGATCGTCGATCCAATCCACCGGAACCTCCGCGATTCGCAGACCGACGCGTTCGGCGAGAACCAGCAGTTCGGTGTCGAAGAACCATCCGGTGTCCTCGACGTACGGCAGCAGTCCGCGGGCCACATCGGTGCGCATCGCCTTGAAGCCGCACTGCGCGTCGGAGAAGCGGGCGCCCATCGCGGTGCGCAGGATCAGGTTGTACGAGCGCGAGATGAACTCCCGCTTGGCGCCCCGGATCACCCGGGACGAGTGCGACAGCCGAGTGCCGATCGCGATGTCGGAGTGCCCCGAGATCAAGGGGGCGATGAGCGGCATCAGCGCATTGAGGTCGGTGGAGAGATCGACGTCGCAGTACGCGACGATCTGAGCGTCATTGTCGCGCCAGACGTGGTTGAGCGCCCGCCCCCGCCCCTTCAAGTCGAGGTGGACCACGCGAACGCCCGGGATCTCCGCCTGCAGCCTCAGCGCGATCGCGAGGGTCGAGTCCGTACTCGCATTGTCGGCCACGGTGATCCGCGCCGGATACGGCACGCTGTCGGCCAGATGGCGGTGCAGCCGGCGAACCGACTGCTCCAGATCGTCTTCTTCGTTGTAGACCGGCATCACCACATCGAGGACCGGTCGGTCGGGCACCGACTCGCCCTCGGTCGATGCCCGGCTCAGAACTTCTGTCATGGCTACGAGAATCGTGCGGTTCGCTCCCGCGGCCCTGGGCCACTGCTGGGAGATTCCTGTGGATGACGGAGTCGTTACAGTCCGGGAGCGGCGATACATTGGGCGCCATGGTCACGTCCCCACCGCAGCAGCTCACTCCCCCGCAGCGGGAGATCGCCGATCAGGTCATCACCTCGCTCGCCGGCCCCGACGCCCGGCTGCGGGCGGACCAGGAGACTGCGGTGGCAGCCCTGGCCGCGCCCGGCGCCCGCGTGCTCGTGGTGCAGGCCACCGGCTGGGGCAAGTCCGCCGTGTACTGGGCGGCCACGGCCGTCATCCGTGCGGCCGGCGGCGGACCGACCCTCATCGTCTCGCCACTGCTGTCGCTGATGCGCGACCAGGTGGCGGCGGCCACGCGCGGCGGACTGCGTGCTGCCACAGTGAATTCGGCGAATATCGACGAATGGTCGGCCATCGAGGGCGCGTTGCTCGACGGTTCGCTCGACGTACTGCTCGTGTCGCCCGAACGACTCGCCAATCCGGGTTTCGGTCGCCGCGTGCTCGAAGCTCTCGCCGGGCGGCTCGGCCTGGTCGTGATCGACGAGGCCCACGCCATCTCCGACTGGGGACACGACTTCCGTCCCGACTACCGGCGCGTGTCGGACGTGCTTCAGCGGCTGAATCCGCAGACCTCCGTGCTGGCGACCACTGCCACCGCCAACGCCCGCGTCACCGACGACGTCGCGGCGCAGCTCGGCGACGCCACGCTTGTCCTGCGCGGCCCGTTGGCACGGAAGTCATTGCATCTCAACGTGATCGATGGACTCGACCCACTGCAGCGGTACGCCTGGGTGGCACAGGAACTACCGATGCTTCCCGGTTCCGGAATCGTCTACGTGCTCACCGTCGCGGACGCCGATCGCCTTGTCCGGGCGATCCGCGCCGTCCACGGGGACGAACTCGCGGTCGCGGCCTACACCGGCGGACTGCCCGCCGAGGAAAGGCATCGCCTCGAAGACGATCTGCTCGCGGGCCGCGTCAAAGCTCTCATCGCGACGTCGGCGCTCGGGATGGGTTTCGACAAACCGGATCTGGGGTTCGTCGTGCATGTGGGAGCACCGCCGTCTCCGGTCTCGTACTACCAGCAGGTGGGCCGTGCCGGCCGTGCGCTCGACGAGGCGGTGGTGATGCTCCTCGCCTCCCGGCTCGACGACGCGATCTGGGAGCATTTCGCCACCGCGACGATCCCCGACCCGGCGCGCATGGAACGACTGCTGCAGACGCTGGGCGACGCCGACGGCCCGATGACGGTCCCGGGCCTGGAGTCCGCGACCGGTATCCGCCGCGGCCGCGTGGAACTGATGTGCAAACAGTTGGCGGTCGACGGAGTGGTCGAGCGATCGAGCGAGGGGTGGTCGGTCACCGGGAAGCCCTGGGTGTACGACGCCGAGCACTACGAGGGCGTCCTCGCCGTCCGGCGTCGCGAGGCCGACATCATGCGCTCGTTCATCCGCGGCGAGAAGTGCCTCATGCGTCTGCTAACCGAGTCCCTCGACGATCCTCGCTCCCAGGACTGCGGGCGCTGCTCGGTGTGCCGGGGCGAGATCACCCCCGGGCTCGCCGAGGCACCGGAGACCCGGATCGTCGCCGAGGTCGGAGCCGTGCTGCGGCGCGACGCCGAACTCCTCGAACCCCGCAAGATGTGGCCGGGCGGCGCCTTCGGCAGCCGCGGCCGGATCCCGCCCGGCGCCATGGCCGAACCGGGACGGGTGCTGGCCTTCGCCGACGCACCCCAGTGGCGCGATGTCCTCGACGCCGCGAAGGCGGGCGACTCGGAGGCGTCGAGCGCTCTCGCCGAAGCCGCCGTGACCGTGGTCGCGCAGTGGGGACGGTCGTCGGGAGTGCGGCCGGACGTGATCTACTCGCTCGACCTCACGGGCGGCACGCTGGCCGCTACCCTCGCTCAACGACTGCGCGAGGTGGGCCGCCGCACCGGCGACGCGCTCCCGGTGCGGCCCGGCCCGCGGCCCGGTCGAGAGGCCACCGGCGCGGACGAGGCGGCGTACTGGCGCGACCACCTCGGGCCCATGCCCGCTGTGTCGGGCGCGGTGCTCCTGGTGATCGACGAGACCGGGTCCGGCTGGCCGGTCACCCTCGCCGCCGCGGCACTGCGCGAGTCCGGGGCCTCCGCCGTCCTGCCGCTGGTGGTCCACAAGACCGCGTGAGGCGCGGCCGCGACGCCTCAGTCCGGGACGTTCTCCCCGTAGCCGAGCGCGCGCAGGCTGACGCGAATCCGCTCGGCGGCGTCGTCGAGCGACTCCGGCGAGGGATTCTGGTCGGCCTTGGTCAGATCGAACGACTCCAGCGAGTGCGCCGGGAACACGTGGATGTGCAGGTGCGGCACTTCCAGACCGGCGATCAGCATGCCCATCCGCGGGGCGTCGAAGGCGTCCTTGACCGCTCGGCCGATCTTCTGCGACACGTCGGTCATATGCGTGAACGTGGGCGTGTCGATCTGCTCCCAGTGATCGATCTCCTTGCGCGGCACCACCAGCACGTGCCCCGGAGTGACCGGCGCGATGGTCATGAAGCCGACCGAGACGCCGTCCTTCCAGACGAAGCGGCCCGGCAGATCGCCGTTGATGATGTGCGTGAAGACCGAAGGCATGACCCGAGTGTAGGATGAGCCTCAGACCTCCGCAGGCGGGTGGTCCGGCTCGTCGGTTCCGGCGGCGCCGGCGAATCCCGCGGTGTCGATCCGGGGCAGGATGAACCAGAATCGCGCGCCCTCGCCCGGTGCGGTGTCGACCCCGACCCGGCCGCCGTGGGCGTCGACGAGCGCCGCCACGATGGAGAGGCCGAGTCCGTTCCCGGCCCCCGGGACCTCTCGGTGGCGGGAGTGATCGCCCCGGTAGAAGCGCTCGAAGACATGCTCGGCGTCCTCGGCCGTCATTCCCGGTCCGTCGTCGGCCACCGTGACCCGCACGTCCGACGGCGACGATTCCACGACCACCCGGATGTGCGCGTCCGGCCCCGCGTGGGCGACGGCGTTCCCGACCAGATTGCGCACCACCTGTGTCAGCCGGGCGACGTCGCCGACCACCACCGGATCGCCGGTGGCGGACGGAACGTCGAAGGCGATGTCCGATCCGGGCGCGCCGGCCCGCGCCCCCTCGACGGCGTCGGCCACCAACGGCACGATCTCCACCTCGCCGCGGTTCAGCGGGCGCTGGGCGTCGAGCCGCGCGAGGATCAGCAGGTCCTCCACGAGCAGGCTCATCCGGTCGGCCTCCGACGAGATCCGGCGGACCGCGTCGCCGGAGTCCACCGCGCCCATCGAGAGCAGCTCGGAGAACCCCTTGATGGACGTGAGCGGTGTCCGCAGCTCATGCGATGCGTCGGCGACGAACCGGCGCATCTTCTCCTCCGACCGCCGGGCCTGCTGCTCGGATCGGGCAGTCGCCGCGAAGGCCGCCTGGATCTGCGTCAGCATGGCGTTCACCGACCGGCCCAGACTGCCCACCTCGGTGTTCTCCGGCGCTTCGGCGACTCGCCGGTGCAGGTCGCCTCCCGCGATCGCGTGCGCGGTCTCCTCCACGCGGCGCAGCGGGCGCAGGCTCGACCGTACGAGCAGCGAGCTGAGCACGCCGATCACGATCACCACGACGGCGCCGATCCCCACCTGCAGCCAGATGAGACGGTTCATCGTCTCCTGGACGTCGGTGAGCGGGATCGCCACCACCGTGGACCCGAAGTCCGACTGCCGCTTGATGACCCTCCACTGCGGCCCCGGGCCGGCGGAGTCGACGGTCGTCGGCGCCGCGTCGCCGTCGGGCAGTGAACTCAGGTCCGGGCTCGACGAGAAGTCGCTGATCGTCAGGGTCATTCCGGTCGGCAGTTCCGTGGACACGTAGTACTGCGACGGCGGGCGCTTGGGGCCGGGCGGGCCGGTCCGGTGGTCGGTGGAGAGATCGCGGGGCCGGGCCCAGCCGTTGACGGCGTCGTCCAGCCCGGCGTCGGTACGCGAGATGAGGTTGCCGCGCATCGCCGAGGTGACCGCGAAACCGGAGAACACCAGACCGAGGGCGACGAGGACGGCGGTCAGCACCACCAGCGAGATCCGCAGCGGCACGCCGCGGCGCCCGCCACGGTGCGGCAGGTGCGGATGCGGAGGGGGTGGGCCGGGCGGTTGCGGAGCGGGGCCGACGCCGGGCGGATTCATCGTCATTCGCGGGGCTCACGCATCACGTATCCCACGCCGCGCAGCGTGTGGATGAGCCGCTTGGGCCCGGTGTCGATCTTGCGGCGCAGGTAGGAGACGTACGATTCGACGACGTTCACGTCACCGCCGAAGTCGTAGCTCCACACGTGGTCGAGGATCCGCGGCTTCGACAGCACGGTCCCGGCGTTGACCATGAAGTACCGGAGCAGGGTGAACTCGGTCGGTGAGAGCGAGACCAGTTCACCGTTCTTGAACACCTCGTGCGTCTCGTCGTCGAGTTCCAGATCGGAGAAGACGATTCGGGTCGGTTCCGCCTCGCCTTCGCCGAAGCCGCTGCGCCGCAGCAGAACGGCCAGCCGCGCCACCACCTCCTCGAGGCTGAACGGCTTGGTGACGTAGTCGTCGCCGCCGATCGTGAGTCCGTTCACCTTGTCCTCCACCGAGTCCCGGGCCGAGAGGAACAGGGCCGGGGCGTCCACACCGTCGGCCCGCAGGCGCCGGAGCAGGCCGAACCCGTCCATCCCCGGCATCATCACATCGAGGACCAGGACGTCCGGCCTGAAGGTACGGACGACGTCGAGCGCGCGCGGTCCGTCGGCGGCGGCGACGACCTCGTATCCCTGGAATTTCAACGACACCGACAGCAGTTCCCTGATGTTCTCCTCATCGTCGACGACGAGGACCTTGGCGGGTTTGTCAGCAGAAGTCATGGTTCCAGCTTGCCTGCCCCTCCGGCGGTCCGACTGGCAAGAACCTGGGAGATCACTGTGAGGGTCGCGCCCGGCCGTGCTGCCGCATCAGCGGCGACGGGAATCCCGGCGCCGGCCGATCGTCCCCCAGCCACCGGGTGAGCTCGTCGGCCCGCTCGGCGAGCGCGTCGCGGGCCTCGGCGGGAAGGTCTTCGAGCGGAACCACCCTCACCCCCTGTTCGGTCAGCACCCAGCCGCCGACGATCCGCCCGTCCCACCAGGCCGTCTGTCCTCCGTTGCCGGTGCGGTCGAACAACTCCGGACCGTGGGATCCCAGATAGAAGTCGCGCTCCCGCCAGCCCATGGTGGCCGGGTCCAGGCCGGGCAGCAGCAGTGCCCGCGGCGGCACCGGCTCCACCTCCGCGAGATCGTCGGACATCAGATAGCCCGTGGCACCCGAGTCCAGTTCCACCTCGGTCACCGGCAGCGATGCCAGTGCGGCGCGCACCGCGGTCTTGGTGGTGCCGAGCCACCACACCAGATCGGCTTCGGTGCCCGGACCGTACCGGCGCAGCCACCGCTCCACCAGTGCGACGTGCCCCGCCGCCTCGTCGACATGCGGCAGGGGCGCCCCCAGCCACGACGACATCGACGTCCACGACGGCCGCGAGCGGTGCCAGTCGGCGGCGTTCGGGCCGCGCACCACCTCTCCCCGCGCGGCCAGATGGTTGAGCATTCGGGGCAGCATCGGCGACGGTCCGCCGTACGACTTGCCGTGGTCGCGCATGATCTCGATGTCGAACTCCGGCAACCGTCTCCGCAACTCCGGTGCCGAAAGTGCGGCCCCGTCGGAGAGCTCCGCGAGAATCGCCTCGCGCGCCCGCTCGATCCAGGCCTCCGGATGGTCCGGACCGTCGTCGCGACGCAGATCGCGAAGGATGTTCGTCCGTTCCGAAGCTGCCACCCGGGGCCCGATCGCGCCGACCGCCTCGGCGAGCACCGGCCGGGTCATCACGAACAGCGTCCGGCGCATCACGAGCTGTTTGACCACCGAGCGCTCGTCGTACAACGCGGTCTCCACCGTCTGCGGGTCGGGCGCCGCACCCCGGGCCCACGCCGCCAGGTGGACCGTCGACGGCACGGTGGCATGAAGTCCGATGACGGCGTCGGCGACCTCGGTGACCCGGTGTCCGGCGGAGCCGTCCAGCAGATGGCGACGCAGCAGCCGAGCGCGCCGCTGACCGTCGCCGACGCGCGGTCGGGCGGTCACACCGAGCCCCGCTCGACCGGGGCGTGCGGGATGTGGCCGCCCGAGACCGCGACGACCGCCTCGATCTCGACCCGCTGCCCCGGGTAGGGCAGCGCCGACACCCCGAGGACTATCGACGGCGGAGTCGCGTCGAACGCGGTGTCCAGCGCGAGCCACACGGCGCCGAGCTCGTCGGCACCGGCGGCCGCGACGTAGACGGTCAGTTTCACGATTCCCGATCGCGCGGCGCCCCGCTCCGCGAGCAGGACGTCGAGACACTCGACGGCGCGGCGGACCTGCGCCTCGGGGTCGTTCGCGCCCACGATCGCGCCGTCGGCGTCGAGTGGCGAGATTCCCGCGGTGAAGATCAGCGCTCCGGGTGCCGTCTGTGCGCCGTAGGCGAATCCGCCGTCGTGCAGGGTCGCGGACCGGAAGTACTCGGGTTCGGTCATCGGAAGCTCAGCACCTCGTCTCCCCACGCGCGCAGCGTGCTGTCGTCCAGTCCGGTCACCGAGGTGTCCTCGGTGCCGCCGATCAACAGCGAACTGTGGCGCTGCGGCACGTACGCCTCCCAGAGCGCGTCGCCGTCCTCCCCGGTGTTCGGGTCGCCGTCCGCGGCGAAACCGAGCCAGCGGTACTGCATCCGGTGCCGCACCTTCTCGCCGGTGGCCCGTCCGCCGAGCGCGTACATCGGATCACGCCGGCTCGACGCCGGGTTGCCCCACACGTACGGCACCTCGGTGGCGTGCGCGGCACCGTAGCCGAGGACGCGGAGGAGCGGTGTGGCCCAATCGAACCGGTACAGGTACACCGGCGCCACCTGGGCGTGCGACTCCGCGATCCACACCGCGGGCATCCGGAATCCGATGTCGCGGGAGATGGCCATACTGCGCACTCCCGAGGGCACGTGACGGTAGGAGGAGTCGAGGCGGTCGGGTTCGGGGACGCGCAGCGTCGGCCGCTCGGTGCCGATCAGGGTGAACATCGCGTCCACACCGTCATTCTTCACCGGAAGCAGCGGCGTCGACATCCAGCGGAACAGCGAGGTCTCGTGCCGGTTGGTTCCGATGAGCAGCGGCACGCGGTGCGCCTCGCCCGAGACGATGGCCTCCATCGGATCCAGCGGCACCAGATCGCCGTCCACCACGGGGGCGAACGCGATGGTGCCGGGGAACCGGTTGGGTACCAGGTTGAAGATCGCCGACGACGCGTTCACCAGATCCAGCGCAGGCGTCCGGCGCAGTTCGCTCGGCCGCACGTACTCGGGCGGGAGCTCGGCCAGCAGCATGTTCGCGTAACGCTCGGCACGCTCGGCGTCGTACACGGTGGTGGCCGGGGAACTCTGGGCGATCGCCCGATGGAACAGTCCCTTCGCCGCGGGCGAGGCCAGCAACGTGGTCACCACACCGGCGCCGGCCGATTCGCCGAACAGCGTGACGTTGCCCGGATCTCCGCCGAAACGCTCGATGTTGTCGCGCACCCAGCCCAGCGCGGCGAGCACGTCCGAGAGACCGCAATTGGCCTGGAAGGTCTCGTCGCCGGACGAGAGATGACGCAGATCGGCGAACCCGAACGCGCCCATCCGGTAGTTGAGGGTGACGATGATCGTCGGCGTCCCGCGGGTGACGGACGACTGCACCAGGGACCCCGGGTCGTACAGCGGCTGCGACCCCGATCCGCAGAGGTAGGCGCCGCCGTGGACCCACACCATCACCGGCAGGCGTGCGTCGGTGCCGGCCACGCCGCGCGGCGTCCCGACATTCAGATAGAGGCAGTCCTCGTTGGCGAAGGCCTCCGGCCCGAGATCGATCACCTGCATCACCGGCTGCGGGCACACCGGGCCGAAGTTGCGGGCGTCGATGACCTCGCTGCGCTCACGGGGCGGCTGCGCGTGCAGCCAGCGTCGCGGCCCGGTCGGACGAGCCGCGTACGCGACTCCCAGCCACAGGTCGGCCGATGGTGTGCTGGTGCCCCGCAGCGGACCGTAGACAGTGTCGACGACGTGAACGGTGTCAGTCACGCCTCCATCTTGCCGGGCGATGGACCGGTGTGCAGCATGTGCCGACTCCGGGCCGCGCGGCCGTAGCATGGATTCATGACCAGTTCACTGCCCCTGATCCTGCGCGAGGAGCCGTTCTTCGAAGCCACCGAGGTGTCCCTGCCGGACGCGGTGCGGGTGGTGACCATGGAATTTCCCGAGGTCCGCATGGACGACCTGCCGGAGATCTTCGACGGCCATTTCCACCTGCTGGCGCAGGCTCGGCCGATCGGACCGGGCTTCGCCGTCTACGAGGGCGACGTCACCGACGAGTTCGACGTCACGATCGGTTTCCCCGTGGCCGAGCCCACCGACCTCGAGGGCATCGACAACGGGACCTTCCCCACCGGCCGCGCCCTGGTGATGTCGCACCTCGGCGGCTTCGACGGTCTCGGGTCGGCGTGGGAGCTGCTCATGGAGACCCATTTCGCCAAAGGGGGTGCGGTGCCCCGCGCGGTGGTCGAGATCTACGTGACCGATCCCAGCGTCGTCGCACACGACGACCTGCGGACCGATCTGCTGGTCCTCCTCTGAGGACCGCACCGCCGGGAGAGTGGAGCGGGCCCGACGCATCGGATGCGTCAGGCCCGCGGCGGAGCCCCCTGTCAGGATTGAACTGACGACCGCTCGCTTACAAGGCGAGTGCTCTACCACTGAGCTAAGGAGGCCTGCGGCGGAAGTATATAGGGTCACACCGCGAACCAGTAACGCCCGGTCCCCGGGCCGACGACTTACCTCGGGCACCTCCGCGGGACAACCCTCGCGGGCCGGTGCGTGCGATGCCACGATCGAAGGCGGCGGCCCCACCGGACCGCCTCCGCGACTGACCTGTGAGGAGGCAGGGTGCGTGTGAAAGCGATGTTCCGTCAGGGACTCGACAAGATTCTCGGCGACGCCACGGCCACGATCGACACGATCGAGCCGGGCAGCATCGTCGTCGCACCCCGCAAACCGATCCCGCTCGACGACGAGGCCGCGATCACCGAAGTCCTCGATCTCGCCGCACGTATCGGCGCGGTGCTCCTCGACTCGGGTACCGGCGCCATCGACACCGGTAACCAGATCGCTTTCGTCGCAAGCATTTACGGTCTCGAGGACGTCGTCGTGGACGTCACGTTCAACCGCATCCTGGTGAGCGCCCGGCGGGGCCCCACGCTGCCGCCGGTCACCACCGTGCGCACGGTCCACTACCGGTCGCTCGACTTCACCCGGCTCGCGCACGTCGACCGCCTGGTGCGGCGCATCCGGCAGTTGGCCATCACCCCCGGAACCGCGCACCGGATCGTCGACGGCATCGTCAGCGCCCCTCACCCCTACCCGTACTGGCTCGCGAATCTGGCCTGGGGCGTTCTGGCGCTGGGTATCTCGATCCTTCTCGGCGGTACCACGCTGGTGGTGCTGACGGCTTTCCTGACCACCGTCGTCATCGTCGCTCTCAACCGGCGGCTGGCCCGCATCGGAACCCCGATCTTCTTCCAGCAGATGCTCGGCGGGTTCATCGCCGTGCTCCCCGCGGCCGGCCTGTACCACTGGCGCGAGGCGCTCGACGTGAGTTTCGCGCCGTCGCAGATCATCGCGGCGGGGATCGTGGCGCTGTTGTCGGGACTGTCGCTGGTCGGTTCGGTGCAGGACGCGATCACCGGGGCGCCGATCACCGGCACCGCCCGATTCTCCGAGGTCGTGCTGATGACCGGCGGGATCCTGGCGGGCGTGGCCATGGCGATCCGGCTGGTCGAGGCGCTGGGCGGGAGTCTGCCGGGCCTGACGACGACGTCTCCGTTCGGACCGTCGGACGTGGCCGCGACCGTGATCGGCGGAGCGATCGCCGCGGGCGCCTTCGCACTCGCCAGCTACGCCGAGCGTCGCGCGATCCCGGTCGCGCTCGGCGCGGGTGTGCTGGCCTCCGGGGTGATCAGCGGGCTCTCGCTCACGGACGCGGGAGCCATCGTCTCGGGTGCGGTCGCCGCGATCGTCGTCGGCCTCATCGGTGGTCTCGCCGCTCGTCGAGCCCTCGTCCCGCCACTCGTGGTCGCCGTCGCCGGCATCACCCCGCTGCTGCCCGGTCTGGCGATGTACCGCGGTCTCTACGGTGTGATGAGCGGCGAGACGCTGGCCGGCTTCGGCGAGCTGGCCACAGCCATCGCGGTCGGCTGCTCCATCGCCGCCGGAGTCACCCTCGGCGAATTCATCGCACGCACGCTCAAACGGCCCCGGCTGCCCGCGGCGCTGGCGCGCCAACGCGACGCGCTGCGCGACGGCCGGCCGCACGGCTTGACCCTCACGCGACGTAAGCCTCCACGCTGGAATCCATGACGGCGACGAACGGGGCCGACGGCACGGGGACGACCACCTGGACGGTGGGACGTCTGGCCGATCTGACCGGAGTCACGGTGCGCACTCTGCACCACTACGACCGGATCGGACTGCTGTCGCCCGCCAAGCGCACCGGAGCCGGCTACCGCCTCTACACCGAGGCGGACCTCGACCGGCTCTGGCGCATCGTCCTCTACCGGCGGCTGGAGATGCCGCTGGACGAGATCGCGGCACTGCTCGACGGCGACGGCGACCCAGTCGATCACCTGCGCAGGCGACGCGAGGCCGTCGTGTCCAGGCTGGGCGAGTTGACCGAACTCGTCGCAGCCATCGATCGAGCGATGGAGACGCAGATGCAGCAACGACCAGCGACCGCCGAAGAGATGCGAGAGATCTTCGGCGACGGATTCCGCGACGAGTACCAGGCCGAAGCCGAGGAGCGGTGGGGGCAGACCGACGCGTGGAAGCAGTCGGCCCGCCGCACTCGCGACTACACCAAGGCGGACTGGGAACAGATCAAGGCGGAGACCGACGCGATCCACGCGGCGTTCGCCGCGGCCATGCGGGCGGGCGAACCCGCCGACAGCACGGCCGCCATGGACGCCGCAGAACGGGCGCGCAAGCACATCGACGAGCGCTTCTACGAGTGCAGCCACGAGTTCCACACCTGCCTCGGCGAGATGTACGTGAGCGACCCGCGGTTCACCGCGTCGTACGAGGAGATCGAGCCCGGACTGGCCCGGTACGTACGGGATGCGATCGTCGCGAACGCCGACCGGCACCGCTGATCGGCTCGGGTAGAATCCCGGCCATGGCAGCTAAGACGACCGACGACATCGCCGATGACGAACTGGAGCCGGTGACCGACGAGACCGCACACAAGGCCCGCCGCGTGGTGGCCGCTTACGCCACCGACGCCGACGAATGCCGCATGCTGCTGTCGATGCTCGGAATCGCTCCCGGCGAGTCCGCCTGACGCGGATGACGGCCCCCGGGCACCCTGCGACGGGTGCGGATTTCGTCGTCGTCGCAAATCGTCTTCCGGTCGACAAGAAGGTTCGGCCCGACGGCTCCGTGGTCTGGAAGCGTTCGCCGGGCGGACTCGTGACGGCACTGACCCCCACCCTGGAGACCCGGTCGGGCGCCTGGGTGGGGTGGTCGGGCAGCGCGTCGCAGGACGGGTCCCCCGAGGAGAAGCCCGACGTCGAGGGCATCGACATCCACCCGGTGCCGCTGAGCGCCGCAGAGGTCGAGGACTACTACGAGGGGTTCTCGAACGCCACTCTGTGGCCGCTGTTCCACGATCTACTCGTCAAGCCCGAGTATCGGCATGACTGGTGGGAGGCGTACGTCCGGGTGAACCGCCGGTTCGCGGAGACCGCCGCGAGTGCTGCGGCCCCGAATGCGATGGTCTGGGTTCAGGACTATCAGCTGCTCCTGGTCCCCGCGATGCTGCGCGAGACGCGTCCCGACCTGCGGATCGGGTTCTTCCTGCACATCCCCTTCCCGCCGACCGAGCTGTTCAGCCAGCTCCCCTGGCGCACCGATCTTCTCGAGGGCCTGCTGGGCGCCGACCTGCTCGGCTTCCACCTGCCCGGAGGCGCAGAGAACTTCCTGACACTCGCGCGCCGGCTCCTCGGCACTCGCACCTCGAACGGCCCGATCACCGCGCGGGAGGATTTCGGAGCGGTGGAGTACGACGGCCGCACCGTCAAGGTCGGCTCGTTCCCCATCTCCATCGATTCGGCCGATGTGGCGGCGCAGGCCACGGCCGCCGCCGACCGCGCGGTCGCGATCCGCGCCGAACTCGGTGACCCCGAGGTGCTCCTGCTCGGCGTCGACCGGCTCGATTACACCAAGGGAATCGACGTCCGGCTGGCCTCGCTGGAGCGGCTGTTCGCTTCCAGCCGGCTCGATCCCGCGAAGACGGTGATGGTGCAGCTCGCCAGCCCCAGCCGCGAGCGCGTCGACAGTTACATCGACATGCGCAATCGCATCGAGCAGATGGTCGGTCACCTCAATGGCAAATACGGGACCGTCGCGCGCCCGCCGATCCGCTACCTGCTGCAGCCGGTGGCCCGCGACGAGTTGCTCGCCTATTTCCGCGCGGCCGACGTCATGCTCGTGACCCCGATGCGCGATGGGATGAACCTTGTCGCCAAGGAGTACCTCGCCGCGCGCGCGGATCTCGGCGGCGCCCTCGTCCTGAGCGAGTTCACCGGCGCCGCAGCCGAACTCGGCGAGGCCTACCTGCTGAATCCGTACGACGACCGCGACGTCGACGACGCGATCGAGGCCGCCGTCACCGATCCCGCCGAAGTCCGCCGTGAGCGGATGCGCATCCTCCACGATCAGGTGATGACCAACGACGTCGATCTGTGGGCCACCAGCTTCCTCGACACCCTCGCCGCCGACGCATGACCGAGACGATGCTCGACGACGCCCTGCGGGCCGCGCTCGAAGCGTTCGCCGCCCGTCCGCGGGTGCTCGTCGCCTCCGACTACGACGGGTGCGTCTCACCCATCGTGGCGCGGCCCGAGGACGCCGTCCCCGAACCGCGCTCGATGGCGGCGCTGGAGCAGTGCGCCGCGGCGCCGCGGACCGCGGCGGCACTGGTGTCCGGCCGGGCCCGCGCCGACCTGCGCGCGCTCTCCGGTGCGAGTGAGAACATCACGCTGGTCGGCAGCCACGGCGCCGAGTTCGCCGAAGGCTTCGACGATCCGGTCACCGACGGGCAACGCGAACTGCTGCGGCGGATCGTCGCCGAGTTCCGCGGTCTGAGTGCCCGGTTCCCCGGCACCTCGGTGGAGGTGAAGCCGGTCAGCACCACCCTTCATGTGCGCAACGCATCCCCTGCCGACGCCGACGCCGCGCTCGCTCTCGCCGAGTCCGGTCCGGCGTCGTGGGACGGGGTGCAGGTGACCCACGGCAAAGCGGTCATCGAACTCGCGGTGATCGAGACCAGTAAGGGACACGCCCTCGACCGCCTGCGCGCGGCGCTCGAGGTGGACGCCGTGCTCTACCTCGGCGACGACGTGACCGACGAGAAGGCCTTCGCGCGCCTCGGTCCGGACGATGTGGGAGTCAAGGTCGGAGACGGCCCGACGGCGGCGCACTTCCGCGTCGCGGATCCGAACGGGGTCGCGACAGTCCTGGAGACCGTGGCCGCTCTGCGCCGCTGACGGTCGTGCGAAGGCGCACTGAGCGCCCCTCCCCCAGGCTGGTTGAGCGAGCGCAGCGAGTCGAAACCCCAAACAGGCGGTCTCGACACGGCATGCTCGCTACGCTCACACGCCTACTCGACAACCCTGAAACAGACCACCGAGCGACCTTTCAGGCTTGTTGAGCGAGCGCAGCGAGTCGAAACCTCAAACAGGCAGTCTCGATACGGCAACCCTGAAACAGCTGCCGAGCGACCCTCCAGGCTCGTTGAGCGAGCGCAGCGAGTCGAAACCCCACACAGGCAGTCTCGATACGGCAACCCTGGAAACAGCTACCGAGCGACCTTTCAGGCGGCGGATTCAAGCGGTGGGCGCAAGAAGCTCTGCGAGCTTCTCTGATGGTGTCAGATAGCCCAGAGTCTTGCGCGGTCGGCTGTTGAGGCTGTCCTGGATCGCGTCCAACTCCTCGCGGGTGACGGCGCTCAGGTCGGTGCCCTTGGGCAGGTACTGACGCAACAGGCCGTTGGTGTTCTCGTTGCTCCCGCGCTGCCAGGGCGAGTGGGGATCGCAGAAGTAGATCGGGATACCCGTGGCAGTGGTGAACGCCGCGTGCTGCGACATCTCCGCGCCCTGGTCCCAGGTGATCGTTCTGGCCAACGAGGACGGTAGTTTGCTGATCGCGGCGCGCATCGCTGCCTCGACCTGCTCGGCTGTCTTGCCATCTGGGAGGTGCAACAGCAGCGTCATCCGCGTCGATCGCTCGACGAGCGTCCCGACCGCGCTGCGGCTGCCCTCGCCAAGGATGAGGTCGCCTTCCCAGTGTCCGGGCACGGCGCGGTCGTCGGCTTCTGCGGGGCGTTCGCTGAGCATCACCATGCCGGGGATCCGGCCGCGGCCGTCAGTGGTGCCGCGGGGCTTTCGGGCCGCTCTTCCGGACCGTAGACACCGCGCCAACTCGCGGCGCAACTCGCCTCGGCCCTGGACAAACAGGGACTGGTAGATCGTCTCGTGGCTCACGCGCATCTCCGGATCATCGGCGTGATCCAACCGTAGGCGCGCCGCGATCTCCTCGGGGGACCACAACTGCTCCAGCCGGCTGGAGACCTCCTCGAGCAACCGGCCTGACGCGAGCTTGAAAGACTTCGGCCGACGAGCTTGATCGCGAGCGCGTTCGTGCGCATGCCATGCCGAGTAGCCGCAGCGACCACCGCCGCGCTTCACCTCGCGGCTGATGGTCGACACCGCGCGCCCCAGGTGCTCGGCGATCGCGGTGAAGGTGTCGCCACGATTGATCCCCACCAGGATCTGCTCGCGCTCGTCAATCGTCAGGCAGCCCTGGCGTGGCTCCCAGCCGAACGGCTTGGCGTCGGCGTGCCTGCCGGTGCGGGCCATGATCCCGACCATCGGCGCGCTGCAGCCGATCTCCTTGGCGATGTCGACCAGCCGCCAACCCCTCGCATGCAGCCTGAGTGCCAGCCGCTTCTGCTCCCGACTGAGATGACCGTGCTTGCCCTGCATCCGGATCCTCCTGTGATCAGTGACTGCCTCATCTCACAGGACTCGTTGCACTGACCGCTTGAATCCGCCGGCCCGTTGAGCGAGCGCAGCGAGTCGAAACCCCAGACAGACGGTCTCGATACGGCATGCTCGCTACGCTCACAGGCCTACTCGACAACCCTCAACAGACAAACACCACCGAGCGACCCTCCAGGCCCGTTGAGCGAGCGCAGCGAGTCGAAACCCCAGACAGGCAGTCTTGATACGGCCTACTCGACGAGCCGGATGAATTCAGCCGCCGACGACACCCAGTGGATCGGCGTACACCGCGGAGAGCGCCACGGCCACGGCCGCCGCCTCGGGTACGTGCACCCCGAAGCAGGTCGGGACGATCTCCAGCGGTCTCGGCAACAGGCTGGCCGCGTCGAACGCCGCCTGCACCGGAGCCAGCCCGTGCGGATGGGCCGAGAAGGCGTCGCCGGCCACCGTGATCGCATCGGGATTCAACACATCACGCATCATCGCCACCGCCTCGCCGAGCACACGCGCGCGATCGTCGGCGACCACGCCGGCCGACTCGTCCACGTCCAGCCGGGCGGCCGCGGCCTTGACCGCCGCCGTGCCGATCACCGACTGCAACGGCGCCACCGGCTCGACGGCCAGCACCCCCGGTTCCACCCGGAGCCCGGCGATGGTCCCCGCGCCGTGCGCGGGCTGGTGTACTTCGCCGTCGATGATCAGGGCCATGCCGACCGTCTCACGGGCGTAGAAGAACAGGCTCGATCCGCTGCGCTGAACGGTCGACGCCAACAGTAATTCCGCGGCCGCCATCGCCTGAACGTGTTCGGCCACCGACACCGGCACGCCGAGGGCCGCGTGCAGACGCTCCCCCAGCGGCTGCCGATGCCAGCGCAGGATCGTGTGGTCGACGAGGCCGGTGGCGTCGTCGACCACCCCACCGAGCGCTGCGCCCGCCCAGAGGACCCGCCGACCGGAGAAGCGCCCCGCGAGTTCGGCGAGCAGTTCGCACAATCTATCGACGGCCGACGCGGCGTCGGCGTTCGCGAGTTCCTTCGTACGGATCGCGTGACTGTACAGCGTGCGGCCTCCGACGTCGGCGATGACGAGCGCCGTCCGGCGGGCACCGATGTGCATGCCCGCGACGCAGAACCGGTCGGGGTCCAGGGTCAGTGGCAGCTTGGGCCGTCCGACTCCGCTGTGCCCGAGCAGATCGGGTCGCTCGATCACCAGGCCCGCCTCCAGGAGTGCGTTCACCTGCCGGTTGACGGTGGCGGCCGAGAGCCCGGTGTCGGCGACAAGTCGGTCCCGGGTCGCCGGAGCACTGATACGGACAGCGTTGAGAACGGCGGCGGCAGGGCCGGATCCGAAACGAAGTGGCGCGGCCACCACGCCGGCGATGGTCATGCGTCGAACCTATCAGCAGACGAGTTCGGGGCCCGCGGACTCCGGGCATCGCCGGCACCCGCCGCCACTAGACTCGATGCCATGACTAGCTCCGAGAGTTCCAGCAGCAAGGGCAAGATCGCGGTCGTCACGGGGGCGAGTTCGGGTATCGGTGCGGCGACGGCGCGCAGCCTGGCCCGCGATGGCTACACCGTGGTGCTGGGCGCGCGGCGCGTCGACCGCATCGACGCGCTCGCCCAGGAGATCGGCGGCCGCGCCAGGTACCTCGACGTCACCGACGCCGCCTCGGTGGAACGCTTCGCCGCGACGCTCGACCGCGTGGACGTCCTGGTCAACAATGCGGGCGGTGCCAAGGGCCTGGCCCCGGTGGCGGAGGCGGACCTCGAGGACTGGCGCTGGATGTGGGAGACCAACGTGGTCGGCACACTGCGCGTCACCAAGGCCCTGCTTCCGAAGATCGAGGCATCGGGCGACGGTCTCATCATCACGATCACCTCCACCGCGGCACTCGAAGCGTACGACAACGGCGCGGGTTACACCTCTGCGAAGCACGCGCAGGGCGTCCTGCACCGGACGCTGCGCCTGGAACTGCTCGGCAAGCCCATCCGGCTGACCGAGATCTGCCCCGGGATGGTCGAGACCGAGTTCTCCCTCGTCCGCTTCGGCGGCGACGCCGCGAAGGCCGAGTCGGTGTACGAGGGGCTGACGCCGATGGTCGCCGAGGACATCGCCGAAATCGTGTCCTTCACCGCGTCCCGGCCGTCGCACGTCGACCTCGACCAGATCGTCGTCCGCCCCCGCGATCAGGCCACCTCGCGCCGCAACATCAAGACCGGGTAGGCGCCGGGAGTCGCGGACTACTGGAAGACGACCGTCTTGCGGTCGTGCACCAGAACGCGGTGCTCCAGGTGCCAGCGTACGCCGCGGGCGAGCACGAGCGTCTCGATGTCTCGGCCCTGACGCACCATGTCGGCCGCAGAGTACTCGTGGTTGATCCGGCTGACGTCCTGCTCGATGATCGGGCCGGCGTCGAGATCGGCGGTGACGTAGTGGCAGGTGGCGCCGATCAGCTTCACCCCGCGGTCGAACGCCTGATGGTACGGCCGGGCCCCCACGAAGCTCGGCAGGAAACTGTGGTGGATGTTGATGGCCTTGCCGGCCCAGGCTTCGCACAGGTCGGCGGGCAGGATCTGCATGAAGCGCGCGAGCACGATCGCGTCGGGGTCGTAACCGTCGACGATCGCCCGCACGTCCGCGAACGCTTCTTCCTTGCCACCGGCGGGAAAGGGCACGTGGTGGAACGGAACACCGAATCGCGTGGTCATGGTCTCCAGGTCCCGATGATTTCCGACCACCGCACTGACCCGAGCCGGGAACTCGCCGCGCTCGGCACGGGACAGGAGATCGGTGAGACAGTGACTGTCCTTGCTGACCAGCAGCACCACTGATTTCTCGGCACCGGTGTCGGACACCTGCCATTCGGCCTCGGGCCCGAACATCGCGGCCACCTCGGCGAAACGGCTGCGGAACTCCTCCACCGGCATCCCGATCGAATCGGCACGGACGGCCTGCCGGGTGAAGAACCAGCCGGTGGTCTGATCCGAGTGGTACGCCGCCTCGGTGATCCACCCGCCAACGCCGGCGAGGAAGCCGGAGAGGGCAGCGACGATGCCGGTGCGGTCGGGGCAGCCGAGGGTCAGGACGAAGCGACGGTCGTCGCCGGAGGAGATCTGCGAGTTGCTCACAGTTCTCAGTGTGCCAAGCTCGATTCCGTGACGAACACCAACCTGACCCGAGCGGATGTCGCAGCGATGGTCGACCACACGCTGCTGAAGCCCGAAGCGACCCGGGCCGATGCGCAGGCCACCATCATCGACGGTCTGGAGCTCAGCGTGTACTCGATCTGCCTGTCACCGTCGATGCTGCCCATCGACACCGGGTCCGCGCGCACCTGCGTCGTGGCGGGATTCCCGTCGGGCAAGCATCACTCGCTGGTGAAGGCATCCGAGGCACGCCTCGCTGTGGATTCCGGTGCGGATGAGATCGACATGGTGATCGACGTCGGCGCCGCGGTCGACGGCCGGTACGACGAGGTCTTCGCGGACGTCCTGACCGTCCGCGAGGCGATCGGCCGCGACCGGGTGCTCAAGGTGATCGTCGAGTCCGCGGTCCTGCTCGACGCGGTCGGCGACGACTGTCTCGTGCAGGTCTGCCGGCGCGCCGTCGAAGCGGGCGCCGACTTCGTCAAGACCTCGACCGGTTTCCATCCGGCGGGCGGTGCGAGCGTCCGCGCGGTCGAGTTGATGCGAGCGACAGTCGGCGACGGCGTCGGTGTCAAAGCCAGCGGCGGCATCCGCACGGCGGCAGCAGCCGCCGATCTCATCGCCGCGGGCGCGAATCGCCTCGGGCTGTCGGGCACCCGCGCGGTGCTGGACGGCTTCGCCGAGTAGGCCGCGGCAGTACGGCTGCCGAGCGGCACGGCTAGACCGCGCAGCCTCCGGAACCGCTGGACGCGTTGGTCGACTCCGCGGCCGACTTCAGGTTCACATCGTCGCCGGCGAAGGCGAAGTCGATGCCTGACTTGCCGACGTCGAGCTTGGTGACGTGGATCTGCTTGAACAGCGGACCGAACATCGCCGCGGTGACCTGATCGACGATCGGCTGAGCGAAGTCGGACGGGAGACCGAACATCAGCGCCGTCGCGTCCTTCACCTCGAACGAGACCGCACCGTCCTTCACCACCGGCTTGAGCGTCACGGTGGCGGGGATCGGGATGATCGTGATGTTGACCGTCGTGGAGATCTTGATGGTCCCCGCAGACGGATCGGCGCTGATGGACTCGATGGTCGGGCTGCCGTTCTGGCCCTCCTGGCTCATCGTCTGAATGCGCTCGTAGGGAAGGAACCCGTTGCCCTGCAGCGACTGCACGGTGCCGCCGTCGGTGCTGATCCCCTCGGCCCGGGCGTGCAGTTGCATGGTGGAGTCGCCGCCACCGGTGGTGTCTACCTGGACCCACGGGACGTCGCCGTCGACCACCGACATGAGCATCGGTCGCCGAGACACCGAGACGTCGGTTCCGGTTCCGGTCAGGTTCTCGAAGGAGGTCTGCAGACAGCTGGTGACCTTGTGCCGGACGTAGAGTTCGGATCCGACGCCGGCGATCACCACGAGCAGTACCACGGCGGCCACGATGAGGCCGATCGTCCGGCCGCGTCCGCGCTTGGCCGACGGCGACGACATCACCGGCGCACCGGACGACGGCGGTGGCGGCGGCGGAGCTGCCGCGACCGGCGTGAACGCCCCCGAGTCGAATGCGTCCATCTGCTTGGTCGGCGGCTTGCCGGACTCCGAGTAGGCGTGCGTGGCCGGGTCCGAGGTGTAGCGGATCGGCCCGGTGATGACTTCCCCGGTCGGGGTGTCGTCGGGAAGAGCGCCGTCGGTGTCCGGGACGCTGTGCTTGCCCGTCGCCGCGGGCTCCTCGGACCCTGTGGACTCGTCGGACCCCGCGGCCTGGGCGGGCTCCCCCGCCGCATCCGACTCCGGAGCGACGTGCTCTCGGGTCTCGGATTCGCCGACGGCGGCCTCGTCGGAGGCTTCGTCGTCGGAGGAATGCGACGAGCGCGGAGAGTCAGTCATGCGGGTTCGTCCGATCCAGGCGGGGAATGTCACGGGCATTGGCCAGCACGGCCAACGCGCTGCGCGCCTTGTCTGTCAGGGCGAGATCGATGTCATGGACACCCATCTGCACCGCGGAGTCATAGTCGGCGATCACGCTACCGAATGGATCTGAGAGTCGGCTATGACCTATCCCGGTGGGAGCCAAGGAGTCTCTGATGGCGGGGTCGGAGGGTTCGGCCTGACCGACGCCCGCGACGTAGGCGGTGGAGTCCAGCGCCCGAGCGCGAGTCAGGATCTCCCACTGCTCGAGTTTGCCGGGTCCCGAACCCCACGACGTGGGGACCACGATCATCTGTGCTCCGCGTCGGGCGAGTTCGGTGAACAGCGCGGGAAACCGGATGTCGTAGCAGGTGGCGACGCCGACCGTGCAGTCACCGACGTCGAAGACGAGCGGCCGGTGTCCCGGCGCCACGGTCCGCGACTCGGCGAAGCCGAAGGCGTCGTACAGGTGGATCTTGTCGTAAGCGAGGGGTGCGCGTCCGGGTCGTGCCACCAGGACCGTGTTGCGGATCCGGCCGTCGGGCGCGGGCGTGAACATCCCCGCCGCCACCGCGACTCCGTGAGCGTCCGCGGCGGCCGCGACCGCCGATGCCCACGGGCCGTCGAGTGACTGCGCCACATCGCGGAGGGAGACTCCGAACCGGCACATGGCCGCTTCTGGAAACACCACCAGGTCGGCTCCGGCCGCGGAGGCGTCCCGCACGCCGTCGAGCACGATCTCCAGATTGGCGTCCGGGCTGTCGGTGGAACTCATCTGGGCCATCGCCAGTCGCATGCAGTCTCCCTCGGGCACGAGAACATCACTTCTGATAAAGCGTAGATCCCTCCGGCCCGCGGCTGCTGCTGATGAGCTTGGCGAAGCAGTGGTCCTTGTCGAGCCCGTTTCCGCGGCACCAGGCCAGTGCGTCGTCCGCGCTCGCGAAGCCCTGGGCCGACACCGTCACCCACCAGCCGCTTTCGGAGAACACCGGCCACTCACTCGAGTCGAGCAGCCGCACCTGCGGGTACCGGGACCGAGACGACTCGAACTCCGCCAGGATGGTCTGGTTGTCCCAAGTACGGCCGTCGGCGTACAGGCCCGGGCGCTTCGCACTGATCTGCGCAGCCCAGCGATCGGCGAGGGCACCGCGGAAATCGGCGGCGTCGGCCGTCGCCTGATCGCGCAGGCGCCCGGCGGCATCGGTCTCCGGATCGGCCACCACCGATGTCACGGTGTGCGTGGGAGGTGCCTGCGTGACGACCGTCGGGGCCGGGTCCGCGGTCTTCTCGTCGGGGGCGTTCACGACCTTCATCCAGACGACGACGGCGGCCACCGCCAGACCTATCACGCAGGCGATCGCCAGACCGAGAAGGACCGCACGCCCCGCCCCGCCGGCCGGTGCCGGTCCGTAGCCGGGCGGCGGATACGGGCCGCTCGGATACTGCGTCGGAGCGTAGAGCGGTCCCGAGGATGCGGGGCCGGCGTAGTGCGGACCCGAGCGGTACGGGTCCTCGAGACCGGGGGTGTCGTAGGTTCTGGTCGGCTCCCGCAGCGGCGGCACCGACGGAGGGTCGGGCACCGGCCGCGACATCGTCTCGGCGTAGTGATCGACGTCGGGCGCAGTCTGTGCGGTGTCATTCCGTGCGGGGTCATTCCGTGCGGGGTCATCCGGCCGGCCATCTGTGGACATGCCGGAAGCGTATCGGCGAACTCCGACATCTTCGGGAAACCCGACCGAACGGACGACAGTCGCAGCGCGTGGCCTCGGGGCTTCCGCCGCGTGCGGAACTCGTCAGGTCAAGCGGGAGCGACGGCGCCCCACGGCACGGTCAGCAGGTTGTCCACGCGACGGCCGCGAGGCACGCGGACGTCGACCCCCGAGTCCCGGAGCATGTCACGCGCGTACCGCCAGCGGTCGCGCGGGCCGAAGACCTCGCGCCCGGCCGCCCGGTCCCAGCACTGATCGGCGGTCTCCAGGAGCCGATGGATCGCCTCACCGTCCACGTTGCGGTGGATCAGTGCCTTCGGCAGCCGTTCGGCCAGCTCCGACGGGCGGCGGGTGTGTGCGGGCGACCACGCGAGAGTCAGTTCGATCGGTCCGTCGCGGTCGAGGAGGATCCAGCAGCATCGGCGGCCGATCTCGTCGCAGGTGCCCTCCACGATCAGGCCGCCCGGGGCCAGCGCGCTCCGCATCTGCGCCCACGCCGCATGCACCTCGTCCTCGCCGTACTGCCTGAGCACGTTGAACGCCCGAACCAGATGCGGCCGCATACCCGCGAGTTCGAAGCCGCCTAGCGCGAAGCGCACCCCGTGACGCGGTTCCACGATCCGGGCGGGGTCGATCTCCAGGCCGACGAGGTCCAGGTCGGGTATCACCCGGCGCAGCCGGATCGCCATCTCCACCGCGGTGTCGGGGCGGCCGCCGTATCCGAGGTCGACGGCCAGCGGCCGCGGAACGTCGCAGGCGGCACGGACACGGGGGTCGGCGGCCATCGCGCGGTCGACGCGACGGAGCCGATTGATGTTCGTGGTACCGCGGGTGATGCGCCCGCTGGGTCGTCCGGCCGCGAGGCCGGCGCCTCTCACGCGAGGTTGTCCTCGACCCAGGTCGACGTGAACTCGGCTTCGCCGCGGAACAGGTCCACCAGATTCACCAGCATCAGCTGTTCGAGCTTGGCGTTGACGAACGGGATGTACACCTTCACCTCGGTCGTCTTGCGGATGGTGCACCCGGTGTCGGTCGGGAACAGTTCCTGACGCCCGGTGAGCGAACCCGGACCGGCCGGGATGGACGCGCTGTAGCTGCCGTCGGTGTTCACCGGATCGAACACGCCGTAGTTCTCCGTGCGCGTGATCATCATGTCCTTGAGCATGACGGTCTGGGCGATGGGCGGCAGCATGTCCCGCGTGATGGTCTGCTGCAGGACCACGCGGATCCCGTCGTCACCGGTCTCGAACTCCTCGACGTTCGAGATCGGGGTCAGCTCGCGGAACTCGACCATGAGATCTTCCCAGTACTTCTTCTGCGACAGTGCCTGGTAGATCTTCTCGGCCGAGTGCGGGTACCGAGCTGAGTAGCTGAGCCGTCGTGCCATGTGGGACAGCGTAACGTCAGATTCAACCCTGCCGAAATTCGACGGATGCGTCACGTTCGGCGTCGAGCAGCAGTCCGACCTGCTCGATGATCGCCTTCTCGATCTTGCCGCCGACGAACGGGATCGAGACATCGGCCTGTCCGGAATACCGCGCGACCGCCGGGTCCCCGCTGATGACGATGTCACCGTGGATCTTCGCCGGAGCACCGGAGACCGCCGCCTCCATCGAGCCGGTGATCTGCTCGCCGGCCAGCCGGAACACGCTGGTCCGCGGGATCTCCAGGTCGCCGGGCCGGACCGCGGTCACGACGGACGGCAGGTTCTCCGCACCGACGCCCTGCTTGCTCACCACTGTCACCTGATCGCCGTCGAGTGCGAACGACTCGATCGAGCCGTGCCCGGCGTTGGTCGCCTGCACCAGGTCCCGCCAGTACTGTTCGGTGCTGATCAGCGACCACAGTGCGGACACGGAGAACGGATAGCTGACCGAATGCTCGAACTTGCTCGACATGGCAGCCAGGTTACCGTTACTGACGTGACCGACCCACAGCAGACCACCCGTGTGCGCGACGCCTCGAGCGTCCTCTTGGCCGACTTCACCACCCTGCGGCTGGGTGGACCCGCACGCGCCGTCGTCCGGTGCGAGACGACCGACTCACTGGTCGCGACGGTCGCCGGTCTCGACGCCCGGCGCGAGCCGGTGTTGCTGATCGGTGGCGGCTCCAACCTCGTGATCGGCGACGACGGTTTCGAGGGCACCGCGGTCGTCATCGCGAGCGCCGGAATCGAGTACGGAGACGAGGACGGACGGCCGTACGTGACGGCTGAGGCCGGAACCGATTGGGACTCCCTGGTCGCCGACACCGTCGCCGCGGGCTTCGGCGGGTTGGAGTGCCTCTCGGGCATCCCCGGCGCCGCAGGCACCACACCGGTTCAGAACGTCGGCGCTTACGGCGTCGAGGTCGCCGACGTTCTGCGGAGCGTGCGATTGCTCGACCGCGCCACCGGAGACATCCGCTGGGCCGCGCCCGACACACTGGGCCTGGCCTACCGGACGAGCGACTTGAAGGGCCGCCACGATCAGGTGGTGCTGGCCGTCTCGTTCTGGCTCAATCCGGGCGGCGTGTCGGCGCCGATCCGGTACCGCGAACTGGCCCGCACGCTCGGCGTGGACGAGGGCGGCACCGCCGGCGCCCGCGACGTGCGCGACCGGGTGCTCGGGCTCCGCGCCGCGAAGGGCATGGTGCTCGACCCCGCCGATCACGACACCTGGAGCGCGGGATCGTTCTTCACCAACCCGATCGTTCCCGAAGAGCGTGTGGAGGCGATTCTCGAGCGCATCGCGGCGCACGTCGGCGCCGACGTCGCGGTCCCCCGCTATCCGGCGGACGCCGGTGTGAAGCTGTCGGCGGGGTGGCTGATCGAACGCGCCGGTTTCACCAAGGGCTTCCCGGGCGACGGAGCGCCCGTCCGGCTGTCGACCAAGCACACGCTGGCGCTGACCAACCGCGGCGGCGCCGACACGGCGGATCTACTCGAACTCGCCGGGCGGGTGCGGGACGGGGTGCGGGACGTCTTCGGCGTCGAACTGCACCCCGAACCCGTCTTCGTCAACTGCCGGTTGCCGCGCTGACCCCGGAGAGCAGATTGCCGAGCAGTGCGTCGAACTCAGCGGACCGCTCGTAGGGAACCATGTGTCCCGCACCCTCGTACACGTTGTACGAGTACAGGAAACCGCGTCGGCTCAGCACCTTGGCCATCTCCTGGGCGTGTTCCACCGGCGTCAGGAGGTCGGCACTGCCGACGACCACCGCCGTCGGGACCGTCACCTTGTCGAGTCCGGACAGCACGTCGAGCGAGTACATCGCCGAGCCCCACGCACCGCGCGCCTTCGGCGAGCAGGAAGCGATCATCTCGTCGGTGAAGTCGACGTGGGCCTGGCGGGCGACGGGACCGGTCGTCACATAGTGGGAGAACTTCTCGGTCAACGAGTTGCTCGGCAGGGGCAGCCGCGAGGAGGTGAAGGTCCGCTCCAGCACTCGCTTGCCCGGACCGGCTACGGCCGGCATGTCCTCGGGGATCAGATGCTGTCGCTGGACCACTCCGCGTGCAGCCGTGGAACACAGGACGATGGCCGAGACCCGGTCCTCCATGCCCGCACCGAACTGCTTGGCCCACGACATGATCGTCATGCCGCCCATGCTGTGTCCCACCAGCACCGCGCGCTTGCCCTCGGGGATCATCGCTTCGAGGACTGCCTGCAGGTCCTGACCCAGCATCTCGATGGTCGCCGCGGCCGTTCCCATCTCCGAGAGGCCGTGGCCGCGCTGGTCGTAGGCCACCATCGGGCGGCCGCTGCCGAAGTGGTTGAACTGTGCGTTCCAGAATCCGGTGTTGCAGGTCCAGCCGTGAATCAGCACGACGATCTCGTCGGCGTCCTCGACGTCACCGGAGGCCACCACGTGCAGCAGCGTGCCGTCCGGGGTGCCGACCACCGACGACCGCATGGGGTGCGTCGGCGGAGCGAGCATCGGGTCGGGGCCGTCCTGAACGGGATCGGGGTACTTGAACACCTCGCGGACCATGAATCCGCCGGCGACCGCCAGTTCGGCAGCCGCCACTCCAGCGGCGCCCACCGCGCCGATCGTCGCCCAACGGCGCGCTCGCGTCCATGTGTTCTTCGTCGTCATTCGTCGACCTCCGTCTGGCCGCCGGTCGCCCGGCTGCTCTGCGCAGACTGCTGCTGCGTCGCATCGAAATAGGTACTGGCCTCGCCGATCGCCCGCGAGATCTCCTTGTCGAGAGCCCGGCTGAAGGTGGTCTCGACGATCTCGTGGGCCATCGGCCGAACGGTCTGGATCAGCTCGGCCATCTTCGCCAGCTTCTCCTCGCCGAGGTTCGGCAGATTCTCGTCGAAGTACTTGTCGGTGATGATGGATACGAAGCTCCGAGCGACATCGGTCAGATCCGACTCGACTCGCATCCATCGATCGAGCAGGTCATCGATGTCGATGCCGCCCTTCACCAGCACTTCGGCGCCTTCGAGCAGCTCCGGATTGCGGATTGCGTAGTGGGCGCCGTCCTTCGTGAGCAGTCCCAGCTTCTGACTGAGATTGATCGACCGCTCGTCGGCGCCCAGCGTCTTCTTCAATTCGGTGAAGGTGATGGTGGCGGCCCGCTTGATGTTGCGGAACCTTCCGCCCTTCGGAGCCGCGCGCAGCACGTGCTCCACCTTCATTCCGTAATGCGCGGCGTGCAGGAGTTCGCTGATCGTCGCGAACGTGTAGCCGCGTTCCAGCATGCGTGAGATCAGGTTGAGCCGGACGAGGTGCTCGTCGGAGTACCAGCCGGTGCGCCCACGGATCGTCGGCGGCGGGAGCAGTCCCCGGTCCTGATAGACGCGGATGTTCCGGACGCTGACTCCGGAGACCTGCGCGAGGTCGTTGATGCGGTATTCGCTCACCGGTGGGGTCCCCGCGTCCCTACGCGTTCTTCCGGAACCACGAGCGGCCCAGGATCTCGTCGGTCCGAACCCGGACGTCGACGACGTAGACGAGGACCGCGGTGATCGCGGCGAGGAAGAACATCAGTCCGAAGCCGAGCGATGCCTGCACCAGCCAGATCAGCAGCGTCGACACCGCGAGGACGGCCACCCAGAAGGTCTTCGTCTGCGCGTCGACGGCGGTGAAGGCGTCGGGTCGCGTGATCGCGGCGTGCACCAGGGCCACGGCCGCGGTGACGCCCGCGATGACGGTGATGGCCAGCAGGATGTACTGCTGGGCGTAGATGACGAAACTCGCTGCGCTCACGACTCCACCTTAATCACGCGCCGGCTCGGCCGAATCGGCCCGGAGGACGTCGACCGTGCCGGCCGCGGACGCTCCGTCCGACTGCTCGCTCGCTCCGTTCTCTCGGCGGAACGAATCGTAGATCTCCAGCAGCATCTGCTTCTGCCGCTCGCTGATGGAACTGTCGGCGAGCAGTGCGTCGCGCACCGGGCTCGCCGGCCGCGCCTCCAGGATTCCGGCGCGCACGTAGAGCACTTCCGCGGAGACGCGGAGTCCCTTGGCGATCTGCGAGAGCACGTCGGCCGACGGCTTGCGCAGCCCGCGCTCGATCTGAGAGAGGTACGGGTTGCTGACGCCCGCTCGCTCGGCCAGCTGCCGGAGTGAGACCTTGGCGGACAGCCGCTGACTGCGGATGAACTCGCCGATGTCCTGCGCAGCGGTGGCCATGGCCTCGACGGTTCCCGTCTCGGACTGGCCGTCCTGGTGATCATGCTCGGATGTCATACGAAACTCGTGCCTCCCGGATTCCATTATCCGCACCGGGCGCTAACAAGTGCAAGCGCGTCAGGGGAACAGCAGAACCGAGACCGTGTAAATGGCCAGGCCGGCCAGCGATCCGACCACCGTGCCGTTGATGCGGATGAATTGCAGATCACGCCCGACCTGCAGTTCGATCTTGCGACTGGTCTCCGCGGCATCCCATCCCCGGACCGTCTCGGTGATCACCGAGATGATCTCCGCCGAGTAGTTGTCGGCCACGTGACGGGCCGCCCGCACCGCCCAGCCGTTGAGCTTGGCCTGCAGCGGTTCGTCGTCGCGGATCCGTTCCGCCAACTGCACCACCGCGTCGGAGAGCGAGGTACGCAGCGTCGACTCCGGGTCGTCGAGCATCTGCTCGATGACCGCCTTGCCCGCCTGCCACGCGGTCGACGCCGCTCCGGTCACCTCGTCTCGTCCGAGGAGTTCCTCTTTGAGGTTCTCGAACTTGGCGATCGTCGCCTCGTCCTCCTGCAGTTCCCGGGCGAAGTCCTCGACGAAATCGTGCATGGCGATCCGCAGCTCATGCTGCGGATCGGCGCGGACCTTGTAGGTGAACTCGGTCAGTTCGCGGTAGATCCGGTCGCCGACGAGATGGGTCACGAAGCGCGGTGCCCACGCCGGACCGTCGCGGTCCACCACGCGGTCGATGAGCGGCTGACTGCCCAGCGCCCACTCGTGCGCGCGGTCGCAGGCGAGTTGGATCACCGGTTCGAGACGGTTCTCGGCGACGAGCTGCTCGAGGATGCGCCCGGCGGGCGGTGCCCACAGCGGTTCCGCCGCCCATTTGAGGGCGGCCTGTATGAGGCGTTCGACGTCCTCGTCGCGCAGCATCTCCGAGCAGAGCTTGAAGATCCTCGAGACCTCGTCGTTCACCCGCGGCTTGTTCGCCGGGTCGGCGAACCACGTGGAGACTCTGCGCGGCAGGTCGAGCGAGGCGACACGATCCTCGATCACCTCGCGGGTCATGAAGTTCTCCTGGACGAAGCCGCCGAGCTGGTCGCCGATCTGGTCCTTCTTCCGCGGGATGAGCGCGGTGTGCGGAATCGGCAGTCCGAGCGGCTGACGGAACAGCGCGGTGACCGCGAACCAGTCGGCCAACGCACCGACCATTCCGGCCTCGGATGCGGCGCGGACGAATCCGACCCACGCGGCCACGTCCGCTCCGTCCCGGTGTTCGAGCCAGCGCATGCAGAAGTAGATCACCGCGGCGCCGACCAGCAGGCCGGTCGCCACGATCTTCATCCGCCGCAGGTCGTGGGCTCGTTTCGCGTCCGCCTGCGTCAGTCCCGCGGGCACCGCCGGAGACTTCGGGGTGCGCTGTCGATGGTCCAAGGTTGACGACACTCGTCCAGTGTTCCGTACGAGCTACTAGGGTTTCCAGGTGATGCCGAACCCTCCGATACCCACGAGTGCCGCGCGCGCCGCCGTCAACGCGGCGGCGACGCTGACGCGCGAGCTCGAACAACGCATCCTGACGCCTGCGGTGGAAGCCGTCGCCTCCGACGGCCGTAAGCAGCGCTGGGAGAAGCACAAGCAGGAGCGACGCGCCGAGCTGACCGCGGGCACGGTGGAAGCGATCCGGGCTCTCGGCCCGGAGGTCGGAATGGACGACATCGCCCGCCACATCGGGGTGTCGAAGACCGTGCTCTACCGGTACTTCGCCGACAAGAACGACCTCGCCGCCGCCGTCACGCTCTGGTATGTGGAGACGACCGTGATGCCGCGACTCATCGACGCGCTGTCGGGCGACATCGGCGACTACCGCCTGGTTCAGGCCGTCATCAGCGTGTACGTGGAGACGGTGTCGTCGGATCCCAATGTCTACCGGTTCACGATGGCGCGGCCGTCGGGCAGCCGTCCGGTCGCCGCCGAGGCCGAGAAGATCTTCGCGGGGGCCCTCGAATCGACGCTCGAGGCGCGATTCGCGGCCCGCGGCGCCCAGACTCGCGGCGCCCGCACTTGGGCACGCGCGATGGTCGGGGCCACCACCGTCGCCGTTGAGGAGTGGATCGCCGTCCCGGACCGGACCTCGCAGGATCTGGCCGAGGAACTGACGATGCTCGTCTGGGGCGGCATCGTCGGCGTGGTGGGCGCGGGTGGCGATCCGGCCTGCTTCGCAGCCGATCCCCCACAGCTCCCTCCGGACGAAGGGCATCCGCCCGCCGGGTGACCGGGCGCAGACCGGGAGGCTCTCCGCGACCACGGCTCAGGCCGCCGCGTGTCCCGGCCGGGACTCGCGATCGGGTTGGGCCGCGGCCTCCGGCGGCGGATGCTCGCGGCGATGCGGAACGGGAACTTGTTGATCCTCCCGTGGGTGCAGGTGCCGTGCCTGCCCGGCGTGGTGGACGGGGTTCAGGCGCCAGGAGTGATCGGTGGTGGCCGGTCGCCAGCCCATGCGTCCGGCATCGGGTCCGTCGGGGAGGATGGTGGTCTCCCATTGGCCGCGGTTGGTGCCGACGGCGCGGTTGTGGCGCCCGCACGCGGCGCCGAGAGCATCGATGTCGGTGCGTCCGGCCGGGGTGATCCAGTCCGGTGCGTGATGGGCCTGAGTTTGCGCGAAGGGGCGGTCGCAGCCGGGGGCGGTGCAACCGCGGTCGCGGGCGAACAACGCCAACCGCTGCGCTCTACTCGCACACCGCGCACCACGACCCTGGTAGAGGACTTCGCTGGTGTGATTCCGGAAGACCGCCAGATGCGGCACAGCCTCGGCAGCGAGCCGCACGAGTTCACCGATCGGAACACGGCTACCTGTCGCGGTCAGCGCGATTCCGGCGTGGGCGGCGAGTTCTTGATCGGTGACGGTGATGACCAACTCGGCCGGTATCCGGCTCGGTGCACCCAGCCCGCCGTGGGCGAGAACGTAATCACACAGGGCCAGCAGTGCGTCGTGTGTGCGTTGGGCGGCGCTGCGCAGATCCCGGCCCCGCGCCGCCGCCAGAGCCTCGGCGTCGATGCCGTCGGCGTCAATGGTTCCGGTGGGTGAGTCGGGGTCGGCGGGGTTGTTCATCCCGGGTGCGGCCCAGGCGGTCAAGATCACTTCGAACTTGGCCCGCAACTCCGGGGTCATCGCGCCGCGGACTCTGCTCATCAACTGCCGATCCTGCGGGAGGATCGTGATTCCGCGTTGGCGTTGCCGGTCGACGTGATCGCTCTCCTGACCATCGGGGTCCAGGTGAGCGAGCAGCCGGTCACCGACCTTGCCCAGATCATCCGGATTCAACCCAGCCGCAGCCTGAGCGAGTTCGGCTTCGGCACGGGCTTTGACTTCCGGCGAGATGCAGCCGGGCACTTTCGCCAACACGGCCGAGATCACCAACGCGTGTTCGGCGCCGACAGTCCCGGCCGCCACCGCTGCGGCGGTCGCAGGCTTCCGCGGAGGCAGGGTCTGCCCTTGGAAGTTCGAGAACTCGCCGATGGTCTCGGCCATCCGCAACCGCCGACCCGCCTCCCGGGTCCCCAGCCGCAAGCCCTGTGAGAGGTATTGGTGCGGATTCAGATAGCCGGCGGTGCGGTGGGCGTTGCGGTCGGAGACCTCCACCAGGAGTGCCGCGGAGATGCCGTCCCAGCGTCGCCGGATGCGTTCGGCGGTCTGTGTGTGGGCCAGCAGTTCCGGTTCGGTCTCCGGTGACAGGGAGGTCTCGGCGAGTTTGACCGCCGCGGCATCGATCAGGGCGAGTAGTTCGGCGGGCTGCTCCGGCAGCGCACCGGTGGCGACGACAGTCGCGATCGAATCGGTGATCGGATCGGTCATCGCTGCCACCTCCCCCGAGTGTTTCAGCTGGTCAAACCATGTTTTCTTGACCTACCAGAACTCTACCAACGGGGTATGACAGAACACATTAGGGAATCGATCATATGTGCCAATCTGCCTCAGCCAGTCCCCACCCTCACCGGTCCTCAGCGGCGCCCGACAGCGTCTCCGGCAGGCCCGCCAGCGAGAACAGTTCGGGCTCGAAGAAGGCACCGACGTGCGCCACCCGACCGTCGACGATCGTCAGGACATCGAGTTGGAAACGACGCCAGACGTCGCCGTCGCGCATGAACATCCCGGCCGCCGGCAACCCGTTGCAGGACGTCTTGATCATCCTGATGTCGCCGGCTTCCTTGGCCGGGCACTGGCTGAGGGTGAGCACTCCGATGTTCTCGGCGCCGAGATACCAGCCCGGGAACGGCGGCATCTCCCACACCGCATCGGCGGCGAGCACGTCCACCACGCCGGGGATGTCGTGCCGCTCGAAAGCAGCGCAGAACTCGTCCCACACCTGCCGCTCGTGGTCGGACAGTTCCGCGACGCGCCGGCCCTCTAGCCGGGTGCCCTCGCCGACCGCCCTGCGTGCGCGCGACAACGCGCTGTTGGCCGCCGCGACTGTCATGTCGAGTGCTTCGGCGGTCTCGGCCGCACTGAACGCGAGCACGTCGCGCAGAATCAACGCCGCGCGCTGACGCGCCGGAAGCTCCTGCATGGCGGCGACCATCGCCAGCCCCACCGACTCCCGCGCCGTCACCGTCGACGCGGGATCGCCCAGCGCGCCGTCCGGCAGCGGCTGCAGCCACGGGATCTCATGGTTCGGGATCACCGGTTCACGGGGATCGGAGGCCTCGGTGCCCAACCCGCTCGGCAGAGGCCTCCGCGCCCGGCTCTCCAGGGCGTTGAGACAGGTGTTGGTCGCGATCCGATACATCCACGTGCGGACCGACGACCGTCCTTCGAAGCTGTGAAAGGCCTGCCACGCACGCAGATACACGTCCTGCAGCACATCTTCGGCGTCGGTGGCCGATCCCAGCATGTGATAGCAGTGCACGAGAAGCTCGGCGCGCAGGGCACTGGTGGCCGCTTCGAAGTCACGGTCGTCGGTCATCGCCTCGTCAACTCCTCCGCCGCTCCTGAGCGGTCACTGGTGTCCCGGTCGTCACTGCGCCTGCTGCTGCGCGGCGTACGCCTCAGGTCCGGTCTCCACCGCGGCCGGATCCATCCACATGATCTCCCAGCCGTGGCCGTCGAGATCGTAGAACGAGCTTCCGTACATGAACCCGTGGTCTTCCACGTCCCCGGCCGTCGCACCGGCTTCCAGGGCCTTGCTCACGATGCCGTCCACCTCCTCACGGCTCTCCGCGCTCAGGCACAGGATCGCTCCGCTGGTGGTCGTGGCGTCGATGATCTGCTTGGTGGGCACGAAACTCTGGTAGAAGTCGCGGCGCAGCAGCATCGCGACGATGGTCTCGCCCAGCACCATCGCGGCGGCGTTCTCATCGGTGAAGCGGTCGTCGAACGTGTATCCCATCTTCCCGAAGAACTCCCGGGACGCGTCCAGGTCGGCGACGGGCAGGTTCACGAAGATCATCTTGTGCATCGGGGTCTCCTTGCAGTCTGCGGCGTCCCTCTCGGAGGCCGTCATAGAGATAGACAGCCCGGCCCGGCAGAACTGATCGGTCGACGCGAGATCTATTTCCGCGAAGAGCTCACAGATCCCGGATCGCGGGGGCGTCCGGGACGGTCAGCACCTCGATCGGATCGCCCGCGGTGATCGTTCCTCGCTCGACGACGCGCAGGTAGGGCCCCACGCGGCGGGCCTGAGCGAATCGTTTCACCCACCCGCGGCCGTCTTCGCCCATCCATCGTGCGAACGTCTGACAGGGGATCCGCGGCGACGTGACCTCGACGATCACCTTCTCGCCGATACGCCATCGCTCACCGATCCGCGCACCGTTCACATCGATTCCGACCGTCCGCAGGTTCTCCCCGAAGAAGCCGGGCGGAATCTCCCGGCCGAGCTCGGCCGCCCAGTAGTCGGCGTCCTCCTGCGCATAGACGTACAGCGCCTTGTCCGGGCCGCCGTGATGCTTGCGATCGGCCTGCACATCGGCGAACGCCCCGTATTCGCCGATCCGGACCGGCCCGCTGACCGGCCGCTTGTCGATGGCCGTGGTCCCCACACTGCCTGGATCCGGATGCAGGGCTGCTACGACGCAGATCGCGGTGACTTCGGCCATGCGGTCAGCCTACGGCGAGGATCTCCCGGGGATCGAAGGTGACGTTCACACGAGTGATGAGGCCGGCCTCGACATGCGTCCAGTTCGCGACCGCGGTCGGAGGCGCCCCGGCCATGCCGAGATCGAACCAGGTGATGACGTCGGTGTCGTCGGCGAGCCGTTTGCGGATCTCGAGGCTGTCGGTCCCGGCCGCCATGCCGTTCAGCCCCTGCAGGAACTCATCGGGTCCGGATGCCGTGCCGAGAACTCCGACGAACTCGCAGTCATCCGCCAGATGAGGCCGCAGGTCGGAGAAGTCCTTGCGCCGCCAGCAGTCGACGTAGAGTTCCGCGATCTGGAGCGGAGTGCGTGCGGGGACGGCAGATGATGTATCAGTCATGTCTTCACTGTCCGCCCGCATACGGGTATACGTCCAACAGCTGGTACTTCTGCGAACTAGAATCACTGATTATGGAGTTGCACCAGCTGCGATATCTCGTCGCGGTCGCCGACCACGGCTCGTTCACCGCCGCCGCCGAGGAGTTGCTGGTCAGCCAATCGGGAGTCAGCGCCCAGGTCGCCAAGCTGGAGAAGGAACTCGGGCATCGCCTTCTCGACCGCTCCGGCCGGACCGTCGTCCCGACCGCGGAAGGCGATGAGATCCTGGTCCACGCGCGCGCAGTCGCGCGGGCGGTCCAGGCGGTCCGGACCACCGCTGACGAGCTCACCGGTCTCGTCCGCGGGCACGTTCGGCTGGGCACCGTGATCGGCTGCACCATCCCCGGCTACCTGCGTGGGTTCGCCGACTTCCGGAGTGCCCACCCCGACGTCTCGGTCACCGTCACCGAGGACAGCTCCGACCGGCTGATCGCCGATCTGGAACTCGGCCGGCTCGACGTCGCGGTGGTGGCGCACGCCGCACCGCTGCCGGCCGCCCTCGGACCTCGCACCCTGATTCGCGAGCCGTTGGCGGCCGTGGTTCCGAACCGTCATCCGTGGGCCGACTACGACCGTGTCCCGCTGTCGGAACTCGCCGACGTCACCGTGCTCTCGCTCCCCGAGGGCACCGGTGTCCGGGCGGCCCTCGCCGAGACCGCCGCAGCCGAGCAGGTGCCCATCGTTCCGGCCGTGGCAGCGCATTCGCCCTCCGCGGTGCTGGCGCTCGCCGAACTCGGCAGCGGCGTCGGACTGCTCACCGCGTCGATGGCCGCCGGCCATCCGGGGGTGGTAGCGATCCCGGTGGCGCGCTCGCGGCGGACGTCGCTCTCGCTGGCCCGCCGACCGGACCCCTCCGCGGCAGCCCGGGCCATGACCGCAGCGCTCGCCCGCCGGCTCACCCCCGCGCAGTGATCTGCGACCCGGCGGTCAGCGGATCGTAGTCGCGAACGACCCTGCGGCCAGAACGGTGCAGCCGAACACGACGATCGCCATCGGCGTCGCGCTGGCCTCCCCACCGATACCGACCAGAGGCGAGACGATCGCACCGACCGTGAACTGAAGGGACCCGAGGACCGCGGAGCCGGTGCCCGCGCGCTCCCGGACCTCGCCGAGTGCCAACGCGGTCGCGTTGCCCGCAGTGAAACCGAAACTCGAGGTGAGGCAGAACATCAGCACGAGCAGCAGCCAGTGGACGCCGGGCACGGCCAGTGCGACGACCAGCATCGCGACGCCCACAGCCGAGAGCACGGCCACTCCCGCGGCGAGCAGGGCGTGCGGGCGGAACCGCCCGAGAAGCCGGTTGTTGGTCCACCCCGCGATACCGATGCCCACCGCGTTCACGGCGAACAGCACCGAGTACATCCCGGGCGAGAATCCCATCACCTCTTGGATCACGAACGGCGAGGCCGAGATGTACGCGAACATCGCACCGAACCCGATGCCGAAGGTCAACGTGTAGCCGAGGTAACGGCGGTTGCCGAGAACCGCCCCGATGCCGCATCCGATCGCCCGCGGCTCGATCGGATGCCTGCGCGGCGCGGGCAGCGTCTCGGGGACGAAGGCGACGACGGCCATGAGCATCACCGCCGCCAGGCCGGCGAGGACGAAGAACACACCGCGCCACCCGATCGGCCCCACCAGCGCTCCGCCGAGCAGCGGCGCGACCACCGGCGCCGCGCTGGTGATGATCATCATCACGCTGAACAGTTTCGCCGAGCGGTCCCCCGAGGTCCGGTCCGCGATCACTGCACGAGCGACCACGACACCGATCCCGCCGGTGACTCCTTGCAGGAAGCGGCAGGCGATGAGGACGATGATCGACGGTGCGAGTGCGCACCCGAGCCCCGCGACGGCCAGCAGAACGGTACCGACGATCAGCGGCCTGCGGCGTCCGAGTCCGTCCGAGAGCGGTCCCACCAGCAATTGCCCCGCCGCCAGCCCGAGCATGAAGGCGGTGAGCGTGAGCTGAACCGACGACGGCGACGCCTGAAGATCGTCCGCCACCCGCGGGAGTCCGGGCAGATACATGTCCGTCGCGAGCGGAGCGATGGCCGACAGCAGGGCGAGGCTGAGCAGCATCGCCAGACCGATGCCGCTGCCGGGAGCGCTCGCACCGTCGAGGCGGGACGTCCGGTCAGACGTATCCGATGCCATGAGTCGAAGTTACCGGCCACGGCCGGCGATGCCGGACCCGCCGCCGCGGGCCGGTAACCTGCGGGCGTGGACTTCTCCCTGCTGCGACGTGCCCCCGACGTCGAAGGCCCCGGTCTCGTCGCAGCCGATGCCGCCGACCGGTTGATCCTGGACGAGGCGGCCGATCTGCTCGCGGCCGCACCGGACGGCACGGTGGCGGTGATCGACGACGCCTACGGCGCCCTCGCACTCGGCGCGGTCGACGCGGGGGCGACCGACGTCCGCAGTCATCAGGACCTGATCACCGGCGAACGCGCTCTGCAGCGCAACGCCGAGGCGATGGGTGCGGGTGCGGACATCCGCAGTCTGCCCTCTGTCGCCGACGCCGTCGCCGACGCCCGGGTGGTGCTGGTACGACTGCCCCGCGGCCTCGACCGGCTCGCCGAGGTGGCTGCGCTGATCGCCGCCCACGCCGACGCGGACGTGACCTTGGTGGCCGGCGGCCGGATCAAGCACATGTCGGTCGCGATGAACGACGTGCTCGGCGAGTTCTTCGATCGCGTCGACGTCAGCCACGCCCGGCAGAAGTCGCGAGTTCTGTTCGCCCGCCGACCGCGCGCCCGGCTCGCCGACGAACGAGCCCGTTCGTGGCCGCAGACCCGGCGGGACGGCGACCTCGGTCTCACCGTCGCGGCCCACGGCGGCGTGTTCGCCGGAGCCCGCGTGGACGTCGGCACTCGATTCCTGCTCTCGGTACTCGACGGCGCACGACCCGATGCGGCCACCGCGGTGGACCTCGCCTGCGGCAACGGCGTGGTCGGCGCCGCGCTCGCGCGGTCGCGGCCCGGACTCACCGTTCTCGCGACCGATCGGTCGGCCGCCGCGGTGGCGAGCGCACGAGCGACGGCCGAAGCGAACGGCCTCGCCGACCGCGTCCTCGCGGTTCAGGCCGACGGTCTGGAGACGACCCCGGACGGGACCGAGGAATTCGTGGTGCTGAATCCGCCGTTCCACAGCGACGCCGCTCTCTCGACGGGTATCGCCCACCACCTCTTCGCGGAGGCCGCCCGCGCCCTGCGGTCCGGTGGCGAACTGTGGTGCGTGTGGAACTCGCACCTGCGCTACCGCCGGTCACTCGAACGGATCGTCGGCCCCACCAGGCAGATCGCGCGGAATCCGAAGTTCACCGTCACCGCGTCGGTAGCGCGCTGACCCGCCCGATTCAGCGCGGAAGGATTCCGTCGAGCACGATCGACAGGTACTGGTCGGCGATCTGCTCGACGGTCTTGGCACCCCCCGGCCGGTACCAGCGCACCGCCACCCAGACCGTGTCGCGGATGAACCGATAGACGAGTTCGACGTCGAGGTCTTCGCGGAAGTCACCTTCCTCGACGCCGCGCCGCAGGACCGCCGCCCACAGGGCGCGGAACTCCACATTCCGTTCGGCGATGTAGTCGAACCGCTCCTGCCCGATCAGTTGCCGGGATTCGTTCTGGTAGATCGCCACGGCGGTGTGCTGGGAGTCGATGGCCTCGAAGGACACGATCACGAGCCGACGGATAGTATCTGTCGCGGACAGCCCGGCTTCGGTGATCTCCCGATAGCGTGCGAACAACGCGTCGAGGAAGCTCCGGAGCAACTCGTCGACGATCGACTCCTTGGAGTCGAAATGGTGGTACAGGCTGCCGGACAGGATGCCTGCGGCGTCGGCGATGTCACGGACCGTCGTCGAGCGGAGCCCGCGTTCGGCGAAGAGCTGACCGGCGATCCCGAGCAGTTCGTCGCGGCGGGTGGGTCCGGTCGTGGATGTCTTCGACGCCAACGTGCCTCCTCGTACGACTTCCCCCACCCTAGCAAGTGCTTGTTTGGCTGGGGAACGTCGCCGGGATACGGCCGCGCGCGAACACGTTGCGCGCGCGGCCGCCGGCTCAGCGCTTCTTGTTCGACTTCTTGATCGCGCGACGGTTGAGGAACCGCCACACCTTCATCTGCATCGCGGTCATCCGCGCGTCCCGCTTGGTGAACGGCGGAGTCATGACCTCGGCGAAGGAGATCGGCAGCGACGACACGGTGACGGCGCGGGCATGACTGAACGTGTTGAACCCGAACTCACCGTGGTAGTTGCCCATGCCCGACCGTCCGACGCCGCCGAAGGGCAGGCCCTGCGAGAGCATGTGCAGTCCGAAGTCGTTGCCGGAGATGGAACCGCTGCGGGTGTTGTCGGCGACCGTCCGCAGATTCGCGTTGTCGTCCCCGGCCCAGTAAAGGGTCAGCGGGTGACCCGCCGAGTTGATCTTGTCGATCGCCTCCGACAGTTCGCGGTACGGGTAGACAGTCAAGACCGGGCCGAAGACCTCGTCGTCCTCGATCTTCATTCCGGGCTTCACTCCGGTCAGCAGAGTCGGCGGAATCTTGCGCTCCTGCGCGTTCGGCAGTTCCTCGCCGGCGGGCACCACCTGCCGCTTGGTGGCGCCGAGGCTGACCGCGTCGTCGATGAGGCCGACGATCCGCTGGTAGTTCTTCTCGTTGATGGTGGAGGTGTAGTCGCCGTTCCCGACGATCGTCGGGAAGTTCGCCGTCCACCGCGCGATCACCTTGTCGGTGAACTCGCCCACCTTGTCCTCGGGTACGAAGACGTAATCGGGACACAGGCACACCTGGCCGCCGTTGATCATGCGGGCGTCGGCCAGGAAGTGCGCCGCCTTGGTGATGTCGGTGCCGCGGTCGACGATCGCCGGATTCTTGCCGCCGAGTTCCAGAGTCACCGGCACGAGGTTCTTCGCGGCCTCCTGCGCCACCGACGAACCGACCTCCGGCGAACCGGTGAAGAACATGTGGTCGACCTTCAGCTTCGCGAAGTCCGAACCGCCGCCGTGCTTGCTGGTGATGACCGCGAGCTCCTCGATCGAGAAGTAGTCGGGGGCCACCCGGGCGATGACGTCGGTGGTCTTCGCGGTGATCGACGACGGCCTCATGAGGACACGGTTGCCCGCGGCGAACGCGGACGCGGCGGGCACGATCGTCAGCTGCAGCGGGAAGTTCCACGGCCCCATGATCGCGACGACACCCAGCGGGTCGCGGCGCAGCCGCTGGGTGAATCCGACCATTCCGGCCACTTTCGCCACGTTGGTCTCACGCATCCACTTCTCGGCACTGCGGCGCTGGTGCGCGAGGTCGATCATGCAGCCGGCCACGTCGGCCGCGATCGAGAGATCTGCGGGCCGGGACCCGAAGTCCTCGGTCAGGGCGGCGGTGATCTCGTCGGCGTGGTCGAGCAGCAACTGGCCCAGGCGATTGATCCGGTCGATGCGCGTCTTCGCATCCGGAATGCCGTCGCGCAGGAATGCGGCCTTCTGGATGTCGACCAGTTCTTCCATGGTGTGCGCCTCGGACGACACCTTGTCTCCCGCACGCACTGCCACATCTGCCGGCTTGGTCATACCACTCTCCACTCGTGAGTCACTGACGTTCTGTGAGACAAATTCTCGTAGTCATCCCAAGTGTAGCCACCGGGTGGCGCGAATCACAGGGCGGGCGGTACGGCGCCGGTCAGCGACTGTCGCGCCGGGTGAGTGGTCGCCGTGCGCCGTCTCGGCTCAGCCGAGGCGCTCGATGATGGTGACATTGGCGGTACCGCCGCCCTCGCACATGGTCTGCAGTCCGAATCGGCCGCCGGTGCGCTCCAACTCGTTCAGCATGGTGGCGAACAGTTTGGCTCCGGTCGCGCCGAGCGGATGCCCCAGCGCGATCCCGCCGCCGTTCGGATTCACCCGAGCCGGATCGGCTCCGGTCTCCTTGAGCCACGAGAGGACGACGGGCGCGAAGGCCTCGTTGATCTCGACGACGTCGATGTCGTCGATGCTCATTCCGGTCTTCTTCAGCGCGTACTCGGTGGCCGGAATCGGCGCCGAGAGCATCATCACCGGATCGTCGCCGCGCACCGACATGTGGTGGATGCGCGCGCGGGCCGTGAGACCGTACTGCTTCAACGCCTGCTCGGACACCACGAGAGTGGCCGACGCTCCGTCGCAGATCTGCGACGCGACGGCCGCGGTGAGCTGCGACCCCTCGGCCAGGACGTCGAGCGAGGCCATCTTCTCCAGGGAGGTCTCGCGCGGGCACTCGTCGACCACGCAGTCGCCCAGCGGCACGTACTCGTTGTCGAAGCGACCCTCGGCGATGGCCGTCTTGGCGCGCTGATGGCTCGCGAGCGCGAACTCCTCCATCTCCCGCCTGCTGATGTCCCACTTCTTGGCGATCATGTCGGCTCCGACGAACTGACTGATCTCCTGATCGCCGAAGCGCTGCGTCCAGCCCTTCGACTCGGCCGTGGGAGTGGTGAAGCCGAACGGCTGACCGGCGATCATCGCCTGGCTGATCGGGATCGCGCTCATGTTCTGCACACCGCCGGCGATGACGACGTCCTGCGTCCCGCTCATCACGCCCTGTGCGGCGAAGTGGATGGCCTGCTGGCTCGAGCCGCACTGGCGGTCGACGGTGGTGCCGGGGACTCCCAGCGGCAGTCCGGCCGCGAGCCATGCGGTACGTGCGATGTTGCCGGCCTGCGGACCGATGGTGTCGACACAGCCGAAGACCACGTCATCGACCACCTCGGGGTCGATGCCGGTGCGGTCGACGATCGCCTTGATGACATGTGCGCCCATGTCGGCGGGGTGGACGGCGGCGAGTGAGCCGTTGCGCTTGCCGACGGGAGTGCGGACCGCGTCGACGATGTAAGCGGAAGTGGTCATGGGAGAGCTCCTAGAGAATCACGGGGTCGGGTCAGGCACGCTGGCTGGAGACGGACACGATCTCACCGGTCATGTACGTGGTGTAGTCGCTCGCGAGCATCGCGATCACCGACGCGATCTCCCAGACCTCGGCGGCGCGGCCGTAGGCCTCCCGCGCGGCGAGTTCATCGAGGAGATCGTCGCTGGTGACCTTCGCCAGGAAGGGATGCTTGGCGATCGAGGGCGAGACCGCATTGACGCGGACTCCGTAGTCGGCGGCCTCGACGGCCGAACAGCGGGTCAGCGCCATCACGCCGGCCTTGGCCGCGGCGTAGTGGGCCTGGCCGCGCTGCGCCCGCCAGCCGAGGACTGAGGCGTTGTTCACGATCACCCCGCCCCGAGGCGACCGGGACTGCGCCGCGTCGTTCTGCGCCGCGTCGCGGAAATAGCGCAGTGCGGCGCGCGTGGCGCGGAACGTGCTGTTCAGCGTGATGTCGAGGACGCGGTCCCACTGCTCGTCGGTCATGTCGGCGACGGGTGTCTCGCCGCCGAGGCCGGCGTTGTTGACCAGGACGTCGATGCGGCCCAACTGCTCGGCGGCATCGGCGACCAGCGCATCCACCTGTTCGGTGCTCGAGACGTCGCAGACGAAGGAGGCCACCTGCTGGTCGGGGAACTCGGCCGACAGCTTCTCCACCGTCTCGCCGAGGCGGCGCTCATGGAAGTCGGAGACGAGGACGTCGGCGCCTTCGAGCAGGACCCGACGTGCGGTCGAGAACCCGATACCGGTGCCGGCGGCCGCGGTGACGATCACCTTTCTGCCCGTCAGCAGGCCGTGGCCGCCGACCTCCTCGGGCGCGGTCGCCAGCGGCGAGACGGGTCGGGTGTCACTCATGCGCGTGCCTCTCGGGGAAGGCCGAGCACTCGCTCGGCGATGATGTTGCGCTGCACTTCGTTCGAGCCGCCGTAGATCGTGTCGGCGCGGGTGAAGAGCAGAAGTCGTTGCCACTCGTCGAGTTCGACGTTCTCGGGGTCGGTGATGTCGTTCGCGCGACCCTCGGTGGTGGCGGGCGGACCGATCAACGAGGGCGCACCGACCACCGCGACCGCGAGCTCGCCGAGGTCGCGATGCCAGTTGCCCCAGAGCAGCTTGGTCACCGACGCCGCGCCGGCCTCCGACACGATGTCGCCGGCGAGCGTGCGCCGCGCATTGGCCTCCATCACGGTGAGGCCGACCTTGGCCCGGCGCAGCCGTTCGGCGACGGCCGGATCGTCGATCGACCCGTTGGCCCGGGCGACGGCGACGATGTCGTCGAGTTCCCTCCGGAAGCCGACCTGCTGACCCAGTGTGGAGACGCCGCGCTCGAACTGCAGCAGTCCCATCGCGACCTTCCATCCGTCGCCGGGTTCGCCGACGATCAGGTCGGCGCTGGTGCGCGCGTCGTCGAAGAACACCTCGTTGAACTCGGAGGTGCCGGTGATCTGCTGGATCGGCCGGATGGTGACGCCCGGTTGATCGAGCGGGACGAGCAGAAAGCTCAGTCCCTGGTGTCGCGTCGAGCCCTTCTCCGTGCGGGCGATCACGAACGCCCACTGCGACAGATGCGCCAGCGAGGTCCAGATCTTCTGGCCGTTGACCACCCACTCGCCGGACGCGTCGTCGAGAACCGCGGTGGTCGCGACCCCGGCGAGGTCGCTGCCCGCGCCCGGTTCCGAGTAGCCCTGCGCCCACAGTTCGGTCACGTCGACGATGCCGGGCAGGAAGCGCGCCTGCTGGGCCGGTGTGCCGTACTCGATGAGCGTCGGGCCGAGGAGTTCCTCGCCGAGATGGTTCACCCGCGCCGGAGCGTTGGCACGCGCATACTCCTGGTGGAAGATGATGCGCTGCTCGATGGTCGCGCCGCGGCCGCCGTGGCGCACCGGCCAGCCGAGGCACGTCCAGCCCGCCGCTGCGAGATGGCGATCCCACTCCAGCCGCTCGGCGAAGAACTCGTGTTCGCTTCCGGGGCCGCCGCGACCGCGGAGCTCGGCGAAGTCGCCGACGAGATTGGCTTCGAGCCAGTCCCGAACCGCTGCCGCGAAGACTTCCGCGGCGTTCGGCGTCGCCGCTGCCCATTCGCCCAGATCGACGCTGCGATCGGCGAGATTGATCGTCGTCATGACCGCTAGCTTAACCTACCAAGCATTTGCTAGGTTTTGGATATGCTCCCGAATCCGCTCACCACTCCCGCCGCCCTGCATCGCGCCGAGAGGCAGTGGCCCGACGGCGTCGCGATCGTCGACGACCAGTGGGGCGAGCGCGTCTCGCTGACCTGGCCGCAGTTCGCCGACCGCGTCCGGCGGTTCGCGGCGGGCCTCATCGGACTCGGCGTCGAACACGGCGACCGGGTCGCGGTATGGGCGCCCAACAGTCACCACTGGCCGATCGCCGCGCTCGGAATTCAGTACGCCGGCGCCGTTCTGGTCCCGCTGAACACTCGCTACACCACAAGCGAGGCCGGTGACATCATCGACCGTTCCGGCGCGAGCGTCGTCGTCGTCTCCGGTGAGTTCGCCGGCATCGACCGCCTCGGCGAAGTGCTGTCGTCGTCGATCCCCGAAGGCCGCACCGTGATCTCGATCCCGCTCGGCGACGCTGCCGAGAGTCCGGGCGCGGTGCCGTGGGAGTCGCTGCTGGAGTCCGCGACCGACGACCTCGTCCGACAGGCCCGGGCAAGGGCTGAGGCCGTGCGGGAGGACGACCTCTCCGACATCCTGTTCACCTCCGGAACCACCGGGGCCCCGAAGGGCGTGATGGCTGAGCACCGCCAGACGCTGCACGGATCACATGCCTGGGGCGACAACGGCGGCCTCCGCGACACCGACCGCTACCTGATGGTGAACCCGTACTTCCACACCTTCGGCTACAAGGCGGGGATTCTGCCGTCGATCCTGTTCGGCGCCACGATGTTCCCCCTGGCCGTCTACTCGCCGAGCGCCTCCATGGAGTCAGTCGCACGCGAGCGGATCACGGTGTTCCCCGGCGCCCCGACCATCTTCCAGACGATTCTCGACGACCCGGCTCGCGCGGACTTCGACCTCTCGAGCCTGCGGCTCATCGTGACCGGTGCGACCATCGTTCCCGTGGTGCTGGTGGAGCGACTGCAGTCCGACCTCGGCGTCGACACCGTCATCACCGCGTACGGCCAGACCGAGACGAGCGGATTCATCACCACCTGCCGCCCGGACGACGACGCGCAGACCGTCGCCGAGACCTGCGGCCGCGCCTTCTCGGGCATGGAGGTGACACTGTCGGAGCAGGGCGAGGTGCTCACCCGCGGACTCATGGTGATGCGCGGCTACCTCGACAACCCCGAGGCCACGGCGGAGACCATCGACGCCGACGGCTGGCTGCACACCGGCGACATCGGCACCCTCGACGACCGCGGCAATCTCACCATCACCGACCGCCTCAAGGACATGTACATCTGCGGCGGTTTCAACGTGTACCCCGCGGAGGTTGAACAACTGCTCTCACGGTTCCCCGACGTCACCGAGGCCGCCGTCATCGGTGTCCCCGACGAGCGCCTCGGCGAGGTCGGCAAGGCCTTCCTGACCGTCCGCCCCGGAGCGTCGGTCGAGCCCGAGGCGGTGATCGCCTTCGCTCGCGAGCACCTCGCGAACTTCAAGGTCCCGCGCGTCATCGAGATCGTCGACGCATTCCCCCGCAACGCCGCGGGCAAGATCCTCAAGCGCGAGATGCACTGACCGCTCGCAGCGCGGCCGGTCAGCCGCGCTGCGAGCGCGAGAACTCCGTCTCGCACATCGAGACGCCGAAGTCGTGCATCCCGAGGACGGCGACGCCCATCGCGATCAGTGTCACCACACCGACGATCACCCACGTCCGCGTGCGCTGCGACAGCGAGACCGCAGCCAGGGACCCCACCACGACGACGGCGAGATAGGCCGTCCACGCGATCCACGCCCCGCGCGCCGCGGCATCGGTATGCGAATCCTGCAGAGCCGGCAGACAGCGATCGACCCCGTCGTCCATCAGGATCAGGCCGCCCACCGACGCGATGGCTCCGACCACTGATCCGAACAACGCGGCGATACCGGTCCGAATCCAGACATTCTGCACATGACAACTGTGCCACATCCAAAACCGGTCAACCGGTACGTTTCCATCTTCGGCGAGTGATCACCCCTCACGGCGCAGGACGAAGCGCTGGATCTTTCCGCTCGGCGTCTTGGGGAGCGCGTCGACGAAGTGCACCGTCCGCGGATACGCATGCTTGGAGTACTCGTCGCGGACCAGGTTCTTGAGCTCGGTCGCGAGAGCGTCGCCCGCGGCGTAGCCCTCCGAGAGCACGACGAAGGCCTCGACCACTTCACCGCGGATCCCCTCCGGATCCGGCCGGCCCACCACCGCGACCTCGTTCACCGCGGGATGGCCCGCGAGGACGCTCTCGACGTCGAAGGGGCCGATCCGGTAGCCGGCGGCCAGGATCACGTCGTCGTCGCGCGACGTGAAAGAGAAGTAGCCCTCGTCGTCGACCTTGCCGGTGTCGGCGGTCAGGTACCACTTGCCGTCGGCGGTGAATCGTTCGGCGGTCTTCTCGGGAGCCGCGTCGTAGCCGGAGAACCACAGCAGCGGGCTGGCCTGCACGTCGAGCGCGATCTGCCCTTCGGCGATGCCGCCGGTGAAGCCCGGCATCGCCTGCCCCATCGAGCCCGGCTTGAGCGGCTCGGCCAGTTCCGGATGCCAGTGGTTGCCGATCACCATGCCGAGCTCGGTCTGCCCGTAGTGGTCGCGCACCTCGCAGCCGAGGTTCTCGACTCCCCACGACACGATGTCGGGCGTCAGCGGCTCCCCCGCCGACGACGCCCGTCGCAGGACGATCCCGTCGAGGTCGGCACTCGCACGCATCGCGCGATAGATGGTCGGCGCCGCCGCGAAGTTGGTGACGCCGAACTCGCGGATGACGGCGACGGTCGACTCAGGGGTGAAGCCCTGGTTCAGCAGCAGGCTCGTCCGGCCCGCCACCATGGGCGCCAGCAGCGCGTAGTAGAGGCCGTACGCCCACCCCGGATCGGCGGCGTTCCAGAACACATCGTCGGCGTTCACGTCGAGCGAGTAGTGCAGATACGTCTGGAACGCCGCGAGGCTGAAGAGCGGAACCGGGACACCCTTGGGCTTGCCCGTGGTGCCGGAGGTGTACAACTGCGCCAGCGTGGCGTCGCCGCCGATGGCGACCGACTCGGCCAACGGCTCGGCCGAGACCGATTCGGCGACCAGCTCGTCGACGTCGAGGACCGTCACCGCATCGATCGGATCCACCTTGTCGCGCTGCGAGGCGTCCGTGATCACGAACTGGGCGCCCGAGCCCTCGGTCCGCAGTTCGATGGCCCCGGTCGCGAAGGCGGTGAACAGCGGCACGTGCACTGCGCCGAGCCGCCACAGCCCGAGCAGCGTCACCACCAGCGCACGACGTTTGCCGAGTAGCACCGGCACCCGATCTCCGCGCCGCACGCCCCGCCCGGCCAGCACGGTCGCCATCGCGCGAGACTCGTGGGCGAGCTGGGCCCAGGTCATCGACTCGAAGGTCAGGTCCGGCTCGACGAGCGTGAACGCGACACCCTCCGGATCGTGCCTGTCGCAGAGCAAGTGGGCCGCACTCGCGTCCGGCGCCCGGTACTCCTCGAGCCAGGCCCGGGTCTGCTGCTCTGCATTCATACGACTCTCCACTCGTGTCGACGGCATGATTTGGGACAATCATTCTTGTGACCCGTGACACCGACAACCCTCCGAAGAGGGGTGCGCCCCACGACGAGCTGGCTCGGCAGCTCCGGCGCCCGCTCGAGCGGCTCCGCCGGCACACCGGCGCCAGTCTCGCCTTCGCCGGCCGCGTGGTGCCCGACGCCGCCTCGGGCGACGGGCACGCCGTCGAGCTCAGCTACTTCGACGGCGACGTGGTCGGTCCGCTCCGGGGAGTCCAGCTCGACTACGGTCACGGTCTCGGCGGACGGGTCCTGACGAGGCGCCGGGCCACCGCTGTGCACGACTACGTCCAGTCGCCGCTGATCACGCACACCTATGACGCGATCATCCGCGCCGAACAGCTGTATTCGATGGTCGCCGCACCGATCATCGTGGGCCGCAAGCACATCGGAGTCCTGTATGCGGCGCGTCGGAGCCGGCACGATCAGCTCGACGCCACACTCGACGTCGTCACCGACGAGGCCCGCGCCGTCGAGCAACAACTCACCGTGGCCGAGGTGCTCGGGGCGATCCGCACGGACGACGAGGAGCGTGAGCTGACCGCGTGGCGGAGCCGCGTGCAGGCCTCGTACACCGAACTGCGGACCCTCGCGGCCGACATCGGCGACGCCTCGGTGCGCGCACGGATGCTGGAGATCGCCGCGCAGTTGGCGGGCGAGGCGCCCGCAGAGGAACTGCCCGTCCGTCTCACCGCCCGCGAACAGGACGTGCTCAGTCTCCTCGGCGCGGGGCTCACCAATCCGGCGATCGCCGCGCGGCTCGGCATCGGACTGCACACGGTCAAGGGCCACGTGAAGTCGCTGCTGGTGAAGCTCGACGCGAACTCCCGCTTCGAAGCGGTCGTCAACGCCCGTCGAATCCGTCTCCTCCCCTGACTGCGCCGTGTGAGTGAAATCGCAGTTCACCGCGACTGAAGCGTCATTCGTTCGACCGACCGACGGGCTAACGGTTCGCCGATCCCTCGTGACATTCCGGGTAGCGGTCGACATACACCGACACACGCAGGACGACACCGCGGCCCGGCCGCTGCCGCTGCACCTGCGAGAGGAGTGGTCATGATGCGAAATCCCATTCGCAGCACGACACGGATCGCCGCGGCGGTCGCCATCGCCGCATCCGTAGCGGTCGGAGCCGGAGCGGTCAGCGCCGGTGAGGCCGCGGCCGACGGCTTCCCGAACGGACCGTACTGCAACGGCCCGGCGAAGGTGCTCGCGGAATCGGCATGGTCGCAGGTCGCGATCTGCCCGGTTCAGGGACCCACCGGCTGGGAGTACAGCGGGAAGGGCAAGGTCACCGGGAACACCATCGACCTGTGGGGAGCCACCCAGAACGGCTACGGCTTCCACGCCTACAACAACGGCTACACCTACCACGTGCACCGCGACCGGTTGCTGATCACCGGCCCGAACGGAGGTGTGGTCTCCAACGAACCGTGGATCAGCTACATGGAGCGCTGACCGCGTGCGTCGGTCGCCGGCCGGTCGGGACGCGATCCCGGCGGCCGGTGACTGCCGCTACTGAATCGGCTTGACGAGCGGGAACAGCACCGTCTCGCGGATTCCGAGGCCGGTCAGCGCCATCAGCAGCCGGTCGATGCCCATGCCGGTGCCCGCAGTGGGCGGCATGCCGTGCTCCATCGCGGCCAGGAACTCCTCGTCGAGGACCATGGCCTCATCGTCGCCGGCCGCGGCCAGCCGCGCCTGGTCGACGAAGCGTTCACGCTGAATCACCGGGTCGACGAGTTCGGAGTAGCCGGTCGCCAGCTCGAAGCCGCGCACGTACAGGTCCCACTTCTCGACCACGCCGGGGACCGTGCGGTGCGAGCGCACCAGCGGCGAGGTCTCCACCGGGAAGTCGCGGACGAAGACCGGCTCGTCGAGCTGAGAGCCCACCAGGTGCTCCCAGAGCTCCTCCACCAGCTTGCCGTGTCCGTAGCCCTTGTCCTTCGGCACCTCGAGCCCGACCCGGTCGGCGATAGCCAGCAGTTCCTCGACGGAGGTCTGGGCGGGGACGATCTCCTCGCCGAGGGCCTCCGACAGCGACGGGTACATCGACAGCGAGGTCCACTCGCCGGAGAGGTCGTACGTGCTGCCGTCGGGCATGGTCGGCGTCAGGGTGCCGAGCGCGCCCATCGCCACCGACTGGACGAGTTCGCGGGTCATCACGGCGGCGTCGTCGTAGGTGCCGTAGGCCTGGTAGGTCTCCAGCATCGCGAACTCCGGCGAGTGCGTGGAATCGGCGCCCTCGTTGCGGAAGTTGCGGTTCACCTCGAAGACGCGTTCGATGCCGCCGACCACGCAGCGCTTGAGGAACAGTTCCGGCGCGATACGCAGGTACAGATCCATGTCGAAGGCGTTGGAGTGGGTCACGAAGGGGCGTGCCGCCGCTCCGCCGTGCAGCGTCTGCAGCATCGGCGTCTCGACCTCGAGGAAGCCGCGGTCGGTCAGGAACTTGCGGAGCTGCGCCATCACCTCGATCCGGGTGCGCGCGATGGCCCGCGCCTCGGGACGGACGATGAGGTCGACGTACCGCTGGCGGACGCGCGACTCCTCGTTCATCTCCTTGTGCGCCACCGGCAGCGGTCGGAGCGCCTTCGACGCCATCTCCCACGAGTCGGCCATGATCGACAGCTCGCCGGTGCGGGAACTGATCACCTCGCCGTGGACGAAGACGATGTCGCCGAGGTCGGTGTCGGCTTTCCACCGCGCGAGCGACTCCTCGCCGACGCCGTTGAAGCTCACCATCGCCTGCAACTGCGTGCCGTCGCCCTCCTGCAGGGTCGCGAAACAGAGCTTGCCCTTGTTGCGGAGGAAGATGATGCGGCCGGCGACGCCCACCTCGACCCCTGTCTCGGTGCCGGCTTCCAAATCCGGGTACTCCGCACGGATCTCGGCGAGGCTGTGCGTGCGCGCGACGGCGACCGGATACGCCTGCCGCCCCTCGTCGAGGATGCGCTCACGCTTCTCCTGACGGACCCGCACCTGCTCGGGGGTCTGGTCGGCGGCTGCGGTCTTGGTGGTCGGCGCGCTGGAAACCTGGTCACTCACGCACCCAAGGTTAAGCGGCCCACCAGGGGCAAGACCAATCAGCGGGTCATTGCGGCGTATCGAACAGTCCGAGCACGTCAGCGCCGACGGAACCGTTGATCCCGCGCTCGCGCAGCGCGGCGTGCCCGCCGACCACGAACCGTGCGCCGAGGACGCCGCGCGCCTGCAGATGCCATGCCAGCATCTCGGCGTCGTATCCGTCGTCGCTCACCAGCACCCACCGCGCGTCGACGGTGGCCGTGCGCAGGCGATCGGGCGAGTCCGGGGAGAGCAGATCGAGGGCGTCGTCCACGTCGAGCGCCATCGCGCCCACGAGTGCGCCGGCGGCCGATCGTGCGACGGCGCTGCGAAGGTCGACGGCCACGGCGCCGTCGGCGAGCGTCGCGAGGTACTCCTCGGCCTGCAGGGACAGCGGAGCGTCGGTGTACGAGGTGGTGACGGGTGCAGAGAATGCGAGAGTCATGGAGAGGTGATCCTGTGATCGAACGAGCGGGGGTTGGCGAAATCGGCCGACCGCGTAAGCGCGGTGTCAGCCTCGACAACACTCCTGACAGCTCTTGATCACGACGACGAGTTTGCCACAGCTTCGCGCCGTTGACCAGACTCGGCGCAGTCGTGAGTTAAATTCGCTGCCTGCGCTTATGCCGTATTGCGTTACCTGAATCGGGTAATCGAATACGGCACAGGCTCACTCGAGCCGACAGTCGGCGGAACAGCGGACCACGGTTCCCGGCCAGCCGCGCGCGGCGAGAATCGCGCCGATGCCGGCCGCGGTGCGGCAGGGGCGGTCGACCGTCTGCCCCCATCCGAGCCGGATGGTCCGCTTGCGGCCATAGGCGATCGCGTCCAGGTCGCGCTCGAGGTCGCGGAACCCGCGTCGTCCGACGCCGGTCGGCGTCTGCCGCACCGACGCCGGCAGTCCGTGGGCCCGTTCCACATCGCGTAGATAGCAGTGTTCGAGCACCGAGCACGTGCCGTCGCGGACGTCGAAGAGCACACGCTCGAGGAAATCCCGCCGCTCGTCCGCTGCCTGCTCGCCAGCGCCGCGAGGAGTCGGTTCGCGCCCGGCCGGCCACATCGAGTACCGCGTGCTCGGGCCGCGCACGCGGCGGGTGCGTGTGCATCAGCGCCCGCTCCGCCAGGTGACGGCTGTAGTGGACCACCACGCCCGGCCGACTCGACAGCCGTTGTCGGGCATCCACGACGACATGGATCGGACCCGAGGCGGTCGACGACGAGGCGGCGAGAATCGCCGACTCGCGACTCAGTGCCGCAGGCATCGCCCACAGCACCGCGATCCATTGGCGTTGCCGCTCAGTCGGCGGTCCGGTGTGCGTCACGTAGACACCGGGGCATGCGGCGACCCAGTCCCGGCTCCGCAAGCGTTGCCTGACGAACGCGGACGTCAGTCCGCACTCGAGGACCTGCCGTCGCGCGACCACACCCTCCTGATTCGCCAGCAGATGTGTGAGCGCCACCCGTGGTCGATCCCCCGATTCCCCCATCCGTCGAGTGTGAGCCGGGCCCGGTCGCCACGGACGACGTTCGGGTCGCCTGTGGACAACGGGCGACCCGAAAGCCATGTGCCGTACGCCGTTACCCGATTCGGGTCAGGAAGTACGGCGTAAGGCGAACGCCCGGTCAACTACTTCTGACACGAATTCGTCGCAGACGCATAATCCGAGTGTGCTCCGCATTACAGTGTCTGCCATGCCGTCGAACCGCTTGTCCCGCCGCCAGTTCCTGCGTGCGAGCGCAGCGACCGCCGGAGCCGTCGCCGCGGGCAGTGTCCTGGCCGGACACGTCCACGCCGACCCCGCCTCCGCCGCGAACACCGCGGGTACCACCCTCGCGCAGGTCGCGGCTCCGGGGCGGGCTCGCAAGGGCGGCTACCGGCAGCTGGTCGCGGGCAAAGGCTGGCCGCTGTTCATCCGGCAGGAGCTGGCGGCTGCCAAGCCCGGACGCGAGACGGCCCGGAGCGCCCTCGCCTCGTTCGTCCAGCTCACCGACATCCACATCGCCGACGTGCAGAGCCCCGCGCGGTTCGAGTACGTCCATCCCGTGCAGGCCCCGGCCTTCCGCCCGCACGAGGCGCTCGGCACACAGGGCGCCGTCGCGCTGGTGAAGCGCATCAACGCTCTGGCGCGCGGGCCGTTCACCGGAAGGTCGTTCGACTGCGTCGTCTCCACCGGCGACAACACCGACAACCACGAGATCGTGGAGCTCGGTTGGTTCCAGCACATCCTGTCGGGCGGTTCCATCACCCCGAACACGGGGGCGAAGAACCGATTCGAAGGACTGCAGGCGCTGGGGTCGTCGCTCTACTACCGTCCCGAACTCGACTCGTGGGACATCTACAAGGACCGCGGCTTCATCCAGATCCCCGGCCTGCTTCACGCCGCGATCAAGACGCACTCCAGCCCAGGCCTCGACATGCCGTGGTACGCGGTGTTCGGCAACCACGACGATCAGCTGCTCGGCACCGTGCCGAACAACATCGTCGACTGGCTGTACCACTCGAACGTCAAGTACGACCTCCCCGACACCGATCCCACGGCGGCCGCCATCGGCAGGGCGCTGAGCATCGACCCGGCGGCGCTCGGTCCGCTGCTCGCGAAACTGCGCACCACCGGCCCCGTGATCCCGGTGACGGCCGACGCCGGCCGACGGCCGTTCTCGCCGCGGGAATTCATCCGCAGGCACTTCGACCCCGCGATCAAGGGCGCGGGTCCGCTCGGGCACGGTTTCGCCGATCCCGACGGGCCGTCCTGGTACCGATTCGACATCTCCGAGAACGTCCTCGGACTCGCACTCAACACGACGAACAGTCTCGGCATCGCCGACGGGTCGATCAGCCAGAAGCAGCTCGACTGGATGAACCGCACCATCGCCGCCAACCGCGACAAGCTCGTGATGGTGTTCAGCCATCACACATCCAAGACGATGACCGCGAAGCTGCCCAACCCGGAGACTCCCGGCGAGCAGCAGTACGGCGGCGACCACCTCGTCGCGCAGCTCCACCGGCACACCAACGTGATCGCGTGGGTGAACGGCCATACGCACCGGAACGAGATGATCGCCCACCGCGGCGCCACGCCGAAGAACAGCTTCTGGGAGATCAACACCGCCAGCCACATCGACTACCCGCAGCTGGCCCGGATCATCGAGGTCGCCGACAATCGCGACGGCACACTCAGCATCTTCACACCGCTGATCAAAGCCGACAGCCGCTACACCGCCGACCCGTCCGACCTGTCACCTGCGGGGCTGGCCAGCCTCTACCGCGAACTGTCGTACAACGACATCCACCGCGACGACGCGCTGCTCGGCGCCCCGAACGACCGCAACTGCGAGCTCTTGCTGCCGAACCCGCTGCACTGAGCCCGCGCCCCGAACACCTTCCCCGAGATCGCTAAGCCCAGAGGTCTTGAGCCCGCGACACCGCGGGCTCGCCGCCGACCTCGGAGAATGCCGTGAGTGCGCGGACCAGTTCATGCCGCTGCTCCGCGGTGAGGCGGCTGATGACCTGCTCGATCTCGGCACGTCGGCGATCAGTGACCTCCCGCACCGTCGCCGCCCCGTGAGAGGTCAGCGTGACGATGAGTTCGCGCCGGGTCTGTTCGCTCGGGGTCCGTTCGACCAGCCCGGCGTGAGAGAGCCGGTCGATCATCCGCGATGCGGTCGACGGCTGGACCGCAAGTCTGTGCGCCAGCGATGAGAGGTTCATCGGGCCACTGTTCGACAGCAGCACCAAGACGCGGAACTGGGCGATGGTGATCGAATCATCCACTTGAGCAATAGATTTCGCCGATAGCGAGACCAGAAGACGCGAGGCGGTCAATACGGCGTCGGCCACGTCGTCGACGCTGATCGAATGTCCGTCCGCGGGGCGTCCTGCTGCTGCCGTCACAAGAGAAAACTACCCTACCCATCGATTAGCCGATGCAACTGTTGCATACTGCAATCGTGCTTGCGTTCACTTCTGGAAGTCCGAACGGCGCGATCATGCCGCGCCGGACGCCGTTCCCGACATGGCTGCGCGAGTCGTCCACCGGCATCGTCCCGGTGGCGGTCTCGGTGGGAGTGGCCGTCGGTGTGGCCGCCGTCGGATTCCGGTGGCTCATCGTCGGCGCCACGATGTTGTTCACCGGTTACACCGACTTCTCGGCGCAGGGCCGGGTCGGGCACAACGGTGTACCGGCGTTGGGCTTCTGGTTCGTCGTGTTGACTCCGGTGATCGCCGGGCTCGTCTACGGGCCGTTGGTGTCGTGGCTGGCGCCGGAGGCGCGCGGCCACGGGGTGCCGGAAGTGATGTTCGCGGTAGCCGAGCGCGGCGGCCACATACCGGCACGGATCCCGATGGTGAAGTCACTGGCGTCGGCCCTGTGCATCGGCGGCGGAGGGTCGGTGGGCCGTGAGGGACCGATCGTCCAGATCGGCGCCGCACTGGGCTCGACGGCGGCGCAACTGCTGAAACTGAACACTCCTCGCATGCGGTTGCTGGTCGCATGCGGCGCATCGGCGGGGATCTCGGCGACGTTCAACGCCCCGCTGGCCGGGCCGTTCTTCGCGATGGAACTGATCCTCCGCGACTTCGCCGCAGAATCATTCGCCGCGGTGGTCCTGGCCAGTGTGACCGCGAGTGTCGTCGGCCGGTCGCTTCTGGGCGACAGTCCGTTTCTGACACTGCCTTCGTTCACTCCGCACGGCGGCGTGGAATATCTTCTGTTCATCGTTGCGGGCGCGGTTCTCGGGCTCGTCGGTGTCGCCTTCTCGAAAGTCCTCTACCTCATCGAAGACGTCTGCGACTGGGCGTGGAGAGGCCCCCAATGGCTCCGCCCCGCCGTCGGCGGGCTCCTGCTCGGCGGCGTGCTGTGGGTGCTTCCGCAGCTCTACGGCGTCGGATACCCCGTGCTGGAGAACGCCATCGCCGGCCGATACACGGTGGCATTGCTGATTGCGCTGATGGTGGGGAAGATGCTGGCGACCAGCCTGACCATCGGTATCGGCGGGTCCGGTGGAGTGTTCGCCCCCACCCTGTTCATCGGGGCCGTCGGCGGCACCGCCGTGGGCGCGGCCGTTCACGGACTGCTGCCATCGATGACCGGCTCGCCGGGGGCCTACGGCTTGATAGGCATGGCCGGCGCATTGGCCGGAGCCACCCGGGCTCCGATCACGGCGGTCGTCATCATCTTCGAGCTCACCGGCGAGTACTCGATCATCCTCCCGCTCATGGCCGCCGTCGCCGTGTCCACAGGTGTCGGCAAGCTCCTCTCGAAAGACACGATCTACACGCGCAAACTGACCCGTCGCGGGGTCGACATCGTCTCAGGGCAGCGTCACCGCCCTCCGACCGTCCGGGTCGCGGACGTCGTGAGCTCGCCACCGACGACGCTGCATGAGACGGCCACGTTGGCAACGGCAGCCGAGGCCCTCCAACGGACAGAGGTCGGCGCGGTACCGGTCGTGGACGACTCCGGGGTCTACCGCGGCATCCTCAGCGCGCAGGCCATAGCGGACGCACTCACTCGCGGATACGGTCCGACCACCGTCCGCGAGATGGTGACGACGTGCCCGACCGTGACGGCCGACGCGCCCCTCGGCCAGGCCATGCCCGTACTGGACGCCGCCCCCGCCATCGGCGTACCGGTGATCTCGGCCGACGGAGCCCGGCTGGCCGGGTGGCTCACGCATAAGGACGTGCTCCATGCCTCATCACCCCCGGCGCAGACATGAGAACGGCGGCGCCTCCCCCGGCCTGGCCCCAGGTGCTGACGGTCTGGACCGCGACCCCCGTGGCCACAGCGCTGATCGCGGTGCTGACCGCGGCATATGTTCTGTGCGTCCTGGTCCGACTGCGCGACGGACGGCCATGGTCGCGATCCTGCCTGCTGTGGTGGTTCGCCGCGGTCGCCACAACGATCGTCGCGCTGAACAGCCCGCTGGCCACGTACTCGGGCAACCTGTTCTGGGCGCACATGATCGTGCATCTGCTGTTGATCACCGTCATTCCGGCGCTGCTGGTCGCCGCGGCACCGATCCGGCTGATCCGCTCGAGTTCGGCGAGAACACGGACGGCCGTCACGTCAGCGGTGTCCAGTACTCCGTTCCAGTTGCTCACTAGGCCGGCTGTGACCGTCCCGCTGTACGCGGCCGTGCTCGTGACCACCCACCTGACCGGATTTCAGCAGGCCATGGCCCAGCACATGTGGATCCATCACGCCGAGACAGTCCTCTACCTCGTCACCGGCTATCTGCTTCTGCTTCCTCTGCTCGGCAACGAGTACGTCGGCCGCCACTTGGTCTTCCCGCTGCGCGCCGCCACGATCATCGCGTGCATGGTCCCCGACGCGATCGTCGGAGTGACATTGATGATGTCGCCGCACATCATCGCCCCCGCGTACAGCCGATCGCGCCCCGACTGGGGACCCACCGCGCTGGCCGACCAGACCGCGGCCGGAGCGATCATGTGGGTCGCGGGAGACGGACTGATGATGATCCTCATCCTGGTCATCGCCCGCGAATGGGTGGCGACGAGGGAGTCGAGCTTCGGCGGCTGGCTCGACGGAGTCCGCGCCCGCGCGACCATCGGCGCGAACACCGCCGCGCTCGACGACGACGCCGCCGCTCTGGACGCCTACAACGCCAGGCTCGCCGCACTGCACCACATGCCACGGCCACACCACCAATCAGAGGAGTCCGTCCATGACGATCGACCACATCGCCGCTGACCGCCCGGCCTGCGGAACCCGGCTGCGGTACGCATGCCTCACGCTGTGCGCATTGCCGCTGCTCGCCGGCTGCTCCAGCGGCGGCACCGAGCAACACGACGCCGCCCCGCCGCCACCGCCCAACGAGGCCGCGATCCTGAACGACGCGTCGCCCCAATCCATCATCGACACCTACCGTCGCGGAGGTCTGCAGGTCTCGAACGACCACGACACGACCGCGACCGCCTGCGGCGAGGCCCATTGTCAGGCTGCCGCCGCAACGGACCAGGTCACGGTGATGCAGTTCAGCACCACGCGCGAGGCCACCACCTATCACCAGACCCACCCCGACACGTTCCTCGTGGAGAACATCGTCGTCACTCTGCCGTCCGCCACGCCGGCCGACGCCCGCGCTCAGTACGAGCACCTGACCACCATGGCCGTCGAGTAGGCCGATCAGCGCTGCCTCCCCCGCCCTCTGCTATACGTTCGTACCGTACGCATTGCAGATGTAACGACGACGCGTCGGCATCGTAGAATCTGCGGCGGACGAGGAGGAGACGATGAGCGATCCCAGGGCGGGCGAAGCGGACCTGACTGCGAAGGCCAAGATCCGCAACGCGGCACTCGATCTGTACGCCGAGCACGGCGAGGAGCGGGTGTCGATGCGAGCCGTGGCCGCTGCCGCCGGAGTCACCGTCGGACTGGTCCAACACCATTTCAAGACCAAAGACGGTCTGCGGCGGGCCGTCGAAGAACTGATCGTCGAATACCACCGCGCGGCGATCGCAAGCGTGCCGAACGACGGCACGCCGGCGGAAGTGGCTGCGGCACGAGACGCCGCCGTACGCGCGATGCTCAACGACAATCCGGTCGTCGTCGGCTACATGCGCCGCGTTCTCCTCGACCCGAACAGCCCTACGACGCTGCTGCGCCAACTGACCGAACTCGCACGCGACGAGGTGAGTAAGATGCGCGACGCCGGACTGGCCTCGACGCGGCGCAGCGTCGCGGAACAGACCGTGGCCATGATGGTCCGCAACGTCGGACAACTGTTCCTGCAGCCGATGGTCGACGCGATGTGGGGCCAGCTGGTCGACGGTCCGGCCGACGACGCGAAGCCCGCGCTCACGGTCGACGCCCGAAACTGAGGCGCGTACGCCGGGCGGCGGAGGGTTCAGTCGGCGGGTGCCGGCGGACGCGCGTGCAGATAGGACGCCGAGTGCGTGCGCAGGACCGGCTTCCCCTCCACCGTCAGCTCGGTGTCGACCTCGACCAATGCCCGGTCGCGGTCGTCGAAGGTGACGCCGGTGACGGTGAGTGTCCCGGTCAGCACGTCGCCGGGACGCACGGGCCGGAGAAAGGCGACGTCGCGGATCTCCTTGCCCGCGATCACCGCCCAGTGGTCGTAGACGGCCAGGACACTCAGGCGCTGCATGATCGCGAAACTCTGCACACCGCTGGCGATCAGGCCGCCGTAGGGGCTCGAGGCGGCGATGTCCTCGTCCACATGAAATCCCTGGGGATCCCAGCGCTGCGCGAAGTCGACCAGGTCGTCGGCGGTGAGGGTGTACTCCCCGAGCCGATAGACCCGCCCGACCTCGATGTCGCGACCGTACGCGACGGTCCGGCTGCCGGTCTCAGCGGTCATGCCCGCCCCCTTCCGATGCGGCGGCTGCGCTCGTGGACGCGCCGCAGTCCGTCGAGCGCGAGGTACGGGTGATGTTCGGCGATGGTGCGACACTCGCCCACCATCAGCGGCGCCATGAATCCGGTCGCCACAACGGTCACGTCGGGGCCGTCGAAACCCGGCACGTCGCGCCGGATGCGTTCCACCAGACCGTCGACCTGACCCGCGAAGCCGTAGATGATGCCCGACTGCAACGCCTCGACGGTGTTCTTCCCGATGACGCTGCGCGGCGGCATCAGCTCTACTTTGCGGACGGTGACGGTGTGCTCGCTGAGCGCTTCGACGGAGAGGTCGACGCCCGGGGCGATGACCCCGCCGAGGAACTCGCCCTTGGCCGAGACCGCGTCCACCACGGTCGCGGTGCCGAAGGCGACCACGATGCACGGTCCGCCCGGATAGTTCTCGTGCGCGGCCAGACTGTGGGCCACGCGGTCGGTCCCGACCTCCTTCGGGTTGTCGACCAGCAGCGGCACACCGGTGCGGACCCCCGGTTCGAGCAGAACATGCGGACCGCGCCCGAAGTATCGCGGCAGCATCTCCCGCATCTCACGCAGCAGCGACGGCACGGTCGACAGACCGGCCACGCCCGTCACCTGCTCGATGTCGGGCCCGAGGAGCCCGCGCAGCTGCAAGGCGAACTCGTCGGCAGTCATGTGCGGCTGCGTGTGGATCCGCCAGTCGCGGATCAGTTCCGCGTGGTCGCCGGAACCCGCGAACACCCCGAGATGGATGTTCGTGTTCCCGACGGTGACGGTGAGGAGCACGGGGTCCGCCGACCTCAGACCGCGGCAGTCGCGAGCCGGCGCGGGTCCTTCAGCCCGGAGCCCTCCGGAACGTCGGCGGGATCGTCGCCCAAGGTGACCGGGCGGTTGTCGGCGTCAACGAAGACCACGTGCGGCGCGTACTCGGCGAGCTCGGCTTCGTTCATGATGCCGTAGGCGATGATGATCACCAGGTCACCGGGATGGACCAGGTGCGCTGCGGCACCATTGATCCCGATGACGCCGCTGCCGCGCTCGCCGGCGATCACATAGGTCTCGAGCCGGTTGCCGTTGTCGATGTCGACGATGCACACCTGCTCGCCCTCCATCAGGTCCGCAGCGTCGAGCAGATCGGCGTCGATGGTCACCGAGCCGACGTAGTGCAGGTCGGCCTGGGTGACGGTCGCGCGATGGATCTTCGACTTCATCATGGTGCGGAACATAGTGTCCTTACCCTTCTTCTCGCTGCGTGAAGCCGGTGCCGATGGCGACGCCGACGTTGTCGATGAGTCGTGCCGGTCCGACGCGGGCGGCGACCAGAAGTCGGCCGTCACCCTCCTCCGGCGGTTCTTCCAGACCCCGCCCACGCAGTTCGAGGTAGTCGACCTCGATCTGCGGGGCGGTGGCCAAGACTGCGTGTGCCGCGGCGAGGATCGCTTCGCGGCCGCCCTCGGCCGCGTGCGTTCCCGCCAGCAGTGCCGCCGACAGCACGGTCGCGAGTTCGCGCTCCTCTGCCGACAGGTAGCGATTGCGCGACGAGAGAGCGAGGCCGTCGGCCTCGCGCACGGTGGGCACCCCGATGATCTCCACGTCCATGTTCAGGTCGTTGACCATCTGGTTGATCAGCACCAACTGCTGGTAGTCCTTCTCTCCGAAGTACGCGGCGTGCGGTGCGACGATGTTGAGCAGTTTGTTGACGACGGTGAGCATGCCGGCGAAATGCGTGGGTCGCGACGCACCCTCGAGGATCGCCCCCGTCTCGCCGGGCTGCACCGTGGTGCGCGGGCCGGTCGGGTACATCGACGACGCCGTGGGCGCGAAGACGAGTTCCACTCCGAGCGGTTCCAGCAGGGCGCAGTCGGCGTCGAAGGTGCGCGGATACGCGTCGAGGTCCTCGCCGGCACCGAACTGCAGCGGATTGACGAAGATCGAGACGACAACGACGTCGCACCGCAGCTTCGCGGTCTTCACCAGCTGGAGGTGCCCCTCGTGCAGCGCCCCCATCGTCGGCACCAGCGCGACACGCTTGCCCGCGGCGCGCAGCGCCTTCGTGACGCGGTGCAACTCGGCCGGGTCGCGATGCACCGTCGTCCGGCCGGGAGCGTAGAGATCGGATGCGGTCACGCGTGTTCCTCCAGGAGCTCGTGCAGTTCGCGGCTCGCGCCGCTCTGAACGGCGGCCCGCGCCGAGAGCGCACGGTAGCCGTCCACCAGATGACGGTCGGGCAGTGCCGCCAGCGCGGCGAGATGGCGACGGACCGCCTCGGTGTCGTCACGCGCCACGGGACCGGTGAGCGCGTCGCAGCCCATCTCGAGCACGTTCTCGAGCGAGGCGCGGACCAGCGGCCCGAGCACTCGCTCCGCGATCCCGGAGTCGGGCCCGTCGACGGTGGCGGTGGCGCTCCGCTCCCCCGCCGGCCCGGTGATGGCCGCGGTGAGTGCGGTCAACGCATCGGTGACCAACGCGATCAGATTGTTCGCTCCGTGCGCGAGAGCGGCGTGGTACAGGGTTCGGTCGGCCTCGGCGATGCGGACGGGAGTGCCGCCCATCTCGAGCACCAGCGATGCGGCGATGGCGTCGCCGATCTCGTCGGCAGAGGTGATTCCGAAACACGCCGACGCCAGCCGGGCGGTGTCGTCGGACGTGCCGACGAAGGTCATGGCGGGGTGCAGCGCGACGGTGACCAGACCGAGGCGGGCGAGCGGTTCGAGGATCGCCACTCCGTGCGCCCCCGCGGTGTGCGCGACGATGGTGCCCGGCCGCGGACCGGCGGCGGCGACGGCGTCGACGACGCCGGGCAGTTCCGTGTCCGGAACCGCCAGAATCAGAAGCTGTGAACCGGCGACGACGCCGGGGAGATCGAGCACGCGGGCTCGCGGCAGGCGGAGCACAGCGCGATCGCGCGACTGGGGAGACCGTGCGGTCAGCGAGGCGACATCGTGGCCCGCGGAGGCGAGGGCTTCGCCGAGTGCGGTGCCGACACGACCGGCCGAAATGATTCCGACGCGCAGGCGCGCCGGGGCCATCGGTGAACTCACCGCCGTTCCTCCATTCGTTCCAGTCCCGGCTCGTGATCTCGGAGCCTCGGGTACCAGACGTTCGCCACAACGATAGGCGCGCCACGACGGTCGAGGCTACGCGGTGTGACAACTTTCACCGGATCGGCGCCGGCTGTGAAGTTCAGTCGCGGCGGCGTCGGCCCCCGCGACCGCGGTTCTCCGCCGAACTCGCGCGGAGCTGGCTCAGGAGTTCACTGGCCGGACGTCCCGCCGAGTGCGCACCGTCGTCGCTCGACGGTGCCGCACGGCGGCCCTGCGGCTGCGGTTCCGGCTCGGGTGCGGCGGGCTGCTGCGGCGCCGTCGGCGGGACTGCCGGCGGCTCGTAGGCCTGGGCGCCGTAGGCGACCCGCTCGATGGGTCCGGTCTCGGTCTGCGGCTCGGGTGAGGCCGCGTCGGCCGGATCGTCGGTGACCACCGGGATGATCTCGGTGAGCTCGCCGGGATCGACCTCTTCGACGTCCTGCGGCTCCTCCGGCACATGCCTGCCCGGGTCCGACGGCGGCGCGGTGGTCGCGAAGTCGCGCTCAGCGGCCACGCGATCGTCGGCCGAAGCCGCCGCGTAGCCCGCTCCGGCGAGTCCCGATCCCAGTTCACGCGGGCGCTCCAGGCCGATCGCCGCACGCATGTCGGGCAGCGGGGTGCCGAGCAGTTGTTCGAGGCTCGCGCGCAGTGCGAGCACCTGCGCCTTGAGTTCTTCCAGTTCGACGTTCGACTCGGCCGCGATCTCCTGGCGGATCGCGGTCTCCACATCCGACTCGTACTGGCGGCGCGCCGCGATCTCGCGCTCCAGCTGAAGCTCGTAGACCAGGCGCAGGTCCCGGCTGCGCGACTCGGCGACGTCGGCCTGCCGCCGGTACTTCGTCACCAGCACGGCGCCGATCACCGCGGCCCACAGCGCCGCGATCACGGCCAACGTGGCGGGAACGGAGAAATTATCACCGATCACCATCAGCAGGCTGGCGACCAGCGCCAGCACGACGAACAAACCGATGAGCCATTGTCCGGCCGACGACGGTCGTCTCTTGGCGGCCTCTTCGGATCGTTCCTTAGTGGTCATGAAGGCAAACTTACCGCCCTTGACACGCCGACAGCCGTCACCGGGTGGCCCGTGTCGGAGAATCAGGCCGGTGCGGGCGGACTGTCGGGTGCGGTCTCGGCATTGTCGGCGGACGGGTCGTCCGGCGCTCGGCAGCAGTGTTCCAGCCACAGTGCCGCGGCTACCAGAACCACGCCCCCGACCAGCCCGACGATGGCTCCGACCCGATCGGCGCGCGCCGCTTCCAGGATCCCGTTCTGCAGGAGGAATACCAGGATTCCGGTCCAACCGCCGGTGGCGACGGCGCCGAGGATCGCCGACGCCTTCGCCAGCGCCACGAGACGCGCGGCGTTGATCGGATGCAACTGCCCCTTGGCCGGGCCGACCTCCTTCTCCGCCACCCGTTTGCGGACGACGAAACCGATCACACCTTCGAGCGCCGCGAGCACGTACAACGAGATGCCCGACGGCCACTGCAGGCTCGGGAAGGCCCCGTAGTTGTAGTGGATGAGGATCCAGAGGGCCACTCCGGCGACCACGGCGACCAGCACCAGATCGCGGATTCGGGTGAAGCCGAGCTTGTGACGCTCGCCGTCGTCGTCGCTGTGGGACGGATCGGGTCCGAGGGGGTTCGGCAGCGTCATCCGAGATCTCCCGCTCGCCGAACCCCCGCGACCTCGGCAGGATCGAGCGCGGAGACCAGATCGGCCACCGCCCGCACACCGTCGGAGGTCCACAGCCGCGCCTGCGGCTCCACCTCCAGCCACGGCACGAGCACGAACGCGCGGTCGGCCGCCCGCGGATGCGGCAGCGTCAACTCCGGGTCGTCGGAGACGACCGTTTCTCCGTCCACGTCCACCGAGACGACGTCCACGTCGAGCGTGCGCGGCCCCCAGCGCACCTCGCGCACCCGCTGCGCGGACTCTTCGAGCCGTCGGCACAGCTCCAGCCACTCCCGCGGGGTGCGGGCGCCCTCCGCCACCACGGTGATGTTCGCGAAATCGTCCTGCTCCACGCCGCCCCACGGCGGAGTCAGGTACACCCCCGACACGCCGCGCAGATCGGCACCGAGCACCTCGATCACACTCCGCAGGTGCGCGTGGCGATCACCGATGTTGGATCCGGCCGACAGAACCGCGCGCGAGGTCACGACGTCCCCTGTCTCGCGGCGGCCACCGATCGAGTCTTCACCGACCGGCGCGTCACGACGGCGACATCGTCGAAGGCCAGAGGAATCGGCGCGCACGGCTTGTGCACCGTCACCTCGCACGCCGATATGCGCCCATCCTTCATGACGGCGTCGGCGATCTCCGCGCCGACGGTCTCGATGAGATCCCGAGGCGGGCCGGCGACGATGTCGTGCGCCAACTGCGCCAGCGCACCGTAGTCGACGGTGTCGGCGAGGTCGTCGCTGGCCGCGGCCGCCTGCAGATCGAGCCAGAGCGTCACGTCGATGACGAACTCCTGACCGTCGCGGCGCTCATGGTCGAAGACCCCGTGGTTGCCGCGCACACGCAGTCCGCGCAATTCGATGCGATCAGCCATGGTCCCTGCCTCTCCGGCCGCCGCCCCGCCAGGCGAGGGCCACTTCGATGGCGTCGCGGCTGGAGGCGACGTCGTGCACCCGGACTCCCCACGCCCCGCCCGCGGCGGACAGCGCCGAGATCGCCGCGGTGGCCACCTCGCGGCCGCTCGGCGGACGGTCGACGCCGTCGCGCCGGAGAAGGGAACCGAGGAAACGTTTGCGGGAGGCGCCGATCAGGACGGGGAAGCCGAGTCCCACCAGCGTCGGCAGCGCGTGCAGCAGCGCCCAGTTGTGATCGGCGGTCTTGGCGAAACCGAGTCCGGGGTCGAGGACGATCTGATCGGGATCGACGCCCGCCGCGACCGCCGCGTCCACCTGGCCCAACAATTCGCCGGAGACCTCCGCGACCACATCGCGGTATCCGCCGGCCTCGTCCACCCGATGCGTGAAGTGGCGATCGTCGCCGGGTGCGTCGTCGGCCGGGCGCCAGTGCATGAGAATCCAGGGCACGCCCGCCTCGGCCAGCACCGCGCCCATGTCCGGGTCGGCGCGACCGCCGGAGACGTCATTGATGATCGCCGCACCGGCTTCGAGCGCATCGGCGGCGACTGCCGCGCGCATCGTGTCGACCGACACCCGCGCACCGGCCGCGACCAGCTCGCGGATCACGGGTACGACGCGGGCCGACTCGGTGGCCGGATCGACGCGAACCGCTCCCGGCCTGGTCGATTCGCCACCGACGTCGATGATGTCCGCGCCCGCCTCGAGCAGAGCCACACCGTGCGCCACGGCCCGGTCTCGCTGCAGATAGCGGCCGCCGTCGGAGAACGAATCGGCGGTCACGTTCAGCACCCCCATGATGAGGGTGCGATCGAGCTCGTCGGTCTCCGAACTCACCGGACGCTGCGGACTCACCGCGTTATGAGGTCGAGTGCTTCGCCGCGGGAGACCGCACTGGTCTTGAACAGGCCGCGCACGGCCGACGTGGTGGTCCGGGCGCCCGGCTTGCGGATGCCGCGCATCGCCATGCACAGATGTTCCGCTTCGATCACCACGATGACGCCGCGCGGGTTCAGCTTGCGGACCAGGGCGTCGGCGATCTGACTGGTGAGCCGTTCCTGCACCTGAGGGCGCTTGGCATACAGGTCGACAACGCGTGCCAGCTTCGACAACCCCGTCACCTGACCGGTATCGCCCGGGATGTAGCCGACGTGCGCCACACCGTGGAAGGAGACCAGGTGATGCTCGCACGTCGAGTACATCGGGATGTCCTTGACCAGCACCAGCTCCTCGTGGTCTTCGTCGAAGACCGTCGCGAGCACCTCGTCGGGATCGGTGTAGAGGCCCGCGAACATCTCGCGGTAGGCGTTCGCCACACGCGTCGGCGTCCGCTTGAGCCCCTCGCGGTCCGGGTCCTCGCCGACGGCGAGCAGCAGTTCCCGAACCGCGGCCTCGGCGCGGGCCTGATCGAAGACCCGCTCGCCGGCCGCCGCCGGTACGCCCAGCGCGTCGACGGCGTGCTCGTTCAGATCACCGTCGTGATCGATGCTGCTGGTGGTCATCTCCCCCTGCTCTCCGTTCACTGGACTCCGGCGTTCAACTCGCGTCTCCTTCACTGACCGTCGCGCGAATCATCTGCCGGCGGCCAACCGGGTGCCGACCAGTCGCGGGGGGCGCCGTAATCCGGCCGAGTCCCGTGGCCGTGCCCCTGCCCGGGTCCGGGCTGGTGCTCGGAGCCGGGCGTCCCGTTCTGGTGCGGCACGTGCGGTTCCGGCGGCCCGGACGGCTGCTGACCGTAGGGCGTGCCGTACTGCGGTGCCTGCGCGTGAGGCGGAGCACCGTACTGCACCGGCTGACCGAAAGCGGGCGCCGCCGGATCGGCCTGGCGGGCGGGAACCGGTACCGGCTCCTCCACCGGCGGCCACGGCTCGCCGCGCTCGGCCGCCAACTCGCCGGGAGTCTTGATCGGCGGTTTGGTGCTCGGGATCCGCTCACCGAAGATGTCGAATTTGGTGATGCGCGGGCGCTTGCCCACCTCCCCGAGGATCGCCTCGAGATCCTTGCGGACCAGGGTCTCCTTCTCCAGCAGAGCGCCGGCCAGCACGTCCAGCACGTCGCGGTACTGGTTCAGGATCGACCACGCCTCGGTGTGCGCGGCCTCGATCAGATTCCGTACCTCGTCGTCGATCTCCGCGGCGACGCCCACCGAGTAGTCCGGTGTCGACCCCATGCCGCGGCCGAGGAACGGATCGCCCTGCTCCTGGCCGTAGCGGACGGCGCCGAGCTTGGCGCTCATGCCGTACTCGGTGACCATCGCCCGCGCGATCTTGGTGGCCTGGTCGATGTCGGAGCTGGCTCCAGTGGTGGGCTCGTGGAAGACGAGCTCCTCGGCGGCACGACCGCCCATGGCCATCACCAGCCGGGCGATCATCTCCGATCGGGTCATCAGGTCCTTGTCCTGCTCCGGAACGGCCAGGGCGTGGCCGCCGGTGCGTCCGCGGGCCAGGATGGTGACCTTGTAGATCGGATCGAGGTCGGGCATCGCCCACGCGGCGAGCGTGTGACCGCTCTCGTGGTAGGCGACGACCTTCTTCTCGTGCTCGCTGATGATCCGGCTCTTGCGGCGCGGGCCGCCGATCACGCGGTCGACGGCCTCCTCCAGCGCCTCGCCGGTGATGACCGTCTTGTTCTCGCGCGCCGTCAACAACGCCGACTCGTTGATGACGTTCGCGAGATCGGCACCGGACATGCCCGGGGTGCGCTTGGCGAGCCCGTCGAGGTCGGCGTCCGGCGCGATCGGCTTGCCCTTCGCGTGCACGGCGAGGATCGCCTTGCGCCCGGCGATGTCGGGGTTGCCGACCGGGATCTGGCGGTCGAAGCGGCCGGGACGCAGCAGCGCCGGGTCGAGGATGTCGGGCCGGTTGGTCGCGGCCATGACGATGACGCCGGAACGGTCACCGAAACCGTCCATCTCGACGAGCAGCTGGTTCAGCGTCTGCTCGCGCTCGTCGTGCCCGCCGCCGAGCCCGGCGCCGCGCTGTCGGCCCACCGCGTCGATCTCGTCGACGAAGATGATGCACGGGCTGTTCTGCTTGGCCTGTTCGAACAGGTCACGCACACGCGAGGCGCCGACACCGACGAACATCTCCACGAAGTCCGAGCCGGAGATCGTGAAGAAGGGCACGCCGGCCTCGCCGGCCACGGCGCGCGCGAGCAGCGTCTTACCGGTGCCGGGCGGACCGTACAGCAGCACACCCTTCGGGATCTTGGCGCCGAGTGCCTGGTATCGAGCCGGGTTCTGCAGGAAGTCGCGGATCTCGTCGAGTTCCTCGACGGCCTCGTCCGCACCCGCCACATCGGCGAAGGTGGTCTTCGGCATGTCCTTGCTGAGCTGTTTGGCCTTCGACTTCCCGAAGCCCATCACCCCGCCGCGTCCACCCTGCATCCGGCTCATCACGAAGAAGAAGAGCCCGAAGAGGATCACCATCGGCAGGACGAAGATCAGGATCGACTGCCAGATCCCGGAGTCCTTGGTGACGTTCGTCTGGTACTCGGACCCGGTGTCGACCACGGCGTTGAAGATCCGGCTGGTGACGCCGGCCGGGTACTGGGTCGAGATCTTGCTGGCCTCGGAGTCCCCGACCTTGATCGGATCCTTCAGTTCGATGCGGAGCCGCTGCTCCCGGTCATCGATCTGGATCGACTTGGTGTTCTTCTTGTCCAGCTGGGCCATTGCGACCGACGTGTCGACATCGGTGTACTCGCGATCGGAATTCCGCATCATGCTGAAGCCCCAGATGGCGAACAGAATGACGGCCACGATGGCCAGATTCCGGAACAGTGTCTTGCGATTCATGCGTGTACGCGTGGGCGCGGGTCGTTGTGTTCGGTGTTCACCACGCCGCCGTGCCCATTTGTCCTTCCCGTCGGCTCGAAATACGAGGCTACCTGTAGAGGGCCGGATCGTCGCCGCCGTACGGCCTGCTCCGTCGAGCCCCGGCCCGGGTTGCCGGCTGAAGACTCAACTTCGCAGGTGGTCCGGTTGTTCCGCCGACCGTGCCGCGGCCACCCGATCAGGACGAGTAGACCGACGGATGGAGCCTGCCGACGTACGGCAGGTCGCGGTAGCGCTCGGCGTAGTCGAGTCCGTATCCGACGACGAACTCGTTGGGGATGTCGAAGCCGACGTCGGCCACGTCGAGCGTGGCCCGCACCGCGTCGGGCTTGCGGAGCAGCGTCACCACCTCGAGCGAACGCGGCGAACGCGTCGCGAGGTTCTTGATGAGCCACGAGAGCGTGAGGCCCGAGTCGATGATGTCTTCGACGATCAGCACATCCCGGTCGGTGATGTCGCGGTCCAGGTCCTTGAGGATGCGCACCACCCCGGACGAGGAGGTCGACGAACCGTAACTCGAGACGGCCATGAACTCGAGCTGCGACGGGATCGGCAGGGCGCGGGCGAAGTCGGTCATGAACATCACGGCGCCCTTGAGGACTCCGATCAGGACCAGATCGTCCGGAGCGTTCCGATACCGGTCGCCCACCGCACGGGCCATCTCCACCGTTCGAGCACGGATCTGTTCCTGGGTGATCAGGACTTCTTCGATGTCGTCGCCATAGCTGTCGTCGCGCTCCACCCCTATAGCTTCGCACGGCCTGCGGCGCCGGTGAGTCCGGGTTCTCGATGAGCGAACTGTGGAAGTGAGGGTGGGAGGAGGTCCGGAGCGCGTCCGCAGCGGCGATTCCGTGACACAAGTGACGCGTTTCTCACGCATTCTGCGCACATCTGGTCCGGATCGCCCTGTTCGCGCCCTTAGTAGTGGAACGTTGTCGCGACCGAGCCTCGTGGCCGCGACGTCATCGAACCACCTGGAAAGAAGTACGAGCATGTCTGTCCGAAACGCACCGCGGGCGATCATCGCGGTCATCGCTGCCGTCGCCGCGGTACTCCCCTTCCTCGCCGCGCCCGCGCACGCGGCGCCGAACGAGCCTCGGCCGCACGCCCGAGTGCAGTCGAGCCGCGACCACGTCATCGTCACAGTCGCCAACGCCTCGGTCAGCCGCGAGGACCACACCCTTGTGCTTCGAGACCGTTCCGGACGGGTGCTCGAACGGTTCCCCCTCACGTTCATCGCGCCCGATGACCGCACGTACCCCATCGACGCCGATGTCTCCGGACGCACCGTGCGACTGACCCCGTCCAGGGACCTCGCGCGGTCGTCGCGGACCGACGCGGCGCTTCTGGAGAAGGTCCGCGTCGCCGACGCCAACGGCTACAAGAGCAAGGACGAACGCGACGACGCCGCTTTGTCGCGCCTGAGCCGCGAAGTGACCACCGGCGCCACCGTCTCGACCGTGATCGGCGCCGCCTTGGGCGCAGTCCTCGGAGGTGCGGCCGGCTGCCTGTTCGGTCTCGCGGCGGGACCGCTCGGGTGCTTCTTCGCCGGAGTGCCGCTCGGCGCGACCGCCGGCGCCGGTCTCGGTGTGATCATCTCGGGCGGCGTCGCCGGGGCGGCCGTGCTCCACTACTTCGACACCGTCAACCGGCCCTTCAAGGACCTCACGCCGCCGACGTCCACGTCGCCCTCCACAACGGCACGCGCGTCGTCGGCCACTCCCTCCAAACACTGATCCGTCAGCACTGACTCGGCGACCGCCGAGCCGACCGCGGCCCGCCCGGCTATCCGGGCGGGCCGCTCCGCGTCGTCCGAAGGAACCCTTTTGGCGTATCCCCCGTCACATAAGTCACAGTGTGTGCCGTTCTGGCACATATTTGTCGGGGAAGTCTTAGTTTTCTCTCAGCTCAGTTGCGATCCGGCGTCGAGACCGTCACTTCCGGTGCCGGGGTCACGATCGGGGGTTCCGGGCTCACAGCCAGTCACATGAGAGGGAGTCATGTCTCTTCGCACATCACTACGCAGCGTCTTCATCGCCTTACTCGCGCTCGCCACGGCCTTGCCGTTCCTGGCGTCGCCCGCGCATGCCGCACCGCAGCAGCCACGCGCACAGGTCCAGCGCAACGTTGACGACGTCACCGTCAAAGTCTTCGGGGCAACGGTCGCCGTGGAGGGCGGCAACCTGGTGTTCCGGAACGCGTCCGGCAAAGCGCTCGACGTGGTTCCGCTGACTTACGTCGGCAAGGACGCCCGCACATACCCGATCGACGCGACGGTCAAGGGCGACGTCGCCACGCTGGTGCCGTCGAAGGACGAGGCGCGGTCGACGACCACACCGGCGAGCGTCCTGGAAGCTGGTAAGAGGCCGGCTCAGCGGGTCATCTGCGGACCGCAGACCCGCAAGCAGCGCGATAAGGAAGCGCTGGACCAGATGAACTCCGAGCTCGGCACCGCGGCCACCATCGGCGGCATCGCTGGCGCGATCATCGGCGCGGTCCTCGGCCTCATCCTCGGAGCCGGTAATCCGGGGATCGCCTTCATCGCGGGCCCCGTCGGCGCACTGCTCGGTGCAGGAGGCGCGGTCGCGGGTGCCGCCATCAATGGCACGTTCGCCCGCTACTTCAAGACCATCAACAGCCCGTTCAAGCCGAAGGTCTGCAACATCTGACTCATCTCGGTACTCGCTTCACCGTGAGCTCTTGAGCCCGCCTCGTCACGACGAGGCGGGCTCGCTTGTCGCCGCCCACCGCGACCGGCCCCTGTCCGCGCCAGTCCGTGATGAGCGCGTCCACGGTACGGACCACCCGGTAGACGGGGTCGTTCGCCCCCACCGATCGGAGCCACCCGCGGAGCACGCGGGTCCGCAGCGCGGCCGGGGCCGAGCGCAGCGGTTCCACGTCCAGCACCCGGCCGTAGGCACACTCTTCCAGCAGTTCGGTGGCCGGTGGGTCGAGTGCGTCGGCATCGTCCTGCAGCTGCGACGCGGTGCGCGCGAGTGACTCGGCGGCACCGCCTCCGACGACCTCGTCGAGCAGAGGCAGCACCTCCTTGCGGATCCGCACCCTGGTGAACCGGGGATCATCGTTGTGCGGATCGTCCCAGACCGGGAGTCGCCACCCGGCGCAGGCCTCGCGGGTGTCCGCACGCCGCACTCCGAGCAGCGGCCGTCCCCAGGGCGCGGACCACTCCCGCATCCCGGCGATCGACCGGGCCCCGGAACCTCGGGCCAGCCCGAGCAGGACCGTCTCGGCCTGGTCGTCGAGCGTGTGGCCCAGCAGTACGGGCCGGGAGTCGCGGGCCTCACCGAGCGCCGCGTACCGCGCGCGACGCGCGGCCGCCTCGAGTCCCCCCGCACCCTCCACGGTCACCTCGCGGACCTCGGCCGAGGCACCCAGTTCGCGGGCCGTCTCGGCGGCTCGCGCGGCCACGGCGGCCGAGCCGGTCTGCAGCCGATGGTCGATCACCACCGCGTGCACGGTGAGGCCGGCCCGGATCGCGGCGGCCGTCAGAGCGAGTGAGTCCGCACCGCCGGACAGCGCGACGCACACCGCGTCGTCGTCCAGGTGACGATCGGCGAAACCGCGGACCGCGCCGATCAGCGTCTGCTGCGCTCGCCTGGTCATCGCCGCTAGCCGAGCACCCGCTCGATCCAGTCGTCCGGCGCGTCGATCTCCGACATCAGCGGCATCGTCTCGGGCGACGACCAGACGGTGTTGAACCGGTCCATTCCGACGCGGTCGACCACATGGTCCACGAAAGCCTTGCCCCGCACGTACTGTGCCATCTTCGCGTCCATCCCGATCAGCGCGCGGATGAGCCGCTGCAGCGGATTCCGGGGCGCCTTGCGACGCTGGTCGAAGGCCGCGCGGATGGTCGCCACCGTCGGCACCTGCGCCGGACCGACAGCGTCCATGACGTGATCGGCGTGTCCTTCGAGCAGCGTTCCGAGCACCAGCACCCGCTCGAACGCAGCGTACTGTTCGGGCGATTGCAGCAGTTGCATGAGGCCGATCACGCCCTTCTCGCGCGGCTTGCCGCTGCGGACCGACTCGGTGATGCGGGTGACGAGCTCGGCCACCGACTCGTCCCCCTCGCCGGTGAGCGCTCCGACGTTGGTCCTCATGTAGTCGGCGAGCCACGGGTTCGCCGAGAACTGCACCCGGTGGGTCACCTCATGCAGGCAGACCCACAACCGGAAGTCGGACGGGTCCACGCGGAGCTGACGTTCCACCGCGATGATGTTCGGAGCCACCAGCATCAGCACGCCCGGTTCCCCGGTCTGCGGATCGAGGCTGAATGGGTCGTACTGACCCAGAATCGCGCTCGAGAGGAAGGCCAGCAGACCTCCGGCCTGCACTCCCGCGATCCGTCCGGTGAAACCGGGCCGGTGCGGGCGGACCTCCGGTTGCCGCGTGGCCGCATCGTCCGGACCGAGCATCGCCGGCATCGAGCGCGCGGCGGCGTCGATCCACCCCGATCGGTCCAGGATCTGCGCGGCGGGGACGGCGAGTCCGTCGGCCAGCCCCGTGACCTCCCGTACCGGGCCCTCCGCACGCACCGCCGCGTCCGACAGTTCGGCGTACGCCTGGTCGGAGGTGTAGCGCGTGATCCGCGGGCCGGGCCGGGCGACTCGCTTACCCACCGTGGCGGCCAGGCCCCAGTCGATGTTCTCAACCGGCGTGGCGGAGGACTCGTCGGAAGCCGAGTGCTCGGGAACGTTCATTGATCTTCCTTCCGGTCGGTCAGCCGCGGCAGCCGCAGTCGCGGAGCGCCCCGACCACCGCGTCCACGGCCGGACGCGCGTCGGCCGGCGAGGTCCCGCCGGAGATCATCGCGAACGCCAGGACTCTGCCGTCGACTGTCTGCACTGTTCCGGTCAACGAACTGACGCCGGTCAGTGTTCCGGTCTTGCCGCGAACCCATCCCGCCCCGTCGGTCGACGCCGGGAAGAACCGGTCGGCCAGGGTTCCGGTGCCGTGAGCGACGGGCAGCGAGTCGAGCAGCGAGCGCAGCTTCGGCCGCCCGTCCCCGGCGGCCGCCGACATCAGTTCGTCGAGCAGCGACGCGGGCACGCGATCGGAGTACGAGAGGCCCGAGGAATCCACCAGCGTCGCATCCCCCACATCGAAACCGTTGGTGCGGAGGGTCTTCAAGACCGCCTGCGCTCCGCCCGAGATGCTCGGCTCACCGCCGGTCGCCTCCGCCAGCTCGATGCCGAGCGACTCGGCGAGAACGTTGTCGCTGTACCGCATCATGTCGCCGACCCGGACCGTCAACGGTGCCGACTTCACCGAGGCGATCACCGGCGCACCCGACGGGGCCGTGGTCTCGGCGACCGGGCTGTTGAGTCCGAGCGCCTCGGCGAGTGCGCGGCCGGCGGCGAGCGCCGGCTGGTCGGTGCGCGGCGAGTACTCGTCGTTCGGCTTGAGTCGGCCGCCGTCGACCATCAGCGACTCGATCGGCGTGATGTCGCCGCCCTCGATGTCCCGACGGTCCCAGGTCTTCTGCATCGTCGGGCCGGTGAACAGCGAGGTGTCGACGGCGATGGACGTGACGTGCCTGCCGCTCCGCTTGATCTGCTCGGCCAGATCGGAGATCCGGCCGGGCGAGGAGTAGAACGACGGCTCGCCCGCGGGCGTCGACGTCAGAGTCGGATCGCCCGCTCCCACCAGGATCGCTTCACCGTTCGCGCCGAAGACCACTTCGGTGGTGACGCGCGAATCGTGCGGCAGGGCCAGCAGCACGGCCGATGCGGTGAGGATCTTGGCGTTGGAGGCGGGCACACGTGGTTCGTCGGCTCCCTGCGACCACAGCACTTTGCCGGTCAGCGGGTCGGACACCTGCCCGGTCAGTTTGCCCAGTGCCGGATCCTTCAAAGGCTTCGCCAGTTGCTTCGCGACTCCCGCGGCCGTCGGGACCGGCGCGTTCGGCGACACCGGGACGATGGCCGGGTCCAGCGATGCCGCAGCCGGACGAGCCGGGGTTCCGGGAGGAACCGGATCGGCCCGGTTCTGGTAGAGCCACCAACCGACGCCCGCGCCCGCCACCAGCACCATCACCAGCACGACGATCAGGATCCAGCGCAGCACTCTGCGCGGCCGCCGGGCGGCGGGACTTGTCGGCTGGGCCACGTATCCTCCGGTCTGCGGTCTGCGTTCGACGGTGTTAACAGTATCCTTGACAGCCGTTGAAGCAATTTCCGGACAGTCCGTCAGCAACGCCAGGAGGCAGCATGGAGTTCGAAGTCACCGTCGAGATCCCCAAGGGTGGCCGCAACAAGTACGAGGTCGATCACGAGACGGGCAAGGTCTACCTCGACCGCTACCTGTACACGCCGATGGGCTACCCGGCCGACTACGGCTACATCGACCACACCCTGGGCGAGGACGGCGATCCGCTGGACGCGATGGTGCTGCTCACGGAGTCGGTGTTCCCGGGTGTCATCGTGAAGGCGCGGATCGTCGGCATGTACACGATGACCGACGAGGCAGGCGGCGACGACAAGCTGCTCGCCGTTCCGGCCGGCGACCCGCGCTGGGACCACATCCAGGACATCGACGATGTCAGTGAGTTCGAACTCAACGCCATCTCGCACTTCTTCGAGCACTACAAGGATCTCGAGCCGGGCAAGGAAGTGACCCCCGGCGGCTGGGTCGGCAAGGCCGAGGCGGCCAAGGTGGCCCAGGCGGCTGTCGACCGCTACCAGGGCTGATCCCTCCCCGCACAGACCGAAGAGGAGCAGAGCGCACCCGCGCCCTGCTCCTCTTCCGTCTGCGGCCCGTCCCCGTTTCGACTCGCTGCGCTCGCTCAACAAGCCTGGGAAAAGCCACCCAGCCCCCAGGCTCATCGAGTAAGCGAGCGAGCGCAGCGAGCACGCGCATCGAGACCCCACACCGTTTCGACTCGCTGCGCTCGCTCAACAAGCCTGAGAAAAGCCACCCAGCCCCCAGGCTCATCGAGTAAGCGAGCGAGCGCAGCGAGCACGCGCATCGAGACAAAGCACCGTTTCGACTCGCTGCGCTCGCTCAACAAGCCTGAGAACACTCGCTCAACAAGCCTGAGAAAAGCCACCCAGCCCCCAGGCTCATCGAGTAAGCGAGCGAGCGCAGCGAGCACGCGCATCGAGAACTCACACAGTTTCGACTCGCTCCGCTCGCTCAACAAACCTGGTGAGAACACTCGCTCAACAAGCCTGAGAAAAGCCACCCAGCCCCCAGGCTCATCGAGTAAGCGAGCGAGCGCAGCGAGCACGCGCATCGAGACAAAGCACCGTTTCGACTCGCTGCGCTCGCTCAACAAGCCTGGTGAGAACACTCGCTCAACAAGCCCGCGAACAGCCACCCAGCCCCAGGCTCATCGAGTAAGCGAGCGAGCGCAGCGAGCACGCGCATCGAGACCCAGCAACACGCAGCGACTCGCTCCGGTCAGTCGGCCGCGACCGGCTTCGGGTCGTCGCTCTTGCTCTCGGGCGACGGCGGACGGCGGAGCGAGACCTCCGACCACGTCACCGTGCCGATGATCGACAGGATCGACAGGATCGAGACCGACAGGAACACCTTGTCCATCGAGTCCGCGAAGCCGCGCTTGATCGGCTCCGACAACTCCTTCGGGAGCTTCTCGATGACGGAGGTGTCCTTCATCGTCGCCCCGGCGCCGCCGCCGGCACCGGGGTCCTCCGCCGCGGTGATCAACGAGTGACCGAAGGCCGCCACCTGCGGATCATGGCTGGTAGCCGCCTGCTGGACGGCCGCGGTGAACTCAGGAGTGCCCGACGCGTCTTTGAGCTGATCGGCGATGTTGGGGCCCATCGTCGAGAACAGCAGCGAGAAGAAGACCGCGACGCCGAGCGTGCCGCCGATCTGCCGGAAGAAGGTCGCGGTGCCGGTCGCCATACCGGTGTCGCGGACCGGCAGGATGCTCTGCATCGCCAGCATGAGCGGCTGCATCAGGTTGCCGAGGCCGAAACCGAGTCCGGCTGCCGCCAGCATCACGAGGTACAGCTGGGTCTGCGTGTCGACGAAGTGCAGCAGGAACGACATCGTCGTGATCAGGATGGAGCCGATGATCGGAAACACCTTGTATCGCCCGGTACGCGAGATCAGCTGGCCGGCCATGATGGAACCGATCATCATGCCGGCCACCATCGGCAGCATCTGCAGACCGGCGACCATCGGGCTCGAGCCACGGAGCACCTGGAAGTACTGGGGCAGCATCGAGATACCGCCGAACATGACCGCACCGACGATGAGGGAGACGAGGATGCCCTGTGCGAAGACCCGGTTCTTGAAGACGCGGAGCGGGATGATCGCCTCGTCGCCCATCTTGTTCTCGATCACAATGAACGCGGCGATACCCGCGGCGCCGATCAGGTAACAGATGACGCTGTTCAGCGACGTCCAGCCCCAGTCACGGCCCTGTTCGGCGACGATCAGCAGCGGCGCGACGGCCACCGCGACAGCGGTAGCGCCCCAGTAGTCGGTGCGGTGTCCGGTCAGCTTCTGCTGCGGGTAGTTCAGCACCTTGTAGACCACCACCAGCGCGATGAGGCCGATCGGCACGTTCACCAGGAACACCCAGCGCCAACCGGAGACGCCCAGGATCGAGTTCGCGCCGGCGAGGAAACCGCCGAGCACCGGGCCGAGCACGCTGGACGTGCCGAAGACCGCCAGGAAGTAACCCTGGTACTTGGCGCGTTCCAGCGGTGCGACGATATCGGCGATCGTGGTGATCGCCAGTGTGAACAGACCGCCCGCGCCGAGACCCTGGAGCGCACGGAAGCCGGCCAGCTCGTACATCGACGTCGACATGCTGCACAGGAGCGACCCGATGATGAAGATCGTGATCGCGAGCAGGAAGAACTGCTTGCGTCCGTAGATGTCCGACAGCTTGCCGTAGAGCGGCGTCACGATCGTCGAGGTCACCAGGTAAGCGGTGGTGACCCACGCCTGCAGGTCGTATCCGTGCAGGTCGTCGGCGATGGTGCGGATCGCCGTCGACACGATCGTCTGGTCGAGCGCGGCGAGGAACATGCCGATCATAAGTCCGCTCATGATCGTGAGGACCTGACGATGCGTCAGGTTCCGGCCGGGGAAGTCGGCGGCGGCAGTTGGTGAACTCATCAATCAGCTTTCGTGGTGCAGGGGAAGATTCGGGTTTCGACCGCGTCGACGAACCGGCCGAGGAGGCGGACGAATATCTCGAACTCCTCCGCGGACCAGTCCTCCACGGTTTCGCCGACGAGTCGTCGTCTCGACTCGGCGATCTCGCAGACCTTCTCCCGGCCGTCGTCGGTGAGGACCAGCTGCGACGCACGCCCGTCTTCGGGGTGCGCCTCGCGCCGGACGAATCCTTCCTTCACCAACTGCGCGACGTGCCGACTGGTGGTCGAGGGGTCTGTCACCAGCCGATCGGCGAGGTCGCGCGAGCGCATCGGGCCGTTCCGCAGGACGAAGAGCGCTCGGTACGCGGCGGTCTCGAGTGAGCCATTGCGTCCGTTCCAGATTCCGGTGTGCAGCGCCCGATCCCTGAGCCGCGTGTATCGGCTGAGGGCGACGAACATCTCGTCGAGCTGTTCGGGCGTCGCTTTCACTCTCATCCCTCTTCGTTGCAGTCTGCAATCAACTAATTGCGCTCTGCAAGTATGAGAGGTGCCGACTCCCGGCCGCAACTGAGAAATTTCGGCATAAATGGACGTACGTCCCGCGCCCGGCGAACCCCACCGCACCCGCTGTGAAAGCGACGAGAAATCTACCGCCGCACCAGATCCGACAGCGCTGCCAGCAGACGATCGACATAGTCCGACGACGTCCCGAGACCGAAGCTGGCCCGGACCGCACCGTCGGGGTAACCCAGCTTCCGCAGCAGCGGATGCGCGCAGAACTTGCCGTCGCGCACGCCGATCCCCCGCGTCACCGACAGATATTCGGCGACACTGCGCGGGGAATGGTTCTCCACGGTGAAGCCGGCGATGCCGACGCGGTCGGCCGCATCGTCGAAGACCCGCAGCGGATGCACGCCGGGCAGCAGCGCCAACCCCTCGTCGAGACGCTGCTGCAACCGGTGCTCGTGATAGCCGATCTCCTCGAAACCGATGTCCTGCAGGGCCTGCGCCGCCGCTGCGAGCGCCACCACCCCCAGCGTGTTGGGAGATCCGGCTTCGTGACGAGCGGCACCGGTGTGCCACGCGACCCGGCCGTCGAGGTCGACGTCGGCGGTGGCGCCGCCGCCGGCCAGGTACGGTTCCGCCGCATCGAGCCAGTCGCCGCGGCCCACCAGCGCGCCCGCACCGAACGGCGCGTACAGCTTGTGGCCGGAGAAGACGAGGTAGTCGATGCCCCAGGACGCGATCGAGACGGCGCGGTGCGGGACCAGTTGCGCGGCGTCCACCAGAATGCGCGCGCCGTGCCGATGCGCCGCCGCGGCCAGCCGTCCGATCGGCAGCACCTCGCCGGTCACGTTCGACGCACCGGTGATCGCGAGCAACGCGGCGGGCGCGGCAGCGAGTTCTGCTTCGAGCCGCCCCACCGTCTCTTCGACGGTGCGGGCCGCCGGCACCACGCGAGCACGGCCGGTCCGGGTCCAGGGCAGCAGGTTGGCGTGGTGCTCGATGTCGAGCACCACCACGTCGCCGGGGGTGACGTGCGCGGCGAGATTGACGGCGTCGGTGGTGTTGCGCGTGAACACCACCGTGTCGTCGCTTCGACCGCCGACGAACCGCCGGACAGTCTCCCGAGCCTGCTCGTATCGCGCTGTCGTGACCTGAGAGAGATGGCCCGCGCCCCGATGCACGCTCGCATACTCGGTCAACGCGCCGGAGAGCCGTTCCGCGACAGACACGAGAGCCGGGGCCGATGCCGCGTAGTCGAGGTTCGCGTAGACGGTCTCGCCCCCTGCGGTGGTCGGCACCGTGGTGTCGGCACCGACCACCGGCGCGAGGGGACGAATGGGTGCCGGGCACACGGCCCGGTCGAGGATTGCGGTCATGACACGACTCCAGTAGATCTCCGCACTTGCCGGACGTCGGTCGACGCCGGCCGGGTCGTCACCTGGAGCACCCCACCGCGGTGGAGGGTTGCCGACCGGCCAGCCAGGGCTTCGCACCGGTTCTCGTGACCCGCCGTCAAGGATGCCGGTACGCGTCATTCGCGGAAAGCATTAAAACCACGGCGGGTGTAATCACCGGCGGATCCGCAGTTAGCGTGGTTTCAACATCCCTGTTCAGAAAGGCCTCCCGTGGTTCATCCGTCCGACCCGCAGTATCCGAGCGGCGCTCCCGGCCGGCCCCTGCCACAACCGCCCCTGCCACAACCGCCACAGCCGTCGTCGTACGGGCCGCCCCACCGGTACGGACCCGCGCAGCCGCCGTACGCACCGAACCCCTTCCCGCCCGGCCCGTGGCCGCAGCAGCCGCCGGTGAAGGGTCCGAAGCCGATGTTCTTCGGCATCGTGGCGGTGACCGCACTGGTGGTCGCCGGACTGACGACGCTGCTGATCCTCGCCCCCTGGGACTCCGACCGCGACACCGGTGCGGCGCCGGAGACCACGCGGACGTTCGCGCTCAAGGGCGGGACGTCCGTGGAGGTCCGGGTGCCCGCCGGCTGGACCGCCGTCACCGACACCAACGACGGCGCGCCCGTCGTGGTGCTGCGGGCCGCCGACGACGACCGGGTGCTGTCGCAGATGTCCGACGACCTCACCTCGCTCGGCGAATCCGGCTCGGGCACCCCGGTGCACACGGTGGTGGTGTTCGCCGACAGTTGCTCCGGAACCGCCTCGGTCGGCGAGTGGAAGACCAAGAGCCGTGACGACTCCGCGAACGGCCACACCGAGCAGTGGCTGTACGCGACCTCGAGCGTCGACGGTCGCACCTGCGTCAACATGTCGGGTGCCGACGCGGGCGCCGACCCCGTCTCCGCCGGATCCGCGGGCCGCGACCTCCTCAAGCGGTTGATCAGGGAGAAGCGCATCACAGCGACGAAGTCCGTCTAGCTCTCGCGGGTAACCTGGCCAGGTGCCTGCCGGTCTGTCGTTTCTGCTGTCGAACACCGATCTCAACGCCCGCGGATTCGGAGTGCGCGCCGCGTTCGGCTCCGTGGCGCAGGCGCGAGAGGCCCTCGCCGCCGGCACCGTCGACTTCGTCGGCGGCGCCCTCGGCTTCGACACCGGCGGTCCCGCATCATTGATCACCCCCGAACGGGTCGACTTCTCCCCCGCAGCCACTCCCGCGACGGTCGACGGCTCGGTGGTCGCGGAGGTCTCGGTGACCCCGGACTCGGTGCACCGCGAGCGAGTCGTCCGCGCACTCGACGCCATCGCGTCGGGCGCCGCCGAGAAGGTGGTCGTGGCTCGCAGCCTGGACGCGTCGCTCACCCGGGCCGTCGAGCCGGCCGAACTGATCGGCCGATTCACGGCCACTGCCGGCGGGTCGACGGTGTTCGCCGCCGATCTGAGCGCTGCGCCGGGACACGACGGCAACTGGCTGATCGGCGCGAGTCCGGAACTCCTGCTCCGCAAACGCGGTTCCATCCTCCAATGCGTTCCCTACGCGGGGTCGGCCCCGAAGTTCGACGCCGCAGGCCGTCCCGTTCCGAACGCCGCCGAGGAACTCAGCCGTTCGGCGAAGGACTTGCGCGAGCACGCGTACGTCGTCGACTATCTGCGCGACCTGCTCCAACCGCTGTGCAGCCGTATCGCCATCCCCGACCGGCCGCAGACCATCTCCACCAACCACGTCTGGCATCTGGCGACGCCGATCACCGGAGAGCTGGCCGATCCGACGATCACGGCGCTGGAACTGGCGGCGCTGCTCTCCCCCACACCCGCCGTCTGCGGGACACCGACCGAAGCCGCGGCGCGGATCATCGAGGAGGTCGAAGGACCGCGGGAGTTCTACGCCGGAACCGTCGGCTGGTGCGACGCCGCCGGCGACGGGGAATGGGTGGTCTCGATCCGGTGTCTCGAGCTCGACTCGTCACGCACGAAGGTCAGCGCCTGGGCCGGAGGCGGCATCGTCGCCGGCTCCGACCCCGACGCCGAGGTGGCCGAGACCACGGCGAAGTTCCAGACGGTGCTCAGTGCACTGGCCGACGCGGACCGCCCGGTGCGTGCCGACGCCTGAGCTCAGCCCAGCGCCGCGTCCAGATCGCGCAGCAGATCGTCCGCGCTCTCCAGACCCACCGACAGCCGGACCATCGAGTCGGTGAGACCGATCGCCGCACGGCCGTCGGGCCCCATCGCCCGGTGGGTGGTGGTGGCCGGATGCGTGATGAGGCTCTTGGCGTCACCGAGGTTGTTGGAGATGTCGATGATCTGCAGTCCGTTGAGCACTTCGAAGGCCCGCTCCTTGCCGGAAAGACCCGGCCGGTCGGCGAGTTCGAACGTGATGACCGTTCCCCCGCCGGACATCTGCGAGCGCGCCAGCTCGTACTGCGGGTGCGACGACAGGAAGGGATAGATCGCCTTGGCCACCCGGGGATCGGCGTCGAGGAATTCGGCGACTCGCAGCGCGGTGGCGACCGACTGGTCGAGCCGCAGCTTCATCGTCTCGAGGCCCTTGAGCATCACCCACGCGTTGAACGGACTGAGAGCCGGACCGGTGTGACGCATCAGTTCCCGCACCGGGCCGTCGATGAACTCCTGCGTGCCGAGCACCGCACCGCCCATCACCCGGCCCTGGCCGTCGATGTGCTTGGTCCCCGAATACACGATGACGTCGGCGCCCATGTCCAGACCGCGTTGCAGCAGCGGGGTCGCGAATACGTTGTCGAGCACCACCGTCGCGCCGGCCGCGTGCGCCATCTCCGACACCTTGCGGACATCGACCAGCGTCTGCATCGGATTCGACGGCGTCTCGAAGAACACCGCGTCCGTCGGCTCGGCGAGGGCCCGCTCCCACGGGTCGAGGTCTTCTCCGTCGACGAAGACCGTCTCGACGCCCCAGGACGGGAGGATCTCGTTGCAGATCACGAAGCAGGAACCGAAGAGGCTGCGCGCCGCGACGAGGCGGCTGCCCTTCTTCAGCAGCGCACCCAGTGCCACGAAGACCGCGGCCATGCCGCTCGCCGTGGCGAAGCAGGCCTGCGTCCCCTCGATCTGGCGGAGCCGCTCCTGGAACATCGCGACGGTCGGATTCCCGTAGCGGGTGTAGACGAAACGCTGTTCTTCGCCGGTGAAGGCGCGTTCGGCCGCCTCGGCCGACTCGTAGACGTATCCGCTGTTGAGGTAGAGCGCTTCGGAGGTCTCGAAGAAGCCGGAGCGAAGGATCCCACCGCGCACGGCGACGGTCTCTGGAGAAACCCAGTCGGGCAGCTCTCGGCTCATTTCACAGACTCCTTCATGACTGTCGCCAGGGCAGCGACGCGGCGCGCCAACCGGCCCCGCCACGGTGCCCGTCGGCGTCGATCGGGCCTTCGAACCCGTCGAGAATGTTGTACGCCTGCCCGAATCCGGCGGCGACCGCGGCCTCCGCTGCACCGATGGACCGATGGCCCGAGCGGCACAGGAACAGCAGTTCGTCGTCCGGCTCCACGCCGGCCTCGCGCAGTTGGTCGACGAAGCGCGGATTGGGCGCACCGTTCGGGTAGTCGATCCACTCGACGAACAGCGTGCGCTTGCCGAGCGATTCGGTGTCCGGCACTCCGACGAAGTTCCATTCCGCTTGCGTGCGGCAGTCGATGAGGACTGCCTTCGGATTCTCCGCGAGCCGCTGCCATGCCTGCTCACACGTCACGTCGCCGCTGTAAGTCATCGGTTGCACACCTTCCACTCACCGTTCTCCCGGATCAGCCGCAGCGAGGTCGTCTGCTCGTCGTCCGCGGTGTTCTCGCGGTTCCAATGGGCTTTCACGGTGGCGCTGTCGCCGGTGACTTCCACGTCCATGTTCGGCACGACGATCTTGCCCTTGGCCTCGTTCTCGGCGCGGTTCTGCTCCGCGAACTGGACCGACTTCGGGAAGTCGGCGGCGTCCACATCGGCCTGACAGAACGAGCCGACGTACTGGTCGTAGTTGAGCGTGCCCATCGCGCTGTACATGTCGTTGACCGTGTGCTGCACCTGAGCGGAGTCGCTGAGCCGTTCCTCCGGCGGATTCACCAGGGCGGCGATCAGGACCCACGCCAGCAGCACCACCACGAGCGCACCGGCCAGAATCATCGGGAGCGCCGCTTTCCACGACCGCGGCTGGTCGTCCTCCGGGAGGTCGTGAGACGCCGGCTGGTCTTCGTTCATGACAGCCGAGTGTATCGGCCCATGTCCAGGGACTTTCAACCGTGCCGTCCGGCGACGGGCCACCTTCACCGGGCGCGATTCGTCAATAGTTTTCGGCACCCGATCTTCGACTGAGGTATACCTCACATCGAAATTTTGGCGGCGACCTCACAAGACATAACGTAGAGGTATCCCTGTCCAACCAGCTGAGGAAGCACCTGGAAATGAGTGACAACAGCCGCCCGTTGCGGGTCGCGATCGTCGGTGCCGGGCCGGCCGGCATCTACTGCGCCGATGCACTGATGAAGTCCGACACCGCGTCCGAGCGCGGCGTGAGCATCGATCTCTACGAGCGCATGCCCGCCCCGTTCGGTCTCATCCGGTACGGCGTCGCACCCGATCACCCGCGCATCAAGGGCATCATCACCGCTCTGCACAAGGTGCTCGACAAGCCCCAGGTCCGCCTGCTCGGCAATATCGACTACGGCACCGACATCACCCTCGCCGACCTGCGCAAGCACTACGACGCCGTCGTCTTCTCCACGGGCGCCACCGACGACCGCGCTCTGCAGATTCCGGGCGTCGACCTCGAGCGCAGCTACGGCGCCGGCGAGTTCGTGGCCTGGTACGACGGCCACCCGGACTTCTCCCGCGAATGGCCGCTGGAGGAGGAGAAGGTCGCCGTGATCGGTGTCGGGAACGTGGCCCTCGACGTGGCCCGCGTGCTGGCCAAGACCGGCGACGAGCTGCTCCCGACCGAGATCCCGGACAACGTCTATCAGGGGCTCAAGGCCAACAAGGCGGTGGAGGTGCACGTCTTCGGACGCCGCGGCCCCGCCCAGGCCAAGTTCACTCCGCTGGAGCTCAAGGAACTCGACCATTCGCCGAACATCGAGGTCATCGTCGATCCCGAGGACATCGAGTACGACGAGGGATCGGCCGTCGCGCGCCGCTCCAGCAAGATCACCGACCAGGTCGCGACGATCATCGAGAACTACGCGATCCGCGAGCCCAAGCAGGGTGCGATCCACAAGCTCTTCCTGCACTTCTTCGAGAACCCGACGGAGATCCTCGGCGAGGACGGCAAGGTGGTCGGACTCCGCACCGAGCGCACCGAGCTCGACGGAACCGGCAACGTCAAGGGCACCGGCAAGACCCGCGATTGGGACGTCACCGCCGTCTACCGGGCGGTCGGCTATCTGTCGGACAATCTGCCGGAGATCCCGTTCGACGACCAGGCGGGCGTGATCCCCAACGAGGCCGGCCGGATCTTCGACGACGGCAAGCACCTCACCGGCCTGTACACCACCGGCTGGATCAAGCGCGGTCCGGTCGGCCTCATCGGCCACACCAAGGGCGACGCGAACGAGACCGTCGAGTGCATCCTCGAGGACATGCGCAATGGTGTCCTCAACGAGGTCGAGGACGCCTCCGAGGCCTCCGTCGTGGATCTGCTCGAATCGCGCGGCATCCCGTTCACCACCTGGGACGGCTGGTACCGGCTCGACGAGCACGAGCGCAAGCTCGGCGAAGCGCAGGGCCGCGACCGCGTCAAGGTGGTCGAGCGCGAGGACATGCTCGCCGCCTCCGAACCCCACAAGGTGAACCGGGGCTGACGGCCGCGCTGCCCAGCCGCCGGGCTGGTTGAGCGAGCGCAACCCCCAGGCTGGTTGAGCGAGCGCAACCCCCCAGGCTGGTTGAGCGAGCGCAACCCCCCAGGCTGGTTGAGCGAGCGCAGCGAGTCGAAACCACCGTCACCCACCACACCCGAAAACCGAAGGGAGGGCGACCGATCCCGGTCGCCCTCCCTTCGCGTCTGCGACGTCAGTTCACCGCCGTCGCCGGTCTCTACGAGCCGTTGCCGACGGTGGTGGACTTGTCCTTCGGCTGCGCTCGACGCACGTTCTGCCAGAACCCGACGTTGTTCATCGGGTTCTCGACTTGCTGCCCGATGGTGTAGCCGGAGATCGACGCGGGCCAGCAGCCCTTCCATGTGGTGTCGAAGGCGACGAAGGTCTTGCCCGGCTTCAGCTCACCGAGCTTGTTGGTGATCTTGCCGTCCTTGTCCTTCGTCTGCGGAACCCACTTGCTGGCACCGCCGAACTCGGTCACCGTCACACCGGTCATGGTCGAGCCGCCGATGTTCGTGACGCCCATCCAGCGATGCATCTGCCAGACGGGACCGTCGGACCAATTCGGACCCCACAGTTTGAAGGTGCAGGAGATCCCGCCGATGATCTGGAGGTCGCCGGGGGTGCCGGCGTGCGCCTGCGGAACCGCAGCCAGAGAACCCGCGCCGATCGCGCCGGCGGCAGCTACCGCCGCCGCCATCCGTGTCAGGGACTTCTTCATGTCAAGAGCCTTTCGTGTCGTCGGTCGGTAGGTCGACTGGTCCCACCCTTACTCGTGTATCGGGGCTCGCACAGACCTTTGTTACCCAATCGTTCAGGAGACGCACAGGATTGAAACCATCGGCAGACCTGCCCCGGGCCGGGTTCGGCGCCATGACTTAGGTAAGGTATGCCTTTGTGAAAAAGGTGATCGGGGCCGTCGTTCTGGTGGTCGCCATAGGCATCGCGTTCGTCGCATCGATCGCGATCGGCACACGCGACGTGCCGCCGGGTGAGGTCCTGAACGCACTGCTGCACGGATCGAGCAGTCCCGACGGGCTCGGAGTTTTGGTCCACAGCAGGCTGATCCGCACGGTGCTCGGTCTCGTGGTGGGACTGGCGATCGGCGCGGCCGGCGCACTCGCGCAAGGGCATACGCGCAATCCGCTCGCCGACCCCGGTCTGCTCGGGATCAACGCGGGCGCTGCCTGCGCGGTGGTCACCGGGGTTTTCGTCTTCGGTACCTCCGGCCCTCTGGCCAACACCGTCCTGGCGCTGGCGGGCGCGTTCGTCGCCGCGGCGGCGGTGTTCGGGCTGTCGACGGTCACCGGATCGTCGCCGCTGACACTCGTGCTGGCCGGAGCCGGGCTCAGCGCGTGTCTCACGGCGGTGTCCTCCGCACTCGTCCTCTCGGACGGCGCCACCCTCGACACCTGGCGGTTCTGGAACGTCGGAGCCGTCTCGGGCCGCGGCGCCGACGTGCTGTGGACCACGCTGCCCTTCATCGTGGTGGGACTGGTTCTCGCCTTCGCGGGCGGATGGTTCCTCAACCTGATGAGCCTCGGCGACGACATGGCGACGGCATTGGGCGGTCGCGTCGGTCTCATCCGGGTCACCGGCATCATCGGCATCGCGCTCCTCGCCGGGGCCGCGACCGCCGCGTGCGGGCCGATCGTGTTCCTCGGGCTGATCGTTCCCCATATCGCTCGCGCGTTCACCGGGCCCGACTACCGCTGGATCGTCCCCTACTCGGCACTCGCCGGCGCACTTCTGATCCTGGTCTGCGATGTCATCGGCCGGGTCATCGCCCGGCCGGGCGAGGCACAGGTGAGCGTGGTGCTGGCGCTGATCGGCGGGCCGATGCTCATGATCATGGTCCGACGCAGGAGGCTCCCGACCGTATGACCGCCACCGTTCGCCCGCCCATCACGATCGGCGTCGGCAGCGCCCGATGGGTCGTCCGCCGCAGACTCGCGGCCTGCTCCCTCGCCGGCGCCCTGCTCGCGCTGGTCCTCTTCCTGATCGGGCTGTCGGTGGGGTTCACCACGCCCGTCGACGTGGCGCGCATCCTGCTCGGCGGCGGCCGCGTCGCCGAGAACATCGTCATCTTCGACGACATGCTGCCGCGTGTGCTCGTGGCGGCGCTGGCCGGCTTCGGCCTCGGTCTCGCCGGTTGCCTCACACAGGTGATCACCCGCAACCCGCTCGCCGTCCCGGACATGCTGGGCATCACCACCGGCGCGAGTGCCGGTGCCGTACTTGCCCTGACCTCGGCGAGCACCGGATTCGGCGGCTTCTTCGCGAACCTCGGCGTGCCGCTGTCGGCGCTGATCGGCGGCCTCGCGACCGCGGCGCTGATGTACGTGCTGGCCTGGACCAAGGGCCAGGTGGTCACCAGCACACTGCGCCTCATCCTCATCGGTGTCGGAATGACCTGGATGATGCAGGCCGCGGTCGGATACCTGATGTCACGTGCGGACCTGCACGACGCCGCGAGCGCGCAGACGTGGATCATCGGCTCGCTGGCGAACACCGGCTGGAGTTCGGTGCCGCCGGTGGCGGTGGCCGCGGCCATCGGAATCATCTGGACCGCGATCATCGCGCGCACGCTCGCCGTCAGCGGCCTCGGGCCCGACGTGGCCCGTGCGCTCGGCGTACGTCTCGGCGTCGTCACCTACGGAACGCTGCTCACCGCCGTGGTGGTCGCGTCGCTCGCGGTGTCGGCGGCCGGGCCCATCGCCTTCGTGGGCCTGGCCGCGCCGCAGATCGCCGTCCGCCTGGCCCGCAGTTCTCAACCCACGCCGGTGTTCTCGGGCGTGGTCGGGGCGTGCATCGTCCTGGCCGCCGACATCGTGTGCCGCACGGTCCTGCCCGACGGTCTGCCGGTGGGCGTGGTCACCGCGGCGGTGGGCGGACCGTTCCTCGTCTTCATGATCGTGCAGGCGGCACGCAAGTCCTCGGTGTAGCGGATCGTCGGTGCCGGCGGATCAGCTCATACCCGGCGGGATCCGCCCGGGTCGAGGGGGCGGGGTCCGGCCGGTCGCTGGCCACCGGGCCCCACCGGTCCGCGCGGTCCCGGCTGCGCCATCGGTCCGGGACGTTGCGGAGGTCCCTGAGGCATCGGCGGTCGGGGCATCGGGGGCGCCTCGCGCCGAATCGGACGCTCCGGAACCCGGATCGCCTGAGTTCCCGCCTCCATCGCCTCGGTATCGGTGTCGTCGGCGGGCGACGGCGCGGTCTGCGGAATCGGCTTGATCTCGGTCGGCGTCTCCGCGTCGTGGTCCGCGCGCAGAGGCGTCACCAGTCCCGCTGCGCGCGTGGCCTTCTCGCGCGCGATCTCAATCGTGGGTGCGGTCGCCACCGCCACCCCCATCCGCCGGCGCGCGTAGCTCTCGGGCTTACCGAACAGGCGCAGATCCACGTCGGGATCGGCGAGGGCGTCGGCGACGCCTGCGAATCCGATGGCCGTGTCCTCGTGCTCGCCGTAAATCACCGCCGAGGCGCCGGGCGCACGGGCAATCGTGTTCACCGGCAGTCCGAGGACGGCTCGAGCGTGGAGTTCGAACTCCGACAGGCGCTGCGTGGCCATGGTGACCAGACCGGTGTCGTGCGGGCGCGGGCTCACCTCCGAGAAGTAGACCTCGTCGCCTTTGATGAAGAGTTCGACGCCGAACACTCCCCTGCCGGTGGCGACCCCGTCGCCCATCGCGGTCGCGATCCGGGCCGCGATCGAACGCGCTATGTCGTAGGCGGCCGGGCTCATCGGCTGCGGCTGCCAACTCTCGACGTAGTCTCCGTCCACCTGGCGGTGGCCGATCGGATCGCAGAAGTACGTGGCCAGTCGCCCGGTGGCCGGGTCGACGGCGCGGACCGTGAGAAGGGTGATCTCGTAGTCGAATTCGACGAACCCCTCGACGATCACGCGGTCGTTGTTGACTCGGGCTCCGGTCCGGGCCGCCTCCCACGCCGCGTCGACGTCCTCGGGGCCGCGAAGGACCGACTGCCCCTTGCCCGACGACGACATCACCGGCTTCACCACACACGGGAATCCGATGCTCCCGGCCGCCGCGCGCATCTCCTCGAGCGATCCCGCGAAAAGGTACGGGGACGTCGGCAGGCCGAGTTCTTCGTCGGCCAGCCGCCGGATGCGCTCGCGATTGAGAGTCGCGGAGACGGCCTTCGCGCTCGGGATCACTTCGGCGATCGACTCGGCTTCCACTCGCTCCAGGGCTTCGGTTGCGATGGCCTCGATCTCCGGGAGCACGTAGTGCGGGCGATGCTTGTCGATCACCGCGCGCACTTGGTCCGGATCCATCATGTCGATCACCTCGGCGTGGTGCGCCACCTGGTGCGCCGGGGCGTCGGCGTAGCGATCAACAGCGATCACTTCGACGCCGAACCGCTGCAGCGCGATCGTGACCTCCTTGCCGAGTTCGCCCGATCCGAGCAGCAACACCTTCACCGCGGTCGGACTCAGCGGAGTTCCGATCACCTTTGCAACCATGCCCCGGATTCTACGGGTGCACAGCTCCGGAGACGGTCGGCGCTCGCTCGGCCGAATGACCTCGTGAGCGGGCGGTGCACCGAACGCACACGTTCTACGCTGGGTGCATGACCGATTGGCGTGCACCTCGCGCGGCCGCCGGGGTCAAGGAGCACTGGAGCCTGCTGGTGGCAGCGCAGCAGGATCGGCTCGTAATACCGAACGACTGCAACCCAGATCATCGTGCCGTCGGAGGAACTTCATTCACTGCTGCCGAGTTCCGCTGAGGCCGCTGGCCGCATGCTCCCGGGCCGGGTGTGTCCGGTCAGGCGGCCAGGAGTGTGTCGAGGTAGTTCTCGATGCGGGATTCGCTGGGTTCGGGCGGCGGTTGGGGTTGGTGGTCCGGGAGGAGTTCGGCGTGGTGGATCTGGTTGATCCGCCATCCGGGCGGTCTTGTCCCGCCGCGGCTGGTGTTGTCGCTGGGTCGCCAGGCGACGCGGCCGGCGTGGGGTCCGTCGATCAGGATCATCGTCTGCCATTGGCCGCGGCGGGGGCCGACGGAGCGATTGTGACGTCCGCATGCGGCGCCGAGGTGGTCGATGTCGGTGGGTCCGCCGTCGGCCCAGTCCGGGAAATGATGGGCCTGCGTCCGGGTGAACGGGGCTGCGCAGCCGGGGGCGGTGCAGCCGCGGTCGCGGGCGAAGAGCATCAATCGCTGTGCCCGCGACGCGAGCCGGCGTCCTCGTCCGAGGTAGAGGGCTTGTCCGGTGTGGGCGGAGAAGACGGCCAGGTGCGGGGTCGCGGTGGCGGCGACCTCGATCAACTCCGCCACCGGCAGCCGGGTCCCGGTCGCGGTCAACGCGATCCCGGCCCGCTCGGCCAACTCGTGGTCGGTGACAGTGATGACCAGATCACCCGACCGCCGACCACCCCCAACACCCGTGTGGGAGGTGCGCAGCAGCGCTTGCAGACCGTCGTGGGTGCGTTGCGCGGGTGTGCGGGTATCGCGTTTGACGGCGGCGGCGAGGGCGGCCGGGTCGGCCGATTCGACGGTCCCGGATGGGGAGTCGGGGTCGTCGGGGTTGTTCATTCCCGGTGCGGCCCACGACGGCAGTGCGGCTTCCATTTCCGCGCGCAGGGCCGGGGTGAGGTAGCCGCGGACTTTGCTCATCAGCCGCAGATCTTGGGGCAGGATCGTGAAGCCGCGCAGGCGTTTGCGGTCGCGTTCGTCGGTGACGGTTCCGTCCGGGTCGAGGTGTGCGAGCAGTCGGATGCCGGCGGTGCGGACTCCGGCCGGACTCAGCTCGCGGGCGACCCACGCCAGCTGTGCCTCGGCGCGTGCTCGGGTCTGCGCGTCGATGGCGGTGGGGATTTTGTCCATGACGGCGTCGATCTCGCGGACGTGGTCGGGGGCGATCGCTCCCTCGCCGACCGCGACCGCGGTCGCCGGCAGTACCGGTGGGCGGGTTTGGCCTTGTAGGTCGGTGAATCGTCCGATGCCGGCGGCGCTGACGCGTCGGGATCGGGCGGCACCGTCACCGAGCCGTAACCCCTGCGCCAGGTACTGGTGCACCGATAGGTATCCGGCTTTGCGATAGGCGCCGCGGTCGGAGACCTCCACCAGCACCGCGGCGTCGACACCGTCGAGACGACGATGAGTACGTTCCAATGTCTCGACGGTTTCCAGCAGGGTGTCTTCGGGGACCGCGGACAGTGGCAGGGACGCGAACTTGGTTGCCGCAGCTTCCAACAGGCGGGCGAGAGCGGCCGGATCGTCCGGCAGCAGCACCTCCGACGTGACCATCGAACCCACCCCCTTTCGACCTGCACAGTGTCCGAAAACACTTCTGCTGTGCTTCTATGTTCGAATCATACCGCCGCCCTCTGACAAAACCTCTGGCACAGCCCGCCGAAGCGCCTCGGCGAATCTCACCGCCGACGCCGGCGTCAATCGTGCGTAGCTGACGACGACCCCGTCCACCGACTGCTTGTCTGCCAACGGGTAGTCGGAGACGGCGCGCACCAGCCATCCCGATCGTTCCAGTCGATCACGCACCTGGGCTCCCGGAACGCGGTCGATCACGATCGTCGCGTGCAGCCCGGCGTCGACGCCGATGATCGGCATCTCCGGACAGCGCTCAATCACCGCCGCCGACAACGCATTTCGTCGATCACGATAGGTGCGGGCGACCTTCGCCAGATGCGTCGCGAGGTGGCCGCGGGAGATGAACTCCGCGAGGGTGCCCGCCACCGGCTCCGCCACCGACCACGCACGCTCGGCGTACCTCCGCCCTACGGCGTCGGACAGCACGCCCGGCGGCACCGTCCACGCGACCGCCAACCCGACAGTGAGCGTCTTCGACGCTGTGCCCACATACCCCACGAATTCGCGCGCACCGGGAAGTGCCTGCAGAGCGGGCAGCGGCGGAACGTCGTACCGGAACTCGCCGTCGTAGTCGTCCTCGATGATCACCGAGCCGGTCCGGCGCGCCCACTCCACCAATCGCGCGCGTCGATCCACCGACATCCGGTGGCCGAGCGGATACTGGTGCGCAGGCGTCGTGTACACCAGGCAGCGATCGTCCGGCAGCCGGCCGACACACACGCCGTCCGCGTCCACCTCCACCGGTTCCACCGAGAAACCGACGCGCGCGAGTTCCCGCTGCGCCTCCGCGTATCCGGGCGCTTCGACGAAGGCGCGCCGAATCCCCGAGTCCCACGCCGCCTCGCCGAGCAGTGCGAACCCACATGACGATCCGGGAGTCAGCAGGATCTCTTCGGCGTGCACCCCTCGATGCCTGCGCAGGTGCTCCCCCAGTGCGGCCGTCAGAGCCGTCGTCCCGGCCGTCGACGGCTCGGGCGTCCACGTCGCCGCCCGCACGCAGCTGCGCCACCGACGCGCGTCGATCAGCGAACCGTCCGGCACCCCGGGCCGCAGATCTCCGATGATCCGCGGAACCGCACCCTCCCCACGCACGACGACGGGCGCCGATTCCTCCGTCACATGCGATCTCGCGCCGAGCCGTACCGCCGCGCGCGCACCGGCACGCACCCGTGTGCCCGCACCGGGGATCCCGTCGAGGAAGCCGGCCGCGATCAGTTCGTCGTAGCAACCGGTCACCACCGATCGCGAGCAGCTCAGTTGCCGGGCCAGCACTCGGGTGGACGGCAGCCAGTCGCCCTCGGCGAGCCGGCCGTCGACGATTGCGGCGAGGAGTTCATCCACCAATCGTCTGCTCCGCACCGGCGTGGGCAGACTGATCGGCAGATGGACGTCCCGGGGAGTCCGCGCCACGACGTCACCTCGCCTTCCGGCGACCGACCTCTGACATCCGAGGCCCGACCACCATCGATACTGGTCTCCAGAATTGCTCGATTCTGGATCTTCTCTCAAGTCCAGTATGGCTCTGTACTGGAGTCATGGAGAACTTGACCCGCAAGCGCGACCGCCAGAGCACCGACCGCGACAGCCTCGACCGTCTCCTCGACCAGCAGTGGTGGGGAGTGCTGTCCACGGCCTTCGGTGAGGGAGGCACCGCCGCCGTACGCAGCGTGCCCACCCTGCATGTGCGCGACGGCGACCGCATCCTCCTGCACGGATCCACCGGTGCCGGAGTGATGGGATCACGCCGCCCCGCCGATCAGCGCTCGGCCTTCTGCGTCACCGCGATGGACGCCCTCGTCCTCGCGAACTCGACATTCGACTCCACCGTGCATTTCCGCTCGGCGGTGGTCTACGGCCGACTGGAGAACGCACGGGCCGACGACCGCGCCGAACTGCTGACCCGGTTCACCGACCTACTCACACCCGGCCGGAACGACGAGGTACGTCCGATGACGAAACGGGAGATCGCGGCCACCAATGTGACGGTTCTGCGGATCGAGGAGGGCGAGTGGGTCTACAAGGCGAATGCCGGCGAGGGCGTCGTCCGCCCCGACGACGAGGTCACCGCGTGGTGCGGCGTGATTCCGTTCACCAGCGGCTACGGGGTGCCGCGCGCGGCCGAATGGTCCTCCGACCGTCCGCTGCCGGAGTCGGTGCGCCGGCTGGTCGGAGTGTAGATCCGTGTCTGAGCCGACCGTCCGCGCAGGACGAGCGCGGTGCGCGGCGACCATAGACGCGCCTCGTCGTCCCCTGCCGCCGCCACCGCCCGCTCCGACGCGAACGGCAGGTGCGGAGCCTCTTTGGCGGCCTCCGACAGTCGTGCGCCCTCGTTCACCGGGTCGCCGATCACCGTGAACTCGAACCGCTGAATCGCGCCGACGTTCCCGGCCACCACGGTCCCGAAGCTCACCCCGATACCCGCCTTCAACTCCGGCACGTTGCGGGCGAGACGATCGGCGATCTCGCGCGACGCGGCCAGCGCTGCGCCCGCGGGATCGTCGATCTCCAGGGGCGCGCCGAAGATCGCCAGGACCGCGTCTCCCTCGAACTTGTTCACCAGGCCCCGGTGCGTCTCCACCGCCTCGACAACCTGCTGAAAGAAGCGGTTCAGCACCGCTACCACCTCGGTCGGTGTGTGCTCGGTGGCCAGTGTCGTCGAGCCGATGACGTCGACGAAGATCACCGCGACGGTCCGCTCGGCGCCGCCGAGCTCCGGATCGCTTCGCAGCGCCTGCGCGGCCACGTCGCGGCCGACGTGACGTCCGAAGATGTCGCGCACTCGCTCCTGCTCGCGCAGTCCCGCGACCATGCTGTTGAACCCGAACTGCAGTTCCCCCAGTTCGGAGGCGTCGTAGACGACGAGGTCGACGGCCGGACTGACGTCTCCGCCGCGGACTTTGCTCATTCCGGCCTGAACGTTGCGGATCGGTCCGGTCACATCCCAGGAGAACAGGAACATCGCGAGCAGGCCGACTGCGGCAGCCACCGCCACCAGCACCGTCACCGAAACGAACACGCCGACCAACGACGAGCGACCGCTGGTGGCCGCGAACAGCACCACCATGAACACGCCGCTCAGCGGGACGCCGGTGCCGATGAGCCACGCACTGAGGGCTCGCGACCGGACGGAGCTGCCGCGCACGGAGAAACCCGCCTGCATGAGCTTGGCGTACACCGGCCGCAGCAGCACGTCGACGAAGATGTTGACGATGGCGATCACGACGATGCCACTCATCAGAACGATGAGCACCACTTTCGGGATGAGGATCGGGTCGACCACGCCGTACCAGATACCCAGCATCACCGCGGCACCCACCCACAGGAGTGCCTGGAGCGCAGTCAGCCGACGGCGCGCCCACGCGGTGCGCCGCGCGTCGTCCCGAGTCGGCACTTGGTCGCGCATCGACCACTTGAGTGACCGGACCGTCATCACCGTGCCGACCAGCACGCCCAGTGCCAGCGAACACACGATGTACACCGGCAGGGCCAGGAAGTTGACCCATACGAGATCGCCGCGCAGGAACGAGGGGTCGGGGATACCGACCAGCGCGAGCGAGATCGCCACCACGATCCCGATCAACTGCGCCCCGACGATGGTCGTCGTCAGGAGCAGCTGGATCCGGATGCGCTGCCTGCGCGGCCCCTCATCGACCGCACCGAGCAGCGTCGACCCGTAGTCGCGACTGAGCCCGCGCGGCTCGTTCATCGAGGTCGCCGGTCAGACGAGCTGATGCCGGACGATCGTCTCGTCACGCCCGGGGCCGACGCCGATGCACGAGATGCGCGCACCCGACAGCTCCTCGAGCCGGTGGATGTAGTTCTGCGCATTCTGGGGCAGTTCGTCGAAGGTACGGCAGCCGGAGATGTCTTCCCACCAACCGGGCATCGTCTCGTAGATCGGCTTGGCGTGATGGATGCCGGTCTGTGTCATCGGCCAGTCCTCCACCCGCTCGCCGTCGACCTCGTAGGCCACGCAGATCGGGACCTCTTCCAGACTCGACAGCACGTCGAGCTTGGTGAGGAAGTAGTCGGTGATGCCGTTGACGCGGGTCGCATACCGCGCGATGACGGCGTCGAACCAACCGCAGCGACGGGCACGTCCGGTGGTCACGCCGACCTCGCCGCCGGTCTTGGCCAGGTACTCGCCCCACTCGTCGAAGAGCTCCGTGGGGAACGGGCCCTCACCGACGCGCGTGGTGTACGCCTTCAGAATGCCCAGGACCGTCGTGATCTTGGTGGGCCCGATGCCCGCGCCCACCGACGCGCCGCCGGCGGTCGGATTGGACGACGTCACGTACGGGTAGGTGCCGTGGTCCACGTCGAGCAGCGTGCCCTGCGAACCTTCGAGCAGCACGGTCTCACCGCGTTCGAGCGCCTGGTTCAGCAACAGCTGGGTATCGGCGATCCGGTGCTTGAACCCCTCGGCCAGCTCCAGCGTCTCGTCCACCACCTGCTGCGGGTCGAGACCCTTGCGGTTGTAGATCTTGGTGAGGATCTGATTCTTGATCTCGAGCGCGGCCTCGACCTTCTGCGCGAGGATCTTCTCGTCGAGCACGTCGGCCACGCGGACGCCCACGCGGGCGATCTTGTCCTGGTAGCAGGGCCCGATGCCGCGACCGGTGGTACCGATCTTGCTGTTGCCCAGGAAGCGCTCGGTGACCTTGTCGATGGCGACGTGGTACGGCATCAGCAGATGCGCGTCGGCCGACAGCATCAGCGAAGTCGTGTCGACGCCGCGGTCCTCCAGCCCCTTGAGCTCGGTGAGCAGAACGCTCGGGTCGACGACGACGCCGTTGCCGATGACGTTCTTGACACCGGGCGTCAGAATCCCCGACGGAATCAAGTGCAGCGCGAACTGCTCGCCGTTCGGCAGGACCACAGTGTGTCCCGCGTTGTTTCCGCCCTGGTAGCGCACCACCCACTGCAGCTTCCCGCCCAGCAGATCCGTCGCTTTACCCTTGCCTTCGTCGCCCCACTGGGCGCCGATCAGCACAATCGCAGCCATATCAGGTGCTCCTCCTAACGTGCCCACCCTACTGGGTCGCGGTCGAAATGTTGGTCCCCGCTGCCGTATAGCCTGGGTAGGTGCCCTCTCTGCTGATCACGGTCAGCCCCGGCGACGAAGTACCGTCCGCCCTGACCCGCCGCCTCGCCGGCCTGCTCGACGACCCGTCGGCCGGCTCCGCCGCCACCGCTTCCGCCGGCGCCGCCCCCCGGATCGTGGTGGCCCCCACCGACTCCGATGCGATGGCGCCGGACGCGTTCTTAGCGCGGGTCGTCGCCGCCCTGATGAAGCTCGAACGTCTCGACGTCGAGGTGGCCTACGTCGCACCGCACGTCACCGCCGCTACCGGGAACTACGGTCTACCGCACGGCGATGCCGCGATGCGTCTCGCCGAAACCGGTACGGCGCAGCAGCTTCCACTCATCCGAGACGATGCCGCGACAGTCCTCGTCGGACGGGCACGACATCTGGGGGCAGCGGGCGAGAAGCTGCACGGCGAGTGCATCGCCGACTCGGCGACGATCTTCGACGGCACCGTCCGCGCGGTGGAGATCGAGCCACTGACCGTCGAACCCGGAGTCCGCGGCCGCCGCGCCCGGGCGCTGCCCGGCGGATGGAAGAGCGGCCGGGCGGTTCAGACCGGAGGCACCAACCTCGTGGTCGAGCGCGAAGGCGAACTGACCGACCGCGTCGTGAAGCGATCCACCTTCTATCGGCATCACATCGACTGGAGACTGGTGCGACCGTGACCACCCCGACCACCGCGGCCCTCAAGTCCGTTCGACCCGGACCGGTGTTCCTCGGGCTGTGCGCGGCCTTCGCCGTCGGCGTGTACCTGCTGCTGCGGTCCGGCGCGGAACGCAGCGCCCTCGGCATGTTCGGCGCCCTGCTCTTCGTGCTGAGCGGATGGGTGATCTCGTTGTCTCTGCACGAGTTCGCGCACGCGTTCACCGCCTTCCGCTACGGCGATCGGTCGGCCGAAGTCCGCGGGTATCTGACTCTCGATCCGCGCAAGTACACCCACGCGGGGCTGTCGATCGCCCTGCCGCTGCTGATCGTCGCGCTCGGCGGCATCGGCTTCCCCGGCGGAGCGGTCTACCTCAACACCGCGGCCTTCACCCCCGCGCAGCGCACCAAGGTGTCGCTGGCCGGCCCGGCGACCAACCTGGTCCTCGGACTGGCGCTTCTGGCGGCACTCGCGTCGACCACTCCCACCACCGCGAACCTGAACCTCTGGGCCGCCACCGCCGCACTGGCATTCCTGCAGTTGTCGGCGACGCTGCTCAACATCCTGCCCGTGCCCGGGTTCGACGGTTACGGCGCGCTCGAACCGCATCTGCCTGCGAACGTCCGTCAGGCGGCGGAGAAGATCGCACCCTTCGGCTTCCTGATCCTGTTCCTGCTGCTGTTCATCCCGCAGCTGAACTCCGCGTTCTTCGGCCTCGTCTACCACGCGTTCGAGGCCTTCGGAATCAGCCCGGCGTTCGTCTCGTACGGGATCCGCTTGTTCGCGTTCTGGCTGTAGGCGCTGCTCCGCACTTCGGGTCGAGACGTTCAGTCCGCTCTCACCAGGTGAGACTTTCGCATTGGGAGCGGTCGCCGGGACGTTCCACCTGGACTGTGGCGTGCTCGAGGCCGCGTTCGGCGAAGACCCGCTGCGCGGCAGTGAGCGCGGCACAGTGATCTCCGGTGCTGCTCAGATGCACCGTCGCCACGTCCATGCCGGTCGTCACCGACCACACGTGCAGGTCGTGCACGTCCTGCACCTCGGGCAGGGCGGCGAGGTCGGCACGCAATTCGTCCAGGTCGACGTGGGACGGCGCCTGCTGGTTCAGGATCTTGAGTGCGTCGAGCGCGAGCTTCACCGCGCGCGGCACTACCCACAGGGCGATGAAGACCGCGACGATCAGGTCCGCATATCCCCAGCCGGTGGTCATCGCGACCACACCGGCGATGAGCACCCCGACGCTGCCAACCGCGTCGGCGAGCACTTCCAGGTAGGCCCCGCGAATCGCGAGCGACGTGCCCGAGTCGGCCCGCAACAGGTACATGACGATCACGTTGGCGGCCAGCCCCAGCAGCGCCACCACGATCATCGGCCCGCCGGGCACCTCCGGATTCGTCCCGAGTCGGACGACGGCCTCGTACAGCACGTAGACGCCGACGCCCAGCAGCAGCACGGCGTTGAGGACCGCGGTGAACACCTCCGCGCGGTACCAGCCGAAGCTGCGGCCGTCGGTCACCCGGCCGTGGCGGGCGAGCAACAGTGCCACCAGCCCCATCGTCAGTGCCACCAGATCGGTCGCCATATGCCCGGCGTCGGCGACGAGGGCGAGCGAGCCGAACAGCAGGCCGGTGACCAGTTCGACGACGAAGAACGTGCCGATCAGGCCCAGCGACACCACCAGCGGCCAGATCCGCCGGTGCCCCGCGTCCGGTCGTGCCAGGTCTGCCGCGGTCGGGCCGTGACTGTGGCCGTGTTCGTGATCAGTACCCATGACCTCAATATATGCGAACTTTCGCATATATGACAAGAGTGCTGCGTCTGGTGATCTCGAGTACTCATTTGTTCAGGTGCAACTGCGCGATGGCGGACGAACGCTTGAGTCCGGCGACCATCAACAGATCCACCAGAAGCGAGCGCAACTCCACCAGCAGCGCGGCCTCCGAGAGGTCCTCGACGTGGTCGGCCAGCGACGTGCGCGCTCTGCGCACCACCGAGCGCACCTCGCGCGCGGCGTCTGCCGGATCCGGCGGCTGACCGGGCTCGGCGAGCATCATCGCGCGCAGGGTCTCGAACAGTCCGCCGATGTCCTCGATGATGTCGATCATCGGCTCTTCCACCGCCACCCCGCGCTGCGTCAGCCCCAGCGCCCGCCGCGTGACCACGCGGAAGTTGCGGACCGCGTTGTCGATCGGATCGGCGGTCGCGGCGATCTTGCGCAAGCGGTCGCGCGAAGCCCAGTACAGCGGTGAGAGGGTCCCGACCTCACGCCCGGCCAGAATGTCGGCCCGGAGGCCGTCGACGGCGGGCTGGGTGCCACGGGCCGCCGCAAGGACCCGATAGACCGCGTCCTCGTCCCGCGCGCGGAGCGCCTCGGCGAGGTCGTGGCTCAGATCGCGCAGCGTGTTGAGAATGCCCGCGGCGTCGCGGCGCGCCCGCCGAGCCGGATTCACCGGCACCAGCGCCCCCACGAGCAGGCCGATACAGCCGCCCACCAGCGCGTCGACCGCACGCTGATAGCTCGCCGCACCGCCGGGCGGCAGCAGTGTCGCGATGAGCACCGCCGACGACGCCGCCTGGGTCGGGAGCATCGGGCCGCCGTCGACGAACACCGCGAGGGCCATCGCCGCCGCGACCACAACCGTGATCTGCCACGCACCGGATCCGATCTGGGTCACCACCAGGTCGCCGACGAGGATCCCGATGGAGACCCCGACGATCAGCTCCGCCGAACGACGCCAGCGGCGGGCCAGCGACAGCCCGAGGGACACCACCGCCGCGATCGGCGCGAAGAACGGCCGAGCGTGGTGAAGTAGGTCGAAGGCCACGAACCAGGCCAGCCCCGCGGCGATGGCGCACTGCGCGATCGGCACCAGCGACAGCCACAGTCTGCGCACCCGAACGCGCAGGACCGACGGCAGTCGCTGCACGCCCTGCGACCCCAGGTCGCGGAACGACGCCTTGGACTCCGGTTCTTCAGCGGCCTCGTGCACTCACACCACGACCGTCGGTGTCAGTCCAGCCCCAGTTCGGCGATCGCGCGGGGATCGCTGTCGTTCAACAGGTCGAGGCACCGCAAGTACTCGTCCTCCTCGCCGACGGCTTGCGCGGCACGTGCCAGCGCCCCCACACAGCGCAGGAAGCCACGGTTCTCCTCATGGCTCCACGGGACGGGACCGAAACCCTTCCAGCCGTTGCGCCGCAGTTGGTCGAGGCCGCGGTGGTAACCGGTGCGAGCGTAGGCGTATGCGGCCACGACCCGTGCGATGTCCGGTTCGGGGCCGTCCAACGCGCCGTCGAGCGCCGCCTCGGCCAGATGGGCCCAGGCGATCGAGGCCGACGGGTGCGCGGCGGCGACGGCCGCAGGATCGGTTCCGTTCAGCAGAGCCGACTCCGCTTCGTCGTCTCCCGGCAGCAGGGTGGGCGGGGGTCCGAGGAGATCTCCAAATGACGTCACGTAATCATTCAATCACCTGAGTGGGACGCTCCGGAGAAGCTCGAGACCGACAGGTCCGATATCCTGACGCTGCGCGTCTAGCAGTACTGTCCCCGACGAACATTGGAAATTGAGCAGATGTCTGATTCGGACAAAGACACTTCGGCTGCCATCGACAAGGTGGTCGGTGCTTTCCGTGCCCAGCGCGAGCAGGGCAAAGCGGATACGAAGGAAACAGACACGAAGGAAACAGACGCACAGATGACTGCAGAGCCGACCCCGGTCAAGAAGCTCGAGGACGCCCCGGCTCCTCAGGGCGGCGGCAATTCCGAGACGCCCACCAAGGCCTTCAAGATTCCGGCTCAGGCCGCCCCGCAGGGAGCGACGCCGCAGGCGGAGGGCGCACTCGTCGAAGAGACCGTTGTCGGAGACGCGCTCTCGGCCGGCGACGCGGCCACCGGTGACGCGGTGGACGCCGGCACCGACGCGAAGGTCGATCTGGTGAAGGCCGATCTGGTGGAGCAGTCCATCGACCTGCCCGCCGACGATCAGTCCGCGACGCCGACGGCCACCGATGACGAGGCGCCCTCCGACACGGATGCAGCCTCGGCCCCGACCGTCGAGGTCGCCGCCCCGGCCGATCAGCCCGTCGAGGTGCCGGCATCGGAGGCGCCGACCACCGAGATGGCGGTGCCCGCGGCTGTCGCAGCCGGAGCCGCAGCAGCCGGTGCCGCCGCACCTGCGGGTCGGCCCGCACAGGCCAAGCCCGCGCCGCAGGTGGTCGCGCCGGCCGAAACGCAGCGCAAGCGCAGCCGTGGCAAGCTGATCGGCCTCCTCGTCGCCGCGGTCATCGTCATCGCGGCGATCGCGGTCGGCCTCTGGTATGCGCTGGTCGGCAGCTCACCGGAGCACAAGGTGGCCGACGCCGCCAAGGACTACCGGAGCGCGATGACCTCGGGTGACCTCGGCAAGCTGCGCGAGGTGACCTGCGGCGCGGATTACGCGTACTACTCCAAGGTCTCCGACGCCGACTTCCAGAAGGCCTTCGAAGCCCAGAAGAACCGCAATGAGCTGATGACCTTCGACGACGTCAAGGCCGTCCAGATCAACGGTGACACCGCACGCGTCGGCGTCGACATGTACCCGAGCAACGATCCTTCGAAGACCGCGCCCGCGCAGATCACGCTTCACCAGATCGACGGTGAATGGAAGGTCTGCCTGAAGCCGTAACGCCCGCGGTCCCGCACTTCACGAGACGGTCCCCCGGAGCATCGCTCCGGGGGACCGTCTCATCTCGTATCGGGCGCGTGCGGCCCGGCCGGTCAGCGGCCGATCGACTTGCCGGACGACCCGAGGTCGTTGCACGCCTCGACCACGCGCTCGGCCATCGAGGCCTCTGCCTTCTTCAGGTAGCTGCGCGGGTCGTAGACCTTCTTGTTGCCGACCTCACCGTCCACCTTGAGCACACCGTCGTAGTTGGTCATCATGTGACCGGCCACCGGGCGGGTGAACGCGTACTGGGTGTCGGTGTCGACGTTCATCTTGATGACGCCGTAGCCGACGGCCTCCTCGATCTCGCTCTTGAGCGAGCCGGAGCCGCCGTGGAAGACGAAGTCGAAGGGCTTGGCCGACGCGTCGAGACCGAGCTTGGCGACCGCGGCGTCCTGGCCCTCCTTGAGGACCTCGGGGCGCAGCTTCACATTGCCCGGCTTGTAGACGCCGTGGACGTTGCCGAACGTGGCGGCGAGCAGGTACTTACCGTTCTCGCCGGTACCGAGCGCGTCGACGGTCTTCTCGAAGTCCTCGACCGAGGTGTAGAGCTTGTCGTTGATGGCGTTCTCGACGCCGTCCTCTTCGCCGCCGACGACGCCGATCTCCACCTCGAGGATGATGTTCGCCTCCTTGGTCTTGGCGAGCAGTTCCTTCGCGATCTCGAGGTTCTCGTCGATCGGGATGGCCGAGCCGTCCCACATATGCGACTGGAACAGCGGGTTCTGCCCCTTCGCGACACGTTCGCGGGAGATCTCGATCAGCGGTCGGACGAAGCCGTCGAGCTTGTCCTTGGGGCAGTGGTCGGTGTGCAGCGCGATGGTGACGTCGTACTTCTCGGCGACGACGTGGGCGAACTCGGCGAGGGCGACGGCACCGGTGACCATGTCCTTGACACCCAGACCCGAACCGAACTCAGCACCGCCGGTCGAGAACTGGATGATGCCGTCGCTGCCGGCATCGGCGAATCCCTTGATGGCCGCGTTGACGGTCTCCGACGAGGTGCAGTTGATGGCAGGGAACGCGTAACCGTCCGCCTTGGCCTTGGCCAGCATCTCGGCGTACTTCTCGGGGGTTGCGATAGGCATTCTCACGTCCTAAGAGAGCCAGTGGATGTTTTCCACTCGATTGTTAGCTGTCCGATCCAGTATGACGGTTGCCTCGCCGGGCCGGGCCGGTCCCCTGCCAAGGACATCGTTAAGGGTTCTCGAAGCGACTGCCGGTAGGATCGGGGCCTGTGATCGACACTCTGCTTGCCGAGACCACGACGAACGTGGCACTGATGCCCGGCTTCATGGATCCGTTCAATCTGATCGGGTACTTCGGAGCGGCCGCATTCTGGGGTCTGCTCCTCGTCATCTTCATCGAGTCGGGCGTCCTGTTCCCGGTGCTGCCGGGCGACTCGCTGCTGTTCGTCGCTGGTCTGATCGCCGCAGGCGAGGCGGGCGAGAACGCAGCCAAGGTCGCCGACTCGGGCCTCACCCTGTGGCCTCTGCTGATCGGCGTCCCGATCGCGGGCATCCTGGGTGGCCAGGTGGGTTACTGGATCGGCCGCTACGCGGGGACGTCGATGTTCAAGCCGGATGCGCGCTTCCTCAAGCAGCGCTACCTCGACGAGGCGCACGAGTTCTTCGAGAAGCACGGACCCATCACCATCTTCCTGGCGCGTTTCGTACCCATCGTGCGCACGTTGGCCCCGATCGTCGCCGGCGCCGCGCGGATGAAGTTCGCCGTCTTCACGATCTACAACGTGGTGGGCGCGATCGTCTGGGGCGCGGGCATCGTCCTGCTCGGCTACTGGCTGGGCCAGTTCGAGATCATCCAGAAGCTCATCGAGCCCATCTTCATCGTGATCGTGCTGATCTCGGTGCTGCCGATGGTCTTCGAGTGGCTGCGCCGTCGCCGGATCCAGAAGAGCGAGAGCCCGGTCGAACTCGACTGATCTCGGCCGAGCCGTGAATCCTGTCGAGTTGGTACCCGTGGCGGGTACCAACTCGACAGGATTCGCAGTGGAACCGAACGGCACTCCGCCGCGTCTAATCAGATGTGGGGGATACAGGGGACGTCGCGGCCTACTTGGCGGCGCACGACGGCGTCATCACGGCAACGCAGGCGATCGAGCTGGGGCTGACCCGCAGGCAGATCCAGGGCAGGATCGAGCGCGGCGAGTGGTCCGCCCTGGCGCGGGGCGTCTACCGATCGGCGGCGAACGACTTCACTGAGGCCGCGATGGTCCGCGCAGCGGTTCTCGCGCACCGCGGCGTCGCCGACCGGACCACCGCCGCGTGGTGGCACGGCATGGTGGATCAGTTGCCGACGCATCTCACCCTCTCGTGCCGGTCGCAGGCGCCTTCCCTCGAGTGGCCGGTCGGCGTCCGTGCCGTGCGCCGCGTGTACCGTCCCGAATCGCTCACCCGGGTCCGCGGGCTGTCGCTGACACACAAGCCGCTGACCGCACTGATGACCGCTGTCGAACTCGCCGAGGGCACCGCATTCCTCGACCGCATGCTGCAGACCCGGCAGGTCCGGCTCGCCGACCTGGAGCGCGCGCTCACCGACCACGCCGGTCTGGTCGGGATCCGCGAAGCCCGCGGGCTCGTCCGCATCGCGGGGTCCGACAGCGAGTCCGAGGCCGAGCGACTCTTCGCACGTTTACTCAGGCAGTGGCGACTCGACGGGTGGGTGCAGCAGTTCCCGACCGGCGGGTGGCGACTCGACTTCGCCTGGCCCGACCACCGGCTGGCCGTCGAGATCTCCGGCTGGAGTTTTCACCGCGATCCGCGGCGCCACGGAAACGACCTCGCCAAGGCGAACCACCTTCAGTCACTCGGGTGGCGCGAACTGCAGTTCAACTGGCACATGATCAACGACCGCCCGTCCGACTGCATCCAGCAGGTGATCGACGCGCTGAACCACCCCGTCTGAAGCGCGGATGAACGGCGAACCGGAAGCCGATCACCACGCCTGATCGAGGTCGGCGTGCTGGGCGATCCACGCGTGCATGACGATGCCCGCGGCGACGCCCGCGTTGATGCTGCGGGTGGACCCGAACTGCGCGACGGAGACCGTGAGATCGGCGCTGTCCTGCGTCTCGTCGCTGACGCCGGGTCCCTCCTGGCCGAACACCAGCACGCACCGCCGCGGGAGTTCGGTGCGTTCCAGCGCCGCCGCGCCGGGTGTGTTGTCGACAGCGACCACCGTCAAATGCTCCGCGCGAGCCCACTCCATGAGGTCGGCGACGGTGGAGTGGTGCCGGAGATGCTGGTAGCGGTCGGTGACCATGGCACCGCGCCGATTCCAGCGGCGGCGCCCGACGATGTGCACCTCGGCCGCGAGGAAGGCGTTCGCGGTCCGCACCACCGTGCCGATGTTGGCGTCGTGCCCCCAGTTCTCAATGGCGATGTGGAACTCGTGGCGACGCGTGTCGAGGTCCGCGACGATCGCCTCGCGGGTCCAATAGCGGTAGGCGTCGACGACGTTGCGCCGATCCCCCTCCGCGAGGAGCGTGCGGTCGTAGCGGGGGTCACCGGGCAGCGGTCCCTCGCATTCCTCGAGCCACGGGCCGACACCGACGGCTGGACCGACACCGGTGACCCACTCGGTGGGCCCGACGGCGTCGTCGGGCCGGTCAGGCAAGGCCGAGGTCGGCCAGCCCGAGGAGCGACCGGTACGGCACACCGAGCGCGGTGATGACATCATCTGCGCCGGTCGCACGATCCACCACGGTCGCGACCCCGACCACCTCGGCACCGGCCTCGCGCGCGGCCTCGACCGCCTGCGACGGCGACGCACCGGTGGTCGACGTGTCTTCGACCACCAGCACGCGACGCCCCGCGATGTCCGGGCCCTCGATCCGGCGCTGCATGCCGTGCGTCTTGGCGGCTTTGCGCACCACGAACGCGTCGACGGCCCGACCGTCGGCGTGCATGATCGACGTCGCGACCGGGTCCGCGCCGAGCGTGAGTCCGCCGACGGAGGCGTAGTCCCAGTCCGCGGTCAGCTCTCGCATCAGCTGACCGATCAGCCGTGAGGCCTCCGAGTGCAGCGTCGCGCGACGCAGGTCGACGTAGTAGTCGGCTTCCTTGCCCGACGACAGCGTGACCTTGCCGTGCACGACGGCCAGTTCGGTCACCAGTTCGGCGAGGCGGGCGCGTGCGGCGCCGTCGACGGCGGGGGTGGCATCGGATGCCGACATGGGTCACCAGCTCCTAAGAGGGCTTCGAGAGGTCAGGGGTCCGGGCTGCCGGATCAGCGTTCGCGCGGGTCGTTCAGCGGCGGAAGGTCCGGCGGAGCGAAACGCTCCCGGGACGTGCGGGGATCGGCGACCGGTCGCGGCGCAGGCCGCCGGATCGGCTCGATCCGCGAAGTGCCCGCGGAGTCGGGCGGGCGCGGTGTCGCGTCCAGCCGGGACGGGCGCGGCTCCGGCCGCGGGGCCGGCTGTGATGCCGATGCCTCCATGCGGCGACGACGCTCCTTGTCGCGCAGAGACTCGGTCTTCTCGTCGGCCAGTTCCTCGTTGGTGGGACCGTGCGGATCGCGCGGGTCGGGCGCGTCCTGCGGCACCACGGCGGGCGGCAGTACGCGCAGCAGATCCGCGAAGCGGCGAACGGCGTCGAGTGCGACGTCGAGACGCTCGTCCTCCACTGTCACCGGCATCGCGCCGAGCGCCCAGTTGCCCTCGTTCCACAGGATCTCGACGTAGGCCGGGGTGTCGGTGGCGAGTGTCACCATGCGGCGGTCGCAGATCCGGCGTGCGGCGTCGAGATTGCTCGCGAACATGACGCGCGATCCCATCGCGCCGAGCAGATCCACATCGTCTTCCGCGGGCGCGAGCACATCCTCGTAGCGCAGGTCAACGGTCACCGCCGACGCGGCCGGACGACGCACCGCGACGATGGTCGACGTGTCTTCGAGGTCGAAGACCACGGCTTCGGCACCCTCGTAGACGCCGTAGGCGACATCGCGCACCCGGACGTGCTCCGGCACGTCCATCGCGGCACGATGGAACACGGTGCGAAGCTTGCTGTCGGTCTCGCGGAACTTGAAGGAATGCGTCTCGCCCCACACAGCACGCTGGTGGTGAACCTGTTGCGACCGGTTCCGGTCCAGCCACAACAGGGCGCCCGCACCCAACAGCGCGAGCACCGCAATCACGAAATACACAATGGCCATCGGGCATAGCCTACTATCGAGGGCTCCCTGTGCGCCCGACGACTCGAAGCTGAAGGAGAAAGGCCGACGATGAGGACTGTCAGTCAAGACGTCGTCGACGCTCTGGCAGCCGCTGTCGACGCCGCCGAGGTCGAGGCGCTGACGTGTGCGCTGATCGCCGAGGCGAGCGTCAACCCAGGTGGCAGCGAGGAGTCGACCGTCGCGGTTCTGGCCGATGCGTGCCGCGAAGCGGGGTTCGACGTCGAGGTCTCCGAAGCCGCGCCCGGCCGGCCGAATCTGATCGCGACGGTCAACGGCGACGCCGCCGGCCCGGGTCTGATGTTCCTGGGGCACTCCGACGTCGTTCCGCCCGGGCCCGGCTGGACGGGCGATCCGTTCGTGCCACGTCGTGACGGCGATCTGATCGTCGGACGCGGCGCCACCGACATGAAGGGCGGCATCGCCGCCGTTGTGGCGGCGATGAAGGTCGTCGCGCGTGCCGTCGACGACGGCGTCGAGGTCTCCGGACCGGTCCGCCTGGTGGTGACCGTCGACGAGGAGGAACACGGGGTCGGGGTGAGGCATCTGGTCGCCGATCCGCCTTCCGGCGAGTACCTCGGATGCATCGTCGCCGAGCCCACCCGGCTCGAGGTGGTTCGCGGTTGCCGTGGCGCGTCGTACTTCGATGTGGCCGTGACCGGCCGCGCGGCGCACTCCGGCCGCCCCAGCGACGGCGCGAGCGCGATCCTCGCCGCGGCGAGGGTGATCGAGCTGATCGACGCCGACCAGCGCCGCATGGCCGCGGACCCGGATCCGCTGCTCGGCTACGGAACGTGGAACGTCGGGACCATCGACGGCGGACAGGGCATCTCAGTGGTGGCCCCGACCTGCGCGATGGGCGTCGACCGTCGGCTGATGCCCGGCGAAGACGTCGATGAGATCGGCAGGCGCCTGTCGGAGGAGATCCGCGCCGCGGGCATCGAGTCCGACGGTGTCGCCGTCTCGGTGACTCCGACGATGTATCTGCCCGGCTTCGCCACCCCGGCCGACGATCCGATCGTCGACGCCACCGCGCAGGCCGTCGCCGACTCCGGGGCGCCCACCCGTGTCGGCGGCTGGACCGCCGCGTGCGACGGCGGCTGGATCAGCACCGCCCTCGGCATCCCCACCGTCGTGATGGGGCCCGGCGACATCAACGGGCAGGCGCATCAGCCCGACGAATCGGTGTCGTTGTCCGAACTCGTCACGGCCGCACAGGCGTATGTGCGGGTCACGCTGTCGTTGCTGGCGCGGGTCGGGTGAGGGTTTCGACTCGCTTCGCTCGCTCAACAAGCCTGGAGAAAGCTCGCTCAACCGGCCTGGAGAAAGCTCGCTCAACCGGCCTGGGGAAAGCTCGCTCAACCGGCCTGGGGAAAGCTCGCTCAACAAGCCTGGGGAAAGCTCGCTCAACAAGCCTGGGGCACCCTCGCACAACAAGCCTGGAGAACGCTCGCTCAACCAGCCTGGAGAACGCTCGCCCAACCGGCCTGGGGCACGCTCGCACGACAGGCCCTTCGGGGATCTACAGCACGTCGCGGACGCGGATCCCGACCGTCGCCGAAGCGCCCCGGCGCAACGACGATCCCCAGATGGTCAGCCGGCCGATGAGCCCGTACTTGCGGATGATCGCGTCGACGGCTCGCTGCCGGTCTACGATCTCGCCGAGCCCGGCCACCTGAGGTCCGCTGGTGCTGCGCCCGCTCGCGTTGCACGCCTGGACCAGCACGTTGTTGTTGCGGCGCAGCCGCTTCACCTTCCACGAATCGCCGACCGTCCACAGCAACATGTCGTCACCGTCGGGCGCCGCCCACAGCGGCGATGCCACGGGAGTGCCGTCCTTCTTGTAGGTGGTCAGCATGACGTACTTGGCGGCGGCGACTTGGGCGACGGTGGCGGTCATGGCACGAGGGTACTGCCGATCTCCGGCCGTCACCGGACGAAGCGATACCCCATTCCCGCCTCGGTGATGAGGTGCTGCGGATGCGACGGATCGGCCTCCAGCTTGCGCCGCAGCGCAGCCAGGTAGACGCGGAGATAGTTGGTCTGGTTCACGTATGTGGGCCCCCACACGGTGGTGAGGATCTCCCGCTGGCTCACCAGATTCGGTTCGCTGCGCACGAGCAGTTCGAGCACACCCCATTCGGTGGGTGTGAGCCGCACGGGCTCACCGTCGCGCAGGACCCGCTTGCCCATGAGATCGACTTCCAGCGCGCCGGCGCGCACCACCGGGCTCTCGGCCGGTGCTCCGGCGACGCTGCCCCGCCTGATCGCCGCGCGCAGACGGGCGAGGAACTCCTCCATGCCGAAGGGTTTGGTCACGTAGTCGTCCGCACCCGCGTCCAGAGCCTGCACCTTGTCGGCGGCGTCGGTGCGCGCCGACAGCACGATCACCGGCACCGACGTCCACCCGCGCAGGCCGGCGAGGACGGTGAACCCATCCATGTCGGGCAGCCCGAGGTCGAGGACCACCACGTCGGGGGTCCGCTTGCTCGCCGCCTCCAGCGCCTGTGCGCCGGTAGCCGCCGTGGTCACGTCGAAGCCCCTGGCGCGCAAGTTGATTCGCAAGGCTCGAAGCAACTGCGGCTCGTCGTCCACCACGAGGACGTGCCCGTGTTCGGCCATCACGCGCCTCCCTCCGGGTCGTCGGCCGGGTCGTGCTCCGCGGGTAGTTCCACGACCATCGTCGTCCCGCCGCCGGGAGTCTGCGCCACCGCCAGCGTTCCTCCGACCGCCGACACGAACCCGCTCGCCACCGACAATCCGAGCCCGACACCCGACGTCTGCCGGTTCTGGTCGCCGTACTGGTGGAACGGAGTGAAGACGCGCGACCGCTCCTCCGCCGGGATACCGGGACCGTGATCGATCACCCGGATTCGGCACCGGCGCTCGTCGGAGTCGTCGGCCGGCACCGACTCGGTGCGGATCTCGATCGCGTCGCCGCCGTGGCGCAGCGCGTTGTCGATCAGATTGGCCAGCGCCCGCTCCAGGAGTCCGGCGTCGGTGACCGCCCAGTCGCATCCGATGTCGACCGTGATCTCCGGAGTCCCCGGCGCCCGACGCGACACGGCGGCGCCCGCGCGGTGGATCACCTCCGGCAAGTAGGTGCGGGTGCGCCGGGGACGGACCACTCCCGCGGCCAGCCGCGACGAGTCGAGCAGGTTGCCCACCAGCGAGGCCAGCTGATCGACGGACTCCTCGATCGTCGCGAGCAGTTCGGCGGTGTCCTCCTCGCTGAACACCACCTCCGGGCTGCGCAGACTCGACGCCGCCGCCTTCGCCGCCGCGAGCGGCGTCCGCAGATCGTGGCTCACCGCGGCCAGCAGCGCGCGCCGCAGCTCATCGGTGCGCGCCAACTCGTCAGCCTCCGCGGCCTCGGCCTCGAGCCGGTCCCGCTCGACCGCCGCGGCCACCTGGCTGGCGACGGCCGCGAGTACCCGCTGGTCGGCGGCTCCCACTTCGGGTCCGCGCAGCAGCAGCTGGTACTCGCCGCCGGCGGCCGGACAGACGGTGTCGGCTTCAGCCGCGGTCAGCGGCGGGTTCTCCCCCACCGAATGCGCGACCGTCTCGGTGCGGTCGTCCTTCCGCGCGACCGCGACCGCGGTCTGCTGGTACGTCTCGCGGACCCGCTGCAGCAGCCCGGAGACCCCCGCCCCGTCGAGGACCGCGCTGGAGAAGAGCGCCAGCAGCTCGGCGTCACGACCTGCGCGCTGTGCCTGCCTGCGTCGGACCGTCGCCGAATCCACCAGTGCCGCAATCGCGACCGCGATGATGAGCATCACCGCGAGGGTGATGATGTTGTCCGGTTCGGCGATGGTGAACGTGAAGGTGGGCGCGGCGAAGAAGTAGTTCAGCAGCAGGCCCGACATCACCGCCGACAGCGCCGCGGGCACCACTCCGCCGAGCAGCGCGACCGCGAGGATCACCACGAAGAACAGTGCGCTCTGACTGGTGAAGCCAAGGTATTCGTTCGTCAGCGCGAGCACCCCGGTGAGTGCGAGCGGCGCGAGCACCGCGAGAATCCAGCTGCCGGGCCGGTGGAATCGCGTGTCGCGGATGTCGAGACGATTCCGCACCGCAGCCTTCTCGTGCGTCACCATGTGGACGTCGATGCGCCCGCTGTCACGCACCACGGCCGCGCCGACGCCCTCGTCGAACAGCCGCCGCCACCGCGACCGCCTCGACGTGCCGAGGACCAACTGCGTCGCGTTCATCGCGCGCGCGAACTCCAGGAGCGTCTCCGGGACGTCGTCACCGACCACCGAATACAGGCGCGCGCCGATGCCCGCCGCCACCTGCCGCAGGCCGCCGACGTCGGCGGCTCCCCGATTCGTCAGACCGTCGCCGCGCACCACGTGCACCACCAGCAACTCGGCGCTCGACCGCGACGCGATCCGCCCGGCCCGGCGGATCAGCCCGGCCGATTCCGGTCCGCCGGTGACCGCCACCACCACCCGTTCGCGCGCCTCCCAGGTCTCGGTGATGGCGTTGGCCGCACGGTAGGCGGCGAGCTTGTCGTCGACGCGATCGGCGAGCCACAGCAGAGCCAGCTCGCGAAGCGCCGTCAGATTGCCCTGCCGGAAGAAGTTGGCGAGGGCGCCGTCGATCCGCCCGGCGTCGTACACCTTGCCCTGGGCGAGTCGCTGCCGCAGCGCACGCGGCTCGATGTCGACGAGCTCGATCTGGTCGGCGCCGCGGACCACCGCGTCGGGCACCGTCTCGCGCTGGGTGACGCCGGTGATGCGGGCGACGACGTCGTTGAGGCTTTCGAAATGCTGGATGTTGACGGTGGACAGCACGTCTATTCCCGCGTCCCGGAGTTCCTCGATGTCCTGCCACCGCTTCTCGTGGCGCATGCCCGGCGCATTGGAATGCGCGAGTTCGTCGACCAGCACCAGTTCCGGCTCACGCGCGAGCACCGCGTCGAGATCCATTTCGAGGAGCACGGTCCCGCGGTATTCGACGGGCACACGATCGATCACTTCCAGCCCGTCCAGCAGTGCCGCCGTCGCCGCTCGCCCGTGGGTTTCGACCACCCCGACCACCACATCGACGCCCTCGTCGGCGAGTGTGCGGGCCCGCGCCAGCATCTCGTACGTCTTGCCGACGCCCGGGGCACAGCCGAGGAATACCTCGAGCTGGCCCCGTGGTTCCTCAGCTGATGGCATGTCGCCGATGCTATCGGCAGGCGGTGCCATGCGGCTCTGTCCCGGCCCGCGTCTCGCGCGCGCTCTGCAGGTCGCGGTTCACCTGTTGGACGTTGACCCGCTCCCGCCCGAGGAAACCCAGCTGGCGGCCCCGGGTGTGGTCGGCGATGATCTCGCGGACCTCCTCCGGCGCCAGACCCGACGCCCGGGCGATCCGCGGCACCTGCAGAGCGGCGTACTCCAGGCTGATGTCGGGGTCGAGTCCCGAGCCCGAGGCGGTGACGGCGTCGGCGGGCACCTGTGACGGCTTCACGCCCTCGCGCTCGGCGATCGCCGCGCGGCGGGCGTCGATGATCTTGACCAGTTCGGGGCTGTTCGGGCCGAGGTTGCTCGCCCCCGACGCCGCCGGATCGCCCGGCGCCATCGGGTCGTCGACGCCGCCGGCGACCCGGTTGTGCAGGAACGGGTCGGGCTGTCCGGGCGCGGGCCGCTGGTCGACGCCGAGCAGGTCGGAGGCTCGGCAACCGTGCACGTCGGACTGGAACGACCCTTCGGCAGCAGTCGTGTGGAATCGCGAGATGCCCCAGACCGCAACGGGGTACAGGCCGCCCACGACGACGGCCAACGCGACCAGAGCGAGCAGCGCCACACCGCTCTGCCGGATCAGGCCGAGCAAGACGTTCTTCATGTCCTCATCCCATCCCCGGCAGCAGCCGGACGAGCAGATCGATCAGCCAGATGCCGATGAACGGCGTCACCACGCCGCCGAGCCCGTAGAGCAGCAGGTTGCGGCGCAGCAGATTGGCCGCGCTCGTCGCCCGATAGCGCACGCCCTTCAGCGACAACGGAATCAGCGCGACGATGATCAGCGCATTGAAGACGACCGCGGAGACGATCGCCGACTGCGCCGAATGCAACCGCATGATGTTGAGTGCGTCGAGCTGCGGGTACACCGTGCTGAACAATGCGGGCAGGATCGCGAAGTACTTCGCGAGATCGTTGGCCAGCGAGAACGTGGTCAGGGCGCCGCGGGTGATCAGCAGTTGTTTTCCGATCGCCACCACCTCGATCAGCTTGGTGGGATCGGAGTCGAGGTCGACCATGTTGCCGGCCTCCTTGGCCGCCATGGTTCCGGTGTTCATCGCCAGCCCCACGTCGGCCTGAGCCAGCGCGGGAGCGTCGTTGGTGCCGTCGCCCGTCATCGCGACCAGTCGGCCTCCCGACTGCTCCTTTCTGATCAGGTCGAGCTTGTCCTCGGGAGTGGCCTGGGCGATGAAGTCGTCGACGCCCGCCTGGTCGGCGATGGCCTTGGCGGTTAGCGGGTTGTCGCCGGTCACCATCACGGTGCGGATACCCATGGCGCGCAACTGCGAGAAGCGCTCGGTCATCCCCGGCTTCACCACGTCCGACAGTTCGATGACACCGAGCACATGCGACCGCAGCCCTCGCCGGATGCCGACCACCAGCGGCGTTCCGCCGCGGGTGGCGATGGTGTCGACGTCGGTGCGCACCTGCGCCGGGAGCTCGCCGACCCACTTCTCGACCGCATCTGCGGCACCCTTGCGGTATTCGCTGAGCCGCCCGTTCTCGTCCACGTCGACGCCGCTCATCCGCGTCTGAGCCGTGAACGGCACCACGGTGATACCCGGATCGGCGCCCGATCTCGCCGCGGCAAGCGAGACCTCGTCGAGCGGGGTCACCTCGTAGCGTTCGATCGCCAAGTCGATGATGCTGCGGCCCTCCGGGGTGTCGTCGGCCAGGCTGCACCGGTACGCGACGCCCGCCAGCTCCACGAGTTCCACTCCGTCTGCCGGATGGAACTCTGTGGCCCGGCGATTGCCGTAGGTGATGGTGCCGGTCTTGTCCATCAGCAGGGTGTCGATGTCGCCCGCCGCCTCCACGGCGCGCCCCGACATGGCCAAGACATTGCGCTGCACCAGCCGGTCCATGCCTGCGATGCCGATGGACGAGAGCAACGCCCCGATCGTCGTCGGAATCAGGCACACCAGGAGTGCGATCAGCTTCACCGGGTCGGCGGCTTGTCCCGCATAGCTCTGCATCGGACCGATCGCGACCACCGCGAGCAGGAAGATGATGGTCAGCGCCGTCAGCAGGATGTCGAGCGCGATCTCGTTGGGAGTCTTCTTGCGCGACGCACCTTCGACGAGCGCGATCATTCTGTCGACGAAGGTGCTGCCCGGCTCGGCCGTGATCTGCACGACGATGCGGTCCGACAGCACGACGGTGCCCCCGGTGACCGCCGACCGGTCGCCGCCGGACTCCCGCACCACCGGCGCGGACTCCCCGGTGATGGCCGACTCGTCGACCGTCGCGATGCCTTCCACCACATCGCCGTCCCCGGCGATGGTCTCGCCCGCCTCGACCACGATCCGCATTCCCGGCTTCAGCTCCGCCCCGGGGATCCGGCTGATGGCGCCGTCGTCGCCGAGAACCCGGGCAACGGTGTCGCGCTTCACCTTCCGCAGGCTGTCGGCCTGCGCTCGGCCGCGCCCCTCGGCGACTGCCTCGGCCAGACCCGCGAAGATCACCGTGAACCACAGCCACACCACCACCGTCCACGCGAACACCGATGGGTAGACGATGGCCAGCACGGTGGTGATCGCCGCACCGAGATACACCACGAACATCACCGGGTTGCGAGCCTGATCGCGCGGGTTGAGCTTGCGCAGCGCCTGGGGCAGCGACGACACGAGCTGCCTCACGTCGAATGCACCGGTCCCCGCCATGCTCGTGTCGTTCGCACTCTCGTCGCTCTGCGTCGCAGTCATCACAGTGCCTCCGCGATCGGTCCCAGCGCCATCGCCGGGAAGAAGGTCAGTCCGGCGACCAGCAGCGTGGTGCCGAGAAGAAGTGAGCCGTAAAGGATTCCGCTGGTGGGCAGCAGCGAGACCGATGTCTCGTTCTGTTTGGGCTTCTGCCTGGCCAGCAGTCCGGCCAATGCGAGCACCAGGACGATCGGCACCAGCCGGCCGAACAGCATGGCCAGCCCCAACGAGATCTGGAACCAGTCGTTGGTGGCGGCGAGTCCGCCGAACGCGCTGCCGTTGTTGTTCGCCGCCGACGCGTATGCGTACATGATCTCGCTGAACCCGTGGATCGCACTGTCACTGCCGCGGGCACCGTCGTTGCCGAGAGCCTCCGGTGTGGATCCGAGAAGAACAGTCACCGCGGACCCCGCGAGCACCAGCGCCGGCATCACCAGTACGTAGAGCGCGGCGACGGTGATCTCCTTCTGACCGATCCGCTTGCCCGCGAACTCCGGCGACCGACCCACCAGCAGGCCGCCGACGAAGACCGTGATGATCGCGAGCACCAGGAGTCCGTAGAGGCCCGAGCCGACGCCTCCGGGGGCGACCTCGCCCAACAGCATGTTCCAGAGCAGCCCTCCGCCCGATGCTGCGGCGAAGCTGTCGTGAGCGGCGTTCACCGCACCCGTCGACGTGCCTGTGGTCGACACCGCGAAGAGAGCGGAGCCCGGAATCCCGAACCGATACTCCTTGCCCTCCAGCATGGCGCCCGCGGCCTGCGACGCGATCCCGTCGGTCCGCGACTCGAAGGTCCAGACCAGCGCCAGCATCGCGCCCCAGATGACGGCCATCACGCCCAGCAGCGTGAGCCCCTGTCGGCGATCACGCACCAGCGTGCCGTAAGTGCGGGTGAGACAGACCGGAATGATCAGGATCGCCAGCACCTGGACCACGTTGGTCAGTGGCGTCGGGTTGGAGAAGGGGTGCGCCGAGTTGGCCCCGTACGTTCCACCGCCGTTGGTGCCGAGAAGCTTGATCGCCTCTTGGGACGCGAAGGGACCCAATGGGACCCGTCCCGCGGTCCCGTCCACAGTGGTGAATTCCGCTGCCGTGTGCCACGACTGGACCGCCCCTTGGAAAACCAGGATCGTCGCCACGAGCAGCGCCAGCGGCAGCAGAATCCGGACGGTGCCCCGCACGAGATCGACCCAGAAGTTGCCGAGCACTCCGTTGCCCCGGCGGCTGACGATGCCCCGGATCAGCGCGATCGCCACGGCCATGCCGACCGCCGCAGACAGGAAGTTCGCAACCGCCAGGCCGAGCATCTGCGACAGGTTGCTGATGACGGTCTCGGGCTCGTACGACTGCCAGTTGGTGTTGGCGACGAACGAGATCGCGGTGTTGAAGGCGACCGCCGGAGACATGCCGGGCTTTCCGTCCGACCACGGGAGATGCCCCTGCAGACGCTGCAACGCGTACAGCACCAGGATCGAGACACCGGAGAATCCGAGGACCGACAGCGCGTAGCCGCGCCAGGTCTGATTCGCCCGCGGATCGACGCCGATCACCCGGTAGAGCAGACGCTCCGGCGGAGAGTCCTTCACGGACTCGTACACCCGCGCCATGTAGTCGCCCAGCGGCACATACACCACCGCGAGCACGACGAGAACAGCTGCCAGCTGCAGAATGCCGGCCGAAAGATCAGTCAATGCCCCGACTCTCTAGAACTTGTCCGGGTACAGCAGCGCTGCCACCAGATATCCGACGACGCCGATTGCGGCGATCAACAGCACCACCGACACCGTGCCAGCCCCGGTCATCGCCCGGTCCCCCGCTCCAGTGCGAACAGCAGTCCAGCGCACGCGGCTATCGCGAGCACGGCGATGCAGACCATTACGACGTCAGCCATCTCCCGGCCTCCTCAATCCGACGGCCCGCCGGTCCGGCGGGCTCGGACCTCACGCTCGTCGCACGAGATGCGCTGCGCCAGATGCCTTAACGCGATCTATACGGCGGCGCCGAGGATCTTGACGGCTCCGTTCACACCGCATGCCCCCACGCTCGGCGATTTGCGCGCGGACCGCCGTCTCCGGTGTAGTTGCATGGTCCAGCTCACCCTGAGGAGTTTCACGTGAAGCGCAGCATCCAGTTGGCCACCGTCGGCGCGACCGCCGCTCTCGCCGCGACCGTCGGGGTCGCATTCGCCCCGGGCGACGCCGCGGCCGGCGTCGTCGGCGGGTACCAGCAGCCGGCATCCGGAGCCGTCTCGATCACCTCCGGGACCAACGAGATCAACGTGATGGTGATCAACCGCAAGGACGCGGACCAGTGCACCGTCACCGCCACCCGGAAGGACGCCAAGACCGGCACCAAGACGTTGACCCGCACCGTGAAGCTCAACGCACTGAACCAGCACACCGGCATCGCGAACTTCGCAGGAATGTTCAACAAGACCGACTACACCGTCTCCGGCACCTGCGTCGGAACCAAGGCGACCGAGCCGTCGGACGAGCCGGGAGACGCGAAGTCCGGAGAAGCGAAGTCCGACGCCGCCGAGACCGGCGAGCAGATCACCACCAACCTCCTCGGCGGGACCAACAAGGTCGTCGTGAAGGTCGACAACTCGGTGAACTCGAACTACGCGCAGTGCTTGCAGATCGTCAAGGGTGTGTCGTGGGATCTCGGCCTCCGCGGCGCACCGCTGGAGACCGTCATGAAGATCGCCACGACCTTCTGCCCGCGGTAGCCGCCGCAGTCACGCGGCTGCCGGCGCCGACGTGAGCGTCCTGCGCGCGTTCGACCGCAACTCCCTTCGCGGCCGGTGCGGCTGGTCGGTGTCCGCAGGCTCACGGAACCAGGGATACCGATCGTGGCCGATGAACACCTCCCACCCCGATTGATGAATCAGCGTGTGGTGCATCCGGCACAGCAGAACGCTGTTGTCGAGCGACGTCTCTCCACCCTGCGACCACGGAATGCAGTGATGCGCATCGGTCCATCCGACGGGCCGGCCGCACCCTGGGAATGCGCACCCTCGATCTCGCACTTCGAGTGCCCTTCTGATCCCCGCCGTGACCAGCCGCTGTTCACGGCCGACGTCCAGCGGCACCGACTCGCCGTCGACCACGATGCGCCGCACCGCCGCATCGCAGAGAACCAGACCCACCGTCGCGGACGACACCGGCCCGGTGTAGCCGAGCGACGAGACCCTCTGCTCCGCCTCCGACCGCCTGCCACTCACACGTTCCTCCGTGCGACTCGGCACGACCAGAGTGACGTGCGGAAGGACGCCGCCGCTCGACGGGCGATCGCGTCCGCTGAGGAAGGAGCGGACTATCTGCCCGAACGCATCTGCACGCCGCCGTCCCACCGCGCGCGGATCGGGTGAGCCGTCCGGCAGCGGCACCGGTCGGCACAACCGATCCAGCGCCGCGCTGAGTTCCTCTCCGGTGAGCACATCCACGTCGAGCGTCGCCGAGATCCGACCGTCGGCCCCGACTGCCAGACTCATCTCATTGAGCTCCGAGTTCTCCGCGACCGGCACCGAGTCCGGATCGGATTCATCGAGTTCCGGAGCCCATTCGAGCGCGAGTTCCCGCGCTCGGCGAGCCACATCCGCCGGAGTCTCCTGCACCGTCAGCCGCCGAGCCAGATCCTCACGCGCCGCGGAGTCGAGCGGGATCCGCTTCTCCACGAACGCGATCCCGCGTCCGACGGCATCGACGTGTTCCACTGAGACCCCGCCTGCGCGCGCCTGCCGCGACAACGACGGGAGCGTCGCCGCGACGCCACCCACCCGAGCGAGACGATGTGCCGCCGCCGGCGAGTGACCGAGTCCTTTCAACAGGTCGACGACCGATCTCACTCGCTTGCGAGTCGGAAGCCCCGATCGCGCGGCAGCCTCCGACACTCCAGCCAACGCCGTCGTCGTCAGATTCAGCAGGCGGGTCAACTCCGCCATCAACACGAGGAGTTCGCGGTCGTCGACGCCGGCGCGAGCCACCGAGTCGATCAGTCGCGCGAGCGAACCTCCCGGCTCGCCTCCCATTGCCGGAGACAACTCGTCCGACAGACGATCGGCGAACTCCTTCACAGCTTCAGTCAGATTCATGATTCCCCCTTTCGCACGGCCTCCCTCGTCGCGATCGAGTCGCAACGCACTGCATCACGCAACAAGCACGCCAGGGTCGCTCAACAGTCACCCCCGAGCCGGGTGCCGGTCCGACGAATCCGGACCGGCACCGACCCCATCTGCACTTTCGATTCTCAAAGAACTCGAAGCGTCCCGAAGAGACCTTCACGCTCGATCTGTGATCTATGCTACATTCGACTTCTAGATAGTACAAGTGTTCGACTCGTCGGGTGGGGGTCTCATCCACGGACTCGTACCCAGGAAGGATTATTCCTAGGCAACTACCGGGCCTGGGCCACGTCAACAGAAGTGGGAAGACTGGATGCAGCGGCCGACAGAGACATACCCATCACATGATCGGCCGAGAATCGACAGAGAGGCGAGCACGTGTCCAACGACATCAAGCACATCAAGTTCCAGAACCCGGACATGTTCTGGGAGATCGCGGCGGACCTCTACTTTCCGCCGTCGTTCGACGAATCCAAGAAGTACCCGACCGTCATCAGCGCGCATCCGATCGGCAGCTGCAAGGAGCAGACAGCGGGCAACATCTACGCCACGCGCCTGGCCGACGAGGGCTACGTGGTCATCGCCTTCGACGCCAGTTTTCAGGGTGAGAGCGGCGGCACCCCACGGCTGATCGAGGATCCGACCCAGCGTGTGGAGGACTTCCGCCGGGTGGTCGACTACCTCACGACGCTCCCCTACGTCGACACCGACCGAATCGGCGCGCTGGGTGTGTGCGGCGGCGGCGGATACGTGCTCGCTTCGGCGCAGAGTGAGAAGCGGATCAAGACAGTCGTCTCGATCACCGGCGTGAACTACGGTCGCATGGTCCGCGAGAACGCGGCGGCAGCCGGCGGCCCGGTGGCCGCGCTCAAGCAGATCGCCGAGCAGCGCACCGCCGAGGCCGCGGGAGCCGAGGGCGCGATCAGTGCTGCTCTGCCGCCATCGGCCGAGGCCGCGCAGCAGATCGGCGACATCGACGTCGTCGAGGCCTACGACTACTACTGCACCCCGCGCGGACAGTCCGCGAACGGCAAGGCGATCTTCGACGTCGCACACGGCGCGTCAGCCATGGTGTGGGACGCCTTCGCCTTCGCCGAGACGCTGCTGACCCAGCCGATCATGGTCGTCGTCGGCGACAAGCCCGGAGCATTCGGCGCCTACCGCGACGGATTCGAGATCAACCGCCGCGCGGCGTCCGAGGTCAAGGAACTGGTGGTGCTCCCCGGCGTCTCGCACTACGACCTGTACGACCAGCCGCGGGGTGCGGGTGCGGCATTGGAGAAGGTCATTCCCTTCCTGGCCGCGAACCTCTGATCCATCCCACACGACGGAGGTCCCGCACTCGAAACCCGAGTGCGGGACCTCTGTGCGATTCCATCGGTACCGCTCAACCGGCGGAACTCAACCGATGAGATTCAACGAGGCTCGGCTCAGCCGACCACGAGGGTCTCACCGTCGCCGCTGACGTCCACCGGGACGGTGTCGCCGTCGCGTACCCTGCCGGCCAGCAACGCCTTCGCGAGCTGGTCGCCGATGGCCTGCTGCACCAGGCGACGCAGCGGACGCGCACCGTAGAGCGGATCGAATCCGCGTTCGGCCAGCCATTCCTTGGCCTTCGGCGTCACCTCCAGTTCGAGACGACGCTGGTGCAGACGCTTGGCCAGGTTGTCGAGCTGGATGTCGACGATCCGGACCAACTGCTCGGGCGAGAGAGAGTCGAAGATGACCACATCGTCGAGCCTGTTGATGAACTCCGGCTTGAACGCCGCGCGGACGGCCGCCATCACCTGATCCTTGTCACCGCCGGCGCCCAGGTTGGACGTCAGGATGAGGATGGTGTTGCGGAAGTCCACCGTGCGTCCCTGACCGTCGGTCAACCGCCCCTCGTCGAGCACCTGCAGCAGCACGTCGAAGACGTCCGGGTGAGCCTTCTCGACCTCGTCGAACAGGACCACCGAGTACGGACGACGACGCACCGCCTCGGTCAGCTGGCCACCGGCTTCGTACCCCACGTACCCGGGAGGCGCACCGACGAGCCGCGCGACGCTGTGCTTCTCGCCGTACTCGCTCATGTCGATCCGGACGATCGCTCGTTCGTCGTCGAACATGAACTCGGCCAGGGCCTTCGCCAGCTCGGTCTTGCCGGTTCCGGTGGGACCGAGGAACAGGAACGAGCCCAGCGGACGGTTGGGATCGGCGACGCCCGCGCGAGCGCGTCGGACCGCGTCGGAGACGGCCTTGACCGCCTCGAGCTGACCGATGACTCGCTTGCCCAGCTCGTCCTCCATGCGCAGCAGCTTGGCCGTCTCACCCTCGAGCATCTTGCCCGCGGGCACGCCCGTCCACGCCGAGACCACCTCGGCGACCTGGTCGGGACCGACTTCCTCCTGCAGCATCACGTCCTCGTCGGGATCGGTGCCGCTCTTCTCGATCGCGGCCTCCAACTCCTTCTCGAGGCCGGGGATCCGGCCGTACCGGAGCTCGGCGGCCCTCCCGAGATCACCGTCGCGCTCGGCCCGCTCGGCCTCGCCGCGCAGACGCTCCAGTTCCTCCTTCACATCGCGGACGGCGTCGATGGCGGTCTTTTCCGACTGCCAACGGGCCGACAGCTCGTTGAGCTTCTCGCGGTGATCGGCCAGCTCGCGGCGCAATGCCTCGAGTCGTTCCTTGGACGCGGCGTCGGTCTCCTTCTCCAAGGCGACCTCCTCCACTTCCAGGCGCCGGACGATGCGCTCCACCTCGTCGATCTCGACCGGACGCGAGTCGATCTCCATCCGCAACCGTGACGCGGCCTCGTCGACCAGGTCGATCGCCTTGTCGGGCAGGAACCGCGACGTGATGTAGCGGTCGGAGAGCGTCGCGGCAGCCACCAGAGCCGAGTCGGTGATGCGCACGCCGTGATGCACCTCGTACCGGTCCTTGAGTCCGCGAAGGATGCCGATGGTGTCCTCCACCGACGGCTCACCGACGTACACCTGCTGGAACCGGCGTTCGAGGGCCGCGTCCTTCTCGATGTACTTGCGGTACTCCTCGAGCGTGGTGGCACCGACCAGCCGCAGCTCACCGCGGGCGAGCATCGGCTTGATCATGTTGCCCGCGTCCATCGCGGACTCACCGGTCGCACCGGCACCGACGATGGTGTGCAACTCGTCGATGAACGTGATGATCTGTCCGTCCGACGCCTTGATCTCGTCGAGGACCGCCTTCAGCCGCTCCTCGAACTCGCCGCGGTACTTGGCGCCCGCGACCATCGAACCGAGGTCGAGCGAGATGACGGTCTTGCCGCGCAACGACTCCGGGACATCGCCGGCCACCACGCGCTGGGCCAGACCCTCCACGATGGCGGTCTTGCCGACGCCCGGCTCGCCGATGAGCACCGGGTTGTTCTTGGTACGGCGCGAGAGCACCTGGACCACGCGGCGGATCTCGGAATCGCGGCCGATCACCGGGTCGAGCTCGCCTTCGCGAGCGCGCTTGGTGAGGTCGGTGGAGTACTTCTCCAGCGACTGGTACGTCGCTTCCGGGTTCTCGCTGGTGACGCGCGCTGTGCCCCGGACGGACACGAACGCGTCACGCAGTGCCTCCGGCGTGGCGCCTGCGCCGGCCAGCAGTCGTGCAGTCTCCGACTCACCGGTGGCCAGTCCGACCATCAAATGTTCGGTCGAGACGTACTCGTCGGAGAGTTCGGTGGCCAGCTTCTGCGCAGCGGTGATCGCCGCGATGGACTCGCGGCTCAGCTGCGGCTGCGCGCTCGCACTCGACACGGTCGGAGCCCGGTCGACGAGGGTCTTGGCCTCGTTCCGGATCCGCACGGGGTCGACGCCGACCGCCTTGAGCAGCGGCGATGCGATGCCGTCGGTCTGCTCGAGGAGTGCGACGAGGATGTGGGCCGGCCGCACGTCGGGGTTGCCCGCCGCGGCCGCGTCTTGGACGGCAGCCTGCAGTGCAGCCTGTGTCTTGGTGGTGGGGGTGAAGCTGTCCACTGACATTCGCCTTTCTGTTGAGCTGTCCGGTTCGGCACTGCCGAACCTAAGTCTACGAGGCTCAGGTTTGCCTCTCGAGTAGTTCAACTATCTGAAAGTTGAGTCCATTCCACTAAACCCCAGGGGTTGTCAGTGATACAGGACACAGGTCGAATGTAGCCCCACCTGCAACTGTCGTCCGACGTCGACGAGTCTTCGACGCCGCGCTTCGACGAACGTTTCGTCCGGAGCACGCATCGCGCTTCCAGCCGCGTCACACCGTCACAAGCTGCACGGCATCTGTGCGTACGCGGAGATGTCGCACACCGACTTGTCGGACAGCTTCCATGCGCTGTCCTTCCACACCCACCGCAGCGGGATATAGCGCGAGCCCGACCCCGGAAGGGTCATCTGCAGTCGGGCGTTCGCCGTGGTGCCGTTCTGCGTCAACGGGCCCACCACCTGGTACCGGAAGCCGGTGTACGAATACTGCTTCACCAGGTACAGCACTTTCGAGATGGGACCGACCGCGCGGGAACCGCCCTCGAGGAGCTTCGCCTTCTGAGCGGACGACGAATTGCCGGACAGCGTCGTCAACTGGCTGTTGAACTCGGCGAGCGTCGGCGGAGTGGGACCGGATCCCTGCGACTGAGCGGTCGTCGGCGCCTGCTGCCTGGTGGCGACGACGGGGGCTCCGGGTGCGAGTCCGGGCTCGTCGGTCGCCGGCGCGTCTTCGGCGACCGACGCCGACGCGTCGGCCGTGGCCGCCGGGGTCTGCGTTCCGCCCTGGACCGCAGGGGCCTGCTGGGTGTCACCGAGACTCACCACGGTGGCAGGCGATTGCGCAGCAGTCGTGGGAGCGGCACCGCTGAGCATCATGGCGACCACGCCGACCACGACGATCAGGGACGAGATCACGGCAGCCAGACCGGCCGCGGCGATCACCGTCGGCGAATTGACACCGGTACCCGACTGACCTGTTCTCCGACTCATTCTTCCTGCACTCCTGATCGCCCCTGGACGACCGTCTGCCCGGCTGTCCGATCGCGCACCACCGCGCGACACAATTTAGGCAAGGCTAAACTATGCAGTCGAATGCGGCAACGCCGACCTCTACCGTTCGCGCTGCGCCGCGACGACGCCGTTCTCATACGCGCAGATGACCAAGTGCACGCGGTCGCGGGCATCGAGCTTCGTGAGCAGTCGTCAGATATGAGTCTTGACAGTGGTGATCCCCAGGTGCAGGCGGTCGGCGATCTCACCATTGGACAGTCCTGCGGCGACCAGTTCGAACACGTCCCGCTCGCGGTCGGTGAGACGGTCGAGTTCACCGCTGCGCACCGCCGGCCGCTCCGGCGAACGCCCGAGCTCGGTGATGAGTCGCCTGGTGATCGACGGCGAGAGCAACGCATCACCGCGGGCGACGGTGCGAATCGCTTCCAGCATCTGCTCCGGCGGCGTGTCTTTGAGCAGGAACCCACTGGCCCCGCCGCGGAGCGCGGCGAAGACGTATTCGTCGTCGTCGAACGTGGTGACGATCAGCACTCGGGCCGCGGCGTCGTCCGCGACGATCAGACGGGTGGCCTCGATTCCGTCGATGCCGGGCATCCGGATGTCCATCACCACCACGTCGGGCGCAAGCCGGCGGGCGGCGCGGACCGCCTCGCCTCCGTCCCCGGCTTCACCGACAGCGGTCAGGTCGGACGCCGAGTCGATCAGCAGCCGGAATCCGGCGCGCACGAGCTGTTCGTCGTCCACCACCAGCACGGTGGTCGTGTCCGCGGGATCGTTCACGGCGCGCCCGCCGCGTCCGTCACCCGCACGGGCAGTCGTGCCCGGACAGTGAATCCACCGTCCGGATCTGGACCGGCGACGACGTCCCCGCCGAGGAGTTCGACGCGCTCACCGATTCCGGCGAGGCCGAGCCCGGCACCGACCGGATCGGACGGCACCCCGTGTCCGCCGTCGTCGGACACGGTCAGCAACAGGTGGTCCGGACGGTGGGTGAGCCGGACGGTCACCGCGGCGCCCGGAGCATGCTTGACGGCGTTCGTGACGGCCTCCTGAACGATTCGATATCCGGAGAGTTCCACCGCGGGCGGATACGACCTCGGCGGTCCGTCCTCGACGACACTCACCGAGACCACCCCATCGTCGCTGATCTGCGCCGCGAGCGCGGTGAGGTCGGCCAACCCGGGGGCCGCAGCCGCGTCGTCCGGCGCAGTTTCGCGGATCTCGCGCAACAGTCCGCGGAGATCGGACAGTGCCGAGCGGCCCGCAGTCTCGATGGTCGCGAGTGCGCGACGTGCCTCCTCGGGCTGCTCGTCGAAGACCACTCGGCCGATCCCGGCACGGACGACGATCATGCTCAGCCCGTGCGAGACGACATCGTGGACCTCGCGCGAGAGGCGGAGATGGTCCTCGGCTCGCAATCGACGCTGCCGCTCCAGCGCCGACAGCCGTTCCTGTTCCCGCACCCGAGCCTGGAACTTCCGTCGGCTCCGCGTCGCGTCGCCGATGATCCAGGCCGGGACGGCGAGAAGCAGGTGAACCGCGTCCTGCTCGATCTCGGGGTGCAGCGAGAAGGCGACCGCTCCGCCGAGCGAGACGACCAACACCGCGCCCGCAGTGACCACCGCCGACAGCCGACGCGCGCAGCGGTCCGCAACCGTGTAGACGGCGATCGGGAACACAAGCCCGGCATCGGATACGAACGGCGTGAACTGCACGCGTAACAGCATCGCGGCCACCGACACCGCGGTGATCACGCACAGAACCGCGACGGGGCGTCGCCGTCGAAGTATCAGCGGAGCCGCGGCCAGCGCCCCGAACGCGGCTTGCGCGGCCGGAGACCCGTGACGGTCGACCACCCCGAGCAGCAGTGGCCCGGTGAACAGCGCGAAGCACGTGATTGCGATCGTCAGATCCACCAGCATCGCGAATCCGCCGGCGCCCAACCGGTTCTCGATTCGAACGTGCCACGGCGGTCGCGCCGACGGCACTGTCGACGGATGCACGGGATCTGCCATGTCTCTCAATCTAGAAAGGATGAGACTCCGGCCGCGTCATTCCGGAGTCCTCGCCTGACGTCCTCCCCCGGTACCACCCCGGCTAGCGGATCGTCTCGGAGTACCGCCGAGAAACCGGCTCGTAAGCCGACGACAGCCGAGACCGCCGGCGGCACCGTTGAGTCATGACCATTTCCACTTCACGTCCCTGCAGCAGTCGTTCCCACATCTCGTCGCTGTCGGCAGCCCTGTTCGGTTCCGCTTTCGTGGCGGGACTGATTCACGGTGCACTCCTCTACGCCGGGCGCTCGCCCGTCCACGAGCAGCATCAGGCCGGTACATCGGCGTGGTGGCAACACGCGGTACTGGCCGGGCTCGCGGCCGCTCTCGCGATGGCCGTCGGCATCCATCGCCGTCGCACGGGTCGCCGCAGACCGGCGGTCCTGCTGCCTCTCGGACGACGGGCGGCTCTTCGTGTCCGACGCACGCTCAGAGCCTCAGCCGCGGGGCAGAGCCGTTGGCGCCTCGCGGCCGCCCTCCCGCCCACCGCACTGCTCGTGTTCTGCGTATACCGCGCCGGCGTCCAGGTCATCGGCGGGCTCGACCCGAACTTCACGGTCAACGCCTGGGGCGGACCCGGTTACATCGGCGCGATGGCGTGCCACTACCTGGACGCAGCACTCCTGATGGCGTCCGCCGCGTTGCTGCTGGACGTGATCCTGCTGCCGGCAGACGACGGTGCGGTCCGTACCGGTCACACCGCGTCGCGTTCACGGGGCACCGCCGCGGGAACCGGGGGACGACCGGACAGGACTCCGTACATCGTCCTACCGTGCCAATCGGTGGTCGCGAAGGGCTCGGCCGCCCAACCCGCCACGAACCAGTCCCGCAATTCCGGCGAGCCGGTCCAGGCGTAAAAAGGCCTGTCGCGCTCGGCGCAGTATCGCTCGACGACCCGCATCATGTCGATGAGCGTGCGACCGCCGCGTCCCCCGGGTTCGACCGTGGTGAGGGTGCAGTTGACCGCGTCCTCGACCGGCGACCACAGCGGCGGCTGTGTCCAGAGCTCGGCCAACCTCTCGCGCAGACCCGGTGTACGTGCCGCCACCTCGACGTCCGCGGGAGTGAGCGGCGGCTCACCGTCTGGCGACAGATCGACGTCGTGCGGCTGCCAGACGAGTACTCCGACCAGCCGCCCGTCGCTGCGGGCGCCCGTGACACACCCGACTCTCAGCAACGGACGAAGGAGCAGGCGAGCGAGCCACTCCCGCTTGTCCGAATCGCCGACGTGCTCGCCCAGCAACCACTGGTAGAGCGGAATCTCCCGGATCCCGTGGGCGGCGAGCCGCACGGCCTCGGTCAGGTCGGTGTCATCAAGGGTGACGATCTCGGTCATTCATGCGGTCCCATCGCTGCGATCCGGTGCTCGACCGCACCGGGTGCCGGAAGAAAGCCGAGAGGCCGCTTCGCAATGAGCGAAGCGACCTCTCGTCGAATCGAGCTACGTCGTCTCGAACTACGGCGTCGCCGGGGTGTCTCCACCGCTGCTGCCGCCGCTGGAACCGAGAGCGTCCAGGATCGGGGTCAAGAAGTCGATTTCGAGGCGAAGCGGGCCGTCTGCCATTTTCTACTCTTTTCTCTATCGGGGAGGTCGTCCGATCAGTTGTCAACCGAACGCGTTAATCACGCTGCGCCCTCGTGTCAGATCCATCACAGAATGACGGATTTTCGTTACAAAACCGTTATCTGGACAGTTGTCGGCGTTCGCCGTGAATACCCGGCCCGACCAGGAGTTATGGGAGAAATCGGCGAATTTCGAGCTCTGGGCTCACTTGTTGTCCGCGAACCGCTCCACGGCCCGCCTCGGACCCGCGACGATCAACACATCGTCCTCATGAACCACGGTGTCGACGCCGGCGAACTCGAACGCGCCGTCACCCTTCTTGATCGCGACGATGGTGACGCCGTAGGTGCTCCGCACTCGGCTCGACTTGAGATCGAGACCGACGAGGTCGTGCGGTACCGACGACTTCCCCATCGCGAACTCGTGGTCGAACTCCGCGTAGTCGAGCAGCCGCCGATCGATGACGAGATGCGCCACTCGCTCGCCCATCTCGTGCTCCGGCAGCACGACGTGATGGGCGCCGACGCGAGTGAGGATGCTCCCGTGCTGACGCGACAAGGCCTTCGCCCAGATGTCGGGAACCTCCAGATCGGCGAGCACCGACGTGGTCAGGACACTGGCCTCGAGGTCGGCCCCGATGCAGACGATCACGTGATCGAACGTCTCGACGCCCAACTGGCGCAGCGCCTGTGGATCCGTCGAATCGATCACCGCGGCGTTCGGCAGGTCGTCGGAGTATCGCTGCACGAGGGCCGGATCGCTGTCCATCGCGAGCACCTCGACGCCCTGATTCACGAGCTCGATCGCCAGCGACGCCCCGAACCGGCCGAGACCGATGACGGCCACGCGCCGCTCGTCGTCGCGAGTCCTTCTGAACCTAGCCAACGATCGGGCGCTCCTCGGGTCGTTCGAATCTGCGGGCCTTCTCCCGCAGCGCGAGAGCCGATCCCAGCGTAATCGGACCGAGGCGGCCGAGCAGCATCAACCCGACCAGAAACAATTGCGCCGCGCCGGGAAGATCCGGCGTGATCCCCGTCGACAGTCCGACGGTGGCGAACGCCGACACCGTCTCGATCAGCACCGTATCGAGGGTGTAGTCGGTGAGGTACATCAGCGCGAGCGTGGCGGCGACGACCGCGCCGACGCCGAGGAGCGCGACGGTGATCGCCTGCCGCTGGACGTCCGGCCCGATCCGCCGCCTCATCGCATGTACGCTCGGCTCACCCCGGATCTCGCTCAAGATCACGTAGCCGAGGATCGCGAAGGTGGTGACCTTGATGCCGCCCGCGGTACCCGCACTGCCGCCGCCGATGAACATCAGGACGTCGGTCACCAGCAGCGAGCTCGACTTCATCGAGCCGACGTCGACGCTGTTGAATCCGGCCGTGCGCGGCGAGACTCCGGAGAACATGCCGGCGAGCAGCTTGTCGGAGAGTCCCAGATGGCCCAGCGTGGCCGGATTGGTCCACTCCGTGGCGGTCAGCGCCACCACGCCGACCACGGCCAGCGCCGCGTAGGTGACCAGTGTCATCCGGGTGTGCAACGACAGCCGCAGCCGGGCGGCGCGGCCCACACCCCGCAGCCTCAGTCCGGCGCGGCGCATCTCGCGCGCCAGCTCGAAGAGCACGGGGAAACCGAGTCCGCCGAGAATCAGCGCCGCCGAAACGGGCACGATGATCCACGGATCGCCGACGAAGCCGACGAGGTTGTCGCTGAAGAGGGCGAACCCGGCGTTGTTGAACGCCGAGACCGCATGGAAGACGCCGAGGTAGGCGGCACGCCCCGTCGACTCGCCGTAGCCGGTCGCGAACCGGACCGCGAGAATCGCCGCGACCACGGCCTCGATCACCACCGTGGTGCCGATCACCCCGAGAATCACCCGCCGGCCGTCGCCGAACACCGTGGACTTCGATTCCCGCTGCGCCGCCATCTGTGTCTGCAGCCGCACCCTCCGTGCGATGAGCAGACCGAAGATCGTCGCCAGCGACATCACCCCGAGTCCGCCCACCTGAATCAACACCAGGATGACCACCTGGCCGAAGCCCGACCAGTGCTCGGCGGTGTCGACGACCGAGAGCCCGGTGACACAGGTCGCCGACGTCGCGGTGAACAACGCCGCCACCAGGCCCGTGCCCCGTCCGTCGGCCGACGACGTCGGAAGCGTCAGCAGCACGGTTCCGGCGACGATGACGAGAACGAAGCCGATCAGGATCAGACGTGCAGGTCGTAGTGCAGGTCGTAGCGCCGGGCGTCGCCGGCCCGCGGCGGGCAGCATTTTCAGAAGACTACCCCGCACAGGCCGGAGACCCTTGACGAACCGACTCGCCTGCGTAGGATTGTCGACAATCAACAGACCGCGATCGAGAGAGACGGTCGATGTCATGAGCACACCGCACGCGAGCACCTGCGCACTCACCGCATTGGAGCTGACCGAGGCCTATCGCGCCGGCACCCTCTCGCCGGTGGAGGCGACCGAAGAAGCTCTTGCTGCGATCACCCGCCTCGACCCCGCGCTGAACGCCTTCTGCCTGGTGGATCCCGAGGGAGCCCGTGCCGCGGCGCGCGCCGCCGAGCAACGCTACCGGCACGGCGATCCGCTCGGCCCGCTCGACGGCGTACCCGTGACGATCAAGGACATCTTCCTCACCGCGGACCACCCGACACTCCGCTGCTCGCGACTGCTGGCGGACGGGCAGGCGGCCGCCCCTCCGACCGACGACGCCCCCGCCGTGGCCGCGACGCGCGATGCCGGCTGCGTGGTCCTCGGTAAGACCACCACACCCGAGTTCGCGTGGAAAGCGGTGACCGATTCTCCGCTCACCGGGATCACGCGGAACCCCTACGACCCGGCACTGACTCCCGGTGGATCCAGCGGCGGGTCGGCGGCCGCCGTCGCCGCCGGACTCGGCCCGCTGTCGGTCGGCACCGACGGCGGTGGGTCGGTCCGGATCCCCGCCTCCTTCACTGGAACGGTCGCGCTGAAACCCACCTACGGCGTGGTGCCGATGTACCCGTCCAGCCCGTTCGGGACCCTCGCGCACGCCGGTCCGATGACCCGAACTGTCACGGACGCCGCCGCGTACATGGATGCGCTGGTCCGGCCGGACTACCGCGACTGGTCCGCGGTGCCGGCACGGGCGACGGCCCCCGAGCCCGGGGGATTTCTCGCGGCCGTGCTCGAGGGCACCCGCGTCGACCGCCCGCTTTCCGGCCTGCGGATCGCGTACAGCCGCGACCTCGGCTTCGGCACCAACCATCGAGACGTCGAGCGAGAGGTGAGCGCCGCGGCACGGACGCTCGAGAGCCTCGGCGCGCGGGTCGAGGAAGTGACGCTGGAACTCGCCGACCCGGCCGATGCCTTCCACGTCCTCTGGTTCGCCGGAGCAGCGGCCGTTCTGAAGCCGTTCGGCGACGATGTGTCCGACCGGATCGACCCCTCCCTTCGCGCGGCCCTGCACCGGCATTCGGAGTTCACCGCGCAGCACTACCTCGACGCGGTGGCGGTGCGGATGGCACTCGGGGTCCAACTCGGCGCACTGCACCGCGACTACCACCTGCTGCTGACTCCCACCACTCCGATCCCGGCGTTCCCGGCCGGGAGCGACGTTCCTCCGGGATGGTCCGACGACGACTGGACCTCGTGGACGCCGTACACCTACCTTTTCAACATGACTCAGCAACCCGCGCTGTCGGTGCCCTGCGGCGTCACCGACAGCGGCCTTCCGGTCGGCGCTCAGCTCATCGGACCGCGCTTCGCCGATCTGCTGGTGATGCGGGCGGGAGCCGCGTTGCAGGCGGCAGTCGCCGACCGCGTACCGCGACCGCGGATCCACGCGTGCTCCGAAGAAGCGTGAAGACGGAAAGCGTGATGACGAGAAGCGACCGTCCGCCGAGTTCGCTGGAGCCCGTCGTCCAGGAATCGACGCCCGCGATCATCGCCCGCGCCCTGCGCCGGGCGATCTCCGCCGGAGAGTTCCCTCCCGGCGCCCAACTCGGCGAGGCCACGCTTGCGAAGCAACTCGGAGTCAGCCGGGGACCGTTGCGCGAGGCGATGCAGCGGCTCACCCAGGAGGGACTCCTGATCTCGCGCCGCAATCGGGGCCTGTTCGTTCCCGAACTGACCGCCGACGCCGTCGCCGACATGTACCTGCTGCGTACGACGATCGAACGCGCCGCGGTGGAGCGGATCCTCGCGGCCGGAACGGGGCCGTCATGCGCCGACCGTCTCGACGCCGTGGTCGCGCGGATGTCGGCGGCTGCGACGAGACGCGACTCCCCTGCGATGATGGCCGCCGATCTGGAGTTCCACCGCGCTCTCGTGGAGTCCGCCGAGAGCGACCGGCTCTCGCGGGTGCACGAGACGGTGATCGTCGAGACGAGCATGTGTCTTCGGGCCATGGCGCCGACATACGCTCCGGGCTCGGACCGGGTGTCGGAGCACCGCGAGATCGCCGACGCCGTTCGCGCCGGCGACCGGACTCGTGCGGTCGCCGTCCTGGAAGCGCACATGCGCGACGGGCTGGCCCGGTTGACCGGCGGCACAGCCGAACCGGCCGCCGGCCACCTGCCGTAGCGGGCCTAGGTCGCGTTCCGCACCGGCATCGCCACGTACTTGGTCTCCAAGAACTCGTCGATGCCGGAGAATCCGCCCTCCCGGCCGAGACCCGATTGCTTCACGCCGCCGAACGGTGCCGCGGGATTCGAGACCAGCCCGGTGTTGAATCCCACCATCCCGGTCTCCAGTCGCTCGGCGATGGAGAAGCCGCGATCCGCGGACTCGGTCATCACATAGGAGACGAGACCGAACTCCGTGTTGTTCGCGAGTTCGACGGCCTCGTCGTCGGAGTCGAACGGCACCAACGCGGCCACCGGCCCGAAGATCTCCGTGCGCACCATCTCGGCGTCGGACGCGACGCCGGTCAGGACCGTCGGCGGGTAGAACCATCCGCGACCCTCGGGCCGCTCGCCGCCGCACAGTACCTCCGCACCGCGGGAGACGGCGTCGCGCACCAGATCGTCGACCTTGTCGACGGCGGCGCGGTTCACCAACGGACCCACATCGGTGCCGTCGACCGCCCCGTCTCCGACCGTCAGCTCCGACATCCGGGTAGTCAGCCGCCCGGCGAAGTCTCCGATCACCGAACGGTGCACCAGGATCCGGTTGGCGGCCGTGCACGCCTCGCCCATGTTCCGCATCTTGGCCGCGAGGACCGCCTCGATCGCGACGTCGAGATCGGCGTCCTCGCAGACGATGAACGGGGCATTGCCGCCCAGTTCCATCGACGTCCGCAGCACTCCGCGGGCGCATTGTTCGAGCAGCGACTTGCCGACGCCGGTGGAGCCGGTGAACGACAGCTTGCGCGCCTTGCCCGAATCGATCCACGGCTCGACGACCGAGCCGGCCGACGAGGTGCAGACCACCGACAGGACTCCGTCGGGCAGCCCCGCCTCGCGCAGCAGATCGGTGACGTACAGGGAGGTCAGCGGGGTGAGGCTGGCCGGCTTGTAGACCATCGTGCAACCGGCGGCGATGGCCGGCCCGATCTTCCTCGCGACCATCGCGAGCGGAAAGTTCCACGGCGTGATCAGGATGCACGGCCCCACCGGTTCCTGGGTGACGATGATCCGCGACTTGCCGTCGGGACTGCGCCGCGCATCGCCGCGGATCCGCACGGCCTCCTCGGCGAACCAGCGGAAGAATTCGGCGCCGTACGCCACCTCGCCGCGGGACTCGGCCAGCGGTTTGCCCATCTCCGCGGTCATCACCGCCGCGACCTCGTCGGCCCGTTCGGTGAGGAGTTCGTACGCTCTCCGCAGGATCTCCGACCGCTCGCGCGCGGGGGTCGCCGCCCACTCGCGCTGGTGTGCCGCCGCCGAGTCGATCGCCGCGACCGCATCGCTCTCGCCACCGTCGGCGAGCGTCGCCAGCACCTCTCCGGTGGCCGGGTTCTCGACGTCGAACGTGCTGCCGGAAGACGCCTGGCGCCAGCGTCCGTCGATGTGGATGCCGGTGCCTAGACCGGCGATGATGTCGGCGACGGAACGGGTCATGACATACCTCCTGTGATGGTTGAGCTATCGGGGTCCTCCCCCGCCGGCCGCGGGGTCGGCGGAGTGCGATTCGAGTGGGTCCGGGTCGAGCAGTTCCAGCAGATGCCGTCCTCGCCGGTCGGCGCCCGTGGCTCCGCCGGCGGCCGGATCGGTGACGGCGAGGCGACGGATCGCGGTGGCGCACGAGAAGCCGTCGGTGAGCACCGGAGTGTCGGGATGACGCCGCAGTGCGGGCGCCAGCGCTTGCTCAGCCACCGCGTCCGACACCTCCTCATGACCGGCGGTGAAACCGAAATCGCCTGCCACACCGCAACACCCGGCCGCTTCGACGATGCTGCCGACGCCGAGTGCGGTGAGCGTCGCACGCTGGACCCGGTTTCCGAAGGTCGCGTATTCGTGGCAGTGAGTCTGAAGCACCACCGCCTCGGGTGGTCCGTCCGGCCACTGTGGCGCACGCCCTTGCTCGGCGAGGCGCCCCAGGTGCACCGCCACCGATCGTACGCGCGCCGCCACGCGGCGTGCCCGCTCCGCATCGGCCGCACCCACCGTCTCCTCCGAGAGCAGTCGCGGCAGATCCTCGCGCAGCGCCGCGGCGCAGCTCGGCTCCACGACGACGATCGGCGCCTCCGGGTCGAGGGCGTCGAGATGCCGAGCCGTGCGCCGCAATGTCCTGCGGGCGGCGTCGAGCCGACCGGTGGTGATCTGAGTGAGCCCGCAGCAGTGGTGCTCGCTGCAGGCGACCGCGGAGTGGACGCCGCCGAGCACCCGGACAGCCGCACCGGCCACCTCCGGACGCAGCCCCCGGGTGAACGAGTCGAGGAACAGCACCACCTCGGCCGGTCCGGGCGCGCCGACACTGTCCGGAGCGCGTCCGAGTTCGGCGCGCAGCCGCGCTGCGGACGCGAACTGCGGCAGCACCCGGCCCTGCGCCAGACCGCCCAGCCGCGCACCGGCGCGGCCGGCCCGCGAGGCCAGCAGCCGGTTCAGCGGTCCGGCGGCGTACGGGGTGAACCGCAGCCACGTGGGCAGCAGACCGAGCGTGTAGTGCGCCCGCGGCCGCAGCCGTCGGGCATATCTGCGGTGCAGCGCCTCGGACTTCATCGCCGCCATGTCCACACCCGTCGGGCAGTCGGACGAGCACGCCTTGCACGCCAGACACAACTCCAACGATTCGGCGACCATCGGTGAGTCCCAGTCCGCGGCGGCACCGCCCCGGACCAGTTCCTGCAGCACCCTCGCGCGGCCGCGCGTGGAGTCCTTCTCGTCGCCGGTGGCCCGGTAGGACGGACACATCACTCCGCCCGAGTGGGTCCGGCACCGTCCGATGCCGATGCACGACTGGGCGGGATGCGGGTCGACGTCGGCCAGCGCGAGGTCGGCGTCGATCGGCCGGGTGGCCCGGAGTCCGCCCGGCGCGAGCAGGCCCCGAGGGTCCCAGATCGACGCGAAGCGGTCGAAGACCGTCAGCATCTCGTCGGAGTACATGATCGGCAGCAGCTCCGACCGCGCGCGTCCGTCGCCGTGCTCCCCGGAGAGCGAGCCCTCGTAGCGCACCACGAGGTGCGCGGCATCGGTGCAGAACTCGCGGAACACGGTGCGCCCCTGCGAGGTCCGCAGATCGAAGTCGATTCGGATGTGCATGCATCCGGCGCCGAAGTGGCCGTACATGACGCCGGTGAGACCGTGCCGGCCGAGCAGGTCGCGGAAGTCGGCGAGGTAGTCGGCCAGCAGGTCCGGCCGCACGGCGGCGTCCTCCCAGCCGGGCCAGGTGGAGATGGTCTCGCCCGTCGCGGGATCGGTGAGCCGCGAGCTGAGTCCGGCGCCGTCCTCGCGTACGCGCCACAGGTCGGCGCGCTCCGCGGGATCGTGCACCTGGCGGACGTCGACCGTGTGTCCGGCGGTCCGCAGCTCGTGCACCAGTTCATCGGCCGCGTCGGCACCGCGGTCGGTCTCGATGAACAGCCATGCGTGCCCGGAGGGCAGATCGGCCACCGCGTCGGCGCCGCGCCGGCGGCGCATCGTCTCCACGATCACCTCGTCGACCCCTTCGACGGCGGTGGGTTCGTGACGCAGCAGCAACGGCACGTCGCGCGCCGCGTCGACGATGTCGGCGTATCCGGCCACGATCAGCGAGGTGGTCGCCGGCCGCGGCACCAGCGCGACCGTGACCGAGGTGATGACGCCGCACGTTCCCTCGCTGCCGACCAGCGCACGGGCGACGTCGAAGCCCCCCTCGGGAAGCAGATGCCTGAGGTGATAGCCGGACACCTGCCGCGGAATGCGTCCCAGCTCGGTCCTGATGGCGGCGAGGTGGTCGGCGGCCAGCGCGCGCAACTCCGACTCGAGGTGTTCGGCGCGCGCCGCGGCCTGGGTGTCGGCGGGATCGGTGGCCCTGATTCCGTTGCGAGTGGCGGTGACCCGCAGTCCGTCGGCGGTGACCAGGGCGAGTTCGACGACGTGATCGGCGGTGCGGCCGTAGCGCACCGAGTGGTTGCCGCAGGCGTCGTTGCCGACAGCCCCGCCGAGGCAGGCACGGGTCTGGCTCGACGGGTCCGGGGCGAAGGTCAGGCGATCGCCGGTGGACGCGTGCACCGCTGCCCGCAGCGCGGTGAGCACCACCCCGGCCTGTGCCGTGGCCGTACCCGCTTCCTCGTCCACGCGGAGCACCCGGTTCATGTGGCGCGAGAGATCGATGACCAGTCCGTCACCGATCGAGTTGCCCGACATCGAGGTGCCGCCTCCGCGGGCGGTCACCGGCACTCCGAGACGGTGACAGACGGTGAGCGCCGCGGACACCTCTCCCTCCGACCGGGGGAAGAGCACCGCCGCGGGCACCACGCGGTAGTTGGAGGCGTCGTAGGAGTACTCGGCGATACGCCGCGGAGAGGACTCCGGGGCCAGTCCTTCCGCGCGGAGTGCATCGATCAGCGCGGCGGGGACTGTCATGAGATCAGCCTCCCACTACACGCTCCACGGCGCGAATGAATCTCTCCGTGCCGGTGGCGACCTCGTCTGCGGTGACGGTCAGCGGCGGGATGATCCGGACGATGGCCCCGATGGGTCCGCAGGTGAGGGTCAGCAGGTCCTCGTCGATGCACGCCCGCTGCACGGCGCCCGCCAGCCGCACCGCCTCGGCCGAGTCCGGGCTCCCCGCATTGGCCGTCGGATCGCCGAATTCGACGGCCAGCATCAGTCCGGTTCCGCGGATGTCGCAGATCTCATCGACGCCGTCGAGCCCTGCGCGCAGGCCGTCGAGCAATTGCGCGCCGCGTACGCGCGCATTCTCCACCAGCCCTTCCCGTTCGATCACCTCGAGCGTGGCCACGCCGGCGGCGGCGGCGACCGCGTTGCCGCCGTAGGTCCCGCCCTGCGACCCCGGCCAGGCCTTCGCCATGATCGCCTTGGGCGCCGCGATCGCCGAGATCGGAAACCCCGAGGCGATGCCCTTGGCGGTGATGATGACGTCGGGCACCAGCCCGTCGGTGTGCTGATGCCCCCAGAATCGTCCGGTGCGACCGACGCCCGCCTGCACCTCGTCGAGCACCAGCAGCGCGCCGTGCCGTCGGGTCCGCTCGCGCAGGCCGGCGAGGTATACGGGCGGGACCGCGAGGTATCCGCCGTCGCCGAGGACGGGTTCGATCAGAACCGCGGCCAGTTCGTCGGGATGAATCCGAGTGCCGAGGAGGTAGTCGAACTCCTTGAGCGCGTAGTCGATGGCCTCGTCCTCCGACAGTCCCAGCCGCAGGGCGTCGGGGAACGGGGTGGTCGCGACACCGGCCATCAGCGGTCCGAACCCGGCCGAGAACTTGGTGCCCGCCGAGGTGAGCGAGGCGGCGGCCACGGTGCGGCCGTGGAATCCGCGCTGCACCGTGACGATGTACTGACGCCGCGTCGCCATCCGCGCCAGCCGGACCGCGGCCTCGACCGCCTCCGACCCGGAGTTGGCGTAGAAAACCGAGTCGATCCCGTCCGGCAGATGTTCGCCGAGCTTCTCGGTGAGCCGCAACAGCGGTTGGTGCATCACCGTCGTGTACTGCGCGTGGATGATCTTGGCGCACTGCTCCTGCGCGGCGGCCACCACGTCGGGATGACAGTGACCGGTGCTGGTGACACCGATCCCCGTGGTGAAGTCGAGATAGCGGCGGCCGTCCGTGCCGTGTATCCACGATCCGGACGCGTGGTCGACGACGACCGGAGTCGCCTGCTTCAGAACCGGAGACAGGGACGCGCTGCTCATGTGGTCAGTGTGTCCCTCCGCACATCGACTGTCAACGGTAGGATTGTCAACAATCTGGCGACCGTTACGGTGGAACCATGTCCGACCGCAGACCCATCGTCGTCCTGCTCACCGCCGACGGAGTCGAGCCGCCTGCCGACCTCGACGCGATGGCCCGGATCGCCGAGATCCGCACCGCGACGGACGGCACCCTCGCCGACGCGCTACCCGGCGCCGACGTCCTGCTGGTCTGGGACATCTTCTCCGACGCCCTGTCGCGCGCCTGGCACGCGGCGGACGCGCTGCGATGGGTGCACGTGGCCGCGGCCGGCGTGGACGCGATCCTGTTCGACGGACTTCGGTCGTCGTCCGTACGGGTGACCAATGCGCGCGGCGTCTTCGACGAGCCGATCGCCGAATATGTGCTGGCCTGCATTCTGGCGCACGACAAGCTCCTCCATGAGACCGAGGAGTTCAGGCGCGAGGGGCGGTGGGTGCACCGGGAGACCCGGCGCGTCGCCGGCCGCCGTGCGCTGGTGGTCGGAACCGGGGGCATCGGGCGAGCCACGGCCCGGCTGCTGCGGCGAGGGGGGCTGCAGGTGCGCGGTGCCGGCCGACGGCCCCGCGAGGACGATCCCGACTTCGGCGTGGTCGTCGACTCGGCCGACCTCGCCGCCCACCTCACCGACGTGGACCATCTGGTGATGGTCGCGCCCCTGACGGAGACGACTCGGGGGATGCTCGGCGCCGGGCAGTTGGCGGCGCTGCCCGACGGCGCGCACGTCGTCAACGTCGGGCGAGGCGCCCTGGTGGATCAGTCCGCGCTCACCGCTGAGATCGCGGCCGGACGGCTCTCGGCGCATCTCGACGTTTTCGACACCGAGCCGCTTCCCGCCGGTGACCCGCTGTGGACGCTGCCCGGCGCACACATCAGCCCGCACATGTCGGGCGACGTGATCGGCTGGCGCGGCACGCTCTCCGACCAGTTCCTCGGCATGCTGACCGACTATGCCGCAGGGCGCGATCCCGGGCCCGCCGTCGACAAGGAACGCGGTTACGTTCCCGGCCGCTGACCGCCCGGAGCCCGGAGTCCCACTTCCACCGCGGCCTCGGCCATCGCGTCGATGAACGCCTGCAGCGACGATCGATCCGAGTCCCTGGTGCGGTACGCGATCGACAGGTTGCGCTCGAATCTCCCGGCCAGCGGCGTCAGCTCCGCGCCCGGCGGCGGTGTCATCCCACCGAGGTCGGACACCAGCGTCACACCTTGACCGGCGGCGACGAGCGCCAGCGCGGTCGACTGCTCGCCGACGACGTGCCGCACATCCGGTTCGAATCCGGCCTCTCGGCATGCCAGGCGCACCGCGCGCCCGAAGTGCGAACGCGAGTCGGAGAGGATCCATGCGTCGGCAGCCAGTCCCGCGAGATCGATCGGGTCGGGACCGGCGGCACCCGCGGGCGCCGCGACGTACATCCGCTCCACCGCGATCGTCTGCCGTTCCAGGGTGCGGATCCGCGGCATCGCGTAGTTCGAGTAGTCGATGACGAACGAGAGGTCGAGCGAACCGTCGCGCACCGCATCGGAACCCGCCTCGGGCGCCAGTTCCACCGACCGCACCGAGACTCCCGGCGCTCGCCGTTCGAGAATCGCCAGTCCGGTCGGCAGGAGCCCCGTCGCCACCGACGCCCACACGCCGGCGCGGAGCGTGGCGGACGAGGCACCGCGCAGTGATTCGATCGCGTTGCCCGCGCTCTCGACCGCGTCGAGGATCGACTCGGAGTGATCGGCGAGCACCATGCCGGCCTCGGTGAGTGAGATGCGGCGTCCGTGCCGTTCGAACAACGGAGTCTCCGCCTCCCGCTCCAGGAGCGAAAGCTGTTGGGACACTGCGGACGCCGAATAGTGGAGGGCGTCGGCCACCGCGGTGACCGTGCCGCGGTACCGAAGCTCCCGAAGCAGTTTCAGGCGGTGCAGCGAGACCTCCATGCATCGAGCCTAATCGGTAAAGCTGAACGGTCGTCTTCACAAATTCCACATGGACCCGGGCGCATCCGGAATCCGATGATGAGGACGACGGCGGATGTACGCACCCGCGAGATCGACCGTGAGGAGGGACCGGCCATGACGCTCACCCCGACCGACCCGGCTGCCGCAGGCGGTCTGCCCCCGACCGAGGGCGTTCTGCGCGAGACCGTCCTGCCCGCGCCCGGCTCCGGCGGGCGTCGACCGCCGTATCTGCGCATCGAATGGGTCGACGACGAGACCGGCGCCGTGGGCTACCTCGTGATCGACACTCTGGTGCACGGGATGGCGACCGGCGGAACTCGCATGCGCGCGGGTTGCACCGTCGACGAGGTGGCCGATCTGGCACGCGGAATGTCGAACAAGACGGCGGCCTTCGACCTGCCCGTCGGCGGCGCGAAGGGCGGCATCGATTTCGATCCCAAGGATCCGCGGGCCGTCGATGTGCTCACCCGCTACTGCGAGGCGATGCGCCCCTTCCTTGACGGCCATTGGGTCACCGCCGAGGATCTCGGAGTGTCGCAGGAGCGGATCGACACCGTCTTCGCCCGTCTCGGAATGCGGCAGTCGTATCACGCGGCGATCGAGCGGTCGCCGGACCCGCGCGCGACCGCCGACCGCGTCTTCGCCGGTCTCAACGCCTACGCGCCCGGAGGACGCCTCGGCGACGTGATCGGTGGCTACGGCGTCGCGCAGGCCGCTCTGGCCGCGGCCGGGGTTCGCGGCTGGGCGGTGCCGGAGACGACGATCGCGGTCCAGGGCGCCGGGACGATGGGCGGCGGCGCCGCGTTCTATCTGCACGAAGCCGGTGCGCGCGTGGTGGCCTTGGCCGATGCCGCGGGGACGCTCTATGACCCGGACGGGCTCGACGTCCCCGGGCTGCTCGACGCACGGGATGAGTACGGCGAGATCGATCGGACCGCGGTGCCGTCGCGGGTGATGCGCCTGCCTCGCGAGGCCGTTCTGGCGACCGCGTGCGACATCCTGGTCCCCGCGGCCGTGTCGTACGCGATCACCGGCACGGGCTGCGGCGACGTCGGAGCACGGATCGTGGTGGAAGCCGCGAACGCTCCGACCACCGCCGACGCCGAACTGGATCTCACCGCCCGCGGTATCGCCGTGATCCCCGACTTCATCGCCAACGCCGGCGCCGTCGCCTGGGCGTGGTGGCTGCTGCTCGGCCAGGTGGGCGAGGACTACCGCGACTCGTTCGACCGGTTGCGCACCCGGATGGATGCGAAGGTCTCGTCATTGCTGACCGGGTGGACACCGTCCGCCGGCCCCATCCGCTGGGCCGCCGACGTCTCCGCGCGCTCGCGCTCCGCGGAGCCGCTGGTGGTTCCGTAGCCCGACTCCGCGTAGGCGCGTCGGCGGGGTGACGCCCGACGCCGCGCGACCCGGCGGCGAGCGTAACGCACGCGTACGGTCGAGTGCATGGCTCACATCGCGATCATCGGCGGTCACGGAAAGATCGCCCTACTCCTGGCTCCCCTGCTCATCGCGCGTGGCGACGCGGTCACGTCGATCATCCGCAACGCGGACCATGCCGCAGACGTCGAGGCGACGGGCGCACGGGCACTGATCCTCGACATCGAGAACTCGACTGAGGGTCAGATCGCCGAGGCGTTGACGGGCACCGACGCCGTGGTCTTCAGCGCGGGCGCGGGCGGCGGCGACCCGGCACGCACGTACGCCGTCGACCGCGATGCGGCAATCGCCACGATGCACGCCGCGCAGTCCGCGGGTGTTCGGCGCTTCGTGATGGTCTCCTACCTCGGCGCCGGCCCCGATCACGGCGTGCCCGAGAGCGACTCGTTCTTCCCGTACGCCGAGGCCAAAGCCGCTGCTGACACGGCTCTGCGCTCGGCTGACCTCGACTGGACAATTCTGATGCCCGGCCGGCTGACGCTCGACGAACCGACCGGCGCGATCGACCCGGGCGCGACGCGCTCACCCGACAATCCCGGTACGTCGCGGGCGAACGTCGCACTGGTCGCCGCCGCGGTCCTCGCGACACCGTCGACGACAGGAAAGGACATCGCGTTCACCGACGGCGACGTACCCGTCGATCAAGCGGTGCGCTGACACCTACCGCCGATCAAGCGGACTTCCAGGTGGCGACCGCCCAGATGACGACCAGGTCGAGGGCGATGAGCAAGATGGACCACCAGGGGTAGTACGGCAGCCAGAGGAAATTGGCGATGATCGACAGCGATGCGATGACGATGGCCGCGACGCGCGCCCACACCGCACCGGTGAACATGCCGATCGCGATGATCATCGCGAGGACGCCCACCACGATGTGGATCCAGCCCCACGCGGTGGTGTCGAACTGGTAAACGTACTGCGGGCCGACGACGATCAGGTCGTCGTTGACGACCGCCGAAATACCCTGGAACAGACCGAGAAGACCGGCGACGAAGAGCAGGATCGCAGCGGCGAACGTGGCTCCGCCTGCGAGGCCCTGCCGTACCGGATGCGATTCGCGTTGATCGGGAACGGACATGAGAGAACTCCCATCGTGTTGATCGTCTACGCCCCCATCATCGCGCTCGGCCATCCCTCGCACAACACCCTTTGCGAGTGATTCCGACGGCACGGGAGAATCCGGCGTGCTCGGTCCCGGTCAGATCAGCCTCAGCTCCCGCGCCCGCGTTATCGCGTCACGACGGCCGCGCCCCGAGCTTCTGGTAGATCGCGCGCTGATGCGTCTTGACGGTATTCACCGAGATGAACAGCCGATCGGCGATCTCGGCGGTGGTCGTGGCACCGAGCAGATGCCGGAGGACATCCATCTCGCGGGCGCTCAGCCGCGGAACCAGCCGGCCCGCCTCGTCGACGAGCCCGCCGGTACGGACCGGAATCCGATTGAGAAGGTCGAGTGCGAAGCCGCTGTGCTCCGTGCCGCCGGCGACCCGGTCGGACAGCAGTTCGCGCAAGTGGACTCCTCGTTCGAGGAACGGCCGGCGAAGCCGATGACCGGCGGCGATGCCCAGGGCTCGGTCGAGGGCCCGCAGTCGCTGATCCCTGCTCGACCCTCCGCCGCTGTTCGCCGCGACGTCGAGGCACTCGGCCACCATTCCCCGGATCGAGTCCGCGTCGCCCGCGAAGCGGATGCCGACACGTCTGCGGTGGCGGTTCCGACTCAGCACCGCATGGGTGCCGATCGCTACGGTCACCAACGAGTCCGGAACGCCCGGGACCGACGCCGCGCGAAGTGCCTCGTCGGCGAACCGGAGCGCCTCGGCGACGGCTCGTCGCGCCATCATCAGCCGCGCCTGGAGGACCACCAGCACCACGGTCGCGTGGGGGCTGTGGACCGATGTGGACGCCGAATCGAGCCACGTCGCCGCATCGTCGAGGTCATCCCGGTCGAGCGCGATGCCCGCAAGCGCCAGATGTGCGGCCCCGGCCTGGACGGCGAGAGGACTGCCGAGCTCGTCGGCATCTGCGACCGCGCGGCGGGCGTGAGTTTCAGCCGGCGACAAGTCTCCGTCCTGCCACTCGAGAAGCGCGAGGTTCGCGCGGGCGTTGAGAACGGGAAGCAGAATCCGCGGGCCGCCCTCATACCGCAGCACGTCGGCGAGATCGGCTCGGCCCGCCACACGATCCCCCGACCAGAGCTCACAGGCTCCGAGGTTGCCGACCAGCGCCGTCCGAATCACGTCCCAGTCCGCCAGTCCGGAAGTCGCCAGCGCCTCTGGGTTCCGGTGCAGTCGATCGCAGCGTGCCCGCAACCCCGCCGGATCGTCGATCCACGGCCGCAATCCCAACTCGACCAATTCCAACAGGAACTCGTACCGGCGACGCCTGCGGCCCTCGAGGCGGCAGACGCGACCGTGCGCCGCCGCTGCCAACTCGTCCAGGTCGGCGGTCCGGCCCGTCATGGCCTCGGCCGTCGCCACCCCGATCGCCAACCCGGGATGAGTGAGAACCGCGTCCCGCGGAACTCGGCTCAACGTCGCCGACAGCCAGTCCGGCGGGCGCGCCATCGCCCACGCGATGATGTGGGTGCCGACGAGTTCGGAGGCCGCCTCCCACTCGTTCGCCTCGATCGCATGCTCCAGCGCCCGTCTGGGCATGCCTTGTTCACGAAACCAGTGCGCGGCCACCCGATGCGAAGTGGCCAGATCGCGCCGGTCGGTGATCCGGGAACGGAGCAGATCGAGCAGGAGCGGGTGCAGCCGGTACCAGCCGGGGGCGTTTGCGCTCTCGTGGACGAACATGTTGAGACCGGCGAGTTCGGCCAGCCGCTCACCGCTGTCTTCACCTCCGCCGAGAGCAGCGGCCAGTTCCGGACACACTTCGTCGGCGACGCAGACCCTGGTGAGGAAGTAGCGCCATTGCAGCGGTGCGCCGAGGAATACCTCTCGCATCAGATAGTCGGCGACGTATCCGTCCCGTCCGGAGAACTCGGTGGCGTACGCGTGCGGATCGGCCGCCGAAGCCAGACCGATGGCCGCGAGGCGCAGACCGGCGGCCCAGCCTCCGGTTCGCTCGACCAGCCGCTCCACGTCGTCCGGACCGACGGTCACCGACGCATCCGCCAGCAGCGCCGCCGCCTCGTGAACACCGAACCGGATCTCGTCGACGCGGACCTCGCTCAGCACCGATTCCACCCGCATGCGGTGCAGTGGCCACGGCGGATCGTGGCGCGTCACCGCGACGATGCGCACGCTGTCGGGCATCCGGTCCACCAGTTCCAGCAACTGCTCGTGCGCGCGGCCCGGTGACCGAGTGCAGGTCGTCGAGCACCAGCAGCAGGGGCCCGGAGTCGGCCAGGCACGACGCCAGCCGCGCGGGCACCTCCGCCGGCGAGCACGCGGAGAAGTCGATCATCGCGGCGAGCGCACGGGGATCACCGATGCCCATCTCGGCCACGGCGGTGACCACCGCCGACCAGAGCGCGGCCGGGTCGGCGCCGACACGGGCGAGATCGGCCCAGGCCGCCGGATGCCGGCGGTCGGTGAGCCATCCGGCGACCGCGGTCGTCTTGCCGTACCCGGCCGGGGCCCAGACCACGGTGACCGGCGTCGACCGGTACTCGTCGAGCAGTGCGTAGACGGTGCGGCGCGGCAACGCATTGCGGACGACGGGACGGTCGAACGGTCTCACCGCCTGCCCGTCCCTGAACCACGCCATTCGCCCATTGTTCTGCGGCAGAGCCGATTTCGAGGGCGATTTCACCCATTTACGGTAATTTCCGCGCCTACCGTCAGACGGAAGACTCGTCAGCGGTATCCGGCTCGGGGCTGGGGGATTCTCGACTACTCTGACGTTCCTGTCCACCGCGGGCGCGGCGCCGATCGCGTCCGGCCGGACGCGACGGCAGAACCGGAAGGGCTCGAGGATGTTTGATGCAAACGGCTTGGTGATCCTGGCAGTCGGCGCGCTGCTGTGTTTCTACGGGGTGCGGTCAGTGCATCTGGGCGTGATCGCCGCGGGATTCGGTCTGGGCTGGATCGTCAGCGGCCTGTTCAACGCCGGCGGTCTGACCATGTTCCTGTTCGGCCTGATCGGCGCGGTGTCGGCCTGGGTGGTCTGCTCGCTGATCTTCCGGTTCGCCGCGTACTTCGTGGGCGGCCTGACCGGAGCGGTGGGCGGCGCACGCCTCGCCGACCTGGTTCAGCCCGGCGACAATTCGTGGGCGGCCAGCGCGATCATCATCGTCGCCATCGCGGTCGCGGCCGCGTTCTGCGCCGACAAGTACCGCGCACGCGCACTGCTGTGGCTCACCTCCATCGGCGGCGCCAGCATGGTCCTGATCGGCGTCGGGCGCGCCTTCGAGCCGTTGAACTGGGTCGACAGTCCCGACTCGGCAGCGGCCAGCATCACCTCGAACGCGCTGTGGATCGCATTGTCGGTGGCGGGCTGGATCATCCAGCGGCGACTGTTCACCGACCGCCTGGGCATCAAACCCCGCCAGAGCGAGGCCGCGGCCTAGGCCGCGCCTTCGTCGTCTCCGGGTGCGGGGATCTCCTCCCTGCGGTAGTTCGGCAGTCGGCCGGCCGGAATGATCGCGGTCGCGCTCACGGCGGCCAGGAACAGCAGTCCGAATCGCAGGGTCCGCAGACGCGTGTCCTCGTTGACCTCCACCGCGGCGTCGATCTGTGCCGGGGTCGCGTCCGTCTGCTCCTCGAGAGCGGTCCGCAGATTGTCGTTGCTGACGAAGTTGACGTTATCGAGATTCACCTGTTCCACCAGCGAGTCGGGCAGTTCCGGGTGGCTCGCGACCGACGATGCGACCGTGAAGCCGAGGATGGTGACCAGCAGCGCGCCGGCCACCGCCGTGCCCACCGCCGAAGCCAGATTCTGTGTGGTGCCGCGGACCGATCCGACGTCACCGGCCAGACGCGTCGGAGCCGCGGTCACGAGCACGTTGAAGACGAGGGTGACGAGGGCGCCCTGCCCGATGCCGAACACGATGAGCCCGATGATCGTCGCCGCCGTCTCCCAGTTGTTGCTCACCACGAATGAGAGCCACAGCAGTGCCGCGGTGGTGAGGCCGAAGGAGAAGACGCCGATGGTGCGGGGACTGTAGCGCCGGTAGAACCTGATCACGAGGAGCGCGGTCACGAACACCGTCAGGTTGAACGGAATCATCGCGATCGCGGTGTCGAACGACGAACGGCCCTGAACGATCTGGATGTACAGCGGCACGGTGAAGTTCAGTGCGGCCTCCAGCGAGACGACGATGAACATGGCGTACACCGCGGCACGCTCACGCGAACTGCCGAGCACCGACAGATCGACCAGCGGAACCTTGCCCGCCTTCATCCGCGACCGGGTCCAGACGAAGAAGCCCTGGCCGACGATGAGACCGAGCACGATCATCAGTGGCGCCGGCGAGACTCCGCCGACGTCGAAGGGCGCACCGGCGTCGGCGAAGAACAGGCCCCACGAGTTGAGGTTGTTGAAGCCGAGCGTCAGCAGCACCACCGAGCCACCGATCAGCACCGCGCCGATCACGTCGATCTCGATACTCGGGTCACCCTTGTCCGAGCGGAGGGTGAAGCTGAGCGCGAAGACGATGACCGCCACAGCCAGGACGATGCCGAACACCGGCCGCCAGCCCACCGACGCACCCAGCGCACCGCCGATGAAGAAGGCGCTCATGCCGGAGACCGCACGAGCCGAGCCGAGCGATCCCACCGCCGTCGCCTGCTGGTCGCCGACGTAGTTCTCAGCGATCAATGCGACCAGCGACGGCACGATGATGGCCCGCGGATGCTCCGGCCAGGCCCTGTCCGGCGATCGCCCACCCGACCGACGGCGAGAAGATCATCATCAGCGACGAGCAGGCGAAGGTGACGACGACGATCCGGAAGATCATCACCCATCCGACGCGCTGACCGAGTTTGCCGCCGAGCATCACCAATGCGGCCACGGCCAGCCCGTACATGACGATGGTGGTGCCGACGGCGGTGGGCGTGGCGTCGAAGTCGTCGACCATCCCGCCGATCGAGACCGGCAGCGCCGCGACGTTGAACGACATCAGGACCTGCGCGAAGAACAGTCCGATGAGCGGCAGCCACGAGCGCCGCTCCTCGCTGACCGGGACGGCGGTGGTCGTCATACTGCATCCTTTCGGGCGGCTGGTGCCGAAGAGTGGTGGGCGGGAGCCGAGGCGAAGATGTTCAAGCCGAGTGCACGTGAGAGATACGCGGTCGCCAACTGGCCGCGAACGCTGTTCCCGGCCGAATCCAGGAGGGGCGAGAAGGTGCCGATCGCGCCCTTGCCCGGGGCGATCGCGACGATGCCGCCCGAGACCCCGGACTTGGCGGGCAGGCCGATCTCGAACAGCCATTCGCCGGAACGCTCGTACATGCCGGTCGACGCCAGCACCGCGAGGGTGTCGCGGCAGACCTGGTCGGAGACCACCCGTTCACCGGTCACCGGGTTGACTCCGCCGTCGGCGAGCGTCGCGCCCATCACCGCGAGGTCGCGCGCGCTGACGCGGAGCGAGCACTGGCGCGTGTAGGTGTCGACCGCGTCCGACGGATCGATGTCGATGCGTCCGTAGCTCTCGAGCAATTGTGCGATCGCCCTGTTGCGCTGGTTGGTTCGCATCTCCGAATGGTAGATCTCGCCGTCGAGTTCGAGTTGCCGTCCGGCGAACCGGGACAGCCCCGTCCGGATCACCTCCCACTGTTCGGCCGGCGTGGCTCCGGGGACCAGCGCCGTGGTGGCGATGGCGCCGGCGTTCACCATCGGATTCATCGGGTGACCGTTGTTGAGTTCGACGGCGATCACCGAGTTGAACGACAAGCCGGTGTTGTTCACGCCGACCCGATCCTTGATGACGCCGTGGCCCACGGCGTCGCAGACCATCGCATAGACGAAGGCCTTGGAGATCGACTGAATCGAGAACAGCGTCTCGCACGCGCCGGCGCCGTGGACCGATCCGTCGATCTCTCCGACCGCCAGCCCGAACAACTCCGGGTCGGCGGCCGCCAGCCCCGGGATGTAGTCGGCGACGTGCCCGTCGGCATTGGACGCGTAGCGCGCATGCGCCTGGACGGCCAGGGCCTCGACGCGGTCCCATCCCGGCATGGCGCCGGTCGAGACCTGCTGAGCCACATCGTTCACGGTTCTGTCCACCGGCGTTCCTCTCGTCGACGCGCACTTCGTCGTCCGGTCATCGCAGGTTCCGCACGTTCCGGGCCGCACACCGGCTTTCAGCGTCGACGAGAGTCTCGAACCTCTAAACTCTTAGCGCAATGGCTGCCAACTCCCACCGGCCGCGCGCCGAGCATCTCGGCCCCGAGCGTCGTCGGCCCCAGATCCTCGACGCCGCGCTGGACATCGCCGTCTCCGAAGGCGTTTCGGCCGTGACCGTGGCGTCGGTGGCCGAGCGGCTGCGCGTCACCCGGCCGGTGATCTACGCGTGCTTCGCCAACCGCGTCGACATGATCGCCGAACTGGTCCAGCGCGAGGAGGGCCGGCTGCGCGAATCGATGACGACCGTGCTCCGCAGGCGAGCCGTCGACGCCGACGCGACGGTCTTCATCGACGGTTTCCGCGCGTTGCTCAACACCGTCGCCGAACAGCCCAAGACCTGGCGGCTGGTGTACGGCTCCCCCGACTCCGAAGTCGCGGAGTTCTTCGGCCGGGGACGGGCCGACGCCGTGGCCCGCTGCACCGATCTGCTGCGGCCGACCCTGGCGGCGTGGGGGATGCCGGAGGCGGACATCGACAAGAAGCTGTACCCGCTGGTGGAGTTGTGGGTCTCCGCCAGCGAGGGCGCCGTTCGCTCCCTGCTCGCCGATTCTCGTTGGGCGCCGGACGAATTGGCCGAATTCCTGGGCGAGAGCGTGTACCGCGCACTGCGGACGGCCGTCTGACGCCGCTGCGCGAGCTCGGGCGGTCAGCGGCGCAACGGGGCCGTGGCGTCGAACGCCTCCACACGGCTCCCGCTGTGCCAGGCGTGCCAGCGCCGCCACCGTCTCATAGACCCGGCCTGCCACCACCGATCCACACCCGGCAGTACGCGGCGCGCCACTTCGATCACGGCGATGAAGGGCGCCCGTCCGATCAGCATCGCGACGCCGGGCAGCCCGCTCGGGAGCCGGTGGGCGCGCCGGTTCCAGGGCAGCATGAACAGCCGCGTGTAGCCGGCCTGCAGATGCAGGTGGAACAGGGCACGCAACCGGCCCGGGCCGCGCATTCCCGGATGCGGCGCGAACGCGGGGACGAACGACTCCACCAGTTCGGAACCGAGACCGCCGGAGTCGTGTTTGCGCGTGGCGTCGAAGTAGTAGAGCAGCCGGAGGCCGTCGGCATAGGTATCCGGATACATCTCGTCCACCCGGCAACCGACCAGGTGACCGAGATACCGATTGAAATGGAGGACGGCGCGGACCTCCGACGGACTGGTCAGGAAGCCGAGCGCGGTCAGCCCGAAAGCCGGACCCACGCTGCCGCCGAGGAGGGTCAGCATCATCTCGCTCTGGCTGATCGGCAGACCGTACCGTTCGGCGTCCCACTCCGGATGCGCAAAGACGCGCGCCCGCACCGACACGTGCATCACGCGGACTCGCAGCGAGATGGCGCGCGCCGTCGACCCGGGAGTGAGCACCGCCCCCGGACGGCAGACCTCCAGCCACCACCGACTCGTCTCGAGATATCGGTTCAGCGCACTCGATCCCGCGTATCCGCCGGCGAGTGAGAGCGGCACCGCGAGAGACGCCTCGGTGTAGGTGTCCATCGTGCCCGCATTCCCGACCGCTCCGAGGTTGTAGCCCCAGCGTCGCCACACCGCCGCGCCCTGCTCCACCAGGTCCGGATCCACCCAGTCCGGGACCGTCTCGAACTCGGCGAAGAGAGCCCGCATCGATTCGGGCGCGTCGGGAACGTTGTCGATCCCCACTCGCAGCGCCTCGTCGAGGAGTTCGCGCGCCGCCGCGCCGCCCATCTCACCGTGAAAGGTCTCGGCGACGAAGGCCTCCGCCGTCGGGTCGCCGGCGAGAAGTCCCGCAGCGAACGCCGAGCGCACGTCGTCGCCGGGAAACAGATCCACCCCCGTGATCCGCTCGATTCGATTCCGCAACCGCAGATGCGCGGGCGACACGACCAGTTCCATGCGGCAAGAGTAAGAGATGAACGCACCACTGTGAGACTGTTTGACTATATCGTCTCACCGGCTGCACGCGCACCAGCTCCCCGCGGCGGGGTCCCGAGCCACCCACGCGCGTCGGCGACGAAGCATAGGATCGACGTCGACCGTCCCGAACTCAGGAGCACCCATGGATGTCAGCGTCGTCTGGACCATCAATGCCCGCACCGCCTCCGTCGACAAGGCCGTCGAGAGCCTCGCGGAGATCCAGGAGGAGGGCTTTCGCCGAGTCTGGTGCACCCAGATGCCGAATGAGCCCGACGCCCTGACGATGCTGACGGTCGCGGGATGGGAGGTGCCGGAGATCGAGTTCGGTACCAGCGTGCTGCCGATGCAGGTGCAGCATCCGATGCTCCTGGCGCAACGCGCGCTGACCACCAACGCGATCATCGGCCCGCGCCTCCATCTGGGACTCGGCCTGAGCCATCAGGTGGTCACCGAGGGCATGTGGGGCGTCTCCTACAAGCGGCCCGTCCAGCGCACCAACGAGTACCTCGACGGCCTGCTCCCGCTACTGAACGGCGAAAAGGTCAGCAGCGCGGGCGAACTCGTGACGACACGGGGCGCTCTGACGATCGCCGACGTTCCCGCGCCGCCGGTGTACCTGGCCGCGCTGGGACCGAAGATGCTCGGCATCGCGGGCAGTCGCACGGCGGGCACGGTGACCTGGATGACCGGGCCCAAGACCTTGCGCGATCACATCGCCCCCACCCTGCGCACAGCCGCCGAGGCCGCGGGACGCTCAGCCTCCGACGTGCGCGTGGTGGCGATGCTGCCGGTCTCGGTGACCGACGACGCCGACGGCGCCCGCGCCGCCGCGGCCGAGCAATTCGCCATGTACGACAACCTGCCCTCGTACAAGGCGATGCTCGACCGCGAGGGCTTCACCGGTCCGGGCGACGCCGCGATCGTCGGCGACGAGGCCACCGTCGCCGACCGCGTCCGGGAGCTGGGAGCCTTCGGCGTCGACGAGTTCGTCGGCATACTGTTCGATCGCGACCGCGAGACGCGCGCCCGCACGCGCGCTCTCCTGCGGACGCTGGATGCGTGATGTCCGACTCCCAACCCAGGGCCGACTAAGCAAAGTTAGGTGAGCCTGGGTTACTATTCGGCTCATGAAGTCGACTATGAAGACCGTCCTGGCACTGGTGGCGGGTCTGCTGGCCGTCGTCCTGACGGTGTCCGCGTGCAGCGCTCCCGACGAGGACGAGGCCTCGGGCGGCCCGATCCAGGTGAACACCGCGCAGGGACCGGTGACGGTGAAGGGCACTCCCAAGCGGATCGTCACCCTCGGCGCGCAGTGGATCGACACCGCACTGGCCTTCGGCGTCAAGCCCGTTGCCTACCTCGACAACATCCAGATCCTCACCGGCAGCCCGTCGCCCTGGACCGGTGACAAGCTGCAGGGATCGACGGCACTGGATCCGGAGAACCTGGTGGCGCAGATCGCCAAGGCCGAGCCCGACCTGATCCTCGCCGAGGGCTACATGCCCAAGTCGCAGCCGGAGAACTTCGAGAAGATCAGAAAGATCGCGCCCACCATCCCCGGCGTGACCGGTCAGCAGGTGGACCCGTGGCAGGACCTTGTCGCGCTGATGGGCACCCTGCTGCGTCAGGACGGCAAGGCCAAGGAGATCACCGCCGGCGTCAACAACCAGATCGCCGACTTCAAGAAGGAGCTCCCGGGTCTGGCGGGCAAGACGTACGCGATGGCGTACATGTACTCCGCCGATCAGATCCAGGTGATGGCCGATCCGAACGACGGCGCCGCGTACCTGTTCAACGAACTCGGCATGAAGGTCGCGCCCAAGCTGCTCGCTCAGTTCGAGAAGACGAAGAACCCGCGCTTCCCGATCTCCACCGAGAACGTCCCGATGCTCGACGCCGATGTCCTGATCGTCACGGCGAACACCCCGGCTCTCAAGAGCGCGCTGCGCAAGCTGCCGGGATACTCGGAGCTCGAGTCGGTCCGCAGCGGGGCCGTCGCCGATCTGTCCGTCGCCGACATCAGCGGACTCAATCAGCCGACGCCGCTGGCGATCCCGTACCTGCTCGACGAGCTGAAGCCTGCCTTCCAGAAGGCGACGGCCTGATCGGATGACGGGTCCCTCGCGGACCGCCCTGCGCAACGTCTACACCTGGCGTCCCGGGAGCAAAGCCGTGCTCGGCGCTCCCGGGACCGCTACGGTTCTGCCGGCGAAACGCCGGTTGACCGGACTGGTGCCCATGCAGGGCGGCGTACTCAAAGCACTCAACGCCGGCCCGGTCGCCTTCGACGCGGCACCGCCTCCGCCGGTCGCCTATCTGCTGCGCGATCTGCTGTCGGCCGGTGCACTCGAACTCGCCGTCTCCCGCGGCGAGACCGAGCTGTACCGCCTCCGGCCGTTCCGCTCCGTCGATTCCACGCGCCCCGAGCCGCGTCACGCCGACGGGGTGCTGTCTCGATTCACGGTGCTCCGCAGGACGGGTGGCGAGGTCGTCGCCGAGAACCCGCGCTCCTGGTGCGACGTGGTGATCGGCGCCCCTTCGGTGGCCGCGATCCTGGCCGGCGGCCGAGACGACGACCTCGTCGCCGACTCGCTGTGGTCGGATCTGCTGTGGACCGGTCACGCCGTTCTCGACGCCGACGGCGAGGAGTCCGATTTCTCAGCGGCCGCGTGGAGTCCCCACGAACTCTGGTTCCACCGTCGGAGCACCGTCGGCGACCGCGGCACCAGTTGGGCCCACTTCGGCCCCACCCGCTGGGCCGACGGGCACTTCGCGCCGGTCCCCGCGTCGCCCGAACCGTACCCGGGCGAGAGCATCCCGCTGCCCGTGCCCGACCTCGACCGCCTGTCGCAGTCGGACGTTCCCTTGGCGCGCGTCGTCGAGGATCGGGTGTCCGTCCGCAGCTTCGACGACGCCGCACCGATGACCGTCGCGGAGCTGGGCGAGCTGCTGTATCGCTGCGCCCGAACTCGGAACGTGGCCACCCTCGAGCGTTCCGGCACCGCCGTCACCGAGCTTCCTTCTCGCCCCTACCCTTCCGGCGGCTCGCTCTACGAACTCGAGATCTACCCGGTGATCCGCACCGTCGACGGCGTCGCACCCGGGATGTACCACTACGACTCGTACCGGCACGCACTGCGCCGGGTGGCCGACATCGACGACCCCGCCGTGAATCGGCTGCTCTCGCCCGCCGCTCTCACCCTCGCCGACGGCGAGTTGCCGCAGGTGATGCTCGCCCTGGCCGCTCGGGCGGGCCGAATGATGTGGACGTACGAGCAGATGGCGTACGCGGTGATCCTCAAACACGTCGGCGTGCTGACCCAGACGCTGTATCTCACCGCCACGGCGATGGGTCTCGGCGGGGTCGCGCAGGGATACGGCGACACCGCGGCATTCGCCGCGGCCACCGGCCGCGACGAGTTGGAGGAATGCAATGTGGGGACCTTCGTGGTGGGCCGTCCCCGCGTCTGAGCCGGGCCTGCGCCTCAGTCCCGGTTGAGCGCGACCGCCGCCTGGACCAGCGCCACGAACGCGTCCGCGTCGAGATCGTCCGATTCGGCGAGGTCGACGGCACGGCGGGTTCCGCCGGTCGCGGGGACGAACAGCCCGGCGGGATCCGGCAGCGACGCGCCCTTGGCGAAAGTGACTTTGACCTTCGCCTTGTAGGTCTCGACGGTGCAGATCAGACCGTCGAGCGAGAAGGTCGGCACTCCGTCGGGATTCGAGGGCTTCTTCCACTTCGCCTCTTCGACGACACCGGGTGCGGCGCGGTGGATCAGTGAACGGATCTCGTCGACGCGGGTCGCCCGCCAATCGCTGCTCATGGGCTCACGGTAATCGATTGCGGCCGTCTCCGATCGCCGCACAGCACGGACACAACGTCTGCCCGGGTTCGATCACCCAGCCGTCGGCTGCGGCGAAGTCGACGGCGGCGGCGCCCGACCGGCATCGGAGCCAGTAGGCGCGCTCGCATCGGGAACATCGGATCTCACTCGTGGGCCGCGGCGCGGCGGACTCCCGTGGAGGCAGGACTGCAGTCATCGAAATGCTCTGATCGTCGTTCTCATGAGAGATCGTGAGGTGCCGGGCGGCCCGGGGTTTCTCCCCGGGACGCCCGGCACACGGTTCGGTTACGGGACTTCGGAACGGTGAGGGAGTGCGTCGGCCTGCGCCGCTCCCCGCACGGTGTGGGGGTAGTCGTCAGGTTCGGCGCCGTCCGCATCGACCGGATGCTGCTGTTCCAGCCAGTCGATCGGATCGACTTCCAAGACACTCGTCATCGACGACCTCCTTCGGTGAAGAGAATGCGCGACGCCTGCGGCGGCTGTCAGCGGGTCACTCCGTCGCAGCGGTGATCGACCGCGGCTCGCCCTTGTGCTCGATCTCGATCTTGCGGGGCTTGGCCTTCTCCGACAGCGGGATGGTGACCGTCAGTACGCCGTTGTCGTACTGCGCATTGATTCCGGACGTGTCGATTCCCTCACCGAGGGTGACCTGGCGCCTGAAGGTTCCGGAGAAGCGTTCGCTGGCCAGCCATTTGGCGTCTTCGGACGGCACGGTCCGGTGAGCCGACAGGGTCAGCACGCCGTTGTCGACGCTGACGTCGATCGATCCGGGGTCGACGCCGGGAAGGTCGGCAGCGAGAACGTAGTGACTGTCGACCTTGTAGAGGTCCATCGGCATGAATCGGGGAGTCCGCGCAGTTCCTGCCTGGCCGGAGAGCAGGCCACGGGCGAGGGCGTCAAAGTCGCTGAATGGATCGAAGCGAAGCACAGCACCACACCTCCTATTCATTTGTCACCAGCCGGTTCGACTGATGATCGTCGACTGTGCACCACCAAATTTAGCACTCTCGATCATCGAGTGCCAGATTTTCGTGTCTCTTGTGCCAGATTTCGGCGATACCGCGCGCGCTGCGGCCCGCGCCCGGTCAGTCTGGTGCAGGCCGTCTGAGAACACGACCGATACCACCCTCACGACATCGAAAGGTCACCCGTGCCCGCTGAGTTCAATCCGACCATCACTCGTCGCCAGGCACTCGCCGCGGGCGGCGCGGCCGTCGCCGCCGCATTGGTCGCGCCGGGTCACGGGATCGCGGCAGCGGCCGGGCCGTCACCGGACGCCGACGTCATCATCGTCGGTCACGGACTGTCCGGACTCGTCGCGGCGTCCGAACTCGCCGATCGCGGACGCAAGGTGCTCATCGTCGATCAGGAGTCGGGACAGAACGTCGGTGCCCAAGCGCACTGGAGTCTGGGCGGACTGTTCTTCATCGACAGCCCGGAGCAGCGTCTCGCCGGCATCCGCGACTCGCACGAGCGGGCACACCGCGACTGGTTCGCCACCGCGGGCTTCGACCGCTCGCCGCACAGCGTCGACGGCGAGGACTACTGGGCTCGGAGATGGGCCGAGAAGTACCTGGAATTCGCCGCCGGAGAGAAGCGGTCGTGGCTGGCGGGAATGGGCGTCTCGTGGGTCCCCGTGGTCGGATGGGCCGAGCGGGGCAACGGCGTTCCGGGCACTCCCGGCAACACCGTCCCCCGATTCCACACCACGCTCGGCACCGGTCCGGGAGTCGTCGAACCGTTCGTCCGGCGGGTGCGCGAGGCGCAGCGCCGCGGACGGATCCGGTTCGCGTTCCGGCATCGGGTCGACGAACTGATCACCGCGCAGGGAGCCGTGGTCGGCGTCCGCGGCTGCGTCCTCGAACCGAGTTCGCTGCCGCGAGGAAAAGCCAGTTCCCGCAAGCAGATCGGGGATTTCGAACTCCACGCCCCACTGGTGATCGTGGCGTCGGGCGGCATCGGAGGCAATCACGACCTGGTGCGCCGCAACTGGCCGGCACGGCTGGGAACGGCGCCGGAATTCATGGTCACCGGCGTCCCGCAGCACGTAGACGGCCGGATGCTCGGCATCGCCGAACGATCAGGCGCCCGGCTCGTGAACCGCGACCGCATGTGGCACTACACCGAGGGCCTGCGGAATCATTCGCCGATCTGGCCCGGACACGGTATCCGGGTGCTCGGAGCCCCGTCGTCGATGTGGTTCGACGCGGCCGGTCGCCGATTCGGCGAACCGGGCATCCCCAGCCACGACACTCTCGGCACCCTCGAACTCATCCAGCGCTCCGGCTACGACTACTCGTGGTTCGTCTTGAACAAGCGGATCATCGAGAAGGAGTTCGTGCTCTCGGGCTCCGAACAGAACCCGGAGCTGACCGCCAAGAACCTCCCGCTGTACCTGGTGCACCGCGCCACCGACGACGTTCCGAAACCCGTGCAGGCCTTCCTCGATCGCGGACCGGACTTCGTCACGGCGGGCAGCGTCGAAGCGCTGACGGCCAAGATGAACGCCCTTGTCGGTACCGATCTGGTCGATCCGGGTTCTCTGAAGAAGCAGATCGCGCACCGCGACCGTGAGGCCTTCAACCCGAAGAGCACCGATCCGCAGATCAAGAGCATCCGGCGGTCGCTGGCCTACGTCGGCGACAACCTCGTGCGCACCGTGCCGATGCACCGAATCCTCGACCGCGATGCGGGACCGCTCATCGCGATCAAGATGAACATCCTGACCCGGAAGTCCCTCGGCGGACTGCAGACCGATCTGTCGGGCCGGGTCCTGTCCGCGGACGGCCGGCCCGTCGAAGGGCTGATGGCCGTCGGTGAGGCCTCCGGCTTCGGTGGCGGCGGCGTGCACGGCTACCGAGCACTCGAAGGGACCTTCCTGGGCGGGTGCCTGTTCACCGGCCGCACCGCGGGCCGGGCCGCCCATCGCCTGCTGTGATGCGCGACCGGCCGCGGCCGCTCAGCTGAAGATCGAGAGGTCGACGGCCTCGGCCATCGTGCGGTAGCCGGCCGGACCCGCTGGCGCTCCGAATCGGCCCGCGGGGCGGCGTAGCCGCTGAAGAGCGAGTCGGACGCCGGCAGGATCGTCGCCACGTGAACACGGACGCCGTCGGCCTTCAGGCGGGCGATGATGTTCTTGTACCCGGCGATCACCTGGTCGGCGGTCGAGCCGAGCCGAGGACCTACCGAGACCCCCAAACACACAGGAGCGCAGCGCCCCCCAGGTCAGTCGAGTAAGCGGAGGAGCGAAGCGACGAAGCGCATCGAGACCCGTCGTCACACGCTGTGGATACCCGCATTGCACCCCGCCCCGACGCCCACAACAGTCAACTCATGCACGGCTTCATGTACATCCTGAAATGCGCGGACGGCAGCTACTACGTGGGGAGCACGCGGAATATCGAGCATCGGTTCGAGCAACACCAGTCAGGTCGCGGTTCGGCATATACCCGGAATCGCTGTCCGGTCGAGCTGGTCTTCTGCGAGGAGTTCGATTCCATCGAGGATGCGTACGCGATGGAGAGACGGGTGTCGAAGTGGTCGCGCGCGAAACGAGAGGCGCTGATCGCCGGCGATTTCGACGCGCTGCGCCGCGCGGCGAAGAAGGGCTTCCGCCCGGGCCAGACGCCGCCGTCGAGGCCGCAGGAGTGATCGCCCAGGCCTATGAGTAAACCGAGGGCGCATCGAGACCCCGTCGGCGGCAACGTCTCGATACGCTTCGTCGCTTCGCTCCTCCGCTTACTCGACAAACCTGAACGGTGCCCCAGGACCGTCGAGTAGAACGAGGCGCAAGCCGAGGACGCATCGAGACCCCGGGCGACGTCCGTCTCGATGCGCTTCGTCGCTCCGCTCCTCCGCTCACTCGACAAACCTTTAAGGTCGACAGGCCTGACAGAACGCCCCAAGACCGTCGAGTAGGACGAGGCGCAAGCCGAGGACGCATCGAGACCCCGGGCGTCTCGATACGCTTCGTCGCTCCGCTCCTCCGCTCACTCGACAAACCTGTGAGGTCGACAGGCCTGATAGAACCCCCCAAGACCGTCGAGTAGGACGAGGCGCAAGCCGAGGACGCATCGAGACTCGCCCGTCTCGATGCGCTTCGTCGCTTCGCTCCTCCGCTTACTCGACAAACCTGTGGGGTCGACAGGCCTGATAGAACGGCCCAGGACAGGCGAGTAGGGCGAGGACGCATGGAGACCCGTTCGTCTCGATGCGCTTCGTCGCTTCGCTCCTCCGCTTACTCGACAGGCCAGAGGTCGACAAACCTGGGGCACCTCGGGCCAGTGCGATGCCCCGTCTCGGTCCGCTCCTCCGCTACTCGAGAGGCTTTGGGGGTTCGGCGCTTGAGAGGGCGGAGAGGGAGCGGGACCAGAGGGTGGAGAGGCGGGCGATGTCGGCGGGCGAGAGGACCGTGGAGCAATAACGCCAGTTCGTCACCAACTGAGGGCCGTCGTCGGTCGCGCGGACCACGGCGACCACGTCGAGCGCGTATCGCAGCGGAAGATCCGGCTCGGGATCGGTCGGCAGATGCTCGTTCAACTCCAGGTCGACGACCGGCTGCCACGCGCCCGGATCCTCACCCGCGACACCCAGGTCGAAGCGGCCCAGATAGTTGAACTCCACCTGCGGTTCGACGCCCTCGACCAGGTCGGCGTCGCGATCGGCATAGCGCAGCAGCCCATAGTCCAGACCCCGGTTCGGGACCGCCTCCAGCTCTGCGGTGACACGCTCGAACAGACGTCGCCCCTCGCCGGAGTCCGCTTCCAATGCGTCGACCGTGACCGTCGCGCCCGCGGCCAGCCGCACCGGGAACACCGTGGTGAACCAGCCGAGCGTGCGCCCGGTGTCGATGTCGTCCCCGACGGTCGCATCCTCTCTGCCGTGACCTTCGAGCGCGATCAGCGCTCCCGCCGACGGGTCCTGGTCGCGCTCGGCGCGCCAGGATGCGAAGGTCGCCGTCAGCGCGGTCAGCAGGAACTCACGCATCCCGATCCGCTGATCGATCCGGTCCAGGATCTCGGCCGTCACGGCGACGTCGGTCAAGACGGGCGCCGACGTCAACTCGCTCCAGGTGTCGCGGCCGATCTCCGGTCGACGCGAACCGATCACCGGGTCGTCGGCACGCACCTGCGACCGCCAGTAATCCCGCTGTGCGGCAACGACTTCCGTTCCCGACCTCGCGAGCATTCGACGACTCCACGCGCGGTAGTCGGTGTACTCCGCGGGCAGTGCCGGCGGCGCGCCCGCGGCGACGGCCGCGCCGGCCTGGGCCATGTCACCGAAGAGGATCTGCCAGCTCACCGCGTCCACCGCGAGATGGTGGATCGCGAGCAGCAGGACATCGCCGCCCCCGCTCGGCACCACGCGAACCGCGGCCACCATGTCTCCGCGATCGGGATCGACGGCCTCGTTGGCCTGGCGGGCGGCGATGGTGATGAGCGTGCCCAACTGTTGCCCCGGCTCCCCGTCGATCACCCAGAATCGACTCGCCGCGTCCACCGCACCGGGTTCGCGGGTCACGAGCACTCCGCTCTCCCGGGTGGACCGCAGCATGTCGTGCGCATCCAGCACGGCCTGCAGCACCTGGACCACCTCGGCGTCCGTGCACCCGTCGGGCAGTCGGAACAGCACCGTCTGCGTGAACCGCCGCCACCGGCCGCCCTCGTACATCCACTCCACCACCGGCAGCGCGGGCACCTCGCCGTACTCGCGCTCGGCGGCGATCCGCGCCAGACGCTCGCCCCGGCGGACCGCGTCGGCCAAGTCGCGAACGGTGGGAAAGGCCATGACGTCGCGCGCCGCGATCTCGTCGCCGCCCGCACGCAGCGCGGTCACCAACGCCATCGCGACGATGCTGTCCATGCCGAGGTCGAAGAAGTCGTCGTCGGGACCGGGACGGGTGCCGAGCACGCCCTCGACGGCCGCGGCCACCCGCTCCTCCACCTCGTCGAGCGGTCGGCCCGTCTCCCCGCCGCCGGCCAGCGCCGCGCGCGCCGACTCCCCCAGCAGCACCGAATCGAGCTTGCCGTTACGGTTCACCGGCAGCACCGGCAGCACGACGATCCTCGTCGGGATCATGTGCGACGGCAGCTTCTGCGCCAGTTCGCCGCGGACGACGGCGGCGTCGAGAGCCGCCCCGTTGGTCGCCCCCGAGACGAATCCGACCAGCGCCGCACCGATCGGCCGATCGACCACCACCACGGCGGCCTCGCGAACCCCGGGCACCGCCCTGAGTCCTGCCTCCACCTCGCCCACCTCGATGCGGTAGCCGCGGATCTTGACCTGGTCGTCGCCGCGTCCCACGAAGACGATGTCGCCGACTGCGTTGCGGCGCACCAGGTCTCCAGTCCGGTACATGCGCTCCCCAGATCGGATCGGGTCGGCGACGAAGGCTGCCGCCGTCTGCCCCGGGCGCCCCTGATAGCCGCGAGTGACCTGGTCCCCGGTCAGGTACAGCTCACCGATCACCCCGTCGGGAACCGGCCGCAGGCGGGAGTCGAGCACCCGCGCACTCATCCGGTCGGTGGGTCCGGCGATCGTCGGCACCGGCGACTCCGACACGCGCGCGACCATCGCCTCGACGGTGGTCTCGGTGGGTCCGTAGCAGTTGAAGACGGCCGTCCGCGGCAACGACCCCAGTTGGTCCCACAGCGCCGGACCGATCGCCTCGCCACCGAGTGCGAGCACCGTCAACGTCGGCCGACCCGGTTCCCCGGACACCAGCCCGGCCGCCGAGAGCTGGCCGAACATCGACGGCGTGGTGTCGATCATGTCGATCCGGCGCTCGGCGAGCGCCGCGACCAGACGCGTGGCGTCGCGCGTCTGCTCATCGGAGAACAGATGGACCTCGTGGCCGTCGAGCAGGGCGGCCAGCGGCTGCCACGACGCGTCGAAGGAGAACGTCCAGGCGTGCGCCACCCGCAACGGGCGGTCGAGCCGCCGGCGGCCGACCGACAGCACGCGGTCGCGGTGATCGCGGGCATAGCTGGCCAGCGCTCTCTGCGTGCCGATCACTCCCTTGGGCTCGCCGGTGGAGCCGGAGGTGAAGATGAGATACGCCGCATCGGCCGGGGACACCTCGACGGATTCCCCGCCATGCCGATCCCCGCCGTCCCAATCGGTGACGACGGTGCGCCCCGCGAACAGATCGACGAACTCGGGGTCGGTGAGAACCACGTCCGCACGGGACTGGTCGAGCAGATTCTCGATCCGGGCGACCGGCATGGACACGTCGATCGGCACGTACGCGGCACCGGCGAGCATCGCCCCCAGCACGCCCGCGACCGTCCGGCCCGACCGTCGCGGCGCCACCGCCACCACGTCACCGCGTCGCACTCCCGCAGACCGCAGGTCCCCCGCAACCGCCAGCGACCAGCGGTGGAGCTGATCGTAGGTCCACGTGCCGTCGTCGGCGACGAGCGCGACGGACGCCGGAGAGGTCCGTGCCTGTTCGCAGAACAGCCCGATCGCCGTGGTTCCGGCGGGCAGCGGCGTACCGCGCGACGGCCGTGCCGCCCATTCCCTCTCGTGATCGAGCAGCGCGTCGAGCGTGTCGGCAGGAGCGTCCGCGGCGTCGGGCAGCGCCCGGAGCACCGCGAGCACCCGTTCGACGGCCTGCGCCGGATCGATCGGTCCCAGCGATTCGGCGACCGACTCGCTCATCACGATCAGCTCCCCGTCGAGCTCGTAGGCGACGACGGTCAGCGGGTAGTGCGACAGCGACTCCATCGCGAGAGGCAGGAAGCGGGTGCCGTCCGGCGCGGTGACGGGTTCGGTCGCCGAACCGATCGGAGCGTTCTCGTAGACGAAGAGCGTGTCGAAGAGGTTCGGGGTACCGGCCGCGCGCGCGATGTCCGCGAGGCCGAGGAATCCGAGGTCGCGCATCCTGGCCGACGACCGCTGCAGTGCGGTGCAGGCCTCGAGGACGGTCGGCTGAGCTCGCAGGTCGACGCGCACGGGGACGGTGTTGATGAACAGCCCGACCATCTCGCCGGCCCCCGGCAGACTCTGCGGTCGGCCCGAGATGGTGGTCCCGAAGACCACGTCGGTCCGGTCGGCGAGCCGGCCGAGGACCACCGACCACGCGTACTGCGTCACAGCCGCCGGAGTCAGTCCGGCCCGGCGCGCCCAACCCAGAACGCGCGAGGTCTCCGCGGCGTCGAGCGTTCGCCGGTGCCGCACCGGTTCGGTGGCCGGGGTCCCCGGGGCACCGATCAACAGCGGCGACACCCCGTCCAAATACGACGTCCAGGTGTCGAGCGCCGCGGCGGTGTCCTGCTCCGCCAGCCACGCGATGTAGTTGCGGTACGGCTTCACCGGCGCCAGTCCGTCGGCGCTGCCGCCCGCGCCGTAGATCGCCAGCAGTTCGCGGAAGAAGAGCGCGATCGCCCAGCCGTCCATGAGGATGTGGTGTGCGGTGAGCAGCAGCCGGTGCCTGCCCTCGGGCAGTGCGGCGAGCACCACCCGCATCGCCGGGCCGCGACGCAGGTCGAACCGCTGCGAGCGTTCGGCGAGCGCGAGAGCGTCGAAATCGTCGGGATGGGTCCGCACCTCGCGCCACGGCACGGTGACCTGGGTCGGCACGATCTGCACCGGGTGCGGAACGCCTTGATCCCACAGACTGACACGGAGATTGGGGTGCCGCGTGAGGACGGCGGCGACGCTGCGGCGCAAGACCGCGGCGTCGAGCGGTCCGCTGATCTCGACGACGAACTGCATGCTGTAGACGTCGAGGCCGTCGCCGGCCATCTCCGAGAGCGAGAACAGCCCGGCCTGCAGCGGCGAGAGCGCGAGGACGTCTTCGATGGCCGGCTTCGACTGCTGCTCCGGGCTCACTGCTGCGCCTCCCACGCCGAGCCGAGCGCCGAGAGCATGTCACTCGACAGCCCCGACGCCGACATCGGCGACGCATCGACCGGCTGCGGCTCGACGGTGTCGTCGTTCCGGGCCCGCGCGGCGTCGACCGCCTCGGCCAGTTCGGCGATCGAGTAGTGGTCGAAGATCTGCTGCGGATCGAGAGCGATGCCCGCGGCCGCCGCACGCGCCGACCACTGGATCGAGATGACGCTGTCGCCGCCGACCGCGAAGAAGTTGTCGTCGCGCCCGATCCCGGTGACCCCGAGCAGTTCCTCGAGCATGGTCACCAGTGCCCGCTCGGTCGGCGTCTGGGTGCCGCCGCCGGCGGTGTACACCTCGGCGACCGGCGCGGCCGCCGGTGCGGCGGCGTAGTTGTCGATCACCAGCGACGCGGGCGAGAGCGCGCGCAGCGTCTCCGGAAGTGCGGTGGCGGCACCCGGACCGTCGACGATCCAGGTCGCGACCGAGGCGCAGTGCGTCAGGCCCGCGTGCGGCAGGCCGGCGAGTGTCGCGGGCCGCGCCTGAACGCGTCGCGGCGACCGGGCGGCGATGAGTTCGGCGAGCACGGCGGGATCCTCACCGTGCATGGAGGCGTCGAGTGCATCGGGTATCGGCCGGACCGTCACCTCCGACAGCCGTCGCTGCGGATTCTCCGCCAGAGCGTCGAGGAGCGTCGTGAATCGGTCGGCGATACCGCGCGCGGTGTCCTCGTCGTAGAGGTCTGCGCTCGCGACCAGCCGGCCGCTCAGGCTGCCGTCGGCGCATGTGGTCACGATCAGATTCAGATCGAGGTAGGAGGTGTCCACCTCCATCGGGAGGATGTGCATGGACGTGCCCTCCGCGAGCTGGACCACGGGCTCGCCTGCCGTATCGCGGAAGTGGACCATGCTCTGGAACAGCGGGTTCCGGGCCCGGGTGCGGCGCGGGTTCAGCGCCTCCACCAGGCGTTCGATCGGCAGATCCTGGTGGGAGAAGGCGTCGAGCACGGCGTCGCGGGAGCGGTGCAGAACGTCGTTCAGTGTCGGCTCGCCGGCCAGATCGGTGCGCAGAACCACCATGTTCGCGAGCAGCCCGACGATGTCGGCGGTCGCCGGGTCGGCCCGCCCCGCCGACGGAGTGCCGATCGCGATGTCGACGCCGCCGCCGAGCGTATGCAGCGCAGCCGACCACATGGCGGTGAGCGCCATGAAGTCACTGACCGCACTGCCGCGGAAGACGGTCTTGAGCCGCTCGTAGCGCGAAGCGCTGATATCGAAGTCGACGATCACCCCGCGGTGGCTCAGGCCCTCGGGGCGGGGCCGGTCGGCCGCCACCAGGATCTCGTCCGGAAGTCCTTCGAGCCGGTCGCGCCAGAAGTCGATCTGGGCACGCCCGTAGCGGCCGGCGTCGCTGTCGGGGTCGGCGTCGAGACCGAACATCGAGTGCTGCCAGCGCGCCACGTCGGTGTACTCCGGTCCGGTCGGCCGAGGAGTGAGGGCGGGACCGCCGATCCGCGCACGGTAGGCGGCGGCGAGGTCGGCAATGATGATGTCGGTGCTGCCGTGGTCGACCACCATGTGATGAATCACCAGCGCGAGCACCGACGACGACCCGGCCCGCACCAGGTGTGCGCGCACCAGCGGCGCCGCCGCCAGATCGAAGATCAGCTCCCCGGTCTGCGCCGCGATGCGCACGGGGTCGTCGGCATCGGTGGCCTCGGTGATGCTCAGCGGCACCTCGATGTCGGCGTCGTCGCGGATCACCTGGACCGGCAGTCCGTCGATCTCGCTGAACGAGGTCCGCAGCGAGCGATGCCGCCGGACCACGTCCGCGATCGCGCCGCGCAGAGCGTCGTCGTTCACCGGCCCTTCGACGGCGAGGGTCAGCACGATGTTGTTCTCCGCGCTCGCGCCGCCGAACCGCTCGTTGAACCACATGGCGAGCTGGGAGAACGACAGCGGCGCCCGCTCGACCTCGTCGCCGGCCACCAGCGGAGGTCGGACCGGTTCGGTGTGCTGCGGCTCCGGCGTTCCCAGGGCGATCCCGCCGAAGTCGGCGCTGGTCCAGTCCCCGTCGGCCCAGTCGCTCCCCTCCGCGCCGCCTTCTGTCCAGGCGCCGTCCGCCCAGCCGTCCTGGTCCGGGTCCGCGTCGAGGTCGACGCCGAGCTCGGCGCGCGCCTTCTCGACCAGCAGTGCGGACAGCCCGGCCACCGTCGGGGCGTCGAACGGTGCCCGGACGTCGACGTCGAGCCCGAACTCGGCCGAGAGGGCGGTCACCAGGCGGGCCGCGAGCAGCGAGTGGCCGCCGAGATCGAAGAACGAGTCCGCGGACCCGATGGTCCGGCCGCCGAACAGCTCCGAGAACACCGCCGCCACCCGCCGCTCGGTGGGCGTCGCCGGCTCCACGAAACCCGCGGCCTGGGTGGCCGGCACCGGAAGCGCAGCGCGGTCGAGCTTGCCGTGCACGGTGATCGGCACCTCGTCGATGACGACGACGGCGTCCGGAATCATGTGCGACGGAAGTGTCTGCGCGGCGTGGTCGCGGAGCGCCTGCGGGTCGGGGACCGCGCCGGACTCGCCGATCACGTACGCGAGCAGCCGGTCGTCGACCACGGTAACCAGGGCACGCTGGACGTCCTCGTGCGCGGCGAGCACCGCCTCGATCTCACCGGGTTCGATGCGGAAGCCGCGGACCTTGATCTGGTCGTCGGAGCGGCCGACGAACTGCAGCTCCCCGTCTCCGCCGCGCCGGGCGAGATCGCCTGTGCGGTAAAGACGTTCACCCTTTCCGAAGGGGTCCGCGACGAATCGCGCGGCGGTCAGTCCGCTGCGGCGCAGGTAGCCGCGCGCCAGCTGACGTCCGCCGAGGTACAGCTCGCCGACCACTCCGTCGGGCACCGGTTGCAGGCCGGCGTCGAGCAGGTGCGCCACGACCCCCGGATTGGGACGGCCGATCGGCACCACCGCGCCGCCGCGCGGTCCGTCGACCCGGTGATGGGTGGCCGCGACGACGGCTTCGGTGGGCCCGTAGTTGTTGCTGAGGTCTGCGGTGAACGCGGTGGTGAACTCGTCGGCGACCTCACCCGGCAGCGCCTCGCCGCCCACCGGCACGGTGCGCAGCGTGGTCCACTGCTTGACCTCCGGGATCAGCAACAGCGTGGAGAGCATGCTCGGCACCATGTGCATCACCGTCACTTGCTCGCGGACCAGCAGGTCGGCCAGGTAGGCGATGTCGGTGAGCGCGCCCTTCTTCGGGATCACGAGGGTGGCGCCGGCGGTCAGGGTCGCGAAGATCTCGAACATCGACGCGTCGAAGCTGACCGACGAGGTCTGCACGAGGCGGTCGTCGGAGCCGACGACGCTGGTGGCGCCGAATGCCCGCAGATGCTCGGCGATCGCCCGGTGCTCCACGGCCACGCCCTTCGGGGTGCCGGTGGATCCGGAGGTGTAGATGATGTAGGCCAACGATTCCGGCAAGGGCCCGGGAAGGTCGAGACGCCGCGGCGCCTCTTCGGGTTCGGCGCGCAGCCGCTGCACTTCGGCGGCGTCGAGCACCAGCACCGGACGGGCGTCCTCGAGCAGGAAGGCGGTGCGGTCGGCCGGGTAGTCCGGATCCACCGGCAGGTAGGCGGCGCCGGTCTTGAGCACCGCCAGCGCGGCGACCACGAAGTCCTCGCTCGCGGACATGCGCAGCGCGACCACGGCGTCCGGCGCCGCCAGCGCCGGGCCCGCGGCGTGCGCGATCCGGGCCGCGAGTACGTCGACGGCGGTGCCGAGTTCGGCGTAAGTGATCGAGCGGTCGTCTGTGACGATCGCCGGGTGGGCGGGACGCTGCGCCACCGCGGCCTCGAACATGCCGACGAGGGTGTCGGCAACATCGTCGACCGCGGGTCCGGCGGCCGCGGAGACCACCGCCGAGAGCGCCTCGTCATCGAGCAGTCGTGCGTCCCGGATGGGCGCGTCGGGCCGGCCGAGGACGTCGGTGAGGAAGGTCGCGTACGCGGCGAGCAGCGCCTGCGCCTCCGCATCGCGCAAGCGGGACGACTGATACTGCAGTTCCAGGACGGGTTCGGTACCGGACACGATCGCGAACTCCAACGGCAACTGGGCGTTGGGAGCGTGGAGGTGGTCGAGGTGTTCGACGCGGAGGCCGTCGAGCCCGAGCCCGGACAGATCACGGCGCAGCGACAGGCTCGCCGAGACCAGCCCGGCCAGACCGGCGCGGCGGTCGGGCGCGAACTCGGCCACCACTCGGTCGATCGGAACGCGGCAGGCGGCGAGCCCGGCGGCCAACGACTCACGGGAACAGCCGATCAGCTCGGTCAGCGACGACCGCGCGTCGACGTCGCCGCGCAGCAGGACGGTGTTGCCGAAGTAACCGATCAGATCCTCGGCCCCGGCCGGGCGCACGGTGGTCGGCACCGCGATCACCACGTCGTCGGCGCCGTACACGCGATGCAGGAAGGCTTGGGTGGCCGCGAGCAGGACCGCGAACGTGGTGGTGCGCGCAGCTCGTGCGAGTTCGGCTGCCGCAGCCTCGATCTCCGGCGCCAAGCGGCGGTGCACGCGACCGCTGCCGGTGGCGCCGGTCGCGGCGGGCAGGTCGAGCGGTTCGGGTGCGGGACGCAGCACCTGCGCCCAGTGCGCGAGGTCGGCGTCGAGTCGGTCGTCAGAGGGGTCGGGCACGTCGGCGTACGCCCGCGCGAGCGCCGCCGTCTCCGTCTCCCGATAGGCGGCGGCGAGGTCGGCGAAGAACACCGCCCACGAGTCGTCGTCCCAGGCGATGTGGTGGACGGTCAGGAGCAGCACGTGGTGCTCGGGTGCCAGCGCGGCGAGCGTGACTCGCAGCGGAGCGTCGTCGGCGAGCCGGAAGGGCGTCCGCGCCTCCCGCGCGGCCAGCACCTGCAGGCGCCGCTGCGCCGCCGAGCCGGACAGTTCGGTCAGGTCGGCGGTGGTCCAGGAGATCGGGGCGCCGACGCGGTGCTGCATCACCGGCTCGCCGTCCTCGCCCGCGAGGTAGCGGGCGCGGAGCGTCTCGTGTCGCGAGACCACGGACTCGACGGCGCGGCGGAGACGCTCGGCATCGAGTTCCCCGTGCAGCGCGAAGGCCACCGAGATGTTGAGCGAGGTGTCGTCCGGATCGCGGTGGCCGGCGAACCAGAGCCGGCGAGCCGCGATGGGCAGCGGCGTGCGCGCACCGTCGGCCCGGGCCGGCACCGCCTCCGCGGCGCCACGGTGAGTCAGACTCTCCTCCTGGAGACGCTTGCGGAGGAGTTCACGTCGGCGGGCGGCCAGGTCACTCGTCATGGGTCGATTTTAGCCTAGCCTTACCTAAAGGAAGGACCCGGGGCGATCGCCCCGGGTCCTTCCTGGTCCAACGGTCCTTACAGGTTGCAGGGAATGTTGGCGTACGAACCGAGTTCACAGATGGACGAGTTGGTGAGCTTCCAGCGCCCGTCCTTCCACACCCACTTCATCGTCATGTAGGTGGGCTGGTATCCGGGCGAGGACAGCTTGAGACGCGCGCTGGCGATGTTGCCGTTGACCGTCACCGGGTCGACGATCCGGTAAGTCAGCCCCATCGGCTTGAACTTCGCGGCCAGACCGAGGATGCCCTGCGCCTGGTTCACCGCGCGGGCCCCGCCCTCCAGGCGCTGAGCCTTCTGCGCGTTCGAGGCACCGGAGGCGAGGTAGTCCATCTCGGCCTGCAGTTGCGCGGCCGTCGGCTTCGTCGGCCCCTGCGCGGTGGGCGTCTGCTGCTGAGCAGCAGCCGGAGCCTGCGCCGCCGGAGCGTCCGCGGCGGGCGCATCGGCGACCGGCGCATCGGCGGCGGGAGCGTCGGCGGCCGGGGCGTCCGACGAAGGGGCGGCACTGTCGGACGCCGGGGCGGCGGCGTGCGGCTGCGTCTGCTGCGCACCGAGATTCACCACCGTGGCGGGGGCCTCCTGCGCCGCGGCACGGTTGCCGCCGACGTCGCTGAGCATCAGACCGACCAGTCCGATGGAGAGCACGATCGCCGAGACGACCGCCGAGATGCCCGCCGCCATCATCACCGTGGGCCAGTTGATCGACGTGCCCGACTCCTCGGCCGCCGGCGCCGGCTCAGCGGCGATCGGCTGGGTGACCTGCTCTTCGTCATACATGCGGTAATTGAACCAAACCTTAAGAAGGTAAGTCTAGCCTTAGTACGGTTACCCTGGTCACGGATTCGTCCGTTTCGCTGCGCGCCCCACACCCGGAAGATGACGCGAGCGCTACGCGGCCTCGTCCATCAACGCAACCACCTCATCGAGGCTGGCGCCGCCCAGGATCGCCTCCACCGGAAGGTCGCACGCCAGCGCGGTCTGGACCCGTTTGCGGAAGTCGAGTGCCTGCAGTGAGTCCATACCCAGCGCCACCAGCGGCGCAGCGGGATCGATGTCCGTCGCCGCGAGACCCATCGCGACCGCCAACTCGTCGATCAGGTTCGCCGTCAAGTCGCCCGATCGAGCAGGTGCCGGCGGCGTCTCCGGTACCTCGGCCGGCGCCGTCTCGGCTTCTTCGGTGTGCTCCGTCTCGACCGCGGCGTCGGCTGCCGCGGCCTCCTCTTCGTGTCCCGATTCCGGTGCGCCGACGCGATCGGGCACCTCCTCGATCAGCACGCCCGACCCGGTCATCTCCAACAGATGGCGCAGGTCCGGCCAGGACGCCGCCATCACCACGGCATCGCCCCCGTGAACGGCGAGACCCGCGTCGAGTGCCGCGGTCGGCGCCATCGGCACCACGCCCGTCGCCGTGACGCGCGCCAGCCCGTCGGCGTCGAGCGGTCCCTGCACCGCCCACAAGCCCCAGGCGAGCGCGACGGCGTCCACCCCGGTCGTCCGCAGCCGGGCGGCCTCCACCTCGAGGAGACGGTTCGCGGCGGCGTACAGCGCCTGTCCCCGGCCTCCAAGGGTGGCTGCGAGCGACGCACAGAGCACGACCCGCGGTGCGCCCCCGATCCCGTCGAGAACCCGGGCGAGTCCGCTCACCTTCGCATCCACGGCGCGCCGCACATCGGCCTCGGTGATCTCCGACAGCGGCCGCTCGACGTAGTCGAGCGCGGCATGCACCAGAGTGGTGACCGGAGGCAGATCCGCCAGCTGCGCCGGCTCGGTGTCCGAGGTGAGGTCGCAGCGCCGCAGGTCTACGTCCACTCCGTGACGCCGGGACAACCGGGCGGCGACGCGATGAGCCGTCTCGTCGCCGCCGGAACGACTGAGCAGGGTGATCCGGCGCGCACCGTCGCGCGCGAAGCGTTCGGCGACGGCGAGTCCGACCTTCCCGGTGCCGCCGGTGATGACGGCGTGCGTGAGATCGAGGTCGGCGACCGACCCCGCTTCCGTCGGCATCAGTCGCTTGACGAGTACCGCGCCGTCTCGCAGTGCGATCGCCGGCTCGCCCGCGACATGGACGGCCGCTAGCACATCGTCAGCCGAGACCGGCTGCCGCGCAGGGAGATCGAGCTGCGCGACGCGCACCCCGGACTGCTCGGTGGCCAGGCAGCGCAGTCCGGCGACGGCCGCGGCGTGCACCGGGTCGGCGACGTCGCCGTCCACTGCCGTCTCCGCCCCCGTGCTGACGATCCACACGGTCGGCGGGAGTTCCGCGAGACCGCCGCGCCAGGCCGAACCCGCCAGGACCGCGGCGAGCTCGGCTTCGACGTCGTCGCCGCGCGCGGGCAGGAGCACCAGTGCGGCGTCGACCTCACCGATCTCGGCACCGCCGTCGGGTACCTGCCAGGCCACGGCGCCGTGCTGCGGCGCGGCCGAGCAGATGCCGGCGGCGAGACTCAGATCTGATCCGGGAAGCGCCAGCACCGCCATGCGCTGCGGGGCAGCCGAGCGCCGGCTCGCCGGACGCTGCCAGCGGACGTCGAGCACACGCACGTCGTGGTCGGCGGGCGGTGCGGCCCACCCCGGGCGGTTGACGGCGTCTCCGACGCCGGCGTCCGGCCTGGCCCACAGGCGGGTCTTGCGCATCGGCGAGTTCGGGAAGGCCTCCAGCGGGAGCCCGCGAGTGCGCCCGCGCACCTCCCAGCTCGACCAGTCGAAGGTCAGGTCGGTGGCCGCGACCGTCACGACGTTGCGAGTGAAGAGCGTGTGATCGGTGCACTCGCGGCGGCGGGTGCTCAGGATCGTGGCATCGGGCGAGCCCGCCAGCGTCTCCGACAACGCCAGCACCAGCGTCGGATGCTCGGCGATCTCGATGTAGACGTCGGCTCCGGCGTCTGCCGCCGTGTGAACCGCTCGGTCGAACCGGACGCGGTTGCGCAGGTTCCAGAACCAGTAGTCGCGCACCGGGGTCGACGGCTCGATCGCCTCCCCGAGCGTGGCGCCGATGCACGGGATCCGGGGATCGGTGAACGTCCGGCCGAGACCGTAGGCGTCGAACGCCGTCTGGAACTCGTCGGCGAACTTGCTGACGATGCTGGTGTGCGCCGGGTAGGCGACGCGGATCTCCTTGGCGAACTTGCCCTCGGCCTCCAGCGCGGCGATCAGCCCGAGCACCGCTTGCCGTTCCCCCGACACGCACAGGATGTGCTCGGAGTTCACCACCGACAATTCCATCCATCCGGAATTGCGGGCCAGCAGCGCCTCGGCCTCGTCGAGACTGATTCCGACGACGGCCATCGTGTACCCGCGGGGCGCCACCGCGTCCACCGCGCGTGCCCGCACGGTCACCACGATCAGCGCGTCGCGCAGACTGGCGATGCCGCTGCGCACCGCCGCGGCGATCTCGCCCTGACTGTGTCCCACGGTCATCGACGGTCGGACGCCCGCCGCGTCCCACATTGCCGTCAGACCCAGCATGTGCATGAACAGCGCCGGCTGCACCACCCGCACGTCGTCGGTCTGTTCCGCGTCGCCGCGGCCGAGGACGTAGTCGATCGGCGACGTTCCGAAGAGGTCGAGCGAGGCGGCGTGACACTCGTCGACGGCGGCGCGGTAGGCGGCGGAGCGGTCGTAGTCCACCGCACCCATGCCGGGCCGCTGGCTGCCCTGGCCCGGGTAGACGTACGCGAAGCGGTGTGCGGCGGCGGTCCCGCGGACCACCGCGGGGTGCGATCGGCCGGCGGCGAGCGCATCGAGTGCGCCCAGCAGCTCATCGCGGTCGGCGACCGCCGCGATCGCACGGTGTCGGCGGACCGGCCGGGCGTCGAGCAGATATGCGGCCGCCCGCTGCGCGTCGACGGCCGGATGCGCCCGCAGATAGCGCGCGATGGAGGCCGCGAACCGGCCGAGCTGGTCTTCGGCGTCCGCGGAGACGACCACCGGGATGCGACCGTCGGGCAAGAGGTACTGCGCACCGGTCTGAGGCGTGTCAGGCATTCGGGGCCTCCGGCATGTCGACGATGAGATGGGCGTTGGTTCCGGACACGCCGAAGCTGGAGACGGCGGCGAAACGGTGGCCGTCGCGCGCCGGCCAGGGTTCGGTGGCGGCGGGCAGTCGCAGCCCGGCGGTGTCCCAGTCGATCTTGTCGGTCGGCTCGTCGGCGAACCGCGTGCCGACGATCGTGCCGTTCCGGCCGCATTGCAGGACTTTGATGAGACCGAGGATTCCGGCCGCCGCCTGCGCGTGTCCGGCGTTCGATTTCACCGATCCGACGGCGGCGGGACGGTCGTCGGCCCGGGCGGCGCCGTAGACGGCCGAGAGCGCGTCGAGTTCCATCGGGTCGCCCAGAGTGCCGGTTCCGTGCCCCTCGATCAGGTCGATCTGTGCCGCGTCCACGCCGGCGGCGGCGAGTGCGCCCGCGATCACCCGGCGCTGGGCGTCCGCGCTCGGCACCACGATCGGCGCCCCGGAACCGTTGTGGTTCACCCGCGATCCGGCCACCACTCCGTAGATGCGGTGTCCGGCGGACCGGGCGGAGCCGGCGCTCTCCAGAATCACCGCGCCGGCGCCCTCGCCCCAGACGGTGCCGGTGGCCCCCGACGAGTACGAGCGGCACCGTCCGTCGGCGGCGAGCGCGTTGTTGCGGGAGAACTCGAAGAACGCTCCCGGCGACCCCATCACGCACACGCCGCCGGCGATCGCCCAGTCGCATTCGCCGGAGCGGATCGCTGCGGCCGCCTGATGCACGGCGGTGAGCGACGACGCGCACGCGGTGTCGACGGTGATCGCCGGGCCCGTCAGTCCGAGGGCGTGCGAGATCCGTCCGGACACCGAACCCAGTGCGGTTCCGGCGATCCGGTGGCCGGAGTAGTCGTTCACGGCTGCCACCGTGGGTCCGTACTCCATGCCGGAAGCTCCGAAGAAGACTCCGATCTCCCGGCCGTCGAGGGCGGCGGGGTTGACGCCCGCGTTCTCGACGGCCCGCCAGGCCACCCGGAGCGCGACCCGCTGCTGCGGATCCATCGCCGTCGCCTCTCGCGGGCTGAGCCCGAAGAACTGGGGGTCGAATTCGGCTGCGCCGTCGAGGAATCCACCGGCGTCGGGCACGGCACCCCAACCGGGAACGCGGTCAAGGGAAAGCAGTTGGTCCACCGGCCAGCCGCGGTCGCGGGGCATCGGCCCGATCAAGTCCTCACCGGCGGCGAGGGCTGCGTAGAAGTCCTCCGGGGTGTCGATGCCGCCCGGCGCCTCGACCGCCATGCCCGCGATCACGACGGCGTCGTCGGGTGCCGAATCCGCGCCTCCGGCGACGTACGGGTGGTGCGCGGTCACCGGGTTCCTCCGCCCGTCGCGGTCCGCACCAGCAGGTCGACGAGCGCGTCCGGATGTTCGTTGAGGTAGAAGTGGCCGCCGTCGACGAGGCTGACCTCCACCTCGTCGGCGTGGTCGGACCACGAGTGGAGCTGGTACGGCCGGATCACTGGATCGTCCGCTCCGCCGACCACCTGGATCGGGGTCGACACCTGGACGTCGGCGGCGCAGTCGTAGGCGTCGAACGCCCGGTAATCGGCTCGGAGCACCGGCAGCGCCATCCGCATCACCGAATCGCTGCCCATCACCGCGCCGCCGGTGCCCTGCAGGCCCGTCAGATGTGCCAGCAGGTCCTCGTCGGAGTCGGGATGCTTCGGCAGTTGAGCCACTCGGCTCGGCGCGGTAGCCGCTGAGACGATGAGCCGTCGGGGTGTCGTGCCCTGCGCCTCCAGCAGTCGGGTGAACTCGAAGGCGACGATCGCGCCCATGCTGTGCCCGAACACCACCACCGGACGGTCGGCGAAGTCGGCGGTGGCGGTGAAGGCCTCCGCGGCTTCGGTCGCCAACTCTCCGAGTCCGGTCGCGGCGTCCTCGCGCATCCGGTCCTGCCGTCCCGGATACTGCATCACGCGGACGTCGAAGTGAGCCGACAACCGCCCCGACAGGTCACGGTACGACGACGCTCCCCCGCCCGCGTGGGGGAAGACGAGAAGGATCGGCGCGTCGGCGTCGGCCGGCTTGTGAAACGCCCGGAGTGCGGGTGCCTTGCGAGTGGTCGCGGGTGTAGTCATCTCTTGTTCCCAAAGTCGTGCGGTGTTTCAGTGGTCGAGCAGGTCCTCATGCCGGGGCCCGTTGAGCGAGTCCTCATCGCCATGTTGGTTGAGCAAGCCCTCATTGCCAGGCTGGTTGAGCGAGCCGCCAGGCTGGTTGAGCCACCCTCCAGGTTTGTTGAGCGAGCCTCCAGGCGGGTTGAGCGAGCGAAGCGAGTCGAAACCACCGGACGCAGGCTGAGTCCACAAAACGCGGAGCGGTCCCACCCTGCGCGAGCGATCGTTTCGACTCGCTGCGCTCGCTCAACAATCCTCGGGGGACTCGCTCGCTCAACAAACCTGGGGAGACTCGCTCGCTCAACAAGCCTGGAGAGAGCCACGCTGCCCGCTGGACGAACACTCAACCCCAGGCCGGTTGAGCCACCCTCCAGGCTGGTTGAGCGAGCGAAGCGAGTCGAAACCACCGGACGCAGGCCGAGTCCACAAAATGCGGAGCACTCCCAGCCTGCGCGAGTGATCGTTTCGACTCGCTGCGCTCGCTCAACAAACCTCGGGGGACTCGCTTGCTCGACAAACCTGGGGAGACTCGCTTGCTCAATAAACCTGGAGAGAGCCACGCTGCCCGCTGGACGAACACTCAAGCCCAGGCCGGTTGAGCCACCCTCCAGGCTGGTTGAGCGAGCGCAGCGAGTCGAAACCACCGGGCGCAGGCTGAGTCCACAACACGCGGGGCGGTCCCAGCCTGCGCGAGTGATCGTTTCGACTCGCTGCACTCGCTCAACAAGCCTGGGGGGACTCGCTCGCTCAACAGGCCTGCTGGGGCTCGCTCGCTGAACAAGCCTGGGTGAGGGGTGCTCAGGCATGGGGGGAGCTCCTCTCGCGGGGGAGCAGGTGGAGGGCGATGCGGCGGTCCGGGCGGACCTGGAATTCGCCGTGATCGGTCCAGCCGCGCTTGGTCAGGGCCCGGCGCATGGGAGTGTTCGACGACGCGGGTTCCACTGCGATGCAACGACAGTCGGGATCGGCGGCGAAGAGTGCGTCGGCGAGTTCACGGATGAACGCCGAGATCTCCCCGCGGCCGAGCAACTCCGGATCAGCCGTCGCGACGTGGAGTCCGAGGTCGTGCGGGTCCACCGGATACAGGCGGGCGATCTCGTCGCGCGCCACGCGGTAGATCTCCAGGTACCCCACATCAACGCCCTTGCGGGAGAAGATGATCGGCCGCGAGTAGTCGCCGTCGAGGCGATACCGGGCGTCGTCCCGCCAGCGTGCCGCGGACCATTCCTGTTCCCAGGTCTGCACCAGGTGCGGCCGCGCGAACCACTCCTCCAGCAGCGCCGGGTCGGCTCCCCCTGGCTCCACCGTGCGCAATGCGAACGCGCCGATCGTCGACGGCACCGGCGGGGCGCCCGCCTCGCGCACCGCGTCCGAGACGTCGGTCAGCTCGCGTTCGATGCGGTATCCCGTGTCGGACGCACTCATCGCTTCGCTCCCGTCCGCGCCGCCGACCGATCCACCGCACTGCGCAATACCCGATTGGAGAGCTCGCCGAGGCAGCTCAGATTCGGAAATCCCGGGCCCTGCGCGAAGCCGGCCAGATTCGGCAGATACAGCGCCTGCGACAACCCTTCGACCGCCAGATCGTGCCCGATCGCCGTCTCCAGACGCGGTAGGTCGGGCCGTCCGCCCAGCGCCAGCTCGAGTTCGTCGACGCTCTCGGCGTCGAACAGGTCCAGGAACCACAGCGGCCGACCGCCGGTCGCGTCCACCACCAGATCGAACGAGTGCTCGGCCGCCGACCGGCCTGGGTTGCCGAGGGTCAACGCCACCGACTCCCCCACCCGTCGCGCGGCGGTCACTCGGCCTCGCAGGTGGTGGATCCGCTCGTCGGCCAGCAAGTTCTCCTGCACGCTCACCGAGAACACGCCGCGGTCGGTCCTGCGGATCACATCGCGCCGCTCCGCCGCGGACAGCGACGGCCACCCCGTCGGATCGGAGAACACCGAGTTCTCGAAGTAACTCTCGCCGCGGGTGTAGATCGTCGGCGCCGGTGAGATGACCGAGATCGACATCACCTCGTGCCGGACCAACTCGTCCAGCGCCGACGCCGCGGTCTCACCGCCGCCGATCACCGCGGACCGCGATGACGCCGGAATCGCCCTGCGCGACACCGCATCCCAGAAACCGGCCACCGACAGTACGCGGGGATCGTCGAGCAGCGGCTCGTCACTCGAACCCGGTCCGGTCACCAGCAGTCCGTCGCCGTCGACGCTGTCGAGACCGCCGTCCGACGTGCGGAAGTCGACGCTCCATCCGCCGTCGACCACGCGGACGCGCTCCACCGTGCCGATGTGCAGTTCGGCCCCAGATTTGGCCGCCGCCCAGTCCAGATAGCGAGCCCACACGTGATGGTGCGGGTTGGGCCGGCCGCGGTCGATCCATTCGGTGTACGTCTGATGCGCCACCAGGAACGCCATCCAGCTGTACTCCAGCATTCCCGCGTTGATCTGCGCGGCATGAGTGCGGTGCGGCGCGCCGCGGTACGGGAAGCCGAGGTCCTTCTCCGGGCTGGTGCCGAGCCGGTGACGACCGTCGGTCCAGCCGCCGAGCGGAAGCCAGTTGCCGCCCACCCCGTACCGGTCGACGATCACCACGCGCGGCGCGGGCAGGCCGAGATCGGCCATCACCTTGGCCTTGGCGGCCACCGACAGCGACTTGGGTCCGGCGCCGATCGCCACCAGCGTGCCGGCGGAGAAGGCGTCGGACGCTCCGGCGTCGGGGCGGTTCACGGTCACTGCGCCATCAACTCCTCATCGTCCATCGCGGCGATCTCCAGGTAGATCGTCGCCACGCGCTCCAGCCGTCCCGCCCGCTCGTCGGCGGCGTCGAGTCGGCGCGCCAGCTCCGCCACGGTCCGCGCCGCGAAGATGTCGGCCACCCCGGCCTGCGGCGCGTCGAGCAGGTCGCGGATCCGTGCGATGACGGTGGTGGCGAGCACCGAGTCGCCGCCCGCGGCGAAGAAGTCGTCGTCGATGCCCAGTTCGCGATCACCGCCGAGGACACCGGCGACGATGTCGAGCAGAGCGCGGTGCAGATCGGTCTCCGGCGACCGCCGGGGCGCGTCGACGTCGGACGCGCCGCTCAGACTCGCGGTGATGGCCGCGCGGTCGAGCTTCCCGTTGCCGGTCAGCGGGAGCTCGTCCCGGACCTGGAGCACCGCCGGAACCATGTACGCCGGAACCAGTCCGGCCAGCCCGGCGAGCAGGCCCTCCGGTGACGGCGCGGCACCCGGTTCGGGTGCCACCGCGGCGGCCAGCGTGACCGGTCCGTTCCCCTTGATCAGCACCGCCACCGCATGCCGCACGTCGGGCAGCGAGCGCAGAGCACCTTCGATCTCGCCGAGTTCGACGCGGAACCCGCGGATCTTCACCTGATTGTCGGCGCGGCCCAGGAACTCGATCGTGCCGTCGGGCCAGTAGCGCGCGAGATCACCGGTGCGATACCACCGGCGGCCCTCGAACTCCACGAACCGTTCCGCGGTGCGCTGCGGCTCGTTTCGGTAGCCGTGCGCGACGCCGTCGCCGCCCACCCACAGCTCGCCGGTCACCCAGTCGGGGCAGTCGGCACCGAGTTCGCTGACCACTCGGCAGGCCACGTTGTTCAACGGTGTCCCGAACGGGACGCTGGTCCAGTGGTCCGGCGCCCGGGTCACCTCGCACACGGTGCCGTGGATCGCGATCTCCGTGGCTCCGCCGAGACCGGCGAAACGGGCCCGCGGGGCCAGTGCGCGCAGTCGGTCCGGGAGATCGGCGCCCACCCAGTCGCCGCCGAGGAGCACCGCGCGCAGCGAATCACCCAGCGCCGCACCGTCGGCCTCCGTCTCCGCCAACGTCAACAACATGTCGAGCGCGCTGGGGACACAGGTCAGAATGCTCGCGCGGTGGGTCACGAGGAGTTCGCGCCACGCCGCCGGGTCCTTGGCGTCGTCGGCGTCGACGGCGATCACCGCTCCGCCCGCGCTGTACAAGCCGAAGATGTCGTACACCGAGATGTCGAACTCCAGTGCCGCGACCGTGAGCGATCGGTCGTCGGGGCCGACACCGAAACGCTGATTGATGTCGTCGATGGTGTTCATCGCCGCCCGGTGCGGCACCTCGACACCCTTGGGGGCACCGGTGGAACCCGAGGTGAACAGCACATATGCCACCGCCTCGGGGTCGGGCAGGTACGGGCCCGACAGCGGTGCCGCCGCCATCGCGTCGCTCAGTTCCAGCGCCGGAACGTCCAGTGCGTCTGGTGCCGCGACCCCGTCGGTCAGCAGCAGCGACGCCTCGCCGGTCCGCAGAATGGCCGAACGCCGCGGAGCGGGTTGATCGTAGGTGACCGGAACCCACACGGCACCGGAGGCGTAGACGCCGAGCGTCGCGATCACCTGGCGGTAGCCCTTGGGAATCTGCACACCGACCGCATCGCCCGGCCGCACTCCCGCCGACCGCAGCGCGGCCGCCACGGCGAGCGCCTGTGCCGCGAGTTCACCGTAGGTGGCGCTCCCGTCGCGCCAGACGAGCGCGGTGCGATCGGGGTGCTGGGCCGAGATCTGGAAGAAGCCTTCGTGCAGCACACGCCCGGAGGTCGGCGCCGCGGTGTCGTTGACCTCGCATCGGACCGCCCGCTGGGCAGCGGGCAGGTGCGGCAGCGCCTCGGCCAGCCAGCCCGCCGTCGAATCGGCGGCGGCGAGCCGGTCGAGCGCATTGGTGAAGTGCTCGAACATGGCCTCCACCACGCCGTCTGGGAACTGGTCGATGCGGACGTCCCAGTTGGTCAGCAGGCCACCGCCCACCTCGGTGACCTGGGCGTCGAGCAACACCTGCGGGCCCTGCGAGACGATGTGCGCGGGCTCGCCGAGCCGGTCGTAGACCTCGTCGGCGAAGAGTTCGCCGAGCCCCAGCGCACTGGTGAAGACCACCGGGGCCAGCACCGTCTCGCCGCGCAGACGGCCGAGGTCGCGAAGCACTTCGAGCGCGCCGTACGCGCTGTGCGCACCGGCTTCGTGCATCCGTCGCTGCACCTCGCGCGCGAGGTCGAGCACCGACCCGCGGCCTGGTTCGGTCAGCGTCCTCAGGTCGACGTCCACCAGGATCGAGGAGCTGAAGTCTCCGGAGACCGACTCGATCTCGTCGTGCATCGGCACTCGCTGGAACAGCGGCACGTTCAGCAGGAAACGCGGTGTGGCAGACCACGCGCCGACGCTCGCGGCGTACACCGCTCCCACGACCGCCGCCGGCGTCACTCCGCGCTCGCGTGCTGCCGCGAGAAGACGTTCGCGGGCCCGAGCGTCGAGCCAGTGGTTCATCCGCCGCACCCGCGGGGCAGCGCTCTGCGACTGCCCGGGCGGGCGGGTCGGCAGGACCGGTCCGCCCGGCAGGTCAGGCAGCCGCGCGGTCCACCACTCGCGGTCGGCGGCGCGTGCCGGATCCGGATGCTCGGCCCGATGCCGCAGGTAGTCGCGGTATTCGATGGCCAGGGGCGGCAGTTGCGCACCGTCGTAGGCCGAGACCAGGTCGCGCAGCAGGGTGCGGTAGCTCATCGCGTCCGCGGCGAGCATGTCGATGTCGAAGTGCAGACGGTGGCGACCGCCGGGAAGCAGAGTGAGCGTGAGGTCGAAGACCTGTCCGGCAGCGATGTCGAGGACCTGGTGGCTCTTGGCCTCGCGCCGCTGCTCGAGGATCCGGTCGATCTCGCCGGGTGCGGCCTCGCGCAGATCGTCGACCGTCAGCGCCGGTCGCGGCAGAGTGTCGAGCACCTCTTGGCGTCCGTCGGAACGGAACCGTGCGCGGAGCATGCCGTGGCGGGCGGCGAGCGCCTGCGCCGCCGCGGCGAGCCGGTCGGGGTCCAGACCCGCGCCGTCGAACTCGACGTACAGGTGCGCGGCCACACCGCCGAGGTCGGCGGCACCGGTGCGTCCGACCCAGTACGCGTGCTGCATGGGCGCCAGCGGGAACGCCGCCTCCGACCACGCCGACTCGTCGAACTCGGCAGGCGCGGAAGCCGCTTCGTCCGCCGGGTCTGCGCCGAGCATGACCGCCCAGTCGGCGACGGTCGGGCGGGCGGCGAGGTCGGCGAAGTTGACGTCGTGTCCGCTCTTGCGCCAGCCGCCGGCCAGCCGCATCATCCGGATCGAGTCCAGGCCGAGACCGATGAGGTCGTCCGTGTCGGCGATGGTGGCCGGATCGACGTCGAGCAGCGCGGCGACGTCCTCGCGGACTGCGGCGGCCGTCGGCCGCTCGGTCGGCGCGCTCACCGCGCCGCCCGCACGACGTACGGGGCCACGCTGCCCAGCTTCTCGCAGGTCTCTTCGAACTCCCGCTCGGGGCGCGACTGCCCGACGATGCCCGCGCCGGCGCGCAGCCACGCGCGGTCGCCCTCGGCGAAGATGGTGCGCAGCGCCAGCGTCGCCTCCAGTTCGCCACTCGAATCGGCGATCAGGACGGCGCCGGAGTAGAGCTCGCGACGTGCGGGTTCGAGACGGTAGATCGCCTCGAGGGCGGGTGCCTTGGGGATGCCGGAGGCGGTGATCGACGGGAACAGCACGCCCAGCGCCCGCCACGGTCCGGCGTCCGGGTCGAGCCGCCCGGAGACCGTGGACGCGAGATGCTGCACGCTGCCGCGTTCGCGGACCACCATGTACTCGTTCACCGCGGTGGTGCCGGGCAGCGCCACCGATTCGATCTCGCTGAAGCAGGCGCGCACCGACATCGCGTGTTCGGCGATCTCCTTCTCATCGGAGAGCAGGTCTTCGCGGGCGGCGGCGTCCGCCTCCGGCGAGCGGCCGAAGGCACGGGTGCCCGCGAGCGGTTCGGTGACCACCGACCCGAGCCCGTCGGCGGCGACCACCAGCTCGGGGCTGAAGCCGGCGGCCTCGAGTCCGCCGAGATGCAGCAGGTACGACCGCGCGGGGTTGTTGCCCTTGCGGCCGCGGACGTAGGTCGCGGGGATGTCGACGTCGAAGCCCACATCGACACTGCGGGACAGAATCACCTTCTGGTATCGGCCGTCGTTGATCTCGCGCACGGCCGTCGCGACCCGGCCGCGGTAGTCGTCGGGGTCGGCCGAGACATCGATCTCCACGGGCTCCGCCCGGCGGATCGACTCCTCCCCGCCGGCGTGGACCGGCAGATCGGCGAGTTCGCGCAGTCGCGCGAGAGTGGCCTCGTCGGCGCCGGGCGCCGAGATCCCGTCCGCGTCCACGAAGGCCTCGAGCCCGGGCACGATCAGATGGGCGAGCACCACGTCGTCACGGACGCGGTCGAGCAGGCCGTAGTGCGGCGCGCAGTAGTCGAATCCGACCCAGCCGTACAGCCGCCACCGGGGCAGACCCAGCCCGGTGAGCGCCTGGTTCAGTGCCGCCGCGGGTTCGCCGTCCCAGGCGATCTCACGAGGCGTGCAGTGGTCGTCTCCGGGCGCCGGATCGACGATGACCATGGTCTTGGTGAGGATGATGCGTGCTTGCGGACGAGCGGCGAACGTCCAGCGTCCGTCTCGTTCGTAGACGACGTACTCACCGAATTCACCCGACGACGCCCATGCGCCGCACACCGCGGCGGCCCGCGCGGCCAGATCGTCGTCGACGGGCGCGTCCCCCACCGGAGAAGCAGGTGCCACAACCATTGTTCAGTCCCATCGTTCACAGCGGAGATCCGCAAGAAAATTAGGTGAGGCTAATCTACATCACCCGCGACTCGTAGGTTAGGCTGCCCTCGTCAACTAGAGCTAGGACCGAGCATGCCATCTTCAGCGGACACTCTCGAAACCGGGTTCGCACCCCATCGGCCCGATCGCGCCGACCTCTACCGCGCCGAGGGCGTCTTCGACGATCTCCCCCTGTGGGCACCGCTCGCCGACCGCGCCGCCACCGATCCCGACCGCCCCGCGGTCACCGACGCGGCCACCGGATTCACCCTGACCTACCGCGAACTGCTCGCCACCGCCGACCGCCGTGCGGCCGGATTCATCGGCGCGGGTCTGAAGCCCGGAGAGCGCGTCGTCCTGCAGCTGCACAATTCCGTCGAGTTCGCCGCCACTGCGTTCGGCCTCCTGCGCGCGGGCATCGTGCCCGTCATGGCGCTGCCGGCCCACCGGATCACCGAGATCGCTCATCTCGCCGCAGGCTCCGGGGCGCGCGCGTATCTGTGCGACGACGTTCGCGGCGGCTACGACTACCGCGGGCTCGCCGCCGATCTGCGCGACCGCGTCCCGTCCGTCGAGCACGTCTTCGTCAACGGCGATCCCGGCGTGTTCTCCCCGCTGCCCGATGCCGACGCCCGACCGCCGGTCACCGTCGATCCCGATCTGCCCGCGCTCTTCCTGGTCTCCGGCGGCACCACCGGACTGCCGAAGCTGATCGCGCGCACGCACAACGACTACGCCTTCAACGCGGCCACCTCGGCCACCGTCGCCGAGCTGACGGCCGACGACGTGTATCTCGCGGCGCTCCCGGCAGCGCACAACTTCCCCCTCTGCTGCCCCGGACTGCTCGGGATGATCGCAGCGGGCGGCCGCACCGTCTTCACCCAGGATCCCAGCCCCGACTCGGCATTCGGCGTGGTGGAGCGATACCGGGTCACGGTCACCGCGCTGGTCCCCGCTTTGGCCCAGTTGTGGTGCGCGGCAACCGAATGGGAGCCCGCCGACATCTCCTCGCTGCGACTGCTGCAGGTGGGCGGCTCCAAACTCGCCGCACCCGATGCGGCCGCGATCGACGCCGCGATGGGCCCGGTGGTGCAGCAGGTATTCGGCATGGCCGAGGGTCTGATCTGCTACACGAGGGCCGACGATCCACGCGATCTGGTGCACGTGAGCCAGGGGCTGCCGATGAGTCCGCTCGACGAGGTCCGGATAGTCGACGACGCCGGCCGGCCGGTGCCCGACGGCGAGGAGGGCGAACTGCAGGTCCGCGGACCGTACACGATCCGTGGCTACTACCGGGCGCCCGAACACAACCTGCGGTCGTTCACCGACGACGGCTTCTACTCATCGGGAGATCTGGTGCGCCGGCTTCCGTCCGGGCACCTCGCCGTCACCGGTCGCATCAAGGACACCATCGTCCGAGCCGGCGAGAACGTGGCCGCCGACGATGTGGAAGAGCACCTGCTGGCGCATCCGCGGATCGCGCACACCGCCGTCGTCGGCCTGCCCGACGACGCGCTGGGCGAACTCATCTGCGCGGTGGTGGTGCCCGGGCGCGACGGCACCGCACCCTCGCTGCCCGACGTCCGCGCCTTCCTCTCCGAGCGCGGCCTCGCGTCGTTCAAGCTGCCCGACCGTCTGCACACCGTCGACGCCCTACCGGTGACCTCGGTGGGCAAGATCGACAAGAGTGCACTGCGTTCGCGCCTGGCGGGTGCGAGCCAGGCGCGATAGCGCGCTCAGCCGCGTTCCACCGGGCGGTCCGGATCGGCCGACCACTGCGAGTACGACCCCGGATACAGCGCCGCGGACACCCCGATCGATGCGAGGGCGGCGATCGTGTGCGCGGCGGTGACGCCCGAGCCGCAGTAGACGACGGCGTCCCGGTCGGCGCCGAGTGCCCGGAAGTGGTCGGCGAGTTCGCCGTACGGCTTGAATCTGCCGTCGGCGGTCACGTTGGCGCCCGCCGGGGCGTTCACCGCACCGGGGATGCGCCCGGGCCTCGGGTCCACCGGCTCGACGTCGCCGCGGTAACGCTCGGGCGCACGGGCGTCGAGCAGGACGGCCGAACCGTCGCGCGCCGCGACCTCGTCGATCGTCACGACCGGCAGATGCCCGCCCGACAGCACCACATTGCCGACGCGGGGGGTCGCATCTCCGGTGGAGACGCGCATGCCCGCGGACTTCCATGCCGCCAGACCGCCGTCCAGAACGGTGACGTCGGCCAGCCCGGCCCAGCGCAGCAGCCACCAGGCGCGCGCCGCCGCCTTGCCCTCCCAGTCGTCGTACACCACCACCCGGGACCCGACGTCGATGCCCCACCGACGGGCCGCGGCCTGCAGGTCGGCGAGGTCGGGCAGCGGGTGTCGGCCCGCGGCAGGCGAGGGCGGTGCCGCCAGTTCGGTGTCGAGGTCGACGTACACCGCGCCCGGCACGTGCCCGGCCCGGTAGTGGTCGTGGCCGGCGTCGTCGCCGAGTTGCCAGCGCACGTCGAGCACCACCGGCGGCCGTGACGACAGCATCGCCTCCACCAGGTCCTCGACTGTGGTGAATACCTGGCCTCGGTGGTCGGAAGTCATCGCTGCGGTTCCCTTCGCCTGCGGGTGCGGCCGTCGTACGGCCGAGGTCACCACGACTGTAGGGCACCGGCGACGTGCGACAATCGGGCCATGTCCGAATCACCGTCCGCGCTCGACCCGCTCCGTTCCCGGTTCCTCGACGCCGGCCTGCGCGTCCTCGCCCGCGACGGCTACGGCGGCTTCAAACAGTCGACGGTGTGCGCGGAGACCGGTCTCACCACCGGTGGCTTCTACCACTCGTTCAAGAGCTGGAGGGACTTCGAGACCGCGCTCATCGAGCACTGGAAGACCGAAGCGACGGCCAACGTGGTGGCACAGCTGCGCACCATCGGCAGCCCGGTGGACCGGATACTCGCAGTGGTCGAGGCGTCGCGGAATCTGCCGCACCACACCGAGCGGGCGCTGCGCGTCTGGTCGTCGAAAGACCCCGACGTCGCCGCCGCGGTACGAGAGGTGGACCGGACCCGGCGCGAGGCCGTCGCCGAGTTCGTCGGCGACCTGATCGCCGACCCCGACGAGCCCGAGCAGATCGCCGCGCATTCGCTGATGGTCCTGGTGGGCTACCAGTGCTCGGATGCCGGGCCCGAAGAGTTCGAATGGGCGATGCGCCGCATCGTCGACCGCACTCTCAGTCTTCCGCGCAAGGCCGATCAGACGTCGGAGTAGTCCGCGACCCGCCCCTTCCTCGGTGCGTTGCGCAACGCCGACAGCATCCGCGGGACGCGCCGCAGCGGCAGACGGGCGGGCCAGTCGTCGGTCCGCAGCAGCGCCTCGGTGCCGCCGTCGACGGTGACCACCGAACCGGTCATGAAGTCGGCCGCGGGCGAGAGCATGATCATCACCCAGTCAGCGATCTGCTCGGGCGTGCCGTACTCACGCACCGGCACCGGGTACGAGCGCACCTGAGCGGCCGTCGAACTGGCGAGCTGTTTGCGCAGCAGAGGCGTGAGCACCGGCCCCGGAGCGATGACGTTGATGCGGATACCGGCGGCGGCCCACTGATCGGACACCGCGTGCCGCCGGCACCAGCGGCTCACCGCGATCTTCGACGCCGCGTACGCCGCGGGTCCCGACAGCGGCCCCATCCGGCGCACGATGCGCACGGCTCTCTCGGTCTCGCCCGCCTCCAGCAGTCTGACGGCCCGGCGCGGCACAAACGGCGTCGACGTCGTCGAATTGGACCCGAACACCACCACCTTGGCTTTGTCGGCCGCGGCCAGTTCGGGTTGCAGACCCATCAGGAGTTCGGTGACGCCGAGCACGTTGACCTCGACGGTCAGCCGTTCCTTGCCGCGCAGCGCGCCCACCCCGGCGGCGAACACGGCGCCGTCGAGCCTGCCGCCGGCCCGGGTCATGATCGCGCGAACCGCATGTGCCCGGCCTGCGCTCGTCGAGAGGTCCGCCTCCACGTCGGCGTCCGCGAGGTCGACGCCGATCACCTCGTGCCCGTCCGCCCGCAGGCGTCGCGCCACTTCGTGTCCCATTCCCGACGCCGCGCCGGTCACCACGTACTTGCCCACGAATACCTCTCTCAGGTGCGATCTCGCTCCCGACTCTAGAACACGTTCTATCCGGCGGCACACCCTTCGGCACCTCGTCGACGCGCCGGCTGACGTCTCAGAATCGATAGATGCGCTTGGCGTTCCCCGCGAAGAGCTGCGTCAACAGGTGGTCGCCGCGGTCGCCGAGGACGTCGAGCAGTGCGCCGACCGTCATGCCGATCGGCGAGTTGGGGCGGTCGACCGGGGAGTCGGAGCCGAAGATCACGCGGTCGGGACCGAACCGGTCGACCAGATGCAGTACCAGCGGCCCGGCCATGTCGGCCAGTACCGCTCGGCTGGCGATGGTGCCCGACGTCTCCCGGCCGTAGCCGAGGAGCGCGAGGCCCAGTCCCGAGACCTTGACCACCACGTTCGGCCGATTCGCGATCATGGCGGTGCGTTCGCGCCACAGACTCAGGATCTCGGCACGCGCGGCAGCCGTCATGCCGGTCTGCGCGCCGACCGGTCCGAACGCACCCGCGGGCATCCCCATGTGCTCGACGATGATCGTGGTGTCGGGGAACCGCCGGGCGAGCATGTCCAGCTGCCCGAGCTGATGGGAGTAGGCCACCGAGACGAACGCCAGATCACGTTCGGCGAGCTCCTCGAAGCCCTTGAGGAAGCTGGTCGAAGCGACCACATCCGGTTCGTCGCACCAGTCCGGCAGTTCGGGATCGGCGTGCCGCGCCCACTTGAACCGGACGGCGCGAACGCGGTCGGAGTACGCGAGCTGACGGTCGAGAGCGGCGCCGAACAGGGGATGTCGCGGGTCGGCTGCCGTGACCGTGGCACCGAGCGCCGGACCCTTCTGACCGTGCGGAAGCGCCGTGAGGTACTTCAGCTCGTCGAACGACGAGTTCATCAGCGACTCGGGGTCCCTCGCCGGCCGCCAGTGCGACTCCACTTGAACCACGCTTTCCACACCGACGCCCGCGATGGAGAGCAGTGCGACGGCGTCGCTGGAATACTGCGCCGGTTCGTAGGCTGAGGTCAGGATGCTCGAATCGAGACCGTACAGGCGGTCGGCGCTGGTGCCCACGCGGGCGGCGAGCGAGAGGGCCGGCGTGGGCACGAACCGTCGCAGCCGGGGCGCCGACAGCCGCGCGAAGCGGGCGAGCGCCCATGACGACCGGGTGGGGTTGAAGTAGTGGACGTGCGCGTCGACGATTCCAGGGAGCAGTCCACCGAGCATCGTCACACCGCTAGCGTGCCACAACCCACAAGCGGCACGCCGAACAATATCGGGGCCAGTCGGTCACGCCGACTACAGTGGACCACGCCCGGCACCGGGCGGCCCGTGAACACCAGCGACGACGCGGAAAGCGAGCAGGAAGCGTGACTCAGCCCGAGCAGCCGATCCTGGCGCAGACCCGGGCACTCCTGGCGAGCGATCCCGACCGTTTCGCGAGCAGCGTCTTCGCCCGGCTGTTCGCGATGCGGCCCAGCCTCCGAGAGTTGTTTCCGGCCGAGATGGGCACTCTCCGAGCCTCATTCGTGGATGTGATCGACCACGTGCTCGACGCGATCGGGGCACCGGACGGCCACGGCGAGCTGGTCGAGTTCCTCGCGCAGTTGGGCCGCGACCACCGCAAGTTCGGCGTCGTCAGCGAGCACTACTGGCTGATCTACGACGCCCTGATGTCGGAGTTCCAGTTCGCCTTCGGCAACCGCTGGACACCGGAGGTGGAGGAGACCGTCGGGCAGGCGATGCTCCTGACCACCGGTGTGATGCGCGGCGCCGCGGAAAGCGCCGAGGGTCCCCCGCGCTGGCACGCCCGCGTGGTGCAGAAGTTCCGGATCACGCGCGAACGGGCCGTGATCCGGCTGATCGCCGATGGACCGCACCCGCCGTACGCCGCCGGCCAGTACCTCGAGACGCAGATCCCGCAGTGGCCCCGGACCTGGCGCAACTTCTCCCCGGCCATTCCCTCGAACCCGCAGGGCGAGTTGGAGTTCCACGTCCGAGCCGTGCCGGGCGGCCGGGTCAGCGGCTCCATCGTGCGAGACACCGCAGTCGGAGACGTGTGGACCTTCGCACAGCGCCACGGCACCATGCACATCGATCCGGCGCGACCGGCGCTGCTGATCGCCGGCGGTACCGGGCTCGCTCCCCTGCGCGCGCTGCTGATCGACCACGCCCGCTTCGGCGAGCCGGCTCCGGTCCACCTCTTCTACGGAACACAGAATCCCGGCGAACTGTACGAGCTCGGCGTGCTCGCACAGCTGGCCGGTGCGAATCCGTGGCTGCGCGTCACCGCCGTCACGGAGAACACCGAGGACCCGTGGTGGCTCACCGGCGGCACCGATCCGCGCGGCTGGGGGCTCGAAGTGCGCTACGGCCGCGTCGGCGAGGTGGCCGCGACGTACGCCGACTGGCGGGGCCGCCAGGTGCTGCTGTCCGGCCCGGCCCCGATGGTCTTCCACACCGCGCTGCGACTACGGGCCGCCGGCGTGGATCCCGACGCGATCCAGCACGACCCGCTGAACTGACCGCCCGGGACCGGGCACTGCCTACGACTGATGCCGGGACGCGACCAGCACGGCCAACGCACCGCCGAGCATCGACACGTTCTTCAGGAACTGGATCTGCTGCATCTTGTGCTGCATCGGATCGTCGATCTCCCAGAAGGCGTGCCCGGCGAAGGTGGTCGGAACCAGCGACGCCGCCAGCAGGACCGCACCGGGCCGTGCACCGAGGCCGGTGGCGATCATCGCGCCGCCCAGCACCTGGGCGGCACCGTTGGCCCGGACGATCGTCTCGTTGTCGGTCGGCAGCGGGATCACGGTCCGGATCTTGTCGAGCAGCGGCGACGCCGCTTCGACGCGGGCACCCGGCGCCGTGGCGGCGTCGTAGCCCAGGATCATGTACGGGATGCCGGTGAGGGCACGGCCTGCGGCGTGGATCAGCTTCATGGGGACCTCTCGATAGACGGTGGGTGCTCGGGGCACACGCCGCCGAGGATAGTGGAACCGAAACGGGCAAGGCCGCCGACGGCAGTCGGCGGCCTTGTGGCTCTATCGCGTCGTGGTGCTGCCGCGTCAGCGGCTCCGTTTTCCCCGCGGCCGCCACACCACGAGGGCGTTGGTGCGGGGCACCGGAACCAGTTCTCCGTGACGTGCCCGCGACGCCGACTCCATCTGCCGAGTCAGGTCACTGACCCGTCGGCGCAGGGCCTCCACCTCGTCGCTGAGTTCGATGATCCGTTTGATCCCCGCGAGGTTCACGCCCTCGTCCTGCGACAACCGCTGGATCTCGCGAAGCATCTCGACGTCGCGGTTGGAGTAGCGACGCCCGCCGCCGCGCGTGCGCTGCGGGGTCACCAGACCCAGCCGATCGTAGGTCCGGAGGGTCTGGGCGTGCATGCCGGCCAGCTCCGCCGCCACCGAGATCATGAACGTGGCGGCGTCGCCGACGTCGTCATTGCGCGACTGGTCTCCTCGATCGTCGACTGCCATGGGTCATCACCGCCCCCATCCTGCGCGGGGGTCGAATCCACTGGCCCGTTCGGCCTCCGCATACTTCTTCATCGCTTCGGTCGCCGCGTCGTCGAGCTTGGTCGGCACCGCGACCTTCACCGTCACCAGCAGATCACCGGATCCGCCGGATCGTTTCGGCACACCGCGGCCCTTCAGCCGCAGGGTCCGTCCGTCGGAGGTGCCCGCCGGGATCTTGACGCCGACGGAACCGTCGAGCGTCGGAACCGAGATGGTCGCTCCGAGAATCAGCTCCGAGATGGACACCGGCAGTGAGACCTTGAGGTCGTTGCCGCTGCGGGTGAACACCTTGTCGGCCATCACGTGCACGGTCACGTACAGGTCGCCGGACGGCGCGCCGCGCATCCCGGCCTCGCCCTGCCCGGCGAGCCGGATCCGCTGACCGTCCTCGACGCCCTGCGGGACGCGGACGTTGATGGTCCGCGGGCGCACGGTGATGCCGGTGCCCTGGCAGTCCGGACACGGATCGTCGATCTTGGTGCCGGTGCCCTGGCAGTCGGGGCAGGGTTCGGAGAATCCGAAGTGCCCCTGGTTGCGGGTGACGAAGGCGGTGCCGTTGCAGGTGGGGCACGTGCGCGGGCTGCTGCCCGGCCGTGCGCCGCTGCCGTGGCACTTGGTGCACGGCGACGGGCTGGTGACGCGCAGCGTCACGGTGGTTCCCTGCACCGCGTCCCGGAATGCGAGGGTGGTCTCGGTCTCGAGATCGTTGCCGCGCCGCTGGCGGGGTCCGCCGGCCGACCCGCCGAAGCCGCCGCCGCGTCCGCCCAGCAGGTCGCCGAGCATGTCGCCGAGGCCACCGCCCCCGCCCGCACCGCCGGCCGCGCCGAACAGGTCGCCGAAGTCGAATCCGCCGGCACCGCCCGGCGTTCCGCCGCCGAAACCGTTGCCGCCGCGGAACCGGCCGCTGGCCATCAGGGTCCGGGCCTCGTCGTATTCGCGGCGCTTGGTCTCGTCGGAGAGCACGCTGTGCGCCTCCGACACTCTCTTGAAGCGTTCTTCGGCCGCCGTGTCGCCCGGGTTGGCGTCCGGGTGCAACTCACGGGCGAGCTTCCGGTAAGCCTTCTTGATCTGGTCGGCACTGGCGTCGGAAGAAACGCCGAGGTCTGCGTAGAAATCGCGTTCCAGCCATTCACGCTGGGGAGCCATCAGGCGTCACCTCCTTGAAAAAAGTCTGTGGTTGTCATGTGTCGCTCCTGTCCGGACACACGGTGGCAGTGGGGCCGCGGGGCCGCCGTGCAACGGCGACCCCGCGCTCGCATCACTGCTCCGGCGCAGCGTCGCTCGGCGCCGGGTCGGTGACCGTCACCATGGCGTGACGGATCACCTTGTCTCCCAGGCGGTAGCCCGTCCGGAAGACGTTGCCGATGACAGGGGTGTCCCCGCTGCCATCATTCTGAATGGCTTCGTGGAGTTCCGGGTCGAATTCCTCGCCCGGCTCCGCGAACTTCGCCAGCTTCTCACCCGAGAGAACGTCGACCAGCTTGTCGGCGAACGCCCGCAGCGGGCCCTCGTCGAGGTCTCCGTGGTCCCGGGCGCGGTCGAGGTCGTCGAGGATGGGCAGCAGCTTCTCCACGAGGATCTGCTTACCGCGGTCGACGGCCTGCAGCTGCTCCTCGGCACTGCGGCGCCGGAAGTTCGCGAACTGCGCGCGCTCCCGCTGCAGGGCCTCGGTCAGCTCCGCCACCTGCGCATCGGCCGGGGTGGCCTGGTCGCCGGCCGGCTGGGCCGCCGCGTCGTCCGCGGCGGCTTCAGCCTGCTGGGTTCCCGCGCCGTCGCGCACCTCACCCGTCTCCGGGTCGACGCGGCGGTTGTCGGTCACCGTCACCGGCTCTTCGGCGGTGTTCTCCCCGGCGTTGTTACCGGCTGTCACTTGTTCTCACCTTCGGCGGGATCGTCCACGACCTCGGCGTCGACGACGTCGTCGGCTCCGGCGTCACCGGTGGTCGCACCGGCCTCGCCCTCGGCCTGAGCCGCCGCGTAGATCGCCTGGCCCATGGCCTGCGACTCCTCCGACAGCTTCTCGATCGCGCTGCGGATGGCGCCGGTGTCGGTGCCCTTCAGCGCCTCGTTGGCTCCGGTGATGGCCGCGTTGACCTTGTCCTTGACGTCGGCGGGGACCTTGTCCTCGTTCTCCTTCAGGAACTTCTCGGTCTGGTTGACCAGCGACTCCGCCTGGTTGCGGGTCTCGGCCTCCTCGCGGCGGACGCGGTCCTCTTCGGCGTGAGCCTCGGCGTCCTTGATCATCCGGTCGATCTCGTCCTTCGACAGACCCGAGCCGTCCTGGATGCGGATGCTGTTCTCCTTGCCGGTGCCCTTGTCCTTCGCGGTGACGTGAACGATGCCGTTCGCGTCGATGTCGAAGGTGACCTCGATCTGCGGAACGCCCTGCGGTGCAGGCGCGATGCCGCCGAGCTCAAACGATCCGAGCAGCTTGTTGTGCGAGGCGATCTCGCGCTCACCCTGGTACACCTGGATCTGCACCGACGGCTGGTTGTCCTCAGCGGTGGTGTAGGTCTCCGACCGCTTGGTCGGAATGGTGGTGTTGCGCTCGATCAGCTTGTGCATCACGCCGCCCTTGGTCTCGATGCCGAGGGACAGCGGGGTCACGTCGAGCAGCAGCACGTCCTTGACCTCGCCGCGCAGGACGCCGGCCTGCAGGGCGGCGCCGACGGCGACGACCTCGTCCGGGTTGACGCCCTTGTTGGGCTCCTGACCACCGGTGAGCTCCTTGACCAGGTCGGTCACGGCAGGCATGCGGGTGGAACCGCCGACGAGCACCACGTGGTCGATGTCGCTGACCGCGATGCCCGCGTCCTTGATGACGGCCTGGAACGGAGTCCGGGTGCGCTCGAGCAGGTCGCTCGTGATGCGCTGGAACTCAGCGCGCGAGAGCTGCTCGTCGAGGAAGAGCGGGTTCTTGTCGGCGTCGACGGTGATGTACGGCAGGTTGATCGAGGTGCTCTGCGAGGACGAGAGTTCGATCTTCGCCTTCTCAGCGGCCTCGCGCAGACGCTGCATGGCCATCTTGTCCTTGGTCAGGTCGATGCCCGAGCTGGCCTTGAACTTGTCGACGAGCCATTCGACGATGCGCTCGTCCCAGTCGTCACCACCGAGGTTGTTGTCGCCCGACGTGGCACGGACCTCGACGACTCCGTCGCCGATCTCGAGCAGCGAGACGTCGAAGGTGCCGCCACCGAGGTCGAAGACCAGGATGGTCTGTTCCTTCTCGCCCTTGTCGAGACCGTAGGCCAGAGCGGCCGCGGTGGGCTCGTTGACGATGCGCAGAACGTTGAGGCCCGCGATCTGGCCGGCCTCCTTGGTGGCCTGACGCTGCGAGTCGTTGAAGTACGCCGGCACGGTGATGACCGCGTCGGTGACGTCCTCACCCAGGTAGGCCTCGGCGTCGCGCTTCAGCTTCATCAGCGTGCGGGCGCTGATCTCCTGCGGGGTGTACTTCTTGCCGTCGATCTCGACGGTCCAATCGGTGTCGCCCATGTGGCGCTTCACCGAGCGGATGGTGCGGTCGACGTTGGTGACGGCCTGGTTCTTGGCCGGCTGTCCGACGAGGACTTCGCCGTTGCGCGCGAACGCGACGATCGACGGAGTGGTCCGCGACCCCTCAGCGTTGGCGATGACGGCGGGCTCGCCGCCTTCGAGAACCGACACCACGGAGTTGGTGGTGCCGAGGTCGATTCCGACAGCACGTGACATGTGTGTTCCTCCTAGTTCCGGCTTGCTGGTGGGGCCGGGTAGTTCTTTGGGCCGGGAGGGCCTTGTTGGTCTGTGAAACCTCAGCGCCTTCGACTCAGGTTTAATCGAGGATGTTCACCCCGTCAACCTTGTTGAGCCGCTTTCACTCAAGTTTCTCGATGGGTTCAACTGTACGCAGGGACGATTCATTCCGGAGAGTTGAGCGAAGTTGACTCAATCCTGGGTGATGTCCGTCACCGCAGGGAGACGGTCGGACGTGAAGTCAGCATCTGCGCCATCGGCAGACCAGCCGGGCACGTATCGAGCGTCAAAACCATGACCTGTTCCATTCATACGAACAGATGGTGACGCGCGTCACCGGATACCTGAGAACGACCTGAGCAGAGGCCCCTCGATCCCGTCGACCTGCGGAAACATCCCTCGTTACACATTCGCCCGCGACGCCGCATTTCCGGCACAGAAGTGCTCCCTCGCACTGTGTCCCCAGAGTTAGTGGCACCGTGGGGCGCTGCGGCGTCCCATCATTCTCGGCATGGCACCCATCGCACGATTGACCTCAACCGCTCGACGCGCAGTCGTCGTCACTGCCGCCGGAGCAGCGGCAGTGTCGCTCGCTGCCATCGGCGCCGGCAGCGCTCATGCTGCGGTCGGCGAGAATCTCGACCAGAGTTGCACCAAGTACTCGCAGGACGGCGGAACCACGTGGGGGAATTTGGACGTCCTCTCGTGGAACACCGACCGCCCGGTCCCGGGCCACGAGGTGAAGCAGGCTTCGTTCAAGATCAAGAACTCCTGCGACACGCCCGCCAAATTCCAGGTGTTCGCCGGCAACTGGGAACTCCCGGGCGGAGGTTCGGCCACCGTCCGCGCGAACGCCGGCTCGGTGAAGGGAAGCAAGCACAGCCTGGCAGGCGGCCCCGGAATCCTCGTCGTCGAGACTGGTCGGCTCATCCAGAACACACCGATCGACGTGGAACTGTTCGTCGGCATTCCACAAGGGGAGACCGAACAGAACTTCACGATCAAACCTGACTGGAGCACCTCTCTCGAAGAGGTCGCAGGCGACGCTCCAGTGGATCCCGTGGACCCGACTGATCCCGGAGGTGATGGCGGTTCCGGATCTCTCGACTCGGGCTCGCTCGGTTCCGGTTCGCTCGGCAGCATGTTCGGCAGCCTCGGAGGCGGCAGCAGTGATGCCGCCAAGAGCGTTCAGGTGAGCCTGAACGCCCCGGCCATCCACGCCGGCGGGCGCTGAACGGCGGATCGGCCGGCTCGCGCACCCGTCGTACGCCGGCCGATCACACAGACTTCGGCCATCCACCCCGGTGAATCCCGGCCGTAGACGGTCACTTCGGTGACCGCCCCCGCGCGGGCATCTCCCGCCGCGCGGGTCACCCTCTCCCACACCTTCGGGTGTCCCGATTCAATTAAGGGAAGACATGAACAAGGTTACGAAGGGCGCTCTCGCCGCAGCCGCCGGCGCAGCTATCCTCGCCGGTGGCGCAGGCACCATGGCGGCTTGGAACAGCAACGTCAACACCAACGGCGGCACTGTCACCGCCGGTCAGCTGAACCTCACCGCGGTCGACACCGGTACCTGGACGTGGGTCGGCGGCACGAAGGATGGCGATACCTTCAACCCTGGCACCGACCGTCTCGTGCCGGGCGACACCGTCCGGTACACGGCCAGCTACAAGATCACGGCCGTAGGAACCAACCTGACGGCGACCCTGACTCCCAGTGTGGGCGGTGTCTCCGGCGATCTCGCACAGTACCTCGATCCGACGACCGCAGGTGGTGGCCCCGGAATCACTGTGACCCCTGCCGACAACAACACGACCAAGAAGGTCTCGACCGACATCACATTCAGAGCAGACACAAGCAACAAGGACGGACAGGACAAGACCGCTGACCTCTCCGGCGCCACGGTCACTCTGCAGCAGAACTAAACCACTCCTCCCGTGATTAAGAGGATTTCGTGAAGCCCCAAATCAAATGGGCGCTCGCAGCGGCGGCGGTTCTGCTGGTGGGATTCATCTCCCTCCAGCAGACCGGCGCCCTCTGGCGTTCGGAAGCAACGAGCAACGGTGGCACGATCACCGCAGGCAAGCTCGACATCTCGGTGAACCAGGGCGGCGTCAAGCAGTTCACGCTCGACGGCCTGACGCTGACTGACGCGAACCCCGGTGACAGCGTCCAAAAGCCGCTGCCGGTCATCAATTCCGGCAACGTGACGATGCAGTACAAGCTGAACTCGGTGGCCGTCAACGGCACCACCCCGCTGCAGCTGCGTGTCGCAGTAGTCGGCAGCGAGGCCGCATGCACCCCCACCGGCGATGTCGGTGACGAGATCTACTCGGGTGCGATGAACACCGCTGCCACCGCAGCCCGCAACGTCGCGGCGGGTACTACCGAAGTGCTGTGCCTGCGTACCACCATCGCGACCAACGCATCGACGTCGCAGTCGGCCAACGCGACGTTCACCTTCGGCGCCCAGTCGGTCAGCAACTCATGATGTTCAGTCGCGGAACCCATCACACCAGCGAGACGGAGGCGCTTCCCTCCGCAAGCGACGCGGAGAACTCCGACGCGACTCCACCCATCTGGTGGGTGAAGACGATCGCCTCGTGGACGCTGCTGCTCGTCGCGGTCGGCGTGCTCGCTGTGCTCGTGGTGGTTCCGCGGCTGACCGGTTCCACCGCGTACACGGTGCTCACCGGGTCGATGCAGCCGACGTACCCGCCGGGAACGCTGATCGTGGTGAAGCCGACGCCGGGCGATCAATTGAAGGCCGGCGACGTCATCACGTTCCAGCCGGAGTCGGGCAATCCGTCGGTCACGACGCATCGGATCATCAGCATCGTCTACGACGCGAGCGGTAAGCGCCGGTTCATCACCAAGGGCGATGCCAACAATGCGACGGACCCGGTCCAACTCGTCGAAGAGCAGGTCCGCGGCAGACTGCTGTACTCGGTTCCCTACCTCGGCCGGATCAACTCCCTGATCTCCGGCTCGTCGCGGAGCATCGCGGTGTTCGTGATCGCCGGCGGTCTCGGTGCGTACGCGTTGTGGATGTGGATCAGCAGCATCCGCGACCGCAAGAAGCCGAAGCCTCCCGAGAACCCCGAGCCCGGCGCCGCTCCGCCCGATCCGCCGATGCCGCCGGCTCCCACGCAGGCGGTTCCGGCGCACGCCGAGGTCGGCGGCCGGCACTCCGCAGGATCTGAGAACCGCTGCTATGCGTGCGGTGCCGATCAGTCCGGACGTCCGCCGCTCGCCTACTCGGCGGTCCCCGACCCGCCGTCGGCGACGCCGGTGATCCCCAGTGCCGAGATCACCCAACCGATTCCTTTCATCAAGTGACTCCCTCCCGAATGATTAGGCAGAAACAGATGTCCTCATCCAACGAAACTCACGACCGCGAGCGGTCGGGGTCGCGACTGCGCGGGCGCCTCGGCGACACCGGTTGGACGCGCGCCCGAGCGATCGCCTCACTCGGAATGGTCTTCGGTCTCGGCGCCGTCGGCACGATGGCCGCGTGGTCGGACACCGCGACCGCGACTACCGGAATGTTCTCGACGAGCGCGGTGAACATCGAGATGAAGCTCAACGGCCAGCGTCCGAATTATGCATTCGCCGCGCTCAGCAAGATCAACCTCGCGCGCGGGGCCACCACCGCCGGAGTTCTGCCGGTTCAGAACACCGGTTCCGACGACTTCAAGTACACGATGAAGGCACTGGTCGCCGACGCCGGCACCGCCACCTACGGCAGTGCCAACGCAGCCACGTTCGCCGACAATCTGACGATCGAGATCCGTAGCGGCGGAACGAGCGACGGGTCCACGTGCAGCGGCGGAACGCAGATCCTGGCGCCGCAGAAGCTGTCCATCGGCACGGTCGACATGATCACCGCGGCGCGGCAGGTGAATGTCTCGGCCGCGGACGATCTGTGCATTCAGGCGAGCGTGAGCCCGACTGCGCCGATCGGAGCCCGGATGTCTGCGCTCTCGATCAACTTCCAGTTCGCAGCCACTCAGGCCTGATCCACGATGCGCCAGCACCCCGACGATCAGTCCGGACTACGGTCCCGGCGTGAGCTCGCGCTCAACGCCGGTGCCGTGATCGGATTGATCTGCATCGTCGCCGCGATCGCCTCGATGGCGTTCAACATCACCCCGCTGGTGTTCCGTTCAGGATCGATGTCGCCGCAGATCCCCACCGGTTCCCTCGCGCTTGCGCGGACCGTACCCGCTACCGACGTGCACGTTGGTGACGTGGTCAGCGTCGAGAACGAGGCGGGCACGCGCATCTCTCACCGCGTGGTCGCGGTGAACCCGATCGGCGGCGGCGAAGTGTCGCTGACTCTGAAGGGCGACGCCAATCGTGCGCCCGATCCCTCGCCGTACACCGTCGCCGAAGCCGACCGCATCGTCGCTCACGTGCCGATCCTCGGCTACGCCGCCGCGTGGCTGTCGAGCAAGACCGCGATATTCCTCGGCGGCATTCTCGCCGGCGCACTGCTGATGCTGGCGTTCGGCCCGATCCGACGATCAACGGACGGCTCGACGCCCGACACCGGCGACGCATCCCAGACACATTCATCCGACGAGCCCGCCGATCACCGCGAGCCGCAGTACCAGGAGGCCGACCGTGCCTAATCTCCAGTCCGTCCGATCCAAGATCCCGGCCAAGCGTGTGCTGCTTGCGCTCGGCGGCGTGACCGCAGTCGCCCTCGGCGTCGTACAGACCACCGACACCATGGCGGCGAGTACCGATGCGGCAGCCGCAAAGGTCTCTCAGATCGCGACAGAGAACTTCTTTCCGACGCCGTTGCCGTCATCTATTTCATGCTCGGAAAGTGGCAGTCTGGGCTTCCACAAGGCCAACGTGTCATGGCCAAGCGCAGGCCCGGGGATGAGCTACCGCGTCACCCTGTGGAAGGACGGGATGAGCGGCATCGAGCGTGCGCCCGCATATCAGACCGGCACCACGTGGGTCCTCGCGGTGAACTACGACCTCGCCTGGGGGAACTACGTTCTGACAGTTCAGACTGTGAACGTGGCGAGCGGTACGACTGACGCTTCCCGGCTGGTCTCATCCGGCTACCGCAAAATCACCGTGGGGAGCAACGCACAGCGAAACGGTTCATGCCAAGGAGGTGCGGGAGTCCAGGCGAACGCGACCTGGGAGGATCAATCGAGCTTTACACCCGCAGCGCCAGCCGTTGACGGTGCCAGCGAGTTCAGCCGGTCCCGCAAACTGAATAGCCCGGCGGCTGCCTCGCCTTCGGCGAGTTCCACGGATTCACCGTCCGCGAGCACCACGCCGGAGAACGCCTCACCCACGTCGTCTACGACTGCTGAGACGGAGCCCTCGACTCCGGCTTCCAGCGAGCCCTCCGCGGATGACGAGACCGGATCCCCGTCGAGCACGAGCGAGCCAGTTGCCGAGGCAAAACCGGCCGAGGTGACCATCGGTGTCGAGGCGGCAGCCGGTAAGTCGACGCTGATCCTCTTCCACGACGGCGTCGAGAAGTGCCGGGCACCGCTGGCCGAGGACGACGTCCCGAGCGTCAACTCCGCCACCAATACCGTCTCGATCACCAACGGGACCACGGTGAAGAAGGTCGACACGGAGACCTGCGCAGTCTCCTGACCCACCCATGCGAAGGCGCGTCCGGTGCACCCCGACCCGGACGCGCCTTCCCCATTTCCGGACGACGGACCGACGGTTAGACTAGAACACGTTCTATTGCGATGGTCGACTCAGGAACGGAGTGGGATGGGACTGCGAGAGCAGATGCTGGCCACCGTCGAAGGGTCGCCGGCGGCCGTGGCCGCGCACGACAAACAGCGGTGGCTGTCGCTGTTCGCGCCGGACGCGATAGTCAACGACCCGGTGGGGTCGAGCCCGCACCGCGGAGACGAGCACCTCTCCCGCTTCTACGACACCTTCATCGCTCCCAACACGATCGTCTTCCATCCGGCGCACGACATCGTCTGCGGCGACACCGTGATCCGCGACCTCACGCTGGAGATCCGCATGAGCGACGCCGTGACGCTGACGGTGCCTGTGCACCTGCGGTATGAGATGGCGTCGGCCGATCTGATCGCGGGCCTGTTCGCCCACTGGGAACTGCCGACCATGGTGCGACAACTCCTTGCCGAAGGAGTCGACGCACTCCCGATCTCGACGCGGCTGACCGGGGCGCTGCTGCGGAACCAGGGACTCGGCGGAGCCGCAGGCTTCGCCCGAGGGTTCGTTCGCGCGGGCGCCGCGGAGAAGCGGCGGACGCTCGCGTTCCTAGACGCGGCGTGCGGAGGGCGGTCCGGGTCCGACGTACGAGTCGAGTACGGTGCCGGGCGCGTCGGGCCGGTCGCAGACCTGCGCGACGAACTGGACGGCTGGCGGACCAGCAAGTGCCTGGCTGCCGGACGATACGTGACAGTGAGCCTCACGCGCGGCGAAGAACACGCGGTGGCGATGGCCACCTTCGAACGCAGGCAGATCGTCGCGATGAAGGTGTACGTGGCGAGCTGAACCCGCCCTACTCGACGGCCGCGCGGTCGGCGATCCCCATCGCCCACCAATACAGACCCGCGTCGGGGCTGGATGCGGAGGCCAGAACGAGGTCGGAGAGGTTCAGATCCTCCCACTCCCACAGGAGCTCGTTGTAGGCGGTCATCATCGGTCCCACGCGGGCGCGGGCCCGAGCGATCTCCGCCTCCGACAACCCGCGATCCCGCAGCCAGCCGTCGGTATCGGCCTGCCGACCGTGGCCGATCGTGGTGTCGAGAAAGGGCTCGAGCAGCCGCATCCAGATGTCGGGGCGGGCGATCTGCGGAATCCGGTGACGCTCGGCGAACTGCCGGAGGTCGCCCTCACGCAGCTTGGACACGAACAGCGTCTCGCCCGCCGTCGTGCGGATCTCCGGCGGGAATCCAGCCGGGTCGACGTCGCGGATGCCGCTCACCGACAGCACCGGCTCGGCACACACCGAGGCCGCCGGGTGAACGTAGTCGACGAAGGTCAGGGCGTCGTCGCCGAACTCCACGCCGCGCGACCACAGTCCGGGTAACGGCACCCGCGAAGGCTGCTGCGCCGGCGGGCGGCGCCGTCGTCGCGGCCAGAAGATCACGTGCCGAGCGTAGGACATCGATCAGGAGGTCGCCTCCGGCCGACGAAACGTCGAGAGCCGTCGCCGCTGTGACGCGCCCCTTGTTAGATGGAGCCATGACGACGTCCCCGTTCCGCGACCGGCAGTTCTGAACCGTGGACCGCCGCGCCCTGCCCGCCGCCGATCCCACCGCCCTCTGGCGGGGTCTGGACGACGCCGACCCAGTCGGCCCCATGTGGCGGGCGGCGCAGATCTTCCGTCTCGTCGCCTTCGTCTACGCACTCGGTTTCCAGGTCGCGATCAACGGCGACCTGGAACATCCCGCCGTCACCTGGATCCTGTTCGCCGTCCTGACCGCGGCCAACGTCTGGTGGACCACCGGCTACCTCGCCGGATTCGGACGCCGCCGGTGGTTCGTCGCGAGCGAGGTGATCGTGTCGGCCGCGATGATGCTCTCGACCGAGTTCGTCGCCTCCGGCCAGTGGATCGCCGACAACCAGACCTGGCCCACCACTCTCTGGATGACCAACGCGGCACTGTCCGCGGCGTTGCTTGGCGGGGCGCGCTGGGGTTTCGCGGCCGCAGCGGTGATCGGACTGACGAACTACTACGTCAAGGGCGAATTCCTGCTGAACTTCGGACGCAACGCGACGGCCATCCTGCTCGCCGCCGCGTCGATCGCCCTCGGCATGGCCGCCTCCCGCGCCCGACTGATGCACTCCCGGCTCACCGCGGCCGTCGAACTCGCCGCGGCATCGGCCGAACGCGAACGGCTCGCCCGCGAGGTGCACGACGGCGTGCTGCAGGTCCTCGCACTGATCGCTCGTCGCGGGCGCGAGATCGGCGGTCCCACTGACGACCTCGCGAGTCTGGCGGCCGAACAGGAACGCGTGCTGCGGCAGCTCATCGCGGCGACGCCCGCGCCGGTGGCAGACGGGGGCGCCCTCCTCGACCTCGGACCGGGCCTGCGCGCCCTGGCGACCGACCGTGTTCGGGTCAGCACACCCGGCGAGCGGGTCCTGATCGACGCCGCGGTCGCCGGCGAGGTGCTCGCCGCGGTCGGCAACATCCTCGACAACGTCGAACGCCACGCGGGCGGCGACGCGCACGCCTTCGTCCTGCTGGAAGACCTCGACACCGAGATCGTCGTCAGCGTCCGCGACGACGGTGCGGGGATCGAGCCCGGCCGGCTGTCGGCGGCGGTGAAGGAAGGGCGGATGGGGATCTCGCGGTCGATCATCGGGCGGATCGAGGCACTCGGCGGCACCGCTCGGCTGGAGTCGGCGCCCGGTGCCGGGACAGAATGGGAGTTGACGGTCCCGGCCGGCGAGAGAGAGGCGCAGTCCCGATGAGCGATGCCGCACTGCGCGTGATGGTGGTCGACGACCACCCGATGTGGCGAGAGGGCGTGGCGCGCGACCTGTCGGAGGAGGGCTTCGACGTCGTCGCCACCGCCGACGGCTGCGCGAGCGCGGCCGCGCGTGCCGCGGCGGTGCGGCCCGACGTCGTCCTGATGGACATGCAGATGCCCGACGGCTCCGGTGCCGAAGCGACGGCGGCCGTCCTCGCGGCGCACCCCGGCGCGCACGTGTTGGTCCTCTCGGCGTCCGACGAGCGCGACGACGTTCTCGAGGCCATCAAGGCCGGGGCCACCGGGTATCTGGTGAAGAGCGCGCAGCGGTCGGAGTTGGTCGCGGCCGTCCGCGCGACGGGCGACGGGCAGGCCGTGTTCACTCCCGGACTCGCCGGACTGGTGCTCGGCGAGTACCGGAGGATAGCCCGCTCGCCCGAGCCCGACGCACCGACGCTGACGCAGCGCGAGACGGAGGTGCTGCGGCATGTCGCGAAGGGACTGTCGTCGCGGCAGATCGCGACGCGGCTGTCGATCAGTCCGCGCACCGTCGAGAACCACGTCGGCGCCGCGCTGCGGAAGCTGCAGCTCGGCAACCGGGTGGAGTTGGCGCGATACGCGATCGAGCACGGCCTCGACCAGGAGTAACCGCCGACCCCACGGCCAACTCCCCACACATTCTGCGTAATTCTGCGCATGTCCGCGAGGCGCCGCACCGCGACGCTGGAAGGCATGACGAACAACAACGATCCAGCAGTCGCGGCGGCCCGCCTCGGCGACGAGCTGAAGAGCATCGCGGGCCGGATGTCGGCGGTGTCGGCCGACTTCGAGGCGTTCACCGCGTCGCTCGCCCGAGAGTCGGAGACGCCGCAGGACGCGGATGCGCCCCCGGTCGCGGCGACGGGACCGCAGCCCGCGCCCCAGCCTGAGCCTGAGCCCCAGCCGCAGCCTGAGCCGCAGCCGCATTTGCAGTACGCGACGGTGCCGCCGACGGTGGGCACGCCGTTCACGCGACAGCCCTTCGGTCCCCAGTCGTACGGTGTCCCGTCGTACGCCCCGCAGCCCTACCCGCCTCATCCATACGGCCCGCCGTCGTACGCTCCGCGCCCGTTCCCGGCACCGCCGGCCACGCCGGCGCCCAGCCTCAGCAAACGACTCTCCGACGCCGCCGAACGCGGGCTGGTCGGCCGGGTTCTGGCGGCGGTCGGCGTCGCGATCACGCTGATCGGGATCGTACTGCTGCTGGTTCTGGCAGCACAGGCCGGTCTGCTCCGGCCCGAGCTTCGCGTCGCCGGCGGCGCGGTCTTCGCCGCCGCACTGGTCGCCGTCGGATGGCGGGTCGGACGCCGACCCGAGAAGCGTCCCGGCGCCGTCGCCCTGATCGCGACCGGCGTCGCCGCGGCCTTACTCGACGTCCTCGCCGCTACCGCGATCTACGGCTGGCTGCCGGAGTCGGCAGCGCTGGTCGCCGGCGCACTGATCGGCGGCGGCGGACTGTGGTCGGCGCACCGGTGGGACAGTCAGGCGCTCGCACTCATGGTGTCGGTGCCGCTACTGGTCTTCGCGCCGGTGGTCGCGGGCGGCGTCGACGAACTCCTGGTTTGCTTCATGCTGACGTACGCGGCGGCCACCCTGTGGCTGCAGGCCGGTCGGGACTGGACCTCGCTGTTCGTAGTCAACACTGTCGCCACCACGCTTCCGATGACCGTGTTCGTGGTGATCGGCGACGGCCCTGCGTGGTTCCTGGCGGTCACCGCGCTCACCGGGCTCGCCCTGGCGCTCTGCTCGGCGATCATGCTGGCGGCCGCAAGCAGTCGCGCCGTGGTGCTCGGACTCACTTCGGTGGCCGCGGCGATCCCACTGCCGATGATCGCAGGTCAGTGGACCGCCGGGGCCGGATCGTCGACGGCGGTGATCGGATTGGGGGCCGTGCTGTTCGTCGTCGCCGCGGTGGCTACCCGCGGACCGGCGTCGGTGCCCTTCGTCTGCCGGGTGGTGTGGCTGGCCGCGGGAGCGGTGCTGATCTCGATGGCGCTCGGGGTCGCACTCGACGCCTCCACGGTCTCGCTCGGCTTCCTGGCGGGTGCGGTGATCATGGGTCTCGCGGCCCGTTGGGCCGACGATCTGCGGGGCGCAGTGCGGATCGCGGCCACCGTGTTCGCGGGCCTCGGACTGTCGTCGCTGCTGGAGACGGGCGGGGCGCAACAGCTCCTGTATCCCGGCGGGCTCAGTGACTCGGTCCACGCGACCCTCCTCGTCGGCTCACTCCTCGGCCTGGCCGCCACCATGGTGCTGGCCCGCGAATGGGGCACCGCAGCGCCGAGCCGCGCACAACAGATCTGGCTGATCGGCGGCCTCATCGGCCTGTGGCTCACCACCGAACTGTGCGTCGGCGTCGCCGGAGTCGCCACCGGAGGCTCGACCACCGGATTCCGCGCCGGTCACCTCGCGGCGACCCTCGTCTGGTTCGGCTCCGCCGCCGCGGCCCTGATGTGGGCGCGGCGGCTGCAGGGAGCGAGCCGCACCCTCACCCTCGCCACGGGGTTGTCGGTGATCGCCGCGGCGGTCGCGAAACTCTTCCTGTTCGATCTCGCCACCCTCGACGGAATGTTCCGGGTGATCGCCTTCATCGTCGCCGGACTGGTTCTGCTCTCGCTCGGCGTGGCTTACGCGCAGCGATTCACCTCCGAGGAACCCGCGCACTGACCCGCGGAGAATTTTGGCTCCCGGAACGGTCTCACAGACCGTTCCGGGAGCCAAAATTTTGCAGACCGGAACCGATAGCCCGGCACGTGCGTCTAATTGAAGGTGGGGGAAGCACAGTCGACAGCCGATCGTCGGGCGAACAGCCGGTGGTCGGAGCATCCGGAGATCGCGGTCGCACACCATCTCGCCGCTCACGACGGCGTGATCACCACCGGACAAGCACTGGCCTGCGGACTCACCGTGGGCCAGATCCGTTCGCAGGTGGAGCGAGGCCTGTGGATACGGCAGGCCCGCGAAGTCTTCCTCTCCCTCGCCCACCCGCTGGAGGCCGCCGCGCGAATACGCGTGGTCGCGCACGCGAGGGCGGCCACCATCGATCGCACCGCTGCCGCCTGGTGGCACGGCCTGGTCCGGGACGTTCCCGGACCGATCACCGCCGCGGTGCCGCGCTCGGCGAAGCCGAATGCGACCTGCGGGGTGGCTGCCGACCTCAAGCGGCGCACCTACCCGCACGAAGACATCACCGAGGTCCGCGGAATCCAGGTGACCGGCACCGCGCTCTCGGTTCTCGGCGCGGCGTCAGAACACGAGGAGGGTCTGGTCTTCCTCGATCGGATGATTCAGAAGCGCGTGGTGACCGTGCCCGAACTGGTCGCCGCGCTGGACCGGAACCGCGGCGTCCACGGACTCGCCCGAGTTCGCAAGCTGCTGGGTGTCTCCGCCGACGGCTCGGAGTCCGAGGCCGAACGACTCTTCGTGCGGATGCTCCGCAGCGAACAGATCACCGGATGGAAGCAGCAGTTCCCGATCTGCGGTCGGCCGTGGGACTTCGCCTGGCCCGCCGAGCGCGTCGGCGTGGAGATCCACGGCTACGCCTTCCATCGGCACGAGGACCGGTGGAACCGCGATCTCGCGAAGGCGAACTCGATCGCCTGCCTCGGCTGGATCCCGCTGGCCTACTCGTGGAAGCAGCTCAATCTGGCGCCCGGCGACTGCATGCACGAGCTAGCCAATGCCCTCGCCGCCCGCCGCGCCGAACTCCTCTGAAAACTTTGGCTCCCGGACAGGTCTGTGAGACCCGTCCGGGAGCCAAAATTCTCATCACGCCGCGGCGCGCGCCTGTTCCACAGGCTCAAGGGCCTCCGAGACGATCACCGCGACATCCGTCATCGGCTTCACCTCGAGCGCCTCGAGCACCTCGGCCGGAACCTCGTCCAGATCGGCCTCGTTGCGCTGCGGGATGAAGACCGTCTTCAACCCGTTCCGTTGCGCGGCGAGCAGCTTCTGCTTCACGCCGCCGATCGGCAGCACGCGCCCGTTCAGGGTCACCTCGCCGGTCATGCCGACATCGCTGCGCACCCGCCGGCCGGTCAGCATCGACACCAACGCGGTCACCATCGTGACACCCGCGGACGGTCCGTCCTTAGGAACCGCACCGGCCGGGAAGTGGATGTGCACCGTGCCGTTGAGATCAGCCGGATCGATGCCGAAATCGGCGGCGTGCGCCTGCACGTACGAGAGCGCGATCTGCGCCGACTCCTTCATCACATCACCCAGCTGGCCCGTCAGCTTCAGCTGTGGTCCGGCCGCGTGCTCGCCCTTCTCCGACGTGCCCGCCGCTTTCAGCGCCTCGATGAACAGCACGTCGCCGCCCATTCCCGTCACGGCCAGACCGGTGGCGACGCCCGGAACCTCGGTGCGCTCGGCGGTTTCCGGAGTGAACCGCGGTCGCCCGAGGTACTCCACCAGCGCAGTCTCGTCGACGACGATCGGCCCGCTCGCTTCGCTCCCGGCGCCGGCCTGCACCGCGACCTTCCGCGCCACCTTCGCCAGCATCCGCTCGAACTGCCGAACACCCGGCTCACGGGTGTAGTTCGCGGCGATCTCACGCAAGGCGCCCTCGGTGACACTCACCTCGTCCGCCGTGAGCGCAGCCCGCTCCAGCTGTCGCGGAACCAGGTAGTCACGCGCGATGGCGACCTTGTCGTCCTCGGTATAGCCGTCGATCGTGACCAGCTCCATACGATCCAGCAGCGCCGACGGAATGTTCTCCACCACGTTCGCGGTAGCGAGGAAGACCACGTCCGACAGGTCCAGGTCCAGATCCAGGTAGTGGTCGCGGAACGTGTGGTTCTGCGCCGGGTCCAGGACTTCCAGAAGCGCCGCCGCGGGGTCGCCACGGTAGTCAGAGCCCACCTTGTCGATCTCGTCGAGCAGGACGACGGGATTCATCGAACCGGCTTCGCCGATGGCACGGACGATCCGTCCGGGCAGCGCGCCCACGTAGGTGCGGCGGTGACCGCGGATCTCGGCCTCATCGCGGACACCGCCGAGCGCCACGCGGACGAACTTGCGACCGAGCGCGCGGGCCACCGACTCGCCGAGCGACGTCTTACCGACCCCGGGAGGTCCGGCCAGCACCATCACCGCACCGGAACCGCGACCGCCCACCACCGACAATCCGCGTTCGGCACGCCGGGCGCGGACCGCCAGGTACTCGACGATCCGGTCCTTCACGTCCTCCAGACCGTGATGGTCGGCGTCGAGGATCTCCCTTGCCTCGATCAGGTCGGTCGAATCGTCGGTCCGGACCGACCACGGAAGGTCGAGCACCGTGTCGAGCCAGGTCCGGATCCAGCCGGATTCGGGGCTCTGATCACTTCCTCGCTCGAGCTTCCCGACCTCCCGAAGAGCGGCCTCACGGACCTTCTCGGGCAGATCGGCGCCCTCGACGCGAGTCCGGTAGTCCTCGGCACCGTCCGGCTCGTCCTCCCCGAGTTCCTTGCGAATGGCGTTGAGCTGCTGGCGCAGGAGGAACTCCTTCTGCGTCTTCTCCATGCCCTCGCGCACGTCGGCCGCGATCTTGTCGCTGACCTCTGTCTCCGCCAGGTGCTCCCCGGTCCAGTCGATCAACAGCCGCAGCCGCTCGTCGACGTTCTCGGTCTCCAGCAACCGACGCTTGCGCTCATCGCTGATCCACGACGCGTAGCCCGAGGTATCGGCGAGCGCGGACGGATCGGTGAGGCGGTTGACGGCGTCGATCACCTGCCACGCCTCCCGGCGCTGCAGCATCGCGAGCACCACCTTGCGGTACTCGGCGGCCAGTTCGCGGGTGGTCTCGGTGGGTTCGGTCTCCTCAACCAGCTCCACCTCCACCCACAGCGCCGCACCCGGACCGGTGGTTCCGGCACCGATGTGTGCGCGCTGCTCGCCGCGGATCACCGCGACGTGGCCGTCTCGGCCCTGCATGCGACCGACCTGCACCACCGAGGCGATCACGCCGTGTGTCGGGTAGTGGCCGTCGAGGCGCGGGGCGATCAGGATCTTGCCCGCACCGGGTTCTGCGCTGTCGCTCGCGCGGGCCGCGTCGACGGCGGCCTGCGCGGCATCGTCGAGCGGCACGGGCACCACCATCCCGGGCAGCACCACGAGATCGGGAACGAACAGCACGGGAACGGAAATGTTCTCAGACATCACACCTCCAAAGTTCAGTCTGCTCGACTCAACCGAGGGTGCCCTTTGTTTGTTCCGGAACGGTGTTCGCCCTGGGCGATCAGGCCGTGGCCCCTCCGGCGTCGGCACGGCGAGGTTGCGCCGACAGCGGCTGACCCGATGTCAGACTCGCCGGTGACCAGGCGAAACCGTCGGGATCGACGAATGCGTCGGCATCGGAACCGACGACGAGCCGGTGCGAACCGCTGCCCTCCGGCGGCACACCCGCGTCCTTCGCCGCGCCCTTCCTGCCGTACAGGGCGAGGGTGACGGCGCCGTCGGCGGCCTCGAACTCGACGTACTTGCGGCCGTAGCTCTTCGCCACCGTGAGCCCGTGGTCGACGTAGAAGGCTTTGCTGGCGGTGATGTCGGAGGTGCCGAGCAGCAGTACCAGGGAGTCGACCACGCGCAAGGGCGCACCGGTGGACTTCTTCGACGACGCCGCGATCTTCCACAGGGTGCCGTCCGGTGCCTGAAGCACACCGCCGTATCCCCAGAACGACTTCTTGGCGGGCTTGACGACGCGCGCGCCCGCCGTGATCGCCGGTTCGATGAAGGAATCGACGACCGCGGGGTCGGCGACCACGAGGGAGATCACGAATCCGCGGAAGCCCGACGTCGGCGGCGTGGCCTGTTCGAAGCGCAGACGGTCGCCGATCCCGAACGCCTCGTCGTAGAAGGACTTCGCCGCCTCGACGTCGGCGACCTGCAGGGTGAGTGTGTTGATGTTCGTCATACGACTGACGCTACGAGTGCACGGTTCGCGATGCTTCTCGAAAACTGCTCGATGGGGTGGGGCGGGTGGGCGGAGCGGGGCGGCGGTGGTGGTTTCGACTCGCTCCGCTCGCTCAACCAGCCTGAGAGGGCGCTCGCTCAACCAGCCTCAGGGAACCGCTCGCTCAACCAGCCTCAGGGAACCGCTTGCTCAACCAGCCTGAGAGGGCGCTCGCTCAACCGGCCTGAGAGGGTCCTCGCTCAACGAGCCGCGACTACCAGTCGGCCTCGTCGAAGACCACCATGCCGCGGATGTTGTGGCCCTCGAGCATGTCGTCGTAGGCCTTGTTGATCTCTTCGAGGCGGTAGGTCTGGGTGACGAGGTCGGCGAGGTTCAGCTTGCCCGCCCGGTACTCGTTGAGGAGCTTCGGCACCTGAGTGCGCGGGCCGGCGCCGCCGAAGATGGCCCCCTGCACCCGCTTCTGCATCAGCGTCAGATCGAAGAGGTTGAGTTTGACGTCCATCGCCTGGAAGTCGCCCATGCCGACCACCACGGTCTGGCCGCCCTTGGCGGTCATGGCCATCGCGGGCGCGATGTACTCGCCCTTGATCTCGCCGACGGTGAGGATGACCGTGTTCGCCATGGTTCCCCATGTCATCTCTCCGACCGCCGGGATCGCCTCCTCCATGCTCTCGAAGGTGTGCGTGGCGCCGAGCTTCTCGGCCATGTCTCGCTTGAACTTCACCGGGTCGACGGCGACGACGTGCCGGGCGCCGGCCGCACTGGCGCCCTGGACGGCGTTGATTCCGACTCCGCCGATGCCGACGACGACCACCGTGTCGCCGACCTTGGTTCCGCCGATCTCGGTGGCCGAACCCCAGCCCGTCGCGATGCCGCAGCCGAGGAGCGCGGCCTGCTGAAGCGGGATGTCGTCCTCGATCTTGACCAGTGACGCCTGATTGACGGTGATGTACGGAGAGAAGGTGCCGAGCAGACACATCTGGGTGAGGCCCTCACCGTTCATCGTCACCCGGTGGGTCTTGTCGGAGATCGCCTTGCCGGTGAGCAGGCCGGCTCCCTCGTCGCAGATGTTCTGCTGGCCCCGCGAACACGGTCCGCACACACCGCAGGCGGGGATGAAAGCGGTGACCACGTGGTCGCCCTCCGCGAAACGAGTGACGCCCTCTCCCACCTTCACGACGACGCCCGCACCCTCGTGGCCTCCGACCACCGGCATCGGCGCCGGACTCTGGCCGGTCCGCAGGTGATGGTCGGAGTGACACAGTCCCGAACTGACGAGCCGGACCTGGACTTCACCCGCGACGGGGTCGCCCAGCTCGACTTCTTCGATCTTCCAGTCCTCGTTGACACCGTGCAGAACCGCGGCCTTCGTCTTCATCGCGTCACGCTTTCTTCTCGACTGTGCCGCGCGTCACCTGCGCGCGGCTGACTCCATGGTGCGTCGGACTCGGTGCCGTCAGGCGAGATTGGGCGTTTCGGTGGTAACGACTGCGGATTCTTCCGCGATCTCCTGCGGGACGAGAGGTACTCGTCTGCGAACTGTCAGCGGCGACGCAGAGAATCGAGGCGATGAAGTTCAAGCGCGACCACCCCGTCATCGTCGGCGTGGTCTCCACTCTGCTCGCGGCGGCTGCGCTGCTCGGCGTTCTGCTGTGGCAAGCGGGGCCCGGCTCATCGCCGCACGGCGCACCGGCAGCGCACCGAAGCCACTCGACCATCACCCCGGCGGCGCATCGAGCCGTCGTCACGTCGGCCGAGCCCTTCCTCCAGCGCATCGCGTATCCGGCCGCGCACGCCGACCCCACTCAGAACTACGCCGACCTCTATCTGCCGACCGTCTCACCTGCCCACCCGAGGCTTCCGCTGGTGGTGCTGGTGCACGGAGGCGCCTGGGCGCGCGGTGTCGGTGCGCACAGCTTCGACCGTCTGGCACGCGACCTCACCGCCCGCGGCCTGGCCGTCTACAACGTGGAGTATCGGCGCCTGGGGAGCGGCGGCGGCTGGCCCGCCACGTTCACCGACGTCGCTGCCGCTCTCGACGATCTGCCCGCCGTGATCCGCGCGCATCCGCAGATCACCCTGCGGAACTCGGTGCTCGCCGGCCACAGCGCCGGCGCCCAACTCGCGGTGTGGTCCGCACTCCGCACTGCCGACGATCCCGGTCTCGGTCTCGGCCCTCCGCGCTGGCGGCCGTCGACGGTCATCAGCGTGTCCGGGCCGCTCGACATGGTGTTCTCCGCCACGCACGGCGACTCCCGTGTGATCCGCGCCCTCGGCGGACCGCCCAGCGCGGTCGCCGACCGCTACCGCGCCGTGGACCCGCTGGAACTGGCCGCTGATGGCGACGAGGCGTCCGCGCCCGAGATCGTAGCGGTGCACGGCACGGCCGACCGACTCGTGTCGGCGGTCAACTCCGAACGATTCGTCGCCGAGTACCTGCTGCACCGGGGGCACGGTCGACTGCAACTGCTGCCCGGTGCGACGCACACATCGATGTTCGAGGCGCATTCGGCGGCCTACCGTTCACTGATCGACTTGATCGCCGCAGAAGCGCTTCGTCCATGACCGCTGGCGCAGCCGGCCGCCGCCGCGCGTTGCGAATGGAAATCGCCGGGACGATCCCAGTAGCATCCGGCGTGTGAAGTCTGCTGGAACCGACGTTACGGCGGGACCGCCGACTCGACACAACGAAGACGCCGCCACCGGGAACACCTCCGGTTACCGGCCCGACCTCGACGGGTTGCGCGGCATCGCGATCTTCCTCGTCGCCGTCTTCCACGTCTGGTTCGGCCGCGTGTCCGGCGGCGTGGACGTCTTCCTGACGTTGTCCGGCTACTTCTTCGTCGCCTCGCTGCTCAAGCACGTGATCCGAACCCAGCCGGCCGATGTCTCCTGGCGCGCGGCGGTGGATCCGTGGCCCCGGCTGAGCCGGCTGCTGCGCCGCCTGCTTCCGGCGATGTTCCTGCTGCTCGCCTTCATCGCGGCAGGCGTCTGGTGGCTCATGCCGAGCACCCGCTGGGGTCCGCTCGGCGAGGAGATCATCGCCTCGGCCTTCTACTACCAGAACTATCACCTGGCCTTCCTCTCGCAGGACTACGGCGCCGCCGACTCCGCGATCAGCCCGATGCAGCATCTGTGGTCGATGTCGATGCAGGGCCAGTTCTTCGTTCTGACCCTCCTCACCGCGCTCGCCCTGGGCGGCCTCCTCAAACGGGGTGTCGCACGCTGGGAGGCACTGGCGCGCCCGAACGTGATCCGCGCGATCGTCGGGACGTCGCTGCTCGCGGTGACGCTCGTGTCCTTCGCGTGGGCCAACTACCGGCACGGGATCAACCAGCCGTTCAACTACTACGACACCGTGGCCCGCATGTGGGAGCCGCTGGCCGGCGGTCTGCTCGCCGTCTGGATGCCCAGGCTGCGCCTGACGAACTGGCTGCGCACGCTGCTGACGGTGTTCGCCGTTGCGATGATCGCCTCGTCCGGATTCTGGATCGCGGGCGTCCAGGAGTATCCGGCCGTCATGGCGCTGGTGCCGGTCGGATCGACGCTCCTGCTGATCTGGGTCGGTTCGTCGGCCACCGCGACGCGGGCGGTCCCCGGCAACGACCTGAGCCCCGGCGGCCTGGTCCTGGCCCACCCGTGGATCGTCTGGCTCGGTTCCATCGCGTACTCGCTGTACCTGATCCACTGGCCGCTGCTGATCTTCTACATGAACTGGCGATTCGTCGACGACGTGAACTTCGCCGAGGGCACCGCGATCCTGGTGGTCTCGGTGATTCTCGCCTGGTTGATGACGAAGTTCGTCGAGACGCCGCTGCGCGCGGGACGCGGCGGCGGCTTCTCGGCGGGCTACCGGCGCGGGCTCACCGCGATCCTCATCGTCGCCTCGGTCTTCGCCGTGGCGAGTGCCGGTTACTGGCAGCACCGCCAGAGTCAGATGATCGTCGACACCACCAATCTCGACCCCCGCGAGTATCCCGGTGCCCGAGCCCTCCTGGAGGGTGCGCCGAGTCCGGCCGTGCCGGTGGCGCCGTCGCCGGAGGCCGCCGCCGAGGACTGGCCGCTGAGCCACTGGGACCACTTCTCCAACTTCGGCGATCCCGCGATCAAGGTCGGCGTGTACGGCGATCCGCAGGGCGCGCACACCGTCGCCGTGGTCGGCGGCTCGCATTCCGAGCACTGGATGACCGCGCTCGACAAGATCGGCAAGAACCGCGGTTTCCGCGTCACGACGTACATGAAGGCGGGCTGCGCGCTCTCGACCGAGGCCGAGGTGGAACTCGACGGCCGCACCCTCACCGAATGCAACGAGTGGTCGCGGGCGGTGGTCGACAAGCTGGCCGTCGACCGGCCCGACGTCGTCTTCACCACCGCCACCCGGCCCGCCCCCACCGGGCAGAACGGCGACGTGGTGCCGCGCGGCTACGTCGACTACTTCAAGGAGTTCCGCGACCGCGGGCAGAAGGTGGTCGCCGTACGCGACACCCCATGGGCGCACGGACCGCTCTCACCTCCGGAGTGCATCGCTTCCGGCAAGCTTCCGCGTGTGTGCGGCGTGGAGCGGTCACGGGCGCTGTCGCCGGTGAACCCGGCCGACGCGCTGATCCCGGATTTCCCGAACATGACCTTCCTGGACTACAGCGACGGTTTCTGCAACGACACCTACTGCCCGGCTGTGGTCGGCAACATCCTGGTGTGGCACGACTACCACCACGTCTCCACCGCCTTCATGCGCAGCCTGGCGCCGTTCCTCGACCGTGACCTGCAGAAAGCCACCGGCTGGTGGTAGCGGGACCGACACCGGCCCGGCAGCGGGCACACAGTGAGTGCACAGGGTGGGCTGTTAGCGTGTCCGATTGATCCGCTCCCCCGCAACCGTGAGGTCACCCGATGTCGTCCACAGCTGTCCTCCCCGAGGCGGCTACCCCGACCGTTCCCGCCGTAGGCTCCGCGCCGCCGGCGCCGGCGCCGGCCAAACGCCCTTACCTGCATCACGTCGACCTGGTGCGCACGATGACGTTCGCCCTGGTCATCTTCGTGCACACGCTCACGTCGACGACCGCCGAGTTCACCAGCATGGGCACCAACGGGACCGCGCTGCTGTTCCACTCCACCCGGAACATCTTCTTCGCGCTCACCGGCTTCGTGCTCATGTACCAGTACCTCGACCGTCCCGACTTCCGCGCCACGTCGTTCTGGCGGCGCCGGATCAAGCTGGTCATCGTGCCCTACCTGGTGTGGTCGGTGCTGTACTGGACAATCGAGGGAATGTGGGCGAGCGGACGCCTCGGTGACGTCCCGGGCAGCCTGGACGAGTTGTTCGACCGCATCAAATGGGGGACGGCCGCCTACCACCTGTACTTCCTGTTCGTGATGCTGCAGGTGTACCTGTTGTTCCCGCTGATCCGCCGGCTGGTGGCGCGTACCCGCGGCCGGCACTGGTGGCTGCTCGGCGCGAGCGCGGCGCTCCAGATCACCGTCTTCAGTCTCATCTGCTACTGGACTCCGCCGACCGGGATGGCCGAGCTGTGGAGCCATCTGTACGCCACCGTGGTGCCCTACCAGCTGCTCATCATCCTCGGTGCGCTGGCCGCCGACCACCGGGAACGCATCGGGCAGTGGCTGCGAGGGCGCGGCGAACTGCTCGGCTGGCTCCTGCTGGGCACGGGTCTGCTCGCCGTCGGCGCCTACGTGCACCGGGTGCTGTTCTCCGGTGCGCCGATCAACGATCCGGGCAGTCCGTTCGAGCTCACCTTGCTCCCGTTCATCGTGGTCGCGGCCATCAGCGTGTACGCGACGGGACTGCACTGGGCCACGTTCCACCGTGAGCGGACGCCGATCATGGCGAAAGTGGTCGCCTACGCGTCCAACCGGTCGTTCCCGGTGTTCCTGGTACACGTGATGGTGCTGTTCTTCCTGCTGCGCCCGGTCACCGACGACGGCCAGAAGTGGCTCGTCGCCCACATCCCGCAGCCGCTCGCGACGTTGACGGTGTACGTCAGCACACTGGCGATCTCGCTCGCCGTCGTCGAAGTGCTGCGCCGACTCCCGGGGTCGCTGTACCTCACCGGACGCCCGCGGCTTCCGTTCCGGCCGACGATCTGACCCGCCGGACCGACCGTCGTCGGCGCGGCTCGGACTCAGTCGCGCAACCGGCACACCACGGCGGCAGCGTGGCCCGACCCGTTCGCGGTCACCAGCACCACCTCCGAGTGCCCGCCGGCGCGCGCGTCGATGAGCCCCTCGATCGGTGCGGCGGCGTGCGTCGACAGGCTCGTCGCCACGAACCGACGGCCGGCCGCGAGCCGGATGCCTCCGGGCGCCACGGCCACGATCGGCAGATCGTCGCCGACCGCGGTCAGCACCCGCTCGACTGCGGCATGCGTACCGTCCGAGTCGGCGCTCGACCGCAGAGCCGAACCGTTCCGGTCGCCGCGGCGGTGTCCTGGCTGCGGGGTGCCGGTGAGCACCGCGGCCGCTCCCGCGACCACCACCAGCACCGCGCCGTGCGTCTGCGCCAGCATCGACGATCCCACCGCGATCGACGACGGCACCCCGCAGCCGTCGTCGACCACATCGAGTGCGCGCACCGCAGGGGCTCCCCCGAGTCCCAGTTCGTCGCGCACCCGCTCGGCCGACCAGGTGTCGCCGGCCGGCGGCTTCACGTGGATCACCGCGACCACGTCGCGGACCTCGAGCCCCGCGTCGCCGAGCGCGGCGTGCGCCGGTCCGAGACGGCGGTCGTGCGACGCGCCGGTCGCGACCGCCAGACCCGAGACCCGGACCTGGCCGGCCGATGCGGCGGCCGCACTCGCGCCGCTGCGGGCGGGGTTGTCAGGCATGGACTCACGCTACGGCCGGCAACGGCGGCGATACGCCGTCCGAATGACCGCCGCAGCCCGCGGCTCAGCGGCGTGCGCGGACGGTGTCGATCACCGCGCGCGGCCGTGAGCCGAGCGCCTCGCGGAGCTGGTTGCGGACCAGGCTCAGCGGCGAGCAGCGGTCGCACGGCGCCACCACGCCCAGCGCGTCGACATCCCACGCGCGGCACAGCGTCACCGCGCGCGCCACGTGGAAGTTCTGCGTCACGATCATCGCGGAGCGGACGTCGTACATCGTCGCGGCCCGGCGGCATGTGGCGTTGGTGTTCACCCCGAGCGGATCGTCGACGATGCTCGTCGACGGCACTCCGTGGGCCTGGAGGTACGCGCGCATCACCCGTACCTCGTTGCCCGCGGAGTCGGCGTCGTTGCCGGATACGACGATGCGGTCCACGCGGCCGGACCGGTAGGCGTTCACCGCCACGTCGAGCCGCGGCCCGACGTAGTCGCCGACCTGCCCGTCGCGGACCTTGGCTCCGAGCACGATCATGGTGCGGGGCGCGTCGTCCGGGATCTCGGAGGCCTGCACCACTCGTCCCCGCGCGCCCACTGCCATCCACACCGACGCGATCGTGACGACCGCTTCGACAGCGATCACTGACAGCAGAATCACCGGAATCAGACGCCGGATCGCGGGGGAACGCAGGGGCACCGGTCCAACCTAGACGCAGCGCCGGCCACCCGGGCACACCGACCCGGTCCCGGGTCCCCCGGTCATCCCGACCGGAAGGCTGTCACAATCTCTCGCAAGCGGGACGCGCGGTCGCGCAGGGAGGGGAGACGCCGATGCAGTACATGCCGGTGACCGAGTCGATGTTCCTGATCGCCGAGACGCGAGATCAGCCGATGCACGTGGGCGGACTGCAACTGTTCGTACCCCGCGAAGGCCAGTCGGCCGAGGATCTGGCCGACGAGATATCCGAACGCTTCCACGCCGCGACCGACGTCTCGCCGATGTTCCTCAAGCGCCCGGCCACACCCGCCCAGATCGCCGGCTACACCGCGTGGACGCAGGACGACGAGGTCGACTTCGACTATCACATCAGACACATCGTTCTGCCCCGTCCGGGTGAGATCAAAGACCTGCTCCGCTACGTGTCGCTGAATCACGGCGCCCTCCTCGACCGCCGTCGCCCGATGTGGGAGATCCACATCATCGAGGGCTTGGCGGACGGCCGCGTGGCGCTCTACACGAAGGTCCATCATTCGATCGTCGACGGCGTCTCCGCCCTGCGCTTGCTGCAGCGCTCCCTCTCCACCGATCCCGACGACCGTTCCGGTACCGCCTTCTGGGATATGGAGCTGGTGCGTCGACGGCGCCGCCGGCGGCGGGAGCAACGGCCGCCGAAGGGCTCGTCGCGGTTGCTCGGTGCGGTGACGGGCGTGGCCGGAGCGATCGCCGACACCGCGGGCCAGGTGGTCGGCATGGCGCCGGCCGCCGCCCGGATCGCCGCCGCGGGCGTCTTCGACAAGGATTACGTGGCCCCGATGCAGATGGCGCCGTCGACGATCCTGAACCAGTCGATAGGCTCGGCGCGCCGCTTCGCCGCGCAGGACTGGCCGGTCACCAGGCTTCGCGCGGTGGCTCGGGCGCAGCAGATGACGCTCAACGACGTCATCCTCGCCATGTGCTCCGGAGCACTCCGCCGCTACCTGAGCGATCACGACGGCCTGCCCGACGAGTCACTGGTGGCGATGATGCCGGTGTCGCTGCACAGCGACGGAGACTCCGACGGGAACGCGGTCACCGCGATCACCGTGCGGTTGGCCACCGACATCGAGTCGCCCGCCGACCGGGTGGCTGCCATCAAGGCGTCCACCCACGGCGCCAAGAACGTGGTGCGCGGGCTCAAACCGCTGCAGGCTCTCGCCCTGGGCGCCGCGACCATCTGGCCGCTGGCCTTCGCGACGGTCCCCGGGTTCGTCGAGTACACACCGCGCGCGTTCAATCTGATCATCTCGAACGTTCCCGGACCGGAGGAGCCGCTGTACTGGAACGGCGCCCGGCTGGACGGCTCGTACCCGGTCTCCATTCCGATGGAGGGGCAGGCCATGAACATCACCGTCACGACGATCGGCGGCAAGGCCGGGTTCGGCGTCATCGGTGCGCGGGCCCAGCTGCCGAGCCTCCAGCGCATACTTGCCCACCTGGAGACGTCGCTGGCCGAGTTGGAGGCACTGCCTCCGGCACGGTGACCGGCAGCGCGAAGCCCGCCCCGCGGTGGCGGGGCGGGCTGTTGATCGCGCTACCGAGTCAGGTCAGTCCGCTGGTGATCAGTGCGACAGCCGATCCCGTCGCGAAGTACTCGGCGAGGCTCCGGCGGATTCTGCTCCAGCTGTTCATCATCGGACTGCTCCCTCCAACGCGGACGGTTTGCGACACCGTCATGCTAGTTCGCAGTGACGGTGATCACAGCCAATCGCCCGAATCGGTCACGCCGCGGGCGCCTCGGCGGCCGGCGCGGAATCCGCGGTGTCAGCGACGATCTCGTTCGCGGACGGCTCAGCGGCGGGCTCCGACGACTGATCGTCGGAGGGCTGCTCGGCCGCTGAATCCTGCGACGGCTCGGCGGCGGGCTCGTCGGTGACGGCCGGCGCCTCGGCGGTCGGCGCAGGCTCGGGCGCGGCGTCGACCGCCGGGGCGGGCTCGGTGGCCGAGGACTCCCCGGACGGTGCCGTGGTCTCAGCGGAGGTGTTCTCAGTCGCGTCCGAACCAACGGTCGTCTGCGCCGAGTCCGCTGCCGCGGAGGTGCTCGTCGCCTGCACATCGGCGACCCGTGCCGCGGTCGATGCGGTGGACGGCTCGGTCACGGGCGGGGTCGGAGCCGACTTCTTGGCGAACAGGTCGGTCTCGATCCGCGGCCCATGGTCGGTCATCACGATACGAATGAGGTCTTGCGAGAAGGTCGGGATCACATTGCCGGTGAGGATGCCGGTCACCGAGTCCGGGAAGGGCGCCGGAATGCCGAGCGCACCCACCATGTCGAGCAGGGTCGTCATCGGCGCCAGCGGAGAGCCGAGCGTCAGCGAGAACGGATTCTTGATCGAGTAGACCACCGGCCCGTCGCCCTGCTGCGACTTCTGGAAGATGAACGCCACGCTGGTGCACGACGAGTAGTTCTTTCCGGTCTCCCCGTCGGTGACCTGCGCCTTTCCATACAGCGCGGTGCATACCACCGAACTCTTGGTCGGGTCCGGCGCGTTCGCGATGCCGTCGAGGAAACCAGTCGCCACCGCGACGCCGCCGAGCGCCGTGGCGGTCGCGTTCTCGCCCAGCCCCATCGCGATCGCGACGCCGAGCGGGAGTGCCCGGACCGAGGTCTCCGACACTCCCGCTCCGATCGACAGCCCCAGGCCGCCGGTGGCCCGCGAATCGGAGACCGCGCCGAGGCTGCCGACCGAGATGGCGCCGGACAGGAAGGCGTCGGCCTGCGCGTTGGCGGTGCCGCCGACGGCGAGCGCCGACGCCAGACCGGTGCCCGCGATCGTCGCGGCGCCCGGGTACGAGGTGCCGAACAGCGGCGCCAGGCTGATGGCAGTGGCCGAATTCATATCGGCGAGGTTCAGGCCCAGATCGGGCAGCACCAGGCCGATCAGGCCGTCGCCGATCTTCGCGAGCACCGCGGGGTGGGCAGCCCCGCAGTCGACGGTGTCGCCGACGGGGCTGGGCGCGGTCTGCTGCCCCGGCGCACACTTGTACGAGGGGAAATCCGGAAGGCCGTTCGCGGCGTTCGCCGGCGCGGCGCCGACTCCGCCCGCGAGGAGTGCGGCCGACGCCGCGACCGCGGTGAGGCCCGTCGTCAGACGGGTGCGTCGCTGCCGACGGCTTCGAGATCGGGTATCCATCGAGGTCACCTGGGACTCTTCTCTAATCGAAGGGAATGGCTCACACAGGAGCCCGGCACCCCCGTCGCGCGGGGCTGCCGCCTCCCGCCGCCGGACTCGTACCGAACGGTAACTTTCGAGTGATAAGCACCACTTTCAACCGATCAGGTGACACAGAATCACGGCACGAATTCGGCGTGTCGACTCAGATTCGTGCGCCTCAGCACACTCCCGACACGGACTGGACCCTCTTATTACTCGCGAGTAACATACCGGTGAACGGTAACCGTGACGGCCGATCTGCAGGCGAAGTTAGGCAAACCTTGGCAGACCCGAGCAGGGTCGAACCTTTACGGTAACCAGGGAATAAAGGTTGACGCGGAGTGCTATGACCCGAGCGCTTTGACGTCTTGGTACGACCTGGACAGAAAGGCCGGTACTTCCAGTGACGACGACTACCGCCGTGATCGGAACCATCGCCGTATTACTCAGCCTCGTATGCTGGGCGCTCTTCCTTCGCGGCGTGGGCACGATGGTCCGATCCATCGCCCAGGGCCAGAAGGTGGAGCCCTCGCGGTTCGCCTACCCCGGGAAGCGTTTCGCGACGATGATGAAGGAATTCGTCGCGCACACCCGCATGGTCAAGTTCCGCACCGTCGGCTGGGCCCACTGGCTGGTGATGTTCGGCTTCCTGATCGGCTTCGTCTTCTGGTTCGAGGCGTACGGTCAGATCTTCGATCCCGAGTTCCACTGGCCCGTCATCGGCGCCTGGAACATCTACATCTTCGCCGACGAGGTCCTGGGTCTGGCCACCGTCATCGGCATCGTGGTGTTGATGGTCATCCGTCAGCTGAACCATCCCCGCGTCCCTGCCCGGCTGTCGCGCTTCTCGGGCTCGCGGTTCGGCGCCGCCTACTTCGTCGAGGCAGTGGTCCTGATCGAGGGTCTCGGCATGATCTTCGTGAAGACCTTCAAGATCTCGTCGGGCATCGAGAACCCGCCGGTCTGGACCTCGTTCTTCACGCACTACTTCGCCCAGCTCTTCGAGGGCAGCTCCGTCTACTGGGTCACCGCCGCGGCCGTCGTCAAGCTGATGAGCGGCATGGTCTGGCTCGCCGTCGTCGGCCTCAACATCGACTGGGGTGTGGCCTGGCACCGCTTCGCGGCCTTCTTCAACATCTACTTCAAGCGTGAGAGCGACGGCGGCGTCGCACTGGGTGCGGCCAAGCCGATGATGAGCCAGGGCAAGGTCCTGGACATGGAGACGGCCGACCCGGACGTGGACGCGTTCGGCGCGGGCAAGATCGAGGACTTCAGCTGGAAGGGCTGGCTGGACTTCACCACCTGCACCGAGTGCGGTCGCTGCCAGAGCCAGTGCCCGGCCTGGAACACCGGCAAGCCGCTGTCGCCGAAGCTGATGATCATGTCGCTGCGCGACCACGGCCAGGCCAAGGCGCCGTACCTGTTCGCCGGCGGCCGCAAGGACATGGGCGGCGACGAGGTCGGCATCGTCGACGCCGACGGCAACGTCGACGAGGCCCGCCTGAACAAGGTCCCCGCGGCCGCTCGCGCCGAGGCCGAGCGCAAGCTGGTCGGCGAGTCCGAGGGCACCACCGGTGCCGTCATCGACGCCGAGGCTCTGTGGAGCTGCACCACCTGCGGCGCCTGCGTGGAGCAGTGCCCGGTGGACATCGAGCACGTCGACCACTTCATCGACATGCGCCGGTACCAGGTCCTCATCGAGTCGGACTTCCCGTCCGAGCTCGCGGGCATGTTCAAGAACCTCGAGAACAAGGGCAACCCGTGGGGCCAGAACGCCTCGCAGCGCACTGCCTGGATCGACGAGATGGACATCCACATCCCGGTCTACGGCCAGGACGTCGACTCGTTCGAGGGCTACGAGTACCTCTTCTGGGTCGGTTGCGCAGGCGCCTACGAGGACCGCGCGAAGAAGACCACCAAGGCCGTTGCCGAACTGCTCGACATCGCGGCCGTCGACTTCATGGTGCTGGGCCAGGGCGAGACCTGCACGGGTGACTCCGCTCGTCGTGCGGGCAACGAGTTCCTGTTCCAGATGCTGGCACAGCAGAACATCGACACCTTCGACGAGGTGTTCGCGACCGCGCCCGAGCAGCGCAAGAAGATCGTGGTGACCTGTGCGCACTGCTTCAACGCCATCGGCAACGAGTACCCGCAGGTGGGCGGCAAGTACGAGGTGGTCCACCACACCCAGCTGCTGAACCGGCTGGTGCGTGAGAAGCGTCTGGTGCCGGTCGCCGCACCGGCGGGCGAGCAGGTCACGTACCACGATCCCTGCTACCTGGGCCGCCACAACAAGGTCTACGACGCTCCGCGCGAACTGATGGAGTCCTCGGGCTCCACGCTCACCGAGATGCCTCGCCACGGCGAACGCTCCATGTGCTGTGGCGCCGGCGGCGCCCGGATGTGGATGGAGGAGCAGATCGGCAAGCGCATCAACGTCGACCGCGTCGACGAGGCGCTCAGCACGCTGAACTCCCGGCCGACCGACGCGGACGGCAACAAGCAGGTCCGCAAGATCGCGACCGGCTGCCCGTTCTGCCGCGTGATGCTCACCGACGGCGTGACCGCTCAGACCTCGGGCACCGAGGACGAGGGGCAGGTCGAGGTCGTGGACGTCAGCCAGCTGATCCTGGAGGGCGTCAAGCGCGGCCGTCCGGAGGTCAAGCGCGGCGGCAACTTCCTCGGGCCGATTCAGACCGAGCGCGCCCCCGAGCCCGAGCCCGAGCCGGTCGCTGCTGCGGCGAAGCCCGCAGCTCCGGCCGCCACCGCGGCTCCGACCGAAGCGAAGCCCGCGGTGGGTCTTGCGCCGAAGAGCGGCGGGCTCAAGAAGCCGGGCGGACTCAAGAAGCCCGGCGGCGCCCCCAAGCCCGGCGGTGCCCCCAAGCCCGGCGGTGCCACGGCCCCGGCCGAACCGGCGGCCGAGACCACCCAGGCAGCTCCCGCCAAGGGACTGGCCATGGGCGGCGGGCTGAAGAAGCCGGGCGGACTCAAGAAGCCCGGCGGCGCTCCCAAGCCGGGCGCGGCCAAGCCCGCGGCAGCGGCATCGGCGGCACCCGCGACCGACGACGCTGCGACCGAGTCAGCGGCAACCGAGTCAGCGACGAGCGGGGCAGCGGCGCCGGTCGAGACCACGGCCACCGAGGGCAAGGCCAAGGGCTTCGGCATGGCCGGCGGGCTCAAAAAGCCCGGAGCCAAGAAGCCGGGCGCGGCCAAGCCCGCAGCCGCAGCACCGGCCGAGCCGACGGCTCGCGCGGCGACCGAGTCGGCTGCGACCGAGCCGGCCGACGAAGCCCCGGCCGATGCAACCAGCGCCGACACCGGCACGGCGGCCCCCGCTGCCGCTGCCACCACGTCGGGCACAGAGGGCAAGGCCAAGGGGTTCGGCATGGCCGCAGGCCTGAAGAAGCCGGGCGCCAAGAAGCCCGGCGCCCCGAAGGCTGCAGCGACGGCGGCGGAGCCCTCGGCCCCCGCGGAGACCGCACCCGCACCGGAGCCTGCTGCGCCGGAAGAGCCCGCCGCGCCGGCGGCCGGCGAGACCGCCGCTCAGACCGACGAGCCCGCCGAGGCTCCGGCTCCGGCGGCCGGCTCGTCCGACAGCCGGACGATCACCGAGACCGGTGCGTCGAAGGCCAAGGGCTTCGGTCTGGCCGCCGGGAAGAAGCGCCCCGGCAAGTAATTCCGGCAGGGAGTCGCCGAGGCGACGACCGCAGAACGATGGCGGCATCGGCCACCCCGAGGGGTGCCGACGCCGCCATCGTCGTCTGTGCGGTCTCGCCGCGGGCCCGTGCGGGCCGTCGGTTCAGCTGGAGGTTCCCGGCGTCGTGGTCGCCGATCCCGACTGGCCCGGCGTCTGCTGCCCGGGAGTCTGGTTCTGATCGGGGGTCTGGTTCTGCTGCCCCGGCGTCTGGCCGTCGCCGTTAGCCGATCCCGGCGGCCTCATGCGCCACCGCTGACCACCGAGACCGTTGCGCTCCTGCCCCATGAATCCGCGCATGGTCGCGCCGCGCTCGTATCGCGCCTCGTTCTGCCTGTGGTGGCCGCCGGTGTGGTCACCCGTGACGTAGCCGGCACCGAAGGCGAGTCCCAGACACGCGATGGCTCCGACAACCGCTCCCCCGACGAGCCACTTGCGCCGCACCTCGACGGTCTGCGGGCCGGTGGATGCCGGAGCCGCGACCAGAGGCGGCCGGTGATGGGCCGCCCCGGGCTGTCCCGGCGCGGCCGCCGGGTCGGCGGGCGGCGTTCCGGCGACCGGTGCGATCGGCTCGGTCGGGGCCGTGGTGCTCGTGGGGTCCGGTCCGGCCTGCGGGTCGGGCTGGTGCTCGGATTGGGGCTCGGTCTGCCCGCCGGGGGCCTCCGAGTCGTCGTGCTGGGTTCGGTTGGGGTCAGTCATCCTGGTCGATCCTCGTCTCCGGTGGCGACGCAGTCGTCGCCGTCGACCATCGAGGGAACCCGCCGAATCTGTGAGGTCGCTGGGACGCCCGTACCGGTTCGCTTCGGGTTCGGCGAGGCGCGGCCCGCACCGATACCGCCCTCACCCGCACGGCGCTCAGCCGGCGAAGCTCACCTGATAGATCACTGTCGAGGCCCCGGCCGATGCCGTCGACGACAGTCCCACGTTGACCCACAGTTGCCTGCCGTCGACGTCCTTGCTCAGCAGCACCGACTTCGACTGGGGGTCGTCGACCCGGGAGGACTCCGCGAAACCGGCATCGGTGAGCTTCGTGACCGCGTTGGTCAACGGGTTGCCGTCGGAGGCGTGCGCTTGCACCGTGACCTGCCACTGGGGCGATTCGCCCGATGCGGTGAGCACCGCTCCGTCGACCATCGGCACGTCTGATTCGGGGAAGTCGGACGGCAGCGCGACACCCGGCCGCGACGGCTCGTCATCGGAACCGCATGCGACGAACAGCGCACCCGCACACACCATGATCAGCGCTGCTGCCAGCAGTCTGCGAAAATCCTTCATATCGAAAACGGTAAGGTAGACCTCAAGTTCTCGTCACCACGACACCCCGCCCGCCCGTCCTCGACACAAGTCGGAGTGCCATTTTGATCCTGGTATTGATCGCCCTGGCCGTCAGTGCGCTCATTTCACCACCGATCATCAAGACTCTCGGCTCCCGCGGTTTCTACGTCCTGGCGCTCGCTCCGGCGGCCGGGCTGGCATGGGTGGTCGCCAACTGGCCGGCCCCGGGCGCACCGCCCCGCGTGGAGACGATCGAGTGGATCCCCAGCCTGCAGATGGACATCGTGCTGCGGTTCGACACTCTGTCGGCCGTCATGTCGGTGCTGATCCTGGGCGTCGGCGCACTGGTGCTGATCTACTGCGCCAACTACTTCCAGCAGATGCGCCGGAGAGTCGCGGTCTTCGGCGGCGAACTCGTGGCCTTCGCAGGCGCGATGTTCGGCCTCGTCGTCAGCGACAACACGCTGGTCATGTACGTGTTCTGGGAGGCGACGACGGTCCTGTCGTTCATGCTCGTCGGATTCAACACGGTTCGCGCCACCTCGCGCCGCGCCGCGACCCAGGCCCTGCTGGTCACCACCTTCGGCGGGCTGGCGATGCTCGTCGGCATCATCATGCTGGGCGAGCGGACCGGAAGCTACCTGCTGTCGGACCTCGTCGCCCATCCGCCGGCCGGCAGCGTCTACATCGACGTCGCCGTGATCCTGGTGCTGATCGGCGCCCTCTCGAAGTCGGCCATCGTCCCGTTCCACTTCTGGCTTCCCGGCGCGATGGCCGCTCCCACCCCGGTCAGCGCGTACCTGCACGCCGCGGCCATGGTGAAGGCGGGCGTGTACCTCGTGGCGCGGCTCGCACCGGCCTTCGCACCCCTTCTGAGCTGGCAGATACCGGTCATCGGACTCGGTCTGCTCACGATGGTGCTCGGCGGATGGCGATCGTTGCGCGAACTGGACCTCAAACTCGTCCTCGCCTTCGGCACGGTGTCGCAGCTCGGTTTCATCACGGTGCTGGTGGGTGTGGGCGACGCCAACGTCGCCATGGCCGGCCTGGCCATGGTGGTGGCGCACGCGATGTTCAAAGCGTGCCTGTTCATGGTGGTCGGCATCATCGACAAGTCCACCGGAACCCGCGACATCCGCAAGCTCGCACGCCTCGGCGCACGACTGCCCGGGCTCGCCGCGGTCGCCGCGGTGGCCGGCGCCAGCATGGCCGGCCTGCCGTTCACCTTCGGCTTCGTCGGCAAGGAGACCGCCTTCGGCAGCGTCTGGGACACCGGCGCGCTCTCCCCGATGCAGCGGCACGCAGTCGACGTGGTGCTGCTGGTGGGTTCGGTCATCACGTTCGCGTACACCACGCGCTTCCTGTGGGGCGCGTTCGGACGCAAGGTCCGCCGCCTGCCGACCAGGGCCGTCGCACAGCTCGACCAGCCCGCCGTCATGTTCCTCGTCCCTCCCGCACTGCTGTCGGCGGCCGGCGTGGTCGCGGCGTTCGCGTCGGGATGGATCGGCTCGCTGTTCGAGCCCTATGCGCAGTCGCTGCCCGCCTACGGCGAGGAGATCGAGCATCTCGCGCAGTGGCACGGCTTCGGTCTCCCGGTCGTCTTCTCGATCATCGTCGTCGCCGGCGGCGCCGGCCTGTTCCTGTTCCTGCGTGCGCGCCGCGCGCACGTCTTCGTTCATCCGCCGCGGCTCAACGCCGACCGGATCTACGACGGCGCGCTGCGCACCGCCGACACCGTCTCCCTCTGGGTCACCCGCAACACCCAACGCGGTTCACTGCCCATCACCCAGGGCGTGATCCTCTCGACCGCGGTGATCCTGCCCGTCAGCGTGTTGTTCCTGGGACGCAGGCAGTCGCTGCACCTGGCGGGATTCGACACCGTCGAAGAGATCGTCATCGGCTTCGTGATGGTCGCCGCGGCGATCGCGACGGCCGTGCTGCGCAACCGCCTCGCCGGCCTGCTGACCCTCGGCATCACCGGATACGGCTGCGGCGCCCTGTTCGCCATGTACGGCGCCCCGGATCTCGCACTGACCCAGTTTCTGGTGGAGAGCCTGACACTGGTCGTGTTCGTGCTGGTCCTGCGCAAACTTCCGTCGGAGGCGACCCCGAAGCTGCGCACCGGTCATCGCCCCATCCGCATCGCGATCTCCGTCGCCTTCGGTGCGATGCTGGTGGTGATCGGGCTGTTCGCCGCAGCGGCACGGTCCACCGAGCCACTGCACGTCTACCTCGGCGACGCCGCGTACGAGTTCGGTCACGGAGCCAACGCGGTCAACGTCCTGCTCGTCGACATCCGCGCCTGGGACACCCTCGGCGAGATCTCCGTCCTGATCGTCGCGGCGACCGGAGTGGCCTCGATGGTGTTCCGGAGCCGCCGGTTCGGCGCCGTCCCCCGGGTCACCGACTCGGCACTCGCTCAGCGCCGCAACGGGGACGACGCCGCACACGGGCGCACCACGTGGCTGCGCGGCAGCGAGATGCGTGATCCGGCGCAGCGGTCGCTGATCCTCGAGGCCACCACGCGGCTCGTCTTCCCGACCCTGGTGGTGCTCTCGGTCTACTTCTTCTTCGCCGGACACAACGCACCGGGAGGCGGGTTCGCCGGCGGTCTGGTGATGGGCCTGGCCCTGGTGCTCCGCTACCTCGCGGGCGGACGCTACGAACTCGGCGAGGCGATGAGAGTGGAGGCAGGCACCATCCTCGGCGCCGGGCTCGCGGTCTCGGCGACCACCGCGGCGGTGTCCCTGGCGCTCGGTGCTCCGGCGCTCTCGTCCGCCGTCATCGATCTGAGCCTGCCGGTCTTCGGCGAGTTCCACATCGTCACCGCCCTGTTCTTCGACCTCGGCATCTACCTGATCGTGGTGGGGCTGGTCCTGGACATCCTCCGGAGCCTCGGCGCCCGGCTCGACGTGGCCGACGCCCCGCCGGAGCCCGCCGAACCGGCCGCTCCCGAGCCCGAGGAGGTGAGGTGATGTCGGTGAACCTGGGCCTGTTGATCGTGGCCGGAGCCATGGCCGCCGCGGGCGTCTACCTGCTGACCGAGCGCAGCCTCATCCGCATGCTGTTCGGCCTGCTGCTGGCGGGCAACGCGTTGAATCTGATGATCCTCGTCCTCGCCGGTCCGCCCGGCCATCCGCCGATCCGCGGGCGCGAATCCGACGGGGCGAGCTTCGACACCGACCCGCTGGCGCAGGGAATGATCCTGACCGCGATCGTCATCACCTTGGGCATCGCGGCCTTCGTCCTGGCCGTCACCTACCGGCTCTTCAAGATCAATCAGGCCGCCGAGGAGGAGAAGCTGCCGCCGGGCGCGGAGGCAGCGACCGACGACGAACTCGGCGACGACGAGGAAGACATCAAGATCCTCACGGGAACACCCGAGTCCCAGCCCGATCGCGATCTCAGCGACGATCCGGCCACCGGCGCCGACACCGTCGCCGGCGACCTGTTCGACAAGTACGGCAACCCGCTGACGCCGGAGGAGTTCATCGCGGCGCACATCAACGTCCACGAGCCGGACCTGATGCCCGAGGACGCCGAGGTCCTGGAGTACCTGCCTTACGACGGCGACGAGATGCCGCGGGACGCGGACGAACCGAACGACGACGGGCACGCGAAGGGGGCACGATGACGCCGCAGACGTCCTGGATCCCGGTCCTCATCGTGCTGCCGACGATGGTTCCGCTGCTGGCGGCCGCCGTGACGCTGCTGGCCGGCCGGAGCCCCACCATCCAGCGCGCGGTCTCGGTGTCCGCCATCGGCGTCGCGCTGATCGCGTCCGGCCTGATGCTCTACCTCACCAGCGCACACGGGACCTTCGCGGTCAACGTCGGCGGCTGGGACGGCCGCGGCATCGCGGGTACGCCGCTCGGCATCACCTTGGTGGTCGACCGCCTCGCGGCACTGATGCTGGTCATCTCGCTGACCGTGCTGCTGTGCGTCGTGGTCTACGCGATCGGGCAGGGCATCAGGGACGGAACCACCGAGCAGCCGGTGTCGATCTTCCTGCCGACCTATCTCATCCTGACCGCGGGCGTCTGCAATTCGTTCCTCGCGGGCGACCTGTTCAACCTGTACGTCTCGTTCGAGGTGCTCCTCGCGGCGAGCTTCGTCCTGCTCACCCTGGGCGCCAGCGCCGAGCGCGTGCGAGCCGGCGCGTCGTACATCATGGTGTCGATGGTGTCGTCGCTGATCTTCCTGGCCGGCATCGCCTTCGCCTATGCGACCACCGGAACCCTCAATCTCGCCGAGATGGCCGTCCGGCTCGACGACGTGCCCGACGGCACCCGCAACGCGCTGTACGCGGTCCTGCTGGTGGCCTTCGGCATCAAAGCGGCCGTGTTCCCCCTCTCGACGTGGCTTCCCGACTCCTATCCGACCGCTCCGGCCCCGGTGACCGCGGTGTTCGCGGGTCTGCTGACGAAGGTCGGCGTGTACGCGCTGATCCGCACGCACACCCTGCTGTTCCCCGGCGGATCGATGGACAACGTGCTCATGATCGCGGGACTGCTGACCATGCTCGTCGGCATCTTCGGCGCCATAGCGCAGTCGGACATCAAGCGACTGCTGTCGTTCACGCTGGTGAGCCACATCGGCTACATGGTGTTCGGCATCGCCGTCGGTTCCGAGCTGTCCACCTCGGCGGCGATCTTCTACGTCGCCCACCACATCCTCGTGCAGACCACGCTGTTCCTGGTGGTGGGACTGATCGAACGGCAGGCGGGGTCGGCGTCGCTGCGGCGCCTCGGCGGACTCATCGCGAGTCCGCTGCTGGCCGGGCTGTTCATGATCCCGGCGCTGAATCTCGGCGGCATTCCACCGTTCTCGGGATTCATCGGCAAGGTCGCGCTGCTGGAGGCCGGTGCCCAGGACGGATCGGTGCTGGCGTGGGTGCTGGTCGCCGGGTCGGTCGTCACCAGCCTGCTCACCCTGTACGTGATGGCCCGTATCTGGACCAAGGCGTTCTGGCGGGCCCGCGCCGACGCGCCCGACGGCGCCATGGCGTCGAGCACCGCGTCCGCGCTCATCGAAGAGGGCACCGACGTCCTGCTCGAGGAACGCGAGGACGTGGGCCGGATGCCGGTGGCCATGGTGCTGCCCACGATGGCGATGGTGGCCGCCGGTCTGGCGCTGACGCTGTGGGGCGGGCCCATCTTCCACTTCACCGACGACGCCGCACACGGCGTCCTCGACCGCAGCGAGTACATCTCGACGGTTCTGCACGGGCCCGACCCCGCGCACGCCACCGACGGAGGCCGGCCATGAGCAACACGCCGTTCCCAGACAAGCCGCACGCGAAACCCGTCGGAAAGCGCCCGGTGGCCGCATTCTTCGGCAACCTGTGGCGGGTCACCCTGGTGCACCTGGCCTGGCCCGCGGTCCGGACCTACGTCTGGCTGAACGAGAACCTGCACGCACCGGCCTGGGCCGGCGGCTCGCTGCGCGAGTTCGGCCTGCGACTGTGGGGCTTCGCCTGGCTCACCTTCGTCTGGGTGCTTCTCTGGGGCGACGTCACCTGGGCCAACATCGTGGTCGGCGCGTTGATCGCCCTGCTGGTGATGGTCCTGCTGCCGCTGCCGCGGGTGCCGGTGGAGGGTCGGTTTCACCCGCTCTCGGCGCTCAAGCTCGTCGGCACGATGATCTACAACTTCTTCCTCTCCAGCGCTCAGGTGGCGTGGGCCGCGGTGAAGCCGGGCGATCCGCCGCTCGGTGCGGTGGTCCGCGTGCACATGGCCATCAAATCCGACCTCACGCTCACGCTGGCCGTCGACTACATCAACCTGGTGCCCGGCACCATGGTGGTCGAGATCGATCAAGACCAGCGGATGCTGTACATCCACGTCTTCGACGTGCGCAAACAGAAGTACATCGACGAGTTCCTGAAGCAGATGGCCTACGTGGAGCGACAGTTCATCAAGACCTTCGAGCGCGACGACGAGTGGCATCCGAGTCCGTTCCACGGAATCGACGACGATTACCATCACGTCCCGTTCGCCGACCGCCGTCGGGTGGTCGAGCAGGAGCGCTCACGGAAGGAGAAGGCATGACCGTCGTCTGGATCATCAGTGCCGCGATGCTGCTCACCGCCGTGCTCCTGACCGTCTATCGCACGCTTCGCGGGCCCTCGACCCTCGATCGGCTCGTCGGCGTGGACGCGCTGGTCGCCATCGCGATCTCCGGTCTGTCGGTGTGGGTGGCCTACACCACCGACACCACCGTGGTCCCGGGCATCGTGGCGCTGAGCCTGGTGGGTTTCATCGGGTCGATCGCCGTGGCCCGTTTCCGAGTGAGGGACGACCAGTGATCCTCGACGTCGTGGCCGCGGCGCTGATCCTGCTCGGCTCTCTGCTGGCCCTCACCGCCGCCATCGGGATCGTCCGATTCCCCGACACGCTGAGCCGGATGCACGCCGCGACCAAGCCTCAGACGTTCGGCATGATCCTGGTGCTCGCGGGCACCTTCATCAGGCTCGACAGCCACCCGGACGGCGGAATGCTGGTCCTGACCGGCTTGTTCGCACTCATCACCGCGCCGGTGGTCGCCCAGCGCGTCGGCCGCCTCGTGTATCGCGAGCAGGCCCTGGGGGAGGACGTTCTGGACGAGGACGAACTGTCCTCGCGAAACGGCGGGTAGCGCCACCGCGGTCGCGGACGCGTCCGCTAACCGAGTTCGGCGACCACCGAGTCGACCACCTTGCGCATGTCGCCGGTCTCGGAGAGGACCCGGCGCTGCCGCTGGTAGCTGGCGCCGCCGGCGATGATGTCGGCGACCGTACCCAGTTCCTCGAGGCAGCCCAGCGACGCCGCCACCGGTTCCAGACGCACCAGCAGTTCGGCGAGGTCCTCGGTCACGAGGCGCTCCGAGCATTCGGCGTCTTGGATGATGATCGCATCGAGCCCGTAGCGGGCGGCGCGCCACTTGTTCTCCTGCACCAGCCACGGAGCCATCTGCGGCAGCGTCTGTCCCGCCGACAGGCGCCGGTCGAGGTCGACGATCAAGCAATGGGTCAGGGCGACGATCGCCGCGAGTTCACGCCGGTTCGACACTCCGTCGCAGACCCGCACCTCGATGGTTCCCAGATGGGGCGACGGCCGGATGTCCCAGCGGATCTCGTTGAGGTGGTCGATGATCCCGGTGGTCTTCTGGTCCTGCGCGAAGCCCTCGAACTCCGACCACGACTCGAATTGGAACGGCAGCCCCGCCGTCGGCAACTGCTGGAACATCATCGCGCGGTTGCTCGCATACCCCGTCGAGCGTCCGGCCCACATCGGCGACGACGCGGACAGCGCGAGCAGATGCGGATAGAACTTCAGCAGCGACGACAGGATCGGCAGCACCTTGTCGCGGCTGTCGATGCCCACGTGCACGTGCACGCCCCAGATCAGCATCTGCCTGCCCCACCACTGCGTCCGCTCGATCAACTCGGCGTATCGGTGGCCTTCGGTGAGTTGCTGCGCGGACCACTCCGCGAAGGGGTGGGTTCCCGCCCCGTACAGATCGATGCCGATCTCGTCGCACAGCCCGCGCACCACGTCGAGCGACCCGCCGAGATCGTCCATGGCCTCGCCGACGGTGGTGCAGATGCCGGTGACCAATTCCACCGTGTTGCGCAGCAGTTCGCGATGGATCTTGTCGCGTTGATCGCCGGCGCGCGCGTCGACGAGCTCGAAGAGCCGGTCTGCGGCGTTCGACAGGTCGCGACTCGACTTGTCGACCAGGGCGAGTTCCCACTCGACCCCGAGCGTCGGCTTCGGCGACCCGTGGAACGGGATCGCCGCCGGAGTGGTCACCGCGGCTCCTTGCCTCGGGTCGGCGCTAGCTGGTCTGCGAGATCACGCCGCAGGCCAGGCGCGGTGCCTCAGAGCCGCCGTCGGCGAGATCGTGGAGGATGACGGCCTTGCCGCGGATGTCCTGGACGGTGAACGCGTCGGTGGTGGTGCTGGCGCTGGCGGTGCCGTCCTTGAGGACGTTCAGCGTGGCCAGATCGCCCGACTCCGGCTTGCCGGTGTGACCGTCGGCCTGGAAGTGACCGCCGGCGGTGGAGAACCCGGTCGCGGGCTCGCACTTACCGACCGTGTGGATGTGGATGCCGTGCTCGCCCGGCTTCACACCGGCCACCCGCATCGACACCTTCACGGCCTCGCCCTCCTGCGAGAAGCTGACGAAGCCCACGCGGTTGCCGTCCTTGTTGACCAGAGTGGTTGACGCGGACTGCGCGCTCGCCGGGATGCCGTCGGCGTTCACGACGTCGCCGGGAGCCACCTGGTCGCCGGTAACGACCGCGGGGGTGGTGCCGGGCACGTCACTCGGCTGCTCGTTCGGGGTGCAGGCCGAGAGTGCCAGGGCCGCGCCGCCCGCGGCGGCCACGGCCGCCATGACCCGGACGGTCGAAGCGCGATTGGTGCTACGGACGGTCATGTGTGCTCCTTAGTCGTCGGCGCTGTGGTCGGCTGGGCGGATCTCCATCCGCTTCGCGTGCACGTTGGGGCTGTTGCCGTGTTCGCTGATGTTTACTGTTCGCCAATGATTATGACGGGTGCGTCCGGTCCGCGTGCTACCGGCTCACCACCACGACCGGCAGGCCCTCCGGGCAACGCGTGAAAGCCGTCGGCCGGGGGTTCAGGGCGGCACCGCCCGGCACGGCCGCGGCCACCTTCTTGGCGGCCTCCTCCTGCTCGGAGGAGTAGAAGATGGTGTTCTCGCTGACGCTGGACGTACTCAGGTTCGCCGTCTCACCGACCTTGAATCCGGCGGCCGTGAGCTCCTTGCTGACCGAACCGGCCAGACCGGTCACGTTGCCGGCATTGAGGACGCACAGTTCGGGCACGCCTTCGGTGTCCGCGGCGGGCGCGGTGCTGCTGGACGGAGACTTGCTCGACGTCGCCTGCTCCTGCTGCTTCTCCGACTCGGCGGCGGCCTGTGCGCTCTGCCCGGCGGCCTTGAGGCCGGCGTCGGGATCTTCACCGCTGGTCGTCAACTGATGGATGCCGAGGCCGAGGCAGACGACCGCGATCGCCAACAGCAGCATGGCACCCGCACGCAGCGGAAGTCGGTTGTTCTCTCGCTCAGCATTCATCACGGCAACTCTAACCCACCGGCCACCCGCGCAGCCCGTGCGCAGGCCGTGCCCGCGTCAGGTGATCTCGAACCCGAGCCGTCGTGCCGCGCGGGCCTTCTGGCGCGAGGCGCGGAGCCGACGCAGACGCTTCACCAGCATCGGATCGGCGGCGAGCGCCTCCGGGCGGTCCACCAGTGCCCCCAGCACCTGGTAGTAGCGGGTCGCGGACAGGTTGAACAGTTCCTTGATCGCGTCTTCCTTGGATCCCGCGTACTTCCACCACTGCCGCTCGAAGTTCAGGATCTCCCGCTCACGCCGGGTCAGTCCGTCGGGACCCACCTCGTGGGGGTCGAGGTTCGCAGCCTGGTCGCGGGCTCCGTCGATCGCCGAGGGGTCGTCGCCCTGCGGGCTACTCGCCGTTGCGCCGTTCATCTCGCTCCTCAAACAGCTGGACCGTGCATTCACACCGGCTCGCACGCCGCCTCGGCGCACGAATGACATCAGTGTGGTTCCGTCGAACATCTAACCACGATCGCGGCCGCCGTCCGTGCCGACGCACCGCAGCGAAACCGGACCTCTCGCGCAGTAGACTGCTCTGTCATGGCAATTCTCCCGATCTGCATCATCGGCGAACCCGTGCTGCACCAGCCGACCACCCCGGTCGAGCTCGACGCCGACTCGAAGCCCTCGGCCGAGATCGTCGCTCTGCTCGACGACATGTACGAGACCATGGACGCCGCCAACGGCGTCGGACTCGCGGCGAATCAAGTGGGCCGGCCGCTCCGGATGTTCGTCTACGACTGCCCCGATGCCGGCGCGCGCCGGCGCGGCGAGGTGATCAATCCGATCCTGGAGACCTCCGAGATCCCCGAGACGATGCCCGATCCCGACGACAACGACGAAGGCTGTCTCTCGGTGCCCGGTGAGGGCTTTCCGACGGGGCGGGCCGACTGGGCCAAGGTGGTCGGCACCGACCGCAACGGCGACCGCGTCGAGATCGAGGGCACCGGATTCTTCGCCCGGATGCTGCAGCACGAGACCGGACACCTCGACGGATTCCTGTACGTCGACGTGCTGATCGGGCGCAACGCGCGGGCGGCCAAGAAGGCGATCAAGCGCAACGGCTGGGGCGTGCCCGGCCTCACCTGGCTGCCGGGCACCGTCACCGATCCGTTCGGCCACGACGACTGACCCGCCCGCCGTGCCGTCGCCGGACCCGTCGCCCGTCTCTCGCGGACCGCAGCCCGCGGTCGGCGATCGAGTGGTGGTCCGGTACCGGCTCGGCGCCGACGCGCCCGCCGATTGGCGGGCCTCACCCAATCCCCCGACCGATCGCTCCCCCAGCCTGTCGGACATCACCGGGCTGCTCCGGGAGCGGACCGGCGAGGCGATCGTCGTCGAGCGCGACGGCGTCCGCCACCGCATCCGCACCGATGCGATCACGTCGGTGCGACTGCTCTCGCGACGGGTGGTGCGCAACTCCGAGATCCGCGGCGTGGAGCGAGCGCTGATGCGCGCCGCACCGGCCGCCGAGCGAACCGAGACCGACGGTTGGCTCGTCAACGGCGCCGGCGACTCTCTGCGGTCGGGAGCCGCGGCACCGGTCGACTTCGGCTCCACCGCGGCCGGTCTGCCCGCGGCGCTGCGCTGGCTCGACGGCCGGGGGCTGCCGCGCCGCGTGATCGTCGCCGACCGGCTGATGCGCGTCGCCTCGCTGGGTGCGGCGATCGCGAGTTCGGCCGATTACGAGGTGCTGATCGGCCCCGAGCCGACGGGCCCCACCCCGCCCGGCGACTGGGCGCCGATCGCCGACGGGGTGGTCGCGGTGACGGTGGCGGCGTCCGACGACTCGGCCCGCGCGGCGTGGCGAGCACTGGACTTCGAACTGCACCACACGTGCCGCCTGCTGGCTCTGTAGCGGCGGCGCGATGAATTACGGTGGACGGCGATGCCGAACTCCACCGACCCCGACCTGACCAGGCGACGAATCATCGCTTCGGCGCTCGCCGTCATCGCGCTGCTCGCCATCGCGGCGTTCACGTGGTGGATCGACGGCCGCGACAGCCCCGACGACGCGTCGTCCGCACCGACGTCCACGGCCGCCGGCCCGCTCCTCGGCACGTCCACGGCGGCGCCCGGCCCGGCGACGGTCGAGGCGAGGGGCGGCGACGCTCCCACCCGGGTCACCAAGACGCTGAACGAGATCGATTCGGGCCGGTGGCCGGAGGCGGCGAACGCCCCGGGCACCCACGGCGGCGACACCTTCCGGAACAACGAGCGCAAGCTGCCGGTCAAGTCCGCAGACGGGCGGCGCATCGTCTACAAGGAATGGGACGTCAACCCCAAGAAGCCGGGACGCGGACGTGACGCCGAACGCATCGTGACCGGCAGCGACGGGTCCGCCTGGTACACCCTCGACCACTATCGGACCTTCGTCCAGATCCGGGGGCCGTCGGCGTGACCACCGCTTCCCTGACCGAATTCCTCGCCGGCGAGGGCCCGGCGACAGCGCTCGCGATCGGCGACGTCACCACCTACCGCACCGGCGCAGCGGTCCGGCGGTTGCCGGGCGACCGGATGCGCACGTTGGACGGACTGTACGACCTCTTCGCCGCCGCATGGGACTTCCCCGGCCACTTCGGGCACAACAAAGACGCGTTCGACGACTGCATGGGCGACCTCCCCACCGGTCTGCGGACCCCCACCGGCGCTCGGGCGACGGCATTGCTGACCGTCGTCTCCGATGCCGGCCGACTCCTGGCCGACGCTCCGGAAGGCGACTTCGAGTGGTTCGCCACCTCCCCCGCGCACTGGCGGGAGCGGCTGCGCCGATCGGGCCGCCGCTTCGGACTCGTCCTGCTCACGTCCGCCGACGACGCGGCCGCCGTCGCAGGCCGATGGGAGGGTGCCGGTGCGCCCCTGATGCGGTTGCGGCAGGATTGACGCCATGCGCCTGGCGACGTGGAACGTGAACTCGATCCGCGCCCGATCCGAGCAGGTCGTGGCATGGATGAATCGGCATGCGATCGATGTGCTCGCGATGCAGGAGACCAAGTGCACCGACGATCAGTTCCCGGTGATGAGTTTTCTGGCCCACGGCTACGACGTCGCGTTCCACGGGTCGAGCGGATACAACGGCGTCGCGATCGCGTCCCGGATCGGGGTGCACGACATCCACATCGGATTCGACGGGCAGCCGCTCTACGCCGGTGAACGGGAGGCGCGAGCCATCTCGGCGACCTGCGGTGGCGTGCGCGTCTGGAGCCTGTACGCCCCCAACGGGCGCGAGCCGGGACACGATCACTTCCAGTACAAACTCGACTGGCTCAGCGCCCTCGCCGATGTCACATCGCTGGAACTGTCGCACGATCCCGCCGCCCAGGTCGCTCTCGCCGGAGACTGGAATGTGGCGCCGACCGACGAGGACGTGTGGGACCCCGAGTACTTCGCGTCCCGCACGCACACCTCCGACGAGGAGCGCGCCGCCTTCCGCCGCTTCGTCGAAGGCGGATTCGTCGACAGCGCGGCCCCCTTCACCCCCGGTCCGGGGACCTACACCTTCTGGGACTACCAGGCCGGGCGCTTCGCCCGCAACGAGGGCATGCGCATCGACTTCGCGCTCTGCTCCCCCGCCTTGGACGACCGTATCCACGACGCCTTCATCGACCGCGACGCCCGCGCCGCGGAGGGCGCCAGCGATCACGCCCCCCTCGTGTTCGACCTGAGCTGATCCCGGCGGGTGCGCCGGTCGGTCCGCCTCAGGCGGAGGCCATCGCCACCATGCCGGGATGGGCGTCGAGGAAGTGCTTGGTGAAGGTGCACAGCGGCCGCACCTTGAGCTGGTTGTCGCGCATGTACTGCATGGCGCCGCCGGTGAGCCGAGTGGCCAGCCCGTGGCCGCTGTACTCGTCGTAGAGGACCGTGTGGAGGATCGTCACCACCTCGCCGTCGGGACCGTCGTCGATGCGATAGCCGAGCACGCCGACCAGGTCGCCGCCCACCCGCAACTCGAAGCGCTCCCGCTCCGGATTGTGGGACACCTCGGAGATCTGGTGCAGCAGCGAGCGCGCCGACTGCGGCGGATGCGAGTGACGGACTTTGCGATGCATTCGTTGACCTCCTGTGACCAGCGTCACAAGATTACGTTCGTTCGACGGGGAGACGCAAGTCACATCTGTCACATCTGCATCACGATGCGACGCGACCGGACGACGTGAGTATGGTGGGCACCGCACAACTTCACACGCGGGGGCTCCCACGGAACCGGGGGCTGAGATGGCGACAGGCGGTCGTCGACCGCCTGAACCTGTCCGGATAATGCCGGCGTAGGGAGGATCATCATGGGCACATCCATGCCTGGAACCACACGTGACGACGCCACCGCCGAGGTGACCTGCGGCCCCATCGAGGGCAGCAGCAAGGTCTACCTCGACGTCGACGGCATGGCCGTTCCCCAGCGTCGAGTGCATCTGACGAACGGCGAGCACCTCGACCTCTACGACACCTCCGGTCCGTACACCGACTCGTCGGCGACCATCGACCTCGAGAAGGGGCTGGCGAAGACGCGCGACTCCTGGGAACGGCCGGCACCGGTGCCCGTGGGCGGGCACGACGCGGCCACCCAGCTGGCCTGGGCACGCGCCGGGATCGTGACGCCGGAGATGAGATACATCGCCGCGCGCGAGGGCGCCGACGCCGAGCTGGTCCGCAGCGAAGTGGCCGCCGGACGCGCGGTGATTCCGGTCAATCACCGCCACCCCGAGTCGGAGCCGATGATCATCGGCAAGGCCTTCGCGGTGAAGGTGAACGCGAACATCGGCAACTCTGCCGTCACCTCGTCCATCGCCGAAGAGGTGGAGAAGATGGTCTGGGCCACCCGGTGGGGCGCCGACACCATCATGGATCTCTCGACCGGCAAGGACATCCACCTCACTCGCGAATGGATCCTGCGCAACTCCCCCGTCCCGGTCGGAACCGTGCCGATCTACCAGGCGCTCGAGAAGGTGAACGGCGATCCCACGCGCCTGACCTGGGAGATCTACCGCGACACCGTCATCGAACAGGCCGAACAGGGCGTCGACTACATGACCGTGCACGCCGGCGTGCTCCTGCGTTACGTCCCGCTGACCGCCAAGCGGGTGACCGGCATCGTCTCGCGCGGCGGCTCCATCATGGCCGCATGGTGTCTGGCCCACCACACTGAGTCGTTCCTGTACACGCACTTCGACGAGCTGTGCGAGATCTTCGCGCGGTACGACATCACCTTCTCGCTCGGCGACGGCCTGCGCCCCGGGTCCATCGCCGATGCGAACGACGAGGCGCAGTTCGCCGAACTGCGGACCCTGGGCGAGCTGACGAAGATCGCCAAGAGCCACGGCGTACAGGTGATGATCGAGGGCCCCGGGCACGTCCCGATGCACAAGATCGCCGAGAACGTCCGGCTCGAGGAAGAGCTGTGTGAGGAGGCCCCGTTCTACACGCTCGGCCCGCTCGCCACCGACATCGCGCCGGCCTACGACCACATCACCTCCGCGATCGGCGCCGCGATGATCGCGCAGGCCGGCACGGCGATGCTCTGCTACGTGACGCCGAAGGAGCACCTGGGGCTGCCGAACCGGGACGACGTGAAGGTCGGCGTCATCACCTACAAGATCGCGGCACACTCGGCCGACCTCGCCAAGGGTCATCCGCGCGCCCAGGAACGCGACGACGCCCTCAGCAAGGCGCGCTTCGAGTTCCGCTGGACCGATCAGTTCAACCTCGCGCTCGATCCCGACACGGCACGCGAGTACCACGATGAGACGATGCCCGCCGAGCCGGCGAAGACCGCGCACTTCTGCTCCATGTGCGGCCCCAAGTTCTGCTCCATGCGGATCTCGGCCGACGTCCGCACCTATGCACAGGAGAACGGGCTCGTCACGCAGGAGGACATCGACGCGCGGCTGGCACAGGACATGGCGGCCAAATCGGCCGAGTTCGCGGCGGCGGGAAACCAGGTGTACCTGCCGATCTCCGAGGCCGCCGCGCCGTGACCCTGCGGCTTCCGCAGGCCGGCCCCGGCGTCACCCCGGTCCGGGTGATGACCGTGGCCGGCTCCGATTCCGGCGGCGGCGCGGGCATTCAGGCCGATATGCGCACCTTCGCGATGCTCGGCCTGCACGCCTGCGTCGCGGTCACCGCGGTGACCGTGCAGAACTCCACCGGGGTCACCGGAATCCAGGAGATCGATCCGGCGGTGGTCGCGGCGCAGATGCACTCGGTGGTTCCCGACATCGGCGTCTGTGCGGTCAAGACGGGGATGCTGGCCTCCGATCCGATCATCACGGCGATCGCCGAGGCCGCGACGCAGCTCGGCATCGGCGGTGACACGGGAGTGCCGCTGGTGGTCGATCCCGTCTGCGCGTCGATGCACGGCGATCCCCTGCTGGCGTCCGACGCCCTCGGTGCGCTCACCGAGCGGTTGATGCCGCTCGCCACGGTCGTCACGCCGAACCTGGACGAGGTGCGCCTACTGACCGGGATCGACGTCGTGGACGGTGCGAGCCAACGGGCGGCCGCCGCGGCACTGCGCGAGACGGGCGCCCGGTGGGCCCTGGTGAAGGGCGGCCACCTGCGGGGCAGCGAACACAGCCCCGACATCCTGTACGACGGCCGAGAGTTCCTGGAGTTCCCGGGCAGACGCATCGACACCCCGCACGACCACGGTGCGGGCGACACCCTGGCCGCGGCGATCACCGGCGCGCTGGGCCACGGCTACCGCGTGCCCGACGCCGTGGCCTTCGCGAAGCGGTGGGTCACCCGCGGCCTGGCCGCCGCCTATCCGCTCGGCGCCGGCCACGGCCCGGTGAACCCGCTGTGGCGGCTCGATCCGGCGGCCGACTCCCCGCCGTGACCGGTGCCGGCCCCGCCGCTATCCGCGCACGCGGTGGCGATACTCCACCGGTCCGACGCCGTAGCGCTGCTTGAACCGGTTCCGGAAGGTCGCGACCGTCGGGAAGCCCGATGAGAGCGCGATGGTGCTGATCGAGGCGCCCGCGTTCTGCATGAGCATCTCGTGGGCGGTCTGCAGCCGGCGATCGGCGATCCGGCTCGCGAGCGAGGTGTCGCAGTTCTCGAAGTAGCGGTACAGCTGGCGGCGCGAGAGGTGCAGCCGCTCGGCGATCGCGTCCGGGGAGAAGCTGGGATCGCGGTGGTGGCGGTCGATGAGGTCGCGAGCGGCCTCCTGGACGAACAGGGCGTTGTCCTCGGTGCCGGTCGGAGAACCGTCGAGTTCCGACAGCGCGGCGACGATCAGATCGACGGCGGCCTGCTCCGAGACGGTGCCCGTCGCCTGCCCCGCATTGAGCGCCGAGGTCTCGGCGGCGAATCGGCGGACGAAGACCGCGGCCGCGCGGGCCAGCGGGGTGTTGGCCGCGATGGGACGCTGCAGCCGCTCGGCGATGTGGCGGTGCTTGCCGAGCCGATTGAACGGGATGAGCAGTCCGGACGGGTCGGCCACGGCGTTGGTCACCAGGCTGTACGGGGTCGCGTTGCTGACGAACACCAGGTCGCCGGGGCCGTAGACGAACTCCCGGCCGTTCTGCCGGATGAGTGACTGTCCGCGCATACCGCTGACACTGACCACCAGAGAGTCCGACGGCTCGTTCCGCACCCGCTCCGCCGTGCGCTCCATCGTCATCGCGGGCTGCAGTGCGCAGTAGGTCACGATCGACGACAGACTCTGTGCGAAGCGCATCGCATGAAAGGTCTCCGGTTCCGCGATGCGGACGTCGACCGTCGGGCTGTAGGCGGTGGTGCCGGAATGGCCGGTGAACCGGTCCGGACGCGGGCGCGTCGGGACACTGCCGACGCCGAGCCGCGCTTCCCATTCGGCGACGGTGCGCGGAGTGAGCCGGGTCGCCAGTCCGGGACGTGCCGCCTGAGGGAACGAAGCGCGCGTATTGGACAGACTTGTCTTGGGCAGGGTTGCACTATGGGGCATGAGGAGACCTTCTACGCATGGGGGACATGGCGAGATGGGCCTGGCTTTGGGAGGGAGCCTTGCTTTCTCATCTGACATACTTGCACACCCAATTATCAGTGTCGAGCGAATCACCAAAAGCGCCAAGGTGATATTCGGGTCACATCGGGCGGGTCCGATCGGCAAACTTGCGTCGCAACTGTCACTACCTGGGGGTAACTGCTAGCAGGCCGGCATCGCGGCATACCCGGCGCGGTACTGTTCTGGGAGACCGCGGCGCGTCGACCCGCCGCGGCCCGCATCGTCTCGTCCTAGGAGCGCCCGTGACCCAGCCGCCGAACGACGGCCCCACGACACCCCCGTCGAGCGAGCCGCAGTACCCGGCGTCCGCGGGACAGACCGCCTACAGCAACCAGCCCGCGGGGTACGGCCCGCCGACCGGCCCTCCGGAACCCGTGACGGCCGCCGCCGCGGAGACCGCGGCCGTCCGGCGTTGGCGGATCATCACCGCGGTCGCCTGCCTCGCCGCCGCTCTCGTCATCGTCAGCTTCTTCCTCGTCGGCCAGAGCCGATCGTCCGACAGCCAGGCTCCGGTCACCGAGACCGTCGTCGACACCACCACGGTGATCTCGACGACCACCGGCAGCGCCGCCACGCGCACCGCGACCGACACCGTGACCGAGACCGCGACCGAGACAGCGACGTCGAACGCCACGGCCACGCGCACCGTGACCGACACGGTCACCAGGACCCGGACCGAGACCGACACCAAGACGGTGACCGAAACCGTCGCCCCGCCTGCGAAGTCGGGTTAGCCCACCGGACGCGAGGTCTCCGCGGACGCGGGCGCCCCTCCCGCCCTCGACTGCGCCAGCCGATCACGGAACTCATTGGGGCCCAGACCGTAGGCGCGGCGGAACCGGAAGCGGAAGGCGCCCAGCGACGCGAACCCGCACGCTCGTGCCACCAAGGCGATCGACGCCGCCGGGTTCGATATCAGCAGCACCCGCGCGGCCTGCAGTCGCCGGTCGGCGATCATCTCGGCGACGCTCCGGTCGCAGTCCTCGAAGTGGCGGTAGAACTGGCGCCGGGACAGGTGAAGGCGCCCGGCCAACACCGCCGGTGACAGCGACGGATCGCGGAAGTGCCGCTCGATGAGTTCGTGAGTCTGCTCCCGGACGTAGGCGGTGGTGCCGGACACGTCACCGGTCCGGCAGCCCGTCTCGGCGACCACAGCGGAGAGCATGTCGATCATCGCGATCTCGGCGGCCAGGGTCGGCGTCCGCACATCGCGCGCGATGACCGATGAGACGAACCCGCGGACACTGCGCGCCGCGACCGCCGCCAACAGGGTGTCGGGAATGAGTACACCGGCCGTGGCGAGCGTCCTCGCCCCGACTCCCAGTTCGTCGGCCGGGATCCGCAGCGCGGCCACGTCCGCCAGGTCACCGGACGACGGCGGTTCCGGCGAGCCGCCGGTCACGACCACGACGTGGTCGCCGGACGATCCCGCGGCGTCGGGCATCGCGATCAACAGGAAGTCGCCGTCCGGTGGGGGTTCGGAAACCTCCGCGTGCCACGTCAGCGGTGTGCGCAGCGCCCGTGTGGCCGTCACCACCGACAGCCTGCGCTGGTGGATCGCTGCGCCGAAAGTCTCCGGGTCAGCGCTCGCGAGCCGGTCGACGCCCACCATGTCCCGGTAGGCCGCCAGTCCCTGCCGCCCGCCGAGAACGAGCGGCGGATCGTCGTCGCACACGCCGACCGACCGGCTCCAGTCCCTGATCTCGTCCGGGGCGGGCCGGGCAGTCATCGTGCCGCCGATGCCCGTGGGAGGACGACGGCCGAGGCCAGGAAGAAGCAGATCGCGCCGACGAAGGTGCCCACGTTGGCGGCCACGGCATCGACGGTGATGCCGCCGACCGTGATGTAGGAGGCGACGGCGGAGACGCCGAATGCCACGCACCCGATGAAGTTGATCTGGCCCGACCACCAGTTCCGGTCACCGGGCGCCCACATCCGTCCCGTGGCGTGGGAGAAGGCGACGAGGACGAAGAACCCGCTCACCAGGAACGCCACCGAGCCGGCCGCGTCCGGAGTCCAGACGAGATGCTTCTCGCCGCGGATGGTGTGCGTCATGAGCGCCCCGCCGGTGCTGACGTTGAACAGCAGTGTGCCGAAGAACTGCGTCGCCGCCGCGAACCACTCGGCGCGAACCATCACCCCCGGCGCATACGAGACGGGGACGGTGGGACTGCCGCTGAGCACCAGTTGGATGAACGCCGCACCGGTGAAGAACCAGGAGCCGGCGAAATAGCAGATGTTCACGACGGACGCGCCGGCCCAGTTCCCGAAACCGGGAGCCGAGCCGATCGCGAACAGCGCAGAGCCGATCATGAAGCCGATGCACTGATGAACCACCGAGGGTGTCAGGATCCGGCTCGTCAGCGCCGTGGTGGCGTTGCGATTGGTCATGGACGGTACGTGTCTCCTGAGCGACTCCCCGCCGCTCGCCTCCCACATTGAGGAGACGAGCAGCGGACCACGGACGTCTAGTGGTGGAAGTGCGAGTTGTTGCCCTCACGCGGCATCGGCGCGTCGAGCTTCTCGAGGAAGTCGACCTCCGCGCGCAGATCGTCGAGCAACTTGTCGGCGAGATCGTGACTGAGCCCGGCCCGCACCACGATCCGTTGCACCGTCATGTCGGCGAGATCGTCGGCCAGCGGGTAGGCGGGCACCTGCCAGCCCTTCATCCGAAGCCGGTCCTGAAGGTCGTACAGGTTCCAGTTCGGGTTCGCGTCCTTCGTGAGCCGCCACGCGAACACCGGGATGGTGTCGCCCTTGCTGATCAACTCGAACGGGCCCATCTCCGCGATCGCCGACGACAGGTACTGCGCCACGTCGAGCGAACCCTGCTGGACGGCGGCATAGCCCGCCCGCCCCAGCCGCAGGAACTGGTAGTACTGCAGCAGCACCTGGGCGCCCGGCCGCGAGAAGTTCAGCGCGAGCGTCGGCATGTCTCCCCCCAGGTAACTGCAGTGGAAGATCATGCTCTCCGGGAGCGCCTCGGCGTCGCGCCAGACGATCCAGCCCACGCCCGGATACACCAGACCGAACTTGTGGCCGGAGGTGCTGACCGATGCGACACGGTCGACGCGGAAGTCCCACTCCAGATCCGGCTGGCAGAACGGCGCGATCATCGCACCCGAGGCACCGTCGACGTGGATGTGCACGTCGAGGCCGGTGTCCTTCTGGATCTGGTCGAGCTTGGCGGAGATCTCCTTCACCGGCTCGTACGCGCCCGTGTACGTCTGGCCCATGATCGCCACCACGCCGATCGTGTTCTCGTCGACGTACTTCTCGAGTTCATAGCCGTCGAGGAACAGATGCTCCTCGGTGATCGGCACCCAGCGAGGCTCCACCTCGAAGTAATTGCAGAACTTCTCCCAGCACACCTGCACCGCTGTCGACATCACCAGGTTCGGCTTCTCGATCGACTCACCCGCGGCCTTGCGCTTGGCCTGCCACCGGCGTTTGAGCGCCAAGCCGCCGAGCATGCAGGCCTCCGACGACCCGATGGTCGAGGTGCCGATCGCCTGGTCGACGTCGGGGTTGTGCCAGAGGTTGCCGAGGATCCGCCAGCAGCGGTCCTCGATCGCCGCCGTCGCCGGGTACTCGTCCTTGTCGATCATGTTCTTGTCGACCGTCTGCATGTACAGGAGTTGCGCCTCCTTGTCCATGTAGGTCGAGACGAAGGTCGCCAGGTTGAGCCGGGCGTTTCCGTCGAGCATCGCCTCGTCGTGCACGATCTGATACGCCGTCTCCGGCAGCATCATCTCGTCGGGCATCTCGAACCGAGGCAGTTCGGTCGCCTCTCCCCCGCGGGTGAACACGGGACTGACGATCATCGAGTCGGTCGAACGCGAGTTGGGCATCTCTTCTCCTTCAACAGCGGTGGGTACAGCGCGGGAACTCGGCGCCGGTCAGACCTCGACTGGCGGATACAAGCGGTCCATCGTGTATTGGCGGTTGCGGTGTGCCGCCCATGTGGACCCTGCCATGAACAGCGCGGTCAGGCCCGCCACCACGGCGATCGCGATCCACAGTCGATGGTCGATTCCGCCGAGCGTCAGCTGGCGCAGACCGTTGACCGTGTAGGTCATCGGGTCCACCCAGTGGATGTACTGGAACGGGAGGGTCGTCGTCGGCACCGGATAGATGCCGCCCGCGGACGTCAGCTGGATCATCAGGAACGCGAGCGTGACCACCCGCCCGACGGCCGGCCCGAACAGCGCGTTGAACATCTGGATCATCGCCAGGAACATCGCGACGATCAGCAGCATGAAGCCGAATGTGGCCACCGGATACGCCGGGCGCATCCCGATCGCGAAGACGACCACCGCGTACAGGATCGCCGCCTGGAGGAAACCGACGGCGAAGGTCGGCGCATAGGATGCGAGCACCACCCGCAGCGAGTCGAGTCCCTGCGCCACCGGCCGAGCTTGGATCGGGGTGAACAGCATCCAGGCGATGATGCAGCCGACGAACAGCGCGAGCGAGAAGAAGAACGGTGCGAAACCGGTACCGAAGGTCGCGGCCTCGTGCTCGGTGTTCTCGGTGAGCTTGACCGGCTGCCCGAGGGTGTCGGCCAGTTCCTTCTTCTGCGCGGCGGACCAGTGCGGTATCGCTTCGACGCCCTGGTTCAGGCCCGACGCCAGTTCCTTGGAGCCGGAGGACAGTTCGACGAGACCGGCGGTGAGCTGGTCGGCGCCGGAACTGAGTTCGGCCGATCCGGCGCGGACCTTCACGAGATCGTCGTGCATGACGCCCGGCTCGAGAAGAGTCATCGCCATGCGCACCGGACTCGACGGATCGGCGAGCTCGCGGCTGACCGCGGCGGTGTCGGTGCTCAACTGCGCCAGCTCAGCCGAGCTCGGCAGATCGGGTCGCTGCGGAGTCGCCAGCTGGCGGCGCACGCCCTCGAGCGCCTGACCTGCAGCGCGGACCGCGGGGTCGGGATGTCCCTTCAGTTGCGCGGTGACGCGGGCGAGAGCCTGCGAGGCGTCGCTCTCCGCGGTGGCCGCGCCGCCGCTGATCGTGCTCAGTCCGGCCGCCGTCCGACTCATCCGGTCGGCCGCCGCGCTCAACTCGGCCGCGCTCATTCCGCGGCCCGGCGATTCCGAGAGCGCCATCAGCGGATCGGTCGCCTCGACGATCGCGTCGTTGAGTTCGTTCAACGCCGACGACAGCTTCGCCGAGCCGTCGTGCGCGGTGACCAGTCCGGCGCTCAGCTCGTTGGCCCCGTCGGCCGCCTGGGTCAGCTTCCCGACCATCGACCCCGCGTCGTTCAGAACGATCTCGAAGGTCTGGGAACCGACCTGCGCCGACACTTTGTTGACCACCTGCTGCGCGGCGTCCTGGCCCATGATGGTCGCGAGGTAGTTGTTCGCGTCGTTGTAGGTGAAGATCAGCTCGGCCGAGCCGGGCTCGCTCGACGTCGGCGAGGCCACCTTGGCGCTGAAGTCCTCGGGCAGGGTGATCGAGAAGTAGTACTTGCCGTCGGCGACACCCTGGGCGCCCTCCTCCTCGGACACCACGTGCAGGTCGAGCTGCTTCGAGTCGATGAGCCCCTGCACCACTTGGTCGCCGGCGTCGAGCTTGTTCCCCATCACTTCGGCGCCCTTGTCCAGGTTCACCAGAGCCACCGGGATCTTGTCGACGGCGTTGAACGGGTTCCAGAACGCCCACAGGTAGAGCGCACCGTAGAGCAGCGGCATCAGGATGATGACGGCCAGCGCGAGCCGTGGCATCCGCCCGCGGTAGTAACGCTTGAAATCGCTTCCCGGCGAAAAGGCGGCGAGCATGTCAGATGTTCCGATCTGCCGGCTCGAGCCGGACGAATTCGCGGTCCGTCAGATTGTCTGACTCGCTCCACTCGGACGAGTCCCCGGTGCGCCGGCGCGCCGTTCACGTCGGCCGTCACCACCGTCTGTTCGCGCCCGAGCGCGACGAGCCGGTCGAGCAACAGGTTCGAGTTCTCCACCCGCGTCAGGTTGTCGACCCCGCCCACCACGAGCAGCTCCGACCTCCCGATGTTCGCGACCGCGATCCGGAAGAGCGCCGCGGTCAGCTCGGGCAGTTCCTCGACGTACGACATCAGCGGCGGCAGTTGCAGATCGTCCCCGAACACCGGACGGCAGATCCGTTCCAGGTCGTCTTCACGCGCCTGTTTCACCCAGCGGTACCAGGGCGCGTGCCAGCGCAGCTGTTCGGTGAGCACGTCCCGGACGCGAATCGTCTGCTCGATGCCGTCGACCTCGTCGATGAACGCCATCGCGGAGTGATTGAACAGATGGTGGGCGTCGTCGGTGCGGCCGAAGGCCGTCAGCGTTCCCTTCGTCGGGCGCATCCGCCCGCACAGCGTCAGCAGCAACGCCGTCCGGCCGCGGCCGCCCGACCCCTGCAGAACGGTGACGCCGCCGCGTGGCACCGTCACTTCGACGGGACCGTAGATGTGTCCCCACGACGCGTCGACCCCCAGGTCGATGCCGTGCAGCAGCGGATCGGTGTCGAACGCCGCGGTCTCGTACTGGATCGTCACGTCCGTCCTCACACCGCGTTCTTGACGACGACGCCGTCTTTGACGATCAGGACGAACTTCTCGTCGGGCTGTGCGATCACCGAGAGGTCGGCGATCGGATCGCCGTCGATCAACAGCAGGTCGGCCCACGCGCCCTCGGCGATCACGCCGAGCCGGGCCGACGCGTACGGATTGCGCGGACCGGCCATCTCGAACAGGGCGGCGTTGCCGGAGGTGAGCATCTTCAGCGCCTCGACATTCGAGTAGTAGTCGCCCAGCCGCGCGGCCATCACGCTCTGCCGGGGCGCCGCTTCGGGCTCCAGCAGCAGATCGGTGCCGAAGGCCACCTGCACACCGTGCTTGCGCGCCCAGCCGTACACCGCTTCGGTGCCCGCGCAGATCTGTGTGTTCTTCGCTGCTCTCGCGGGGTCCGGATAGTGGTGATCGGCCTCGGCGAAGGGCTGCATCGACAGCCACAAACCCTTTTCCCCGATGAGCGCGACGGTCGCCTCATCCGCCAGGTGACCGTGCTCGATGGACCGCACACCGGCCTCGATCGCCCGGCGCACTCCGTCGACGGTGTAGACGTGGGTCGCCACATAGGTGCCGTAATCGGCGGCCGCGGCGACGGCGGCGCGGATCTCGTCCGGCGTGAACTGCAGGGTGTACAGCGGGTCGTACATCGACGCGGCGCCACCTCCGACGGTGAGCTTGATCTGGCTCGCGCCTTTGCGGAGTTGCTCGCGCACCGCGGCCAGCACCCGGTCGACGCCGTCGGCCACCCGCGTGAAGCCGATCTCATCGGTCCGCGAGGGGCCGCCGCCGAACTCCTGCGGAGTCTGATAGACGAACGCGAAGTCGGCGTGACCGGAGGTCTGCGAGATCATCGCCTGGCTGGGGAAGATCCGCGGGCCCTCGAAGTCGCCGCGGTCGATGGAGGTCTTGATCGGCGCCACGTCGCCGCCCATGTCGCGGACGGTGGTGAACCCTCGGTGCAGCATACGCCTCGCCTCGGCGAGGGTGTTCGTGTACAGGCTGCCGGTGGGCCCGGCCACGAAGTCCAGGTAGCCGTTCGCATTGCCCATCAGATGCACGTGCGCGTCGGACAGACCGGGCATCAGGAACTTGCCGCCCGCGTCGATCACCGTGGCGTCGGCCGACTGCGCATCGATCGGATCGGTGGACACCGCGGCGATCGTGCGTCCGTCGATCAGGACGTCGACTCCGTCCGCGGCTCGGTCGGCGAGACCGTCGAACACCCGTGCATTCTTGATAAGAGTTCTACGAGAATCCTTCGCATTGCCCATATTTCGGAACGCTATCCGAGAGCCTTGCCCCGCGGGAGGCAATGCACTTTCTCAAATCGGGCCTCCAACGAGAACCGTCGGCCCCGGAAAAATCCTCCTACCTGCAAACATTCATCGTCGCCACAGGTCCGACCAAGCGGGAGTATCGGACCAGTGGCACGAAACGGGACACAGACGGCACGGTTCGGCGTCTGTGCCCCGGAACGCCTCGGCCGGTCAGGCCAGCGCGCGCAGCTTCGGCACCACGTCGGCGGTGAACGACTCGAGGAACCGGCGCTGGTCGTGCCCGGGGTTGTGGAAGACCAGATGGTTGAGCCCGGCGTCGAGATAGGGCTTGATCTGCGCGATCGCGTCGTCCGGATCCGACGCGACGATCCACCGCTTGGCGACCTGTTCGATCGGGAGTTCGCCGGCGAGCCGCTCCATCTCCACCGAGCTGTTCACGCTGTGCTTCTGCTCCGGGGTCAGTGACAGCGGCGCCCAGAAGCGGGTGTTCTCGAGGGCCGTCTCCGGGTCGCGGTCGTAGGAGATCTTGATCTCGATCATCCGGTCGATGTCGGTGAACTCCCGCTCGGCCTTGGCGGCGCCCTCCTTCACCGCCGGGATGAGCTTCTCGGTGTACAGCTCCATACCCTTGCCGGAGGTGCAGATGAAACCGTCGCCGGCCCGTCCGGCGTACCGGGCCACCACCGGACCGCCCGCCGCGATGTACACCGGCACCGGCTCGGCGGGGATGTCGTACATGTAGGCGCCCTGGGTGCGGTAGTAATCGCCGTCGAAGTCGACCTTCTCGCCGGTCCACAGCTCGCGCATCAGGCGGACCGACTCCCTCAGGCGCGCGAAGCGCTCCTTGAACTCCGGCCAGTCGCCCTGGAACCCGGTGGCGTACTCGTTCAGCGCCTCACCGGTGCCGACGCCGAGCATCACCCGGCCGGGGTACAGGCACGCCATCGTCGCGAACGCCTGGGCGATCACAGCGGGGTTGTAGCGGAAGGTCGGGGTGAGCACCGAGGTGCCCATCTGCAGTCGCTGCGTCCGTTCGCCGACCGCGGCCATCCACGCGAGGGAGAACGGGGCGTGTCCGCCGTTGTGCCGCCACGGCTGGAAGTGGTCGCTGACCGTCACCGAGTCCAGACCGAACTCCTCCGCCATCACGCCGACCTCGACCAGTTCGCGCGGGTCGAACTGCTCCGCCGACGCCTTCAGTCCGAGTTTGAGCGGTGCCGCCATGTTTCATCTCCTGAGCGCTGGTGATACAAGCATCGATACGTGCCGGTGATCGAGCGTCGCCGGCCCGACGTGATCCAGCTTACGGTCCGCTCCGGTGAGCTCGTCGAGCAGGCGAAACCGGCTCGGACCCGCAGTGTGCCGCCCAGCGCGACCGTTCGCCCTGTTGCACAATTACCTCGACGTGCCGTGGTGGCCCGTTGCTCGTTCGCGTCGCCTCCCGGAGGTCCATCACCCGTGCCGATCCCGCCCGAGTACCTGCTCTCGTCCCAGGCACCGGCTCCGCGCACCCTGTGCGAGATCCTCGCCGCCACCGCCGAGCGGTACCCGGACGCGCCGGCCGTCGACGACGGCGACCGCATGGTCTCGTACTCCGAACTCGCCGTCCTGGTGCGTCGAGTGGCCCGCAGGCTCGCGTCGATCGGCATCGGACGCGGGCACCGGGTGGGTATCCGGATGCCCTCGGGCGATCGCCATCTGTACATCGCGATTCTCGCGACCCTGTACGCGGGCGCGGCCTACGTGCCGGTGGACGCCGACGACCCCGACGAACGCGCGCGACTGGTCTTCGGCGAGGCCGACGTCGACGCGATCATCGACGCCGACGGCGTCCATCGGCGCACCGACCGCGAGACCCGCACCGATCACGACCCCGCACTCCTGTCGTCCCCGGCGACCACCGCCGACGACGCGTGGATCATCTTCACCTCCGGCTCCACCGGGAAGCCGAAGGGCGTGGCGGTGACCCACCGCAACGCCGCCGCGTTCGTCGACGCGGAGGCCCAGCTGTTCCTGCAGGACGAACCGCTCGGACCCGGCGACCGCGTGCTCGCCGGCCTCTCGGTCGCCTTCGACGCGTCCTGCGAGGAGATGTGGCTGGCGTGGCGCAACGGCGCCTGCCTCGTACCCGCGCCGCGGGCGCTCGTCCGTTCCGGAATGGACCTCGGTCCGTGGCTGGTGAAGCGCGACATCAACGTCGTCTCGACCGTCCCCACCCTGGCGGCGATGTGGCCGGCCGAGGCCCTCGAAGCCGTCCGTCTGCTGATCTTCGGGGGTGAGGCGTGCCCTCCCGAACTGGCCGACCGTCTCGCGACGGACGACCGGGAACTGTGGAACACCTACGGGCCCACCGAGGCCACCGTGGTGGCCTGCGCCGCGCAGATGCACCGGGGACGGCCGGTGCGGATCGGTCTGCCGCTGCGCGGCTGGGACCTCGCGGTGGTGGGAGCCGACCAACAGCCGGTGGAGCCGGGGCAGACTGGCGAACTCGTGATCGGCGGCGTGGGGCTGGCCCGCTACCTCGACCCGGTCAAGGACGCGGAGAAGTATTCGCCGATGCCCTCGCTCGGCTGGGATCGCGCCTATCGCAGCGGCGACCTGGTGCGGATGTGCGACGACGGTCTCGACTTCGTCGGCCGGGCGGACGATCAGGTCAAGATCGGCGGTCGGCGCATCGAACTCGGCGAAGTCGACAACGCGCTCCAGAATCTCCCCGGGGTCAGCGGTGCGGCGGCCGCCGTCCGCAAGACAGCCACCGGGAACGCCCTGCTGGTGGGCTATCTCGCGTCGGCCGACCCGAGTTTCGACGTCGCGGCCGCGCAAGCGCTGCTGCGCGAGGACCTGCCCGCCGCGCTGGTGCCCCGGCTGGTCCTCATGGACGAGCTGCCCACCCGCACCTCGGGCAAGGTCGACCGCGACGCGCTGCCCTGGCCGGTGCCGGGCACGGACTCCTCGGACGGGGGCGGCGATCTCACACCCACCGAGGCGTGGCTCGCCGAACAGTGGACGGCGGTGCTGGGCGTCGGTGTCGCCTCGGCCGAAGCCGACTTCTTCGCCGAGGGCGGCGGATCGCTCTCCGCGGCTCAACTGGTGACGGCACTGCGCGCCCGTTACCCCGAGATCACCGTCGCCGACCTCTACGACCACCCCCGGCTCGGCTCGCTGGCCGAGCTCCTCGACTCCCTGGCACCCGGGGCCACCGTCGCACCGCGGTCGGTGACGCCGGTGCCGCGGTCCACCGGATTCGCGCAGGCGGCCGCATCCATCCCACTCGCCACGCTCACCGGCATCCAGTGGATCACCTGGCTGGGCGTCGCGAACAACGTCGGTCGCGCCGCCGCCGACGCCCTCGGCTACTCCGCGCCGTGGCTGGCGTCGGTGAACTGGTGGCTGCTGATCGTCGCGTTCCTGGTGTTCGTGACCCCCTTCGGCCGGTTGGTGATCGCCGCCGCCGGAGCTCGCGCCCTGCTCGCGGGGGTCGGTCCCGGCACGTATCCGCGCGGCGGATCCGTCCACGTGCGCCTGTGGGCCGCCGAACGCTTGATGCAGGCCAGCGGCGCCCACAATCTCTCGGGAGCCCCGTGGCTCCCGACGCTGGCACGGGCGCTCGGTGCGAGCATCGGCCGCGGCGTCGACCTGCACTCGCTGCCGCCGGTCACCGGGCTGCTGGAGATCGGCGACGGCGCCGCCGTGGAGCCGGAGGTCGACCTCGCGGGCTGGTGGATCGACGGAGACGAGCTCGTGATCGGCGAGATCGCGATCAAGCCCGGCGCCACCGTCGGATCGCGCTCGACGCTGTTCCCGGGCGCCACCGTGGGACGCGACGCGATCGTCGACCCGGGATCGGCGGTGCGCGGGAAGGTGAAGTCGCGACAGCGGTGGGCGGGCTCGCCGGCCGCCAAAGTCGGCAAAGCGAAAGCCGACTGGCCCGAGCACCGGCCCCCGCGGCGTCGCCGGTGGGTGCCGGTATATGCGTGCAGCGCCTTCCTCATCTCCGGGATACCGCTGGTGTCGCTGGCCGTCGGGCTCACCGTGATCGGCTCCTGGGCGCTGCCCGCGGACTCGATGGGCGCCGCCGCGGCACGCGGCCTGGCGATGGCGCCGGTCGCCGCCGTGGCCGCGATGGCCGCGTTCGCGCTGCTCATCCTGGTGGCGGTGCGGCTGCTGTCGATCGGAATGCGCGCCGGGGTGTACCCCGTCCGGTCGCGCATCGGGTGGCAGGTGTGGGCCACCGAACGGCTCATGGACTCGGCGCGAACCTACCTGTTCCCGCTGTACGCGAGCCTGCTCACCCCCTGGTGGTTCCGCGCCCTGGGCGCCCGGATCGGCCGGGGGACGGAGATCTCCACCGCGCTGGTGATCCCGAAGTTCACCAGTGTCGGCGACGACTCGTTCCTCGCCGACGACACGCTGATGGCGTCGTACGAACTCGGGGGCGGCTGGATGCGCGTCGGCGAGGCCAAGGTCGGCAAGCGAGCCTTCCTCGGCAACTCCGGCATGGTGGCGCCCTCGCGCAAGCTGCCGAAGAATTCGCTGGTGGCGGTGCTGTCGTCCGCGCCGACGAAGTCCAAGAGCGGGTCGAGTTGGCTCGGCAGCCCGCCGGTGCGGTTGCGGCGGACGGCGTCGGAGTCCGACACGTCACGGACCTTCGCCCCGCCCACCCGGCTCCGCGTGGCGCGCGGGGTGGTCGAGACTCTGCGGATCATCGCGGTGATGGTCTCGTTCGGTATCGGGGTCGGGGTGCTGTTCGCGCTGCAGTCGCTGGCCGTGACGACGAACGTGCTGGTGGCCGCCGCATGCAGCGGGCTGATCCTGCTGGCGGCGGGAGCGGTCGCGGGCGTGATCGCGGCGATCGCCAAATGGACGGTCGTGGGGCGCATTCGCGCATCGGAGCATCCGCTGTGGAGTTCGTTCGTCTGGCGCAACGAACTCTCCGACGCCTTCGTCGAGACGGTCGCCGCCCCCTGGTTCGCCAACGCCGCGGCCGGCACCCCGGTGCTCAACCTGTGGCTGCGGGCGCTGGGCGCGCGCATCGGCCGCGGCGTGTGGTGCGAGTCGTACTGGCTGCCCGAAGCCGACCTGGTGACGCTCGGCGACGGCGCGACAGTCCAGCGCGGCTGCGTGGTGCAGACGCATCTGTTCCACGACCGCGTGATGGCGATCGACTCGGTGACCCTCGCGGCGGGTGCCACACTCGGCCCGCACTGCGTGGCGCTGCCGGCCTCCGGCATCGAGACGTCGGCGACGGTCGGGCCCGCGTCGCTCGTGATGCGCGGCGACGTGGTTCCGGCGCACACGCGCTGGCAGGGCAATCCGATCACGCCGTGGCCGCGCTGACCGTCGTCACGCGGCGTCGCAGGTTCAGCGGTAGGCTCGAACTGCCGCGCCAATCGACCAACGGGAAGGCTGTCTGTGCCAGGCAAGATCGAGAAGTCCGCGTGGCACACCCCCAAACTCAGTGCGGCTTCCCATGAGTTGGATCCGTACCTTCCCCGCAACGGCAACCTCGGGTACCGCGTCTCCCGCTACGATCTGCACCTCGAGTACCGGGTCAGCAGCAACAGGCTGTCCGGGACCGCGGTCATCACCGCGTCGTCGTACCAGCAGCTGAGCCGTTTCAGCCTCGACCTCGCGACGGGCATGCGCGTGGACCGCGTGACGGTCAACGACCGGCGCGCACGCTTCTCCCACCGGCTCGGCAAGCTGTCGATCACGCCGCCGGCGCCGGTGCCGCCGGGCGGTGCGCTGACGGTGGAGGTGCGCTACCGCGGCAGTCCCCGGCCGATACGGGGTCCCTTCGGCGACGTCGGATGGGAGGAACTCGACAACGGCTCGCTGTGCGCCAATCAGCCGAACGGCGCGCCGTCGTGGTTCCCCTGCGACGACCATCCCGAGGCCAAGGCGCCGTTCCGCATCGAGATCACCACCGACAGCCCGTACTTTGCACTCGCGAACGGCCGGCTCGCGTCCAAACGCCGCCGCGCCGCGCAGACCACCTGGGTGTACGAACAGGTGGAGCCGATGGCGACCTACCTGGCCGCTATTCAGATCGGACAGTACGAACACCGGACGATGGCGGAGGAACCGGTGCCGGTGCATGCGCTGGTCCCGCCCACGCTCCGCGCTCGGTTCGACGTGAGCTTCGCCAGGCAGCCGCAGATGATGCGCGCCTTCATCGAGATGTTCGGCCCGTATCCGTTCCGCGAATACACTGCCGTCGTCACCGAGGACGACCTCGACATCCCCCTCGAATCTCAGGGCCTCTCCACCTTCGGCGCCAACCACTGCGACGGCACTCGGGAACACGAGCGCCTCGTCGCGCACGAGCTCGCGCATCAGTGGTTCGGCAACTCGGTGACGGTCGCGCGCTGGCGCGACATCTGGCTGCACGAGGGCTTCGCCTGCTACGCCGAGTGGCTGTGGAGCCAGCACTCCGGCGGCAGGTCGGCCGACGAGTGGGCGCGGCACTACTACGCCAAGCTCGCCGCCGCGCCGGTCCGCGTCCCGCTCGCCGACCCCGGCGCCGAGGAGATGTTCGAGGACTGGGTCTACAAGCGCGGCGCGATGACCTTGCACGCGCTGCGTCTGCGGATCGGCGACGGCGAGTTCTTCGCTCTCCTCCGCCGGTGGACGGAGAAGTACGCCTACGGCTGCGTGACCACCGAGGACTTCATCGCGCTCGCCTCCACTTTCTCCACATCGTCGCTGAACGACATCTGGCAGGACTGGCTCTTCACCCCCGCGCTCCCGCCATTCCCGTCCCTGGGCTGACCTCCGCCGAAAATTTTGGCTCCCGGAACGGTCTCTCAGACCCTTCCGGGAGCCAAAATTTCCTGACTCGAGCTCAGTCCGTCAGGAACTCGCGCACGTCATCGAGACTCGGCAGCAATCCCGACTCCCGAGCCTGCGACAGGCCCGGCGCGGCGGAGTCCTTCTTCGACAGCACGTACTCCAGCGGAGAGCCGTCGCGCGCGATCTTCGGCCATTCGATGCCGAGTTCGGGGTCCATCGGGTCGATGCCGTGCTCGCTGCCCGGCCGATATCCGGTGGAGCACAGATACGTGACGACCGATCCGTCCTGCAGGGAGCAGAAGGCGTGGCCCAATCCCTCCGACAGGTAGACGGCGCGGCGGTCGTTGTCGTCGAGCAGCACCGCGTCCCAGCGGCCGAAGGTCGGCGAGCCGACGCGGATGTCGACGACCACGTCGAGCACCGCCCCCGCAGAGCAGGTCACGTACTTGGCCTGACTCGGCGGCACATCGGAGAAGTGGATGCCCCGGACCACGCCCGCCGCCGACACCGAGGTGTTGACCTGGGCGAGCTGGAACGGTCGGCCGATGGTCTCGGCGACCACGTCGGCTTTGAAGGCTTCCAGGAACACTCCGCGATCGTCGCCGTGAAGCACGGGGGTGAAGGCCCACGCGCCGTCGATGCTCAGCGGTCGTACATCCACGCTCACAACTCCCGTCCGCGCTCGAGCAGGTCGAGCAGATAACTTCCGTAACCGGATTTCACAAGGGGTACGGCGGTCGCGCGGAGCCGCTCTTCGTCGAGGTATCCCAGCCGCCAAGCGATCTCTTCGGGCACCGCGATCTTGAGCCCCTGCCGCTGCTCCACCGTCCGGACGAAGTTCCCCGCGTCGAGCAGACCGTCGAAGGTGCCGGTGTCGAGCCAGGCCGTGCCGCGCGGCAGCACCGTGACCCGGAGCTTTCCGCGCCGCAGGTACTCCGCGTTGACGTCGGTGATCTCGTATTCGCCGCGCGCGGAGGGCCGTAGGCCGGCGGCGATGTCGACCACGTCGTTGTCGTAGAAGTACAGCCCCGGCACCGCGTAGCGCGACTTCGGCCTCGCGGGCTTCTCCTCCAACGACACCGCGTTCCCCGCCGAGTCGAACTCGACGACACCGTACGCGCTGGGATCGGCGACCCGGTAGGCGAAGATCGCACCGCCCTCGAGCCCATCGAACCCCTTGAGCTGCGAACCCAGCCCCGGACCGTAGAAGATGTTGTCGCCGAGGACCAGCGCGACGGAATCGTCGCCGATGTGATCGGCACCGAGCAGGAAGGCCTGCGCGAGGCCCTCCGGTTCGGGCTGAACGGTGTAGCTGATCGAGACGCCGAACCGCTCGCCGTCGCCGAGGAGATGTTCGAAGGCGGCGCGGTCGCCGGGCGTGGTGATGACCAGGATGTCCCGGATCCCGGCGAGCATCAGCGTCGAGAGCGGGTAGTAGATCATCGGCTTGTCGTACACCGGGACCAGCTGTTTGCTCACACCCAGCGTGATCGGGTGAAGCCTGCTCCCGGTGCCGCCGGCGAGGATGATTCCGCGCATGCGATCAGCCTATCGGTACAGTTGGCCGCGACAGATTTCGAAGCCACGGGGCAGCGATGCCCGGATCCGGGGGAACCCGTATGCGAGTGCTGGTGACCGGCGGAGCCGGTTTCATCGGAGCCAACTTCGTGCTGCGGACACTGGCCACCCGGCCCGACGCCCAGCTGACCGTTCTCGACAAGTTCACCTACGCCGCGAACCCGTCGACGCTGCAACCGGTGGCCGACCGGATCCGCGTGGTCCGCGGCGACATCGCCGACGCCGCGACCGTCGATCCGCTCGTCGCCGAATCGGATCTCGTGGTGAACTTCGCGGCCGAATCGCACAACGACAATTCGCTCGCCGACCCGTCGGCATTCGTCCAGACCAACCTCGTCGGCACGTACACGCTGCTCGAAGCAGTCCGTAGGCATGACGTGCGCCTCCACCACATCAGCACCGACGAGGTCTACGGCGACCTCGATCTCGACGATCCGACGCGTTTCACCGAGGAGACGGCCTACAACCCGTCGAGCCCGTACAGCTCCACGAAGGCCGGCAGCGACATGCTGGTCCGCGCGTGGGTCCGGTCGTTCGGCATCGCCGCCACCATCTCGAACTGCTCGAACAACTACGGGCCGTATCAGCACATCGAGAAGTTCATTCCGCGCCAGATCACGAACGTGCTGACCGGGGTGCGGCCCAAGCTCTACGGCGACGGGCGCAACGTCCGCGACTGGATCCACGTCGACGACCACAACGACGCCGTCTGGGCCGTCGTCGACCGCGGTCGGATCGGTGAGACCTATCTGATCGGCGCCGACGGCGAGGTCGACAACCGCACGGTGGTCGAGGCGATTCTGACCGCGCTCGGACAGCCCGCCGACGCCTTCGACTTCGTCACCGACCGCGCCGGCCACGACCGCCGGTACGCGATCGACTCCCACCGCCTCCGCACCGAACTCGGGTGGCGGCCGGCGTACACCGATTTCGCCTCCGGCCTCGCCGCGACGATCGCGTGGTACCGCGAGAACCGCGACTGGTGGGCGCCGCACAAGGAGGGCGTGGAAGCCGCCTACGCCCGGACTCAGCAGATCCTCGATTGATCGGAGACCCGACACTCATGCGCGTACTCGTCACCGGCGGCGCCGGCTACATCGGTTCGCACACCGTCCTGCAACTACTGGCGGCGGGGCACGACGTCCTGATCGCCGATGATTTCAGCAACGCCAAGCCCGCGGTGATCGACCGGCTCGAGGAACTGAGCGGACAGTCGATCAAGGTGCACCGCGTGGACCTGACCGACGAGGCGGCCACCGCCGCGATCTTCGCCGCCGAGGACATCGACGCCGTCATCCATTTCGCGGGATTCAAGGCGGTCGGGGAATCGGTCTCCGAGCCGCTGAAGTACTACCGGAACAACCTCGACACCGCGTTCAGCGTGCTCCGCGCGATGGACGCCCGCAGCGTGCGGAAGTTCGTCTTCTCCTCCTCCGCCACGGTGTACGGCGAGAACCCGGTGCTCCAGCGCACCGAGGACATGCCGACGTCGGCGAACAATCCGTACGGCTGGACCAAGGTGATGATCGAGCAGGTGCTGCGCGATCTCGCCGTCGCCGACGACTCCTGGCGGATCGCCCTGTTGCGCTACTTCAATCCGGTCGGCGCGCACGCCAGCGGCCGCATCGGTGAGGACCCGAACGGGCTGCCGAACAATCTGATGCCCTTCGTCGCACAGGTGGCTGTCGGACGCAGGGAGAAGCTGTCGGTGTTCGGCGACGACTACGACACCGTCGACGGCACCGGCGTCCGCGACTACATCCACGTCGAGGACCTGGCCGCCGGCCACATCGCCGCACTCGACCGGCTTGGTGAGACCGCCGACGCGCTGTCGGTGTGGAACCTGGGCAGCGGTGAGCCGGTGTCGGTGCTGCAGTTGGTCGCGGCCTTCGAGCGCGCCAGCGGCCGGACGATTCCGTACGAGGTGGTCGCACGCCGGCCGGGCGATCTGGCGGCGAACTGGGCCGATCCGTCGAAAGCGAATCGGGAACTCGGCTGGCACGCCGGCCGCGGCATCGACGACATGTGCGCCGACGTCTGGCGCTGGCAGTCGCAGAATCCGAACGGTTATCCGGACGCGTAGTCGGAGCGCAGCTCCACCGGTTCCTCGACCAAGGCGTCGTCCGCGTCGTTCGGCGTGCGGATCACCTGTGCCAGAACTGTCGCGACGACGACGATCGCGGTGAACACGAACAGCCAGCCGATGGCCGCGAAGACCATGCCCAGCGATCCGAACGAGGCGCGCGCGGAGTGGAAGACCTGCGCGTAGCCGATCTGCGTGATCGCCATGAAGACCGTCAGTCCGGCGCCGGCCAGGGCGCCGATGCTCCACAGGTCGGGTGCGGCCAGCTGTCGCACCGTCAGAATCCGCGGGACCGCGGTCCACGCCAGCATCCAGATGACGAAGGTCCAGATCAGCGCGAACACCATGCGTCCGCCGTCCTCGTTGTAGTCGAGGACGACGACCGCCTGCGCCGTGGTCGCGAGGGCGAGTACCGCGACCACGGTGAGCCACCGCCACCAGCCGCGCAGCCCGGTGGACCGCACACCCCAGACGCCGACGTACATGCGGTCGAGGGCGCGGGCGAGCGAAGTCGCGGACACGATGGTCATGAAGGCGCCCGCGATGCCGAACGACGCGTACGACCCCGGCGAATCCGGGTGTCCCAGGACGAGTCCGTCGAGGCTGAACATCATGATCGTTCGGTCCAGGACGCCGTCTCCGGGAATCGTGGTCAGCAGCAACAGCACCGGGAGGATGGAGGTGAACGCCTGCGCCGCGAGGGTCATCGCACGGTCGCTGACATTGCTGACCGCTATCGCGCGGACCATCCGGTACCCGAGGACGAGGTGATCTGCGGCGCTCTCCGGCAGACGCGCGAGCACCGCGTTCAGCGGTCCGGTGATCTTGGTCGGAACCATGCGCGAAATCATGTCACCCCTCTCCCGGGGGCGGGTACGGGAGCCGGCTCAGACGCGTTCGAGGTCCACGGTCTGCTCGGCCGGCTCCACGGTCTGCGGACCGGCCGCTCGCGTGCGGTTCGCGAGGGAGACCACCGCGGCCCCGAGTGCGGTCATCGCGATTCCCGCTCCGAACATCTCGGGGTAGCTGATCGACGGGAAACGCTCGACGACCCAAGCCATCACAGCCGGCGAGGCGAATCCCAGATAGGTCAGGGTGTAGAAGACGGCGGTGAGCCCGGCGAGATCGTCGGGTCCGGCGAGACGCTGGACCTCCATGAGGCACGAGATGAGCGCCATGCCGTAGCCGCAGCCCAGGACGATGGCGGTCACCACCGCCAGCGCGATCGACGGGTGCAGCACGACGACGATCGCCAGCGCCATCCCCACCGCCACCAGACCCAGTGCCACGAGCAGGGTGCGCACCGACCCCGGGCGGTCGATCCGCTTGCCGAGGGTCTGGATGAAGAAGCCCGCCGTGAGTCCCGCGACGCAGCAGAGACCGGCGAACGCGATCGCGGTGCCGGGCGTGTGTTCGGTCATCATCGCGGGAATCACCGCATAAGCCATCGCGCAGGCGCCGAAGACCCACGGCGCCACCGGCGCCACGAGCAGCCAGAACCGCGGCTTCATCGCCGAGGGAATGCGCATCGCGTCCCGCAGCCGACCGTCCGAGGCACGCGGCCGGGTCTCCGGCGTCCGCAGGATCAGACCGAGCGAGGCCACCGCGAGTGCGACGTTGACCAGGTACGACAATTGTCCCGGCAGCGGAGCCCACTGCGCGAGCACGGCCGCCAGGCCCGCACCGACCCCGAAGCCCGCGGTCAGGCTCAACGCGGCGCGTCGGGCACCGGCCGACGGCGGATCGCCCGCCCGGTCCGACAGTTCCTTGATCCACGTTCCGCCGACCGCCATCGCCAGACCCAGCGCCACACCGCTCAGGACGCGGCCGGCGGCCAACAGCGGAACCGAGTGCTCGCCGAGCGCCAGGAGGATGGACCCGGCCGCCGCGATCACCGGCGACGGCAGCATCAGCGCGCGGCGGCCGAGCCGATCCGACAGTGGTCCGCCGACCAGCAGTGCCGGGACGATGCCCAACACGTACAGGAACAGCAGGGCGTCCACCACCACCGCCGACATCTGCGATGCGGTCCGGTACATGACCAGCAGCGGTGTGAACTCATTGCCGCCCCATGCCGCGGTGAAGACCGCCAGCGAGACCGCGGGCCACCCGGCGACCGCGCCGCGTGCGTGTTCGGCCGCGCTCATGCCGCGCTTCCGTCCGTGCCGTGGACACCGGTGAGGTGTGCGGTCAGCAGCGACGCGAAACGGGCGGCGTCGGCCGCTCCGACCACCTGCGCGAGGTCGGCGTGATCGGCCACGATGCGTTCGGTGATTCCGGGATCGTGACGCAGTCGCTCGGCCGTCATCCGACGATGCCGTTCGCCCAGCGAGACGTAGAAGTCGGCCAACAGCCCGTTGCGCCCGGCGGCGACGATCAGCTGGTGGAACTCGGCGTCGAGCCGCGCGAACTCCGACGCGTCGGCCGGATCCACCAGCCGGTGCTGCGAGAGGTTGTCCTCCAGTCGGCCGACCAGTGCGGCGATGGCCACGGTGTCGCCCGACACTGACTCCATCGCGTGGGTCTCGAGCAGCACACGGGCGTCGAGGACGTCCCGGGCCTCGCCTTCGCCGATCGGGACGATGAGCGCGCCGCGCTTCGGGTACAGACGCATCCAGCCCTCGGCGGCCAGCCGTAGGAAGGCCTCGCGGACCGGTGTGCGACTCACCTCGAACCGAGTGGCGACCTCGCCCTCGCTGATCATCTCCCCGCCGGGAAGGTCGCAGGTCAGGATCAATTCCTTGACCTCGTCGTACACTCGGTCCGCAGATGAATACGTCATAGACACAAGTTGTATGTTAGCACTCGGCGGCCTCGACGGCCGCATCGGGGAGGCGACCCCGCAGGCGCGTGCACCGGTCGTGCGCGCCGATGGCACAATCTCATCCGTGCCGCGTCGGCTCCATCCTCTTCGACGCGGGCGTCACCGCCACCGTCGACGGCCGAGCGACCCTCCCCGCGATGTGACTTGCGCGACGACGCGACTGTTCGGCGCCACCGTGCCGCCGAGACGAATACGCTGCACACACTCCGCGGCGCCCTTCACCTCTGCGCGTGTCGGCAGCATCCGCGGAGCAGATCTGACAACGGACAACGGCGTCCGCATCGAGGAGAGACAGTGACCAGTACGGCAGACGAGACGATCGCTGCACCGAGCGAGCCGGAGACCACCGACATGCCCATCACCGACGACGAGATCTTCGACGCGCACCGCGGCGGCAAACTGTCCGTCGAACTGAGCGCCCCCATCGCCACCCAGCGCGATCTCTCGATCGCCTACACACCCGGCGTGGCGCAGGTATCGCGCGCGATCCACCGGGAACCCGAACTCGTCAACGACTACACCTGGACCGACCGGTTGGTGGCGGTGGTGTCGGACGGCACCGCCGTCCTGGGGCTGGGCGACATCGGCCCGCGCGCCTCGCTGCCGGTCATGGAGGGCAAGGCCGCCCTGTTCCGCACCTTCGCGGGCCTGAACTCTATCCCCCTGGTTCTCGACACCACCGACCCCGACGAGATCGTCCAGACGCTCGTCCGGCTGCGGCCCAGCTTCGGCGCGGTGAACCTCGAGGACATCTCCGCGCCGCGCTGCTTCGAGATCGAGCGCCGCGTCATCGAGGCGCTCGACTGCCCGGTGATGCACGACGACCAGCACGGCACGGCGATCGTCGTCCTCGCCGCCCTCAAGGGCGCGGTCCGGTTCCTGGGCCGTGAGCTCGCCGGACTCAAGGTGGTCGTCTCGGGCGCCGGCGCGGCCGGGGTGGCGTGCGCCAAGATCCTCAAGGCCGCGGGCGTGGATGACATCGTGGTGCTCGACTCCAAGGGCATCGTCGGCACCGACCGCACCGACATGGTCGAGTACAAGAACGAGGTCGCCGCATGGAGCAATCCGCGCGGGCTCACCGGCGGTGTCGCCGAAGCCCTCGACGGCGCCGACGTCTTCCTCGGCGTCTCCGCGGGGACCGTCGACGAGAAGCTCATCGCCTCGATGGCCGACGACGCGATCGTCTTCGCGATGTCGAATCCCGACCCGGAGATCCATCCGGACGTGGCCGCCAAGTATGCGGCGATCGTCGCGACCGGACGCAGCGACTTCCCGAATCAGATCAACAACGTCCTCGCCTTCCCCGGCGTCTTCGCCGGAGCGCTGGACGCCGGCGCCCGCCGTATCACCGAGGGCATGAAGATCGCCGCCGCCGAGGCGATCCTCTCGGTGGTAGGCGACGATCTGGCCGCTGACCGCATCGTGCCCAGCCCACTCGACGAGCGGGTGGCTCCCGCTGTGGCCGCGGCCGTCGCCGCCGCGGCCCGCGCCGAGGGCGTCGCCGGATAGCGAAATCCACTGGCCGAGGCCGTCGCCGCACCGGCAGACTGGGACGCATGTCCCTCTGGTGCAGCGACGGCCTCGACTTCACGGCGTATCTGGACAGGATCGGTGCGGCCGCACCGCCCGTACCGACGCTCGACGCGCTGCGCGAGCTCCATCGCGCCCACGTCACGTCCATCCCGTTCGAGAACCTCGAGATCATCGTCGGCCGACCGATTCCGCTCGACATCGCTGCCGTCCAGCGCAAGCTGGTCGAGCAAGCGCGCGGCGGTTACTGCTTCGAGCACGTCGCGCTGTTCGCCGCCGCACTCGAACGCCTCGGGTTTCGCTTCACAGCCCTGTCCGGGCGGGTGATTCTCGGCGGCGACCCCGAGACGCGGCCTGCGACGCATGCGCTCCTCGCCGTCGAGTTCGACGACGGCAGTCGATACCTGTGTGACGTCGGCTTCGGCCGCGGCCCCCTCGAGCCGATCCCGTTGGCGAACGGCGCGGAGGTGGAGCAGGACGGCTGGGGTTTCCGCCTCACCTCTTCACCGGTCGGCGACCTGTTCGGTACCGCACGCTGGGTCCTCGCCCAGCGGGCCGAAGAGTGGATCCCTCGCAACGCGTTCACGTTCGATCCGCAGTTCCCGATCGACTACGCGGTCGGCAATCACTTCGTCTCCACTTCACCCCGGTCACCGTTCGTCACCCGATCCTTCGTTCAGCGCTTCGACGAACGCACACACGAGACCCTCGACGGGGTCACCTGGACCACGGAGAAACCGGACGGCCTCTCACAGGTCCGCGACGTCGAACCCGCGGAGCTCCCGGTCCTGCTCGCGGACGTCTTCGGCGTGGTCCTGGACCCGGACGATTGTCGCGCGGTGATCGCAGCGGAGACCCGACGCATCGCGGAATCGGCCTCCTAGCACCCGTTTTGCCTGCGAGGCTGACGACTCGGTACCATCATGAGCGCTGTCGTCAGACGGCACGCCGCCTTAGCTCAGTCGGCAGAGCGATTCACTCGTAATGAATAGGTCGGGGGTTCGATTCCCCCAGGCGGCTCCGTGTGATGAGTCGCGACATCGTTTACACACGATGTCGCGACTCATTGCTTTTCCGGGGGTTCGCGGGTTGTCGGTGTGTTCTTGTCTGGCGGCTGGTAGTCGCGGGTGTCGTCGATGTGGTGGGTGGCGATGATTGTGCCGGTCTCTGCGTGGGTGGTGATGACGTCGTGGTCGTGGATCAGCATGAGTACTGGCTGGCCGATGTTGGCTCGGCCCATTCCGAGGTGTCGTAGGCGGCCGGCGTAGCGGAGGCTGACTTTGCCGTGGTTGTCGATCCGGTCGGTCCGGGTACGCCACTCTGGTTCAGTGGTGGTCTGCGGATGTGCCTTCGCCAGCGCGGTGTAGGCCTGGCAGGGTGTGCGGCGGCCTAGCGAACGGTGCGGACGGTCGGTGTTGTACCAGGTGCGGAAGTCGTTGAGATGTGCTTGTAGGTCCTCGATGGTGGTGGGTCGGGGGCGGGCGCGGAGCCACCGTTTGAGGGTTTGGTGGAAGCGTTCGATCTTGCCTTGTGTCTGCGGGTGTCCGGGTGAGCCGTTCTTCTGGGTGATGTGGTGGGCTTCGAGGAGTTTCTCGAAGCCGTTACGGCCGGCGTTGCGTGCGGTGAGTCGGGTGGTGAACACCATCCCGTTGTCGGTCAGGGTCGATGACGGTGCCCCGTACTGGTTGATCAGTGCGTTCATGACGGTGACGACATCTGTTCCGGTGTATGCGTTCTGCGTGCTGATGTGGAGCAGGAATCGAGAGTGATCATCGAGAAAGTCGAGGATCTCTACCCGGTCTCCGTGGGCGAGGTACCAGTGAGTGATGTCGGCTTGCCAGCATTCGTTGGGCAGGTCGGCTTCGAAGCGGATGTAGGAACTGCGGGGCCGTTTGCGGGGTTCTGGGGTGATCAGGCCCGCGGCGTGCAGGATGCGGCGGATCGTCGAGGCCGCAGGCACCTGCAGTCCTTCCCTGTGCAGGTGCCATCCGATGGTCTCTGGTCCGGCGTCTTTGCCTTCGGCGGTCAGTTGTCGGCGCAGTGCGATGATTCGGTCGGTGATCACTGCCGGGGTCGTTCCGGGGCGATGACGGGGAGCTCGTGAGCGCGGCACCAGACCTGCGGGTCCTTCGCGGTCGTATCGCTTGAGGAGTTCGTACACCCACTGCCGGGACACTCGGTAACGCGCGGCAGCCTGTGTCGGTGTGAGGTGTTGGTCGCGGACCGCGCGGACGATCACCAGTCGTTTGTCTTCGGTTGTCATGCCCGATCGTGGCATCGGCTCACCGTCGAGGTCACTGTCAACGATGTCGCGCTGCAGGTGTCAACGATGTCCGCGGCCAAAACGTCAACGATGTCGCGCCGCAGGTGTCAACGATGTGCGCGGAAAACCCCCGATGAGACGTGTCAACGATGTCGCAGTCTCACACACCCCAGGCGGCTCCGCTGTGATGAGTCGCGACATCGTTTACACACGATGTCGCGACTCATTGCTTTTCCGGGGGTTCGCGGGTTGTCGGTGCCACCCGATGGTCACTGGTCCGGCGTCTTCGCCTTCGGCGGTCAGTTGTCGGCGCAGTGCGATGATTCGGTCGGTGATCACTGCCGGGGTCGTTCCGGGGCGATGACGGGGAGCTCGTGAGCCCGGCGCGCCAGCCCTGCGGGTCCTTCGCGAGTCGTTTGTCTTCGGTTGTCATGCCCGATCGTGGCATCGGCTCACCGCGTCGAGGTCACTGCCACCGAGGTCGCAGTCTCACACGCCAGGCGGCTCCGCGAAACTCTCCGGCCATGTGCAGATCCGTGCCACGAACCGTCGTCGATGACGCCGAATCCGCCTTCGGTGGCTATATTTCAGGCGAACTCCCCGTTCCGGACCCGACAGGACGTGCCCCGAATGCTCCGAAATCTCCGAACTCTCGTACTAACCGCCGCGGTCGCGCTGACGGCCGTCGCCGGTGTGACCGTCGCGACTCCCGGCGAGGCCGCCGCCGCCGACCGCTACCAGGGTCCGACCCTGAAATCGGAGCAGGGCTCGTTCGATGGCAAGAACGTGCGGCTGACACTGACCAATCCGAACCCCGCCACCGGGTTGGGGAGCAGCTGTACCTCCCTGCTGCTAGACGGCACTCAGGCGCTGCAGGCTTTCGTCGCGTTCAACGCCGGCGACTACCTGACGATCATCAAGATCATGGCCACCTCCGGCTCCCGACTCGGCCCCGCCGCGAGCAACAACCTGATCAGTCCCGGACCCAACAGCAACTCCACGGACGTCAAGGTCGGCGACGGCGTCTACCTGTTCCTCGGAACGTGCGGCGGTTTGGGCACCCTGCTCGACCCGACTGATGTCGGCGTCACCGTGCGTCCGGTGATCGTCCCGAGCGGCATCGGCAGCATCGGCTCGGTCCTGGACTTCGGCAGCCTGGCGATGCAGTCCGGCGTCGGCAGCTCCGATTTCGCGAGCATCCTCAGCCTGCTCTCGGCCAGCTGACGCGGGCGGAATACCCGGCGGCTGGCCGACGTTCCATTCGCAGTCACACCGCAGATGAGATTGTGAAGCCATGAACGCTCCGACCGCCGACCGCATGCCCGCACTGTTCCTCAGCCACGGCGCTCCTCCCCTGGTGGACGACGAACGGTGGGTCGGCCAGTTGGAACGACTCGCCGCCGACCTTCCGCGACCGCGGCAGATCCTGGTGGTCTCCGCTCATTGGGAGGCCGCACCGCTGACCATCGGAGCCACGGACTCGAGAGTCCCCCTCACCTACGACTTCTGGGGATTCCCGGACCGCTACTACCGAACGACGTACCCATCGCCCGGCGCACCCGATCTCGCTGATCGGGTCGCCGGGCTGATGCCGTCGGGCGAGCAGGTGCATCGCGACGCCGAGCGGCGGCTCGACCACGGCGCATACGTGCCGCTCACGATCATGTACCCGGACGCCGACATCCCGGTGCTGCAGATGTCGATGCCGACCCTCGATCCCGCGCGCCTCATGCGTCTCGGCGAGCGGCTCACCGAACTGCGCGACGAGGGCGTGCTCATCATCGGATCCGGTTTCACCACTCACGGCTTGCCCTTCCTCGACGATCCGTCGCCCGGCGCGACGCCCCCGCAGTGGTCGGTCGACTTCGATGAATGGACACGCGAACGCTTCGCCGCCGGCGACGTCGACGGTCTCCTCGACTTCGCGCACCGCGCACCCGGTATGCCGTACGCGCACCCGCGAACCGAGCACTTCGCGCCGCTGTTCGTCACCCTCGGCGCCGCCACCCGGGCCGACGCCGTACCCGAGCAGCCGATCGACGGCTTCTGGATGGGACTGGCCAAGCGCAGCATCGTCACCGCGTGACCCGCGCCCTCTGCCTGCCGGTACCGGACGTTGAGCGGGCAGTCGCACAGGCTCGTTGAGCGAGCAGCCACCACCCAGGCTCGTTGAGCGAGCAGTCACCACCCAGGCTTGTTAAGCGAGCGAAGCGAGTCGAAACTCCCGCTGGCTGTGTTTCGACTCGCTCCGCTCGCTCAACCGGCCTGAGAACTAAAGCGGCCTAAGAACCACACGCTCACCCAACTGGCCTAAGAACCAGACGCTCGCTCAACGCGACAGCCGGCGTGCCGCTCGCATCCCCGACAGTGCGAGCGGCACACCGGCCGTCACGCCGACGGTCGTGTGCCGACCGTCAGTCTCTCCGACGCCTCCTCGACGTCACGCCCCGACGCGCTAACCCCTCTCATAGCGCGCCGTGGGCGTAAGCCCCGACAGGCCGGCCGCTGCTCCCCGGCGGCTGACCCTCGTCCCTCTCCCCTGCGCACCTATAGTTGAGGCAGGTTCCGCACCGTCCGAGGAGACTCATATGCCCGACTTCATCGACAAGATCAAAGAGAAGGCCGAAGCTGTCTCCGCGGCGATCGACAATGAGCTGACAGTGCTGGAGGGTGCCGGCGGCGACGATCCGCTCGCCGAGCACGACGAGGCGGAAGCCGCCGACGGCGACGACTGATCGCTAGGCGTCCCCCGCCGTAGCGAACCGTCGCGACACGTACCACCCGGCCGCGGCCGGGATGCACATGATGCCCGCGAAGATCGCAGTCCCCGTCAGCGGACGAGTGAACACCTCGCCGCCGGCGTAGCCGACCGTCCCGTGGTACAGGACGGAGACCGCGTAATAGAGGACTGTGGCCAGCACGAGCCTGGACACGATGGCCCAGTTCCGGCCGATCCGGTCCTCCAAGTTCTCCCAAGTGAGCATGCAACCATTTCACGCGCCCGCGCGTGACGGATGAAATCGCCGGATCCGAGAATCGGGATAACCTGCTGGTCAAAGGACTGAAGAATTTCTCCGGTCCGGAGAAACCGGCTCCGGTGGAGCCCGCCTTCGGGCGTTCAGCGGCGTGCCAGCTGCCTGCCGATCCGCACCACCATGGCGTCGACGGCGAACTTGGGCTTCACATTCGTCTCGAGTGCCTCACGGCACTCCAGCACCGCCTCAAGGCACCGCAGAAGCTGTTCGGGAGACGCGTGCCGCGCCATCGGGACGGTCAGGTCCTGAGCCTTGTCCGGGTGCATCAGTGTCACCTGTGCTCCCATCGACAGCGAGAGCCCGTCGCGGAACAGAGCCGCGAGGTCGACGAGCGCGCGGTCGAGCACGTCTCGCATCGTCCGGGTGCGGCGCGATTTCTGCCGCTTCTCGAGTTCCTTCACCGCACCGGCCGTTCCGCGGGGCGGCCGTGCGGTGCCCTTGCCGGTTCCGCCGGCACCGAGGGCGGTCATCAGTTCCTCGGTCTCGGCGGCGTCGCGCTCGGCACTGATCTGGTTCGCTGCCTCGGTCGCCGTCTTGACGAGCGTCTCGGCCGCCGCGAACGCGGTGGAATCGCGGGTGGCTGCCCGAGCCAGGCCGAGCGCTTGGTCGCGCTGTGCGCGTGCCGACCCATCGACGGCGAGGCGGCGGGCCCGGCCGACGTGCCCGCCCGACACCGATGCCGCCCAGGACGCGCGGTCGGCGTCGATCCCGTCACGGTCCACCAGGACGCGGGCGATGTCGGCGGCCGCGGGCGCGGTCAGTCCCACATGCCGGCACCGCGACCGGAGCGTGATCGCGATGTCCTCCGGCGCCACCGAGGGCGCGCAGAGCAGGAAGATGGTGCGGTCCGGCGGCTCCTCGACGGCTTTCAGCAGCGCGTTGGCGCCCTGTTCGGTGAGCCGATCGGCGTCCTCGACCACCACGATCTGCCAGCGACCGGTGGTCGGGCGGCGGGCCGCGAGTTGGACGATGTCGCGGATCTGCGCCACCGAGATGGTGAGCCCCTCGGGAACGATGTGCCGGACGTCGCCGTGAGTCCCGGCCAGCACGGTGGTGCACGCACGGCATTCACCGCAGCCCACCTCGTCGGCCGCCTGACACTGCAGCGCGGCCGCGAAGCAGGTCGCGGCCACCGACCTGCCGCTGCCGGGAGGACCGGTGAACAGCCAGGCGTGGGTCATCGACTCGCGCGGACCCGCCTCGGACTCGGATCCCGGGCCCTCGTCGAACATCGACACCGCCCCGGCGTCCGCTTCGTCGAGTCGAGCGGCCACCGACCGCGCCGACGTCGCGGCCGCCAGAAGCTCTTCGATCAGCGCTTGCTGCCCGATCATCCGGTCAAAGACATTTGTCACATCAGCCAGCCTAAAGGCCAGTTCAGACAACACGCATCCCGCACGCTGTTTAACAATTGCAAGCATGCCGCTACCTTGGATGACATGGTAAGACGACGGTCGTGGTTGTCCAGAGCAGCGCACACCCTGCGCTGGCTGGCACACACACCGTGGCCGGTCCTCGCACTCGATATGCTTCGCGCGAACCTGATCGGCGCTCTGTTCACATTCGCCTTCCTGCGTTTCGGCATGCCGCGCGTCGACTCGATCTCGATCAGCGAGTTCAACGCCCAGAATCAGGTGGCCTTCGGGCTGTACCTGTTCATCGCCATCATCGTCGGTGCGTATCTCTCCATCCAGCTGAGCATGCCGGTGCTGATCTGGCACCGTCGGCGGACCAGACTCGACGACGACGCCGCACGCAAACGGGCGCTGAACCTCCCGACTCTGCTGACCGCGGTGAACCTCGGCCTGTGGGGCATCGGCGGAGTGATCCTCGCGGTCATCAACCTGCGCACGTCGATGAAGGACTTCGTCGTCGTGATCATCGCCAGCCTGATCGGCGCCCTCGTCACGGGCGTGCTGAGCTTCATGCAGGCGGAGAAGGTACTGCGGCCGATCACCGTGGCCGCGATGGCCAACGACCCGGACAACTCCAACGCACCCGGCATCGCCACTCGGATCACCGTGTTCTGGGTGGTGTCGGTAGCCGTGCCGATGACGATCATCGCCGCGCTCATCATCCTGCAGCGCACGGCGGTCATCGACACCGACGCCGTCGGCCTGCAGCGGCCCATCCTGTGGATGGCCGCGGCCGCCCTGGTGTTCGGGCTGCTCGCGATCACCCGCCTCGTCCGGTCCATCACCGATCCGGTGAAACAGCTGCGCGTCGCGCTGAATCAGGTCCGCGCCGGCAACCTCAACGTCGCGGTGAAGATCTACGACGGCAACGACCTCGGTCTGCTGCAGGCGGGCTTCAACGAGATGGTCTCCGACCTCCGCGAACGCCAGCAGCTGCGCAACCTGTTCGGACGCTATGTCGGCGAGGACGTCGCCCGTCGGGCGATCGAGACGGGCACCGAACTCGGCGGCGAGGAGCGTTACGTCGGCGTGCTGTTCGTCGACATAGTCGGGTCGACGCGTTTGGCGGTGAACCGGCCGCCGCGCGAGGTGGTGGAACTGCTCAACGAATTCTTCAAGGTGGTCGTCGACGTGGTCGGCAGGCACGGCGGATTCGTCAACAAGTTCCAGGGCGACGCCGCGCTGGCGATCTTCGGCGCGCCCCTCGAGCAGGACGATTTCGCCGGTTCGGCGCTGGCCGCCGCACGCGACCTGCGCGTCGAGCTCGCGCGACGGCTCGGCGACGTGGACATGGGTATCGGCGTCTCCGCGGGCAAGGCGGTGGCCGGCCACATCGGCGCGGAGCAGCGGCTCGAGTACACGGTGATCGGCGATCCGGTCAACGAGGCGGCACGCCTCACCGAACTGGCGAAGGACGAGCCGACCCGCGTGCTCGGCTCCGCCCGCGCCGTCTTCCTCGCCGGCGAGGGCGAGGCCGAGCACTGGCGGATCGGCGAGGGCGTCGAATTGCGCGGCCGCGGCATCGAGACCCTCCTCGCCCGCCCCGACATCGACGTCGCCGAGCCGACGTCCACGCTGGAGTAGTTCCGGGGCGGGCCCGAGGTCACCCGGGGTGGCAGTCCTTGGTCACGTGGTCTCCGGTCCTGTTCGGCACTGTCGGCGATGGGACTCGACGCGCGAGGATGGGTCGATGAGCTACACCCTCGACCGACCCGTGATCGTCGGAGTGGACGGGTCCCGGCGCGCGCTCGGAGCCGCCCGATGGGCTACGGAGTGGTGTGCCCGCACGCGGTCTCCGATCCGGCTCGTGTACGCCGTTCCGGACGATGTGTGGTTCGCCGCCCACGATCCGTTCGCGATGTGCGTCGACCCAGCGCTCCGCCGAGAGGCGAACACAGCCGGGACCAAGGTGCTCACCGAAGCCCTGGCCGCTGCCCGCGAGGTCGCACCGGACCTGGACATCGCCACCCCGGTCTACAGCGGCACCCTCGCCGACCACGTCGCCGAGTACTCCTCCGGGGCGTCGATGGTGGTCATCGGATCGACGCGGTCCGGTCCCATTCGCGACGTCCTGCTCGGCAGCCAGGTGATGGGGGTCATCCGATCGTCGTCGTGTCCGGTCCTCGCATGGCGCGAGGACGATCCCGCCGACAGTGATCGCGACGGACTGGTGGTCGGATACGACAGTTCACCTCACGCCGACCGCGCGCTGACCGTGGCTCTGCATCAGGCTCGGGCTCTCGGTGAAGAGCTCACCGTCGCCTATTACTTCCCGGCCGCCGCCATGATCGGCGCCGGATACGCGCTCAACCTCGTCAACTGGAGCCTGGTGGAGCAGGACGGGATCGCACGGCTGCGGCGTCGGATCGCTCCCGCGTGCGAGCAGTTCCCGGAGGTGGACGTCGACATCGTGTATGGCGACTCGTCCGCGGCACGAGGGTTGGTCGGCGCATCGTCGTCCGCCCGGCTCCTGATCGTCGGCTCACGCGGGATGGGGTCGGTGGCGGGCACGTTCATGGGATCGGTGAGCCAGAACCTGGTGCATCACGCGCGGTGCCCGGTGCTCGTCGTCCCGTAGGCGTCACGGCTCCGGTTCGACGGCCGGATGCAGCACCGCAGCCCCCGCGAACCGGCCGGCCTTCAGGTCACGCAACGCGTGCAGCGCCTCGTCGAGCCGGTACGGCCTCGTCGTCACCTGCAGGCGGTGGTCGTCGGCGAACTGGAGGAAGGCGACGGCGTCGTCGCGAGTGTTGGCCTCCACACTCCGGATCTCCTTCTCGTGAAAGAGATGCCTGCGGTAGTCCAGCGGCGGGGTCGCACTCATATGGATCCCGGCGAGGCACAGGATTCCGCCGCGGTCGAGCGCCTCGAGTGCCGTGGGGATCAGTTCGCCGACCGGCGCGAAGATGATAGCCGCATCGAGCGGTTCGGTCGGGCTGTCGTAGGCGCCGCCGACGGACACGGCTCCCAGATCGGCGGCCAGTCGACGCGCGTGGGGAGCCTGAGTGAGAACGTGAACGCGGGCACCCTGATGAATCGCGACTTGCGCGACGAGATGTGCGCTGCCGCCGAACCCGTACAGACCGAGTCGCCCGCCGGGCGGGAGTTCGGCGCGGCGCAGGGCACGGAAGCCGATGATCCCGGCGCACAGCAGGGGCGCCAGCTCGTCGACGCTGTAGCCCGTCGGCAGGCGCAGCGCGTAGGCGGCGGGCACCACCGCGAACTCGGCGTATCCGCCGTCGGCGTCCCATCCGGTGTAGGTGGAGTCGGGGCACAGGTTCTCTGCTCCGCGCCGGCAGTACACGCACCGACCGCAAGTGCTGTGCAGCCACGGGACCCCGACTCGATCGTTCACCCGGAACTCGGTGGTCGTGCCCGGCGCGATCTCCACCACGGTGCCGACGACCTCGTGACCGGGCACGACATGCGGTCGGTGCACCGGTAGATCGCCCTCCACCACGTGGAGGTCGGTGCGGCACACGCCGCACGCGTCGACGCGGATCAGCAGCTCGCCCGGTGAGGGCGTCGGGACCGGTTCCCGCGTCCATTCGATCGGCGACGTCGTCGACACCGGGCCGGTGTCGGTCACGCGCCAGACCCGCATCGTCGCAGGTCGGGCAGCGCGGTCGGGGGCACTGTGATCCGGAGGCGTCGATCGGGAGTCCACCAGTCCAGTGTCCCCCGGCCGACCGGTCCCGGCCAAGGGTCGCAATGCCTCGATCGGCCGGCCCCGGCAGCCTCGGGCCCCGCTCAGTCCTCGGTCTTCGGCGCAGTCTTCTTGGCGGCCGTCTTCTTCGTAGCCGTCTTCTTCGCTGTGGTCTTCTTCGCTGTGGTCTTCTTCGCCGCAGCCGTCTTCTTCGCAGCCGTCTTCTTCGCTGTGGTCTTCTTGGCCGTGGTCTTCTTGGTGGTCTTCTTCGCCGTCTTCTTGGCCGGACCGCGGGCACGGCGGTCAGCGAGCAGTTCCATCGCCCGCTCGGGTGTGATGGTCGCCACCTCGTCTCCCTTGCGGAGGCTGGCGTTGGTCTCGCCGTCGGTGACGTACGGACCGAATCGGCCGTCCTTGATCACCATCGGCTTCTCGCTGACCGAGTCGTTGCCGAGTTCGCGCAACGGCGGCGCTGCGGCCGCACGACCACGGCGCTTCGGCTCGGAGTAGATCTTCAGCGCCTCGTCGAGCGTGACCGTGAACAGCTGCTCCTCGCTGGTCAACGACCGCGAGTCGGTGCCCTTCTTGAGGTACGGACCGTACCGGCCGTTCTGGGCGGTGATCTCCTCTTTGCTCTCCGGGTCCACACCCACCACGCGCGGCAACGACAGGAGCTTCAGGGCGTCGTCGAGCGTGATCGTCGAGATGTCCATGCCCTTGAACAACGAGCCGGTGCGCGGCTTCGGTCCGGCCTTCTTGGCAGCCTTCTTCGCCGTCTTCTTCGCGGTCTTCTTGGCCGTCGTCGTGGTCGTCGCGGTCGCGACACCGCCTGATCCGCCGCTCGGCACGTCGTCGAGCGAGACCACCTCGTCCGCGCCGCCGCGCGGTGTCGGCCCGGCCGGAATGGTCGGGACGGGCGCCGACGTCCCCGGGTCCTCGTCCTCGTCGTCCTCGGACGGAAGGATCTCGGTGACGTAAGGGCCGAATCGGCCCTCCTTCGCGACGATCTGGTGTCCGGTGGCCGGGTCCACGCCCAGCACACGGCCCTCCTGCGGTGTCTCGAACAGCTTCTCCGCGACGTCGAGCGTCAGTTCGTCGGGCGTCATGTCCGACGGCAGGTTGGCGCGCTGCAGATCGGGCTCGGCGTCCGGTCCCGCGACGTTGCGTTCCAGATACGGGCCGTACCTGCCCACCCGCACGAACACCGGACGGCCCTGCGAATCATCGAACAGCTTGATCGAGTTCACCTCGCGGGCATCGATGCCTTCGAGGTTCACTCCGACCAGCTTCTTGAGTCCGCCGACGCGGGCCATCGCGCCCGCCGCGTCTCCGTCGTCGTCGTGCTGAGCCTCGTCCGCGCCGAAATAGAACTCGCTGAGCCAGCGGGTGCGGTCGGCGTTGCCCGACGCGATCTGGTCCAGGTCGTCCTCCAGCGACGCGGTGAAGTCGTAGTCGACGAGGCTGTTGAAGTAGCCCTCCAGCAGCCCCACCACGGCGAACGCGATCCATGACGGAACCAGCGCGCTGCCCTTCTTCACCACGTAGCCGCGGTCCTGGATGGTGCCGATGATCGACGCGTAGGTCGACGGCCGGCCGATGCCCAGCTCTTCGAGCACCTTGACCAGCGAGGCCTCGGTGTAGCGGGCCGGCGGGTTGGTGGAGTGTCCGTCGGCGGTGAGCGACGCGGCGGTGAGCGTCTGCCCTTCGCGGAGGTTCGGCAGCCGGTTCTCGGCGTCGTCGGCCTGGCCGCCGGCCAGCGCGTCCACAGTCTCGACGTAGGCCGACAGGAAGCCGGGGAACGTGATGGTGCGGCCGGACGAGGCGAAGGTGACCTGTTCACCGCTGGGGCTGGGACCGGCGGTCGCGTGCCCGGTCAGCCGCAGGCTCATGGTGGTACCGCGTGCGTCGGCCATCTGCGAGGCGACGGTGCGCTGCCAGATCAGCTCGTAGAGCCGGAACTCATCGGTGTCGAGCGCCGACGCCACCTGGCCGGGGGTGCGGAACGAGTCGCCCGCCGGGCGGATCGCCTCGTGCGCCTCCTGCGCGTTCTTGACCTTGCGCGTGTACTGACGCGGCGTCGGGTGGACGTAATCGTCGCCGTAGAGCTGACGGGCCTGCGACCTGGCGGCGTTGATGGCCGACTCCGACAGCGTGGTCGAGTCGGTACGCATGTAGGTGATGTAACCGTTCTCGTACAACCGCTGCGCGATCCTCATCGTGCGGTCGGACGAGAACCGCAGCTTGCGGCCCGCCTCCTGCTGCAGCGTCGAGGTCATGAACGGCGCGTAGGGACGGCGGGTGTACGGCTTCTCCTCCACCGACGTCACCGTGAGCGACGCGCCCTCCAGTGCGGTCGCGAGGGCTCTCGCGCGCGCCTGATCGAGCACCGTGACCCCGGTGGCCTTCTTGAGCTGGCCGTCGGCACCGAAGTCGCGCCCGGTGGCGACGCGGTCGTCGCCGATGTTCACCAGGCGGGAGGCGAAGGTCCGCGGCGACGAGGACTCGCCGGCGTCCACGGTGGCGGCGATGTCCCAGTAGTCGGCGGAGACGAACGCCATGCGCTCACGTTCGCGCTCGACGATGATCCGGGTGGCGACCGACTGCACCCGGCCCGCCGACAGCTTCGGCATGACCTTCTTCCACAGCACCGGCGACACCTCGTAGCCGTAGAGCCGGTCGAGGATGCGGCGGGTCTCCTGCGCGTCGACCATGTCGATGTCGAGCTCACGCGGATTCTCGGCGGCGGCGCGGATCGCCGACTCGGTGATCTCGTGGAACACCATGCGCTTCACCGGGATCTTCGGCTTGAGCGTCTCGAGCAGATGCCAGGCGATCGCCTCCCCCTCGCGGTCACCGTCCGTCGCGAGGTAGAGCTCGTCGACGTCCTTCATCAGCGACTTGAGTTCGGAGACAGTCGACTTCTTGTCGGCGGACACCACGTACAGCGGCTCGAAGTTGTCGTCGACGTTCACGCCGAGGCGAGCCCAGGGCTGGCCCTTGTACTTGGCGGGGACGTCGGCTGCACCGCGCGGCAGATCGCGGATGTGGCCGCGAGACGATTCGACGACGTAGTTCCCGCCCAAGTAGCCCGCGATCTTGCGGGCTTTGGTCGGCGACTCGACGATGACGAGACGCCGGACGGCTGAGGATGCGTTGTCGGAGGCGGCCACGGGTGCCCTTCAGTCAGAGAATTGCTGCTCGATGCCGTTGTACCTTATATAACGCGTCTTCTGCACGTCACCTCGGATTGTGGGGTCGGGACGTTGGTCCCGAATGACACACGTCGGGTAGTCCGAACGGACGACATCCGGTGGGGTCGCCGCACCTCACGGCCTATGGGGAAGGCCACACACCTTCCGGAGCCCCGTCCGGTGCGATGCCGACGGTCTCGAGCAACCGGGTGACCCGCTTGCGACTGGAGATCCGCAGCGCCGGGTGCGGCCCGCGCGTTCCGACGAGGGTCGGTGCGATGCCGACCCGCATGAGCGCGGTCGACAGCGGCGCGTGAGTGTCGGGGGCACTCGGGTCGAGGCCGAGCAGGTAATGAGCGCCGTCCGGGCGACCGGACGCGAGAGTCCACAGGCGCAGCGCGTGCGGGGTCGGCGTCCACCCCTCAGGAACCGCCTTCACGGCACCGGCAGACCATGCACGGTGCAGCGCGGTGATCCGCGGATTGGCCTCGGTCCGTGCGATCGGGCGGCCCTCCTCGGAGGTCACGATCTCCGCTTCGAGACCGGCGCCGCGGATCTCCGCGCAGATCTCCTCCGCGCGCCATTGCTCCCCGACCACCACGGAGACGCGTGCACCCCAACTCGTGTGCACCGACTGACCCTGTGCCGCAAGTAATCCGGCGAGGTCCGCGATGGCCGGGTCCTCGATCTCCGCAGAGAACAGCGACATCTGACTCACACGACCATGGTACGGCCCGAATGTGACAGTGAGGTCTCCGGCCGACGCGGGACGAAAAGACCGGACTCCCGGCCGCCGAAGCGGTCCGGGAGTCCAGTGAAGTCTTGTGTCGAACCCTGGCGGGCTCAGAGAAGACTAGAGGGCGTGAACGCCGGTGGCCTGCGGGCCCTTGGTGCCCTGACCGACCTCGAACTCCACGCGCTGGTCCTCTTCCAGGGTACGGAAGCCGTTGCCCTGAATCTCGGAGTAGTGCACGAAAACATCGGCGTTGCCGTCGTCAGGCGCGATGAAGCCGAAGCCCTTCTCCGCGTTGAACCACTTCACAGTTCCCTGTGCCATTTACTGCATTCCTTTACATTGCATTGCATCACCCATCGCAACGGAGCCGCGACGGGGGCCTGTTCCGACCGCCATACTTCAACAAGCCTCGCCGTAGGGCGATGAAACCAACTGCAGTACACCGGCCGCAACGAACTTCGATCAGATCGGAGCATGCGACCGCCTTAAGCTAATCACGTTCCTCACGCCAATGACACCCTCATTCGGCAGGTCGTTCGGCGACACGCCGGAGAAGGCGCCAAAGTCCCTGCGTACCATGGGTGCTTCGGGCAAGACGAATTGAGGGCAGTGAGGCGAGAACACGGCATGTCGCAGCGTGGTTACGGCAGCGAACTTCTCGGCCGCACCCTCGAGGGAACGCCGGAGGGCACCGCGGGACTCACGCACATGTCGGTGATCGATCCCCGCGGCGCGGAGTTCACCGATTGGCCCGACTGGGTGCACCCGGCGGTGCGCGAGGCGTTCGTCGAACGCGGAGTGCAGCGTCCCTGGCGTCACCAGTCCGAGGCCGCGAGCCTCGCCGCCGGCGGTCGCCACGTCTGTGTCTGCACCGGCACCGCATCGGGAAAGTCCCTCGCCTACCAGCTCCCGGTGCTCACCACCTTCGCCGACGACCCCGACTCGACGGCGCTCTACCTGTCCCCGACCAAGGCTCTCGGGACCGACCAGCTCCGGTCCGTGGCACAGTTGATCGCCGGCCGGCCGGAGTTCGCGCACCTGCAGCCGTGCGCTTACGACGGCGACACCGATTCGGAGCTGCGTCAGTGGGCGCGGCAGCATTCCCGCTGGATCTTCACCAATCCCGACATGCTGCAGATCGGCATCACCTCGACCCATCCCCGATGGCGGCCGTTCTTCGCGAAGCTCCGCTACATCGTCGTCGACGAATGCCACCACTACCGCGGCGTCTTCGGCTCGCACACCGCGCTGGTGCTGCAGCGGGCACTGCGGATCGCGCGGAAGTACGGCGCCGACCCCGTCGTGATCGGGGCCAGCGCGACCGTGTCGAACCCGGCGCAGGCCCTGTCTCGGCTGATCGGCGAGGACGTCGTCGCCGTCACCGAGGACGCCTCGCCCCACGGTGAACGGACCGTCGCCATGTGGGAGCCGGGTTTCCTCGAAGAGGTCACCGGGGAGAACGAGGCTCCGGTACGCCGCTCCGCAGGATCGGAGGCGGCACGACTGCTCGCCGACTTCGTCATCGAAGGCGCACGCACCCTGTGCTTCGTACGCAGCCGGCGCGGCGTCGAGGTGACCGCGGTGCGGGCCCGGCAGATCCTGGCCGAGACGGCACCGGAGTTGGTCGACCGCGTCGCCGCGTACCGCGCCGGATACCTCGCCGATGATCGGCGCCGGCTCGAACGGGCCATCTCCGAAGGCGAATTGCTCGGTGTCGCGACCACCAACGCCCTCGAACTCGGCGTCGACATCTCCGGGCTCGACGCCGTGGTGGTGGCAGGCTACCCCGGAACGGTCGCCTCCTTCTGGCAGCAGGCCGGACGCGCCGGTCGGCGGGGCGAGGGGTCGATCGTCGTGATGGTGGCCCGCGACGATCCGCTCGACACCTATCTGGTGCACCACCCCGAGGCGCTCCTGGAGCGCGCGGTGGAGGCCACCGTCACCGACCCAACCAACCCGTTCGTCCTCGGTCCGCACATGCTGTGCGCGGCGACCGAGTTCCCGCTCACCGAGGCCGAAGTCGCGGCCTTCTCCGCTGAGCAGGTGGTGGCCGACCTCGCCGCCGAGGGCAAGCTCAAACGACGCAAGGCCGGCTGGTACGCGGCACCCGGGCTCGACCCGCACGGCGACATCGATCTGCGCGGCGGCATCGGCGGACAGGTGCTGATCGTCGATGTCACGTCCTCCCGTCTGCTCGGCACCGTCGACACCGCCCGCGCCATGACTTCGGTGTACCCGGGAGCGGTGTACCTGCACCAGGGCGAGAGCTTCGTGGTCGACGAACTCGATCTCGACGACGGCCTCGCACTGAGTCACCCCGAGGAACCCGATTGGACGACGTCGGCTCGCGAGGTCAGCGACGTGTCGATCCTCGAAACCGTGGACCGCCGCGAGTTCGGTCCCCTCACCGTCGCTCTCGCATCGGTCGTCGTCACCAGTCAGGTGGTCGGTTTCCTCCGCAAGTCGCTCAGCGGCGAGATCCTCGACTCGGTTCCGCTCGACCTGCCGGAGCACCGACTCGAGACCCGCGCCGTGATGTACACGCTCACGCCCGAGGCGATGATCGACGCCGGCATCGCACTCGACAAGTTCCCCGGCGCACTGCATGCCGCCGAGCACGCGGCCATCGGAATGCTGGGGCTCGTCGCGACGTGCGACCGCTGGGACATCGGCGGACTCTCCACCGCGCTGCATCCGGGAACCGGCTTGCCGACCGTGTTCGTCTACGACGGTTCCCCCGGCGGGGCGGGCTTCGCCGATCGCGGGTACGAGGCGTTCACCGAGTGGGTCGCAGCCACCGAGGCCGCCGTCTCCTCATGCGGCTGCGACACCGGCTGCCCGTCGTGCGTGCAGTCCCCGAAGTGCGGCAACGGCAACGAACCGCTGGACAAGGAGCACGCGATCAAACTGCTCCGCCTGATCGGCCGTCTGCACACGTAGCTCCGGGCCGACCCGCGGCCCTACGGCGACTCGACCGGCCCCGCCCGCGCGACCGCACGCGCCTCACGAATACCGAAGCGACCCAACCGAACCCTGACCGCGACGGACAGCTGCACGTCGTCGCCGTCGACCACGCAACCGGTCATCCTCGGATCCCCCTCCTGCCTCGACATCAGCTGCCGCGCGGCCGCACACGCCTCCCCGTCTCCACTGACCCGCACCGCAGCGGCCGCCAGTGCGGACAGGTCCGCTGCCGACTGCGCCCGATGCCTCGCCACCACCGCTGCACCGGAATACAGCATCGCCACCAGCAGGAACCCCAACCCCGCGATCACCGCGGCTCCGGCGACGGTCGAGAATCCCTCGTCACCCTCCGTCCCCCGAACGCTCATCGCCGTGCCCCGGTCCGCCCGCCTCATCGCCGGTCGGCTCGCGAGCGGCCACCGCCTTCGCCGAGACTCTGACGAAAGGAAGCAGCGGGACGTCCGCCGACACCTCGACCACCACCCGGTCGTTCTCACCGGACACCGCGATTCCCGCACCGGCGGGCGCCACCTCCGCGCCCACGCTGCGGGCCGAGTCGTCCCCCGCGGCCGTCAGCCGCGCCACCTCGCGTGCCGCATCGGTGCACCGGATCTGCGCCGACACCGCGGCCACCGCTCCGAGGCCGATGAGCAGAAACGCCGCTATCGCCGCGAGTGCATACGCCGCCTCCACGGTCACCATCCCGGACTCGTCGCGGGCGCACCGCCGGATCAGCGCGACCGTCCGGCCACGCACGGCTCACCCCGCCGACGTGCTCAGTGCCTTGCCGATGATTCCGGTCAGCGCCGAGAGCACCGAATCGCCGGTGACCACCGTGTACAGAAGCGCCCCGAACGCCGCCGCCGCGATCGTGCCGATCGCGTACTCCGCCGTCGACATGCCCTCCTCTTCGGCCGCGAGCCGGATCGTTAACTCCCGAATCTCCGTCCAGCGTTGCCGCGCGGTCCCCGGAATCGTCATGACGTCTCCCTTTCGTCGATGAAACCCTGCATCACTTAGACGCGCGAAAGTCCGGACCGGTTCCGACGGCGGCGGTAGGGCGTGTCGGCTAAGAACTGCGCGCAGGCCGACGTCGGCCGGTCACGCCCCGCACACCACCGACTGGCCGAATCTCGTCGAGCACCAGTCGGCGAACCCGGGCATGTGGAGCACCGTGACACCGTCCTCCGCCGACGGCGCCAGGACCGCGGTCCACGACGTGCCGGGCTGGTTTCCGAGCGGTTCGCCCGTGTGCCAGGTCATGGTGTCCAGCGTGACGACGATGCCGTTGCCGTGCGCTCCCCACGTGGCGGTCCACTTCTCCACATTCGCGGCGCCGGAGGCCAGGGTGACCAATGCGGTCCCATCCGGCTGCAGCGTCATCTGCCGTCCGTGCCCGGTCCACTCCCCATAATAGCTAGACAGATCCGACCTGGGAGAGGTCTCCGTGGCCGCCTCGGTCGTCTCCGTCGACTCAGTGGGCATGACCGTCACCGTGGGCGACCCACTGTCGGTCACGGGCGCGACCGACTTCGTGACCGTGACGACCGTCGACGAGGCGCTCTGCCGCACGGCGCGGTCGCCGTTGTCGCAAGACGCGACTCCGACCGCCAGCAGCGCCGCTCCGGCCGCCACGGCCATCCATCGGGTGACTGCACGTGTATCCATGTACGAAGCGTGCGCGTCCGGGCGAGAAGAGGAAAGAGCGGCAGAACCGAATTCTGTCGTCTGAATGACCCGGGACGCCCGGCGCCGGCGCACGCCTCCGTCACACGCCCGCGAGGAGTCCCGACGCCAGGCCGATCACCACCGGCGCGATGCCCAGACATACGAACGCGGGAAGGAAGCACAGCCCCAGCGGTCCGCTGATCTTGACTCCCGCACGTTCGGCCGCTTCGAGAGCGGCGTTCTCCGCACGCCGCCGTGTGCCGTCGGCGAATCCCGAAACCACGTCGGCCACCGCTGAACCCGCTCGCGATGCCCTCCTGATCAGCGCCGCGAGTTCCGCGAACTCCGGGCTGTCGGACTCTGCGGCTGCCCAGGCCTGGTCCGGATCGGAGCCGAGCGCCAGGAGTTCCGCGGCTCTGGTGAGCGACCTGCCCAGCACCGGCGGCGACGTCCGGGCCGCGACCGCCGCCGCGGTCGCCAGCGGCAGTCCGGACCGGAGGCACACCGCCAGCGTGTCGTAGCCCGCTGCGATGTCGAAGGGATCCGGCGATCCTCCGGCCTCGTCCCCCGCACCGGTCTGCTCGGACTCCCGGACCCGGGCGAGCACCCACCCGGGCGGTGGCCACGCGAGCAATGCCGCCGCCAGAAGCACCAGCGCCGCACTCACGGCGCCACCGCCCTATTCGTGATCCGCCCGGCCCATGCGAGTCCGGCGACCGCCAGCAGCGTGCCGATCACCAGCAGAACACCGCCCGTCCCCGTGCCCAGCAGCACTCGAGCCGGATCGGCTCCCATCGCCTGTCCGAGTACCAGTCCGAGCATCGGCAGACCTGCGAGAACCGCCGCGGTGGCTCGTGGCCCCGCGAGCCCGGCTCTGGTCCGCGCGGCGAAGTCCTGCCTCGACAGGAGATCCGACCGCAGCGCGGCGAGCACCTCACCGATGGGCAGCCCGAACTCGAGCGACATGGCCCATGCCTGCGCCAGACGCCGGACCGGGTTCGACGCGGTTGACGGGGGTGGTCCCGGATCGCCGCCGAGTTCGGCCCGGGCCGCCATCCGGGCCAGTTCGTCCGCGACCGGTCCGGATGACCCGGACTGCAGCAGGTCGGACGCCGCGGCGCGACACGCCTGGACCACAGGGGCACCGACCGACAGTTCGGCTCCCATCACTCCGAGCGCGGCGATCAGCTCGCCCATGTCGCGATCTCGCGCAGCGTCCCGTCGCGTCTGCCTCCGCTGCCGGGTAATCGCACCGGCCACCAGCGCCCCGGCGACACCGGGTGCGACGCCGAACACGATCAGCGCGCCCGCGGGCAGCGCCCAGACCGTCAGCCAGGGGTCGGTCCGCCGGCGCGAGCCCCGATCGGCACGACCGCAGAGTTCCTCGAGTCTGCGGTGAGCCTGCGGCGCCGGCCACAGCAAGACGGCGGCCGCTGCCGCGAGGAGCAGCGGAACCACGGTCACGACCGACTCCCGATGAGCCGCACGAGAGTCTCCCGACGGTCGGTGAAACCGGTTCCGGCCCGCCACGCGGGCACCACCCGGACCAGCCCGGCTCGATCCCGTTCCACCACTCCGATCTCGGTCATCGACCGTCGACCGCCCGCGGTCCTGGCCATTCCGAAGATCACCTGGATCGCGGGACCGAGTTGGCTGTGCAGAGCGTCGCGCGCCATCCCGCCGAGGGCCGCGAGCGCTTCCATCCGGGCGGGGACCTCGGTGATCGAGTTGGCGTGCAGCGTGCCCGCGCAGCCGTCGTGCCCGGTATTGAGCGCGGTGAGCAGATCGATCACCTCGGCGCCCCGGACCTCCCCGACGACGATCCGGTCGGGTCGCATTCGCAGTGCCTGCCGCACCAGCATCCGGACCGTCACCTCACCGACGCCTTCGACGTTGGCCGCGCGAGCCACCAGGCGCACCACGTGCGGGTGGCACGGCTCCAGTTCGGGCGCGTCTTCCACGCACAGGATCCGCTGACTCGGGTCGACCAGACCCAGCAGACTCCCCAGCACAGTGGTCTTGCCCGCCCCGGTCCCTCCGACGACCAAGAAGGCGAGCCGAGCCGCGATCACGCCTGCGACCAGGTCTCTCACCTCGGCGTCGATCGAGCCGCCCGAGACGAGCGCCTCGAAATCGTGTGTGGCACTCCGCAGCACGCGCAGCGAGATGCAGGTTCCGTCGGGTGCCAGCGGGGGAATGAGGGCGTGCAGCCGCAGATGCGAACCGCTGCGGCCGACTCCCGTGAGCCGGCCGTCGACCCACGGCTGGGCGTCGTCGAGCCGCCGGCCCGCGCTGAGCGCCAGCCGCGCGGCCAGGCGGCGCACGCTCGCCTCGTCGTCGAACACCACGTCGGTCAGCTGCGGACCGTCACCGCGGTCGGCCCACACCTGCCGCGGTCCGACCACCAGTACGTCCGTCACCGCGGGGTCGGCGAGCAGCACTTCGAGACGTCCGACGCCGACCATCTCCGTCTGCAGGTAACGCAACGCCGCGAGCAGGTCGGTGTCGCCGAGCAGCCCGCCGGACTCAGCACGGATCGCACACGCGATCATCTCCGGTCCCGGCGACGGCGCTCCCGGCCCCGCCTCGGCCGCGAGACGATGCCGGACCCGTTCGAGCAGCTCGGCGTCGACGCCGGTCACCGGGCACCCACTCGTGCGCGACGGCAGACGGCTTCGGCTGCTCGGGTCAGCGGGGAGAACCGGCGCAGCGTGAGCCCGCCCGCCTCGCATCGACCGGGCAACGATGCGTCGGCTCGGAAACCGCCGAGCAGTTCCAGTCCGACGGCATCGGCGACCTGAGGGGCGGTCAGTCCGCTCGGCGACGGGCCGCGGACCAGCAGCAGCGGTTCGCGCTCACGGAGCAGACGGTCGAGTGTGCGGCGGGTGGCCGCGACGGCGGCGACCGTCGCCGTGGTCACCACGACGGTCAGGTCGACGGAGTCGACGATCCCGGCCGTGACCGGCCCCGGTTCCCGTCCCACGTCGGCCACCACCGCGTCTCCTGCACCGCGGCTCGCGTCGAGCGCCGCGAGCACGGTCTCCGGGCGCAGACTCGAGGGCTGCTCGCGACCGGCGGAGAGGACCCCCACACCGCGCGTGCGCGGCACGGCCGACCGCAACGCCGCGCCGCCGATGGAACCGGTCTCCCCGTTGACGTCCGACCACCGCAGGCCCGGCTCCGATTCGATACCCAAGAGCAGATCCGCACCCGCACCGGCCTGGTCGACGTCGAGAAGCAGCACGCCGGTCGTCCGTGCGGCCACGAGCGCCACCGCCGCGGCAAGCGTGCTGGCCCCGGCACCGCCGTGCCCCGGCACCACCGCGACCGCACGCGCCGGATGCCGACGCGGTTCGCGCGCCCGCGACAGCGTTGCGACCAGTTCGGCTTCCTCCTCGGGGAGCACGAAACCGCCGTCGGCGCCGAGAACCAGGCCCGACCGCCACAGCCGCGCGTCGTCGCCGGCGCCGCTGACCGCGAACAGCCCGTCGCGCCGCGGCAACTCCTGCCCGGCGAGGACGTCGAGAGCCGCCGAGTCGGCGACGACCGCGGCGGCTCTGAGCCATTGGTGTCTGCAGCGCGCCGGATCGCCGACCACCATCGCGAAGCCGGCGGCCGCACTGCACCGCGCGAGATCGTCGTGGAGAGACTCCTGAGCCAGGACCAGCAGCACATCGCTCATGCTCCGAGCGTGCCCGCAGGCGCCGAGTCAGGAAATCGCGTTGTCCACAGGTCCCGGCGGCGCAGTCGCTACGACTGCCCGGTGAACGGCGGCACGAACTCGCACGGCACCGTGACCGGGTGTGCCGGGTCCAGCGCGTTCAGTGCCAGGTACGCCGCCCGGCGGGATCCCGCGATCGCGAGGTGGTCGCTGTAGTCCTGTGCGCAGCTGTCCTGAACCACGATGTTGTCCACCGACTCGCCCCGGCGGCCGGGGACGAAGCCCGCGGTGTACGGCACCAGCAACTCGTCGTACCTGGTCATGATGTTGGTGTAGTGCACACCCTTCACATACGGGCTTCCGCCGCGCCAGATCTTCTTGTTCATCGACGATCCGCGAAGCATGCCGCCACATCCGATGCACATCGGCATCGGGACGTCGCCGAGCAACCGACCGAGCTGATTCATGGACGGACTCACCGACCCGGTCCCCTTCCACAGGGGCGCGAGGGAGACGTAGTTGGTCACCTTGTCGGCGCCGCCGAGGTACTTGACGTAGTACTCCGGCATGTAGGTTCCCTGCGAGTGGCCGATGATGTCGACGGTCTTCGCGCCGGTGGCCGCCAGCACGCGTGCGACGAATTTCTGCAATTGCCCCGCGCTGACCTCGATCCGGTCCATGCCGCCCACCGCGGTCAGCGGCCACGGCATGCCCGGCAAGGCGCCGTAAGTCAGTGCGAAGACGCAGTATCCGCGGTTCTTGAGCATGGGGACATAGGCTCCCCAGTTGGTGGTGCGTGCTCCGCCGGTACCGTGCACCAGGACCACTGGGCGCGGATGTGCGGCAGTCGGCTTGCAGCGGAAGTCGTTGGATCCGGGCAACGAACCGCCCGGGTGCTGTAGCTCGTAGGGGATTCCGCCGAAGAAGTTGTAGTTCTCGGGCTGGGCGGGGGCGGCTTGAGCAGGTGCCGCCACCAGGGCCGTGGCACCGATCAGCACCGCGCAGATCGCGAGGACGAGACGTCCGAAGGGCTTCATGAGGGTCCAAACTCTAGACGACACGCACCCGCCTCCGGGGTGCACTGGTCTCTGAAGCTACCGCGACGCCCACACCGTGGTGAGACAATCGAGGATGTTCGTCTCGCTTGGGTGGAGTTCGAACGGAAGATCCGACCGCAGAAATGGGACGACCCCGGCCAGGGGGGAGGAGGCCGGGGTCATCAGCGTTTCAGCCCCGGGGGGTCGGGCTGAAAGCTACCGGCGTGAACCGGATAACTACAAGCTACACGCGTAGACGCGAACATTGCAATACCAACTATCTGGTTCCAGTGTTTTCTACGTCACACTTCCCGGCACCCTTCCCCGGGCGTCGGATTCCACCTAGGATTCGGCCTGTGACCTCGACGTCATCGGATCGGATCGCCGCATTCTTCGACCTCGACAAGACGGTGATCGCCCGATCCAGCGCCCTCGCATTCACCCGCCCCTTCTTCGACGGCGGGCTGCTCACCCGTCGCGCAATGCTGAGGTCGGCGGTTGCGCAGCTGCAATTCCTGCTCGCCTCCACCGGCGACGATCAGGTGGAGCGGCTCCGCAAACATGTGACCGACATGTGCACCGGCTGGGACGCCGGCCTGGTTCGCGAGATCGTCTCCGAGACACTCGAGGAGGTGGTCCGGCCAGCGATCTTCAGCGAGGCCGCAGCCCTGATCGAACAACACAGACGCGCAGGCCACGAGATCGTGCTCATCTCCGCCTCCGGAATCGAGATGGTGGAACCGATCGGCCGCCTCCTCGGTGCCGATGTGGTCCGGGCGAGCATCATGCGCGTGGTCGACGGTCGATACTCGGGAGAACTCGAGTTCTACTGCTTCGGCGAGGCCAAGGCGATCGCCATGCGGTCACTCGCCGACGAACGCGGCTACCGCCTGGACGAGTGTTACGCATACTCCGATTCGAGCACCGATCTGCCGATGCTGACCGCGGTCGGCCACCCCGCCGTGGTGAATCCAGACAGGGCGCTCCGTCGCCACGCGACCGAGAACGGTTGGGAGATATTCGATTTCCCAAATCCGCTACCCGCATCGCCGTGGTCGTCCAAGGCCACGGTGACGCGTACGGCGCTGTGCGCCACGGGGATTGGCGCCGCCGCCGCGGCAGCGATCGTCTATCAGCTTCGGCACTCGAAAAACGCCAGGTCAGAGGCCGCGTGAAGATTTTTCACGAAGGGCTTGATGTGATGGGCATCACCATGTACAAATGACTTACGGAGCCCCGGACGGCCCAGCTTCTCCCGGAAGAGAAGGGCAGAAGCCCCCGGACCGGCAAGCTCCCAGCACGGGCGGCAAGCACCCACGCGGAGCGCGCCGCATTGGCACAAGTGTTGTGCGCCTGCGACATTGCGGGCATCATTCGCGAAATCTCTTTTGGGCCGACAACCCGACGTTCGATTCACGACGAGATGCCAGCAGTCCCTCGCCGAGGCGGGTACCACAACCCACATATGCACGCCTGGTCACTTGGGCCCGTGCTTGCGGGCGGCCGCACCGATCGGAGATCCGATCGGTGGGCCGCCCGCAAATATGTGTGCGGCTCCTACTCTTGACGGCGATCCGTCGGTGACACCGCCGATCAGCCGCGGGCCGCATCGGCAATCGCCGTGGCCTCTGCGCCGCCCGCCTCCATCGCCTCGCAGCACAGAACGATCCACGCACCGATCGCCTCCGGATCGCCGGTAGCGAAGCGTGCGGACAGTTCCCGGTACTCACCGAGACGCTTGAGCCAGGTCACCTCCGGCACGCCGAGCAGATGCGGGTCGAGCCCGGTCATCGCCGAGACCAGTCGCGACGCGGCGCGCGCGACCACTCCGTTCGCCTCGGTGAAGGGTGCCAGCGCCAACAGTTCCCCGTGCACCACGGCGGCCAGCACCGGAGCCGGCGCCGACGTGCCGCCGGTGATCAACTGCCCGAGCAGGTCGAGACGCTGTGCGATATGCGGCTCGGGGCGGGGACGGCCGAGCAGCTCCGGATCGTCGAGCAGGTCGGCGGCGGCGAGTGTGTGCAGGCGGGCCAGCGACTGGGCGGGCGCGCGCCGGAACACCGCGACTGCCTGATCGATCGCATCGCTGTCGAGCGACTGGGCCACCCGGACCGCGCCGGCGGCGATCGGGTCACCGAGATCCGACCGTGAGATGTCCGTGGTGCCGCCGTCGATCGCTGCCGACGACCGCCCGGCCCGCCACGAGGCCTCGCGGGAGGTCTTGTCCCACTGCCGCAGGTTGATCGGATGACGATGTGCCGCGCTGACCGCGTCGCGGGCCCGGTCGGACGCCTCGCGAACGCCGGGCAGGTCGAGCAGCGGCGACAACGGATCTGAACTCACGCGTTCAACAGTAGCGGCACCTGCGCGAGCGCCGCCGACCGCTGACGACCGACCGCTCATCGCTCGCAACCCGCATGCAACCGTCCCGCCGTCACACTGTCAGACGGTAGTGATTACCTTCACAATGGAAGTCTCTTCGCCCTGCAGACCCGTTCCGGTCTCACCGTGTGGCCGGAGTCGATGAACGAACAGAGGAAAGGCAAACGACGATGTCTTCGAGCGCAAATCAGGTCTACCCGCCGTCTCCCGAATTCGCTGCCGACGCGAATGCGACGGCCCAGCTGTACGACCGCGCCGAGGCCGATCCGCTCGAGTTCTGGGCGCAGCAGGCACGCCGCCTCGACTGGGACACTCCATTCGGCGAGGTCCTGGACTGGTCCAACGCCCCGTTCGCCAAGTGGTTCGTCGGCGGCAGGCTGAACGTCGCCTACAACTGCGTCGACCGTCATGTCGCCGCGGGCAAGGGTGATCGCGTCGCCATCCACTGGGTCGGCGAGCCCGGGGACTCGCGCGACATCACCTACAGCCAGCTCAAGGACGAGGTCTCACGCGCCGCGAACTATCTGGCGTCCATCGGGCTGCAGGCAGGCGACCGCGTCGCCATCTACATGCCGATGGTTCCCGAGGCCGTCGTCTCGATGCTCGCCTGCGCCCGGCTCGGCCTGACCCACTCGGTGGTCTTCGCGGGCTTCTCCGCCACCGCCCTCCGGTCGCGAGTCGACGATGCCGAGGCCAAGGTCGTCATCACCACCGACGGCCAGTACCGACGCGGCAAGCCGGCACCGCTCAAGGAAGCCGTCGACGAGGCCCTCGGCACCGGCGACGACGCCGCGAAGTCGGTCGAGAAGGTGCTTGTGGTGCGCCGCACCAACCACGACCCGAACCTGAACTGGGTGGAGGGCCGCGACGTCTGGTGGGACGACACGGTCGGCGAGTCGTCTCCCCATCACGAGCCCGAGGCCTTCGACGCCGAGCATCCCCTCTTCCTGCTCTACACCTCCGGCACCACCGGCAAGCCCAAGGGCATCGTCCACTCGTCGGGCGGCTACCTCACTCAGGCCAACTACACCTTCCACAACGTCTTCGACCACAAGGAGGGCCGCGACGTCTTCTGGTGCGGCGCCGACATCGGCTGGGTCACCGGACACACATACCTCGTCTACGGACCGCTCTCCAACGGCGCCACCGAGGTGATCTACGAGGGCACGCCGAACACTCCCAACGAGCACCGGCACTTCCAGGTGATCGAGAAGTACGGCGTGACGATCTATTACATCGCGCCGACCCTCATCCGCACCTTCATGAAGTGGGGACGCGAGATCCCCGATGCGCACGACCTCTCGTCGCTGCGCCTCCTCGGCAGCGTCGGCGAGCCGATCAATCCCGAGGCCTGGCGCTGGTATCACGGGGTCATCGGGGGCAGCCGCTGCCCGATCGTCGACACCTGGTGGCAGACCGAGACCGGCGGCATCATGATCTCCCCGCTCCCCGGCGTCACCGCGACCAAGCCGGGCTCGGCCATGCGCCCCCTGCCCGGCATCAGCGCCAATGTGGTGGACGACAACGGCAATCCGGTGCCCGACGGCGAGCAGGGCTACCTCGTTCTCGACCGTCCGTGGCCGGGGATGCTGCGCGGCATCTGGGGCGACGACGAGCGGTTCAAGGAGACCTACTGGTCGCGCTTCGCCGAGCAGGGCTGGTACTTCGCCGGCGACGGCGCGCGGTACGACGAGGACCACGCACTGTGGGTCCTGGGCCGAGTGGACGACGTCATGAACGTGTCGGGGCACCGCATCTCCACGTCCGAAGTGGAATCGGCGCTGGTGGCGCACTCAGCCGTGGCCGAGGCCGCCGTCATCGGCGCCGCGGACGAGACCACCGGTCAGGGCATCGTCGCATTCGTCATCCTCATGGAGGGCGCCGACGCCTCCGGCGATTCGCTGATCGCCGAACTCCGCGAACAGGTGTCGGTCGACATCTCGCCGATCGCGAAGCCCCGGGAGATCAACATCGTCCCGGAGCTTCCCAAGACGCGGTCGGGCAAGATCATGCGGCGCCTGCTCAAGGACGTCGCCGAGGGCCGCGAGTTGGGCGACACCTCCACCCTCGTCGATCCGTCCGTATTCGAAGCCATCCGGTCGCGCAAGAGCTGATCGCCGGACCGTCCGCATCGACACCGCCGACCTGCCCGGGTCGGCGGTGTCGTTTCGCGGTACGACCCGACATGGCAACATGAGACCGACCAACGATCTTCAAGGGAGTATTCGTGAGCGGAAATTCCGACACCTGGCCGAGTGAACCGAGCAACGCTCCCCGCGTTCCGTCGATCCCCATGTCGGACGCGAACCTCGGACCGAGCGGCGAACCGACGATCGGCAATCTGGTCAAGGACGCCGCCGCGAGCGCCTCCACCCTGTTCCGCGCCGAGATCGCGCTGGCCAAGTCCGAGCTGGTCCGCGAGGCCAAGAAGGCCGGCGCCGGCGGTGGACTGATGATCGTGGCGGCCGTGCTGCTGCTGTACGCGAGCCTGTTCTTCTTCGTGTTCCTCGGCTTCCTGCTCGACATCTGGCTGCCGACCTGGGCTGCGTTCGGCATCGTCTTCCTGGTGCTCCTGGTGGTCTCGATCGCCCTGATAGTCGCTGGGTACGTGTTCCTGAAACGGCTTCGAGCGCCGGAGAAGACGATCGAATCGGTCAACGAGCTGGCGACCGTGATCCCCGGTCACCACGAGTCGACCGGCGGTATGGCGCACCCGCAGATCCCGCCTGCGCGCGACCCGATGCGCAACTGATCCATCACCGCCAGATTGACGAGCACTCCTCCGGACCCGACCCTGGTCCGCTTCGATGGACCGTGGCGGCACTTCGACGTCCGCGCCAACGGTCTGCGCTTTCATGCCGTGGAGACGCAGCGGTTCGTGGCCGACCGTCCGTTGGTGCTGCTGCTGCACGGCTTCGGCGAAGTCTGGTGGTCGTGGCGGCACCAGCTCGAAGCACTGACCGAGGCCGGCTACCGCGCCGTCGCCGTCGACCTGCGCGGCTACGGCGACTCCGACAAGCCGCCCCGCGGATACGACGGGTGGACGCTGGCCGGCGACACCAACGCACTCGTGCGCGCACTCGGCCACACGAGCGCCACGCTGGTGGGTCACGCCGACGGCGGGCTCGTCTGCTGGGCCACGGCCACACTGCATCCCGCGGTCGTCGAGCGGGTGGCGGTGCTGTCGTCGCCACATCCGCGCGCGCTCAAGCGCGGCGTCCTGTTCAACTCCGAGGAGCGGTCGGCGTTTCTCCCGCTGTTCCTGCACAACCAGCTGCCTCGCCTGGGCGAGCGTCGCCTCACCCGGGCGGACGGAGCCTTCATCGAGGAGTACTTCCGGGAACGCTCCGGACCGGCTTGGCAGCAGAGCCCCGACTTCGCCGAGACGATCGCCCGCAACCGGCTCGCCATTCAGATCCCCGGCGTGGCCCACTGCAGCCTGGAGTACCGGCGGTGGGCGTTCCGGTCGCAGTTCCGCAACGACGGCCGGCGTTTCATGGATCTCATGGACAAGCGGCTGCCGATCCCCATCCTCGCCGTGCGCGGCCACGACGACGAGTACATCCTCGACTCGGTGATGGTCCAGAGCCGCCACTGGGCAGCCGACATGGACTACCGGATCATTCCCGACACCGGGCACTTCGCACACCAGGAAGCACCCGGGGAGTTCAACGCGCTGCTGCTGCAGCTCCTCGGCCGGTGACGAACGCCGCCGCTCGAGAGTCCGATCGATCCCGGATCAGCCCGAGACGCATTGCTGCGTCGCCGCTTCGGAATCGCTCTGCTCCGAAGCCGCGAGATCGCGCTGAACCTGTTCCGCGGTGAGGACGAAGCCGGTGTCCTCTGTCGGGTCCTCTGCGGCGCCGAAGACCACGCCGAGGACTTTGCCGTCGGTGGAGATCATCGGACCGCCGGAGTTGCCCGAACGGATGTTGCCGCGCACCGTGTACACCTGGCGCTGCACCTGGCGCGGGCTCTGATAGATGTCCGGCCCGTTGAGCTCCACCACATTCCGCACGCGCAGCGGCGTGACCGTGAAGGGCCCGTTCTCGGGGTAGCCGAGAGCGATGGCGTCGTCGCCCGTCTGCGCCTGCCCGGAGGCGAACTCGAGGGCCGGCGCGCGCAGTCCCGGCACGTCCAGGACCGCGACGTCGTTGCGCGGGTTGAACCAGACGACGGTGGCCTCGTAATCGCCGCCCGCCGACGTCTGAACGCTCACGGTGTCGGTACCCGCCACGACGTGCGCGTTGGTCATCACGCGCTCGGGCGAGACCACGAATCCACTGCCCTCCAGCGCCTGGCCGCAACTGCGAGCCACACCGCTGATCTTGACGACGCTCCGCTTCGCCGAGCGCACCGCGGGCTGGTCGACCAGAGCCGCGTCGGGCGGACCGACGTTCGCCACGCGCGTCTGCCCGAACGGCCCGATCACCTCCTTGAGCCCGGAACTGTCGACCAGACCGGTGAACTCGTCGGGCAGGTCACGCACCCACTGCGGGGCCACCTTGTCGACCGTCTGAATCACCTTCGAGCCGTCGATCGCCGACGAGAGACGGAATTCGTCCGTACTCCGCAAAGGGAAGGCGAGCAGCCACGCAGCGATCACGATGGCGATCACCTGCAGCACCGAACCGATCCAGCTGTCCACGCGCCGCAGTCCCGGGGAGTGGATACTGCTGCGCACCGCACCGCCGAGGACCATGCCCGCGACTTCGCCGATGATGACGAACACGACGATCAGCACCACGCCGATCAACAGCCTAAGCCGAGCGTCGTCGAAGCGTTCGATGACGACGGGAGCCAGCAGAATTCCCGCGACCGCACCCAGGACCACGCCGAAGAAGGCCAGTGCGGACGCTGCCGCACCCTGGCGGTATCCGCTCAGCGCCGCCAGCAGGGCGACGACGAGGATCACCAGGTCGACCCACACCGATCCGCTCATCGATCTCCGTTCACGTCGGCGGCGAGGCCGCCGTCCCGGGGGTCGGAGAACCCCGACACCTGCCGACCGCCGGTCTCGGCGATCATCTGCTCCAGTGGGCGCACGTCGTCGGTGTCCCAGGGGACGTCCCAGCCCGCGGCTTCGCTGATCGCCGCCAGCAGTCCACCGGTGAATCCCCAGACCAGCATGCCGTCGTAGAGAAACGCCGGGCCCTTGTACACGGTGGTTCCCACGAGGGACCGACTCACCTGGAAGCGGTTCTCCGGTGCCAGGAGTTCGCGCAGGTTCACCCTGGTGACCCTCGCCGTCTCACCGTGGTCGACGGCGTACACGTGGCTGGGGCGTTCCCAGTGTGCGAGCACCGGGTGCACTTCGAAACCGGTCGGCACCGGGAAGGCGGGCAGATTCGCCAGCACTTTGACGCCGTCGTCGGTGAGGCCGGTCTCTTCCCGCGCCTCTCGCAGCGCGGTGCCGACGGGATAGTCGTCGCCGGGATCGCGGCTGCCGCCCGGAAAGGCGATCTGTCCGCTGTGCGTTCGCAGGGTGGCGGCGCGCTCGGTGAGCAGCACGTCCGCGTCGGCGGGCAGTCCTCCGGCCGCCAGCGGGTCGGCGGCGAACGACCCGGCGAAGAGCACCAGAACGGCCGCGGCACGGTGTCCGCGCAGGCCCGCGACGAGCCGTGCCCGACCGCCGCCTCGGCTGAGCACCTTCTCGTTGACGACCTCGGGGTCGTCGGTCACCGGGCGCAGCCACGGCGGGATCTGGTCCCGGGACACGAGCGGCCCCACCGGAACTCCGCTCACTGCGCTCCCCCTACGTCGACACCCAGCTTCTCACGGACCACCTCTGCGAGCTGCGCCTCCGAATCGAACACTCGCGGCAGCACATCGGCCACGGTGCCGTCCGACCGGATCAGAACGGTCGACGGGAACACCCGAGGCGCCCCGATCGCCTTGGCGACCGCACCGTTCGGATCGGTGACCACCGGAAGATGCACCCCGACCTCCTGCAGGAATTTCAGGACGAAGTACGGTTTGTCGCCGCCCTGGCTTGCGTGAACGGCGAGCACGTTCAGGCTCTCGCCCGCGTCCTTGGAGAACTGGTCGAAGATCGGCAGCTCACGACGGCAGGGCAGACACCACACCGCCCACATGTTGATGACCAGAGGCTTTCCCGCCGTGGTCACGCCGAGGTCCACCGGTGCGCCGGTGGCCATGCACGGAACCGTGACACCGGCCAGGACGGAATGCGGGCCGGCCGGCCCCGTGCCGTCGGGACAGGGCTGCAGTGCGGCCGCCGCGCGCTCCTTGCTCAGCTCGTCCTCGGACACCTGCTGATCGGTCACACCAGAGGTGGAGGTCGCCGCCGTCGTCCCACCGCCGCCCGCGGTGTCGTCGGGCCCGCCACGGGGCCAGAGCGCCACGATTAGCGCGACCGCGACGATGACGAATGCCAGCGTGGCCCGGGCCGCGGGCTCCTTCAGGATCTTCACTGAGCCGCTCCCGACTGCTCGACTCCGGCCAAGGCGAGCAGATGCTCGGTCTCCGGCCCCTTCACCAGTGCCGCCGCCGCGCCCTTGTCAGTGGGCCCCTCACCGTAGGAGGGACAGTCCTTGGCGAGCACGCAGACACCGCACGCCGGTTTGCGCGCATGGCAGACGCGCCGACCGTGGAAGATGATGCGATGCGACAGGTCGGTCCAGTCGCGCTTCTCGAACAGCGCGCCCACCGCGTGCTCCACCTTCACCGGGTCGGTCTCCCGAGTCCAGTCCCAGCGGCGGACCAGCCGGCCGAAATGCGTGTCGACGGTGATCCCCGGCACGCCGAAGGCGTTGCCCAGGACGACGTTGGCCGTCTTGCGCCCGAAGCCGGGAAGGCTCACCAGATCCTTGAGATTCGCCGGCACCTCGCCACCGAACCGCGAGACCAGCGCCTGCCCCAGGCCGATGATCGAATTGGCCTTGTTCCGATAGAAGCCGGTGGACCGAATCATCTCCTCCAACTCGGTCCGGTCGGCCTCGGCATATGCGCGCGCGTCCGGGTACCTGGCGAAGAGCGCGGGCGTCACCTGGTTCACGCGCACGTCGGTGCACTGTGCCGACAGGATCGTCGCGACCGACAGTTCCAGCGGCGTTGTGAAATCCAGTTCGCAGTAGACGTGCGGGAAGGCCGCCTCCAGCGCTCGGTTCATCCGCCGCGCCCGCCGGACCAGGCCCAGCCTGGTCTCCTCCTTGCGTCTACTCACAACAGACCAGGTTAGCCGCCGTGCCCCCGGCCGCGCGGTCGGCTGACCTCGCCGGCCCGGGTAACCGCAGGTCACAACTCGGTGACGAGAGCCGTCTGGGTTTGCGGCACCCCCACGGCCCCGGTGTTTACTGTTCCTCATGCAAGGACTGGCCGGACTTCTCTTCCCCGCTGTGCTGATGCTCTTCGCACTCGCGATGGAGAGGGTGCAGGCGGGACTCGACCGACTGTCGGTGGGCCCGGCCCACGTCGAGGAGTTCCTGGAAGCCGCGGATGAGACCGACGTGAGCAACCTCGCGAAAGACGGGCTGCCCGCCGCACTCGACGAGCTCCGGAGCCGGCGCAGCAAGCCGATCGCGGAAACAGACGAACCGGAATCCAGTCGCGCGTCCTGAAGTCCGGTGAGCGTGCAGGCGGCCCGAGCCGCAGGTACGACGCGCGCTAGTTGCCTACTAATGCGAACAGTGATCAATCCAACATCTATGATCTTTCACGTAGTCTTTATCACTGGACGCGGCAAAAGCATTTGAGAGAGGTTCTTTAGGTGGAAGAAGTACTAGCACGGGCCGGCATTTTCCAGGGTGTCGAACCCACCGCCGTCGCAGCTCTCGCGAAGGAACTTCAGCCGGTCGAGTTTCCGCGCGGTCATGTCATCTTCCACGAGGGCGAACCCGGCGACCGTCTTTACATCATCCTGTCCGGCAAGGTGAAGCTCGGCCGCCGCTCGCCGGACGGTCGCGAGAACCTGCTGACCATCATGGGTCCGTCGGACATGTTCGGTGAGCTGTCGATCTTCGACCCCGGCCCCCGCACCTCGTCGGCGACCACCGTCACCGAGGTCCGCGCGGTCACCATGGACCGCGACGCGCTGCGCAAGTGGATCAAGGACCGTCCGGAGATCGCCGAGCAGTTGCTCCGCGTGCTGGCACGTCGCCTGCGCCGCACCAACAACAACCTCGCCGACCTGATCTTCACCGACGTCCCGGGTCGCGTCGCCAAGCAGCTCTTGCAGTTGGCGCAGCGCTTCGGCACGCAGGAGGGCGGCGCACTGCGCGTCACGCACGACCTCACGCAGGAAGAGATCGCCCAGCTCGTCGGCGCCTCGCGCGAGACCGTCAACAAGGCGCTCGCCGACTTCGCACAGCGCGGATGGCTGCGACTCGAGGGCAAGAGTGTCCTGATCGCGGACTCCGAGCGCCTCGCGCGCCGCGCACGCTGAGCAAGCGCAAAATCAGTACCGACAAACAGGTCCGAGGGCATTTCGCCCTCGGACCTGTTTGTCAGTCCTGATCTCCGCCGCACGCGCTCACAGCGTGCGGAGATACTCCAATTGAGTCTTCACCGACATCTTCGCGGCCGGCCAGAGCTTCTGATCGACGTCGGAGTAGACCTTCCGGACCACCTTCATCGGCTTGGCCTTCTCCGGTGAGACACCGAGTTCGTCGAGCGCGGCGACGATCTGCGCGAGACGTTCCTCGCGATGCGACTTGTAGTAGCGCGCAATGGGTTCCAGCTCCGGATGGTCGGGGCCGTGTCCGGGCAGCACGACCGCGTCGGAGGCCTCCACCAGCAGCCGATTGAGCGAGTTGAAGTAGTCCTTCAGCGAACCGTCCGACGGATCGAGCACGGTGGTGCCGAAACCGAGAATGGTGTCGGCGGTCAGGATCGCACGCTGCCCCTCCCACTCGACGAGGAAGCTCGTGGAGTCGGCCGTATGTCCCGGGGTGTGCATCACCGTGATGGTCACGCCCGCCGCCTCGATGACTTCACGGTCCCGCAACCGCGGGGCGCCCACCGAGTACTCGTCTGAGTAGGCCCGCTGCGGTGCGCCCGCGAGTTTGCGCATCCTCTTGCATGCACCGACGTGATCGTGATGGCGATGGCTGATGAGGACGAGTTCGACCTCCCCGGCCGCGGCCGCGACAGCCCGCACGTGTTTGCCGTGCTTGGTCGGTCCCGGATCCACGACCACCGCGGTCGACGAACCCGGCGCTCGCAGGATCCAGGTGTTGGTGCCGTCGAGTTCGAACGAGCCGGGATTGTGACACAGCAGCACAGAGGCGAACGGCGTCACCTCACGCACTACGCCGTATGCGGGATGGACCGGCTTGTCGTCGGCGGAAGCGTCGGCATGAAGGGGCATTCACCGAGCCTACCGAGCGACCGCCGCGTCACCACACCACCGGTGCCAGGAACTTCGTGGCGTAGGCCCGGACGGTCTCGACGTCCGCGATGTCCAGACGCGAGGTCCGGATCTGCGTGAGCGACAGCGCGACGCGTACGAAATGCTCCGACACCAGCAGAAGATCGTCGTCGGGCATGGTCGCGCCCGCACGACGCAGCGTGCCCGCGACCGCGGCGCCGGAGGCTTCCAGGAACTCTCCGGCGGTACGGGAGGTCTGGCTCACCAGAACGTCGGCGACGTCCGGCTCGTCGAGCAGCAGTCGGCGCACGAGCGGATCCTCGTCGACGATCCGCGTGCATTCGACGAAGGCCTCGACCACCGCCTCGCGCGGCGGCAGGCCGCGGACGGCCGCGGCGAGATGCCGCATGGTCGCGAGTGCGATCGCCTCGCCGACCTTCGCGAGCAATGCGTCCTTGTTCGGGAAACGCCGGTACAGCGTGCTGCGCGAGACGCCCGCGGCGCGCGCCACGGCGTCCATGCCGGCCCGCCGCACTCCGACCTCCGCGAACTCGCGGCGCGCCGCCGCCAGGATCACCGCTTCCTGTTCCTCGGGACGCACGCTGGTCCGCAGCCTCCGGGCACCGCTCCCCGGTCGGGTCATTTCACCTGGACGACGATTTCCACCTCGACGGGCACGCCCAGGGGGAGTTCGGCGACCCCGACGGCCGACCGCGCGTGGACGCCGGCCTCGCCGAAGATCTCACCCAGCAGGTCCGACGCTCCATTGATCACGCCGGGCTGACCGGTGAATCCGGGTGCCGAGGCGACGAATCCGACCACCTTGACCACCCGGACGATCGAGTCGATGCCGACTTCGGCGTGCACGGCCGCGAGCGCGTTGAGCGCGCAGAGCCGAGCCGCCGCGTTCGCCTGTTCCGGCGTGACGATGCCTTCCGCGCCCTCGGACACCTTCCCCGTGACGCTCACCTGACCGTCGGCCACCGGGATCTGTCCCGAGGTGTACACGAGATCGCCGACGCGGAGTGCGGGGGTGTAACTGCCGACCGGTGCGACCACCGTCGGAAGATCGATTCCGAGTTCCGCCAAGCGCTTCGACCACTGCCCGCTCATCGGTCAGGCCTTCGGACGCTTGAGGTATGCGACGTGCTGTTCCCCGGTGGGACCGGGCAGAACACTCACCAGTTCCCAGCCGTCCGAGCCCCACTGGTCGAGGATCTGCTTGGTCGCATGCGTGAGCAGCGGAACGGTGACGTATTCCCAGGCGGTGACTTCACTCATGGTGCCAACCTTAACGGTTAACCGCGGTCACAGTAGACACGGTCGATAAGGTGATCGGCGTGGTCAACGAAGTTCGCAAGGACGGTCCCGGGGCGTGGCCGGCGCAGGCGGCGAGCGCGCGTCTGCATTTCGTGTCGGGCAAAGGCGGCACCGGAAAGACGACGGTGGCCTCAGCGCTGGCACTCACCCTCGCCTCCGAGGGTAAGAAGGTCCTGCTCGTCGAGTGCGAGGAACGGCAGGCCATCGCCCAGCTCTTCGACGTCCCCCCGCTTCCGCCCACCGACACTCAACTGGTCGGGATGGACGGCGGTGGCTCGGTGTGGGCGCTCGCACTTCAGATCGAGCACGCCCTGCTGGAGTATCTGGAGATGTTCTACAACCTCGGCTTCGCCGGGCGGGCGATCAAGAAGGTCGGCGCGATCGACTTCGTCACGACCGTCGCACCCGGACTCAAGGACGTCCTGGTGACCGGCAAGATCAAGGAACGCGTCATCGCCACGGACAAGAACGGCGCGCGGACCTACGACGCGATCGTCGTCGACTCACCTCCGACCGGCCGAATCGGCAACTTCCTCGACGTGACCACCGCGATGCGCGATCTGGCGAAGAGCGGCCCCATTCGGAATCAGTCCGAAGGTGTTGCGGCACTGCTGCATTCGCCGGAGACCGCGATACACCTATGCACCCTCCTGGAAGCCATGCCGGTGCAGGAGACCATCGAGGCAGTCGCCGAACTGCGTGCCAAGAACCTCAACATCGGCGCCATCGTCGTCAATCGCGTCAACCCGTCCTATCTTCCCGAGGCCGAGGCGGACGCCATCGCCGAAGGCCGCATCGACTCGGCACGGATCGAGAAGAGCCTGGCGGAGGCCGGCGTCCACCTGTCCGACGACGATCTGGCCGGTCTGCTGACCGAGACCATCGACTACGCGGCACGGCTTCAGGCGCAGCAGATCGCGCGCGCCGAACTCGACGACGTCGACGCCGCGCAGGTGGAACTGCCGACCGTGGAGAACGGTGTCGACCTCGGCGCCCTGTACGAACTGTCCGCCGTGCTCAAGGAGGCTGGAGCGTAATGCCCGACCTGAAGATGGGCGCGGTGCTGGCCGACCCCGGAACCCGCGTCGTGGTGTGCTGTGGGTCGGGCGGCGTCGGCAAGACGACGACCGCCGCGGCGATGGCCCTGCACGCCGCCGAGCGCGGCCGCAGAGTGGCGGTTCTGACGATCGATCCGGCACGTCGCCTCGCCCAGTCGCTGGGAATGTCGGAGCTGACCAACGAACCGCAGCCGGTTCCCCTCGACAGGGTCGACGGCGCGGGCAGTCTCGACGCGATGATGCTCGACATGCGGCGCACCTTCGACGACATGGTGATCGAACACTCGACGCCGGAGCGCGCCGAGTCGATCATGAACAACAGCTTCTATCAGACAGTGGCGTCGTCGTTCTCGGGCACGCAGGAGTACATGGCGATGGAGAAGCTGAGCCGACTCCTCGACGAGCAGCGGTGGGATCTGATCATCGTCGACACGCCGCCCTCCCGGAATGCGCTCGACTTCCTGGACGCCCCCCAGCGCCTCGGCTCGTTCCTGTCCGGTCGACTGATGCGCATGCTCGTCGGCGGCGGTCGCGGCGTCGGCCGCGTGCTGACCGGGGCGATGAGCCTGGCGATGCGAGGCATCTCCACGATCGTCGGCGGGGAGATCCTGCGCGATGTGGCGACCTTCGTACAGTCCCTCGACTCGATGTTCGGCGGATTCCAAGAGCGCGCCAACCGCACCTACGAACTGCTCAAGCAGCCCGGAACCGAGTTCGTCGTGGTGGCCGCACCCGAACCCGATGCCCTGCGCGAGGCCTCGTTCTTCGTCGAACGGCTGTCGAAGGACTCGATGCCACTCACCGGCCTGATCGTGAACCGGACCCACCCGACGCTCACCTCCATGACGGCCGCTGCGGCCGAGACCGCGATGACCGGCATGGACGATGAACTGACGCGCGGCGTGCTGAAAGTGCACACCGAGCGCGCCGCCACCGCCAAGCGCGAGGTGCGCCTGCTTCAGCGGTTCACCTCGTCGCACCCGAGCGTTCCGCTGGTGGGTGTGCCGGCGCTGCCCTTCGAGGTGGCCGACATGTCGGCCCTGCGCGCAGTCGCCGAACAGATCACCAGCCGCGGCTGACCGAAGGACCGCACAGCCCCAGACGACGAGGAGCCCGGCGCGTGCCGGGCTCCTCGTCGTTCAGTTCTGGTCGGGAACTGCGCCGAGACGCTGTCGTCGGCGCTGCGCTTCGAAGAACGCCGCCCACGACGTCACTTCGGGATGCTGACGGAGCAGCGCGCGACGCTGCCGCTCGGTCATTCCGCCCCAGACGCCGAACTCGACGCGATTGTCGAGCGCATCCGCACCGCACTCGAGTTGCACCGGACAGTGTCTGCAGATGGTCGCAGCCTTCCTCTGAGCAGCTCCGCGGACGAACAGATCGTCCGGGTCACCTCCACGACAACGCGCCTGGGAAACCCAAGCCAGTCGAGCCTCTGAGTCAACGGTGGTCAACGGCGCCAGAGTCATTGCGCAATCCCGCCTTTCACAAACCCATCGACATGCCCCTGGTTGAGCGCATGCATAAGATCCTGCTGTGATTCGTACCTACCAATGAGTTTCTTTGTTAGGTAACTCACGTTTCCAATCTATTGAGGCGGCCGATGCAACGCAAGTCGGTGGGCTATGGTCCTGAGTTCGACGCAGGTCGGGCCGACATCCGCGCAGGTGGATACGGCGCCCCGCGACGAATCACACGTATCCTGGCCATCGTGCGCAAGACTTCGAACCTCGCAGGCCTGGCCGTCGCCGTCGTGATGGCCGCGGTCCTCGTGGCCGGACTCCTGTTCCCCGTCGCCACCGGAATGGGCGTGCTCTCGAACCGGGCCGCCGCCACGATGGAGAACTCGTCGTCCGAGCTGCTGGGCGGAACCGTCCCCGAAGTCACCACGGTGACCGACGCGAACGGCACACCGATTGCGCTCCTCTACGACCAGTACCGCTACCAGGTCGGATACAACGACATCTCGCAGGACATGATCCGGGCGATCATCTCGATCGAGGACCGGCGTTTCCTCGAACACGACGGCGTCGACTGGAAGGGCACTATCCGTGCGGCCCTGAAGAACTCGTCGTCGGGCGAGGTGCAGCAGGGTGCCTCGACGCTCGATCAGCAGTACATCAAGAACTACCAACTGCTGGTTCTGGCCCGGACCGAGGCCGAGCGCGAAGCCGCCACGGAGACGACACCCGCGCGCAAACTGCGGGAGGTGCGGATGGCCCTGACTCTGGAGCAGACGCTCACCGATCAGGCCAAGCGTGAGAAGGGACTCGACGACGCCGCCGCGAAGCAGGACGCGAAGAAGCAGATCGTGACCCGCTACCTGAACGTCGTACCGTTCGGCAACAACGCCTACGGTGTGGAGGCCGCGGCCCAGACGTACTTCGGTCACTCCGCGAAGGAGCTGACGGTGGAACAGGCGGCCATGCTCGCCGGCATGGTCCAGTCGAGCTCCGGGCTGAACCCGTACACCGATCCGCAGGCCACCATGGCGCGGCGGAACACCGTGCTCGACACCATGATCGAGAACTTCCCCGAACGTCGCGCCGAACTCGAGGCGGCGAAGAAGAAGCCGCTCGGCGTGCTGCCCGCGCCGAAGACCCCCGTGCAGGGATGCATCTCCGCGCACAACAACGGCTTCTTCTGCGACTACGTCCTGCAGTACCTGGCCGACAACGGCATCCCGCGCGCACAGGTGATGCGGGGCGGTTACCTCATCCGAACCACCCTGAATCCCGAGGTCCAGGCCGATGCGGTGCGGTCCGCGCAGCAGCACACCGCTCCGGACACCGACGGCATCGCGACCGTGATGAGCATCGTCGCTCCCGGCAAGGACTCTCACGACGTGCTGGCGATGGCCTCGAGCCGCAATTACGGCCTCGACGCCAAGCGCGATGAGACAGTTCAACCGCAGCCCTTCTCTCTCGTCGGCGACGGCGCCGGCTCGATCTTCAAGCTGTTCACCACGGCCGCGGCGATGGAGAAGGGGTTGGGCACGGGCAGCGTGCTGCCGATCCCGTCGAGCGTCGCGGTGTACGGCATGGGCGACAGCAACGGTGCGTTCGGTTGTCCGGTGAACGCGTACTGCGTCAAGAACGCCGGCGCGTATCCTCCGTCGGCGTCGGTGACACAGGCCCTCGCCACGTCGCCGAACACCACCTTCGTCCAGCTGCTTCAGCAGGTCGGGGTGAAGCCCGCGGTCGACATGGCGGTGCGGCTCGGACTGCGCTCGTACAACGAGCCCGGTACCTCGGGCGTCGGCGATCAGAGCCTCGCCGAGTATGTGAAGAAGGGCAATTTCGGCTCGTTCACGCTCGGCCCGTTCGCGGTGAACGCGCTCGAACTCTCCAATGTCGCAGCGACCCTCGCCTCCGGAGGCACGTGGTGTCCGCCGAACCCGATCGCGTCGATCCAGCAGGTCAAGCGCGATCAGTACGGCAACGCGGTGCTCGACCAGAACGGACAGCGCGCGATGGTCAACGTCCCGTTCAACCCGCCCAAATGCGAACAGGTCGTCGAGTCCGGGCTGGCCAACACGCTCGCGAACGCGATGAGCGAGGACGACAAGGGCGGCGGCACGTCGGCGGCCGCGGCTTCGGCGGCGGGCTGGAACCTGCCGCTGTCGGGCAAGACCGGCACCACCGAGGCGCACCGCTCGGCGGCCTTCCTCGGATTCACCAACCGCCTCGCCGCCGCCGTCTACACCTACAACGACGGTTCGCACCCGGCGGGCATCTGCACCTCGCCGCTGCGCCAGTGCGGCGACGGAAATCTATACGGCGGCTTCGAGCCGGCACGGACGTGGTTCTCGGCGATCGGACCGATCGCGACCAAGTTCGGTCCGGTCGCGCTGCCTCCCGTGGATCCGCAGTACGTCGCGGGCAGTGACCGCGGACGCATCCCGCAAGTGAGCGGACTGCCCGCCAGCCAGGCCACCTCGCGCTTGCAGGAGGCCGGTTTCAAGGTCACCGAACTCGAAGTCGACAGCACTCGCCCCAAGGGCACCGTCGTCTTCACCGCTCCTTCCGACAGCGCGATGCCGGGAAGCACCATCGCGATGTACGTGAGCAACGGCCGCGGCAAGACCTCCGGCGACGGCACGTCCGACAAACCGGCGGAGAAGACGGTGCAGGTGCCGGGAGTGGGTCCGGTGGTCATCGAGGTGCCCGGCGGCTGACGGCGCAGCGCGGGGTCGGCGGGCGTCTTCGGCGCGTATCCTGAAGTCCATGGTCTCGGTTCCCGGATTCGGTGCGCCCTCGCGCACCACACGTGACGCCTCAGCTCTCACCCGCGTCGTGGCCGGTGTCGCCGGTGCGGCCGCCGCCGGTCTCGTGTATTCGACGGTGATCGAACGCAACGCATTCACCCTGCGTCACGCGACACTGCCGGTGCTGGAGCCGGGATCGTCGCCCTTGCGCGTGCTGCACATCAGCGACATCCACATGATGCCGAACCAGCATCTCAAGCAGGCATGGATCTCCGAGCTGGAGCGACTCGAGCCCGACCTGGTGGTCAACACGGGCGACAACCTCGCCCATCCCAGCGCGGTCCCCGCTGTGGTGCAGGCACTGGGCGGGCTGCTCGCGCGCCCCGGCCTGTTCGTCTTCGGCTCCAACGATTACTTCGGCCCGAAACCGAAGAACCCGTTCAAGTACTTCAAGAAGAACCACACACGCACGCACGGCGAGCCGCTGCCGTGGCAGGATCTGCGCGCGGCCTTCACCGAACGCGGCTGGCTCGACGCCACGCACACGGTGCGCGAACTCGAGGTCGGCTCGGTGCGCATCGTCGCGGCCGGCGTCGACGACCCGCACATCGAACGCGACCGCTACGAGGCGATCGCCGGGCGACCCAACCCGCTCGCGCAACTGCGGCTGGGGCTGACGCATTCACCGGAGCCCCGCGTGCTCGACTCCTTCGCCGACGACGGGTACGACCTCGTGCTGGCGGGCCACACGCACGGCGGTCAGCTGTGCCTGCCCGGCTACGGCGCGCTGGTGACCAACTGCCATCTCGATCGTTCGCGGGTCAAGGGCGTCTCCAACTGGGGTTCGACGATGAAGCTGCACGTCAGCGCGGGCCTCGGTACCTCGCCGTACGCGCCCGCCCGGTTCTGCTGCCGCCCGGAGGCGTCGCTGCTGACGCTGACCGCGGTGTCGAACGGCGGCGACGTCGACAGCGTTCAGCAGTCGTTGCCCCAGCTCGCCGACCAGTTCAGCTGACCGAGACGGCATGACCACCGACCGGGAACGGATGCTGGCCGGCGAGTTGTACCGCGACGCCGATCCCGAATTGGTCGGGTTGCGCAAGGCCTGCGCGCGGCTGCTGGACCGATTCAACGCGACCGCCGCCGACGAGGACGGCGTGCGCGACGCACTGCTGCGTGAATTGCTGGGCGGCCTCGGCGAGGGCAGCTGGGTGATGCCGCGTCAGATGGGAGCCGGGAGCGTCGTCACTCGCGATCTCCCCGACCATGTATTCGCCGCGGGCAATCCCGCGCGAGTGATCCGCGAGTTGCCGATCGAGGCTTGAGGTCGCGGCGTAGTTCCCGGCGCACGAGACCGGCTATTCGAGGGCGGTCCGTCCGGCTCCCTCCCCTTAGACAGGAGCGGGACGGACCGCGTCATCGCACCCGTCCGGTTCACTACCCTCCCCAGAGCAACCGCCGGACGGGGCGGCGTCCGCTTGCATCAGTTAGCAACGGACTTTTTCAAGTGAATCAGGCTCACGAGTTCAACACAAGACTGGGTGCGTGAACTGCCACCGGAGTCCTCCTTCTGAACGACTCGAGTGGGTGCCTGTCCCATCGCTGATGAACTGGCCGGGCGTCCGCCGTCAGCCCGAATCCGCCCAGAAGGCGGCCGTAGCACGATCACTGACCGAGAGAACTCCGATGGAACAGTTACGCCGCGGTATCGAGCGTCGGGGTCGGCACGATCTGCTTGAGCAGTAAGCTCGCGGAAGCCTGACCTCTACCGCAAGGCCGGGTCTCAACGACGATCTGACACCTGAGCAGAACGGACACGCACGATACGAGGAAGCCCCCGGCTCGCATCTCTGCAGGCCGGGGGCCTCAACTGCTTCTCAACCAAAGCGTCGGGGTAGCGGGATTCGAACCCACGACCTCTTCGTCCCGAACGAAGCGCGCTACCAAGCTGCGCCATACCCCGTGTATGACCTGCAATAGCGTACAACGAGCTCGGCCGAACTACTAAATCGTCAGGTCAGGCCGGGTTTTCGAGGGCACCGGAGCTGACCGACCCGTCGGCGACCGCGGCATCGAGGCGTCCGTGGTCACCGATGTTGATGCGGCTGTACTCCACCGAGAAGTCGGCGATCGCCGCGTCGAAGGCCTTTCCCGCGTCGGCCAGGTATGCCGCGATCTCGTGGCGGGATGCGGTACGCGCGTGCGCCTGCGCCAGCACCTCGCCGCACAGCGCCCCGTAGTACTCCATCCCGGCCGGAAGCAGCGACTCCACGACCACCGACCCCTTGCCGTCGCGCAGCTGGCGCACGTAGAAGTCGGTGTCGACCCTCGCCTCCGCGCCGGCGGCACGGACCCATCCGAGGAAGATGTCGCTCGACGCCTGCAACAGTTGCTGACCGAACACGACACGCTGTCCCTGATTGGTGTACTCGCAGCCCGGCACGAACGGCGCGAGGACCGATTCGGACGCCTCCTTGAATTGAAGAAAGAGCGGATCGGTCCCCCGCGCCCCGCCGAAGAGCGCGATCCAGCACCGGGTGCCGACGCTGCCGACGCCGACGACCTTTCGCGCCGCCTCGATGAAGGAGTACTGCGAGAACAACTCGGCGACGTGCGCGGGCAGGGTGCGCGCGTAGCGTGCGAAGGCCTCACCGAAGTAGTCGTCGAGTTGGACCTTCGACATCGACGGCGCGACCTCGGACGCCGGCACCAGCAGCGGCGGATCGCTCTTGATGTGCGCCCCCGCGAGATCGACGTAGCAGAGCTTCTCGAGCGCCTGCGCGCTGTCCCGGTGCCGCGCCTTCCGGAGCGCCTTCTGCGTCCGCTTCGACGCGGCGGTGTCGAAGCGGTCACCGAGATCGGCGACCACCTCGTCGGCGTCGACCCGCGCATACCAGCATTCGAGGGCGGGCTTGGCCTCGCTGGCGATCATCGTCTTCCGGTACGCCTTGGCCGCGAGGCGCGCCATGCTGCGGCCCGTCGTCTCGTCGAAGCCGTTCGCCTGCGACGCGATGACCATGCTGGCCGCGAGGCGCTTCACGTCCCACTCGAACGGGCCGGGGTGCGTCTCGTCGAAATCGTTGAGGTCGAAGACCATCGCGCGTTCCGGTGAGCGGAACAAGCCGAAGTTGCTCAGATGCGCGTCTCCGCACAACTGCGTCACGATGCCGGTGCTGGGAGTCGCCGCGAGGTCGGAGGCCATCACCGCCGCCGCACCGCGATAGAACGTGAACGGCGTGGCCGACATCCGCTGATGTCGCACCGGCGTCAGTTCCTGCAGCCGCGTACGGTCCTGTTCGAGGATGATCTCGAGCGAGTCCCTGCGGGTCGCGGCCTCCGGCACCGCAGCCAGTTGGTCGACGGGCAAAGCCATTGGCCGGTTCCCTTCTCTCTATTGATAGGAGACGAACCAGGGAACGGGGTCGACGTTCATGGTCCGGCGTGGAGAGAACATGGGCTTGTCCTCCGTGTAGAAATTCTTCCACCCGAGCCACGTCCGGGGAGGCAGGCCCGCGACAATCCGGTTCCACGTCTGCATCTTGACGTTCGGCACACCGTGGCCGTCGGCGTGAACGAGGAACGCGAGTTCGGTGCGCGAGGTGTCGATCTTCGATCTGTCACCCAGCATGTCGGCGTCGAACTGGTGCAGGACAAAGGCCTTCTGCGGCAGATTCCGACTCTTGACCAGGTCGGCGAGCCAGGTCGAGACCCGGTTCACCTCCGCGGGCGAGACGGACCCGATCTGCTGCAGGTGGACTTGATTCGGCTTCAGCCGCCACTCCGGGTCGAGGGCCAGGCCGACGTGCGGCTGCAGCAGCAGTTCCCGATACATCTTGGCCTGGTCGAGAAAGTCCATCCGGCCCGGTTGCAGGTCGAGGGTGACGTAGACGCCGGCCTTGCGCGCGGCGTCGACCCACGGCCGCACCGCCGCCACGTCGAGCGCCGAGGTGTAGTTGCCGCCCGGGCCGGGATCGGCGGACGCGACGGTCACGATGATCTCGAAGCCCGGGACCACCGGGACGGGCGAGAGGCGGTCGTACTGCGCTGCGACGGCTTTCGCGCGCCGGATGGACGCACTGATGCTCTGCCTGCCCAGAGGCCCCAGTTCGGGCGCACCGGGCGATCCGTAGAGCGCGACGACGCGGCGCCCCGGGAACATCAACTGTCCGCCGCCGGGGAGTTCCGGGAGGCTCCGCGCGAGTTCGACGCGGCGCGCCAGGAGCCGGGGGTCGCCGAATCCCGATCCCACCGCGAGGATCGGCGCCCCGGGCCGCGCCTTGACGAGGTTCACTGCGCGCCCGGAGCTTCTCGGATCGGGCGACGGCACGGCCGCGACCTCCGCGTGTGCCGCCTCGGCGGTCGCGATCGCGTCGTCGCCGGCCGCCGAAAGCAGCACCACGGTGCCCTCACCGCGCGTCGCGGCACCGCCGGCGAGCAACCGGACGTCGTCGGTGACCGGAACCGGCAGTGCCGGGACGCGGCCGACCCGGACCGCGCGCTCGACACCGAGTCGCTCCAATTCCGCTGCGACAGTGCGGGAATTCGTGTCATCGACCGCGAAGACCGGCACGCCATTGACGCGCGCGGCCTCCGCCGCGGCGCGGCGCTCCGACTCTCGTGCCGTCGGAGCGACCACGACCGCGGTCGGCGACGAGGCGAACAGTTCGCGACTCACGAGGACGGATCCGGGCGCACCGGCGTCGTCGACGACGCGGATCGACCCTCTCGCGAACGCCACGGCCGCGGGGTCTCCGACCACGGGAATCGCCGATGCCGTCACCAGTGCGGCGACCGCCAGCGTGACGACTGTGATGTAGAACAGACGAGCGCGGCCCGTGGTGGTGCGAGCCGGCGTCATTCCTCGTCGGACTCGTACGAGTCCGCGAAGGACACCCGCGGGGTGGTCAGCGCCGAGTATCCCGCCACAGCGGCGTACACCACCGCGGCGAGGGTGAATCCGATGGCGAAGACGATCGCGGCGGCCCAGGCCACGACGCCCACAGCACTGTCGATCCCATCCAGGAGCAGCACCGCGGACGCCGCGAGGACGCCCCCGAGCAGGGCCCAGACGGCCGATCGAATGCGCGGACCGATCGCTCGGCTGAAGAACAGCCGCTCGTAAACCGCTGTCTCGAACTCTTCTACCGCGGCGAGCCGGACGGCGTCGGTGCCCGCCAGCTCGCGCAGCGACGCGGCGAGTTCGGCGTCGCGTTTGAGTACCGCGGTCTCATTCTGCCGGTATCGCACGAATGCGATGGTCGCGATGGTGGCCGCCAGCACTGCGGCGGCGGCGACGATAGCCCAGTTGTTCACGAGAGTTCACCGTACCGGGCCCCGTGCCGCGAATCACACGCGCGATGTGACAGTGCTCGCGATATTGCCGCGCGTGGCCTTCGAGTACGGGCAGAAGGCGTGCGCGGCCTGTGCCAGTTCGGCGGCCTCGGCGGTGTCGAGCCCGGGCAGATACACCTCGATGTCGGCGGTGAGTCCGAAGCCGCCGTCGGCGTCGTCGCTGCCGATGCCGATGTTCACCTTCACCGACGTGGCGTCGGTGAGAGTGGCGCCCTTGCTCTTGGCGACGTGCCGGAGCGCACCCATGAAGCACGCCGCATAGCCCGCGGAGAACAGCTCCTCGGGATTGCTGCCCTCGCCGTTGCCGCCCATCTCGACGGGCGGAGCGAGCACCAGGTCGATCCGGCCCGACTCGGAGACCACCTCGCTGTCGCGGCCGCCGCCGGTCGAGGTCGACGAGACGTGGTACACGGGGGTGACGGTCATTGCGTTCTCCTTAGTTCGGTCAACTCGAAACGGGAACGGTTCCAGGCGCATGGCCGAACCGGACCCGCTGTCCCCAAGCTACCCGCCGGAGGCGCGCCGGAAGGGTTTCATGGCCATCGACTTCGGCAGCCACTCGTTGATCGGCCTGCGCAGGGTGATGAGCGCGGAGAGGACGAGCACCCCGCATTGCACCCACGCGAGCACTCGCAGCGACGCCGAGACCTCCGGATAGTGGAACAGCAGATCCGCACCGACGACGGTGAACAGGACCGTCACGGTGATCACCGAGAGATAGATGCTGCGCAGATTGCGGCTGTGCGCCCGCGCGGTACCGACAAGCAGCGGATATCCCAGTGCCGTGAACAGCGGGATGCCCACGAGCAGCGCGGGCGTCCAGAACGACGCCATCGAGGCCGCCTTCTCTCCCGGATCCACCCCCGGGACGTTCTGCAGACCTGGCTGCAGACGCTCGGCCATCAACCCCTCGAGCCAGGAGAGATTGGCGAATCCGTACACGACCCACGCCAGGCACGCCACCGCGGCGATCGCCCAGACCACGCGCGCGTCACGGACGAGCGCGACCGGCGGCGGGCCGGGGTCGACGGGACGCGCCGGATACCTGCCGCTGAGATCGCTGTCCTTCGACCGCCGCGCGATCTCGGCGAGGTCCTCGGCGTCGAGTTCGGCCTGCGTCGGAATCCGATCGCGGTCGGCGTCGTCGTCGAACGGTCCGGGAGTGGTCATGTCATTGATGATGGCACGACGCGCACGCCGGTCCGGTGGGCACTAGCCGGAGATCTTCAGCATCCGGGTCACGGTGCCCTGCCAGAGTGTTCCGCCCGGCGCGATCATGCCGGTGAGCTGCATCGGCTCGTCGATCGGCGCGGTCCCCACGCGCCGCGTCGCCACCCGTCGACCGGTCTGGAAGTCGACAGCGACGTAGTCGACCGGTCCCGACTGCTGCGGTCCCGGCACGTACGGGCCGTAGGCGAGACCGTGAATCAGACCGTCCGCCCGGGACAGCCGCGGCAGCGTGGCCATTCGGTCGGTGGTGTTCTCCCATACTCTCGTGCACGCCCCGTCGCGGACGTCGATGCGCGTCATACCGCCGCGGAAGGGAGCGAACGCCGGATCGCTCGGCCCACCGCTCACCGCCATCGGCGGGTACTGGAATCCGTACGTGCTGGGGATCACCAGGCTGTCGCCCCACGCCATCGGGGAGTTCTCGGTCCCCTGGTTCGGTGATGCGAAGGCCCGCGTCCGGCATACCTGCGAACCGTCGTCGGAGCGGTAGACGATCAGGTTCGGCACCGCGGCGTTGTCGACGATCGCGACCCAGCCGTCGCCGCCGGGACCGAAGTAGGTCGGCGTGGTGCCCGATCCCCAGGTCAGCTGTCCCGGCCGGCGGGCGGCACCGCGATCGTAGGCGCGCCGCCACACCGTCCGCGGCACGCCGTCGGCGTCCGCGCGCATCTCGTAGAGTGCGTGCGTGGTCAGCACCGACGCACCGGAGCGACGGACGGTGAGCCCGTTGCCCAGTTCTTCGCCCTTCGGCAGGCGCGTGGCCCCGACCCGGCCGTCGGGCAGCACGGTGCCGATGACGCCCTCGGTGGTCGCGAACCAGGTGCGCCCCTGATAGTCGGGGGCCAACCCGGTCACGCCGTCGCCGCCGAGGTATTTCGACACGTCGGTGCTCTCGTCGACGCGCAGCGCCCAGCCGGACCGCGTCCGGTGGTGACCGACCCGCAGGATCTTGCCCGAGCCGTCGGCCACCACCACCCGGTTCCGGTCGTCGAGGAACCCGTACACCCCGCCGAGGAGCTTGCCCTTGGTCAGCGGCAGCCGCGCGACGACCTGGGCGGTCCGCGGATCGAACATGGTCACCACCGGAGTGGCGAACTGCGGCGGGGTACCCGCGACGTAGGCCGTGCACAACGAGACCGGGAAGCCATCCGAGCCCACGAAAGTCGCGGCGCACACACCGCCGGGAACGCTCGACGCCGCGACATGCCCGGTCTTGCCCGGCCCGCGCAGGACGGTGCTGTCGGTCGATTCGGGATCACCGTGCATCAGCGAAGTGGAGGCCGGGCCGACGCCGGGAACGGCCGGGCTCGCCACGGCAGTCGTCGTCGACACCGTGACGAGCCCGATGACCGCCGCCGACAGGGCGATCAGGAAGCGCTTCATGTCAGTCATGACCAGTAGTCGATCACATGATCGCCGATCACGGGCGACCACTTGCACACGACCGACTGGTCAGCTGTTCAACTCACTGAGGATGAAACTCGTCGCCGGCAGCATCTTGGCCAGCATCGGCAGTGCGTGATTCACGACCAGCCCGGGGAAGATCGGCGGCGTGAAATCGTTGTCGAGCCGCACGTCCGCCCCCTGGGCCTTCCAGTCGCGGTACAGCTGCACCACCTGTCCGTGCGGGATGACGTCGTCACTGACCCCGGTGGAGATCAGCACCGGTGCGTTCGGCTTGAGGCGGCCGATCCGCTGGTCGTCGAGCATCTTCTGGACGCGGGGGTACTTCTTGATGACCGCGCTCAGCGACTTCCCGTTGCGAGTCCACTGGTCGGTGCGCTGGAATCCGTGCGTGAGACCGGTGTCGGCGATGCATTGCGTCGCGACGTCTTTCAGGGCGCGGCGCCCGGTCGCGCTGGTCTCCTTCTTCAGGATCGGGTCGAGCGCCGGATACCGCGCCACGAGTCCGTTGATGGCGTAGCCGATCGCGCCCGAGATGAAGGTGCCGTCGATCTGGCCGATCACCTTGGACAGATCCGCGGGAGGCGCACCGGCGTAGGTGGCCTTCACGTTGAGGTCGGAGGCGTAGGTGGACGCCAGCTCGGCTGCCGACGCGGTCGCACCGCCGCCCTGGGAGTAGCCGGAGAAGGCGACAGGAGCGTCCTTGGGGGCCTTGGCCACCTTGAGTGCGGCGCGGGCGGCGTCGAGCACGGCCCGACCGGACTCGAGACGGTTCACGTACGTGTGGATGCCGGGCGTGCCCATGCCGACGTAGTCGGTGAGCACCACCCGCACGCCGTTGAGCAGGAAGAGGTTCATCTCGAGCCCGGAGTAGTTGACGCCGAGACTCGGCTTGGTCGGGTCGATGGACATCGGCAGCGAGAGCATCTTCGACCCCGCGCACTGGTCGCCTTGTCCGACGGTGCCGGGCGCCAATACGACGGTGGGCCGCGGCCCCCTGCCGTGCCACGGCGCGGTCGGCTCGACCACTGCGCCGGTGACGGCCGTCGGCTTCCCGTCCTGCCGCGTGGTCGTGTACATGATGCGGGTCGCGGTCCCCGGCCATTGGTTGCGAACGCCCGGGATCTGCAGCAGGAGCTGCGTGGGCTGGGTGCGAACCACCGATCCCGGGGCCTCCGACAACCGAGCGGGAGGGCGATAGAAGTCGCCGACGGCACCCGCGTCGCCGGTGCCGGCGACGAGCCCGGAGGCCGCGACCGCACCGACGACGGCGATCGAACCGGTGCGCCTGACGACGCTGGAAACGGATGAACTTCTGGACGAGACGAATCCCCGAATTTTTCTCACGAGAGTAATCTACGCCATAAGTTACCGCTTGGTAAGTCCCGATTTCGACGTTCGCCGCCGACGAGCGAACCCGCCCGCCGCCAGGCGCGCGTCGTCAGACCAGCAGTTCGGCGATCTGGATCGTGTTGAGCGCGGCACCCTTTCGCAGGTTGTCTCCGGAGACGAAGAGCGCGAGGCCACGCCCCTCCGGAGCGCCCGGATCCTGACGGATACGCCCGACGAGAGAGACGTCGCCGCCGGCCGCGTCGAGCGGGTTGGGCACGTCCGCGAGCCGGACCCCGGGCGCGCCGTCGAGGATCTCGCGTGCCTGCTCGGGGGTCACCGCTTCATCGAACTCGGCGTTGATCGACAGCGAATGGCCGGTGAAGACCGGGACGCGGACGCAGGTTCCGCTGACCAACAGCTCGGGGATGCCGAGGATGCGTCGCGACTCGTTGCGCAGCTTCTGGTCCTCGTCGGTCTCACCGCTGCCGTCGTCGACGAGGTTGCCCGCGAGCGGCACCACGTTGAACGCGATCGGCGCGACGTAATTGATCTTCTCGCCGAGATCGACGGCGTGCCCGTCGTAGACGAGCTGCTCGGCGCCGTCGACGCCGGCGCGCACCTGCCCCGCGAGTTCCTGCACGCCCGACAGCCCGCTGCCCGAGACCGCCTGATAGCTGGAGACGATCAGCCGGCGCAACCCCTTGGCGTCGTGCAGTGGCTTGAGCACCGGCATCGCAGCCATCGTGGTGCAGTTGGGGTTCGCGATGATGCCCTTGGGCGGGTTCTTCGCGAGCTCACCGTTCACCTCCGACACGATCAGCGGCACATCGGGATCCTTGCGCCAGGCCGACGAGTTGTCGATCACCGTTACTCCGGCGGCGGCGAACCGCGGCGCCTGCACCTTCGACATGGTTCCGCCCGCGGAGAACAGAGCGATGTCGAGCCCCGCCGGATCTGCGGTCGTCGCGTCCTCGACCACCACTTCACCGCCGCGCCACGGCAGCTTCTTGCCCGCCGACCGCGGCGACGCGAAGAACCGCACCTCGTCGGCCGGGAAGTTCCGGTCTTCGAGGATCTGACGCATGACGCCGCCGACCTGGCCGGTGGCGCCGACTACTCCGAGTCGAATACCCATCTGAGCGTCCTCCTATCGTCCGGTGCCGCCGTAGACCACGGCGTCCTCGTCGGCGCCGAGACCGAAGGCCTCGTGCAGAACGCGGACCGCCGGATCCAGATCGGATTCACGGACGAGGACCGAGATCCGGATCTCGGAGGTGGAGATCAGTTCGATGTTGATGCCCGCGTCGCTGAGCGACTCGCAGAAGGTCGCGGTGACCCCCGGATGACTCTTCATTCCCGCACCGACCAGCGACACCTTGCCGATGTTGTCGTCGAGCACCACCTCGCGGAAGCCGATCTCCGACTTGAGCTTGCCCAGTTCGGCCACGGCGACCTCGCCGAGCTCCTTCGGCAGCGTGAAGGTGATGTCGGTCTTCCCGGTCTCCACCGCCGACACGCCCTGCAGGACCATGTCGATGTTGATCTCGGCGTCGGCGACGGCGCGGAACACCTTCGCCGCGTAACCGGGCTTGTCTTCGATGCCGACCACGGTGACCTGAGCTTCGCTGCGGTCGTGGGCGACGCCGGTGAGGATTGCTTCTTCCACGGGGATGTCCTCCATCGAGCCGGACACAACGGTGCCGGGCTTAGTCGAGTACGACGAGCGCACATGAACTGGAACGTTGTATCGGCGGGCGTATTCCACGCAACGCAGCATCAGCACCTTCGCGCCGCATGCGGCCATCTCGAGCATCTCCTCGAAAGAGATGTGATCGAGGTGCTTGGCATTGCTGACGATGCGCGGGTCGGCCGTGTAGATGCCGTCGACGTCGGTGTAGATCTCGCAGACGTCGGCCTCGAGAGCGGCGGCGAGGGCGACGGCGGTGGTGTCCGATCCGCCGCGGCCCAGCGTGGTCACATCCTTGGTGTCCTGCGAGACGCCCTGGAAACCGGCGACGAGGACGATCTTCCCCTCGTCGAGCGCACTGCGGACCCGGCCCGGAGTCACGTCGATGATCTTGGCCTTGCCGTGGCTGCTCGTGGTGATCACGCCGGCCTGCGAGCCGGTGAACGACTGCGCGTTCTCCCCGAGGCCCTCGATCGCCATGGCGAGCAGCGCATTGGAGATGCGCTCGCCGGACGTGAGCAGCATGTCCATCTCACGGTCGGGGGGATTCGGGTTCACCTGTTCTGCCAGATCGAGCAGTTCGTCGGTGGTGTCACCCATCGCAGAGGCGACGACGACCACGTCGTTCCCTGCGCGCTTGGTCTCGACGATGCGCTCGGCGACCCGGCGAATGCGCTCGGCATCCGACACCGAGGATCCGCCATACTTCTGGACGACCAGTGCCACGTCGTGCAACCTTCCTTATCTGTACAGCTGTCTCGTCTACATGAGCTTCTGCAGCTTCTGCGGGAATCGCGCGGGGTTCACCTTACCCGCCGGACCTGGCGCGGCACATTTCGCGGAGGCCACCGTAGGATCACCTCCGATGACTACCGTGCGCCCGATGTCCACCATGCGACGCTTCGGCATCACCCACGAGTTCGCCCTTCGATGCGTCGGGGTGTACCTGACGATTCGCGTCGTCGGCATCGTGATCCTCACCGTCTTCGCCGGACTCCACCACACCGGTCTCACCGCGCTGCTGTCCATGTGGGACGGCGAGTGGATGCTCGGCATCGCCCAGCACGGCTACGGCGGAATCCCCCTGTGGTTCACCGACGGAAACGGCGTCCACACGGAGTTCACCGCGTACGCATTCTTCCCCGGTTATCCGATGACGGTGCGGACCGTCGCCCTGGTCCCCGGCCTGTCGCCGTTCGCCGCGGCCATGATCGTCAACGTGGTCGCGGGATGCCTCGCCGCGGTGGCGGTGGGTCGTATCGGAGTGATCTGCTCCGGGCGGATCCGTTCCTCGGTTCGGTCGACGCCCGACCAAGCCTCGACGGCCGGACTGGTCCTGGTGGGCCTCTTCGCCGCCACGCCCATGTCGGTGGTGCTGAACATGGCCTACACCGAGGCGGTGTTCTGCGCACTCGCGGGCTGGGCGCTCGTCGGAGTCCTGGAGCGGCAGTGGCTGCTCGCCGGACTCTGCGCCCTCGGTGCCGGACTCGTCCGGCCGACCGGCGTCGCGGTGATCGCCGCCGTGATGCTCGCAGCGATCGTGGCCCGGCGCGACGGCCCTCGTGCGTGGGCCGCCGTGATTCTCGCGCCGCTCGGTTACCTCGGCTACCTGGCAGTGGTGTGGGCGCAGACCGGCTCGGCGACGGGCTGGTTTCAGATCCAGACGACGGGGTGGAACACCACATTCGACGGCGGCGCGGCCACCTGGCGATTCCTCACCCAGACGCTCGGCAGCGGATCGGACTTCTCAGCGATCGCAACGGCCCTGTTGATCATCTCGGTGCTCGTGTTGTTCGGTTGGTCGGTCGCCGACCGCGTGCCGTGGCCGGTGCTCGTCTACGCGGCGGCCGTGCTGGCGTCGATCCTGCTGTCGGACGGCCTGATGATGAGCCGTGCGCGACTGCTCCTGCCCGCGTTCGTCCTGCTGATCCCGGTGGCCGTGCGGATCGCGCGACGGCCGCGGACCGAGATCATCGCCTTCCTCGCAGTCGCCGCCCTGTTCTCCGGCTGGTTCGGTGCCCGCATGCTCACCGTCTTCCAGTACGCGATCTGACGACGGCGCGCGGCTATCCCTTGATCTGAAGCCACGCCTTCGACCACCCGTCGTAGCCGACGCACTCGACGTTCTTGCGACCGTCGACGCAGTCGCGCATCGGCGTGGTCCAGTACCAGATGTGCGAGGCGTACTCGGGGTCCGCGGAGTGGTACACCGCGCAGTGCGTCCGGTCCCGCATCAGCTCGCACGCCTGCGCGTTCGCGGGTGACTCGCCGAAGTACTCCGCGACGCGCGCGTTGACCCGCGCGCTCACGATGTAGTCGACCCAGCGGTACGCGCAGTTCGGATGCTCGGCCCGGGAACTGATCATCCACGAGTCCGACCACCCCGTCGATCCCTCATCGGGCAGCACCGTCGCCACCGGAGCACCGCCGTCGCGGGCGAGGTTGGCCGCCATCTGCCACGTGGAACCGAGCACGCTCCAGCCCGCGCTGAACGCCTGCACCTCGCGGACGATGTCGTTCCAGTACTCGCCGACCGCTCTGCGCTGCTCCTCGAGCAGCGCGACGGCCGCGTCGAACTGCCTCCGGTCGAGCGCGTAGGGATTCGTGATGCCGAGATCGGGCCGGTGCCGCATCAGATACAGCGCGGCGTCGGCGATGTAGATCGGCGAATCGTAAGCGGTCACCCGGCCCGCATAGCGCGGCGCGTCCTCGAACACGGCCCGCCAGGACGTGGGCGCGGGTCGCACGACGTCGGTGCGATACATCAGGAGATTGGCACCCCAGCCGTGCGGCACGCCGTAGGTGATCCCGTTCTTCGCATTCCACGGCTTGCCCTTCAAGAAGGGATAGATGTCGGAGTACGAGGGGACCAGCGCGGTGTTGATCGGCTGTACGTCACCGGCGTCGATCAACCGCAGCGACGCGTCGCCCGATGCCGAGACCACGTCGAACTGACCGGTCCGCATCAAGGACACCGCTTCGTCGGAGGTGCCGAAGGTCTTGACCTCCACCTGGCAGCCGGTCAGGTCCCGGAACGGCTGCACCCAGTTCACGGACCGGTTGTTGCTCCCGTCCTCGGCGTAGCCCGGCCATGCCAGGACGTTCAGCACGCGCTCTGCCGGACCGAGGACCGATCGCATGGGCACCGGGCCGGGACCGGCGGTGCCGCAACCGGCCACGAGTGCGGTCGCCGCGACGAGGATCGTCGCGGCGGCCAGCCTGCCGATCGTGGCCACGCCTCTCCTTGCCGGCGGCCGTGGGCGGCCTCCACAGCCCGTTGTACTCCACCCGGGACCGTCGCGGTCCGCGATCGAATCACCGGTGTGCTTCTGATGTCGATCGGCCGGAAACGAGGTCGCTGACCACCGCATATCCGGCGTAGCCTGAACGGGCCGCGGTCGCGCTTGCATCGCCGGCCGCGCCCGCGATCCACACCTCACAGATCTGGAGCCCGCACGCATGCCCTCGGTCCCGCCGCCCACCGGCACCGCACCCGCGGCCGATCGGAAGACATGGTTCGGGCTCGCGGTTCTGATGCTGCCGGTACTGCTGGTCTCGATGGACTTCTCAGTGCTGTACCTGGCGATGCCGACGATCACCGCGGCGCTCGACCCGTCGGCCACACAGCAGTTGTGGATCCTCGACATCTACGGGTTCCTGATCGCCGGGCTGCTCATCACGATGGGCAACCTCGGCGATCGGATCGGGCGACGGCGGATTCTGCTGTGCGGCGCGGGTGTCTTCGGCGGTGCGTCGGTGCTCGCCGCGTTCTCGCCCGGTGCCGGGGCTTTGATCGCGGCCCGCGCGTTGATGGGCGTGGGAGGTGCGACGCTGATGCCCGCGAGCCTCGCGCTGATCGCCAACATGTTCACGCGCAGTCACGAACGCGCTCGCGCCATCGGGGTGTGGACCTCGGCGTTCGCCGGCGGTGCCGCTATTGGCCCGGTTCTCGGAGGCCTTCTGCTGCACCACTATTGGTGGGGAGTGGTGTTCCTGATCAACGTGCCGGTGCTCGCGGTGCTCTTCGCGGCGGGGCCGTTCGTCCTCCCCGAGTACCGATCGGCCCGCACCGGTCGGTTCGACGTCGTCGGTGTCGCGCTGTCACTGCTCGGCGTCCTCCCCGCCGTCTACGCGGTCAAGGCGCTCGCGACCGAGGGGGTCTCGCCGCTTGCGGCGACGGCGGGTCTGGTCGGCATCGCGATGTTCGCAGTATTCCTCCGCCACGAGGCGCGCACGCGAGATCCCCTCCTGGACTTGAACCTGTTCCGCAACCCCACGGTGAGCGTGTGCCTCGCCATCGCGCTGGTGGGAATGATGGCCGAGGGCGGCATCGCCTATCTCTCGAACGTCTATCTCCAGTCGGTGCTGGGCCACGACGTTCTGGCCGCGGCGCTCGCCGGACTCCCGATGGCGGTGACGATCGCCGTCTTCTCCGTCGTCGCCGATCGCATCGCCCGACTGGTCGGAAAGCGGTACGCCCTGGCCGGCTCGCTGGTGGTCGCCGCGACGGCGAATCTCGGATTCATCGCACTGGGCACCACGTCGTCGCTGTTGGTGTACATGGCCCTGAGCGCTCTCGCCGGAATCGGATACGGTGTGCAGTTCTCGCTGGTGACCGACGTGGTGGTCGGCGCCGTGCCGCCGGAGCAGTCCGGTGCCGCGTCGGGCATCTCGGAGACCTGTTTCGAACTGGGAACCGCCCTCGGCCTGGCTCTCTTCGGCTCGCTGGCCACCGCGGTCTTCCTGTCCCGCGGCGGCGACAGCGGGGTGACGGGATCGCTCGGTGAGACCCTCGTCCGCGCCGACGCCATGAGCACCGGCGGAGACGCCCTGGCAACGGCCGCGCGAGAGGCCTTCGTCGACGGACTGCACGCGACCACACTGGTGAGCGGACTGCTGCTCGCGGTGTTGAGCATCGTCACCGTCCTCGCGATGCGCCGCCGCGAGCACCGCGCCGAAGCAGCCGTCGAGGTGTGACGACGAAGACGCGGGCCCCGACGTCCACAGTCGAGACCCGCGCCCTGCCGCAGGAGTGCGCCTACTCGGCGCATCCGTTCACGAATCAGCGGTGCCAGAGAATCTCTTGCCCGAGAATCGCATTCACACCCATGGCGAATCCGTCCCACACCGGCAGCCAGACGCTGTTGTAGAAATCGGACTGTGCGAAGGCGACCCCGAGGTCGCCGATGATCGGCACCTCATGCCACTGCACGCTTCCGCTGCTGCTGCCCATCTCGTCTCCATTTCTCTAAAGAGTTTGTAAACAAGGTGATCCTAACCTAACTTTTTGTGATGGCAACCGGCCCCGGCATCGCCGGACTCAAGTGCTATCGTTGATGTCATGCAGCGTGCACTCCTCCTCGGTTGCCGCGGCGGGGTCTGATCCGACCGGCCCTCCGTCGCGGGGCCTCTTCACGCGCCGGTCAAAACCCCTTCTTTTGATCAGGAGATTGACCCCTCATGGCACCAGCAGACGCTTTCACCTCCGGTCCGAGCCGCATCGTCGAGCCCAACGGACCCATCCCGGACGGCCAGCCCAGCTGGAACCCGCAACGCAATTCGGCGATGCCCGTCCACCGCTACCGCAGCTTCGCCGATGAGGTCGAGAAGATCGCGCTGCCCGACCGCACTTGGCCCGACAAGGTGATCGACCGGGCACCGATGTGGTGCGCCGTCGATCTGCGCGACGGCAACCAGGCTCTGATCGATCCGATGAGCCCGGCCCGCAAACGACGCATGTTCGATCTGCTGGTCCGCATGGGCTACAAGGAGATCGAGGTGGGCTTCCCCTCCGCGAGCCAGACCGACTTCGACTTCGTCCGCGAGATCATCGACGAGGGCGCCATCCCCGACGACGTGACCATCCAGGTGCTGACCCAGGCCCGTCCGGAACTGATCGCCCGCACCTACGAGGCCTGCGCCGGCGCGCAGAACGTGATCGTCCACTTCTACAACTCCACGTCGGTCCTGCAGCGCCGCGTCGTATTCCGCGCCGACAAGGCCGCGATCACCAAGATCGCCACCGACGCGGCCGAACTGTGCCTGGCCGAGGAGCAGAAGTACCCCGACACCAACTGGCGCTACGAGTACTCCCCCGAGAGCTACACGGGCACCGAGTTGAGCTACGCCAAGGAGGTCTGCGACGCCGTCTCCGAGGTGATCGCCCCGACCCCCGACAAGCCGTTGATCATCAACCTGCCCGCGACCGTCGAGATGACGACGCCCAACGTGTACGCGGACTCCATCGAATGGATGCACCGGAATCTGGCGCGCCGTGACTCGATCATCTTGAGCCTGCACCCGCACAACGACCGCGGCGAGGGCGTCGCGGCCGCCGAACTGGGTTACATGGCGGGCGCGGACCGGATCGAGGGCTGCCTGTTCGGCAACGGCGAGCGCACCGGCAACGTCTGCCTGGTGACTCTCGGCATGAACCTGTTCAGCCGCGGTGTCGACCCGCAGATCAACTTCTCGGACATCGACGAGATCCGCCGGACCGTCGAGTACTGCAACCAGCTGAACGTTCCCGAGCGGCACCCGTACGGCGGCGACCTGGTCTACACCGCGTTCTCCGGCAGCCATCAGGACGCCATCAACAAGGGCCTCGACCAGATGAAGGTCGACGCCGACGAAGCCGACAAGGACGTCGACGACATCTTGTGGCAGGTCCCTTACCTGCCCATCGACCCGAAGGACGTGGGCCGCAACTACGAGGCCGTGATCCGGGTGAACAGCCAGTCCGGCAAGGGCGGCGTCACGTACATCATGAAGGCCGACCACGGACTGGATCTGCCGCGTCGACTGCAGATCGAGTTCAGCCGCGAGATCCAGAAGATCACCGACGGCGAGGGCGGCGAGGTGAACCCGAAGGCGATGTGGGACGTGTTCTCCCGCGAGTACCTGGAGCCCGTGAAGCCACTCGAGCGGGTGCGGCAACAGGTTTCGGCTGCCGAGACCGACGACGGCGAGGACTCGGTGACCGCGACGGTTCTCGTCGACGGCGCCGAGAAGGAGATCTCCGGATCGGGCAACGGTCCGCTGGCCGCTTTCGTCGACGCTCTGTCGACCATCGGGTACGACGTCCGGGTCCTCGACTACTCGGAGCACGCGATGACGGCCGGCGGCGATGCCGAGGCCGCGAGCTACGTCGAGGCGGAGATCAACGGCGAGACGGTATGGGGCGTCGGCATCGCCTCGTCGATCACGACCGCGAGCCTGCGCGCCGTCGTCTCCGCGGTGAACCGGGCCTTCCGCACCGAGACGCCGGCCGAGACCGCCGCCGAGGGCGCCCGCACGTGGGCTCCCTGACGCGCCCGCGTCGCAGCCGAACCGAGCACTGAACCCCGAACGCACCGGACCCCGCGAACCGAAGCTCGCGGGGTTCGGTGCGTTCACGCCCGGTGCCCGGCTGTCAGAAGAGTCCTCGGACGAGGTCGGAGACGACACCGCCGCCCAGACTGCCGCTGCTGCTGCCGAGGCTTCCGTCGCCGTCGGGAGTTCCGGGAGTCGGAGGATCGGCGTCATCATTCACCGAGACGATGACCGGACCGGAGATAGCACCGGAATGGCCCGCCGTGCCGCTGTAAACCGCGGTGACGGTGAAGTCTCCGGCGGCCGCGAACGCGTGCTGCAGCTTCGCCGCGCCGCCGGAGACCGTCACGGGCCCGCCGACGTCGTCGCCGTTGACCTTGAACTGCACTGTCCCGCCGGTCAGGTCGGCCGGCGTCAGCTCCGCCTTGAGCTCCACTGCGGCACCCGGTTTCGCGGTCGCGGGAGCGATCACCTTCACGCTGGTCTCCGTCTCGCTCGGCTCGGGATCGGAGACCTTGATGGTCTTGGCCTCCGACGTCGAGCCGGAGAACCCGGCCGCACCCGAGAACACCGCGGTGACCTCCTTGTCCCCGGCCGAGGCGAACGAATGCTTCAGCACAGCCGCACCGCCGGAGACAGCCACCGGAGCACCCAGATTCGCTCCATCAGCCTTGAACTGCACAGTGCCCCCACCCGGATTCGGTGACACCGACGCCGACAACGTCACCTCGTCACCGGTCGTCGCGGCGCCCGGCACCGACAAGGTGGTCACCGTGTCCTCATCCACCGGCGCGGCATCCACGCGAATGGTGGCGAGCGGACCGGCGCCGGCATTGGTCGGGCCACCGTCGCTGTCGCGCGGCGAGCAACGGGTCGGGGCCCACTGAGTACCGAACAGACTGGCCTTCGCCAACTGTGTACTGAAGTTCTCGTTCGCGTTCTGGTTCGCGGCGTTACCCGCGATCCGCACGGTGGGCTCGATGACGCCGGCGGTGCCCGCCTTCAGCGTCACGTCGATCGCCGGCATGCGGAACCACGTCTCACCGCTCGAATTGGTGGTGCCGTCGAGGTTCTTCTTCGTCTTCGGGATGACGATGCCGCCCTCGCTGTTCGTGCTCGACGTAGGGCTGTTCGCGATGACCTGGTTGTTGCCCGACAGCCTGATGACCGAGCCCGTCGGGCTCACATTCCCGCTGTTGTCGACCAGCAGAACATTCGGCGCCACGCCACTGAGGCCGACGGACGATCCCGCCACCACATCGGCGCTGACGAAGGTGGAGTTCGCCGGGACGGCGAAGTCGTACTTCAAACGCGACAGGTTGGTGGTGGTGGCACCGGAATCCTTGTCGGGGAACGAGGACGGGTTCGGCTGAATCCGGATCGTGAACTTCTCGCCCTCGGACACCGACTCCGGAGCGTCGACGGTGATCGTGTTGCCGACAGGCTTCTTGACCGTCACGATCGAACTCGCCACGCAGATCGACTGGAAGGTGGTGTCGGTCGTCGCCGCCGAGGCCGGCGCGTCGACGACCACCATCGCTCCGGCTAGAAGTACCGATCCGCTCGCCACGGCGAGCACTCGGCTGGTGGACAGTCTCATTCAAGAATCCTTCACTGGGATGATTGACAACGTTCGTAGGACAGGTATGTCAGGAAAGCCGTGGCCGGGAATCGCGAAATGTGACCAGAGGCACAAAAGTCCTCTTTACCGGCGGGTCGTCGTCCGAATAGACGACAGAACTGGTCAAAACAGTGCGAGTGCGAACACCGAATCCGCCGCCGTGGCTCGCCGGTGGGCCGTACGGCCTGACGATCAGTCACGAGGTCGGTTGCGAGATCTCACCGCGAGGCGCCGCGTACCTGGATTGGCTCGCTCGCTGACCGGAAGCTATCGCTCCGACAGGTACAGCGCCCGAGCCTCCCGCACGTTGCGTCCACGCAACGCGCGCACGACGTCGGCCGGAACCTCGACGAACTCGTAGTCGGCGTCCAGTCCGCCGAGCGCCAGCGCGATCCACCCCGGATCGTCGGTCTGCATGGTGACCAGGCAGCCGTCGGGGTGCTCGGTGACCTCCGACCACCGGCCGATGCGGCCGCGCACCGCCTCCGGCTCGGCGTGAACCACGGCGCGCACCTGGAGTTGGTCCCGGCCTCCGCGCAGGCTCTCACGCACATAGGCCGCGGGGTCGCCGCCCGGCACCGCACGCGGCGCGAACCGCCGCTTCTGCGGTTGAGCAGCGCTGAGCCGGTCGAGCCGGAACGTGCGCCAGTCCTGACGATCGAGGTCGTACGCGAGCAGGTACCATCGGCGACCGACGGGAATCAACCGCAGCGGCTCGGTGCGGCGAGTGCCGGACGCACGTCCGGCCCGCGGTGCGGGCGCGTAATCGAAGGTGAGCTCCGTCGCGTCCCGGCACGCCAATGCCACTGTCGTCAGGGTCTCGGCGTCCACGGCCGGCGCCTGCTGTTCGCCGGGGAGCAACACGCTCATGGCCCGCAGCGCATCCGCACGCCGGCGCAGCCGAGGCGGCAGCACCTGCATCACCTTGGCCAGCGCCCGCACCGAGGCCTCCGCCATACCGGCGGCCGAACCGTGCGCGGCCGTCCGCAGCGCACTCACGATCGCGACGGCCTCCTCCTCGTCCACCACCAGCGGCGGCAGCGACCCGCCGGGAGCCAGTTGGTATCCGCCGCCGCTGCCCCGCACCGACTGCACCGGATAGCCGAGATCCCGAAGCCGTTCGACGTCGCGGCGCACGGTCCGCTCGGTGGTCTCCAGACGGTCGGCCAGTTCCACCGCCGACCACAGGCGGTGCGCTTGGAGCAGCGCCAGCAGCTTCAGCGTCCGCGTCGTCGTATCGGCCATGACTGCATCATGCCCCAAACAACGGACAGAAACTGACCGGATTATCCGCCGCTCTTCCGGACGGGAATCGTCCGCAATGGTTCGTAGCGTCATCGGTGCAACAGACCCCCATCACCACAGGAGTTCCCGATGACCGTCACAGCCGAGCCCCCTCCCCTGGCAACCGCGTCCACGAGGAGTTTGGACAGTCCGCCGATCGTCGGGCGCGCCCGGACCGTCGCCTTGGTCTGCCTGTTGGCGGCGTCGTTCATGGAGTTGATGGACGCCACGGTCGTCAACGTCGCACTGCGGACGATGAGTGCCGATCTCGGCGCGTCGCCGACCGCGATGTCGTGGATCGTCGCGGGCTATCCGCTCGCCTACGCGACCGGGCTCGTGCTCGGTGCCCGTCTGGGAGATCGGTTCGGTCGACGCCGACTGTTCCTCATCGGTCTCGTCGCCTTCGGCGTCACCTCACTGGCCTGCGGTCTCGCCGACACGCCGACGCAACTCGTCGTGTTCCGGATCCTGCAGGGTGCCGCGGCGGCACTGATGATCCCGCAGGTGCTGACCAACATCCAGGTGCTCTATCCACCCGCCGAACGCGGCCGCGCGATGGGACTGTTCACCTCCGTCATCGGGATCGCCGCCGTGGCCGGTCCGGTGCTGGGCGCCGTCATCACCTCGGGCGACTGGTTCGGACTCTCGTGGCGGCCGGTGTTCCTCATCAACGTCCCGGTGGCGCTGCTCGCCCTGGTCGCGGCGCGCGTCTTCATCCCGGAGACTTACGCTTCCCGTCCCGCGCCCATCACGCCGATCTCCGCGGCGCTGCTCGGCGGTTCGCTGGCAGCGTTGATGGCGCCGGTCACACTGGGACCGGAGAATGATTGGCCCGCTTGGGGATTCGTCATGATGGCGGCGGGCGTCGCCGGCCTTGCACTCTTCGCTCGGCGGCAGGTCATCACTGCTCGCGCAGGCGGAACACCGCTGGTTCCGCCCGCGGTGTTCCGGTCTCGTTCGTTCACCGCGGGGCTGACCGCGTTCACCGCACTGAGCATCCCGACCGGCGGGTACTTCCTCGTCCAGTCCCTGCACGTCCAGGCCGCGCACGGCTGGTCGGTCCTGCACACCGGCCTGATGTGGGTGCCGTTCTCGATCGCCGTACCCGTCTTCGCCGGTCTGTCCGCGACTGTCCTGGCCGCCCGATTCGGCAAGCACGTCCTGCAGGGCGGAGCGTGGGTGTTCATCGTCGGGATGACGTCCATGATCGTCGCCGACCGCTCGGCCCATCCGGCCCTGTGGTTCACCGTCGCACTCATCGTCGCAGGCGCTGGTTTCGGACTCATCGTCGGGGCCGCCGGCCTGCTGGTTCTGAACGACGTGCCGGTCGGGCTCGCCGGCGCGGCGTCCGGCGTGTTCAACACCGTGCAGGCACTGTCGGTGGCGACGGGTGCGGCGGTGATCGGCACGGTGTACTCGTCGGTGTCGAGCGCATACGGCCTCGCCACCGGCTACCGGGTCTCGTTCCTGGTGATGATCGGACTGGTCGCGGTCGGTGCAGCGGCCGCCCAACTGATGCCGAAGCCCGTGCGGATCGCGGTGTAGCGGCCCAGGCGGGGCGAGGACGTCCGCCCGGCGGGAGCGCCGGGCGGACCCTCTATCCGGCCGAGGCGACCGCCTTCGCCACAGCCTCGCCCATCCGCCGGACGGTGGCCTGCGCGTCCGGGCTCAGCAGCGCCATATTCGCGAATCCGTGGATCATCGTCCCGGCGCGTTCCACGGTCACCGGGACGCCGGCCTGTTCGAGCGCAGCCGCGTACTCGAGGCCTTCGTCCCGCAGCGGGTCGAACCCGGCGACCACCACGTGGGCGGGCGACAACCCGGAGAGATCTTCGGCAAGCAATGGCGAGACCCGAGGATCGGACAGTTGGTCGCGCGAAGCCAGGTAGGTGTCGCAGAAGTAGTCGATCTGTTCCTCGGTGAGGTAGTAGCCGGTGGAGAACTCATGGACCGACGGCCGCTTCCGCGACATGTCGACCACCGGATAGATCAGCAATTGCAGACACGGGGTGATCTCCTCGCCACGCACCTGCTGTGCGACGACCGCAGCGAGATTGCCTCCCGCGGAATCACCGGCCACCGCGATCTGACGCGGATCGACGCCCCAGTCCGGCGCCTTCTCGACGGCGTAGCGCCAAGCCGCCACGGAGTCGTCGACCGCCGCCGGGAAGAGGTGCTCGGGGGCCAACCGGTAATCCACCGACAGCACGTCGGCGCCCGAGGCGATCGCGAGCGCCCGGACCACCGAGTCGTGGCTGGCCCGGCTGCCCAGGACGAACCCGCCGCCGTGATAGAAGACGATCAGTCCTCGGCCCTTGCCCTCGAGGCTGTATCGCGTGACGGGCACGCCTCCGGCGTCGGTGTCGATCACCAGATCCTCTTCGACGGCGAACGGCTCGAAGGCCTCCGCCATCATCGCGCTGTGATAGTCCATCGACTGCCGTGATCGGGAGACCAGATCGCCGACCAGCGCCAACGATGGAATGTAGGCCGCCGCGGTCACGACCAGTGCGAGCATCGGGTCGAGACGATCACCGTCGCCGTTCACCGTCGTCAGGCGGCTCATCGCCTTCCGCACGGGTGCGGGCAGTTTGGCCGACGCCTTGAGCGCGGTCCGCTGGATCTTGAATGACATGGGCAGTTCGACTGCTGTTGCGCGACTCACAGTGCAGAACTTATCACCGTCAACTCATCGGGTCACCCCTCAGATAAGAACAGTTGACTGTGCAGTTAGCTGTCTAATTGCTAGAGTTGCACTCATGGTCCAGCACTCGTCCGCCGAAGTCGGAAACCGTCTGCGCGCAACGATCGCCGAGCTGAACCGGAAACTGAGGGCCAATTCGTCGGTCCTGGACCTCACCCGTTCGCAGTCGGCCGTGATCGGCTACCTCGATCGCCACGGCGCCTGTTCCACAGCCGATCTCGCCCGTGCGCACGGTGTGCGTCAGCAGTCGATGGCCGCGATCGTCGCCGCCCTCACCGACGCCGGCCTGGTGGTCGGCTCCCCCGATCCGACCGATCGCCGCCGCACCTTGCTCGCCCTCTCCGAGAACGCCCGCACGGAACTGACCACCGGACGGCTCCAGCGAGCGGACTGGCTCGCGCACGCCGTCGACGCGGCCCTCACTCCGGACGAGGTGGCCCGCCTGGCCGATGCGATCGAGTTGCTCGGCCGCATCGCGGACCAGCCCTGAAGCACCTCCGCCCCACGAAAGGATCACCATGCCTGTCACCGCAGTCGACCGCGACGCCGCACTGATCGTCATCGACCTCCAGAAGGGGCTGTCGGGCCGCGACCTCGCACCGCACAGCTTCGCGGACGTGGTCGAGCGTTCCGCGGCGCTGACCGACGCGTTCAGCGCGCGAGGGCTGCCGGTGGTCATCGTCACCGTCGACGCCGTGCCGCCCGGCCGCACCGACCTCTCCGGCCCGCCCATGGAGTTCCCCTCCGGCTGGAGCGACTCGGTAGCACCCTTCTCCGACGCCCCGGACGCGTGGCGCGTCACGAAGCGGTCGCCGGGCGCCTTCACCGAGACGCCCCTGCACCGACTGCTGCGCGAGCGTGGCGTCACCCAGGTGGTGGTGGTCGGCGTGTCGACGTCGATCGGCGTCGAGATGACCGCGCGGCAGGCCTACGAGCTCGGATACAACGTCACCGTCGCCCTCGACGCCTGCTCGGACAGCGAAGGGTCGCGGCACGCCTACAGCGCCGCCTCCGTCCTGCCGAAGGTCGCCGAGACGGGATCGGCCGCGGACGTCATCGCTGCGCTGACCCGGGCGTGAGAACAGACACCGACCGCCGCCTCGACGCCCATCCGTTCGGCATCGGATTCACCGCGCCGCTGATCCTGGCGTCGGTCCTCAACCCGATCAACAGCTCGCTGATCGCGACCGCGATGGTGGGCATCGGCGTCGACTTCCACCGCGGCCCCGCCGACACCGCGATCCTGATCTCGGTGCTCTATCTGTGCAGCGCCGTCGCCCAGCCCACCATGGGCAAGCTGGGCCCGCTGTTCGGCGAGCGGCGCGTGATGATCGCGGGGATCGGGCTCGTGCTGACCGCCGGCGTCATCGGCGCAGCGGGCTGGTCGTTCGGGGCGCTGGTGGCCTCCCGCGCACTGCTCGGCGTCGGCACCTCCGCCGCGTATCCGATGGCGATGTCGCTGATCCGCAAGCGGTCGGACGCCGCCGGCGTCGGAGTGCCCAGCCGGATCCTAGGCGTCTTCTCGATCACCGGACAGGTGATCGCGATGGTCGGACTGCCGATCGGCGGCGTCCTCACCGGCGTCTTCGGCTGGCGAGCGGTGTTCTTCATCAATGTTCCCGCCGCCCTCGCCGCTCTGCTCCTGGTGCTCACCGGTGTGCCGAAGGACACCGTGGCCTGGCCGACCGACCTGCGTCGGACTCTGACCGCCGTCGACCCTCTGGGCATCGTGGCGTTCGCCGTGGCGATCGTCAGCGCACTCCAATTCATCGACTCGCCCAGCGCGTCGACGTGGTGGCTCGCGGCGGTGGCCGTGGCGGCGACCGCCGTCCTCATCGGATGGGAACGCCGGTTCTCGACTCCGTTGATCGACGTCCGGATGCTGGTGTCGAACCGCCCGCTGATCCGCACCTATCTGCGGCAGACGCTCGCCTCGCTCGGCATGTACACGACCATGTACGGCGTCAGCCAATGGATGGAGGACGCGGCCGGCTACCGGCCGACGCAGGTCGGCATGCTCCTCGCTCCGATGTCGGCGACGAGTATCGTCGTCGCCGCCGTCTGTTCCCGGCGCAGCACCGTCCGCAGCCCGCTGATCGCGACCGGCATGGCGTTCTGCGCGGCCGGAGCCGTGATGCTCGCGCTGCGCCACGACGCCCCGGTCTGGGCGATCCTCGCCATGTCGCTGCTGGTCGGTCTGGCGAACGGCCTGAACAGCTTCGCCAACCAGGCGGCCCTCTTCATGCAGTCCCCGGCCGACCAGGTGGGCGTCGCATCCGGCCTGTACCGGACCTTCGCGTACATCGGCGCCATCACCTCCGCGGGCCTGATCGCCGCGGCGTTCGGCAGTCGGGCCACCGACGCCGGGTTCCACATCGTCGGATGGGCCACCATGGCGATCGGCCTGTGCGCGGCGACCCTGACATTGACCGACCGCACGCTGCCGCGACACGCGTGAGCTGGGCTGTCACCGCCCTCACAGTCGGCGCCGGGCGATCGTGCTCCCCGGATATGGGAAACTCGTGGAATGTCGGAAGCCCGCCGCATCCCTGACCGTCCGCGCCCGCCCGTCCGCACTCGCGTGGCACTCACCGCCGCTGCCGCGGCCCGCTGGGCCTCGCGTGCCGCCGGCCGTGGGAAGGGCTCGATGATCGGCGGCCTCGTCGCTGAGAAGATCGATCCGCGCATCATGCTCCGGCTCGCCGCCGGCCGCGAGATCGCGCTGATCACCGGAACCAACGGCAAGTCGACGACCACCCGCATGACCGCCGCCGCCCTCGCCGGGCTCGGCGAAGTGGCGACCCAGGCCGACGGCGCCAACATGGACGCGGGCATCATCGCGACGCTCAGCCTCCAGCCCGACGCCCCGGTCGCCGCGCTGGAAGTGGACGAACTGCACGTGGCCCACGTCGCCGACAACACGTCGCCGCGTGTCTTCACCCTGTTGAACCTCTCCCGCGACCAGCTCGACCGCGTCGGCGAGATCAACATCATCGAGCAGAGTCTGCGCGGGGGAATCGCCCGCCACCCGGACGCGGTGGTGGTCGCGAACTGCGACGACGTGCTCGTCACCTCGGCGGCCTTCGACGCTCCGAACGTGGTGTGGGTGGCCGCGGGGGCCGGCTGGGTGGGCGACTCGGTGAGCTGCCCGCGGTCGGGAGAGCCGATCGTGCGCCACGGTGAGGACTGGTACTCGACCGGCGACGAGCGCTTCCGGCGCCCGGCCCCGCAGTGGTGGTTCGACGACGACAAGATCTACGGCCCGGACGGGTTCGTCGCACCGATGGCGTTGAGGGTGCCGGGCCGGGCCAATCGCGGCAACGCCACCCAGGCCGTCGCGACCGCCGTCGCGATGGGCGCCGACCCCGCGGACGCCGTCGCGGCCGTCGGCACCGTCGGCGAAGTGGCCGGCCGATACGGGACCGTGCAGCTGGGCGACCATCGGATCAGGACCCTGCTGGCGAAGAATCCGGCCGGCTGGCAGGAGGCCCTGGCGATGATCGACACCGACGCCGACAGTCTGGTGATCGCGGTGAACGGGCAGGTCCCCGACGGGGAAGACCTCTCGTGGCTCTGGGACGTGCGCTTCGAAGAGTTCGAGCAGGTCGAGGTGGTCGCCTCGGGCGAGCGCGCCGCCGACCTCTCGGTGCGTCTGCTGTACGCGGGCGCCGAGCACACGGTGACCGACGATCCGTTCGCGGCGATCGCCGCCTGTCCACCGGGCCGAGTGGAAGTGCTCGCCAACTACACCGCATTCCGCGACCTCGGCGTCGCACTGGAACGCGCCGGAGCCCGGCCGGTCGAGAACACTGTGGAGGACAACGCCCGATGAGCGAATCGACCCTGCGGATCGGTCTGGTGCTTCCCGATGTGATGGGCACCTACGGCGACGGCGGAAACGCCCTCGTCCTGCGACAGCGTGCGCGCATGAGAGGCATCGACGCCGAGATCGTCTCGATCACGCTCGACGACGAGGTACCCGAGTCGCTCGACGTCTACACGCTCGGCGGCGCCGAAGATTACGCCCAGCGGCTCGCCACCCGTCATCTGCAGCGGTATCCGGGGCTGCAGCGCGCGGCGGACGCCGGACGCCCGGTGCTCGCGATCTGCGCGGCGATCCAAGTGCTGGGTCACTGGTACGAGACCGCTGCGGGCGAGCGCGTCGCGGGGATCAGCATGCTCGACCTCACCACCTCTCCGAGGCAGTCCCGGGCGATCGGCGAGCTCGTGACCGCACCGATCATCGACGGTCTCAGCCAACCGCTCTCCGGGTTCGAGAACCACCGCGGCGCGACCTCCCTGGGCGCCGCGGCCGCACCGCTGGGCCGGGTCCGCCACGGTGTCGGCAACGGCGCCGGCGCCGGCGTGGAAGGCGCCGTGCAAGGCAGTGTCGTCAGCACCTACATGCACGGCCCGGTCCTCGCACGAAATCCCGAACTGGCCGACTATCTGCTGTCGAAGGCGGTCGGCACGGAACTGGAGCCTCTCGACCTGCCGCAGGTGGACCGGCTGCGCCGGGAACGGCTCGCCGCCGCTCGCTAACCGAGCACCCGGCACCTCGCCCGCGTGTCGTCGACCGCGAACCAGCCCTCCTCGAAGTCCTGCCACCGGGCCAGATGATCGCGTTCGGCCTCGCCGTCACGCTGCACGGTTCGGCGCAACCGGTCGGCGGCGGGAGGACCGTCGATCCAGAACCGATGCGTGAAACGATCGGCCGTGCAGCGCCGCGCCGACGTCACGCCCTCGACGATCAGAATCGGCTGCCACCGCATCCAGACCTCCGGCCCCACCTCCGGTCGGCCGTCCACCCAGACCCGGGGCCGATAGAAGTAGTCGTGACGCCGTTCGTAGGCGCGGATCACATCGTGAACCAGTTCCGGCCACCACGAGGCGGGGTCGTCCCACGTCGCGTAGTCGTCGGTGCTGACCAGCACTGAGGCGCGGCCGCGCTCGGCGAGCGCACGGACGAGCTGCGCTGCGAACGTGCTCTTGCCCGCCCCCGACGGACCGTCGATCGCCACCATGGCGTCGGTCAGCCCTCCGCGGACCGCGATCTCGTCGGCCAGCCACGCCCAGTCCTGCGGTGAGGGATCGCGCTCCGCCGGTGGAAGGTGGTCGTCGGCCAACGCTCAGACCAGGATGCGCCGACCGGACAGCGCGCGGCCGAGGGTCAGTTCGTCGGCGAACTCGAGGTCGCCGCCCATCGGAAGTCCCGACGCCAGACGGGTCACGGACAGCCCGGGGAAGTCTTTGAGCATGCGCAGCAGATATGTCGCCGTCGCCTCGCCCTCGGTGTTGGGATCGGTCGCGACGATGATCTCGGAGACGTCCTGGCCGTCGGGCTGGTCGCCCAGACGACGCAGCAGTTCGCGGATCCGGAGCTGGTCGGGGCCGATGCCGGACAGCGGGTCGAGCGCACCGCCGAGGACGTGGTAGCGGCCGTCGAACTCCTTGGTCCGCTCGATCGCGTAGATGTCCTTCGGCTCCTCGACCACGCAGATCTTCGTGACGTCCCGGCGGGGGTCGCCGCAGATGCGGCACAGCCGATCGGCGGCGACGTTGCCGCACTCGACGCAGAAGGTGACGTCGTCGCGCACGTGTCCGAGGGCGGCGATCAGCCGGTCGATCTCCACGTTCTCGCCCGCGAGCAGGTGGAAGGCGATCCGCTGAGCACCCTTGGGACCCAGCCCGGGAAGTTTCGCGAGCTGGTCGATCAGATCCTGGATCGGGCCTTCGTACATGCGCCAGTCCGTCAGCCCAGGCCGGGCAGTCCGCCGCCCGCCAGCGGCCCCATCTTCTCCGCGACCAGGGCATCGCGCTGAGCCACGAAGTCGGCGAACGCACCGACGATCAGATCCTGCAACGTCTCGACGTCCGCGGGATCGACCACCTCCGGCGAGATCTCGACGGCGGAGACCGTCCCGGCGCCGTCACCGGTCACCGTCACCAGTCCGTTGCCCGCCGACCCCACCACCGACGTCGCGGAGATCTCCGCGTGCGCCGTCTCCATCTGGGTCTGCATCTGCTGAACCTGGGCCATCAGCCCGGCCATCGGGTTGTCGCCGCCGGCGCCGCCGAACAGCGCACTGGGGTCGAATGCGTCAGTCACGACTCCCAGGGTAGTCGCCGGGACCGGCCAGGAGACGCTCGACGTGTTCGGCGAGTTCGGCGACCGTGGTGCCCGAACCCGGTACCACGCGGAACGACAGCACCTCGTCGCCGAAGAGTCGAGCCGCTCGCGGTGCGAGCGCGAACTCGAAACGGTCGTCACCGACGCGGCGCCACTGCACGACGCCCCCGTACACCGGGGCGCTCGCGCCCGTGGTCACACAGTATTCACCGGCCCGGGGACCACCGGGGAGATCGCGCAGCAACTGGAAGCAGGCGTCCGAGTCCTCGTCGAGGAACACCACACCCTCGCAGCCGAGGTCCGGGTGCCGTTCGAAGGATCCGATGATCGCCACGACCGCGAGGATACGCGCCGGAGACCCCTGCGCTCGCCGCTCAGCGGGCGGTGCGGAACTCCCGGCGCTCACCGCTGAACGGATCGGTGAACTCCAGTGCCGCGGCGACGAGCCGGAGGGGCCGGGAGAAGTCACCACGATCCGGTGCGGCCGCCAGGTCGGCGTCGACCTCGGGGTACAGCGGATCGCCGACGATCGGGACGCCGAGCTGAGCCATGTGCATCCTGAGCTGGTGGGTGCGGCCGGTGTGCGGCGCCAGACGGTATTCGGCCAGCCCGTCGCCGAGCCGGGTCGACAGTTCGATGTCGCTGATCGCGTTCACCTCGCCCTCGACGACGCGGGCACGCAGGTCGCCCGCGGTCTTGACGATCCGGTTCTCGATCCGCACGCCGCCGGCCAGAGCGTCGTCCGCCGGCGCGATCGCCCGATACTCTTTGCGAACGCGCCGCTGCGCGAAGAGTTCCTGATAGGCGGCCCGCACCTCGCGGCGGCGCGTGAACAGCAGCACGCCCGCCGTCAACCGGTCGAGCCGGTGTGCCGGGGCCACGTCGTCGGAGCCGAGTTCGCGACGCAACCGCACCAGCGCCGTCTGCGCCACATGCGCTCCGCGCGGCATCGTGGCGAGGAAGTGCGGTTTGTCGACCACCACGAGATCGTCGTCCAGGTGCAGGATCGGCATGTCGAAGGGCACCGGCGGCTCCCGCGGCGGGTCGCGGTACAGGTACACCGGAACCGGTCGGAGCACCGGCGCATCGAGATCGACCGGACGGCCGTCGGCGTCGACCAGTTCACCGGTGCGCGACCGCAACTCCAGATCGGCCGCAGTGACGCCGGTCAGGACCGGAGCCGCGAGGAGCGCCTCACGCACCGACCACCCGCCGGGGCCGTCCGGCAGACGCAGAACCACCCGGGTGGCATCGATGCCGTCCCGGGCGGTCAGCGGTTTGACGCGGCGGCGTCCCCTGCGGCTCAGCTCAGCTCTCGAGACGCTGCTTGAGATTGGTGAGAAGGGCCGTCTGGATGCGGTTGAGTCCCTTCGGGGCGAAGGTCTTCTCGAAGAACCCGCCGATGCCGCCCGCGCCCTTCCAACTCGTCGTGGTCTCGACGCGCGAGCCGGTGCCCTCGGCAGTGACGCGGTAGGTGGTGACCATCGTCGAATTGCGATCGGTCTCGGTGATCGTGTCGCCCGCGACCGTCACGTCGGCCAGCACGTCGCGCTTGCGCTTCTCGGTGGCCTGCAGAATCCAGTGGACCACCGTTCCCGAACCGTTGCCGCCCTCGTCGACGCGATAGTCGCGGTAGTTCTCGGGAAGAATGCCCTCGCGCACGTTCGCGTAGTCGGCCAGGGCCGCACTGACGGCCTCGGGAGCGGCGTTGATCTGGATTGCTGCGCTGGCTGTTAGCTGTCCCACGTCGGAAGGCTCCTTCTGAACTCGTCTTGGGTCCGATTCACTTCGTTCACCGTACGGCGATCAGGCTACGGTAGGAATGTGGCTTTGAACGCATCCGAGTACGACGATGCCGCCTTCGCGCGCGGCAAGCAGAAACTTCTCGACAGCTACCGAGCTATCCCCGACGGCGCCACTGTGCGACTGGCGAAGAAGACGTCGAATCTGTTCCGCAAGAGGGCCGAGACGTCCGCTCCGGGTCTCGACGTCTCCGAACTGCATCGCGTGATCTCGGTCGATCCCGAGGAACAGACCGCGCAGGTCGCGGGGATGTGCACCTACGAGGACCTCGTGGATGCGACTCTGCCGTACGGACTCGTGCCCCTGGTGGTCCCGCAGCTCAAGACGATCACCCTCGGCGGCGCCGTCACCGGGCTCGGTATCGAGAGCACCTCGTTCCGCAACGGTCTCCCGCACGAGTCGGTGCTCGAGATGGAGATCCTGACCGGATCGGGCGAACTGATCGTCGCGACACCCGACAACGAGCACCGCGACCTGTTCTTCGGATTCCCCAATTCCTATGGGACGCTTGGGTATTCGGTCCGACTCAAGATCAGGCTCGAACCGGTTCCGCCCTTCGTCGAGTTGCGTCACGTTCGCGTGCACAGCACCCGCGAGCTCCAGGATCTGCTCGACCGGGTCGCGACCGACCGCGAATACCGCGGCGAGCGCGTCGACTATCTCGACGGGGTCGTCTTCACCTCCGACGAGGCGTACGCCGTGCTCGGACGGCAGACCGACGAGCCCGGCCCGGTGAGCGACTACACCGACGCGAACATCTTCTACCGATCCATCCAGCACGACGGCGCCGAACCCAAACGCGATCGGCTGACCATCCGTGACTATCTCTGGCGCTGGGACACCGACTGGTTCTGGTGCTCCCGCGCATTCGGTGCCCAGAATCCGCGCATCCGCCGGTTCTGGCCCGCCAAGTACCTGCGCAGCAGCTTCTACTGGAAGCTGATCGGACACGACCAGCGGTGGAACATCGGCGACAAGCTGAACGCCGTCAAAGGTCTGCCGCCCACCGAGCGGGTGGTTCAGGACATCGAGGTCCCGATCGAGCGAACGGCCGATTTCGTCGACTGGTTCCTGGACGAGATCCCGATCGAACCGATCTGGCTCTGTCCGCTCAAACTGGCCGAGCCGTCGCCGATCGCCGTCGCCGGCGACGACGAGACCGTCCAGCCGTGGACCCTGTATCCGTTGGAGCGCGGGAAGTTCTACGTCAACATCGGGTTCTGGTCCGGGGTGCCCGTCACCCCCGGCCGGCCCGGGCACACCAACCGGATCATCGAGCAGAAAGTCAGCGAGCTGGGCGGACACAAGTCCCTCTACTCCGAATCCTTCTACGGCTCGGAAGAATTCGACGACCTCTACGGCGGCGAGGCGTACGACGATCTCAAGCGTCGCTACGATCCCCGCGGCCGTCTGCTCGGCCTTTACGAGAAAGCGGTGAAACGCGCATGAAGCTGGCCCAGATCTTCGAAACCCTCGTCGGCGACGATCTCGCCGTACGGATCACGGCATACGACGGCAGCACCGCGGGACCCGAGGACGCCGAGTACGGGCTGAATCTCAAGACCTCGCGCGGCACCACGTACCTCGTGACGGCGCCCGGCGACCTCGGGCTCGCCCGGGCCTACGTCTCCGGCGACCTCGAGCTGATCGGTGCGCATCCCGGCGACCCGTACAGCGCACTGCAGGCACTGGCCGCCGATCTGAAGTTCTCCAAGCCGAGCCCGCTGGAGATGGCTCAGGTGGCGAGGGCCATCGGGCTCGAGCATTTCAAGCTGATCCCGCCGCCCCCGCAGGAGAGCCTGCCCCGTTGGCGCCGGTTCGCCGAGGGGCTGCGACACAGCCGCGAGCGTGACGCCGAGGCCATCCACTACCACTACGACGTCTCGAACCGCTTCTACGAGCTGGTGCTCGGTGAATCGATGACCTACACCTGCGCGGTGTACCCGAACGCCGACGCCACCCTCGAGGAGGCACAGGAGAACAAGTACCGGCTGATCTTCGACAAGCTGAACCTGCAGCCCGGCGACCGTCTCCTGGACATCGGCTGCGGCTGGGGCGGGATGGTCCGGTACGCCGCGCGCCAGGGCGTCCACGCACTGGGAGTGACCCTCTCCAGCGAGCAGGCCAAGTGGGCGCAGCAGGCGATCGAGGAGCAGGGGCTGTCGAAGTTCGCGGAGGTCCGCTTCAGCGACTACCGCGACGTCACCGAAACGGGTTTCGACGCCATCTCGTCGATCGGACTCACCGAGCACATCGGCGTCGCCAACTACCCGAAGTACTTCGGATTCATGCGCGACAAGGTCCGCACCGGCGGCCTCATCCTGAACCATTCGATCACCCGCCCCGACAACCGTTCGCGGAGCAAGGCCGGCCCGTTCATCGACCGCTACGTGTTCCCCGACGGCGAACTCACGGGATCGGGCACCATCATCTCGAAGATGCAGGACGTCTCGCGCCTCGAAGTGCTGCACGAGGAGAACTTCCGCCACCACTACGCGATGACGCTGCGCGACTGGAACGCCAACCTCGTCGCGAACTGGGACGAGGCGGTCGCCGAGGTCGGCGAAGGCACCGCCCGCCTGTGGGGGCTGTACATGGCGGGATGCCGCATCGGCTTCGAACGGGACATCGTGCAGCTGCACCACGTCCTGGCGACCAAGATGCAGCTCGACGGAACCACGAATCTACCGCTGCGTCCCTGGTGGCAGCCGTAGGTCCGAGTTCGTGAACGAATCCCCGATTCGCCGTCCGGCCTGCGCGGCCGAGTAGTCGGCGGGTCGGGGATTCGTCTACGCGCGGCTACTCGACCGGCCGAGCGCCGAGCTCCGACTTGAGCAGTTCCAGGGCCACCTGGTCGGGGTCGAGACGGTCGTCCGGGGTCCCCGACTGGGCCTGCGCCACCATCTCGTCACGTTCGGCGTCGGTCAGCTCCTCGTCGGGCACCGGCGGCTCCGGTTCGGGTTCCTCCGGCGCGGGCGGCGGGGCCGGTTGCTCACCGTGCGTCTGCTCCGACCGTGGCCGGCTCGGCCGGGTGTACGTCTGACGGCGGGGCTGTTCCCGTTCCGGGGTGCGCTGCGGGGTCGGCGCCGCCGCCGGTGCCGACCCGGGCTGGGCGTGCACGACGGCGACGCTGAAGCCCTCGCCGAAGACCTCGACCACCGCGGCGGTCAGGGCACGCAGTCCGCGATCGTCGGACAGGCGTCCCACCAGCGCGGGATGCGGATGTCCGAGCACCACCTGGGTGCCGTCGACCTGATGTACGAAAGCGGCCGAGAGCATCGCTTCGAGGACGGTGCTCTGCGTCCGCACAGCCGCACGGATGTCCGGCCACCGAGCCGAGACGGCGTCCACCGTGAGTCCTGTCGGGGCCTGCGGTTCCGGTTCGGGGGCCGGTTCGGACGCGGGATCGGGCTGGTGCGGCTCGTCCGCCGGCGGGAGCTGATCGGCGTCCATCGGCGGTTCGGGCGGTGGCGGGATCTCCTCGTCCGCGGCGGAGCGCTGCACCTGTTCGCGCTGCGTGTGCTCGCGTCCGACGGGCTCGCGCTGCTGCGGCGGCTCCGGAGCCCGTGGATCAGACACCTCCGGCGGATGGGGAGCCGAGACCGCGGGCTCCTCGGCGCGCGGCGCCTCAGCGGACTCGGGGGCGGGAGTGCTGGGTTCGGGTGCGCTGGGTTCGGGTGCGGGCGTGCTCGGCCGCGGAGCGGGAGGCTCAGGCGCGCGGGGCTCGGATGCCGGCGCAGGCGCATCGGCCGTGTCGACGGCCGCACGCGCTTCTTCGACGGCCTTGCGCTGCGAAGGCCGGACGAAGCGCGGTGCGGGCTCGTCCGCGGCGGGGGCGGCGGGAGCGTCCGTCACCGCGACGGGCACGGAGCCCGGGGCGGATGCTCCCGCGGGACGCCGTTCCAGCGTCTCGATTCGCTGCAGCAGCGCAGCGTCGTCGGCCGAGGCCGCAGGCAGAAGCAGACGGGCGCACATCACCTCCAGCAACAGGCGCGGCGACGTGGTGCCGCGCATCTCGCCGAGCGCGGTGTGCGCCACCTCGGCGTACCTCGTCAGAGTCGCGGGCCCCAGTTCGGCCGCGGCCTCGCGCATCGCGGCCAGTTGATCCTCGGGGGCCTCCACCAGCCCGCGCTCGGTGGCGTCCGGCACCGCCTGCACCAGGATGAGGTCGCGGAAACGGTCGAGCAGATCGATCGCGAAGCGTCGCGGATCGTGCCCGGCGTCGACCACCCGCTCGACGACGCCGAACAACGCTGCGCCGTCGCCCGCCGCGAGGGCCTCCACCGCGGCGTCGATCAGCGCCGAGTCGGTGACACCGAGCAGGGCGAGCGCGCGGTCGTAGGTGACGCCCTCGTCACCCGCACCGGCGAGGAGCTGATCGAGGATGCTGAGGCTGTCGCGCGGGGAGCCGCCGCCGGCGCGAATCACCAGCGGATACACCTCGGGCGCCACCACCACGCCCTCCTTGGCGCAGATGTTCTCCAACAGACCGCGCATCACCGGCGGCGCGAGCAGACGGAACGGATAGTGGTGCGTCCGCGACTTGATGGTCGTCAGCACCTTCTCCGGCTCGGTGGTCGCGAAGATGAAGATCAAGTGCTCCGGCGGCTCCTCGACGATCTTCAGGAGCGCGTTGAAGCCGGCCGACGACACCATGTGCGCCTCGTCGATGATGAAGACGCGATAGCGCGACTCGGCCGGCGCGTAGAACGCGCGGTCGCGGAGATCGCGGGTGTCGTCCACGCCGCCGTGGCTGGCCGCGTCGAGCTCCACCACGTCGAGATTGCCCGGTCCGCCGGGACCGAGCGAGACGCAGGACGAACATGTGCCGCACGGGGTCGACGTCGGGCCCTGCTCACAGTTGAGTGAGCGGGCCAGGATGCGGGCCGACGAGGTCTTGCCGCAGCCGCGCGGACCGGAGAAGAGATAGGCGTGATTGATGCGGCCGGTATCGAGGGCTCGGCTCAGAGGCGCGGTGACGTGCTCCTGGCCGACGACTTCGGCGAAGGTTGCCGGGCGATAGGTGCGATAGAGAGCCACGACGCAAGACTACCGGCGAGCCCCGACAGCCGTGCCGGCGCTCACGACCGGCCGGCCGCGGGCGCCGGTCGCCCGGGTCCGGGCCGTCGATACGCCACGATCGTCACCACCGAGGTGACGACGAGGATCAGTGTGAACGGCTGGGTGGTGAACCAGTCGAACGGCGGGGGGTGCTTGAAGAACAGGCCCGTCAGGTACGCCTCTTCCACGCTGCGGTTGGCGTACCACATCGGGAAGGCGAAGTGCGTCCGCCAGGCGATCGCGGATGCGAACCCGCCGAGGGTGAGCGCGGCCAGCGCGAAGGCGCCCGGGCCGGGGATCCGTTCGGCGATCTGGTGGATCGCGACCACAAGCAATGGGACCAGCCACACCCAGTGGTGCGACCACGCGACCGGGGAAACCGCGCACGAGGTCATTCCGACGATGGAGAGCGCCAGCAGTTCCTGACCGTGCCGATGCGCCAGGACGCAGGCACGGCCCGCCAGCAGCACCAGCGCGGCGGAGAGCACCAGCCACAGCAGGGTGCTCGGGTGGTCGGTGTGGGTGAAATTGGCGATCGCGCCGCGAATGGACTGGTTGCCATAGGTCTGCGGCGAGGAGACCCGGTCGGAGTCGAACATCGTGCCGAACCAGAAGTCCTTCGACGCCGACGGCATGAGGGCGAACCCGAGCACCACCGACGCCGCGAAGCCGGCGGCCATGCTCGCCGCGGTCCGCCATTGCCGGATCGCCAGGAGGTACGCACCGAACATCAGCGGTGTCAGCTTGATGCCCGCGGCGATACCGGCGCCGACGCCCCGAAGCCGGCTGCCCTCGGGCCGCGCCAGATCGGCGATCACCAGCAGCATCAGGAAGACGTTGATCTGTCCGAACCAGATGGTCGACCGTACCGGCTCGAGCAGCGCGCTCAGCAGCACGATCGACACCGCGATCGCACGCAGCCGCCAGGTGACCTCGTGTCCGAGACTCTTGAACCCGAGCACCACCACCAGATACAGCGCGACGAAGATCGCGATGGTCCAGACCAGGTGCGCCGGGCCCGCCGCCATCCACGCGAAGGGAGCGAAGAGAACCACCGACAGCGGCGCATAGGTGAAGTCCATCTGGCCGAGCAGCTTGGCCTGGTAGAGATCACCGCCGTCGAGCACCACCTGGGCGCCCGCCCGGTACACGTCGAGATCGAGGAAGTTCTGGAACAGCCCCCAGTACGGCTCGGTGAAGGGGATCAGGGAGTGCTGTGCCCAGACCGAGAGCAGCCCGGCGAGGAGGAATCCGACGACCGCCGGCGTCGACCGTTCGAGCTTCACCGGGAGTCGCTACTCGGAGCCCAGCAGCACCTCGGTCGCGGCGAGCAGCGCGCAGGTGGCGACGCCGTCCATTGCGGTGGCGAGCTCGTCGATCGACGGGAAGGTCGGGGCGAGACGGATGTTCTCGTCGCGCGGATCCTTCTTGTACGGGAAGGTGGATCCGGCGGCCGTCAGCGCGATGCCGGCATCCTTCGCCAGCTCGATGGTGCGTTTCGCGGTGCCGTCGATGACGTCCAGGCTGATGAAGTAGCCGCCCTCGGGGTGAGTCCATGAGGCGATCTTGCTGTCGGCGAGCCGGTCCTCGAGGATCTCCAGCACCTTCGCGAACTTGGGTGCGATGAGCTCGCGGTGCCGGGCCATCAGTTCACGCACGCCGTCGGCGTCGCGCAGGAACATCAGGTGCCGCAGCTGGTTGAGCTTGTCCGGACCGATGGTCGAGACGCTGACGTTCTTTGTGAACCAGTCGAGGTTGGTCTTCGACGACGCGAAGAACGCCACGCCGGCGCCGGCGAAGGTGATCTTGCTGGTGGACCCGAAGACGTAGACGCGGTTCGGGTTGCCGGCCTCGGCGGCCAGATCCAGGATCGGCAGCGGTTCGGGTGCGCGTTCGACCAGCGTGTGCACCGCGTATGCGTTGTCCCAGTAGATGCGGAAGTCGGCGGCGGCGGGCATCGCGACCAGCTTGCGCGCGACCTCCTCCGACACCGAGTACCCGGTGGGGTTCGAGTAGGTCGGGACCAGCCACATGCCCTTGATCGACGGATCGGCGGCGGTCAGCGCCGCGCAGGCATCGACGTCGGGGCCGTCGGGGTTCATCGGGACGGTGATCATCTCGATGCCGTACCGCTCGGTGATGCCGAAGTGGCGGTCGTAGCCGGGAGCCGGGCAGAGGAACTTGATCGGCTCGGCCGACCACGGCTTGTCGGAGTCGGGGTTTCCGCCGAGCAGTGAGTGCACCGTGATGTCGTGCATGATCTGCAGGCTGGCGTTGCCGAGGGCAAGGGTGCGGTCGGCGCCGGTGCCGAGCAGTTCGCCGAAGATCGCACGGAGTCCTGGCAGACCGGTGACGCCACCGTAGTTGCGGCAGTCGGTGCCGTCCGGGCTGGTGTACGTCTGCCCCGGCAGCGACAGCATCTCGTTGGAGAGGTCGAGCTGGTCGGGGGCCGGCTTGCCGCGTGTCAGATCGAGCTTGAGTCCGGCTGCCCGGAGGACCTCGTAGCGCTTTCGCAGATCGTCTTGGGTGGTGCGGAGTTGGTCGACACTCATCGAGTGAAAGTTCAACGTGAACCTCTCCCACAGACGCGGCCTCGCGGCGGCTGCAGATGTAACGCGCGAAAAAAGTTAAGCGGACCCCGCGCACCCGAGAGAGCCCGTTGACCCTTGCTGCCTTCCGGCCCTGGGGGAGTTCACAGGATGCACGCCGCGCGGGATCCGTAGAACAGTGTAGCGGGTCGTTTTGGGTTCCATGCACCCCACCCGCTACGATCGTTCTGCCTGGAGGATTCGCCTAGTGGCCTATGGCGCTCGCCTGGAACGCGGGTTGGGTTAACAGCCCTCAGGGGTTCGAATCCCCTATCCTCCGCAGATGTGGTCCCCTGCCCGTTTCCGGGCAGGGGACCACTTGAATTTCGCGCGCAGAATCCTGTCGAGTCGGCACCCTCTCAGGTACTCAACTCGACAAGATTCTGGCGCTAGCTCAGAAGAGCCGCTTGAGCAGGTTCGTCTCGGCGAGGTCGACCAGTTCGTCGCCGCGGCCAGACATCACGGTCCGCAGCGCGTACAGTGCGAAGCCCTTCGCCTGAGCGGCGGAGATCGCTGGCGGAATCGACAGCTCCTGCCGCGCGGTGGTGACGTCGAGGACGGCGGGGCCGTCGTGCGCCAGGAAGTCGCGCACCGCGGCGGGCAGGGCCGAGGCATCGGTGACGCGGCGGCCCCAAATCCCCACCGACTCGGCCAGCGCGGCGAAGTCCGGATTCTCCAGATCGGTGCCGAACGTGACGAAGCCCGCCGCCTTCATCTCCAGCTCCACGAAGTTGAGCGACGAATTGTCGAAGACGACCACCTTGACCGGCAGCGAATTCTGGACCAGCGTCAACAGCTCGCCGAGGAGCATCGCCAGTCCGCCGTCACCGGCCATCGCGATCACCTGACGCGCGGGGTCGACCGCCGAGACTCCCACACTCTGCGACAGCGCGTTGGCCATCGATCCGTGGTTGAACGATCCGATGAGACGACGCCGGCCGTTCATCTTCAGGTAGCGGGCCGCCCAGACCACCGGCGACCCGACGTCCGGGACGAAGACGGCGTCGTCGGCGGCCATCTCCGACAGCAGCTTCGTCAGGTACTGCGGATGGATCGGATCGCCGTCGGCGGACGACGTCGCCAGTTCGTCGAGCCCGGCGCGAGTGCGCGCATAGTGGTCGAGTGCCGTGGTCAAGTGCTCGTCGCTGCGGCCGCCGGAGATGAGCGCTGTCAGCAGGGGCAGTGTGTCGGCCGCGGATCCGATGAGCGGGAGATCCACACGGCAGCGCCGACCGATCTGGCTGCCGCGGACGTCGAGCTGAATCGTGTACGCCTTCGACGGCAGGAACTGGGAGTACGGGAAGTCGGTGCCGATCATCAACAGCGTGTCGCAGTGCTCGATGGCGCGGTAACCCGACGAGAAGCCGAGCAAGCCGGTCATGCCGACGTCGTAGGGATTGTCGTACTCCACGAACTCCTTGCCGCGCAGCGCATGCACGATCGGCGCCCGCAACGCCTCGGCCAGCGCCACGAGCTCGTCGTGGGCACCCGCCACTCCCGCGCCGGCGAGAATGGTCACGCGCTCGGACTCGTTGAGCCGGACGCCGGCGAGCTGCAGCGACTCGTCGTCCGGGCGCATCACGGTGCCCGCCGCCCGAATCCGGGACACACGGTCCGGCCTGTCGATCTTCTTCAGGAACAGTTCGCCCGGAATCACCAGGACCGACACGCCGCGCTCCTCCACCGCCGTCCGGACGGCGATGTCGAGAAGGTAGGGCAGCTGGTCGACGGTGCTCAGCGTCTCGCAGAAAGAACTGCATTCGGCGAAGATCTGCTCGGGATGAGTCTCCTGGAAGTACCGCGTCCCCACATTGCCCGCCGGGATCTGCGCCGCGATCGCCAGTACGGGCACCCGCGACCGATGCGCGTCGTACAGGCCGTTGACGAGATGGAGGTTTCCCGGACCGCAGCTGCCGGCGCACACTGCGAGCCCGCCGGTGATCGCGGCCTCACCCGCCGCCGCGAAAGCGGCCCCCTCTTCGTGACGCACATGCGTCCATGTCACGTCCTTCGACGTCCGCAGGACGTCGGTGAAGCCGTTCAGCGAGTCACCCGGGATGCCGTAGATCCGTCGCACCCCGGCTGCCGCGATGGTGTCGACGATGAGGTCTGCGACCGTGTAGCTCATGGATTCTCCCCTCCGGAGACGTCGACGGGCTCCTCCAGGAGCCAGTCCTGATCGAGGCCCTCCTGGGGCCGGAAACTCACCGCGGTGTTCGCGAAGGCCAGCAGCGGGACGGCGAGCAGGCCGCCGACGATTCCCGCGACCATCAGGCCGATCGCGATCACCAGGATCACCGCCACGGGGTGCAGCTTCACCGAACGCCCGAGCAGGAAGGGCTGCAGCACATGCCCTTCCACCTGCATCACGACGATCAGCACGACCACCACCAGCACCGCGGTGAACCAGCCGTGCGTGGCCAGCGCGACGAGGACCGCGAGCGATCCCGCGGCGACCGATCCGACGATCGGGATGAACGCGCCGAGGAAGATCAGCGCCATCAACGGCATCACCATCGGCACCCGCAGGATCGCCAGGCCGATGCCGATGAACACGGCGTCGATGAACGCCACCAGCACCGTCGCGCGGACGTACGACTGCAGCGTCCGGTAGCCGGCGTCGCCCGCCCCGCGCACGTGCTCCCGGTGCGCCGACGGCACGATCCTCGTCACGAACTCCCAGATGCGGTGGCCGTCGTACAGGAAGAAGATCAGCAGGAACACCGTCAGCAGTGCGGCCGTCACCAGTTTGGTGGCGACGGTTGCGGTGTCGAGGGCTCCGGTCGCGATGCTGGCCTCGTGAGCCTTGAGCCAGTCGATCATGTCGTTGCTGACGTTGCGCAGGTTCTCCGAGTCCATGTGCAGCGGCCCGGTCTCGAGCCAGTTGCGGGTCTTGGAGATGGAATCGGCGATGTCGCCCGACATCCGGGGGATGCCCACGATCAGCTGCTGAACGACGAAGGTGAGTCCGGCGGCGATGATCGCGAAGGTCGCGACCACCGCGGTGAGAACCCCCACTGATCGCGGGATCCGGTGCCGCTCAAGCCATCCCACCAACGGTACGAGGAGCGCCGAGAGCAGGATCGCGACGGCGACCGGGACGAAGACCTCCTGTGCGAAGAGGAAGAGCTTGCCGAGCGCGTACAGCCCCGCGGCGAGGATCAACAGACGCCAGGTCCACGCGGCGGCCGCGCGAACGCCCGGATGGACCTGTGCTGCGGCCCACGACGGGTCGTTCGGGGACGGGCGGTCGCCCGGTTCGGCGCTCACACGGCGAGCTTACTTGGGCTCGGCGATCCGCGAGCGGTGTCGAGGCCGCCGATCCGCCGTCAGAACCGCACGGTCACCGGCGACGCCTGCCCCAGCGACAGCGCGGCGAGGGAGACGGGAGTGATCCCCGAGCGGAAAGCGGCGGCGATCGCCGTGACGTCCTCACCGCGCGAGAGCCGCTCCACCTGCGACCGCGTGAGCGTCAGATCGGCGACATCGACGCGCCGCAGAACGTCGTCGCCGTTCATGTCGGTGGTGGACGTGCGCATGCTCAGCACCGCGCGGGTGCCGTCGACGCGGATGATCGGATCGGCGAGCGCGATCTCGAGCAGGTGGAACTTCGTGGACGCGACGACGGTTCCGCGGTACCGCAGTTCTCCCCGCCCGTTGCGGACCGTGTTCTCGGCGAGCGCGAACGACATCGCTCCCGCGTCGTCCACCCCCGCGCCGCCGCTCCCCGACAGCGCACCCGAGGTGGTGCCGCGGACGGTCTGCGCGAAGCTCGGCGAATACGCCCACACCAGGTTCTTCGGTGCGGGCTGAGGCGTGTTCGGGCCCGGCTGCGTCGAATAGTCGAGCGGCACCGACAGCTCCTGGGCCGCGTTCACCGCGTCCGCAGCGCCGAAGGTGTAGATGCCCCAGCGGCCGCCGGCCGGCGAGGTCTTCGGCGTGGCCAGCGTGATGCGGGCGGTGAACTCGCCGCTGCGGCTCAGCGGCACCCACTGCTGCCGGACGGTGCGGCGCATGTCGAACGGAACGTCGGGCACCCGGTCGAGCGCGTCGCGCGAGAGCACCCACTTGGTCTGGGCTCGGACGGTGGTCCGCGACGATTCGGGAGCTCCCTGCGACGGCCGCCAATCCGGCGCGAACGCACCGAAGGTCACGAACGTCCCGTGCGGCACGCCCGGCGGGACCGGAACCGGAAGACCGGAGGTGTTGGCGCGCGGATCGAAGCCGGTGCCCTTGACGACCACCTGATCGCCGGGGTGCAGTCGCGTCGCGCCGGCCGGGGTGACCCCGTCGGCGAGGAACACCTCGATGGCGGGCTTCCACGTCTTGGCGTCGGCAGTCCCTACGCAGAATGCGGTCAGCGACAGTGCCGTCAGGCCGACGGCGAACAGCACGGCCACCCGAAGGAGCTTGTTCATGAGCCGAGCCTAACCTATGTCCACTTCCGGTCGAATGGGGCTTAAGTCCCGCGACCGAGACTGCACCGCGTGCCGATTTCTTCAAGAACACGGCGACGCACGGGCCGACACTGGAGACATGAACGAGAGAAAAGACACCAACATCTGGGCAGGCATCACCTCCGACGACCCCGTCGCACTGCGCGAATGGCTCGAATCCATCGGCTTCGAACCCGGAATCCTCGTGGAGGGCGACGGCGACGGCGAGGTCCTGCATTCGGAGATGCTCTGGCCCGACGGAGGACGGGTCATGGTCCACTCCGCGTGCAAGAAGGACACGACGTTCTCCACTCCGGTCGGATCGGCCTCCCTCTACGTGGTCGTCACCGACCCCGACGCCGTGTACGCGAAGGCGACGGCGATCGGTGCGCGACTGGTCCGCGACATGGCGGAGGAGGACTATGGATCACGAGGGTTCTCCGTCGCCGACCCGGAGGGGAACACATGGAGCTTCGGAACCTACGCGGGCTGACCGGCGTCGGGATCGTCCCCTACGACGTGACGGGCAGCGCTCCAGGCGAGCACCTGGGGCTGCCCGGCACCAGCGCCACCCTGGTCGTCGACCTCGCCGACGGCCTCGTCCTCAGTTCCGGCGACAGCCCGGTCACCACCACCTTCCGGTGCTGTATCGCCGGGATCCACCTGCGACCGGTCACGATCCACCACAACGGCGTCCAACGCGGCGTGCAGCTCGACCTCTCGCCGGAGGCGGTACGCGCACTGCTCGGGATGCCCGCCGGCGAGCTGGCCGGGCAGATGGTGGAACTGTCACAGATCGACACCGCGTTCGCCCGCCGACTTCACGAACGACTCGCGCAGACTCCGGCAGGCGAGCGGGGCGCGGTGTGCGCCGCGATGCTCGCCGAGACGGTCTCCGAGGACACACCGCGGTCGGACGCATTGTCGGTCTGGGAGGTGATCGCCCGCCGCCGCGGTGATGTCACCGTCTCCGAACTGGTCGAATCGTCGGGCTGGTCGGCGCGGCACCTCACCGCGATGTTCAACGCAGAGTTCGGCATCGGCCCCAAACAGGCGGCCCGCCTCACCCGATTCGAGACCGCCCGCGCACGGCTGGAGTCCGGGCGCCGGGCCGTGGACGTGGCCGCATCGTGCGGTTACGCCGACCAGGCCCACATGTCACGGGAGTTCACCGAACTGACCGGATACTCGCCGCGCGCCCTGCTGAAGCGCAGGGCCGAGGAGTTCGCGTGAGCGCTGCTCCGACTGCCGGTCACTCCACCCGGTTCCCCGCCTCATCCCAATGCTCGGCGACCTTCTTGCTCGGCTGGACGCGCGGCGGTTCGCCCGGCATCTTCGGGTAGTTCGGCGGGTAGACCATGTCGCCGAGACCGTTCGCCTCGTCGCGCTCGACCATCTCGAGCAGGCGCTCGAGCCCCGAGGGGTGCTCGTCGATGCCCGACCACGGATCGCCGCGCCGCTCCACCAGAGCCGGGACGGTGGCGACGGTGAGATCATCGGGATCGACGTCGACCAACTCCTCCCACGTCACCGGTGCGGAGACGCGGGCGCGCGCGGACTTGCGCACCGAGTAGGGCGAGGCCATCGACCGGTCGCGCGCGTTCTGGTTGTAGTCGATGAAGATGCGGTCGCCGCGCTCCTCCTTCCACCACGACAGGGTCACGGCGGCGGGGTCGCGCCGTTCCAGTTCGCGACCGAACGCGATCACCGCGCGCCGCGTGGCGATGAAATCCCACTCCGGGCGGATCGGTACGAAGACGTGCACCCCGCGACTGCCCGAGGTCTTCACGTACCCGGTCATCCCGAGATCGTCGAGCAACGGTCTGACCAGATCGAGCGCCACCCGGCGGACGTCGTCGAAACCCTTGCCGTCCGGCGGATCGAGGTCGATCCGAAGCTGATCGGGATGGTCGTTGTCGGGCGCCATCGTCGGCCAGGTGTGGAATGTGACAGTCCCGAGGTTGGCGGCCCATACGACGTCGGCCGGGATCCGGGGGCAGAAGGCGTCGCCGGTCCGCTTGGACGGGAACACGATTCGCGTGGACTGCACATGATCGGGGTGATGCTTCGGCAGGTGCTTCTGATAGATCTGCTCACCGTCCACGCCGTCCGGGAAGCGCTGCAGGAAGGTCGGGCGCCCGCCGATCGCGCTCAGCAGCGGTCCGGCGAGCGCCACGCTCCGGTAGTACTCGACGAGATCGGCCTTGCGACCGCCGTGCTCGCCCAGTTCGGGGAAGTAGATCTTGTCGGGGTTGCTCAGCTTCACCTCGATCCCGTCGACGTCGAGCAGGACCGGCTTCGGTTTCGGCATGTCACTGTCCTCCGGTCACGAGAACGTCGAAGACGTCGTAGGTCAGGGGCACGTCGAGCTGGTCGTAGCCACAGCTCTCCGGCTCCCGGTCGGGGCGCCACCGGAGGAACTTCACCGTGTGCCGGAATCGCTGATTCTCCATCTGGTCGTAGGCGAACTCGGCCACCAGCTCCGGCCGGATCGGAATCCACTCGCCGCTGCCCGCCGCGCGCCAGCGGCTCACCTCGCCTTGTGCGACGCGATCCGGATCGAGCCGCATCGGCTCGAGCATCTCCTGCAGTTCGATCCGCTTCTTGTCGGAGAACGCACTGGAACCGCCGACCATCCGCAGTTCCCCCTCGGCGTACAGCCCGAGCAGCATCGACCCGAGTCCGGTGCCCGACTTGTGAATGCGATACCCGATCACCACGCAGTCGGCGGTGCGCTTGTGCTTGACCTTGACCATCTCCCGTTTCCCGGGGACGTAGACGCCGTCGAGCCGCTTGCCCACGACGCCGTCGAGCCCGGCGCCCTCGAACGCGGTGAACCAGTCGGTCGCGACCGCCGAGTCCCGGGTGACGCGGCTGACCTGGATGCGGTCGTCTCCGGATTCGGCAGCGGCGTCCAGCAGCGCGCTGCGCCGGACCTCGAATCGCTCCGCCGTCAGGTCCATCGAGTCGGTGGCCAGGGCGTCGAAGCCGATGAACACGGCCGGTGTCTCCTCCGCCAGTCTCGCCACGCGCGACGCCGCGGGGTGGATGCGTTGCGAGAGCGAATCCCAGTCGAGCCGGTTCACCCCGCCGATGGGCCGGGCGACGGCGACCTCGCCGTCGAGGACCACCCGCTCGGGAAGCACCGCATGCGCCGCGTCGACCAGCTCCGGAAAATAGCGGGCCAGATCCTTGCCGCCCCGCGAGGACATCACGACCTCGTCCCCGTCCCGGAAGATCAAGGCCCGGAAGCCGTCCCACTTGGGTTCGTACGACCACACCGGCTCGCCGCCGGGTTGGTCGGGCACGGCGGTGACCGCCTTGGCCAGCATCGGTTGCACGGGCGGGTTCACCGGGAGGTCCACCCGTTCATCGTCGCCGAGCAACCGGTGGTTGGCAATCACCCCGGCCGTCGGCGGCACGGCTCAGGCGATGTCGGCGCGTTCCCGCCCGGCGCCCACTGCTCGCCGGACGAACTCCGCCACCCTGGCCACAGCGTCCCTGGTCTGCGCCGAACCGGGGACCGCGGCGGGGAAGGCGTGGATCTGACCGGCGTACAGGTGGAGTTCGTTGGTCACCCCGGCGCGGTCGAGGGCGGCGCACAGGTCCATCGCGTCCTTCTGCAGCGCCTCGCCGCGACCGCAGACGACGATCGCGGGCGGGAACAGCCGCGCCACCGCGTCGAGCGTCACGTTCAGCTCGCCGTCCAGCACCTCCGGGCCCTGGTCGTAGAACTGTCGCAGCTTCTCGATCTTCTTGATCGGCAGCATCGCGTCGTGACGGCTCGTCCGATCGGCGCCCGGCGAGAGGTTGAGCAGCGGCGACAGCCCGACGTACGCGTCGGGGCAGGCGAGGCCGTCCCGCGCGGCGTACTCGACGATCTTGGCCGCGATGTAGCCGCCCGCCGAGTCGCCCGCGACCACCACGGCGTCGAACTCGCCCGACCGCCGCAGTTCGCGGTACACCGCATAGCCGTCGCGCACCGACGTGCCCACGCCGACTTCGGGGCACTGCCGGTAGGCGACGTTGACCACCGGCGCTCCGACCGCCCGCGCGATCGCGGCGGCGATCGGCCGGTGGGTGTCGAGGCCGCCCGCCAGGAACGCGCCGCCGTGCGTGTACAGCACGGCGATCCGCGAATCCTCGATCCCGTCCGGCGTGATGCGCTCGACGCGAACCTCGGCGATCGTCTCCGGCGTCACGACGACGCCTCGGATCGGGCGGGCGTTCCGCGCCGCCCACTGATCGAGGACCGCCAGCCGGCGGAGGGTGGAGGGCGTCGCCGGAATGATGCGCATGAGCGTTTTGACGATCAATCGACAGAGCCAGAACACCAGGAAGGAACGGGCGTCTCGCTCATCGTGTTCAACCAACGGCATCGTCTCATCCTCCCCCACCTGCGCGCGGCGGAGTCGATCGACCCCAACCCGTCCCCTTCGCCAACTCCGCCAGCGCCGGCACCGCACGGCGCGGCAGCGGCTCGGTCAAGGTGAGCCAGGTGGTGGAGTGGATCACGCCGGGGTACCCCACGATGGTCTCGATCAGCTCCAGCAGCTCGGGCTGAGTGGCTGTCGCGACTCGCACGAGCAGATCCTCCCGCCCGGTCACCGTGTGCACCTCGATCACCTGCGGTATCTCGGTGACCTCGCGCGCGATTCTGGTGAGGCTGCCCTGCTCGGTCTCCAGCGCGAGGAAGGCCTGCACCACCAGACCCGCCTGCGCCAGGTCGATCTGTGGACGGTAGCCGGCGATCAAGCCGCCTTCTTCGAGCCGCCGGATCCTCGACTGCACCGTGTTCCTCGAGATCCCGAGAGTCGTCGACAGACTCGCCACGCCCTGGCGGGCATCCCGCTCGAGCAGTTTCAACAACTCCACGTCGAGCTCGTCGATGCTGAGCATATTCGTCACCTCTCACTGAGATCCACGTCACCAACTGAACAAATCTACCAGTTGTAGATCGATCAGTTGACCACCTTGCCACCCGATGGCCACCATTTAAGCATCATCCGGTGATCCGCCTCACAGATGCGGACCGACAGATTGGTGGCCCATATGACCTCCGTCGCCGAACCGCAGGCACCGACGTTCGATCTGGCAGACAAGTACCGCCCCAATTCGGGACCGGTCCTGCTGACGGGCGTCCAGGCCGTGGCACGCATGCTGATCGAGAACCACGAACGCGAGCGCCGCGCCGGCCGCGACGTGGCCGCCTTCGTCTCCGGCTATCAGGGCAGCCCGCTGGCCGCGGTCGACAAGGTCTTCGGCGAGGTACCCGATCTCGCCGGGCACGGAATCCGGTTCGTCCCCGGCCTGAACGAAGAACTCGGCGCGACCGCCGTCTGGGGCAGCCAGCAGGAGCTGCCGAAGGGCAAGCGGACCCACGACGGCGTGGTCGGCGTCTGGTTCGGCAAGGGCCCCGGTCTCGACCGCGCGAGTGACGCCTTCCGCCACGCCGCGATGTACGGCGCGCACCCGAAGGGCGGCGCCCTGGCGATGGTCGGCGACGACCCGGCCGCCAAATCGTCCACCGTGCCGGCCGCCAGTGAACGTTCCCTGGCCGCGCTCTCGATGCCGGTCCTGTTCCCGCGCAACGCCGAGGAGATCATCTCGTTCGGCATGTTCGGCATCGAACTCTCGCGTGCCTCCGGCTGCTGGCCTGCGATGAAGCTCGTCGCCGATGTGTGCGACGGCCTGTGGACCCTGAACCGCGACTTCGCGGACCTGCACATCGAGGTTCCCGACCTGGAGTGGGAGGGCCGCCCGTGGACGTACCGCCAGCGCGTCATGGCGGCGCCGCCCGACAGCGTCCTGGCCGAGGCCGACCTGTACGGCCCGCGCTGGGCGATGGTCGAGAAGATGACCACCGCGAACGACATCGACCGCATCGAGGTCGATCCGCCGCACGCCTGGCTCGGCATCGTCGCCGTCGGCACCGCGTACGACTCCGTCCGCGAGGCACTCGGCGAACTCGGACTCACCGAGGACGACCTCCTCCACGCCGGCATCCGCATCCTGCGCGTGGGCATGCCCTACCCGCTCGGCTCGGAGAAGGTGCGTCGTCTGGCCGACGGCGTCGAGAGCGTTCTCGTGATCGAGGACAAGACCTCGTTCGTCGAGTCCCAGGTGATCGACATCCTCTACGGCCGAGCCGACGCGCCCCGGATCCTCGGCAAGCGCGACGCCGACCGCCGGCCGCTGGTGCCCGCCGACGGCGAGCTCACCGCCGCCCGTCTGCTCGCGCCGCTGCGCCGGGTGCTCGACGGGCGCGTCACGATCACCGTGCCGAAGCCGGCACCGCCGAAGCTGACTCTCCTCGACACCAAGCGCACGGCCTACTTCTGCTCGGGCTGCCCGCACAACCGCTCCACCGCGGTGCCCGACGGCTCCCTCGCGGGTGGCGGCATCGGCTGCCACACCCTCGTCACCATGAGTTCGCGTACCGACTCCCAGGTCACCGGCCTCACGCAGATGGGCGGCGAAGGCGCACAGTGGATCGGCCAAGCGCCGTACACCGACGTCGAGCACATCTTCCAGAACGTCGGCGACGGCACGTACTTCCACTCCGGCCAGCTCGCGGTCCAGGCGTGTGTGGCCGCCGGGGTCAACATCACGTACAAGATCCTGTTCAACGCGGCCGTCGCGATGACCGGCGCGCAGGACGCCGAGGGCGGTCTCACCGTCGGACAGCTGACGCACAAGCTGCGTGCCGAGGGCATCGCCAAGATCATCGTGTGCGCGGAGGATCCGTCTCGCCACCCGAAGGGCTCGCTCGCCGCGGGCACGCTCCTGTGGGACCGCGACCGGCTCGACGAGGCCCAGCGACTGCTGCGCGAGGTCAAGGGCGTCACCGTCCTGATCTACGACCAGCAGTGCGCGGCCGAGGCGCGCCGCAAGCGCAAGCGCGGGACCCTGCCGACGCGTCGCACCCGCGTCATCATCAACGAGGCGGTCTGCGAGGGCTGCGGCGACTGCGGCGTGAAGTCGAACTGCCTGTCGGTGCAGCCGGTGGACACCGAGTTCGGCCGCAAGACCCGGATCGACCAGACCAGCTGCAACACCGACTACAGCTGCCTCGACGGCGACTGCCCGTCGTTCGTCACCGTCGAACTGCCCGAGGACGGCGCGGGGGCGAAGGCGCCGAGCAAGCCGGCGCCGGTGCCGCCGGCGGTCGCCGACCCCGAGGTCGACACCCTGCGCGGCACGCACAACATCTTCCTCGCGGGTATCGGCGGCACCGGCATCGTGACCGTCAACCAGGTGCTCGGCACCGCCGCCCTGCGCGCCGGGCTCCACGTGGAGGGCCTGGACCAGACCGGCCTGAGTCAGAAGGCCGGTCCGGTCACCTCGCACCTGCGGCTCAGTGACGACACCGCGTCCAACGGAACGGCCCGGACGACTGCCGGCGCGGGATCGAACCGGATCAGCCCGGCCTCGGCCGACTGCGTCCTGGCGTTCGATCTGCTCACCGCCGCCGACGCGAAGCACGTGGGCGTCGGCGACGCCGAGCGCACCCTGACGGTGGCCTCCACCAGCGCGGTCGCGACCGGTGAGATGGTCTACGACCGCAACGTCGCCTACCCCGAGGACGACACGCTGCTGCGCCGCGTCTCCGACCACGCGCGACGAGTGGTCTCGTTCGACGCGCTGAGCGCGGCCGAGGCGATCTTCGGCCACACCGCGGCGGCGAACTTCCTGCTGGTGGGCGCCGCCTACCAGGCGGGTGCCCTGCCGATCCCGGCCGCCTCGATCGAAGAGGCGATCGCGGTCAACGGCGTCGCGGTGAAGGCCAATCAGACGGCCTTCCGCTGGGGCCGGGTGGCCGTCGCCGATCCGGAGGCGTTCGCCGCGGCCACCGCGGCCGCCGAGGTGGTCTCGCGCAGCGACACCGTGGTGCCCACGCATCTGTTCACCCGCACCACGCTCACCGGGACCGTCCTCGAACTGGTTCAGCGGCGCGCGGCGCAGCTGATGGCGCATTCCGGAGAGCGGGCCGCCGCTCGGTACGTCCGGGATGTGGAGCTGGTGTGGCAGCGTGAGCGGGCGGTCACCGACAGCACCGAGCTGTCGGCCGCCGTCGCCGAGAACCTGCATCGCCTGACCGCCTACAAGGACGAGTACGAGGTGGCGCGCATGCTCACCGACCAGGCGTTCATCGACTCGGTCGCCGCCGAGATCCCCGGTGCCACCGGCCTCACCTACAAGCTGCATCCGCCGGTGCTGCGCGCCATGGGCCGCGAGAAGAAGATCGGTCTCGGTCCGCGCTCGCACGTCGCGCTCCGCGTGCTCGCCAAGGGCAAGTTCCTGCGCGGCACCAAGCTCGACCCGTTCGGCTACGCCGAGGTGCGCAAGATCGAGCGCCGCCTGCTCGCGCACTACCGCGATCTGGTGACCGACTTGGTCGCCGGCCTCACCGCCGCTCAGTTCGACGAGCAGCGGTACGCGGCCGCCGTCGACGTGGCCCGCGCCCCCGAACTGGTGGTCGGCTACGAGGACGTCAAGCTCCGCAACATCGACCGCTACCGCGCGCGTCTCGCCGAACTCGGCGTCGACACCACCCCCATCCGCTGAAAACCGACCGTCTCAACCGCCCCGGAGGAACCACCATGACCACTGCGCACTCATCGTCGGAAGCCACTCGCGTCCTCGCCCAGACCAGCGTCTTCTCGCACCCGGACATGTCGATCGATCCCCCGCACGAGCAAGTGGTGTTCTGCCGCGACGCCGAGACCGGACTGCGCGCGATCATCGCGGTGCACAACACCGCCCTCGGGCCGGCGCTCGGCGGAACGCGCATGTATCCCTACGCCGCGGAAGCCGATGCGGTCGGCGACGTGTTGCGGCTCTCGCGCGGAATGACCTTCAAATCGGCCGCGGCCGGACTCGACCTGGGTGGCGGGAAGGCGGTCATCATCGGCGACCCCGCGGTGCACAAGTCGCCGGATCTGCTCCGCGCCTACGGCCGGTTCGTCGACACCCTCGGCGGGCGCTACATCACCGCCGGCGATGTCGGCACCACCTCCGACGACATGGACCTGATCGGCGAGGGCACCTCGTATGTGGCGTCGAAGACCGTCGCGGGCGGCGGTTGGGGCGACACCGCGCCGATGACGGCTCTCGGAGTCTTCTACTCACTGCTGGCGGCCGCCGAACGCGTGTGGGGTTCGGCTGATCTCACCGGCCGAACGGTCGGCGTGGAGGGCGTCGGCAAGGTCGGCGTCCAGCTGGCCGAACTGCTGACAGGTGCCGGAGCGACCGTGTTGGCGGCCGATCCGTACGCTCCCGCCCGCGAGGCCTTCGCCGCCCGCTTCCCGCAGGCGCGCATCGTCGACGACGTCCGTTCGGCGCAGCTCGACGTGTACGCGCCGTGCGCGATGGGCGGCACCGTCACCGAGACGCTCGCAGGCGAGACCGCCGCGGCGATCATCTGCGGCGCGGCGAACAACCAGCTGACCAGCCCGTCGGTTGAGCAGGTTCTCGGCGCACGCGGCGTCACCTGGGTTCCCGACTACATCGCCAACGCGGGCGGCGTGATCCAGGCCTTCGGCGAGCAGCAGAACTGGACCCGCGACCGCGCCCAGGAGAAGGTGGAGGCGCTGCACGACCGTGCGGGCCACGTCCTGGACACCGCGGCATCGAAGAAGATCACCTGCGGCGACGCCGCCCGGCTGATCGTCGCCGAACGGCTGTCGCAGGCACGGTAGTGCCGTGCTCCCGTAACGGGAGCCGGGAGGAGACGCCGGGCGATACACTTGCGCACTCATGGCGACTCCTCCCGAACGGATCTCCGAGTACTCCCGCAGGCACTTCCTGGGCCTGACCGCGAGCGCGGCCGGAATCGCAAGCGCCGCAACGCTTCTTCCTCCTTCGTTGGTGTCGGCAGCGGCACAGGACCGGCCTGCGGGATCGCTCGAGGATGTCGAGCACATCGTCGTCCTGATGCAGGAGAACCGTTCCTTCGACCATTATTTCGGGACGATGCGCGGGGTCCGCGGCTTCGCCGACAATTCGGCGAAGCCGGGGGTCTTCCTGCAGAGCGGCGTCCACCCGTTCCTCGCCCGCGAGGCCGCCAATCGCGGCTCCCTGTCGGTGGAGTACCTCGCATCTCTGCCTCACGAGTGGGCCGACGGACAGCAGGCCCTGGCCGGCGGGCGGTGCGACGGCTGGGTCGCGGCGAAGGGCAAGGCCACGATGGCCTGCTACGACCGCCGCGACATCCCGTTCCACCACGCGCTGGCCGAGACGTTCACCGTGTGCGACGGCTACTTCGCATCGTCGCCGACCGGGACCGGCACCAACCGCAACTACCTGTTCTCCGGCACCAGCGGATTCGAACCGTGGGGCGCGAGGTCGGTGGGCAACGAGATGTACGCACCCGTCCATCCCGGTCTCACCTGGGAGACGTACGCCGAGTCGCTGCACCGCGAGGGCGTCGACTGGCGCGTGTACCAGGAATGGGACAACTTCACCGACAACAACCTCGACTTCTTCGCGCACTTCCGAGGCATTGGACGCGACGCCGTCGCGCGCGCCGGACAACCCGGAGTGGATCTCACCGGCTTCTACACTCTGCTGATCGAGACCGGGACCAAGGACGCGCACGGCAACGTGGTCCCGTCGGCGGATCAACGCTCCCGGGCACGGGCGGTGCATCGGGCCGCCCGCGGCCTCGGCGAACAGGCCGCAGAGCTCTACGATCGCGCGCTGTATCGCAGCGAACCGGGCACTCTGGTCCCGCGCTTCCGCCGGGACGTCGAGAGCGGGCGACTCCCGGCGGTGTCGTGGATCGTCACCTCCGAGGCCGACTCCGAACACCCCCGCAGTTCATCGCCGGTCCAATCGGCGGGCATCACCTACCGACTGCTCGACGCGCTGGCGTCGAACCCGGAGGTATGGCGCAAGACGGTGGTGCTGCTCAACTACGACGAGTTCGACGGCTACTTCGATCACGTGGTTCCGCCGCTGCCGCCGGTCGGGGAGGCCGACGAGTGGTGGGAGGGAAAGCCGATGGGGCTCGGATTCCGGGTGCCGATGACCATCGTGTCCCCGTGGACCGTGGGCGGCCGGGTCTGCTCCGAGGTCTTCGACCACACGTCGGTGATCCGGCTCATGGAGGCGGTCACCGGCGTGCGCTGCCCCAACATCTCCGCGTGGCGCCGCGCGGTGTGCGGAGATCTGGTGTCGACCTTCGATTTCGGCCGTACCGACGGACTGCGCGTTCCGGCACAGCCCGCACCGCCGCCACCTTTCCGTCGCCGCTGGACGGCTCGGCCGGGCGGCGCCGCTCCGACGCAGGAGACTGGAACCGCCACGGCGCTGCCCACGCCGTACCGGCTGTCCGCGAACGTGGTCGACGGTGTCCTGGAACTGGTGAACACGGGCCGTCGCGCCGCCGTCTTCGGCGTCTTCGCAGACGGCGACGCCGCTCATCACACGGTGCTCGGACGCCGCCGGGTCCCTCTTCCTCAGCGCGCGCGACGGGTCGTCGTCACCGGTCCCGACCGCTTCCTGCGCGATCTGTCCCTCCGCCCGGGAGGATCGTCGGCGCAGGTGATGCCCGACCACGACCGCGGGCGCGTGTCGGTCGACGGGCGTGACGTCACCGCAACGCGCGTGCACGGCAGCTGGTACGAGGTGACCGTGGTCGGCCCCGAGGGGAGGCAGTACTTCACCGGCCGCCTCGAGAGCGGAGCCGTCACCCGTACGAGTCCCCTGCGCCGCCCACCCGGCTAGTCGAACCGTCGAGACAGCCTCCACCGCCCACACCATCCGATTGACCGAGACCACCCAGCGTCATATAGTCCACATGGACTAATTGATCTGGAGCATTCGATGTCGGCTGAACAACCGCGGCTCACGCCGCTCGGTGTGATGGTCCTCGCGCTGCTGCGCGAGGGCGCCATGCACCCGTACGAGATGGTCCGCCTGCTCAGGCAACGGCGCGACGACCGCATGGTGTCGATCACGAACGGCACGCTGTACCACACCGTGGACCGACTCAATCAACAAGAACTCCTGGTCGAAGTCGGAGTGGACCGCGAGGGCAACCGCCCCGAGCGGACCACGTACCGACTCACCGACGCCGGGCGCGACGCGGTCACCGAGTGGGTTCGCCGAGAGTTGCCCCGGAGCGACCGCACGGCGCAATTCCGGGTCGCTCTCGCCGAGGCCCACAACCTCGACCGCGACGAGGTGATCACTCTCCTGACGCTGCGGCGCGAGGGGCTCGCCGCCGATCTCGAGGTCCACCGCCGAGGCCTGAGCGATGCCACCGGCCGCGGTGTGCAATCGCAGTTCCTCATCGAAGTGGATCGTCAGGCCGATCTGATCGAGACCGATCTCCGCTGGACCGACCGCCTGCTCCAACGCCTCGCCGATCCCGACTACGCGTGGGGCGTCGACTCCGCGACATCACCGACACCCGTGCTCCGCACCGACTCGAAGGACTCGAAATGACAGTCTCGTCCGGCACCGCCGACTCGCAGCGGAGCCCGTGGCCCGCACTGTGGGCACTGGTGATCGGCTTCTTCATGGTCCTCGTCGACACGACCATCGTGTCGGTCGCGAATCCGGCCATCAAAGAGGCGCTCGACCCCGACACCGACAATCTCGACAACGTCGTCTGGGTCACCAGCGCCTACCTGCTCGCCTACGCCGTGCCGCTGCTGATCACCGGGCGGATGGGCGACCGCTTCGGTCCCCGCAATCTCTACCTCATCGGCATCACCGTCTTCACCCTGTCGTCACTGGGCTGCGGTCTGTCGAACTCCCTGGCCATGCTCGTCGCGTTCCGCGCCGTCCAGGGTCTCGGCGCCGCGATGATCACCCCGCAGACCATGGCCGTGATCACCAGGACGTTCCCGGCGCATCAGCGCGGCGCGGCGATGGGTCTGTGGGGTTCGGTGGCGGGTGTGGCGATGCTGGTCGGCCCGCTGGCCGGCGGTCTGCTGGTCGATCACGCCGGTTGGGAGTGGATCTTCATCATCAACGTCCCGGTGGGCGTCATCGGCTTCGCCGCGGCGTGGCGCTTGGTTCCCCGCCTCGAGACCCACCAGCACCGGTTCGACGTCGTCGGCGTGACGATCAGCACGATCGGTCTCTTCCTCATCGTCTTCGGTCTCCAGGAGGGCGAGAAGTACGACTGGGCCGCCTGGGTGTGGACGATGGTGATCGGCGGTGTGGCGATCATGGCGCTGTTCCTCTGGCAGCAATCCCGCACCGCGAGCGAACCGCTGGTTCCGCTGGCACTGTTCCGCGACCGGAACTTCTCCATCTCCAACCTCGGCATCGCCGTCGTCGGCTTCGCGGTCACGAGTATGACGCTCCCGATGATGTTCTACGTCCAGGTGGCACGCGGACTGAGCCCCACGAAGTCGGCGCTGCTGCTGATTCCGATGGCCGTCCTCGCCGGGGTGCTCGCCCCGCTCGCCGGCAAGCTCCTCGACCGGACCGATCCCCGATTCCTGCTGGTACCCGGCCTCGGCCTCTACAGCGTCTCGCTGTTCTGGTATGCGTCGATGATGAACGCGGACACCGCCATTCCGATGTTCCTGCTGCCCGCCGCGCTGATGGGCATCGCCAACGCCGGCATGTGGGGACCGCTGGCGACCACCGCCACCCGCAATCTCCCGCCGCGGCAGGCCGGCGCCGGAGCCGGCATCTACAACACCACTCGACAGATCGGGTCGGTGATCGGGTCGGCCGCCATCGCCGCCGGCATGCAGTCCCGGCTGGAGGCCAACGTGCCCGGCGCGGGCGACAGCGGCTCGGTGGGCGTCGGGCAACTGCCGGACTTCCTGGTGGCGCCGTTCTCCACCGCCATGGCGCAGTCGATGCTGCTGCCCGCATCGATCCTGATAGTCGGCGTGGTCGCGGCGCTCTTCCTGGTCCGGCCGGAGAGCACGAGGCCGGGGTACCGGGCGGAGACGACGGCGGCGGTCGACACTACCGTGTAGACATGCTGCCGCCGAGCCCCGCGGGCCGCTTCGCACCGTCGCCGTCGGGCGATCTGCACATCGGAAACCTGCGCACCGCGGTCCTGGCATGGTTGTTCGCCCATGCCACGGGCCGCGGTTTCGCGATCCGGATGGAAGACCTCGACCGCGTCCGACCGGGATCGGACGTCCGGCAGCTGCGGGATCTCGCGGCGCTCGGCCTCAGCTGGGACGAGCCTGTCGTCTACCAGTCACAGCGGCTCGAGGAGTACCGCGCCGTGGTCGACGAATTGGTGGCCGCCGGACGCACGTTCGAGTGCTACTGCACTCGCCGGGAGATCCTCGAAGCGCCGAGCGCACCGCACGCGCCGCAGGGCGCTTACCCCGGAACGTGCCGCGACCTCAGCGAGGCGCAGCGCGCGCAACGACGGTCGGAGCGGCCCGCCGCGATCCGCCTGCGCGCCGAGGTCTCGTCGTTCACCGTCCATGACCTGCTGTACGGCGAGTTCACCGGCGACGTCGACGACTTCGTCCTGGTCCGGAACGACGGAACCCCGGCGTACAACCTGGCGGTGGTGGTCGACGACGCGGCCACGGGTGTCGACCAGGTGGTCCGCGGCGACGATCTGCTCAGCTCCGCACCCCGGCAGGCCTTCCTCGCGACTCTGCTCGGTCACCGCCCGCCCGAATACGCCCACGTGCCGATGGTCCTCAACCGCTCCGGTGCCCGCCTCGCGAAGCGCGACGGCGCCGTCACCCTGACCGATCTCGCCGGCCACGGGGTGGACGCGGCATCGGCGCTGTCGATGATGGCGGAGTCGCTGGGACTGGCCGCCGCCGGTGAACCGGTCACGTTGAGCGTTCTGGCGGAGCGATTCGACCCGTCCACGCTGGTTCGCACACCCTGGGTGTTCGTCCCGCCGGAGTGAACGGCGGTCCCGGCCGCGTTTCCCGGGGCCGACCGCTGCGACGAGAGGCCCGACCGGGCGAACCGGTCGGGCCTCTCGTCAGCGGACTCTGAGCGTCAGCCCAGGCGATCGCGCAGGTGCTTGAGCTGGTCGGCGAGCTCGGCGGGGAGCTTGTCCTTGCCGTCCTCGACGAACTCGAACCACTCCTCGATGGTCGGCAGTTCGTCGCGCCATTCGTCGGCGTTCACCGCGAGTGCCTCGGCGAGATCGGCCTCGGAGACGTCCAGTCCGGTGAGATCGAGCTCGCCCGGCGCCGCGACGATGCCGATCGGGGTCTCGACGCCCTCGACGTTGCCCTCGATGCGATCGACCATCCACTTCAGGACGCGGCTGTTCTCGCCGAAGCCCGGCCACAGGAAGCGGCCGTCCTCGCCGCGGCGGAACCAGTTGACGTAGAACACCGCGGGGAGCTGCGCGCCCTCCTTGCGGCCGATGTTCAGCCAGTGCTTGAAGTAGTCACCGACGTGGTAGCCGAGGAACGGCAGCATCGCCATCGGATCGCGGCGGACGGTGCCCACCTTGCCCTCGGCCGCGGCGGTCTGCTCGGAACCGACGGTCGCGCCCATGAAGACCGCGTGCTCCCAGTCGCGGGCCTGGGTGACCAGCGGCACGGTGGTCTTCCGGCGACCGCCGAAGAGGATCGCCGAGATCGGCACGCCCTGCGGATCGTCCCACTCGGGAGCCAGCGTCGGGCACTGCGACATCGGGGTGCAGTAGCGCGAGTTCGGGTGGGCGGCGTTGGTCCCGGACTCGGGGGTCCAGTCGTTGCCCTTCCAGTCGATCAGGTGCGCCGGGGTCTCGCCGCCGATGCCCTCCCACCACACGTCGCCGTCGTCGGTGCGCGCGACGTTGGTGTAGATCGTGTTGCCTGCCTCGACGGTCTTCATCGCCGTCGGGTTCGAATCGTAGCTGGTGCCCGGTGCGACGCCGAAGAAGCCGAACTCCGGATTCACCGCGTACAGCCGGCCGTCCTCGCCGAAGCGCATCCAGGCGATGTCGTCGCCCACGGTCTCCGCACGCCATCCGTCGAGAGTGGGGTGGATCATCGCGAGGTTGGTCTTGCCGCACGCCGACGGGAACGCCGCGGCGACGTAGTAGACCTTGTCCTCGGGGCTGATCAGCTTCAGGATCAGCATGTGCTCGGCCAGCCAGCCCTCGTCGTGCGCCATCGCCGAGGCGATGCGCAGCGCGTAGCACTTCTTGCCCAGCAGCGCGTTGCCGCCGTAGCCCGAGCCGTAGGACCAGATCACCCGGTCCTCGGGGAAGTGGACGATGTACTTCTCGGTGTTGCAGGGCCACGGCACGTCGGTCTGTCCCGGCTCCAGCGGGGCGCCCACCGAGTGCAGGCCCTGGACGAAGAAGCCGTCCTCACCGAGCGCCTCGAGCACCTTGGGGCCGACGCGGGTCATCACGCGCATCGACAGCACGACGTATTCGGAGTCGGTGATCTCGATGCCGAGCTTGGGATCGTCCGATCCGAGGGGACCCATGCAGAACGGGATGACGTACATGGTGCGTCCGCGCATGCAGCCGCGGTACAGCTCCGTCATGGTCGCACGCATCTCGGAGGGCTCCACCCAGTTGTTGGTGGGGCCTGCGGCTTCTTCGGTCTTGCTGCAGATGAAGGTGCGAGATTCGACGCGGGCGACGTCCGCGGGGTCCGAGAGCGCCAGGTACGAGTTGGGCTTGCGCTCGTCGTTCAGCTTGGTGATGGTGCCGGACTCGACGAGTTGCGCAGTGAGGCGATCCCACTCCTCGTCGCTGCCATCCGACCAGACAACTCGGTCGGGCTGCGTCAATTCGGCAACCTCGGCCACCCAGGCGATGAGCCCGGCGTGCTTGGTAGGGGCGCTCCCGGGCTCGACGCCCGGAATTGTCGCAGCGGTCATGCGGATCTCCTCATCGAAAACTCACGGGTGCCTGCGCGCAGTGGCTGTGCGAACGCATACTGGCCCCAGGATACGCCCCATACGCCGTGGACCGAACCCCCGGGCATCGCGACCAGCGGCTATTCGAGTCGGCCCAGCGTCGTCGGACTCCACTCGGCGTCATGCTCGCCCAACGCCCCCGCGTCGACTCGGCAATCTGTTCGCAGAACGGACACCCGGTCCACTCGCCCGTCCCCGTCGGTATCGGCGACGATCGCCGGGGAACCATCGACCTCGCAGGTCAGCGAGTCACGGACACCGTCTCCGTTCGCATCGAACTCCGCGGGCCCGAGGTCCCACAGGGCACCGTCCGAGTACCACCACAGGTGGTCGTGAACATCGACACCCGGCGAGTTCTCAGCGTCGGACATCACACCGAAGCCGGACAGGTGGTGCACCCCTCCCTCCGGGGAGATGAGACCATCCTCACTGTCTCCGGCGAGTCCTCCGGTCAATTCGTCCATCGGTTCCATCAGACGCGAGCGGGTCGCGTCCGGTTCCATACCTCTCTCGTGAACTGAGCTTCGGCCGCGCCGGCCCTGGTGCCGATGCGGTGTTCCATGCCGAGCCGCCTCGACGCGATCACCTCAGCGGCCCACCGTTCCAGCCGCGCGCGATCGGCGGATGCGCGGCGGACGGACACCACCCATGCGGCGAGCGCGACGCCGCCCAGGAGGGTGAGCACGGTCCCGGCGATGCCCAGTCCGGCCCACTGCAGGGTCGGCGCGATCACCATCCGGCCGATTCCGAAACCCATCGATGCGCCGAGGAGCAGCACCATGACGTCCTCGGTGCGGCGACCGCCCTGCGGTCGAGGCACGACCCGCGTGCCGTTCCCGAACGGCTCGGGCGGAGACGGCGGAGACGAGCCGCCGGCCAGTCCGCCGACGGCCGCTGCCCGTACCTGATCGAGCCGCTGCGCGAAGTGGTCCATCACCCGGTGTTCGAGCGCGTCGAGCAACGACGGCAGCCAGTCGGTGAAACCGGGAGCGGCGCTGGCGTCCGGCACGCAGCGATGCACATCGGACGTCGCGGCCCGCAACGATTCGATCGCCTCCGCCCTGGAGGCGACGATGCCCGCTCGCAGTCCGGCGAGCCGATCGGCACGGATCAGCGCGACCGACTCCGAGGGCGGCTGCGCCCTCTGTCCGCTCTCGGCCTGTCCGTTCTCGGCCCGCGCGGGAGCCCGGGGAACGGCTTCACCGTCGGCCCGATCGCGGCACCAGCGTGCCAGTTCCGGGACACCCGACGCGGAACCGGACGCGCTCGCGAGCGCCGCGGAGGTCGCGAACACCGGAAGTCCGCGCTGCGGATCCAGGCGGCGCCGCGTCTCGGCCAGCGCTTTCGGCCATGCCGGGAAGGCGTCGACGCGACATGCCACGAGTGCCGTCGGCAGGCCCGCCGCGGCGAGTTCGGCCAGCAGCAGGTCTTCTTCTTCGCACGCCGGCATCGACGAGTCGATCGCCAGCACGGCCGTCCGCGCCCGCGCGGCCTGCGACGCGGCGTCGGCGGGGCTGCCCGCGACGAGGATCTCCTCCCGCAGCCCGGCGGCCGCCAGTGCAGCGGCGAGTCCCGCCGGATCGGCTCCGGCGGTTCCGGCGATCAGCAGAGTCATCGGACCCGCTCCCCCGCCAGACGCCGTTCGACCGCGACGCGGTCGAAGCCGCGGGCCGCATGCAGGCGCAGCCCCGAGAGTCTGCGCACCCGGCGACCGCGCGCGATCTCCGCGGAAGCGGCGGCGATCGGCGCGACCAGCGCGTCCAGACCGCTCGCCTGCCGCAGCCGCACCGCCAGCGCCTGCGCGTCCAGGTCGGGGTCGGTCGATACGGCGGCCAGCGACTCCACGAGACCGGCGCGACCGAGCAATGCGAGGAGCCGCGCTGCGGAGCCCTGGTCGGGCGCGGCTGCGGCGAACGCTGCAGCGGACTCGGGAACGCGGACCCCGGCGGCCGCCCACGACCGTAGGACGTCCACGTCAGCTGAAGTGATCCGCGCCGCGGCCGGCAGTGCGGACACCGGATGCACCGGACAGGCGAGATCCTCGCTCGCGTTCGCGGCGAGGCGGTCGGCGTCGGGCCGGGTGTCGGCCTTCGCGGCGACGACGACCACCAGCACCTCCGCTGCCCGGATCGCGGCGCGATCACAGGCCCGCGCCTGTGCGCCGATGACCCGGATCAGCAGATCCGCGGGGTCGTCGAGGCGCCGGTCGTGATCCGGACCGTCTCCCCGGTCCTGACCGACCGGTCTGGCGACCACTCCGAAGCGCGCGGCGAGCGCGGCGGCCATCGTCGAACTGCCCGCGCCGGGCGCCCCGGAGACGTCGACCACCAATGGTGTGCGTGCGAAGTCCGGCCCGTCGAATGCGAGGCCGCTGAGAATGGGTTCCACCCCGTCCACCTCCCCCAAGGTGTCTGCGTGCACTGAACCTACCCCGCAGGTCCGACATTGTGCGGCGGTCGCCGGAATCGGGCGGTCCGAGGCGGCTGATCGGGGTGTCCGTTGTGAGCGAGCACCGTAAATAGGACACCATGGAACGGTGAACACCGACGCCGCCGATGGATCGGCGCCCGACACCGACCGCTCCCGCCTCTACCCGAGAGTCACCAGCTTCCGGTTCCGGCGCGGGACTCTGACCCCCGGACAGCAGCGCAATTGGGAGACTCTGTGGCCCCGGCTGGGTCGCGACCTGCGCACCGGACCCGACCGCGCGGACGAGCCACCGCTCGAGGCGGCGGAGTGGTTCGGACGGCAGGCTCCCCTCATCGTCGAGGTCGGCAGCGGCACGGGCATCTCCACCGCGGCGATGGCCGAGGCCGAGCCGGACGCCGACGTCGTGGCCGTGGAGGTGTACCAGCCCGGGCTCGCGCAGTTGGTCGGCCTCGTCGACCGAGCCGGACTGACCAACGTCCGCATGGTCCGCGGCGATGCGACCGTCGTCCTCTCCGAGCTCATCGGTCCCGACACCCTCACCGGCGTCCGCGTGTTCTTCCCCGACCCGTGGCCCAAGTCGCGCCATCACAAGCGGCGTTTCCTGCAGTCGGGCACCATCGAACTGATCGCCGATCGACTCAAGCCCGGCGGCGTCCTGCACATCGCGACCGATCACGCCGATTACGCGCTGTGGATCGCCGAACTGCTGGCGACGCAGCGTCCGGACCGGCCGCATGTGGTGCCGCTGACCTTCGACTCGCCGATTCTGCTCGACCGCCCGACCACCAAGTTCGAGGGCCGCGCCCAGGAGGAGGGCCGAGAGGTCAACGAGTTCGTCTACGTGAAGCCGCATCCCAAACCCACGCGCACGGAGACCAGGGAGGACGACGCATGAGCCCCGAGTTCGCGGAGACGATCTCCGGCGCGAGCAGTGCTCGCCGACTGCTGCTGGTGTGGGACGCCCCGAATATGGACATGGGTCTCGGAGGAATCCTCGGCGGCCGCCCGACCGCCGCGCACCGGCCGCGGTTCGACGCCCTGGGCCGCTGGATTCTCAAGCGGAACGCCGCTCTGGCGGCGAGTCTGCACGCCGAGGTCGAGCCCGAAGCCACCGTCTTCACCAACATCGTGCCCGGCAGCGCCGACGTGGTGCGCCCGTGGGTGGAGGCGCTGCGGAACGTCGGTTACGCGGTGTTCGCCAAGCCGAAGCTGACCGAGGACAGCGACGTCGACGCCGACATGCTCGACCACATCCAGGTGCGACGTCATACACCCGGCCTCGCCGGTGTGATCGTCGCCTCAGCCGACGGCCAGGCCTTCCGGGAACCGCTGCTGGAGATCGCGGCCGAAGGCGTGCCGGTCACCGTCATCGGTTTCCGGGAGCATGCGAGCTGGGCGTTGACCTGCCAAGAGATCGAGTTCATCGATCTCGAGGAGATCCCCGGCGTGTTCCGCGAACCGCTGCCGCGGATCAGTCTCGACTCGCTGCCGGACGAGGGTGCCTGGCTCACCCCGTTCCGTCCCCTCACGGCGTTGCTCAAGTAGACAGGTCTTCAGAGACCTGAAGCCGTGCGCAGGTTTTCTCAGTTTAGGCTGCGAGAATCGCACTTTCGGTACCCGCAAGTAGGAAGGACACCGGCGTGTTCGGATCCATCGGCTCATTCGTCTACCGAATGCGCTATACCGTCATCGCCGTCCTCGTCGCATTGATGGGCGGTCTGGGGCTGTACGGCATCAACCTGCCGCAGTACCTGTCCCAGAGCGGATGGTTCGACCCGGGCTCGGAGTCGGCCCAGGGATCCGTCATCGCCGACACCGCCCTCGGGCGAGACCACAAGTCCGACGTGATCCTGCTGATCACGCCGCCTGCGGGGACCAAGGTCGACGATCCGGCGTTCAGCGCCAAGACCGAGAACATCGTCGACGACCTGGTCAAGGAGCATCCGGACATCGTCAGCCGGGAGTCCGGCGACGGGCACGCTGGCATCATCGATCCGTTCGAGAAGGCCGACGCGGGCGCCGGTCAGACCGCTGCCGAGATCAAGCAGTCCCGGATGTGGACGGCCGACCGAAAACACGGTTTCGTGTCCATCGGCGTCGCGGGTGACAACGACACCACGATCCTGAACAACTACAAGACCATCGAGCCGTTCTTCGACGGGCTCGCCGACCGGTACGACCTACCGGGAACCAAGTTTCAGTTGGCCGGTCTGCAACCGATCGCGGCCGCGATGAGCAAGGGTATGGAAGACGACATCTCGCGTGCCGAGCTGATCGCGCTACCGGTGGTGGCGATCATGCTCCTGTTCGTCTTCGGCGGCGTGGTGGCGGCCGTGCTGCCGGTCTTCATCGGTGGTCTGACGATCGCCGGCTCCCTCGGCATCATGAAGGTGCTGGCGCAGCTCACCGAGTTGAACATCTTCGCCCAGTCGGTGGTCACGCTGATCGGTCTGGGCATCGCGATCGACTACGGCCTGTTCATCGTCAGCAGATTCAGAGAGGAACTGGCCGAGGGATACACGGTCAAAGCCGCGGTCCGAAGAACCGTGATGACCGCGGGCCAGACCGTGGTGTTCTCGGCGACCATCATCGTCGCCGCGCTGGCCTGTCTCCTGATGTTCCCGCAGGCCTTCCTGAAATCCGTGGCGTACGGGGCGATCGCGTCGGTCGGTCTGGCCGCCATCCTGTCGATCACCGTCCTCCCGGCGATCCTGGCGATCCTGGGCCGCCGGATCGACGCGCTGAGCCTGCCCTTCCTGCGTCGGACCAAGACGCGCGAAGAGATCGAGGCCGGATTCTGGGGCCGCCTGTCCGGATGGGTGATGCAGCACCCGGTCAAGACCGCGGCACCCACGGTCCTGCTGCTGCTGGCGCTGATCATCCCGTTCGGCAACATCCAGTTCGGCGGCATGACCGAGGCCTATCTCCCGCCCGACAACGCGAACCGCGTCGCGCAGGAGGACTTCGACAAGTACTTCCCGACCGAGCGCACCGAAGACCTCAAGCTGATCGTCACCTACGACCAGAACACCGACGACGCGGCGGGCAAGATTCAGCGGATCGCCGACGAGGCCAACCAGATCCCCGGGTTCACCAAGCAGTTCTCGCCCACGGCCGACGGCGGAGCCCTCGAAGGCGTGTACGGCGACGACGAGACCGGGCTCGGCGTGACGCAGATGTCGGCCGGTCTGGTGGACCGCAACACCGCACCCGAGGCGATCAAGAAGCTCCGCGAGATCGACGACCAGGGCATGACCGTCTACGTCGCCGGCACCCCGACCCTGACCCAGGACTCCATCGACGCGCTGATCAAGCTGCTCCCGTGGATGGCCATCCTGCTGGTCCTGGTCACCGGCCTGCTGATGTTCCTGGCGTTCGGTTCGGTCATCCTGCCGATCAAGGCGGCACTGATGACCGCGCTGGGTCTGGGCTCCACGCTCGGGATCCTGACGTGGATCTTCATCGACGGTCACGGCTCGTCGATCGCGAACTTCACTCCCGGCCCGCTCTTCGCGCCGGTGCTGGTTCTGATCATCGCGATCATCTACGGCCTGTCGACCGACTACGAGATCTTCCTGCTCTCCCGCATGGTCGAGGCCCGGCAGCAGGGTGCGTCGACCACCGAGGCGATCCGGGTGGGCACCGCGCACACCGGCCGCATCATCACCGCGGCCGCGGCCATCCTGGTGGTGGTCACCGGCGCGTTCGGCCTGTCGGACATCGTCATGATGAAGTACATCGCCTACGGCATGATCGCAGCGCTGATCCTCGACGCGACGGTGATCCGCATGCTGCTGGTGCCGTCGATCATGAAGTTGCTCGGCGACGACTGCTGGTGGTCGCCGCGCTGGATGCAACGACTGCAGCAGAAGATCGGCCTCGGCGAGACCATCCTCGAGGACGACCCGAGCCAGAAGCGCCCCGACTACTTCGACGCGGTGCCGGCGGGCACCTCGGGCGGTGTCGTGGCCGCGGCGGAGGCACCGACCACCGCGATGCGGGTACCGTCCGGAGTGGCCGAACGTCCGGTGGCCGGACGGGCCGAGCCGACGGGGCCCCGCCGCGCGCTCTCGCGGCACGAGACGCCGGGTGAGTCCGACAGCGGACCCCAGCCCACCGCCGACAGCACGCTCGACGAACTCGTCGACGACGAGGTGGTCGCGCCGTCCGCCGCGCGCACCGACCGCCGCGGCTCCGGCCCCGACACCGGCTCGTGGAAGCTCGGACTCGGCGGCGTCCGCCAGGTGAGCCCGGATCAGCGCCCACGACCGCAGGCAGCCCCGTCGGCACGACCGCAGACCGCACCGCCTGCACCGCAGCCGCGTCCGGTGCGGACGCCGATCGCACCGACGACGGGCGGTGCGACGCCCGCTGCACGGCCACAGGGACCCGCTCCCACCGCCCCGGCGACCGCGCGCCGCCCGATCGGTGCACCGCCGGTACCGCCGCGCCGGGTTCCGCCGCGCCCGGTGGTACCGGGTCAGAGCGGCCCGCAGCCCGTGGCTCCTCGCCCGGCGACCGACCAGCCGCAGGCTCCCGCGCCGCGCCGCGCCCGGGCCACTCCCCCGGCACCGACACCGCCCCCGCGCCCGACCGCACCGGCAACGGAGGCCCCGGCCCGTGAGCCCGCGGCACCCGAGCCGCAGGCCCCTTCGCGCGAGCTCCGCGCCGACCGCGGCGAGGAGGGAACCCAGATCAGCGTGCAGGATCTGCTGCGCCGGAGCCGTCGGGCACAGCAGGACGGGGAATAGGTCCCTCGCTACCGGGCAGTTACGCTGTAGCGCATGCCCAACGACGACGCCGACCACGTCGCCGCGGACCCGACGCCCGAGGGCGGGTCCTCGCGACCGTGGCGCCGTTGGCTCCGATGGGGTTTGATCGTCCTCGTCGTCGCCATTCTGGTCACCGAGGGCGTGATCGTCTGGCCCAAGCTCACACAGACCTGGGCGCGCATCGGCGAGCTCCGGTGGCAGTGGGTCTTCGTCTCCATCGTGGCTGCTCTGCTGTCGATGGACAGCTACGGCCAGGTGCAGCGCGTCCTGATGCGTTCGGCAGGCGTCCGGGTCCGGCAGCGCGAATCACTGGCGGTGATCCTGGCCTCGAACTCGGTGTCCCAGACCCTGCCCGGCGGACAGGTCCTCGCTCCGGCGTTCATCTACCGCGAGAGCCGGCGCTGGGGCGCGACACCGGTGGTCGCCTCCTGGCAGCTGGTGATGTCCGGGCTGCTGGCGGGCGCCGGACTGGCGCTGCTCGGTCTCGGCGGAGCCCTGCTCGCCGGCGCCAAGACCAGTCCGTTCTCCGTGATCTTCAGCGTCTCACTGTTCGTCGTGTTCGTGGCGGTCGTGCAGTACATGGCCAGTCATCCCCAGGTGCTCGAGACCATCGCCGCCCGGCTGCTCGGCTGGTTCAACGAGCTGCGCGACAAGCCCGCCGACTACGGGACAGACCGACTCCACCAGATCATCACCCAGCTGCAGGCGGTGAAGCTCGACCGGCGCAACGCCGTCGAGGCGTTCAGCTGGAGCCTGTTCAACTGGGTCGCTGACGTTCTCTGTCTCGCCGCCGCCTGCTATGCGATCGGCGCGCATCCCTCGATCTCGGGTCTGATGGTCGCCTATGCCGCGGGCAAGGCGGTCGGCACCGCGGTTCCGCTGCTGCCCGCCGGCATCGGCGTCGTCGACGGCGTCCTGGTCGCGGCCCTCGCCTCCGCGGGCATGGGCGCCGCGGATGCGCTCACCGCCGTCCTGATCTACCGCATCATCAGCTACATCCTGATCGCACTGATCGGTTGGGTCGTCATCGCGGTGCGGTACCGGGGTGCGTTCAAGTCCCGGCGCAGTCTGGACGACGAGATCGCCGAAGACACGACGCAGAAGTATCCGGTCATCGACCCCGGACAGCTGGATCGACGGTCCGACGACGGTCGCGATCCCGGTGCCGGCGAGACGCCGAACACAGGGTAGGGAAGGCCGGCCGGTCCGGGGATACGGTGGGGACATGACCGCACCCGTATCCGTCGCGCCGGTTCAGCGACGTCTCGTCCTCCCCGCCGTCGCCGACTTCGCGGCGATCTGCGTGTTCGTCGCCGTCGGCCGCAGCAGCCACGATGAGGCCGGCTCGTTCACCGGATTTCTGACGACCCTGTGGCCGTTCCTCGTCGGAGCGATCGCCGGCTGGGCGATCGCCGCCGCGACCACCCGGGGCCGAGACCTCGCGCCCGCCGCACTCTGGCCCGCCGGCGTCGCGGTCTGGGTCTCGACCGTCGTCGTCGGGATGCTGCTGCGCGTGGTCTCCGGGCAGGGCACGGCCCTCTCGTTCTGCATCGTCGCCACCATCGCGACCGGTGTCCTGCTGCTGGGCTGGCGCGCCGTCGCCGGTCTGGTGACGCGGCGCCGCGTCACTTCAGCGTGAAGTACTTCTGCGCCACCTGAAGGGCCGCGGTACCGGACTTGTCGCCCTCGCAGTAGATGACGATGATCTTGCCGCCCTGAGAGCCGACGAACCAACCGGGTCCCTGTGGCCCGTTGGTGCCGACCAGCGCCTTGAGCCCGGGAGCACGGGTCAGATCACTGGCGTCGCCGGTCTTCGCCGTGGTCGTCATGGACGCCTGGATCCGCCGGACCACGCCGTCGTCGAGTTTGCCCAACTGGCCCCCGGTGACCTTGGTCTTCGACCCCTTGATGACGAACGGCGGAGCCGCGGTCCGGTCACCGCCGGCTCGTTCCAGGGCGACTCCCAGGGCCGCCATGTTGATCATCGACGCCGTGTAATCCTTCGGGTGGTACGCGGCGGCGGACACCTTGGGCGCGGTGCCGCTCGGCAGGCTCATTCCCGGAACCGTGAACTGCAGGCCCAACCCGAGTGAGTGCAGCACCGACTCCGCGCTGTGCTGATCGGCGCCCTTGCCCTCCGCGGCGATCGCGTCGAACACCGGGTCGAGGGTGCTGCCGACGGGATAGGCGATGCCCGCCTCGATGTTCTTGGCGGCCGCGGCGTCGTTCTGCGCCATCCCGCGGATCGCTCCGGTGGCGGCGTCGAGGGTCATGATCGTCGCCGGCTGCGCCACCTCGACGGCGGCGTCGCCCAGGGTGAGCTGTTCGTTCGGGTCGATCGTCGTCACGATGTCCGGGCCCGCCCCGCCCTGATGCCCGGCGAGTTTCTGCGGCGGCGCCCCGGGCGCCACGAGCTGCACCTGCCAGCCGGCGGTGGCGTCGCGGATCGCGTTCCAGTAGTTCGTCAGACCGGCGCTCAGAGGGGTCGACAGCCGGCGGTCGGTCATCACGAGCATGCCCGACTTGTTGACGTTGACTCCCGCGATCCGAGCCGGATCGGAAGTGAGAATCTGCATGTCGGAGTCGCGCAGCGTCACCGCGACCACCTGCCGTCCCTGGGAAGCGGCGAGCTTGTCGTCGATCGATTTCACCGTCACCATCGGGGCCACCGGAGCCACCGCGTTCGCCAGCGCTCGCACCGACTTGTCGAGATCCTTGGTCGCGGCCGGGTCGATGGTGATCTCGTTGACCGGCTCCATCTGCATGAACGGCTTGCCCGACGCGCTGCGCACCACCGGCGCCGGAGTGGCGTCGGTGCGGACCTCCTGCAGTCGGCCGTCCGGGGTGAGGCCGGTGTACAGCAGCCCCGGATCCCACTGGACCTTCCAGCCGGAGGAGAGCCGGCGTGCCGACCCCGAGGTCTTGGTCTGGAAACTCCGGTCGCCCGCCCAGTTCCACGTGATGGTCAGGGTGAACGAGGCGCTGCCGTCGCTGTACTCCACGAGCCGCCCGGTGTCGACGGACACCTCACGCGGATGCATTCCCGCGAACGTGACGCCGAGCAGCTCGGCCGCCTGACTCGGCGACGTCGTCAGGTCGGCCGCTCCCTGCGTGTCCTGCCTGCTGATCGCGTCCGCGAATGCCGAGACCGCACGCGAAGCATCCGAATCGTCGTCGGAAGAGCACGAGACCATGGCGAGAACCACGGCCAGCGCAGCGACGACAGCGAACACCGCTCTTCCAACCCGCGAAACCATAGTCCCAATTATCACTTCATTCCCACCCGTTTCTCTGGCCACAAGCTCGCATTCCGGGAACTATGTGGTCACAATCGCACAACGCGCCGCTCACGGCATCCGTTCCGGGCGACGGAGGACAATGGACTCCATGAGCACGTCCATCCTGCGTTCCACGGACCGCGCGCGCACCACCACCGGCTGGCTCGACTCGGCCCACTCCTTCTCGTTCGGCGACCATTACGACCCGGCGAACACCCACCACGGCGTGCTCCTGGTGCAGAACGAGGACGTGATCTCGCCCGGTGAGGGCTTCGACACACATCCGCACGCGGACACCGAGATCGTCACCTGGGTGCTGTCGGGATCGCTGGTCCACCAGGACTCCGAAGGACACAGCGGCGTCATCTATCCCGACCTCGCACAGCGGATGAGCGCAGGCACCGGCATCCTGCACTCCGAACGCAACGACGACGCCGAGTCGGCGGACGAGTCGGTGCACTTCATCCAGATGTGGGTGATGCCCGACGAGTACGGCATCACACCGGGCTACGAGCAACTCGACATCTCGGGCGAACTGCGACCGGGACGCCTCGTCACCGTCGCCTCCGGTTCCCCCCGCCACGACTCCGCGATCCGAATCGCCAACCGCGGGGCCACCCTCTCCGCGGCCAGACTCACTCCCGGACAGACCATCGCGGTGCCGTCGTCCCGCTTCACACACCTGTTCGTCACCCGCGGCACCGCGCAGGTGGAGGGCGAGACGCTGGAGGCCTCCGACGCCCTGCGCGCCACCGACTTCGGCGGAACCGTCGTCCGGGCGGCCACCGATTGCGAACTGCTCGTCTGGTCGATGGATGCGCGGCTCGGGGAATAAACCCCGGCGTGATGTCACTATGGAGGACGTGACTATCGAGCAGACCTCCGGGCTCGACCTCGAGTGGGTCGAACCATCCGTACGCGCCGCAGACGACCTCTTCACCCACGTCAACGGGAAATGGCTTGCCAGCCACCGGATTCCGGACGATCGCAGCATCGACGGAGCGTTCCACGTGCTGCGCGACAACGCTGAGGAGGACGTCCGCGCGATCGTCGAGGAGTGCGCCGAGGGCTCCCCCGAGTCGGGCACGCCCGCAGCCAGGATCGGCGACCTCTACGCGTCGTTCATGGACGTCGATCGGGTCGAGGAACTCGGGGTCGCACCGATCGCCGATCAGCTCCAGGAGATCGCCGGCGTCTCCGACACCTCCGAACTGGCCGCTCTGATGGGGCGTCTGCAGCGCGAGGGGGTGGGCGGCCTGTTCGGCTTCTACGTCGACACCGATGCGCGACGGTCCGACCGCTACCTGGTGCACATCACCCAGAGCGGTCTCGGACTGCCCGACGAGTCCTACTATCGCGAAGACAATCACGCCGCCGTGCGCGAGGCCTATCGCGCTCACATCGCCGCGATGCTCGGACTGGCCGGTGTCGCCGACGCACAACGGCAGGCGACGGCGATCTTCGACCTCGAGACCGCGATCGCATCGCATCACTGGGACGTGGTGCGGCGACGCGACGCCGAGGCCGCCTACAACCTGCGGACCCTCGCGGAGTTCGGCGATCTCGCCGCCGGTTTCGATCTCGCCGGCTGGCTGACTGGTCTCGACGCGGGCGAGACGTTCGCGGAGGTGGTGATCGGTCAGCCGTCGTTCATCGAGTCGAGCGCCGGACTGCTCACCTCGCAGCCGCTCGATTCATGGAAGAGCTGGCTCGCCTGGCGGCTGCTGCGCACCGTCGCACCGTATCTCTCCAGCGACTTCGTCGACGAGAACTTCGCGTTCTACGGCAAGACCCTCACCGGTGCCGAGGTGATCCGCGACCGATGGAAGCGCGGTGTCGGTTTCGTCGAGCAGGCGGCAGGCTTCGCGGTCGGCGAACTATACGTGGAGCGACACTTCCCGCCCGAGGCGAAGGCCCGGATGGACGAACTGATCGCCAATCTCGTCGAGGCGTATCGCCGCAACATCGGCGATCTGCCCTGGATGACCGAGGCGACGCGCGCCCGGGCCCTGGCGAAACTCGACAAGTTCACCCCCAAGATCGGCTACCCGGCCAAGTGGATCGACTACTCGACGCTGGAGGTCGACCGCACCGACCTCGTCGGCAACTCCCGCCGCGCCGCGGCTTTCGAGACCGCACGCGAGCTCCGCAAGATCGGCCGCCCCGTCGATCGCGACGAGTGGTTCATGACGCCGCAGACGGTGAACGCCTACTACAACCCGGGGATGAACGAGATCGTCTTCCCGGCGGCGATCCTGCAGCCCCCGTTCTTCGATCCGAACGCCGACGACGCGGCCAACTACGGCGGCATCGGCGCGGTGATCGGCCACGAGATCGGCCACGGCTTCGACGACCAGGGCGCGAAGTACGACGGCGACGGCAACCTGGTGGACTGGTGGACCGACGACGACCGGGCCGAGTTCGGCAAGCGCACTTCGGCACTGGCAGCGCAGTACGGCGAGTTCACGCCTCACGGGCTGGACGAGAAGTACAAGGTGAACGGCGAGTTCACCCTCGGTGAGAACATCGGCGATCTGGGTGGGCTGTCGATCGCCCTGGTGGCGTACGAGATCGCGCAGGAGAAGTCCGGCGCCACGCCGCCGGTGATCGACGGACTGACCGGACGGCAACGGGTCTTCTACAGCTGGGCCCAGATCTGGCGTACCAAGACCCGGGACGAGGAAGCCATCCGGCGTCTGGCCATCGACCCGCACTCGCCGCCGGAGTTCCGCTGCAACGGTGTGGTCCGCAACGTCGACGCCTTCTACGAAGCGTTCGACGTCGTCCCCGGCGATGCGCTGTATCTGCCGCCCGCCGATCGCGTCCGCATCTGGTGAGGCAGCCGACCGGCGCTCTCGATGGTGCGAACACCGCATAGCCGGTAGACATGGAGGCCATGACCTCCTCGCGGCTCGCCTGCACGCTGGTGCCCGCCGTGCTCGTGCTGATCTGGCTCGGGGTGGCCGGGGCCACCGGACCGCTGGCCGGAAAGCTCAGCACGGTCACCACCGACGACGCGAGCGCGTTCCTGCCCTCGTCGGCCGAGTCGACCCGCGTGGCCGAGCAGCTGCCCGCGTTCACCGACACCGGCTACTTCCCGGCGATCGTCGTCGCGGAGAAGCAGGACGGCGGGCCGATGACTGCGGCCGACACCGCCTTCGTCTCCGACGCCGTGACTCCACTGGCCGGAACGCCGGGCTTCGCACCGCAGTTCTCTCCCGCGATCGGGGCGGCGGACGGTGCGGCCGTCCAACTGTTCGTCCCGGTCTCCACTGATGGGAAACCGAAGGAGCAGATCGGGAAGCTGCGCGATGCGCTGGCGAATCCACCGCCCGGAGTGGCAGTGGCCGTGACCGGCCCCGCCGCCCAGGCCGCCGACCTCTCGAACGCCTTCGCGGGCATCGACGGCGTCCTGTTGCTGGTGGCCGGGGCGGTGGTGCTGGCGATCCTGATCGTCGTATACCGCTCGCCGATCCTGCCGCTGGTGGTGCTGCTCTCCGCAGTCTTCGCCCTCGCACTGGCGTCGGGCGCGGTCTACTGGCTCGCGTCCGCGGGCACCCTGGAACTCAACGGGCAGAGCCAGGGAATCCTGTTCATCCTGGTCTTCGGCGCCGCCACCGACTACGCCCTGCTTCTGGTGGCTCGCTACCGCGAGGCGCTGTCGGCGGAACCGGACGCACGCGCGGCCCTGCGCACCGCGTGGCGCGCCACCCTCCCGCCGATCTGCGCGTCGGCTGCCACCGTGATCCTGGGCGTCCTCTGTCTGCTGCTGTCCGACCTGAACTCGAATCGCAGCCTCGGCCCGATCGCGGCGATCGGCATCGCCGCCTCGTTGCTCGTCTCGATCACCTTCCTCCCGGCCGCCCTCGCGCTCATCGGACGCACCGCGTTCTGGCCGCGCCGGCCGGGGCCGGCCACCGGTTCGACGCACCGGATCTGGCAACGGGTCGCCGCATTCGTCGCCCGTTCGCCGCGCAAGATCTGGGCGCTCACCCTCCTGGTGCTCGTCATCGGCGCCGCATTCGCCCCCGCGTTCCGCGCCGGCGGCGTCTCCACCGACGACTTCTTCCTCGGTGAGACCGAATCGGTGACCGGCGCGCAGATGCACGGCAGGCACTTCGACGCCGGGTCGGGCACCCCAACCTGGGTGATCACCGACGATGCGGCCGCGGTCCGAACCGCGGAACGGGTTCGTGCGGTCGACGGCGTCGCAGCCGCCGAGATCCTCGCCGCCGCATCGGGTCCCGTCACCCACGACGGGAGGCAGGCGATTCAGGTGACGCTGAGCGATGACCCGAACTCCCTCGCCGCACAGGACACCGTGGTGCGGATCCGGAACGCCGTCTCGTCCGTCCCCGGTGCCGACGCGGAGGTCGGCGGCGCCACGGCTGTCGACCTGGACACCCGGACCACCGCCGAACGCGACCGCAACGTCATCATCCCCATCGTGTTGGCTGTGGTCCTCGCCGTCCTCGTCGTCCTGCTGCGGAGCCTTCTCGCACCGCTGATCCTGCTCGCGACCACGGTTCTGTCGTTCGGGACCGCGCTGGGCGTCGCGGCACTGATGTTCAACGGCCCGTTCGGCTTTCCCGGCGCCGATCCCGTCGTCCCGCTGTTCGCGTTCGTGTTCCTCGTGGCGCTCGGCATCGACTACAACATCTTCCTGATGACCCGGGCCCGGGAGGAGGCGCAGGCACACGGCACCCGCGACGGGATGATCAGAGCCCTCACCGGCACCGGCGGCGTCATCAGCGCAGCCGGTCTGGTGCTCGCCGCCACGTTCAGCGCCCTCGCGGTGATCCCGCTGCTGTTCCTGGCCCAGGTGGCCTTCCTCGTCGCGTTCGGCGTCCTCGTCGACACGCTGATCGTGCGATCGCTGCTGGTTCCGGCGCTCACCCTCGACATCGGACCGCGGATCTGGTGGCCGGGCGCCATCGCCGCCGACACGTCCCAGGACGCGCGCACCGCGGACTGACGCGCTCCTCGCGCGAACCGCCCGGCGCGGGGTCAGTCGCGCGGCGTCGTCCCGAAGACCGCCACGGCCCGCTCGGGCTTCGCCTCGGCGTAGTACACCTCGGCCGTATCGCCGACCAACGGCCGAGCGCCGAGGGGGAACTCGTCTCTGCCGGTCAACTGATGGGTTCGGCCCTCCGCGTCCCGATACTCGATCCGGTAGCGGACGGTGGCGTGGGTGCTCTCGATCGCCTCGGCACGGTCGCCGTCGGACTCGACCACTGTTCCGCGGACCCGCGTCCCCTGCCGATAGAGCCAGATCCGCGGAACCACCCGAAACAGCCAGATCACGACGCAGATCACTCCGACCGCGGCGGCGGGGATCGCGACCCACGGCACGCCGCCGGCCGCCGCGCCGATCGCCGCTCCGACGCCCAGCGCGCCGACGGTCAACGACATCCACGCCGTCGGGATCGCGAACCCGCCTGCGATCGCGGCGAGCAGTGCCACCGTCGCCAGCGTGAGACTCTCCGATCCCCGGATCCCCGCGGCGAAGATCGCGCACCACACCGAGCACCACAGGGCAGCGCTCACCGACACCACCAGGGTGCGCGTCATCGTCTCGGGACGAGGCCACATGCTCCCAGACTAACGATCCCGACCGATCGGACACCGAATCCGCTTCGATCCCGTGCGGAACGCACTAGCGTCGGCAGCACCCAGCCGATACGACCTCCGGAAGTGATTCCCGTGACCGCTGCCTCCCCAGAATCCGATGTGCGCCATGACTTCACCTCACTGCGAGCGGGCGGGATGAACTGGCAGTCGTTCCCGCTCCGACTGTTCACCAAGGGCAACGCCAAGACCTGGAATCCCGCGGCGATCGATTTCTCCCGAGATGCGCAGGACTGGGCCGCGCTCGACGACGAGCAACGCCGGAGCGCCACCTACCTCGTCTCGCAGTTCGTCGCGGGAGAGGAGGCGGTGACCCAGGACATCCGGCCCTTCATGGACGCGATGGCGTCCGAGGACCGGTTCGGTGACGAGATGTACCTGTCGCAGTTCTGCCTCGAGGAGGCCAAGCACGCCCAGGGTTTCCGACTCTGGATGGACGCCGTGGGCCTCACCGGCGATCTGCACCCGTACGTCGCCGAGAACCCCTACTACCGGCAGCTCTTCTACGAACAGCTGCCGCAGTCGCTACGGGTGCTCTCCGCCGACCCGTCGCCGGTCAACCAGGTCCGCGCCAGCGTCACCTACAACCACGTGATCGAGGGAAGCCTGGCGCTCACCGGCTACTACGCGTGGCGGCGCATCTGCGTCGAAACCGAGATCCTGCCGGGAATGCAGCAGTTGATCGGCCGAATCGCCGAGGACGAGACCAGGCATATGGCCTGGGGCACGTTCACCTGCCGCAGGCACGTGGCGGCCGACGACTCGCTCTGGCAGGTGGTCACCGACAGGTTCGGCGAACTGATCCCCCTCGCGATGGGCATGATCGCCTGGGTCGACGATCAGTTCGACGAACCGCCGTTCGGCATCGACAACGACGACTTCCTCGAGTACGCGGCAGATCGCGCGCAGCGCAGGCTGCACGCGATCGAGTCCGCGCGCGGAAGGAACGTCGAAGACATCGACGTCGATTACAGTCCGGCGACGCTGGAGGAGACGTTCAACGCGGAGGACGAGGCCTCGCTCGGTGGCGACACCGAGACTTGAGCGCCGGCGTCAGCTCGTCAGGCGTTGCCCGCCTTCCACTGATCCCAGCTGAGTTCCCAGTCGCCGTAGGTGTCCCAGACGGGCAGCGGCGGGCCGCCCGAGTTGGTGATCTCGACGACGTCGCCGAGACCGAAGTGGTCGAACATCCACTGCGAGTCGGCCGGACTCAGATTCACGCAGCCGTGCGAGACGTTCGAGGCGCCCTGCTGACCCACCGACCACGGCGCGGAGTGCACGAACTCACCGTCGTTCGAGATCCGCAGATCGTTGTAGACGGTCTCGCGGTAGTAGCCGGGATCGCCCTGGCAGACACCGAAGGTGCACGAGTCCATGACGGTCTGCGCGGCCTTCTCGGACACGACGTGCGGACCGGTGTGCGACGGATTGTTCGGCTCGCCGAGGCTCATCGGCATCTGTTTGACCTGCTCGCCGTTGTGGAAGACGGTGAGCAGTTCGGTGGCACCGTCGGCCTTCGCCACCCACGAGTCGTGGACGGTGTAGTCGACGGCGTTGTCCTCGGCGCCGTAGACGCCGCCGCCGAGATCGACGCCGTAGACGTCGGCTTCGATGTGGATCTTGGTGCCCGGCTTCCAGTATTCGGGGCCGCGGTAGTGGACGTTCTGGTCGTCGATCCAGTACCAGGCACCCGGCTGAGCGGGTGTGGTCGTCACTTTGAGGTGTTTGGTCACTTCGGCCTTGTCCTTCACCGGCTTGGTGAACTGGAAGACCATCGGCTGACCGACGCCGATGCCGACGTCGGAGACCACGTCCGGTGCCGGGACGACGTTGGCGTACGCGGTGTCGTCGGGGGTGATGGTGGTGACGGTGAACGACTTCGTAGTCGGCTTCTTGTCGCTGTTGACCGCTGTGGCGTCCACGGTGTAGGTCCCGCCGTACCCGAGGTCCTCGGAGGTGGTCCAATGCGTCGCGGTGGCGTCGAGCTTTCCGTCGACCTTCTTACCCGCCGCGTTGGTCACCGTCACAGCGGTGAGTTCTCCTCCGGTCGCGTCGACGACGATCGGCGTCGTCGGATTGATCGGCTTGCCGTTCGCCACGGGCACGCCGATCGCCGCGGGAGCCGGAGGCGGGGCCGAAGTGCCACCGCTGCACGCGGCGAGCACCATCGCCACGCCCACCAGGCATGACACCAGCGCGGCGGAATTACGTCGAATCACCATCTATCCCCTCGAGAGCAAAGAGCGGTGCCGTGCACCACTCGACGATTCTCCCCCGACTTCCTGTGAATCACTGAGCCGATCTGTCAGCGAGCGTCAAGGCGACCGCCGTCACACCTGTGGCCGCACCCGTCACGACCAGCACGGACGGCCATGCGCCCAGCTTCTTCGCCAGCGGGTGTGAGATTCCGAACGCACCGAGGTACGTTGCCGACAAAGCTCCCGTAACGGCCGCGCCGCGATGGAGCCAGCTGCGGCCGGCGCCGACGCCGGCGGCGGCGAGCACGGCACCGCCGAGGGGACGGATCCCGGAGTATCGGGCGGCGGCGAACCCGCCGATCAGACCTGCGGCGACGAGCGGAACTGAGACATCGATCTTCACGCGCTCCAGGATACGTCCAACCAGCAACTAGAACACGTTCTATTATGGCGGAATGGACGTGACCTACGAGGGAACCAGACGCGAGATCAGCACCGACGAGGGAGTAATCCGGTATCACGAGGCCGGTGAGCACAACGACGACGTGCTCATCCTGCTTCACGGATCCGGCCCCGGCGTCAACGGCTGGCGCAACTACCGCGGCAATCTCGGCTTCTTCGCCGAGACGCACCACTGCTACATCATCGAGTTCCCGGGGTTCGGCGTCTCCGATCCCGTCGACGGCCATCCCGTCCTGACCGCGGGCGCATCCGTCATCCGGTTCATGGACGCCCTCGGCATCGCCTCGGCGGCGATGATCGGCAATTCGATGGGCGGCGTCGTCGGCATCAACCTCGCGATCAAGTATCCGGACCGAGTAGAGAAGCTGATCACCATCGGCGGCGTGGGGCCGAACATCTTCAGCCCCAGCCCGTCGGAGGGGATCCGTCTGCTCCAGGAGTTCACCGACGCACCCGACCGCGACAAGTTGGTCCGGTGGCTCAACTCCATGGTCTACGACCGCGCGCTGGTGACCGACGACCTGATCGACGAGCGGTGGGCCGCCGCCAACGATCCGGCCGCACAGAAGACCGCCGCGATGATGTACGGGTCGAAGGCCTTCGAGATGATGCAGCAGTACCAGGCGAACGCCGACACTCCGCCCTACTGGGCGATGATGCACAAGGTGAAGTGCCCCACCCTGCTGACCTGGGGCCGCGACGACCGCGTCAGCCCGCCCGACATGTCGATGGCGCCGATGCGGCTGATCCCGGAAGCCGAACTGCACGTCTTCCCCCAGTGCGGCCACTGGGTGATGATCGAAGCCAAGGACGCCTTCGAGTCGACCGTTCGGGCCTTCCTGGCCCGCTGACGCCGGGCGCGGCGGCTCAGGACGCGCCGTCGCGCTCGGACGCGCGGGCCGCGATCACGGCCGGTGCGAGCACCGACGCGAGGTCGTCGGCGACGTCGCTGTCGGCGTCTGGGGCGGGCGGCATGGCCACGTAGCTCAGTGCCGTGCGCGCGATCATCCGCGCGATCCGGCCGGCCGTCTCCGCGTCGATGGCGATCCACGACTCCACGAGGATCACCTCGAGGCGGTCACTCGCCGCGGCGATGATCGGCGCGGCGTCGGTGGTGATCAGCTTCAGCAGGTCCGGTTTGGCCTCGCCCGACAGCAGCGACTGGATCATCGGGTCGTCGGCGGCACTGGCCAGGAAGCGGGCGAAACCCGATCGCAGCGCACCGGTCACGTCTCCGACGTTCGCGGCCACGGCCGCGCCGATCTCGCCGGTGAACTCGTCCGCCAAACGCAGCGCGTAGGCCTGCGACAGGCCGGTGCGGGAGGCGAACTCGTTGTACACGGTCTGCCTGCTGACACCGGCCTGCCGGGCGACGTCGGCCATCGTCACCCGAGCCCAGTCCTTCTCTCGCAGCAGAGTGCGGAGACCGTCCAGCAGCGTCGTACGCAGCAGCTGCTTGCTCGCGACCGCGAAGCTGGATGAGGACTGGGCTGGGGCACTCACACCTTCGAGACTAGCGCCGCCGCGATCTCCGAGCGGCACGCGCGGGCCGCCGCCGCCCGACCGATGGTGACCGCGCCCACCAGTTCTCCGTCGACCACCGTGCGGACGGTGGCGTCGGCGTCGTCGATGGAGCCGTCGAGCTCCACCTCGCTCTCCGCGGTGGGCCACCCCACCATCTGGACGTTGACTCCGTACTGCACGGTCCACGCCCGGGGCACCTCGACGAACGGTGCCGCCGGCTCGCCGCGCAGTCCGGCGAGCACCGACTGCGCGACCGCCCTGCCCTGATCGGTGGCGCCGAACCAGTGCTCGCCGCGAGCGGGCCGTCCGGTCCGCAGGTCCGGCGGTCCGGCGGCGTCACCCGCCGCGAACACGCCTGGAACCTCGGTGGCCAGCGTCGAGTCGACGACGATCCCGGCCGGGCCGGTCGGCACGCCGGCGGCAGCGGCCAGCGCCACTTCCGGCGAGGCGCCGATCGCCGCGACGACGGTGCCCGCCAGCTCGGCCCCGCCTGATAACTGCACCCGCTCGGAGGTCGCCGAATGCGCCGCAGACCCGAGGTGCAGTCGCACCCCGTTGCCCTCGTGGAGCCGCTGCAGGTAGTCGGAGACCACGGCGGGCATCACTCGCGACGCCACGCGCCCGCCCGCCTCCACAACCGTCGCCGACATGCCGTGAGCCGCGGCCGAGGCCGCCAGTTCCAGGCCGATCAGCCCGCCGCCGATCACGACGAGCCGCTGCGAGTCGTTCAGACCGTCGCGGATCGCGATCGCATCGTCGCGCGTGCGCAGGGCCGGCACGTCGGCGGCGAGCCATGACGGGCGGATCGGCCGGCCGCCGGTCGCCAGGACGAGGGCCCGGTAGTCGAGCCGGGTGCCGTCGTCGAGTGCGACCGTCCGCGCCGCGGTGTCGATCGCGGTGACGCTGACCCGCGTGCGGATGTCGATGCCGCGCGAGGCCCAGAAGTCGGGCTTCTGCAGGGCGATCCGGGACTCGGAGAGGTCCGCGCCGAGCAGATCCTTCGACAGCGCGGTCCGCCGGTACGGCGTGCCGGGCTCGGCGCCGATCAGCGTGACCGGTCCGTCGTACCCCTCGGCCCGCAGCGTCGCCGCCGCGGTGACGCCGGCGGTGCCGGCTCCCACCACGACGACGCCCGCATCGGATGCGGTCTGCCCGGTCATGGGCGGGCGACCTCGACCATCTCGAAGTCGGCCTTGGCCGCCCCGCAGTCGGGGCAGCTCCAGTCGTCCGGGATGTCGTCCCAGCGGGTGCCGGGGGCGATGCCGTCCTCCGGCCAGCCCTCGGCCTCGTCGTATTCGAAGCCGCACTGCATGCAACGGAAGAGTTTGTAGTCGGTGGTGCTCATGTCACTGTCCAATCAGTTCGAAATCGATCTTCTCGCGGACGCCGCAGTCAGGGCAGGCCCAGTCATCGGGGACGTCCGACCACGCGGTACCGGGCGGGAAGCCTTCGCGCGGAGCGCCTTCGGCTTCGTCGTAGACGTACTCGCACACTTCGCAGCGGTAGGCGCTCATGCCGATGCCTTTCCGTATCGGGCCTGGACCCTCCGTTCCTTGCCGGGCTGGATGTTGATCTTCGAGAGGTCGCCGTCGTAGTGCTCGAGCACCCGATGGTCCATGACTCCGCGCCACACCGGCGGGAAGTAGGTCAGCGCGATCATGCTGGCGTATCCGCTCGGGAGGTTCGGCGCACCGTCGAAACTCCGCAGCGTCTGGTACCGCCGCGTCGGATTGGCGTGGTGATCGCTGTGCCGCTGAAGGTGGTACAGGAAGATGTTGGTGCAGATGTGGTCGCTGTTCCAGCTGTGTTCCGGCGTGCAGCGCTCGTAGCGGCCGCGCTCGTTCTTCTGCCGCAGCAGTCCGTAGTGTTCCAGGAAGTTCACCGATTCGAGCAGCGAGAAACCGTAGACGGCCTGCAGTGCCGCGAAGGGCAGGATCTGCCATCCGAAGATCGCGGTCAGCACGCCCCACAGCACGATCGACATCGCCCAGGCGTTCAGGACGTCGTTGCTCGGATGCAGGACCGGACGCCCGAGACGCTTGAGACGGGTCGCCTCCAGCTCCCACGCGGACTTGAGGCTGCCGAACACACTGCGCGGCAGGAATCGCCAGAAGCTCTCACCGAATCGGGAGGTGGCCGGGTCCTCCGGGGTCGCGACGCGGACGTGGTGGCCGCGATTGTGCTCGATGTAGAAGTGTCCGTAGCAGGTCTGCGCCAACGTCACCTTCGACAGCCAGCGCTCCAGCGAGACCTTCTTGTGTCCCATCTCGTGGGCGGTGTTGATGCCGATGCCGCCCATGACGCCGATCGACAGCGCCAGACCGATCTTGGAGACGAGCCCGAGGCCTCCGTCGACGCCGAGCCAGCTCAGGTCGTCAGCCGTCCACAGGTAGCAGGCCAGGACCACGCTCGCGAGCTGGAACGGGATGTACGCGTAGGTGCAGTACCGGTAGTACTTGTCGTTCTCCAGCTGCTCCATCAGCTCGTCCGGCGGATTCTGGCCGTCCGGACCGAAGAAGATGTCGAGGATCGGCAGCAGCACGTACAGCAGCAGCGGGCCGATCCACCACCAGACGGGCGACACCGTCGACACCCAGCTCCAGCCGAGTGCGTCCGATGCCCAGTTGAACAGTGCCACCAGACCGGTGGCCATGAACACCGCGGTCGGCGGGACCAGGCCCAGCAACCACAGGTATCGCTTCTTGTCGCGCCATTCCACCACCTCGGCGGTGCTCCGGTCGATCGTCGGGTTCGCCATGTGTTCCTCCTCGTCCAGCGAACTAGTGACGTTGACATTAGATGTTGTTACGTACGATGTCTAGACATTCACAATAATTTTGTAAAGTCGCCCAGGGCACCCGACCTCCGTCGCCGGAATAAGATCGTCCGCATGCACTACTCACGGTTCGTCGCGATCGGCGACTCCCAGACCGAAGGAATGTGCGACGGCGACCCCGCGAGCGGCTACCGAGGCTGGGCCGACCGTCTGGCGGAGCACCTCGCCCGGCACAACCCCGACCTGCGGTACGCCAACCTCGCGGTCCGCGGCAAGAACACCCGGAACACCCGCGACGAGCAGCTGGAACCGGCCCTCGCGCTGGAGCCCGACCTGATCGCCGCACCGCTCGGCATGAACGACGTGATCGGCCGGATCGATCTCGGCGAGGTGCACACCGACCTCGACTACATCTACCGGCGGCTGGCCGGTACCGGAGCCGACGTGGTGGTCTCGACCTTTCCCAACATCGCGGAGACCATCCCGTTCTCCGGCCGCATCGAAACGCGGCTCGCAGCGATCAACCAGATGATGCGCGACTTCGCCGACGCCTACGGCTTCGTCCTGGTGGACCTGCATGCGGCGCCGGTCCTCTCCGACCTCCGGTCGTGGTCGCCCGACCGCCTGCACGCCTCGCCCCTCGGCCACGACCGCTTCGCCGCCGGAGCCGCGCACGCGCTCGGTCTGCCCGACAGCTCACCCGATTGGGGACGGCCGCTGCCTCCGGCCGGCGATCCGAACCGGGTGCTGCGCACCCTCGGCGACGCGCGCTGGTTCGTCGAGTTCTTCACGCCGTGGTTCATCCGCAAGGTGCGCGGACGCTCCCTCGGCGACGGCCGACTGCCGAAGCGGCCGGAACTGACGCCGGTGGCGCCTCCGGCCGCCGCGGCGGACGCACTCAGCATCCGCGTGGTCCCGAACGCGGACGTCGCCGCGGAAAACCCGATGGAGGCGTGAGGCATCTCGTCGTACGGTGATCGAGTGAGCAGACGACTGACCGACTCGATCGCCGTCGAAGCCGTGGACCTGGTGAAGAAGTTCGGTGACTTCACCGCGGTCGACGGGATCAGCTTCGCCGTTCCCACCGGAACCGTTCTCGGCATGCTCGGGCCCAACGGCGCGGGCAAGACCACCACCGTCCGCATGATGACCACCTTGAGTGCACCCACCTCGGGCACCGCGCGCATCAACGGCTTCGACGTCCTCGACGAGCCGGACGGCGTCCGCCGCAGCATGGGCCTCACCGGCCAGGCCGCCACCGTCGACGAACTGCTCACCGGCCGGGAGAACATGCGCATGATCGGCGGGCTGTACGGTATCGGCCGCCGCGTGCTCAAGGAACGGACCGAGCAGCTCCTCGCACAGTTCTCGCTCACCGACGCGGGCGACAAGACCGTCCGCGAATACTCCGGCGGCATGCGCCGGCGCATCGACCTCGCGGTGAGCCTCCTGGCGTCACCGCCCGTGCTCTTCCTGGACGAACCGACCACCGGCCTCGACCCGCACAGCCGCAACGAGTTGTGGGAGGTGCTGCGCGGTCTCGTGGACGACGGAACCACCCTGGTGCTGACCACGCAGTATCTGGAAGAGGCCGATCAGCTCGCCGATCGGATCGTCGTGATCGACGCGGGCAAGATCATCGCCGAGGGCACCCCGCTCGAGCTCAAGCAGCAGGCCGGAGCGGCGAGTCTGGTGGCCACCGTCACCCATTCCGCCGACCTCGCGGCCGCGCAGGCACTGCTCGCGCCGATCTCCGACGACCTGTTCGTCGACCGGCACGCGCGCACCCTCACCCTGCCCGCGGGCGGCCTCGCGGACCTGACGCATGTCGCGCGGGTTCTCGACGACTCCGGCATCGCCATCGACGATCTCGGCCTGTCTCGGCCCAGCCTCGACGACGTATTCCTCAGCCTCACCGGACACCGCGCGGAGTCCGTTCCGGAGGCCGACTCCGAAGGAGCCGACGCATGAGCGCCCCCGCCCTCGACCGAACCATCGCGGCCCGGCCGCCGTCTCTCTGGCGTCAGACGTCGATCATGGTGCAGCGCAGCTTGATCCACACCAAGCGCATGCCGGAGATGCTGTCGGACGTCACCGTCCAGCCGATCATGTTCGTGGTGCTGTTCGCGTTCGTCTTCGGTCCCGCCATGCCGGTGCCGGGCGGCGGAAGCTATCGCGAGTACCTGCTGCCCGGCATCATGGGCCAGACCATCGTCTTCACCGCCTTCATCGTCTCCAACGGCATCACCGCGGACGTCGACAAGGGGATCGTCGACCGCTTCAGGTCTCTCCCCATCAACCGGACGTCGTATCTGCTCGGCCGGGCGATCGCGTCGCTGATGCACTCGTCGATCGGGATCGTGGTGATGGCGCTGACCGGCCTGGCGATCGGCTGGCGCATTCACACCTCGCTGCTCGAGGGGGTGCTGGGATTCGTCCTCGTCCTGGTGTTCGGTTTCGGGATGATCTGGTTCGGCATCCTCGTCGGGTCGTGGCTCAAGTCCGTCGAAGCCGTCAACGGGTTCATGTTCACCGTGCTGTTCCCGCTGACCTTCCTGTCGAACGCCTTCGTCCCGACCGCTCCCATGGCCACCTGGCTCCGCACCATCGCCGAATGGAACCCGGTGTCCTCGCTGGTCCAGGCGATGCGGCAGCTGTGGGGCAACGGACCGCACGCCACCGACGCCTCCGCGCTGCCGCTTCAGCACCCGATTCTGGCGACCATTCTGTGGTCGGTCGCGCTGACCGCCGTCTTCGCCCCCTTCGCACTGCGCGCCTTCCGGCGCCGCACGGCGGACTGAACGCATCTGCCGATCCACGCCGAAAGCCCCGGTGAACGCCAGTTCACCGGGGCTTCTCGCGTCGTGTGCCGCTAGCGCGTCACTTCTTGACGAGGTTCTCGTTCGTCAGCTTCTCGACGCCGGCGTCCGCCTTCTCGACGAGCGAGGCCGGCGGCTCGAAGTGGCTGCCGTACTTCGACGCCAGGTCGCGAGCGCGGTCGACGAAGCCCTTGAGGCCGCCCTCGTACTGGTTGATGTACTGCACCACGCCACCGGTCCACGCCGGGAAGCCGATGCCGAAGATCGAGCCGATGTTCGCGTCCTCGACGGAGGTGAGCACACCCTCGTCGAAGCACTTCACGGTCTCGAGGGCCTCGGCGAAGAGCATGCGCTCCTTCATGTCCTCGAGCGGGATCTCGTTGGTGCCCGAGGCGAAGTTCTCGCGCACGCCCGGCCAGATGAGGCCGCGCTTGCCGTCGGCGTAGTCGTAGAAGCCCGCGCCGTCCTTCTTGGAGGTGCGGCCCAGGTCGACCATCTTGTCGATGACGGCGTACGAGCCGTGCGACGGGAACTCCTGACCCGCGGCCTTGGCTCCGGCCTCGGTCTCCTTGCGGATCTTCTGCATCAGGGTGAGCGTCAGCTCGTCCGACAGCTGCAGCGGCGGAGCCGGGTAGCCCGCCTGGCTGCCGGCCTGCTCGATGAACGCGGGCTCGATGCCCTCACCGACGGCCGCGATGGCCTCGTTGATGAAGGTACCGATGACGCGCGAGGTGAAGAAGCCGCGGCTGTCGTTGACGACGATCGGCGTCTTGCGGATCTGCAGGGTGTAGTCGATGACCTTGGCGAGGACCTCGTCCTTGGTCTTCTCACCGCAGATGATCTCCACCAGCGGCATCTTGTCGACGGGCGAGAAGAAGTGGATGCCGATGAAGTCCTCGGGACGGTTGACGCCCTCGGCCAGGATGGTGATCGGCAGGGTCGAGGTGTTGGAGCCGAGGACGGCGTCCGGCTCGACGATGTCCTGGATCTCCTGGAACACCTTGTTCTTGACCTCGACCGACTCGAACGCGGCCTCGATCACCAGGTCGACGCCCTTGAAGTCGGCGGCGTCCACGGTCGGGGTGATGCGGTCGAGCAGAGCCTTGCTCTTCTCCTCGGTGGTCTTGCCGCGCGAGAGAGCCTTCTCCTCGAGCTTCTCCGAGTAGCCCTTGCCGCGCTTGGCCGCCTCGATGTCGATGTCCTTGAGGACCACCTCGATGCCGGCCTTGGCCGAGACGTAGGCGATCGCCGCGCCCATCATGCCCGCACCGATGACGCCGACCTTCTTGGCCTGGTACTTGTCGAAGCCCTTCGGCCGCGAACCGCCGCCGTTGATGTGCTGGAGGTCGAAGAAGAACGCCTTGATCATGTTCTGCGCCACCTGGCCGGTGACCAGCGACACGAAGTAGCGGGTCTCGACCAGATCGGCGGTGTCGACGTCGACGTACGCGCCCTCGATGGCAGCGGCCAGGATGGCGCGCGGAGCCGGCATGTTGGCGCCCTTGATCTGCTTGCGCAGGAGAGCCGGGAACGCCGGCAGGTTGGCGGCCACCGACGGGTTCGTCGGAGCGCCACCGGGCATCTTGTAGCCCTTGACGTCGAACGGCTGCTGGGCCTCCGGGTTGGCGGCGATCCAGGCCTTGGCGGCGGGGATCAGTTCCTCGACCGAGCCGACGACCTCGTTGACCAGGCCGATCTCCTTGGCCTTGGCCGGCTTCAGACGCGGGCCCTGGAGCAGAACGCCCATGAGCGCCTGCTGGAAGCCGAGCAGGCGTACGGTGCGGACCACGCCGCCGCCGCCCGGGAGCAGACCGAGGGTCACCTCGGGCAGGCCGAGCTGGTTGCCCTTCACATCCGCGGCGACGCGGTAGTGGCAGTGCAGCGCGATCTCCAGGCCACCGCCGAGTGCGGCGCCGTTGATAGCGGCGACGACCGGCTTGCCGAGGGTCTCCAGGCGACGCAGCACGGCCTTCATGGCGTTGGTGCGCTCGGTGATCTCGGTGGCGATCTCCTCCTTGGACTTGTCGCCGCGTCCCGCGGTCATGTCCTTGAGGTCGCCGCCGGCGAAGAAGGTCTTCTTCGCCGAGGTCAGGACGACACCGGTGATGTCGTCCTTCTCCGCCTCCAGGCGATCGACGGTCGCCGCCATCGACTCCATGTAGAGGTCGTTCATGGTGTTGGCGCCCTGGTTCGGGTCGTCCATGGTGAGGATGACGACGCCGTCGGCGTCCTTCTCCCACGTGATCATGTTCGCAGTCATGAGATGAGTCTTTTTCCTTCTAGTTCCGGGGCGATCAGAGACGCTCGATGACGGTCGCGACGCCCATGCCGCCGCCGATGCAGAGGGTGACCAGGCCGTAGCGGCCGCCGACGCGCTCGAGCTCGTCGAGGGTGCTGCCCATGATCATCGCGCCGGTGGCGCCGAGCGGGTGACCGAGCGCGATGGCGCCGCCGTTGATGTTGACCTTCTCGTGCGGAACCTTGAGGTCCTTCATCCACTTCATGACGACCGACGCGAACGCCTCGTTGAGCTCGAAGACGTCGATGTCGTCGACGGTCAGGCCGGCGCGCTTGAGCGCGAGCTCGGTGGCCGGGGTGGGACCGGTGAGCATGATCGACGGCTCACTGCCGACCTCGCCGTACGACACGATGCGGGCGCGCGGGGTGAGGCCGTTGCGCTTGCCCGCCTCCTCCGAACCGACCAGGACCAGACCCGAGCCGTCGACGATGCCGGAGCTGTTGCCGCCGGTGTGGACGTGGTTGACCTGCTCGACGTTCGGGTACTTCTGCATCACGACGTCGTCGAATCCGGCCATGGCCGCCAAGCCCGCGAACGCCGGCTTCAGCTTGCCGAGGCTCTCGACGGTGGTGCCGGGACGGCGGTGCTCGTCGTTGTCGAGCAGAGTGACGCCGTTGATGTCCTTGACGGGGATGATCGACTTCGCGAAGCGGCCCTCGTCCCATGCCTGGGCGGCGCGACGCTGCGACTCGGCGGCGTAGGCGTCGACGTCCTCACGCGAGAAGCCCTCGATGGTGGCGATCAGGTCGGCGCCGATGCCCTGCGGAGCGATGTAGTTGTCGTACGCGGTGGCGGGGTCCATGAAGAGCGCACCGCCGTCGCTGCCCATCGGCACACGCGACATCGACTCCACGCCGCCGGCCAGGACCAGATCGTCGAAGCCCGAGCGGACCTTGGCCGCGGCCAGGTTCACGGCCTCCAGGCCCGAGGCGCAGAAGCGGTTGATCTGGGTGCCCGGAACGCTCTCGCCGAGACCCGAGGTGAGGGCGGCGGTACGCGCGATGACCGCACCCTGCTCCCCGACCGGCGACACGACGCCGAGGACCACGTCGTTGATGTCCTTCGGATCGAGATCGCTGTGGCGGGTCAGCAGTCCGTCGATCAGACCCGAGACCAGGTCGATCGGCTTGACGCTGTGCAGCGAGCCTCCGCGCTGCTTGCCACGGGGCGTACGGACCGCCTCGTAGATGAATGCTTCGTCGGACACAGGTGTTCCTTTCACACGAACCGAGAATGGTTTCCCTCGTAGGCTAACCCGCAATAACGTATTTGGCTATACCCAGTGGTCAAGTGGTTCATATACAGCCATCCATCGGCTATGGTCGGTTCATCATGACAACCACCAAGGCGACCCGGCGCACGCGGTCGACGGATCGGCGCCGCCAGCTCATCGATGCAGCGACAGTGCTGTTCGCCGAGCGCGGCTACCCGCATGTGTCGGTCACCGACATCGCCCGCCGGGCGGGCGTGAGCGCGCCGACGGTGTACCGGCACTTCGCCGACAAGCAGGCGCTGCTGCTGGCGGCGGTCCAGACCCGCGTCGACGAGCTCGAGGAGAGCACCGCGGGCGCCGACCTCGCGAGCAGCGACCATCCGGCCGACGCCCTCGCCGCCAGCGTCACCGAGCTGAGCATCTCCAACCCGCATGCCACATCGCTGTGGCGCTGGTCGGGACAGCACCTGTCGGCCGACGAGAACGCCGATGTGGTCCGCCGCACCCGCGCCGTGCTCCGACAGTGGGCCTCGGCCATCCGCGCCGACCGACCCGAGCTCACCGAACGCGAGTCGATGTATCTGGCCGGCGCCGTGCTCAGCGTGGTCGGCAGCGGCGCCGGGCGTGCCGTTCGCAGCGGTGCGCACGAGATGGAGGAGATGGTCCTCGCACTGGTCCGCCAGACCATCCGGCTCACGCCGAGCCACGCCGTCCCCCTGCGCCAGACCGCCGGGCCGGGCGACGACGCCCCCACCCGCCGCGACGAGATCCTCGACGCCGCCGCCCGCCTGTTCGCCGAGCACGGCTTCGCCGGAACGGGAATGGACGAGATCGGCGCGGCGGTCGGAATCACCGGTCCGAGCGTCTACAAGCACTTCCCGTCGAAGCTGGCGATCCTCGTCGGGATCAGCCAGCGCAGCGCCATGCGACTGGAGGCCGGCGTGATGGCCGCGTACGCGATCACACCCGATCCGGCGGGGCGGCTGAACGCACTGGTCGACCACTACGTCGACGCAGTCACCTCCTCTCCCGACCTGCTCGTCGGCTTCGTCAGTTCCTATGTCCTCGCGGGCGAACCGCAGGCCGCCGAACTGCTGGCGGTGCAGCGCCGCTACGTGGCACGCTGGGTGCAGCTGCTCACCGACATCGACGCCGACCGGCCGCCAGGATCGGCGGTCCTGGCGGTGCATGCAGCGCTGGCGATCGTCAACGATGCGGTCCGGCTGCCGCGCAGCACACCGCGCCCCGAGTTCGCCGCCCGCATGGCCTACCTCATGAAAGGTGTGATGGGTGTCTGACCCTCCGCTCGAGTACTCGCGGGACGAACTGATCACCGCCCTGCGGCTCGATCCGGAGTACGCGCAGCGGTTCTGGAACGCCTTCGGTTTCGCCCGCGGCGAGGGCGGCTCGGGTCAGCGCTTCTCCGAGGAGGACCTGGCCGCGCTCGGCGTCTTCGCCGGCAACGATCAGGCCATGGACTCCACCGCCCAACTCGCCGCGGCGCGGGCGATCGGACAGGCCACCGCGCGACTGGCGCAGTGGCAGGCCGAGGAGATCACTCGGTTGGCGGCCGACCCCACCGTCGACGCCACGGCCGAGGAGATGGTCGAGGCGCTCGCACGAGTGCAGGATCTCGTCTGGCGGCGGCATCTGGCGGTGGGGCTCACCGACGCCGGCCGGGCAGCCGAGCACACCGAGGTGGTCGTCGGATTCGCCGACATCGTCGGCTACACCTCACTGTCCCGGCGTCTCGGGATGGCCGAACTCGAGACGCTGCTGGAGACCTTCGAGTCCGCGGCGCACACGATCATCACCGACCACGGTGGTCAGATCGTGAAGACGATCGGCGACGCGGTGCTGTTCACCGTCATCGACGCCGGCGCGGCCGCGGAGATCGCCGTCGGACTGCACCGTCTCAGCACCGACGGCGAGTTGCCGAGCCTGCGCATCGGCATGGCCCGCGGCGACGTGCTGATGCGGATGGGCGATGTCTTCGGCGAGCCCGTGAACATCGCCTCCCGGCTGGCGAGCGCGGCGCGGTCGGGCACCACATTGATCGACGGGGCCCTCGCCACCGCACTCCGCGACAACGCCGCGACACACGTCGGGCCGATCCCGTCGCTCTCGGTACGCGGCTACCGCAAGCTGCGCGCGTACAAGCTCGTGCGCGACCGCAACTGGACGGCGTGAGGCGGCCGGATGGGCCGGGTGCGCCGGACCGCCGGCGCCGCACCTTCTAAGGTCTGAAGGCATGAGGACCCGGAGTTCCACCCCGCGCCGCAGCGCACTGGCGGGGGCCGCCGCGCTCCTGCTCACGGGCGTGACGACCGCATGCTCGCCAGGCACGGAGGACTCCTCCATCACGGTGTCGGCTCCGTCGTCGCTGCAGGCCGTGATGGCGGCGATCGCGACCGAGTTCGAGGAACAGCACCCCGGCGCCCGGGTCACCGTCGCCGGCCCCTCGGCTGCGTCGGCCGATGTCATCGCGACCGACGACGAGGCGTCGATGGACAGGCTCGGCCGGCGGGTGATCGGCCCCCGGCGCTTCGCCTCCAACTCGCTGGTCATCGTGGTTCCGCCGGGAAACCCCGGCCATGTCACGGGGTTCGCCGACCTCGCGCGCTCCGGTCTCCGGGTGGCGGTGTGCTCCGACCGGTTGCCGTGCGGTGCGGCCGTGGTGGACGTCGAACGGATCGAGTCGGCCGCGCTCACCGATCCGATCCACGTCGACTCCGGCGAGGCCGCGGTCGCGTACGTGGCGTCCGGGCGCGCCGACGCCGCTCTCGCCTACCAGACGCAGGCTCGCCCCGGCCTCGGCGTGAGCGTCTCCACGGTGGACGATCCGGTGTTCGCCAAGGCGATCAACAGATATCCGATCGCCGTCGTCCGGTCCAGTGACGACAAGTCGCTGGCCGAAGACTTCGTGAAGACGGTCATCGGTCCCACCGGCGGCGAAGTCCTCTCCCGTGAGGGCTTCGGTCCGCCGTCCGGGTAGGCCGCGCGCCGCGGCGTCGGGTGGCTACGCGGTGTACGACAGCGCGTCGAGCGGGTCGGCGTAGATCGCGTCGAGCGCGACCGCACCCGCCGCCTTCTGCTGCACCGTGATGGCCGAACGTGCCACGCGGACGTCGCGCTGGGTGATGACCGTGGTGGCGCGCAGCGCCTTGCTCACGGCCGGCAGCGCCTCCGGGTAGTCGGTGAAGGCCTGTCCGCCGAGGATGACGTGGTCGGGATTGAAGATGTCCGAGATCAGCGCCACCGTGCGGCCGAGCACCTCGCCGCGTTCGGTCAGGATGTCGTTGGCGACCGTGTTCCCGGTCCGTGCCAGCGTCCGCAGCTCGTCGAGGGAATCGACCTCGAGTCCGGCTCGCTGGGCCGCGTAGAGGATGCCCGAATCGCTGACCGTCGGCTCGAGGCGTCCGGTGCGGTCGGGATCGAGCAGGGTGGTCGGACCGGTCGGGAAGTGCCCGATGGTGGGCGGGCCTGCGGCCGGCGTGTGCACGGCACCGTCGACGCTGAACGCGATGCCCACCATTTCGCGAGCGTAGAAGTAGAGGAAGTTCTGGCTCTGGTCGGCGGGATTGACGACCTGTTCGGCTGCGGCCATGGCCTCGACGTGCGATGCGACCGATACCGGCAGTCCGAGCGACTCGGCGATCAGCCTGCCGACCGGGACGCCCTCCCAGCCCAGACGGGGATGGTCGACGAAGCCGCCGTCGGCCACGCGACCACCGATGGCCACGCCGGCCCACAACAGGCGCTTGCCCACCCAGCGGTCGGCGAACCGGCGGGCGCTGGCACCGATCTGAGCTACGACCGCCTCGGGGTCGTCGGCCTGGGGAGTGGGAATCGCGATCGCACCGGCCACCCGATGCTGGAGATCGTGGGTCGTGATCGAGGTGACCTTGTAGCCGATGTGGATGCCGACCGTGAGGTATCCGTCTGTGTTGATCTCGAACGGAACTCGCGGACGCCCGACCGCACCGGGCGGGGTCAGATCGGCGCGCTCACGGATGAGGCCGGCCTTGAGCAGTGCGCTCACCTGACGGTTGACGGTGGAGATGGACAACCCCGTCAGGGCGGCGGCGTCGTCGCGGAACACCGGTCCGGACACCCGCGCCGTGCGCAGCACCAGCGCGGCGGCCTTGGTGGAGAGTTGCAGCTTCGCCGTGGTGACGTGCGGGACAGACGGTTTCGCAACGGGTCGGGAGGCGGCGCCCGCGACGGGGCGAACCACGACGCCGACGGGAGCGGATTTCGACAGGATCGGACGGTCGAGAGCAGAAGTCATGTTTCTTTGGAGTCCTGTTGCCTGGGCGGACCGGCAGAGGCGGTCACGCCGCGAGTGGTCTCGCGCAGATCAGCGCGAGGCGGAGCTGGGTCAGCGCATTCGGCAACAACAAAGGACCCGGGCCAGCGGCAGGCGGCATCCGAGAGCGGTGGTCACATACGTGACCTCCCCGATGGCGGCGAGCTGACTGGTCATGATCGCCAAAAGTAGCAAGCACCCTGTCCGCGTGCAAGTGAGGAGCACCCGATAGATTGAGAATGTGGCAGCCGCCTCAGTCGCCCCGGGCGCGAGACGGTGTGATCGGTTCCGGCTCGCGGTTCGCGGGCCACGGCTCGGCAGCGAGGAATGACGTGGGAGTTCTGTACATCGTCCGGCACGGTCAGGCTCCGGCGCACGCCTACGGACCCGACGCCGACGCCGTGAGCGGCCCCGGCCTCACGGAGCTCGGCTTCGCTCAGGCTCGCGCCGCCGGCCGAGCGCTCGCCCGACAGGTGACCGGGTTCGATGCCATGTTCTGCGGCGATCTCCCCCGACAGCGCGCGACGATGGCCGGCGTCCTCGAAGCCTTTCCCGACGCCGCAGCGCCGACGATCGATCCCGACTGGAACGAGTACGTCACGCCGCCCCTCCCGGAGGGAGACGACATCTACCGTGACGGCGGCAGACCCTTCCAGGACGCCATCACCAGCGCCCTGCACGAATGGGTCGACGGCGCCGACATCGGCCCCGAGACGTACGCGATGTACGCCAAGCGGACCCGCGCCGCAGCCGACCGTGCCGCTGATGCGGCCGGGTCGGGAAAGAACGTGCTCGTGGTGTCGTCGGCCGGTTCCATCACCCAGTTGGTGGCACAGTTGTGGGACATCCCGCCGCAGTCGTGGCCGCAGATGTCGCGCACCTTCGTCAACACCTCGATCACCAAGATCCTCGCCGGCCGCAGCGGATTGACCCTGGTCTCCTTCAACGCCCACGAACACCTCGCCGCCCTCGACTCCGGCCTCCTGACCTACCGCTAGCGCCGCCCGATGCTCGTCCCCTGGCTCGTTGAGCGGCCCCCACAAGGCTGGTTGAGCGAGCGCCCTCCCCAGGCTCGTTGAGAGGCCCCCCAAAGGCTGGTTGAGCAGCCCCCTCACAAGGCTCGTTGAGCGAGCGCAGCGAGTCGAAACCAAACCCCACCAAGTTTCGACACGCCCTCCACTACGTTCCGGACGGCTCAACCAGCCGACAAGAACCGACCCAGCGACAAAGCCCACCGAGCGAGACCACCCCAGGCTCGTCGAGCGAGGCCCCACCGCAGGCTCGTCGAGCAGCCCCCAAAGGCTGGTTGAGCAGCCCCCTCACAAGGCTCGTTGAGCGAGCGCAGCGAGTCGAAACCAAACCCCACCAAGTTTCGACACGCCCTCCACTACGTTCCGGACGGCTCAACCAGCCGACAAGAACCGACCCAGCGACAAAGCCCACCGAGCGAGACCACCCCAGGCTCGTCGAGCGAGGCCCCCCGCAGGCTCGTCGAGCAGCCCCCACAGGCTGGTTGAGCGAGCGCAGCGAGTCGAAACCACCCGACACCCCCACTACGTTCCGGACGGCTCAACCGGCAGGCAGGGCCGACCTCTACCTCAGCGCGCGCAGACCCGCGGCGATGAACTCGGCGGTGGCTTCGGCGGCGCGTTCGGCGCCCGCCGATCCGGACGAGCCTCCGGAGAGCGCTCGGTGCGTGATCCCCTCCGCGATGACGCCGAGTTTCAGATTCGCCAGGGCGAGGTAGAAGGCCCAGTCGCCCAGGTCGGCACCGGTCGCGGCGACGTAGCGCTCGGCCAGTCCGTCCGCATCGGGGTACCGGTCACTCGTCCACGCCGCATCGAATCCGAGAACCGACGAGAACACCGGCTCGCGGTACACGCACATCAGCGCGATGTCGGTGATCGGATCGCCGAGCGCGGACAGTTCCCAGTCGACGACCGCAGCGACGGTGCCCGGGTCACCGGGAGCCAGGATGGTGTTGTCGATCCGGAAATCGCCGTGGACGATCGAGTTCCGGGTCCGCGCCGGCACCAGCTCGGAGAGCGCCGTCGCCAGGCGCTCCACGTCGTCGAGCTCACGCGTCTTGACCAGCGCCCATTGACGAGCCCACAGCTTGACCTGCCGGCCGGCGAATCCGTCCGGCCTGCCGAAATCGCCCAGGCCCACCGCTTGGTAGTCAACGGAATGCAGAGCCGCGAGCGTCCGCACCAGTGCGTCGGCGCTCGCGGTCACCTCGGCGTCGGAGAGTGTCGCGAGGTCGTCCACCGAGCGGATCACGGCGCCGTCGACGAACTCTACGACGGTGCACGGAGCACCGATGTACTCGCCGTCACGGTCGATCGCGACGGTCCGCGGCACCGGCACATCGGTCGCCGCCAGCGCCGAGGTCACGTTCCATTCGCGATTCATGTCGTGCGCCGACGGTGTGAGCCCGCCCATCGGGGGCCGTCGGACCACCCAGTGGCTGCCGTCGTCGCGGACGTCGAAGGTCAGGTTCGACCGGCCACCGCCGATCAAGTCGATCCGCAACTCACCCGCGACATCGATACCGTTCGCCGCCAACAGCTTTCGCAGGCTATCCGCGCCCAGACCGGGATGATCCGCCGTCACCTCGTCGCCTCTCGAGCCCTGCGTGCGCGTCCGACCGCCCGCCTCGCGATGGCCCACCGGTGGACTTCGCTGGGGCCGTCGTAGATCCGGAACGGTCGTAGCTCCGCGGCGAGCCGCGCCAGCGGAAGGTCTTCTGAGACTCCGAGGCCTCCGCACATCTGCACGGCCCGGTCGGCGACGCGCGAGAACGCCTCCGCACCGAAGGTCTTCGCGATCGACGTCGAGTCCGAGGCGTGCTCGCCGAGATCGAGTTCGTAGCAGGCCCGGACCAGCAGCGCCCGCGCCGCGGCGAGGTCGATCTCGTTATCGGCGATCATCTGCTGAATCATGCCGAGGTCGGCGAGTCGCCCGCCGAAGCCTTCGCGCTGCTCGACGTAGTCGACGGCGATCCGGTGCGCGCGGACCGCGGTGCCCATCCAGCGCATCACGTGAGTCATGCGCGCCGGGCCGAGCCGCACCTGCGCGTACCGGTAGCCCTCGTGCGGGGCGCCGAGGACGTCCTCGTCGGGTACGAAGACATCGGTGAAACCGACCACGCAGTGCCCGCCGATCATCGACTTGTCAGTGGTGTGGATGTGCCGCTCCACCTCGATGCCCTCGGTGTGCGCGGGCGCGAGGAACATGGTCGCACCACCGCGGTCGCCCCGTTGCCCGACGGTGCGGGCCATGATGAAGAAGAATCCGGCACCGTCAGCTCCAGTGATGAACTGCTTGCGGCCGTTGATCTTCCATCCGCCGGCGACCCTCTCCGCCGTCGTCGACAGGGCGTTCGGGTCGGAGCCTGCGCCGGGGGCGGGTTCGGTCATCGCGAACGCGCTGCGCACCTCCCCAGTGGCGAGCGGCGCCAGGTACTTGTCCTTCTGTTCCGACGTGGCGATGTGCGCGAGCATGTGCACGTTGCCCTCATCCGGTGCACCGATGTGCAGTGCGACGGGCCCGAACGTCGAAGCTCCCGCGGCCTCGAACACCGGTGCGCGGTCGCTCATGTTGAGGCCCAGTCCGCCGAACTCCACCGGCGCGTGCGGCGCGAAGACGCCCGCGGCCTTGGCTTTCGCGTTCAGTTCCCGGCGCAGGTCGTCGCCGCCGGCCGCGGCGACGTCGCCCGCGAAACGGTTCTCGATGGGGAGAACTTCCTCGGCGATGAACGCCGAGGTCCGTTCGACGAGGTCGCGCACCTGCGCGCTGTATGCGAGATCGACAGCCATCTGAGCCTCCGTGTTCATACCGAGCGAACGTTCGGTCAGGGCTAGGTTGTCATGCGGCCCCGCACGACGTCAAGCATTCGGCGATCGCCCCTCAGCCCGCCACATGTCCGACGATCGACCGGGCGAACACCAGGTTCTGAGCGATCAACTCGTCGGCGCTCATCGGCCCGTCGACTCGATACCACGTGGAGACACCGACGCACATCGTCGCGACCGCCCGGGCCGCACCCTTCGGCGCATCCGTCGTGAACGCGCCGGACGCCACGCCGTCCTCGACCACCTCGTCGACCATCCGCTGCTGCCGGATCCGGTGACCGATGTAGACGCGGTGGTACTCGGGATCGAGACTGCGAAGCTCGGTGGATCCGACGAACGCCTGCTCACGCCGGTACATGTGGAATCGCAGGAGCGACTCCACCACGGCGTCGAAGCGCGCCAGCGGATCGTCGCCCGCGGCGGCCAGCGCCTCCTCCGACCGGCGAAGGAGGTCGGACATCGTCAATTCGAGCAGCCCCTGGAGCAGCGACTGCTTGGACGGATAGTGGTGGTAGAGCCCCGGGACCGACAACCCCGCACGCGCGGCGATGTCGCGGACCGAGGTGCCGTGATAGCCGTGCTCGACGAACGCGTCGAGCGCCGCGGCCAACGGCGCCGGAAGGTCGGGCTCGCCGTAGTCACGCCAGTTCGTCATGCACTCAACTTAGCCGGGCCCCAGACGCATCCGCGGCGCGACTCTCGGGAAGCAGCATCCGGACGCAGATGTCGACGAGCGCCGGGCGGTCGAGATCGATCAGCCCCTCCGTCCACGACGCGAGCAGCCGGCCGAGGCCGCCCACCTGGAAATGCGCCGCGGCGAGAGTCTGCTGACCTCCGCTGACGTTCGCGACCGCGGGCGCACTCTGGAAGGTGAGTTCGGTGAAGATCTTCAGCATCTCGAGGCGTTTGCGCACCAGCACCGGACTGCGCAGGGTGTCGGAGAAGATCACCCTCCCCTTCCGCGGGTCGCCCTCGATGACGTCGACGATCGCCTCGACGGCACCGACGACCTTCCCCCGCGCACTCGAGCCGGCATTGAAACCGGCCAGGGCGCGGTCGGCGATCTGCTCGATGATCATGTCGAACGCGGCGCCGACCAGCGCGTCCGCGTTCTCGAAGCTCTCGTAGAAGTAGCGCGGCGTGAGCGACGCGCGGGCACAGATGCCGCGGACGGTGACGGCGCCCGGCTCGGACTCGGCGAGCATGTCGAGTGCGGCGTCGATGAGGGCGGCACGACGGCGGGCCACCCGGGCGTCGCCGGATTCGCCGCCGTAATCGCGCAGCCCTCCCGGAGCGTCGTCGGATTCAGTCACGACACACATCTTGACACCTCGGCCACGCGGGCGTTGAATCAAAGGGGAAACAGTCGTTATCAGTTTATCCGCCCGGGAGGCGAACATGACCGCGGAAGCACTCGATCCTTCAGTCGCGGAACGTCATTCGAAGCGGAGTGAACTCGATGCGCAGACCGTCGACGACCTCGACATGCTCGGCCTGGCTCTGCTCGCGGGCCCGGCGAACGTCATCATGCAGTTGGCCGTCCCCGCGGTCGGATACGGCGTCTACGAGAGCAAGGTGGAGTCGGGCAACCTCTTCAAGGTCCCGGTGAAGCGAACCCGGACCACACTCACCTACCTCGCCGTCGCGGCGATGGGCACCGCGGACGACCGCCGTCGGTACCGGCAGGCGGTGAACAAGGCGCACGTCCAGGTGCGCTCCACCGACGACAGCCCGGTGAAGTACAACGCCTTCGATCCCGAATTGCAGCTGTGGGTGGCGGCATGTCTGTATCGCGGGTGGGAGGACACCCAGCGATTCTTCGGCGATCCGTCGAAGATCACCGAGGACGCCTATCGCCAGGGCGCGGTGATGGGAACCACCCTGCAGATGCCGCCGGAGATGTGGCCCGCCACCCGAGCCGACTTCGAGGCCTACTGGAACGAGACGGTCGAGGGCATCGAGATCGACGACACCATCCGCGACTACCTGTTGAAGATCGTGCGGATGGAGTTTCTTCCGCGTCCGGTGTCGCTGATGGCGGGCTGGTGGTCGGAGGCCATGACCCTCGGCTTCCTGCCGCCCGAGTTCCGCGAGAAGATGGGCGTGCGGATGTCGCGACGGCAGGAACTGCTCTTCAACACCCACAACGCGATCGCCCGGCGCGTCCTCCGGATCCTGCCCCGCCCGCTGACCGCCTTCCCGTTCAACCTGCTGCTCGCCGACGTCCGGTGGCGGATGCGGACCGGCCGGCCGCTGGTCTGACCCGCCGGCCCGTCCGCGTCAGCCGAGGTGCTTGAGGGCGCTGCGGTCCAGGTCGGCGACGTCCCGGTGGCCCGACAGTCCCAGCGTCAGATCGAGTTCGCCGATGATGTTCGCCACCGCGTCGCGGGCTCCGGCCGTGCCGTCGAGTGCGAGTCCGTACATGTGCGGCCGCCCGATGCACACCGCGTCCGCTCCCAGCGCCAGCCCCTTGAACACGTCCGACCCGGTGTAGAAGCCGGAGTCGACGAGGACCTTCGCGCGGCCGTCGACGGCGTCGACCACGTCCACCAGCGCATCGGTCGAGGAGATGGAGCCGTCGACCTGCCGACCGCCGTGATTGGAGACGATGAGGCCGTCGATTCCGGAGTCGACCGCCTGGCGAGCGTCGTCCGGATGAAGGATCCCCTTGAGGACGATCGGCAGCGAGGTGCGGTCGCGCAGGGTCGCGATGTCGTCCCAGTTCAGTGACGGGCGGGAGTAGATGTCGAGGAAGGTCTGCACCGCCGCGCGCGGTTCGGGTGCGGTCAGGTTGGTGCGGAGGTCGCCGGGTACGTTGCGGGCGATCGAGAACAGGGTCTTGATCGCGCCCACCGAGATCTCCGGCTTCTCCGCGGTGGCAGCCTTGATCCGCTCGGCGACGATCTCCCAGAACGACGGATCCGAGGTGTACTGGCTGATGCCCTCGGCGCGGGCGAAGGGCAGCGAACCGAGGTTGAGGTCCTGGGGCCGCCATCCGAGCATCGTGGTGTCGAGGGTGACGACCAGAGCCGCGGCGCCCATCCGCTCGGCGCGGTCGATCAGGCTGGTGACCAGGCGGTCGTCGGTCGACCAGTACAGCTGAAACCACCGCGGCGCGCCGGGTCGCACCGATTCCATCGCTGCCGCGACGTCTTCCATCGGCGCGCAGCCCTGATTGGAGAAGATGTACGGGACACCGAGTTCAGCGGCGGCCTCGCCGATGTGCACGTCGGCGTTCGGGTGGGCGAGGGCGCCCGCGCCGACCGGGGAGAACAGGACCGGTGCGCTGAGCTTCTGCCCGAAGAGTTCGATCTCGAGGTTGCGCTGCGAGGTGTCGCGCAGCATGCGCGGCACGATCGCCCAGCGGTCGAGCGCGTCCCGGTTGGCCTCCATCGTTCGGCCCTCGCCCGCACCTCCGGCGATGTACGCCCAGCCGCGCCGGCTCATCACGGCCTTGGCGCGACGCTCCAGTTCCGCGAAATCCGCTGGGACCGTGGGTTTCCGCCCGTGTACCCCCGCGGTGTAGATGTCGTTCTGCCGAGCCCTGCCGAAGCCGATCGAAACCATGCGGCCATTGTTCCCCACAGACGGCTCCCGCACACCGAGCAGGCCGGATCGGCGGCTGTGCGGCGTCACTCCCGGACGAGGAAGAAGTAGAAGTGCCGGTCGCGGACCAGCGACGTCTTCCCGTTCATGATCCCCATCAGCGTCCGCTCGTCGACGCGCTTGAAATGGTCGATGACCGGCTGACCGTCGTAGACCATCGAGGCCGTCGACTCGCCTCGGAAACCGACCATCCACGCGCTCGCCTCGCCCTTGCCGATCTCGGTGTCGGAGTACAGCGAGCCGTCGTCGGCCACGCACACCATCGGCTTCACGTCGTGCCACGAGTGGAAGGTCTTCCCGTGCCACCTCACCGCGGCCAACCGGCCGTCCATCGGGTGCCCCGAGGGCAGTTCTCCACCCCGCCACGAGCCGATCAACTCGTCCACCTGCACCACCGGAAGAGCGGCCCAGATCCGGTCGAGGTCGGCCGGGTCGCTCACCTCCTGAGATTCGGCACGACGGAAGAAATCGGCGACGGCTTCGTCGCGCGTCAGCTGAGACATGAATGCACTGTACGTCTCAAACTCCTGCTACGGAACCCGTCGACCGTCGTTCAGTCGAAGGTCATCTCCTCGGTCACGTCGTACTTGCGCGCGTCGATCGCGTCCAGAACCAGGTTATGGCGCACCTGCCAGGGTGCACGGTCGCCCGCCTTCGGCAGTCGGGCCCCGGCGCGCCGCACATAGCCCGAGTCGAGTTCGAGCAACGGGTGCGTCTGAGGCTTCGCGCCGTGCAGGGACGGCACCGCGCGGGTGTACCCGTTCCGGCGCATGTACGCCAGCAGTTCGGCGACCGCCTGACTGGTGAGGTCCACCCGCAGCGTCCACGAGGCGTTGGTGTACCCGACCGACCACGCGAGGTTGGGAACGTCGTTCAGCATGTATCCGCGGTAGGCGTACTTGTCGCCCGCCTCGAAGTGCTCGCCGTCCACCGACAGTGAGGCGCCGCCGAAGGTCACCAGGTCCAGACCGGTCGCGGTGACGATGATGTCGGCCTCCAGATGACGGCCCGAGTCGAGGTCGATGCCGGTGGGAGTGATCTGCTTGATGGTGTCGGTGACGACGTCGGCGTCGCCGGCCTTGACGGCGCGGTACAGATCGCCGTCGGGGATCACGCACAGTCGCTGGTCCCACGGCTCGTACTTGGGCCGGAAATGAGTGTCGACGTCGAATCCCTTGGGCAGCATCGACTTCGCGATCCGCCGCATGAGCCGCCGCGAGAGCTTGGGGAAGCTCCGGCAGAACAGGTACAGGCCGAGGGTGATGAAGGCGTTCCGCCACCGGATCACATCGTGCGCGAGCTGCGGCGTCAGCACTCGCTGCAGCAGCTTCGTCATCCCGTCCTCCCACGGGTACGGGAACATGTAGGTCGGCGAGCGTTGCAGCATGGTCACACTGCCTGCGGTCGGCGCCATCGCCGGAATGAGCGTGACCGCGGTGGCTCCGGAACCGATGACGACCACCTTCTTGCCCGCGTAGTCCAGATCCTCGGGCCAGAACTGCGGATGCACGAAGGTCCCGGTGAACGTCTCCTCGCCGGGGAAGTCAGGCCGATACGGGGCGTCGTACTTGTAGTAACCGGTGCACATGTAGAGGAAGCGGGTGACGATCGTCTGCGGCACCCCGCCGATCAGCGCGTCCACGGTCCACAGATCGGTCGAGGTGTCGAAGTCGGCGCCGGTCACGTCGACGTCGAAGGTGATGTGGTCGAAGATGCCGAAGTCGCGGGCGGTCTGCTCGAGGTAGTCGCGGATCTGGTCGCCTTCGGCGATCGTCCGCGAGCCTCGCCACGGATTCCAGGGAAAGCTGAGGGTGAAGATGTCGGAGTCCGAACGCACGCCCGGGTACCGGAACAGATCCCACGTGCCGCCGATCCGCGACCGACGCTCCACGATCCGGTAGTCCAGCCCCGGATTCCGATCCCGGAGCCGGTAGGCGGCATCGATTCCGGACAGTCCCGCTCCGACGATCAGCACGTCGAGCGGCTGGTCAGTCGACCCGCCACGCTGCGCATCAGCCATTTCCGCCATCCTCCATCACCCGAGCGACATCTATGATGTGCATCACTGTACAGATCGGTGTCCCGCGGAGATTTCGGCTCCCGGAACGGCCTGAGAGACCGTTCCGGGAGCCAAAGTTTTCAGGCCGACTTCTTCTTGGCCGCCTTCTTGGCCGGAGCCTTCTTCGCCGCCTTCTTCGCGGGCGGTTTCTCGTCCTCGACCTCCCGGCCGCGGCTCTTGACCGACGCCCGCAGCGCCGCGAGAAGGTCCGCGACCTCCGAGTCGTCGTCGGGCGCTTCCTCTTCGGTCTCCGAGAATGCCTGGCCACCGTCGGCTCGCGCCTCGATGAGCTTTCCGAGCTCCACCTGATAGGTGTCCTCGAACTGGCTGGGGTCGAAGTCCGAGGCCATCGTCTCGATGAGCGAGGACGCCATGTCCAGTTCCTGATCGCGGATCTCGACGTCGGCGTTCAGGAAGTCGAAGTCCGGCACCCGGACCTCGTCCGGCCACAGCAGCGTCTGCAGGGTCATCACGCCGTCGATGACCCGCAGCGCTGCCAGCCGTGTCCGGTTCCGGAGCGTGAAATTCGCAATGGCGAGACGCTCGGTGGTCTCCAGCGCCTTCGCGAGCAGCACATACGCCTTCGGCGACTTGGACGCCGGCTCCAGGTAGTACGGCTTGTCGAAGTAGATCGGGTCCACCTGGTCGATCGGCACGAACTCGAGGATCGAGATCTCCGGGCTCTTGTTGACCGGCAGGGTCGCGAGGTCTTCCTTGGTCAGCACCACCTGCTCGCCGCTCTCGGACTCGTAGGCGTTGGCGATCTTGGAGAACTCGACCTCGGTATCGGTGCCCTCCCGCACCCGCCGATACCGGATCCGGGCGCCGTCGGCGGAATCGACCTGATGCGAACTGCGGTCGTGGCTCTCCGTGGCGGAGTACACCTTGACCGGCACGTTCACCAGACCAAAGCTCAGATCACCTCTCCAGATCGAGCGCATGTCCGTCATTGTGCCAGGAAAGAGAGCCGAGAGGCAGGTGTGCGCGTGGACAATGGTCTCCTATGACGCGATCGCATCTCGACGTGGACGGGCGCAGGATTGTGCTGACCAACCTCGAGAAGGTGTTGTATCCGGAGACCGGGACTCGCAAGTTCGACGTCGTCGACTACTACATCCGGATCGCTGACGCGATGGTGCCGCACATGGCCTCGCGCCCGGTGACCCGCAAACGCTGGCCGGGCGGAGTCGAGTCGGCGCCGTTCTTCGAGAAGACCCTCCCCGCAGGCGCACCCGACTGGGTGGCCCGCTTCACGATCGAGCACTCCGAGCGCCGGACGGTGTACCCGGTGGTCCGGTCGACTGCCGATCTGGTGTGGCTGGCCCAGGTGGCCGCGCTGGAGCTCCACGTGCCGCAGTGGCGCATCGACCTGTCCGACGACGAGGAGCGCCGCACCGACCGCATCGTGCTCGACCTCGATCCCGGGCCCGGCGTGACACTGGACGACTGCGCCGCCGTGGCCCTCGACATCCGCGCCATGCTGACCGACGCCGGTCTCGAGTCGTTCCCGGTCACCAGCGGTTCCAAGGGGATCCACGTCTACGGGCGCCTCGCATCGCCCGTGCGGTCCGAATCGGCGCGCACCGTGGCCCGCCAGATCGCGACCGCCCTGGCGCAGGCGCACCCCCGCACCGTCACCGCGACCATGGCGAAAGCCGAGCGCGAGCGCCGGGTCTTCATCGACTGGAGCCAGAACACCGCCGCCAAGACGACACTCGCGCCGTACTCGCTGCGTGGACGCGAACGGCCGTGGGTCGCGGCGCCGCGGTCGTGGGACGAACTGTCCGAGTCCGGACTCGCCCATCTGCTCTGCACCGAGGTCCTCGACCGCTACGAGAACGACGGCGATCTGCTCGCCGGACTGTCGGAGGCGAGCCCGCCGGTCCAGACGACCACCGTTCCCGGCGACGCGGTCGTCGATCTCGGCGAGTATCGGAAGAAACGGTCCTCACGCTCTCGGAGGGAGAGCGTCGCGCCGCCTCCGCGAGAGAGTGCGCCCGCCCGCGACAGCGAGGTCGACGATCCGCTGCCCGGTCTCGTCGGACTCCGCCCGATGCTCGCCACCGACGACCCGATCGAGTCCCTGACCGACGACTGGGCGTACGAGGGCAAGTGGGACGGGTTCCGGGCAGTGATCAGGGTGGTGGGCGGCCGGGTCCGGTTGATCTCGAGGTCGGGCAACGACCTCACCGGCGACTTCCCGGAACTGTCCGTGTTCGGTGACCTCCTGGTCTCCGGCGGCCGACCGGTCGACGCCGTGCTCGACGGTGAGATCGTCGCGATCAACGACGCCGGGCTCACCGACTTCTCGCTGCTCGCATCGCGGAGGCGCAGAGCCGAGCCGCACGAGCTCCGGGTGCACCTCTTCGACGTCCTGTACCTGGACGGCGTCCGAGTGTGGGAGCAGCCGTGGGAGGTGCGGCGCGAGATCCTGGAGTCCCTCGACTACTTCGACGGCGAACCGCTGATCGATGTGCCGCCGCTGCTTCCCGGGCCGGCGGAGACCGCGATCCGCACCGCACGGGACCGGGGGTGGGAAGGGGTCATCGCGAAACGGCGGGCTTCGTCCTACGCGAGCGGACGCCGCAGCCCCGACTGGCGCAAACAGAAGAACTGGAACGACATCGAAGTGGTGATCGGCGGCTATCGGCCCGGTCGCGGCTCCGAGTCGAAGATCGGATCACTGCTGGTCGGCCTGCCCGCCGAGCGCGGCCTGCGCTACCTCGGCCGGGTGGGCACCGGTTTCAGCGACGCCGAACTCGACGCACTGCTCGAAGAACTCCGGCCCCTGCGGATCAGCATGTGCCCGTTCATCGACGACATCGACAAGCCCGTCGCGGGCAGCGCGACGTGGGTGCTGCCGAAGATCGTCGCGGACGTGCAGTTCATGGACTGGACGTCAACGGGGCACCTGCGCCATCCGAGTTGGCGCGGAATCCGCCGTGACAAGCTGCCGGGCGACCTGTGAGCGCTCTCAGGACTCGCTGAGCAGAACCGCGATCGTCCCCTCCTCGAGAGCGTCGAAGATGTGCTCGATGTCGCCGGGATAGTTCACGTAGTCGCCGGGCGACAGTTCCACGGGCGCCTCCGTCGGCCCCACCGACGCCCGGCCCGAGCAGAGCACGACGTGTTCGACGACTCCTCTGGCGTGCGGTTCGGAGACTCGGGGACGGCCGGGCTCGGCGCGGATCAGATAGGCGTCGCGGCGCGTGCCGTGCCGCGCCGCTGACAGCAGGGTGGCGCTGTAGTCGGCGGAGATCGTCGCACCCTCGCCCAGCCGGATCACTTCGACGGTCGGACGAGGCGCGTCGACCAACGCCGAGAACTGGATTCCGAGTGCGACGCTGAGTGCCCACAGCGTCTCCACGCTGGGGTTTCCCTCCCCGGACTCCAGCTGTGACAGAGTCGACTTCCCGATTCCGGCACGGCGCGCGAGTTCGGCCAAGGAGATGCCCGCCCGCGCCCGCTCTCTCTTCAGTGCCGCCGCGACGAGTTTCTGCGGACTCACATCGTTCGACAGAGCGGACGAACGTTCATTTTGACGAACCTCTTCCATAGGTTCATCATAGTGGACATGCGTTCATCATGGAGAACACTCGTGCGGCGCGCGCCCCGCGAGATCATCGCCATCGCGTTCTCCCTCTGGATCGTCGGCGTCTCGTACGGCGCCGCCGCACACGGGATCGGCATGGCATGGTGGCAGGTCCTGCTGATGGCCTGCGTCGTACTCGCCGGATCGTCCGAGTTCGTCTTCGTGTCGGTGGTGGCCGGCGGCGGGCTGCCCGTGGTCGGCGCACTGGCCGGCCTGCTGGTGAACCTGCGCAATTTCTCGTACGGGCTCTCCGCCGGCCGATTCCTCCGGGACGACCGATCGGCATACGCCGCAGCCCACATGGTGAACGACGAGACCGCCGTCTACTCGGCCGGTCACCGCGATGTGACGGCCGCACGGTCGGCCTTCGTGATCTGCGGAACCGCGGTCGTCATCGCATGGCCACTCGGCGCGCTCACCGGTGCGATGGTCGGGCAGGTGATCGCCTCGCCCGAGACGCTCGGGCTGGACGCCGCCTTCCCCGCTCTGCTCATCGCCCTGGCGCTTCCCGCACTGCGCGACCGGGAGACGCGTTGGGCGGCCCTGTTCGGCGGGACCATCGCGCTGGCGACGGCGGGCTTCGTGGCCGCCGGACTGCCGATTGTGCTGGCGTTGTTCGGAATTCCGCTCGGGCTGATGGTGACCGGCCGCCCGCGCGTTGACCGGAGTCGCGAGCCGGAGAGCGTGCCGTCGTGACCGGCTGGGAGTTCGCCTGCGGCGTCGCGATCCTCGCCGGAGGGACCTATCTGATCCGGGTCGCCGGCGTGCGGCTGCGCAGCCGGATCACCGTCTCACCGGCGGTGGAGACCCTGCTGGAACGGTCGACGATGATCCTGTTGATCGCCGTCGGTCTCACCGGCGCCCTGTTCGCCGGCACCGAATTGAGCGATCCCGCCCGTCCGATCGGAGTCGCAGCCGGTGCGGTGGCGGCCCTGCTGCGCGCGCCGCTGGCCGTCGTGATCGTCGTCGCGGCAGCGACCACCGCGGCACTGCGACTGGTGCTGTGACGGCGGGTCACTCCAGGACGAAAACCGGAATCTGACGGTCGGTGTTCTGCTGGTACTCGCCGTACGGCGGGAATGCCTCGACCGCCAGCTTCCACCAGTGCTCGCGCTCCTCGCCGGAGACCTCGCGCGCAGTGAGGTGGAAGACCTCCGTGCCGTCCTGCACGGTGACCTCGGGGTGTGCCTTCACGTTGTAGTACCAGGACGGGTTCGACGGCGCGCCGCCCTTGGACGCCACCATCGCGTACTTGCCGTTCTCCTCGACCCGCATGAGCGGGACATACCGCTGCTTGCCGGACTTGGCGCCGAGCGTGGTGAACAGCACCACTCTCATGCCGTTGATGTCCGCGACGTCGGTCGTGCCCGCGGCCAGGATCTTCTCGGTCTGATCGCGCACCCAGTCGGTGGGGCTCAGTTCGGGGGAATCACTCATGGTCCCGATGGTAGGGCGATCGCCCGCGGCAGGGCGTCGACATCGGCAGGTTCGACCGACTCGACGTTTGAGAGCCGCATGGACGGGGTATCCCGGCACTGCATGTCCGCCGCAGCACAGCTGGAGGGAGTTCGCCATGACAGTGCACCATCACGACCCCGACCTGAGCGGACGGGCCGTCGCGTTCCTGGTCGCGCCGGAGGGCGCCGAGGAGCGCGAACTCACCGACCCGTGGCAGGCCGTGCGCGAGGCCGGTGGCACTCCGACTCTCGTGTCGACCGTCGGCGGAACGGTACAGACTTTCCGCCACCTGGACCGCGCCGCCTCATACCCGGTCGACGAGGTGGTCGAGAATCTCGACTCCACGGATTTCGATGCGCTGGTGCTTCCCGGCGGTGTCGCGAATCCGGATTATCTGCGGACCGTTCCCGGCGCTGTCGAGTTCGCGGCGCGGTTCCTGGAGTCGGGCCGCCCCGTCGCCGCGATCTGCCACGCGCCGTGGCTGCTCATCGAGACGGGTCTGATCGGGGGTCGCCGGCTCACCGCCTGGCCCAGCCTCCGAACCGACGTGCGCAACGCGGGCGCCACGTGGGAGGACGGGCCGGTGGTGGTGTGCGACTCGGGCCCGGGTCCGTTGATCACCAGCCGGGCGCCGGACGATCTGCCCGCCTTCGACGAGGCTCTGCTGCACCGGTTCTCGGTCGCGGCCACGGGCCGGCCCTGATGCCTTTCGTTCAAGGAGGTTCACATGAGACGCAGCGAATCCACGCCGGGAGGAGGCCCGCCCATGACCGGAGACCATCTGAGCGCCGCGACCGTTCGTCCACTGAAGGCGCTCGGGCTGATCGGCTACGGGCTGCTCCTGATCGCCCTGGTGCTGATCGCCGTGACCTTGACCACCGCGGCGGCCGACGACGCGCTCGCACCGTGGATCGTGGCGACGGTGGTCTGCGCTGTGGCCGCGGTCGGATGCCTCGGTTGGTCGCGGGTGAGGTTGCGGTCCCATCGCGCGCTCGACCGTCCCCAGCACGACCCGCTCATCCCGGAGACGACGGCCGAGGAGGCCGACGAGTACGAGCACCTGCATCATCCACGCGGCCGCCGCAGGAGGGCATGATCGCCGAGCGATCACCCGCCCGTGCGACGGCCGACCCGACAGACGAGGAGGCACCATGTCACTCATCAACACCCATCAGCCGGAGATCGGCGGTCTCTCGCACACCGAGTCCGATGCACTGATCTCGATCCTGCAGCACCGGCTCAGTTCCCTGATCGATCTGCATCTCACGCTCAAGCATGTTCACTGGAACGTGGTGGGCCCCAACTTCATCGGAGTCCACGAGATGCTCGACCCGCAGACCGCCACGGTCCGCGGATTCGCCGACGTGCTCGCTGAACGCATCGCGACGCTGGGCGGCTCGCCGAGCGGGACATCGGCGGGTATCACGAAGAATCGCGACTGGGACGATTACGATCTCGGCCGCGACACCGTCCAGGCGCATCTCGCGGCCCTCGACCTCGTCTACACCGGGGTCGTCAAGTCCCATCGCGACGCCATCGCCGAGGCGGGGATGATCGATCCGATCACCGAGGACGTCCTCATCGGCCAGACGCGCGAACTCGAGCAGTTCCAGTGGTTCCTGCGCGCCCATCTGGAAGACCGTTCCGGCGAACTGGCACACGCGGGGTCGCATACCGAACTCGGCGCCGCCGACGCAGCTCGCTGAGGAGGTCGCTCGCTCAGCAGCTCGGTAGAAACGAGACAGAGGCACATGAATCGGCGGCGCTGCTCGGGCAGCGCCGCCGATTTCGCTGGTTCATCTCGCTGGTTCCGGAAGCCGGACTGCGATCTGGCGAAACGCGTCCAGTGACCTCAGACGAGCCTCGCGCGCAGCAACTTCTTGCCCATCTCTGCGCCCTTGAGGCTGTCGCTCTGCGCCTTCGTGAACAACTCCACCGTCTCGTGGTCGCCGTCGCGCTCGGCGTCGGCGATGAAAGTGTCCATCCGAAGCGCGTTCGACAGGCACTTCTCCACGTACCAGATCAAGTTGTACGTCTTGTCGCGTGTTCCGGTCACTTCCCCGGACTCGGTGCTTGCAGACATGCCGCGTCCTCCCTTCACATAGTCGGTATTCGTCCGTCCGGAAGCGAACTCCGTTCCGGACATCGATCGGGTTCCCGATCGCCGAGGCCCCGAAACATGGGCCCGGGCGGCGGATACGCTGGCCGAATGTCACCCCGCCGCCGAAGGCTCACAATCTGGCTCGCAGTCGTCGTCGTGCTCCTGGGCGGCGCGACCGCCGTGGCCGTCCACGAAGGCGCAGTGGGTTTCGTCCGGACCTGGTGGAACAACCGCGACCGCGCCTATCCGGACCTGGACACCACTGCTCTCGGCCCCACGCAGAAGCGCATCGTCACCGTCACCCGCGCGGAGTTCGACGCCCAGCCGCCGGGCACCAAGTACTCCGAAGGGGTCGACGAGGAGTGGTGCGCCGACTTCGTCAGCTGGGTGATGCGCGAGTCGGGCGTGCCCTTCGAGAATCCGTTCTCCGGGCACTGGCGGATCCCGGGGGTGTACACCCTGACCGAGTACTTCCAGTCGCAGGGACGTTTCCGCGCCGCAGACTCGGGTTACCGTCCCGTTCTGGGCGACGTGATGCTCTACTCCACGAAGAGCTTCTTCCGTCAGCACACCAACATCGTGCTCGACTACTCCGACGGGGAGGTCACCACCGTCGGAGGCAATGAGTGGGGCGGACACGTGAAGGTGAACCGATTCCGGATCGGCGGATACGTCGGACTGGTCGGCTACGGCGTCCTGCCGTCGAAGCGCGCGGCCGAGTGACGGTGTCATCGACCACGCGCCTCGACGATCAGACCGGGACGAACTCGGAGATCTTCCAGGAGTCGCCGTCCTTCGTCAGGTCCACCCGGACGCGGCTGCCGTCCAGGCGCGGACCCTCCATCCCCTTGCTGGTGGTGGTCTGATTGACGAAGAGCAGGACGGTCACCGCATCGGCCTTCGCGGACACCACCGATGCTTCGACGACCTCGGCCTTGGTGACGATGTCATCGCGTTTGGCCGCCGGCTGGATGACCGAGGCGCCCAACTCGGTGTACTCGGTGAGGAACTTGCCGGTCAGCAGGGTCTTGGCCGCCTCGGGAAACGCCTGATCGATCGTGCGGTAGTCGTAGCTGAGCAGTTGCGGGACGTCGCGACGGGCCGACGCGAGCGCCGACTGGCCGGCCGCGACGTCGGCGTCGGCACTCGCCGCGGCCCACCACACGTAGCCGAGCGTCCCGGTGCCGGCGATCGTCACCGCGGCCAGGACGCCGACGACGATCCGGCGCATGCGCACCGTCAGGCCCGCGGGCCACAACAGCACGCGGTGCAGCAGTCGTCGGCGCGTACCCGTCTCGGCGACGTCCGGTTCCCGACCGGCCGGCTCGGTCGCCGCTTCGGTCGCCGCTTCAGTCGTCGTCATGACACGAACTCCACATTCCCGACTTTCCAGTCGTCGCCCTGCCGTTCGAGGTCCACCAGCATCCGGTAGACGCGTTGCTGCCCGTCGGGCGCCTCGGTGTTCTTCACCACCGAGCTGACCGCCGCCAGGACCTTCGCCGAGTCGTCGTCGGCTTCGACGATCCCGGCCTCCTTCACCGCGCCCGTGGAGCGGACCTCGCCGGACGCCAGCACCTGTTCGAAGGACGTGGCCAGCTGGCCGAACTGCTTCTGGAACGAGCCGGTCGCCACCGCTGAGATCCGGTCCAGATCGGCCTTGGACCGCTTGTAGTCCAGACTCACCAACCCCGCGACCACCTCGCGTGTCACATCGAGGACCTGGGCATCGCGGCTCTGGTCCCGTCTCGCGTGGTACAGATCGACGCCCTTGACTCCCAGCATCGTCAGCACGACCGCGGCGGCGATCACCAGCGACCACACCACGACCACCGCCGAACGCCGCGACTGAGCCCCGGGCGCCGGCTGCCCGCCATCGGACTGCCCGTCATCCTCCTCGTGGTCGGCGTCTACCACTTGATCAGCAACGACTGCCATGTCGCGTTCCCCTTTCCGGATGCTGTGCTGGTGGGCGTGCCGACGAAGTAGGTCACCCCGTCGGGTCCTCGGAATCCGCCCGTCTTCTCCGAGTAGGGAATCGGCCTGCTCGCCGCCGCGGACGTGCGCCGGCGCGGGCTCGGCGGGTCGCCTGCGCTCGCCGAATGCGGCCGCGCGAGCATCTCGGGCCACGTCGAGGGCAGCCCGCGCGGACAGTCGGCGACGAGTGCGGTCCGCACCGAGAGGTCGGTCGCACACGGCACGTTCCGGGCGCCGCGCGCCACCTTGGGGTTGGCGGCGAGGACGTCGCAGTACTGGTCCGGGACCACCGGGACCTCGCGCATATCCGACGGATCGCGGCGCTGCGTGCGGCCGTAGCCCTCCGTGCACGGCGGCGGGTTCAGCGTGTTGCCCAGCTTCACGTCGAGCGGTGCCTGCGGGCTCTCCCCCAGCGCGAAGTCCTTGACCGAGTACAGCGTTCCCGACGTGAACGCCGGGTACACGGTCAGGATGTGGCGCAGGCCCGGCACATTGACCCGCAGCACCTGTCCCACCGTCTGCAGGTTCGCGAGCAGGGTCGGCAGCGTCGGCGTGAGTTCGCCCAGGGTGGTCGACACCTCGTCGGCGGCTGCGGGGGCGTCTTCGAGCAGGGTCCGGATCCGGCCGTCGCTCATGGCGAGCTGGTCGGTGAACGAGGCCAGGTCGGCCACCGACGACCGCAGGTCGGCGGCCACCTTGTTGCCGGTGCGCAGCAGCGGATCCGCGTCGCCGATCAGCGTGGTCGTCGGCACGAGGTCGATCTGGGCGAGCCGCAGCAGTTGCTGCGACGAGTCGATCAGGCGGGCCAGCCGGTCCCCGGACTGCCCGAAGCCGTCGGAGACCGCGTCGATCGTGGTCTCCAGATTCTGCGGTGACAGCGCCGCCACCAGATTCATCGTCCGGCCCAGCACGTCCTTGGTCGGGGTCGGCGTCACATTGCCGGCGGCCGGCAGGACGTCGCCGTCCTCGAGCGACGGACCGTCTGCGGAGCGCGGAATGAGGTCGACGTACTGCTCGCCGACCGCCGACTGACTCCTGATGTGCGCGGAACTGTCGCGCGGGACCTTGCGGTCGGAGTCGATGCGCAAGGTGACCCGCACCGGAGCCGACGGGTTCGCCAGATCCAGGTCGACGCTGTCGACTCGTCCCACGGTGACGCCGCGATAGGTGACCAGTCCGCTCTCGTACACCCCGCCCGCGGCACCGAACTCGGCGACCACCCGATAGGTGCCGAGACCGGTGACCCGCCCGATGCCGATGTAGGTGATCGCTCCGTAGACCACGCTCACCACGGTGAGCAGAGCGAACACGATCAGCTGCCATTTGACCAGGCGCGTGAGTCTCATCGCCGGCCTCCCTTCGGCGCCGCGAACGGCGCACGCAGCGGGTCGGCCGCCTGTCGGGACAGCATCATCTTCTCCACATCGATCTTCGGCAGGCTGCCGATCACCTTGTCCCGGATGGCGCCGACCGACAGGTCGAGCGTGAGGAACAGATTCTGGAAGTCGCCCTTCATTCCCTTGTCGATCGTGGTGACCGGAAAGGGAATCGTCAGACCGACGAGCAGCGAACCGACCAGGTCGTCGCCGGACTGCTCGAGTCCGTTCAGGGCGGGCCGCAGTTCGGAGACGATCGCGGTCAGATCGTCATGGCTCCGGGAGAGCACCGAGGACACCTTCTCACCGAAGGTTCCGACGCGGCCCAGCATCGTCGTGAGGTTCTCCCGCTGGTCGGCGAGGACGGTGAGCGCCGGCTCGAGTCCGTCGATTCCCGCGGCGATCGTCGAGTTCTGATCGGCGAGCGAACCGCTGAGCCGACCGAGCGCGTCGATCGCCCGACCGATGTCGTCACGCTGCTCGTTGAGCCGGGTCACGAGCGTCTTGAGTCGGCCGATCGCCTCGTTCGCCGTGGCCGTCCGGCCGTCGGTAGCGGTGTTGAGTTCGGTCATGATCGACCTGAGTTGTTCGAGTCCGCTCCCGTTGAGGACGAGAGACAGCGCCGCGAGCACCGACTCGGTTGACGGGTAGGCCGACGACGAGTTCACGTCGATCGTGTCGCCGGGCAGCAGGTGGCCCGCGGCCGGCCGCTCCGGGCGAACGAATTCGAGGTACTGGGCACCGAGAACCGAGGTCTGGGCCAGCTTCACCGTGGCGTTCGAAGGGATCTCGACGCCTTCGGACAGATCGACCTCCACGGCGGCGACCGATCGGACCACCGAGATCGATCCGATCTGTCCGACCGTCACGTTGTCGTACTTCACCAGCGAGTTCGACACGAGGTTCTGCACATCGGCCAGGTGCACCGTGACGCGGTACGGGTCGCCGGTGATCGCGTCACCGGGCAGGGACAGCGAGTTCGCGCCGTCGAACCGGCAGCCGGTGAGTGCCGTCGACACCACCGCCAGGAGTGCGGCCAGCACTGCCGTGATCCGGGTGCGCCTCATCACCGGCCTCCCGTCTGGGTCGACGCGCGCGCGAGCTCAGAGGTGAGGACGCGAGTCAGTGTGGTGTTCACCTTCTGGCACTCCTTCTTGGGTGCGTCGACCGTGGTCAGCAGCGCACAGATCAGCGAGACGGGGTCCGGGAAGTCCGCGATCGCCAGCCCGGCGGTCAGCGAGTTCGAGTCCGGGTCGTAGATGTTGTAGAGATTCGACAGGGCAGTCGGCGCCGTGTGGAGGATCTGGGCCAGATCGTCCTCGCGGTCGACGAGCAACCGCGAGACCCGGGTCAGCTCCTTGACGTCGGAGCTCAGCGCGTCGCGGTTCTCCGACAGGTACTCGCGCAGATCCGGAACCATGCCGTTGAGCGCACCGACCGCGGCGTCGAGCTGGGTTCGATTGTCGTCCAGCAGTGCCGACGCGTCGTTGAGCTGTGCCGAGAAGGACACGATCTGATCGTCGGAGGCGCGCAGCGCGGTCACCACCTTCTGCAGGTTCCGCACCGTGCCGAACAGGTCCGGACCGCCGGCCGCGAGGGTGCTCGCCGCATCCGAGAGCGCATCGACCGCATGCCGGAGCGACTGTCCGTTGTCGCCGAGGACCGACGCGGAGGTGTCCACGAACCGGCTGAGCGTGCCCTTCTGATCGTCCGCGGTGGGGCCGAGCTGAGCGGCGAGATCGGTCACCTGCTTCTTGATCTCGTCGTACCCGACCGGCACCGCGGTCCGCGTGAGACCGACGACCGCGCCGTCGGCCAGCGCGGCCCCGCGCGAGGCCTCCGGATCGAGCGGTTCCGGATTGACGAACTGGACGTACCGTCCCGACACCAGGGTCGGCGAGACGATCGCCGCGCGGGCCGATGCCGAGACGAAGACCGAGTCGTCGTAGGAGACCTCGACGGTCACATCGCTCGGCGCGGGTGCCACCGATTCGACCGTCCCGATCGCCACGCCGCGCATCTTGACCGGATCGCCGGGGAACAGCCCGGTGGCGTCGGTGAAGTGCAGTGTGGCCCGCGCGGTGTGGGTGCGTTCCCAGACCACGGACACCGTCAAAGCCACCATCGCCGTCACGACGATGCCGATCACGATGAGCGCCGGGACGCCCAGCCTTCTGACTGCGTTCATCGTCCGCCTCCCGGGCTGCCCGGCTGCTGTCCGCGCAGGTTCGCCGGCGTGATGTTCTCGAGCAGTACGGCGAAGAACGGTCCGCTGCCGAGGACGTCGGTGAACTGCATGACGTACGGACGCATGCCGGCGATCGACTTGTCGAGGTTGGTGTAGTTCGCGTTCAACGTGTCGGTGACCTTCCGGAGCTCCTCGAGCATGGGCGGCGTCGAAGTGCGGTTCTCGACCGTGACCCGCTCGATCTCATCGGCGACGCCGCGCAGGCTGACGAGCACCCGGCGGATGACTGCGGCGCGGTCGTTCAGTGCCGCGAAGAGCGCATCGCCGTCGTCGATCAGCCGGGTCAGGTTTCCCTTCCGCTCGGCGAGGACGCCCGAGAGCGAATCGGTGTGCTGCAGCAGGGTGCGGATCCCCGCGTCGCGGCGCGAGACGGTCCGAGCGGCGTCGGCGACGTTCTCCAGCGAACCGCCGAGATCGTCCGGGAGCCCCTTCAGCACCTGGCTCAGGCTCTGCACCGCATCGGTCACCTGCTTCTTGTCGGTGTCGCCTACCTGCTCGGTGAGCTGGTTCAGCGAATCGGTCAGGTCGAATCCCGAGGTGGTGCGCGAACGCGGGATGCGGTCGCCGAGTTCACCGCTCCCGCCGGTCGTCAGTTCCACGTAGCGACGGCCGAGCGCGGTCTCCACCTTGATCGCGGCACGCGTCTGCGAGCCGAGATCCCGCCACCCCTGTGTGAGCCGGAGCCCGACGTCGACGTGGTCGTCCGCCAGGGAGATCGACGTGACGCTGCCTGCGGCGACGCCGGCCACGTGCACCTCGTCGTCGACGTTGAGGCCGCTGGCGTCGGCGAATTCGGCGACGACGGTGGTGGTGCCCGGCCAGAACGGCAGCGACCGATAGTTGAAGGCCAGCGCGAGGACCACCAGGATCGCCGCGGTGCCGATGATCCCGGCCCGGACGGCACGGGAGGAGTCGTCAGGTCTCATCATTTACACCTCTGAGCGGGGACTTGGATCATCGGAGTGTCCTGGTGCCCGCCGTCGAGCGTCGGGTACCGGATGGCCAGACCGCACACGAAGAAGTTGACGAAGCTGCCGTAGCCGGAGGACCGGCCGAGCAATCGGTAGGCCTCGGGCAGCTTGTTCAGGAGCATGTTGATCGTCGTGGTGTTCTTGTTGAGGTTCGCCGCCAGCCCGCGCAGGTGCGCGATGTCCGCGGTCAGATCCGGCCGGACCTGCGACAGCAGGCTGTCGAGCTGCGAGGTCGCCGAGTCGATGTGCGTGAGACCGTCCATGATGGTCGTGCGGTCCGCGGCGAGCCCCGAGACCAGTCGCTGCATCTGGCCGATCATCGAGCTGAACGCGGCCTTCCGTTCGTCGACCGTGCCGAGCACGGTGTTGAGGTCGGTCACCACCGAACCGATGGTCGCGTCGCGGTCGGCGATGGTCTTGCCGAGTTGCCCGAGCTGGGTGATGACCTCGCCGATGTCGTCGGTGCGGCCGTTGAGGACCGACACCAGGGCCGCCGAGAGGCGATTGGTCTGGTCCGGGTCCACGCCGGTGAGCAGCGGCTTGAAGCCGTTGACCAGGGCGTCCATGTCCAGGGCCGGTCGCGTGTGCGCCACCGGGATGACCGACCCCTCCGGCCGCTCCGGCGCCACGGGCGTCGACGGCGTCTTCAGCTCCACATAGCGATCGCCGATCAAGTTCTTGTACTTGATGCTCACGTCGGTCGCCTCGGTGACGGCGATGTCGGAGTCGACGTCCATGGCGATCTCGGCGCCGAGGCCCGGTCCGGTGCTCTCCTCGCGCACCACCGTCACATCGGTCACCTTGCCGACGACGACTCCCGCGAGCTTCACATCGTCTCCGGTGCGCAGTCCGGAGGCTGAGGTGAACACCGCCCGGTACGACTTCGTCGGACCGAACCGGAGGTCGCCGACGATGACGAACAGCACTCCGGTGATCAGTGCGCTGACGAGCAGGAAGATGCCCAGCTTGATCGCGGGCCCGGTCACGTTCATCGAGTCATTCCGTAGATCATGGAGGCGAACGGGTTGCCGATGACGTCCTCCGGGGTCTTCACATCGCGGTAGGCGTGACTGCCGTCGTCGAAGTCCACATGTCCCGGGGCCTTTGCTCCGGGCCCGCGCGGATACCCGTAACAACTGGGGCCCGAGGCACCGGCGTTGGTGCGCGGGGCGTCGACTCCCGGACGGTAGGGCGGATCGCCCATGATGAGCGTGCCCACGATGTCCAGGCCCGCGCGGGCCCCGCCGAAGGCGCGCTCCAAGTACTTGCGCCCGAGGTTGAGTCCGGAGAGGAAGCACGGGAGGATCGGGCCGTAATCGCCGAGGACCTGCGTCGGCGGCGCGAGCGCTTCGGCCGCCTTCACCAGCGGCGTCCCCGCACCGGTCAGGAACCGGTCGCCGGTGTTCCCGAACCGCGTGAAGCTCAGCAGGAACGCGGTCAGCTCGGTCTGCTCGTCGACGACGGTCTTCGAGGTGACGGTCAGATTCCGCACCGTCGTCATCAGGTCGGGTGTCATCGCGGCGAACGTCTCGAGATTGTCGGCGCCGAGTCGGAGGTCGCGCTGCAGGGTCGGCAGCGATCCGTTGAACGTGGCCAGGTAGCGGTTCACATCATCGATGACGGCGCCGAGTTTTCCGCCGCGGTCGACGGTACCCGTCTGCACCGCGGCCAGCGTCGCGTTCACTCGGGCCGGATCGACTCGGTTGAGGATCTTGACCAGCAGGTCGAAGGTGTCGAAGACCTCGACCGGAGTCTTCGACGTGTCGATCGTCGAGCCCTCGGTCAACCTGCCGGCAGCCGGAGCGGACGGGATCGACAGCGCGACGTACTTGCGCCCGAAGAGGGTCGTCGGCTCCATTTCGGCCAGCACGTTGGTCGGCAGCTCGCCGGTCACGCCGGAGTCGATCTCCATGCGGATCCGCGCCTTCTCGTCGGCGACGGTGACTTCGGACACTCGCCCGACGACCACGCCGTGGAGTTTCACGTCCGATCCGGGGAGCAGCAGGAGTCCGGCCCGCGGGGCATTGAGGTAGACGGTCTTGGTGTTCTGGAAGTCGCCGCGGTACGACATCAGCGCGAGGACGACGAGAGCGACGACGACGGCCGCCGCGGTGAAGGCGTACAGCAGGTGGCGGACGCGGGAGTGTTCGATCATCCGGACACCCGCACCGTCGCGTGAACGCCGCCGTAGAGCGCGATGCCGACGACGAAGTCGACGACCATGATGATGATCAGCGAGGTCCGTACGGCGTGGCCGACCGCCACCCCGACCCCGGCCGGTCCGCCGCTCGCGTTGTAGCCGTAGTAGCAGTGCACGGCCATCACCGCCACCGCCATCACGATGACCTTCAGCAGCGAGATCGCCACGTCACTGGGCTGCAGGAACAACTGGAAGTAGTGGTCGTAGGTGCCGGGCGACTGATCGGAGAGGAAGACGCTGACGAACTTGGTCGCCGCGTATCCGGTGAACAGTGCGATGGCGTAGAGCGGAATGATCGCGACCAGACCGGCGGCGATTCGCGTCGAGACCAGGTACGGCAGGGACTGGACCGACATGACCTCGAGGGCGTCGATCTCCTCGCTCACCCGCATGGCCCCGAGCTGCGCGGTGAAACCCGAGCCGACCGTGGCCGTCAACGCGACTCCGGCGATCACCGGGATCGCTTCGCGGGTGTTGAAGAAGGCCGAGATGAAGCCGGACATCGCCTCGACACCGACGCGTCCGAGTGAACTCGAGCCCTGTTGGCCCACCTCGTAGCCCGCGGCCGCGGTCAGGAAGCCGATGATGACGACGGTGCCGCCGATCACCGCGAGGGCGCCCGCGCCGAGCGAGACCTCCGCCAGCAGACGAATCGTCTCCCGGCGGTAGTGGGTGAAGGCGCGCGGTACCGCGCGCAACGACGCGCCGTAGAACGCCAGTTGACGTCCCAAGCGGTCGGCGGGCGTCAGGAGCCGCCCCGGCGCCAGCCGTTCGAACCGTGCGCGAGAGGGTTCCCGCGTTGGTGCACTCGTCATGATGATGTGGTCCTCCGATTCACCGGTGCCCGCCTAGTGCAGAGACAGGGTCGTGATGACGGCGTTCGCCAGGAACAGCAGCACGAAGCTGAGCACGACCGTTTGATTGACGGCGTCTCCGACGCCCTTGGGTCCGCCGCCCGCTTTGAAACCGAGGTGGCATGCGACGACGGCCGCGAGGAGTCCGAAGATCCCCGCCTTCAGTTCGCTGATGAGCAGATCCGAGGTGCCGGTCAGGATGGGAATGGCGGTGATGTACTGACCGGGCGTCGCCCCCTGCAGAAAGACTCCGTACAGATATCCGCCGGTCAGACCGATGGCAGTGACCAACCCGTTGAGGAACACCGCCACCACGCAGGAGGCGATGACGCGGGGCACGGCCAGACGCTGGATCGGGTCGATGCCGAGAACCCGCATGGCGTCGATCTCCTCCCGGATCGTTCGGGAGCCGAGATCGGCGCAGATGGCGGTGGCACCCGCTCCCGCGACGACCAGCACGGTCACGATCGGGCCGATCTCGCGGATGACCGCGATGCCTGCGCCCGCTCCGCTCAGATCGATGGCGCCGATCTCGTTGAGCAGCACGTTGATCTGGAAGACCACCATGACGCAGAACGGAATCGACATCAGCATCGTCGGGACGATCGAGACGCTGGCGATGAACCATGCCTGGGCGACGAGTTCGCGCCACTGGAACGGTCTGCGCGGCAGGGCCTTGAGAATCTCCCAGAAGGTGAGGAAGAAGGAACCGACCGTCTGAACGCCGTTGCGCGCCTTCCCGATTGCGGGAGCGAAAGCCGTCGTCATCGATTCACCGGACGCCCGACGGGCGTGATGGGCAGACGCAGCGCACCCGGTGCCGACTCCGGTACCGCCGGTGCGGCCGGCTGTACCGGTTCCACCCGCCGGTAGCCGAGGTACTGAGCCGGGCGGCTGTCGGTCTCGCCCTTGTTCGGCCACAGCGCCGCCGCGCGCTCGGCTTGCGCGGAGATCGTCAGCGAGGGATTGACGCCGAGGTTGGCCGAGACGGCCGAACCGTCGACCACACTGAGCGTCGGATACCCGTGCACGCGGTGATAGGGATCGATCACCCCGGTCGACGCATTCTCGCCGATCACGCAACCACCGAGGAAGTGCGCGGTCATCGGCACATTGAAAACCTCACCCCAGGTGCCGGCCGGAACGCCGCCGATCTTCTCCGCGATGCGCCGGGTGGCCTCGTTACCCGCCGGGATCCACGTCGGGTTCGGTCGGCCGTGGCCCTGGCGGCTCGACAGCCGCCGGCCGAACAGTCCGCGCCGGGTGAACGTGGTGATCGAGTTGTCGAGGTTCTGCATCACGAGCGCGATGATCGTGCGCTCGCTCCACCCCTTGACCGCGAGAATCCGGGCCGTGGCGATCGGGTGCCGCAGCATGATGCCGAGAAAACGCAGCCAGCGCGGCAGCCGCTGGTCGCCGTCGGTCATCGGCGACTGGAGCATGCCCATCGCATTCGATCCCTTTCCGTAGCGGACGGGTTCGATGTGAGTGTCCGCGGCAGGGTAGAACGACGAGGTAATCGCGACCCCGCGCGTCAGGTCGAGCGATTCGTCGACGCTGTAGCGAATGGCGCCGAGGATGGATTCGGAGTTGGTCCGGGTCAGTTCCCCCAGCCGCGACGACAACTCGGGCAGGCGCCCGGAGTCCTTCAGGTCGTGGAGCAGCCGTTGCGTGCCCCACGTGCCCGCTGCGAGGACGACGTTGCGCGCGGTGAACACCCGGCGGCGCTTGCGCATCCACGCACCGGTCCGGACGGTGTGCACCTCCCACGTACCGTCCCCGGCCAGCCGAAGGTCGGTGACGGTGGTGAGCGGATGGACCACCGCACCGATCTTCTCCGCGAGCCCCAGATAGTTCTTGAGAAGGGTGTTCTTCGCACCGTGCCGGCACCCGGTCATGCACTCACCGCACTCGATGCATCCAGTGCGGTCCGGACCGACGCCTCCGAAGTAGGGATCGGCCACGGTGCGGCCCGGCTCACCGAAGTACACGCCGACCGGTGTCTGGATGAAGGTGTCGCCGGCGCCCATATCGTCGGCCACCGACTTGACGATCGCATCGGCCGGAGTCATGTGCGGATTGGTGACCACGCCGAGCATCCGCCGCGCCTGGTCGTAGTACGGGCTGAGCTCGTCCTCCCAATCGGTGATGTGAGCCCACTGGGGATCTTCGAAGAAGGCGCCCGAGGGCTTGTAGAGAGTGTTCGCGTAGTTCAGCGAGCCACCGCCGACGCCCGCACCGGCGAGGATGACGCAGTCGCGGAGCAGGTGAATCCGCTGGATGCCGTATGCACCCAGCTTCGGCGCCCAGAGGAACCGCCGCAGATCCCAGCTCGTCTTCGCGAAGTCGGAGTCTTCGAATCGCCGTCCGGCCTCGAGCACGCCGACCCGGTAGCCCTTCTCCGACAGCCGCAGAGCGGTCACGCTTCCGCCGAAGCCGGAGCCGATGACGAGCACGTCGTATTCGGTCCGACTGGCGTGATCGGTCCGGTCGACGGCGGCGGTCGGTTCGGACTGAGCGGACTGTCGCGGTTCAGGCATGGGCGTCTCCGTCTGGGGTGATCGAAGCCGGGGCTGGCGGCCTCATCGGATGAGGTGATCTGCGCTATCGGTCATAGACACTGTGATTTGTACTGCACATTGTTTATACATGCGAGCGTCATATGTCAATCACATCGCCAGTTGTTCGATAGTTGTCAACGGCATTGGGTCATCGAGAATCGGGCCGTTCGCCCGAATCGTGGGAGGCGCGTCCGCACGTACACTGACGCCATGGGCGAGAGTCGGACCTTTCACAGCGAGGTCCGCACCCTGCTTCGGAACCGGATACTCGACACCGTCGGAGATCTCGTGATCGACCAGGGATGGTCCTCGGTCAACATGTCCCGGGTGGCGCGCGAGGTCGGGATCAGCCGGGCCGGCCTCTACAACGAGATGGGCACTCGCCGGGACCTCGCGGCGGCACTGGTCGCCCGCGAAGCCGATCGGTTCCTCACCGGCGTCACCGATGCGATCTCGGCGCACGCCCCGGACCTGGTGGAGGGGCTCGCGGCCGCCGCAGCCGCGACACTCACGACCGGCGAACAGAATCGCCTGCTGCTGTCCGTAGTCAGCGAGGGTTCCCGCGCTCGCGAGAACGAACTCCTGTCGTTGGTAGCGGTCGACTCCGAGACGGTGCTGGGGCGAGCGATGGAAGCGGTGGCGGAGCAGTCGCGGGCAGTGGCTCCCGGACTGCGCGACGAGGATCGGGCGACACTCGTCGAGGTGTACGTTCGTCTCACCGTGAGCCACCTGCTGCAGCCCCGCGGCGACCACGGCGCCGCCGTCGATCAGATCCGCTCCACCGTCTGCGGTCTGATGTCCACCTTCGATGTCAGAGGCGCCTGATACCTTTCAGACAATCAACAAAACAAGGTGTGAACAGCTGAAACACTCGGGGGAGGTGGCAGTGATGGACCACTCGCTGACGCTGCCGGATTCCCCCGCCGAACTGTTGGCCGACGCTGGGACGGCATCTCCACCGGACTGCTGGTCGAGGTCTCCGACCGCAATGCGCATCGCACCGCCGGTTACTTGAATCCGCACCAGTATCTGTCGCAGGGCCTGCGGTTGGGGACGCGGGAAGCCGGACGTCGGGTGCGCCTGACCGAGAACATCGGCAGCCTCTCGAACTTTCAGGGTGAAACGCTGCCGCCACGCAAACCCGCGACCGCCGCGGCGGTCGCCGATGGTTGCATCGGTGCCGAGCATGCCCTGGTGATCTCGGCGGTGCTGGCGAAGGTGCCGGGCTGTATCTCGCCGGAGGTCAAAGCGCGGGCTGAGGCGGAGTTGGCCGCGGCCGCCAGTGGGTTGAACCCGGATGATCTGGGGAAGGTCGGTGACCGGCTGCTGGCGCATTTGGATCCGGACGGGCAGGAGTCCGATCACGTCGACCGGCAACGCCAGCGCGGGTTGACGATCCTTCCGCAGGATCGGCAGTTGATGAGCCGGGTTCGCGGTGCGATGACTCCGGAGTTGCGGGCCAAGTTCGAAGTGATCTTGACCGCGTGGGCGGCGCCCGGGATGAACAATCCCGCCGATCCGGAGTCACCCACCGGAGCCATCGACAGCAACCACATCGACGCTGATGCTCTGGCTGGCGCACGAAGCCGGGACCTGCGCAGCGCCGCACAGCGCACCCACGATGCATTGCTGGCGTTGTGCGACTGGGTACTCGGTCACGTGGGGTTAGGTCGGCCGGACCGGATTCCGGCGGAGTTGGTCATCACCGTCACCGATCAAGAACTCGCCGCACACGCCGGGATCTCCCTGACCGCGACCGGTACCCGCGTTCCGATCGGTGAACTCGTGAGCCTCGCCGCCGACGCGGTGCCGCACCTGGCCGTGTTCCGGAATCACACCAGCGAGGTGCTCTACCAAGGCCGCGGAGCACGCTTCGCCGCCAAGGCGCAACGACTGGCCCTGTTCGCGCGTGATCGGGGCTGCACGGCGCCGGGTTGCGACCGCCCGTTCGCGCAGACTCAGGCTCATCATTCGCCGGACTGGATCACCGCGGGTGGTCGTACCGACATCGATGCTCTCGGTGCCGCGTGCGGACGCCACAATCGGGCCGTCGGCACCAGCCGCGGACAGTGGGAGACCACCGTCCTCACCGACGGACCCGACACCGGACGCATGGCCTGGCGACCGGCCACAGGCAGCGAGCCGTGGCGCCTGAACCCCACCCACCACGCCGGACAGGCACACCACCTGCACCCACCGCCCGCATCACGGGCAGCACCCGGTCGCCGCGCCCCGCCGCATCGTGCGGCCTGACCCGGAGCCGCCGGCGCCGTCGTTCCGCTCAACTCAGGTGATGCACTTCCTGCAGTCCGTACACCGGTGTGTCCAGCCCCTCGAACCGTGCCTTCAACTGCAGCGCCAGATACAACGAGTAGTGGCGCGACTGATGCAGGTTGCCTCCGTGGAACCAGAGTCCCGGCTGCTGCGTCGGCTTCCACATGTTCCGCTGCTCGCCCTCCCAAGGGCCGGGGTCCTTGGTGGTGTCCGAGCCCAGACCCCACACCTTGCCGACGCGATCGGCCACTTCCTGGCCCATCAGATCCGCCGCCCAGCCGTTCATCGAACCGTATCCGGTGGCGTAGACCACGACGTCGGCCGGAAGTTCGGTCCCATCCTCCAGAATCACCGAGTTCTCCGTGAGACCCTGCACTCCGCCCTTGGCGAGTTTGATGGTCCCGTCGGCCACCAGCTCGCACGCCCCGACGTCGATGTAGTAACCCGAACCGCGGCGCAGGTACTTCATGAACAGACCCGAGCCGTCGTCGCCGAAGTCCAGGTCGAATCCCGCGGCCTCAAGCCGCGCATAGAAGTCCTTGTCACGCTCCCGGATCTGGTCGTACAACGGGATCTGGAACTGATGCATGATCCGGTACGGCAACGATGCGAAGGTCATATCGGCCTTCTTGGTCGTCATCCCGTCGGCCACTGCCTGCTCGCTGTAGAGCGCCCCGAGACCGATCTCCATCAACGAGTCCGATTTCACGATGTGCGTCGACGACCGCTGGACCATCGTGGTGTCGACTCCCGCTTCCACGAGCGCCTTGCAGATGTCGTGGGCGGAATTGTTCGCGCCGATCACCACCACCTTCTTGCCCACATACTCATCGGGTCCCGGATGTCTGCTGGAGTGGTGCTGCTCGCCGGCGAACACGTCCTGTCCCGGGAACTCGGGGACGTTGGGCTTGCCCGACATTCCGGTCGCGAGCACCAACTGCGTCGGGTGCAGTGTCATCGGCTCACCGTCGCGGACGAGTTCGACGGTCCAGCGTCCGGCCGCCTCGTCGTAGGCGGCGGATGTGCACTCGGTCCTGCTCCAGTACGGCACCTCCATCACCTTGGTGTAGAACTCCAGCCAGTCGCCGATCTTGTCCTTGGGCGCGAACACCGGCCAGTTGGGCGGGAACGGCAGATACGGCAGGTGGTCGTACCAGACCGGATCGTGCAGGCACAGCGTCTTGTACCGGCCACGCCACTGGTCGCCGGGCCGATCGTGCTTGTCGACGACGATCGACGGAACGCCGAGCTGCCGCAACCTCGCACCGAGCGCGATTCCGCCCTGACCGCCGCCGATCACGAGGACATAGGGCTGGACGGCTCGGCCGAGTTCGGCCTCCTCGTCCTCCTTCTTCTCCGCCCACGACCGGCGGTCCGGGTCACTGCCGTGCACCGCGCCCCTCGGCCGGCGCACGCCGCTGGGCTCTTCGAAGCCCTTCAACTCCTGCAGGGTGGTGAGCAGGGTCCACGCTCGGTCGACGCCGTCGTCGTCCTGCTTGATGCGCAAGTGACCGTCACCGCGACCCACCCGGGTCTCGAACTCGATGAACGCCTCGACAACCCCGTCGGCCTCATTCGCCTCGTCCGTGCGCGCGAAGCCGCCGGCCGCTGCATCCGTTTGACGCGCGGCGAGCATCGCGACGATCTCGTCGTGTCCTTCGACCGTCTTCAGGTTCCAGGTGAACGCCACCAGATCACGCCAGAACGAGTCCGTCACGAACAACGAGGCGACCTGCTCCGGATCCCCCGAGGCCAGGGCTCTATCGAACTTCTCGAGCCAGGCGTCGATGCGTTCGGACGGGGTGCGCCGCCCGGTGTCCACCGGCCGATCCATGGTCTGCGTCATGACTGTGTCCTCTCACTGCGGTCATTCCAAGTTGTGATGCACAGCACACTCCTTCCCGTTGGGGCCGACAAGCGTTGCAGGGGGTTGCAACCGGCTTGACGACCGCGCGGGTGGGGGCGAAGCTGAATCCGTCATGTGACGACCACCACAGCGGCATGAGGGAGTCCGATGTCGAACGCGACGACCCGGCCGGTGCCGGAACCGGCGATCTCCTCCGGCGACGATCCCCGCGAGTTCGCGGCCGTGCTCCGCGCGGTGTACGACGCCGCACGATCGGGCGACAGACTGCCCGCCCGGCCGAGGTCGGTGATCGGGCAGTCGTGGGACCGGGTCACCACCGCGGGCGTCGATCCCGATCGCGGAGCCGGACACGACCCGCTCGATCCGGGTGAGGTGGAATGCCGTCGCGCCGAATCCGGACTGGCCGACGTCCTCGAATCGGTCACCGGCAACCTCGACGTCCTGATCTCCGGCGGGGAGAATCTCCTCGTGGTCGCGGACGCCTCCGGCCACGTTCTCTGGCGGTCGGGCGGGCCGCAGGTCCTGCGCCGCGCCGACCGACTCGGGTTCACCGAAGGAGCGTCGTGGTCGGAGCGGAATGTGGGGACCAACGCGATCGGAACGGCGCTGGTCTCACGCCAAGCCGTCCAGGTGTTCTCCGCCGAACACTTCGTCCGCACCCACCACACCTGGACGTGCACCGGTGCGCCGATCCGCGATCCGCGGACCGGCGACGTGATCGGCGTCGTCGACGTCAGCGGCCCTGCTCCGTCGATTCATCCCGCGACCCTCGCATTGGTCGACTCGGTGGCACGACTCGCGCAAGCGCAACTGCGTGATGCCCACCGCACCCGCCTCGACCTGCTCCGCAGCGTCGCCGCACCGATTCTGGCCCGCGCCGGAGCACCGGCCCTCGCGGTGGACCCCCACGGGTGGGTCGCCGCCGTCGACCGACTGCCTCCCCGCACCCGCGTCTGGCTTCCGCGCGACTTCAGCGCCGGGCGCGCACACATCGGGGATCTGGGACCGTGCGACGTCGAGCCCCTTCCCGGCGGGTGGCTGCTGCGCGTCACCGATCCGGACGAAACGGCCGCCGCCGTCACGCATGTCGTCCTCGTCGAAAGCACCGACAGGCCCGCGACAGTACATGTCGACTCCTCGGATGCGGCATGGGTTCTCCATCCGTCACCGCGGCATCTTCAGATCCTCCGGCTCCTCGCCACTCATCCCGATGGACTCAGCGCGGCCGAACTGTCGGCGCACCTGTTCGGAACCGCGGATCGAACCGTCACGGTCCGCGCTGAGATGTCCCGGTTGCGGCGCAAGCTCGGCGGGCTGCTGGTGGCCTCGCCGTACCGTTTCGCCGACATCGTGAGTGTGGAAGTGTCACCGGCGCCGGCGTGATCTGACTCAGGTGCATCGGTCGTCTAGCCTGGATCAGGTATCGGCCGATGCCCAAAGGAGACGCATGTTCGTCATCGCACAGATAAGCGATCTCCACTTCGACGGCAGCCCCGACCACCGCAGGCGGGTGGCCGCGCTGATGGATTATCTCAACGGTCGCTGCGGCGGCCCGCGGAACGTGGACGCACTGCTGGTGACCGGCGATATCGCCGACGAGGGGCTCCCCGAGGAATACCGCGAGGCCCTCGACGCGCTCGTCACCGACATTCCGACTCTGATGACCCTCGGCAACCACGACGAACGCGCCGCGTACAACTCGGTGGTGACCGGGACCGAGTGCAGTGAACCGGTGAACTCGGCGCTCCGTCTGTCCGGACTCCTGGTGCTCGCGCTCGACTCGTCGATCCCCGGCCGCTCCGACGGCTACATCTCCCGCGGCACCCTCGACTGGGCGCGCGCGCAGATAGCCGAAGCCGGCCCGGGCACCGATGTGCTGGTGGCCTTCCACCACCCGGCGGTCCCGGTCGGGATACCGTTCATCGACGACCGCAGACAGCTCGATCCCGGCCTGCTCGCGGAGTTCGTCGGCGAGCACCCGAACATCGTCGGCTGCGTGGCGGGGCACGCGCACACACCGGCCGTGACCACCTTCGCCGGGCGGCCGCACGTCATCGCACCCGGCGTCGCCTCGACCCTGAACCTTCCATTCGAGGGCACCGACGTCCTCAACATCGCTCAGCGTCCCGGCGTCGCCTTCCACCTGATCGACGACGACCACCGGCTCACGACCCATTTCCGCGGAGTGCCGGTGTAGCTCGTCGGCCCACCGCGGATCACTCGTCGTTCAACTCGAACGCCAGCTGGTTGAGCCCTGGATGCTCGGGGTCGAGCCGTAGTCCTTCGAGCACCAGGTCCCACGCCCGTGCGCGCCCGTCGTCGCCGCCCGCCTCCACGGCCATGAGTGCCTGCAGATTCAGTCCGCTCAACGCCAGCGGAAGCCAGTTGGCCGCCGACGACCGCTCCACCACCGACTGCAGCAGCGACTCGGCGCGCTCGGGGTCCGTGGACCGGAGGATGTCGGCGCGAGCGAGATCGAGCCGGGTTCGCTCGAAATCGACCGGACCGTCGACGCTCAGCTCGTCGTAGACGCGCTCGGCGCGCTCCAACAGGCTCTCGGCCGTGGCGTCGTCGCCCCCGAAGTGAGCGGCCAGAGCGGCGGATCTGAGTACCTCGCCGAGATCGTGCTGCGCGCCGAACTCGGCGAACAACTCCGCTGCATGGTCGAAGTCGGCCATCGCCTCGGGGTGCCGTCCGAGATCCATCAGCTCGCCCGCACGCGCCTGATACAGCTGCGCGAGGTACCCGGGATGTTCGTCGCCCACCACCGTGTCGAGCACTCGGGAGAACGAGATCACCGCGTCGTCCGGGAGCCGAGCCGACGATTGCGCTCGGCCGAGCACCGCGAGACCGGCAGCGACGGCATCCTCGTCGCCGCGCTCGGACATCCGGTCGATCACCGGCCGTACCGCCTCGATCACCCGCCGCGCGTCGTCGCCTCGCGAGAGCTGCATCCGGGCCAAGTCGATCAACGCGGCATCGGCTTGATGATCGAGGCCCTCCACCATCCAGACGGCGATCGCCTGCTCCTGATCGGTCACCGCACCGTCGAAGTCCTCGGCCGCCGTGATCCGGAGTTCGGCCCGCTGCGCGAGCAGCGGCGCACGCTGCGCGTACCGGGAGTTCTCGACGGCCTCGTCCAGCAGACGCAACGCCGCCTGCTCGTCGCTCATCGACTGCAGTTGCGCGGCGAATCCCAGGACGCCGGCCAGCTGGGCGTGGGCTTCGAGGCGTTGGTCGGGCGTCGAGGCGGCCGCGACCATCCGGCGGGCTGCGACGAGCGCCGCATCGATCTCGGCGTCGGGAGAGTATCCGGCGGCGGCCCGCATCGACGCCGCCATGATGTGCAGCGCCGCTGCGATCGAGTAGGCATCGGCCTCCGCCGAGCCCGGGCGCGACGCCGTCTCGTCCTCCACGAGGCGGATCTCGCCCGCCAAGCCGCGTCGCAGCGTCTCGATCCCCGCGTCCACCGCACGGCCGGCTCGCTCACCGTCCACGGGTTCGCTCGCCACGGCGACGAAACGCCAGTAGTTCGCCTGAGACAGCGCCGCCCACGCCGGATCCGGGTCCGGCGCCGACAGGAGCCGCTGCGGATCGAGGACGCCCTGTGCCGCCGCCTCCACATCGGCCATGAGTTCGGCCTGCGCCGCCATGGCCGGATACTCCGCGCGCGCCGCGGCCGCAGCCTCCCGCAGTGCCGCCTCTGCGGCGTGACGATCGCTGCGGCGCAGGTCGGACGCCAGCATGATCCGGGCCCGCGCCAGGCTGCGGCCGGTGAGTTCGCCGATCCGGCCCGCGAGTGCCTCGGCGCACGCCTGCGCCCTGCGACTCGAGACCATGGAGAACACGGCCATACCGCTCATCAACTCCTGGGCCGTCCGTTCGGCGACCGGCTTCACCCGGTCGTCGGGCTGGCCCGCGGCGCGGAGCGCCAGGGTCTGCTCGACCCACGTCGAGACCGCGCCGTTGCCGTTGCGGATGTCGAACCCGCGGGCGATGTCGTGCGCCACATCGGCGAGTTCGGCCGCCAGATCGGCCGCCGGTCGGGACCGGGCCGGACGCCCCGGATCGGTGTGATGGGAGATCACGGCGTCCCCGTCGACCGCTGCCGCCGAAGCGAACGCCGCCGACAGCGCCGCCGCCAGCCGCGCCCGGTCGAGCGGCGTGAAGCAGGCGTCCAGATGGGGCAGGCGGCTCACCGCCAGATCCCGTGCCCGCCCGAGCTCACCGACGCGCAACAGCGCGGGAATGGCTTCGGCGTGGCCGGTGGAGCCCGGGAACTCGCCGTAGATCCGGTCGATGTGCTCGGCCGCCAGTACGACGTCGTCGCGCCGGCCGGCGGCGGCGTAAGCACCGATCAGCGCGACATGCGTCTCGGCGGGGAAGAACCCGCATCGCTCGCCGTCGTCCACTAGATCCGGCTCCGACAACTCGAGCGCTCGCGCGTGATCGCCGCACCGGCTGTAGAGCGCCGCGACCATCGCTCGCGCACCCTCCCGGCAGGTGCCGGCCGGCGGAGCGAAGTCCCGGCACTCGTCGAGGAACCGGCGGGCCGCGTCGGGGTCGCCGCGGTGCAGTGCGATCTTCGCGCGCACCACCGCGACCAGCGCATCCGACTCGTAGCCCGTCCCGCGGGTCCGCCGGATCCAGTCGTCGAGCAGATCTCGCACTTGGTCGAGCGACAGTTCGGGGACGTCGGGCACCGATTCGAGGAAGTCGACGAGCGTGGTGTTGAGCTGTTCGAGCTGTGTCGGCTCCAAATCGAGCGTCGCCGCCCGGCGGTCGTGGGCCCGGAGCATCCACGCCAGCAGAGTCAGCACATCGGCCGCGGTCCCCGACCACAGCGCGGCGTAGGAGGCCTCGAGCCGGACGACGAACCGCCAGTAGTCGTCGCCCAGTTCGTCGGCCCGGGCGATCAGCGCGGGAAAGGCCCCGAAATCCTCATGGCCGAACCGCGGATCCCCGTACCGCGCGTGCCAGAGGTCGTTGACGAAACTCTCCAGACGCGGATCGTGCGTCGGTTGGTCGGTCACCTGGCGCCCGCCCGCGTAGCGAGATCCGCCAGCAGCATCACGGCTTCGTCCACGTCCCTGGCCGCATCCGAGGACAACGATCGGTGCGCTCGCACCAACGCCTGGCTGTAGACCGTCCGGACCAGGGCGCCCGCCACCGTCGGATCGGTGATCGACGGCAACCGTCCCACGAGCGTGTTCGCCACGTTCAGCAGCAGCACCGGCCGGCTCGGCACCTGATGGTCGTGCGCGTCGACCGCCGCGACCGCGGCCAACCACGCGTCGGGGTCCCCGGCGACCTCCGACAGCATCTCGCGACGGTCGCCCGCGAGTTTCGCCGAGTCATCGGTCAGCAGCACACCCGAGAGTTCGCCGGGCTCGATGGCCGTCAGATCCACGTCGCAGCCGTACGGCGCCAGCGCGGTTCCCGCCAGGGCGAGGGCACCGGCGAACCGCGTCCGCACATCGTCACCGACGTCTCCCAGCGCGGTCAGCAGCATCTCCTGCGTCACGTACTCGCCGGTGATGTCGGGGTCGGCGGCGATCAACGCGCGGACCACGCCTGTCTCGAAGGCGTAGCCGGCGTTGACCAGGCCGAAACCCCGGCTGCCCAGGATGTCGCCGAGGACGCGGAAGTCATCGACGCTGCCGGTGTACCGCAGGTCGCCGAATCTCGCTCGGAAGGTCGCGAGCGGCATCGGCCCGTAATTGGTCTCGAAGACGCAGTGCCGGTCGACGAAACCCAGCAGTTCCGGCCGGTGGGCCGCGAGCGCCTTGATCCCCTGCTCGTGGACGCTGAGGAACTTCGCTCGTGTGGCCGGCCGCTGCTCGAGCCCGGCGAGCCAGGCCAGAACCTGCGCGCCGAGCGACTCGACGACGTCGTGGAACAGATCGTCGCGCACCACGCTCTCCCTCGACGCGGTCGGAGTCAGTCCGGTGGCATCGACGACGACCCGTACGAAGAACGCCCACTCCGGGAGCAGCTCCGCGAGGTCGCCGACCAGGAGTCCCTTCACGTGGACGCGGTGCTCCGACCGTGCCACGAGGTCTCCGCCGCTGGGCGGAACGAAGGCGACGCCGCGCAGACCCGCTTCGGGGATGTCGACCTGAAAGGTGTCGAGCGGAGTGAATCCGAACTCGTCCTGGCAGTAGGCGACCTGCGCGGCGATCCGGCGGCCCGCCTCCGCCGCGAAGACCTCGACCGGTGGATTGACTCGGCGCCCGTTCACCATGACCGGGGTCGGGTGCAGGGCGGTGTATCGCGCGGCCAGCGAGGCCACGCGGTCGGGATCGAGCCACTGCTCGAAACCCGGACGTGCGCAGATCCGCACGGTGGTGCCGGTCTCGCTCCGGTCTCCCGGTCCGGTCTCGACGGTTCCGGACGCGTCACCCACCCACCGGACCGGGTCGTGTCCTTCGGCCTTCGACGAGACCTCGATCCGGTCTCCGGTCAGGAATCCGCTGAGCAGCCCGACGCCGAACTGGCCGATCGTCGCCTGCTCGGAGAATCCGAGCTCGTCCCGTTTCGAGCTGCGGCCGATGGTCCCCAGCAGCTCGGCGATCTGGTCCGCCCGCATCCCGACGCCGGTGTCGGAGACGACGAACTCGGCCCCGTCGGCCGTGATGACGATGGGTTGATCGACGCTCGGGCGCTCGGTCTGGGCGTCGATCGCGTTCTGAAGCAGCTCCCGGACGAATACGCCCGGGTTGGTGTACAGATTGTTCCCCAGTACATCGATGAGTCCGCGCAGGTCCACATCGAAGACCCCAGTTTGCTCCATGTCTGTCGATGGTAGGGGTCGCCGGTGACACTCCCGGGCCCCGGGATCGGCGAATCCAGTCGCCCGGGCGAGCCGAGGCCGCACCGCCCCGGGACGACGAGCACCCCGCCGATCCGCACGGATCGACGGGGTGCTCGGGTTCGGTGCCCGGTTACAGAGCAGCGATGATGTCTTCGACGCGGTCCTTCGCGTCGCCGAAGAGCATCTGCGTGTTCTCACGGAAGAACAGCGGGTTCTGGACGCCCGCGTAGCCGGCCGCCATCGAACGCTTGAAGACGATCACGTCCTTGGCGTTCCAGACCTCCAGCACCGGCATGCCCGCGATAGGCGAGCCCGGATCCTCCGCGGCAGCCGGGTTCACGGTGTCGTTGGCGCCGATGACCAGCACGACGTCGGTCTCGGGGAAATCGTCGTTGATCTCGTCGAGTTCGAGCACGATGTCGTACGGCAGCTTCGCCTCGGCCAGCAGCACATTCATATGGCCGGGGAGACGACCGGCCACCGGGTGGATGCCGAACCGGACATCGATGCCCTTCGCGCGCAGCCGGGACGTCAGATCCGCGACCGGGTACTGCGCCTGGGCCACCGCCATGCCGTAGCCCGGGGTGATGATCACCGACTTGGCGCCGGACAGAAGCTCTGCGGCAGCCTCCGCGTTGATCTCGCGGTGCTCGCCGTAGTCGGTGTCGTCGGCCGGCCCGGCTTCGATGCCGAAACCGCCGGCGATGACCGAGATGAACGACCGGTTCATCGCCTTGCACATGATGTAGCTCAGGTACGCACCCGACGAGCCGACCAGCGCACCGGTGACGATCAGCAGATCGTTGCCGAGCAGGAAGCCCGAGGCCGCGGCGGCCCAACCGGAGTACGAGTTCAGCATCGAGATGACCACCGGCATGTCGCCGCCGCCGATGGAGGCGACCAGATGCCATCCGAGGAACAGCGCCAGAGCGGTGATCACCGCGAGCAGGATCATCGACGTGGTGTTGTCGTGGGTGTCGGACGCGACGTACACGCCGGTCAGAACCGCGAACACCACCAGCGAACCGACGTTGATGAAGTTCTTGCCCGGAAGCATCAGCGGAGCCGACTTCATCTTGGCCGACAGCTTCAGGTTGGCGACGATCGAACCGGTGAGGGTGACCGCACCGATGAAGATGCCGATCGCGATCTCCGCCTCGTGGATGTTGGTCAGCGACCGCACGTTTCCGGGATCGACGCCTGTGACGTCGAAGCCTTCGATCGCCCCGTTCCAGCCGATGAGCACGGCGGCCAGACCGACGAACGAGTGCAGCAGCGCGATGAGCTCGGGCATGCCGGTCATCTCGACGATCTTGGCGCGCCACAGACCGATCAGCGCGCCGACGACCACGGCGCCGAACATCAGGACGATCGGCACCCACTTCATGTCGAGCGAGTCGAGGTCGACGATGTTCTTCAGGACCAGGACGATGGTGGCGACCAGCGCGATCGCCATGCCGACGATGCCGTAGGTCAGACCGCTCTTGGCCGACTCATGCTTCGACAGTCCGGCGAGCGAAAGGATGAACAGCAGCGATGCGATGACATACGCCGCAACGGTGATTGCAGTGATTCCCATGAGTGATCACGCCCCCTTGCTGAACATGGCGAGCATGCGACGGGTGACCGCGAAGCCACCGAAGATGTTGATCGATGCGACCAGAATCGCGATCGTCGACAGGATCTGAACGGTCACATTGTCGGACGCGATCTGCAACAGCGCACCGACCACGACGACACCGGAGATGGCGTTGGTCACCGACATCAGCGGCGTATGCAGCGCGTGCGCCACATTGCCGATGACGTAGTAGCCGATCACGATCGCCAGCATGAGCACCGTGAAGTGCTGCGGGATCGGCGGCGGCGCAAAGGCCACCACCAGACCGAAGATCACGATCCCGACCAGCGAGAGCGCGACCTTCTTGGCGGGCGACATCGGCTCCTTGGGCGGGGCGACCTCGGCCGGTTCCGCGGCGGCGGCCTTCGGTGCCGCCGACACCTGCACCGGGGGCGGCGGCCACATGCCCTCGCCGTCGCGCGTCACCGTGATGCCGCGCTGGACGACGTCGTCCATGTCCAGCGTCAGCTCACCGTTCTTCTCCGGCGTCAGGAGCTTCAGCAGGTTGACGATGTTGGTGCCGTACAGCTGCGAGGTCTGCGCGGCCAGCCGGCCCGCGAGATCGGTGTAGCCGAGGATCGTGACACCGCCGGGGGTGACGACCTTCTCGTCGGCCACGGTGCCCTCGGCGTTGCCGCCGTTGGCCGCCGCCATGTCGACGATCACCGAACCGTTCTTCATTCCGGCGACGGTGTCGGCGCTCAGCAGTTTCGGTGCCGGACGTCCCGGGATCAGCGCGGTGGTGATGACGATGTCGGCGGCGCGGGCCTCCTCGTCGTACATCGAGGCGGTCGCGGCCTCCTGCTCGGCCGTCATCTCCTTGGCGTAGCCGTCCTCGGACTTCTCCGCCTCGAAGTCGACCTTGACGAACTCGGCGCCCATCGACTCGACCTGCTCGGCCACCTCGGGACGCACGTCGAAGGCACGCACCACGGCGCCCATCGCCGAAGCGGCACCGATCGCCGCCAGACCGGCCACGCCGGCACCGACCACGAACACACGCGCGGGCGGAATCTTGCCCGCCGCGGTCACCTGACCGGTGAACATCCGGCCGAACTCATGTGCGGCCTCGACCACTGCGCGGTAACCCGCGACATTGGCCATCGACGAGAGAACGTCCATGGACTGCGCACGCGAGATACGAGGTACCGCGTCCATCGCCAGCGCGGTGATGCCCGCACTGCGCAGCTTCTCCAGCAGTTCCGGATTACGGGCCGGAGCCATCATCGAGATGAGGACCGCACCGCGCCGCATACGCGCGATCTCGTCGTCCGTCGGGGCGTTGACCTTGACCACGACGTCAGCGGCCCACACCTCGTCGGCCGAACCGACACGGGTGCCCGCCTCAGCGAATGCCGCATCCGGCTGCTCGGCGCGGTCACCGGCGCCGGCCTCGACGATCACCTCGTAGCCGAGCTGCTGCAGCTGCGCCACCGTCTTAGCGGTGGCGGCGACGAGAGTCTCGCCCGCCTTTGATTCCCGGGGGATACCGATCAGCATTTCACTGCCTCTCCCACACTCATATTCAGCTTCACCTTGTCTTACAGAACATGGCGCACGATGATTCGACGCCAACGCTGTAGACGACAGGCGGGAGCCCCACGGGATGTACGGGCGTCTAAGCCTGCGTCGGCCAGTGCTTCATCGAACTCGCGCGACACGCCGCAGGTGGCCACGTGACCGACCCTGCTGATGGAAAACGTGGCATGACGTTAGCACGCCCTGCCACGCGGACCAGGGGCCGGTTAGATACGTCACTTACCGGACAGTAACCCGATTTCGCACGGTCGCTGCATGTGCCGCGTGACGCCCCGCCCGGCGACCGAAGTACGAGCCCTCCCCCAGTTGGGTGCCGCTGGCGTAGCCCTTTCCGTCCTGCGCGAGGTTCGCCGCACAGGCTCCGGCGGCGTACAGTCCGTCGATCACGGAACCCTCCTCGGTCAGCACCTGGCCGTCCAGCGAAGTGGCCATGCCGCCGACGGTGAACCCGGCGTACAGCGCCTTCCCGAGACTCATGTCGAACGCCGCCCAGGGCCCGGTGTCCTGCGGCGCCAGGAACTCGGGGCTCTTGTGGAAGTCCGGATCCTCGCCCTTGGCGGCGTACTCGTTGTACCGATCGAGGGTCGCGTGCAGCGTGGCCCGATCGAGGCCGAGGCCGTCGGCCATCTCGTCGACCGTCTCCCAGCCGTCGATGAAGGGCGCCAGCGGGAACTCTGGCCGCTGCATGTGCGCCTCGTCGACGATGAGGAAGGCGGCGCGGTCGGTCTGGTCCATCACGAATCCGGACGTCCGCGAGTGATAGGAGTCCTCCGCGACGAACCGCTTGCCCTCCTTATTCACGATCAGGCCGGTGAGGAGGATCGACGGCGGGTACACCGGCGCGGTGATGAACGCCTGGTCCATGTGCTTGAGTCCGGCGCCCACCGAGGCGCCCATTCGGATTCCGAGACCGTCGTCGTAGGTGCTGCCGAGCGTGAACGGCTTCTCCGCGAGCTGCGGGACGTACTCGGCGACCATGTCGGGGTTCATGACGAATCCGCCCGCGGCGATCACCACGGCGGAGGCGCGAATGAAACCGTCCTCGCCGCCGGCCTTCCAGTAGGCGCCGACCACGGCACCGGAGTCGTCGACGACGAGCCTGCGCGCCCCGACCTCGTAGCGGATCGGCACGCCCCGCTCGCCGAGACGCTTCACCAGGAGCTCGATCACCATGCCCGCGCCGCCGGTGTCGCCGGGCACGGGCACCTTGTGACCGCGCGGCGCCGGGACGGCCTGTTCGCAGAACGGCCACACCTTCTCGTTGCCGGTGTACATCAGTCCCTGGGTCTGCGGTTGGATGACCGCCTTCTCCGGGTAGTACGAACGCTCGAACTGGAAGCCGAGCGACTCGAGCCAGCCGAAGTGCTCCACGCTGTCGTCGCAGTAGGCCTTGATCTTGTCCGGCTCCGGGTCGCGCGAGACGGCGGTGATGTACTTGGCCATCTCCTCCGCGCTGTCCTGGTGTCCGGTGGCCGTCTGCACCGCGGTGCCACCGCCGAGGTAGAAGTGTCCTCCCGCCATGCAGGTGGTGCCGCCGGCCGCGGCCGATCGCTCGAGCACCAGCACCGACGCTCCGGCCTCCGCCGCTTCGAGCGCCGCGCAGCAGCCGCCGATGCCTGCGCCGATCACCAGCACGTCGACGGTGTCGCTGTACTCGGCGACGTCGGAGGCATTCACGATTTCAGGGAGGTCCAGTCCACTCATGGGAGACAGCCTAGACCAGAAATAGAACGTGTTCTAGAGACTTGGCCCGGCCGGTTCCGGGCCCCTATATAAGCGGAATGACCCGGCACCCCGTTGGGGCGCCGGGCCATCGGCTCGTTCATCTGTCAGACGTTCGACGACGCCAGCTCCGCATCCATCCGAAGGAGGCCGGAGCCGTCCTCGTTCACCAGTTGAAGGCGACCGACGATCTCGCCGACCGTCGCCTCCTCTTCGACCTGCTCGGAGACGAACCAGTCGATGGTCGGCCGAGAGTCGATGTCGCCCTGCTCCTGTGCGAGCCGGTACAGCGCGCGGATCGCTTCCGAGACGTCGCGCTCGGCGTCGAGCGCCACCTCGAAGATCTCGGTGACCGTGTCGGCCTTGACCGACGGAATCGTGATGTCGCCGATGAGCGGGCGGTTGTCGCGGTTGGTCATGTGCTCGATGAGGCGGTCGGCGTGGCTGAGTTCTTCCGAGGAATGACTGCGCATCCACGAAGCCATTCCGGGAAGGTCGCGCAGTTCCAACTCGATTGCCAACTGCCGGTAGAGCATCGCCGATTCGAATTCCCGGGTGATCTGCTTGCTGAACTCGACTTCGAGTTCCTCATTCATTTTCATATCCGCTCCCCTGCATATGAATTCCTCGGCGAGACCTTCGCCGCGATGATTCCACAATAGGCCCGTAAACCGTCTCTGACCAGCGAGGAAAGGGTTACCGAAATGATCTGAGGTTTGGTAATCCTAAGACTCTGTCGACAACCACTACGGCTTACGCGGAGACGCGACGAGACCGGAATCCGCGCAGCCGCAGACTGTTGACGACGACGAATACGGAGGAGAAGGCCATCGCCAGACCGGCCATCATCGGATTGAGCAGAGCTGCGGCGGCCAACGGCAGCGCCGCCACGTTGTAGGCGAACGCCCAGAACAGATTCCCCTTGATGGTGCTGAGTGTCTTGCGCGACAACGCGATCGCGTCGACCACCGCCCACAGGTCACCGCTCACCAACGTGAGATCGCCCGCCTCGATAGCGACGTCGGTGCCGGTTCCCATCGCCAACCCCAAGTCGGCCGAGGCCAGTGCCGCGGCGTCGTTGACACCGTCGCCGACCATCGCGACCACGCGGCCGGACTCCTGCAGGCGGCGGACCGCGTCCACCTTCCCGTCCGGCGTCACATCGGCGATCACCTCGTCGATGCCGACCTGCGCCGCGACATGCCGCGCGGCACCGTCGTTGTCGCCGGTCAGCAGAACCGGGCGCAGCCCCATCCGCTTGAGTTCGGCGATCGCCGCCGCCGACGTGGGCTTGACGGTGTCCGCCACCACGATCACGCCTGCCACCGCGTCGAGATAGGTGACCACGACGGGCGTCGCCCCCTCCGCCGAGGCCGTGGCGATCCGTTCACGCATCCGCTCACCGAGCTGAACGGGGACGTCACGGGGGCCGGTCACGGTGACGCGCAGTCCGTCGATGAACGCGGTCACGCCCGCACCGGCGAGATTGCGGAAGTCCGCCGTCTCGGGAACGTCGAGCCCCAGTTCGGCGACGTGCTTGCAGACCGCGCGGCCGATCGGGTGCTCCGATCCGGACTCCACCGCCGCGGCCCGCGCCAGCAGATCGTCCGCATCCACGCCGTCGGCGGTGATCACGTCGCGGACGGCCATCTCGCCAGTCGTCACGGTGCCGGTCTTGTCCAGCGCCACGGTATCGACTCGGCGAGTCGACTCGAGCACCTCGGGCCCCTTCAGCAGGATGCCGAGTTGGGCTCCCCGGCCGGTCCCGACCATCAGCGCGGTGGGAGTCGCGAGACCGAGCGCGCACGGGCAGGCGATGACCAGCACCGACACCGCGGCCGTCAGCGCCAGCGTCGCGCCGCCGCCGACACCGAGCCAGAAACCGAGCACGCCCGCCGCGATCGCGATCACGACCGGGACGAAGTACGCCGAGATCCGGTCGGCCAATCGTTGCACCTGCGCCTTCCCCGCCTGCGCGTCGGCGACCATCTTCGCCATGTGGGCGAGTGCGGTATCGGCGCCGACCGCCGACGCCTCCACTTCGAGGCGGCCGTGCGCGTTCACCGTGCCGCCGACGACCTTGTCTCTCACCGCCACCTCGACGGGGATCGACTCGCCGGTGAGCATCGACTGATCGACAGCCGAAGCTCCCGAGACCACCCGGCCGTCGGTCGCGATCTTCTCACCCGGCCGGACCACGAATCGCTCTCCGACCTGCAGTTCACCGATCGGCACGGTGATCTCACGCCCGTCGCGCAGCACGGTCACGTCCTTGGCGCCGACTTCGGCGAGCGCGCGCAGCGCGTCACCCGCGCGGAGCTTGGCGCGCTTCTCGAAATAGCGGCCCGCCAGCAGGAAGGTGGTGACTCCCGCCGCGGCCTCCAGGTAGATGTTCGACGATCCGTCGCCGCGGGAGGCGATCAAGTCGAAGCCGTGGGTCATGCCGGGGACGCCGGCATCACCCCAGAACAGGGCGTAGATCGACCACCCGAAAGCGGCGAGGGTGCCGACCGAGACCAGGGTGTCCATGGTGGTGGTGCCGTGCCGGCCTCCGGCGAGCGCCGCCCGATGGAAGGGCAGCGCACCCCACACGACCACGGGTGCCGCGAGGGTCAACGACAGCCACTGCCAGTAGGTGAACTGCCATGCGGGAACCATCGCCAGCGCGATCACCGGAACCGTCAGCACCGCCGACACGATGAGGCGCTGGCGCAGTGCCGCCAGCTCGGCCTCGGCCCGCGACGGCGCCGGATCCTCATCGGCCTGCTCGGCGTCCGTGGCCACCGGACGCACCGGTTCGGCGTCGTATCCGGCCGCCCGGACCGCCTCGATGAGATCGTCGGAGGTCACGTCGCCGTCGTATTCCACGTGCGCCTGCTCGGTGGCGTAGTTGACGGTGGCGGTGACTCCGTCGAGTTTGTTGAGTTTGCGTTCGATCCGGTTGGCACACGAGGCGCACGTCATCCCGATCAGTTCCAGATCGAGTTCCCGGTCGGCGGCGATAGGCTGCGTCATCTGTGCGTTCCCTCCTGGTCGTGCTGCATCTGGGTGCCGTGGGACGGCTGCGGCGCGGTGTCCCAGGGGCCGACGGCCCGGCCGACGCCGAACATCGCCCCGAAGACCACCGCGAGACCGGCTGCGAATGCGACGATCCGCACGCCCGGTCTCGCCGACGCGGTCACTGGACCCGGTAGCCGGCCTCGGCGACAGCAGCGCCGACGGCGGCCGGATCGAGCGGGGCGGCGCTGGTGATGTCGACGCGACCGCTGGCCACATCGACGTCGACCTTCTCCACTCCTGCGATCTCGGAGATCTCATCCCGGACCGAGGCTGCGCAGTGGCCGCAGGTCATGCCGGTGACGGTGACAGTGGTGGTGGTGCTCATGGATTCTCTCCTCATTTGTCTGATCTGGTTGATGTCGTCCGTCGGGAAACGGACTCGGCCGCGGTCAGGACTTGACCAGGCGGGTGATGGCCTTCATGGCCTCATCGACCTTGGCCGCGGCGGCCTCGTCGCTTTCGCGTGCGGCTTCGACCACACAGTGGTTCATGTGGTCGTGCAGCAGCCCGAGCCCCACGGACTCGAGCGCCTTGGTCATCGCCGACACCTGCGTGAGGATGTCGATGCAGTACGCCTCCTCCTCGACCATTCGCTGAAGACCTCGGGCCTGACCCTCGATCAGCTTGAGCCGACGGATGAACTTGTCCTTCTCGGGCAGGTATCCGTGACCGGTGTGCCCACCGCCTGCATGGTCGTGGGCGGTCGCCGTCTCGTCGGTGGTCATCCCGCCTCCCTTCGATACCCCCGGTGGGTATCTCAGTCACAGTTCTACTCCGAAATTCGGCGTACATCTACCCCCTAGGGGTATCGAATTTCAGGAGGGCGCGCGGTACACGAAAACTTTGGCTTCCGGACCGGGCTGACAGAACGGTGCGGGAGCCAAAAAATCCGGCGACGGGCCGGAGTCGATTCAGCAGGAGGGTTTGAGCGCGTCCGCGAGACGGCCCAGCGATTCGGCGACATCGAGGAGCGCCGCCGACACCTCGCCGTCTTGAGCGGCCTCGGGAAGCGACCGCACGTGCGCGGCCGCGTCTTCGACGACTTCCGCCACCGACCACACGTCGGAGTCGCCCGGCAGTGGTCGGCGCGCGACCGGGATGCCCATCCGCACGGGATCCCAACTAGAGGAGATCACCTCGACCATCGGGGTGGTGAGCACCGAGGCCGCGCCGGGCCGGACCTCGAGCATGTTCGGGTCCACAGTGGCCGCACCGGCGGAGTCCTCCGCATCGTGCGCCGCCCGATGCCTGCTGCGGCCGGCCTCGGCCGGCCGAGGTGCCGGATCCGCGTCCTCACGCAGCCGCCGCCGACGCCCCCGCTTCGGTTCGGCGTCCGGCGCCTCCACCACCTCCGCATCGATCACCTGCTCCGCCGGTTCGAAGCGCGCGGGACCGGAGACCACCGCCTCCGGCGCGCGCGGACCGTCCGGACGGTGCTCGGCGACGTAGTCACCGCGCGACTGCGGCCATGCGGGTGCGGCCGGGTGGAAACTGCTCTCGGGAAAGACCAGCAGATCCGTGGTCGGCAGATCCCGGAGGCTGGGCATCCCCGCGAAGAGATCGTCGAGCGCCGAGACGCTGAACGACTCGTCCTCGGGCGGCAGCGGCGGCGGTGATGCCGGGGCGGACCGAGGCTCCGGCACAGGCGCCGGTGCGGGCGCGCTGTCCACGACCGGCTCGGCCGGGAAGTCGCGGCCCACCGGCGCGGCGTACCGGTGCGGACCGCCGTGACCGGCGAAGAACAGACACGGCGCACCGTCGAGAGCCTGCGAGGGACACTCGAACTCCTCGGCGAGGGTCTGCGCACCGCGCGCGTAGTCGTCCCACATCAGCCAGCGACGGCGACCGGAATGGCTCTGCGCGCCGTCGGATCCGTGGGCGCCGTCATGACCGGCGGGCAGCACGCAGGCCACGAGCCAATCGTGGGAGGGCGTCAGATGCAGTGCGGAGCGCTCATCGGGAGTGGCGACGATCGACGACCAGCAACCACCACCGCGCATTGCACATCACCTTCCCGTGAGTTCCCCGATCGAGTCTACGGAGCCCCTCCGACACTGGCCATAGGCTCGGCAGATCCGGCACAGGTCACCGGCCGGAGGCGCGGGACGCTGCGCATCCGGCCTTCGACGAGGGCGAAGTACCGCGGCTGCGGCGCCTCCTCGCTCCCGGGGAAGTCCGAACGGTAGTGACAGCCGCGCGACTCCCGGCGCTCGAGCGCGGCTGCGACCACCGCACGCGCCGCCAGGGTGAGGTTGGCGTCCTCGATGTCGGCCACGGTCGCGAGACCGCGAAGGGGTGCGGCCTCGAGCAGCGCACCGACCGACGCCAGGCCCTCGGCGTTCCGGTCGAGCGCGGCCGCCTCCGACATCGCGTCCTGCAACTCGATCCTGTCGCATGCGGGCAGGACAGGCGGCGCGCAGGCCGGCACTCGCGGCGGCTCGACCGCCGCGAGTTCGACCGCCGCCAGTGCCGCCGACCGGCCCATGACCAGCCCTTCGAGAAGGCTGTTGGACGCCAGCCGGTTGGCGCCGTGCAACCCTGTGCGCGCCACCTCCCCGGCCGCGAGCAGACCCGGCACGCTGGTACGACCGTCGCTGTCGGTCACCACACCTCCGCAGAGGTAGTGCGCGCCGGGGACCACCGGCAGCCGCCCGCCCGCGAGGTCGAGCCCCGAGGCCCGCACACCGGCCGTGACAGTCGGGAACCGGCGCTCGAAGTCCTCCACTCCCGAGATGTCGAGCCAGACGTGCGGCCGACCGGTCCGCCGCATCGCCGCGGTGACCGCCCGTGCGACAACGTCCCGCGGGGCGAGATCGCCCTGCGGGTGCACGCCGGCGGTCACCGGGGCGCCGTGGTCGTCCACCAGCACGCCGCCCTCCCCGCGCACGGCCTCGCTGACCAGCGTGCGCCTGCCCCGCGTCCCGGGCACGTACAGCATGGTGGGATGGAACTGGACGAATTCGAGGTCGGCGACCTGTGCTCCGGCCCGAAGCGCCAGCGCCACACCGTCACCGGTCGACGCAGCGGGGTTCGTGGTGGCCGAGTACACGTGACCGAGACCGCCGGTCGCGAGCAGCACCGCCGGCGCCCGGACCACCCCGCGACCGCCGGCGGTGACGAACTCCAGCCCCGCGGCGCGACCGTCGCCGGTGAGGATCGCGGTGGCCGAGGCGTGATCGATGACTCGGATCGGCGCCGCGGCGACCGCGGAGGCGAGCGCCTGCTGCACCCGCGCGCCGGTGGCGTCGCCGCCTGCGTGGATGATGCGACGGACGCTGTGGCCGCCCTCCCTGGTCCGCAGGAACCGGCCGTCGGCCCCCAAGTCGAACTCCGCGCCCCAGCCGACCAACTGGGTCACCGCCGGCCAGCCCCCGGCCAGGATCGGCTCCGTCGCCACCGGATCGGTGAGTCCGGCACCGGCGGCCAGTGTGTCGGCCAGATGCAGGGCCACCGAGTCGCCGGGGTTCCCGGGCTCCACCACCGCGATGCCGCCCTGCGCGTAGAAGGTGGACGCGGAGTGCTCCGCGCCCGGCTGCGCCCATGTACGCCCCTTGGTCAGCACCGTCACCGTCAGCCCGCGGGCCGCAGCCGTCAGCGCAGCCGTCAGCCCCGCCACACCCGCGCCGACCACCACGAGGTCGGCGCGACTCTCCTCGACCATGCTGAGCTCCCAACGAAAGGCGATCGACAGGTTATCGACTGTCGATCGAAAACATGCGGTCGAGACTACGCCGCCGTGAGCCGGAGCACTAGTGGCCCCCTGCCTCGACCCCGACACGACGACCGCCGCGTCGGCCCGGCGGTCGGCGCCCATTCGCCCACTACACTTGGGCAACTGTGATGACCAATCAGGAATCCCCCAGCGCGCAGGCACGCCCCGGCCTGCCCAGCGTCTCGGCGGTCACCGAGGTCACCCGCTTCACCACCACCGCCGGCCACGCCGCGGCCGGCGCCGGGCGGCTGGCGCTCGGCGCGGTGACCGGACTGCTGCGCGGGCGCCCGCCGGGCACCTCCGACGTCGCCCATGAGGTGCGCCGGACGTTCGAGCACCTCGGTCCCACCTACGTGAAGCTCGGTCAGCTGATCGCGTCCAGCCCGGGAGTGTTCGGCAACACCATGGCCGACGAATTCGAGACCCTGCTCGACCGAGTCCGACCGGCCGACCCCGCGCTGGTGCGGCAGGTCTTCGTCGAAGAACTCGGCGCCGAGCCCGAAGCGGTCTTCGCGCAGTTCGATCCGGTACCGATCGCGTCGGCCTCGATCGCCCAGGTCCACACCGCGACGCTGGCATCGGGCGAAGAGGTGGTCGTCAAGATCCAGCGACCGGGCATCGCCGACCGGCTGGCGCCCGACGTCGCGATTCTGGAACGTCTGGCCGGGCTCGTGGAGATGTCCGAGTACGGCCGCATGCTCAGCGCGCGCCACGTGGTCGAGGACTTCGCCGACGGACTCGGTTCCGAGCTCGACTTCCGCAACGAGGCCGCCACCATGGCCGAGTGGTTCGAATGTCTGCAGCCCGGTCCCTTCGGCGACCGAGTCCGGGTCCCGCGCGTGTACGGCGAGCTCACCACCGCTCGGGTGCTGACCATGGAGCGGATCCACGCCACCCGGATCGACGACGTCCGCGCCGTCCGGGCCGCGGGGCACGACGGTGTGGCACTGTGCCGCAATCTGCTCCTCTCACTTCTCGATTCGGCATTCCACGGCGGACTGTTCCACGGCGATCTGCACGCGGGGAACGTCCTCGTCGACGACCAGGGGAAGCTGGTGATGCTCGATTTCGGCATCGTCGGCCGGTTCGACGCGCGCACCCGCCGCATCCTCCGGCAACTGGTCGTCGACCTCATCGTCAAACAGGACTACGATGCCGCCGGACGCGCGATCTTCCTGTTGGGCGCGGTGCACAATCCGGGGTCGACGGCCCAGGGCGGCGCCGACATCGAGAAGGTGGCCGCACCGTTGTCTGCCACCGACATGGCCTCGATGTCGTACACCGATCTGGGGCGCCGGCTCGCCGCAGTCGCGAAAGCCCACGACGCGCGGCTTCCGCGGGAGTTGGTGCTCGTCGGCAAACAACTGTTGTATGTAGAGAAATACATGAAGCTGCTGGCTCCGCGCTGGAAGGCGATCTCCGATCGCGAGATCTACGGCTACATGGCGGGAATCATGAAGGAAGCCGAACGCGACCGACGTGGTCGCCGGCCGGCGTCCGACACGACGAAGAGCTGACCGAAGCACGCAGATCGACCGATACAGAGGAGACGACCCGATATGAAACGTGCCGCGCTGGCATTGCTTGCCTTCCTCGGCGTCGCGTGCATCGTCGCGGCCATCGCCGTCCCCACCTACCTGGTGCCGAGGCTGAAGGTGGTGCCCCTCGACCTCGACATCACGTCGGTCGCGACCACCGTTCCCACCGACGGTGACTCGGCGAACCGCTTCCCGGCCACCATCTTCGACCGTTGCTCGGTCACCAAGTCCAAGGCTGCGACTCTCGAGGCTCATCTGACGCAGCAGCGGCGGTCGGTCATCGTCGAGCCGTCGAACAAGGACCAGGCGACGGTGCAGTCCGGCCAGACGGTCCAGATCGACCGCGTCCGCGACGCCGCGGGCAAGGAGAGCGACCCGACGATGGCGTCGAGCGACGCCGACCGCAAGTGCAACGACGGCCTGCTGAACGCGACAGTCGACCGAGTGTCGGTGAATCGCAAGACATCCGCGCCCAACGGTGCAGTGAGCGAACTGCAGCTGGAGGCGGTCCCGGAGGGCGGCAACGTCGAGGAGGCCTCGGTGAAGCTGGAGGACCGCAAGGGCTTCCAGTACAAGTTCGGATTCGACGTCGGCAAGCGCGAGTACTACTACTACGACACCACCACCCGTCAGGACGCGATCGCCAAGTACGTCGGCGAGAAGACCATCGACGGCGTCAAGACCTACCATTTCGTCGCCGACGTTCCCGAGACCGACCTCTCGAATCTCCCGAATCCGCAGGGCGACGCACCGCTCGGCACCATCCTGGACATGCCTGCCAAGTGGTGGGGCATCAAGGGCAAGGGCGTCAAGCCGAACGACATCGTCACGATGCACCGCTACGCCAAGGCCACGCGCAATGTGTACGTGGAGCCCGTCACCGGCACCATCGTCTACGGCGAAGAGGACCAGGAGCAGTACTTCAAGTCGCCGGACGACAGCGACGACTCGCCGCGCGCCGTCCGCGACTTCCGCATGGATGCGCTGAAGGGCACGTTCAAGTGGAACGACGAGACGGTCTCGCACCAGGCGCAGCGGGCCCAGAGCTACCTCGACCAGCTCAAGTGGGGCGGCACGATCACGCCGATCATCCTCGGTGTGCTCGGTGCGCTGTTCCTGATCGCCTGGGCCGTGCTGGTGTGGCTGGGGCGCCGACGCGGCGACGGGCCGGACGACGCCGACCAGACCCGCGGCGACGAGCCGACGCCGGATGACGGTGGTGCGGGCGAAGCCGCGAGCCCGGAGGCCCAGACCACGGTGATTCCGACGCCGCAGGGCGGGCCGTACGAGCAGTACTCCGCCGGTGAGACGACGACGGTGCTGCCGCAGACTCCGCAGGAGCCGTCCACCCAGGCCATCGGCGGCTACGGTGCGATCTCGTCACCGATGGATGAGGCCCAGACCCAGTCGTTCGGGGCTCCCGCCGACGGATTCGCCCCGATCCCGGGATCTGAGGGCGCGCAGTCCGGTTCGCCTTATCCGTTCGCCGATCCGACGCGCCCGATGCCCGACGTGGAGCGCTACCGCACCCCCGACCAGGATCAGCCGGGCCGGCACGAGCGCTGACCGACGGCCCCGTCCGGCCGGATGCGTGATCCGGCCGGACGGCGGCGATCAGAGGCGCGACTGTCGGGCCACCGCCCGTCCCGCGGCGCGCCCGGAGAAGATGCAGCCGCCGAGGAAGGTTCCTTCGAGCGCGTTGTAGCCGTGAACGCCGCCCCCGCCGAAGCCGGCGACCTCGCCCGCGGCGTACAGACCGTCGAAGGCGCTGCCGTCGGGACGCATCACCTGCGAGTCGAGATTGGTCTCGAGACCGCCCAGCGTCTTCCTGGTGAGGATGTTGAGGCGCACCGCGATCAGCGGGCCGTGTGCGGGATCGAGTAGACGGTGCGGCTTGGCGACGCGGACCACCTTGTCGCCCAGGTAGTTCCGCGCATTGTGCACCGCCATCATCTGCGCGTCTTTGCTGTAGGAGTTCTCTACCTGTGAATCTCGCGCGGAGATGAGCCGTTCGAGGGACTGGAGATCGACGTGGCCACCGCGGCCGATCTCGTTCATCCCGGCCACCAGATCCGAGAGATTGTCGCGGACCACGAAGTCGACTCCGTGCCGAGTGAAAGCCTCCACCGGCCCCGGCATCCCCTTGGCCAGGCGGCTCCTCGCCGCGGTCTTCAGCGACTTCTCCGTGATGTCGGGGTTCTGTTCGGATCCCGACAGCGCGAACTCCTTCTCGATGATCGACTTGGTGAGGACGAACCACGAGTAGTCGTAGCCGGTGTCCAGAATCGCCTTCATGGTGGCGTTGGTGTCGAAACCGGGGAAGTTGGGCGCGGGGAGACGATTTCCGTTCGCGTCGAGCCACAGCGACGAGGGGCCGGGAATGATGCGGATGGCGTGGTCGGACCAGATCGGGTTCCAGTTCATGATGCCCTCGGTGTAATGCCACATCCGGTCGCGATTGACGATGTTTCCGCCCGCGGCCTCGGTGATCCCGAGCATGCGTCCGTCCACGTAGTCGGGAACGCCCGCGATCATGAACTCCGGCGCGGGGCCGAGCCGCTCGGTGGGCCAGTTCTCGCGGACGAGGTCGTGGTTGTGACCGATGCCGCCGGAGGTGACGATCACTGCCCCCGCCCGCAGCTCGAAGTCTTTGACCTCGGTGCGAGAGCTCGGTACGCCGCGCTCGGCGTCGGTGGGCTCGAGGACCCGCCCACGCACCCCGACCGCCGCACGGTCCTCAACGATCAGTTCATCGACCCGGTGCCGGAACGCGAAGGTGACCAGTCCCCGCTTCTCCGCCTCGAGTACCGGCTCGGCGAAGATGCGGACCACCTCGGGCCCGGTGCCCCAGGTGAGGTGGAACCGCGGCACGGAGTTGCCGTGGCCGTCGGCGAATCCGCCCCCGCGCTCGGCCCATCCGACCACCGGTGTGAAACGGAGACCGAGATCGTGCAGGTACTGCCGCTTGATCGTCGACGCGAACTCGACGTAGGCCCGCGCCCACTGCCGCGGCCAGTAGTCCTCGTCGTCGCGGTCGAAGCCGGCCGATCCCATCCAGTCCTGGAGAGCGAGGTCGGGCGAGTCCTTGATGCCGAGCCGACGCTGTTCGGGACTGTCGACGAGGAAGAGTCCACCCAGTGACCAGAACGCCTGGCCGCCGAGATTCTGTCGATTCTCCTGATCGACGACGACCACCGTGCGCCCCGCCTTGGTCAGTTCGTAGGTGGCGACCAGTCCCGCCAACCCCGCGCCCACCACAATGGCGTCCGCCGCTTGCGTCTGCTTCAACACCCGACTCGTCCTCTCCGCGAAGATGTGTGGCCCATCGCACAGGCCGTCGGGACTGACACTACCCGCGCCGGCCGGGGCCGCCGACGGGCGGAAGTCCCACGCGCACCGGGCGAGAGCGGGGACGTCCCGCGGCGACCGAACTCGCCACGCCGCGGCGCGCACGGCCCGATACTGAGACGACACGCACGATTCGTCTGACGAGGAGGCACCCGTGGCCGCACCGACCCCGACCGTTCATTCCGCGGCAGCCGATCCCGTCACCTGGGCGTCGATGGCGCGGGGCGTCCTGGGGCTGCTGCGCGACGTTCCGGTCCTGGCCCGGCAACGGCCGTCGCTCATTCATTTCGACGAACACCGGAGATGGAGTGTGGGCCGGGCCTTCGCCGCGGCGGCGGCACGCCATCCCGATCGTCCCTTCCTCCGCACCGGCGGCACCGTCCACACGTACGGCGAGTGCAACCGCCGCGCCAACCGGTGGTCGGCCGTGCTGGCCGAGCACGGGGTCCGCCGCGGCGACGTGGTCGCGGTGATGGCGCACAACAGTCCGGAATGCGTGATCGCGATGCTCGCGATCGTCAAGCTCGGCGCGGTGACGGGAATGGTGAACCACACGCAGCCGGGCGACGCCCTGGATCACAGCTTCGGTGTGCTCGACGACGCGAACCGCCGCGGCGCCCGGCTCGTCGTACTCCACGACGACGAATGCGGCGAGCAACTCGGCGCCCTCACCGGCGTCGACACCGATCCGATCGCCCTGGCCGAGATGGACGCGCGGGGCTCCGCGCTCGCGGCCCGGAATCCCGCGGTGCAAGCGGACCCGCGTGCGACCGCGGATGTGCGAGCCGACGACCCCGCGTATTACATCTTCACCTCGGGTACCACCGGCTGGCCCAAGGCCAGCGTGATGAGCCACGGGCGCTGGCAGACCGCGATGAACGGATTCTCGATGGGCCTGCGGCTGCGGTCCGACGACGTCCTGTTCGTCACGCTGCCCTTTTATCACAACAACGCGCTGACGGTCTGTGTCGCGACGGCGCTCGCGGCCGGCGCCTGCCTGGCCATCAGTCCGAAGTTCTCGGCGAGCCGCTTCTGGGACGAGGCCATCGAGAACGAGGCGACGGCCTTCTGCTACATCGGCGAACTCTGCCGCTACCTGCTGGCTCAGCCGCCCCGGCCCACCGACCGCGCGCATTCGATCCGGCTGGCCGCGGGCAACGGCCTGCGCCCGGAGATCTGGGACGAATTCGCCGACCGGTTCGGGATCGACCGGATCGTCGAGTTCTACGCCGCGAGCGAATCGAACATCGGGTTCGTCAACATCCTCGATCAGCGCAAGACCGTCGGCTTCTGTCCCCTGCCGTACATCGTGGTCGAAGCGGACGAAGCGACCGGACTGCCGGTCCGCGGCCCCGACGGCCGCGTGATCGAGGTCCCGAAGGGCACACCCGGACTGCTGCTCGGGAAGATCACCCGGCTGGCCCGGATCGACGGATACACCGATCCCGCCGCCACCGAGAAGAAGATCGTCCGCGACGCCCTCAAGGACGGCGACTCCTACTTCAACACCGGCGATCTGGTGGCCGACGTCGGGTTCCGGCACGTCGCCTTCGTCGACCGCCTCGGCGACACCTTCCGCTGGAAGGGCGAGAACGTGGCGACCACCCAGGTGGAGGCCGCACTGAACGCGGTGCCCGGCGTCGCCGAGTCGGTGGTCTACGGGGTGGCGGTGCCGGGTGCCGACGGTCGCGCCGGGATGGCCGCGGTGGTCGTCGAGGACGACTTCGACCCCCGGCTGGTCGCAGCCGAGCTGCGCGCCCGGCTACCGCACTACGCGGTGCCGCTGTACCTCCGGGTGGTGCCGGCGCTGGCCCGCACGTCGACCTTCAAGAATCAGCGCGTTGCGCTCCGCGAGGAGGGCTACGCGAATACCGGCGCGGACCCCGTGTACGAGCTCGGCGATGACGGCTACGTCCGGATGGCCTGAATCCGGCGCCGTCGCCGACAAATCCCGCGGGGTTTATCGATTTGTGACCTGACCGCCGCAAACGGGTCCCGAAACGGCTACGACCAGCACCGAATCGCCCTCTTGCCTTTGCAGCAGCGTCGGGAGTCCGTTAATCTCACCACTCGTGCGGGGGTGCTGCGGGTCGATCGACCCGCAGCGACTCGGGCCGATCGGCTCACGGATCGAGATCGGGGCACCGCTCCGGCCCCGATCCGGTGACACGACAGTCGCTCCCGCGACCGAACAGACCGAAGGATTCATATGCGAAAGAGCGTCGGCAAGCGCTTGACGATCGCGGTCGCCGCCCTGGCGACCCTCGTCGGCACCGCAGTCTCCGTCACGCCGCAGGCACAGGCCGCAGGCACCACCGAGTACGTGTACTCGAACGCGATGCACCGCAAAGTCCCGGTCCGCATCGTCGACGGCGGCGGGAGCGGCCCGAAGCCGACGCTCTACCTGCTCGACGGCCTGCGCGCCCCGAACAACACCAGCGGCTGGCTGCAGAACACCAGGGTCGACAGCTGGATGGTCGGCAAGGGCACCAACGTCGCGATCCCGTTCGGCGGCGGCGGCAGCTTCTACACCGACTGGGAGCAGCGCGACCCGAAGCTCGGCGTCAACAAGTGGGAGACCTTCCTGACGCGTGAGCTGCCCGCGTACATGAAGAAGCACCACAACAGCGACAACCGACGCAACGGCATCGCCGGCCTGTCGATGTCGGGGACCGCGGCCCTGAACCTGGCCTCGCGGCACCCCAGCTTCTACAAGGCGGTCGCGTCCTACAGCGGCTACCCGACCGTCACCATGCCCGGCTTCACCCAGGGCATCCAGGCCTCGGTGGCCGAGATGGGCGGCAACCCGACCAACATGTGGGGCTTCTACCCCGCAGGCGAGTGGTTCGCCAACGACCCGTTCCTGTCGGCGGGCAACCTGGCCGGGCACTACGTGTACGTCTCCTCCGGGACCGGCGTCGGCAGCAAGTACGACTCGAGCCTGACTCCGGGCAGCGGCAGCTTCAACCCCGTCAAGTTCGCCCAGATGGTTCCGCTGGAGGTCGCGGCGTCGACCAGCTCCCAGCTGTACATCGCCCGCGTCGCCACCGTCCCCGGCGTGCACCTCACCACGCACATCACTCCGGACGGCGCGCACTGGTGGGACTACTGGCAGGACCGCTTCAAGCAGTCGTGGGCCACCACGTTCCGCCCCGCGTTCTTCTGATCGGACACACCGCTCACGATGGCCGGCACCCGCCAGGGTGCCGGCCATCGTGAGTCTGCGCCGGAAACTGTCCGATCGCCGCGTTAGGCTGGTTCCGTGCCCACGCCTCAGACGATCCTCACCCGTAAGACCGGCGCCGCCGCCTTTCTCGTGTTCACCGTCAACGACGGCGGCGAGGCCGCGGTGCGCGACGCGCTGGCCGAGTTGCCCGGACTGTCGACGGCGGTCGGCTCCCGCGCCCCCGAGTCGGCGCTGACGGCGATCGTCGGAATCGGATCGCAGGCATGGGATCGGCTGTTCGCCGGCCCGCGCCCGAAGTCGCTGCGGCCGTTCACCGCGCTGGCCGGTTCCGTGCACTCGGCGCCCGCCACCCCGGGCGACCTATTGCTGCACGTGAAGGCCGACCGCATGGACCTGTGCTTCGAAGTGGGCCAGCGCTGGACCGAACGCCTCGGCGACGCCGTGACCACCGTCGAGGAGGTTCACGGCTTCCGCTACTTCGACATGCGCGACCTCATCGGTTTCGTCGACGGCACCGAGAACCCGGTCGGGCAGGAGGCGATCGACGCCATCACCGTCGGCGACGAGGATCCGGATTTCGCCGGCGGCAGCTACGTCGTCACGCAGCGGTACGTCACCGATTTCGAGTCGTGGAACGGTCTCCCGGTGCCCGAGCAGGAGAACGCGATCGGCCGCACCAAACTCGAGAACATCGAGATGGACGACGATGTGAAGCCGGCCAATTCGCACATCGCGCTCAACGTCGTGACCGACGACGAGGGCAACGAGATCGACGTGGTGCGCGACAACATGCCGTACGGCGACATCTCCGGAAGCGGAGAGAAGGGCACGTTCTACATCGCGTACTCGAGCGCGCCTGATGTGAGCGAGGAGATGCTCCGCCGGATGTTCATCGGCGAGCCCGAGGGCAACTACGATCGTCTGCTCGACTTCACCACCGCGGTCAGCGGAGCGCAGTTCTTCGTGCCCACCCGCGACTTCCTCGAGGAACAGCCGCCCGCCCCCGGCCCGGTCCCCGAGACCGCCCCGGAACAGCCCGACGCCCGGTCGGACGGCTCGCTCGGAATCGGCTCCCTCCGATAGCCGGCGATCACCGGCCGCTCGGGCCGGTCAGCGTTCCCAGTCACAGTTCCCACAGTCCCAGTTCCCTCCGACCACCGCACGACCACACCGAGTTAGGAAACACGATGAACAATCTGCACCGCGAACTCGCTCCCATCTCCGCCGCTGCGTGGGCCGAGATCGAGGAGGAGGCGTCCCGTTCGTTCAAGCGGAACATCGCCGGTCGTCGTCTCGTCGACGTGAAGGGTCCGCTGGGACTGGACGTCGACTCCGTCACCCGCGGGCACCGCACCAAGATCGACTCGCCGGCCGACGGGATCACCGCCTTCCTGCGCCACACTCAGCCGCTGGTGGAGTTCAAGGTGCCGTTCACCGTCACCCGGGAGGCGATCGACAACGTCGACCGCGGCGCCTCCGATTCCGATTGGGACCCCGTGGTTCGCGCCGCGCGCGAACTGGCTCTGGCCGAGGACCGCGCGATCTTCGAGGGTTACGCGGCCGCCAAGATCAACGGCATCGCCCACGAGTCCGGCGTGAACTCGATCGCGCTGCCCGACGACGTCCGCGATTACCCGGAGGCCATCAGCCAGGCGATCAGCAAGCTGCGTCTGGAGTCGGTCGACGGCCCGTACTCGCTCGCGCTGTCGGCGGAGCACTACACGCAGGTGAACGAGACCTCCGATCACGGCAACCCGGTGCGCGACCACTTGCGCCGGATCCTGGTCGACGGCGAGATCGTCTGGGCGCCGGCCATCTCCAGCGGCTTCCTGCTGAGCACCCGGGGTGGCGACTTCGAACTGTCGATCGGTCAGGACGTGTCGATCGGCTACGACTCGCACGACGCCGACACGGTGAACCTCTATTTCTTCGAGTCCTTCACGTACCTGACATACACCCCGGAGGCTGCGGTCGCGCTCACGTAGCGCCGCACGGGCGGCGCGCGAATCCCGATCGCGCGTGTCACACACCGCACGTAATGTGGACCCGTGCTCATTCGCCTACTGCGGACGTATGTCCTCCGTTATCGTGGCGCGGTCGTCGCGGTGGTCTGCCTCCAGCTGGTGGCGACCGCCGCGATGCTGTATCTGCCCACCCTGAACGCCGACATCATCGACATCGGCGTCGCCAACGGCGACACCGGCTACATCCTCTCCACCGGAGGCTGGATGCTGCTGGTGTCGCTCGCGCAGATCGCGGGTTCGGTGGCCGCGATGTACTTCGGCTCGCGGGCCGCGCTCGGCGGCGGCCGCGACATCCGGCACGATCTGCTCCACCGGGTGAACGGATTCTCCACCCGAGAAGTCGGCAGGTTCGGTGCCCCCTCGCTCATCACCCGCACCACCAACGATGTGCAGCAGGTACAGCTGCTGGCGGTCATGGCGATGTCGATCCTGGTGACGGCTCCGATCATGGGCATCGGCGGCATCGTGATGGGCGTACGGGTGGCAGCGCCCATCTCATGGGTGCTGGTGGTGGCCGTCCCGGTTCTCGGGATCACGATGGGCCTCATCATCTCGCGCATGATCCCCGGGTTCCGCGCGATGCAGACGCGCATCGACAACGTCAACCGCATCATGCGCGAGCAGGTCACCGGCATTCGCGTGGTGCGTGCCTTCGTCCGTGAACAGCACGAGACCGAACGCTTCGGCAGCGCGAACGACGACCTCGCCGAGGCGTCCCTCCGCGTCGGCCGCATGATGGCGCTGATGTTCCCGTCCGTCATGCTCATCACCAACCTGACGCTGGTCGCGGTGCTCTGGTTCGGCGCGCACGCGGTCAACGACGGATCGGTGGAGATCGGCGCGCTCACCGCCATGATCAGCTACGTCATGCAGATCATGATGTCGGTGATGATGGCCTCGTTCCTCGCGATGATGGCGCCTCGGGCGGGCGTCTGCGCCGACCGCATCTGCGAGGTCCTCGACACCGAGACCACCGTGACCGCGCCGGCCGCCCCGCAACCGATCGTCGGCGATCCGGCCGTCCTGCGCCTCGACGACGTCGAATTCCGTTACCCGGGCGCCGACGAGCCCGTGCTCAGCGGGATCAGCTTCCAGACCGCGCCCGGCACCACCACCGCCGTCGTCGGATCGACGGGATCGGGCAAGACCACCTTGATCAACCTCCTGCCGCGGATGCTGGACGTGACCGGCGGATCCATCACGATCGGCGGCACCGACCTGCGCGACGCCGACCCCGACGCACTGCGCAGGCACTTCGGTCTCGTCCCCCAGCGCCCCTACCTCTTCTCCGGCACCATCGCGAGCAACCTCCGGAACGGCAAACCGGATGCCACCGAGGACGAGATGTGGGAGGCCCTGACGATCGCGCAGGCCGCCGATTTCGTCCGCGCCATGCCCGACGGTCTCGACACTCCGGTCGCACAGGGCGGTACCACGGTCTCCGGCGGTCAGCGTCAGCGGCTGGCGATCGCGCGAGCACTCATCCGGAAGCCGTCGATCTACCTGTTCGACGACTCGTTCTCGGCGCTCGATCTCACCACCGACTCGCGTCTGCGCGAGGCCCTGGTGCCCGCCACCCGCGATGCGGCGCTGGTCGTCGTCGCACAGCGCATCTCGACGATCACCGCCGCCGACCAGATCGTGGTCCTCGACCGCGGAACGATCGTCGGTCTGGGCACCCACACCGAGTTGCTGCAGTCGTGTCCCACCTACGCTGAGATCGCGGAGTCTCAGCTGTCGATCGGAGCAGGCGCATGACCCGCGGCGGACCTCCCGGAGCCGCTCCCACGCTGGAGAAGGCCAAGTCGTTCAAACCGTCGCTGAAGCGCCTCGTTCGTCGTCTCGGTGATCATCGAGGAAAGATGCTCGTGGTCCTGGGCTCCATCGTGGGATCCGTCGCATTGACCGCGTACGCTCCGCGGGTCCTCGGCGACGCCACCGACGAACTCTTCGCCGGTGTGGTGGGGGCGCGACTGCCGTCGGGCATCTCGAAGGAGCAGGCTGTCGAAGGCCTGCGCGCCAAGGGACAGAACACCTTCGCCGACATGGTCTCGTCGATGGACGTGATCCCCGGCCACGGAGTCGATTTCACCGCCGTCGGCCGGATTCTGGCGACCGTGCTGGCCCTGTACGCGGCCTCGGCGGTGCTCGGCTGGCTCGGTGCCTACCTTCTGAACAAGGTCGTCGTCGGAACCGTGACGAAGCTGCGAGCCGAGGTGGAGAGCAAGATCCACCGACTTCCGCTGTCGTTCTACGATGCCTCGGCGCGCGGCGATCTGCTCAGCCGCGTCACCAACGACCTCGACAACCTGTCGCAGTCGTTGCAGCAGACCATCAGCCAGCTGCTCAACTCCCTGCTGATGGTGGTCGCGATTCTGATCATGATGCTGACGATCTCGCCGCTGCTGTCGCTGATCGCGATCGCGACCGTTCCGGTCGCGGCGATCGCCACCGCGCTGATCGCCAAGCGGTCCAAGCCGCACTTCGTGGGTCAGTGGACCAGTACCGGCGCCCTCAACGCGCAGATCGAAGAGGCCTTCACCGGCCACGAACTGGTCACCGCCTTCGGCAGGCGAGCCGAGGTCGAACGCGTCTTCGACGACCGGAACGAGAAGCTCTTCGCCTCGTCGTGGCGGGCTCAGTTCATCTCCGGCATCGTCATGCCGACGATCATGTTCCTCGGGAACCTGAACTACGTGGCGGTGGCGGTGGTCGGCGGTCTGCGCGTCGCTTCCGGACAGCTCAGCCTGGGCGAGGTGCAGGCGTTCATCCAGTACTCGCGCCAGTTCACCCAGCCGCTCACCCAGATCGGCTCGATGTTCAACCTCATGCAGAGCGGCGTCGCCTCCGCCGAACGCATCTTCGACGTTCTCGACGAGGACGAGGAGCAGCCGGATCCGACAGCGCCCAAGACTCCCGCGGTGGACGAGGGACACATCGTCTTCGACGACGTCTCGTTCCGCTACCGCGCGGACCAGCCGCTGATCGAGAACCTCTCACTCGAGGCCAAGCCGGGCGACATGATCGCGATCGTCGGACCGACCGGTGCCGGCAAGACGACCCTGGTGAACCTCATCATGCGGTTCTACGAGATAGACGGCGGAACCATCTTCGTCGACGGTGTGGACTCGTCCGAGATGACCCGCGATGACCTGCGGGAGCGCACCGGCATGGTGCTGCAGGACTCGTGGCTGTTCGGCGGCACGATCTACGACAACATCGCCTACGGCGATCCCGCCGCCAGCCGTGAGGACGTCATGGAGGCGGCCTGGATCAGCCACGTCGATCACTTCGTCCGCACCCTGCCGGACGGGTACGACACCGTGATCGACGACGAGGGCGGCGGAGTGAGCGCGGGTGAGCGTCAGCTGATCACCATCGCGCGCGCCTTCCTCGCCAAGCCGACGATCCTCATTCTCGACGAGGCCACCAGTTCGGTCGACACCCGCACAGAACTGCTCATCGGCAAGGCGATGGCGAATCTCCGCAAGGACCGCACGAGCTTCGTGATCGCGCATCGGCTCTCGACGATCCGCAACGCGGACCTGATCGTGGTGATGGAGAACGGGCAGATCGTCGAACAGGGCGACCACGAGTCGCTGCTGGAGCGTCGTGGCGCGTACTTCCGGCTGTACAACGCCCAGTTCTCGGCGCCGATCGAGGATGTGGACGCTCCCGTGTGAGCGCTCTCGTCGTTCTTCGTTCCCTCGTGTGGTGCGGTGAGGTGCGGGGTCCTGTCCTAGCCGTCCCGCAGCCTTCGGGCCGCACTCGTGGCCAGGGTGTCGGCGATCTCGTTGTACTTGTCGCCGGCGTGGCCCTTCACCCAGCGCCACTCGACGGTGTGCACGTCCTCGGCGGCGATGAGCTCCTGCCACAGGTCGGCGTTCTTGACCGGTTGTTTGCTCGCCGTCTTCCAGCCATTGCGCTGCCAGCCCGCGACCCACTTCGTGATCCCGTTCCGGACGTAGCTGGAGTCGGTGTAAAGGATCACGGTCGACGGTCGCTTCAGCGCACGGAGCGCCTCGATCGCCGCGGTCAGCTCCATCCGGTTGTTGGTGGTGTCGGCCTCGCCGCCGGAGATCTCCTTCTCGATGTCGCCGTAGCGCAGGATCGCTCCCCAGCCCCCGGGGCCCGGGTTTCCGAGGCACGCACCATCAGTCGAGATCTCCACTATCTTCGAAGTGGTTCCGGCGTCGCTCATGACGTCCAACGCTACCGGGTGAGGAGATCCGAATGGCCGCTGGCCGCATCGTTCTGATCCGCGCCGTGAACGTCGGCGGCGCCAAGCTGCCGATGGCGCGCCTGCGCGAGATCGCCACCGCACTCGGTGCCGACGACGTCAGCACGTACATCGCCTCCGGCAATCTCCTGTGCACACCGCCGGGAGATCCCGAGGGGTTCGACCGCGCCCTGGAGCAGGCGATCTCCGACGAATTCGGGTACTTCCGGGAAGCCATCGGCCGCACCCCCGACGAGATGTCCCGAGCACTGGCCGACTATCCGTTCGGCGACCCGCCGCACGGACTCATCTACTTCCTCACCGGAGTACCCGATCCGGACGCCGCCGCCGAGTTCTGCGCCCGCGACTTCGGGAACGGCGAACGCATGCGAGTGATCGGCAGGGATCTTCACATCGACTATCCCGCGCCCGCCGGCGTGGGCAATTCCAAGCTGACGCCCGCGCGCATCGCCAAAGGGCTCGGTGTCACCGGCACCGGACGTAATCTTCGGACGACGGCGAAGCTGATCGAACTCGCACAGCAGACGTCAAGACAGTGACATCACGACCACGACGTCACGGAATGATGAACCGGCACCGCTATGACTGAGCAGGATCGAACCCCCTCGCCGCCGCCCCCGGGCGCCACCGACGCACGCTTCACCCTCGCCGCGGAACGGACCATGCTCGCATGGCTCCGTACCGCGCTCGGACTCATCGCGGCCGGCGTCGCGGTCCTGCACATCGTGGACGACTTCGGGGTCACCGGTTCCAAGACCGCCCTGGGCGTCTCGCTCGTCGTCCTCGGCGCACTGGCAGCCCTGACCGGTGCGTGGCGGTGGCAGCGGGTCAACCACGTCCTCGACAACGGCGGACAGATGCCCGGTCCCGCCGCGGTGTGGGCACTCACGGTCGCCATGGTCGTGATCGCCGCGGGCTTCGTCATCTTCGTTTGAACCCGCGCCGTTCAGGGTTGGCTCGGACCGATTTCCCCGCTCAGCGCTACCACCTCCCCTACGGGCATGGTGCCGCTGAGCGGGGAACCTGATCCGCCCGGCACGATGCTGTGGAGAAGCCCCGATCGGTCCACAATCTGCATTTGAGCGGCCGAAAGCCATGTACCGCATCCGTATTCGGATGATCGTGGCGACATGGAACGCATTCCGGACGGGGTGTATCCGCACCGCGATCTCCTCGCGATGCTCGGGCGCGCCGACCTCGACATCCTCATCCGCGAGAAGACCGCGCGGCGAGTACGGCACGGCTGGTACGCGGTCGGCGAGCCCGCTGCCGCCGATATCGCCGCAGTGCGGCGAGGCGGCGTCATCAGTTGCGTCACCGCACTGAATCGGCACGGGGTCTGGACGCCCGAGGACCATCGGTTCCATGTCCGCGGGAACAGCTCGGCGGTCCGGAACCGAAAGGGACCGTTCTGCCGCCAGTTCGGTCGGCCCGAGCCCGAGTGCGGACTCGTCGACGACGTCCCCACTGCCCTCCGGCATGCCGCGCGATGCCTCGACGACGAGGGCTTCGTCGTGGTCTGCGATTCGATTCTCAACAAGCGTCTCATGACCGCCGAACAGATCGAGTATCAGTTCCGCGCCGCGCCCCGGCACATCACGAAACTCATCGACCGCTGCGACGGCCGGGCCGAGTCAGGACCGGAGACGATGACGAGATTCCGGCTGCACAGCCAGAACGTCAAGGTCCGGATACAGGTGACGATCGACGGTCTGGGGCGCGTGGACCTCTTAGTGGGCCGCTGGATGAGCATCGAGATCGACGGATGGGAGTTCCACAGCGACCGAAGGCACTTCCAGAACGACCGAACCCGCGATGCCATTGCTCTCGAACTGGGTTACTACCCACTGCGATTCACCTATGACGATGTGGTCTTCCGCTGGCCGGAGACCAACGCCCGGATCATGACGGCAATCCGCCGCGGCGCGCACCTTCGCAGCCACTTCACGGATCAGATTCCCCGATGAGGACCGGCGACCTCGACACGAGCTACGCCGCGTCTCACCGGGGAATCTGGCCCGGCTCACACTTCGATGGGCGGATACAACTGCGTCATGGTGTACTGCCGGTTGCGTCTGGCCGCCCAGGAACTGATCGCGAGCGACACCACCGTCACCCCGGCCAGGACCGCCACGGACACCCACAGCCGGTGATCCATGCCGCCGCTGACGACCTGGCGGAGACCGGTGACGGCGTAGCCCATGGGGTCGTAGGGGTGGAACCATTGAGCCGGTGTCGCTGTGGTCTCAACCGGATAGATGCCGCCCGACGCGACGATCTGCACCATCAGGAACGCCAGCGACACCACCCGGCCGACGGCCGCTCCCAGGACCGCGTTGAACATCTGGATCATCGCCAGGAAGGTGACCGACACCAAAAGCATGAAACCGACCATGCCCAGCGGATGGAAGGCGTCGAGTCCGACCGCGAAGTGCGCGACCACGAACATGACCACGACCTGCGCGACGGCGATCAGCACTGCCGGCCAGTACGACGCGAGGACCGATCGCAGACCGCCGAGGCCGCCGATCACCGGCCGCGACTGCAGCGGCTTCAGCATCATCCAGATGATGATGGCGCCGATGAACATCGCCAACGACAGGAAGAAGGGCGCGAAGCCGGTGCCGAAGGTGGGCGCGCGATTCTCGGTGAACGTGCTCAGCGCGACCGGCTGCGACAGATTCGACGCGGTCTTGAGCCGCTGCTCGGTGCCGCCGAAGTTCGGGATCTGCTTCACCCCGTCGGCGAGCCCGCTCGACAGTTCGTCGGCACCCGAGGACAGTTCGGTGGTGCCGTCGGCCAGTCGACCGGCCCCGGTCGCCAGGCGTTCACTGCCGTCGGTGAGCTGGATGAGTCCGCTGTGCAGTTGCGCCGCACCGGTTTTCAGCTGTCCGGCACCGTCACGCAGTTCGCCCACCTTGCTCGCCAGACCGCCGTTCTCGAGCATCGCCAAGGTGCTGCGCAACGGTGAGTTCGCGTCCCCGAGCTGGGCCGACAGGGCGTCGGACTGTTTCGCCAACCGATTCACGGTCGCGGTGGTCGACGGCGTCACACCCTGGGTTCGGAGGAAGTCCTGAACCGGCGCGAGCCCGTTCGCGAGGGCGCGCATGTTGGGGTCGGAACTGTTGCGGAGAGCGGTGGCGACCTGTGAGACGGCTTTCTCCGCCTGCGATTGTCCGGCACCGGCAGCGCTGATCAGGTCGAGCACGCCGGAGAGGTCCGACGACAGTTTCGCGGCGTCGTTCGCGTACGCAGAGGGCTTCACCCCCGACGACTGCACGCTGTTGAGCAATCCGAGCAGTGGTGTGGTGGCCGCGTCGATCCCGTTCGCGAGTTGTGCCGTCCCCGCGGCGAGTTCGGCGGAGCCGTCCCGGGCGGTGACCATGTTGGTCGCGAGTTCGCGTGATCCCGAGGCCAGTTCGTGTGCGCCGGAGTTCGCCGTGTGCAGTCCGTCGGCGAGTTGCGCCGATCCGTCCGCCGCCTTCTCGATGCCCTTGCCCGCCGTGGTGAGTCCGACCAGCACCTGGTCCACCGCCTGCTGGCCGACCTTGTCGTTGATCGCCTGGGTCACCTGCGCCGCGGCGTTCTGCCCGATGATGCCCGCTAGGTAGTTGTTGGCGTCGTTGAAGGTGAACTCGATCTTCGCCTTGTGCGGATTCGGTGTGGTCGCCGACGTGATCGCCGACGTGAAATCGTGCGGGATGGTGATGGTGAAGTAGTAGTCTCCGTGGGCCAGGCCCGTGGCCGCCTCATCGGCGTTCACTTCGTGCAGGTCGAGCTGTCCGGAGGTCAGCAGCTGGTCTGCGACCTGATCGCCCGCGTTGATCTCGAACGCGCCCGATTTCACGCCCTGGTCCTCGTTCACCAGTGCCACCGGGACCTTCGAGACCTCGTCGAACGGATTCCAGAACACCCACAGGTACATCGCACCGTAGAGCAGCGGCATGAGGATGATCGTGACGATGGCGATGCGCGGCATCGCCCCCTTCGAGTAGCGCTTCAGCTCGGTGCCCAGCGACATTCCCGCCAGCATCAGATCTCCCCCTCGGAGTCGGCGCCTGCGGGCGCGTGGAAAGTCTCTCTCGGCAGCATCGACGGAACGTCGATCAACGCCCGGTACCCGAGTGCGGGATCGATGCGGTTCACCGTGGTCGTGACGACCGTCTGTCCGGTTCCCAGCTCGGCCAGACGGGAGATCAGGATGCGCTGATCGTCGTCGCTGGACACCTGGTCGATGTTGCCGACCACCAGCAACGGGAGCCGCCGGGTGTTGGCCAGGGCGACGCGCAGCAGCAGGCCGTCGAGTTCGGAGAGCTCCTCGACGTATGCGGTGAGATCCGGCAACGGCAGGTCGCCGAACACCGGACGGCAGATCCGCTCCAGATCCTGTTCGGTCGATCTCCGGATCAGCCGGTACCACGGCGCGTCCCACCGCATCTTCTCGGTCAGCAGGTCGACCACTCGGACCGAGGCGTACACGTCGTCGAGGGCGGCGACCCCCGCGAGCGAGGCGACCTTGAAGATCGCTCGCGCGGACGTGCGGCCGAGCACGTCGAGCCGCCCGGTCTTGGCTTTCATCCGGCCGGCGATCGTCATCTGCAGCGCCGTGCGTCCGGGACCCGGCTCGGCGCGCAATACGGTGAGCCCGCCCATCGGGATGTCGAGGTCGAGGGGACCGTACACCTGTCCCCACGGGCCCTTCTGGGCGATTCCGCGCGCGACGACGGCCATGGCGGCCGTCTCGGGGTAGTCAGTCATGAACCAGGAGCGTAGTCGGATGGCAGCACTTCGCAGGTCTCCACACTCACGCGAGTGTGCAAACACACGTTATCAGATGGTGCTGTGGCGAGGGCCACGCGATGCGGTGGTCCGTGCATACGCAGGTCAGGCCGTTTTGTCGTAGGGCCGGGATAGTGTTCACCCATACCGACGATCACACAGTCGTCGAGCACCACGGGGAGGCGGTGAGCAGGATGGATGCACAGTCGTCGCTGGTGTTGCCGGAGGACCCGGCCGCGCTAGCCGCGGTCATCGAAGCCGCTACGACCCGGCTCGCCGCCGCTCGCTTCGCCGCCGTGACCGAACGCGAGTTGCTGGAGACCGCCGAAGCCCTCGAGCACGTGCATCGCCGGCTGGACGGGGTAGACGCGGCCCTGCTGGTGGAAGTCTCCGACCGCGGCGCCTACCGCAAAGACGGCTTCCTGTCACTGCATCAATACCTGTCGTCGGGGCTTCACCTCGGCGACGGTGAAGCCCGTCGTCGGCGGACCTCTGTCGCGGCGATCGGCCGATTCACCGGCATGCAAGGCCAAACTCTCACGCCGGCGTGTCCGGCCACGGCCGAGGCGGTCAATGCCGGAGCCATCGGTACCGCGCATGTGCTGGAGATCGACGCGATCATGGACAAGATCCCCGCCGCCGTCGACACTCAGACCCGCAAACTCGCCGAAGTCCAGTTGGCTTCGGTGGCCCGGGAGCTGACCCCGGAAGGAGTCCGCACCGCCGGACACCGACTCCTGGCCCATCTCGACCCGGACGGGTCACTCACTGACGAGCGGGACCGCAAACGCCGGCGGAAGTTCGCGCTCATGCCGCAGGACCGGCAGCTGATGAGCAAAGTCACCGCCTCCCTGACCCCGGCTCTGCGGGCCAAGTTGGAGGTAACGCTCGAGTCTTGGGCCGCGCCCGGCATGAACAACCCCGCCGACCCCGACTCCCCATGCGGCGCACGCGAGGCAGCCGACCCAGCAGCGCTCGCCGCGGCCGCCGAGCGCGATGATCGCACCGCCGGGCAACGCGGCCACGACGCGCTCGTCACCCTGCTGGATGCTGAGCGGGCGTTCACCGCCGCAGGCACCACCGGCGGTGGGCGGCTGTCGTCGCAGCTGGTCATCACCGTCACCGACAAAGAACTCCGCGAACACGCCGGAATCGCACTCACCGCGACCGGAACAAGGTTGCCGGTGGCCGAGCTGGTCGAGGCGGCATCCGGCGCGACGCCGCATCTGGCGGTGTTCTCCCACGCCAGGGTCAGCCGCTCTACCTGGGTCGGGGACGGCGCCTCGCCTCGAAGGCTCAACGTCTGATGCTGTTCGCCCGCGACCGCGGCTGCACCGCACCCGGCTGCACGGCGCCGTTCGCGCGAACAGAAGCCCATCATTTCCCGGATTCCGCCGACGGCGGCCCGACGAACATCGATCACCTCGGCGCCGCGTGCGGACGGCATAATCGGTCGGTCGGCAAGATGCTCGGCGACTGGGAGACCATGATCCTGAACGACGGCCCGCACGCCGGACGCGTCGCCTGGCGTCCGATCACGACTGGCCACGGGCGGAAAGCGTGGCGGGTCAACCACATTCACCACGCGGAGCTGCTCCCCGATCAGGGTCCACACGCCCCGCCCGGACCGGAGGACTCCCGCATCGAGGGCTACCTGGCCCGCCTCACCGCCGCCTGACGCTACTGCCCCGCCGACGTCGTGACGGGGACAGCTCACTCGAACAGATCGAGCAGCGAGGTCTCGCTCTCGGACCCCACCACACCGAGCGGCTTCGCCGAGCTGTCGTCGAGGATCTCCTCGAGATGATCCTTCACGTCCTCCGGAGTGATCTCCGTGTTCGTGTAGCCGTCGTTCATCGCGAGCGAGAAGCGCTGGATCAGTCCGCCCTGCGCAAGGATCGTCTCTCCGCTGATGCTGCACTCCTCGTGCGCGAGGTAGGCGACTACCGGCGACACCATCGCTGTCGTGTAGTTGGCTTTGAGGTTCTCTTTCAGCGCATCCGGCAGATCCGCCTCGGACGCCATCCGGGTGTACGCGGTCGGGGCGATCGCGTTGACGCGGACTCCGGACTTGAGCGCCGCGATCGACACCGTCCGGGTGAAGACGTACACGGCCCCCTTCGACGCCACGTAGGCGCTCTCGCCCTCCCAGCCCGACAGCGTCGGCGAGCAGGTGTTGACCACCCGACCGCTGTTCGCCACCAGGTGCGGCCATGCCGCCGCGGTGACGGCGACGGTTCCGAGGAAGTTGATCTCCATGTGCCGCCTGATCGAGTCGACCGCCGTGGGGCCGAACGGGGACGGGCTGTCCACGCCCGCGTTGTTCACCACGATGTCGAGCCGCCCGAAGGCGTCGACCGCCGCGTTCACGACCGCCTCCGCGTCCTTGGTGATGTCGCCCGTCGCCACTGCCGCGCGTCCGCCCGCCGCGGTGATCGCGGAGACGGCCTCCTGCGCCGCAGCCGAATCGAGGTCGTTGATCACCACAGCGGCTCCCCGCTCGGCGAGCAGTTCTGCGTGCGACCGTCCGAGGCCGCGACCGGCACCCGTGATCAGTGCGACTTTGCCGTCGAATCTCAGCATTGGTAATCCTCCCAATCGGATGAGATCTTCGCCGGAACGCCGCTGGTCGTGCGTCCGCGCATACGGCACCATTCTTCAAGAGACCGACCGCACCGGATTGTCCAAGAAATTGGACACTTCTCGGACACTCGAAGCCCGGCCGGTCGGCTCACCTCGAGTTCGACAGACCTCGGAAGACCTTCATCGTGTCGCCGGCCGGCGCCTGCGCGGTCACCGCGTAGAACACCAGGACGATCTGTCTCCACGCGCCAGCTGATTCCTGACCCGACGTTCGCTGCGACGGCACCGCCCCAGCCAATCGGCCGTCAGTAGAGTCGAAGCGAGACGACGTCAAGCTGCTGAGTCGTCCGAGCACCGCCGCAGCCCCCGGCGGAGGTGGAGAATAGAGGAGAGGATGTCGAGATGTCGTCAGCCGATGCCCCCGTCGTAGTCGCCGTCGACGGTTCCGTCGAGGCCCTGAACGCCGCACGTTGGGCCGCACTGGCCGCCGCTCGCCTGCACCGCGACCTGCACATCGTCAGTGCCGTCCACCCGTTCAGCCCACAGTTCAGCTTCGCCGGCCTCTCCGCGGAAGACGCCGCCATCCGTGCCGCCCGGGCATTCGCCGAGACCGCGACGCAGACCGCGACCGACCTCGCGGCGGAGGTCGCGCCTGACGTCACCGCTCATCGGCACATCGTCGAGGGCAGGGCCGCGCTGGTCCTGCGCGATGCTTCGACGCGGGCGCACCTGCTGGTCGTCGGACGCCGCGGCCTCGGCGGAGTCCAAGGGCTGCTGATGGGCTCGGTGAGCACCGACATCACCGCGCACGCGAACTGCCCGGTGGTCGTCGTGCCCGGCAGGGACGACGCGGTGGACGACCGCCCCGGCACCGGGCCCGTCGTGGTCGGCGTCGACGACTCCCCACTGTCGGAGGCGGTCATCGCGCACGGTTTCGATCAAGCCGCGTCGCTGGGCACCTCGCTGACCGCAGTGCATGCCTACGGCGGACTGACCGGCGAGGAGTTCTACGACGACCCCAGCGTCTTGGAGCGCGCCCGTACGGAAGCCGACGAGACGCTGGCAGAGCATCTGGCCGCCTACGCCGACGATTTCCCCGGCGTCGAGACCACCACCGTGATCACCGCCGGCACCCCCGCCGATGAGATCAACCGGATTGCAGCGGATGCTCAGCTGGTGGTGATCGGCAGCCGCGGTCACGGAGGCTTCCGCGGTCTCCTCCTCGGCTCGACGAGTCAGGCGGTCCTGCAGGTGGCGGGATGCCCGGTGATGGTCGTTCACGAAGACCGCTGATCGCACACTGATCTCGGGCCAGGGCTACGCGATGACGCCGTCCTCCCTCAGACGGGCGAGTGCGGGCGCGTCGAGACCGAGGACCTCGGAGAGGACCGCGTCGGTGTCGTGTCCGAGGTCGGTCGCCGGCGCGGTGCCCGAGTACTCGGAGTCCCAGCGGGCCGGGGCGTTCGCCGAGATGACCTCACCGATCCCCGGCTGGTCGATCGCCGTGAGGACCGGCTCGGCCGAGGGGTCCTCGGCGAATTCGGCGGCGACGTCGGCGGTGGTCTTGTACGGGCCCCACAGGACGCCGGCGGCCGAGAGGCCGGCGTGCACCTGCTCGGTGGTGTGCGCCGCGAACCACGGCCGCAGGACGGCTTCGATCAGCTCACGATGGGCGTAGCGGCCCTCGTCGGTGTTGAAGTCGGCGCCGAGCGACTTCTCCAGGGCGGCCAGCACTTCGGTGGTGCCGGTCGCCGCCCCGATGGCGCTCCACTGGCGCGGGGTGAGCGCGACGATCATCACCCGGTCGCCTTCGGACGAGGCGAAGTCGGTGCCGAAACTGCCGTACAGGTGATTGCCGTGGCGGGCGCGCGGGCCGCGCTCGGCCGCTTCGGAGAACCAGCCGAGGTTGGCGACCGCCGCCATCGCGACATCCGAGAGTGCGATCTGCACGTGCGCGCCCTGACCGGTGCGGTCACGACGGCGCAGCGAGGCGAGTACCGCGGTCACCACTTCCTGCCCGCACAGCAGATCCCACGCGGGAAGGATGTGGTTGACCGGCCGATCGGTGTCGGCCGGACCGGTCAGTGAGGCCACGCCCGAACCGCCGTTGACCGTGTAATCGACCGCGGCCGAGCCGTCGGCCCGGCCCTCCACCCGCACCGCGATCACGTCGGCGCGACGCGCGGCGAGCGCCTCGTACGAGAACCAGCTGCGTCCGACGGCGTTGTCGACGACGATGCCCGCGTCCGGACCGGGGGCCGTGGCGAGCGCCAGGAGCAGGTCCCGGCCCGCATCGGGGCGCAGGTTCAGTGAGACCGATTTCTTGCCGCGGTTGAGCGAGTTCCAGTACAGGCTCTCGTCCGACCGCACCGACAGCGGCCAGCGCTTGAAGTCCGCGTTTCCGCCGATCGGATCGACGCGGATCACCTCGGCGCCGAGCTGCGCCAGTGCCATGCCGGCGCTGGGGCCGGCGACGAAGCTCGCGAATTCGACGACTCGAATACCGTCGAGCGGACGTGCGAGAGCGGTGCTCATGCTTCCTCCCCAGAAGTGGTCGCGGACGCGGCGGCCTGGCTGAACTCGCCGCGGACGGCGTCGGTGTGCTCGCCGAGCGCGGGCACCGACCCGGACAGTCGCGGCCAGGAGCGGGCGGCGGCCGGCGGCAGCAGCGCCGGAACCTCGCCGCCCGGCGTCCCGATGGTGCGCCAGCGTCCGCGTTCGGACAATTGGGGATGCTTCGCCAGATCGCCGACGGTGTTGAACCGCGCGTTGCCGATGCCTGCGGCATCGCCCGCGGCGGCGATCTCGTCCAGCGTGTGCTCCCGCGTCCACGCGGCCACGGCCTCGTCGAGCTCGGCCCGGTGCACCACGCGGTCGTCGTTGTGCGCGTAGGTCTCGTTCGCCGCCAGATCCGGCCGATCGATCATCTCGCACAGCCGCTGCCATTCGCGATCACTCGTGGTGCCGAGCACCGCGGTCTGACCGTCGGAGGTGGGGTACGCGCCGTAGGGCGCGATCATCGGCGATCCCATGCCGACCGGGATCGGTTCGACGCCGGTGTGGATCACCTGATTGAGCGCGAATCCCATGAACTCCGAGACCACGTCCAGCATCGAGACCTCGATGACCGCCCCGGCGCCGGTGCGGTCGCGATCGTAGAGCGCCGCCAGGACCGTCGAGTAGACGTACACCGCGGTGCCGATGTCGGCGATCGGGATGCCGGGCTTGGCCGGGGCGCCTTCGGTGCCGGTGATGGCGCACGATCCGGTCTCCGCCTGGATCAGCAGATCGTAGGCGCGTTTGTGATCGGCGGGACCGCCCTTGCCGTAACCGGAGACGTCGGCGATGATGAGCCGCGGAAACCGCTCCGCGAGACTGTCGATGCCCAGGCCGAGCCGGTCGAGGGCCCCCGGCGCCATGTTGCTGACGAGCACGTCCGCCCGGCCCAGCATGGCGACGAGGATCTCCACGTCGGCGGGATCCTTGAGGTTGAGCGCCGCCGACTCCTTGCCGTAGTTCAGCCAGGTGAAGTGCGCCGAGGTGCCCTTGACGACGCTGTCGTAGTGCCGGGTGCTGTCGCCGTAGCCGGGGTTCTCGACCTTGATGACGCGCGCGCCCAGGTCGGCCAGGTGACGGGTGGCGAGCGGCGCGGAGATGGCCTGCTCCATCGTCACCACGGTGATCCCGGCGAGCGGCGCCTCCGAGCGAGTCGCGGTCATCGACGCTCCACCTTGCCGGTGAACAGCGGACCGGGGACGTTGAAGTCGGGATCGCGCTTGGCGCGGTGCGATGCCACGCCCTCCTGCACGTCGGGTCCGCCGAATCCGTAGAACTCGTAGCCGAGCGAAGCGTCGAAGATCGCCCAGTTCTGTCGATACCAGTTGTTCAGCGCGTGCTTGCTGAACTGGATCGACGATGCCGAGCCGCCGGCCAGCCGCTCGGCGATCTCCATCGCCTTGTCCTGCACCTGGTCGTCGTCGACGCACAGCGAGACCATGCCGAGTCGCTCGGCCTCCTCGCCCGTCATCACCTCGTTGAGGAGCAGGTGGTACTTGGCCTTCGGCATGCCCGCGAATAGCGGCCAGGTGATCGCCGCGTGGTCGCCCGCAGCGACCCCGAGGCGGACGTGACCGTCGATGATCTTGGCTCGACGGCCCGCCACCGAGATGTCCGACAGCATGGCGGTCACGAGGCCGGCGCCGACCGCGGGACCGTTGATCGCCGAGACCAACGGTTGCGGCAGGTCGATGAGATTGCGGACGAGGTCGCGGGCTTCGCGGAGCACGCGGGTGCGGTCGTGCCAGTCGCCGACCATGTCCTCGACGAGGTCGAAGCTGCCGCCGGCGGAGAAGACCCGGTCGCCCTCGCCGCGGATCAGCACGGCCTTGACCGACTCGTCGCGGGCGATACGCGTCCAGATGTCGGCGAGGTCGCTGTGCCGCTGCGGGCCGACCGCGTGCATGTCCGGCCCGTCGAGCACGATGCGGAGCACGCCCTCCGACGGGCGGTCGATGGTCAGGGATTCGAAATCGTCATACGTCTGCATGGGCCGACGACCTTCCAGCTATAGGTGAGGGGGCCGGGAACTGCGCCCGGAGCCATGATTATGGATTATGCATTATGCGTTGACGCGGGACCATCGAGCGGCGACTGCGCCGCGTCGGCCCTACCACTCAGATCATCAATAATATATTATGCGTAGGTGGCAGTCGCCACGAACGAGCGCGAGGAGATTTCATGTCACAGGTCAGTCCCGAGGACTTCGCCCAGATCAAGGACGCTGTTCACGAGTTCATCCGGACCAGGGTGGTACCGCGGGAACGGGAGATCGCCGACAACGACGCGATTCCCGCTGATCTGGTCGCGACCGCCAAGGAGATCGGACTGTTCGGCTACGCGATTCCTCAGGAGTGGGGCGGCCTCGGCCTCGACCTGACGCAGGACGTCGAACTGGCGCAGGAGTTCGGGTACACCGCACTCTCGCTCCGGTCGATGTTCGGCACCAACAACGGCATCGCCGGACAGGTACTGGTGAACTTCGGCACCGACGAGCAGAAGGCCGCGTGGCTCGAGCGCATCGCCTCGGGCGAGGTGGTCGCCTCGTTCGCACTCACCGAGCCCGGCGCCGGGTCGAACCCCGCGGGTCTGCGCGCCAAGGCCGTCGAGCAGGAGAACGGCGACTGGGTCATCGACGGCGCCAAGTGCTTCATCACCAACGCACCGCTGGCGAATCTGTTCGTCACCTTCGCGCGGGTCCGTCCCGCCGACGAGAACGGTCCCGGCATCGCCGTGTTCCTGGTGCCCGCCGAGACGGCAGGCGTCTCGGTCGCCGAGCACGACCGCAAGATGGGCCAGGAGGGCGCCTGGACCGCCGACGTCCACTTCGACGGTGTCCGCGTCCCTGCGTCGGCACTCGTCGGCGGCAACGTCGACGTCGGCTACAAGGCCGCGATGACCTCCCTCGCCCGCGGGCGCGTGCACATCGCCGCCCTCGCCGTCGGCTCGGCGCAGCGCGCGCTGGACGAGTCCCTGCGCCATGTCGCCGTGACCACCCAGGGCGGCACCCCGATCGGCGACTTCCAGCTGGTGCAGGCCCACATCGCCGATATGCAGGTCGGCATCTCCGCCGGTCGTGCGCTGGTGCGCGACGCCGCCGCGAAGTACGTCAGCGGCGAGGACCGCCGCATCTCGCCGTCGGTCGCCAAGGTGTTCTGCACCGAGATGGTCGGCCAGGTGGCCGACAAGGCCGTCCAGGTCCACGGCGGCAGCGGCTATATGCGGGAGATGCCGGTGGAGCGGATCTACCGTGACGTCCGACTGCTGCGCCTGTACGAGGGCACCAGCGAGATCCAGCGCCTCATCATCGGCGGCGGGCTGGTCCGCCAGGCCAAGAAGGATGCGACGAAGCAGTGACGACAGCTGCGCACCACGCCGCCGGCGACCTCGCCCGCGGCGCTCACACCCTCCTGTTCGTCCCCGGCGACCGCCCGGAGCGGTTCGAGAAGGCCGCCGCCGCGGGTGCCGATCTCGTGGTCGTCGACCTCGAAGACGCCGTGCCCGCGGCCAATAAGGCGAAGGCTCGTGCCGAGGCCGCGGCGTGGATCGCCGCCGGTCACACGTGCGCGGTGCGGATCAATGCCGCCGACACCGAGCACTTCGACGCGGACGTGTCCGCCCTCGCGGGCAGCGGTGCCGCGATCATGCTGCCCAAGGCCGAGGATCCCGCGGCGGCCGCGCGGCTCACCGAGACCACCGGCAGCGCGGTGATCGCCCTGATCGAGACAGCGCGCGGCGTCTTGGCGGCCGCGTCGATCGCATCGGCTCCCGGCGTGGTCCGTCTCGCGATCGGTACCTTCGACCTCGCCGCGCAACTCGGCGTCGACCCGACCGACACCGAAGCCCTCGCGGCCTCCCGTGGCGCGCTGGTCCTGGCCTCGGCGGCCGCCGGTCTCACCGGTCCCGTCGACGGCGTCACCGGATCGGTGGACGATCCCGACCGGGTCCGCGCCGACGTCGCGTACGCGCGACGTCTCGGCTTCGCGGGCAAGCTCGTCATTCATCCGAAGCAGCTCGACCCCACTTCGTCGGCGTTCGCCCCCAGCGCAGACGACATCGCGTGGGCGCGGCGGATCATCGAAGCGCTGGGAACCGACGGCGTAGCCGTGGTCGACGGCCAGATGGTCGACAAACCCGTCGTCGATCGCGCGCGCAGCATCCTCGACCGCGCGTAGCGCCCGACCTCGAACTCGAAACTCGACAAACCTCAACCCACAGGAGCACCGCAAAATGTCCGGACCACTTCTCGAAGGCAAGACCGCCGTCATCACCGGTGCCGCGCAGGGCATCGGCTACTCGATCGCTCAGCGCTTCATCGCCGAAGGCGCCCGCGTGGTGCTCGGTGACATCAACCCCGAGCAGGTCGCCAAGGCCGCCGAGGCGCTCGGCGGTCCCGAGGTCGCCGTGGGCGTCGCGGGCGACGTCACCTCCTCCGACGACGTCCAGACGCTCGTGCGCACGGCCGTCGACACCTTCGGCTCCCTCGACGTCATGGTCAACAACGCGGGCATCACCCGCGAAGCGACCATGCGCAAGATGACCGAGGAGATGTTCGACCAGGTCATCAACGTGCATCTCAAGGGCACCTGGAACGGCACCCGCCTGGCCGCCACCATCATGCGCGAGCAGGGCAGCGGAGCGATCGTGAACATGTCCTCGCTGTCGGGCAAGATCGGTCTGGCCGGCCAGACCAACTACTCGGCCGCCAAGGCCGGCATCGTCGGTCTGTCGAAGGCCGCCGCCAAGGAACTCGCCCACGTGGGGATCCGCGTCAACGCGATTCAGCCGGGCCTCATCCGCACGGCGATGACCGAGGCCATGCCGCAGAAGGTCTGGGATCAGAAGATGGTCGAGATCCCTATGGGCCGCGCCGGCGAGGTCGACGAGATCGCCAAGGTGGCGCTGTTCCTCGCCTCCGACCTGTCCTCGTACATGACCGGAACGGTCATGGAGGTCACCGGCGGGCGGTTCATGTGACCATGACCGGCACCGCCGACACTCCCGTCTTCGAGGGCTGGACCGCTCACACCGTCACCACCGAGGAAGTGGTCGACGCCGGCCGGGTCCGCGCCCTGGCGCATCTGTTCGACGACGGTCTGCCCGTACCGCAGATCGGCGATCCGCTGCCCCCGCTGTGGCATTGGGTCGCGCTCCCGGAGTGGTCCGTCTCGAGCAGCCTCGGTCTCGACGGACACCCGCGGCTCGGTTCGTTCCTGCCGCCGGTCGGTCTGCCCCGGCGCATGTTCGCCGGCGGCACGGTCTCGTTCCCCGGAACCATCCGGGTCGGCGACACCATCACCCGCGAGTCGACCGTCGAGTCGGTGACCGACAAGACCGGTCGCAGCGGCCGGCTGGTGATCGTGGTGGTCGCCACCACGCTGTACGCGCCGGACGGCACCGCCGCGGTGCGCGAGAAGCAGAACCTCATCTACCGGGAAGCGGCACCCGTCTCCGCGCAGCCGGCGGCCGACCCCGCTCCGGCCTCGGCCTTCGTCCCGGTCGGCAGCCCGATCGTGCCGTCGGAGACCCGCCGGTGGGATTTCCTGACCGACCCGACGCTCCTGATGCGGTTCTCCGCCGCCACCGCGAACGCCCATCGCATCCACTACGACTGGCCGTACGCCACCCGTGTGGAGGGCTATCCGGGACTGGTGGTGCACGGACCGTTGATGACGCTGTCGCTGGCGGAGACTCATCGCCTGCTGGCCGACGGCACCGTGGTCGACACCGTCTCGCATCGCAACTCCAAGCCGCTGTTCTGCGGAGACGACGCCGCGCTGGTGTACTCGGGCACGGGCATCGACGCCCGCGTGGAACTCGTCGGCGCCGGTGGCGACGTCCACACCGCGATCGACCTCGCCTTCGCCACCGGAACCACCACCGACCAGGGAGCCTGGTCATGACCCGCGTGTTCTCGTCGCTCGATCAGCTCCGCGACGCCCTCGGCGAGGAGATCGGCCCGAGCGCGCCGCTCGTCGTGGAACAGGAGCGCATCGACGCCTTCGCCGATGCGACCGGCGATCACCAGTGGATCCACGTCGACACCGAGCGCGCCGCCGACGGCCCGTACGGCACGACCATCGCTCACGGATTCCTGACGCTCTCGCTGATCCCGCTCTTCGGGCGGGATCTGTATTCGATCGAGTTCGGCTCGGCCCGACTCAACTACGGCCTGAACAAGGTCCGGTTTCCGGCGCCGGTCCCGGTCGGCAGCTCGCTGACCGCCACGGTGACGTTCACCGACATCGCCGAGGGACCGGCCGGTGCGACGGTGACCGCGAAGTACGTGATCACCGCGGAGGGCGCCGCCAAACCCTCGTGCATCGCCGAGTTCCTGGTGGTCGTCACCGGCTGATCGGCGAATCCGCTCAGCGGCAGCCGACGTGCCGCCTCCGATCCCGCCGCCGCCGTGAAGCCGACCATCTTGAGTCCGTGGGCGGCTCGGACGTCGAAGAGGCTGGAGTCTTGTATCCGCCGATCTCCAGGATTCGGATGCCTTCGAGGGGCGGCTGTTGCATGACGATCCCCAATGACAGCTTGATAATACTATATACAATAAGGAACGGAACCCGGGACCGAAATCCCGGGAACCGCTCTGTCAGACCGCTTCGAACGTGGCCGCCATGCCCTGGCCGCCGCCGATGCACATGGTCGCGAGGCCCTTGCCTCCGCCGCGGCGATGCAACTCGTGCAGCATCGTCGTGACCATCCGGACGCCCGTCGCACCGATCGGGTGCCCCAGCGAGATGCCCGAGCCGTTGACGTTGACGCGCTCCTCGTCCCGCCAGTCCCAGCCCTCCAGGACCGCCAGGACCTGGACCGCGAACGCCTCGTTGAGCTCCACCACATCGAGCGCGTCGAGCAGTTCGTGCACGGACACGCCCGTCCGGGCGGCGAGCCGCTGGACCGCGGGTACCGGACCGATGCCCATGCGCGCCGGATCGCAGCCCGCGGCGGCCCAGCCGGTGAGGAAGCCGAGCGGTTCCAGACCCAGCTCGTCGAGCTTGTCCTCGGCCACGATGATGCAGGCCGCCGCCGCGTCGTTCTGCTGGCTGGCGTTGCCCGCGGTGACGGTGCCGCCCGGGCTCACGGTGCGCAGCTTGCTCAGCGTCTCGACGGTGGAACCGGGACGGATGCCCTCGTCGCGGGCGAAGACGATCGGATCGCCCTTGCGCTGCGGGACGGTCACCGGGACCACCTCGTCGTCGAACTTCCCGGCCTCCCACGCCGCGTGCGCACGCTGATGACTGCGGGCCGCGTAGGCGTCGGCGGCCTCGCGGGAGACGCCGTAGTCCTTCGCGAGGTTCTCGGCCGTCTCGATCATTCCGGAGATCTTGCCGAAGCGATGCTCGGGCTGGCTGCGCTCGCGGCCGCGGTCGAGGCGGTCGTAGAGCACCGAGTTGCCCGCGCGCGAACCCCAGCGATTGCTGGTGGAGTAGTACTCGATCCGGCTCATCGACTCGATGCCGCCGGTGAGCACGGCATCGGCGGCACCGGTCTGCACCATCATCGCCGCGGTGACGATGGCCTGCAGTCCGCCGCCGCATCGACGGTCCAGCTGCATTCCGGGCAGGGCGATCGGCAGGCCGGCGTTCAGCGCCAGCCATCGGCCGACGCACGGCACCTCGGAGTTGGCGTACGACTGCGCGAACACCACGTCGTCGAGGCGCTCCGGGTCGATACCCGAACGCTCGACGACCGCGTTGATGATGCCGGCGCCGAGATCCTCGACCGGCACATCCTTGAGGGAACCGCCGAACGTGCCGACGGGGGGTGCGCAGCGGACTCACGATGGCCGCGCGGCGAAGGGTCTGCTGAGTCATGGTGAAGTCCAGTTCCTTCTCGATCAGATCTTGTTGCGCGCGATGTGCTGCGCGGCGATGACGTTGCGCTGGATCTCGTTGGTGCCCTCACCGACGATCATCAGCGGTGCGTCGCGGAAGTAGCGCTCCACGTCGTACTCCTTGGAGTAGCCGTAGCCGCCGTGGACGCGGATCGAGTCGAGAGCCAGCTGCATCGCCGTCTCCGACGCGAACAGCTTGGCCATTCCGGCCTCGAGGTCCGCGCGCTCGCCGCGGTCGAGCTTCTCAGCGGCGTCGACGGTGAGCAGGCGGGCGGCCTGCTGCTTGGTCGCCATGTCGGCGATCATGTTGCCGACGCTCTGGTGCTTCCAGATCGGCTTGCCGAACGACTCGCGCTCCTGCGCATACTTGGTGGCCGCCTCGAGCGACGCCTGACCGACGCCGAGCGCACGGGAGGCCACCTGGATGCGCCCGACCTCGAGGCCGCGCATCATGTGGCCCCAGCCCTTGTTCGGCTCTCCGCCGAGGACGGCGTCGGCGGGCACCTTCATGCCGTCGAAGACCAGCTCGCAGGCCTCGACGCCGCGGTAGCCGAGCTTCGGGAGCTTCTTGGAGACGGTGAAGCCGTCGCCCGGCTCCACGAGGATGACGCTCATGCCCTTGTGGGCCGGGCTGGCGTCACGGTCGGTGATGCACAGCAGGCCGAACAGTCCGGAGTGCGCCGCATTGGAGATCCAGGTCTTGGATCCATTGATGGTGAAGCCGTCCTCGCCGGGCGCCGCGTAGGTGCGCATGGCCTGCAGATCGCTGCCGCCGCCGGGCTCGGTGAGAGCCATCGTCGCGCGGATCTTGCCCTCGGCCATCTCCGCCAGGTACTTGTCCTTCTGCTCCTGGGTGCCGAAGGTCTTGATCAGATACGTGATCACCGAGTGTCCGCCGATCGCGCCGGCGAGGCTCATCCACCCGCGCGCCAGTTCCTCGCAGACCCGGGCGAAACACGCCATGCTGACGTCGACGCCGCCGTACTCGGCGGGCGCGAGCAGACCGAAGAAGCCGAGTTCCTTCATCTCTTCGATGAATTCCTCGGGATAGATGTCGTCGGCTTCGAACTCCCGAACACGCGAGGCCACCCGCTGGTCGATGAAGTCGCGGACCAACGACACCATCTCTTGTTCGTCCTTGGTCAGTGCCATGAGCTGAAAGCCTTTCTAGCCGGGATCGTCGTCTGGATCACGTCCATCATCGGTAGCATAATATATTATGCTACCGATGACCCAGTGGCCCGGGACACAGCAGCAGCCCCGGTGCGCCGGCCGGATCGCATCGACCCGGATCGCGTTGAAGAGGAGCCGAGACAGCATGAGCACCCGACCGTTCTCCGCCGACTACTGGAGCGCCGTCGAGGTGATCGGCCCCGACCAGGCGCGGGCGATGCAGGAGTCGCGGCTGGCCGAGCAGCTCGCGTACCTCGCCGCCAACAGCGAGTTCTACCGGGCGAAATTCGCCGAGCACTCGGTGAACATCGACCGAGTGACGACGCTCGACCACCTGGCCGATCTCCCCTTCACCGAGAAGCAGGAGCTCCGGGACAGTCTGGCGGAGCATCCTCCGCTCGGCTCGCACGTGGCGGCGCCGATGTCGGAGATCGTCCAGATCCAGGCGTCGTCGGGCACCACCGGCAGCCCGTCGTACGTCGGCCTCACCGAATCGGACATCACGATCTGGAGCGAACTCGGCGCCCGGGCCCTGTACGCCAACGGCTTCCGGCCGGGCGACCGCATGTTGCACGGATTCGGCATGAGCAAAGGCTTCGTGGGCGGGCTCCCGGTGGTCCAGATCGCCAGGCACATGGGCATCGTCGACATCCCTATCGGCGCGGAGGCCGGTGCCGAGCGTCTGCTGCGCGTACAGGCCGACCAGCGTCCGGAGGCGCTCATCGGCACGCCCAACTTCCTCGCCTACCTCGCCGAACAGGCGCCGGACATCGTCGGTGTGCCCGCCGCCGAATTGGGCGTCCGCAGCATCAGCGTCGGCGGCGAGCCGGGCGGCGGACTGCCCGCGATCCGCGACAAGCTGCAGTCGCTGTGGGGCGCCACCTCGCGCGAGATGCTCGGCGGCACCGACCTCGGCTGCATCTACTGGGGCGAATGCGAAGCCGGGGAGGGCATGCACTTCCACTCGCCGGATCTGATCATCGCCGAGATCATCGATCCCGCCGACGGGCAGGTGCTCGCCCCCGCGGCCGGCGTCGAGGGGGAAGTGGTGTACACCGCCCTCGGGCGTCGGGCGTCGGGCGTCGCCGCTGCTGCGCTTCCGCACCCGCGATCACGTCGTCGTCACCGCCACCGACTGCGCCTGCGGTCGGACCGGATACAAGGTTCGGTGTGTCGGGCGCACCGACGACATGCTCATCGTCCGCGGCATCAACGTGTTCCCGTCAGCGGTGAAGCAACTCGTGGAGGAGATGGCGCCGCTCACCACCGGGCACATCCGTATCCGCCCCGACTTCGAGGGTCATTCCACCCAGCGTCCACTGCCTGTGGTGGCCGAAGTCGCCGACGCCGTCGACCCCGCACGCCACCCCGAGGTGAAGGCCGCCATCGAGGACCGGATCCGCTCGGCCCTCAACATCAAGGCCGATGTGGAGCTGATCGGCGAGGGCACGCTGAAGCGGCCGGATCACGTCAAGGTCGCACCGGTCGAGCGCGACGCAGGCGCGGCCGCGCAGTGAGCGGGCCGCATCCGGGCCTCTCTCAGGCGTCGACCCAGCGCACCACGTCCGACAGCTCCGCACGCGAGGTGCGGTAGGTGTTGGTCGGGGTCGGCGTAGCCGAACGAGATGCCGAGCAGGACCTTGCGATCGTCGGCGATCGCGAAATGCGACCGGATCAGCGGAGACGCCATCGCGAGGGCCGCCTGCGGAATGGCGCCGAGACCGAGTGCCCGCGCCGCCAGCAGGAAGTTGCTCACGTAGAGCCCGGAATCGACGGCACCGTACACATCGTGCACCGCGTCGGTCGTCACGATCGCGACGTGCGGCGCACCGAAGAGCCGGAAGTTCTCCATCGCCTGCTTCGCCGATCCCACTCGGTCAGAGCCGCGCGGGATCGCTCCGTTCCCTCGCCCTCGGGTGACGATGACCTGCCACGGCTGCGTGTTGCACCACGACGGCGACCGCTGAGCGATCGACAGCAGCCGCTCGATGTCCGCACGCGGAACCTGCCGGCCCTCCTGATAGCCGCGGCAGCTCCAGCGGCTGTCGAGCAGCGCCTCGAGGACGCGACCGTCCTCGTCCGGCGACTCGAGCGTCGCGGTGCCGGGTTTCGTAATGATCGATCTGTGCAGGCAGAAGCACACCTGCATCAGCGTAGAAACGCAACGCACTCGCCGTCAGACCGCTCCGCCGCGCGAACGATCCGATCGACATCAACCTGGAATCTGCCACCCGGACATCATCCGGCTTCGACCTACTTGAATGTCAACCGGCGCGGACGCCTCGACGGACGTCGTGACCGGCAACGCCTACTCCGCGTCCTTCCACAGTCCGCGCTCCTCGAGCATCTGGACCACGTAGTCGGCGCTGTTGACGATGTGCTTCTCGGTGATCTCGCGTGCGCGCTGGGCGTCGTGCGCGGTCAGCGCGTCGAGCATCTGATGGTGTTCGGGCGTCACCGTGCGCACATGCGACTCGATCGACGCGTAGAACGAGTTGGGCAGGTGCTTGACGATGGACGCCAGCAGTCGAGCGAGCCGGTCGGAGTCGGCCGCGAGATTGATCAGCCGGTGGAACTGGTGTCCGAGGTCCCCGATGGCCTCGGTATTGCCCGAACTCACCGCGGCATCGCACTGCGCCATCACTTCTTCGAGCTGCTGGAGCTGGACATCGGTGATCCGCTCGGCCGCACGCGCGGCGAGTTCCCCCGACAACTGTGCCTGCGCCCAGAACAGATCGCGCACGTCCTGCCGCGTGAACTCGGCGACCACGAAACCACGGCGGGGCACGGCCGTGACGAATCCTTCGTTCGACAGGCGCAGCAGACCCTCGCGCACCGGAGTGATCGAGACGCCGACCGTCTCCGCGATCGGCTCCATCCGCAAGAACTCGCCCGGCTTGAGGTTGCCCGACATGATCTGTTCACGGACGTAGCTCGTGACCGCGTCCGGCAACTGCTTATGCCGTCCACGGCCGCTCGACACGGGTGCACTCACGATGATCTGCCGCCTCACTGGTGTCGGTTCTGTCACCTGGATAATATCTTTCACACAATGCGCACGACGCGCCGGGCACTCGAGTGTCCGGCGCGTCGTGCGTTGCAATTTGATTGACCCGTGCGCGGTTCAGCTGATGGCACCCGATGCGTGCAGTGCGGCGAGGCGCTCGGCGTCGAAGCCCCAGTCGGTCAGTACCTCGTCGGTGTGCTCACCCGGTTCGGCCGGAGGCCGCGAGATGGAGCCCGGCGTCCGACTGAACCGCGGCGCGGGCGCCGGCTGCGGTACGCCCTCCACTTCTACGAAGGTCTCACGTGCCACGAGATGCGGGTGCACCGGCGCTTCTGCCAGTGACATCACGGCAGGTCGAAGAGCTTCCGGGGCGGCGTACGTCACCAGATCCGCCTCACCCCGAGGCAGAACCGCATATTATGCACGATGGTTGGGCCCGCGAACAGAGACGAGGACCCATGGGCAAGTTGTGTGCGACCGAGAACCTCAGCACCGAACAGCGAGACATCCTCGCGACGGTCCGGGATTTCGTCGACCAGCAGATTCTGCCCATGGCCACCCATCTGGAACACGCGGACGAGTACCCGACGGAGATCGTCGCGCAGATGAAGCAGATGGGGCTCTTCGGCCTCACCATCGACGAGGAGTACGGCGGACTCGGCGAGTCGCTGCTCACCTATGCGCTGGTCGTGGAAGAGATCGCCCGTGGCTGGATGAGCGTCTCCGGCATCATCAACACGCATTTCATCGTCGCCTACCTGCTGCAGCAGCACGGCACACCGGAACAGAGGGCGAAGTACCTTCCCCGCCTCGCAGCCGGCGACCTCACCGGCGCCTTCTCCATGTCCGAGCCCGGTCTGGGGTCCGACGTCGCCGCCGTCACGACGTCCGCCACCCCCGACGGCCGAGGACGGTACACCGTCAACGGCCAGAAGATGTGGGTCACCAACGGCGCGAGCTCGTCACTCGTGGCCGTCCTGGTCCGCACTCCCGAGGGGCGCGACCGTCCGCATCAGAACCTGACGACCTTCCTCATCGAGAAGACGCCCGGATTCGGCGAGGCGGCACCTGGCCTCACGATCCCCGGAAAGATCGAGAAGATGGGGTACAAGGGCGTCGACACCACCGAACTGCTCTTCGACGACTATTCGATCGACGCCGCCGAGATCCTCGGCGGCGAGCCGGGCCGGGGCTTCTACCAGATGATGGACGGCGTCGAAGTCGGCCGCGTCAACGTCGCCGCACGCGCCGTCGGCGTCGCCCACCGCGCCTTCGAGCTCGGCACCTCGTACGCCCAGCAGCGCGAGACCTTCGGCAAGCCGATCGCCGAGCACCAGGCCGTCCTCTTCCGCATCGCGGAGATGGGGACGAAGGTCGAAGCCGCGCATCAGATGGTGGTCCGCGCCGCCCGCGTCAAGGACGCGGGCGAACGGAACGACCTCGAAGCCGGAATGGCGAAGTACCTGGCCTCCGAGTACTGCCGCGACGTGGTCGAGGACGCCTTCCGGATCCACGGCGGATACGGTTTCGCCAAGGAGTACGAGATCGAACGCCTCTACCGCGAGGCCCCCATGCTCCTGATCGGCGAGGGAACCGCCGACATCCAGCGGATGATCATCGGCCGGCGGCTGCTGGAGAACTACTCCGAACGGTGACGGGCTCCGGAACACGCGGAAGGCGGACCCGGCACACCGCCGTGATCCGCCCCGCCGTCGTGTCTGTCCGTCAGGCCAGCCCGAGCTGTCCCAGGAGTGCGAGATTGTCGTAGTAGACGCGGTGCGCGCTCACCTTTCCGTCGGTGACGAGAAAGGTGTCGATGAGTCCGAACTCCACCTTCTTTCCGGTCGGCGGCACCTCCCCGTTCGGCGTGGCCAGCGGGCCGGTGTGCGTCCCCGTGAAGACCTGCTCCACCACGACGCCGTTGTCGTCGGCCCAGATCTGGCGCGGCGTGAGCCGGATGTCGGAAAGGCGGTGTAGAACGCGACGGCTGTCTGCACGATCCCGTCGCGGCCCTCGAAACTCGTCCCGCCCGGCAGTTCCACGGCGACGTCATCGGCGAAGATGCTGCCGAACAATTCCATATCCTTCTCTGCAAGTCCTCGGTTGTGGGCATCGACGATATGGTCGGATAACGCGGTCATAGGAGTCCTCCTCGATTGGCTGATTGAGAGTGAACCCACTATGCGCGGGTAGTCCGCACGCGAAATGTCCAAGATTCTGGACGTCGACGAAACGAGCGTCAGCCGAGTTCCACCAGCAGCACGCCGGCGATGATGAGGGCCATGCCCAGCAGCATCCGGCCGGTCAACGGGTCCTTCCAGATCACGCGGGCGAGCGTCGCTATCGCCACGATGCCGACGGCGGTCCAGATTCCGTACGCGACACTGACCGGCACGCCGGCGTCGAGGGCGAAGCCGAGGAAGACGAAGGCACAGGTGTATCCGATCCCCACCAGGATCAGCCAGCGACGGCGACCGGCACCGGCCGCACGCAAGCCCAAGGTGCCGGTGACCTCCGAGGCGATCGACAGCAGCAGCCACACCCAGCTCACAGCACCTGCTCCTCGCTCGCGGCGCCGACGGTCTTCGCCCCCGTCTCCACCACGACCACACCGAGGATGATCAGCGCGATTCCGATGATCGCCCGCGCCCCGAGCGTCTCACCGAAGATCACCACGCCGAGCACTGCGACGAGTGCGACGCCGGAAGCACCCCAGATCCCGTAGGCGACGCCGATGTGCATACCGGCGCGCAGGGTCTGCGCGAGCAGAGCGAAAGCCGCGCAGTAGGCGACGATCACCACGGGAATCCAGCCGGGATGGTCGACGGTGGCGCGCAGGGTGAGCGTCCCGGTCACCTCGGCGGCGATGGCGCCGCCCAGCAGCAGCCACTTCACCGCTCCGCCCCCTCGGCGGCGTCGATCAGCGCGAGCGCGTGGCGTCGGACGGCGGGAAGATCGTCGGCGGGGAACACGCCGGTGGCCTCCGACATCCACGCCCCGTCGGCGCAGAAACGCGCGGCCGTCAGCCGTGCCCGCGCCGGTACGGGCACGTCCTCGAGTGCGAACCACGGTCCGAGGACACGAGCCCAGGGTTCGGTCAGTTCGGGGTGGTAGAGCGCATCGGTGAAGATCCAGTAGTCGGCCCGGGATACGTCGGCGGTGGTGGCGACGGTGACGTACGCGCGGTAGCGGTCGAAGACGGCCAGGTCGGCGGGACCGGCTCCGGCGTGCGCGCGCAACAGCGAGTCCCAGTGGCGCGCAGCGTATTCCACCAGACCGAGCATGAGTTCCCGTTTGGTCGGGAAGTGGTACATCAGGCCGGGTTTGGTGATCCCGGCACGAGCGGCGACCGACTCCAGGGAGATCGTCACCCCCTGCACCGATTCGCTCTCTTGGGCCAGTTCCTTGGCCGCCTGCAGGATGCGCACCCGCGTCTCGGACTCCATCCGGCCACTTTACCTTCCAGAAGGTAAAGTGCGGACACAAAGAAGCGCCGGCCCGCCGGGGAGTTCCCGACGGGCCGGCGTGCGATCACTTGTCGCCGGTGAGCTTGTCCTTCACCTTGGCGGCCGCGTCCTTGACCTCTTCGACGCCCTTCTTCACCGCGGCCGCGGCCTGATCGGCCTTGCCCTCGTTCTTGAGGTCGTCATCGCCGGTCAGCGAGCCGCCGGCCTCCTTGGCCTTGCCCTTGAGCTCGTCGGCCTTGTTGCTCATCTTGTCTTCCATCGCCATTGCGGCAACTCCTCTTCTCGGATTTCACTTCGGTTATTGCAGCGCGTCCAGGTGAATGAAGACCTGGACGTGCACATCCGAATCCCCCAGCGCGATTCGGAGGTCTTCGATCGTCGGCGTCACAATGCCGACGATCTCGTCGTACGAGCGCTCGGGTGCGACGTCGACCGTGATGCGGATGATCGCCTCGCCGCGGTCGTCGATCGCCTGCACGCGCACCTGGCGCAGGACAGTCTGTGTGGCGAGTTGTTCTTCGACGGCCGAGGCCACCTGCTTGAGCGAGACCGTCATCATCCCCTCGGGCCCGCTGCCGTTCAGCACCAGGAGTTCGGGTCGGCGCGGCGCGATCGTGGTCCGGATCAGCCTCCAGCCCCAATACAACGCGAGCAGTGCGACGGCGACCAGGACGGCGGCGAACCAACCGGCGGCGGTCGCGTCACGGATGCCTCCGGTGTCGATTCGGTCCACCCACCCCTCGACCGGGTGCACCGACAGTTGGTGCAGGATCACCCCTGCGGCCAGTACCAGACACAGAAGCCCGATCACACCGATCGACAGTCGGTGCAGGGCTGCGGCTCCGCGGTTCATTCGACGAACTCTTTCCTCGGCCCCCGGACCTTCACCACCACGTGCTTGCCGGAACTCACCGCCCCGACCGCGTCATCGGCCACTTGCGCGATGCGATCGCGGTCGACGGGCCCGGACGTGCGGACGGTCACCCTGATGCGGCGGCGTCCCACCGTCGTCAGCGCATGCCGAACGTTGGGCACCTCGGAGACCGCCGCGCTCGCGCGGCGCGCGACGTCGACCGGGCGGGTCCACACCACGCGGACGCCGTCGACGTTGAGGTGCGTTCGCCGGCGGGGCTTCACCGCGAGCCAGAGCAGGACGAGGCCGACCACGGCGCAGACGGCGGGGATCGCCCACATCCAACCGCTCCAGGTGGACGACCCGAGATTGTCGGCGGCACGGTGAGTCCAGGTCTCCCCGGAGACGGCGCCGGTGGTCACCAGCAAGTCCCGGATCATCGCCCCGCACAGCACGAGCAGCGCCACCCCGAGCAGCCCGCCGGCGATGGCGGCTCCGGGGAACCCCGCCGGATCGCGAATCGGTTCATCGCTGATGTCCCGCAACTCGTCGTCACGGTCTTCGGCGGCCGACGGTGTCATGGTCTTCCCCCTTCGTCAACGGCTTCGCCTGCAGCGGGCCCGTCGTCGGGATCGGGCAGTTGCACGAAGCCGTTCTTCCTGAATCTCGCGGCGGCTCCGGGCACCACCGCCTCCACCGCGACGTTCACGCGCACCGGGCGGTTCCCGGTGAGCCGGTCGAGTTCGTCGCCGACCTTCTGCCGCACCCGTGAGCAGGTGGCGGAGATCGGTGAGGGCCACGCGAGCGCCAACGTGAGGTCCACGACATGGGCGGCGCCGCCCGCGCTCTCCACCCGCACCCGGGGATAGTCGGAGCCCGCGGTCGCCTCACCGCCGACGAACGCGCCCAGCCGACCCGCCATCGATCCGTCGTGACGGACCACGCCGTCGACGCTCAACGCGGCGGCCAACGCGATCTTCTCGAAGACGCTGTCCGCCATCGTCAGCCGACCGGGCGCGGTGGTGTCCGGCACGTTGGCCGACGGGGCCGAGACGTCAGCCACGGCTGCGTCCGCGCGCGATCGCGCGCACATCGATGGTGCCGTCGACCTGCAGGCCCACGATCAGCCCGACGGCTCCGAGGATCAGCGCCAGGATCAGACCGCCGAATCCGCCGGTGGTGGCCGCCAACGCCAGCAGCAGGCCCGCGAACAGGCCGATCGTCGCAGCTTTAGTCATCGAGTTCTCCTTCAGATTCGGTCGTCGCGGTCCCGGCGGCGGCGGGTTCTCCGGTGGTGACGTCCTCGATGGTCACCGAGAACCGGCGGCCGCTGATCTCACTGGCCGTGTCCGCCACCTGCGCCGCCACCTCGCGCAGGTCGTGGCGTAGATCGACCACGATGTGCACCGAGCCCTCCTCGTCGGAGAGCCGGATGCCGCTGACCCGTTCGCCCGGGAGATACGTGGCGACCTCGCCGAACATTCCGCCGTCGAGTTCCACCACTCCGGGTACCGCGAGCACGGCGGCGGCGATGTCCTTCACCAGCGCGTCGTCGGCCGAAGGCGGCGCCATCACTGGACCCGCGGTTCGCCGAAGTCCTGGTCCTCGTCGTCGAAGTGGATGTCGTGCACGGTCACGTTCACTTCGGTCACTTCCAGGCCGGTCATCTGCGCGATCGCGTTGATCACGTTGCGGCGGATGGCCCCGGCGAGTTGGTGGATGGCCACGCCGAATTCGGCGACGATCGAGATGTCGATGGCGGCCTGCCGCTCCCCGACCTCGACGTCGATTCCCTGAGTCACGCTGGTGCTGGTACCCGGCAGCACGTCGCGGACCTTGCCGACAGCGCGTTCCGTGGTACCGCCGAGGTCGTACACACCGTCGATCTCGCGGGTGGCGATTCCCGCGATCTTGGCGACGACGACGTCCGCGATCGACGTGGTGCCGAGGCTGCCGTTGAGCGCGGTCGTCGAGTTCCGGGCCAGTTGGACGTCGCGCCCGGTGGTGCGCGGACCGTCGGTGTCGGTGCCTGCGTCGGTCGACTTCGCGGTGGTCTGTTCGCTCATGCTGGTCCTTTCCAAGGGACCCCGTCGGTTCCGGGGTTGTATATAGTCAGTCGCAGCCGAACAGAAAGTTGCACGCGAATCGGTGAATGATCTGAATCACACCAACGGTCACCGGGCGAGCCCAGGTCTGGACGACTTCTCCGACGAGGAGTTGGCCGCCGCCGCAGGTGCCGGTGATCCGGAGGCCTTCGACGTCCTGATCGGCCGAACGGCGCCGCTCCTGCTGCGATTCGTCCGGCGCATGATCGACGATCCGCAGGTCGCCGAGGACGTCGCGCAGGAGACGATGATCGCGGTGTGGCGCGCACTGCCGGACTTCGAGTTCCGCAGCGCGGTCCGCACCTGGGTGCTCGGCATCGCTCATCGCAAGGTGATCGACCACTATCGCCGCCGCCGGGAACTGCCCACTGAGAACGAGCAATTCGCCGACCTCGAGTCGGCCCAGCCGCTGCCGAGCGAGGCCGCCGAGCGAGCCGAATTGGTCGAAGCACTCCGCACCGAACTGACGCACCTGCCGCCCGTACCGCGGGCGGTGTGGTGGCTTCGGGAGGTCGAGGGCCTCTCTCTCGGCGAGATCGAGTCGGTACTGAAGATCAGCAACGGTTCGGTGCGTGGGCACCTCCAGCGCAGTCGGACCTTCCTCACCACTCGCCTCGCGCCGTGGAAGCCTGGGAGTAGCGGGATGCCGAGCCCGGAGGAACGCATCGGCGAACCCGAAGCACAGCGACAGAGTCGAGAGAGGAGGACGCGGACATGAATTCAGAGGCTGTAGGCGGAGATCCGACCGACGCCTGGCTGGTGGACGCGAGCCGCCGCCTCGATGAGCCGACCGGCGACGTCGCACGCCTGGTCTCGGCGATCGCGTCCGGACTGCCCCGGCTCCGTCGGCCCGGCCGCGACCTCGCCACCGACGACCCGAGGGTCCGCGTCAACGACCGCGTCCTCAAGCAACTCTTGGCCACGCGGGTGCGGAACGCCGTCGGCCGCCTGGTGGTCCACGTCCGGCTGGACGGCGACGACGATGAACTCACCGGCCTCACGATCGGGCTCGTCGCCCGCTACCGCGACGACCTCCACGCCGAGGCCGACCGAGTCCGCGACGCCGTCGAACAGGTTCTGGGCCAGACCCTCGGCCCGGACCGCGCACGGCGGGCCGGCGCCCAGGTGCATGTCCGTTGGCAGGACGTGTACAGCCGGGAGTGGCTGAACTGAGAAGGGGGTTGGGGCGAGGCTCAAGCCCGACAACCCGCGTCGCGCCGCGCCGCTCATGTCGAGATGCAGCGGAGATTAGCAGCGCTACCCCCGGAAGTCTGACAGAACATGCGTGCCTCGATGAGTCGTGTCAATTTTGATTCTCCATGTGGTCGGCCATCCAAGTCACTTTCGGCGAACATTTGGCGTAGATCGATCTCTTGCGGCGCCCATGCAGCGGCAACCCCTCTGCTCTGACGACCGAGCATCGCCTCACACAAGTCAGCATGTCGCACATATGCCAAGTGCCATAACGCCAATCGGAGAAAGACTCATAGACAACTGCACAAGCCGGTGCTTTGTCCACGCTATCTTGCTCATCTCCACGAGCTGTTTCGACAGTACCGGAAGAAGAGTCGGGCCCTCGAGCCGATCCTGAACGGCTTCGGGCGTCAGGTGCCGCAGGTGTCCGAAATAGACAAAGTTGTCCGGCGCCTCAACCTCGAGGTTGGAGGCCCGTAGCCGGGGACGCACAACCCAGGCCGCACATAGGACGCTAGCTACTAAGAGGAGGATGCCAACGACGTACCAGACTACGGCCCAGCCCCCAAGGTCATGGAGCACCCGCCCCTCGCCCGACAGCGTGATAACTCCCACGAGGAGCGCGGTCTCAATTGTCAGTGCAAATGGCGCCTTCGTATCGGAGATATTGTCAAGACCTGTGGATGAGGTTGTTTCAGGCGGCCTCCTCTTGCGATGTTGATGGGGTGTCGGATTCGACGAGTTTGCCTTTCTCGAAGGTCTTGCCGGCTCGGACGAGGGCGACGACGTGGGGTGCGTTGAAGCGCCCTGGGTTCCGTTCCGAGTCTCAGCAAGGAGAATCGGAGTATGCCCAAGAAGTTCAGTCCAGAGCTGCGTGAGCGTGCCGTGCGCATGGTCTACGACCGCCAAGCCCGCGAGGGCGGCCCTCGCGCAGCATCGATCCGTGCCGTCGCGCCGCAGCTCGGTGTCGGCACAGAGACGCTGCGGATCTGGTGCAATCGCTACGGCGCCACCGAGCCGGTCGGACCGGGAGAGCCGCTCGAGGAGGAGAATCGCCGTCTCCGGCGGGAGCTCGCCGAGGCGCGACGTGCGAACGAGATCCTGAAGGCCGCCTCAGCGTTTTTCGCAGCGGAACTCGACCGCCCCACGACGAAATGATCGCGTTCGTCGACATGCATCGCGAGAAGTTCGGGGTCGAGGCCATCTGCCGCATCCTCAGTGCGACAGAATGTGGGTTCATCACCTCCCGCGGATACCGCGCTGCCAAGAACAGGCCGGCCTCCGCTCGCAGCGTTCGGGACGAGATGCTGGCGGAGGAGGTGCAGCGGATTCATCAGGCGAACTACAGCGTCTATGGGGTCCGGAAGATGTGGCACGCAATGCGCCACGCAGGATGGAACGTCGGTCGCGACCAGGTCGCGAGGCTGATGAAGATCGCCGGCCTGCAGGGCGTTCGCCGAGGTCGAAAGCCCGTCACCACCTGCTCCGCAGACGGAGATGACCAGCGCCCGGACCTCGTTGAACGGCGGTTCGTCGCGGATCGACCGCAGCAGCTTTGGGTCGCCGACATCACCTACGTCCGGATGCTCTCCGGGTTCTGCTACGTCGCATTCGTTACCGATGTCTTCAGTCGCAGAATTGTCGGCTGGGCGGTCGCGCCCACGCTCCACACGGAGTCTCTGCCATTGCTCGCACTGGAGCATGCACTGCAGTCCACCGGGGTGAGCAGGAACGAAAGCGGATTGATCCACCATTCCGACAGGGGTAGTCAATACGTTTCGCTCGCCTATTCGGACGCTCTGCTCGCCGCGGGAGTTACGGCTTCAGTAGGTACCGTCGGCGATAGCTACGATAACGCGCTGGCCGAGACAGTGAACGGCCTATACAAGGCGGAGTTGATCTACTCCAAGCGGATCTGGGAGTCAGTCAGCGAGGTTGAGCTCGCCACGATGGGCTGGGTCCACTGGTGGAACACCTCCCGGCTCCACGAAGCTCTCGGCTACCGCACCCCGGCGAACGTCGGAGCGACCTACACTCACACCACGACGACCGCGCCCGCGACCGTGTAACCACGGAACGAAACCCAGGGCGCTTCAGGTCGTGGTGGGGGTGGGCCGGGGTGTGCGTCCGGGGGCGAGGATGGCCAGCGCGAGTGCTCCGGCCGCGGTGATGGCCGCCAGCGCGAGCGCGGCCTGGGTGCTGCCGTGTACGAACGCGGTCTTGGCGAATTCGGCCAGTGGCTGGGCGGCGGGTCCGGCGCGGTCGGCGACCTGCAGGGCGGCGGCGAGGGAGTCGGCGACCGGGCCGCGAGCGGGTTCGGGCAGCTGGGGCAGGGCGGGTTGGATGTGGTGGGTGTATCCGGCGGCGAGCACGCTGCCGGATACGGCGATTCCGATGGCCGCGCCGATCTCGCGGGCGGCGTCGTTGACGGCGGCGGCGACACCGTGTTTGGCCACGGGGGTGTCGGCGACGATGGCGTAGGTGGCCGGGGCGGTGCACAATCCCAGCCCGGCGCTCAGGATCAGCAACGGCCACAACAGGTCTGGGTAGTCGGCGGCCAGGGTCAACCGGCTCACCAGGAAGAGTCCGGTCGCGATGGCGAGCAGCCCGGTGACGGTCATCGCCCGCAGCCCGACCCGGCTCGACAGCCACGGCGCGATCACCGAGATCGCCACCAGCGGCACCGCCATCGGCACCAGGCCCAGCGCCGAACCGAGCGGCCCGTACCCGAGGATCAATTGCAGGTATTGCACCAGCAGCAGGAACACCCCGAAGGTGACCAGGAACTGGATGGTCACCGACAGTGACCCGGCCCCGAACCCCCGCCGGGCGAACAACCGCACATCCAGCAGCGGCGCGGCGACCCGCAACTCCATGATCACGAACACCACCGCCGCGGCGACACCGAGCGCGAGGGTGGGGGTCACGAGCGGGTCGAGCCAGCCGCGCGCGGGGATCTCGACGCAGGCGAACACGATCGCCGCGATCGCGATCGCCACCGCCACCGCGCCCACCCAGTCCACCGGCGGGTGTTCCCGCTCGCGGGATTCGGCGATGGTGCACGCCAGCGCGGCCAGCACCACCCCGGCCACGGTCAGTCCCACGAACACCGATTCCCACGACCACCGCGCCAGCAGCAGTCCCGAGCCGAGGATCCCGAGCACCGCACCGGACCCGGCGACCCCAGCCCACACCCCGACCGCGCGCCCGCGATGCGCTTCGGGCAGCCCCGCGGTCAGGATCGACAGGGTCGAGGGCATCACCAGTGCCGCGCCCGCGCCCGCCGCCGCGCGGGCCGCGATCAGCCACACCGGCCCCGACATGAGCAGCGGCAGCGCCGAGGCCACGGAGAACACCGCCAGGCCCGCGATCAGCACGACGCGGCGCCCGTAGCGGTCACCCACCGCGCCGGCGGGCAGGACCAGGCACGCCAGGATCAGGGTGTAGCCGTCGACGATCCAGGTCAGCTGCGATTGGGTCGCCCCGGTCGCGACCGCGATCAGCGGCAACGCCGAATACAGTGCAGCCATCGCCGCGACGACCAGCGCCACCGCCAGGCACGACACCGTCAGCATCCACCATTCGGCCCGCGCCAGCACACTGTGACCGTCAGTCGTTTCCGGTGCGTTCACCGGCACCTCCCACCCGACGAAACCATCGGTATCGCTTCGCTACCATGAGTATCACAGGCGAGAGTGGTTGCGATAGAGTCGAAATCGGACACATTCACCGCCGCCCGTTTCCTTGGAGGTCTTCCCGACCATGACCACCCGCGACCAGGCCGACACCCGCACCGGACCCGCCGCGCCCCACTCCGCCACCGGCGAGCAGGACGCGGATCTCGATCAGGCCGATCCGCGGTTGGCGCGCTCGCGGGCACGGTTGCTCGACGCGGCCACCCATCTGCTGGCCACCGGCGGTATCGACGCGGTCACCATCGACGCGGTCACCCGCACCTCGAAAGTCGCGCGCACCACCCTCTACCGGCACTTCGGCAGCAGCACCCACCTGCTCGCGGCCACCTTCGAACGCCTACTCCCACGCGTGGACACCCCACCCGACGACGGGCCCGTGCGCGAGCAGTTGATCGCGTTGCTCACCGCCCAAGCCGACCTGATCGAGAACGCTCCCCTCCAGCTGACCACCCTGTCCTGGCTGGCCATGGGATCCATTACCCCCGACCCCGGCGCACCCCCTGACTCGGGCGCGGTCACCTCCCTGCGCGCCCAGGTCATCCGCCGCTACCGCGAACCGTTCGACCACATCCTCACCAGCCCTGAGGCCCGCGCCCACCTCGGCGACCTCGACACCACCTTCGTCATCATCCAGCTGCTGGGCCCGATCGTCTTCGCTCGCCTCACCGGGCTGCACAGCATCGACCACCACGACTGCGCACGCCTGGTCGACGATTTCCTCACCGCCCACCACAACCACAACACCCGCAAGTAAAACCGACAAAAGCCCGCACGTACGGAGGTCGGGTCAACGGCTCTGGCTCAATTCGGGTGTGAGGGATACCAGAGCCGTTGATCGAACACTCCTGGACGAGGCCGCTGCTGCGTCGTCGTGTCCCGTGTCAAGTAGTTGGCAGGTTTTCGGTCTCGGGGAAAGTTGGGGATCCGAGGGCCGACCAGGCCAGGGTGGATCTGGATCGGCCGGTTCCAAGCGATGGCTTCGTGCGGCCGGACGGTGTTGTGCTCGACCCGGTAGGCGTCAGCGTGCTTCACCACGGCCAAGACGTCATCGATCTCCTCGAGGAACAGTCGCTCGTACTTCAGCGACCCGAAACCGCGTTCGCGCGAGCCGTTCTGGCCCGGCGACCTGACTCGGGTACCGACGTGGCGCAGTTCGGGGTGTGCGGTGACGAACGCCTCGAAGCGGAACGACCGGAACGGGCCGCCGTTGTAGGTCACGATCGTCGCCGCGGGCTCGAGACCACGGCCGGGCTCGCGTGGGCACGTTTCGGCCAGCGGGTGGTCGTACGACTGCTCGTAGTCGGCCAAAGCGCGCTCGATCGCGGTGATCGCGTTCGTGCTGGTTCGCCGTCGGCGACACATGCCAGGGATGCTCGTATTTGCTCCAGTAGTCCCGGCAATCCGCGATACGCCACGTCCCGCCAGCGGTGGTCTCGAACTCACTGAAGTCCAAACGCTACACCTGATTCGGGCCGGTGGGCTCGGCGGCGAACGCAGCCTTGCGGCTGGCGGCAGCAGACCCTCGTCTCGCAGGCACCGCAGCACGGTCGCCTGCGACACCGGGTGCCCGTCGCAACGGCACATCGCCCACACCTTGCGATGGTCGAACCGGACCGCCGCCAGCACTGCAGGTGGGAATTTTCGCAGGTACCAGCAGGAAGTATCCAGGGCCGCCAAGTGGCCGCGATCGCGCGGCAGTCGAGGTTTGGCCTGCGAGGTTCTCGGCTGACTCAGCGTGGGGTATGTCGCACCACCCGGTCTGCGTTCGCGGCGTGACTGAAGAGAGGCGTGACCACTAAGGCCGGGCAAGGTACTCGAAGTCGGACTGTCCGCCGCGGATCCTAACCCCACGATGTGAGCAGGGACCCGTGCTCGATGATCTAGAGAGGATTCCTAGATTTCGACGACGGCAAGCTCTCCTTCGGCATGCAGGGAGCGCAGGCGCTTCTTGTCGAACTTGCCGACCGAGGTCTTGGGCACCTCGGAGACGAAGCACCAACGCTCGGGCAGCCACCATTTGGCGACCTTGCCAACGAGGAAGTCACGCAGATGGGCAGGTGTGGGCTCGCGCCCGTCACGTACGACGATCACCGCGAGGGGACGTTCCTGCCACTTCTCGTCCGGCACCCCGATCACAGATGCCTCGAGCACATCGGGGTGTCCGGCGAGCAGCAGTTCGAGCTCGACCGAGGAGATCCACTCCCCGCCAGACTTGATCACGTCCTTTGTGCGGTCGGTCAGCGTGACGAAACTGCGTTCATCGATCCGACCGACGTCGCCGGTGCGCAACCAACCGTCCTGAAACTTCTCCCCGTCATCCTCTTCGCCGATGTACGAGCCGGTGATCCAAGGTCCGCGCACCTGCAGCTCGCCGACGGCTTCGCCGTCGTGCGGGAGCTCATTGCCCGCGTCGCCGACGATCCTCAATTCCACACCTGGAACCGGACGGCCTTGAGTGGCTCGCAGGCGCCACCGCTCCTGCGTGTCGAGCGATGCCGGCGGACGCGCGACGGTGGCCAGCGGCGAGGTCTCGGTCATTCCCCACGCCTGGACAACCTGTACGCCGTACTTCTCCTCGAAGATCTCCATCAGGTGAACGGGCACGGCGGAGCCACCGCAGGCAACCAGGCCGAGAGAGGAGATGTCGTAGCTGGGGTTGGCCTCCACGAAGTTCAGCACGTCGTTCCAGATCGTCGGGACCGCGCCTGCGACGGTTGGCTTCTGGGCATCGATGAGCCGTACCAGCGGCTCGGCCTGCAGGAACCGGTCAGGCATGAGAAGGTCGGCACCTGCCATGAGGGCGGCATAGACCAGTCCCCAGGCGTTGGCATGGAACATCGGCACAATAGCGAGGATCCGGTCATCGCAGCCGACTCGCAGTCCGTCGGCGGCGCAGGCCGCCATCGAATGCAGGTAGGTCGACCGGTGGCTGTAGGCGACGCCTTTGGGGGTCCCGGTGGTACCGGAGGTGTAACACATGGCGGCTGCTGACTGCTCATCGAGGTCAGGCCAGTCGAACGTCTCGGGCTGAGCGGAGATGAACTCCTCGTAACCCACGACTGTGAGCCCGTCACGGTGCAGCGGGGTGAGGTCCACCCCCCCGGTCACGACGACGGTGTGCACACTGGTGATGTGCGGCAGCACGGGGGCCAGCAGCGGGACCAGGCTTCCGTCGAGAATCACGACCCGGTCCTCGGCGTGGTTGCCTATGTAGACGAGTTGATCTGAGGCGAGGCGTAGATTGAGAGTGTGCAGTACCGCGCCCATCGAGGGCACCGCACAGTAGGCTTCCACATGTTCCTGGTTGTTCCACATAAAGGTTGCGACGCGCTCATCGCCTGTGATCCCGCAACCGCGCAACGCGTTGGCCAACTGGGCGGACCGCCGTCCGATCTCGGCGAACGAGGCGACCTTCACGCTCCCGTCGGGCTGCAAGGTCCGCACGGTTGCCGAGCCATGCACACTCGAGCCGTGGCGCAGAATCGCCGCAGTTGTCAACGGGACGTTCATCATCGTGCTCTGCATAGCATTCCTTGTTGAGAGAGTTGCCTTCGAACACAGCGATCCGGAGACCGAGCGTCCGGGGAAAAGTGGGGCTGTCAGCGATCTGCAGCCATAAGCGAGCTTGAAGCAGACTCCAGGGACTCGACCAGGTCCAACTCCAGCTCTGGCAGCCGGCTAGCCGCCAAAGACATCCCGGCCGCGCGCGCTCGCACATCAACGTCGCGCCGGATACCGGCACGTGCAGTCTCGGTCCATGCCTGCGCACAACGGCTGGCGGAGACGGCGAGTTGAGCGGTGGCGAAGTCGCCGGTCAGGCGTGCGACATCCGCGCAGCCATCGGCGAGCAATCGGCGGAACAGCCCGCCGCCGGTACCTGCCTTCTCGATAAAAGCGCTCAGGCTGAACAGGAGGATCTCGAGGTCGTCTATCGGAAGATCGGCCCAGGTCCGAACGTCGGCCGCCAGCTGTACGACCGCAGCTAGGCCCTCGGCCCCGGCCGCCGCTGTCGTGAGATCGACGATCCCGGGCTGCGACGGGCGGCGCATACTGGCCGCGGACTGGCGAAATGCCTCTGCCGCTACTTCCGCCACGTCTGGCAGCGCGTCCGGCCAGATGATGCGGTAGGTGCAGTGGCGCGTCGGTTCCGGGAAAGACTTCGAGGACCGCGCCCGAGCCAGCGCATCGAGCGGGACCTCCTGCACCTCGGCGCGGTCATTGTCCACGACAAAAGCGATCCCCTCGGCCTCGTCGTGACCGATCACGACGATATCGTGGCGACTCATCCGCAACTGGACCCGCAGGTACGGCAACTCACCGATGTCGCCCCACACCAGACTGGGTCTGCCTGCTTCGATCTCGTCGAGAACCCATGACCATCCCTCGCGAGGATCGTCGGTCGTGAGAACGTGGACCTGTCCGCCGAGTCGGCGGGGTAGATCGACTTCGAAGTCGGCACCTCGTCCCACCAGGTACAGCGGTGGGACGAGGTCGCTCGACCGGAGGTAGGATAGCCCCACCGCGCCACCGAGCGCGAACACCAGACCTTCGTCGGGCGGTCCATCCCACCCCAGACCATGCCAGTGCAGAAGATCGCGCATCGCGCCAGAGCCGCAATGCCCCGCCATCCGATGCGGGTAGTCCTTGATCAGGGTTCTGCGGGGCATAGGAGTTCCTCTTCGGTGGATCGGCGCACGACGGGGTTCGAAGACTGGATCAGTTGCTCCGGATTCTGTCCAGGTAGGCCTGGCGTATCCTCATGTCGACGTCGTCGAGGAACACCGAGTCCGTGCCCAGGGCCGATCCGAGCCAGGTAGCCAACCGACCGGGGACGAACTTCATCGCGGCGACCATGCCGCCGGCGAGGCGGGTGACACGCACGAAAGAACGCGGATTCTCGATCAGATCGGCTGTCGCTCGAGCGATCTCCTCGGGCTCGGCGTTGCGCAGTCCCTTGGCCCCAGCCGTCCCAGCGACGAGCTCGGTGTTGGTGAACGTAGGCCGGACCGTGGACAGCTGGACCCCGGACTTGCGGTATTCCTGTCGTGCTGCCTCAGTGAACCCGATGACCGCGAACTTGGTGCCGCAATAGGTCGCCAGACCGGGTACGGCGAGCTCACCGGCCAGTGATGCGGTGTTGATGATGTGCCCGGCACGCCGCGGCAGCATCCGTTGGAGGGCGAGTTTGGTCCCGAAGATGACTCCCAGGACGTTGATCTCGACCTGCCGCCGGGTCACCGCGTCGGCTTCCTCGTGGGCGTGCCCGGTGGGCATGATGCCCGCGTTGTTGATCAGCACGTCGAGGGGGCCGAGGCCCCCCTCGACCAGGTCGAGAAATTCGCGGAACGAGTCGGGATCGGTGACATCGAGGCGGGTGACGACCTTCACCCCGAGCTCGACGGCGGCCTCTTTGGCACGTGCCTCGTCGACGTCGCCGATGGCGACGCGGTGGCCTCGTCGGATCAGCTCCTTCGCGGTCTGGTAGCCGATGCCGCGGGCTCCGCCGGTGATCGCCACAGTCTTGGCGGCAGTGTGGGGGATGTGCGTCGTCACTTGCTGTTCTCCTTGTTCAGGCCGAGGCGTTGCCACAGGCCGCGGCCGGCTGCCGCGCGCAATACTCTTTCGGCGATGGCCGCACGCCGGGAGGTGTACGGGTACCACGTGAGTTCTCGTGCCGGGACAGGAATCCGCGGCTCGGTCACCGCCTGGACCCGGCAGTACTTGTGCAGCCCGTAGGCACCGCCGAGCCGCGCACCGATACCCGATGCCTTCCATCCACTGTGCGGCAGTGTGGTGGCGAAGAGGTTGCTGAAGACGTCGTTGATGTTGACCGCACCCGCGTCCAGGCGTTTCGCAATGCGCTGTGCCCGAGCGTGGTCGCGGGTCCACACCGTCGCAGACAGGCCGTACGCCGAGTCGTTGGCCAGACGGATGGCCTCGTCTTCATCCGCGACCAGCATCACCGGGATCGTGGGGCCGAAGGTCTCCTCGGTCATGCAAGCCATCGTGTGGTCGACACCGACCAGGACGGTCGGAGCGTAGTAGTTCCCGACCGCACTCCGGGTTCCGCCGGCCAGGACCCGCGCACCCGCCGCCACCGCCTGGCTGACGTGGCGATCGGCGATCTCGACCTGCCTCGCAGTGACCATCGCACCCACGTCGTCACCTGTCGCCGCACCCTGGGCCAGGGAGCGCACCCTCTGCGTCAGCCGGGCCACGAACTCGTCGTAGATCTCAGCTACCACGTATACCCGCTCGACGGAGATGCAGACCTGCCCTGCGTTGAACAGACCGCCCCACGCGATCCCCTCCACCGCACGAGCAAGGTCGGCGTCCTCCAGCACTATCGCCGGATCCTTACCGCCCAGCTCCAGGCTCACCGGCTTCAGGTGCTCGGCGCAGCGGATCGCGACCGCACGCCCGGTGGCTGTCGAGCCGGTGAACTGCACGAAGTCAGCGGCGTCCACCACCGACGCACCCGCTTCGCCGGCACCCACAACATGGGCCAAGACCGGAGGGGCGCCGATCTCGTGCCAGCCCTCGACGACCCGCGCACACGTCAGTGGCGTCTCCTCCGAGGACTTCGCCAGGACCGCGCATCCGGCAGCCAACGCGGGCGCTGCATCCATGAGGAAGAGGGTGATCGGGAAGTTCCAGGGCGTGATGAGCCCGACAACCGGATATGGGTGGTAGGTCTTGGACAGCCGCTTCGGCAGACTCAACAGACTCGAGGACCTGACCTGCTCGCCAGCGAGAAACCTCTCGGCGTTGTCAGCGTAGTAGGTGATGAATTCGCACGACGCGGTCGTCTCCACGAGGGCATCTGGGCGCACCTTGCCCGTTTCGGCTTGCAGCAGATCGGTGAGCTCGTCGGTGTGAGCCAGGATCCAGTCCCGCCAGCGATGCAACCATCTGGCGCGTTGCCGCGGGCCAGCCTCGACCCACCCGACCTGGGCGCAGCGGAGGTCAGCCGCGACACCGTTCACGGTCTCGCGATCATCCACAGGGACGGTTGCGATCAGCCGGCCATCGGCTGGGTTGCACACGTCCAAGGCGTCCGCTGCGGTCGCCGTGCTCATCGGTCCTCCAGGGGTGAGTGGAACCCACCGGAGATCCCGTCGGGCTGGGTGCGGCTGGTGGGTGTGTCGGTGAAAGCGTCAGCGATCACGTCAGCGCGCTTGAACATCAACGGTCCATAGGTATGCCGAAGCTCGGTCAGGATCGCGTTCAAAGGCAGATCGTCGAAGATGCCGCGCTCGCGGACGTACTCCATATGCTGGGCTCCGTCGGCGGTGAAGGCGTGCAGGAGTGCGTCGCGATCACCGTCGAAATCCACCGGCGGCACACCGAAACGCGCACACAACTCGGTGTTGAACGCAGGCGTCGCCTTCAACCACCGGCCGTCGATGTAGAGACGGCTGTAGCCGTGATAGACGAACAGGTCTGTGCCGCCCATGAGCGCTCGCAGCGCTTCGGTCTGCAGGTGATTGCGGACGTCAGCGAAACCCAGCAGCGCCGGAATCCCTGCCGCTCGGCACACCGCGGTCAAGAGCACCGCCTTCGGGACGCAATAGGCGCGCCCGGACTCGAGGACGAAGCTGGCTCGATAGTGGGCGGGATTGTCCGACACCGTGTAGGGGTCGTACCAGATCTGGTCACGGACGGCGGTGAAGAGGCGATTGGCCTTGTCCCGGTCGGTGCTCGCATCCCCAACCGCGGCGGCGGTGAATGCCCGGACGGACTCGTGCTCGATGTCGAGGAAGTCGGTCGCCCCCAAGAACGCCACCGGTGCCGGATTCATCTGCGCTCCAGGGTGATCGGCAACCCGTCGACAGGAATGGGGAGCGAGGTGTTGTCCCATCTCACTTCATACTGGTCGGGGACCGACCAGGTGTAAGTGCGCAGCATGTGGTGCAGGATCGCCTTGACCTCGAGGGTGCCGAAGTGCAGACCAATGCACTTGTGCACTCCTCCGCCGAAGGGGATCCACCCGAAACGGTGATTCTGGTCCTCATGGCGCGGCTCGCTGAAACGGTCGGGGTCGAAGGTGTCGGGCTCGGTCCAGCACGACTCGTCGAAGTGGTTCACCGCAGGAGCCACGGCCACCAGGGTGTCCGCCGGGATGTGGCGTCCGGCAATCTCCACGTTCTCGATCGTCTTGCGCATCACGATCGGCACGGGCGCCACGAGGCGCAGCGTCTCCTTGATCACCAGGTCGAGAGTCGCCATCGAGTCCAGGTCGTCGATGTCGGGGCGGCGTTCACCGAGTCGGTCGGACTCGGCCCGAGCCCGTTCCTGCCAGGCTGGGTGCTTGGCGAGGAAGTAGGCGGCAGCGGTGGTGGTGATGGTCGAGGTATCGTGGGCCGCCATCATCAAGAAGATCATGTGGTTGACGACGTCCTCATCAGTGAACGCCTCACCGTCGGCCGTGCGCGCATGGCACAGCCCCGCAAAGAGGTCGTCTCCCTGGGCACTTCGAGCCGTCGGCAGATGCCGGGTGAAGTAGTCCTCCAGGAGCGTGCGCCCATGGACTCCGGCGCGCCACCGAGTCCCCGGCAGCGGGAAACGGATGATCGAGCTGGCTGCGCGCACGGTGGCCACGAAGGCGTCGTTGATGGCGTCAGTGTCCTCGCTCCCTCCCCGACCTGCCATGAAGACCTCCGTTGCGACGTCGAGAGTCAGGGCCTTCAACAGTGGGTAGATGCGCGTGGACCGGCCCGCTGTCCACCTGCGGATGCTGGTCTCCAGCGTCGGGCCGAGCTGGTCGACGTAGCCGGCGAGCCGGTCGCGGGTGAACGCCTCCTGCATGATCCGCCGATGCATCCTGTGCTCGTCGAAGCTCATCAGCATCAGGCCCCGGTGAAAGAAAGCATCGATGAGATAGGTCCACCCGTCCTGGGAGAACGACTTCGCCTTGGTCGTCAGCGCCTCCTGTGTGGCATCCGCGCCCGCCACCATCACGATTCTCGTGCCGAAGGCGCCCATCCACCAGACCGGTCCGAAGCGTTGGTACCTGGCCCGGGTGAAGTTGGAGCCGAACCTGATGTAGTCCAGGGTGTGACCGAGCAGAGGCATGCCCGCGGTCCCTCGGACGGGCTCGAGCCCCGACCCCGCCGGGGGCGGGGCGAGCTCACGAACAGGCCACTGGTCGCTGACCCCTAGCAGGGTCGCGTCGGCCCGACTCGGCAATGGTGCCAGGAATACCGACGAGAGCCGCTCACGACCCTTCGCCAGCGGGAGCTGGATGATGTTCGTCACTGACGTTCCTTTCCGAAATGTGGGCCCGTACTCGCTGTTGTCGTACCATCGCCGCCAAGGGACCGATCACCTCAGACAGAGCCTGCGAGCACCAGTTCGGTCCGGCCAATGGGGAGTCGCTGCGTGATGACCCGCTTGCTGAACATGAAGTGACGGGGCCGGTTGATGCAGTCGGCGGCGATGAGCTCGCCCGCACGCAGGTAGAAGCAGGTGAAGTCGCGGTCCCGGGTCGGGTCGCCGCTGAGGACGACTTCGTCGTACCCGGTGTTGAGACCGGCGATCTGGAGCTTGAGATCGTATTGATCCGACCAGAACCATGGAAGCGCCGCGATCATCTTGGACTTGCCGCAGACGGTCGCGGCCGCCACCTTGGCCTGCTCACCCGCACTCGGCACGGACTCCAGGCGTATGCGACGGCCGTAACGGGCCATGTCATGGCTGGCGCAGTCCCCAGCCGCCACGATGTCGGGGTCGCTGGTCCGGGTCTGGTCGTCGATCACGACGCCGTTGTCGACGACCAGACCCGCGGCGGCGGCGAGCTCGGTGTTCGGCTCAACGCCGATACCGACAATGACGAGGTCGGTGGGAATTGATTCGCCACTGGACAGGAACACCTCGCGGACCCTGCCGTCACCTGATAGAGCTTCGACCAGCGCGCCCGTCCGGATGTTCACGCCCTCCTCCCGGTGGATCCGGTCGAAGAACGCCGATACAGCGGGGGCGGTGACCCGTTCGAGGACGCGCTCGGTCGCCTCGAGTACAGTGACCTCCAGACCGAGCGCACGCAATGAGGCGGCCGTCTCCAGTCCGATGTAGCCGCCGCCGATGATCACAGCCCGACACCCGGGGCTGGTGGCCTCTCGGATCATCTCGACGTCCGCAGCGGTGCGTAGGTAGTAGACGCCGACCAGGTCGGCCCCCGGGATGGAAAGCCGTCGAGGGCGGGCCCCAGTGCACAGCGCGAGCTTGTCGTAGGGCAGCGCGTCGCCGGTGCTCAACACGAGATGACCAGCCGAGCGGTCGATCGCCTCCACCTTCGCATTCAGGAGTTGGATCCCCTGCTCGGTGTAGAATTTGGCGCTGCGGATCGCGAGTTCGTCGAGCGTGCTCTTCCCCGCCAGGTAACCCTTCGACAGCGGCGGGCGTTGATAGGGCAGCGCCGACTCCTCGCCGATGAGGACGATCTCACCGGTCCACCCTTCCTGGCGCAGACTGGCCGCGAGTTGGGCCCCGGCATGGCCGGCCCCGACGATGAGGGCCCGCTGCGAGGTCATGCGCTGGATTTCGGGGTGAGGCGGACCATCATCTTGCTGATGCCCCTCACGAAATTGGACTGCACGTACTCTGGCTCGCCGACGACCTCGATATTGTCGAAACGGGGAAGCAACTCCTCCCACAGGATCCGCAGCTGGAGCTCGGCCAGCCGGTTGCCCATACAACGATGGACGCCGAAGCCGAAGGAGATGTGGTTGCGGGCGTTGGCCCGGTCGATGATGAACTCATCGGGCCGTTCGAACACGCGCTCGTCGCGGTTGCCCGAGGCGTACCACATCACTACTTTGTCGCCCTTGCGGATGAACTGCCCGTTCAGAATGGTGTCGGCCTTGGCGACCCGGCGCATATAAGCCAGCGGGGTTTGCCACCGGATGATCTCCGAGCCCATGTTGGGGATCAGGTCGGGGTTTGCCTTCAGCTTCTCGAACTGATCGGGGAAGCGGTTCAGCGCAAGAACACCGCCGCTCATCGAGTTGCGGGTCGTGTCGTTGCCTCCGACGATCAGCAGCACGAGGTTGCCCAAGAATTCCATCGGGCGGTCGATCAGGTCCTTGGTGTTCTCGTTGCTCTGCAACATGGTGATCAGATCGAAGCCGGGTTCCTCCCCGGCAGCCATCCGCGCTGCCTTGTCGTGCCAGAGAGCGCTGAGACCTCGCGCCATGTCGCGCATGCCGGGGAACACCTCGTCGTTGTCCGAGGGCCCGCCGTTGGCTTGCTCCAGCGACGTCGCGAGATCTGACCAGTAGACGAGCTTGCGACGCTGCTCGTACGGGAAGTCCAGAAGGGTGGCAAGCATCCGAGCGGTCAACTCGATCGAGACGTTCTGCACCCAGTCGAACGGCTGATCCACGGGCAGGTCGTCCAGCACCTCCTGCACACGCGATCGAATCAGCCCCTCCATCTCACGCAGGTTCTTCGGCGCAACAACGCCTTGGACAGCGGCCCGCTGCGCGTCGTGGCGTGGCGGATCCATCGCGATGAACATCGCGATATCAAGGAAACGAGGCGGGGCCCCGATGACAATGAACGGCTCGGCGGAGAAGAGCTCGTGGTTCTTGTCCACGGCCACGATGTCGGCATGCCGCGTGACAGACCAGAACGGACCGAACGCACTGTTGGGCTGGTAGTGGACCGGCGCCTCGTTGCGCAAGCGCTCGAAGTAGGACTGCCAGCGCCCCTGGCGATAGAGAAAAGGGTTGCTGAGGTCGATGTCGGCGAGCTCGACGTCCTCGACCGGCGGGATAGGACTCTCGACGAAGAGCTTCTCTCCGTTCGTCCCGGTCACCCATCGCCGGGTCTTGTCATACAGATGCGCGCCCTGGATCTGCAGATCCATCGGGATGGTCGACTGAACCTTGGCGGTGATTGCTTCAGGAATCTTCATCAGGTCTTAACCGTTTCTCGCCGTCACATCTGGAATTCGGGTAGTTCGACGATCAAGCCGTCCCACGCCGCCGACGCCGCCATCTGGCAGGACAGCCGGGAGGTCGGCTGGCGCTCGGGGTTCATCGCGAGCATCTCCTCCTCCTCGGGACCCGAGAGGCCGACCTGCTCGGACCATTGCGGATCGACGATCACATGACAGGTACCGCACGCGGCTTCGCCTCCGCAGTCTGAAGCGCCCTGGGTTCCGTTCCGAGTCTCAGCAAGGAGAATCGGAGTATGCCCAAGAAGTTCAGTCCAGAGCTGCGTGAGCGTGCCGTGCGCATGGTCTACGACCGCCAAGCCCGCGAGGGCGGCCCTCGCGCAGCATCGATCCGTGCCGTCGCGCCGCAGCTCGGTGTCGGCACAGAGACGCTGCGGATCTGGTGCAATCGCTACGGCGCCACCGAGCCGGTCGGACCGGGAGAGCCGCTCGAGGAGGAGAATCGCCGTCTCCGGCGGGAGCTCGCCGAGGCGCGACGTGCGAACGAGATCCTGAAGGCCGCCTCAGCGTTTTTCGCAGCGGAACTCGACCGCCCCACGACGAAATGATCGCGTTCGTCGACATGCATCGCGAGAAGTTCGGGGTCGAGGCCATCTGCCGCATCCTCAGTGCGACAGAATGTGGGTTCATCACCTCCCGCGGATACCGCGCTGCCAAGAACAGGCCGGCCTCCGCTCGCAGCGTTCGGGACGAGATGCTGGCGGAGGAGGTGCAGCGGATTCATCAGGCGAACTACAGCGTCTATGGGGTCCGGAAGATGTGGCACGCAATGCGCCACGCAGGATGGAACGTCGGTCGCGACCAGGTCGCGAGGCTGATGAAGATCGCCGGCCTGCAGGGCGTTCGCCGAGGTCGAAAGCCCGTCACCACCTGCTCCGCAGACGGAGATGACCAGCGCCCGGACCTCGTTGAACGGCGGTTCGTCGCGGATCGACCGCAGCAGCTTTGGGTCGCCGACATCACCTACGTCCGGATGCTCTCCGGGTTCTGCTACGTCGCATTCGTTACCGATGTCTTCAGTCGCAGAATTGTCGGCTGGGCGGTCGCGCCCACGCTCCACACGGAGTCTCTGCCATTGCTCGCACTGGAGCATGCACTGCAGTCCACCGGGGTGAGCAGGAACGAAAGCGGATTGATCCACCATTCCGACAGGGGTAGTCAATACGTTTCGCTCGCCTATTCGGACGCTCTGCTCGCCGCGGGAGTTACGGCTTCAGTAGGTACCGTCGGCGATAGCTACGATAACGCGCTGGCCGAGACAGTGAACGGCCTATACAAGGCGGAGTTGATCTACTCCAAGCGGATCTGGGAGTCAGTCAGCGAGGTTGAGCTCGCCACGATGGGCTGGGTCCACTGGTGGAACACCTCCCGGCTCCACGAAGCTCTCGGCTACCGCACCCCGGCGAACGTCGGAGCGACCTACACTCACACCACGACGACCGCGCCCGCGACCGTGTAACCACGGAACGAAACCCAGGGCGCTTCAGTCGCCGTCGATGCCGGGCACCGCGTTGTTGGTCGCGACCTGCATCAGCGACTGCCCTTCCTCGATGGGCGCCTCGTGCTTCTGGCCATCGTGGGAGACAAAGGTGACAACTGCCATAGCCAACTCCTGGATACGTCGTCTTCAATGTGAACTTGGTCAAAGTGTTGTCGAAGACGAGCGCGGCGGCTATGTTCGGCAGAGTCAGAAACTTGTGAATTCGGCTCAAAGGGGACCAGGGTGAACCTCAACGAGGAGGGTGTGCCTCCACTCATGTTCGCGCAATTGCTCGAGAGCCAAGCACTCGACTCAGACGCTGTCGCGCGGCTTCGCAACATCATGGCTCGCGAAGGAATCGACGAGACGACGTTGATCCAGCGGAACATCCAGGCCCCGATACGGTGGTTTCGCGAGGTGTACCCCGCACTCGATGTCGACCAGGCAACTACGCTCGGCTTCGCGTTCGCCGAGCAGGCTCAGTTGACGTCCTTTGGCCCGTTGAGCTTTCCTCTGGTCAGTGCAGGTTCGGTAGCCGAGATCGTCGAGCTGCTCACCTATCTGCCTTTGATCTCGACGGCCCTCAGCCCACAGTTCCACCCAAGAGACGAGGGGCTTACTGTGGGGCTCAGCGCACATACAGGCGATCCGGCCCTGAACTGCCTGGTCGTCGCGTACAGCGGGTCGGCGCTCCTGCGCCTGCTTGACATGCTCGCTGGCGATGTGCCGACCGTCACCCTCCATCTGAGCTGGTCGGCGCCGAACTTTCTGGCCAATCATGAGGACGCCCTAGCTGGGCGCCTGTACTTCGACGCTCCGACGTCATTCCTTCGTGTCCCCGCGGATACCCTCAACGAGGTATGTAGGTTCTCCGATCCCGTCGCCTATCGCCTCGCCATCGTTGATCTGCAGCAAACCCTCGAACAGCGAAGCAGAACCACGTCTTTCTCGGAGAAGGTGCGACGGCTCCTGGAGGAGGATCCCGGCAAACGAAGTAACGACTGGGTCGCACACGAGCTCTCGATATCCCGTAGCACACTCAAGCGGCGCCTGTCCGAGGAGGGGACCACCTTTCGCGAGTTGCGCGAATCATTCCTGCGTGATCGTGCGATGCTGCGGCTGCTCGACCGATCGATGTCGGTGAGTGAGATCGCTGCGGATCTCGGATACAGCGACCTCGCCAACTTCTCTCACGCCTTCAAGCGGTGGACTGGTCGCTCTCCACGCGAATTTCGGCACGAATAACCTACCCGTCCCGCCGCTGGTATAAAAAAGGCTGCGCGAAGTGGTGGACTTCGGATCAGCCTCGAACATGCACAGTGATCAGCGAGTCATATTGAGAATACTAGCTTGCCCGACCGCGGCGCCCAACTATCGGCTGTCCGCCAGATGTCGGCGCATGTTCGGCCCGTCCAGGGCGATGATCTCGGCGCCGGCGACGATCCGGTTGAGGATCGATTCGGCGATGACCGCGTCCTGGAGCGACTTGTACCAGTCCGGCGGATCGAACTGCGAGGTCACCAGAGTCGAACCTCGACCTTCACGAGCGGCCAGGATGTTGAGCAACTCGGCCGCGGTGTGCGCAGCCACCGGCGTCGTCAGGAAGTCATCCAGGACCAGCAGGTCACAGTTGTGCAGATCCGTCAGGAAATCCAACCGCCGCTGCGAGGTCGGTTCCAACACGGCGAGCCGGTTGGCCAGATCGTCGAGCCGGAAGAACCTCGCGCTGTAGTACTTTCGGCACGCGGCATTGAGCAGTGCCAGAGCCACATAGGTCTTGCCCACGCTGGACTGACCGAGCACGACAAGATTGCGGGTCGACTCGATCCATTGACAGCTGGAAAGCCGTGCGATTAGCTCCCGATTGAGGTTGCGGTCAGCCAGATAACGGATCTCTTCTACGCAGGCATCAGGGTTTGGCGTTCTGGAGGCCTTGAGTAGTTTCTGGGTCCGACGTTCCTGTCTGGCCGTGATCTCCTTATCCAGCGCGTGGAAGATCTTCTGGGAGAAGGTCCACTCGTCGCAGGCGGGATCGTTGGCCAGCTCGATGACGGTCTGCCCGAACGCGGTCATACGCAGCTGCGTGAACAACGGCATGTCCGCGTCGGTGAGGTGACGATCGATCACTTGGCCCCTCCCTCATCCGTCAAGTCGGCTCCGGTGGCTCCGGTCAAGGCAGAAAGGCTGAACTGCTCGGGCCCGGCCAGATGCGCCCCGGTGGTGTCGCGCTGTCCCGCCGGTGGCGCTACCGACGCAGCAGTCGCTGGTTCCGCCGCGGTGGTCGGTCGTGCGGCGGCCTGGGCCCGCAGCGCCGCCAGGCGTTGCTTGACCGCGGTGTAGGAGATCGCCCGTCGGGTCTGTTCGGAGACAAGTTGCCCGCAAGCCCGCTCGAGGAGTTGTTTGTCGCTCTTCCCCAGGGCGAGGATGTTCTGGCACGAGCGGTAGCCCTGGGCCTCTGTCAACGGCCAGTTTGATGTCCCCGCTGGTGGCCAGGTAAAAGTCCCCACCCTGTGCGGGATGTTCTAGGTGGGTGGTACCTCCGTTCGGTGTGTCATGCGGTAGGAATCGCCGTCGGTGATGACGATGGTGGCGTGGTGTAGGAGCCGGTCGAGGATGCTGGCGGCGGTGGTGTGTTCGGGCAGGAATCGTCCCCATTGTTCGAAGGGCCAGTGACTGGCGATCGCGAGGGAGCGGCGTTCGTAGGCGCCGGCGACGAGCCGGAACAGCAGTTGGGTGCCGGTGTCGTCGAGCGGGGCGAATCCGATCTCGTCGAGGATGAGCAGGTCTTGGCGTAGCAGGGTGTCGATGGTTTTGCCGACGGTGTTGTCAGCCAGTCCGCGATACAGGGTCTCCACGAGGTCGGCGGCGGTGAAGTACCGCACTTTGTGCCCGGCGTGCACTGCGGCGATCCCCAGCCTGAAGCGCCCTGGGTTTCGTTCCGTGGTTACACGGTCGCGGGCGCGGTCGTCGTGGTGTGAGTGTAGGTCGCTTCGACGTTCGCCGGGGTGCGGTAGCCGAGAGCTTCGTGGAGCCGGGAGGTGTTCCACCAGTGGACCCAGCCCATCGTGGCGAGCTCAACCTCGCTGACTGACTCCCAGATCCGCTTGGAGTAGATCAACTCCGCCTTGTATAGGCCGTTCACTGTCTCGGCCAGCGCGTTATCGTAGCTATCGCCGACGGTACCTACTGAAGCCGTAACTCCCGCGGCGAGCAGAGCGTCCGAATAGGCGAGCGAAACGTATTGACTACCCCTGTCGGAATGGTGGATCAATCCGCTTTCGTTCCTGCTCACCCCGGTGGACTGCAGTGCATGCTCCAGTGCGAGCAATGGCAGAGACTCCGTGTGGAGCGTGGGCGCGACCGCCCAGCCGACAATTCTGCGACTGAAGACATCGGTAACGAATGCGACGTAGCAGAACCCGGAGAGCATCCGGACGTAGGTGATGTCGGCGACCCAAAGCTGCTGCGGTCGATCCGCGACGAACCGCCGTTCAACGAGGTCCGGGCGCTGGTCATCTCCGTCTGCGGAGCAGGTGGTGACGGGCTTTCGACCTCGGCGAACGCCCTGCAGGCCGGCGATCTTCATCAGCCTCGCGACCTGGTCGCGACCGACGTTCCATCCTGCGTGGCGCATTGCGTGCCACATCTTCCGGACCCCATAGACGCTGTAGTTCGCCTGATGAATCCGCTGCACCTCCTCCGCCAGCATCTCGTCCCGAACGCTGCGAGCGGAGGCCGGCCTGTTCTTGGCAGCGCGGTATCCGCGGGAGGTGATGAACCCACATTCTGTCGCACTGAGGATGCGGCAGATGGCCTCGACCCCGAACTTCTCGCGATGCATGTCGACGAACGCGATCATTTCGTCGTGGGGCGGTCGAGTTCCGCTGCGAAAAACGCTGAGGCGGCCTTCAGGATCTCGTTCGCACGTCGCGCCTCGGCGAGCTCCCGCCGGAGACGGCGATTCTCCTCCTCGAGCGGCTCTCCCGGTCCGACCGGCTCGGTGGCGCCGTAGCGATTGCACCAGATCCGCAGCGTCTCTGTGCCGACACCGAGCTGCGGCGCGACGGCACGGATCGATGCTGCGCGAGGGCCGCCCTCGCGGGCTTGGCGGTCGTAGACCATGCGCACGGCACGCTCACGCAGCTCTGGACTGAACTTCTTGGGCATACTCCGATTCTCCTTGCTGAGACTCGGAACGGAACCCAGGGCGCTTCACGTTGACGGCTCGCCATTTCACTTGTGCGGCTTCGATGAGCTTGTAGGCCATCGCCAGTCCCGCGGCTCGGGAGCCGGGTCCCTTGGTCACCTTGGTCCGTAACCGCACGGTGGCGAAGGTCAACTCGATCGGGTTGGTCGTGCGCAGGTGGGTCCAGTGCTCGGCCGGGTAGTGGTAGAACTCCAGCAGCACATCAGCGTCGTCGACGATCTTGGCGACCGCTTTGGGATACTTCGCCCCGTAGGTCTTCTCGAAGGCGGCGATGGCCTTACGGGCGTAGCCGATGTCCTCGGCGTTGTAGATCTCCTGCATCGCTTTGATCGCATTCGGATGGGCCGACTTGGGCAGTGCGGCAAGCACATTGCCCTGTTTATGAAACCAGCACCGCTGCTCTCGGGTGTCCGGGAACACCTCGCGCAGCGCAGCCCAGAACCCCAGCGCCCCGTCCCCGACGGCCAGGTTCGGGGCCGCCATGCCGCGGCGTCGGCACGACCGCAATAGATCGGCCCATGATTCGGTGGATTCGCGGTACCCATCGGCCAGGGCGACGAGCTCTTTACGGCCGTCGGCACGCACGCCGATCATCACCAGCAGACACAGCTTCTCCTGCTCGAGCCGGACTTTGAGGTGGATGCCGTCGACCCAGAGGTAGACATAATCGCTGGTGATGTCGCGGTCGTCGAAGGCGGCCGCTTCCTTCTGCCACTGGCTGGCCAGTCGAGTGATCGTGGCCGCCGATAACCCCGCACCCGAGCCAAGAAACTGCTCCAGCGCCGGCCCAAAATCTCCCGACGACAACCCGTGCAGGTACAGCAGCGGCAACACCGCGCTGACCTCGGGGCTTTTACGTGCCCAGGCCGGGATGATCCCCGACGAGAACCGTTGGCGTTCACCAGTTTCAGGGTCGACCCGTTTGTCGTTGACCCTTGGTGCCCGCACCGGAACCGCACCGGCGGCGGTCATCACCTCCCGCGGGTTGTGGTAGCCGTTACGCACCACCAGCCGGCGCCCATCCTCATCGTGAATCGCCCCGGCGTGTCCGGAGACTCTGTTCGTTGGGAAGGATGGAGTCATGTCAGGAAGTGGGACGAAGAGGTACCCGGCCGAGATGCGTGAGCGGGCGATCCGGATGGTCGCTGAGATTCGGGCTGAGGATGACTCGGAGTGGGCAGCGATGGGCAAGGTCGCTGAGCTACTCGGGATAGGTACGCCAGAAACGGTCCGCAAGTGGTGTCGTCGGGCCGAGGTCGATGCTGGCCAGCGGCCGGGAACAACGACTGAGGAATCGGCCGAACTCAAGCGACTCAGACGCGAGAACACTGAATTGAAGCGGGCTAACGGGACTGCTGCACGTATAGGTGACATCTGATCTGGCTTGCCCGAGGGTGGGCCTGGAAGGATGACTATCGTGCCTAAGCCTTATCCGCAGGAGTTCCGCGACGATGTGGTCCGGGTAGCCCGAGACCGTGAACCTGGCGTGACACTCGCGCAGGTCGCGAAAGACTTCGGGATCCATGAGATGACCCTGGCCAAGTGGATGCGCCGCGTCGCCATCGACGACGGACACAAGCCTGGAACAACGTCGACCGAATCTGCCGAACTGAGAGAGCTTCGGAAGCGGAATCGGTTGTTGGAGCAGGAGAACGAGGTCCTGCGACGGGCTGCGGCATATCTGTCGCAGGCGAACCTTCCGGGAAAAGGCTCTACCCGCTCGTGAAAGAGCTCGCCGCCGACGGAATCCCCGTCACGGTGACGTGCCGGGTACTCAAGCTCTCCAGACAGCCCTACTACCGGTGGCTCAGGGACGCGGTCACCGCGGCAGACTGGGTCGAAGCGGAGCGGGCGAACGCCCTGTTCGACGCGCATCGTGATGACCCGGAATTCGGGTACCGCTTCCTCGCCGATGAAGCCGAAGCTGCTGGTCAGCCGATGAGCGGGCGGACGGCATGGCGGATCTGCTCGGCCAACCAGTGGTGGTCGAGCTTCGGCAAGAAACGTGGGAAGAACGGTAAGAAGCCGGGCCCGCCTGTGCACGACGACCTGGTCGAACGCGACTTCACCGCCGACACACCGGACCAAGTGTGGCTCACTGATATCACCGAGCATTGGACCGACGAGGGCAAGCTCTACCTCTGCGCGATCAAAGACGCCTGCTCGGGGCGGATCGTCGGCTACAGCATCGACTCCAGGATGAAGTCCCGTCTCGCCGTGACCGCTCTGGACAACGCTGTTGCCCGCCGAGAGGACGATGTTTCGGGTTGTATTGTCCATTCGGACAGGGGCTCTCAATTCCGGTCGCGGAAGTTCGTGTCCGCGCTCAACCGACACGGCCTGGTTGGGTCCATGGGCAGAGTCGGTGCCGCCGGCGACAACGCAGCGATGGAATCGTTCTTCGCGCTCCTCCAGAAGGACGTCCTGGACCGGCACCGCTGGAGCACCCGCGAGCAGTTGCGGATCGCGATCGTCACCTGGATCGAACGGACCTACCACCGACGCCGTCGTCAGGCCCGCCTCGGCCGGTTGACCCCGATCGAATACGAGACGATCATCAACACAGCCGCCTCAGCGGCATGACACCGAAACTGTCACCTGGTCGTGCAGCAGTCCCCCGGCTTTATGTTTGCTTTGCGGGGTGGGGTCGGTGGCGGCGTTGGGTGGGAGGGGTCGTTGGCTTTTGGGGCCACCAGCTTGCGTTGCCGAGGAGTGTGGCGATGGCTGGTACCACGATGGTGCGGACGATGAAGGTGTCGATGAGAAGGCCTACGCCGATGATGAGTCCGACTTGGGTCATGATGCCGATGGAACCGGCGATGAGGCCGAACATGCTGGCGGCGAAGATGAGGCCTGCTGAGGTGATAACTGAGCCGGTGTTGGTGACGGTGCGGAGCACTCCGACTCGGACGTTGTGATGTGATTCTTCGCGCAATCGTGAGACCAGCAGCATGTTGTAGTCGGCGCCGACGGCTACCAGGACGATGAACGCTAATAGGGGCACAGGCCAAGCGATGTCGGTGTGGAGTATGTGCTGAAAGATCAGGACGCCTATGCCCAATGCTGCGGTGTAGTTGAGTACGACGGTGCCGAGTAGGTAGATGGGTGCGACCAGTGAGCGCAGCAGGATGATCAGGATGATGCCGACGATGGCCAGGGTGGCCAGGGCCAGGAGGCGGAAGTCGTTGGTGAGCAGTCGTTGCAGGTCGGCGTTGATAGCGGGGAAGCCGGCGACGGAGACGGTGGAGTCGGTCAGGGTGGTGTTGGGTTTTGCGTCGTTGGCGACGGTGGCGATGGTGCTGGCCAGGCGCATGGCGTCCGCGCTGTAGGGGTCGAAGCTTGTCTGGACGGCGTAGCGCACGGTGTGTCCGTCCGGGGAGATGAATTGGCGCGCAACGTCGGCGAATTGCTGGTCAGCGAAAGCATCTTTGGGTAAGTAGAAGCCGGTGGCCGAGTCCGAGCCGCGGGTTTCGCGCGCGGTGGTCTGTAGTTGGGCGGCGAGCGTGGCCATGCCGGCGAGTTGTTGAAGGTTGCTGTCGACGAGTGCAGATACGCCTTCGGCGAGTGTTCGCGAGCCGGCGGCGAGTTGGGAGACCCCGGTCTGCAGTTGGGCGAGTTTGGTTGGCAGGTCTTGGGCCCCGATGGTTCCCAGCGTGGTCTCGAGGGTGGCGACGGTGGCGTTGAGTTGGTTGGTGACCGCGGTGAGGGGGGTGTCCATCTGCGCGAGCTGGGTGGACAGTGTCGTGATCTGGGTGAAGAACCCGCTGTCGCGGAGTGCGGCGAGATCGCGGGCTTGTTGGCGCAGGGTGCTGCATTGGGGTAGTTGAGTGCACAGCGCTGAGTTATCCAGTAACGGGAGCACTGAGGTGATTGTGGCTATGGCGGCTGATGACTGTTCGGCCAGGGCTGCTAGCTGAGGGGCGTTCTGCGCGGCTTGGTCGAGTTGGGGTGCGGCGGCGGTCAGTGTTTGTAGAAGTGGTTGGTATTGACCTATTTCGGCCCCGATGGTGGTGACTTGGTTAAGAATGCCAGCCAGTGGGGTGAGATTGGTGCGGATCTGTATGTCGAGTTGTTCGAGGCCGTCGGCGAGTTGGTCTGCACCAGAACGCAATTGTTCGAGGTCACCTTTGCGGGCTTGGCCCTCACCCACTGAGCCGGCCACCCGATCGCCGATCTGCCCGTTCTGCCAGGAGAGTTGGGCTTGTTCGAGTTTGGCTCCGGTCGGGCGAGTGACACCGACCACACGGGTGACGCCGGGGATCTGCGCAATCCGAGCTGCCATCTGATCAAGGTCGGCAAGTCCGTTGGTTGTTCTCAGATCGGTGGGCGAATCCACGACGACAAATTCCGCGATGGTGATGTCTTGCGGGAAGTGCCGGTTGAGCAGTGCGTAACCTTCGTTGCTGTCGGTGGTTGTGGGTTGACCGTCTCGGTCGTCGTAGGTGATCTGAATGCCCAGCGCGGTGACGCTCAGGATCGTCAATCCGACGAGGCTGACGGCCAGCAACGGCGCCGGGCGGCGTACGACGAGGACCGCGATGCGGTTCCAGTAGCGCCGCGTGAGGTCTTTGCGCGGGGCACCCCACCCCCATCGCGCAGCCCACAGCAGCACTGGCGGCAACAACGTGACGGTGGCGAGGAATCCGATGAGGATCGCCACTGCGCAGGCGGGGCCGAGGGTGGCGAAGACGCTGAGCTGCCCGAAGACCATGGCTAAGAACGCGAGAGCAACAGTGCTTGCCGACGCAAGGATCACCCGTCCGATGGTGGCGGTGGCATCGATGAGAGCGTCGGACGCGGCGGCGCCTTGGCGCAGCCTTTCGTGGTATCTGCTGATCACAAAGACCGAATAGTCCACACCGGCGCCGAGCAAGATGACGGTCATGAACGCAACGGTGAATTGCGAGACTGGCATGCCCAGTTCGCCTAACGCAGACATGACTCCGCGGGCTACGGCGAGACTGATACCGATGACCAGAAGCGGTAGCAACGCAGTGAACACCGACCGATAGACGATCAGCAAGATTATGGCGATCAGCACGACGGTGGCGATGGTGATGACCACCAGATCCTTTTCAGCGGTGACGATTTGGTCGCTGAAGGTCGCTGTTGGTCCGGTCACGTGGACTGTCGTGCTGGTGCCGGTAAAGACCTCTGCTGCGGTCTCGCGGATCGATTCCACAGCGTGGGCCGCCGTCGGCCCGCCGAGGCTGCCGCTGACCCCGACGGGCAAGTACCAGGCTTTGCCGTCTTCGCTGAGCGCTTGTCGGGCAGTGATCGGGTCGGCGAGCAGGTCGCGTACGGCCTGCACATCATCGCGGTCGGCGCGGAGCCGGACCACGAGGTCGTCATAGCGTTGGCGGGCGGGCTCGGTGAGTCCGGCCGGATCTTCCATTGCCACGAACACCGTGGTCTTCGCGCCCTTTTCGTCGAACGCCTCGCCCATGCGATCGAGCGCCTGAAACGACGGCACGCCCTTAGGAATTGGGTCCACCGATTGCTGGCGCACAACTGTTTCCAACTGGGGAAACAGCACAGCCAACACCACGGCAACAGCCACCCAGACGCCCGCTACCAGCGCTTTGTGCGACAAGACGAAGCGTCCCACCTGCCCCAGCGACCGGCTGTACTCACCGCGACCGGTCGATCGCCGAAGCTTCACCACTGCTCACGCATCCATCGCTGCGTTGGCATCGCACACCCTTCGACAAATGAATCAATCGGTATCACTACGCTACAGCATGTAGCGAAAGGAATGTATTGTTCGGCGACGCGGGACTATCGGATCAGCGGCGGTGGGCGGCGAGAAAGTCGTCGACAAGCTGTTCGCAGTCCGCGCCACTCATCGAGCGAAGGCCGGACAGCCGCGCGAAGACCAGCGGGCCCACGAGCTGGGTGATGGCCACGCCGGGATCGAACTCGTCGAGTTCCTTCTGGGCGGCGGCGCTCTGCAACACCTGATCGAACGGTTCCCGGTACTGCGCGATGACACGAGCGCGCAGCGGCGCGAGGGTGTTCTGCTGCTCCCCGGGCTCCTCCGGCACCATCGCCAGCCACGCCAAGGCGGTCAATTGCAGTGGCGCCTGCTCGATCAACGCAGCCTGAGCACGGACCAACCGCACCAAACTGTCGCGGATTGGTCCGTGCGCGTCAGGGACGTCGGCGTGGGGCAACAATCGTTCGAACGCCGCAGCCAACAAATCGGTGGTGCCGTCGAAATGCCGGTAAAACGTCGTTCGAGCCACCCGCGACATCCGGGAGACCGCCCCGACCGTGACTGCATCAACCCCGCCGGTCTTCAACAGGGCAGATGCCGCATCAACCAACCGGTTGCGTGAACGAACCAAACGCGGGTCTTTGTCATCCATCACGTCCTTGGACCGAGGACCCGCGCCGCGCCTGGCCGCCATCACCGCACCCACACTCCCATCCCCGAGACTGCTCTCGGGCGCCTGGCGATCTTGGTTCGCACGAAGTGCTACTGATAATAGCGAAAGTCGAGGAGTGTCCGCCGGGCTAGTCGTGCAATTCACCTGTTCGACACCCCGACCCGGCAGGAAGGTCGGCGCCACGGTGCCCGCCTCCGGGGTACCTTCGGCGAAGGGTTGGTAGATCAATTCGGGGCTTGGCGGCAGGGCTGGGGTGGGTACTGCTGAAGGGTGAATCGCCCCGGGTCTGGTGGAGGCTCTGAATCCACGGGAGGATGAGGAGCATGGCAGCACCGAGGAAGTACCCCGACGAGCTTCGGGAGAGAGTCACGAGGATGGCTGTTCAGTCACGGCGCGATCCATCGACGAGGTCGGGCACGTTCCGCCGTGTGGGCGAGCAACTGGGGATCAATCCCGAGACTTTGAGGAACTGGGTTGTGCAGGCCGAGGTCGACGAGGGGCACCGTCCCGGGACCACGACCAGCGAGTCCCAGCGCCTGGTCGAGCTGGAGAAGGAAGTGCGTGAGCTGCGCAGGGCGAACTCGATCCTGAGGTCGGCCTCGGCTTTTTTCGCGGCGGAGCTCGACCGCCCACAGCGTTGATCGTGGAATACATCGACCAGTACAAGCATGAGTTCGGCGTCGAGCCGATCTGTCGGACGCTGACCGCAGCGGGCACGCAGATCGCGCCGAGCACGTACTACGCGTTCAAGACCCGACCACCCTCGAAGCGAGCACTGCGCGACGAGGAACTGCTGATCGAGATCCACCGCGTCCACTCGGCGAACTTTGGCGTCTACGGGGCGAAGAAGGTCCACGCCCAACTGCGTCGCGAGGGCGTCGTCGTCGCGCGCTGCACGGTCGAGCGGCTCATGCGCGTTGCGGGGTTACGAGGGATTAGCCGAGCCAAGGGCCCGCGCACCACGATCTCCGGTCGCGGCCCGGATAGTCGGCCTGACCTGGTCGATCGCGACTTCACTGCAACCGCTCCGAACCAGTTGTGGGTCGCGGACATCACCTACTGCCGCACCTTCGTCGGCTGGGTGTATGCCGCGTTCGTCATCGACGTGTTCTCTCGCCGCGTGGTCGGCTGGCAGCTCTCGAAGTCGCTACGGACCGACCTTGCGCTGGACGCGTTGGAGATGGGCATCTGGACCCGCGATCGCGCAGGCCAGTCGGTCACCGGGCTCACGCACCACAGCGACAAGGGCGTTCAATACGTCGCCATCCGCTACACCGAGCGTCTTGCCGAGGCTGGCGCGGCCGCCTCGGTCGGTTCCACCGGCGACTCATACGACAATGCCCTGGCCGAGGCCTTCAACTCGCTGTTCAAGGCCGAGCTGGTCCGCAACCGCGGGCCCTGGAAGAATATCGACGACCTCGAGATCGCGACCGCGGAATACATCGACTGGTTCAATCACCGGCGATTGCACGGCGAGATCGGCATGATCCCGCCCATCGAGCTCGAGGACACCTATCATCACAACCACCCCGCACCGGTACCCGCCGACGCGGCACTTGCGAGCCTCTGACAAACCCGGGGCGATTCAGTCTTGATCGACCCGCTTGGGTTCGACACCGGAATCCATCTCTGACTCCGCACACCGGAGCACAACGGCCAAGACCTCTGCGACAGCGGGGCCGCTCTGCGCGCTGGCGGGCGGCGAGACGCCCGCCGGGGCGAACGGCAACGTCATCATGCGAATGGCCTCAAGCGTTCCCAGAGGGTCGTAGCCAGCGAACCCCTCGACGAACTGCGTCGCCGCATCATCGATGCGCCGCTCAACCTCCGCTGCAGGGTCGGTCGCTTTCGAGACGTCTGAAAGCAACCCAGCAGTATCGAAGGCGCGCTCCAGCACTACCTGAACGTGTTGGTCGGCGTGCCCGGCTTTAGTAGCGTCCTGGCGGCGCTTCTTGTTCCGCCGTTTTCGGGAGGACTTGGATGCCATCAAAACGGCGCCTTCCCTTTTGCCCACTGCTTGGACCAATCGCCTCGGATGCCGGTGGCGTTGAAGTCACCGAGGTCGGTGGTGGCGAATGGGTTGTCGAGGTAGCGGACCTCGTCGTGCTGGGCGCCACGCGGGTCGACGCGGACGAGAGCGAGGCGGTAACGCGGGGCGGCGTTCTTACCAACCATCACCTCGTTGTGGGTGACGAAGAAGTCGGTCGCTCCTTCGATACGCGCTTTGACCTCGATGCGGTAGGTGTCGCCTTTGGCGTCTGTGGAGAGGATGTCGAAACCGGGATTGTTGAAGGCCTGCTCGACGGGCTTGCGTCCGAGTTCACGTTCACGGGCCATCACCAAGTCGACACCGCGGCGTTCGACCTCTTTGGTCTCCTTCGCGTGGATGGGCGCGGTCGCGGGTAGGTCGGTCTCCAGTATCCCGACGGGGAGCACCAGTGCTGCGGTGACGATGCGTGGTGGCTTGGTCGACATAAGCTGCTGGTGGTCAAGCAGTGCGAGCCTCTTGCGTAGACGGGCGTCGAGTTCGACGGCTTTACGATTCAGGCTCTCCGATGATTCTTTCGGTTTCTCACCGGCGCGTTCCTTTTCCGCCGCGACGGCGGCATCGAGGATGAGGCGGTCGCGTTCACCTTCGAGCCGCTTGATGACCAGGTCACGTGCCTTACTCAACTCCGCGAGGCGCCTCGGCTGAACGTCGTCGAGGTAGTCGGGGAGTTGGTTGGCGATAATCCAGCTCGTGGTTTTGTCTTCAGCACCTGCCAGCCACGGGAGGGTGCGGGCTGTATCGGTGACAGCGTTCTCGGGTGCCGCCACGCAGTCCAGGTAGGGCGCGGGGCCGGCAGGCGTCACGGTGCCGAAGCTGTCGACGTATGCGTAGCCGAAGCGGCGTGCGACGGACTCTCCGGTCGCGTCGGCGACCTCTTCGATCACGCCGACGAGCAGGTGTGTCTCCTCCAGCGTCGAGGAAACCAAGATCGTGCCTCGGTTGAGGGAACCACCGAACTGTCGCACGGACTCGTCCATGACCGCGTCGTGCAGCGGATGATCCGGGGCGAGAAGGTCGGCGCGGCTGAGTTCGTCGGCGTGGACCTTGCCAAGATCGAACGTGACTCGGTCGTACTTGGTTGCGATCGGCCCTGTGCCTGCGGCGCGTATTTGCTGGGGCACGTTCGCGATCTCGTAGCGACCCTGTTCGCGCCTCACGATGCGGCCGCCGAGGCGGGCGAAGGCGGCCTTGAATGCCATCTCGATGTAGTGCGGTTGAAGGCGGCGGGCGCGTGCTTCGTCCATTGCCGCGCGCAGTGCATGCAGGTCGGCCTCGGCCAGGTTCTCCGACGCCAATGCCCGTTCGTCGAGGAGATCCTTGAGTCCATCCCCGACCGACGCGTCGATGACCTCATGCATTTTAGCCTTGACGTCGGGGCGCTCGCCGTGCTGGATGGCATCGAGCAGGAGGTTGCGCAGCGGGGTCTCGGTGAACGCCTCGCCGAGGACGTCGAAGACTTTGCCACCGTATGTCTGACGCATCTGGTCGAGCTTCTCCAGCAGGCGGGTGAAGACTTCACCCTCGCGGGTGTTGGAGGCTACGAGGTTCCAGAGTCGGCAGACCTCTTCTTGGCCGATGCGGTGGATGCGGCCGAAGCGTTGCTCGATGCGGTTGGGGTTCCACGGCAGGTCGTAGTTGACCATCAGGTGCGCGGCCTGAAGGTTAAGCCCCTCTCCAGCGGCGTCGGTTGCGATGAGGATTTGGACGTCGCGGTTCTTGGTGAACTCCTCGGTGATCACGCGCCGCTCACCTCTGCGGACGCCACCGTGGATCGCCTTGACCGAGTCGGGCTTGCCGAGCAAAGAGCCGATCTTGGACTGGAGATAGTCAAGGGTGTCGCGGTGCTCGGTGAAGATGATGAACTTCCGTGGCCAACCGTTCGAATCGGTGACCAGCGCATTGTCCTGGAGGATCGTGGAGAGTTCGGTCCACTTGCGGTCGGTGCCAGCCTCGCGGACCTTCTTGGCGGTCGCAATCAGATCGGCGAGTTCGACAAGTTCTGCGTTGAGCTCCTCGACGGTCTGGGCGGCGGTGGCCGCGTCCATCACGTCTTCCTCAAGCTGCTCCAGTTCTTCGGCGTTGTATTCATCTTCGTCGAAGTCGCCCGAGCCGATGACGTCGTCGGGTTCCTTGTAGGTGCCGTTGAGGATCTCGGTCTTCTTGCGCTCCAGCCGTTCGGTGCGGCGGACGAGGCTCTTGTAGATCGCCTCAGGGCTGGAGGCGAGTCTGCGCTGAAGGACAGTCAGGGCGAATCCGACAGTGTTCTTACGCTTGCCGCCAAGCCTGTCGGCACGGTTCATGCCCTCGCGGACGTAGCGAGTGACGTCCTCGTAGAGGCCCTTCTCCCGCTCGGTCAACTCGTAGGGCACAGTTTCGGCGATGCGTTCAGGGAAGAGCTTCTTACCTTCGAACGTCAGCAGGTCTTCCTTGACCATGCGCCGCATGATTCCGGTGACGTCGACAGACTTCTTCTGCTTGCCCTCGAACCGATCGCGGTCGAGCAAAGTGAGGAAGAGCTGAAAGTCCTCTTCCTTGCCCGAGTGTGGAGTCGCGGTCATCAGCAGGAGGTGGCGGGTAATTTGGCCGAGCAGCTCCCCCAGCAGGAAGCGTTTGGTCTTCTCCAGCTTCCCGCCGAAGTAGTGCGCTCCCATTCTGTGTGCCTCGTCGACGATGATCAGATCCCACTCCGTCTCCTTCAGTTGGGCCTGGAGTGCCTCGTTGCGGGAGAGCTGATCCATGCGTGCGATCACGAGTGGGTTCGTTTCGAAGACGTTGAGGTTGATGTTGGCATCGATGAGCTGGTTGGTCAGCAGGTCGAACCGCAGCCCAAACTTGAAGAACAGTTCGTCCTGCCACTGCTCGACCAGTCCACCGGGAGCGATGATCAGGCACTGCTTGACGTCGTCGCGGAGCAGCAGCTCCTTGATGTAGAGGCCGGCCATGATCGTCTTGCCGGCACCGGGGTCGTCGGCGAGAAGGAACCGAAGCGGGGTCCGCGGTAGGAGTTCGCCGTACACCGCGCGAATCTGGTGCGGCAGCGGCTGCACGTCGCTCGTGGCGACGGCCAGCATTGGATCGAAAAGGCCGGCCAGCGAGATACGTTGGGCCTCGGCGACGAGCTTGAAGTCGCTGGCGGTGGCGTCAAACGCGCGGCTACCGCTGGTGGCGACGCTGAGGTTGTCCTGGTCCTTGCGGAACACAACCTGTTGGCCAAGTCCACCTGAGCCGTTCTGGTAAGTGAGTGCGAGTGCGTCCGTGCCATGCCATTGAGCAGCGATGACAGTGATCACCTCTGCGGGAATGAGACCCTCGACTCGCAGACCGGGCTTCAACTCTTCAAGCTGCACGCGTGGACCTCCTCATTGCCAGCCCTCGAACGCTACCCGCCGATACTGACAGGTTCGCCATCGCCAGGAATTCAACGAGACCAAGCCGAGTGGCATTGCCAGGCCTTCGAACGCTTGCTGAGAAGCTGTCGAAGACTTCGCTGAGGTGCCGCCCGACGCCCGTCACCTCGAGTTCCCATCGGCGAGTTCGCGCAATGCTCGCCCCAACTCCTCCGGAAGCGTGTCACGAAACACCCGATAAGCCGCCTTCGATTGTCGGGTCACCGGCGGCGGCCACGCCGGGCTGGTGTCCAACCCCCCCTGAGCAACCTCGCACCACATCCATGTCACCGCGTACGGGAGTGCGGCCGCGCGCCTCCTCGGACTCGCCGACCGCGCCCAATCGGTGAACCACGTGTCGGGCGTACTCGCGAGCTCGATGACTCGTCGCTCGAGCGCCCGAAAATCCCGTCGACGCGATAGTTCCCTCGCTGCCGCGCTGGCGGCTGCCGCGATCTCTGAAGGACTCGCGGCCAGTCGCGTGCTCGCCGCTCGCGATGTCCGTCTGCCAATGTCCGGGTCGAGTTCGATACTCGCTGCAGCAGTGGACCACGTCGACCCTGGCCGTTGTGCGCGCGCAATACACAGGGAGGCGTACAGCCGCCCCGTGCTTTCCTGCGTTGTCAGCATCCCAGCGAAATGACGACGGTAGGTGTGCTCATCGAGGAGTTGAGGGATCGCAGACAGCGGCAGATCGATCAACGCGTCGTGATGATCGATCTGCAGGCCGACATGGCGGCGGGCTGAAAGCACCTGGACCACCAGCCAGCTCAACACCGGACTCTTTGCCGCGCGATTGACGATCCATCCTCTCGGGCCGCCCGGGACGTCCGGGATCAGATCGAACCACTCGGCCAACCGTGCGACGGCGTCCGCACTCTCCGGACTGGACAGAATCCCATCCGCCTCCGCCAGTGCTTCACCGCGGGTGACTGCACTTGTCGGCGGCTGAATACCCCACCGAGGCCCTCGAAGCTCAGTTGTGCGACCAGCGGCTTCGGCTTGGAGATCTCCGGCCCATTCGACGAAACCCCTTGCGCGAGACCGGGATGCGAGGTGAAGTAGAAGAGTGGTTAAGTTTCGGACTTCTGCGAGGTACGCGGGGGGCGCGAGAGCGCCATCGAGAACGCTCGTTTCTTCGCCTTGGATAGCGGCCGTAACCCGTGTTGCGGTCCGAATTGCACCTTCGGATGCAGCCGTCGGTTTCTCTCTCAGGATGGAGTGTCGGCAGGGAGCCGAGAATCCGAGCGGATTCCCGCACGGCTGGTGTTCATCGAGCCGAGGACGCAGCGGACTGTGGTGTCGCGTTCGAAAGCGCCGGCTACATCTTGAACACTCAGCGACCAGGTAGACGCCGTGGTCGGGACACACTGTCGACACCGGTAGCTTCCACGACAGCTGCCAGATTCCGTCGTGCGATAGGCAGAGTGGGCATAGTTGCGTCCCATGCTGCGGGAACCACCCCTGGCAAACGATGGCGCGGTAGCTCGCCCGATCGAGCGGGTCGAAGCCGTCGAGGTTGAGTGGCGCGCCTCCGTCGTAACGCAACAAGGTCGAATTCTCGACGGCCGATGCCCCCAGCCCAGTGAGATCCACTATTCGGCCGACGAGCTCATCGCTAGGCCGGACCAGCATGAAAGCCGTCGAGACCGACGATCCGTCCCGGTTCTCCTTGAGCATGCGGACAAGACTCTTGGTCGTCAGATCGTTCACAAGTGCAATCCGCTCGAGGTACGAATCAAGCGACTCGCGTGGATCGATTGCAACTCGAGCGGGGAGCATTAGCTCAGAGGCTCCATCGCCGTCGCGGTTTGGTAGCGCCCGCAGTGGGCGAGCGACTGGAAGTCACGCGCCCACACGAGTCCGGTCCTCTTCTGAGACTCGGTCCGAATCCACCACACCGAAGTCTCCACTCCCAACCTGACGCACAAGATCTTCGTCGGCGACGCAGATCGCTTCGGCGGCACTGCGGAGGATGAGACGGCCTTCGGGGTTGAGCGCAGCGTCAAATGCTTTCAGGTGTTCGGCGTCTGGCCATGTACGCGGGCTATCACAGGTTGCATCGAACCACATCCAAGATGCGGCGAGCCGGGCGCAGCCATCGAAGTTCCGGGCGGCTGCGGGCAGGGTGCCGACCAGGTCCGGCGGGGCGGCTTCAATCCGTCTTAACGCGTCGCGGCGCTCACGGTAGTTGACGAGCTCGTCGAGGCATAGAGCTCGCGCCAGATTCATCGCATGGGCAATGTCGCTCTCGCGGTGGAAGATCGGAGTCCATTTCGGCCACGCCCCTATGCAAATCGAGTAGCTACCAGCTTTCGTCAGACGGTAGGTCGGCTCGTCGGCAAGGCTCCAATGATCGCGCAACCGAACACATTGACTGAGAAGTAGCGCGACTCTGGAACGCCACAACCACTGGGCGGGGTCGAGCACGAACGGTTCGCCTTCTTGCCGGTAGATCCCTGGGATGTGGTCAAGCGTCAATTGCGTATGGCCAAGCGCCAGCCGCATCAGATCTTCGCCGCGTGGATGGCGGACTGAGCTCTTCGGTAACCGCATGGTCTTGACAGTCTTCGCGCCTGTGCGGAGTACCCGTCGAGTGAAGACCTGCGAATCGGGTATTTCAGAATTCTCTGGTCGGACAGGAGTGGGACGTGGATGTGGAGATACTCGTGGTGTCAGCCACGTTCGCTGTTCTTCCCAGGCCATTGCGATGGCCAGTGCACGAACGGCAGGAGATCGCGGTAGCTCTTCCTCGGACTCGTGACTCGTCGCAAGATCTGCCGTCGCAGTGGTCACCAACTGAGCATCAGCTGGGATCCAGTGTGCAGATCCTCGACTGAGCCGACGAGCCACCGAGGGTAGTTCCGCACGGAGACACTCAAGTCGGTCGAGTGCATCGAAGTCAGTCGTAGATCTGTGTGCAGCGGACGAGACCTCCTTGCAGACCGACAGAATCCGATTGGGAACTCTGGTCAACTGCGCAGTGCCACTACCGGGCATCCCGATGAGGTGCCCGCAGTAGAAGCAGACCGGAGACAGAGCCAAAGCCCACTCTCGCCGTGCCACTCCGTTTGGGGCGCAACGGCAATGCTGACCCCACTCACTTGCCAGCCAGCCTTCCTTCGCGAGCACTCGACTATGGCAGTCATCAAGGGTCATCGCCGAAATGCGCGAGAATGGCTGGCGCGTCAGCGTGGCCAGGTGCCGCAGAATCGGCTCGTAGTCAGACGCTGATCGCGATAACTGACTTCGACCAAGGATCTTGGTGACGGTGGTGCAATTCGCCGTCGCCGCGCGCAATACGAAGGACTCCAGCGATTCATCGTCGGCTGGAATCGGTCGAGCAGGCAGATAGCCGATACGAGGCTCTCGCATGGATAGCCCCCTTCCGTTGTCTGCCGGTGACATCACACCCTGCTCTGCTTGCTGCGGCGCCGAAGATCGATTTCCGCCTCTGCTGCGTGCGCTCGTTTACTGAGGCGGACTTCCTTCAGGTGTTCTGGGTTGATCGTGTGCGTGCCGTCGGCGATCGCTGCAAGTGTCGCAATGCGGAGGAGGCGTGTCGCGTCACCGACGTAGCCCTGAGATCGCTTCCAGATGGGCCCCGCGAGCTGTGAAGTGAGAAGCCCTTCGCTTGCCCGAGGGAGATGCGGAAGGAGATAACCTTCCAGCCCGTAGAGCAGTTGCTGCCACGCGTGTTGCTCCTCCGAAGTCTCGATTCCGTAAGGACTGAAGCTCATTGGCTGGAGGCGGCCGATAAGCTGGGCATCGCTCATGGCTTCACTGGATTCGAGGTCTGTCCCAACCAGAATTAAGCTGGCGTTGAATTCGCCGAGCTCGGTGTTCATGTACTTCACGTGATCGAGGACCTCCCGGCCGCCCTTCCAGTTGGTACGCAGTAGATGGAAGTCGTCGATGAGAAGGGTGCGCACGCCGTGGCGTGCCAATGCCCTGACCGCGGCGGTTGACGTCTGGTGGGCGGCGCCGCTGGCGGATAAGCGGAAGAAGTCAAGGACTTGGGAGTTGAATCCTTTGACCATCGAGCCAGATTGCAGGTTGACCCAAACGACGGGGCATAGGTCTGCGTCGATCGTTGGCTGAGGGTTCCACGTGGGCAGTTCTGCAGGGCCTTTCGGTGCGCCTACGATCCATTCCACGTATTTCCTTGTGGCCCAGCGGCGGACCGCCGTGCTCTTCCCGAGCGTGCTTGCGCCTGTGACCGACGCTATTGCCTTCGCACCGGGGCCCGTTTCAGAATTCTCCTGCACGATCTCAGTGAGTCGGTCTGCGACTGCGCGGGTCTCGGCCGTTTCGACGTAGAGTCCATTCATCCATTGACGCAGCGCATCGACCGCCCGCGAGCGGTCCTCGGATGTCATCCTGTCCCAACCAGCCGACGTGTACAGAGGTGGTTCTGGCAACTCCGTTTTGGTGCAAGCCAAATGCCAAGCGAGAGAGTCCATCAGGAGTCGGCCCGCATCGTCGGCCACGGGACGTCGAGGATGTCCAAGGGAACGTCGTCCTGGGGTGAATCGGTATGGGGCGTCTTGGTGCGTGCTTCGTTGCCGCCCGACTGAGTGGCTTCGTCGCGGGTTGCACCTTGGGCTGCCTGAGCTTCTTCGTGGTCTTTGCGCGATTGTTCAACTCTGCGGTGCGCGGCTGACAGTTTGGCAGTCCAGTCAGTTGGAACGGGCCCAGAGGTGAGTTCCGTGAGCTCGTCGAGGATCTGCCGCTGCGCTGAGCCCCGACTCAGAATGTGGTTGCCGCCGCGTTCGCGGACGCGCCGCCTAACAGCCTGAACGATCGTATCGGTCATCGGCGCGTCAGTGAAGAAAGATCCTCGCCACGCAACGGGGCGTACACGGCCGGTCTCGGGGTGCGGGAACCAGATGCTCGACAAGTCGTGCGGGTCGACAAGAAAGGGAACCTTGTTGTCGTCGTCCCTGAACTGGCCCCGTGCGACATTCCGAAAATCATCGAGCAGCTTGCCGTCGTAGACCATCTCAGCAAACTCGACACCTGCGACTCCGACTGTGCCCCACTTGACCGGAAGCATCTGATAGATCATGTCTGCACGCTGCGGTACGTCGATACGGCCGGTGACGTCGAGCATGATGTCCCAGAGCTCCAAAGGACTGGTGCGAGCGGTGGGCTCACCACCGATAACCAAGCCTGTGTGCCACGACCGGTGGTAGTCCAAGGCGACGAATCGCCGAAGGTGTTCTTCCAGTTCGGCGGCCGTGACCAATGCCTCCTCGGCGACCAATCGACCGCGCTCCGAGGTATTGCGACCTTTGTAGCCGGGGAGCTGTTGAACGGCCCGTTGTAGCGTCTCGTGCCAGCGTTCAACGTGGGGGTTGTCCGTTGGCTTCTTCCCGCGACTGAGCAACAAGTCAATCCCGAAGTCGCGCAGAATCGCGCGGAAGTGATCGGACACGAAGATCGAACCGTGGTCGGCGCGGATCGCGTCCGGCATGACGCCAGGGATGTGGTGCTCTCCTTGAAGCGTAGTGAAATCGGGTGCAACACTTCTGCGCCCAACGTTGACCGCGACATCAGAAGCGTCGACGACTTGGGGCAAACCGGCCCAGCGCCAGTGACTGATGGTGGTGCCCTCCACCATCATCGAGAACGGGCGGCAGATGTCGTAGAGAAGTAGCCCGGCATCGATTCCATCGGCGCTCTTCGGCACCACGCGCAGTGCGAGGACCACTCTGGTGGCGACGTCGATTGCAGTGAGGATTTCGACGCTGAAGGGTCGCCCGAGAAGCGGGTCGTATACGAGGTTGTCCGCCCTCGTGGCGTCGATGGCGACTATTTGCCCAGGCCTGATTGCGGGGAAGTGCTCTTTGCCCGACACGCGCTGTAGCGACCGGCTTCTCTGGGTGCGGGTTGTTGCGCCCGCGCCCCGTTTGAGGTGCGCGAGATACTCTGCCGTCAGACGCTGCGGCGTGGAGACATCCACGTGCCCTGCACGCTTGAGCTCAACCTTGATCCGCCGATCAAGCTCGCTGATGTTGGCGTCCGCCCGATCTCCGTCCAGGGTGGCGAAGACCAACTCAGCAACAGTCCGATAGCGCTCATCGATTCGCTCCCACGTCTGTTCGCGACGCAGGGATCTGGCATCGAGGAGCCCGAGTAGTCCGTCGCGTTTCCATGCACGCACCCAGTTGCGGATGGTGCTGTCGACCGGAGCCGATCGCTTGATCTCACCGTTCGCGATGCGGCGTTGTAGGGCACGATCTCCCACAGCTTCTTGCTGCAACGCGACCGCCATCGCGCGACAGCGCGCCGCCTCGGAGACGCCGAAGCCTTCGCCGAAGGGTGGGCGCGGTTCGCCATCGCGCGCGAGTTCGGCGTGACCGTCCCGGTAGCCGGTCAGTATCTCATGCACGATTTCAAGTTTGTCGAGGGCGGCTCGGCGCGTTTCCTCAGACAGGCCATCCCAGTACGGGCGGAGCGCCGGTCTGATTGGCGCTACATCGCCATCGACCACGACTCGCACCTCTGCGAGTTCGGGCCAATCGACGTGCAAGGAATCGCCGACGCTGGTGCGGAGGTCTACGCCGGCCGCTGATACCGCTGTCACCAGACCGGTTCCCCACTCAGTCAGAAGTCGGCCACCGACCTCAACCACTGTGCGACTTGTGTCCACTACGCCACCAGTCCCGCGCGCACTGGCGTTTCCATCGTCAATCGCTTCGAGAGGTTGGTATCCAGCTCACCGGACCAGACCATGTGCCAGACCACGGCGATGGCCTCCCCGTTTCCGGTATCCAGACGAAATAGGGAGCCCAGAGTCGCGGCGTCGTTACTTGCTTCCTTCCCGATCTCGCCAGCCACCTGGTCATACCAGGAAGGCCTTCGGCGGTAGCCGTGCAGCCACAGAAGGTTTAGGCGTTCTACGCGGTCGAGTCCGTTGAATACCTCGTGACGCCATCCCACATTCGCGCAGGCGGCCTCGACCATTGCGACCTGAAGCTTGAATTTGTCGTCCATCTTGTGCGGCAGGCGTGCATTCCAGAGCGTTACCGCCCCGGTGTCGTCAAGGCTGAGTAAGTCGGGCGTGTTTTTCGCCGAGGACGATCCGCCCCGCTTCAGCTGACACGGTTGCGGTATCAGCGCGACGATATCGTTGAGCCGGTCCAGGCGTCGCAAGAGGTCATGCTCGAGGCCCGACTCGAGTTCTAGGTGGTCGCGCATGGTCAGTGAATACGCAGTGACAGGTATGTGCCGGTGACGTTCCGAGGATCGAGGCTTGCGAATCGGAACTACACGTGCGAGATCCGGCGGACCGTCGGACCGCCAGTTCAACACGCGGGACACCTTGTCGCCAGCGAATCGGAACCGCCACGTCACCGCCGCGCGGGAACTCTCGGTCAAGTGACACCTCCGCTTCCGCAGGAATTAGCACCAAATCTAGCAAGAAATCGAGGTCGAAGGGCTACTAAGGGAGCAAGTCGACAATCGGTCAGCGAGGCATTTCGGGTGATAGGCCGACGTCTCCTTCGCCCCATCAGCGGTCCGTGTCGGAAGGCTGCGATAGGTTGCTCCCATGGCCAAAGGCAATCAGGTCGCTCCGTCGACGAAGTTCGAGCAGACGCTGCAGGCATCGGCTCAGCTGCCGGGTGTGCAGATCAACCGGGAGGCCTTCCTCCGCAGAGAGCTGAAGCGATACTGCACCGACGAGCAGATCAAACTCGCTATCGCCACAACACCGGCCGAAGCAGGCGTAACACCTCAAGTGATCGACAAGATCGCCAACAGCGTGATCAAGTTCGAGACCGGCAAGGTGACGACACTTTCCACGGCAGCCGGCATCCCTGGAGGCCTCGCAGCGATCGGCACGGTCCCGGCTGATATCGCGCAGTACTATGGGCACCTTCTTCGCGTCGTCCAGAAGCTCGCCTACATCTACAGCTGGCCGGAGCTCTTCGACGACAGCGCCGACGGAATGGACTCCGCGACCGAAAGCATGCTCACGCTGTTCATCGGCGTGATGTTTGGCGTGAACGCGGCCCAGGCCGGCGTGGCGCAAGTCTCGAAGTTGATCGCAAGTGAAGTGGCCAGGAAGCTGCCGCAGAAGGCTCTCACCAAGGGTGCGATATATCCGGTGGTCAAGAAGGTTGCAGGGCTCCTGGGCATTCAGATGACCAAGCAGGTCTTCGCCAAGAGCGCAGCCAAGGTCGTGCCGCTGGTAGGCGCGGTTGTCTCGGGAAGCCTGACCTTCGTCACGTTCATGCCGATGTCGAAGCGGCTCCAGAAGCACCTCGCAACCCTTCCGCTGACCAAGCCCGGTCACGGAGTCACCGAGCAAGCGTCGAATCCGCCGAGCACATCCCCAAAACCAGCACCAACGTCATCTGCGAATTAGACGAGCTCATCCCACAAGCCAATCGCCGATAGCCTGCCGCCAGCCGCCGGTCACTTCAGCCCCTTCGTCGCCCGGTTTCACCCGCGCACTCGGCGATTTCCAGGAATAGATTCCCCGGCAAAATTAGCAGGAAATCATACCGAAACGCGGGCTACGGGCAACGCTCGCCTGACCATGTTTGCCCTAGTCAGGGCGATTCTTACGCCGTGATCAGGCTTGTTAAACAAGCGGGACCACCTTGCTAATCTTCGCTGCATCTCGACAGCTCAGCCCCGCGCCATGTCGACGAACCGAGACAGGTGCAACTGGTGCGCCACCGTGATCGTCGCAGTGGGACCGTTGCGGTGCTTACCGACGATGATGTCCGCTTCACCCGCGCGCGGGTCGTCGCGTTCGGTCGAGTCGGGACGGTGCAGCAGGATGACCATGTCGGCATCCTGCTCCAGCGATCCCGATTCGCGCAGGTCGGAGACCTGGGGACGCTTGTCGGTCCGCTGTTCGGGGCCACGGTTCAGCTGGCTGATCGCCACCACCGGCACCTCGAGCTCCTTGGCGAGCAGCTTGATCGATCGCGAGAACTCCGAGACCTCTTGCTGACGTGATTCGACCTTCTTGCCCGACGTCATCAGCTGCATGTAGTCGATGACGACGAGCTTGAGATCGTGCTTCTGCTTCAGCCGTCGGGCCTTGGCCCGGATCTCCATCATGGTGAGGTTCGGCGAGTCGTCGATGAACAGCGGCGCCTCGGTGATCTCGCCCATGCGGCGCGCCAGCCGGCTCCAGTCGTCGTCGCTCATGTTGCCCGACCGCATGTCGCCGAGCTTCACCTTCGCCTCGGCCGACAGCAGTCGCATGACAATCTCCGTCTTGCTCATCTCCAGCGAGAACATGGCCGAGGTGAGCCCGTGATGAATCGACGCCGAACGGAGCCAGTCCATGGCGAGGGTGGAGTTGTGAGTCGGCACCATCGCCTCACCCGCCAGGTACAGGTGGCTCATGTTGTCGACTTCGACGCACCGCACCGGGACACTCGGCACCGAGCGCACCGACACCACCCGCCGCGCCCGCACGCTGCTGCGCAGTTCCTTGTGTCGCTGGGCCTTCTCGAAGACGGTGAACACGTCGTCGGGCGCGTTGAGCCGGATCCAGCCGCTGCTGGCCCGGCGGAAGGTGTAGCCGAGGCCGGCGGCGAGATCCCCGACCACGGAAGACATGTGGTTGGTGGCCGCGGGCACGGTGATCCAGCCGTCGTCGTCCACACGCGCGCGGGAGTCCAGGATGCCCGCCAGCAGCGCGCGCCGCTGCGGCACCGAACCGCGCAGGTACTCGTGCGGGATGCGGCCGCCCAGATCCGTCATCAACGTCATGACGTCGACCGGACCCTCGGCCTCGATCCGCGCGCCGATCTCCGGGTCGTCATACGCCATTCCGGCCAGCGCGCCGACGGTGTACGGGCCGTAGGCCAGCGGGCGGTACGGCAGTTCGAGCGGCGCAGCGTTGGCGATGCTGGCGCGGCCGCCGTAGATCTGGAGCTGTTCGGTGGTCAGCAGCCGGTCCTCGCCGTCGACCTCCACGGCCCACTGATGCTGTTCATCGGCGACGATCACACCGCCGTCGTCGAACTCCACCGCATAGCAGGGCCGGCGGGTCATCACCTCTGTCGCGGCGACGACGGTGGTCGGACGACCGTCGGCCCCCAGGAGCAGGTCACCCTTCGCGACCCGGCCCATCGTGGTCCACCCGCTCGGAGTCGGCAGCGGCGTGTCGAGCGCCAGCGCCTTGCCGACGCCCGGACGCGCCGCCACGATGATCATCTGACCGGGATGAAGACCGTTCGTCAGCTTGTCGAGGTCGGCGAAACCGGTGGGCACGCCCAACGACAGTCCGCCCCGCGACGCGATCGAATCGAGCTCGTCGAGCGTGGGCTGGAGCAGTTCCTCCAGCGGCACGTAATCCTCGGTGGTGCGACGCTCGGTGACCTCGTAGATCTCCGCCTGCGCTCGGTCGACCACCTCGGCCACGTCCTGGCCGTCGGCCCCGGCGTAGCCGTACTGCACGATGCGGGTACCCGCCTCCACGAGCCTGCGCAGAATCGACTTCTCGCCGACGATCTCGGCGTAGTAGCCGGCGTTCGCCGCGGTGGGGACTGTCGAGATCAGCGTGTGCAGGTACGGCGCGCCGCCGACCTTGCGCAGTTCGCCCTTGCGCTCCAACTCGGCGGCGACGGTGACGGCGTCGGCGGGTTCGCCGCGGCCGTACAACTCGAGGATCGCGTCGTACACGGCCTGGTGAGCGGGCTTGTAGAAGTCGCCGGGACGGATCCGTTCGAGCACGTCGGCGATCGCGTCCTTCGACAGCATCATGCCGCCCAGAACCGACTGCTCGGCCTGCTGATCCTGCGGTGGCTGTCGTCCGAACTCCTCCGTCGGAGGTTCTGGCGGGAGATCGGGCTCGCGCCCGAGGTCGGCCTCAATAGCCACTCACACACCCCCTGGTACAGCAACGACAACCGGTGATTTCCGCAAGGGAAACCGAACACTTCAGAAAGGTTAGGGCCAGGGGCGCGATGCTGCCAACCACCCCCTGTGGACAGGGCTGTGGAGCCCGTGTGGACAACTGTGGACGTTGCAGGAAGACATGTGCACAACCCTGTGGAGCAGGTGGGGAAATGTCGTGGAATTCACGTCGTAACCCCAGGTCAGAGCTTGTTGACGAAATCCACAGAACCCGGCTGCGGAATCACCGGCGTGTCGGCTTGCGCCACGCCGAAACACCGTCCAGCAGCACTTCAGGTGATCCACCGTGCACCCGAATCCGCGGTCGCGCACCCGGTGCGATCCGCCCGATTCCGCGCGCCGGACGGGCTGTCGTGCTCAAATGGGAAACGTGCGTGTGTCCCATCCTGCGCGAGCGAGCATCCGGGCGACTGTCGTCGCCGTGATCGCGCTGCTGGCCGCGTCGGTCCCCGCGATCGCACACGCGGCACCGCGGGCGTCGGACTTCGACTTCTCGCCGTACCGCTCGGTGAACGCCGACGACTACCGCTCGGTGGCCTACGTCGACAACGGACGCCACTACTTCACCGCGGGCGGCTGGCGCTGCCAGATCGGTCCGCAGGCGAATGCGATGGCCTGCCGGGGACGCCCCGCCACCGCGCCGCCCGGGACGATCGGCGTGGCGGTCAGCGGCGAGAGCCAGGGTCCGTACTGGGTGCGCAAGGGAACGTCGTTCCAGCTGGGCCCGGTGAGCGGCTACCGGCCCCGCGTGCTCCCGGTAGGCAGCCGGATCACGGTCGCGAACGTCACCTGCGCGGCGCCTCGTGCCGGGGTCGTCGCATGCCGGAACTGGAATCGCGGATTCCTCCTCAGCCGCGCCGGCCATCGGTTCCTGTACCCCGCCGGCGATACCGCGCACTCCGCGAACCCGAAACGTCACCCGCAACCCGCACGTCGGTGACGACGGTGTCGGATGCGAGCGGCGCACCGGACCGACGTCAGAGGCCGGCCACCCCGTGGGGTGACCGGCCTCCTTCGATGCTCTACGTCAGCTGACGACGGCGAGGCTCAGCTTGGCCTCCACCTTCGGGTGCAGCTTGACGACGACGGGGTACTCGCCCAGAGCCTTGATGTGGCCCTTCGGCAGCTCCAGGCTGCGCTTGTCGACGACGGGGCCGCCCGCAGCGCGGATGGCGCCCGCGACGTCCGACGCCGAGACGGAGCCGAACAGCTTGCCCGAGTCGTGGGTCTTGACGGTCAGCGAGACGTTGTCGAGGCCCTCGAGAGCCTGCTTGATCTCGTTGGCGTGGTCGAGGTCGCGCACCGCGCGAGCCTCCTGCGAGCGGCGGATGCCCTCGACCTGCTTCAGCGCACCGCGGGTGGCGACGATCGCCAGTCCGCGAGGCAGCAGGTAGTTGCGGCCGTAGCCGTCACGCACCTCGACGGTGTCACCGGCCTCGCCCAGATTCTCAACCGATGCGGTCAGGATCAGCTTCATTGTCTTCTGTCCTTTCCCGCTCAGCGTCCGGTCGACGTGAACGGCAGCAACGCCACCTCACGCGAGTTCTTCACGGCCACAGCGACATCGCGCTGGTGCTGCACGCAGTTGCCGGTGACGCGACGCGAACGGATCTTGCCGCGGTCAGAGAGGAAACGACGCAGCAGCGCGGTGTCCTTGTAGTCGATGACGGTCTTCTTGTCCTTGCAGAAGGTGCAGGCCTTGGCCTTCGTGACCTTCTCCACGCGGGGCTTGCGGCCCTTTTGCTTTGCCATGTATTGCTCCAGTCAATGGTCTCCGGGTGGCGGCCCGGAATCAGAAAGGTGGTTCGTCGTCCCCGCCACCGAAGCCGCCGCCCGCTGCGGGCGCACTGCCCCACGGGTCGTCGGCCGGCTGGCTCGCGGCCTGCTGGGGGCGTCCGCCCTGCGGTGCGCCGAAGCCACCGCCTGCGTTTCCGCCACCCTGATTGCCGCCGTATCCGCCGCCACCGCCGTAGTTGCCGCCACCACGCTGGGTGCGGTTGACCTTGGCGGTCGCGTAACGGAGCGAGGGACCGATCTCATCCACTTCGAGCTCGACGACGGTGCGACGTTCCCCTTCACGGGTCTCGTACGACCGCTGCTTGAGCTTGCCCTGCACGATCACTCGGGTGCCCTTGGTGAGGGACTCGGTCACGTTCTCGGCGGCGTCGCGCCAGATGCTGCAGCGGAGGAACAGCGCTTCGCCGTCTTTCCACTCGTTCGTCTGACGGTCGAACGTCCGCGGAGTGGAGGCCACCGTGAAATTGGCGACCGGCGCACCGGAAGCGGTGAACCGCAGTTCCGGATCGGCGGTCAGATTTCCGACGACCGTGATGACCGTGTCCGTCATGAGACTCCCCTAATCGTGTCGAAGAACGCTGACTGGCGCGCCCTGTGAAGTGGTTGACACCACCCTAGAGGCGGGCACCGACAATGTCAGCGTGCTCCGCAGGCTGTGGATTACTTGCGCAGGACCTTGGTGCGGAGCACCGACTCGTTCAGCTTCAGCTGACGATCGAGCTCGCTCACGGTCGCCGGAGTCGCGTTCAGCTGAACGACGGCGTAGATGCCCTCGTTGTGCTTCGCGATCTCGTAGGCCAGGCGGCGCTTGCCCCAGATCTCGACGTCGTCCACCTTGCCGCCTTCGTTGCGAACAACGTTGAGGAAGGTATCCAGGGATGGGGCGACGGTGCGCTCGTCCAGGCTCGGATCGAGGATCACCATCAGTTCGTAATGACGCATAAGACCACATCACCTCCTATGGGCTTTCGGCCACGGACGGTCCGTGGCAGGAGGGTCGCCTGCGTCGGCAACCTGTCAAAGATACATGAGAGCGGACTGACCTGCGAAATCACCGCCGGGCCGCACCGGCGGACGTCACCGGGCTGCACTAGGCTCATCGCATGCCATCGGCCCGCAATGCCTTCGCCGCCAAGCGGCTTCACTTCGGTGAGACCGCCGTGATCCTCGTGACCGCGATGCTGTTCACCGCCGCGTCGGCCGCGGCCTCTTATGCGACGAAGGTGCGCTGCACCACCCCGACGTCGGGCGCCAAACGCGAATGGCTCTACGGCAGCCCGTACGACGTCGTCCCCTGCTACTCGGATCTGATGACGATGTGGCACGGCCGCGGCCTGGCCGACCACGTCTTCCCGTACATCCACGGCGGGATCACGCCGAGCGGCGAACTGTTCGGCGGCGTCGTCGAGTACCCGGTGCTGTCGGGACTGATCATGTGGTTCAGTTCGCTCGGCGCCCACACCGACCGCGAGTTCCTCTGGCACAGCCTCGTCATTCTGTTGCCCTTCGCCTTCATCACGACGATCCTCCTGGCGCTGATGACGCGCTGGTGGGTGCTGCTCTGGGCCGCGACCCCGCCGCTGATGCTCTACGCCCTGCACAACTGGGAACTCCCGGTGGTCTGCGCCGCGGTAGCCGGTGTGGCCGTCATGGCCTGGGGCGGCTCCGCGGATCCCGCGACCGGCCTGCGACGCTGGTCGGTGCGGACCACAGCGATCGTGGCGGCGATCCCGCTCGGGGTGGGGTTCTCCCTGAAGATCTATCCCGGACTCTTCGTTCTGCCGTTGATGCTCTACGTCCTCACCCGTGGAGAGAAGACCGATCGCAGGCCGCGGGGGCTCGACTGGGCCGGTGCGGCCTATGTGGCGCTGTCGGCCGTGGTGACGGTCGCGGTGACGCAGGTCCCGTTCATGATCGCCGGCTACGAGGGATGGAAGGCCGCAATCGACTTCCAGAGCAAGCGCGAGGCGAATCTCTCCACCAACTCGATCTGGTACTGGGGGCTGCGTTTCCTGACCGGCGGTGAGACCTCGACCTACAACAGCATCGTCGACGTCGCGTCACCCCTGCTGATCATCGGCTCGTTCGCCCTCGCCTGCTGGCTCGGGTGGCGCGTCTATCGGCGCGACGGCGTGTTCCCGTGGCTGGGCGTCAGCGCCGCGATGCTCGCCGGATTCATGGTCTTCCACAAGGTTCACTCGCCGCAGTACACCCTCTGGATCCTCCCGTTCTTCGTGCTGCAGCGGGTCCGCTGGTGGCTGATCGCGCTGTACCTGGTGGCCGACGCGGCCCTCGATCTGACGATCTTCCACCTCCTGATGAACTACTCGGCGACCACACGCGCCTGGGTCCTCGCCGGAGTCAACTTCGGCGTCTGGACCCACGCCGTCCTGCTCGTGGCGCTCATCTTCGTGTTCGTCAGAGCCCGGCCCCGCGAGCCGCTCGCCTCGTATCTGACCGGCGGTGTGCCGCCGAAGGGACCGCTCACCCGACTCGCCGTCGCCGATGCGGCCGGCGCCCGCAGCTGGCTCGGCGCGCCGACGCTGGCCAACCGGCACGTGACCCTTCGACCGCTCGTGCCCGCGGACGCCGAAGCGCTCGGCAGGGTTGCCGGCGATCCCGAACTGTACAAATGGACCGGCGACCTGCCGCGCGACACGGCAGCTGCCGCGGCCTGGATCACCGCGGCGCTCTCGGATCCGCGGCGCATACCGTTCGCCGTCCTCGACGCGCAGGGACGGCTCGTCGGCACCACGAGCTTCTACGACGTCGACTCCGCGAACCGGTCCCTCGCGATCGGCTACACCTATTACGGCCCCGCGGCGATGGGAACCGCGGTCAATCCGGCGGCCAAACTCCTGCTCTGCGAGTACGCGTTCACCGTGTGCGACGCGGTGCGGATCGTGTGGCACACCCACGCCGAGAACGCCCGTTCGCGCGCCGCGATCACCAGACTCGGCGCGGTTCCGGAGGGCGAGCTGGGAAAGCACCGCCGATTCCGCGGCGGATGGCGGACCACCGCCCAGTTCGCGATCGTCGACGACGACTGGCCGGCCTCGCGGGATCTGCTCGCGGCGCGGCTCGGAGCTCGATCAGACGCTCGGTGACCCGGTCGCGGCTTCGCCTGCGACCGGCGAACGCATCAGCCGGGACGATGAGGGTTCGTCGTCGTCGACGCGGAGCAGCTGCCACACGACCACCGCGCACAAGCCGACCAGAACCGCACCGCGAAGCGTGTTGACGGCGTAGAAGACGTCCGGCGGAAGCCATTTGCGGCTCGGGTCCAGGAACAGGCCCATCCGCGGAATCCAGACGAGCGCGTCGAAGGTCATCCACGCCAGCACCGCGCTCGGGTACGGGACCGCCAGCACGGCGAGCGGGACCAGCCACAGCGACGACTGCGGTGTCCATTCCTTTCCGAACAGCAGGAAGCCGGCCACCAGCAGGAACATCAGCTGCGCCAGGGTCGGTTCGCCGCTCGCGCGCAGCCCGATGTATGCGACGGCGGCGACCACGGCGATCAGCAGCAGCAGGACGATGCCGTTGAGCAGGGCCGTCGACGGGTTCCATCCGGTCGCCATCGATATCAGGCGGTACAGGGTGTCCGGTTCCACGCCGCGGTCGCGCCAGACACGGAAAGCCTGGCTCCATCCCGTCGGGTACAGGATCATCAGCGGCAGATTGATCGCCAGCCAACTCGCCGCCGCCGCTCCGACGACGACCGCCAGCCTGCGGAGCTCTCGCTGCCGGACGCACAGGACCGCGATCGCGGGCAGAAGCAGAAGCGGATACACCGCCGCGGCCGCGCCGAGGCCGGCGAAGACACCCGTCCAGCCGGGGCGGCCGCGCGTCCAGCACAGCATCGCCACGGCGACCATCGCGATGGCGATGACGTCGGTCGAGGTGAAGGCGTGGAAGAACAGCAGGGGCGAGAGCGCCATCAGCGCGCCGAGCCACAGTCGGCGGCGGTCGGTCATCATCGTGGCCCACACCGCGAGCAGCCAGAACAGCGACAGCAGCACAGCGCTGATGTTGAAGTAGTTCACCACGTCGAGCGTCTTCGGCAGCCCCAGGGTGTCGGCCAACAGGCCCCAGCCCCGCGCGGCCTGGGCGCTGACGTACATGAACAGCCCAGTCAGCGCCGGCTCGGCGAGATAAGCCTTGGTCTGGGCGCCGTCGCCGTCGCTCTGCGTCCAGTGGGTGCGGTACGGGAAGGCGCCCTTGGCCAGGTCGGCGGGAGTCAGCTTGTCCTGCTCGTACGACGCGACCAGATCGGAGTAGCACAGGCCGACGAACTGCCGCTGGTTGTCCCAGTTCAGACGCACCTGACCGGGTGCGTCCTGGACGGGCGCCTGCTGGATGCAGCCGGCTTTGCCGAACCAGCTGATCGACAGCCCCACCAGGGCGAGCAGGAGGACCACCCGCACCGGCGTCCAGGTCCGACTGCGACCGACGGCGGCGTGCAGTCCGACAGGCCCGCCGATCGAGTCGCTGGCCGCCGCCAACTGGGGGCTCGACCACGACGGCACCACACGCTCGGTCTCCACCCGCAGATCATCTGCGAGCGGTTCCGGCGAGTCCCACGTCGGCTGCTGCGTCACTACGTCGCGGGCACCGGTGCTGCTGGAGCGAGTTGCTGATCGGTCGGATTGCGGCCGCGATTGTTGTTCGCGGTCCCGTTGCCGTTGCCGGTTCCGTTGCCCGGACCTGTTCCGGTTCCGTCGTCACCGCCGGTGCCCGGCTCCTGGGTGGGCGACTCATCGTCACCGCCGCCGATCGGGATCGTGACGCCCGGAGCGATCACCACGTCGCCGTTCTCGTTCTGCCCGGGCAGACGCGGAAGTCGAGGACGCTCGCGGGTGGTCTGAGTCTCGGTCGGGGTGTAGGTGGTGGGCGGCGGCTCATACGGGACGCCCGCCTGTCCGCCGACCGCCTCGGGGGTCGGGAACTGCTCGATCGGCTCGCCCTCCAGGGCGGCGTCCATCGAGGCCTTCCAGATCTGAGCGGGCAGTCCGCTGCCGTAGATCGACGATCCGGAGTAGTTGCGCAGCGGCGCGCCCTTGTCCGTGCCGACCCAGGTGGCCGTCGACAGCTGCGGCGTGTAGCCGGCCATCCACGCGTCCTTGTTGTATCCCGTGTCGCCGAGCTGGGCGGTACCGGTCTTGGCCGCCGACGGCCGCGGCCCGTAGGTCGAGTCGTACAGCGAGTTGCCGTTGGAGTAGGCCGCGATCGGCATCATCGCCGAGGTCACGTTGTCCGCGACGGCCTCCGAGACCACGCGCTTGCCCTTGTCCTTCTGGCGTTCGAAGAGCACGTCGCCGGTCGAGGTCTCGACCTTCTGGACGAAGAACGGGTCGCGGTGGATGCCCGACGCGGCGAGCGTCGCGTAGGCCGAGGCCATGTCGAGCACGCGGGACGGGTACTGGCCCAGGACCACGCCGCCTTCACTGTGGCCGTTCTTCTCCTGCAGGGTGTGCTGGATGTCGCCGAAGCTCTCGGCGATGCCGAGCCGGTGCGCCGTGTCGGCGACCGCGTCGGCCTGACCGTTCAGGTCCATCATGAGCCGGTAGTAGACGGTGTTCAGCGACATCTTCAGCGCGGTGGCCAGGTTGCAGCTGCCGCAGCTCTCGCCGTCGGAGTTCTGGACCACCAGGCCGCCGGGCGCCTCGTACGGCGCCGAGCTGTAGTACTTCGAGAGCGGGATGTCCTGCTCCAGGGCCGCGACCAGCGCGAAGACCTTGAAGATCGAACCGGTCTGCAGGCCGGCCGAGGCGTAGTCCCAGCCCTGTCCGTCCTCGCCGCCGTAGTAGCCCTGGATGCCGCCGGTCGCGGGATCGATGGACACCGACGCGGTGCGCAGGTTCTTCGGCTCGCCGTCGAGCTTGTTGCGCGCGGCGGAGACCAGCGCCTTCTGCACCTTCGGATCGATCGAGGTGGTGATCTTCAGACCGGAGGTCTGCACCTGCTGCTCGGTGATGCCGAGCTTCTCGAGTTCGGCCAGCACCTGCCGCTTGATCAGGCCGTTGGGTCCTTCGTTGGCCTCGGCCGTCTGGTCCTTGACCTTCGCGACCTTCGGGAACTTCTGCGCGTCGCGGTCAGACTTGCTGAGTGCGCCGATCGAGACCATGCCGTCGAGCACGTAGTTCCAGCGGCTGACCGCCAGATCCGGGTTCACCGCGGGATCGTAGATCGACGGACCGCGGATGATGCCCGCGAGCAGCGCCGACTCCGACGGGGTGAGTTTCTTGAGCGGCTTGTTGAAGTACGCGCGCGCGGCGGCGTCGACGCCGTAGGCGCCGCGGCCGAAGTAGATGGTGTTCAGATACGCCGCCATGATCTCTTCCTTGGACCACTGGCGGGACATCTTGGTGGCGATCGCGAGTTCTTTGAACTTGCGCTTGTAGCTGACCTCGTCACCGACGATCGCGTTCTTCACGTACTGCTGGGTGATGGTGGAGCCGCCGCCCGCACCGGACTTGCCGAAGGCCTTGCCCAGCACGGCCCGGGTGAAGCCGGAGGTCGAGAAACCCGCGTTCGAGTCGAAGTCTCGGTCCTCGGCGGCCTTCACCGCGTCGACCATGGACTGCGGGATGTCCTCGTACTTGACGTCGGTCCGGTTGCCCTCGGGTGGCACGATCTTGGCGATCGTCCCGCCCTTGCTGTCGGTGATGGTGGCGACCTGGTTCTGCTTGATGTCGCCCGGCGACGGCACGTCCACCGTCAAGTAGGTGAACAGGAAGGCCACCACCAGGAAGACGGCGACCAGCGGCACTGCTCCGGCAAGAATGCCCAGCGTCCACGCCGTGGCCTTCACCGCCGTCGATTTCTCCGACGTCGCAGCACCTTTACCGCTGGTCATCGCTCACCCACTTCTCTGCGCTGTTGCGCGGACGAAACTAACACTCTCAACTGTGACGTATGGCTGCGGCTGCGCCAACTCCGGTCACATCACTTGGCGACCCGGCGACGCCGTCGACCGGCGCCCTCGGGCAATCCGGCAACGTACGACTGCACGAGATAGTTCCACCGGCAGGTTCGGCAGACTTCGACGACGTGAACCGTGAAGGCGCCGGCGCTCCCGTCGAGGGCCTCGATCTCGCCCGCCGAACGAGCCGAGCCGTGGATGTGTCCGAGGTGCTCTCCGAACACCCAGGACACCACCGTGACCTGCTCTTTCCGGCACACGGGACAGACCTCGTCGGTCGGCTTTCCGTGGAACTTGGCCGCCCGCAAGAGGTAGGGGTCGGCGTCGCACACCTGGGACAGAGCCGTGCGGCCCGTCCGCACACGCGCTAGGCACTCGCGTCGCGCGAGTGCGTAGTCCACGATCTGCCGGTGCACGTTCCCAAGCCTAGACGCGAGCCCGCCACGACTGCCCTGTGATGCAGATCAAGCCGCTGCCGTACTCGCAACTTCACTGCGAGTTATATCGATGCGATACATTAGATGCTGCATCAAGGCGCGATAACGCATCGAAAGGGGGCCGAGTCATGCTCGAAATGGCGATTCTCGGCCTGCTGCTCGAATCGCCCATGCACGGGTACGAACTGCGCAAGCGGCTCACCGGGCTGCTCGGCGCGTTCCGCGCGTTCTCGTACGGCTCGCTGTATCCGACCCTGCGCCGCATGCAGGCCGACGGGCTGATCGCCGAAGACGAGCCCGAGACCTCCACGGGAACCAAGGTCCGCCGGGCACGCCGCGTGTACCGGCTCACTCCGGCGGGCGAGTCGCGCTTCACCGAGTTGGTAGCGGACACCGGCCCGCAGAACTACACCGACGACGGCTTCGGTGTGCACCTGGCCTTCTTCAGCAGGACGCCCGCGGTGGCTCGCATGCGCATCCTCGAGGGCCGCCGCAGGCAGGTCGAGGAACGCCGCGAGGGTCTGCGCGATCTGCTCGGCCGTGCGACGCGCTCGAACGATCACTACACGCGCCAGATGCACGAGCTCAGCCTGGAGACCTCCGAGCGCGAGGTCCAGTGGCTCAACAAATTGATCGCCGACGAGGCCTCCGGGTCTGTCGGCACCCCGGATTTTCGTTCCTCGTCGTCGGAGACGACGACGCAGGACGAAGTAGGAAAGAACTCGGCGGCACAGCATTCCGCCGTACCGCTGCAACAAGAAGGAGATCCCGACCATGGGTGAAACCAACAAAGTGCGCGTGGCCATCGTTGGCGTGGGTAACTGCGCCTCATCCTTGGTTCAGGGCGTTCAGTACTACCGCGACGCCGATGAGAACGCGACCGTCCCCGGTCTGATGCACGTCAAGTTCGGCGATTACCACGTCCGTGACGTCGAGTTCGTCGCCGCTTTCGACGTCGACGCCAAGAAGGTCGGCTTCGACCTCTCCGAGGCGATCGTCAACAGCGAGAACAACACCATCAAGATCGCCGACGTCCCGCCGTTGAACGTGACCGTCCAGCGCGGCCACACCCTCGACGGTCTCGGCAAGTACTACCGCGAGACCATCACCGAGGCCGACGGCGAAGGCGTCGACATCGTGAAGGCCCTCAAGGACAACGACGTCGACGTCCTGGTCAGCTACCTGCCGGTCGGTTCCGAGCAGGCCGACAAGTTCTACGCTCAGTGCGCCATCGACGCCGGCGTGGCCTTCGTCAACGCCCTGCCCGTGTTCATCGCCTCCGACCCCGAGTGGGCCGAGAAGTTCCGCGCCGCGGGCGTCCCGATCGTCGGCGACGACATCAAGAGCCAGGTCGGCGCGACCATCACCCACCGCGTCATGGCGAAGCTGTTCGAGGATCGCGGTGTGGAGCTCGACCGCACCTACCAGCTGAACGTCGGCGGCAACATGGACTTCAAGAACATGCTCGAGCGTGAGCGTCTGGAGTCGAAGAAGGTCAGCAAGACGCAGGCCGTCACCTCGATCCTCGACGGCCCGCTCGCCGGCAAGGTCTACGACAAGAACGTGCACATCGGCCCGTCGGACTACGTCCAGTGGCTCGACGACCGCAAGTGGGCCTACGTCCGTCTCGAGGGCCGTGCCTTCGGCGACGTGCCGCTGAACCTGGAGTACAAGCTCGAGGTCTGGGACTCCCCCAACTCGGCAGGCATCATCATCGACGCCGTCCGTGCCGCCAAGATCGCCAAGGACCGCGGCCTCGGCGGCCCGATCCTCCCGGCCTCGGCCTACCTGATGAAGAGCCCGCCCGAGCAGATCGCCGACGACAAGGCGCGCGCGCAGCTCGAGGCGTTCATCATCGGCGCCGAGTAGGACGTCGGTACTGACGAATCGAAGGCCCGGCACTCCCCCTCGGAGTGCCGGGCCTTCGTCGTCTTCCGGGCCGTCGGGTACTACGGTGACGGTGTTCGATTCCTTCCTCTGGGGTCTATGTGCGACCTGCGCGGACTTGTCCGGTCTGGACTGCGGCGATCGTGAAGGAGCGGACAGGATCCCGGATCCGCGGCGTGCGGAGATGGCTTCGCGACGTGAATCTCGCCCCTCAGTTCAGCGATTCGAGGTGCCGCGCAAACTCTTCGGCGGCCTTCTTGGTGTTGTGCAGGTTCACTGACAGCCTGTCGATGTCCTGGTTCGCCTGATCGAGCGCGTACGAGAGTTGTCCGATCGGCCCAGAACCGCCGCGGCCGAGGACCGCATGAACCTGTCTGATGTTGCGGTTCAGGGACTGCTTCAGACCGGCGGCCTGCCGATTCGCGTCCTCCGACTTCCGTGCCAGCTGTTTCACCTGGCGGGTGAGTTCCTCGTGTTTCGACATCAGAGCCTCCTGGCGATGTCTTCGGCCTGCCGCATCGCAGCGGCGATGCGCTGCTGCAATGCATCCAGGCTCACCGAACTGGCCTGCAGAGCATTGACCATCCGGTCGTCGGCCTTGGTCGAGGTCGAACCGGCGACCCTGCGGACCTCGCTCGACAGGTTCCGGACTTCCCCGTGCTGGCTGCGAATCAGCCGTTCTAACTGCTGCAACGTCGAAACCGCCTGCATGACCGCCTGTCGTTCAGCCTGTACTTCACTCATGAAGCCTCCATCGTCTCTAAAGGATCAGGACCAGCACGATGATGAGAACGATGAGCGTCCCGACCGCGCCCGCCACGATCGCACCCGTACGGCTCGGTGCCGGCGGTGCGGGCAGCGGATCGGTGGCCACCGGCTTCGCCACGCGGGTCGGCTCGTGCCGTCTGCGCTCGTCGACCGCACGTTCCCGTGCCTCGGCGAGCTTTCGCTCGCGCTCGGCCTGTTTCGCCGTGAGTTCTTCACGTCGCGCCGCCCGGTCGGTCTCGTCTCGCGCGATTCGCTTCTTCGCGCGCTCGTACCCCTCCACGACCGACGCGTGCTTCTGGAGGCGGCCGACGACGAGTTCGAGGTCGGCCAGCACCACGTGCGCGTGTCTGGCCTGCTGTGGAACGGCCGCGGCCGGCACCCGATCGAGCCCGATCGTCCGCGCCGCCGCATCCAGCTGCTCGGACAGTGCGTCGCGGCGCCCGTCGAGCCCGGCAAGGCACTGTTCGCGGTCTGCAGCCTCGACCGCCACGTTCCGTTCCCGTTCCTGGAAGAGGTGATCCGACCTCCGCCGCTCGTCGATCAGCTCTCCGTCGATCGCCGCGAGATCGTTCACCGCCCCCAGATACCGGTCCCATGCCGTGCCCGTCATATCGGGATGCTCACCTCCGTCTTCTCGATACCGTTCTGCGGCAACGCAGCCGGATCGAACGGAACCAACAGATCCTGCCGACCGCTGCTCCTGTCGACGACGACGACGCGCGGTCCGCTGAAGTCCATGCGCCCGGTGCCCGGCGCCAGCAGGTCGGTCTGCGATCCGGGTTCGGTCAGGACGATCGTCCGGAAGCCGTCGCGAAGTTCGCCCGCCGTCCTCGCGTCGTATGAGCTCATCGAGCGGAACCTGATCACGAAGAGCATGCCGCAGGCAATCGATCGCTTGATGAAGCGCTCCACCGCCTCGATCGGACGCGGGTATTCGTCTGAATCGACCAGCGACGCGATGTCGTCGGGGTCGTCGAGGATGATCACCCGCTCGATGCGGCTGCTCGGCACCGCCGTCCGCGCTGTCAGGGTACGCAGGAAGCTATCCGCCTCTTCCGCTGAGATCCGCTGGATTCCCGCTTCGTTCGCCCACGGACCGACGTCATCGAGCCCAACGCCCGAGCTGTCGATGACGGTCCACTGCGCGGAGGCGAGATCGGACGCGCGAATGGATGCGTGGATCGACGACAGCACCGCCCTGGTGCGGTCGAGGTCGTCGCCGATCAGCGCGACGTTGCCGAGTCGGCCGCGCTTCAGCGAGAATCCCTGCGCGGTTCCACCGACGCTGATCGGGACTCCGACCGTGGCGATCTCTCGATCGTCAGCTGGGATCCACTCGGCGTAGGCGGAACTCACGAAGGTGCTGGGACGCCGGGGAGTGAAGCCATCCGCCATCGCCCGGCTGAACAGTTCCGTCTGCAGCCGGTCCAGGTAGGCGGGATCGGCCCACACCACCGAACCGATCCGATTGGCCGCCAGATGTCCGAGATCATCGTTGAACACCGCCTGACCACGCCCGTGCAGATCTCCCGCGGCGAGGTTCCCCGCACCGAGGATCGTCTCCGACTCGTGTTCGGTGTTCCGCAGCGAGATCCGGTTGTGGAACTGACCGAAGATGGCGTCACGCTTGAGCGCGAGCGCTTGGATACCAGACAACGTCTGCGATGCGAGCACCAGGTGGACCCCGTAGGCGCGGCCCTTCCGAGCGAGGTGTTCGATCAGCTGCACCGCTCGTTGCGCGACATCATCGTCCGGTTCGAAGAGCACCTGAAACTCGTCGGCCACCAACACCAGCCGCGGCATGTCCCGACCTGTCAGCGCCCGATAGTCCGCGAGCGAAGACGCGCCCGCGGACTTGAAAGCGTCCGCCCTGCGGTCGAACTCGGAGGCGAGATGCTCCAAAACTGCCACTCCGTACGCTCGATCGCTCTCCAGGCCGAGGGAGTCGACGTGCGGCAACCAGGTCTCGTCGCCGATCGGTGCGAGCCGCGCGAACTCGACGCCCTCTTTGAAATCCAACAGGTGAAAACGAACCTCCCGCGGCGAGTACCGGCTCGCGAGACCGTAGATCAAGCAGAGCAGCAGGTTCGACTTTCCCGTGCCGACGGCGCCGCCGATGAGCGCGTTCGGCGCGGGCGGATTCGCACTCCGGAGTTCCAGGCCGCCGAGTCCGCCGGGCATTCTCGCGAAGATGCCCGATAGCCCGTCGTCGCCGCGATCGGACCATCCGGCATCGATCTCGGCGAGGACCGCCTCCAAGGTCATCGTCCCCTGCGCCGCGGCCTCGATCGCTTCGGCCCTCGCGTGGATCAAGTTGTTCCGCGCCGCTGGGGTGGGCGACGGATCAGCCCGAACCGTCAATCCGGGCACCGCCGCGAACGAATCCGACCGGATCTCGCCGGCCGCGTCGACCCGGACCAGCCCGCGGTCGACGTCGACCTGTGCCCGATCACTCACGCGGATCGGGCCATCGACGTACCCCGGGCTCGCGATCAGCAGAAACACCCCGCGCCCGGCCGCCGATTCGACGATCCTATTGAGATCGTCAGCGGCGGTCTCGGTGACTCCGCTCGGTGCGTCGAGCAGGACCGCGAGTTCGAGACGCCCCGCCTGCGACAGCGGCAGGTCCCGATGATCGGCCGCACCCGCCGTACTCATCGACTCCGCGGCCCGGCCGATTCTGTCGATGAGCCCGGACAACAGCTTCCGCAACCCGTCCTCGGTCTGGATCGCGGGCGGGTACCCGATCGGATCGGTGTCGCGGAACAACGACGTGAAGCCGAGGATCCCACGGAGCATGGGATCGAACACCGAGACCCGCAGGGACTCCGGCGGCGCCGACAGCGCCAGTCTGAGCACGGTGTCCGCGATCAACTGCTCGGCACCGCTGCCACCGACGACCCACCCGGAGACGCCGATCAATGGAAGAAGCGCCGGCGCACCACCCGGGAGGGTGCCGACCCGGACCGCCGACGGTACCGCCCGCGCCGGCTGCGGCACGCTCAGCGCCCGCGCAGCCCATCCGGCACCGGCCGCACCGGGCGCGAGTTCCTCGGCTGCGGCCCGCAGCGCCGCCCCAACAGCCCGCGTCCGCCGCACGGCATCAGCCTGCAGCTGCGCCTCCGCCTCTTCCTTCTCGCGCCGGAGTCGACGCCGCTGCGCCGCCAGCTCGTCGTCGAGCGTTGTCCGCGTGATCGACAGCGCGATGTCGATCTCCCCGAGGAGCCTGCCGGCTTCGGCTGTGAGGCCGCCGGCCTCGGCCATCGTCGCGGCCATCGCGTCGGTGAGGCGGCGACGAGCGTCCTGCTGATCGTCACGGCCGGTACCGCCACTAGTCATCCGCCGCGCCGTTCTGTCCAGGAGCCCTCGGTCCCGCAGCCACGACCACGCCCGCCGGGCGCAGCACGCGACCGTCCAGTTCGAAACCGCGGACGGTGCGTCCGGTGATAGCGCCTTCGGGGGCGTCGGCGACAACGACCGACTCGATGCGATGCCTCCGCGGGTCGACATCTCCGTCGACGCCGATCTGCTCGACCCCGAAGTCCTCCAGGATCTGGATCACCTCGTCTCGAACGGACTCTGCGAGCGGGTCCGCCTCACCGTCCCAGTTGTCGACACGGTCGATGACATTCATCAGCCGGGTGGCGACGGGCCGGAGCACTCGCCCTACCAGCAGGGTCTCGTCGAGCGCCGACTTGGCCCGCAGCTCCCCGAGCAACTCCTGGCCACGGTTGTCGTTGAGGAGCCGTCTCCGGAAGAGCTCCGTGAGGTCGTCGAGCCGCTTCGAGACATCGGCGAGCGTCTGATCCACCGGTTCTCCGATCATGTGAACTGCGCGGACGCGACCAGCTCGCGCGCTTGCGCCATCCGCTTGGGATCCATCTCGCCGGGACGCTTCACTTCCATCTCGCCGAGGTTGATCCCTTCGGTCAGATCGATGACCTGGACGTGAATGATCCCGTCGATGTCCGCCGAGAAGATCACCCGCACGCCACTGCCCGCTGCACGGCCCGGCGGAACCTTCAGCATGCTCTCACCGAGACTCTTGACCTGCGCTTCAAGCACCCCGTCGACGTCATGCGACACGATCTGCAGCCTGATCTCCTGCTGATTCTCGACGGGTAGGCCGAAATCATGCTCCGCCTGAGCCGGAATGGACGTCTGCGGCGGGATCAACTGGGTGTAGGCAAGCTGTGAGGCGGCGTTGAGCGCCAGCACCCCGACACCTTGCGAGATGACATCTGAGAAGTCGATGCTGCCACCGGCCGGCATGTCCGGCGCCGCTCCGGCCCTGTCCGCCGACACCTTGTCGGCGACGATCGCCGCACCGAGCGCCACCGCCTGATCCGGGTGGACCGACTTGTCCGGAGTCTGACCGGTCAACCGTTCCACCAGATTCTGGACCATCGGCATACGAGTGGATCCGCCGACCAGAAGGACCTTGTCGATCGCCGAGTACGAGACCCCCGCCGTCTCGACCGATTCGTCGACCAGGAACTCCGTCGTCTTGAGCAGGAACGACGCCGCCGACTCGAACTCCTGCCGTGTCACCTGAACTTTCACGTTCTGACCCAGGGTCGAGATGAAGACGGTCGCCTTCTCCGCCTGCGACAACCGGCGCTTGGTGTCTTCGACGGCATCCATGACCTGCAGATACTGGTCGGTGGGAATCGGCTGACCGGTCTGCTCCTTGAACTTCTCGTTCACCACACCGAACAGGGCGTTGTTGAAGTCGAAACCACCGAGGTTGCGGTCGCCGAGCGAGGCCAGGACGGTGAAGTCATTGTTCTGGCAGCGCAGCACCGTGACGTCGAAAGTGCCGCCGCCGAGGTCGTAGACGAGGAGGGTTCCGGAGAATCCCGAACCGACTCCGAAGCTCAGAGCCGCTGCGGTCGGCTCGTTGATCAACTGCAGCACGGTGAGGCCGGCGATCTCCGCGGCCGTCCGCGTCGCGTTGCGGTGTTCGTCCTCGAAGTACGCGGGCACCGTGATGACCACGTCGGTGATCTCCTCGCCCAGGACGTTCTCGGCGCTGGCGACCAACTTGGTGAGGATCAGAGCGGACAGGTCCTCCGCGCGGTACTCGTTGTCGTTGCTGTCCGGAACGAAGACGAAGTCGGTGTTGCCCATCTGGCGCTTTATGAGCGACGCCACATCGCCTTCCGCCTTCGCCCGCATGTTCTCAGCGCAGACGCCGAGGGAGACCTCCTCGCCGTCGAAGTACAGCACCGACGGCGTCGTGTAGTCGCCGTCGTCGTTCCGGATCACCTCCGGCGCCCCAGCCTCGATGGCTGCCACCGCGGAGTACGTCGTCCCGAGGTCGATTCCAACGGCTCTACCCATGTCCATGAACCTTTCGTCGCAGTCGGTACCCAGCCGGCCAGGTCAGCCGATGTATCCCTGCAGGTAGCCCTTGCGCAGGTCGTCACGGTCGTTGGCCTTGTATCGCGGCACCCAGCAGGTGAAGTAGATGCCCGCACCGGCCGCGACAGCGAGGAGCACACCGATCACCGTGAGGCCGATGATCGCGCCGATGACGATGCACAGGATCGGGGAGGCGAGGATCAGCGCCTTCTGACCCCATCCGTCGCCGGGGACGCTGAAGACCTGCTCCTCGCTGGTATCGAGGAAGCGGCTGATCTTGTCCAGTTCCTTCGCCATCTCCGGATCTCGGTTGTGCGCCATCGCCTCGGCGATCAACGGTCGCATCTGCTCGATCTCGGACTTCGACGTGATCATGTACTGACCGCGCCCGTTGTATCGCGGGATGCTCTCCGCCTTGAGTGCGAGGAGGGTTGCGTAGTAGTCGAAGACGATCTGCGCGCCCTGGAAGCGCTGCAGGTGCTGCCGGATGAAGTCGAGCGCATCGTCGAGCTGCCCGTTGTCGGACATGACGTTGGCGACCGCCACCATGTACTGCGGCGCGGAAGGATCCAGCTGCATCGACACTTGGTATGCGTTGATCGCATCCTGGAACTGCGCCAACTTCTCGAAGATCATGCCCAGCTGGAAGTGGTACTCCGGGTTGTTGGCCTCGATGGTGGTCGCCTGGCGTGCCTCGTACAGAGCGTCCTGAAGGTTTCCCAGACCGGCATTGGCGCGAGAGCGGAGACCCCACGACTCCGCGCTGTTGCCGATCGAGTGAGTGGCCTCGCGAGCCGAGTACGCCGCAGAGTGGTAATCGCCTCGGCCGAGCTCCTCCCGCGCCCGAGCCACCCAGTCCGTGCCCTCGCCCGCCGCCTGCTGCGTCTGCGGCTGCGCGACGCCGGCGGTCTGCAGTTCGCGGTCATAGGCCGCGCGGCGCTGCGGATCGAGCAGCGTGTCGCTGGCCTCACGAAGCCGCGCCATCCACGTCTCCGCCTCCTGCCGAGTACTGAGGTCCGGAGAGTTCGTCGCTTTGCGCCACAACCGCAGTTTCGATTTCAAAGCCGCATTGATGGTGTCATCGTCGGCATCGCGCGCGATCTCGAGCACGGCATAGAAGTCAACACTGACTGCCATCAGGAAATTCTCCTCAAATTCGAGATACGACTTCCGGTTCGCATGGAGAATCCGGTAAATCAGATACGCGGTCGATGGTATTCGGCCATCCCAGACCGTGTCAGTCGTCCATTGCGAGTAACCGTTTCTGGTGGACCGAACCGCGTGTCCCATTTCTGGGGTCAGACGTTCAATCCAACTGCCAGGCAAAATGGGCGGGTGTCGACCATTCGGTCGACACCCGCCCATTCTTCCGATTCGTCAGTTCCCCGCGCCGCAGTGCGGACAGTTCACCGTGACCCGGTTCCACGACCGCTTACCCCAGAAAGCTCGGCTGCAACTCCGGCATCTGTGCGGTTCCGTGAAATCGCCTGACCGCGACGATGATCCAGTCTCTGCCATGGTCGTCAGCTCTTGGACGCAACCGAACAGCGCGGCAAGTTCTTGCACTGATGCACGCTCCGGTCGTTCACATTAGCCTCTTTGCAGTATGCACAACTGCAGTTGCACTGAGCCATTCTCAATTCTCCTTCTTCGGTGTCAGACAAGCATATTTTGAAAGCTCGGAAGATTGCGTCGGCCAAAGCAATTAATTTCTTACCAGGCATGCCATCGCGTGTCCGAGCCCGATTGCTGGACTGAGTGCCGCAAGTTTCATGAGTGCCTCCTGACTCGAACTGTCAGTCAGTTCCCGTTTCCCCACGGCCTGGCCGGCTCGCCTCCGGGAAGCGCCAGCGACGCCTCGCCCGGGTACCGTTGCCTGTCATGAAGGTTGGGATCCCCGCGTGACGCTTCGCATCTTCGGGATGTCGTTCGTCGTCTCGATCGCGGCGCTGGTCGCCGCGTTCCTGTACGGCGGTTCGACGGCCGTACTGCTCACCCTGGTCCTGGGTGTGCTGGAGGTCTCGCTCTCCTTCGACAACGCCGTCATCAATGCCACGGTCCTGCAGCGGATGAGCGACTTCTGGCAGCGGATGTTCCTCACGATCGGTGTCATCATCGCCGTGTTCGGCATGCGCCTGGCCTTCCCGCTGGGGATCGTCTGGCTCACCGCGGGCCTCGACCCGGTCGACGCGCTTCACCTCGCGCTCAACCCGCCGACGGACGGCTCGCCGACCTACGAGAGCATCGTGACCGCGGCGCACCCGCAGATCGCCTCGTTCGGCGGGATGTTCCTCCTCATGCTGTTCCTCGGGTTCCTGTTCGAGGACAAGGAGCTCACCTGGCTGTCGTGGATCGAGCGGCCCCTGCTGCGCATCGGCCGGCTCCGCGAGGCACCGGTGGTGGTGGCGTTGACGATCTTGGTGCTGGCGGCCACGCTCGTCGCGCCGGATCACGATACGTCGACGGTGATGGTTGCCGGCGTCCTCGGCGTGATCACCTACATCGTGGTCAACGGGCTCGGCCGTCTCTTCCACATCGAGACCGAGTCGGGGGACGGCCCGACCGCACTCGCCAAGGCGACGGGGCGCGCGGGCTTCTTCCTGTTCCTCTATCTGGAGGTGCTGGACGCGTCGTTCTCGTTCGACGGCGTGATCGGGGCCTTCGCCATCACGGCGGACCCGATCATCATCGCTCTGGGTCTGGGCCTCATCGGCGCGATGTTCGTGCGGTCGCTGACGATCTACCTCGTTCACCGGGGAACCCTGTCTGAGTACGTCTTCCTCGAACACGGCGCCCACTGGGCGATCGGCGCGCTGGCGCTGCTTCTGCTGTACTCACTCGGCACCGAGGTCCCCGAGACGGTGACCGGTCTCATCGGCCTGGTGCTGATCCTCGCCTCCCTGGCGACCAGCATCGTGTACCGCCGACGGAACCACACCGAAGGTGTCCACATCTGAGACCACCGCAGACGCCGCACCGTCTCCCGCGCGTGTCACCGCGTTCTAGAATCAGCCGGTGAGCCCCACCGCGACCACCGTGCTCGTCGTTCCCCTCCTGGTCTTCGCAGCGCCGCTCCTGGCGAGATCCGTCTCTCGTTGGGCAGCGGTTCCGGTGGTCGTCTTCGAACTCGGCCTCGGCGTCGTGGCCGGGCCTGCCCTGCTGGGCTGGGTCGGTGAATCGGAGCTGTTCGGCCGGCTCTCCGACTTCGGTGTCAACCTGCTGTTCTTCATCGCGGGAACCGAGATCACCCGGTCGGCGGTTCGCGGACGCACGGCTCGGCGCGCCTGGCTCGGTTGGCTGATCAGTATCGCGGTCGGGATCGCGGCGGGCTTCGCTGTCTCACCCGGATTGGGCGCGGTGATCATCGGGATCAGTCTGGCGTCGACGGCTCTGGGAACCTTGCTGCCGATCCTCCGCGATTCCGGTGACCTCACCACTCCGTTCGGCGTCGCCGTCGGAGCGATCGGCGCCGCGGGCGAGTTCGGGCCGATCATCGCCATCTCGCTATTCCTCGGCGGCCGCTCGTTCGGTACGGCGAGCGTGGTGCTCTTGGTCTTCGGCGTCATCGCGGCGGCCGCCGTGATCCGGGCGCGCCGCACCTCTCATCGCCGCCTGCACGCCTTCGTCGAATCGACCCTGCACACGTCGGCGCAGTTCGCCGTCCGCACCGTGCTGGCCATTCTGGCCGTGATGATCTTCCTGACCGTCCAGCTCGGCATCGACATGCTGCTGGGCGCATTCACCGCGGGGATCGTCTGGAAGCTCCTCATCCGAGATGCCGACGAACAGACGCAGCGGTCGGTGGAGGCCAAGATCGACGCCGTCGCGTTCGGCTTCCTCGTCCCGATCTTCTTCGTCTACACGGGTGTGAAGTTCGATCTGCAGTCGCTGCTCGATCATCCGCTCGCCTTCGCCTGGATCCCCGTCGTCCTGGTGGCTCTGCTCCTGGTCCGCGGGCTGCCCTCGATGCTCGCCGCACCCGAGGGCGCCGGCCGCCGCGAGCGAATCGCCACCGGGCTCTACGGCGCCACCGGCCTTCCGATCATCGCGGTCGCCACCGACATCGGTGTCCGCCAAGACGTCTTGACCGGCACGCAGGCAGCGGTCCTCGTCGGCGCCGGCGTGCTGTCGGTGCTCCTGTTCCCGCTCGCCGCGAGCGCACTGCGCCCGGGGTCGGTCGAACGGAGTCCGGCGGCGTCGGTGGTCGAAGAGTGAGACGCCGCTAGTCGCGGGGGTGCCTGACGCCGCCCGTCGGTCATCGAGCCCGTCGGCTCTTCACTCCAGTCGAGGCCCGCCCCTCACGCCACCTCGACCGCGGACGCGGCCGGCTCCGATTCGGGAAGCACGCCGTCGAGCTGAATCCAACCGTCGGCGACCATCCGCAACAACAGGTGGGTCTTGTTCGCCACCGGCAGCCCGGCGTCGTCGTACCTGGCCGAGACGCGCCGATAGTGAGTGCGAACCGTGCTGGCGGCGACGAAATGCCGGGTCGCGGTCTCCTCGACGGTCGCACCCATCACATACGTGGTCAGGATCTCCCGTTCCCGCGCCGACATCGGAGTCCGGCCGGACGTCGGGCCCAGCGCTCTGGTCAGCAGGAGGTTAAGACGGTGGTCGATGTCTGGGCCTTCAGTGACATGATGAACGCCGGAGCGGATATCGGCCTTCTCGACCGTACCGCCGACGACGATGACGCGTCCGGCCATTGAGCGGCCGAACCGACGCAGCGCGAGACGATCGCCGGCTCCGACCACCACGACGCGCGTCGCCCCCGCCAGGAGTCCGGCCGTGTCGACAGCGACCACCGGATACCCGAACCGATTCATCCACACCATGAGCACTTCCCGCTGCCACGGATTCTCACTCCACACCCCGACCGACTGGCCTGTCCCCGACTGCCGCGCCACTGCCCCGGAGCCCGTCATTCTCCTCGCCTCCTCGCCGATGTCCCGCCGCCATGCCTTCCCTTCGGACGGTATGGCGACATCGGCGCACGAGAAAGACCCCAATTCCTCTGTCCTCCTAAGAGGCGACAGAGGTCAGGCCTGCTCCCGGGGTCAGTCGCTGCCGACCAGACGACCTTCGCCGTCGTACTCCTCGCGGACGACGACGTCGCCGGCGACCTGCAGAACAGTCGCCACCACGCGACGCCGCGGCGGCAGGATGCGAATCGTGACGGTCCCCGCACGAGCCGCGGCGAGCGCGGTGACGGCACCGCCGATCACCCGCTCGCGGACGTCATCGTCCGCACCGACGAGCCCGTGATCGTCGAGCAAGATCACCTCCACCCCTCGACGTCGTGCCTGCCGCGCCGCGTCGGCAACACTGCGGACGTCGAATGTCGGCGCCCGCAGCGAATCACGCAACCGCGCCTCGACCAGACTGCACTCATCGCGTTCGTCCGCCGAGAGCGGCGCCGCGTCGACGAGCCGCTCGAGCAAGGGGCGCGCTTGGTCGTCGAGTCGGCCGAGTTGCCGGTCGCGTTCGTCGAGGACCGCGCGCCGCGCGGCCTCCGCAGCCGCGGCCTCGGTGCCGGCCCCCTGCATCAGAAAGATCTCGCGCGCCGCCGGCCGGATCGTGATGGCGAAGAAGGACGACATCACAAGCGGCGCCAGGTTGATCAGCGAGATCGAGATCCCGTACCCGGCGCCTTCGCCGATGCCGACGGCCCACAGTGCGGTCGCGCCGATCGCCACCAGCATCGAGAGCCACGCGACGCCTGTGCGGCCGCGTACACAGAGGTAGGTGCACAGCGCCGTTGTCGCCGACAAAGGCCAGAAGGTCAGGATGCGCACCCCTGGATCGTCGACCACCAGCAGCACCGACACCGTGGCCACCGGGCCGGCGGCGGCGACGACTGCCGTCACCGACCGCCGTAACGGATCTCCCGGCACCTGGATCAGTGCGACTGCCGCAGCGCTCGTCACCCCCCAGGCGACGATCTCCGCCAGCCATCCGGCCACCCCGCTCCCTGCGGGGCGCGTCATCACTCCCACCAGCGCAAACGTTCCGATGAAGACCGCCACGAGCGCCTTCGCGGCGGCGGTCCGCAGGCCCATCAGATCACCGATATCACCGCCGGCCGGAAGTTGCTCCATCAGCGTGTCCATCCCAGTCGGACGGTGGTTCCGGCGCCGGGCGACGACTCGATGGCGGTCGAACCTCCCGGGACCCGGTCCATCCGGGCCCGGATGCTGACCGCGATGCCGAGTCGATGGGCCGATACCGCACCCGGGTCGAAACCGACGCCGTCGTCGGTCGCCGCGATCCTGATCGAATCGGCGTCCACTCGGCCACGCACGGTGCACCGCGCATCGGCCCCGGCGTGTCGGCGACTGTTGCGCAGGGCTTCGGCCAGTGCCGCGCTCACCGCACGCACCGCCTCGCTCGGCAGCTCCGCCTGTGCGGCATCAGAATCGGCAGCGGGTGCGTCGACGGCGAACTCCGCCCTCGGGTCTGCCTCGGTAGTGGTCGCACGCAGGTGCACCACGGCGGCCTCGAGGCCGAACGGACGGTCGGTGGGCAGTCCCGAACGGATCTCGTCGAGTTCGGCGAGGGTGGCGGCCGCCAGCCGCGGCACGTGCTCCTGCGCCCCGCCCCGGGAGGCGGTCAGCAGGGTGGACATCACGCTGTCGTGAATCAGCGCGTCGAAGCGTTCGCGTTCGGTGTCGCGGGCCCGCTCGGCTGCGGCGGTCGCGGCCGCCGCATGGGCACGATCGGTGGTCTCGTCCAGAATCCTCCCGGTGCGCAGCGCCATCACGGCCGCACCGACGAATAAGCTGCAGAACATGATTGCGAAGGCGATCTCGGGAGCGAGCTGTCCCGGATCCACTTCGCCGCGGATCACGAAGTTGATGAGCTGCACGCAGACGCAGCCGAACACCATGTGCGCAAAGGCCGCCCAGGCCGGCCACGCCAGCACCGCGGCGATGCTGGCGAGCCCGGGAAACGCCGCCAGCCATACGCCGTCGCCGGCCGGGACGGTGGTGCCGTCCCAGGCGATCGGCCAGGTGAGGACCGCGACGAAGAAGCTGAGGGCGGCGACGGCCGCCGTCGCCCGCGTCCAGCGCGGCACGCCGATCAGAGCGGTCACTCCCAGCGTCAGGCCGGGGACGAAGACGATCGCGCACATCGCCGGCGTCCACCAGGAGCTCATCAGCGGTGCGAGCTGGAGGATCGCCGGCAACAGGAGGATCAAGTACCCCACGTAACCGACCGCCGCGAACAACGCGAACATCCGCCTGATCCGGTCCAGGTTGTCGTGCCGCCGCTCGGGAGCGGCGTATCTGACGGCGCCGCTCACTGGTCGCGCTCGGGGATCGGCAGCAGTCCGTCCTCGACGGCCCGCTGATAGAGATCCACCTTGGTGCCTGCGGGCCGACCGGCTGCGGCGTACTTCGCCCGGATCCGCGCGACGTAGTCGTTGACCGTCTCCGTCGACAACCCCAGCATGCGCCCCACCCGGTCGGCCTTCTCCCCCGAGGCGTACAGCGAGAGCACCTCCTGCTGCCGAGGACTCAGGCCGGTGGCATCGAGGTCGGGGTCGCCGTCGACGGCCGCCGCCCACTCGGTGGTGATGACCGGGTTGCCCTCCGCAGCCGTGGCGATCGCCTCGACGACCCGCTCCACCCGGGCGGATTTACGCACGATGCCGAGCACCCCCGCCTTCGCCGCCAGACGGACCAGGTACGGGTTCTCCGCACCGGTGTAGACAAGGACCGATAGACCCGCGTCGTGCAAGGCCTCGATGTTGGCCGTCGGCGACGACCCGTCGGCCAGCCGCAGATCCAGCAGCACCAGGTCCAGGCAGACCTGCTGCGCGAGCAGCCCTTCGACGGTGTCCGACGACGCCATCAGCGACAGGCCGACGTGGCCGTCGAGCATCGCCCGGACCCCCAGCACCATCGACTCGTGATCTTCGACGATCCCGATCCGTTTGGCGGCCATGAGCGCTAGTCGACGCCGGAATCGATCGCCGCGCGGTCGAGCGACTCGGATGCCGCGTCCTCCGGCTGGCCGCCGGCGATCGCCTGCGCACCGCCCGCGGACAGCTCGCCGACCAGGTCTGCGGTCGCGCCACCGACGATGCCGAGCTGCGCGTACTGCTCCAGGCGCGCACGCGAATCGGCGATGTCGAGGTTGCGCATGGTGAGCTGGCCGATGCGGTCGGACGGACCGAACGCGGCGTCGCCGACGCGCTCCATCGACAGCTTGTCCGGGTGGTACGAAAGGCCGGGTCCGGTGGTGTTGAGGAAGTGGTAGTCGTCGCCGCGGCGCAGTCGGACGGTCACCTCGCCGGTGATGGCCGAGCCCACCCAGCGCACCAGCGACTCACGCAGCATGAGCGCCTGCGAGTCCATCCACCGGCCCTCGTACATGAGGCGACCCAGGCGACGGCCCTCGTTGTGGTAGTTCGCGACCGTGTCCTCGTTGTGGATCGCGTTCACCAAACGCTCGTAGCCGATGTGCAGCAGTGCCATGCCCGGTGCCTCGTAGATACCGCGCGACTTGGCCTCGATGATGCGGTTCTCGATCTGATCCGAGACGCCCAGCCCGTGGCGGCCGCCGATCTCGTTGGCCTTCAGGACGAGAGCGACGGCGTCGTCGAAGACCTCGCCGTTGATGGCGACCGGGCGGCCCTGCTCGTATCGGATGGAGACGTCCTCGGTGGCGACCTCGACGTCGTCCCGCCATGCGGCGACGCCCATGATCGGCTCCACCACGTCGAGACCGTGGTCGAGGTGCTCGAGGGTCTTGGCCTCGTGGGTGGCGCCCCAGATGTTGGCGTCGGTGGAGTACGCCTTCTCCTGGGAGTCGCGGTACGGCAGATCGCGTTCGGTCAGCCACTGGCTCATCTCGTGGCGGCCGCCGAGCTCCTCCACGAACTGGGTGTCGAGCCACGGCTTGTAGATCCGCAGGTTCGGGTTCGCCATCAGTCCGTAGCGGTAGAACCGCTCGATGTCGTTGCCCTTGTAGGTGGAGCCGTCGCCCCAGATGTCGACGCCGTCCTCCTTCATGGCGCGGACCAGGAGCATTCCGGTCACCACGCGGCCGAGCGGCGTGGTGTTGAAGTACGTCTTGCCGGAGGTGCGGATGTGGAAGGCACCGCACTGCAGTGCGACGAGGCCCTCCTCCACGAGCGCGGCGCGGCAGTCCACCAGGCGCGAGATCTCCGCACCGTACTGACCCGCGCGGCCGGGCACCGAAGCGATGTCCGGCTCATCGGCCTGGCCGAGGTCGGCGGTGTAAGTGCAAGGGATAGCGCCCTTTTCGCGCATCCATGCAACGGCGACGGAGGTGTCCAGACCACCCGAGAACGCGATTCCGACGCGCTCTCCCTTCGGCAACGAGCTCAGCACTTTCGACATATGTCCAGCTTAAACAGTACTTCGGCCGCAGTCACAACCCGGTCCCCTCCGGTGGTCGAGGCAAGCGCAGCGATTCGAAAACCGCTAGAACGAGCTGGGATCGGCGCCCCGGGTGATCCGCCGGCAGGCGAAGCTGTCGCGATGACCTGTCCACCGTTGATGCGCAGGATCGCTTGTGGGCGGTCTGAGACAACGAACGGGATGTGGGCATAGCGCACCGGCAGCACGCATACCGAGACCGCTGTGCCAAGTTCAGGACGCAGACGGGCCTTCGAGGGAACATTGCCCTCGAAGGCCCGTCTAGTGACTGATCTTGGAAGCGCTACGCCTCGACCTCGCTGCGATCACCGCTCCAGAGCGTGTGGAACGAGCCGGGCTTGTCGACGCGCAGGTAGGTGTGCGCACCGAAGTAATCCCGCAGCCCCTGGGTCAGAGCGGCCGGCAGCCGCTCGGCCCGCAGCGCGTCGTAGTACGACAGCGACGACGCGAAGGCCGGCACCGGGACACCCATCGCAGTCGCGGTGACGATGACCCGCCGCCAGCTCTCCACCGAGTCCTCGACCGCGTCGCGGAAGTACGGAGCCAGCAGCAGCGCGGGAAGCTCCGGATTCTCGGCGTAGGCCTCCCGGATGCGGTCCAGGAACTTGGCCCGGATGATGCATCCTCCACGCCAGATGGTGGCGAGCTTGCCCGGATCCACGCTCCAGCCGTACTCGGCGCTTCCCGCCGCGATCTGGTCGAAGCCCTGCGAGTACGCCACGACCTTCGACGCGTACAGCGCCTTCCGGATGTCTTCGACGAAAGCCGCCTTGTCGGCCGGGGCCTGCGCGCCGGTGGTGCCCGCGACGAGCCCTCGCGCGCTCTCGCGCTGGGACGTCGAACTCGAGAGGGCGCGCGCGAAGACGGCTTCGGCGATGCCGGTGGTCGGGATGCCGAGGTCGAGTGCCGACTTCACCGTCCAGCGGCCGGTGCCCTTCTGGCCCGCGGCGTCGACGATCACGTCGACGAGCGGCTTGCCGGTCTCGGCGTCCACCTGCGACAGCACCTCGGCGGTGATCTCGATCAGGTAGCTGTCGAGGGTGCCGGTGTTCCATTCGCGGAACACGTCGGCGATCTCGGCGACCTCCATGCCGAGCACGTTGCGCATGAGGTCGTACGCCTCGCCGATGAGCTGCATGTCGGCGTACTCGATGCCGTTGTGCACCATCTTGACGAAGTGGCCCGAACCGTCGGGACCGATGTGCGTGCAGCACGGGACGCCGTCGACGTGCGCCGAGATCGATTCCAGCAGCGGACCGAGCGACTCGTACGACTCGGCGGGTCCGCCGGGCATGATCGAGGGACCGTTGAGAGCGCCCTCCTCGCCGCCGGAGATGCCCGCGCCGACGAAGTTCAGGTTCCGCGCGGCCATCGCCGCCTCGCGGCGGATCGTGTCGGTGTACAGCGAGTTACCACCGTCGATGATGATGTCGCCGGGCTCCATCAGGTTCGCGAGTTCTTCGATCACGGCGTCGGTCGGGTCGCCGGCCTTGACCATGATGAGGACGCGGCGCGGCCGCTCGAGCGCGCCGACGAACTCCTCCATGGTCTCCGTGCGGATGAAATCGCCCTCGTCGCCGTGCGCCTCGATGAGCGCATCGGTCTTCGCGATGCTGCGGTTGTGCAGCGCGACGGTGTGCCCGTGCCGCGCGAAGTTGCGGGCGATGTTGGAGCCCATCACCGCGAGCCCGGTGACGCCGATCTGCGCCAGACGCTGTCCTGTTTCGACCATGAAGTTCCTTCTCTGTCTCCCGGTCGCGCCGTGCGGCGACCCGGCAATTCCACCACTCTCAGTACTACCGTCCCGATTGTCTCAGCATTCGTCGAACCGCAGGAGTCGGGACGCGCACGGACCGCATCGGGCCCGCCCGTCCGGATCCGGAACCGGCGGGCCCGACAGCCGTCAGAAGGAGCCGTTCAAGAACTCCGCGTAGGCGGGCAGATCGAGCTGACCGTGCCCGGAGAGCCCGATCACGACGACCTCCTCCTTGTCGCTGTTCGCCACGTGCTCGGCGCACGCGGCGATGGCGTGGGTCGACTCCGGGGCGGGCACGATGCCCTGGGTGCGCGCAAACGTGATGCCCGCGCTGAAGGCGGCGCGCTGGTCGATCGCGACGCCCTCCACCAGACCCAGCTCCACCGTGTGGCTGAGCGCGGGCGCCATGCCGTGATAGCGCAGACCGCCGGCGTGGATGGGGTCCGGGACGAAGTCCATACCGAGCGTGTGCATCTTCAGCAGCGGCGTGAGGCCCGCGACGTCGCCGTGGTCGTAGCGGTACTCACCCTGAGTCAGAGACGGACAGGCCGACGGCTCGGCCGCGACGATCCGCGGATCGGAACGGCCGTGCAGCTTCTCGCGCAGGAACGGGAAGGACAGGCCCGCGAGGTTCGATCCGCCGCCCGCGCAACCGAAGACGACGTCGGCGCCGCCGGGCTCCACCGCGTTCAGCTGGTCGACGGCCTCGAGGCCGATCACGCTCTGGTGCAGCACGACGTGGTTCAGCACGCTGCCGAGCGCGTAGCGGGTGTCATCATTCGCGGCCGCCACCTCCACCGCCTCCGACACCGCCATGCCGAGGCTGCCGGTGGTGTCGGGGTCCTTCGCCAGCATCGCGCGTCCGGCCTCGGTGAGGTCGGAGGGACTCGGGTGCAGCGTGCCGCCGTAGGTGCGGATGAGAAAGCCCCGGTACGGCTTGGAGTCGTACGACGCCCGCACCTGCCACACCTCCACGTCGAGACCGAACTGCGCGCCCGCGAACGAGAGAGCGCTGCCCCACTGACCTGCGCCGGTCTCGGTGGTGAGCTTCTTGACCCCGTCGATGCTGTTGTAATACGCCTGCGCGACAGCCGAGTTCGTCTTGTGGCTGCCGACCGGGCTGACGCCCTCGTACTTGACGTAGATCCGCGCCTTCGTGTTCAGCGCCTCCTCGAATCTGCGGGCGCGGAACAGCGGCGACGGCCGCCACATCTGGTAGATCTCACGAACCGGCTCAGGGATCTCGATGTAGGCCTCGGTGGAGACCTCCTGGGCGATCAGACCGGCGGGGAAGAGCGCGGCCAGATCGTCGGGCCCGACCGGTTCCTTGGTTCCGGGGTGCAGGTGCGGCGGAATCGGCTCGTCGAGCTCCGCGGCGAGGTTGTACCAGTGGGTGGGCACGTCCACTGTGACCAGATCGGGGTTGGACGCGTCAACATTGCTTGTCATGCAGGTCACCATAATGTGCGCAGTAGGCTGCACGTCATGACGGGCATCAGGTGGGTGGCGGACGGCTTCGGCGGGCTCGACGACTTCCGGGCCGTCGCCTGCGAACCCGCAGCTCCCGGCCCCGGACAGCTCACCGTCCGCGTCACGGCCGCCGGAGTGAATCCCGCCGACCTCAAGCACACGCTCAGGGCCTCCGACCCCGCTCTCCTGCCGCTGCCGATCGGCTACGAGATCGCGGGGGTGGTGACCGCCATGGGACCGCGGACCCGCGCCGGGTCCGGGGCGGTGTCGGTGGGCGATCGCGTCGCGGCCTTCCGCGTGCACGGCGGCTACGCGTCGGCGATCACCATCCCCGCCGAGAAGGCCTTCGTCCTGGCGGATGCGGTGCCCGACGACCAGGCCGCGGGGCTGCTTCTCGCGGGGTGCACGGCGGCCGAGCTGCTGTCGCGGTCCGGTGCGGTGTCCGGCGAGACGGTGCTCCTGCACGGCGCCTCGGGCGCAGTCGGCGCCGTCTTCCTGCAATTGGCGCGTCGAGCCGGGGTCACCGTCGTCGGCACGGCCGGTCCCGGTCGGTCGGACGCGGTCGCACGGTTCGGCGGTATTCCGGTGACCTACGGTCCCGAACTGGCTCGGCGCGTCCGCGACGCCGCACCCGGTCCGGTGGTCGCAGCGCTCGACGCGGCCGGAGGCCCAGAGGCGACGGCCGCGTCACTGGAACTGGTGGCCGATCGCGATCGGATCCTCACCGTCGTCGACCGCGAAGCCGCGCGCGAGTACGGCTTCGACGCGCTCTCGGGCGCCGACCCCGCCAGCGCGGCGTTCCGGGACGGTGTGCGCGGCGAACTCCTCGATCTGCTCGCGGCCGGCGAGCTGACGGTGCCGATCGCGCGCACCTTCCCGCTCGATCGTGCGGTCGAGGCGCTGCGGCTGGTGGCCGCCGGGCACGCCGGCGGCAAAGTGGTCTTGATTCCGTGAACCCATCAGACCGTGACCCCCAGACCGGGGCGCCGTCAATCCGGCAGCATCGGGCTCTCGGGCAGATGTGGACGACCCACTAGCACTCCCCGCGTCACCGCACCCTTCCCGAATCTCGACCGCAGCGAGTCGATGGCCAGGTCGAGGTCGCCGGCGTGGTCGGCGCCGTCGAGCGGTAACGCGAGCTGAACGGCGCCGTGATCGGCGAGGTTGGTCAGCGACAGCCCGATCAGCGTGCAGCCGCGCTCACGAATCAGCGGCATCGCCTCGTCGAGCAGACCCCGCGCCACCGCGAGAACGATATCGGTGCGGTCGGTCGGTTCGGATAGCGTCCGCGACCGCGTCACTCGCTCGAAGTCGTGGAAGCGCAGACGCAGCACCACCGTTCGCACGAGCCGCTGCGCCGACCGGAGACGGCGGCCCAGGCCGTCGACGATCGCGACGAGTGTTGCTTCTATATCCGCCTCCGACCGCCACCGACGACCCAGCGCCCGTTGCGCCCCGATGGAACGTCTGCGTCTGCCTGTCTGAACGCGCCGTGGATCGCGAGCCATCGACAGTGCGTACAGGTGCCTGCCCGGGCCGCGACCCAGGAGCATCGACAGCCGTTCCTCGCCCAGCGAGGCGATCTGGCCCACGGTCTCGATCCCGGCGTCGGCCAGGCGTTGCTCGGCCTTGGCGCCCACGCCCCACAGCCGTCGCACGGGCAACGGGTGAAGGAAGTCGAGTTCGCCTCCCGCGGGGACCTCGAGCAGACCGTCCGGCTTCCCCACCGCGCTCGCCACCTTGGCCACGAACTTGGTGCTCGCGACCCCGACAGTGATGGGCAGGCCCACCTCGCGGCGCACCCGCTCCCGCAGCCGTGCCGCGAGCTGCACGGGCGATCCGGCGATCGCCTGCATGCCGCCGACGTCGAGGAAGGCCTCGTCCACGGAGATGCCCTCGACGAACGGCGAGAAGTCGGAGAAGATGGCGAAGACCGCGCGGCTGGCCTCGGTGTACGCCTCGAACCGAGGGTGCACCATCACCGCGCGAGGACAGAGCGCTCGGGCTTCACGGCCGGCCATCGGCGAGCGGACACCCATCGCCTTGGCCTCGTAGCTCGCCGCCACCACCACCCCGCCGCCGACCAGCACCGGACGGCCGCGCAGTGACGGGTCGTCGCGCTGCTCCACGGACGCGTAGAAGGAGTCGAGGTCGGCGTGCAGGATCGATGCCTGCTTGCGTGTGCCCGCGTCCACTCTCATACCGCGAGGGTCTCACCGGGGTCCGACATCTCCCCGCCGCGGCACCACCGACCGGCGGAAAGCTCAGACCCGGCGCATACGGAGGACCACATCCCGCACATGATGGCCGCCGCCCGCCGGGATGCCGCGGTCGCGCGCCTCGTCGGTCACCACTTCCCAGCCCTCGCCCAGCAGACGTACCATGTCGCGGGGCCAGAGGAACCCGTCCGGGCTCCGCCCGTGCGCGCGCATCCCCTCGGGGTCGTGCATCACCACGAGCAGCGTGCCGCCGGGCCCCACGGCATCGGCGATCTTCTGCAGGACCGCGACGTCGTCGCTCGCGATGTGGAAATAGCTCAGGGCCACCAGGTCGTACGTGCGGTCGAACTGATCTGCGGTGACGTCGAACGGCAGCCAGGTGATTGTTTCACGTGAATCAGTCGCGGCCGCACGCTTGAGAGCCACGGTGGAGATGTCTGCTCCCACCACCGTCCAGCCGTGGTCGGCGAGCCACCGGGCGTCGGCGCCTTCGCCGCACCCGAGGTCGAATGCCGAACCGGCAGGCAGATCACCGACTTCCGCGATGAGCGCGGGGTTCACGTTGGTGGTCCACAGCCGGTCCGACGACTCGTAGAGTTCGTCCCACTCGGCCGCGGAGACGGGATGACGGGGAGCCTGCTGCTGATCGTGGTCGTGCTGATGTTCACTCACTCCTCGACGCTCCCACAATCACCGGCCACGCCGCGACGCGGCTTGCGCGCGCGGCAAGAACCGGCGCCGCGGCGGACCGCACGGCACACTGGAGCCATGAGTCACCCCATCCGAATCGGCGTCCAGCTCCAGCCCCAGCACTCACCGGAGTACTCCCTCATCCGGGACGCAGTGATGCGTGCCGAAGACGCGGGAGTCGACATCGTCTTCAACTGGGACCACTTCTTCCCGCTGTCGGGCGACCCCGACGGCGCCCACTTCGAATGCTGGACCATGCTCGGCGCCTGGGCCGAGCAGACCTCCCGCGTCGAGCTCGGCGCTCTCGTCACCTGTAACAGCTACCGGAATCCGGAGCTGCTGGCCGACATGGCGCGCACCGTCGACCACATCAGCGGCGGTCGTCTCATCCTCGGCATCGGCAGCGGCTGGTTCCAGCGCGACTACACCGAGTACGGATACGACTTCGGCACCAAGGGCAGCCGACTCGACGCCCTCGGTGCCTCCCTGCCGCGACTCACCGAACGGCTCGCGAAGCTGAATCCCGCACCCACGCGCCATATTCCGCTGCTGATCGGCGGCAGCGGCGAGAAGAAGACACTGCGGCTCATCGCCGAACACGCCGATCTCTGGCACGGGTTCGTCGACGTCGAGTCCTATCGCCACAAGTCTGGTGTCCTGGCTCGGCACTGCGCCGACGTGGGACGCGATCCGGCCGAGATCGAGCGGTCGGCGGAGGTCCGCTTCGACGGCGACGTCGGCGCCATGCTTCGGTTCGCCGACGACATCACGGCCGAGGGCGTCACCCTCCTCACGGTCGCCACCGGCGGACCCGACTACGACCTGACGGCGGTCCGGGAACTGGTGCGCTGGCGGGATTCGCGCACCGCATAATCGGTGCCGGCCCGATGGGCCGAAGCGGACACCGCCCGGGACGCGCCCGATATAGTCCGGATTCATGACCCGACCCCGGAACCGGCTCTCCCGAATCCGTCTGGCGACGGCGCTCTCCGGCATCGTCATGACGATCGTTCTGCCACTGTCCGGCGCCCCGGCCGCGCACGCCGGACCGGCGTCGTGTGTTCCCTTCGGCACCGCACAGATTCCGCCGGGCGTTCCGTCCACCGGTGATCGCACCGGACTGACGACCTTCGCCGAGTACACGGGCAAGCAGGCGCCGTCACGCGTGGACCTGCGGACCGAGAAGACTCAGTTCAATCGATTCTGGGAGTTCGCACTCACCGACGCCGGCACGCTGGTGACCCGGCCGCGTCCCCCGCGGTCAGCAGCGGACAGCCGCTGGCGGACGGTCCCCCTGCCGTCCTGCCTGCGCGGACGGCTCGTCGCGATCTCACTGGACGACGACGAACTGGTCGGCGTGGATCGAGAAGGCTGGATCTACACCATGGACAACGTGACCCAGTCCCCTCTGCTGTGGAACTGGACCTCCGCGTGGGGCGCCATGCTGTGGACGGGGCCCGGCCGCAAGCTGCCGGACGACCGCCGCGGCGGCTGGGCGCTCAGCGTGACCTCGCCGTCGGACAACCGGGCGTACCTGGATATCGCCGGCCGCGTCCACCCCTCCGGTCAGGCGAAGATGACGATGATCCCGGCGCTCACCGGCGACGGCAGCCGGATCACCTACGCCGATCCGTGGCTGCCCAACGACGACAGCTACGAGATCGGCAGCCCGCTCGGCGGCCGGTTTCAGTCCGTGGCCCTCTCGGCCGCCGGATCCACCACCTTCGTCGTCAACCGGTACGGCGACATGTTCACGCGCACTTTTGATTTCGACTCTTCCGGATCGGATTCGGTGTTCTTCCGCTACAGCTGGGACCCGCAGACCGGGAAGCCCAGCGCCACCAACCTGACGGTCGAGGCCTTCGATCGGTCGACCGCCGCGGTCCAGCTCCCCGCACCCGACTGGACACGCCAGCCCAAGATTCCCGGCGAGATCACCTCCGCGATCACCGTGATCTCCACCGGTCCTGGCCCCGAGAAGCGCGAGCTCCGGGTGGAAGGCCGGAGCAATGGCCGAACGGGCTTCTGGCACAAGGACCTTCACGCCTCGACATGGACGTTCACCCCGACCGGCAGCACGCTGCAGGGCCGGCTCCTGGAGAACTCGCCCGGCGATCGGTCCGCGGAGACGCTCGCCCCCGAGAAGCCGTGGAATCTGTCGGCGTCCCTCCCCTCCCGCTCCGCGCTCGTCGACGGGCAGACACTCATCGATATCGGTATCCCGTACAGCGTCATCGACCCGCGGATGCTCGACGAGGTGGGACTCACCGCGGCGCCGTCCGGCTACCGACTGTCGGTGTCGAGTTTCCATCCCGCGGTCACCACTCGGCCGGCCACCGTCACCACTCCCGACGGCCATCGGATTCCGGTGCTCCTGCACACCGCCGACGGTATGCGGATGACGCCCGGGCACGTCGGCCTCACCCGCACCCCGCGCCATCTGGTCGGCGCCGTGGAGATCCCCCGCGAGGCCTTCGCGAATCGCGACCGGGACCCGGAGCTGCGCCGCTTCGTCGACACGTGGATGCGAGGCAAGTCGATCGCCCCGATCACGCTGAGCGCCACCACCACCGACCTGGTGGTGCGCTGAGGCATCGCACGGGTCCGCGACGCCGGATCAGCCGTCCCGGAGCGCCGTCTTCGCCGCGCGGTAGCCGGACATACCGTGGACACCGCCACCCGGGGCCGTCGCCGACGAGCACAGGTACACGCCGGGTACCGGAGTCCGATGCGGCCGCGCCGACAGCACCGGTCGTGCCAACAGCTGCCGCAGATTGGCTGCGCCGCAATTGATGTCGCCTCCGACGCAGTTGGCGTTGTAGTCCTCGTAGCCGGACGCGGTCGTGACGATCCGACCCTCGATCGTGTCGGTGAAACCCGGTGCGCACCGTTCGATCTCGGCGACGATCCGGTCGGAGACGTCGCTCCCGCAGCCCGCGGGGACGTGGCAGTACGCCCATGCCAGGTGAGTTCCCGCCGGCGCACGCGAGGGATCGACCCGCGTGGGTTCGCCGCCGAGCACCCACGGTCGGTCGGGCACCCGGCCGGCCGCGACGTCGGCCTCCGCGCCGCTGATCTGCGCGCGGTCGCGCGCGATGTGAAAGGTAGCCGTCGACAACAATTCCTCGGCGCCCGCCCCCGACCAGGGAATCGGCTCGCGCAGCAGGAAGTCGACCTTGCAGACACCGCCGCCGTACTCGAAACGCTCGAGACGCCGGACATACCGGGACGGCAGCCGCTCCCCCATGATCTGCACCAGCGCGCGGGGCGAGACGTCGAAGAAGACCTGCCCGGCGGTCGGCAATTCGCGAGCCGAGCGCACTCGCCGGCCGGTCTCGATCCGCCCGCCGTTGCCGAGGATGATCGCGGCCAGCGCGTCGACGACGGACTGGGATCCGCCGGCGGCAACGGGCCAACCCGCCTCGGCCAGCGTTCCCAGCAGAAGTCCGGGGGCGGCCGAACCGAGCGCGTCCGAGGGCCGGATGGCGTGCGCGGCCACCGCCGCGAACGCGGTGCGCACCCGTTCGGTACGGAAAGCCCACCGGACCAACGCGTCGACGGGCATCAGGGCCTGCGGACCGAAACGCGCCATTCGCGGCAGATGCCGGGGAAACGCGGGCATCCGTAACGCGTCATGCGCCGCCCCGGTGCCGAGCGCGACCGTCCGACGCCACGCCCGGGCATCGTCGCCCAGCTCACTCGCCCGTCGCACCGGATCGCGGTACACGCCCAGGGCATCACCTCGCGAGAAGACGTGGGCGAAAGAGACTTCCGGCACCAGCCACTCGACCCGGTCCGCCAGGCCGAGTTCGGCGAACGCCGGCGACGCGTACCCGGTCGGATGGACGGCCGCGCAGACGTCGCGCCGAATTCCGGTTCCGAACGCCTCGTCAGTCCGCGAACCGCCGCCGATCGTGTCCTCCGATTCGATGACCAGCACCGATCGGCCCGCACGCGCCATCACCGCTCCCGCGGTCAATCCGTTCGGACCGGAACCGATCACGATCGCGTCCCATTCGTTACCCACCGTGCCCCGTTCACCGACCCAGAACCGTCAGACTCACAAGCTAGATTGAGTCCATGGTTTTCGCGAGCATCCAGCGTCTGATCCGGGCCCGCCTACTCATGGTGACGGTCTCGGCTCTCGCGGTCCTCGCGGCACTGCTCTTCACCGGGGCCGGCAGCGCTCGGGCTCAGGCGCCGCTGCGCATGGCCGATCAGGTGGTCGACACCGCCGGCGTCTTCAGTGAGGCCGACCACGACAAGATCGCCTCCGCGATCGACGCTCTCTATAACGACCACAAGATCCAGATGTGGGTGGTCTACGTCGACTCCTTCGACGGCATGAAGGCGGCCGACTGGGCCCGCCAGACCGAAGACCTCAGTGATTTCGGCGACCGCGACGTACTGCTGGCGGTGGCCACCGGGGACCGCGGCTACCGGCTCACCGCGCCGGCCGCGATCGACGGTCTCACCCAGGACGAGATCAACAGCATCGCCACCGACACGTTGGTCCCGGATCTGAAGCGGGGACGGTGGGCGGCGTCGGCGCTCGACACCGTCGACGAGATCGACGCGGCGGCCGGCGATGAGTCCCACGCCGGAGCGATCGCCGCGGGGGTGGTCGGCGGCGCGGCCGTGATCGCGGGCGGCGGCTTCCTCTACCTCCGCAGGCGGCGACGCCGGGCTCACGCCGCGCACGTGGACGATCTGCGTGAAGCCGGCGACTCGTTGACCGTCGACCAGTTGTCCGAGCAGCCCCTCGAAGTACTCCATGCATGGTCGCGGGAGGTGCTCACCGACACCGACAATGCCGTCAAGACCAGCGCCGACGAACTCGTCCTCGCGATCGACGAGTTCGGTGAGGCGGACGCCGCGCCGTTCACCGCGGCGCTCGGCGCCGCCCAGCGCGCGCTGGCGTCGTCGTTCGCTCTCCGTCAGAGATTGGACGATCACATCCCGGAGACCGCCGACGAGCAGCGGTCGATGCTGGTGCAGATCATCACCTCGTGCTCGGACGCGGATGCGCTGCTGGACGAGCAGGTGGAGAAATTCGACGCCATGCGCAACCTGCTGATCAACGCCGAGGAACGGCTCGACGAGCTGACACGGCGGATCGTGGAGACCACGGCCCGCCTGCCCCGATCCGAAGCCACCCTGGCCGAGCTGACCGAGCGGCACGGCGGAACCGTGGTCTCCTCGATCAGCCAGAACGTCGCCCTGGCGCGTGAGCAACTCCGGTTCGCCGAGGACAGCACCGATCAGGGCCGCGAGGCGATCGCCCTGCCCGCCGGACAGCAAGGACCCGTCGTGGCCGACATCCGGTCGGCCGAGGGAGCGCTGGAGACCGCTGCCAAACTGCTCGACGCGATCGACTCGGCCGACGCGACCCTGGCCCGCGCTCGTCACGGCCTGTCGCCGCTGACGGCCGATGTCACGGCCGCGGTGGCGCAGGCCGAGGGACTGCCGGCTCCCCCATCCGATCTCACGGCTGCGATCGGGAAGGCGAAGGCTGCGCTCGCCACCGCGGACTCGGAGGCCGACACCGACCCGCTGGGCGCCTTCGCTGCCCTCTCGGAGGCCGACGCGGACCTCGATGCCGCACTGGCCGCCGCACATCGGACCGCCGACGAGACGTCGCGGCGCACCCAGCTGATAACCAATGCGCTCGAGACGGCCGAAGCCAAGACGCAGGCCGCGGCCGACTTCATCGAGACCCGGCGCGGTGCCGTCGGCTCCGTCGCCCGGACCCGCCTGTCGAGGGCGCAGCAGCTCGGCGCCGAAGCGGTTCGGCTCTCCGACACCGACCCCGATCGGGCCCTGGAGCAGGCGCGGCAGGCGTCCCGGAACGCCGACGAGGCGCTGATGGCGGCACAGAACGACGTCGTCGCCTGGCAGGACCAGCAACGGGCGGCCGGCGCGGCCGACCGGACCGGTCCTCCGATCGCCGGTGCCGTCCTCACCGGCATCCTCGTCGACAGCGTTCTGCGCGGCACGATGCGTCCGGGATCGTTCGGCGGCTACAGCTCCGGCGGACGCAGTCCCGGTTCCTACGGCGGGTCGTCGAGTTCGGGCCGCATCGGGACCGGCGGTCGCTTCTGACCGGCGTCGGTCCGTCTCACTCCGGTGGTCGAGGTGTCCCGGACGTGTGACGTTCCCCATTTTCCTGACGTGAACTCCCTGTTCACAGGGCGATCGATGGCTCCGCGGTCTTTTATTTAGGCTTACGAAGTATTAGGCTTACGAAGTATGGCCGATGAGAACGCCCCCGACCTCGCCTCAGGACTGCGGCACACGGTGACGCGGTTGTACCTGACCCTGCGACGCAACTCGCCCATCAGTGAGCTCAGCGCCGCCCAGGCCTCGGGACTGGCCTCACTCGTGGACTACGGGCCGATGAGGATGGGCGAGTTCGCCGAACGCGAATCGATCCGGATGCCGACCGCGACCGCACTGATCGACGGCCTGCACCGGGGCGGATACGTATCCCGCGAACCCGATCCCGACGACCGCCGGGCAGTGATCATCGCAGCCACCGACACCGGCTCCGAGATCGTCAGCGACATCCGGACCCGTCGAGACGACAGCGTCACGCGCGCACTGCAGACCCTGTCCGACGATCACCGCGCAGCCCTGGCAGCCGCCCTGCCCGCCCTGCGTGAACTGCAGACTCGAATGGAGCTTTCATGAGCACTGACTCCCACTCCCTCACCGCGGCCTTCAAAGGGCAACCGCGGACCGTCTGGGTGACCGCGTTCGCCGCGGTCATCGCGTTCATGGGGATCGGCCTCGTCGACCCCATCCTCAACACCATCCGCGAGGCGCTCGGCGCGCCCGAGACCAAGCTCACGCTGCTGTTCGGCGTCTACATGGGCGTCCAGGTGGTGGCCATGCTGCTGACCGGATGGTCCGCGTACCGGTTCGGCCCCAAGCGGACCCTGACCACCGGACTGGTGTGCATCGTCATCGCGGCCGGCCTGTCGACCTTCGCCGGAAACATCGACCAACTCATCGCCCTGCGCGTCATCTGGGGTCTGGGCAACGCACTGTTCATCGCCACCGCGCTCGCCTTCATCGTCGGACAGGCCACAGGCGGCCAGCAGGGAGCGATCCTGCTGTACGAGGCCGCACTGGGAGCGGGACTGGCCGTCGGTCCGCTGCTCGGCGCCGTCCTCGGAGAGTGGACGTGGCGCGCACCGTTCGCCGGCACCGCACTGCTCATGCTCGCGGGCGCCGTCCTGTGCGCCGTCATGCTCCCCGCCGACGGACCTCGTGAACAGCGGCAACCGGTCAAACTCCTCGATCCGATCAAGGCGCTGAAGAACCGCAGCCTGCTCATCAACTCGATCGGCTCGGCCTTCTACACCGGCGCACTGTTCACCGTCATCGCCTGGGCACCGATCGCGATGGGCCTGCGCCCCATCTACGCCGGAATGGTCTTCTTCGGATGGGGTCTGCTGACCGCGCTCTCCGGCGTCTTCGTCGGGCCGCGCATCGCCTCGGCCATCGGTGCTCGCGGCGGCGTCCTCTCCGCCATCGGCGCCTACCTGGTGACGATGGTGCTCGCCGCGATCGGCGTCGTCGATCATCAGGTGTGGCTGATCGGTCTGGCCGTGGTGCTCTCGGGCATTCCCTCCGGTGTGCTGAACACGCTGTTCACCGGGGTCGCGATGTCGGCCGCCGACGACTCCACCCCGCGGTCGGTGGCCAGCGCCGGATACAGCTTCCTGCGCTGGATGGGCGCCGCCGCCTCTGCGGTGATGGTCGCCTACCTCGCCGAGTGGTTCGGCATGGCCGCCCCGTTCTGGTTCGCCGCAGGCTACTGCGCGGTGGCCGTGGCCGCCCTGGTGCTCGCCGGAGGCAGCAAGCCCGACGAGCACACGGTGGACCCGGAGGCCGTCCTGGTCGGCGCCGAGGAGTACTGAGCCGAGAGACGTCATGCAGAGCCGGCATTCAATAGGATCGACGGTATGCCTACCGCTTTGATCACCGGTGCCAGTCGTGGGGTCGGTGCGCAGATCGCGAAAGCGCTCGCACCGACCCACGACTTGATTCTGGGCGGCCGCGGGTCGGCCGAACTCGACCGTGTAGCAACGGAATTGGACGGCGCCGTGACTCTTCCGGTGGACCTCACCGATTACGCCGCCCTGGAAACCGCTCTGGAGACCGTCACCCGTCTCGATGTGCTCGTTCACAGCGCGGGAGTCGCGAGCAGCCTCGAGGCCCTCGCCGACACGCCCGTCGAGGAATGGCGGCAGGTGATGGATGTCAACGTGATCGCAGCCGCCGAGGTCACCCGACTGCTGCTCCCGGCGTTGCGGGCCGCCGACGGACACGTCGTCTTCCTCAACTCCGGCGCGGGAATGAACGTGCGGGCCAATTGGACGCCCTATGCCGCAAGCAAATTCGCGCTCCGGGCCCTGGCCGACGGGCTGCGCGCCGAAGAACCCGCACTCCGGGTCACGTCCATCTTCCCCGGACGCATAGACACCGATATGCAGCGCGACATCGTCGCCTTCGAGGGCGCCGAGTACGACCCGTCGAAGTACCTGCGCGCGGAGACCGTCGCCGCGGCGGTGGCGTCAGCGGTGAACGCGCCGGCCGACGCCCACCCCACCGAAGTGGTGCTCCGGCCGCGCGGTCCGCGCAACCGATAGCCGGCGTCGGCCGACCGTCCGACCTACAGCTGCTTGAGGTCCGACTGCTCCCACACGGCCCGCATGCCGGCGATCTTGCCGTCGGCGTCGAAGACCATGATGTCGACCGGGGTGATCTCGAACTTCATCCCCGCGGTGCCGGTCACGAGCGTGAACTCGAAGACCGCGGTGTCGCCGGCGATCTTGGTCCACTTCAGCGTCGCTTCGCGGCTCTCGAGGCCGGTGATGATGCTGTAGAACTCGACGAGCTCGTCACGCGTGCTGCGCACCGGTGCGCCGATCGGGTCCTCCACCGTCGCGCCGTCGGCGTACAGGTTCACGATGTCCTCCGCCGACCCCGAGTTGAGGCCGTCGATGTAGGCCTCGACGGTGGCCGCGATCTTGTCGGAAAGTCCGGTTTCCTGCTGCTCAGCAGTCATTTCCACTCCCTGAATTGAAACATGTTCTAGTGGGAAGGTTAACAGGAGCGCCCCACTGGCGCGAGGGTCCGCGAAAGATTGCCGCGACCGCGTCCGCGAGCCCCGATCCCGGTCCGCTGGCATGATCGACTGCCATGACCGTCGCCCGTTCGCTCATTCTGTTCGCGCTAGCGGCCGTCGCCGAGATCGGCGGGGCCTGGCTCGTATGGCAGGGCGTGCGCGAACACCGCGGTTGGCTGTGGATCGGTGCCGGAGTCGCCGCACTCGGCGTGTACGGATTCGTCGCCACATTGCAGCCCGACGCCGAGTTCGGCCGCATCCTCGCAGCCTACGGCGGCGTCTTCATCGCGGGCTCCCTGCTGTGGGGGATGGTCGCCGACGGCTACCGGCCCGACCGCTGGGACGTCATCGGCGCGCTCATCTGCCTCGTGGGCGTCGCCGTGATCATGTACATGCCGCGCGCGGTGGACGGTTAGCCCGGGGCACAGCCGTAACAGGTCTACTTCAGCTCGGCACTGGTCTTTCCGAGCACCCGACGGGCGATGATCAGCTGCTGAATCTGCTGTGTGCCCTCGAAGATGTCGAGGATCTTGGAGTCGCGAGCCCACTTCTCGAGCAATTCGGTCTCGGAGAACGCCGCCGTGGCACCGATCTCGACGGCCTTGTTGGTGAGTTCGGTGACGGTGCGGCCGGCCTTCGCCTTGGACATCGACGCCTCGGTGGAGTTGGGCTGCTTATTGTCGGCCATCCACGCCGCGCGCAGCGTGAGCATCCACGACGACTCCCAGTCGGACTCGAGCCGGATGAACTCGGCGACGGCGGCGTGCTGAGCGGCGACCGGACGGTCGTAGTCGACCTCGTGACCGGACTCTTCGAGCATCCGGCGCAACTCCTCGAGAGCGGCCCGCCCGAGGCCGACGGCCATCGCGGCCACCACCGGCCTGGTGTTGTCGAACGTCTGCATGACGCCACCGAAACCCGTCTTCACCTGGATCTCCGGCGTGCCGAGCAGGTTCTCGGCCGGCACTCGAACGTCCTCGAACCGGACCACCGCGGTATCGGACGACTTGATGCCGAGCTTGTGCTCGAGCCGCGCGACGGTGACCCCGTCGGCGTTCATCGGCACCACGAAGCTCTTGATGGCGGCGCGGCCGACGCTCTTGTCGAGCGTCGCCCACACCACGACGTGGTCGGCGCGGCTTCCGGCGGTCACGAAGATCTTCTCGCCGTTGATCACGTACTCGTCGCCGTCCAGGACGGCGGTGGTGGAGACGGCGGCCGAATCCGATCCGAAGCCCGGCTCGGTGATGGCCATGGCGGCCCAGACATCGGCGAAACGCTCGAGCTGCTCGTCGTTCGCCACCGCGGCGATCGCCGCGTTTCCGAGGCCCTGGTACGGAATCGACAGCATCAGACCGACGTCGCCCCAACCGAGTTCGCGGGCGTTGAGCACTGACCGGAGGTTGGCGCCGTTGACGGTCTCCTCCGCGGACTCGTCCGCCTTGTCGGCGTCCTTATCGCCCCCGCGGGCCTGTTTGGCGATCTTCCCGAGCTCGTCGAGTTCGACGGGGTACTCGTGCTCGGCCTTGTCGTACTTGCGGGAGATCGGCCGGAAGATGTGCTCGGCAGCGAGACGGGCGCGCTCGACCGTGGAGTTCAGCTTCTCCGGGAGCTCAAGGTTGATAGCCATGGCGCTACCTTACTACTGAGTAAGTTCGTTGCCAAGCGTCTGCAGTCTCCCCGTTTCGGCACAATCGTGAAATGGTCCGATTCACGGCGAATCCCGTGCGTGCACTCGCCGGGACCGATCCCGGCCGTACCCGGCTGCTCAACGCGAGCGGGGTAGCGGTGGCTGTGCTGATCAGCACCGGGTGCGCCTGGCTGATCGTGAACGCGACCCACGCGGACGGCGGCTACCTGGCGGTCGGAGCGTTTCTCGCGATGCAAGCGGGTCTGAGCGTGCGCGACGCCACCGCGCCGGCCCGGCTCGTCACCACGGCCCTGTTGGTGATTCCCGTGGTCGGCGGCCTCGCCGGCACCACATTGCTCGCACACAACAGGTACGTCGAGATCGCCGCCTTCGTCGTGATCGGCGGCGTCGCCACCTGGATGCGACGCTTCGGTCCGCGCTGGTCGGCGGTGGGAATGATCGCGTTCTTCTCCAGCTTCTTCGCGTTGTTCCTGCGGCCGACGGTCGACGATCTCGGCCCGCTGCTGCTCATCGGCGTCGGCGCTGTGGCGGCGAGTCTGATCGTCAAGTCGACCATACTGCTGCACGCACCAGACCGGTCGCTGCGACTGCTGATGCGCCAGTTCCGCGGCGCCGGGGACGCGGCCGTGCGCGCGGCGGAAGGCTCCGTCGGCCGGCCCCGCGCGACACTGCAGGCCCGGCTCGACCGCCTCGGCGACGTCGCCATGGCGATCACCGACTGGCAGAGCCAATACGACACCGCCGCCCGCACCGGATTGACAGCACACGAACTGGCCCGGTTGGTCTTCGACGCCCGCACCGATCTTGTGCAGGCATGTCTGCATCTGGCGCAGGTCCCAGAGCCGAACGCCGACCGGGAACTGACCGCACTGCTGGACGCCATGCATCGCGTGCTGGACACGGACCTGCCGGCGTCCGAGCGGTCGGCCGCGTCCGCCCGCGCGCGCCGGACGCTGGAGGCCGTCGATCCCGACGTCCCCGGGCGATTCGCGGTCGCGCTCCTCGCCCGCGCGGTCGAATCGCAGATCGCTCTGCGCGAGGCGCTCGAGTCACCGCATCCGGCGGCGACTGCCGAACCCGACACGGACGTCTCGAGCGACGAGCCGACGGACGCCGAACCGGCGGTCGCGCGCGATGCCGAGATCGCTGAGGCTCCAGACGCCGGAGGCGGTCCGCATCGTTTCTGGCACGAGTGGACTCCGACCACGCGGATGGCCGTGCAGGTGATGCTCGCGGCCACCCTCGCCACCGTCGCCGGCGAGGCCATCTCGGCGTCACGCTGGTACTGGTCGGTGCTGACGGCGTTTCTGGTGTTCGTGGGCGTCAACACCCGTGCCGCGATCCTGACCAGGGCCTATCGCCGAGTGATCGGCACCGTCTGCGGAGTCTTCGTCGGCTTCGGCTTCGGCATCGCGATCGACGGCGCGGAGTTGCCCCTCATGCTGCTGTGCGCGGTCAGCGTCTTCTGCATGGTGTACCTCGGGCCCCTCAATTACGCGGTGATGGCCTTCTTCGTCACCGTCCTGCTGTCGTCCATGTACGGCCTTCTGGGGATCCTCAACCGGCACATCCTCGAACTGCGGCTCGAGGAGACCCTCACCGGAGCGGTGATCGGCGTCGCGTGCGCCTTCCTGATCTTCTCCAGCAGTTCCCGTCCCGAGCTGATCACCCGCATCCGCGCATACTTCGCCTCGCTCGAGGAGGTCCTCACCCGATCCGGCGACGTCCTCATCGGCCACGGGCCGACCACGGCGGTGCTCGACGCGGCGCATCGGCTCGACACCGATCACCGCGAACTGGAGACCTTCGTCTCGTCGATGGCGGTCTCCTTCGCAGGCGGTCAACGCCGCACCCTCCGTCGATCGGCCACCGCGCTGCTCAAGAACGCCGGTGTTCACGCCGACCGGCTGGCCCAGGAATCGGTGATCCTCGGAAAGGAGGGCGGTACCGCGGCCTTCCACGGCGACGCCGCCGACGCGGTGCGGCGCGGCATCGACGCAGTGGTCGCCCAGTCGGACGCCGCATGCCGCTCGTTGCTGCACCGCAGACGCGACAATACGGCCAAAAGCGAGGCGTCCGAGACCTTCGACGCCGTCCGTCGGGTTCCGTGCCGACCGCATACGCCGCAGTATCGGGCCATGCTGGCGCTGTCGAATCTGAGCATCACCATGGCGAACATCGAACGACTGCGGGAGCGCGACTGACACCTCGACCTCGTCATCGGGTCGCGGCTTTTGCCACGAATCGGCGACTGCGCGATCATCGGTGACCATGACACTGTTTCCGCCCGTCGCCACCGAACCGCCCGCGTCCCTGGTGACCCGCGGCCGATACAACTTCGGCACCTACGACGGCCCGATCGCCGACATCAACCCGCTCGACGCCGCCGGCTCCGGTCCGCTCGCCGGCACCCGGCGCGCCGTGCGCAACCTCGGGTTGAAGGAGTGGGAGGCCTTTCAACTCGGGGACGACGACCTCTTCGTCCTGGGTGCGGTCTACAACGCGAAGACCCTCGGTCTGCTCCAGGTCCTGGTGGTGGACAAGCACGCGGCGACCATCCGGCGCTGGGAGACCAAACTCCCGTCGCCGCTGCTGACGGTCGCGCGGGGTCTCGACGGCACCGTCTCCGAGGGGGAGTTCGCGGGACTGGAGATCGAGATCGGAAACCAGCTCCCCGGCGGCCGAGTCACCGTCGACGCGACGCACCGCGGCACCGCGCTGACACCCGAACTCGACCTGCACATCACGGGCGACTGCGCGACCGGTGCGGCCGGTCATCTGGTGATCGTGCATCCCTTCGACGAGAACCGGGCCCTGTACTCGCACAAGGCGATGATGCCCGCGTCGGGCTCGCTGCTGATCGGCGGAGCCGACGTGGGTCTCGCCGACGGTCGCGGCTTCCTGATCCTCGACGACCACCACGGCGACTACCCCCGGCCGATGAAGTACGACTGGGTCACCGGTGTCCGGCGCACGCCCGCCGGCGTGGTCGAGGGCTTCAACCTCACCGACAATCAGGTCCGCAATCCGGGTGTCTACAACGAGAACGCCATCTGGATCGGCGATCAGGTGCACCGCCTGCCCGCGGTCACCGTCGACCGCCCCGACGGCCCATGGGGCACCTGGTACATCCGCGACTCGGGGGGCGCGGTGGACGTGACGTTCACACCCACCGTGCAGTCGACGATGCACGTCGGACCACGCAAGATCCTCGCCGAATACTACGCGCCGTACGGGTGGTACGAGGGCACCATCCACGCGCAGCATGCGACGCTGAGGGTCGACGGCATGTTCGGCGTGGGGGAGTCCAAGCGCATCTTGGTGTGACCGTCGAGCGCGGTCAGGGAACCACGTTCACCATCTTGCCGGGCACATAGATCACCTTGCGCGGCTCGCCGTCGAGCAGCGCGGCGATCTTCGGGTCAGCCAGCGCGGCGCCGACGACCGTCGGCTCGTCGGCGTCCGCGGCCACCTGGATACGGCTGCGGACCTTGCCCTTGACCTGCACCGGGATCTCGATGCTCTCCTCCACCAGCCACTGCTCGTCGACCTCGGGGAAGGGTCCCCGCGCCAGCGAACCGTCGTGGCCCAAGCGGCTCCACAGTTCCTCGGCGAGATGGGGAGCGAGGGGAGCGAGCATCAGGACCAGCGACTCCACCGTCTCCCGCGGCGCGCCGCCGGGGTAGTTCTTGGTGAGAAAGTTGGTCAGCTCGATCAGCTTCGCACCGGCGGTGTTGGTCCGCAGGTTCGCGAAGTCGTCGCGCACGCCCTCGATCGTCCGGTGCAGCGCCTTGTTGGCCTCGTCGGACGGCGCCTCGTCGACGACGCGGACTCCGCCGGTCTCCTCGTCCACCACCAGGCGCCAGACGCGCTGCAGGAAGCGCTGCGCACCGACCACGTCCTTGGTGGCCCACGGGCGCGACTGGTCCAGCGGACCCATCGACATCTCGTAGACGCGCAGGGTGTCGGCGCCGTAGTCACGGCAGATGTCGTCGGGAGCGACGGAGTTCTTGAGCGACTTGCCCATCTTCCCGTACTCCTGCGTGACCTCCTGGCCCTGGTAGAAGTACTTGCCGTCCCGCTCGGAGACCTCCTCCGCCGGAACGTAGACGCCGCGCGAATCGGTGTACGCGTAGGCCTGGATCATGCCCTGGTTGAACAGCCGGCGGTAGGGCTCGCTGCTGGTGACGTAGCCGAGGTCGAACAGGACCTTGTGCCAGAAGCGCGAGTACAGCAGGTGCAGGACCGCGTGCTCGACGCCGCCGATGTACAGGTCGAGGCCACCGGGATCGTCCGGCCCGTGGATCGCCGGTCGCGGACCCATCCAGTATGCCTCGTTCTCCTTGGCGCACAGGGTCTCGTCGTTGGTCGGGTCGATGTAGCGCAGCTGGTACCACGAGCTGCCCGCCCACTGCGGCATCACGTTGGTGTCGCGGGTGTAGGTCTGCAGACCGTTGCCGAGATCGAGTTCCACGGTGACCCAGTCGGTGGCCTTGGCCAGCGGGGGAGACGGCTCGCTGTCCGCATCGTCGGGATCGAAGGAGACGGGCTGGTAGTCGGCCACCTCCGGCAGCGCGATCGGCAGCATCGACTCTGGCAGCGCGTGCGGGGCGCCCTGGGCGTCGTACACGATCGGGAAGGGCTCGCCCCAGTACCGCTGCCGGGCGAACAGCCAGTCGCGCAGTTTGTACTGCACGGTGCCGGTGCCGGTGCCGTCGGTCTCCAGCCGCTCGATCATCGCGGCCTTGGCCTCGTCCACACCGAGCCCGTCGAGGAAGCCGGAGTTGATCAGCGGACCGTCGCCGGTGAACGCCGACTCCTCGATGCCCTGCTCCGAACCGATCACCTCGAGCAGCGGCAGCCCGAAGGTGCGCGCGAACTCGTAGTCGCGGGTGTCGTGCGCCGGGACGGCCATGATGGCGCCGGTTCCGTATCCGATGAGCACGTAGTCGGCGATGAAGACCGGCACCCGACGACCGTTGACGGGGTTGGTCGCGAACGCACCGGTGAAGACGCCGGTCTTCTCCTTGTTCTCCTGACGCTCCAGATCGCTCTTGGCGGCGATCGACGCGCGATAGGCCGCGACGGCCTCGGCAGGCGTTGCCGCGCCGCCGGTCCATCGCTCGTCCACCTCGTCGGGCCACTGGTCGGCGACGATCTCGTCGACCAGCTCGTGTTCGGGCGCCAGGACCATGTAGCTGGCGCCGAAGAGGGTGTCGGGCCGCGTGGTGAAGACCTCGATCGAGGCGTCCGTCCCCGGGACCGGGAACTGAACCTGCGCACCGCGCGAGCGGCCGATCCAGTTCCGCTGCATCGTCTTGACCTTCTCCGGCCAGTCCAGCAGCTCGAGGTCGTCGAGCAGGCGGTCGGAGTATGCGGTGATCCGCATCATCCACTGACGCAGGTTCTTCCGGAACACCGGGAAGTTGCCGCGTTCGCTGCGACCGTCGGCGGTGACCTCTTCGTTCGCCAGCACCGTGCCCAGGCCGGGGCACCAGTTCACCAATGAGTCACTGAGGTACACCAGGCGGTACTCGTCGAGCACCTCGCGACGCTCGGCGGCGCTGAGCGCCACCCAGTCGCGTCCGTCCTCGAGCTCGCGCGAACCGTTCTCGAACTCCTCGATCAGCTCCAAGATGTGACGCGCCTTCTTCGCCTCCGGATCGAACCAGGCGTTGTAGATCTGCAGGAAGATCCACTGCGTCCACCGGTAGAAGTCGATGTCGGTGGTGGCGACGCGGCGGCGCTCGTCGTGCCCGAGACCGAGGCGGCGGATCTGCTGCAGGTACCGCTCGATGTTCGCCTCGGTGGTGGTGCGCGGATGAGTGCCCGTCTGGACGGCGTACTGCTCGGCCGGCAGGCCGAACGAGTCGAAGCCCATGGTGTGCAGGACGTTCTTGCCGGTCATCCGCTGGTAGCGGGCGAAGACGTCGCTGGCGATGAAGCCGAGCGGATGGCCGACGTGCAGACCGGCGCCCGACGGGTACGGGAACATGTCCTGAACGAACAGCTTGTCCTCGGCGTCGGGGGAGTCGCCGGAGAAGTGCGAGAAGTCGCCCGCCAGCGGGCCGACCGGGTTCGGGGCGGCGAAGGTCTGGTTCCGCGTCCAGAACTCCTGCCAGCGCGCCTCGATCTCGCCGGCGGTCTGCGCGGTGTACCGGTGGGCGGCGCTGTCGGCCGGACGATTCGTCGAATCAGCAGAAGTCACCCGACCAGCGTAAATCCTCGCGTCCCGGTGCCCAAAAGCGACCAGTGCCCACCGCGAGGTGAACCCGCTGCGGCCCGCTCGCCGTTATCCATTTCGCCCGGACGACGAGCCCGTCGTACAGTGACCGTGTGTCTATCGCGTCCACCGTCGTCTCAGTTCTCGCGCTGGTGCTTGCGGCCGGATGGCTCGGAGTCGGCGTAGCCGGCCTGACCGGTGCGCTCCGCCGCAACCGCTGGCTCGGTGTGCGTTCTCCGGAGACGCTGCGGTCGGAGGAGACCTTCGCCGTGGCCAACAAGGTCGCGGCGCCCGGCTTCCTCGGGGCCGCTCTGATCCTCGCCGTCACCGGCGGTCTCGGACTCGCCTTCGGCGGCTGGGGCCTGCTGTTCGCGGTGTTCGGCATCGTGGTCGCGGTCGGCGTGATCTCGGCGGTCGGGGGCATGGCCATCCAGGCCGCGCAGAGCGTGCCGGTGCCCGACGCGGGCGGGTGCGGCTGCTGTTCCGGCGCCGCCGATACGACGGCGGGAGGCTGCTCGGAGACCGCGGGCGACGACGACGCGGCGGCCGCGGACTGCGGCGAATCGAGCTGCGGTACGTGCGCACTGAGCGGCATGTGCCTGTCGGAGGACAACCCGCACAACGCCGGGTAGCTCGATGCGCAGACTTCTCGATCGTTCCCCGATCGACGGTTTCGTCCTGTCGATACTGCTCGCGGTGGTCGTCGCCGCGGTCTTCCCGGCGCGGGGCGCCTTCGCCGACGTCATGGACTGGGTCGTCACCATTCTGATCGGACTGCTGTTCTTCCTCTACGGCGCCCGGTTGCATCCGCGGGAGGCCCTCGACGGTCTCACCCACTGGCGCCTTCACCTGACGATTCTGAGCTTCACCTTCGTCCTGTTCCCGATCATCGGGCTCGTTCTGCTGCCCGCGCTGACACCGGTCATCGGCGATCAGCTCGCACACGGCGTGCTGTACCTGACCCTGGTGCCCTCGACCGTGCAGTCGTCGATCGCGTTCACCTCCATCGCCCGGGGCAACGTCGCCGGCGCGATCGTGAGCGCCTCGGCCTCCAACCTCCTCGGCGTCTTCGTGACGCCGCTGCTGGTGGTACTGCTGATGAGTTCGGAGGCCGGCGTCCACATCACCGCGGCGTCGGTCACCAAGATCGTGCTCGAGATCCTGGTCCCCTTCATCGCCGGTCAGCTGTGCCGGCCGTTGGTGGCCGGATTCCTGACGAAGTACGCGGCACCGACGAAGTACGTGGACCGCAGTTCCATCGTGGTGGTGGTCTACGTCGCCTTCAGCGAGGGCGTGGTCTCGGGGATGTGGTCGATCGTGAGCGTCTGGGACGTGATCGCGGTCTGCCTGCTGTCGCTGGTGTTCGTGATCGCCATGCTGGCTCTGACCGGCTGGTTGCCCAAACGTCTCGGCTTCTCCCGTGAGGACACGATCGCGATCCAGTTCTGCGGGACCAAGAAGTCACTGGCGACGGGACTTCCGCTCGCATCGGTGATGTTCGCCGGAAGCGCCGTCGGCTTCATCGTGCTGCCGCTGATGATCTTCCATCAGATCCAGCTGATCCTGTGCTCGATGCTGGCCAGCCGTTACGAGAAGCAGGCACTGGCGGTCACCGAGGCCTGAGGCGGCGTGTCCCGGAACCGGCGTCGCCGCCGGTGCGTCCAATCGGTATGGACACCGTCATCGAGTACTGCTTCGGCACCGGACACGCACCGCCGACACACTGGTGGACCGCGCCCGACCTCGACCTCGACGGTGACGGCCGGCTCGATGCCGTCGCTCTCGACTTCGACGGCGACGGTCGTAGCGACGATGCGATGTGGGATACCGACGGAGACGGCGTCGCCGACTTGGCAGCCCTCGATCTGGACGACGACGGCGTCCGCGAGAGCTTCTACGCCGACGGCGGCGGGGGACTGTGGGAGACGGCCGCGGACCCGCCGCCCGATACCGGCGCCGTCTCCGCCCGGCCTCCCGCCGAGACACCGCTCGACACCGACGGCGACGGCAGACCCGACACCGTCCTGCTCGACGGCGACGGCGACGGTTTCGCCGATGCCTACCGGCGCGTCGGCTACCGTGCCACCGGCTCCGACAGCAGTACGGGCCGAGCCGATCCCTCGGCCCGCTGACCGGACCGCCAGACGCCGGCGGCGGCGACGGCGTACAGCGCCGCACCCGCGAAGATCAGCGGCACACTGAAGCCGGTGGGCGGAATGACGAGTGCGGCCACGAAGATCGCCGCCACGAAGGCCGTGTTGAACAGCGCGTCCTGGACCGCGAACACCTGCCCGCGATAAGAGTCGTCGATGTCGCATTGCATCGCGACGTCGCCGCAGAGCTTGATCGTCTGTCCGGCGAGACCGACCAGCAGCGCCGCGATCAGCACCGGGACCGGACGGACCGAGAGCAGCATCAGTTCCGCGAACGCCCCGATCAGCAGGGCCCAGACCACTGTGCCCCGACGCCCGGCGCGCCGGACCGACACCGGCGTCGTCCCGGCCGCGATCAGCGCTCCGACAGCGACGAAGGCGCCGATCATGGCGATGGCCCGAACGTCGGCGCCCAGAGCGTCTCCGAGTTCGGTGTTCCGCACCAGCATGAGGAACATCAGCGTGTTCAGCCCGAACACCAGCCGGTGCGTCCCGATCGCGCTCAGCACGATGGCGACACTCGGCGTGCGCACCACGGCGCCGAGTCCGTGCGAGAGCCCCCGGACCACCGAATACGCCGCCGTGTGACCGACTCCGTCTGGATGGTCCGGTCCCAATTGACGCACCGCGAACCGGGTGGCCAGCAGCGCCGAGCACACGGCGAAGACCGCTCCCGCGAGCAGGGTGGCGCCCGAACCGCCGTTGTCGGCCCCGAAGATCATCCGCAGCGCACCGGAGACACCCGCTCCGGCCGCGAGCATCGCGGCGCCCACCGTCGTGAACACCGCATTCGTCTCCACGATCAGTTGCGGCGGCGCCACGTGCGGCAGGCTCGCCGACAGGCCCGACGCCACCAGCCGGCTGCAACCGGTCACCAGCAGCGCCGACAGCAGGACGACGGGTTCGGCGGTGTCGGTGCTCATGGTGATCGCCACCACGACCACAGCCGCGGCCCGCAGCAGGTTGACGAAGACGAGCACGCGTCGACGATCCCAGTGGTCGAGCAGGGCGCCGGCGAAGGGACCGAGGAGCGAGTAGGGGAGCAGCAGCACGGCGAAGCCGCCGGCGATCGCCATCGGATCGGTGTGCCTGTCGGGGTTGAAGAGGATCGAGAAGGCCAGCGCGGCTTGGAAAGCGCCGTCGCTCAGCTGACTCAGCAGACGGACCGCGAACAGCCGGAACAGCCCCGGGGCATGCGTTACCGACTGCAAACTCTTCACCAGTCGAGTTTACGGCTCATCTTGAGCCGGGGTGGCGGCGTCACCGGGCGCTGAGTGTCATTATTGAGGTGTGTCCGGCGCCGACTATCTGACCGATCAACCCGAGGTGAGTGCGGGAAGCCTGCTGATAGCGTCCACCGCTCTCACCGGGCCGACGTTCGCCCGCACGGTGATCTACGTGATCGAACACGATGAGCAGGGCACTCTCGGCGTGGTTCTGAACAGGATGTCGGACGCCGCGGTGTACAACGTGCTGCCCGCGTGGACCGAGCTCGCCGCCAGTCCTCGCGCGGTCTTCGTCGGCGGTCCCGTGGCGACCTCGTCGGCGCTCTGCCTCGGAGTCGCGAAGACCGGCGTCGACGTCAGCAAGCAGCCGCGTCTGCACCAGGTGCTCGGTCCGGTGGCGATGGTCGACCTCGACGCCGACCCGGACGAACTGGCACAGGTGCTCACCGGGGTCCGGATCTTCGCCGGCTACGCCGGCTGGGATGCCGGTCAGCTCGACGAGGAACTGGCGGAGGGCAGCTGGATCGTCGCCCAGGGCCTGCCCACCGATCTGCTGGCCGAACCCTCCGTCGACGTATGGCAGCGAGTGCTCGCCCGGCAGCCGTGGCCCCTGCCACTGCTGTCCACCTACCCTCGCCATCCCGAGGAGAACTAGGGCAGGTCGCCGGTCACCGCTTCGCCACCGGGACGACCATCATGTCCTCGCCGACGGTGACCCGGCCGTCGTATCCGCGTTGGGCTTCCTCGGTCCATACCTTGGGGTCGATCGTGCGTCCCCCGGTTTCTTCGATGTGTGACAGGACCAGAGACGGCACGTTCGCCTTTTGGGCGATGGGACCGACTTCGTTCACGAAAACGTGAGACTTGCGGTGGTGATCGATCACGTCCTCGGTGAGCCCGGCATCCGGCGGGATGCGGAGTGCCTCGTGGACGAGAACGTCCGACGAGTTCGCCAGCCTGATGAGGTTCTCCGAGTATCGAGTGTCGCCGGAGAACGTGACGGCGCCGTGGTCGGTGTCGAACCGGAAGGCGAAAGAGGGAAACACCGGGCCGTGTGGAACGAGCGTGGCCGTCACCTTGACCCGATCGTCTTCCATCACGGTGAACGGTGCCATGTCGGGGGCAGTGTTGTCCCAGCGCGCACCGGTTGCCGCCGGGATGGCGATCTCGTGGATGTCCGGGATGTCGCGAGGGTCACGGAAACCCGCATCGCGCATGAGGACGTTGCTGTTGTATGCGAAGGCCTCGTGGAGCCTGTCTGTCATCTCGCGGGTTCCGGGCGTCGGACTCTGCGGGGCGACAGTGGTCACCTGCCGGCCACCCAGCGCTTCCGGAAGCCCTCCGGCGGATCCGGGTCCGTAGACCGGGATACCGGTCGGGACGACGTCTCCGTTCTTCTCGCCGGTGGTACCGGCCATCATGAAGTAGTTGTAGTAGTCGGCGACATGGTCGGCGTGCAGATGGGTCAGGAAGACTCCCGCCATTTCCCGGTAGTGCAGTCCGGACCTCTTGTACTGCGTCACCGAGCTGCGACCGCAGTCGATCAGGTAAGTCTTCCCGTCCACCACCAGGGCCGTCGAGATGCCCACTCGCTCGGTCGCCGGCGGCGGTCCGGCCTTCGTGCCGAGCAGAACGAGCGTCAACTTCGACTGCTGCAGATCCGGTGGCATCGCCGTCGGCGTCGGCGAACTGGCCGCCGGTTGGGTCGATCCGCACGCGGCGACCAGACCGGCCCCGGTAAGCGCCGCCCCGCCTGCGAGCGCGGCGCGGAGGAAGTTCCGGCGGCCGAGATTCGACGAAGCCTTCTCGGCCACAGGCCGGCTGTCGTGCTCGTGATGTGAACCGCAATTCATTGCGGATTCCTTTCGATCAGTGGCGAAGAGAGACGGCGTGAGTCACAGCGGCGTCCGTGCGTCGCGGGCGTGCTGTGCCGGGCGGACGAGGAGGGCCTCGACGCCGTACTGCCGCCCATATGATGTGTACCCGGTCACAATTAGAATAGTCAAGAGACTTTCTAAAGTTCCCGGTGTTTTCGATGTTGCGGTGCGGTTCCGCATCACCGCTGAGCGGGGTGACCCACCGCCGAGTTCCGATCGTCAGCCATGTCTTAGCCGCCGCTGCCCCGACGGCGTTCGGCCCGGCCGGCCCGGACGCGGCGGAAGATGAGGAATCCGAACGCCGCGACACCGACGGCGACACCCACGATCAATGCCACCTCGGCGCCCAGAGTGGCGCCCACGCCGTACGAGACCAGCAGCACGGTCATCGTCCAGCTGATTCCGCCGATCGCGGAAGCGAGAGCGAATCGGGTGTATCTCATCCGCCGGGACCCCGCGAGCAGTGGCGTCACACTCCGGACGTATCCCACCCAGCGCGCCGAGGCGATCGCCAGGACCGCGTCGCCCGACTCGGGCGCCCGATAGCCGGAGGCGATCGCGCGGCGGACCACCTTCCGGCCGAGCCGCGTCCGGGCCAGCCGCGGGCCGGTGACCACGCCCACCGCGTAGCCGGTCGAGTCGCCGGCGATGGCCGCCACGGCGCAGACCGCGATCAGCACACCGATGACGGGCTTGCCGACGGCCGCCACCACGCCCGCGGCGATGAGCACCGCCTCGCTCGGGGCCACCAGTCCCACCACCGCGACCGCAGTCTCGAGATAGACGACCCCGCCCGCGATGAGGTAGACCGCCCATGCCGGGGCGGAGTCGACGAGATCGGTCAGCCGATCGGTCAATGTGTGCATATCCGCGCTTTTCGGGGCGAGACCGCGCGTGACGAGCGGCCGAATGGTCCGGCGGCTCAGTACCCCATGGTCCGGATGGCGTTGGCGAGCTGATCCAGCTGTTCCGGGCGCACATCGAGGTGAGGGCTGATCCGCAGCAGCGAATCCTCACCGGCGAGGGGCGCGCGCCAGGAGTCCGCCGCCGTGACCAGAAGCCCGATCTCCCGCAGTCGGTCGCGCGCGGCCTGCACGTCGGCCGGTCGCCATCCGGGCGGCGGCGCCAGGGTCACCAGTGCCGAAGGCTCGTCGACCGGCTCCATGACCTCCCAACTGCCGATCCCGTGCAGTCGTTCGCGCGCGATCCGTCCGATACCGGCCAACTCGGTGTACACACGCTGCTGTCCGATGTCGAGGAACTCGGCGACCGCCGTCGAGAGTGCCAGCTGACCGGCGATGAACGATTCCGACGGCAGCAGTCGCACGTCGATGCGCGAGTCGGGCCGGATGGCGATGAATCCGACGCCCCGGGGTCCGGTGAGCCACTTGCGCGAGGTGCCGTAGACCACATCCGCGCCGGTCACGGTGGGCACATGCCCCACCGACTGCGCCATGTCGACGATCACCGGAACGCCCGCGTTGTGCGCCACCTCGACGATCTTCGCCACCGGCTGCACCAGTCCGCTCGCCGAACCGATGTGGCAGACATGGATGAAGTCGGGCTGCTCGAACTGCAGCATGTTCTCCAGCGAGTCGACGTCGACGTGCCCGTACACGTCGCCCTCGGGCATGGTGCGGACCGCGAAGTCGCGGCGCTCGAACTCCAGCAGGTTGGGACCGAACTCATTCTTCGCGACCCATACCGTGGGGGAGAGCGGGAGCGCCATGGTGTTGAGCAGCGCCCGCAGCGCCGACCGCGCGCTGTCTCGGAAGACGATCTCCTCGGCGCGATGGCCGATCAGCGAGCCCAGTGCGCGGCGGCCGGCTTCGAGGGTCTCTGCGCGTTCGTCGGCGGCGATGTAGGAACCGTTCCTGGCCTCGCGGATCAGGTGTTCGTGCAGAGTCGTGATGACCGCATTCGACGAACGCCCGGCCGAGGCGGCGTCGAGATGCCCGATCGAGGGTTCCACTCTCGCTGCATGCCACTGTTCACCGAGTTCGCTGCAGTACATGCCTTGAATCTACCCTGTGGCTCCGGGCCCGATCAGTCGCCGTTGCGGTCCGCCCACCATGCGCGCAGGGCCGCCTCGGCGTCCTCGCGGCTCATCGGCCCGCTGTCGAGCCGAAGCTCCTTCAGGTACCGCCAGGCCTCACCGACCACCGGGCCGGGCGGGAGACCGAGCAGCTGCATGATCGCGTTGCCGTCGAGGTCCGGTCGGACCCGATCGAGGTCCTCGGCCTCCCGCAGCACGGCGATGCGGTGCTCGAGATCGTCGTACGTCTCCTGCAGACGGCGGGCGCGGCGCTTGTTGCGGGTGGTGCAGTCGGCGCGCACCAGCTTGTGGAGCCGGTCGAGGAGCGGACCGGCGTCGTTGACGTAACGGCGAACCGCCGAATCGGTCCACTTGCCGTCGCCGTAGCCGTGGAAGCGCAGGTGCAGGAAGACCAGCTGCGAGACGTCGTCGACGACCGCCTTCGGGTACTTGAGCGCGCGCATCCGCTTGCGGACCATCTTGGCGCCGACCACCTCGTGGTGGTGGAAGCTGACGCCGCCGCCCTCCTCGTGCCTGCGGGTGGCGGGCTTGCCGATGTCGTGCAGCAGCGCGGCCCAGCGCAGAACCGGGTCGGGGTCGCCGGTCTCGAGGTCGATCGCCTGCTTGAGCACCGTGAGCGAATGCTGGTAGACGTCCTTGTGCTGGTGATGCTCGTCGATGGTGAGCTTCATCCCCGGGATCTCGGGAATGATCAACTCGGCCAGACCCGTGTCCACCAGCAGGTCGACGGCCTCGATCGGATGCTCGCCGCAGATCATCTTGTCGAGTTCCACCCGGATCCGCTCGGCGGTGATCCGCTCGATCTGCCCGGCCATCTCACCGATGGCGCGGCGCACGCGGTCGGAGAGCCGGAAGCCCAGCTGTGAGACGAAACGCACGCCGCGCAGCATTCGGAGGGGATCGTCATTGAACGACGACTCCGGCGCGGCCGGGGTGTCGATGACGCCGGCGAGCAGATCCGCCATGCCGTCGAGCGGATCACAGAACTCCTGACCGCCCCCTGGGAGCAGCCGGACCGCCATCGCGTTGATGCGGAAGTCCCGGCGGATCAGATCGCCTTCGAGCGTGTCGCCGAAGGTCACGATGGGGTTCCGGCTCTGCTGGTCGTAGATGTCGGAGCGGAAGGTCGTGATCTCCACCGTCTCGCCCCCGCGCGCGGCGCTGACCGTGCCGAACTCGATGCCGGTGTCCCATACCGCGTCCCCCCAGGTCGAGAGGATCTCGGCGATCGTCTCGGGCCGGGCGTCGGTGGTGAAGTCGAGATCGCCCGCCAGTCGGCCGAGGACGGCGTCGCGCACCGAGCCCCCGACGAGATACAACTCGTGCCCGCGCTCGGCGAACCGGTCCGCCAGCGGAGTCAGGACGTCGCCGAGAGAGTTCAAGGTCACCGCCGCCGACGCCAGCAGTCGCGTACGCCGTTCGGAGCGCTCGGCGGCGCTCATCTGTCCACGTGGCGCTGTGTCGGTCATGGGATGACAGACTACCGACTGCCGACCCGCTCAACCTGTTCGGCTAACACCCGGTTACAAGCGGCTAGCATCGGGGTGTGTCCGCTGAACCCTCGCTGCAGCGCCCGGACGTCGATTCCGACGCTCCGGTGTCCGAGGGTGCCTCCGGGCCGAACGGCTCCGGCTCTCAGGATAATGCGGCGCAGGCCGCGGGCGGAAGCACCCAGGCCGGACGTTCCCGGCACAATCGGCGCGGCCGACGCCGGCGCGGCAGGCGTTCCGGACGCGGAGGCGGGCAGCAGCAGAGCACGGACTCTGCGGCCGAAGGGGGGTCCGGCGAATCGGCGAAACCGAAACCGGGACCGCGAAACGCGGGGTCGAAGGGCAACGGCGGCGCCAAGAACGCGGCGCCGAAGAACCTCACTTCGAAGGCAGGGTCGCAGCAGAGCGCCGACGACGGGCGGACCAAGCCGTCCGATCTCGCCAGCCGGGCGCGCCGCAGCGGGTCCAACAGTCCCGCGGCCATGCCTCGCACCAAGCGCCGTACCGCACGCAAGCCCGAGGCCGAGGGCGGACCGCGGCTGCACACGGTCCGCGAGACGTCGGCCGGCGGCCTGGTGCTCTCCGACATCGACGCTCCGTTCGGAGAGCTGTCGGCCGCGCTGATCGGCCGCATCGACAGGCGCGGGCGCATGATGTGGTCGCTTCCGAAGGGGCATATCGAGACCGGCGAGACGGCTGAGCAGACCGCGATCCGGGAGGTCGCCGAGGAGACCGGCATCGAAGGCACCATCGTCGCGCCGCTCGGCAAGATCGACTACTGGTTCGTCAGCGAGGGTCGCCGCATCCACAAGACGGTGCATCACTACCTCCTGCGATTCACCGGCGGCGAGCTGTCGGACGCCGACTACGAGGTCAGCGCCGTGGCGTGGGTCCCGTTGAGCGAGCTGCCCCGTCGACTGACGTACTCTGACGAGCGACGTCTGGCGCGGATGGCCGAATCGGTGATCGCTGATCTGCAGAGCGACCCACACCGGTTGGCGCAGTCAGAAGCCAGCTGCCTCCGCACCGAGCCGAACGACTATGAGAAAGCCGCAGCCGCACGCAACCAGCGACGCAACGAGCCGCCGCCGGCGCCGAAACCTCGTCGACGCCGGCGGCGCCCGCGTCGCACCGCATCCGGTGACAGCTGACCGAATCCCGTCGCGGCGTTCGTCACTTCTGTTCGTGCTGTCGGCGGTCGCCGTCCTGCTGGCCCTGACCGTCGGCGCAGTGCCTGTGGCGCACGCTGATTCGGCTTCCACCTCGTCGTACGCCACACTCGGACTGACCGAGGTCACTCCGACCACCGTCACCAGTTCCACCGGCGATCGTGTGACTGTCCGCGGTCGCGTGGTCAACACCGCGGGCAAACCGATCAGCGACGTCAGCGTGCGGCTGCAGCGCGGTCACGCGCTCACCGAGTCCTTCCAGCTGCGCAGCTCACTGACCTCACCCTCGGCCGACTACTCGGTGAGCAGCACCTCGCGGCACGTCACCGGCACCCTGGGAACCGGCGAGTCGGCCGATTTCACCATCTCGGTCCCCGTGAACGGCCCCACCGGTCTCGATCTCACCGAGGCCGGGGTGTATCCGCTGATGGTCGACGTGATCGGCACTCCGCGCGACGCGGGCACCGTGTCGATCGCGGATTCGCGCACGCTGCTCCCGGTGCTGTCGCTGCCCGCCAGCCGCACCCGCGCGCAGAACTACGTCGACCCGGCCACCGGTGCGCCCGGCGCTCCACTGCTCGGCCGGGACGGATCGATCGCGCCGAACACCTCCCGCCCCGCACCGTTCACGATGATCTGGCCGCTCGCGGCCGCACCGCAGGAAGCCGCGGGCATCCTCGGCGGCGGCACCGCGGAGCTGCGGCTCACGAGCGACGCCCTGGGCCATTCCCTGCAGCCCGACGGCCGCCTCGGGATGTCGTTGCAAGCGCTGGAGCAACTCGCGGGCACCGCGTCCTCCGACACTCCGCCGACCGTCGGCCCCGGAACCACCGAACCGGCGGCGAGTCCCGACGACCCGGTGCGCGACTCGACCTGTCTCGCCGTCGACCCCGACCTGCTGCTCACAGTCACGAGAATGGCCGACGGCTACGTCGTCACCGACGATCCGGCAGACCCCGAGGCCCGCACCCACGACGGGCAGGGCGCCTCGGCGGCCAAGTCGTGGCTGCGCGGCCTCACGCAGGTCGCGAGCCGAATGTGCGTCACCGCACTGCCTTTCGCACAGGCCGGCCTCGACTCCCTCCGCACCGTCAACGACGCCGGGCTCGCGCGGCGCGCCGTGCTGAATCCGTACGACACCGTCGATGCGATCCTCGGCGTCAAGACCGTGCGCGGTCTCACCATTCCCGCCACCGGAACGCTCACCGACGCCGGCCGCGATCTGCTGTCCGAACTCGGCGTCACCTCGGCGGCCATCGCAGCCACGTCGCTGACTCCTCTCGGCGCCGACCGCGCACCCACCTCGGGATCGGCGTCCGGCCGTTACCGGAGCCAGGCGACGCATCTGCAGAGCTACGACATCGCGATCAGCGCGGCCATCGGAGGCGCCGGGCTCACGCCGGTGGTGCCTGCGATCGTTCCCAACTGGCAGCAGCCGAACCTCTCGGGCGAGTCGGCGGTGAGCCGCAGGCAGGCGGCCGCCGCCGCCCTGGCCTTCCCGATGCTCGACGCTCCGGCGCCCACCGCGTCGGCCGAAGCGGATTCGACCAGGCTCCCGACCACCGGGCGGTCGGCGTTCATCATGCCGCCGACCTATTGGTCACCGACCGTGCAGGACGCACAGGCACTGCACGACACCGCCGAGCTCATGCTGTCTTCGGGCACCGCCCGCCCGGTGCCGCTCGCGACCGTGGTGGACGAGCTGCCTGCCGCTGCCACCCCCGCCGAACTCGACGTGCCCGGCGACATCTCGCCCGACGCGGCGGCGGGATACCCGATCACGCAGAGCGACGCCGAGACGGTGCGTCAGCGGCTGGACCGTATCGACCACATGCAGGCCGCCCTGGTCGGAAACGCCGAGACCGTCACCACGCCGGCCGAATACCTGGCGCCCTTGCGCGACGACCTGCTGCGCGCGGTGTCGAGCGCGTCGACCACCGATAACGCGGTGGCGCGCGGCCAGCGCACCGATCGGCTGACCGCGGTGGGCATCACTCTCGGCAACATGCAGCAAGCGGTCTCCCTGCTCGATCCCAGCGGCCGATACACCCTGGCCTCCGAGCGGAGCCCGCTGCTCCTGGTGGTCCGGAACGATCTGGCGCTTCCGATCCGGGTACGGCTGGACATCGACGCACCCAGCGCCCTGGAGGTGGGCGACGTCGGCACCGTCGAGATCCCGGCCGCCGGAACCCGGCAACTCCAGATCCCCACCCACGCGTCGAGCTCGGAACCGGCGACGGTGCACATCTCGCTGGTCACCTCCAGCGACGTGCCGCTGAGCACGCCCATCGAACTCTCGATCTACGCGAACGCGTACGGCAAGCCGCTGTTCTGGATCACCGTCGGTGCGGCCGTCATCTTGATCCTGCTGACCGCACGCCGGTTGTGGCATCGGTTCCGCGGCGAGCCCGACCCCGCCGACGAGGACCGGCCGGAGCCGGACGAGGAGGACCTGGAACAGGCGACGCTGAGCTATCAGGACAGACTTGAGGCGGAACGGGCCGCGGAGGGGCAACTCGACGGCGAGTTGCCCGGAGAACGCGCGGCGGGGGACTCTGGGCCGTGGGACAGTGGGCCGAGGGACAGCGGGGAGCGTGAATGAGCAATCGTCCGAACCAGCGCACCGGAGATCCGCGCGACGCCGGGCCGGGCGCCGCCAGGGCTGAGCCGGCGGCGGTGAGCCCCGGGGCGGCGAACGGCGGCGGAGCGGACGCTCCGGCGGTGAAGCCCGACGACTCCGACGTCGGCATCATGCGCACCGGCGGCTCCATCGCCATCGCGACCCTGATCAGCCGGATCACCGGATTCATCAGGACCGTCCTGGTCCTGGCGATGCTCGGCGGCGCGGTCGCGTCTGCCTTCCAGGCCGCCTACGTGCTCCCGAGCATGATCGCCGAAGTGGTCCTCGGCGCGGTGCTGACCGCCATCGTCATCCCGGTGCTGGTGCGCGCCGAGAACGAGGACGCCGACGGCGGCGCAGGCTTCATCAACCGCATCTTCACCCTGACGCTGGTGCTGCTCGGCGTCGCCAGTCTCATCGCGATCGTCGCGGCGCCCCTGCTGACCCTGTTGAACGTCGGCGACGGCCAGGTGAACCGGCCACTGACCACCGCACTCGCGTATCTGCTGCTGCCCGAGATCCTCTTCTACGGACTGTCGGCGCTGTTCATCGCGATTCTGAACATGAAGGGCCTGTTCAAACCCGGTGCGTGGGCGCCGGTCCTGAACAACATCGTTCAGATCACCACGCTGGTGCTGTACTGGGCGATGCCGGGCGAGATGACGCTGAACCCGGTCCGGATGTCGGAGCCGAAACTGCTCGTCCTCGGCATCGGCACCACGCTCGGCGTGGTGATGCAGGCCGCGATCCTGATGCCCTTCCTCCGCAAGGTCGGCGTCCACCTGAAGCTCGAGTGGGGTATCGACGCCCGGCTGCGGCAGTTCGGGGGCATGGCCGTCGCGATCGTCGCGTACGTCCTGGTACTGCAGGTCGGGCTCGTGATCACCTACCGGATCGCCGCCCACGCCACCGCGTCGGGAATCTCGGTGTACGCGACCCACTGGCAACTGCTCCAGCTGCCCTACGGCGTCCTCGGCGTCACCATCCTGACCGCGATCATGCCGCGCCTCTCGCGCAACGCGGCCGCCGACGACACCGACGCCGTCATCGACGACATGTCCCTCGCGACACGACTGACGATGATCGCGCTGGTACCGACGGTGGCCTTCATGACCTTCTTCGGCCCGGCCATCGGCATCGCGATCTTCAATTTCGGCAAGTTCGACGCCGATACCGCGTCCCAGCTGGGGTCGGTGCTGTCGTGGGGCGCGTTCACGTTGATTCCGTACGCGATGACGCTCGTGCAGCTGCGTGTGTTCTATGCGCGCGAGGACGCCTGGACCCCGACCCTCATGGTCGTCGGGATCACGGCCGTCAAGGTCGCGTCGTCGTATCTCGGTCCGGTGATCTTCGACGATCCCGAGCTCATCGTCCGGTGGCTCTCGCTCTCCAACGGTCTGGGCTATCTGGTGGGCGCGATCGTCGGTCAGATGCTGCTGCACAAGCGCCTCGGCATCACCCGGCTCTCCGACGTCACTCGGACGACATATCAGGCGATCGGGGTCTCGCTCGCCGTCGCACTCGCGGTGTGGCTCGTCGCCGATCTCACCGGACTCGACGAGATGTCGACGCAGGCGGGCAAGATCGGCTCGGTGGTCTATCTCGGATTCACCGCGATCATCGTCCTGGGCGTCACCTACCTGCTGCTGACCGCACTGAAGATCCCCGAGATGGTCACCATCAGCAACACGGTGCAGCGTCTCCTCGGACGGTTCATTCCGGCACTCGCCCCTGCACCCACACCGTCGGCCGACGACTCCGACTCGCGGACGATGACCATCCAGATCCCGCGGATCACCTCGGACGATTCGGTCCCGTACGCTGGTCAAGTAGACGTCCGTCGCCGGTTCGATCGAGGCACCGCGACGTGGCAGGAGTATTCGGTGTTGTCCGGCGGGGCGGTGGGCGAGACCATGGTCCTCCCGGTTGTGGGAGGTCCCGGTCCTCGACCTCGGCCCTACGGGCCACCACGTCAACGAGGAGTTCCGCCGATGGGCCAGAACGGCAACAAGGGCGGCCGTCCGACCGGCCCGGCCGCCGGTTCGCCGACTGGTCCGTCCAGTGAGGCCACCCGCATCATGGGACCGCCGCGCGGACCTCGCCTGGTTCCGGGCGCCGCCATCGCCGGTGGGCGCTACCGCCTCCTCGAGAAGGAGGGCGGAACCCGCGGCCTGGAGTTCTGGCGCGCCAAGGACACCGGACTCGACCGCGAAGTCGGCCTCACGTTCGTCGACCCCGAACAGAAGGCGCCGCCGATCCGGCCGGGCGACCGCGACGACGACACCGGTCCCCGCGCGATTCTGAATCGCACCCGTCGGCTCGGCCAGCTCCACTCGGCCGGCGTGGCCCGGGTGCTCGACGTGGTCCGCAGCGCCTCCGGCGGCGTGATCGTCACCGAATGGATTCACGGCTCCTCGCTCAAGGAGGTCGCGGCCACGTCGCCGTCGGCGATGGGTGCCGCGCGCGCGGTCCGGGCTCTGGCAGCGGGCGCCGAAGCAGCGCACCGCACCGGTGCGACCCTGTCGATCGACCATCCGGACCGGATCCGCGTCAGCACCGACGGTGATGCGGTCCTCGCCTTCCCGGCGGTCATCCCCGGTGACGACCGGACCGGCGACGTCCGCGGTCTCGGAGCGGTCCTGTACGCACTGCTGCTCAACCGCTGGCCGCTCGACGCCGCCACCGGTGCGGTCGCGACAGCGGGTTCCGCGCCGGTCGGCGGGATTCCGCCCGCCGAGCCCGATCCCGAGCATCCGTCGCGTCCGATCGCACCGCGCGCGGTGAAGCCCGAGATCCCGTTCGAGATCTCGGCCGTCGCCTCGCGCGCTCTCGAGGGCGACCGGGGCATCCGCACCGCGGCCACCGTCCAGCACGTCCTGGACCAGGCGACCGTGGTCGATCTCAAGACCGACATGATCCCGCGCGTCGAGTCCCGGGAGGCTCCGGTCTCCGTCGCGCCGCTGTCGAGGACGCGCAAGGAACGCCTGCTGGGCGAGGGTGAGGCGGGTCGCCGCAACACCGCGCTGCTGGCGGGCGCCGGTCTGTTCGTGCTCTTCCTGATCGTCGCCGTGGTGGTCGCGATGACCAACGTCTTCGGCGGCTCGGGCAACACCGAGTCCGATATCGACTCGATCCTGCCGAGTGAGAGCGCATCGGCGACGTCGGCACCCGCTCGCACTCCCGCGGCTCCGGCGGTGAGCCTCAAGTCGGTGACGCTCCTGGACGTGTCCGGCGAACCGCCCGACTCCGCACCGAACATCCAGAACGTGCTCACCGGCACCCCGCCGGCCTGGCGGACCGACGCCTACCGTGGCAGTCCGCAGTTCGGCGGTCTCAAGTCGGGGATGGGGCTGCTCTTCGCCACCGGCGGCGACAACACCGTGCGATCGGTGACGATCACGACCACCACTCCCGGCTTCCAAGTGGAGCTGCGGACGTCGGACCAGAGGTCTCCGACCAGCCTCGATCAGACCACGCAGGTCGGCGGCGGAACCGTGGACTCCAAGTCCACGACGATCAAGGTCGACGAGCCGGCGTCGGCGCCGTACTTCATCGTCTGGCTCACCACTCTGCCCGTGGGGCCGAGCGGCGACTACCAGGCCGTGATCTCGAAGGTCAGCGTCTCCTGACGGCTCACGACGAGACCTTCTCCGGAGCCGGCGCCCACCCGGGCGGACCGAAGACGTAGCCGAGCTTGGCGCGCAGAGATGGGGCCTCGCGTACGTCGCGGGCGATGTTCACGTACTCGTGCGTCTGCAGGGTCCAGATGTTGTAGGTCTCGACGGGCTTGGTGAGCCCGTAGTGCGGCCGGTCGAGTTCGGGCTGGAACGAGCCGAAGAGCCGGTCCCAGACGATGAAGGTGCCGCCGTAATTGCGGTCGAGGTATTCCGGATCGCTGCCGTGATGCACTCGGTGGTGCGAGGGCGTGTTCATCACGAACTCGAAGGGTTTCCACATCTTGTCGATTCGCTCGGTGTGGATCCAGAACTGATAGACGAGGTTCAGCGAGTACACGGCGAAGACCACCGCGGGCGGGACGCCGAGCAGGGGGAGGGGCGCCCACATGATGATGCCCATGCTGTTGTTCCACTTCTGCCGGAGCGCCGTCGCGAAATTGAAGTACTCGCTGGAGTGGTGGGCTTGGTGAGTGGCCCAGACCAGGCGTACCCGGTGGGCGATCCGGTGCTCCCAGTAGAAGAGGAAGTCGAGGGCGACGAAGCCGATCACCCAGGTGTACCAGGCGTCGACCGGCAGATGCCACGGCGCGACGTACGCGAACAGCGCGCTGTACCCGAACAGAGCGACGAACTTCCAGAAGGCCGACGTCCCGATCGAGACGAGTCCCATCAGGATCGACGTCCGCGCGTCCCTGCGCTCATAGGCGCCCTTGGGCGGCCGGCCGTCGCCGTCCTCCCGCTCCAACTTCGCCGCGGCGTAGGTCTCCAACAGCAGCAGAACCGCGAAGAACGGGATCGCGAGCACCGTCGGCTCCCGCATCGGTTCGGGCAGGAAGTCCAGCAATCTCCACCCCTCCAGAACGCACGGACGGATTGTTCTCGTCCGAATTATTTGACACAGTACCGTGTCAGATATGCGGTGCCAACCCCTGGCCCGAATCGCCTCGGCGGTAGAATCTGATTCGATGAACAAAAACAGTGGTGGGCGAACATACGGGGGTGTGTCCGCCGCGGAGCGACAGAAACAACGACGATCCGCGCTCGTCGAAGCGGGTGTGGAGTTGTTCGGCACCGAGGGATACGTCAACGTCTCGGTCAAGAAGATCTGCGACGAAGCCGGTCTGACGCAGCGGTACTTCTACGAGTCGTTTCCCGACCGAGTGAATCTTCTTGCAGCGGTGTACCAGCATTGCGTCGACATCGCTCGCAGCGCGACGATCGCCGCGGCCACCGAGGTCATCGATCGTGCCGGCGTGGCCGACGGACCGGTTCCGGCGGCTGTCATCCCGATCCTCGCCGAGGAGGCATTGGGCGGCTTCATCAACAGTCTCGTGGAAGATCCGCGGCGGGCGCGGGTCATCCTCATCGAGGTGGTCGGCGTGGCACCCGAGATCGAGAAGTTGCGGCTCGGCGCCATTCACGACTGGGCCGATCTGATCGCCGGATTCGCGAGCAACGGACGGCCGACCACTCCGAAGCAGAAGCTCGCGGCCATCGGCCTCGTCGGCGCCATCACGCAGTTGCTCGTCGACTGGCAGATGGCACTGACCGACCCGATCAACGAGCAGGCAGGCCCCGATCTGTTCCAGGTGGACTCGGTCCACGAGGTGGTCACCGAGATGTTCGTCGCCACCTACGACAAGATCTTCGGCTGAGCCTGTCGCATCGGGCGACGGTCAGCGGTTCGCTGTGAGACGCTCACGGATCCGTGTGCACGCGTCGTCCAGTTCCGCGATCACGAACAACCACTCCGAACCATCACCGAGGGTGAGACACAGACGATCGGCCTTGCCGCCGGAGAGCAGTCTGCCGGTTCCCGGCGCCGACCCGACGGCTGCCACGAACTTCAGCGCGACCGAGAACCGCGCGCCGGCGGCTCGCTTCGACTTCGGCTCGAAGACGACGTGCGTCTTGGTCAGCGCCAGCTCACCGGGAACGGCCATCCGGCCCATCGATCGGGCGGCCCGCCAAGCGGCCAAGGGCTTGTCGTCGCTCATGAGACCAGCCTAGTAAGAGCTGCGGCGACAACGGCACCGAGGCGGACAGAGCCTCGAGAACACACTCTGATGTGCATAAGTCGGCTTCACCGCGCGATTCGTCCACAGGTTCGCCAACAACCATCCACAAAGTGAGGAAAAGCTCGAATCCGGCACTGTTTCGCGCTTAGTGTCGTCGCATGACTCGGGGGATCATCGATCAGAAGACCGATGCGCACTTGCTTCGCGCACACATCGGGGGCGACGCCGGAGCGTTCCGCGAACTGTACGAACGGCACCGGAATCATCTCTGGGCCATCGCCTTACGCACCACAGGCAATGAGGACGACGCCGCGGACGCGATGCAGGACGCGTGGATCTCCATCTACCGCACGGCCACCTCCTACCGAGCCGACGCCTCGGTGTCGAGCTGGTTGCACAAGATCGTCGTGAACTCCTGCCTCGACCGCCTGCGCCGCATCCGCTGTCACGAGACCATGCCCCTCATCGAGTTCGAGTCGGCACTGCTCGCCGACGAACGCGACTACACGGTCGGGATCGACGTCGGACTGTCGATCGGCCGAGCTCTCGACGTACTGCCGCCCGACCAGCGGGACGCCGTCATTCTCGTCGACTATCACGGATACTCGATCCGTGACGCCGCGGCGATCCTGTCGGTGGCCTGCGGGACGGTCAAGAGCCGCTGCTCCCGCGGCCGGGCCAAGCTCGCGATGGTTCTCGAGTATCTGGACGATGACTGTTAGGGCTCCGACCGACTCACCGGAGATCATCGCCGGAACCGATTCGTCGGCACGTGCGTCTAAGTAGTGTGGATGGCGACGACGGACGATAGGCGATTCTCAAAGATCATGGTTCCTTCAGCGAAGCACCGGGCGGGCCGCCCCGCGCCTGAGCCGCCGTACTCGACGGAGCTGCTGGCGGATCTGCACGCGGACGCACTCGAGCCCGAGGTCGCCGCACACGTCCGGAGTCGGCTCGCCGCCGATCCGCACGCCGCTCAAGTGCTCGCCGCGCTCGATCGCGTGCAGACCGAGCTGCGAGAACACGGGCAGTCGGCGGCGCCGATGCCCGATGCGATCGCGGCCCGTCTCGATTCGGTGATCGACCGACTCATCGGTGGCTGAACCGTCGCGCCGAACGGCTCCTCGGTGAGGTGCGCCGCACCGGAACGCACACGCGGGAACATCGCGCCATACTCTGGTGTTGACTGATGCGTCTGCCCGGCGTCATCGCACGATGCAGGCCGCACCGAGCGGACTACGCGACAACGGAGGATTGATGAGCGACAACCAGAACCAGATCCATGACGTGATCATCGTCGGGTCGGGGCCTGCCGGCTACACGGCGGCGATCTACGCTGCCCGGGCCGAACTGTCGCCGTTGGTCTTCGAGGGCATCTCCTTCGGCGGCGCCCTCATGACGACGACCGAGGTCGAGAACTTCCCCGGCTTCCAGAAGGGGATCCAGGGTCCCGAACTGATGGACGAGATGCGCGAGCAGGCGCTCCGCTTCGGAGCCGACCTGCGCATGGAGGAGGTCGACGCCCTGCGGCTCGAGGGCGAGATCAAAGAGGTCGAGGTCGCAGGCGAAGTCCACCGGGCTCGCAGCGTCATCCTCGCGATGGGGGCGGCGGCACGTTATCTGAACGTCCCGGGCGAGCAGGAACTGCTCGGCCGCGGTGTCTCCGCATGCGCCACCTGCGACGGCTTCTTCTTCCGGGACCAGGACATCGCGGTGGTCGGTGGCGGCGACTCAGCGATGGAGGAAGCGACCTTCCTGACCAAGTTCGCGAAGTCGGTCACGCTGATCCACCGCCGCGACGAGTTCCGCGCCTCGAAGATCATGCTCGAACGCGCTCGCGAGAACGAGAAGATCCGATTCATCACCAATGCGACCGTCTCGGCGGTCAAGGGCGAGAACACCGTCACCGAACTGGAGCTCACCGACACCGAGACCGGAGAGGTCCGGACGCTCGACGCGACGGGAATGTTCGTCGCGATCGGTCACGATCCGCGAAGCGATCTCGTCAAGGGACAGGTCCAGCTCGACGACGACGGTTACGTCAAGGTCGTCGGCCGCACCACGTACACCAACCTTCCCGGCGTCTTCGCTTGCGGCGATCTCGTCGACCACACCTACCGACAGGCGATCACCGCCGCCGGCAGCGGCTGTTCGGCCGCTATCGACGCCGAACGATGGCTCGCCGACCAGGCCCACGCCTGACCGAACCTCACGCCGGCCATCCGAGCCGACGACCATTCAGGAGGAAGAATGTCTGAGAACACCGTTGCAGTCACCGACGCGACCTTCGCCGGCGACGTGATCGAGGCCTCCGGGTCCAAGCCCGTCCTCGTCGACTTCTGGGCCACCTGGTGCGGCCCCTGCAAAATGGTGGCTCCGGTGCTCGAGGAGATCGCCCGCGACAACAGCGACAAGCTGACCGTCGCGAAGGTCGACGTCGACCAGAACCCGAACGTCGCCCGCGAGTACCAGATCATGAGCATTCCCACGCTCATGCTCTTCTCCGGCGGTAAGCCGGTCAAGACCATCATGGGCGCCAAGCCCAAGGCGGCTCTGCTTCGCGAACTGTCCGACGTCCTCGCCTGACATCGCTGACGATCGGCCCACGCCCGCACCCGGGCCGTGGGCCGATCGTCACAGAACGGCGCGATCATTTGTCGCGCCCGGCGCTGGCTGAGAGAATGGTGCGAGTCTCGGATCAGCAATGCCTCGGTCCGGGTCGGCGGTATCGAGAGAGTGGGAAGTACGTATGCAGGTGTTGCGTCTGGGGGACCACGGTTCTGCGGTAGCCGAGATCAGGGCCATTCTGGCCACCCGTGGATTACTGCCCGACGCTGCACCCACCCCGCCGTCCACCACGCAGGGCCCCTGGTCGCCGCCCGAGGCGGTCTTCGACAAGGACTGCGACCGTGCGGTGCGCGCCTTCCAGCAGGAACGCGGACTGATCGTCGACGGGATCGTCGGATACGCCACCTACACCGCCCTGCGCGAAGCCTCGTACCGTCTGGGCGCCCGCATTCTGCTCTACCGGCTCTCCGCGCCGATGACGGGCGACGACGTCGCCACGCTCCAGTCGCGCCTGCAGAATCTCGGCTACTACCACGGACTGGTGGATGGAATCTTCAGCGAGGTGACGCACCACGCCGTCTGCCTGTACCAGACCGAGTACGGTCTCTCGTCCGACGGCATCTGCGGTCCCGCGACGCTGCGATCACTGGAACGTCTCGGCACCCGCGTCACCGGCGGATCGCCGCACGCGATCCGCGAGGAGGAGCACGTTCGCAAGTCCGGTCCGCAGCTCACCGGCAAGCGCATTCTGATCGATCCCGGCGACGAGAGCCCCATCGGGAACGAGAACACCCTGCTCTGGGATCTGGCGGCCCGTCTCGAGGGCCGCATGTCCGCCGCGGGTATGGAGACATTCCTGTCGCATGACGCGAAGACGACTCCGACCGACGACGACCGTGTGCGGGTGGCCAATCTCGCCGATGTCGACCTGATGATCTCGTTGCGAACCGGCCACTACCCGAACGAGAAGGCCAGCGGGCTCGCGACGTTCTACTTCGGCAACACGCACGGTTCCTACTCCACGATCGGGCGCAATCTCGCCGGGTACATCCAGCGGGAGATCGTGGCACGCACCGGCTTCCTCGACTGCCGCAGCCATCCGCGGACCTGGAACATCCTGCGCTCCACGCGGATGCCGGTCATCGTGATCGAAGCCGGCTACATCACCAATCCTCACGACGCAGCGCAGCTGAGCGACCCCGCCATCCGCGACACCATCGCCGAAGCCGTCCTGGTCGCAGTCAAGCGACTGTACCTGCTCGGTGAGAACGACCGGCCGACCGGAACTTACACGTTCGCCGAACTCCTTGCGGCAGAACAGGTCACCGGCTGACTGATCGGGTCCGCCAGCATTTCCGCCGGCGGGGTCTCCACCAGTTTCCGGAGCGCACGCTCCACCTGGCTCTTCCAACCCAGGCCCTCGTCGAGTTCGAGCCTCAGACGCGGCAGGTACGGGTCGTCGGCGACCACCTCGAACCCGAAGTCCGTCAGCAGTCGGGTCGGCAGAATGCACCGGCGGCACACGTCAGCGGCCAGGCCGCTGCCGAGAAGCAACGTCACCAGATCCATCGCGAGGGACTCGTCGTCGCCGCTGAAACCGAACGCCTCCACCGCGCGCACTCCGCGCCGGACGAGGTCGGCCACGACGGCGTCGAGCAGCGCCGTCGACTCGCTCTCGAAGCCCGGTTCCATGCGAATCGTAGTGAGTAGAACGGCATCCGCACCGACCGGGGCGGTGGGGAAGTGCTGCGCGCGGGGCACCCGTCCCGGCGGGGAGTAGAAGGCGGCACCGACGACTCGTCCGGTCGTGGGTTCCACAGCGACCTGACAGCACACACCCCACTCCAGCAGCAGTCCCGACAGCCACGCCTCTTTGTCGAACTCACTCTCGGGTCCGGCGGAGTCGGTGCGCCTATCACCTCCGGTGATCACCGTGTCGATCGCGGGCGACCCACCGGTCCGATCGACCTCCCAGAAGACGCAACGACGGGAATGCAGCGGCAGAGTCTCGAAGTCTTCGAGCTCCAGTGGCACCACAGACAGACCCATCGCTGCGGTCTCCTCCTTCTCGCGGCGGAAGATCGTCAAGGTTTCGCGTCACCCAGGGACGCCGTCACAGTGACGAAACAGCCGCGTATTCTCGTATACCCCTTTGCGGGACTACTTTTCGGTCTGTTCGGCGATCACGTTGACGATCCGCTCCAGATCGTCGACCGATCCGAATTCGATCGACACGCGTCCCTTCCGCTTACCCAGGCTCACCGTCACCTTGGTATCGAGACGATCGGACAGCCGGTTCGCCACATCCTGCAGTCCCGGCATCTCCATCGGCTTCCGCTTCTTCGCGGCGGGCTTGTCGTCGACGCCGTCCCGATTCGCGAGAGTGACCGCTTCCTCTGTGGCTCGGACCGACAGTCCCTCCGCGACGATCCGCGCCGCCAGTGCCTCCTGTGCGTCGGCACCCGCTTCCAGAGCGAGGAGTGCGCGAGCATGCCCGGCGGAGAGGACACCGGCCGCAACCCTGCGCTGGACCGGAATCGGGAGCCGCAGCAGCCGGATCATGTTGGTGATCACCGGGCGTGATCGACCGAGCCGAGTGGCGAGCTCTTCGTGTGTCACGTCGAACTCTTCGAGCAACTGCTGATAGGCGGCGGCCTCTTCGAGTGGGTTCAGCTGTGCTCGGTGAATGTTCTCCAGCAGAGCGTCTCGGAGCAGATCGCCATCCGGGGTCTCCCGAACGATGGCCGGGATGGTCTCCAGGCCCACATTGCTGCCGGCGCGCCACCGTCGTTCGCCCATGATGAGCTGATAGCGCGCGCCATTCGCGCCGGGGGAGGGGAGCTCCCGCACCACGATCGGTTGCATGAGACCGAACTCCCGAATCGAGTGCTCGAGTTCGGAGAGCGCCTCCTCGTCGAAGACTGTGCGCGGCTGCTTCGGGTTCGGCTCGATATCGCTCGGTGCGATCTCACGGTAGACGGCGCCGATCTCGTCTGCTCCACCGCTCGCGGAAGAGGCCTGTGACGCTGAGGGCGCGGGACCGGTCGGCGCGAGGAGATCCGACGATGGCTTCTCCGCCACCGCAGCACCGACCTTCGGTGATCCGCCACCGATGACGACGTCCGCGGCGGCGGAACCCATCTTCGTGGTATTCACACCGTGATCGTCATCGCTCGGCCCCGTAGGAATCAGTGCTGCCAGACCTCGTCCCAGACCTCCGCGACGTTGAGTGTCTCGCTGACTCATACCGTTCCTCCTACAGCAGCGCCTCGCTCCGCCAGCTCACGGGCGGCGTCGAGATAACTCATGGATCCACGTGAACCCGGGTCGTACTCGATGATCGTCATACCGAAGCCCGGAGCTTCGGAGACCTTCACACTGCGGGGAATGATCGTCGACAGCACCTTGTCGCCGAAGTGATTCCGAACCTCCGCAGCCACCTGATCCGCGAGCTTGGTGCGGCCGTCATACATGGTCAACAGAATGGTCGACACATGCAGTTCCTTGTTCAGATGTGCCTGGACGAGTTCGATATTCCGCAGCAGCTGGCCCACGCCCTCGAGCGCGTAATACTCGCACTGGATCGGAATGAGGACTTCACGGGCCGCGACCATCGCGTTGACCGTCAACAGCCCGAGCGACGGAGGGCAGTCGATCAGCACGTAGTCGATCTCGAGCTCGGCCAGCACGGCCGGATCGAGGGCATTTCGCAGGCGACTCTCGCGCGCTACGACGGAAACCAACTCGATCTCGGCGCCGGCGAGATCGAGAGTTGACGGCACGCAGTACAACCGATCGTTCGCCGGCGACTTCTGGATCGCTTCCCGCAGCGGCACGTCGTCGAGAAGCATCTCGTATACAGACGCGATTCCCGGCTTGCGATGGTCGATGCCCAGGGCCGTACTCGCATTACCCTGCGGATCGAGATCGATGACCAGGACCCCGAGGCCGTGCAGCGCGAGGCCGGCCGCAAGGTTCACGGCGGATGTCGTCTTTCCGACTCCACCCTTCTGGTTCGCGATAGTCATCACCCGCGGCTGTGGCGGTCGGGGGAGCCTGCCGGTGCCGCCGGGGGTCAAAACCTGGCTCGCGCGGGCTGCTGCGGTCGCTATCGGGGTGTCGTCGTAGCTCTGCACTGGCGGTACTGGTGGCGTTTCACGTGAAACGCTGGGCTCGTGGTTGGGCACCCCGGAACTCCTTCGGTCAGTGCTTCCATTGTGCGCCCTCCGGCGAAATGACACCAATTCTTGAGCCTCCATCAGTTCCGGCGGGCAGCCCGACGGGCCGCCCGCGCATCACGTGCTGTCTCATTCCGCCGCCCGACTATCAACGTGGTCGGCGTCTCCAGCATCGTCCCGCATTGAGCCACTGCCAGATCCCGGATCCCGGACCTCATCACCTTCTCCCAATCGCGAGCGATCTCGTCAGGCGCAGACTGCCCCTTCAATGCGACCAATCTGCCGCCTCCTCGGATCAGGGGAGCGGACCATTTCGCCAGCCGTTCCAGCGGCGCGACAGCCCGCGACGTGACTACATCCGCCGGCTCCACGGCCTTCAGCACCGCCTTCTCTTCGGCGCGACCGCGTACCACCGTCACGTTGTCGAGTGGAAGCCCGGAGACCACTTCCTCAAGAAAGGTGGTCCGGCGAAGCAACGGCTCGATGAGAGTGACCGCCAAGTCCGGACGAGCGATCGCGAGGGGGATACCGGGCAAGCCCGCGCCGGACCCGATGTCGATGACGCTCGCACCATCCGGAATCTCCTCGGAGACAACGGCACAGTTGAGCAGGTGCCTGGTCCAGAGTTGCGGCAGTTCACGGGGACCGATGAGTCCGCGGACCACGCCCTCCTCAGACAGAATCTGCGCGTACTTCTCGGCCGGCGGCAGTCGTTCGCCGAATATGGCCGCAGCGATCTCCGGCGTCGATTCGGCAGCCGCCGGCGTCGGGTCATCCTCTGACATCTATTCATCCCTTCGATGTTCCACGTGGAACACGGCCGTTGTGGTGCCCGATCGGTTGAGTGGTTTCACGTGAAACCCGCTCCGCTCGCGAGCCGCGATCCTGAAGCACGCAGCAGATCCACGATCGAGACAACTACCGGCCACCCTGCTAGGGGAGCGGACACGCTCAGGGCAAGCACACATCTGAGGACAGACTTCGCACCGTAGCCGGACAGCCTCATTCAGTTTAGTCCGCACCGACCCGCCACCCGACGTCGGGAACCGATTTCCACAGGTTGCCGATCTAACCCACAACCTGACGCCACCCGTCGACCGGAGCTTCAGCCCCTGGTCTTGTTCCACGTGAAACACAGGGCCAGCCGCGAACAGCGCTGATCGAGCTGGACAGTCGGACGCGGGCGCGGGTTTCACGTGAAACGCGCTCAGAGCATCTGATGACGCCGACCCGGAGAATCACACTGACGTAAGTCAAAACAACCGAATGGGAGAGTTTCAGACAAGGCCTTAGACCCTGGACCCATAAAGTCACTGTGTCGAAAAGACGATCCCCGCGACACCCTGTTGTCAGAGCGTTGCGGGGATCGTCTGCGGATATCCAACCGGGGCTAACCCCGGATCAGGGGAGTCGTCATTCCTTGATGACGACCACACGGCGGTTCGGCTCCGCCCCCTCACTCTCGCTGTAAACTCCGTCAACCGCGGCGACGGCGTCGTGCACGATCTTCCGCTCGAAGGGAGTCATCGGGTCGAGCGACTCACTCTCGCCCGAATCCCGCACACGCTCGGCGACCTCGTTGCCGATGCGAGCGAGACGGTCGCGGCGATCAGCACGCCAGCGGCTGATGTCGAGCATCAAGCGGCTGCGGTCACCGGTCGACTGCTGCACAGCCAGTCGCGTCAGCTCTTGGAGTGCGTCGAGCACCTCGCCGTTGCGACCGACGAGCTTGGTCAGGTCCTTGCCGCCGTCGATGCTGACGATCGCTCGGTCACCGTCGACGTCGAGATCGATGTCGCCGTCGAAGTCGAGAATGTCGAGCAACTGCTCGAGATAGTCGCCGGCGATCTCGCCCTCCTCGACCAACTGATCCTCTTCATCGATCTCGTCGAGATCAGCGTCCTGCTCGATGGGCTCCACAGGATCGACCTGTTCAGTGTCGTCACTCGACACAGTCTGGTCCGTCATCTTCTACCTCACTTAATGGAAACGTCTGAATGAGTCGCGGCGCCGTCAACGGCCGCCGGGCCGACCCTTCTTCTTATTGCGCTTGCTGCCGGATTTCCTGGCTCCGCCCGGCTTCGCTTGACTCGGCTTCTGCCCGGGAGACGGCTTGTTGGCCGCCGGCTTGGTCGTGCCCTGGCGCTTGGCTGGACTCGACTTCTTGCCGCCGGCGGACTTCGTCTCATCTGACGCGTCGTCCACTTCACCGTCGACGACCGCAACCGTGGTCGGTGCCCTCTTCGTCTTGTCGGGTCGGGCGCCGGGCTTCGGTGCTGCGGCCCTGAGCCGCTCTTCCTTCGCGGCCTTCGCCTCTTCTTCTTCACGTGCGATGCGTCCGAAGACGATGTGCTGCTGGCCGTAGGTCCAGAGGTTGTTGCTGACCCAGTACAGGAGGATGGCGACCGGGAAGAACGGACCAGTGACCAGAATGCCCAGCGGGAAGACGTACAGTGCGAGCTTGTTCATGATCCGTGTCTGAGGATTGTCCATCGCCTCAGCACTCTGCCGCGCGACCGAGGCCCGCGAGTTCATATGCGTGGCGATCGAGGCCACGATCATCAGCGGGATCACCACGGCGGCGATCTGCCAGCGCGAGAAGTCGATGGGCTGGCCAGGATCGACGAACGCCTTGAACTGGTCGACCGGTTCGGTGATGTACGACGAGAGCGGAACACCGAACAGTCGCGCATCCAGGAAGTTCTGCACCTGGTCGGCACTGAAGACGTAGTTGGCGGTATTGCGGGTCTGCTCGGCAGTCATGCCGCCGCTGGCCGAACCGCCGATCGGCATCGAGGTGCCCGCACCCATCCGGTTGAACGAACGCAACACGTGGAACAGACCGATGAAGACCGGGATCTGCATGAACATCGGCAGACACCCGAGGAGGGGATTGAAGCCGTGCTCCTTTTGGAGCTTCTGCATCTCCTCGGTCATCTTGACCCGGTCGTTGGCGTACTTCTTGCGAATCGCCTGCATCTGCGGGTTGATTTCCTGCATCTGCTTCGTCGTGCGGATCTGCTTGACGAACGGCTTGTACAGAATCGCGCGGAGGGTGAAGACCAGGAACACCACCGACAGGGCCCACGCTATTCCGTCCCAGCCGGGGGAGTTCGGCATGATGCTGTCGAACAGCCAGTGCCAGACCCACATGATCCAGGACACCGGGTAGTAGATGAAGTTGAGCACGGCTCACTTACCCCTATCTGAAGTTGGTGCGGTGGCACCACTGTTTGAAGTCTTGCTGCGCAGCCACTCCACGGGTCCTCGTTCGGGGACCGGGTCGTAACCGGGCTTGTGCCACGGGCCGCACTTCAGCAGGCGCCACGTCGCGAGTACCGAGCCCCACACGAATCCGTGTTTGTCGAGCGCTTCGACGGCGTAGCCGCTGCAGGTGGGTTCGAACCGACAGGTGGGCATTCGAGTCGGCGAGATCCACGTCCGGTAGAGCTCGATGACGAAGATCAAGCTCGCCCGCGGGAGACGATAGAGCCGCTGTCCGAGACTCATGGGACGACCGTTCCCCGGTCCGCACGCGCACAGGCAGCGGCCACCTTGCGGTGGGCGAACGCGCCGCGCAGCGTCTCGGCCAGTTCGGAACTCGAACGATCCACGATTCCGGGGTGCGCTCGCAGTACCACGAAGGTCTCCGGCGGGAGCACCGAAGGCGCACTCTCGGCGAAGGCACGACGAAGGCGTCGTGCGGTCCTGTGACGGATCACGGCGTTACCGACCTTCTTCGAGATGATCAGGCCGAGCCACGGCCCACCGTGCAGGGCCACGTCCGGGCGCAATCGACTCCCGTCCGGCCACGCCGGTGCGACCGGCGCCACGTGAACTGTCAGATCACGTGCCGAAACCCGCACACCCTTGGAGAGTGTGCGGGTGAAATCGGACTTCCTAGAAATCCGCGCCGAGTCGGCCGACACCGATTGCCCGGGCCGGATTCGCGACTCAGGCGGTCAGCTTGGCGCGGCCCTTGGAACGACGTGCGTTCACGATGGCGCGACCGGCGCGAGTCCGCATACGCAGACGGAAGCCGTGCACGCGAGCGCGACGACGGTTGTTCGGCTGGAAGGTGCGCTTCCCCTTGGCCACTGGAAACTCCTCGTGTTGGAACTGCAGGCGGTCTTCGGCCCCTCATGGATCGGCCGGGGCCGAGCTCGTGATGAGCGCGCGTTACCGCAGTCCATGTACAGGCGACCTTTCGAGGGTACTGGCCCCCGGAAACCAAATCAAACGACGGGTTACCTGCAGATATCTCCAGACCCGAATTACACCTGTGGGATTTGTTCACAGAACAATCCACAGGTGTGGACAACTTTGTGGACAACTCGCGCCGAGACCCGCGTTCGTGGCACCCTCTAGGTCTGAAACGATCCGATTCGACCAAACGAGGGGGAGCCAGTGACCGGCGACCGGGAGTCATTCTCCGACATCTGGAACGCAGTCGTCGCTGATCTGTCGGCCAACACCGGTCCGGCCGAGGTGGAGCCGCTCACCCGACAGCAACGAGCCTGGTTGTCGCTGGTCCAGCCGCTGACGATGATCGAAGGATTCGCACTGCTGGCCGTCCCCAACACGCTCGTGCAGGAGCAGATCGAACGGAATCTGCGCGACGCGGTGCGCCTCACACTCAGTCGACACCTCGGCCAGAGCGTCGACATCGCGGTCCGCGTCGCCGAGCCGGAGGAGATCTCTCCCCAGCCCGTGGATGGTGCGGAAGCGGCTGGGGATACTCATCCACACTCAGGCGCCACAGGTGCAACAAACGTCACACCGGAACCATTCGTTCCGAGCTCCCCGTACGACGCCGCGAACGCCGCCGGCCCGGCGATCCCGACACCGACCTATCCCGCGAGTCCCGCGATCCCGTCCGACGAGCAGCTCGCGGCGCTGAACTACCCGCAGTCGGCGCCGCCGTCGCGTCCGGTGGAACCGCGCGAGTGGTCGAACTACTTCGAGCAGCGAGAGACGAGCGCACCAGACAACGGCACCACCTCACTGCATCCGAAGTACACCTTCGACACCTTCGTCATCGGCGCGTCGAATCGATTCGCACACGCCTCGGCCGTGGCCGTGGCCGAGAATCCGGCGCGCGCCTACAACCCGATGTTCATCTGGGGCGAGTCCGGCCTGGGCAAGACCCACCTGCTGCACGCCGCGGGCCACTACTCGCAACGACTCTTCCCCGGCATGCGCGTGAAGTACGTGTCGACCGAGGAGTTCACCAACGACTTCATCAACTCTCTGCGAGACGACCGCCGCGTCGCCTTCAAGCGCAGGTACCGCGACATCGACATGCTGCTGATCGACGACATCCAGTTCCTGGAGGGCAAGGAGGGCATCCAGGAGGAGTTCTTCCATACGTTCAACACGCTGCACAATGCGAACAAGCAGATCGTCGTCTCCTCCGACCGGCCGCCCAAGCAGCTCGCGACACTCGAGGACCGGCTCCGCACCCGGTTCGAGTGGGGCCTCATCACCGACGTCCAGCCACCGGACCTGGAGACGCGCATCGCGATCCTCCGCAAGAAGGCCCAGATGGACAAGCTCGCGGCACCCGACGACGTCCTCGAACTGATCGCGTCGAAGATCGAGCGCAACATCCGCGAGCTGGAGGGCGCCCTCATCCGAGTGACCGCGTTCGCCTCGCTCAACAACACAGAACTCGACATCACCCTGGCAGAGGTGGTGCTCAAGGCGCTGATCCCGGACTCGGGTCCGATGGACGTGAGCGCCGCGAGCATTGTGGCGGTGACCGCTGACTTCTACGATCTCTCGATCGACGATCTCTGCGGTCCGAGCAAGGTCCGTGCACTGACGCTGCCGCGGCAGATCTCGATGTATCTGTGCCGTGAGCTGACGGATCTGTCGTTGCCGAAGATCGGTGAGACCTTCGATCGCGACCACACCACGGTGATGCATGCGGACAAGAAGATCCGCAAGGAGATGCATGAGAACCGCAACATCTACGACCAAGTGCAGGAGTTGACCGCGCGCATCAAGCAGCGCGCGAACCGCTGA